>NZ_JAKWJO010000022.1 GCF_022760995.1 Dyella sedimenti | reverse complement strand
TTCTGGTAGGTCACTTCGACCAGGCGCTTGGATTCCGGATCGAGCTTGAGCGAATCGCGCTGCTCGTAGACCGCCTCGATGCGCTTGAACAGCTTGTCGTTCAGCACGATGGCGTCCTGGTGCTCGGCGAACTTCGGCGCCTCTTCTTCCTGCACCTTCTGCAGCGTGTCGTTGGTGTTGGCGCCGCTGACGGCGTCGAACGCATGCATCACGCGGCCCAGCAGCTGGCCGGACTGCTCCATCGGGATGAAGGTGTTCTCGAAGGTCGGCGGCTCCGGGTTGTCGGCGATCTTCTCGATCTCCGCCAAGTGCTGCTTCATGCCTTCCTCGAAGGCCGGCTGGTAGTCGCCGTCCTTGATCTTGTCGAACGGCGGCGCCTGGAACGGCAGCGTGCTGGGTTCGAGGAACGGGTTCACGGCGCTGACCTCGGCGGCGGCGGGAGCGGTGCTGGCGGCCTTGGCCGGCGCGGTGCTGGCCGGGGCGGGCTGCGGCGGGGCCTGCTCGTTCGACTGCTGCGAGCAGGCGGCGAGCGCGATGGA
>NZ_JAKWJO010000021.1 GCF_022760995.1 Dyella sedimenti | reverse complement strand
CCGGCGCTGTCATTGCCCGCGCCGCGCGGCTGGCGCACGTAGCCGGACAGGGTGAACTGCACTTCCAGCGGCGCCGCCGCCTGCTGCAGCGCCGCCACCGGGTTGCGGTAGAGGCTCAGGTCGTCCACGAACAGGTATGGCGTGCCCTGCTCCAGCGCGTGCAGGGTCTCGGCCAGCGGCTGCACCTCGCAGCGCAGGCTGATGCTCACCGCCACCTTGCGGTACGGCTCGTCCGGCGCCGCCGCCGGGTTGGGCACCGGCATCTTCTGGGTCACCTCGCACGCCCCGCCCTGCGGGTGCGCTGCCACCACGTCCACCACCCGCTGCATCAACCCCGCCGCCGCCGCGTTGGGGTCGTCCTCGGGCAGGAACGCATGGCTGGCCGCCTGCCCCGCCCCCATCGCCGCCAGCCGCTGCTGCAGCTGCGGCTTCTCGGCGAGCGCCGCCGCGTAGCGCGCGTGGGTGTCGCGCAGCTCCGCCATCTCCGCCCCGATCGCCTGCAGCGGCGCCACGAACCACCAGTGCAGCAGCGCCAGGTAGGCCACTGCCAGTACCGCCAGCAGCAACAGCAGCGCCGCCAGGCGGCTCTCGCGTGGCTTGAGCGTGGCCAGCTTCATGGCGCTCCTCCGACACTGCCGGCCGGCGCCGCCTTGGCCTTGCCCTCGGCCGGCTTGCGCAGCTGCGCCACCATGTAGAAGCGCTCCTTGCCGGTGG
>NZ_JAKWJO010000020.1 GCF_022760995.1 Dyella sedimenti | reverse complement strand
AGAGCCGCTAACAAAACCGGGTTGAAGGCTGGTTCGCGGGTGGCAAAATTGCAGCATGGCCCGTCGCAAAGAGATCCCCGTCGCGCTGTGGAAGCGCATCGAACCGCTGGTCCCGTCAGTAAAGCCCTCGCCCAAGGGCGGGCGGCCGCGCGTCAGCGACCAGCAAGCTCTCAACGGCATCGTCTATGTCCTGCGTACCGGCATCCCATGGGAAGAATTACCTCTGGAACTTGGCTACGGCAGCGGCATGACCTGTTGGCGCCGGTTGCGCGACTGGCAGGCCGCCGGCGTCTGGCATCGCCTGCATCAGGTCCTGCTGGCCGAACTGCGCCGAGCCGACAGGCTGGACCTGAGCCGAGTCAGCCTGGACGCGGCCAGTGTGGCTTCCCCCCGGGGGGCGCGTACACCGGGCCGAACCCGACCGATCGCGGCAAGCTCGGCGGCAAGCGGCATTTGATCGTCGATCGCAACGGCGTTCCCCTGGCGTTCTGTGTGACCGGAGCCAACCGGCACGACTCGGTGGTCTTCGAGGAACTGGTCGACGCCTTGCCGGCGATCGCCGGCAAGGCCGGGCGTCCACGGCGTTGGCCAGGCAAGTTGCACGCCGACAAGGCCTACGATATCGACCGCTGCCGCGAGCATCTCAAGCAACGGGGCATCACCCCTCGCATCGCTCGCAAGGGCATAGAGCGCAACGACCGACTGGGTCGGCATCGCTGGGTGGTCGAGCGCACGCATGCCTGGTTCGCCGGAATGGGCAAGCTGCGCATCCGCTTCGAGCGCCGCATCGACATCCATCTGGCGTGGCTGTCGCTTGCCTGCTCGATCATCTGCTTACGGAATCTTCCGGAGTTTTGTTAGCGGCTCT
>NZ_JAKWJO010000002.1 GCF_022760995.1 Dyella sedimenti | reverse complement strand
CGGAACATTTCGTCCCGAGTGAGCCGCTCATCTTACATCATCTTTCCAGGCCGTCAACACCTTCAGCGAAGAATTCTTGCTTTCGGTGTTGCCGTCGGAGGACGTTGCCAGCGGCGGGGTGGCGAATACTAGGGAGGCACCCTCTCTTTGGCAAGCGAAATCTGAAAGTTTTTTTCGCGTTTCGCCTAAGCCGCTGTTCCCGCGTGAAACTTTTTTTCGCGGCGGTTTCGCACCGCCGCGATCGGCTCATGCCTGCGTGAGCAGCACGCGGGCGAAGTTGCGCTTGCCCACCTGCAGGACTGCCTCGAATCCCGGGGAAAACACGCGTTGCGCGTCCTCGACGACTTCCGCGTCGATGCGCACGGCGCGCTCCTTCAGCTTGCGGTTGGCTTCCGAATTGCTGACGGTGAGTCCCGCGGCCGTAAGCAGCGCCGGCAGGCGCAGGCCTTCCGCGGGCACGGCGATCTCGGTGAGCGGCAGCAGGCTGGTGTCGCCCTCGCCGCGCACGACGGCATGCCAGCCGGCGATCGCCTGCTCGGCAGCGGCCGCATCGTGGAAGCGCGTCGCCAGTTCGCGCGCCAGCTTGAGCTTGGCGTCGCGCGGATTGAGCGCACCGCTGGCCACGTCCTGCCGCATGCGCTTGATGTCGTCCATGGAGGTTTCGAAGCTGAGCAGCTCGAACCAGCGCCACATGAGGTCGTCGCCGATCTTCAAGGTCTTGGTGACGATGTCGATGGCCGGCTCGTTGATGCCGATGTAGTTGCCCAGCGACTTGGACATCTTGTTGACGCCATCCAGGCCCTCCAGCAGCGGCATGGTCAGCACGATCTGCGGCGGCTGGCCGTGGTGCTCCTGCAGGGCGCGGCCCATCAGGAGGTTGAACTTCTGGTCGGTGCCGCCGAGCTCGACGTCGCACTTGAGCGCCACCGAGTCGTAGCCCTGCACCAGGGGATAGAGGAACTCATGGATGGCGATCGGCTGCTGCGTGGCGAAGCGCTTGGAGAAGTCGTCGCGTTCGAGCATGCGCGCCACCGTGTGCTGGGCGGCGAGCCTGATCATGTCGGCGGCCGTCATCTGGCCGAACCACTCGGAGTTGAAGCGCAGCTCGGTGCGCTCCTTGTCCAGCACCTTGTAGACCTGCTCGGCATAGGTCTCGGCGTTGGCCAGCACGTCCTCGCGGCTGAGCGGCTTGCGCGTGACGTTCTTGCCGGTGGGATCGCCGATCATGCCGGTGAAGTCGCCGATGAGGAAAATCACCTGGTGCCCCAGGTCCTGGAACTGGCGCATCTTGTTGAGCAGTACGGTGTGGCCCAGGTGCAGGTCCGGCGCGGTAGGGTCGAAACCGGCCTTGATGCGCAGCGGACGGCCGAGCTTCAGGCGCTCGACCAGCTCTTCCTGCTTGATGATCTCGTCGGCGCCGCGCGCGATGGTGGCCAGCGCCTGCTCAAGCTCGTTCATGTATTCCTCAAATTTTCGTTGTCTGGGCGTGACCGGAAATCATAGCTTTCCGGGCGGTTCCGTTAATTGTGTGTTAATCGAAAAGATCATGCAACCCATTGATGGAAAAGGCATTGACGCTCTTTGCACAAGGCCGCTATGGTACGCGGCAATGTGAATTTTGTACCTGGGGAACACCGGGCATGGGTGAGAGAAACGAGACCGCGCGTTCAGCGCGCAAACTGGCCATGCGTCGAAAGGCGCAGCGTCGCCACTCTCACTTCTATGAACGCTGCGCGCACTGGTCGTTCGGCTGCCATGGCGAGGCGGAGCCCATCCGCTGGCACCGCGAGCGCTGGATGCTCGCCGGTACCGCGCTGCTTATCACCGCCGTTTCCGGCTTCCTCATTCCCGCCTGGGCCAGCGCGATGCGTCCGGACACGGTGTCCACCGCGCATGCGGTGCTGCCGCTGGCCCTGCCCAAGGCCGCGCCCGAGGTCACCCGCGCCCCGAGCGTGGAAGACTGGCACATCGTGCAGGTGCAGCCCGGCCAGACGCTGTCCGACCTGTTCCAGAGCCAGGGCCTGAGCCTCACCGACGTGCAGCACGTGGTGGACCAGTCGGGCGATGCCAAGGCGCTGCACCACATCAGCCCCGGCCAGGAGTTCGACTTCCTGCTCGACAGCGACGGCAGCCTGAAGGGTATCCGCTTCGACAAGGACGAAGCCAACCGCACCATCATGCGCTTCGATGGCGGCAAGGCAACGGTGACGGCGCAGGCGCGCGAGGTGGACCGGCGCGAGCACGTGGCGCACGGCACCATCGACAGCTCGCTGTTCGCCGCCGGCTCCAAGGCCGGCATGAGCAATGCGATGGTGCTCAAGCTCGCCGAGCTCTTCAAGTACGACATCGACTTCGTGCAGGACCTGCGCGAGGGCGACAGCTTTACCGTGGTCTACGACGACATCTACCGCGACGGCGCCTACCTGCACGAAGGCGACATCGTGGCGGCGGAGTTCGTCAACCAAGGCCAGCGCTACACCGCCTACCGCTTCAAGAAGGACGACGGCAGCTACGGCTGGTTCAGCGAGGACGGCCGCCCGATCCAGAAGTCGTTCCTGCGCATCCCGGTGGATTTCACCCGCATCTCCTCGCAGTTCAGCGCGGCGCGCATGCATCCCATCCTGGGCCTGATGCGCGCGCACAAGGGCGTGGACTACGCCGCGCCCACCGGCACGCCGATCCACGCGGCCGGCGACGGCGTCATCAAGTTCAAGGGCTGGATGAACGGCTACGGCAACTTCGTGGTCATCCAGCACAACGGCACCATCAGCACTGCCTACGGCCACATGTCGCGCTTCGCCAGCGAGAAGGTCGGCCAGCACGTCGGCCAGGGCGAGGTGATCGGCTACGTCGGCATGACCGGCCTCGCCACCGGCCCGCACCTGCACTACGAATTCCGCGTCAACAACGTGCAGCGCGACCCGCAGACGGTGACCCTGCCCAAGCCGGAACCGCTGCCCGCCGCGCAGCTGGCCAAGTTCAAGGCCCAGGTGGTGCAGCCGCAGCTGGCCCGGCTGAAGGCGCTGGACGCCAACATCAAGCTGGCCAAGGCCAGCGGCACCAAGCGCAACGACGACTGATTCCCCCGTGAGCGACGCTTCGGCGCTTTACCTCGGCCTGATCTCGGGCACCAGCGCCGACGGCATCGATGCCGCGCTGGCGCGCTTCGACGACCACCAGGCGCCCCAGTTGGTGGATGCGCTGACGCATCCGTGGCCCGACGCCTTGCGCACGCAGATCCTCGCCGTGGCGCAGGACGAAACGCGGCTCGACCTCGACGCCTACGGGCGGCTCGACGTGGCGATCGGGCAGTGCTTCGCCGAGGCGGCGCAGGCGCTGCTGGCGCGCCACCCGGACCGGCGCGGCGCGGTGCGGGCGATCGGCTCGCATGGGCAGACGCTGCGGCACCGGCCCGCGGGCGAGCATCCCTTCACGCTGCAGGTGGGCGATCCCTCGGTAATCGCCGAGCGCTGCGGGATCGACGTGGTGGCCGACTTCCGCCGCGCCGACGTGGCCGCCGGCGGCCAGGGGGCCCCGCTGCTGCCCGCCGTCCACGCGATGCTGCTGGCGCGGCCGGGCCGCACGCGGGTCGTGCTGAACCTGGGCGGCATCGCCAACATCACCGTGCTGGCGGCCTCGGGCGCGGTGTCCGGCTTCGACACCGGCCCCGCCAATGGACTGGTGGATGCCTGGTACCTGCGCCATCACGGCCGCCCCTACGATGCGGACGGCGCGTTTGCGGCATCCGGGCATGTGGATGCGGCGCTGCTGGACGCATTGCTCGCCGATCCCTATTTCGCCCTGCCCCCGCCCAAGAGCACCGGGCGCGAGCATTTCCACTTGGCCTGGCTGGCATCCCACGCGCGTGTGCCGGCCCTGCCGCCGGCGGATGTGCAGGCCACCCTGCTGGAGCTGTCGGCACGCAGCATCGCCGAGGCGATCGAGCGCCACGCGCCGGATGCCGCCGAAGTGCTGGCCTGCGGCGGCGGCGTGCACAACGGCCTGCTGATGCGCCGGCTCGGCCAGTTGCTGGCCCCGCGCGCGCTGACGAGCACGGCCGAGCATGGCGTCGACCCGGATTACCTTGAAGCCACCGCCTTCGCCTGGCTGGCGCGCCAGCGCTTGCTGGGGTTGCCCGGCAACCTGCCGGCGGTCACCGGCGCGCGCGGGCCGCGCGTGCTGGGAGCCGTCCATCTGGCCCCGCGCTAGTCAGGGAGCGTCGTCGTCCCGCAGCTTGGTGGCGCGCTTGGCCAGCTGGGAGCTCGGCGTGCGGGAAAGCGCCTGCACGGCCTCCTGGAACGCGGCCTTTTCCTTGGAATCCCAATGGCCGCCCAGCGTGGTCAGGTCGCCGGGGTCCAGCATGGTTTCGGCGAATACGTTCGATGAGGCCATGCCCAAGCCATGCCGCAGTGCGTGCAGCACCACGTCATTGATCGACCACTGCCGCTCCTTGGCCAGCGTCTTGATGCGCTCGGCCATGGAACTGTCGATATGGCGTATGACGAGGTCCGGCACGGACGCTCCCTCCCACGGTCATAGGCCCCCTGTGAGCGCATGGTGAAGCCGCCGCCGGCCACGCGCAAGTCGTCCGGGCGAACGGAGTTGGCAGCTTCTGCTAGTGGGGGCGCGCCTGCTCGACCTGGTGAATCGCCTGGCGCAAGAAGATGACCAGCAGCAGGCCCGGTATCGCCGACAGTGCCGTGATCACGAAGAACATGGACCAGCCGACCAGCGGTACCAGCCAAGCCGCCAGCGGACCAAGAAAGACCCTGCCCACTGCCGACAAGGCGGACAACAGCGCGTACTGGGTGGCCGAGAAACGCACGTTGCACAGGGCTGTCACCAGTACCACGAAGGCGGTGCTGCCCAGCGCACTGAAGAAATACTCCGCCGCGACCACCGATCCCATCGTGGTGAGATTCGGCCCGCTGTGCACCAGCAGGATATAGCTGAGGTTGACCAGGGCCTGCGCCACGCCCATCCACAGCAGGGCGTGGAACAGGCGCATGCGCGTCACGATCCAACCGCCGGCCAGCGCGCCCAGGATGCCGGCCGCCAGGCCGATGGTCTTGCTGACCGTGCCGACCTGGGTCAGCGTGAACTGCGGCACGCGCAGCAGGAAGGTCGTGGACAGCGCCAGAGCGAAAGCATCGCAAAGCTTGTACAGCACCATCAGCGCCAGCCACGCGAGGGCGATCAGGCCGTAGCGGTGGAAGAAGTCGGCAAACGGCTGCACCACCGCTTCGGCGAAGTTGCGCGCAGGCTGTTCATCGGGCGCGTCGGGCGAAAGGAGGGTCACCGGCACCATGGCCAGCATCAGCACGCCCATCAAGCGATAGACCCAGCTCCAGCCGAGGCTGTCGGCCAGGATCAGCGCGATGGCGCCCGACGCCAGCATGGCGATGCGGTAGCCGCCTTGCGAAAGCGCCGTGCCCCAGCCGCGTTCGGCCGGCTGCAGCAGGTCCGTGCGGTGGGCGTCGTAGGCAATGTCCTGGGTTGCCGAGGCAAACGCCAGCAGTACGCCGAAGAAGGCGATGCTGGTAGCCGCGCTCTCGGGCGTATAGAAGCTCATGCAGAACAGCGCCGACGCGCACAGCACCTGCATCAGCACGATCCAGCCACGGCGGCGGCCCAGCCAGGGCAGCGGCAGGCGATCGAGCAACGGCGCCCACAGGAACTTGAAGATGTAGGCCTGGCCGATCAGCGTCACCCAGCCGATGGCCTTGAGGCTCAGGCCGCTGGTGGTGAACCAGGCCTGCAAGGTGCTCGACGACAAAGCCAGCGGCAAGCCCGAGGAAAACCCCAGCAGGCCGATGCTCCAGACGCGCCAGCCGCCGCCGGGCAACGGCCTGGCCTGCGCCACATCCCGCTCAGTCGGCATAGTCGACGGTGTATGGCGCGTGGTCGGAGAAGCGTTCGTCGCGATAGATGGCGCAATGCTTCAGGCGCTCGCGCAGCGACGGGGTGACGATCTGGTAGTCGATGCGCCAACCCACGTCGTTGGCGCGCGCGTTGCCGCGGTTGGACCACCAGGTGTAGTCCTGGCCGGTGGGGTGCAGCGTGCGGTAGCTGTCCACCCAGCCGTGCTTGTCGACCAGGTCGTTGAGCCAGGCGCGTTCTTCCGGCAGGCAGCCGGAGTTCTTCTGGTTGGAGCGCCAGTTCTTGATGTCCAGCTCGCTGCGCACGATGTTCCAGTCGCCGCACAGCACGTAGTCGCGGCCGCTCTTCATCCACTTGGCGAAGATCGGCGCGATCCAGTCCATCACCTCGAACTTGAACCGCTGGCGCTCCTCGCCGGACGAGCCCGAGGGCACGTACAGCGATACCACGCTGAGCTTGCCGAAGCGCGCCTCGATATAGCGGCCCTCGTTGTCGAACGGCGCCCAGCCGAGTTCGGTGAGCACTTCGTCCGGCTCGCGCCTGGCGTAGATCGCCACGCCGCTGTAGCCCTTCTTGCTGCTGGCGTCGCGGTAGAAGCAATGGTGGCCGTCGGGGCGGAACATCGCGTCGCCGAGCTGGTCTTCCTGGGCCTTGGTCTCCTGCAGGCAGACCACGTCGGCCCGCTGGTGGCGCAGCCATTCGAACACGCCCTTGTTGGCGGCCGAGCGGATCCCGTTGGCGTTGAGGCTGATGATGCGCATGTGTCACTCCGGCTATTGCGCCATCATAACAACCATGCCCGATTGCCCCGCCATCCGCGTCGTGCCCGCCGGCGCCGTGAGCCGGCCCGAACTGCTGCGGCTGGACGTGCGGGCGGCGCAGCGCCCCTACGTGGGAATCATCGCCGACCTGCTGGCCGATGCGGAACAATGCCCCGGCTGCGAGCCGATGGCGATCCTGCTGGATGGCGCCCCGATCGGCTTCTACCGCATCGAGACGCGGCCCGGCAGCATCGCCGGCCGGGACTTCGCCGAGCCCACGCTGGGCCTGCGCGCGTTCTTCATCGACCATCGCTGGCAGCGCCGGGGCCTGGGCGCGGGCGCGCTGGCCGCGCTGCTGGCCGACCTGGCGCGGCGCCATCCCGCGGCCCGGCAACTGGCCCTCACCGTCAACATCCGCAACACGGCGGGGGTCGCACTCTATCGCCGCGCCGGCTTCGCGGATGCCGGCGCGCTGTACCATGACGGGCCCGCCGGCCCGCAACACCTGATGCTGCGTGCCCTGCCCTGATTCCCACGCGAGAGAACACCGCCGTGCACGACTACCAGCGCGACTTCATCGAACTCACCCTGCAGCGCGAGGTGCTGCGCTTTGGCGACTTCACGCTCAAGTCCGGCCGCCAGAGCCCCTATTTCTTCAACATGGGCCGGATCGACTCCGGTGCTGCGCTGGCCCAGCTGGGCCGGGCCTACGCCGCCGCGGTGGTGAACGCGGGCGTCGAGGTCGACATGCTGTTCGGGCCGGCCTACAAGGGCATCGCGCTGGCCGCCGCCACCGCCATCGCGCTGGCCGACCAGCACGGCCGCGACCTGCCCTGGGCCTACAACCGCAAGGAAGCCAAGGACCACGGCGAAGGCGGCGTGCTGGTGGGTGCGCCGCTGAAGGGACGCGTGCTGATCGTGGACGACGTGATGACGGCAGGCACCGCGGTGCGCGAATCACTGGCGCTGATTCGCGCGCAGGGCGCGACGCCGGCGGGCGTGCTGATCGCGCTGGACCGCCAGGAGCGCGGCCAGGGTGAACACTCGGCGGCGCAGGAGGTCACCGCCGAGTTCGGCATCC
Organism: Dyella sedimenti; assembly: GCF_022760995.1. Lineage (GTDB taxonomy): Bacteria > Pseudomonadota > Gammaproteobacteria > Xanthomonadales > Rhodanobacteraceae > Dyella > Dyella sedimenti. Next base: position 542,271 of record NZ_JAKWJO010000002.1, on the reverse strand, counting down.
CGGTGATCGCCATCACCAGCCTGGGCGACGTGCTGGCCTATGCGGGGGAACGGCCGGAACTGGCCGCCGAGCACGCGCGACTGGTGGCGTACCGCGAACGCTACGGCGTCGGTCGCGCCTGACATGCGATCTGGTTGGCGATCTGCGTCACACACGGGCAACAGCGCCATGGCCGCGTCATGGCCGCGCAGGACCGCCGGCTATACTTCCGCCAACCAGGGGGAAAATCGATGCGCAGAACACTCATAGTCATCGCGATGCTCGCGCTGGCCGCCAGCGTGCAAGCCCAGGCGCAGAAGGGCAGCAGCTACCGCTATCGCTGGAAGGACGCCTCAGGCCTGCCCCACTACAGCGACAGCCTGACCGCGGACGCGATGAAGTACGGCTACGACATCGTCAACGACCGCGGCCTGGTGATCCAGCACGTGGATCGCCAGCTCAGTCCTGAGGAGCGCGCCGCCGCGCAGAAGCAGGCCGAGCAGCAGGCCGCGCAGAAGCAGGCCCAGCAGCAGCGCGCCCGCGAGGATGCGCAGATGCTGGCGGCCTATCCCACCGAGGCGGCCTACAAGGCCTCGCAGCAGCAGAACCTGGACAACATCGACCAGCAGATCAGCACGACCAAGGCCAACTTGCGCAGCCAGGAGAAGGCGCTCACCGACCTGCTCACCCGCGCGGGCGACCTGGAGCGCGCCAAGCAGCCGGTGCCCAAGTTCCTCAGCGACAGCATCGCCAAGCAGCGCGATGTCGTCGCCAAGCAGCGCAACGTGCTGGAACACGAGCAGTCCTCGCGCGACGCCGCCGTGCAGAAGAACGCCACGGACCTGGAGCACTACCGCGAGCTGAAGGCCGCGCGGGAGAGGGAGCAGTAGGGGAAGCAGGGGTAGGGGATGGGCTAGTGGGGGCGCGGGAACCAGCCGTTCACGCCGGCTTCCAGGCTTCGACGAAAGCGTTCACGGCCAGGGCATAGCGCGCGGGCTTGCGCCCCTGCTACCCGCCCCCCATCCCCATCAAAACGGCAACTTCAACCCCGGATCGACCGCCAGCAGCTGTTGGCGGAACACCTGCTGGATGCGCTTGAGCGCCACCTCGTTGTCGGCGTCGAAGCGCAGCACGAGGATCGGCGTGGTGTTGGACGGACGCACCAGACCCCAGCCGTCCGGCCAGTCGGCGCGCACGCCGTCGAGGGTGGTGAGCGTGGCCTCGCCGAAACTGGCCTTCTGGCGGAACGCCTCGATGAAGCGGTAATGCTCGCCCTCGGCCATCGCCACTTTCAGCTCCGGCGTGGACACGCCCTTGGGGCAGGTGGCGAAGATGGCCTCCGGCGTGCGCTCTTCCGGGTCGCCCGCAAGAATCTCCATCAGGCGCGCGGCGGCGTAGATGCCGTCGTCGAAGCCGTACCAGCGCTCCTTGAAGAAGAAATGGCCGCTCATCTCGCCGGCCAGTTCGGCGTCGGTCTCGCGCATCTTGGCCTTGATCAGCGAATGGCCGGTGCGCCACATCAGCGGGCTGCCGCCGGCGTCGAGGATCTGGCCCTTCAGGTGGCCGGTGCACTTGACGTCGTAGATGATGGTGGCGCCCGGCCGGCGCGACAGCACGTCGCGCGCGAACAGCATCAGGGTGCGGTCGGGGAAGATGATCTCACCCTCCCGGGTCACCACGCCCAGGCGGTCGCCGTCGCCGTCGAAGGCGAGGCCGAGGTCCGCGCCGGTCTGCTTCACCGCGAAGATCAGGTCTTCCAGGTTGTGCGGATCGGACGGGTCGGGATGGTGGTTGGGGAAGGTGCCGTCCACTTCGCAGTACAGCGGGATCGTCTCGCAGCCGATGCCGTCGAGCACCTGCGGCGCCACCGCGCCGGGAATGCCGTTGCCGCAGTCGATCACCACCTTCAGGCGGCGCTCGGCCTGCACGTCGGAGACGATGCGGTCGACGTAGTCGGGCACCACGTCGAGGTGGCGCAGGCCGCCCTGGCCACCGCGCTCCAGCCGGTTGCCGACGATGCGCTGGTAGAGGTCCTGAATGGCCCCCTCCGACAGCGTCTCGCCGCCGACCACGATCTTGAAGCCGTTGTATTCGGGCGGATTGTGGCTGCCGGTGACGGCCACGCCGCAGCCGGTATTGAAGCGGTAGGCGGCGAAATAGACCACCGGCGTGGGCACCGCGCCCACGTCGATCACGTCGATGCCCGCCTCGCGCAGGCCATCGGACAGCGCGCCCGCCAGTTCCGGGCCGGACAGGCGGCCATCGCGGCCCACCACGATCTCGTGCAGGCCCTTCTCTCGCATCACCGTGCCGATGGCCTGGCCGAGCAGGCGGGCCACCTCCTTGGTCAACGACTTGCCCACCACGCCGCGCACGTCGTAGGCGCGGAATATGGCCGGGTCCACCGTGACCGGCACCGTCGCGGGCGCCGGGGCCGGTGCGGGCGCGGCCAATGCCGGCGTCGTCGGCGCCGGCGTGCTTTCCATCAAATCGGACAAAACGGGTTCCTCATCCACCACGGCAATCCGGCCGCGCGGACGATGGCGCCACCAGAACAGGTATCCGCCGCCGCCCAGGCAAAGCAGCCCGAGCAAGGCGGTCAATGGCCACGCATGCGGCAGCACGATGTAGGCCTGCGGCAGCGCGGCCGCCACGCTGAGCGTGCTGCCGGCCACGGCCATGCCATCGGTCTCGCGCAGGGCCGACGGCGTGCCGTTGGCCAGCAGGCGCAGGTCGCCGCGATCATCGCCCTGGCGAAGCTCCAACCGCCCGCCCGCCGGCGGGATGGAGTCGAAGCGCTCCTGCAGCGGCGCGAACGGCAACGCCGCCCACACCCATGCCTGGGGATGCTCGGGCCGGCCGGCCGGCACCACCAGGCTCAGCACGCGACCGCCCTTGGTGTCGGGCACGGTCTGCGCCAGCGGCTTGCCGTCTGCGGTCTCCGCCGCCATCAGCTGGGCGGCCTTGCCATAGCCGAAGGCACGGTAGTTGGCATGCAGCACTTCATCCAGGCTGCCGCTGTAGACCTCCACCGCCAGGGCCTGGGGCAGGCTTTCGCGCAGGGCCGCCGCCGCTACCGCGGGGTCGGCGACCAGCGCCGCGGGATCCATGGCGTGCACGGCGGCTTCCACGCGGCCGCGTTCGCTGGCGATTTCCGCCGACAACGCATCGACGGCCTGCTTCTGCGCGGCATGCACGCGCTCGGCCGAGCTGCCCTCGTCGGCGATCTGCCAGGTCTGCCACAGGCAGAACAGGCCGCCGAGCACCAGCAGGGTGCCCGCCGCCAGCGGCAGCAGGCGACGCCCGTCGATCGACCCGGCGAATGGCCGCCCACCGAGACTGATGATTTTCGCCATGCCCTGTCCCCACGCAGGTTTGCGTCGGCCGGGTGCCCCGGCCCCGCGCCTAATTGACTCCGGTCGAACCGAACCCGCCCTCGCCCCTCTGCGAGGGCGCGAACGCCTGCACCACCTTCAGCCGCGCCTGCGCCACCGGCACCAGCAGCAACTGGGCGATGCGATCGCCCACGTCGATGGTGTAGGGCTGAGCACCGCGATTCCAGCACGAAATCATCAACGGCCCCTGGTAGTCAGCATCGATCACGCCGACCAGGTTGCCCATCACCAGGCCATGCTTATGGCCCAGCCCCGAGCGCGGCACGATCAGCGCGCACCAGCCCGGGTCGCCGATATGGATGGCCATGCCGCTGGGCACCAGCGCGCTTTCGCCGGGCGGCAGGGTCAGCGGCGCCTCGATGGCGGCGCGCAGGTCCATGCCGGCGCTACCGGCGGTGGCCGGCTGCGGCAGGGGAATGCTGTCGCCCAGACGCGGGTCGAGGATCTTCAGCTCGACCTCGATCCCCTGGCCCGCCGTCACGGGCGCACCGCCCGGTAACGCTCGGCCACCCTGGCCACCAGCTGCCGTGCCAGCTCGGTCTTGGAGACGCGCGGCAGCTCGATGGTCCCCTCGGGGCTGTAAAGGGTCAAGGCGTTGTCGGCGGCCTCGAAGCCAAGGCCGCCGCCGACCTGGTTGGCGGCGATCATGTCCAATCCCTTGCGCGCCAGCTTGTCGCGCGCGTATCGCTCCACATCATGCGTTTCCGCCGCGAATCCGACCAGGAAAGGGCGCACGGTTTGCGCAGCCAGCGTGGCCAGGATGTCGGGATTCTCGGCCAGGCGCAGTTCCAGCGGGGCGCCGTCGTGTTTCTTGAGCTTGTGCTCGGCCACCTGCGCGGGCCGGTAGTCCCCCACCGCCGCGGCGCCGATATAGATGTCCGCGTTCGCGGTGGACGCCACCACGGCGTCGCGCATCTGCGCGGCGCTGCGCACGTCGATGCGCCGGGCAATGCCCGGCGGCGTGGCCAGGCTGACCGGGCCGGCCACCAGGGTCACCTCGGCGCCGGCCTGCGCGGCTGCCTCGGCCACGGCGAAGCCCATGCGGCCGGAGCTGCGGTTGCCGATGAAGCGCACCGGGTCGATGTCCTCGTAGGTCGGCCCCGCGCTCACCACCACCTTCAGCCCGTGCAGGGCCTGGTCGCCATACGAGGCGACGAGGGCCTCGCGCAGCTCCAGCGGCTCGAGCATGCGGCCCGAGCCGATGTCGCCGCAGGCCTGGTCGCCGGAGGCGGGACCGAGCAGGCGCACGCCGCGCTGGCGCAGCGTCTCGACGTTGGCCTGCACCGCCGGGTGCGCCCACATCTGCTGGTTCATCGCCGGCGCCACGTACAGCGGCGCGGCGCTGGCCAGGCACACGGTGGTGAGCAGGTCGTTGGCCAGGCCGTGGGCGAGGCGCGCGATCAGGTCGGCGCTGGCCGGGGCAACCAGGATGCGCTCGGCCCAGCGCGCCAGCTCGATATGGCCCATGGCCGCCTCCGCTTCCGCGTCCCACAGGCTGGTGCGCACCGGCTGGCCGGACAGCGCCTGGAAGGTGGTGGCGCTGACGAAACGGGTGGCGCCCTCGGTCATCACCACGCGCACCTCGGCACCGAGGTCGCGCAGGCGGCGGACCAGCTCGCAGGACTTGTAGGCGGCGATGCCGCCGGATACGCCCAGCAGGATGCGGCGTTGGGCAAGACTCATGGTGGGTGGGCCTGACTTAAACCGTTTGGCCCGGTAGCTTACCGGAATCGCCTGGGCGGCTCGGTGATGGATGGGCGTACGCGGGACGCGATGGCCCGACAGTCGGCGGAGGCGGCCGCACGGGCTCCGTGCGGGTGTTCATCGACCGGATCGCCGAGTTCGCGGTCAGGCTGCCGTCCGCCACCGGCTGACAGACGCGCGCGGCCACAGCCTGCCCGCACGCGGCCGGGCGCCGGACAACGCCGCGCGGCCCGCTGCCAATGGGCGTGCGCACGGCGGACCGGCAGCCTGTGGGAATGAGCATCCGCGAATGGCCCGAAGGGGAACGTCCCCGCGAAAAACTGCTGTCCCGGGGCCAGAGCGCCCTGTCCAATGCCGAACTGATCGCCGTGCTGCTGGGCAGCGGCGTGCCCGGCACGGACGCCGTCGCGCTCGGCCGCCAGTTGCTCGCCGCCTGCGGCGGGCTGGGCCTCCTGCTGGCCGATCCGGGCCAGGCCATCCGGCTGCGCGGCATCGGCCCGGCCAAGCGCGCCCGCCTGGTCGCGGCGCTGGAACTGGCCCGCCGCGTCCTGGCCGAACAGCTGGCCGAACGCCCCACCCTGGGCAACCCGCACGACAGCGGCGACTACCTGCGCGCCCAGCTGCGCCACCTGCCCTACGAGGTATTTGTCTGCCTGTTCCTGGACAACCGCCATCGCGTGCTGGCCTTCGAGGAGCTGTTCCGCGGCACCGTGGACGGCGCCAGCGTCCACCCCCGCGAGGTGGTGCGCGCCTGCCTGCGGCACAACGCTGCCGCCGTGATCTTCGCCCACAACCACCCTTCCGGCGTGGCCGAGCCCAGCCCGGCCGACCACGCCATCACCCGCGAGCTGCGCGACGCCCTGCAATTGGTCGGGGTGCGGGTGCTGGACCACCTGGTGATCGGTCACGGCGCGCCGGTGTCGATGGCGGCGCGGGGGATGCTTTAGCGCCTGTTCACGATCTCCCCAAAGAACAACGGCGCGGGGGGAGGTCCGCGCCGTTTGGCCGTTTTGTGGGGAGGGAGGAGAGTGACGGCGGTCTCCCGTCCCCGTCGGCGGGAAGGTGCCTGGGGGACGGGGCATAGTGTGGCGGCGCCGCATGACAGGGGCGTGACGTGTCGGCGTTGAAAAGCCGATGCATCTGCCGTGCCCGCCCTCCGCGACTTATGCACATTGGCCCCAGGACGGCACTTTCCGCCCGCTTTTTTTCGCGCACCTCACATTTGGCATCCAACACCATGTTTTTACATTGGTTTTTTCTTTACAGCGCAATTTCCGCCGGCATCCCACGATGACAAGCGCAGCGGCGTAGGAGATTCCCCACAGAGTTATCCACAGAACTTTCCCCCGTGACGCAGCATGCGCCTTCCGCAGGTAACGGCCGGCTCCGACGGCGGTGGTCTGATAGGATTAGCGGTTCCATCGTCGCCAGACCAACGCCGTGAAAGAACAGCTGCGAGACCTGCTGCGGCAGGCCATTCGTACCCTGCAGAACGACTCCGCCCTGCCCGCCGACCTCGACGTGCCGGGCTTCGTGATCGAGCGCGCGCGCAGCCGCGAGCATGGCGATTTCGCCGCCAACGCGGCCATGCTGCTGGCCAAGCCGGCCCGCGCCAAGCCGCGCGAACTGGCCGAGAAGCTGGTGGCCGCCCTGCCCGCCAACACTCTGGTGGACAAGGTGGAGATCGCCGGCCCCGGTTTCATCAACTTCTTCCTGGCGCCGGGCGCCTACCACGAGGAGACCGGCCGCATCCTCGCGCAGGGCGGCGCCTATGGCCGCAACGACAGCGGCAAGGGCGTCACCGCCGGCGTGGAGTTCGTCTCGGCCAACCCGACCGGCCCGCTGCACGTGGGCCACGGCCGCAACGCCGTGCTGGGCGACTGCGTGGCGCGCCTGCTCGACGCCACCGGCTGGAAGGTCAAGCGCGAGTTCTACTACAACGACGCCGGCGTGCAGATCCACAACCTGGCCATCTCGGTGCAGGCGCGCGCGCGCGGCCTCACCCCGGCCGACGCCGGCTGGCCGGAGGACGGCTACCGCGGCGACTACATCGCCGACGTGGCCCGCGCCTACCTCGACGGCGACAGCGTGGAGGTGGAAGGCCATGTGGTCACCGGCGCCAGGGACGCCGACGACCTGGAAGCCATCCGCCATTTCGCCGTGGCCTACCTGCGCCGCGAGCAGGACCTGGACCTGAAGGCCTTCGGCGTCGGCTTCGACACCTATTTCCTGGAGTCCTCGCTGTACACCGACGGCAAGGTGGACGAGACCGTGCGCGAACTGGTCGCCCACGGCCACACCTACGAGGAAGGCGGCGCGCTGTGGCTGCGCTCCACCGATTTCGGTGACGACAAGGACCGCGTGATGCGCAAGTCCGACGGCACCTACACCTACTTCGTGCCGGACGTGGCCTACCACCTGTCCAAGTGGCAGCGCGGCTACGTCAACGCGGTGACCGTGCTGGGCTCGGACCACCACGGCTCGCTGGCGCGCGTGAAGGCCGGCCTGCAGGCGCTGGACGTGGGCATTCCCAAGGGCTGGCCCAACTACGTGCTGTACCAGATGGTGACGGTGATGCGCGGCGGCGAAGAGGTGAAGCTCTCCAAGCGCGCCGGCAGCTACCTCACCCTGCGTGACCTGATCGAGGAAGCCGGCCGCGACGCCACCCGCTACTTCCTGATCGCGCGCAAGGCCGACTCGCAGTTGGTGTTCGACATCGACCTGGCACGCTCGCAGAGCAACGACAACCCGGTCTACTACATCCAGTACGCCCACGCCCGCGTGTGCCGCGTGCTGGAGGAACTGGCCGAGCGCGGCCTGCCGCCAGTGGATACCGAGGCGGGCGTCGCCGGGCTGGCGCGACTGGACAGCCCCCACGAACAGGCGCTGTTCACCGAGCTGTCGCGCTTCCCCGAAGTGGTGGAGGCCGCCGCGGCCAATCTGGAACCGCACCTGATCGCGCAATACCTGCGCGAGCTCGCGGGCGCCCTGCACAGTTACTATCACGAGCACAAATGGATCGTGGACGACGCCGAACTGCGCAACGCGCGCATCACGCTCGCCGTCGCCACGCGCCAGGTCATACGCAACGGTTTGGCATTGCTGGGACTCAGCGCCCCGGAGAAGATGTAAATGGCAGCACCACGCAAGGGCAAAGGCCGCCAGGCCGTCCGTAACAACAGCGGCGGCATGCCCGGCTGGGGCTGGGCCGTCATCGGCATCCTGATCGGCGCCGTGCTGATGTTCGCCATGCTTGGCCACCTGCCGATCGCGCCGCGTCCGAACGGCGGCCCGCAACCCAACCCGCAGGCCACCGCCCAGCGCGGCAGCGACGCCGGCGCCGCCGGCAGCGAATCGACCTCCGCCACCGACGCCGCACCCGCGCCGAAGAAGCCGCAGTACGACTTCTACTCAGTGCTGTCGGAGAAGGAAGTGCGCATTCCCGACGCGGTAATCAGCGCCCAGGCCAAGGCCGAGCAGCAGCAGAAGCAGCAGGCCGCCCAACAGGCGGCGCAGGCCGAGGCCCAATCGCCGACGACGCCCAAGCCGGCGGCGAATGCCCCGGCGGCGGTATCCGAGGCGGTCACCGCCGCGCCGGAATCCGCCGTGAAGCCGCAGGCCGCCGGCAGCGGCTACCTGCTGCAGGTCGGCGCCTTCCCCAGTCCCGCCGATGCGGAGACGCTCAAGGCCAAGCTGGCCATGCAGGGCTTCGTCGCCAACGTGGCGCCGGTGAGCGTCAACGGCCAGACCTACAACCGCGTACGCCTGGGCCCGTTCCACTCGGCCACCGAACTGGAAGCGGCCAAGCAGCGCCTGGCCTCGGCCGGCATCAATGCCATCGCCCTGAAGGAAGGCCGCTGACGCCACGCGCCCGGCGAGCAACATGTCATGAAAAAAGGCCGCTCGACGCGGCCTTTTTTGTTGGCCTCAAGCACCCCTCCCCAACCCTCCCCTGCCAACGCAGGGGAGCAAGTGCGATCACGCTCTTGGCTCCTCTCCCCGCTGGCAGGGGGAGGTTGGGAGGGGATTGCTCTGGCTGCCGAGCAGCCCCTCAAAAACGCCAGCGCAGCCCCAGGTTGGCCGACCAGCCCCGCTCGCCCACATCGCCCACCTTGGCCTGGTAGTCCGCGCCGCCATAGATCGACCACGCGTCCGACCACGCGCCGGTGATGCCGGCGCCCAACTGCACGACGCGGCCCCACTTGCCCGAGACCAGGGTGTCGTTGACGCTCCACGCATCGCTCCTGACGTTGACGTCGTCGCCGCTGTCGCCGCTGGCGACGTAGTTCAGCCGCGCCCAGGGTGTCCAGCGCCCGCCGGCCTCGGTGGTGAACGTCTTGCTCAGATAGGTACCCAGGCGGCCCGTCCAGGCATGCGACGTTGCAGGCGAGACAGTCAGGCCATCGCGATCGGTGAAGCTCGCCGTATGCAAGTACTGGTAGACCACCTGCGCCTGCGGCTCCAGGCGAAGTCCATTGCCGAACACGAAGGGGATGCCGGCTTCCAGCGAGTACGACCAGCCACGCGTGCGGAACTCGGCCATGTCGCGGCCTCGCTCGGCGGTATCGACCGAGGTGCGGTAGAAGTTGCGCGCCACCACGCCATCGAGATAGAGGCCGTTGGCTTGTTCGTACGTGCCGGTGAGCCCCAGGCTGTTGCCAGTCATGCGCATACGGCTGCTGCCGTCAGCCGCGCGCGGCGTGATACGCGAGTCGCCGGTGACGCCGTAGGCGCCAAGCCGCCAGGTCGAGCTATCGCCCATCGCCTTCAACCAGGTGCCGCCGATCTGCACGGCGCGGTCGTTCTGGTCGAAGTCATAGCCGTACTGGGCAAAGCTGCGGTTGCTGCCGTAGCGGTAATCGCCGCCGAACACGCGGGCATAGAACTCGGCGGCCTGCCTATCGGTGCTCGCGGCGTCGTTGTGAAGTTCACCCAGTCGGTCATGCAGCGTGCCAAGGCTGCGCAAGCCATAGGCGAGCATGGCGGTGGACGCGGCAAGATAGGAAGGCACCTGCGGCACCACCGCCGGCCTCTGGGTGCCCGTGGGACCAGTTGGGCCGACGGGATTGGTGGGATTGGTGGGATTGGTGGGATTGGTGGGATTGGTGGGATTGGTGGGATTGGTGGGATTGGCCGGATTCGGATCGGCCACGTACGCATTTTGCAAACGGTAGTCCCAGTACCCGTTGCCTGAACCGGCCACCACGCGTTGGCCGGCATCCGCGCTGCCGGGCTGGTAGTCGTGCAACTCGTAGCGCCAGGGGCCCACCGCCACGTAGCCGCCAGCCAGCCTGAAGGCCGAAGCACCGGCCTGACCAGCCACTTGCGCCAGCGAAATGCCTTCATTCGGCTCCAGCACGCCATTGCGGTTGGTGTCGGTCAATGCACCCGTGCCGCTGCCGGTCACCGCCAGATAAGTGGTGCCGCTGGCGTTGCCTTCCACCAGCACGCGGTCGGTGAACTGGTTGGCCAGCGGACCGCCCTCGTTGAGCTGCGTATTCAGCACCACCGTGCCGCCGCCGCCGATCCAGTCGCCATGCACCGTCAGCGTCTTGTAGCTGGATGCCGGTGCGGCAAACGCCACGATGCCGCCCAACGCCAGTTGCTGGACGTCCGAATTGGCGGTGAGGTTCCACTGGCTGGTGGCGTCCACGTCAATGCCGCCGACGTTATACGCCGCACCGGTAAGAACCGAGGCCTGCGCCAGCGATACGTTCGCCGTGCTCCCGTTCACGGCAATCAGGTCACCATCGAGCGCCACATGATCGGTGGCGGCGAGATCGACGGACGTTCCCGCCGTAGCCACGCCGAGCAGCACGCCGTTACCGCCCGAGACCTGTGCGCCTTGGGCGAGATTCACCGTATTGCTGCCGGCCTCGGCATAGATGGCATAACCCGTCACCGAACGTAGCGTGCCGCCCGACACAAGGACGCTATTGGCCGTCGATGCCGAACCGTCCGTGCTTAGCGACAAGCCGTTGCGCTGTCCCTGGATGGTGCTGTTGGTCAGGCTCATCGACGCGTTACCCAGAGCAACGCCATCGGCATTGGCGCCGTGGGTCGTGACTTGCACGCCGGTGGCATCGACCTGACTGCCCGCGCCGAGCGATACCAAGCCATGTGCGCGGTCGCCAAGCGTATCGATGGTGGCTCCCTGTCCCAACGCCACCACGCCGCCATTCAGCGCGATGGCGCCATAGGCGTGTTCGCCAGCCGTGGTGACGCCAAGCTGGCCCGAGGAGGTCAGTTGGCTGCCCGGGCCGCTGGCACGCAAGGCCACAGCCAGGTCGCCGACGGTCGATACGGTCGTGCTGCCGCCCAGCGACACCACGCCGCCCCATTCCGCATCGACGCCGTAGGCACTCAGGCCTTGGTTTACGTCGTCCTGGCCCAGGGTCTCGATCTGCACATTCGTCGCCGTAACGGAGGCGCCATTGGTAGTCACCAATGCGGCCGAACCATCGCCCCGTGTGCTCAGCTGAGTGCCATCCAGCGTCACCGTGCTGGCAATGGCCTGAATGGCATCGGACCCCTCTCCCGTGGTCGTAACGCTGCCGCCCGTCCATTCGACGGAGCCGCCATACGCATAGATGCCATGCGAACCGCCTCCCGCTGTGCTGATCGTGGTGTTCGTGGCACTGACTTGGCCGGCATCCTGGGCCAACACGCCGAGGCCGTTGTCGCCTTGCGTGCCCAACTGGGTGCCATCCAGCGTTACCGTACCGTTGTTGTCCGCCACCACGGCATAAGCCCACTGTCCCACGGTTGCCACGCTGCCGCCTGTCCATCCGATGGAAGCATTATCAACCGCCGCAATACCACGCGAATCATCCCCCTGGGTGTCGATCGTGGTATCCGTGGCGACGATCTGCGTACCGGCATCAAAAGCCAACGCACCATAGGCATAACCGCCTTGCGTGCTTATCTGGGTACCGTCGAGTGTCACCGTACCGCCACCGCTGGCCTGTACGGCGTCGGCTCCATAACCCGCCGTCATGACGTTACCGCCCGCCAGTTCCGAGGAGGCACCGCCATGTGCCAGGATGCCTAGCGACCAATCTCCTCGGGTATCGATGGTGGTGTCGGTGGCGGTGATTCGCGTACCGGCATCCATGGCTACCACGCCAATGGCGTAATCGCCCTGCGTGGTGACGCTGCCATCGGTAAAGGAGAGCAGGCCCCCCGTTTCCGCCGCCAGGCCATAGGCATAGTCGCCCGTCGTATCCAGCGCGACATGGCTGGCGGCAAGGTTGCCTGCATCGAAGGCATAGAGCCCGAGGCTATTGGTGCCTTGTGTGGTTACCGAAGTGCCTTCCAGCGACGCCGTGCCAGCTCCCGCCATGACGGCTACGGCCGATTCGCCTGTGGTGGTCACGCTACCGCCGGTCAGTTCGGCCGATGCACCATCGAGCGCCAGCACGCCGTGTGAATTGATGCCGCCGGTGCGAATGGATGTATCCGTGGCGGCGAAGCGAGCGTCGGTGCTCATGGCCATCGCGCCGTAGGCGACATCGCCTTGCGTGGTCACCGAGCCTCCGGTCAGCGTCATCTGGCCGCCGAATCCCACGTAAGCGCCCATCAGTCCATCACCGCTGGTAAGCACCGTCACGTCATGGGCGTCCAGCCGGGACCCGGCGTGATAGGCGCCGAGGGCAAAGAGGTCCATGGGGCCCGAGACCGTCACCGTGTCCCCGTCCAGCGATACCTCGCTTCCGTTATCGGCGACGACCGGGGCGGTGTAGTCGGTGGCCATGCCTTGCCCCTGCACGGCCAATCCCATGATTAAAGCGGCGCTGAGCTTGCCCAGGCGCGGACGGTGCCCGCGGGCCAGTTCGGATACGACGGTCCAGGTACCCAGCGTGGCATTCCAGACCACGCGATAGATGTGATTCATGTGAGGCTCCGTGTATGCATTTGCATGCTGCGGATGAGCACGTCTCATCCCCCCGCCTTCCAGCCGGGGTGTCGCCATCACGAAGGGTTTTCCGGCCAGTCGGAGCCATCCTTTCTATCTGTCGGCCTGCTTTATCCCCATCAGGCAAATCCGAAAAAAGCAGCGGTTTTCGCCCGATATGGCTGGAATGTCGGATGACGCAGGCGTGGCGTCATGGGAGCTGCGTTGCTTTGTCTCGTCGACTTGCGCCAGCGCAAAAAAAGCCGCGCGGAAAGCGCGGCTCGCTTGTTTCACTGTAGGGGTGCTTGTGTCCGCGTCGAGATGTTGAACCGGCTTTCAAAACTGCCAGCGCAATCCCACGTTGGCGGCCCAGCCTTTTTCGCCGGCGTCGCCTAGCCGGGTCTGGTAGTCGCCCGCGATATAGATCCACGCCCTGGCGGCGAGATGGCCGGTGAGGGTGAGGCCGCCTTGCAAGGCGTCGCCGAAGCGGCCGCTGTTGAGCGCGCTGTCCACGTCCCACGCGCGGCTGGTGACATCGACCTGGGTGGTCCCGCCCGAGCCGCGCAGGTAGTTGAGGCGGACACCGGCCGTCCAGTCCAGGCCGGAGGCGGTGGTGAAGGTCTTGCCGAGGTTGGCGCCGATGCGTCCGACCCAGGTGCTGCTGCTGGCCTGTGTGATGTCGAGGTCATCGGCGTCGCTGAAGCGGTTGAGGCCGATGCGCTGGTAGATCACCTGGGCCTGCGGTTCCAGTCGCAAGCCTGGCCCCAGCAGCAAGGCATAGCCGCTTTCCAGCGAGTAGGACCAGCCGTGGGCCTTGATGCGGGCCATGTCGGTGCCGCGTGCATCGGTGTCGACGCGGGCGTCGTAGTAGTTGCGCGACACCACGCCATCCACGTACAGGCCGTTGTCGCGCACGTAGGTCACCGTGGCGCCGAGGCTGGCCGCGTTCATGCGCAGGCGGCTGCCGCCATCGGCGGCGTCCGGCACGATGCTCGAGTTGCCGGTGGAACCGAACAGGCCCGCGCGCCACACGTCCTGCTCGCCCTGGGCTTTCAGCAAGGTGCCGCCCACTTGCAGGCTGCGGTCGATCTGGGTGAAGCCGTAGCCGAACTGCTCGAAGCCGAGGTTGCTTTTGTAGGTGTAGTTGCCGCCAGCCACGCGCGCGTAGAACTCGCTGGCGGCATCGCCATCCGCGCTGTCCTGGTGGAACTCGCCGAGGCGATCATGCAGGGAGGCCATTTGACGAGCGCCGTAGGCGAGCATGGCGGCGGGTGCGCTTACATAGGCGGGCACCTGCGGCACCACCTCGGGGCGCGCATCGGGTGGTGGCGGGGTTTCGGGCGTGATGGGCGGTTCCGGGGTGCCGGGCGGCTCGGACTCCGGCGGGACAGCAGGATCGCTTACATACGCGCTCTGCAGCCGGTAATCCCAATAGCCATTGCCGCTGCCGGCGACCAGCCGCTGGGCGGCATCGGCACTGCCCGGCTGGTAGGCGTACAGGTTGTAGCGCCACGGCCCGACGGCCACATAACCGCCCTGCAACTGGAAGGCCGAAGCGGCGGATGGCCCGGCCACCTGCACCAGCGAGATGCCCTGGCTGGCAGCAGGGACTTCCTCGCCGCTGGTCGGCGCGCCCGTGCCCGAGCCGACCACTTTCAGGAAAGTGGTGCCGCTGGCATTGCCTTCCACCAGCACGCGGTCGGTGGACTGGCTGGCCAACGGGCCACCTTCGTTGAGCAGGGTGTTCAGCACCACGGTGCCGTTGGCGCCGGCCAGGTCGCCATGCACCACCAGCGTCTTGTTGTCGTTGGGCGTCGTGAAGGCAAGCGTGCCGGCCAGGGCGAGGGAACGCACGTCGGCGTTCCCGGTGAGGTTCCAGGTGCTGCTGGCGTCGATGGCGACCTGCCCCGCCTGCGATGCCGCGCCAGTAAGCAAGGAACCGTTGGTGAGCCGCACGTTGGCGATGGCTCCGGCATCGGCATCGATATCGCCCGTCAGCGATCCGTTGCCGTCAGCCGCCAGGTCCACCGACGTGCCCGCGTTGCGCACATCGAGCAGGATGCCGTTGCCGCCCGTCACCTGGGCACCGTTGCCGAGGGCCACGGTGCTGCTGCCCGCATCGGCATACAGCGCGCTGCCGCCGATGGATTGGATGCGGCCGCCCATGACTTCGAGCGTGTTGCCGCCCGCCGGGGTGGCGCTCAGATGGACGCCGTTGTCCGCCGCGCTGACCGTGCTGCCGCTGAGCGACACGCTGCCGTCCGCCAGTTGGATGCCATCGGCGGCGGCCGTGGTGATAGAGGTATCGCTCGCGGCGATCCGGCTGCCGGCGCCCGAGGCGCGCAAGCCGCTGGCGAGGTCGCCCTGCGTGGCGACGGTGGCCTGGTCCAGTTGAACAAGACCGCCGCCCTCCGCATAGACGCCATACGCGCCGTTGCCGCCGGACGACGCGCCCGTGGTGCGCACCTGCCATTGCGTGGCGGATAGCTGGCTACCCGCGCCCAGCACGACGAGGCCGGGAGCGGAGGTGCCCTGCGTCGTGGTCGAGCCGTTGGAGAGCGTGATGCTGCCACCCCGGGCGAACGCGCCCAGCGCATTCGCGCCCGTGGTGGTGATGGTGCTGCCGTTGCCGGCGGCGATGGTGCTGCCGCTGCCCAGCGCCAGCAGGCCGTAGGCGACGTCGCCGGTGGTGGCGATGCTCGTCTGGCTCAGCGTCACCGCGGTGCCCGCGTTGGCGTTCACGCCATAGCCGTACATGCCCTGGGTGGTGATGGCGAGGCCATCGCCCGTGGCGGTCGAACCCTGGCCGATGGTGGTGAGGCCAACCGCCAGCGTGCCCTGCGTCGCCATGCTGAGGTTGGCCAGCGACAGGCTCGCGCCGTTCTCGGCACGCGCGCCACTAGTGGCGCTGATCGCCGTGCCGCTGGCCTCGATAAGCGAGCCGGCGCCGGTCGCGCGCAGGCCATTGCTCCCCGCGACGGAACCGCCGGTCAGCCGGATGTAGCCGCCCTGGTCGGCCAGGGCGCCGTCACCGCCCGCCTGCACGGCCGTATCGCTGGCCAGGAGCCGTGCGCCGGCACCCGTGGCACGCAAGCCGGGGCCGCCCGCCACGGTGACCGTGTCGCCATCCAGCGTCACGGCCTGGCCGGCCTGCGCGGTCACGGTGGACGTGTAGTCAGTCGCCCCGGCCGGTGCCACCAACGCGCCCAGCAGGGCCGTGGCGAGCAGGCGATGCGTGAAGGCCGCGTCATCGCGGCCTCGCCATCGGCAAGCCGTCGCCCGGGCCACCCGGCGGATGCGCCTCATACGCCTCTCCTGCCCGATTCAACGACGTGAAGACGAGTAAGAAAATCGCACTGCCACTACCGCCGGGCCATCGCCGGCCCCTTCGCCCGGCGACGCACGAACGCGGCCGACGGGTGACCGAAACGCGGGGACTTACCCTTTGCGTTTCAATCGGATCAGGCCGGAGATATCGTCGTCACCATACCCTTGGCTCATCAATTCCGCGTAGTCGGCGAGTGAACGCTCGATCACGCTGCGGTTGGTGCCGGCGCCTTCGGCGATGCGGTGCACGATCCCCAGGTCCTTGTGCAGCAGGCCCAGCTTGAAGCCGACGCTGAACTCGTTGCGCAGCATGGTGGCGCCGCGCTTTTCCAGGAACCAGTTGCCGGCGGCGCCCGCGCCCAGCGTGGGCAGCAGGCGCTCGGGGTCCAGGCCCAGCGCCTCGGCCAACGCCAGCCCTTCGCACACGCCCTGCGCGATGCCGGCGACGAGCACCTGGTTGACCGCCTTGGTGGCCTGGCCGGCGCCGACGTCACCCAGGTGGGTGATGCGCAGCGCATAGGCTTCCAGCACCGGCCGTGCGCGTTCGAGCACGGCGGCGTCGCCGCCCACCATCACCGACAGCTTGCCGTTCCTGGCGCCTTCCACGCCACCGGACACCGGCGCGTCGAGGAAATGCGCACCCACCGTGGCCAGCCTGGCCGCCGCCTGCCTGGCGGTATCGGGGGCGACGGTGGAATGGTCGACCACGATGGCGCCCGCCTTGAGGTGCGGCGCCAGCGCATCGACCACGCCGAGCACGTCGGCGTCGGCGGTGACGCACAATGCGACCACGTCGCACTGCGCGGCGATCTCCGCCAGCGGCGGCGCGACGACGCCAAGCTCCTTCGCCACCGCGTCGGCGTTGGCCTGGGTGCGGCTGGACACGGCATGGAGCAGGCCGCGATCCTTGAGATGGCCGGCCATCGGCGTGCCCATGGCGCCGAGCCCGATGAATGCTGCCTTGAGACTCATGAGGTTTCCTGGTGGATCAGTCTTCACAATGAACATCGTGGGTGATGAAGGGGTGTTCCGTGCCGGGCGGCTCGAACCATTGCGGTTCCGCCAGCGTGCATCGCATGTCATCCAAGCCGCTGGCCCAGTGCTGTTGCATGCTGCCGAAGCTGAACTCGTAGTCCTTGTAGTGCCCTTCGTACGGCTTGTTGCGGTAGATCAGGTGGAACAGGTTGACCAGCGCGCCGCCCGCATAGACTTCCGCGCGACGGTAGGCTGGGTCACGGCGCCGTTCTTCCGGCACCAGCGCCATCAGCTCGTTGAGCAGGCGCTGCTGCCGCTGGCGCATGCCCATGAATTCGGTGATCAGGCGCGTGCGGCTGGAATACTGGATGTCCTTGGCGCGCGAGGTCACCTCGGCCAGATCGCGCGGCACCTGGCCGCGCGCGCTCCACAGGTCCACCTGGAAAATCAGCGAATCCCGGCAAATGCCATCGGACAGCACCTTGTACAGCGGCGTGTTGGAGACCATGCCGCCGTCCCAGTAGAACTCGCCGTCGATTTCGGTGGCGGGGAAGCCCGGCGGCAGCGAGCCGGAGGCGATGAAATGCTCCAGCCGCAGCTCGCCTTCGGTGTTGTCGAAGTAGATGAAATTGCCGGTACGGATGTTCACCGCGCCCACCGACACGCGCATGGCAGTCTTGTGGTTGATGCGATCGATGTCGACCAGGCGCTCCAGGGTGGTCTTCAGCGGCGCGGTGTCGTACCAGCTCGCCGTGGCCGGCGAGGCCCGCCACGGCAGCAGCGGGAACGGCCGCGGGAAGAAGAAGCCCGGCTGCCCTTCCACCAGCGCGCGCAGCGCGGCCCAGCCGCTCATGCCGTTCTGCCAGGGCAGCTCCCACGCGCCGGGATCGAGCGGCGGCGTGGGCCATACCGGCAGCAGCGGCGGGCGGCAGATCGTGTGCCAGAACTCGCGCAGGCGCTCGACCCGGTGCTCAGGCGGGTTGCCGGCGATGATGGCGGCGTTGAGCGCGCCGATGGAGATGCCGGCAACCCAGTTGGGATGGATGCCCGCCTGGTCCAGCGCCTCGTACACGCCGGCCTGGTAGGCGCCCAGCGCGCCGCCGCCCTGCAGGACCAGGGCCGTCACCTGGTATTGCTTGTGGTACTTCCGCAAACGGTCCTGGTCGGCCACCTGGGTCTCTGCACGGTTCTTCTTACGGACGTCCATACGGATAAACCTCGGTTCAATCGGCCAGATAGTCGTACACCACGCTGCCCAGGTCGAGGGTCAGGTCGGTGATATAGTGCAGGGCCGACTCCACCTTCAGCACCGGCAGGTCGGCCACCGGCGCCAGTGCATGGGCATGCAGCTCCAGCGAACCCGGCCCGGTCCAGGCGCCCTTGAGCGTGACGTTGGTGGTGTAGTAGCGGACCAGCTCGCAGATGCGCGGCGTACCGTCCACGTGCGGAATGATCTTGAGCAGGAAATTGGGCGCGGCCAGCGCCGCCAGCACGGCCTGGCGGTCGGCCTCGCGGTGCTTGAAGCCCATGGTGGCCTTGGCCACCCGCACCTTGCCGTAGTCGAGCGTGCCTACCAGGGTGTCGATCTCGGTCTCCAGCACCGGGCTGGCGAGTTTCTTGGGAAAGCCCCACAACTCGCGCCCGCCGGCGATCGGGGGATGATCGTTCAAGTACATCGAATGCACGTAGCCGCCATGCTGGCCCCGGAAGCTGACCGGAATGACCTGGCCGGATTCGGTGTAGTCGCCGAAGCCGGTGGAATCGGGCATGCGGATGAACTCGTACTTGACCAGCGGCTCGGCCACTTCCAGCGGCTCCGGCACCACCGCGCGCAAGGCATCGGGATCCGTGCGGTAGGTGATGACCAGGAATTCGCGATTGACGAAACGGTAGGGCCCGGGCGGAAACGCCGGGTTGGTCAACGGCATGGCGAAGGCGTTGGCCTTCACTTCGGCGATCTTCATGGCGACGCTCCTGGCAATCCGTCCGCACGGACCCGCGCGGACCGGCAAGGCGGCGGGTCCCGCCCGACGACCAGGACGGGACGGGACGCGGCGGCTACTGCATGTACCAGCCGTGGCTGACCACGATGGATTGCCCGGTCAACGCGGCCGAGGGGAACGTCGCCAGGTAAAGCGCCGTCTGCGCGATGTCCTCGACCGTGGTGAACACGCCATCCACGGTGTCGCTGAGCATCACGTTCTTGATCACCTCGGCCTCGCTGATGCCCAGCTCCTTGGCCTGCTCGGGAATCTGCTTCTCCACCAGCGGCGTGCGCACGAAGCCTGGGCAGATCACGTGCGAACGCACGTTGTGGGCCGCGCCCTCCTTCGCCAGCGTGCGCGCCAGGCCCAGCAGGCCGTGCTTAGCGGTGACGTAGGCGGACTTGAGCTTGGAGGCCTCGTGCGAATGCACCGAGCCCATGTAGATGACGATGCCGCCGCGGTCGTCCTTGTACATGTGCTTGAGCGCGGCCTTGGTGGTGAGGAAGCCGCCATCGAGATGGATGGCCAGCATCTTCTTCCAGTCGGCGAAGGCGAACTGCTCGATCGGGTTGATGATCTGCACGCCCGCATTGGAGATGAGGATGTCCAGATGGCCGAACGCGGCGACCACCTTGTCGGTGCCCGCGTTCACCGCCGCCTCGTCGGTGACGTCCATGGCGATGCCGATGGCCTTGCCGCCGGCCGCGGTGATCTCCGCCGCGGTCGCGTCGGCCGCCTGCTGGTTGATGTCGGCGATGGCCACCGCCGCACCGTTCTTCGCGTACAGCTCGGCAATCGCCTTGCCCAGGCCGCTGGCCGCGCCAGTGATGAGTGCCACCTTGCCGTCGAGACTTGCCATGACTACTCCTTTCGATGGGGATCGGGGAAAAAGCAGAAACGGTGTAGGCCATGGCCCGCGCCGCCGTCAACGCCACAGGCTGCCATAGCCCGGGGCGCGCATCCATGCGACGAATGGACAACCTGGCGTGGCCTTTCCTATTCCGTCATTCCGGCGCAGGCCGGAATGACGGGCAAGCGCGTTAGCGCGTGCCCTCGGACAGGTAGGTATAGCCGGTCAAACCTTCGTTCAACGTGACGAACAGCTGCTCCGCCGCCGCGCCCTCCACGCCCGCCGCGGCGATCCGCTCGCGGTAGCTGGCGCGCAGCGCTTCCAGATCGTAGCCGACGTAGTCGAGCATCAGGTCGGTGGTGTCGCCGCGGCGCTTGTGCGCGAAAACATACGAATCGCCATCCACTCGCACGTTCACCGCATCGGTGTCGCCGAACAGGTTGTGGATGTCGCCCAACGTCTCCTGGTAGGCGCCGACCATGAAGATGCCCAGGCGATAGCTTTCCTCGTCCTTCAGCGCATGAAGCGGCAGGCTCACGTCCACGCCCTCGGCATCGACGTAGTCGTCGATGCGGCCGTCCGAATCGCAGGTGAGGTCCACGATCACGCCGCGGCGGGTGGGCTGCTCGTCCAGGCGCGCGATCGGCGCGATCGGGAAGATCTGGTCGATCGCCCAGATGTCCGGCACCGACTCGAACACCGAGAAGTTGACGAAGTACTTGTCCACCAGCTTCTCGTCCAGCTCGTCCAGCGCCTGGCGGTGCGAGCGCTCGGCCGGCAGCAGGCGCGTGCGCACCGCGTTGGCGATGGCGTAGTACATGTCGTCCAGGCGGGCGCGGTCGTCCAAGGTCAGCTGGCCCAGCGCGTACAGCGCCTGGCCCTCGGCGAGGTGGTGCTGGGCCTCGTGGAACAGTTCCAGCGCGGGGCGCCGGTCCAGTTCCTCCCAGGTCTCGCGCAGGCGTCGCAGCACCGCCGGTTCATGCGCGTGCGCCGGCGGGATGTGACCGGCGGGTACCGGCTCCACCTCGGTCACGTTGACCACCATCACCGCGTGGTGGGCGGTCATGGCGCGGCCGGCCTCGGTGAGGATGTGCGGCGCGGGCAGGTTCTCCTCCGCCACCGCCTCGGCCAGCGACTGCACGATGGTGGCGGCGTACTGCTCGATGGAGTAGTTGATGGAGTTGTGGCTACGCGAGCGCGAGCCTTCGTAGTCCACGCCCAGGCCGCCGCCGACGTCCACGATCTCCAGCGGCACGCCCATGCGCTTGAGCTCCACGAAATAGCGCGTGGCTTCGCGCATGCCGTTGGCGATGTCGCGCACGTTGGAAATCTGTGAGCCCATGTGGAAATGCTGCAGCTTCAGCGTGTGCTTGAGGCCGGCCTGCTCCAGCCGCTCCACCAGGGTGAGCACCTGGCTGGGCGAGAGGCCGAACTTGCCCTTGTCGCCGCCGGTGTTCTGCCACTTGCCGGCACCGATCGAGGCCAGGCGCACGCGCACGCCGAGCAGCGGCTCGACGTCGAGCGCCCTGGCCTCGGCGAACACGTGGTCCAGCTCGGAGAGCTTCTCGATCACGATGTGCACGCGCAGGCCGAGCTTGCGGCCGATCAGCGCCAGGCGCACGTATTCGCGGTCCTTGTAGCCGTTGCAGATCACGATGCTGCCGGGCCGGGCCATCGCCAGCACCGCCATCAGCTCGGGCTTGGAGCCGGCCTCCAGGCCGAAGCCGTGCTCGCCCGCGGCCACCAGCTCGCCGGCCACGCCGCGCTGCTGGTTGACCTTGATCGGATAGACGGCCGTATAGCCGCCCGCGTAGCCCCACTCGCCGATGGCCCTGGCGAAGGCATCCTGCAATCGTTTCAAACGATCGGCCAGGATGTCCGGAAAGCGCACCAGCAGCGGCAGGCGCAGGCCTTCGGCGCGGGCGCGCTCCACGATGGCCGGCAGCGACAGCGCGGGGCCGCCGGCGCCCTTGGGGCGCATCACGATATGGCCGGCGTCATTGATGTCCACGTAGCCGTCGCCCCAGTGCGGGACGGCGTAGGTATGGCGGGCGGCGTCGATGTTCCAGTGCTTGGACACGGAGGGTTCCTTTGGAGCCTGTAATGTCGTCGCAGCGGCGGTGCCTTGACGAAAAACGAAGCCAGCCGGCCGGAAGCCTCGCACGCCGCGGGGCCGGGCTGACCTTGGGAGGCCGCTCATCGGCGCGCCAGACCGGCGCGGCACCGGAAGGCGGTTCGAGCGGCGCACCCCTGGGCACGAGC
Organism: Dyella sedimenti; assembly: GCF_022760995.1. Classification (GTDB taxonomy): domain Bacteria; phylum Pseudomonadota; class Gammaproteobacteria; order Xanthomonadales; family Rhodanobacteraceae; genus Dyella; species Dyella sedimenti. Next base: position 519,900 of record NZ_JAKWJO010000002.1, on the reverse strand, counting down.
CGCGTGGCGCGGCGGTCCGGTCGCCTATTGTAACGGCCCCTTGTGACAATGTGCCGATGGCCGCCGGCCCGTGGACGGGACGGGGGCGCCGGTTCGGCTACAATTCGCGATCTTTGAACCCACCGATCGTCAGGAACATTCCCCATGTCGCAGCACCCCAGCTGGTTCACCGAAGCCCACCAGGCCTCCGGCTCCTCCATCGGCTACCGCGTGGAGAAGCTGCTGCACGCCGAGAAAACCCCGTTCCAGACCATCGAGATCTACCAGACCACCGACTGGGGCAACCTGATGGTGATCGACGGCTGCGTGATGCTGACCAGCCGCGACAATTTCCTGTACCACGAGATGATGACCCACCCGGCGCTGTTCACCCATGCGCGCGCCAAGCGCGTGGTGATCATCGGCGGCGGCGACTGCGGCACGCTGCGCGAGGTGCTCAAGCACGAGGAAGTGGAGCACGCCGTGCAGGTGGAGATCGACGAGCGCGTGACGCGCCTGGCCGAGCAGTATTTCCCGGAGCTGTGCGAATCCAACGGCGACGCGCGCGCCGAGCTGCTGTTCATCGACGGCATCAAGTACATGGCCGAGGCCGAGCCGGAATCGCTGGACCTGATCATCGTGGACTCGACCGACCCGGTCGGCCCCGCCGAGGGCCTGTTCAACGCCGCCTTCTACGCCAGCTGCTTCAAGGCCCTGCGCCACGGCGGCATCCTGGTGCAGCAGTCCGAATCGCCGCTGGCGCACCTGGAACTGATCAAGTCCATGCGCTCGGCCATGCGCACCGCCGGCTTCAGCGCGGTCAAGACCCTGCCGTTCCCGCAGCCGTGCTACCCGACCGGCTGGTGGAGCTGCACCATGGCGCGCAAGGGCGGCGACCTGGCCGGCTTCCGCGAGCGCGGTGCGCTGAGCAAGGGCTTCCCCACCCGCTACTACAACGCCGACATCCACAAGGCGGCGCTGGCCCAGCCGGAGTTCATGCGCGAGGCGCTGGGCGAGTAATCGCCCACGCTTAACCTGTAGGAGCGCACCTGTGCGCGAAAAGCCTACGCAGCGGTAAAGCCGCAGCTCCGCGTTCGCGCACAGGGTGCGCTCCTGCAAATCAGAACAGCGTCTGCCGCGCCTTGGGGAGCAGCACCAGCACCAGCGTGGCGACCGGTCCGAACGGCAGCGACAGCAGGAACCACAGCAGGCCGCTGCGATTCTTGCCCTGCGCCAGCCCGGCGTTGATGAGGGCCAGCGTGCCCCAGCCCGCGAACCAGGGGGCCGCCTGTCCGCTGGCCAAGAAGGAAAAATCGTTCACTGCCTTAAGTCTCCTGTGCTGCGCAGGATGGCGGTGCATCCCGGGGCGTCGCGAAGCTGCCATGCTAGCAAGGCCGGACGCGTTCTCCCTCATGCCGCGTCCACCGGATCAGGCGAGCTTAATGCGGGATCGGTATGCTGGCTGCTTAGTCCGCACAAGGAGTCCCCCCATGCTTGGACGGCATCCGCTCACGCTCGCACTGGCCTTGGTCGCCCTCACCAGCCCGGCGCTGGCCGCCAAGACCCCGCCCACGGCCGACAAGCAGGCCACCGCCCGGCGCCAGGCCCTGCTGTCCTTCCAGAAGGACTTGGTCAGCGTGATCGCCCCCCAGGCCGCGCCCACGCCGCTGCTGGGCGGCGCCCTGCTGGCGCGGCCGCTGGCCGGCCTGCCCGACTTCAACAGCTTCCACAGCCTGATCGATCGCGCCGCCCAGGCGGAAGGCGCCGGCCCGGAGGTCAACTGGGTACGGCTGAGCGACTGCGACGCCAAGGGCGATGACTGCCCCAACGCCGACGCGCTGGCCAGGCTCACCGCGCAGGCGCCGGACAATGCCGCCGTCTGGATGCTCAAGCTGGGCCAGGACACCCGCGACGGCAAGAAGGACGACGCCCGCGCGGACCTGGCCAAGGCCGCCTCGGCCAAGGTCTACGACGACTACACCGGCGCCAGCCTCAAAGCGCTGGCCACCACCGTGACCCTGTTGCCGCCGCCCCCCGCCGTGATGAGCCCGCTGTCGGCCACCGGGGCCGCCGGCGTGCAGGTGATGATGGTGTTCGGCCTGGCCGAGACCCAGCCGCAACCGGCGCTGCAGGCGACCGCCAAGCTGTGCGAGGAAGGCAGTGGCGACGCCGCGACCAAGGCCGACTGCCTGAAGCTGGGCAAGCTGCTCGAATGGGGCTCCAGCCCGCTGGGCCGCTCGCTGGGCCTGCACCTGCGCGAGGTGCTGGCCGATGACCCGGCGCAGCAGGAGGACGCCAAGCGCGCCCGCCGCAACCTGGTGTGGCAGGTGCAGCGCTTCTCGGAACTCTCGGCCCGCGCCCAGGGCGATACCGCCCTGGCCCAGCACCTGATGTCGCTGGCCCGCTCCGGCGGCACCGAGATGAGCCTGATGCTCACCGCCCTGCACGACTACAACGTGGCCGTGGACGCGCCGACGGACTGGTCGCCGGCCAATGCCGCCGCCAGCGCCAGCAGGGACTAGGCGCCTGTTCAAGGCCTCCCTGTGGTCCGCGTTGCCCGCGCGTGCCGCGCGGCGCTCTTGCGCTTGCCTATTCCCTACGCACCGCTCCCTGCCCTAGGCTTGGCCCCGGCTTGGACACTGGGGCGGCATCATGCTGACGGTACTGGTAGCAAGCAGCAAAGGCGGTTGCGGCAAGAGCACGCTGGTCACCCAGCTGGCTTCGCATTGGGCCGAGGATGGCAAGCACACGGCCATCGTCGATGCGGATCGGCAGCAGTCCAGCTTCCGCTGGGCCTCGCGGCGACCGGACAACGTCCCCGGCGTGCTGGGCCTGGAAGGCGGCCGCAAGGCGCTGGACAAGCTGCCGCCCGACACCCAGCGCGTGCTGATCGACACGGCCGCCGGCTCGCAGGAACGCGAACTGGAGCCCTACCTGGAAAAGGCCGACGTGCTGCTGGTGCCAGTGCTGCCGTCAACCTTCGACCTGGATGCCACGTTCGATTTCCTGGCCCACCTGCAGCAGGTTCCCCGCATCAAGCGCGGCAAGCTGCCGGTCGGCCTGGTTGGCAACCGCCTGAAGCCCTGGACCAACGCCAGCCAGGAAGCCATGGCGCGGCTGGCCGCGGAGGCACCGTTCCCGCTGGTGGCGCAGTTGCGCGACAGTCAGGCCTATGTGCTGCTGGCCGCACTTGGCAAGGGTATCTTTGACTACGCTTCGGAAAACGTCCGCAGCCACCAGGAGGACTGGAAACAGCTCCTGCGCTGGATCAAGCGCCAGCACTGAGAGCGGCATCGCCCCCGGCGCGGCACGACCTTGGAGCCCACCATGCACGAACTCATCCTGTTGCGTCACGCCGAAGCCCAGCCCGCTCCCGCCGGAGGCAACGACCACAACCGGCGCCTGAGCGGGCGCGGCGAGCAGGAGGCGCGGGCCGCCGGCCAATGGCTGGCCTCGCACGGGGTGATGCCGGACCGCGTGCTGTGCTCGCCTTCCGAGCGCACCCGCAGCACCGCGTCCCTGGCCCTGGCGGCGCTGCCGCAGGCGCCGGCCCCGCAGTACGCGGAGGACATCTACGAGGCGACCCCGGGCGAGCTGCTGGCCCTGCTCGACCAGCATGGCGACGTCGGCACGGTGCTGCTGGTGGGCCACAACCCGGGCATCGAGCGGCTGGTGGCCCTGCTGGTGGAGGGCCGCTCGGACGAATTCCGCGGCATGCCGCCGGCCGGCCTGGCCGTGCTGCACCTGGATGGGGCGCTGGAGCCGGGCAACGCGCGACTGGATGCCTTCTGGTCGCCATGAGCTGCTGGCTGCCCGGCTGCCTGGCCTTGCTGCTGCTGGCCATGCCGCTGGCCCACGCCAGCGATTACCGCATCGACCCCATCCATTCCCACGCCGACTTCGGCGTACGCCTGTTCTGGCTCAGCCAGATCAGCGGCCGCTTCGAGGAAATCGACGGCGACGTCACCCTGAGCGCGCTGCGCGATACCGCGGTGGTCGACGCGCACATCACCGTGGACAGCATCCATATGGCCTCCGACCGCATCCGCCGCTGGGTGCTGGCCCCCGAGTTCTTCGATGCCTCGCATTATCCTTCGATCCATTTCGTCTCGCAGCCGATCTCGCTGGGCATGCTGGAGCGCGGCGGCGCGCTGGATGGCACGCTGACCCTGCGCGGCATCACCCGCCCCGCCCATTTCGAGCTGATGCCCTCGCATTGCCCGCTCAGCGCGCCGCAGCAATGCGTGATCGCCGTGCGCGGCACCATCCAGCGCAGCGACTTCGGGATGAGCGCACACCGCGCCGCGGTGGCGGACAAGGTCGAATTGGGCATGTCGATCAGCCTCGATTACGCCAGGCGCTGAAACCACCCCGTATCATCGGGCGATGCGCCAACGCGGGGTCGCCCTCTTCCTTCTGCTCGCTGCGATCCTGGTTACCTCGGGATGCAGCGTGTCGCCCACGCGCATCCGCCGTGCGGACGCCGTGGTCGCCGAGCGGGTGCAGCGCACGCTCGACTGCGACCGCCCGGACCATTGCGCGATCGACTCCCCGCTGCTGGACGCCGCGCGCCAGGCCCTGGCCGACTCCACCGAGGCCGAGCCGGTGCACGTCGTCACCCTGCTCAACGACAGCGAGGCGGCGCTGGTGGCGCGGCTCAACCTGATCCGCGCCGCGCAGCGGTCGGTCGACATCCAGACCTATATCTGGGACCAGGACGACGCCGGCCAGCTGGTGCTCGACGAACTGCTGAAGGCGGCGCGGCGCGGCGTGAAGGTGCGCATCCTGGCCGACCAGCTGTTCTCCTTCGGCGACCAGGCGCTGCTCGAACGCCTGGCCGGCGCGCACGAGAACCTGCAGGTGCGCCTGTACAACCCGACCTTCCACGAGGCGCAGACCTCAGTGGCGGAATTCACCGCCGGCATCGTGTGCTGCTTCCTGACGTTCAACCAGCGCATGCACAACAAGCTGCTGCTGGTGGACGACGCCATCGGCATCACCGGCGGCCGCAACTACCAGGACCGCTATTTCGACTGGGACGACGAGTTCGACTACGTGGACCGCGACGTGATGGTGGGCGGCCCGGCGGCGCGCGCCATGGCGGCCAGCTTCGAGACGTTCTGGCACCACCGGCGCTCGGTGCCGCTGACCCACCTGCGCGACGTCAACCGGCACATCCTCGACAACGAGGCGCCCACGCCCTGGCCCGCGCCCCGCTATGCCCACCCGCAACGCGTGGCGCGCGTGCAGGAGGAGGCCGAGGACCCCGACTGGCTGGACGACGCCCTGGTCTCGCAGACCCTGCGCACGGGGCGCGTGGACTACTTCAGCGACCTGCCGGCCAAGACCGAGCAGCCGCAGCAGCGCAGCGCGCGCGAATTCACCGCCCACGTGATGCGCATGGTCGGCGCGGCCCAGCACGAGGTAGTGCTGCAGACGCCCTACCTGGTGCTGAGCCAGCGCGCGGAGCGCCTGTTCGCGCGGCTGCGCCAGGGCGAGTCGCCGCCGCGCATCATCGTGTCGACCAATTCGCTGGCCTCCACCGACGCGTTCGCGGTCTATGCCCTCTCCTACAAGCATCGCAAGCGCTACCTGAAGGACGACGGCTTCGAGATCTACGAGATGAAGCCGCACGCGACCGGGCCGGCGCAGGACAACGCCGACGCCTCCGCCGACGAAGGGCCGGCGCCGACGCCGGCCGGCCATGCGCCGGGCCGGCACCGCGTGGGCACCGAGCGCGGCCTGCTGGGCAGCCGCGGCAACGCCCGGCGCAACCGGCCCGCGCCGCTGACCACGCCCGGGCGGCGCTTCGGCCTGCACGCCAAGTCCATCGTGGTGGACGACGACTTCGCCATGGTGGGCTCGCACAACTTCGACCCGCGCTCGGACCACTACAACACCGAGGCCGGCGTGATCGTCTACGACGCCCGCTTCGCCAGCGAGCTGCGCGACAGCATCCTGCGCGACACCCAGCCGGAGAACGCCTGGGTGATCGCGCCACGCCAGCAGGGCAGCCTGAGCATGGCCATCGGCGACTTCTCCGCCAGCCTGCCGGTGTTCGACCTGTGGCCGTACCGCTACGCCACCAGCTACGACCTCAAGGCCGGCTGCACGCCGATGCGCCCGAGCGACCCGGCCTTCCTGAGCTGCTACACGCCGGTGGGCGACTTCCCCGACGTGGCGGTCTCGCCCAAGCTGATCTACACGCGGCTGATCACCGCCTTCGGGGCGGGCGTGAAGGGCGTGCTGTAGCGCCACCGCCGCCTATCTACTTTTGTGGGAGCGCACCCTGTGCGCGACGGGAATGTGGAGCAGGGACGAGGGGTGAGTAGCGAGGGCGCAAGCCCGCGAATCTGTCGCGCGACTAGGGGGTGCCTCTGGTGGTCGGACTTGGCGCCCTCGCCACTCGTCGCTAACCCCTTGGCCGGACCCGTCGCGCACAGGGTGCGCTCCTACAACAAAGGGGCGGCGGGGGTGTCGTCGAAGCGCATCACCAACTCGCCTGCCAGCCCTTGCGGCCGGTCCGCCGGCACGGCGAAGCGCCAGCGCAGCGCGGTGCGCACGGCGCGATCGTCCAGCGCAGCGTCGCCGCTGGAACGGGCCACCGCGGCGCTTTGCACGCGGCCACCCCATCGACCACCAGGCGCAGCACGACCTTGCCATTGCCCAGGGGCTGGCGTTCCAGCAGTGAAGCGGGCAGCGCCGGCATGTCGATCGGCGTGAGGGCCGGCTCGTTCCCGGCGGGCGGCGCCATCGTCGTCGCGGCGGACTGGCGGACCGGCGCGGCATGCCGGTGGACCGCCCGCCCGGCCTGCCGCAGCGCCGCATGAACCCTGGCCAGCGGCACGGCGACGCGCGCCGGTCCCTTCCAATCACCGGTCAGGGCGCTGAGCCAGGCCGTGCCGGCGACACCCACCGCCAGGGCGAGCACGCTCAGGCCGACGGTGGTGCGCAGCCGCCACATCGGCGTGGCGCGGCGCTCAGCGTTCGAGGATGGCGGTAACGCCCATGCCGCCGGCGGTGCAGATGGAGATCAGGCCGCGGCCGGAACCCTTCTGTTCCAGCAGCTTGGCCAGCGTGGCGACGATGCGCGCGCCGGTGGCGGCGAAGGGATGGCCCACCGCCAGGCTGGAACCGTGCACGTTGAGCCGGGCCGGGTCGATGGTGCCCAGCGGCCGGTCCAGGCCCAGGCGCTGCCTGCAGTAGTCGGCGCTCTCCCACGCGCGCAGCGTACACAGCACCTGCGCGGCGAAGGCCTCGTGGATCTCGTAGAAATCGAAGTCCTGCAGGGTCAGCCCATGGCGTGCCAGCATGCGCGGCACCGCCACGGTGGGGGCCATCAGCAGGCCTTCGCCGTGGACGAAATCCACCGCGGCCACCTCGGCGTCGCGGAACCAGGCCTGCACCCTGAGGCCGCGCTTGGCCGCCCAGGCCTCGGTGCCCAGCAGCACGGCGGCGGCGCCGTCGGACAGGCCGGTGGAGTTGCCCGCGGTGAGCGTGCCGTGGCCGGAGCTCCTGTCGAACGCCGGCTTGAGCGCGCCGAGTTTCTCCAGCGTACTGTCCGGGCGCAGGAATCCGTCGCGCTTGAGGCCACGGAACGGCACCACCAGGTCCTCGAAGAAGCCGGCCTCGTAGGCCGCGGCCAGCTTGTGGTGGCTGGCCAGCGCCAACTGGTCCTGCTCCTGGCGGCCGATGTGCCATTCCTTGGCCATCTTCTCGCAGTGCTCGCCCATCGACAGGCCGGTACGCGGCTCGGCCACGCCCGGGAAAGCGGGCTTCAATTCCTTGAACGAAAAGTCCTGGGTGGCGGCGCGCAGCTTGTCCTGCCAGGTCTTGCCGCGGTTGACCGCCAGCAGCCGCTTGCGCAGGCGCTCGCCGAGCACGATCGGCACGTCGCTGGTGGTGTCCGAGCCGCCGGCGATGCCCGCCTCGATCTGCCCGGTGGCGATCTTGCCGGCGATGACGATGGCGTTGTCCAGCGAGGTGCCACAGGCCCGCGCGGTGGTGATCGCCGGGGTGGTCGGCGCCAGCCCGGAGGACAGCACCGCCTCGCGGGCCAGGTTCCATTCGGACGAATGCCGGATGACCGCGCCCATGGCCACCTCGCCCAGTTCCACCCCATGCAGGCCATAGCGTTCGACCAGCGACCCCAGCACCTTCACCGACATGCCGAAGTTGCCGACGTCGGCGTAGGCGGTGTTGTTGCGGCAGAACGGGATGCGGACGCCGCCGATCACACCGACGCGCTGGAGCGTGTTTTCCATGGTGGGAACAAGTCCGAAAAAGCCGAGTCGACAAGGCTAACCCGCGCCGCCACGCCACGGAAGCCCAAAACGTCGTGAATGCTAGAATTTGGTTCTTTGCCGTTCGGGTTCGTCCTCCGTGGAAGCACAAGCACTCGTCGCCCTGCCCGTGGTCCTGGCCCTGGAACTGCCCGCCGGCACGGCCCCCTCTCGCCGCACGCTGAGCCGCGACGAGGCCGCCGAGCTGTCGGCGCTGGTGGCCGACGACCTTCACGCGCTGGTGCCGGAGGTGGCGCAGGCACGGCTGGCGCTGGCCGGCGCGCTGTTCGACGCGGTGGAGCTGCTGCGCCCCGGCTTCCCGGCATGGGGCACGCTGGACGAGCTGGCCCGCCGGGTCCCGCGCGGCCACCTGGAGAACGTGGTGGCCTTCGGCACCCACGAGGGCCACATGCCGGCCCAGCCACTGGAACCGGAGGCGGCCTACGCCGACGGCCCGATGCGCCTGCTGCCGATCTCCCTGCTGGCACCCGAGGACCTGGCGCCGGACCTGTCCGAACGGCTGGAAGTGGAACTGGTGGGTCGCGGCGAAGCCGGCCAGCGCACCGCCGACTGGCTGATGCGCACGCTGGGGGTGCAGCTGGAGCACGCGCGCTACCTGAGCCGCAACGACCTGCTCGCGCTGACCTGCGTGCAGTACGAACACGTCAACCTGGCGCCGCTGTGGACCCTGCTGGAAGCCGCCCTGCTCACGCCCTACCGTGACGAGACTACCCTGAGCGCCCGCGGGCTGGCCCTGCGCTACCACGACGGCAAGGTCCAGGCGCAATCCCCGGCCGCGTGGCTGGGCCAGCAGGCGGGCGAGCCGGCGCAGCGCGCGCACGACTTCGCCGGCGTGGTGTTCGAGCTGCGCCAGTACGCGGCCCTGCTCGGCGCCCATCACGTGCCCCTGGTGCTGGCGAACGACCCGTCCGCCGCCGACCCCGGCTATCTGCTGGAAGCCCTGGGCGAGCCCATCGCCAGCCAGGAGGCCCCCCGGCTGTATGCGCACGAGGCTCCCGGGCTGGGCGTGGTGGCGGTGACCGTGGCCCAGGGCGGCGCCAGCGCCCAGGCCCGCACGCTGGCGCATGCCTACCCCCTGCACCCACGGGCGCTGGGTCCGCTGGCGGCGGCGCTGGCCGACCGCTACGGCATCGACGCCGAGCTGCATGCGCTGGGACGCATCGTGCTCGATGCCGAGGGGCGCCTCGGCGCACCGGCCGAATCGCTGCACTGAGGCCCGTCGCTCCCCGGCGGCCCCGCCCGGGAGCGCGACCTGTAGGGGAATATCGACACCTTTCGTCAGCCACCTGCACAGCTGCCCGCGCTTGGCGCATCATGCGGGGATGGGCGCAAGGGGTGCGCCAAGGGGCGATATCCCAAGATGCGGCAAACCGATCGCGAGTTCGTCCCTGCAGGAAGCGAGGACCAGTGGCCCGTCCACGTGCTCGATGGCGCACCCGCGCTGATTACCTATATCGACCGCCAGCGCCGCTTCCGCTTCGCCAACGGCACCCACCAGGCATGGATGGGCGTCGATCCCAGGCAGATGGTGGGCCGCCTCGTCGACGAAGTGGTCGACCACCGCAGCCTCGCGCGCGCCGGCGCCTGCCTGGACCAGGCCCTGGCCGGCGAGCCGGCGGTCTACGAGGGCGAGCTGTTCAGCGGCGCCACCCGCACCTACATGCACGGCAACTTCCAGCCGGACTTCGACGAGAACGGCCACGTGCGCGGCGTGTTCACCGTGTTCATCGACCTCACCGAGCGGCACGCGCTGGAGACCCAGCTGCGCGAAAGCGAGCAGCGCTTCTACGGCGCCTTCCAGCACGCCCCTATCGGCATGGCGATGGTGACCACCGACGGCCACATGCTGCGCGTCAACGACGCGCTGTGCCAGATGCTCGGCTACGGCGAGCAGGAACTGCTGTCGCTGACCCTGCCCGACCTGACCCACACCGACGACCTGCCCGCCTCGCACGAGCTGACCGAGGCGCTCAAGCGGGGCCAGCAGGAGACCTACCAGCTCGAGAAGCGCTACATCCACCGCGACGGCCATGCCGTGCACGTGCTGCTGAGCGTGTCGCTGGTGCGCGGCACCGGCGGCGAGCCCTACCACGCGGTCGCGCAGATCCTGGACATCAGCCAGCGCAAGGCCTACGAGGAAGCGCTGTTCCGCGAGCGCGAGCTGGCCGAGGTGACCCTGCGCTCGATCGGCGACGCGGTAATCACCACCGACCTGCAGCACCGCGTGACTTCGCTGAACCCGATCGCCGAGGCGATGACCGGCTGGACCCACGCCGAGGCCGTGGGCAAGCCGATGAGCGAGGTGTTCCAGCTGATCGACAGCCACACCCGCAAACCCCTGCACAGCCCCCTGATGGACGCCATCCGCCGCGACGCCATCGTGGAATTGAAGGGCGACGCCGTGCTGCTGCACCGCAACGGCTTCGAGACGCCGATCGAGGATTCGGCCGCCTCCATCCACGACCACGCCGGCAGCGTGATCGGCGGCGTGCTGGTGTTCCACGACGTCAGCGAGACCCGCGCGCTGGCATTGAAGATGGCGCACCTGGCCCAGCACGATACGCTCACCGGCCTCCCCAACCGCAGCCTGCTGCAATCGCGCCTGGAACAGGTACTGGCGGCGGCCCTGCGCCGGCACGACCAGGCCGCGCTGCTGCACATCGACATCGACCACTTCAAGCAGGTCAACGACGCGCTGGGCCATGCCGCCGGCGACGCGCTGCTGCGCAGCTTCGCCAACTGCCTGCGCGACGCGCTGCGCAACGAGGACACGGTGAGCCGGGTGGGCGGCGACGAGTTCGTGGTGCTGCTCTCGCGCATCGACGGCCGCATCAGCGCCAGCCAGCTCAGCGAGAAGCTGATGTGCCTGTGGCAGGCCTCGGACGCCAGCCGCCTCGGCGACCTCACCATCACCTTCAGCGTGGGCATCAGCGTCTATCCGGACGACGCGCGCGACGCGGAAGCGATGCTGCGCAACGCCGACATCGCCATGTACGAGGTGAAGATGCAGGGCCGCAACGGCTACCGCTTCTACACGCCGTCGATGAGCGAGCGCCCCGCCGCGCGCCTACGCATCGAGCAGGACCTGCGCAAGGCGCTGCGCCAGGGCGACCTGCACCTGTACTACCAGCCCAAGGTGGACGCGCGGACCGGCGGCATCGTCGGCGTCGAGGCGCTGCTGCGCTGGCGGGTGGACGGGCGCGACGTGTACCTGCCCGACGAGTTCATCCCGGTGGCCGAGGAAACCGGGCTGATCGTGCCGCTCGGCGAATGGGTGCTGCGCGAGGCCTGCCGCCAGGCCGGCGCGTGGTATCGCGCGGGGCATCCGATCGTCGTCGCGGTAAACGTGGCCGCGCCCCAGTTCCAGCACCCGGGTTTCCATGATGCGCTGAAGGCCGCGCTGGACGATGCACAGCTGCCGCCCTCGCTGATCGAACTGGAACTGACCGAGCGCATGGTGATGTCCGCCGGCGACCAGAGCCGCGCGCTCATGCAGCGCATCAAGGCGCTGGGCGTCAGCCTGGCGCTGGACGACTTCGGTACTGGCTATTGCAGCCTGTCCTACCTGAAGTACTTCCCCATCGACGCGCTGAAGGTGGACCGCACCTTCGTGCGCGACATCGCCACCGACATCGACAACGCCGCCATCACCGATGCCATCATCGCCATGGCGCACAGCCTGGACATGAGCGTGGTGGCCGAGGGCGTGGAAACGCCCGCCCAGGCCGAGCACCTGCGCCGCGCCGGATGCTCGCTGCTGCAAGGTTTCCTGTTCGGCGTCGCGCTGCCGCCGGAGGAACTGGAGCAGCGCCTCTCCGCCGCCTGAACCCCGCGCTCCCCTCACTACTACTGTGGGAGCCCACCCTGTGCGCGGCTGGCACGGCCAAGGGGCGAGTAGTTAGGGCGCCAAATCCCACCACCAGAAGCGGCTTCGAGTGGTGCGACAGACCTGCGGGCTTGCGCCCTCGCTACTCGCCCCTAATCCCTGCGCCGGTCGCGCACAGGGTGGGCTCCTACAGGGATGGCGGGGCGAATTCCGCCTCGTACATGTAGTAGTGGCAGCGCGCCATGCCCAGCCCGGCATAGGTGCGTTGCGCGCGCTCGTTCCCGGTTTCCACGTACAGCCGCAGGCCCACCGCGCCCGCCTCGGCCGCGTGGCGGCGCACCTCCTCATAGAGCCGGCGGAACACGCCACCGCGCCGCGCCGCTTCCACCACGTACACGCTCTGGATCCACCAGAAATCGCCGGCGCGCCAGTCGCTCCACTCGTAGGTGACCAACAGGCAGCCCACCGGCGCGCCATCGCGCTCGGCCACCAGGTAGAAACCCCGGCGGGGTTCGTCGAACACGGCGGTGACGCCACGCGCCAGCACCGCCGGATCGAGCGCCTTGTGCTCGGTTTCCCAGGCCATCGCCTGGTTCCATGCGGCGATGTCGGCGATGTCGGCGTGTGAGGCGTGGCGGACGATGATGGTCATGCGGATCGGCTCATGGTTTGGAAGGGCGTCGCGGGCGTGAGGCGCCCAGCTTGCGGGTCAAGGTGTTGCGGCCCACGCCCAGGGCGGCGGCGGCATGCTGGCGATGGCCCTCGTGCGCTTCCAGCGCCACCTGCAGCAGGGTATGGTCCAGCGCATCGCGGGCGCGCGTATGGATGTCGCGCTCGCCATCGGCCAGGGCCTGCGTCGCCCACTCGCGCAGCGCCTCGGTCCAACCGCCACTACCGCCGCTGGAGGGCGAGGTGCCCAGGTCGGTCGGCAGGATCTCCACGCCTGGCGCGATCACCGCCAAGCGACGGCACAGGTTTTCCAGTTCGCGCACGTTGCCGGGAAAATCGCGCTGGGCGATGGCCTTCAGCGCGGCCTTGGAGAAGCGCTTGGGCGGCAACTTCAGCTCCTGCGCCGCGATGGCCAGGAAATGCTGGGCCAGCAGCGGAATGTCGCTGCGGCGCTGGCGCAAGGGCGGCATCTCGATGCGCACCACATCGAGCCGGTGCTTGAGATCGGCGCGGAACTGGCCGGCCGCCACCCGCGCGTCCAGGTCCTGGTGGGTGGCGGCGATGATGCGCACGTTGCCACGGATCAGCTCGCGCCCGCCCACGCGATAGAACTCGCCGCCGGCCAGCACGCGCAACAGCCGCGTCTGCAAGGCCAGCGGCATGTCGCCGATCTCGTCCAGGAACAGCGTGCCGCCCTCGGCCTGCTCGAAGCGGCCGGCATGCCGGCGCGTGGCCCCGGTGAAGGCGCCGGCCTCGTGGCCGAACAGCTCGCTTTCCAAGAGCTCGCTGGGAATGGCCGCGGTGTTGAGCGCCACGAACGGCTTGCCGCGCCGCGCGCTTTCCTCGTGCAGCGCGCGCGCCACCAATTCCTTGCCGGTGCCGGTCTCGCCGGTGACCAGCACGTTGAGGTCGCTGGCGGCCACACGGCCGATCAGGCGGAACACCTCGCGCATCGCCGGGCTTTCGCCCAGCAGCGCATGGGTGGGCGCGGCCGGCGGCGCGGACGCGGCGGCGGCCATCGGCGCATCGGCCAGCGCGCGCTGCACGGCAGCCACCGCCTGGTCCAGGTCGAACGGCTTGGCCAGGTAGTCCACCGCGCCCGCACGATACGCCGCGGCGGTGGTGGCAATGTCGGTGTAGGCACTCATCACGATCACCGGCCCCACGCCTTGCGCCTGCAAGGCCGAGATCAATGCGAGGCCGCCCTCGCCCGGCATGCGCACGTCGGTGAGCAGCAGCGCCGGGCGCGACTCGCGCAGCGCGGCGCGCACTTCCTCGCCATCGCCGAACTCGCGCACCGGCAGGCCCGCGTCGCGCAGGGCCTCGGCCAGCACGAAACGCACGCCGCGGTCGTCGTCGGCGATCCAGATTTCCGGACGCGGCTCAGTCATGGGCATGTCCCATCGGCAGGTAGAGGGAAAACACGGTGTCGCCCGGCCGGCTGGCGCAGCGCAGCTCGCCGCCGTGCTCGCGCGCGATCTCCCGCGCCAGCGCCAGGCCCAGGCCGCTGCCGTCGGCACGGCCGGACACCAGCGGTTCGAACAAGGTGTCGCGCAACGCCGCCGGCACGCCTGGGCCATCGTCGATCACGTCCACTCGCAGGGTCATGCGCGCCATGCGCTCGCCCAGCCGCACGGAGGGCTCGGCACGGGTGCGGAAGGTGATGGTGCGCGCGCCCGCTTCGACGGCGTTGCGCGCCAGGTTGAGCAGCAACTGCAACAGGCGGTCGGCATCGCCGTGGACGTCGGGAAGACTGGGGTCGTAGTCGTGGCGAATCGCTGGCGGCGCGGGCTCGGCCAGCAGCAGGTCGCCCAGGCGCTCCAACTGCTCGTGGATGTTCACCGGTCCCGGCCGGGCGGCGGCCCCATCGTGGCGCAGCAGGCGATTGGCCAGCGCCGCGAGCCGGTCCGCCTCGGCGATCACCAGGCCGGCGAGCGAACGCAGCTGCTCGTCCTCTACCCGCCGCTGCAGCAGTTGCGCGGCGCCGCGCAAGCCGGCCAGCGGGTTCTTCACCTCGTGCGCGAAACCGCGCAGGGTAGCCGACAGCGGCGTGCCGGAAGGCGCGGGCGGCGCCAGCGCATGCACCTCCAACAACAGCTCGCCGCCGGGCAGCGGCTGCATCGCCACGTCCATGCGCGCGCCATCGCCGCGCGTCCCCGGCACCTCGACGCCCCGCAGTTGCACGGGCGAAGGCTCCCCCAGGGCGCGTTGCGCGAGCGCCATCCATTCCGGCCGGTGCAGCAGGACCGCCAACGACTGCCCCACCGCACTGCGCGGTCCGATGGCCAGCAGTTCCGCCAGCGCCGGATTCACCCAGCGCAGGCGCAGTGCCCCGTCCGCCAGCGCCACCCCGGTCGCCAGCGGCTCGGCCCACCCACGGTTCGTCCATTCACTCATTGCACCATCATGGACAATGCTTCCAAACGGTGCAATGCCGATGCCGGCTGTCAGTGGCGCTCGTCATCCGTGTTGTTCACAGGCCCATAGTTTGTGCGGCTTGCACAAACTTTAGCGTTCGGACCTTGAACAAGCCATGCCTTGTGAATTCTTGCGTAAAAGATTTTAAATCAATGTGTTAGCAAGTACTTCCGGCATGCGTTTTGAGGCAAAATGCAGGCGCTGGTAATAGCTGAACAGCGCTCCGGCGCGGTCTGAACCACGCGCTGGTGTCGATCACCTTGCTGCTGTTGTGACATCGTCCCGGAATTTCGTAGTCATTTAAAAGTAGAGGTAAGGTCGCTTTGAGGCATTCCGGATGGGATGGGAGGAGCGATGAAGAAGTCGAGATTCACCGAGGAGCAGATCGCCTACGCGCTGCGGCTGGCGGAGTCCGGCATGGTCGTTGCTGACGTATGCCGGCAGATGGGCATCGCCGAGGCGACGTTCTACGTCTGGAAGAAGAAGTACGCGAGCCTCGGCGTGGCCGCTGTCGCTAGACGACGAACTCTACTAGCTGGATGAATTCCTGAAATTTGCCGCCGATTGATGTCGAAGGATAGAGCCGCCAGCTGCATGGGGCACTACCATCGCACCCGTATACCGATGGTTCCATCCACGCCGTGCTGTGTTTGACTGTCCAGCTTGGTCGTATAGCCTACTGTGATGTAAGTGGCGACATGGGCCGTCCATATCATCGTGACGCCACCACGCAATTCCAATGACGTGGCGCCGATACCCGTGCCGATATCCGTACTGTCGAATGTCACGTTCGAAGTCTTGGAGAAGTTGCGCCACACATCAGCACTGAGGAAGGGTTGCCACGGATAACCGTGCACAGTGGTGGTGTTCTCCAGCCTCAGGCCCAGCCGCCCGGTAAGCGTGTTGAAGTGATGATAGGCGATGGAGGAATAGGGGTCATTTTCGCCATCGAAGCCGACACGCTGCCAGATGAGCTGACCCTGCGGCTCCAGCGTCCAATCACTATTGAGGCGGAAAGGAATGCCGCTTTCGATCGATAGGGCTAGGTCATCGCCACTCGTGTCGACACCCACCCCCAGGCTCGACTCGGCATTGCCCCTGAGCCGCGTATACATCGCGACGGTATCCAGGTACCAGCGATTGGGGCCGATATACGTCCAATAGAGACCGAGGCTGTCCCCTCGGAGATTCAATCTGCCCGATCGCTCGCCGGCGATGGCGAGCGTATTGCCATAGACGGTTCCATGCGTCTCGGCATGGGCATAGAACACGCCGGCACGATTCCGGCGCCCATCATCGTCATCGCTGGCGAACAGATCGGAACCCACCTGGACGCCCCACAGGTTGCTATCGATCCTCGGCCCAAGCTGATAGTCGACACCAGAGATCTTCGAACTCCATTGCTGGTCGCGGTCGTCACCCAACACACGCATCCACGCGTTGCTGGCAATGCCTTGGCTATCCAGGATCGACTGGTCGCCGCGGCGTTGATGGAACGTGCCAATGGTGACGGTCCCCATCTGCTGCGCTATCGCAGGCATAAGGATATAGCCCGGAATCTCAGGCCGGACCAGCGGTATATCGGATGACGGAGGCTGTACCTCGCTCGGTGGGGGTGCAGGTGCCGGTGCCGGTGCAGGTGCAGGTGCAGGTGCAGGTGCGGGTGCGGGTGCAGGTGCAGGTGCGGGTGCGGGTGCGGGTGCGGGTGCGGGTGCGGGTGCAGGTGCAGGTGCAGGTGCAGGTGCGGGCGCAGGTGCCGGTGGCGGCGGATCAATCGGCGGGGGTGGCGATGGCGGCGAAATGGGTAATGGCGGCGTCGGCACGGCCGGCGCGGGTGGCAGGGGCGGTGCCGGTGGCGATGGTGGCGACGGCGGTGCTGGTGCCGGCGGAAGAGGTACCGCTGGGATAAGTGGCACAGGTGCCGGCAACGTCGTCGGTGGAACAGGTGGTGGCGGTGGTGCTGGCAGCGGCGGCAGCGGGGCTACCGGAACAGTTGGGTTGACGATGCTCGATCGAAGGAACCAATCACTATCGTTGGCAGCGCTGGCGGTTACCCCGCCGCGAAACAGTGCGTATTCGTACGCACCAGCGGCAACTCGGCCACCAAGGACAAAGGCGCCCGTTGTCGTGGCGGCGCCGTCGACAGCATCCACCACCCGAATACCATTGCCGGTAGTCATGGCCCCCAGGCCATTGAGGTTGAACACATTGAGCGTCGTCAGGCCGGACGCCGTCGGTGTGGCCGTCGCTGTCGAATTCTTCTGGATGACCAACTGATCGGATGGCGAATCGTCGCTACCCAATACGGTCTGAAGGTTGAGGCGACCGTTCTGGCCCGTGTAGTTGCCGTACACCACAAAACGGTCGGTGGCCGTGGCCGGACCATTGGTCAGGTCGATGAGTCCGGCATTGTTGACGGCGACAAGCGCACTCGGGTCCCATGGCCTGACGGCATGCGTGCCATTGCCTGCCAGGGCGGTACTGGAACTGTCGATGGAAAGCGTGCCTGTCCCCGTTCCAGGGTCGCCCAGGGTGAGGGTGCTGTAATTCTTGAACGTGAGTACCGAACCGCCATTGATCGCGATGCTTTCCCAGTACGTAAGCTGGGCTACATCAAGGCCGGTGCCGTTCTGCGTGTTGCTCCAAACCAAGCGGTCGTTGCCCAGGCCGCCATCGATGGGGAGTCCCGGAACCAGGTTCGCGGCGGTAAGGTTAAAGAAATAAGCGCTGTCGTCGCCGTCGCCCATCCGGATGCCGGCGACGATCTGCCCACCCTGCCAGGCGAGCGTGTCGTTCCCTGCTCCCGCTTGCACGTCCGAACTGATCGTGCCGCTGACGATGAAGGCCAGGTCGTTGCCATTGCCGAGATCGACCGTGCAGCACATCGCGCCGCTCAGCAGGGCAAACAGATCATTGCCGTCGCCCAGGCTGACACCGCCGTTGATTTGTGCGCGGTTGACGAGGAAGTCGTTGCCGGCCCCGAAATTCGTGGGGCCATTGACCGTGCCGCTGTTGTCCATGCTATCGAACGAACCACCGGTGCTGTTGATGCCATTGATGACGCCATTGGCCCGGTTGGTAATGGTGTTGTCGTACTGGTTGGACGCCGTGTGCCCATTGGCGAAAGCCAGGCCCTGATTGAAGAGGCCGTCGTTGTCGATGGTATTGGTCGGCCCCGAGAGCGTGAGCAGGTTGATCGCCGCACCGGTCCGGTTGATGACCGTGTTCGAGGACGTGGCGTTCAAGGTGACGGCATTATTCAGGACACCAAAATTGTCGACCTGGTTCTGCGCCCCCGACATGATCACGGTATTGACCGAACGAGCCGCCCGGACAATCAACTGATTCGACCCGCTTCCTGTGACCGAGAGCGTCGTGCCGCCAAACGTGCCATTTTGATCGAACGCGAAATCGCCGTTGTCGGTAACCGTAATGTTGCCGTTGATTTGGCCATTGTTATTGAAGGTAAGCGTCGAAAGACCATCGATCGACACAGGCCCATTGACCGTCGCGCCGGCCCCTACGGTAAGCAGGACGTTCGGGCCGGGCGGCGGTGGCGGGACGATGGTCAGTCCGGACGGGGCGTTGCCTGTGCAAGTCACCGTGCTGGCATCGCTTGCCGTGCATTGCGCGAACGCCCGTTCGCTGGGCAGGATGAAATACAACACAGGGGACGCGAGCAGTGCCCGCCACAAGCACCGTGACAGTGTGCTTTGCCTGCCCCGCACCGGACTCTGGCATGGATGCAGCGAATCCGCAGCGCTGCCCAGAGGATCATTGCCACCAATAAAGCGTCGCATGAGCAGCCCCCTCCTTGTTCTACCCTCCCTGGATGAGACCTAACATGCCCCCTGTGAAATAGATGTCCTTTTGTCCGATGGTGTTGGAGCCGATCTATGCATCCACGCCAATCAGCTATACCGCTAGCGCGGTTCGGTGGAGCGCTTTGGTGGCATGAGGGGTCTTCTGCCGACTTGAGGCACTGGCATCAGGGAACACTAAGCATCAGGAAGATGCTGGCCTAGGCGGTGCTGGATGCGAGGCATTGAAGGTCATCGCGGCTCTTACCGGATCTGATAAGGCCTTCAAATGTGAACCGCCCCGCGTTCATAACGGCCTCGGGGACGCATTTGCTGTCAGTCACTTCGCGCCAACCGCTATTTACTGTCATGCGCAAAAGACAGCAACACCGAGCACATAAAGTGACACCAACTGGGCCACCGACACATGCGTCGCACGCGCACCGTGCTTCCGCCCTCGTAGGTCACCACATAGGTGGAACCGACAAGCGTCTGCCGCGCTACTTGCACAGGGTCCGACTGGATGGCTATGCTGCCAATTCGCCCGTAGGAATCGGCATCAACGGCGGGCTGATCTTCTCGAAGCTGGTGAAGTGCCTGCCGCATCTCGTCGTGGTGGATTCGAACTTGAACCAGCCCTGGCCACAGTTCTGTCCCGATACGTCGGGCAGTCACTTCAGCCAGATGAAGCACTTGTTCTCATGGGTGATCCATACATCGCCGCTTGGCTTCCCCAGCCACAATGGCTGCCGACACCCCTATCCGAAAACCCGGCGTAACACCCGTTGAACAGGCTTCTAGTCCCAACGGTTGGCGTTCTTGGGAAAGCCCGGCCGCTGCACGCGCACGACGCAGAATCGTTGCCCTGTAGGAGCCTGCATTACCACCCATCGCTCCAAGCGACTGACGACGACGGCACCCAGCCCTTCCAGGCGAAGTACTTCAGCAGGGATGTCGTCGGTCT
Source organism: Dyella sedimenti (assembly GCF_022760995.1). Taxonomy (GTDB): domain Bacteria; phylum Pseudomonadota; class Gammaproteobacteria; order Xanthomonadales; family Rhodanobacteraceae; genus Dyella; species Dyella sedimenti. Next base: position 499,941 of record NZ_JAKWJO010000002.1, on the reverse strand, counting down.
CGATATCGATATGAACCCTGCTCTCGTGCGTGACCCGCTGGATCTGCACGATGGGTTCGTCCGGCGGCGTCTCCAGCATGCGGTAGTTGCCGCGCGTGCCCGGGTGACCAGGATCCACCGCGCGACCCAAGGCCCCGGCCCAAAACCCGGCGGCCTTATCGACGTCGGAGACATTGCAGTCAATCAGCACAGCGCACAATCTCGAGTGATGCATATCCCGGCGCCTCTTGTTGGGACCCTCTATGCCAGGACCACCTTGTCCGCCATGGGCCGGAAGCGGACGCTACAGGACCATGCCATGTGTGGTGGACAGTGATCAATGCGCCCCAGCACTCGTGGAACCCGCCGGCAGCGACTCTGCCGCCGCGCGCTTGGGCGTATCGAGAGGGCACCACGTCTTGAGGCGTTTGCCCGCCCGGAACAGATCGATGCATTCGCGCATCTCGGCCCTGAACGCCTGATCGGGCGTGTCCACCGGGCAACCGTACGGCAGCGGTTTGCCCTCCCTGTAAACGTCGATGCAGCTTGAAAGTGGCGGTACCTTGGGCGGATTCGGATTGTCGGCCAGGGGCGGCGGCGGCAGGTTGAGACGCTCGTCCTTGTCCATGGGCGACGCGGGTGGGGGAGGTGTGCCGCACAGCAGGTCTGAAGCCACGCTGCTCTTGGTGGGATCGCACACGCTTTTGGTGATCTTCTTGATCGCATCGCCTATATGGCGCCCCACGGCACCGCCAGCTGTCTCGTTCGGCGGCGGGAAATATTTTTCGAAACGGGTGGCCTTGTAGTGCATCTGGTTGCTGTCGTGCTGCATGATCTGGCGGTCGTCCACAGCCTTGGCCCGTCCGGCGCCGGTGCTGGCTGGTGCCGGCACGGCCTCCGTCGCCGATGGCAGCCGGATCGAACCATCCTTCGCGAACAAGCTTGTGGTGGACGGCATCGTCACGGAAGCCGCCGGCGCAGGCGTCGCCGTGTGATCCTGCACGACCATGGCGTCACGGCGGGATTTCTCTTGCATCATTGGGCTAACGCGGGCGACCACCGCCGGCCGCGCTGGCACCAGCTGATTGGGCGGCGCGGGTGGCTCAGCTGGTGGCGTGGCGCGCGGCTTGCTGGAACGATCGATCAGACGCACGATCAGCGCCTGACCGATATCGACATCCACCACCTCCGGACGTCGCGGCTTGGGTTGCATCTCGTACCACAGCGCCAGCGCGAACAGTCCATGCAGTACCCATACGAAAATCAACGTCAGCACCAACGCCCGCCGCGTCAGCGGCGGCTGTCGCCAGCGCCCGCGCCCCAAAGCCGCGCGCGTTTCGCTGTCGAGTAATGCAAGGCCGCGCGCACTATCCCCCTCCTTTCGATGTCGGACCTGCCCGGAACGCTCCATCACACCCCTAATCCAAGCCAAGGACCTACACGAAACATACGCATGCCATCAGCGTGCGTTGCGACCAACCTGAGTAGACAGGTTCTGTCATTCAGGGTTCCCCCGATGCGAAGGCGCCGGAAAAGCAAATTAAACGAGAAACGGCTTCATGTGATGGAAAATCTCATGGCGCGCGGCAGGAACGGGGGCTGGCCGTAACCTGCCGGTTCGAACCGGGCGCAAAAACTTTCTCGAATCGGCTCCTGATCCGCAAAGCGCAAGTCCACTCTGGGTCGAAACGGCTATGGCGAACGGGCCGGCCATGGCCCCCTTCCTGGACGCTTCCCAGGAATGGCTTGGTGCTTGCCAATGCGAAAATTTTCGGACGATGTCGAATTCCGTTCCGCCCATTCGACCGGATAGTGAAAGCCGGCAAAGCGAATTGCCGGAACCGTTGGATCTGGCCCCCAACTGGCGCAAGGAGAATCCGATGAGAAAGTTGGTTCTTACGATGTCCATGTCGCTCGACGGCTTTGTCAGCGGCCCTGGGAACGACATCCAATGGGTATTCAGCGGTGACCAGGAGGCCATAGCCTGGAAAGTGGAGAACCTATGGAACGCCAGCCTGATCATCATGGGCAGCCGCTCCTTCCGGGACATGGCCCCCTTCTGGCCAACTTCCACCCTGGTGTTTGCGCCACCGATGAACCAGCTTCCCAAAGCGGTCTTTTCAAGACAGGGACCGGCGGTTCTGGAGACGGCCGCCAAAGGACTCCGCGACGCCCGGTCCCAGGCCGGCGACACCCAGGCCGGACAGCTGCAACCCGGCGCGGAAAGCTGGGCGGAGGCCTATGTGGCCAATGGCGACCTGGCCGACGAAATCACCCGGCTGAAGGCCAAGGACGGCAAGCCAATCCTCGCCCTTGGAGGCGCCACCTTTGCGCGCAGCCTCATCGCCCATGACCTGGTCGATGAGTACATGTTGATGGTCTATCCGATCGTGTTGGGCAAAGGCCTGCCGATCTTCTCCGACCTGCCCGCGCCGAGGCCACTGAAGCTGGTCGGCTCGAAGGCCTTCCCGCTTGGATCGATGGCGCAGATTTATCGACCGGCCTGACCACGCCTGTCCCGCTGCGAGCGAACAAAGAGCTGACGACGAAAGCGGGCAGATGCCTCTCCGCCCGCCAACCGTTTGCCCCGGTCGCCAGCATCGTTGACATTAGTGGCGTGGCGTCCGGCGTTGCCGGGCGGTATACGATGCCGGGATCGATAGGCCCGGTACTCGTCATGCGCGCATCTGCTTTACGGATCTGGATGGCAAGCCTGCCATGGCTCTGGTGGGGCTGGACCGCCTGTGCGGCAGAGGCGCCGGGTTTCGATACCGCGCCGGAGCAAGCCGTCATCGCGCGCCTGCTGCCCCGGCAGGCCGCGCAGTTCGAGCTGGGTACGCTGGCGCCGCAGCCAGGCCGCGAGCGTTTCCGCATCGGCAGCTCGAACGGCCATATCCGGGTCGAGGGCAGCACGCCCAGCGCCTTGCTGTTCGGCGTGAACTGGTACCTGAAATACGTGGCGCAGGTGCAGATCTCGCCCAACGGCGACCGGGTCGGCACCCAGCCGTTTCCCCTGCCGGCCCAGGCCATCGAGGGAGATACGAGGTATGCGTACCGCTACGCGCTGAACGAGAACGTCGACGGCTATACCTCGCCCTATTGGGACTGGCCGCGCTGGCAGCGGGAAATCGACGTGCTCGCGCTCTCCGGCATCAACGCCATGGTGGTCGAGCGCGGCATGGACAGCGTGCTCTACCAGACCTTCCGCGAGATCGGTTATGCCGACGAGGACATCCGCCGCTGGATCACCCAGCCGGCCCACCAGAACTGGCAGTTGATGGGCAACCTGTGCTGCTTCAATGGCCCCATCAGCACGGCCCTGATGCAGCAGCGCGCGGCGTCGGCGCGCAGGATCGTGGCACGCCTGCGCGAGCTTGGCATCACGCCGGTGCTGCCGGGCTTCTACGGCATCGTGCCCGCCGATTTCCAGAAGAAATTCCCGAAGGCGCACGTGGTGCCACAAGGCGAATGGGCCGGCTTCACCCGCCCGGGCTGGCTCGATCCGCGCGATCCGATGTTCGCCCGGCTGGCCGCCGCGTTCTACCGGCACCAGCGCGAGCTGTTCGGCGACAGCGGCATCTACGACATGGAAGTGTTCCAGGAAGGCGGCGATTCGGGCGACGTGCCCGTGCCGGAGGCGGCGCGCGACGTGCAGGATGCGCTGCTCGCCGCGCATCCCGACGCGCGCTGGATGATGCTGGCCTGGCAGGGCAACCCGCGCCAGGACCTGCTCGCCGGGGTCGACCGTCGGCATCTGCTGGTGGTCGACATCGACCACGACCGCGTGCCGCGCGACGACCGCCAGAAGGATTTCCAGGGCGCCCCGTTCCTGTTCGGCGGCATCTGGGAATTCGGTGGCCGCACCACGCTCGGCGCCAATGTCCGCAACATCACCGAACGGCTGCAGCGGCTGGGCCGCACGAATGCCAACATGACGGGTACCGCGCTCTTTACCGAGGGCATGGATACCAACCCCTACGCCTTCGACCTGTTCACGGAGATGGCCTGGCGCAACGAGCCGGTGGACGTCGCGCAGTGGACGGCCGGCTACGTGCAGCGCCGCTACGGCGCCGCCGATCCGCATGCATTGGCCGCCTGGAAGATCCTGGCCAGCACGGCCTACGACATCCGCATCGACGACGTAGTCTTCAACAGCGAGCGCGATGCGGCGCAGGAGTCTCTGTTCGACGCGCAGCCCAGCCTTGACGTGAACCGCGCATCCCACTGGTCGCCCGAGGCCATGCGATACAGCGCCGAGGCCTTCAGGCGGGCCTTGCCCGAGATGCTGCAGGTGGCCCCGTCACTGCGCGGCAGCGAAACCTACCAATACGACCTGGTGGATATCGCCCGCCAGACGCTCGCCAACGAAAGCCGCCAGTTGCTGCCGCGGATCAAGGCCGCCTACGACGGCAGGGACCGCGCGCAGTTCGAGCGCCTTGCGCAGCGATGGCTGGCGCTGATGGACCTGCAGGACCAATTGCTTTCGAGCAACCGTTTCTTCCTGGTGGGCGGCTGGCTGGCGCAAACCGGACCTTGGGCGTCCACGCCACAGGAACGTGCCCGGCTCGACTACGACGCCCGCTCCATCCTCACCACCTGGGGCGACCGCAAGGCCAGCGAAGGCGCCGACCTGCACGACTACGGCAACAAGGATTGGGCGGGCTTGACGCGTGACTACTACCGCCCGCGCTGGGCGACCTATTTCAACGCACTGGACCAGGCACTGCGCACCGGCTCACCAGCCAAGCCCATCGACTGGTTCGCCATGGGCGATGCCTGGAACCACGGCACGCAACGTTATCCGGACCAGCCGAGCGGCGATGCGTACGCGGCGGCGACGCTGATCGCGGAAGCGCTGAAGTCGGCCGAACACTGACGACCACGGCGAGCGGCATCCGCCAGCGCAAGCCCCGCCATGCGTCCCATGGCGGAGCGTCCGGCTTTACGCCGGCACGAGACTTGATGGTAATCATTCGCAAGGCCTCCGGCGCGGGAACGTGATGTTGACGGCCCGCGCCAAGTATTGCGGTCAATACGGCCGGCTCCATGCCGGGCGGGTTTCCGGCATGGCCAGCAGCACGGGCAGCACGGCCAGCGCGGTGAGGGCAATCATCGCGCCAGGCGCGGCGGGCCACTGCAGCCACTGGATGCACAGTTCGGCGAGGAACGGCGTCATGCCGCCGAAGATGGCGGTGGCGGCGGTGGCGCCCAGCGCCAGCCCGCTCAGGCGGCCCTCGCCGGGGAACTGCTCGGCGGTGGCCGGCGCGCCCACCGCGCTGACGCCGCCCGCCACGCAGGCCAGCGCCAGCGCGCCGAGGACCACCTGCGCATGCGAGCCGCGCGCCATGAAGGTGAACATGGTCAGCGGCAGCACGATGCACAGCACGGCCAACACCACCAGCACGGGCTTGCGCCCCACCCGGTCGGACAACAGGCCGACCAGCGGCGTGACCAGAATCACCGCCACGGCCGCCACCGTGGACAGCCCCAGCGATTCGCCCTCGCCCAGCGTGCCGGTGGAATGCAGGAAGGCAGGCACGTAGGTGATGCCCACGTAGTAGGTGATCGATCCCAGCGCCGAGATCGCGAAGGTGCGCAGCACCGCCGCACGATGGTGAACGAGTGTGTGACGTACCGGCGATGCCGGCACGGTGCCGTGCGCGCGCTGGCGCTCGAAGTCGGGCGATTCCTGCATGCTCGTCCGCGCGATCCAGATGCTGCCGGCCAGCGCCGCGCCGACGAAGAAGGGAATGCGCCAGCCCCAGGCGTCGAGACGGGCGTGGCTCAGCAGGCCGACCGTAAGTGCCGACACCGCCACCGCGAGCAGCGCGCCGACCTCGCTGGCGGCGGAAGCCAGGGAAGTCACCAGCCCGCGCCGGTGGTCGTGCGCGCCTTCGAGCAGGTAGGCCACCACGCCGGTGTATTCGCCGCCGACCGAGAACGCCATGGCGCAGCGAAGCAACAGCAAAAGGGCGCCGGCCGCCGGGCCGATCTGGTCGTAGTCGGGCAGCAGCGCGGTGACCAGCATGGCCAGGGTCACCAGCGCCATCGAAAGCAGCATCGTGTGGCGCCGCCCCAGCCGGTCGCCGATATGGCCGAACACCACCGCACCCAGCGGCCGCATGCAGTACGACACCGCGAAGCCCGCCAGGGTGGCCAGCAGCGAGACCTCACCGCCACCGAAGAACACCCGCGACAGCACCGTGGCGAAATACAGGTACAGGGTGAAGTCGTACCACTCCACGATGGTCGATATCGCCGCGATCGCCATCGAGGCGCGGCTGATCCGCGGCGGCTCCCGCTTCCCGGCATCCATCATCGGCGTGATCTCCCGAGAGAGCGTCGTGACCATCGAGGGTAAGAGGTGGTCCAGCAGGCAGCAACCGCAGCTTAACCTTCTTGCATCCTTTTCGGATGGCCAACCTGATACCGTCTCGAAAGCCACTTCGCTCAGGGGGGAAGATGGATCCGGTCGCCGTCCGCAGGTACCTGCAGCAGTTCGTGCCCAAATTCGTCACCGTGCTGCGCGAAGGCTACGGCTGGCGGGATCTGCGCGGCGATGCTATCGCCGGCCTGACGGTCGCGATCGTGGCGCTGCCGCTGGCCATGGCGCTGGCGATAGCCAGTGGCACCACGCCGGAGAAGGGTCTCTACACCGCGATCGTCGCGGGCTTCCTGATCTCGGCCCTGGGCGGCTCGCGGGTGCAGATCGGCGGGCCGACAGCGGCGTTCATCCCGGTGGTGTTCAACGTCATCGAGAAGTTCGGCTTCGGCGGATTGATCCTGTGCACGCTGCTGGCGGGCCTGATGCTGATCGGCGCCGGCCTGCTGCGGCTGGGCACCCTGATGAAGTACATGCCGCAGCCGGTGGTGACGGGCTTTACCGCCGGCATCGCGGTCAGCATCTTCTCCAGCCAGGTCAAGGATGCGCTGGGCCTGGCCATGCCCAGCGTGCCCAGCGATTTCGTGGAGCGCTGGGTCGCCTATGCGCGTCACCTGGCGACCGCGCAGCCGGCGACCGTGCTGCTGACGCTGACCGGCCTGGCCATCGTCGCGGTGGTGCGTCGCTGGCGGCCGGGCTGGCCGAGCTTCCTGATCGCCCTGCTGGGCTGCACCGCGCTGAGCGTAGTGTTCGCGCTGCCGGCCGAGACCATCGGCAGCCGCTTCGGCGGGCTGCCTTCCAGCCTGCCGGCCTTCGACTTCCCCCACATCCCGTTCGAGCGCACCCGCGAACTGCTGCCAAGCTCCTTCACCATCGCCTTCCTTGCCGGCGTGGAATCGCTGCTGTCGGCGGTGGTGGCCGACGGCATGACCGGCGGCAGGCATCGCTCCAACGGCGAACTGGTGGCGCAGGGCTTGGCCAATATCGGTGCCGCATTGTTCGGCGGCCTGCCCGCCACCGGCGCCATCGCGCGCACGGCGACCAATATCCGCGCCGGCGGCCGCACGCCGGTGGCCGGCATGGTCCACGCGGCCTGCCTGCTGGTATTCATGCTGGTGCTGGCGCCGTTGATGAAGTTCGTGCCGCTGGCCGCGCTGGCGGCGGTGCTGCTGGTGGTAGCCTGGAACATGAGCGAGATCGAGCACTTCCGCCACACGCTGTCCGGCCCCAAGGGCGACGGCCTGGTGCTGCTGCTGACCTTCGGCCTGACCGTGTTCCTCGACCTCACCGTGGCCATCGAGGTCGGCCTGGTGGTGTCCGCCTTCGTCTTCATGTTCCGCATGGCCGAGGCGGTGGAGATCAGCGCCGGCGTCAAGCTGATGGACGAGAACGGCGACGACCGCGCACTGGCCGAGGACGCCACCCAGCGCGCCCAGCTGCCGCCCGGCGTGGAGGTGTTCCAAATCACCGGCCCGCTGTTCTTCGGCGCCGCCAACCGGCTGGACGACCTGCTCGACCAGTTCCGGCGGCCCACCAAGGTATTCATCCTGCGCATGCGGCTGGTGCCCATCATCGACGCCAGCGGCGTACATGCGCTCAAGACCCTGCTGGAACGCTGCCGCCGCCACGACATCGTGCTGGTCGTGTCGGGCCTGCAGGCGCAGCCGTTGCGGGTGATCCGGCAGATGGCGTTGCAGCCGCGCGAGGGCGAGCTGTACTTCGTGCCCAACTACGCGGCCGCGTTGGCCTTGTCGCAGCAATTGGTAGGTGCCGGGCCGGCGACGGTGCCCGCCACGCTGCCCTAGCAACGTTTTCGCATGACCAGGCTCCCTCCAAGTAGGACAGGCCTGCTTTTGGCTCCTCCCATGGATGAAACATTGGGCCGCCAGGCACCCTGTGGATCCCCCAGTTGGCGCTAATCGCCCCCCCTGTGGGAGCGCACTCTGTGCGCGACCTCCTTCCGCCTCGGTCTTTGACGCCATCCCGGCGCACCCCACAAGAGGGGGCAAGGGTCGGGATCCAGGGCCTCGGTATTTGGTTGTCGCCTTATCGCCAGGATGCCGCCTACGACCAAAGGAAGTCCCCGTGGGACGCGGCGGGCGTTTCGACGTCCTGCCGGCGACGCGAAGCTAGTCCCCGTGGGGCCGCCGAGTCACGTTTCTCTTGCTGGCCCAAGAGAAAAGTAAAAGAGAATGGCCTCACAGGCTCTGAGCGATGAGTTGGATACAAGCTCTGAAGCTTGCCGCAAGCCCGATCAGTGACGTGCTACCTCGAACGGCGCCGCTACCCCGCAACGCGCCGTGGCGGTGAGGAAGCGCAGCACGGCGCGGCATACAAGCCCTGAAGGCCTTCGCCAGCCAAATCAGTGCCTCCTTCCGCTACACCCAGCGGCTATCCCGCGGGGCGGCGATGCACTGAGGACTTAAAGCTTGTTCGACATCGCGATCGGCATCGGTGCATTTATCCTGTCGAAGAGCCGTATTGCTTTCCCTCCATCCTGTGGATCTCGGCTGAGACTCGGCACTAATCGGGCTGCGTGCAGGGGTGCTTCGTAGCCACACGAGACCTTGAACAGGCTCTTGCCACCAACCGCTACCATGGCGCGCCACCCTTCGGTCTTGCCCATGCTTCCTGCGCCCGACACCCGGATCGACACCACCCGCCCCGGCACGCCGGCATGGCGCTCATCGTTGGTCGAGGCCACGGCAACCCTGCTGGCCGCCATCGCCACCCTGCTGTGCGCGCTGGCCATCGCGCCAGGTCCCGGGCCGGCGGTGCTGGCCGTGGTGCTCAGCATCTCGCTGTCGCGCAGCCAGCTGGACCGCGACCTGCGTGGACGGCTGGAGGCGGCGCTGATGCTGCCGCTGGTCGGCCTGGTGGCGCTGGCGGTCGGGCTGCTGCTGCACCGCGTACCGTGGCTGGGTGCCCTCGTGTTCGTCGCGGGCATGAGTTTCCCGATCTGGTTGCGCCGCTTCGGGCCGATGGCGCGCCGCGCCGGCAGCCTGGTCGCGCTGCCGTTCGTGACCCTGCTGACCGTGCCGCACGTCCAGGCAGCGCCGGGCGGCCGGCTGCCCGTCGTGCTGGTGCCGGTGGTGGTGGCGCTGCTGGCCCTGTTGTGGGTGACGCTGTGCCATCTGCTGGTGCGGCGCCTGCACGGGCGCAGGCCGCCGGAAAGCGCCGACCCAGTGCTGGCCGCGCCCGTCGTCCAGGGCGACCCGCGCCTGCCGGCCAGCACGCGCATGGCGATCCAGATGGCGGTGGCGCTGGCGGCGGCCTTCGCGGTGGGCTTCCTGTGCTTTGGCGAGCGCTGGGCCTGGATCGTGCTCACCGCCTTCATCGTCAACAGCGGCAACCGCGGGCGCCTGGACGTGGCCTACAAGAGCGGCCTGCGCGTGCTGGGCGCGGCTGCCGGCACGGTGCTGGCGATGGCCTTCAGCATGCATGCCGCGCCCGGTCACGCCACCACCGCCGTGCTGATCCTGGCCGCGCTGTTCCTCGGCATCTGGCTGCGGCCGCTCGGCTATGCGTGGTGGGCGCTGTTCGTCACGGTGGCGCTGGCCCTGCTGCAGGGCTTCGGCGGCGGCTCGCCGGCGGCCATGCTGTGGCAGCGGCTCGGGGAGATCGCCATCGGCGCCGTGATCGGCCTCGCCTCGGCCTGGTTCGTGTGGCCGGTGCGTTCCACCGACGTGCTGCGCCGGCGGCTGGCCGATGCCTTGGCCGCGTTGTCCGAGGCGCTCGACCCCACCACACCGGCGCGCGGCGCGCAGCGCTTCGAGGCCGCGCTGGAGCAGCTCGAAACGGTGGCGCCGCCGTTCCGGGCGCTGCGCCGGCTGACGCGGCGCCAGCACGCGATGCAGCCGGCGGACTGGGTGGATGCCCTGGCGGCCTGCCGCGAACCGGCGGTGGCGCTGATTTCAGAGGGCGCCACGCCGGGCGAGGCGCGGCGGGCCGTGGGCGCCGCGCGCAAGGCGCTGCGCGAACCGGAGGCCTTGCTGCCCGCCCTGCGGCACCTGCGGGAGACCTTGCGTGGCTGAGCGGCCATGCCACGGCCCCTCCCCATATTGATCCGGTGGGCTGGTCTGTAAGAGACTCCACCATCTGTAAACGTTTACATGCGCCCGTTTCCGATCGGGCCGGCCACCACCCTGCCGAAGGAACCTCCATGTCCGTCTCGTCCCCGCTCCGCCGCCTGGCCACCAGCGTCGCCCTCAGCCTGGCCCTGATCGGCGCCGCCCATGCCGCGACCGGCGGCAGCGCCATCGAACTGCGCGTCGACGCCACCGCCAAGGGCACGCCGCTGCCGCATTTCTGGGAACAGATGTTCGGCTCGGGCCGCGCCGTGCTGGCACTGCGCGACGATTACCGCAAGGACCTGGCCGCGGTGAAGGACGCCACCGGCTTCACCTACATCCGCTTCCACGGCATCTTCGACCGCGACATGGGCGTGGCCTACCGCGATGCGCAGGGCAAGCTGCAGTTCAACTTCAGCTACGTGGACCAGGTCTACGACGGCCTGCTCGAGCGGGGCGTCAAGCCGTTCGTGGAGCTGGGCTTCATGCCGCCGGAGATGAGCAGCGATCCGGCCAGCCACCACGACTTCTGGTACCACCCCAACGTGATGCCGCCGAAGGACTGGGCCGAGTGGGACGCGCTGGTGCGCGCCTTCCTGCAGCACGAGATCGAGCGCTACGGCATCGAGGAAGTGTCGAGCTGGTACTTCGAGGTGTGGAACGAGCCCAACCTGGCGTTCTGGGGCGGCAAGCCGGAGCAGCCCACCTACTACGAGCTGTACGACCGCACCGCGCGCGTGGTGAAGTCGGTGGACACGCGCCTGCGCGTGGGCGGCCCGGCCACGGCCCAGGCGGCCTGGCTGCCGGATTTCCTCAAGCACGTGAAGCAGAGCGGCGCGCCGATCGATTTCGCCAGCACGCACGTCTACGGCGACGACACCGCGCAGAACGTGTTCAAGACCGAGGAGAAGATCCCGCGCCGCGACATGGTCTGCCGCGCGGTGGACAAGTCGCACAAGGAAATCGTTGCCTCGCCGTTCCCGAAGCTGCCGCTGATCTACAGCGAGTACAACGCCTCCTACGCCAACCTGCCCAATGTCACCGACACGGTCTACATGGGCCCGTGGATGGCCAACACCATCCGCGAATGCGCGGGCAAGGTGGACATCATGAGCTACTGGTCGTTCTCCGACGTGTTCGACGAACAGGGCGTGGTAAGGAACCCGTTCTACGGCGGCTTCGGCCTGATCGCCGCCGACCGCATCGAGAAGCCCGCCTTCAACGCCTTCACCCTGCTGCACAAGCTGGGCGACGTGCAGCTGCCACTGGCCACCGACAGCGCTCTGGCCACCCGCCGCGCCGACGGCACGGTGGTGCTGGCACTGTGGAACTACACGCCGCCGCTGGGCGACACCGCCGACTACGCGCCCGGCGTGCCGACGGGCGCGAACAAGCACTTCGACGTGGACGTGAAGCACCTGGGCGCCGCCACCCAGGCCACCGTATGGCGCCTGGACCAGGACCACGGCAACGCCGTCGCCGCGTTCGACCGCATGGGCCGGCCGAACTGGCCCAGCCGTGGGCAGATCCAGCAGCTGCGCGAGGCCGGCAAGCTCGCCGCGCCCGTCCAGGCCACGCTGCAGAACGGCCGCCTGAGCCTCGACGTGCCACCGCAGGGATTGGTGGTGGTCGAGCTGCATTGAGGCCCGTGGGAGCGCACCCTGTGCGCGACGGTTTCGCCGCTGCGTAGGCTTGTCGCGCACAGGGTGCGCTCCCACAGGCGAGGGAACGCTCAGCGGAAGTTGAAATGCTCATGGCGCAGGTTGGCCATGGGCACGCCTTCGTGGCGCATCCGCGCGCGCACTTCGTCCAGCAAGCCTACGGGACCGCAGAAGGCGACGTCCACGGCTTGCGGGTCGATCTCTCGCACGATGGCCGCGAAACGCTGCCGGAACGCGGGACTGTCCGGGCCGTCCGGCACCGGCACCAGTTCCGCGCCGCGCGCGATGGCCAGGTCTTCCAGCGCCTGTACATCGGGGAATGCCCGGCCCGGCGTGTGGAAATAGAACAGCGTGACTTGCTCGCAGGAACCAGCCTCCTCGTCCCTGAGCCAGGCGATAAAGGGCGAGATGCCCACGCCGCCGCCGATCCATACCTCGCGTCGCGCCTTCCGGTTGCGCGTGAAGCGCCCATGCGGCGCATGGATATCGGCCAGCATGCCCACGCGGATCGTCTTCACCAACTGGCTGGTGTAGTCGCCCAGCGCGCGTATCACGAAGTCCACATGGCCGTCCGGATGCGTGCCGCTGGCCAGGGTGAACGGATGCGGTTCGCGCAGGCCATGCGCCTTCAGGCGCAGGAAGCCGAACTGCCCCGGCTGGAACGCCAGGCGCTTGCCGACGGGTGCCAGTTCCAGATGGATGGCCGCCTTGCCCGGCGTCGTCGCGACCACGCGGTACTCCGCCTGTCCGGCCAGGTGGCGGTACAGCAGCAGCTTGTAGAGCGCTCCCGCCGTGCCGGCGGTGGCCGTCAGCGCCAGCCACAGGCCCGCGGGGCTGGCCAGCGCGATAGGCGACTCGATGCTCAGCCAGTGCAGCACCACCACCAGGAACAGCGGACCCGACAGCTTGTGCCACCAGCGCCATACCCGATACGGGATAGTGCGGTTGAGCGCCAGCATCACGATGAGCATCAGCCCGACGTAGCAGAAGTGCCGCACGAAGCGCGTCATTTCATCCGGCACGACGAGGATCGCGGCGGTGCTCCAGTTGTCCCGGTCCGCGTGATACACCAGATGGAACGAGGCCAGCGCCAGCGCCCAGATGCCCAGCCACTTGTGCGCGAGATAGACGCGGTCGAGCCCGCCGAACAGCGTCTCGACCATGCGCAGCCGCGCACTCAGCAACGCGGCGATGCCCATCAGGGCCAGTGCGGCCGTGCCCAGCGCCAGGCTGATGCCCTGCGGCGTGAACCAGTCCTCCCGCGGCAGCCCCGGCGCCACCGCCAGCGCGCTGACCACGATGGAGAACACCACGACATGCCAGCTCCTCATCACTTGCCTTGCCTTCGTTTCCCAATGCCGGTCATCGAAGGTAGCGAGCGTGGGCATGAGCTCTCTGACTTGGATCAAGGCCTCTCTTCAATACCGTACGCGGTCGAGTCGCTCCAGTTGCGCCGGTCGGCTGCATCGAAGGAAATCATGCATGAGCGATTGTGGTTGTCACGCGGAGGCGACGAATGAAGCGGAGCGCCGCACCCTGCGCATCGCACTGGCCTTGAACGCCGCCATGTTCGTGGTCGGGGCCATCGCCGGCGTGATCGCCGATTCGATGGGCCTGGTTGCCGACGCGCTGGACATGCTGGCCGATGCCAGCGCCGATGCCAGCGCCCTGATGGCTTGGCATCGCAGCGCCGGGTTCAAGGCGCAGGCCGCAGGTCTGAGTGGCACCTTGCTGCTGGTCCTGGGTGCGGTCGCCCTGGACGTCGTCGTCTGGCGAGCCGTGGCGGGCAGCGAACCGGAAGGTCCCTGGATGATGGCCATCGCGTTCGTTTCCCTGCTGGTCAACGCGACCATGCTGCGCCTGCTGCAGCGCTTCCGTCAGGGCGAAGTCCATCTGCGTGCCACCTGGCTGTTCACCCGGGTGGATGTCATCGCCAATTTGGCCGTGATCGCGGCGGGTGTGCTCGTATTGCTGACGCATCACGCCGCTCCCGACCTGGTGATCGGGACGGCCATCGCGCTCTACGTGATCAAGGAAGCCCTGAGCATTCTCCGAGAGGCCAAGGAGGCGCGCCTCGCCGCCTTGACCACGGCCCCGCGGCGCTAGGAACGCCGGAGCCGTCGTGATCGGCGTGCGCCATCGCACACCTCACCAGTCGTCGGCTGGCACCGACCGGAGTGACGATCCGCCGTTTCAACGGGAGGCATCTCCTGGAGCGTGGGATGATGAGGTGGTCCGGCGCTTGCGACGTCGCATCATCAGCAAGAAGGCCGCGGGAATCACCAGCATCGATAACAAGGGGGCGGTCAGCATGCCGCCCACCATGGGGGCCGCGATGCGCTGCATGACTTCGGAGCCCGCCCCGTGGCCCCACAGAATCGGGACTAGGCCGGCGAGGATGACCGCGACAGTCATCGCCTTGGGCCGCACCCGCTGCACGGCACCTTCGCGAATCGCATCCTCCAGCTCGGGAAGGCCTGCCTGGGGATTGAGCGCGAGGTGATGCTCCCAGGCGTGGCGCAAGTACAGCAGCATCACCACGCCGAACTCAGCAGCGACGCCGGCCAGTGCGATAAAGCCGATCATCGTCGCCACGGAGACCGCGTGTCCCAGCAGCCAGATCAGCCACAGTCCGCCGACCAGTGCCAGCGGCACGCTGGCCATAATCATGGCCGCTTCACTGGCACGGCGAAACACGGCGTAAATGAGCGCGAAGATAATGACCAGCGCGATCGGTACCACGAGCTTGAGGCGCTTCATGGCACTGGCCAGATACTCGAACTGCCCCGACCAGGCCACCGTTATGCCCGGAGGCAACTTTACCTGTTGAGCCACCGCGCGCTGCAGATCGTCCACGACCGCGCCGAGGTCGCGGCCGGCGGTATCGACGTAGACGTACGTGGCTAACTGCCCGTTCTCGCTCTTCAGCATCGGCGGCCCCACGTCGAGGGTGATGTCTGCGACCTGCGCAAGCGTCAGCTGCGCCCCGCCGGCCGCAACGATGGGCAACTGTCGCAGGGCCGCGACCGAATCACGCTCGATGCGTGGATAGCGCACCACGATGGGATAGCGCTCTCGTCCCTGCACGGTTTGACCGATCGGATCGCCGCCCACCAGGGTCGCGATCAGCGCCTGCACTTGCTGCTGGCTCAGGCCATAGCGGGCCGCATCATCGGGACGAACATGCACATCGACGTAACGACCGCCCTGAGCCCGCTCGGCAATGGCTGAGCGCACGCCGGGCACTTTCTTAGCTACGGATTCGATCTGATCGGCCACCATCTGTAGCGTGGAGGGATCGGACCCGAGCACCTTGATGCCGATCGGGCTCTTGATGCCGGTCGCCAGCATGTCAATGCGGTTGCGGATCGGCGGCACGAACAGGTTCGTCAATCCGGGGACGTGCACGGCCTTGTCCAGTTCGACCTTGAGCTTGTCCATCGTCATGCCCGCCCGCCATTGATCCTTCGGCTTGAAGGTGATGGTGGTCTCGAACATCTCCAGCGGCGCCGGGTCGGTGGCGGTCTCCGCGCGCCCGGCCTTGCCGAATACGTGCTCGACCTCGGGCACGGTCTTGATCATGCGATCGGTGAGCTGCACCAGTTGTGCCGCCTTGCCGGTCGACAGACTCGGTAGCGCTGTCGGCATGTACAGCAGAGTGCCTTCGTCCATGGGCGGCATGAACTCGCTGCCCAGCTGGCTGAAAGGAATGGCCGCGCTAAGAAACAGAACGCCGGCAAGTACCAGGGTGGCTTTCGGGTAACGCAGCACTGCTTCCAGAATGGGACGATACAGTGCAATCAGTCCTCGATTGAGCGGGTTGTCGCGCTCCGCCCGAATCCGCCCTCGTACCAGGTAGCCCATCAACACCGGCACGAGGGTGACGGCCAAACCCGCCGCTGCGGCCATCGCGTAGGTCTTGGTGAAGGCAAGCGGCTTGAATAACTTGCCCTCCTGGCCCTCCAGTGCGAAGACCGGGACAAACGACAGGGCAATGATCAACAGGCTTACGAACAGCGCCGGGCCCACCTCGGCAGCCGACTCCGCGACCAACGTCCAGCGCGCCGCACCCTGGGGTTCCCGTCCATCGTGCGCATCGCGCCAATGCTCCAGACGCTTGTGGGTGTTTTCGATCATCACCACCGCCGCATCGACCATCGCGCCGATGGCAATGGCGATACCACCGAGTGACATCAGGTTGGCCGACACACCCTGTACATGCATCACGATGAAGGCAGCCAGCACCCCGAGCGGCAGTGTGATCACGGCCACCAGCGCCGAGCGCAAGTGACCGAGGAATAGCGCGCAGACCAGCGCGACGACGATGAACTCTTCTAACAGCTTGCCCCACAGGTTCTCCACGGCCGTATCGATCAGTTGCGAGCGGTCGTAGGTCGGCACGATCTCCACGCCAGGCGGCAGGCTGTGCTTGAGTTCGGCCAGTTTGGCCTTGACGGCGGCAATCGCGGCCTTGGCGTTCTTGCCTGTACGCAATACGACGACACCGCCGGCGACTTCGCCTTGGCCATCCAGCTCGGTGATGCCACGCCGGAAACTGGGGCCCCGCCGCACCGAGGCGATGTCGCGCAGCAGTACCGGTATACCGCCGGTGTTGGCCGTGATCGGTACGTGCTCGAAGTCCTCGCGACTGCGCAGGTAGCCTTCGCTGCGCACCATAAGTTCGGCTTCGCCTTGCTCGATCACCGAGCCGCCATTGGCACCGTTGGTCGCCCGGATCGCCTCGACCAGCTGTGCCACCGTGAGATTGCGCGCGGCCAGCTGCTGCGGATCCGGTACGACTTGCCAGGCGCGCTCCATGCCGCCCAGATCAGCGACTTCGGCCACATCCGGCACGGTCTTGAGCTGGTAGCGCAGGAACCAATCCTGCAAGGCACGTAGCTGACCTAGATCGTGCTGCCCCGTGCGATCGACCAAGGCGTACTCGTAGATCCAGCCCAAACCGGTGGCATCCGGGCCCAACGAAGGGCTCACGCCGGCTGGCAGGCGATCGC
This sequence comes from Dyella sedimenti, assembly GCF_022760995.1. Lineage (GTDB taxonomy): Bacteria > Pseudomonadota > Gammaproteobacteria > Xanthomonadales > Rhodanobacteraceae > Dyella > Dyella sedimenti. The sequence continues at coordinate 482,837 of NZ_JAKWJO010000002.1, read as the reverse complement.
GGACCTGGCTCAGGTACTCCAGCACCCGCGAACGTGCCCAGTAGAGATCCGTGCTGTCATCAAACAGCACATAGACGTACGAGTCGCCAAAGAACGAGTAGGCACGGACTGTCTTGGCCCCGGGCACCGACAGCATGGTGGTGGCCAATGGATAGGTCACCTGATCTTCGACCACCTGGGGCGACTGGCCCGGCCAATTGGTGCGGATAATCACCTGGGTGTCGGACAGATCTGGCAGTGCATCGATCGGCGTGCGCGTCGCCGCGAACACGCCGGCCAGTGCCAATGCCAGGGCGGCCAACAGAACGAAGACGCGGTGCGCGATCGCGGCACGGATGAGGGTGGCGATCATGGCCGATCTCCCGGCATCGGCATGCCTGACATCGGCGCACTGGCCGCGGGTGCGGGAAGCGCCGGAGGGTCGCTCAAGCGATCCAGCGCCCCTGACAGGCTGGCCTCCGAGTCGATCAGGAACTGTCCGGACACCACTACTTTCTCGCCGCCCGCGAGGCCATCGAGAACTTCGGTATAGCCGCCGGCTGCGCGGCCGGTGTGGACGGCGACAGCACGAAAGCGACCGCCTTCTTCGGCGACGATCACGCGCGCATGCGTGCCGGTCGCGATCAGTGCATCGTCGGGCATGACCGGCACCGCCTTGCCCGGCGTCGGTTCGAGCTGCACGGTGGCGAACATGCCGGGACTTAAACTTCCCTCCGGGTTGGCGAGCACGATGCGCGCGCGCTGGGTACGTGTCGTCATGTCGATATCCGGGAGTAGCACTTCCACGTGGCCGTGGAACGTCTGCCCTGGCAGCGCATCGACGCGGACGGTCACCGGTGTATTCGCATGTACTGAGCCGGCTACGGCCTGCGGCAAGGCCGCTTCGACCCACACCGTCGACGATCCGTTGATCGTCATCAGCGTTTGCCCGGCATTGACGCGCTGACCCTCACGCACATCCAGGGTGCTGATGACGCCCGTTTGCGGCGCGTGCAAGGTGATCTGACCACCGCCGCCTATCGCACGACCGTCGGTGGGCGATAAACCGAGGATAAGCAGGCGTTGTTGCGCCGCGTCGCGTAGGGCCTTGGCTTCGGCCGACTGGACGTGTTGGAGCGCCTGGGCTTCGGCTACGGCACTGCTCCACTGCGGCGCGAGCACGTCGGCTATCGGGGCGCCCGCCGTGATGTTCGTGTACGGCGCGCGTACATACAGCCTGGTCACCACTGCATCGACGCGGGCGCTCACGACGACGGCTTGGCGCAGATCCCAGCCGATCGTTCCGGGCACCTGGATAGTTGCTGCCAACACCCGACGCTCGACCGGGGCGGTACGTACACCCAGGTTCTGGATCGTCGCCGCATCGATGCGTACGGCGCTGGCGTCGGTGCCGGCATCGGCATACTTGGGGATCATCTGCATGCCCATCGACGATAGGCCGGGCTGGTCATGATGTTCGGTCGGAATCATCGGGTCGTACCAGTACAACGGCTTGGCACCGGCGTCCGGCGCTGACGACCCGGTGATGGCTGAGCGGTCACCCGGCACGGCGGTCGAGCCGCTCCCATGGCGACCAGCCCAATAGGCGACGAACGCCGTGGCCAGCAACACGGCCACCATAGAAAGGATCCAGCGTGCGCGCTTCATGGGGCGTCCCCTTCGGGCAGCAGATAGGTCAACACTGCCCACGCTCGACCGTAATCCGTCAGCATGCGGGCGTAGTCGGCATGGTGAGCGATTTCGTCGCGGCGAGCTTGCAGTAAAGGCTGAATGTCGCCGCCACCGCGGTAGGCCGCCAAGGCCAGCGCCGCGCGATCGTTGGCCTGCGGCAAGAGTTGGTCGAGATACCGGCGCGCTTGCCGCCCCAGCGCGTCCCATTGCGCCCAGGCCGCTTCCACGGCTTCTGCTTGTTGCCGCCGTGCATCCTCGTACTCGGCATGGACCGCCTCAAGATCCGCGGCTCGTGCGCTGATGCCGCGATCCTGGCGATTGCGCGTGAACAGGGGCAGGCTCACGCCAACCTGCAAGGACACCATGTCGGACAACCCCCGGGCACGGGAGCCATAGCTCAGCCCGACGCTCCACTCGGGATGCTTTTCAGCCTTGGCCTCGGCCAGGGCCGCTTCGGCGACGTGTTCGCGTGCTGGCCAGTCCAGGAGACTGCCTTGCTCGTCTAACTTGGACAGGAGAGTGGTCTTGTCGTGGGCGAGCACGGCAAAGTCCGGCGCATCGGCAAGCGGCTCGGTGACGGAACCACCCAGCCATCGACCCAAGGTTGCCCGGGCCTGCGCTTCACGCGAGGCGGCATCGTCGATGCGATTCTCCAGGTCCAGCGCCTCCATGCGCGTCGCCAGCACGTCTGCCGCCGAGCCGGTACCGCCCCGCAATCGTGCTTCGGCTACCACCACATCGACCGACCATTCGCTGCGCATGGCTTGCAGCATCTGCGCTTCATGATGTGCGCCCCAGGCAGTGATCCAGGCAGCCGCTACTTGTTGCTCGATGGCGAGCTGGGTCATGGTGATGGTTGTTGCGGCTTGCTCGACATGGGCGCCGGCGAGATCGCGCTGCGCCAGTCGTTTGGCGCGTGAGGGAAGCGCCTGAGTGATCCCGACGGTGCGCATCGTCATGCTGTCCCCCCCAGCCGTGAACGCCCCCGGTCCTTGAGTGGCCAGATTCTCGATGCCGACGCTCAGTTGGGGATCCGACAAGGCGCCGGCACGGTCGGCTTCTTCACGGGCGGCATGCTGAGAAGCCATGCGCGCGTCCAGCAGGGGCGCTTGCGCCAGAGCCTTCCGGGTTGCGGCCTCCAACGTTAACGCTGTGGCGGGCTCGCCTGCCCAGGCGGGCGACATGGCGAGAAACAGGGCGGCGCACAAGGGGCACACCCAGCGGCGCGCTGGGAAAGCGCGCGTCCAGATTTGATGCAAGAACATGACTAGCTCCGATCACAAAACCATATGGGCCATGCACACCGGCACGGCCGCCGAGGGCTTAGCGATCGAGGGCTAAATCAGGAGAGAGCAGAACCGCAACGTGGGCGGTGGCTCCGCGCGACGCACCGTCGGATCCGGCAGTGTCGCCTGTTCCGGCGCCTCGGCGATCGTCCCCAGCAGCGTTGGAGAGGCCGGTGCTAGGACGAGTGGCGGAACTGCAGGTAGACGAGCATCGGTTGTCGTCGTGGCATGGTCAGCGCAATGTTCGGCACAGCGTGGATCCGAACGTTGATGCTCAGATGCTTGATGCCCTGAGGACATATCTATACCCGCGCAATCGCCCGTCATGAGCGTGGCGGCGGGTGATGCGGACAGCGTGCACACATACGCGGCCATCGCCAACTGCTGGAATAGCAGGCAAAACATCACCATCCCTATCCAAAGGGCTCGGCGACGTCGGCTAAGGCGGTAGTGCATACGCATTACGGAGTGATCTTAACGCACCTGGACGTAGGTCCTGTCAAGCGGGGACAGGAGTTCATGGTTCGTTCGCTCGTACCGCCCCCGAGATTACAGGGCACGTGCAATGCCCATGGATTGTTCTCCTTTGAGCCGGCCTCATCGACGCGCTTTCCTTCCAGTGCACCCGCTCGATCTGACCAAATCATTGGCCGAGATGGTCAGTAAGCTTGCCTGAGATGGGCATAACTTATGGCCGAACCTGGTCAGGTTATTGGCTATTTGCAGAAAGTGGCATACCGCCTGGCTGGCGCGGTCGGCGCTCGCCGGCCGGCTACGCCGGCAAAAGCATTTTCGGCATGCGATTACATGAGGCGCCTATATGCGCCCACAGCCATGCGCTGTGCGAATCGCGAACCAGCGCCACGAAAAACAACGGGCGCCGAAGCGCCCGTCGTCCCTCCCACCCACAGCGGCGACGCGATCAGATCGCGTAGTACATCTGGAATTCCAGCGGATGCGTGCTGGCGCGGTAACGGGTCACTTCCTGCATCTTCAACTCGATGTAGGCGTCGATGAAGTCGTCGGTGAACACGCCGCCGGCCTTGAGGAAGTCGCGGTCCTTGTCCAGCGAATCCAGCGCCTGGTCGAGGCTGGAGCACACCTGCGGGATCTTCTTCTCCTCTTCCGGCGGCAGGTCGTACAGGTCCTTGTCGGCGGGCGCGCCCGGGTCGATCTTGTTCAGGATGCCGTCCAGGCCGGCCATCATCAGCGCGGTGAACACCAGGTAGCCGGAGTTCATCGGGTCGGGGAAGCGCACCTCGATGCGGCGGCCCTTCGGGCTCGACACGTACGGGATGCGGCAGCTGGCCGAACGGTTGCGGGCCGAGTAAGCCAGCATCACCGGCGCCTCGAAGCCCGGCACCAGGCGCTTGTAGCTGTTGGTGGTGGAGTTGGCGAATGCGTTGATCGCCTTGGCGTGCTTGAAGATGCCGCCGATGTACCACAGCGCGGTCTGCGACAGGCCGCCGTACAGGTCGCCGGCGAACAGGTTGTTGCCTTCCTTGGACAGCGACTGGTGCACGTGCATGCCGCTGCCGTTGTCGCCAACGATCGGCTTGGGCATGAAGGTGACGGTCTTGCCATTCTGGTGGGCCACGTTCTTGATGACGTACTTCATGGTCATCAGCTCGTCGGCCTTCTTCACCAGCGTGTTGAAGCGCGTGCCGATCTCGCACTGGCCAGCGTTGGCCACCTCGTGGTGGTGCACTTCCACCACCTGGCCCAGCGACTCGAGCACCTTGCACATGTCCGCGCGCAGGTCGCCCAGCGAATCGACCGGGCTGACCGGGAAGTAGCCGCCCTTCACGCCCGGACGGTGGCCGGTGTTGTTGTCCTCGTACTTGTAGCGCGAGCTCCACGCCGCTTCCTCGGAGCCGATCTCGTAGAACACGCGGCCCATGTCGTTCTGCCAGCGCACCGAGTCGAAGATGAAGAACTCCGGCTCCGGGCCGAAGAAGGCCGCGTCGGCGATGCCGGTGGACTTCAGGTAGGCCTCGCCGCGCTTGGCGATGGAACGCGGATCGCGGCCATAGGCCTGCATGGTGGACGGCTCGAGCACGTCGCAATGCAGCACCAGCTGGGTGTGGGCGCTGAACGGATCGAGGTAGGCCGTCTCCGGGTCCGGCAGCAGGATCATGTCGGACTCGTTGATGCCCTTCCAGCCGGAGATCGACGAACCGTCGAACATCTTGCCGTCCTCGAAGGTGCCCTCGTCGATGGTGTGGGCCGGGAACGTGACGTGATGGTGCTTGCCGAGCATGTCGGCGAAGCGGAAGTCGACGAACTCGACCTCGTGTTCCTGGATCAGATCGAGCACTTTCTGGACGGCGGACGACATGGACAACCTCGATGGGTTAAAGGTGAGAAAACGACATGCGGCAGAGCAAGGCCCATGCCAAGCCGACGGTTCTTTCTATATCAATGAGTTAATCGCTGCCCATGCAGCGTGGCGCAGCCATGTTGCACTACGATGAAACGCTCATATGCGCCATTTTGGTGCAGAATGAATCTCTCTCCAGCGGCTTTTCCCCCGTGCACTGGCCGAAACGATGGACTCCCGCTTCCGCGGGCACGGCAAGGGGAAGGCCCCCATGACGCGCACCTGCCCCAAAAACGCCACTCCCGTCCCTTAAGCTATGCCGCTTTGCACCGGCATGGAACCCAGTGCCGGCCAACTTCCTGGAGTTTCCGTGAGCGACCTGATCCACGTCATCCTGCTCGGCATCATCGAGGGCATCACCGAATTCCTGCCCATCTCCAGCACGGGCCACCTGCTGATCGCCGAGAAGTTCGGGCTGGGCGCGCGCTCGGACCTGTTCAACGTGGGCATCCAGGCCGGCGCCATCCTGGCGGTGACCCTGATCTACTGGAACCGCATCTGGCGGCTGCTCACGCAATGGCGCGACCCGGCCAGCCGCGACTACCTGGCCAAGCTGGCGATCTCCTTCCTGATCACCGCCGTGCTCGGCTTCATCGCGGTGAAGCTCGGCTTCAAGCTGCCCGAGGCGGTGACGCCGGTGGCCTGGGCGCTGGTGGTCGGCGGCATCTGGATGATCGCGGCCGAACGCCTGGCCGAGCGCCAGCCGGACCGCGCCGAGGTGAGCTGGCGGGTGGCGATCCTGGTAGGCATCGCGCAGATGGTGGCGGGCCTCTTCCCCGGCACCTCGCGTTCGGCCGCCACCATCTTCACCGCCATGCTCGCGGGCACCAGCAACCGCGCGGCGGCCACGGAGTTCGCCTTCCTGGTGGGCATTCCCACCATGTACGCGGCGACCGGCTACGAGTTGCTGAAGGTGTTCAAGGAAGGCGGCGTGCACGAGGACTGGACCGCCTTCGGCGTCGGCTTCGCGGTGTCGGCCATCGTGGCCTTCGCGGCAGTGAAGTGGCTGCTGGGCTATATCCGCAGCCATCGCTTCACCCCATTCGCGATCTACCGCATCGCGCTAGGCATCGCCCTGCTGCTGTTCATCCCGGCCGGGGCGTAACACGCCCTGTTGTTGTAGGCGCACCCTGTGCGCGACCGCGACATCGCGGCTCGCCTTGCTGACTGGCTGTCGCGCACAGGGTGCGCTCCCACAGATGGGGACGCCACTCAGGCGCGGATACGCTCCGGCTCCGCCACCACCGCCAGCGGCTTCTTGTGCTTGCCCGGCTCGTTGGTTTGCTCGAACACCACGCGCACCCATTCGATGAAGGCCTGCACGCGGGCGGACAGGTGCTTCTTCTGCGGATAGACGATCCACACCGGCTTGCCGGTGGAGATGGTGTCGGTCATCACCAGTTCGAGCTTGCCCATGTCCAGCATGCAGGCCGCCAGCATGTGCGGCGCCTGGGTGATGCCCAGGCCGGCCACCACCGCCTGGATCACCGACTCGGCGTCGTTGATCAGCATGTGCGGCTCCACGTCGAGCGTGACCTGGCCACTGGGCGTCTCGAACTGCCACTGGCGCGGGCGCCCGTTGGGGAACACGTAGTTGATGCAGCGGTGCTGCTTGAGGTCCTCGATGCTCTGCGGTGTGCCGTACTGGCGCAGGTACTCGGGCGAGGCGCACACCACGTTGCGCAGGTAGCCGATCTTGCGGGCGATCAGGCTCGAATCCTCCAGTTCACCCACGCGGATGGCGCAGTCGATGCCTTCCTCGTTGAGGTCATAGGGGTAGTCGCACATCCATAGTTCGAGCTTGATGTCCGGGTAGCGGCGCTCGAACTCGGCCAGCCGGGGAATCAGCACGGTACGCCCCACCGCCAGCGACACACCGATGCGCAGCTTGCCGGTGGGTTTGCGGTTGGCATAACCCAGGGCCTCGGTGGCCTCGGCCAGGTCGGCAAGGATCTCCTTGCAACGCGCATGGAACGAGGCTCCATCGTCGGTCAAACGCAAGGATCGGGTGGAACGGTACAGCAGCCGGGCGCCCAGCTGTTCCTCCAGCCGCGACACGGCGCGGCTGACCCCGGAGGGAGTCATGCCCAATTGGGCGGCGGCGGCGGCGAAGCTCTTGGCCTCGACCACGCGGACAAACGCGGAGATTGCGGCGAAGTCTTCCATAGATTCAATTCTGACCCCATTCGTGACTGGCAGTCACTATTGCGTTGCACAAAAAGGTATTTATTGAACTTGATAGTACACCTAATCTCTCGCCCCTGCCTGCCGGCCCCCTGCACCGGTGGAACCATTATTGGGAGCGCGACATGAAAAAACGATGGACCCTCGCCATTTTCGCCCTGGCCGTGGTGGGCGGCAGCTGGGCCCTGCTGGGCCATGGCGGCGACACCCACGCGCAGGCCGCCCCGCCGCCCGCGCCCGCCGTCACCGTGGCCCAGGTGCTGGTGCGCCCGGTGGATGACGCCGACGAGTTCACCGGCCGCCTGCAGGCCGTGGATACCATCCAGCTGCGGCCGCGGGTGAGCGGCTACGTGGATTCGGTGCATTTCAAGGAAGGCGCCATCGTGCGCAAGGGCGACCTGCTGTTCCGCATCGATCCGCGCCCGTACCAGGCCGAGGTGGACCGTCTGGCCGCCAATCTCAGCCAGGCCAAGGCCGAGGAAGCGCTGGCTCAGTCCAACGCCGAGCGTGCGCAACGCCTGCTCGACCAGCACGCCATCGCGAAGGAAGAAGCCGACCGCCAGGCGACCGCGGCGCAGAGCGCCAAGGCCCAGGTGGCCTCGACCACCGCCGCGCTGGACGCGGCCCGCCTCAACCTCGGCTTCACCGAAGTGCGCGCGCCGATCGACGGCCGCGTCAGCAACGCCCTGGTGACGCCGGGCAACCTGGTCACCAGCAACGATGTGCTGACCAGCGTGGTGAGCGTCGACCCGATCTACGCCTACTTCGACGTGGACGAGCACAGCTACCTGAAGTTCGACCGCCAGCGCCGCGAGCACGGCGGCTCGCCGCAGATCACGATGGCGCTGGCCGACGAGAAGGGCTTCCCCCACAGCGGCCGGGTGGACTTCGTGGACAACCAGCTGCGCGCCGGCAGCGGCACCATCCGCCTGCGCGCCGTGTTCGACAACGCCGACGCGCGCTACACGCCCGGCCTGTATGTGCGCATCCAGCTGCGCAGCGACAGCCGACAGCCGCGCGCGCTGGTGGACGACCGCGCCATCGCCACCGACCTCGGCAACAAGTTCGTCTACGTGGTGGACAAGGACCGCAAGGTGGCTTACCGCCGCGTGGTCACCGGCCCGCTGCTGGACGGCCTGCGCGTGGTCAACGAGGGCCTGGACGCCAAGGACGTGGTGATCGTCAGCGGCCTCCAGCACGTGCGCCCCGGCGTGGAAGTGAACCCGACCAAGGTGGCGATGGAATCGCGCAGCCTGGATCCGGGCAGACAGGTGGCGATGGCGGGTGGCGGTTCGGGCAAGAACGCGGCACAGAAACCATAAGTTTTGCTCGTCGTCCCGGCGCACCCCCAAAGGGGGGGGCAAGGGCCGGGACCCAGTGGCGTCAGTGGCGATATATGCGGCACCTTCGCGCCGTGCCGCTGCTGGATCCCGGCCTTCGCGGGATGACGGCTTAGGAAAGCATCGATTGGAAATGGAAGCCTTCTCTGTTTTTGAGAGGGCCAGGGTCGCCTTGTCCCCGCATTACCGCGAACAAGGCAACCAAAGTCCCCGCCCCGCGCGGGAATGGTGCCTAGAGCAACCAGGACGAACGTAATGAAAATCGCCCAATTCTTCGTGGACAGGCCGATCCTGGCCGGCGTCCTCTCCGTACTGATCCTGATCGCGGGCGGCATCGCGCTGTTCAAGCTGCCGATCAGCGAATACCCCGAGGTGGTGCCGCCGACCGTGGTGGTGCGCGCCAGCTATCCCGGCGCCAACCCCAAGGTGATCGCCGAAACCGTCGCCACGCCGCTGGAGGAACAGATCAACGGCGTGGAAGGCATGCTCTACACCAGCTCGCAGTCCACCAGCGACGGCGCGATGACGCTCACCGTCACCTTCGCGCTGGGCACGGACCTGGACAACGCGCAGGTGCAGGTGCAGAACCGCGTGTCGCAGGCGCTGCCGCGTCTGCCCGAGGAAGTGCAGCGCCTGGGCGTGACCACCGAGAAGAGTTCGCCCGACCTGACCATGGTGGTGCACCTGATCTCGCCGGACCAGCGCTACGACATGCTGTACCTGTCGAACTATGCGCGCCTGCATATCAAGGATCAGCTCGCCCGCCTCGACGGCGTGGGCGACGTGCAGATCTTCGGCGCCGGCGAGTACAGCATGCGCGTCTGGCTCAACCCGGATCGCCTGGCGACGCGCCAGCTCACCACGGGCGACGTGGTGCATGCGATCCAGGAGCAGAACATCACCGTCGCCGCCGGTGCGCTCAACGCGCCGCCGGGGCCGACCAATGCCGCCTTCCAGCTCAACATCAACACGCAGGGCCGGCTGATCACCGAGGAGGACTTCCTCAACATCATCGTGCGCAAGGACGCCGACGGTTCCTTCGTGCACCTGCGCGACGTGGCCCGCGTGGAGCTGGGCTCCAACAACTACGCGCTGCGCAGCCTGCTAAACAACCAGCCGGCGGTGGCGCTGCCGATCTTCCAGCGCCCCGGTTCCAACGCGATCCAGATCTCCGACGAGGTACGCCACCTGATGGCGGACCTGAAGAAGGACTTCCCGCAAGGCGTGGACTACCAGATCGTGTATGACCCGACCGTGTTCGTGCGCGGCTCGATCGAGGCGGTGGTGCACACACTGTTCGAGGCGATCGCGCTGGTGGTGCTGGTGGTGATCCTGTTCCTGCAGACCTGGCGCGCCTCGATCATCCCGCTGGTCGCCGTGCCGGTGTCGCTGATCGGCACCTTCGCGGTGATGCTGATGGCGGGCTTCTCGCTCAACGCGCTGTCGCTGTTCGGCCTGGTGCTGGCCATCGGCATCGTGGTGGACGACGCCATCGTGGTGGTGGAGAACGTCGAGCGCCATATCGAACACGGCCTGTCGCCGAAGGAGGCCACGCGCAAGGCGATGAACGAGGTGACCGGGCCGATCGTGGCCACGGCGCTGGTGCTGTGCGCGGTATTCATCCCGGCGGCCTTCATCAGCGGCCTGACCGGCCAGTTCTACCGCCAGTTCGCGCTCACCATCGCCATCTCCACGGTGATCTCGGCGTTCAACTCGCTCACGCTGAGCCCGGCGCTGTCCGCCCTGCTGCTGCAGGACCGCGGCACGCCGAAGGACAAGCTGAGTCTCGCCATCGACCGCGCGTTCGGCTGGCTGTTCCGCCCGTTCAACCGCCTGTTCGTCACCAGCGCGGACCGCTACGTGGGCGGCGTCAAGCGCGTCCTGCGCTCGGGCACCATTGCGCTGGTCATCTATGGCGGCCTGGTGGTGCTTGGCCTGTTCGGCTTCGCTCACGTGCCCACCGGCTTCGTGCCGGCGCAGGACAAGCAGTACCTGGTGTCCTTCGCCCAGCTGCCGGATGCCGCCTCGCTGGACCGCTCGGAGGACGTCATCCGCCGCATGAGCGACATCGCCCTCAAGCAGCCGGGCGTGGAGAGCGCGGTGGCATTCCCGGGCCTGTCGATCAACGGCTTCACCAACAGCACCAACTCCGGCATCGTGTTCGTGACGCTCAAGCCGTTCGAGGAACGCCGTGACGCCTCGCTGTCGGCCGGTGCGATCACCGCCGCCCTGCAGCAGAAGTACGCGGCGATCCAGGACGCCTACATCGCGATCTTCCCGCCGCCGCCGGTCAATGGCCTGGGTACCATCGGCGGCTTCCGCCTGCAGGTGGAGGATCGTTCGGACGCAGGCTTCGAGGAGCTGTACAAGCAGACCCAGAACCTGATCCAGGCCAGCACCAAGGTGCCGACGCTGGCGGGCCTGTTCTCCAGCTACCAGGTGAGTGTGCCGCAGATCGACGCGGACGTGGACCGCGAGAAGGCCAAGGCCGAGGGCGTGGACCTGGCCGACGTGTACCAGGCCATGCAGGCCTACCTGGGCTCGCTCTACGTGAACGACTTCAACCGCTTCGGCCGCACCTACCAGGTGAACGTGTCCGCCGAGCCGGGCTTCCGCCACGAACCACAGGACATCCTGCAGCTCAAGACACGCAGCGCGACGGGCGAAATGATCCCGCTGGGCTCGTTCCTCACCGTGCAGCAGACCGTGGGCCCGGACCGCGTGCAGCACTACAACGGCTATCCCACCGCCGAGATCAACGGCGGCCCTGCGCCGGGCTTCAGCAGCGGCCAGGCGCAGGCGGCGATCGAGAAGCTGGCCGCGGACAACCTGCCCAACGGCATGACCTTCGAGTGGACCGAGCTGACCTACCAGCAGATCCTCGCCGGCAATACCGCGGTGCTGGTGTTCCCCTTGTGCGTGCTGCTGGTGTTCCTGGTGCTGGCCTCGCTGTACGAGAGCCTGCTGCTGCCGCTGGCGGTGATCCTGATCGTGCCGATGGTGCTGCTGTCCGCCATCTCGGGCGTGTGGATGTCTGGCGGCGACAACAACATCTTCACCCAGATCGGCCTGATCGTGCTGGTGGGCCTGGCCTGCAAGAACGCCATCCTGATCGTGGAGTTCGCCCGCGAGGCACAGATCATCGAGGGCATGGACCGCGTGCAGGCCGTGCTGGAAGCCGCCCGCCTGCGACTGCGCCCGATCCTGATGACCTCGTTCGCCTTCATCATGGGCGTGGTGCCGCTGGTCACCTCGCACGGCGCCGGTGCCGAGATGCGCCACGCAATGGGCGTGGCGGTGTTCGCCGGCATGCTGGGCGTCACCTTCTTCGGCCTGATCTTCACGCCGCTGTTCTACGTGCTGGTGCGCGGCTGGGGCGAACGCTCCAGCGAACGCCGCCGCGCCCGCAAGGCCGCCCGCCTGGCGCAGGCCGGCAACCTCCTCGAGGAGCATTGATATGTCTTACCTGAACAAGCTCAGCGCCATCGCTGCCGCCCTCATGCTCGCCGGCTGCGTGAGCGTCGGCCCCGACTACCACGCGCCGCGGGAGAAGCCCGCGGCCCTGCACGGCATCGATGCGCAGGAGTCCACGCAGACCTTCCAGGCGCAGTGGTGGAAGCAGTTCAACGATGCCACGCTCGATGCGCTGATCCAGCGCGCGGCGGCCAACAGCCCGGACCTGAAGATCGCCTACGCCCGCCTGCGCGAGTCGCGCGCCCTGCTGGGCGTGGCCAAGTCCGCGCAGATCCCGGATGTGGACGCCGTGGCGGCCTACTCGCGCAGCAAGGAACAGCAGCCGGGCTTCACCGACCAGCGCACCAACATCACCAGCTACCAGGCGGGCTTTGACGCCAGCTGGGAGATCGACCTGTTCGGCGGCGTGCGCCGCTCGGTGGAGGCGGCCCGCGCGGAAGCCGGTGCCGGCGAGGCCTCGCTGCAGGATGCGCAGGTGACGCTGTTCGCCGAGGTGGCCCGCTACTACTTCGACCTGCGCGGCGTGCAGCTGCGCATCGACGTGGCCAACCGCGACATCGAGAACCAGCGCGAATCGCTGCGCCTGATCCATGCGCGCGCAGACATCGGCACGGGCTCGGAACAGGACGTGGCCAGCGCCACCGCGCGCCTGAAGTTCGTGGAAGCCCAGCTGCCCACGCTGCAGACGCTGGCGCAGAACGACACCTCGCACTTGGCGGTGCTGCTCGGCACGCGCCCGGGCGAGCTGGACATCGACCTGTCGCCGCAGCACTTCAAGCCGATTGACGTGGCGCTGGCCATCGGCAACGCCGGCGACGTGCTGCAACGCCGGCCCGACGTGCGCGTGGCCGAGCGCGAGCTGGCCGCCGCCAATGCTCGCATCGGGGTGGCCAAGGCCGACTATTACCCCCACATCGCGCTGGGCGGCTTCCTCGGCTTCCTCGCTGGCCGCAGCAACGATTTCGGCGGCGCGCAGTCGCGGGCCTGGTCGATCGGGCCGAGCATCAGCTGGTCCGGACTCAACGTCCAGCGCGTGCGCTCCAACGTCAAGGCCAGCGAAGCCAGGGCCGATGCCGCGCTGGCCAGCTACCAGCGCGCCGTGCTGCAGGCCCTGGAGGACGTGGACAACGCCATCGTCGGCTACAACCTGCAACGCGACCGCGTGATCAAGCTGCAGGACCAGGTGACCAACAGCCGCCGCGCGGCCGATCTTGCCCGCATCCGCTACCAGGAAGGCGCCGCCGACTTCCTGCAGCTGCTGGACGCCGAGCGCACCCAGTTGGAGGCGGAGGACTCGCTGGCCGAGGCGCAGGCTTCGATCAACCTGCGCGCGGTGGCGGTCTACAAGGCGCTGGGCGGCGGCTGGCAGGCCTGCGCCAGCGAGCGTTGCGACCAGTTGGCCGCCACGCCATGAACGCGGTGGCGTTTCCGGAGAGGCCCGCCCGCCGCCACGCGGCGCCCGACCCGGAACCGTCGCAGCGCGTGGCGCTGGTCAGCGGCGCCAATCGCGGCCTCGGCTTCGAGGTGGCGCGGCAGTTGGCCGCCGAGGGCATCACCGTGCTGCTGGGTGCGCGCCAGCCGTCGCTGGGCGACAAGGCGGCGCGCCAGCTGCGCCGCGAGGGCGGCACGGTGATGGTCGCGAAACTGGACGTCACCTCGACGCAGGACGCCCGCGAGCTTGCCGCCCGCATCGAAGGTGAATACGGCCGCCTGGACATCCTGGTCAACAATGCCGGCGCCTTCTTCGATACCGGCCACCAGGCCTCCACGGCGGACCTGGACCTGGTGCGCCAGGCGCTGGAAACCAACCTGCTCGGTGCCTGGCAGCTCACCGAGGCCATGCTGCCGCTGATGCGGCGCCACGATTACGGCCGTATCGTCAATGTCTCCAGCGGCTGCGGCGCCATCGGCAGCGAGGGCATCGACTGCCCGGCCTACCGCGTGTCCAAGGCCGCGCTCAACAGCCACACGCGCCTGCTCGCCACCGAGCTGGCGGGCAGCGGCATCCTGGTCAACGCGGTCTGCCCCGGCTGGGTCGCCACCGACATGGGCGGCCACGGCGGACGCCCCGTGGCCGAAGGCGCCGCCGGCATCGTCTGGGCCGCCACCCTGCCCTCGCGTCCCGCCGTCACCGGCGGCTTCTTCCGCGACCGCCAGCGCATCGACTGGTAGGCGCGGGCGGCGGGTGGATCAGCGCTGCACCATCAGCGCGAACCAGCGCCAGCCGCGCACGCGTTCGGCCACCAGCTTGGCGCTGGTCAGCATCGGCACCGCCAGCAGGGCACCGGGAATGCCCCACAGCCAGCCCCACACCAGCAGCCACAGCAGGATCGCGATCGGGCTCAGCCGCATGCGGTGGCCCTGGATCAGCGGCGTCACCACGTTGCCCTCGAAGGCGGTGATGCCGGCGAAGGTCAGCGCCGGCAGCATGGCGGAACCAGCGTCGTTGAAATTGAGCAGGCCCACCACGGCAAGCACGGCGGTGGTGCCGATGGCGCCTACATAGGGAATGAAGTTGGCCAGCATTGCCACAGCGCCCCACAGCAGCGGGTCCGGCATGCGGTACAGCCACAGCATGCCGGCGGTGACCGCGCCCAGGGCGAGGTTGATCAGCGTGGCGGTGAGGATGTAGCGCGACACCTCGTACTGGATGCCGCGCACGATGGAGATCGCATGGCGCTTGTAGCCGAAGCTGGGCGACGCCTCCACCAGCCGCCGCAGCATCAGGTCGCCGTAGATCAGGAAAAAGAACACCAGCAGCATCACCGTGAGCACGCCCGCCAGCACCTTCGGCGCGGAGGCCACCACATCCCAGGCGGTGATGGACAACGGCTGCGCCGCCTGCTGCGCGCGCACCTGCCCGGTAAGGCTTTGCGTGGCGCGGTTGGCCGCCTCCAGCGGCTGCATGATGGAGCGCAGCTTGGGCACGAAGCTGCGGATCGCGGTGGGTGCTCCATGGACCCAGCCCAGCGCCGGCTGGGTCAGCATGCCCACGCCCGTGCCGATGGCGGCGGCCAGCCCGATCATCAGCACGCTGGCGCCCAGCCAGCGCGGGATGCCCAGGTGCGCGCAGCGCGCCACGATGGGATTGAGCGCCAGGCCGATGAACGAGGCCAGCACCAGCGGTATCAGCAGCTGCCGGGTGATCGTCACCGTGTACAGCAGTGCCAGCGCGAGGAATACGTTGAGCACGATGCGGATGCCGCGCAGGTGGCGCCGTGCGCTCTGCGTGCGCTGCGCGCGCACCACGCCCCGCGCCTCAGGCAGCGGCTGCACCGCCTCGACGGGTACTCCGGCCTGCGCCGCGTCCCTTCCGGCGACGGGCGACGGGATGGCGGTCGGCTCGTTCATGAGACGTCGAAGCTGCCCTGCGCGAACTCGGCCAGCAGGCGTGCCGCCTGGCCCACCAGTTCCGCGGCGGTGCCGCTCAGCAAGGCGCCGAGCCCCGGCACGCGCAGCGGATGCACGTTCAGCTGCCCGAGCACGAAGCCCGCACCCGCCGCCATGCCGACCGTGGTCAGCGGGTATCGCTGCCCGCGCGACAGCAAGGCATGCACGGGTTCGGCCAGTTCATGGCGCGCCTGCCCGGCGCGGTGCTGCGCCGAGCGCACGGCACGCAACTGCTTGGTCAGGCTCATGGCGCATCCTCCGGGGGGGCGTCGTCCCGCGGCTCGGGACGATGCAGGGCCTCGCGCATCATCGCACTCCATTCGCGCCGCGTCGCGGGGAGGGTCATCCAGTGCATGCAGCGGCGGAACAGCACGACGGCGCCGGCCAGGAAACCGAGCTCCAGCAGCGCCAGCCCCAGCAGCGCCCAGGCCCACGAACCGAACCACTGCGCCAGCAGCCAGCCGGCCAGCCCCAGCAGGGTCAGACCCAGGCCCACCGCGGCGACGGTGGCCGCCAATGCGGCCACCAGCAGCCAGTGCACGGCGCTGCGCGCGAGCCCCAGTTCGGCCGCCAGCAGGTGCAGCTGCGCGCCGAACAGCTGGCGGAAGGCGCGGCCGAGCCGGCCGATATCGTCCAGCAGGCCGGGAGACGCCGCAGCCGTTTCCTCGGGCGAGGCGGGCGCGTCGTCGCGTCCGGTCTGGTCCATCCGCCGTCCTCAGCGTGGTGATGTCAGCGGCGGAGTATGCGCCCCAGCAGCCAGCCGGCGCCAAGCGCGATGGCCACCGATTGCACCGGCTTCTCGCGCACGTAGTCGCGCGCCCGTTCCAGCCACTCGTCGGCGCGGTCGATCGCGTCGTCGTAGGCCTCGCGGCCGCGCTGGCGGACCTCCTCGGCCTTGGCACTGGCACGGGTCGCCGCGTCGGCGGCCTTGTCAGTGGCATGGTGCAGGCTTTCCTCGACATGATCGGCCGCGCGCTCGACCGCTTCCTTGGTGCTCGCCACGGCGCTGGAGGTGGCCTGCTTGATGCGTTCGGCGCGTTCCTCGATGCGCTCGGCGGCACCGTTTTCCTCATGCGCCTGGACTTGCTTGTTCATGACGTTCTCCGATGAGGCGGGAAATCACTGTAACCAAATCGCGCCGCGCCGGCGCGCATCGACATCAACTCGCCCGGCGGAAAAAGGCGATGACGGCGAGAATCAGGAAGATGATGAAGAGAATCTTGGCGATCCACGCGGCGGTGCCGGCAATGCCGGTAAAGCCCAGCAACGCCGCGATGATCGCGATGACCAGAAAGACCAGGGCATAGTGGAGCATGGTGCGTTTCCTCTCGGCGGGGCAGCACATCGCCCCGCCGACATTCATCCACACCACGTGCCTTGCGAGCGTGAAGGCGAGGGCGACCGGCGAAACCGTTGGACGCCGTTCACGAAGCTTCCAGCGCCGGGTTCAGCGCGTAGGTGCCCATCAGTTCCGCCTCGGCCAGCACGTGGCCATCCATCGCCTCGCGCAGTTCCTTCACGGTGAAGCCGTCGGCGAGCTTCAGGCGTTCCACGTCCAGCGCGTACAGGCGGAAGTGGTAGTGGTGCACCAGCGAATCGTTCCATGGCGGACAGGGGCCGTCGTAGCCGAGGTATTCGCCGCGCATGTCCGGATCGGCGTCGAACCAGCCGGTGTAGTCGTTGCGGCCCTGCACGCTGCCGGGCGGCCCGTAGGGCGCGCGCTTGCCGTGCGGCACGATGCCATCGCTGCAGGCGCCTTCGGCCAACTCGCCGCATTCGACCGGAATGTTCGCCATCAGCCAGTGCACGAACTCCACGCGCGGCAGGTCGGCCGGCACGGTGCGGCCTTCCTTGTTGACGTCGTCGGGCTTGCTCGGCACGTCGAAGTCCAGGCAGGTGAGCACGAAGGAACGCGTCGCCAGCGGCGCCTCCCTCCAGGCCAGGTGCGGACTCAGGTTGTCCGAGAGGGCGACTGGCTGGGCTCGCTTGGCGAAGGCGTAGCGGGGCGGAATCGGTTCCCCATGGCTGAAATTGTCGCTGCGCAGTTGCACGGTGGATCTCCTGGAAACGAAGGAATCGGTACAAGAGCCTGTTCGCGATCGCCGCAACATCAGGCGGTATCGGGCAGCTCGTAGGCCAGCGCATAGTGATGCACGCCATCGGCGATGGTGATGTCGAGCCGGCCTTCGATGCCGCTCAACCCCTCCGTTCCCGAATCGGGCACGATGGTCACCGACAGCCGTGGCGTGCCGCGCTTCATGGTGCCGGTATGCTGCAGCGCGAAACTGCCGCTGCGTCCATGCAACGTGCCCGACACGCGCTCCATCGCCACATAGCCGGCCGAGCCATCGACCGCGGTGCCCATCGCCAGCATCTGGCCGCGGCCCGTGCCATCGAATTCGCCATGGAAGCGTTTTTCGATCGCCATGCGGCCGACGCTGGGATCGCCCACGCCCTCCTGCGCCGGCTGCGGCGTGATCTTTACCTCGAAGATACCTCTGGCCTCTCTGCCCATGGCCACGCCCTCCCGGGCCAGGTTGCACGATGGATGATCCGACGGCGGTATGACAGCTGCCGCATCGTCGGCCCCGTGCGGCCCGCTGTCAACGAGACGCACTCAGGCGGAGGCGATGGTGTTGAAGCGCGCCGCGATGTAGTCGTCGGTGAAACTGGTCATGTCCCAGCCGCGGATGAAGCCGCAATGCCCGCCGTAGGTGGAAATATCCAGCTCCACGTTAGCCGGCAGCTCCAGTCGCTCGAACGCGTCCACCGGGATCACCGGATCGTCGCGCGCGGTGAGGATCGTGGCCGGCACGTGCAGGTCGGCCAGCGCGCGGCCCGCCACCGAATAGCCGTCCAGATAGGCTTCCAGCGAGCCGAAGTCGGTATGCCGCGCCACCAGCGAGGCGGTGAGGCCGCGCAGGTTCTGCTTGAGCTCGGACAGCTCGAAATACTGGAGGTGCGGAAAGGCCGCCTGCTTGGCCTGCAGCGAGCGCCGCCACTTGTGCATGAAATACGCCTGGTAGAACCACGGCGCGGACTGCTCCAGCGAGAACAGGCCCTCTCTGGGATCGATGATGGGGCACACCGCCAGCGCATAGCTCAACGGCAGGCCGGCCGCCGGCGCGCGCTGGGCGGCGCGCAGGGCGAAATTGCCGCCCAGCGAGAAGCCCGCCAGGGCCATCGGCCGGCTCGGATAGCGCCGCGCGACGTCGGCCAGCGCGTTGACTACCTCATCGATGCGGCAGGAGTGGAACAGCGCCTCGTTGAGATGGTGGCTGTCGCCGTGGTCGCGGAAGTTGAGGCGGAAGATGTCCCAGCCATCCCGCAGCAGACGGCTGCCGGTCTGCAGCACATAGGTGGAATCGACGCTGCCTTCCCAGCCATGGAACAGCACGGCCAGGCCACGCGAGCGTCCCAGCGCCTTCTGGGCGGTATAGGCGCCGGTCAGGCGCACGCCGTCGCCGCCATCGACCATCACCGATTCTGCGCCTTCCAGCACCGCGTGGGCGGCCTTGGGCAACAGCAGCCGACGTATGCCGCTGGACGACAGCATGGTCTGGACATGGCCGCTGCGCAGCGGCCATGGCGGCAGGAAATCCGTTCCCTTGGGCAAGCTCATGCGCGGCTATCGCGATCCGGCTGGTCTTCCAGCGCCTGCGCGATGCGCTCGCGCGAGAACTCCGCCATGCGGCGTCGCGCGTCGGGCGTGGACGGCACCGGCTCAAGGAAGCGCACCTCGGCGTCCAGCGGCGCCTCGCCCAGCAGGCGCAGGAAGTTCTGCATGAAGTTCTCGTGCTCGCGGAAACCGGCGTCGATCACCCGCCGCCCGTCGCGCGCGAAGCGCAGCGCCACCGGCTGCACCGGCACCCCGGCATCCAGCGCGGCCTGGAAGATGCGCGCATGGAACACGCGCAGCACGCCGTTGTGTCCCGTGCCGCCTTCCGGGAACACCGCCACCGAGCGGCCGGCACGCAGGCGCTCGACCATCACCTGCATCACCGCCGCCAGCGAATGGTTGCTGCCGCGCCGGTGGAAGATGGTGCCGCCGGCCGCGGCCAGCCAACCCACCAGCGGCCAGCTGGCGATCTCGGCCTTGGCCACGAAGCAGGCCGCGCGCTGGCTGTGCAGCAGCTCGATGTCCAGCCAGGACGTGTGGTTGGCCACGAACATCACCGGGTCGGCCAGCGGCTTGCCGATCCGCACCGAGCGCAGGCCGAAGATGCGCAGCAGCGCGGTCGACCACCAGCGGATGGTGCGATGGGTGAACGGCTCGCGGCCTTCGCGCATCACCGCATCGCGTCCCCAGCTCAGCACCAGCGCGCACAGCCCGATGCCCAGCAGCACGTGCAGCAGCAGCAATGGCACGCGCCAGAGGTAGCGCAAGGGGCGCATCAGGTCGCGTCGGGCCGGGGCGGAAAGGGTGTGGGTGTTCATCGGTCGGGTTAGTTTAGCGTTAGTCGAGCCTCCTGCGTCCCCTTGCCACAGGCTCTTAGCGCTCCCACTGGGCCAGGGGCAAAGCGGCCGATCGCTTGACGGTACGCAAGACGAAACTGGAATTGACGTCGGCCACCCCCGCCGCGTTCAGCAACCGATCCAGCAGGAAGCGCGAGAAGTCCTGCAGGTCGGCCACGTAGACGTGCAGCAGGTAGTCCATGTCGCCGGTCAGCGCGTAGCAGGACACCACCTCGTCCCAGCCGTTCACCCGCTCGACGAAACGCTCCACCGCCGCGCTCTCGTGCTTGGTCAGCTGCACGCGGACGAAGGCCTGCAGGCCCAGCCCCACCGCCTGGGGATCCACCTGGGCGGTATAGCCGGTGAGCACGCCATCCGCCTCCAGCCGTTGCAGGCGGCGCAAGCAGGCGGAGGCCGACAGGCTCACCTTCTCCGCCAGCTCGGCATTGGTGATGCGGCCATCTCGCTGCAGCACGGCGAGCATGCGCAGGTCGGTGCGGTCCAGGGTGGTCACGGCAATAAATATCCAATTTATGGCTTGTATGCGCATGATTATTGCGCAAACAGCCACAGAAAGCGCAATCAAACAAACATCATGCGCGGCAACCGGCCTATGCTGTCTTGTAGGACAACCCCGACGGCCCAGCGCCAGGAGCCCCCTATGAACGCCAATCCACGCCGCGTCGAACACCAGCAGACCGACCGGGGTTACGTGCCGGTCTACGCCACCGGCGTGGTGGAGCAGCCCTGGGCGGACTACAGCCATACCGACCACGAGGTATGGGACACCCTCTACCGGCGCCAGCGCGAGCTGCTGCCCGGCCGGGCCTGCCAGGAGTTCCTCGATGGCGTGGCGCGCTTCGGCCTGGGCGACGGCGGCATCCCGAAATTCAGCGACCTCAACCAGGTGCTGGGCAAGGCCACCGGCTGGGAACTGGTGGCCGTGGAAGGCCTGCTGCCCGACGAGGTGTTCTTCGACCACCTGGCCCATCGCCGCTTCCCGGTCAGCTGGTGGATCCGCAAGCCCGAGCAGTTGGACTACCTGAGCGAGCCCGACCTGTTCCACGACCTGTTCGGCCACGTGCCGCTGCTGCTCAACCCGGTGTTCGCCGACTACATGCAGGCCTACGGCCGGGGCGGCATGAAGGCCTTCGCGATTGGCCCCGAGGCGCTGATGAACCTCACGCGCCTGTACTGGTACACGGTGGAATTCGGCCTGATAAACACCGGGGATGGCCTGCGCATCTATGGCGCGGGCATCGTCAGCTCCAAGGGCGAGTCGATCCATTCGCTGGATTCGCCCTCGCCCAACCGCATCGGCTTCGGCCTGGAGCGCGTGATGAGCACGCGCTACCGCATCGATACCTACCAGCAGACCTACTTCGTGATCGACAGCTTCGAGCAGCTGTTCGAGGCGACCCGTCCTGACTTCGCGCCGATCTACGCCCGCCTGCGCGAGCAACCGGCGCATGCCGCCGGCGACGTGCTGGATGGCGACCGCGTATTCACGCGCGGCAATCGCGAAGGCTGGGCGACCAACGCCGACACCTGAGCGAGCTGCGCCGCTTCCCACTGCGCCATGGCCTGCCCGCAAGGCGGGCCATTTGTTTTGCAGGCATTAGCGCCTGCGGCCGTATGCCCCAGGGATCTATGACGCAGATCAAAAGCGCACAACGAAATCCTTACGACCATGGCGCCGTCCTAATGACAGACACGGATGAACCCTATGAAAGTCCTGCTCTCTCTCGCCATGGCCGCTGCACTGGGTGCCGTCGTCGCGCCTGCCGCCCACGCCGATACCAATGACAACTGGGTGGTGCGCTTCGGTGCCCATGCCGTCGATCCCAAGAGCCACAACGGCGACCTCGCCGGCGCCCGCTCTTCGATAAGCACCAGCGTGCGCCCCAGCGCCAGCCTCGAATACATGATCACGCCCAACATCGGCGTGGACGTCCTGGCCGCCTGGCCGTTCCAGCACGACGTGAAGCTCTCCGGCCTGGGCAAGGTGGCAAAGACCAAGCAGCTGCCGCCCACGCTCGGCATCAACTATCACTTCCTGCCCGATGCCGCGGTATCGCCGTTCCTGGGCGTCGGCGTCAACTACACCAACTTCTTCGACACCAAGAGCGCCGGTGCGCTGAAGGGCTCCAGCGTCAGCATCGAGAACAGTGTCGGCGTGGCCGCCCACGCGGGTATCGACGTGAAGATCAATCCGAAGTGGATCTTCACCGCCGACCTGCGCTGGGTCAACATCAAGAGCGACGTGAAGGTGGACGGCACCAAGGTCGGCAACGCCAAGATCAACCCGCTGGTCTACGGCGTCAGCCTCGGCTATCGCTTCTAAAAGAATCCCAAGAAAAGGGGGTACCGGCACGGACGCTGGGGCGGGCCTTCCGCAACGGAAGGCCCGTTCTTTTTGGGAACGCTCAACGCATGCCGCTGCTCAACCGCGTTTCCATTCGTCCACGGTAAGCACCTGGGCGATGCGCTTGCCATTCCAGCGGTACATCAGATGCTGCGCCTGCACGCAGGGCGCCACGCGATCGGGATAGAACACCGCCACGCATTCGCCGCCGCGATGGCGCACGCTGTCGTAAACCAGTCCGTCCGATCCCTCGGCGCGCAATCGGCGCGCCAGCAACACGCCCGCCGCGTAGTGGTCGGGATCGTGCTCGGCCTTCCAGCCGCCGCGCAGGTCGTGCAGCCTGGCGTGGATGCTGGTGCGGTAGCAGCGCATCTCGATGTCGCACGGCGGCTCCGCCGTGGCAGCCAGGAAACGCTCGCGGTGGTACACCGTTTCCTCCACCGCGGTGGCGACGCTGTGGCCGGCGTAGAACACGCCCCAGCTGCCATCGGAGAAGCGACTGCCTTCCGGGTTGAGATGGGTGAACGCCGCCATCACCGGCGTGGTGCCGGGACCGCTGACGCGCCGCTCGGGCGGCACCAGGCGCAAGTCGCCCAACTCGTCGCGCAGGCGCGGATTGGTCATGGCCTCGATGGCGTACAGCGCCTCCAGGTCGCCGGGCTCGGCGATGCGGTCGAATACGCCGACCGGCGGGAAACGGCTGGGCACGATGCGATAGGCCTGGTTCCAGCGGATGCGCTTGAGCGGTGGAGTGTCGGCCATGACGATGCTACTCACGCGATCTGCCGGGGGAAGCGAGTATGTCGGGTAGGCGTATCGCTGGCTGCGACGTGGGCCGCAGGGTCGTCCATGGCAGGAAGTGGCGGCACGTGGCCTGCTGCGCCTGGCGGCTGAACGCCTGTCCTACCCGCCGCGCCATGTGACGGGCCGACGCGGGAAGGATGCGCATCAGCCCCAGCCGCGCTGGGCGTCCAGGTACTGGCGCACCACGAACAGGTCCGCGACGTTGCCTGACAGCATCCGCTGCAAGGCGGACTGCCCGCCGAACAGCGGCGCCTGGTTGGCGCGGTGCACCCAGGTGTCGGCCTGCTGCTCATCGGGAAACAGGATCTGCAGGTCCTTGAAGATGCCCAGCAGATAACTGATGCGTTCGAGCGTGTCGCGGCCCAGCGTGCCCGACTGCAGGCGCTTCCACTTGTAGAAGGTCGATTCCGGCGGATCGCCCAGCAGCCGGCGCTGGTCGGCGATGCGCAGGTTCCAGCGTTCGGCGAGCCGGAAGAAGGCGCGCAGCGCGGGGCCGCCGAGGTCCGCGCCGGGGATGCTTTCAGGCTGGAGATGAGCAGCCATGGCATGACTCTCCCAGTGAAGTTGACGATGATTCTACTTCATGGGTGAATTTTTCGCCACGACCTTGCCCCGCTAGCCGCAACCCCCGACCTGCATCCAGCGCAGGCCGAACCGGCCCGGATGCAAGCGCACGCAGACCGGATCGCCCCGCCGCACGGCGTCGTAGTAGGCGCGCGGCACCGCGACGTGGTTCCTGGCGATGCGGGGGTGCCAGGGCGCCAGGTCCAGGTAGTAGGTGGTGGTCTTGCCGCGGCTGACTTCCTTGCCGGTGACGGCGGTGGGATATACCTCGGACCGGGCCGCGTCCCATCGCGTGTCGGCCAGTGCGAGCAGACCGGTCCCGTACGCGAAGGCGAAGGGCAGCATGAGCAGGCCGATCGTCACGCGCCGTCCGGCGGTTGCCGCCCTGGGCGCCAGCAGGGCCGCCAGGCACAGCGGCAGGCCCAGCAACAGCCCCCACAGCAGCAGCGGGCCCCGGTCGACCAGGGTGATGTCGAACAGCGCGCGCAGGCCGAGCACCAGGGGCGGCATATAGAGCAGCGTGCCCACGTTGGGCCGCACGTCGCCGGGCTTGCCGTCGAGCTGGAACAGGTTGGGCCTGGCCCAGGCCATCGCCACGCCCAGCCAGGGCAGCAGGGCCGCGCAGGCGATCACGATGGCGTAGGGCCGGGGATAGACCATGGCCCATAGCAGCAGGGCCATCGGCGCCGCGTTGAGCACCTTGGCCAGCCGCCTGGCCCGGTCGAGCCGGGCGAGGCGTTCATGCGCGTCGCGGCCCAGCGAGGGGTCGTTCTCCACTTGAGCCCGGGTAGCGACCTGCTCCTGCGCGGTCAGGTCCGGCAGTGCGTTGAACCATGCCTGGAAGCGGTCGTCCAGCCCGAACGAGGCGCCGTCGATCATCAGCGGACGGCGGTCGAACGGCACGATGATGCGGTACCTGCCCGATCGCCCCTGGCCAATGCGCCGTCCCTGGATGTCGGCCAGCCGCAGGCGGCGCGAGGAGAATGCCTTGCGCACCTCGATGGCGTCGCGCTCCAGGGTCAGGCTGGCATTGGCCGCGTAGGCCGCGCCATAGACCGGCACGGCCAGCAGGCCCAGCACCATGAGCCCCATGGCGGCGGCGCCGGCAGGGTCCAGGTGTCGCTGCCACAGCGTCCAGGCCAGCATCACGCCGCAGGCGCCGAACAACAGCCCCAGCAGGGCCAGGGCGATCCGCGACTCCGTGGTCACGCGATAGACCACGGGATAGCGAATCGCTTCCTTCCAGTCCTTCACCAACACGCCAGGCGTGTCGCCCATACCCGTTCCCCCCGAAACGACGCAAGCGCGGTGGGCGAAGTCTACGGGGCCTTGGCGTCCTTGTCCTTGGCGCAGTCGCAGCCGAAGTCCGGCTCCGGGCCGCCCTCGGCGATGAAGCGGTCGATGCGCTGCTCCAGCACCGGCAGCGGCACCGAACCGATCTGCAGCACGGTGTCGTGGAAGTGGCGGATGTCGAACTTCGGTCCCAACGCCTGCTCGGCCTTCTGGCGCAGTTCCAGGATCTTCAGGTAGCCCAGCTCGTAGGACAACGCCTGGCCCGGCCAGCTGATGTAGCGGTCCACTTCGTTGGCGATCTCGCGATCGGACAGCGCCGTGTTCTGCGTCATGTAATCGATGGCCTGCTGGCGGGTCCAGCCGAGGTGGTGGATGCCGGTATCGACCACCAGGCGGCAGGCGCGCCACATCTGGTAGGTGAGGTAGCCGAAGCGCTCATAGGGCGTCTGGTAGATGCCCATCTCGTTGCCGAGATATTCCGAATACAGGCCCCAGCCTTCGCCATAGGCGGAGATGTAGCCCTCGCGGCGGAACTCCGGCTGGCCATGCTGCTCGGCGGCCAGCGACAGCTGCAGCGCGTGGCCGGGCATCGACTCGTGCAGGGTCAAGGCCGGCATGTTGAACAGCGGGCGCGACGGCAGGTCGTAGGTATTGACCAGGTAGGTGCCCGCACCGCCGCGGCCGGAGGTGTAGTACGGCGCGATATCCATCGGCACCGGCACGATGGCGAAGCGCTGGCGCGGCAGGCGGCCGAATTCCTTGCCGAGCTGGGCGTCCACCTGCTTGGCCACCCAGGCGGTGCGCATCAGCAGTTCGTCGGGCGTCTTGGCATAGAACTGCGGGTCGGTGCGCAGGAAATGCAGGAAGTCGGCGAAGCTTCCCTTGAAGCCCGTCTCCTGCATGGTCTTGACCATCTCGGCGTGGATCTTGGCCACCTGGTCCAGGCCGACCTTGTGGATGGCGTCGGGGTCCAGGTCCAGCGTGGTGTATTCGATGATCTGCTGGCGATACCAGGCCTTGCCGTCGGGCATCGATTCGGCCGCCAGCGTGGTACGCGCCTTGGGCACGTACTCGTTGCGGAAGAAGGTCAGCAGGTTGGCGTAGGCGGGCACCACCTTGCCCGTGATCGCCTGCTTGGCCTGTTCGCGCAGCTTGTCCGCATCGGCCGCCGGAATCGAGGCGGGCATCTTCAGGAACGGCTTGTAGAAGGTGCTCTGGGTGGGGTCCTTCAGCTCGGCTACCGAGGCGATCGACACGTCGCGGCCATTGAGCACCTCGCGCGGCACGCTGAAGCCGCGGGCCAGGCCGGCGCGCATGTTGTCGATCTGCTGCTGGAAGTACGACGGCACCTGGCCCAGGCGGTCGATGTAGTGCTGGTAGTCCTGCGCGGTGTGCAGGCGGCCGCCTTCCAGCAGGTAGCCCAGTTCGCTCCAGAACGCCGAGTCGCTGTTGAACGGCATCTGCCAGTCCTTGAACTGCTGCGCGGCGAGCAGGTTCCGGATCTGCGCGCGATAGACCGCATAGTTGACCTGGTCCTCGGGCGAGAGCTGCGTGGGGTCGATGCCATCCAGGCTTGCCATCACCTTCTGCCAGTAGTCCAGGCGCTGCTGCTGGCTGGCCGGGTCCACATTGTTCAACCTGGAGCCGTTGAGCTGCGCCTCGCTGGAGCCGCCGGCACCGGGTTGGCCATTGCGCCAGGCCCATTCCTGCTCGTAGATCTGCTTGAAGCGGGCGTCGGCATTCTGCTCGGCCCAGGCCGGTACGGCGACGGCGAAAGCGGCCGCGGCCAGCCAAGTCATGCGTAGCGCTTTGTTCACTGCGGATTCCCCTTGGACGAAGAAGTGGTGGCGATGGCACCAGCCGGCCATCCTCCACCCTCCGCTCCCCGGGCGCCTGTGACAGAAGCTGGGTAGCGTCCCGCCGCTTCCTGCGCCATCGTGGCCCGCTGCCTGGCACCGCGACGAGGCGCGATCAGCCCTCCATGCCCTCGTAGTACCCACGCATCGCCTGCAGGTAGGCGTCGAGGTTGCGGCCCTCCACGCTGTCGAAGCGCTCACCGGTGAGGACACAGCTCTGGATGCGGTCGGGACGGAAGTTGCGGAAGCCGATGCGCAGGCGGCACCAGGTACCCAGCGTCCAGGCGCCGCCCCAGAACGCCAGGCACAGCGGCTCCACCTCGCGGGTGCTCTGGCGGCCGGCCTCGTCGCTGTAGTCGAGCCGCAGCACCTGGCCATCGGTGATGGCCGCGTTGAGGCGATCGATCAATGCGGCGAAATCGCTCTTGCTCTGGTCGCGCCAGATCGGCGCGTAGATGCGCGTGCGGCTGGCGCGCTCGCGCAACTCAGGTGGCAGCACCGCCTCGATCTTCAGCAGGGCCGCCTGCGCGCTCTCGGCCAGCTTCTGGCCAGCGAAGGCGCGCACGAAACGCGTGCCGACCACCAGCGATTCGAGTTCGTCGGCGGTGAACATCAGCGGCGGGATGTCCGATCCCTTGCGCAGCAGGTAGCCCACGCCGGCCTCGCCCTCGATGGGCACGCCGGAGAGCTGCAGGTCGGCCACGTCGCGGTAGACCGTGCGCAGCGATACGCCCAGCGTGCCCGCCAACTGGCGCGCCTGCAGCGCGGTACGGCGGCCGCGCAGGGCGTGGATGATGAGGAAGAGCCGGTCGGCGCGACGCATCGTTCCATCATCGCCCAGTCGTGCGGCAGCGGCCAGCGCCGGGAGTCATGCCTTGCCGGACACCCTGTGGGAGCGCACCCTGTGCGCGACTGGCCAGTGAAGCGGCAACGCCATCCTCTTTGCGATGCCTTGTCTCCCCGGTCGCGCGCAGGGTGCGCTCCCACAGGGCACGGACATCTCCCAGGGCCGCCTGGTGCAACGGCCCTCGCCGCCTGCCCTGGGGCGGATACGCATGGCAGCGACATAGCTTGTCTCCGGCGCGGATGGATTCAGAGGTAGCTGCTCACGGCCGGTGTTTCGCGCCAGTTGTCGGCGCGGCCATCGGCATAACCCACCGGCGCGGCGGCCCATTCCTCGTCGCTCACGTCGTCCAGGCAAGCCACGTTGATAGATACGTAGGCGCCGCCGACCGCCTCCACGTAGCCGCGGTGGAAGGCATGCACGCCGCAATGGCGGCAGAACAGGTTGTGCGCGCTGTGGGTGGCGAACTGATAGTCCGCCAGTGCGTCCTCGCCGCTGAGCAGGCGGAACGTCGCTGGCTTGGCCATCGCGCCCCAGAAGCGCAGCTTGCGGCAGATCGAGCAGTTGCAGCGGCCGGTGCCGGCGGCCAGGTCCAGCTCCGCTTCGTAGCGGACGGCGCCGCAGTGGCAACTGCCACGGTGGATGCGATTCATCGCGTAGCTCCTTGCAGTGGCTTGCAGGCCGCGGACGGCCTGCGTTCGATGGCGGTGGTTTCGGTCTCCGCCCGTTTGCCGGCGGATGGCGGCATGTTGGCAGGCAGCCTGTATTGCCCATCCATCAGCAGGCCACGCAGATACAGGGGGCGGTAGGCCATCAGGATCTTGCCGATCGGCGAGGACATGGCACGATTCCTCAGGTTCAGGCCGCGACGGCCGCCGACACTTCGGCGGCGCACCACGGCGGCGGCAGGGCGTGCTTGAACAGACGGAACCAGTATTCGCGGTCGCTGGGGCTGTACAGATCGAGCGTGCGGATCACCTCGCGGGCGAATTCCACGCAGCCGAGCTGGCTGGCGGTAATCACGCCGCCGTCGCTGACCGCCAGCACGTTGGCGTCGTACTGGTCGGCGCCCTGGTAGGCTGGCACGTGGGTGCCG
Source organism: Dyella sedimenti (assembly GCF_022760995.1). Classification (GTDB taxonomy): domain Bacteria; phylum Pseudomonadota; class Gammaproteobacteria; order Xanthomonadales; family Rhodanobacteraceae; genus Dyella; species Dyella sedimenti. The sequence continues at coordinate 453,835 of NZ_JAKWJO010000002.1, read as the reverse complement.
ATATGGCCGGGCCAGCTGCCGGTGTGGCGGCAGGCATCCAGCAGGCCGGCCCGGGCCAGCACCAGCACGCCGCTGTCGATGGCCGCCACCGGCGCGCCGGCATCGTGCACGCGGCGCGCGGCGTCCACCGCCTCTCCGCCTTCCTGCCCGTGCTCCCACAGGTAGCCACCGGGCACGATCAGCAGCGCGGCGCGCTCGAGGTCGAGCTGGTCCAGGGTCAGTTCCGGCACCACCCGCAGGCCGCCCATCGACACCACCGGCTGCAGCGAGAAGCCGACCGTCCGCAATCGCCATTCCCCCGGGCGGCGGATCTCGCACAGGGCGTGTGCGGCATGCCAGTCGGCGAAGCCGTCGAAAGCCAGGAAATACACCGTATCGCGCATGAGACTCCCTCCTTTTGACGGCGGCCAGTGTGGGCGCCCCCTGCTGCCAGCGTGTTGTCAGCAGGGCGGGCCACCTTGTGGGCTGGTGGTTTCCGGAGGCCCTACTGGCCACATAGTGAGCTGACAAGTACCGGTGCCGCCCGGACAATAGGCGCACCTTTTCCCGCGGGTTCGCCATGAAGTCCATCTCGCTGATCCAGTTCCTGATCGAGGAACGTCGCGCCGGCCATGTCAACGCCGAGCTTTCCCTGCTGATCGAAGTGGTCGCGCGCGCCTGCAAGCGCATCGCGGTGGCCACCAACAAGGGCGCCCTCGGCGGAGTGCTGGGCGATGCCGGCACCGGCAATATCCAGGGCGAGGCGCAGAAGAAGCTGGACGTGATCTCCAACGAGATCCTGTTGGAGGCCAATGCCTGGGGCGGCCAGCTCGCTGCCTGCGCCTCGGAGGAAATGGAGGACCCGCAGCCGATCCCCGACATGTATCCGAAGGGCCATCACCTGCTGCTGTTCGATCCGCTGGACGGCAGCTCGAACATCGACGTGAACATCTCCGTCGGCACCATCTTCTCGATCCTGCGCTGCCCCGATGGCGTCACCGAGCCGAAGGCCGAGCACTTCCTGCAGCCGGGCACCACCCAGCTGGCCGCCGGCTACGTGGTGTACGGGCCGGCCACGGTGCTGGTGCTGACCTTCGGCCACGGCACGCACGAGTTCACCCTGGACCGTGAAGTCGGCAGCTTCATCCTCAGCCGGCGTGACATCCGCATCCCGGAGGAAACCGCCGAGTTCGCCATCAATATGTCCAACCAGCGCCACTGGGAGACGCCGATGCAGCGCTATATCGGCGAGCTGCTGGCCGGCGTGGACGGTCCCCGTGGCAAGGACTTCAACATGCGCTGGGTGGCCTCGATGGTGGCCGACGTGCACCGCATCATTACCCGCGGCGGCGTGTTCTTCTATCCGCTGGACGCCAAGATCAAGGCCAAGGGCGGCAAGCTGCGCCTGATGTACGAGGCCAACCCGATGGCCTTCATCATCGAGCAGGCCGGCGGCGCGGCCACCACCGGCCGCGAGCGCATCATGGGCCTGCAGCCCACCGGCCTGCACCAGCGCGTGCCGGTGTTCCTGGGTTCGCGGAAGGAAGTGGAAGTGGCCACGCATTACCACGTCGAGGCGGATCGGGCGGGTTGAGGGGAGCTGGGGACGGGGGACGGGTAGTGGGGGTGCCAAGTCCGCCCTAGCCCCTGCCTTATCCTGAGTCCTGCCCAACGGCGCGCCCGGATCCGACACCGCGGCGCCCCATCGCGGCCTTACACTCGCGCGCCAGCCGTCGCCTCCATCGTGGGGCGGCGGTGCCCATCCCTCCACGCGCGCCCGCCATGTCCCGCTTCCGCCATCCTCGTCGCCTGCTGCCCCTGCTTGCCAGCCTGGCGCTTTGCGCCTGCTTCGGCACCAAACCCACCCCGCCGCCCGTGGTGGTGTTGCAGCCGCCCGCCAAGCTGCGCATCGGGCTGGCACTGGGCGGCGGCGCGGCCAAGGGCTTTGCGCATATCGGGGCGATCAAGATGCTGGAAGCCAACGGCATCCATCCCGATGTGGTGGCCGGCACCAGTGCGGGCAGCGTGGTCGGCGCGCTGTACGCCAGCGGCATGGATGGGTTCCAGCTGCAGGAAACCGCCTCCTCGCTGGACGAGGGCCAACTGCGCGACGTGCGCCTGTTCGCCGGCGGCATGGTGCAAGGCCAGGCGCTGCAGGATTACGTGAACCAGCGGGTGAACAACCGCCCGCTGGACAAGCTCGGCCTGCCGTTCGCCGCCGTGGCCACCCAGCTGGAGACGGGCCAGCGCACGGTGTTCGTGCGCGGCAATACCGGCCAGGCGGTGCGCGCCTCCAGCAGCGTGCCCGGAGTATTCGAGCCGGTGGCGATCAACGGCAGGCACTACGTCGACGGTGGCGTGGTCAGCCCAGTGCCGGTGGATGCGGCGCGTCAGCTCGGCGCCGACGTGGTGATCGCGGTGGATATCTCCAGCAAGGCCGACGGCAGCAACCCGCAGGGCATGCTCGGCATCGTCGGCCAGTCGATCGCGATCATGGGCCAGAAGCTGGGCGAACAGGAGCTGGCGCGGGCGGATATCGTGATCCGCCCCAAGGTGAACCAGATCGGCGCCACGGATTTCGAGCAGAAGAACCAGGCCATCATGGAAGGCGAGCGCGCTGCGCTGGCCGCCATGCCGGCGATCAGGGCCCGGCTCGCCGCCGTGCAGGCGGCGCGGCTGCGGGCGGCGAATGCCTCCGCGACGGCACGCGCCACGCCCTGACCCACGATCAGTGCGCCGGCGCGGACGGCCGCTGCATGGTGGGCAAGGTCAGTCGGTAGACCAGCAGCCGGTTGTCGTTGTCGAACGTGGCATCGCAGGCCTGGCCCTGCATCACGCAATGGCTGGCGATGAAGTCGTTGTCGTTGCCGACGAAGAGGAACCAATCCTCGGGATGGGCCGGGTCGAGCGTCGGCACCAGGTCCATCGCCTCCCACTTCTCCGACAGCGTGGTTGGCTCGCGGCGCATGGGATCGTCCAGGTTGAGCCCGAAGCGGCCGAGCTGCACCGGATTGAGCAGGTTCACCAGCTCCACCCAGGCCAGCGGCTGGATATCGTCGCGCAGCGCGGAAGCCACCGGCGCGGCGAGTACCGAGGCCGTGGTCGTTTCGTAGCGGCTGCCGGCGAGGTTGGTGGCGCCGTTGGTATCCACCAGCAGCACGCTCTTGGTGACGAACGGCCGGCCGTTGTCGCTGCCCAGGCCGTTGCCGTCGCGCGAGAGCATCAGGAACTGGTGGTCGTTCAGCGCGCGCACTTCGCTTTGCGCCGCGGTCTGGTCCAGCGCGCCGCCATCGCCCTTGGCGGTATAGGCGGGCAGCGTGATGACGTAGTGGCCGATGGGGTGGGCGGGCGTGGCCTGGTGGCTCACGTCGTAGACCAGCACGCGTGTGTTGACGCGGCCGCTGGCATTGCCCTTGGCCGAATCCTGGATCAGCGCGCTCTGCAGCGCCACGAACAGGCGCGTGCCATCGGGCGACAGCGACATGCCCTCCACGCCCTGGTTGTTGCGGCGGCCGGTCTCCGGCGGCGCCAGCGAGTTGAAGTCGATCTTGCCGCCGGTGCGCGGCACCACGGCCGGCGGTGGGGTGATGACGCCGCGCAGGCGGCCCTTCGCGTCGAAGTAGTAGACGTTGGCGGCGTACTCGTCGCCGACGTAGAAGCTGCCGTCGCGGGTGAACTGCAGCGACTCGGCGTCGATCGATACCTTGCCCGCACCAAGGTCATGACTGGGCGAGGGCAACAGGATGCCGTGTTCGGTCAGCGTGCCCTGCGCCGGGTCCACGCCGGTGAACGGCTTGCCACGGAAGTCCGTCAGCACCAGGCCGCCGTCCGGCACGATCTCCACCTGCTGCGCGGACGCACGGCCCGTACCCTGGTCGGGCGTGAAGCGCAGGCGGAAGCGATGCAGGCGCGCCGCGTAGTCGTAGAACAGGTGCGCGCCGGGGTCGTTGAGGCCACGATCAGGCAAGGTCCACAGCACGGCTTCGTAATGGTCGCCCACGCGCCGCCAACTGCCCGGCTGGATGCCCAGCGAGGAGAACGAGCCGAGCGTATCACCCATGAAATCCACGGTCTGCGCCGATAGCCGTCCGGTACCCACCAGGCCGTGGTCGATGAAGGCCTGCCCCTGGAACGTCACAGACTCGTCGCCCGCGGCCTGGCTTAGGTGCGGCTGGGTGTAGCCGGTCGCGGCACTGGCAGCCCCCGCCAGCAGCCACAGCGACAGCGCGAGGAATGGGTTCGGTCGCATGTCATCGAGCCTTCGAAAGAAGGTCCCCGGGCCATGGCCCGGGGACAAGGGTGGCTTAGAAACGCACGTCCAGCGTACCGAACACCTGGATCGGCGCGGAGGCGTGGAACACGTAGATCAAGCCCTTGGGATCGGTGGGCGCGAACACGCTGTTGTCGAAGTTGGCCGCGTAACGCTTGTTGGTCAGGTTGGTGATGTTGAAGGACAGGCGCACGTCCTTGGCCAGCGACACCTTGCCGAAGTCATAGCCAGCGCCCGCGTCGAATACGGTGAAGCCGCCGAAGCCCTGGTCATTGGTGTAGGTGTAGTAGCGCTTGCCGGTGTACTTGCCTTCCAGCGTGGCGAACCAGGGGCCGTAGGTGTAGGTGACCACGCTGGAGAACAGCTTGGTCGGCGTATCCACCTGGATCTTGCCCTGGGTCGGTTCCAGCACGCCGCCCTGCACGTAGTTGCTGGCGTAGGTGGAGCGGTTGAACGAGGCGGAGTTGTACCAGCTGAAGTGGCTGTCCGGCGTCCACAGGAAGGTCAGCTCCACGCCGTGGCTGTTCACGCCGCCCACGTTGTAGAAGCGGTTGCCGCAGTTGGGGCCCACCGGCTGGCGCGAATCGCAGGGGTTGTACTGCAGCAGGCGGTTGTCGAAGCGCACCTTGTACACCGCGGCCGAGGCCTGGAAGGTGTCCTGCACCACGCGATAGCCCGCTTCGGCGCTGCGCGACTTCTCGGGCTTGAGCGGCGTGGTCTGGGCATCCCAGGTGGCCTGGCTCACCGCCTGCGGACCGAGCTTGAAGCCGCCCTGGAACATGGCGATGTTCTGGGCGTAGCTGGCGAACACTTCCTGGCCGGCGCCGAGCTGGTAATGCGCGCCGACTTCCGGCAGGAACGCCTTGCTGGCCGACAGGCTGCCGGTGGCGAACTGGCTGCTGGAGCTGGGCGAGATCGGTGCCTTGGCGATGCCCGGCAGCGCGGTGGCGTCGGAGGTGACGTGTGGGCTCTTCACGCCGCCTTCGATGGTCAGCTTGTCATCGAGCAGCTTGACGGTGTCCTGCAGGTAGGCCTGCCTGGTTTCCCACACGGTGCGCTGGTCGAACACGCCGGCATCCGGCTGGCCACCGAGGAAACCGCTGAGGTTGATCGGCCCGGTGACGTTGGTGAAGTTGTAGCGCGAGGCGCTGCTGACGTTGTGCTCGTACCACACGCCGCCTTCGACGTGGTTGATGCCCACGTCCCAGCCGGCCGAGAGGATCGCGCCGGTGCGGTTGATAGTGTAAAGCGTCTCGCGGATGATCAGCGGCAACTGCTCGGGCGTGCCCTTGTTCGACCAGCTGCCGCTGTTCCAGTTGTTGCCCGCGCCGGCATCCTCATGGTGGTAGACCTGCGCGTGCAGGGTCACCGTGTCGCTGGGGAAGAAGTCGCCGGCGATGTAGTAGAGGTCGTCGTTGCGCATGATCTGGCCGCCGGTAAAGGCGCCGTCGGCATCCTGGTCCGGACCGCTTGAATCGCACAGCTTGGCGTTGTAGCTGCCGGTGTTGCAGTAGGCGCGGCTCAGCGCCTTGTTCCAGTTGGGTGCGTAGCCGCCCCAGTCCCAGCCCAGGCCGCGCCCCATCTCATCCTTGGAGAGGTAGAAGTCGTCCGCCTGCGAGGTGCGCGAGGTGTCGGCGAAGGCGGTGATGCGACCGCCGTCGAAATCGTACACAGCCTTGGCATTGAACTGCTTTTCGGTGGAGGTGTTGTAGGCCGACTGGTTGTTCCACAGGTCCGACGTGGTGTACGCGCCGGACAGGTACATCGAGAAGCCGTGGTAGTCGCCGGTATCGAAGCGCGCATAGCTGCGGCGCGTATCGTCGCTGCCGAAAGTCTGTGCCACGCGGGCGCCCATGGTCTTGCTCGGGTCGCTCGAACGGTAGGCCACGGTACCACCGAGGTTGCTGGTGGACGGCGTGCCCAGGTTGCCGATGCCCTCGGACAACTCGGCGCCGCCGAAATTTTCCGGGATCAGGGCACGGTTGATGGAGAGGCCGTTGTAGTTGTTGTACGAGCTGTCGCCCAGCGGCATGCCGTCCAGCGTGTAGCCCAGGCGGGTGGAGTTGAAGCCACGCAGGCTCATGGTGAGCGACTGCTCGTTGAGGCCCAGGGCATCGACCGATTGCGCGTTCACGCCAGGCAAGTAGTTCAACACTTTCTGCAGGCTGGTACCCGGCGGCAACGTCTGCTGGTTGCTCGGCCGCACTTCCTGCACCTGGCGGGATTCGCCGCTGCCGACGACCGAAATCTCGTTGAGCGTCTTGGCCTGATCCTGGGTGGCGCCACTGGCGGGCGTGGCGTCGTCGCCGTTGGCGGGAGCGGGCTGGTTGTCCGCCGCATGGGCAGCCGCGGACAGCGCCATGCCCAGGGCTATGGCAAGCAAGGATTTTTGCAACACGTGAACATTCCCCTGTCGATACGAAATCTTCCACGCCAGAGCAGACCTGGCGATGCCGGCGTGCGCGGCGATCGCTCGACTATTTCATCCAAGTGTGAAGGCTTCGTGACCGTTCGACGAATATGAAGCAAGTTTCATTTGGACGTCTAAATCTCCATATGCATGGCATGACTTGTGGCCTATATGGCGTTATGTGCATGACGAAACAGGCGATACGCCCACTTCCAGCCATGGAACCGGACCCGGTTGGCGAGCGACGGCCTAGCTGCTAGCGTGCGCGTTCCGTTACCGAGACATTGCAGCCATGCCCCGATCCGCCCCGCTGTCACTGCTGCTGGCCACCGCGCTGGCTCCCGTTGCCGTCGCGGCGCCCGCCAAGGTCGATCCCCGCATCGAGCAATTGCTCGGCGAACTGGGCAAGGTGCAATCGATCGAGTCGGTGCAGATCTCGCCGGACGGCACGCAGCTGGCCTGGGTGGTGCACACGCATGGCAAGGGCAGCATCGAGGTGGCGAAGGCCGACGGCAGCGGCGCCCACCGCATCGGCACGGCCGAGCCGGGCAGCTGCAGCGAGACCGACATCGCTTGGGCGCCGGATTCGCGCCGCCTGGCCTTCCTGTCCGACTGCGCCAGCGGCGGCGAGCACAAGGACCTGTTCGTCATCGACACCCAGGCCAAGGCCGCGCCCCGCCGCGTGGCAGCGCTGGCCGGCGTGGCGCAGGACCTGGGTTGGTCGCCGGACGGCAAATCGCTGGGCTTCCTCTATGTGCCCAACGGCACCCGCCGCGCCAGCGCGGTGTACGCGGCCAAGCCGGCGGCCGGCGAGATCGGCGTGGACGGGCTGGAAGTGCAGCGCGTGGCCACGGTCGATGCCGCCAGCGGCGAGTTGCGACTGCTCAGCGACGCGGGCACCTACGCCTACGAATTCGCCTGGGCGCCGGACGGACGACGCATCGCCTACGTGGGCGCGCCGCCGCCGGGCGACAACAACTGGTGGGTCGCCAAGCTCTACGTGCAGAACGCGCAGGCCGGCGCCAAGGCCATCCTGGTGCTCGACCCGGGCACCGTGAAAGGTTCACTGCATGGCCTGCAGATCGCGCTGCCACGCTGGGCGCCGGATGGCCAGCGCATCGGCTTCATCGGCGGCCTGATGAGCGACCAGGGTTCCACCGGCGGCGATATCTACACCGTGCCCGCCGCCGGCGGCGAGCCGACCGATCTCACGCCTGGCACCAAGGTGACGCCGGCGTGGTTCGCCTGGACCGGACCGCAACGGTTGCTGGTGGCGCAGATCCGCAACGGCCAGAGCGAACTGGCCGACTATGGCGTCGCCAGTGGCCAGGCCAGTCAGGAAGCGGTGCTGTTCACCCTCCCGGCCAGCATCGGCGACGGCAGCGCGGAAATGGCCATGTCGCTGTCGGCCGACCGACGCAGGGTCGCCTTCGTGCAGAGTTCCTACGCGGCCGCACCGGAAGTCCACGCGGGCGAGCTGGGCAGGACGCCGCCGCCCGCGGTCACCCGCATCAACGCCGCGCTCAAGCCCGGCTGGGGCAAGGCCGAGTCGGTGGAATGGGACAACGAGGGCCGCCACGTGCAGGGCTGGCTGCTCTATCCCACCGACTACGATCCCAAGAAGTCCTACCCGATGATCGTCACCGTGCACGGTGGCCCCTCGGCGGCGGTGATTCCGCGCTGGCCCGGCGTGGGCTTCGGCGGCGCGCCGTTCTCCGCGCTGGGCTACTTCGTGTTCATGCCCAACCCGCGCGGCAGCTTCGGCCAGGGCGAGGCCTACGTGCAGGCCAACCGCCAGGACTTCGGCCATGGCGACCTGCGCGACATCCTCGCCGGCATCGACACCATCGAGAAGAAACTACCGGTGGACGACCAGCGCCTTGGCCTTACCGGCTGGAGCTACGGCGGCTTCATGAGCATGTTCATCCCCACCCAGACGGAGCGCTTCCGCGCCGTGGTGGCGGGCGCGGGCATCGCCAACTGGCAGAGCTACTACGGCCAGAACCTGATCGACCAGTGGATGATCCCGTTCTTCGGCGCCTCGGTGTACGACGACCCGGCGGCGTACGCCAAGAGTTCCGCCATCAACTACATCAAGCAGGTGAAGGCGCCGACGCTGATCGTGGTGGGTGACCGCGACGCCGAGTGTCCCGCGCCGCAGTCGTTCGAGTACTGGCATGCGCTGCGCGCGCAGGGCGTGCCCACCTCGCTGGTGGTGTATCCCAACGAGGGCCATCACTTCGTCGATCCCGACCACCAGCGCGACGTGCTGCAGCGCGCGCTGCTGTGGTTCGGCAAGTATCTGCCCGCCGCACCCTGAGCCTCACGCCAGCCTGACCGCCCCAAGGCCGCCGGTGTCCGCACCGGCGGCCTTTTTCGTGGGACATGACGGACGGGCTATTGACCACGCGCCAACTGTATTGTTGTATTAATACACATGGATGCCTCGATCTTCGCCATACAACCCACCTCGGCCGAGCCGATCTACCGGCAGATCGTGGAGCAGCTGCGCCGGCTGATCGCCGGTGGCCAGCTCTCGCCCGGCGAGCTGCTGCCCTCGGTGCGCGAGGTGGCCGGCTTCCACGCGGTGAATCCGATGACCGTGTCGCGCGCCTATGGCATCGCCGAGTCGGAAGGCCTGCTGGAACGCCTGCGCGGCAAGGGCATGGCGATCGCCGCCGGCGCGGGCCGCGCCTCCACGCCCGCACAGCGGCTGGCCCTGCTCGAACCGCAGCTGGCCGACGTGGCGCGCCAGGCGCGCGAGCTGGAATTGCCGGCCGAATCCGTGCTGCGCCGGCTCGGCAAGCTGATGGGGGAACGATGAGCCTTCCCCTCCCCAACCCGTTTTCGTCGTCCGATGGAAGGAGTAGTCGATGAACGCCGTGCTTCAAGCCTCCGCTGAATCCATGGAGGCGCCGCTGCAGGTTCGCGGGCTTGCCCACCAGTACGGGGGCCAGCCGGTGCTGGCCGGCGTGGATCTCACCCTGCAGCCAGGCAGCGTGCTGGGTCTGATCGGGCGCAACGGCGCCGGCAAGTCCACGCTGATCCGCGCCATGCTGGGCCTGCTGCAGCCGCAGGCGGGCGAATGCCGCGTGTTCGGCGAGGCGGCCTTGCAGCTGTCTGATCGCGCCAAGGTGCGGCTGGCCTATGTGCCGCAGCAGCCTGAGGCGCTGGCCTGGCTGACCTCGCAGCAGATGCTCGACTACGTGGGCCGCTTCTATCCGCAATGGGACGCGGCCTTCGCGCGGACCATGCTGCGCGATTGGGATATCTTGCCCAACAAGCTGCTGGGCAAGCTCTCGCCTGGCGAGCGCCAGCGCGTGGACTTGATCCGCGCCCTCGCCTCGCAGCCGGAACTGCTGGTGCTGGACGAACCCGCCGCCGCGCTCGACCCGGTGGCGCGGCGCGACCTGCTTCGCGAGATCGCGCTGCGCGCGGGCGAGGCCGGCACCACGGTGCTGTTCTCCACCCATATCGTGTCCGACCTGGAGCGCGTCGCCTCGGAGATCGCCTTCCTGCACGAAGGCAAGCTGCTGCTCCACTGCGGCGTGGACGAAAGCAAGGAACGCTTCGCCCGCCTGTGGCTGCCCGCCGCGATGTCGGCGGCCGCGCCCGGCCGCACGCTAGGCCGGCGGCGCCACGCCGACGGCAGCCTCAGCCTGGTGATCGAGCGCGATGCGAGCGGCCAGTGGCCGGAAGCGGTCAACCTGCCCGGCGCGCGCCTCGATGCGCTGGGACTGGAAGACCTGTTCGTGGAGATCGCCGGATGAACGTCCGCGCCTTGCTGATCGCGCCGTGGCGGTGCTCGCATACCCCCATACGATGGATCACGCTGGTCGTCCTGCTGCTATGCACGGCTGGCGGTATCGCCATCGCCATCTTCAGCGCGAAGACCGGCTGGATGTGGCCTCCCATCGTGCTATACAGCGGCGGCCTGGCCTATGTCTGGGCGTTTTACCTGTGCAGCCTGATCCTGCTGGCCATCGACGCGCGGCAGTTGCGGCTGCCGGGCATGCAGCGTGCGGTGATCGGCGCCCTGCTCTTCTATGCCTTGCTTAGCGTGGTGCCGGCGACGTTGCTGTGCGGCCTGTTCGACGGCGACATGCTGGCGGTCGCCCTGCTGCTCAGCCTGGTGGTGCTGGGTGCCCTCAGCTTTGCGCTGCTGCCCCGCTATTACGCAATACTGTGTGGCCTGCTGCCGGCCCTGTACAACGCTCTCAAGCTTCATATTCCCGGCCCCGGCGATGCCGCTTTCCTGTCCTGGGCGCCGGCAGCGGTCCTGGTCCTGGCAATACTCTGCGTATGGCGCTGGCATCGCCTGGTGCGCGACGACGCGAGCGGCACCAACAGCTTCCGCGATGCAATGGTGCTGCAATATCGCCGGAGCAATCAGTGGGGCGCCATCAACATGGACAGCACCCAGCAAGTGCGCCAACGGCCCGATTGGCTGCAGCCGCAGGTGGATCTGCGCCTCGCCGGACCACAGCGGCCCGATACCGCTCTGCGCGTGGCGCTGGGCGGCTGGTACCTGCCCAAGACGCCGATGGGACATTTGCGTAGCGCGGCGCCGGTGCTGTTGATCGCACTGGTGCCGGTGTGCGCCGTGGCGTTGGGCATCTCCGGTTCATCCAAGAGGTTCGACGAACTTGCCTGGCTCCTGGCCGCCTCCGTGGTGGGATGGGTCTGCCTGTTCGGCGGCATGGGCGCGATGATTTCCACGGTGATGCTGTTCACCCAGCGCTGGCGCAAGCCCAATGCCGAGCTGTCCTTGCTGGCTCTGTTGCCCGGCTTGGGAGACAACGCCCGGCTCAAGCGCGAACTGTTGTGGACCGGTCTGCGGCGCCCCTTGCTGGCGCAGGCCGTGCTGGCGATCGTGCTGCTGGCCATGGCAATCCACACCCATGCCAGCGCCGCCTCGCTGCTGCTGGTCGCCGTGACCCTGCTCGGGGGAACCCTCTGCCTGGTGGCTTGCCTGCTCTGCACCATCGGCGGGCGTCCCTTGCCCGGCTGGGCGCTCACCGGGCTGGGAACCGCGCTAGGACTGCTGATTGGCGCCATCTCCTTCCTGCCCAGCAGCATGGTGGGCCACAAACCCTTGGTACTTCCCACGGCTTACGTGGTCACCATGCTCGTGCTCTGGGTGGCGATGGATGTGTTGCTACTATGGCTGGCGAGGCGCGGCTGGCGCGCTTGGCGGCAGCGGCCCCACCCTTTCCTGTCCAACGCCTAGGGGCCCGTTCAGAACAACTGCCCCTGCGGCGAGGACTCGCGCGGGGGCATGAACCTGCCGGTATCCAGCCATAGCTCGCGGGCGCGACCGAAGCCGTGCTTGCGGCAGGCGACGTCGAAGCGGCGGCGGATCAGCTCGGCGAACACGCCCTGCCCGCGCATGCGGGTGGCGAAATCGCTGTCGTAGTCGCGCCCGCCGTTCATCTGCCGCACCAGGCTCATCACATGGGCCGCGCGTTGCGGCGCGTGCAGCGCCAGCCATTCGCGGAACAACGCCTTCAACTCGTAGGGCAGGCGCAGCGTGGTGTAGCCGGCGCAGCTGGCGCCTGCTGCCGCCGCCTGGTCCAGCACCGCCTCCATGTCGCGGTCGTTGAGCGCGGGAATGATCGGCGCCACCAGCACGCCCACCGGCACGCCGGCCTCGGCCAGCGCACGGATAGCCTTGATGCGGCGGTGCGGCGCGCTGGCGCGCGGCTCCAGCTTGGCGGCCAGGTGGTTGTCCAGCGAGTTGATCGAGACGAACACCTGCACCAGCCGCTCGCGCGCCATCGCGGCCAGGATGTCCAGGTCGCGCTCGACCAGCGCGTTCTTGGTGACGATGGTGCAGGGATGGCGGCACTCGGCCAGCACCTCCAGCGCGGCACGGGTGATCTTCCAGCGGCGTTCGATCGGCTGGTAGGGATCGGTATTGCTGCCGATATTGATCGGGCTCACCGTGTAGCCGGGCCGCGACAGCTCGTGGCGCAGCACCTCGGCCAGGTTGCTCTTGGCGCGCAACCGGGTCTCGAAGTCCAGCCCCGGCGACAGGTTGAGATAGCTGTGCGAGGGCCGCGCGAAGCAGTAGATGCAGCCATGTTCGCAGCCGCGATAGGGATTCAGCGCCTGGCTGAAATGGATGTCCGGCGAATCGTTGCGGGTGATGACGCTGCGTGCGCGCTCCTCGGTGACCTCGGTGCGCGGGCGCGGCGCCGTCTCGTCCAGCAGCAGGCTCTGCCAGCCGTCGTCCTCCGCATGGTGGCGGATCGACTCGAAGCGCCCTTCCGGGTTGGAGGCGGCGCCGCGCCCCTTGAGCGCCTGCAATGGTAGAAAGGTATCGGCCATCGGCGCAGTGTGCGCCGGCGAGGTCTCAGCCGGCGCGACACCTGCTACTGGGAGTCCGGCGCCAACTGCGCGCGCAGCGCCTCGCGCATGACGGCGAGCGGGTACTGGTCCAGCTGGCGCTCCAGTTCCTTGAACACCGGCGCGGAGATGGTCCAGCCCAGCGGGATCGGATAATTGCCGGGACACAGGCGGAAATGCCACAGCACGTCGCCTTGCGCAGGCTGGGCGTCGTCCGTTTTCAATGCGTGCAGCAACTGCATGCGGGCATACTCGCCACGCGCTGCCTGGGTATGCAGCAAGGCGTCGAACGGCGCGATGGCCTCGCCGCGCACACTGTCGCGCACTGGGCCGGCTACCGGGGGACAGGCCGCGCTGTAGAGCGGCAAGGGATGGCCGGCATCGTGCCGGTCGATGAAATCGCTCATCTGCGGATCGTTGCTGATGTGGATGACGATGAAGCGCAGCGCGAGCCCGCGCTGCGTCGCGCGGTTGCGCAGCAATCGCATCACTTCCAGCAGGGTGGTGGTGCCGGAATTCTCGAAGTAGCCGCCATCGACCAGCTGCAGCCGGGCCGGCACCGGCGGATTGGCGGTATGCGCCTCCAGCGTGCCGGCCGGGCTGAGGTAGGTGAAACGCGCGCTGTTGAGCACTACCTCGCTCAGCGGCACGCGCGGATCGAGCCAGCTCGACCCATCCAGGCCCGCCGTCCATGGCTGGCGCTCGGGCGTAGCGATGGGCGCGAACGGGTGCTCGATGAAGCGCTTGCCCTCGGCCACCGTGGTGCTGTTGAGGAACAGCGCCGGCGTATCGGCATCGCCCGACGCGTACAACTGCGCAAACGGCTGCGCGAAGGCCGGGATGCCCTGGCGGCGCGCCGCCGCTTCCCAAGCGCGGGTCAGCGCGCGGGCACGGTCGTCGAACCATGCGCCGGGCAGCCAGCGCTGGGTGAAGTCCACGAAGAAGGCGTTGGCCAGGGTGGGCGCGAGGAAATCATGGCCCAGCAGGTCCTGGGCGCGTCGTTCCAGCGACACCGCGTCGGGCGAGGCGGAGGCCTTCAGTAGGCCCACGTAGGTAGCCAGGCCCAGGCTGCCGCCGGAGACACCGCTGGCGGCGAACAGGTAGCGCGCGAACAGCGGCTCGCCGGCCTCGGGCCGTACCGCATCCAACTCGGCGGTCAGGCGGCCGAGCACCAAGGCGGTCCACGCGGCGCCACGGATGCCGCCGCCCTCGGTGGACACCACGATCACCGGGCACGGGCGGCGACCCGCGCAGCGGTCGTCCAGCCAGGCGTCCATGTAGGCATCGAAGCGGGGGCGCGTATCCGGTGGCTGCATGGCCGGGTAGACGTGCGTGCTCATCGCCGGGTACTGCCGCACCCGATGGTTGTCGTTGAGGTGCAGCCAGTGCAGCGAGGCGCTGACCAGCAGCAGCGCGCTGAGCAAGGGCACGCCACGGCGGTCGCCGATCATGCACAGCAGGCCGCCGCTGTAGCAGAGGAAGGCCTCGGCGATCAGCAGGATGGACAGCGGCCCGATGCCGTCCAGCGCCTCCGGCCGCAGCGCGATCAGGCCGGTGGCGAGGACATTGAGGACCACCGCCACGAGGTAGAAGGCCACGGGCAGTGCGCCCAACTCGCGCACGCGCCAGACGCGCCGCTCGCCGGAGGGTCGGTCCGCCGGCACGGCCAGCCGGGGCATGCGCCGCGACATCGCATGCCACAGGCGCCGCCGCGTGGTGAAGAACACGATCAGCGCCGCCGACTCCATCAGCAGGCCCATCGCCCGCCAGCCGCGCTGCGCGCAATGGCTGGCCAGGCCGCATGGCCCATGCGGCAGCCGGGCCAGCGCCAGCGCATAGCCCAGGCAGACCAGCAACGGCACGGCCGCGCCCAGCGCGCGCGGCAGCCAGTCGCGCAGGGCCGCGGCGCGTTCGTCCTGCAGGGTGGGCCAGCGCGGATAGCGCAGGCGGTAGGCGTTGCGCGCCGCCGACCAGATCGCCAGCCCCGCCAGTGCGCTCGATCCGAGCAGGGCGAGATAGCGCGCCTCGCTGGGATCGGTCCATAGCGCGATCAGGAACAGCTCGGCGACCTGATCCACGCTGAACGAAGCGACGATCGCGATCGCCAGCACCAGCAGGGTGACGCGCACGGGCTTCAGGTGGTCCAGCAGCAGGGCCGTCCAGCCCAGCATGCGGCGCCAGCGGCGGCGTAGCGTCGATCTGCGCCCTTCCCGTTCGCGTGCTCCGTCGGACATGCCGTTCCCGTTGCTCGTCGCCGGCGTGGCGCGGCTATCTTAAAGCCTGTTCAAAACCTCCGTGAAATCGCAAACCTTTTCGCAGCTCCCCTTGCGAGTAGGGGAAGGAGCCGAAGCAATGCGCCGCATTGCCCCTTCCCCGGCTCGCAGGGGAAGATTGCGGAGGGGTTCCACGCACCACACGACGCACAGAAAAGAGCGCGACGGTTGCCCGTCGCGCCCCTTTGGTTCCACGCGATCCGCTCAATAGCGGATATCGACGTCCTTGGTCTCGCGCAGGAACAACAGGCCGATGAAGAAGGTGATGATGGCCACGATGATCGGATACCACAGGCCGTAGTAGATATCGCCCTTCCAGGCCACCAGCATGAAGCCGATGGTCGGCACGAAACCGCCGAACCAGCCGTTGCCGATGTGGTATGGCAGGCTCATCGAGGTGTAGCGGATGCGCGTGGGGAACATCTCCACCAGCCACGCGGCGATCGGGCCATAGACCATGGTGACGTAGATCACCAGGATCGCCAGCAGGATCACCAGCATCACGTAGTTGCTCTGCGCCGGGTCGGCCTTGGCCGGGTAGCCGGCCGTCTTAAGGGCGGCGCTCAGTTGGGCGTCGAAGGCCTTGCCCTGGTCCGCGAACGCCTTGCCGTCGAGCGAGCCACCCTCGAACGAGGCGATGACGTGGTCACCGACCTTCACCTCGGCGATGGCGCCGCGCTCGGCGGTCGTGTTCGAGTAGGGAATGCCCTTCTTGGCCAGCGCGCTCTTGGCCACGTCGCAGGAGCTGGTGAACTTGCTCTTGCCCACCGGATCGAACTGGAAGCTGCAAGCCTGCGGGTCGGCCACCACCTTCACCGGCGCCATGGCGGCCGCCTGCTCGATGGCCGGGTTGCCGTAGTGGGTCAGGCCCTTGAAGATCGGGAAGTAGGTGAGCGCGGCCAGCAGGCAGCCCGCCAGCACGATGGGCTTGCGGCCCACGCGGTCCGACAGCCAGCCGAACAGCACGAAGAACGGCGTGCCGATGGCCAGCGCCGCGGCAATCAGCAGGTTGGCGGTGGTGCCGTCGATCTTCAGGCTCTGGGTGAGGAAGTACAGCGAATAGAACTGGCCGGTGTACCACACCACCGCCTGGCCGGCGGTGGCGCCGAGCAGGGCGAGGATCACCAGCTTGAGGTTCTTCCACTGGCCGAAGGCTTCGGTCAACGGCGCCTTGGAGTGCTTGCCCTCGGCCTTCATCTGCTTGAACACCGGCGACTCGGCCAGCTGCATGCGGATGTAGACCGATACGATCAGCAGGATCGAGGAGACCAGGAACGGCACGCGCCAGCCCCAGGCCTCGAAGGGATCGGTGCCCAGCCCCAGGCGCGTGCCAAGGATCACTAGCAGCGAGAGGAACAGGCCGAAGGTGGCGGTGATCTGGATGAAGCTGGTGTACAGCCCGCGCTTGCCCTGTGGCGCGTGCTCGGCCACGTAGGTGGCGGCACCGCCGTATTCGCCGCCCAGCGCCAGCCCCTGCAGCAGGCGCAAGGCGATCAGGATGATGGGCGCGACCATGCCGATGGTGGCGTAGCCGGGCAGCACGCCGACCAGGAAGGTCGAGGAACCCATGATGACGATGGTGATGAGGAAGGTGTACTTGCGGCCGATCAGATCGCCCAGCCGGCCGAACACGATGGCGCCGAACGGGCGCACCGCGAAGCCGGCCGCGAACGCCAGCAGTGCGAAGATGAACTGGCTGGTCTCGTTGAGGCCGCTGAAGAAATGCTTGCCGATCAGCGCGGCGAGCGAGCCGTAGAGGTAGAAGTCATACCACTCGAACACCGTGCCCAGGCTGGAAGCCAGGATGACGCGGCGATGGCTGGTGTCGAGCGATCCGCGCATGTCGGCTGCGGTCGTGGCCATGATGTTGTCCTCGATGTGAGCTGTGCCCGGTAGGGAAGATGGATCAGGTTTTCAGGGTGCAAGCCGCCGCGGCAGCCGCTGGCCACCTCGTGTCTCCCTCTCCGTTGCCGGGTGCGGGCGTCTTGCCTGGCCCGTGACCGGCGGATCAGGCGGCGGCACGTCCCATGCCGCCACCGCTTTCGTCAAAAGTGGTACAGGCCGCTCAGGCTGACCTGGTTGCCGTTGGTGTTCAGCTGCGGGCCGGCCGAGCCCACCTGGTAGCGCAGCTTGTCGTACATCCACTCCACGCCCAGCGCGTAGTTGCCCGAGGCGTATTGCAGGCTGAGCGCGGCCTGGTTGCTGCGCAGCATGGCGGTGCCGGCGGTGGCGCTGGTGGTGGTCCAGCGGATCACGTCGTCCCCGTTGGGCCGCACCAGCGAGTAGAAGGCGTTCACGCTCCACTTCGGCGTGAAGTTGTAGCTCGCCTGCACGTAGCCGCCCGACTCGTCGATGTTGCCGAACTGCGACATCGAGCCGAACAGCTCGCCCAGCGCCTTGCCGGTATAGACCAGGCCCTTGAAGGTCCACGGGCCGGGCTTCCACTGGCCGCCCAGCTCGTAGCCGATGCTCTTGATGGTGTCCTCCAGCGGGTTGGGATTGATGTTGCCCACGCCCTTGAGGTTGATGCTGGAATAGTGCGCCACGAAGTAGGCCAGCCAGTCCTTGCCCTGCGCATGCAGCCGCGCCTCCACCTGCGGCCGGAAATTGGCGTTGCCGGCGGTCAGGTAATTGGTGGTCGACGTGCCGGCCGCGTTCTGCGGGCCATTCCAGTTGCCTTGGAACACACCCAGGTCCAGGCGCCATTGGACGCCGTCGGTGCCGTGGTTGAGGTCCTGCATCCAGACCAGGCCGGGATAGCGCCAGCCCACGAAGCCGGTGCCGTAGCCCAGCGGGAACGCGATGTGGCTCAGCGAGGTGGCCACGTTCTCCAGCGGGAACATCAGGTCCCACTGCTGGCCGATGCGGATGGTGCTGCCGATGCCCGGGTTGGTGATGTCCATGTAGGCCTGGCGCAGGCGCGGGATCGGCTGCTGCTGCGCATAGGCGCCGGTGCCGTTGTTGCCGCCGAAGAAGTCCATCTCGATGCGGCCGCCACCACCCCACTCCTCGTTGAACTTGGCGCCGGAGAAGTCCAGCCAGAAGCGCGTGTTGCGCACGTCGAAGCCGCTGAGCGAGCCGTTGTAGCCCTGCGCGCGGTTGGCCGCGGTAGGCGGCGCGGGCACCTCGGCGTTCTGGCCGTTGCCGTAGTTGGCGAAGGTCCGGTTCTGCCCGAAGGCGCTGGCGCTGACGAAGCCATGCAGGGCCACCGTGAGGCCCGAGGCAGTGGTGAACTGCGGCTTGGGCGCCGCCTCCACCTTGGTCTGCGCGGCCTGCGCGGTGGTGGTGGCCTGCTCGGCGGCGACCTGCGCCGTTTGCGCGGCCTGCGTGGCCTGGGTGGTGGCCGCCTTCTGTTCCTGGATCATGGCCTTCAGCTCGGCCAGTTCCTGTTCCAGCTGGTTGACGCGCTGTTCGAGCTGCTGTTCCCGTGCGGTGGTCTTCTTGGTGCTCGTGGTCGATGACGTACTCTGCGCATGGACCGCCAGCGGCAGGCCCAGCGCACAGGCGATGCTGAGCGCCAGCAGCCGGCTGCGGCGGATGGTAGGTGATGTCATGGCGTGCCTCCCCAGGTCGATGACCGGCCCGAGCATGTCCATGCTGCAACGCGAGCGCCTATTCCCCATTGGTCGAACCTCGACCAAAGTCGATAAGGGGCCGAAACGTATCGATCACCGCCCAACCGCTACACTCGGTCGCTACCGCCGGCGAACACCGCTGCCGCGGCATCCAACATGCATAAAGGAGGCCGGTCGGTCCGGCCGCAGGAGCCCCACGATGACCAAGCTCTACCCCGTCAAGCCCGAGTTCGCCGCCAAGGCCCGCATCCGCAAGGACGACTACGAGCGGCTCTACGCCGAATCGGTGCGGGACCCGGAGGGCTTCTGGGGCAAGGTGGGCGAGCGGCTGGACTGGGCCAAGGCGCCGACCCGGATCAAGAACGTCTCCTACGATCCCAACAACCTGCACATCCGCTGGTACGAGGACGGCGAGCTGAACGTCTCGGCCAACTGCCTGGACCGCCACCTGGCTACGCGCGGCGACAAGACGGCGATCATCTTCGAGGGCGACGACCCGAACGAATCGCGCCATATCAGCTACAGGGAACTGCATCAGGAAGTGTGCAAGTTCGCCAACACGCTCAAGCACCTGGGCGTGGAGAAAGGCGACCGCGTGGCGATCTACCTGCCGATGATCCCCGAGGCGGCGGTGGCCATGCTGGCCTGCGCGCGCATCGGCGCGATCCACTCGGTGGTGTTCGGCGGTTTCTCGCCGGATTCGCTGGCCGGCCGCATCGCCGACTCCACCTGCAAGGTGGTGGTCACCGCCGACGAAGGCCTGCGCGGCGGCAAGAAGATCCCGCTAAAGTCCAACGTGGACGCCGCGCTGGAACGCCCCGGCACCCAGAGCGTGGAGACCGTGATCGTAGTGCGCCGTACCGGCAGCGCCGTGCCGATGCAGTCGCCGCGCGACCGCTACTACCACACGCTGATGGAGGGCCAGTCGGCCGACTGCCCGCCGACGCCGGTGGAAGCCGAGCATCCGCTGTTCATCCTCTACACCTCCGGTTCCACCGGCAAGCCCAAGGGCGTGCTGCATACCTCCGGCGGCTATCTGGTCTATGCCAGCTACACGCACGAACTGGTGTTCGACCTGCGCGAGGACGACGTGTACTGGTGCACCGCCGACGTGGGCTGGGTCACCGGCCACAGCTACGTGGTGTACGGCCCGCTGGCCAACGGCGCCACCACGGTGATGTTCGACGGCGTGCCCAACTATCCCGACACCAGCCGTTTCTGGAACGTGGTGGACAAGCACCAGGTCACCCTGTTCTACACCGCGCCCACCGCCATCCGCGCGTTGATGCGCGAGGGCGAGGCGCCGGTGAAGAAGGCCTCGCGCGCCAGCCTGCGCCTGCTCGGCTCGGTGGGCGAGCCGATCAACCCGGAGGCCTGGGAGTGGTACTACCGCGTGGTCGGCGACGAGCGCTGCCCGATCGTGGATACCTGGTGGCAGACCGAGACCGGCGGCATCCTGATCACCCCGCTGCCCGGCGCCACCGACGAGAAGCCCGGCTCGGCCACCAAGCCGTTCTTCGGCATCGTGCCGGCCGTGGTCGATGCCGGCGGCACCGTGCTGGAAGGCGCGACCGAGGGCAACCTGGTGATCGCCGATTCCTGGCCAGGCCAGATGCGCACCGTGTATGGCGATCACCAGCGCTTCATCGATACCTATTTCACCGCCTATCCCGGCAACTACTTCACTGGCGACGGCGTGCGCCGCGACGAGGACGGCTACTACTGGATCACCGGCCGCGTCGACGACGTCATCAACGTGAGCGGCCACCGCATCGGCACCGCCGAGGTGGAGAGCGCCCTGGTGGCGCACCCGAAGGTGGCCGAGGCCGCGGTGGTCGGCTGCCCGCACGAGATCAAGGGCCAGGGCATCTACGCCTACGTCACCCTGATCGCCGGCGAGGTGGGCACCGACGAGCTGCGCAAGGAACTGGTCGCCTGGGTGCGCAAGGAGATCGGCCCGATCGCCACGCCGGACTACCTGCAGTGGGCGCCGGGCCTGCCCAAGACCCGCTCGGGCAAGATCATGCGCCGCATCCTGCGCAAGATCGGCGAGAACCAGCCCGACCAGCTGGGCGACATCTCCACCCTGGCCGACCCGGGTGTGGTGAAGAACCTGGTGGACGAGCGACTGATCAAGTGAGCCACACTGTAGGAGCGCACCCTGTGCGCGACCGCGGAGCTACGGCGTCGACCCAATAACCGGTTTTCGCGAGATCGACTGATACTGCGTCACCGCTCCGTCGGCTTTTCGCGCACAGGGTGCGCTCCTACATGAAAACCATGAACCGCCATGCCTGACGTCTTGATCGCCGACGACCATCCGCTGTTCCGCGACGCGCTGCAACGCGCCGTGGTCGCGGCGCTGCCCGACGCCAGCGTGCATTGCGCCGACAGCGTGTACAGCCTGCTCGGCCTGATCGAGCAGTACCCCGACGCCGAGCTGCTGCTGCTGGACCTGCACATGCCCGGCGCGCGCGGCTATTCGGCGCTGGCGCATATCCGCGGGCAGTTTCCGGGATTGCCGACCATCGTGGTGTCCGGCCATGAGGACGCGCAGGTGGCGCGACGCGCGCTGGCGCATGGCGCCTCGGCCTATATCCCCAAGTCCACGCCCGGCGAGGACATCATCACGGCGATCCGCCGCGTGCTCGACGGCGACGTCTGGCTACCGCACCAGCTGGTGGGCGGCGGCATGGAGCTGAAGCCCGACGAGGCCGCCGTCGCCGACCGCGTGGCCACGCTCACGCCGCAGCAATTCCGCGTGCTGACCATGATCGCCGAAGGCCTGCTCAACAAGCAGATCGCCTACGACCTGGGCGTCTCCGAGGCCACGGTGAAGGCCCACATGACCGCCATCATGCGCAAGCTCGGCGTGAACAACCGCACCCAGGTCGCCCTTGCCGCCAGCCACCTCGCGATCGACCAGGAAGCGCTGCCGTCGCTGCCGGACGACGACGAATAAGCCTCACGCCGGCCCGACCGGCCTCGACGCCATGGGCTAGGCCGTCGCCTGGCGCCTCACCAGCGCGCTCAGCAGGGCGCGCAGCGCCGCCGGCCTCACCGGCTTGTGCAGCAGGGGATAACCCAGCACCCGCGCGCGCTGCTTCAACTCACTGCTGCCGTCGGCGGTAATCATCGCCACCGGCGGCAGTTCGCCCACCTCGGCGCGCAACTGCTGCAGGGCCTGCAAGCCGTCCATGTCCTCGCCCAGGTGGTAATCGGCCAGGATCAGGTCGATGCGGCCGCGCCGCAGTTCCTGCTGCGCCTGTGCCACGTCGAGCGCGGTGCGGCAATCGACGCCCCAGCGCTGCAGCAAGGCGCGCATGCCATCCAGGATCGAGGGATCGTTGTCCAGGCACAGCACGGTCAACGGCAGCTGCTCGTTGGAGATCGGATGGACGACGGCGCGGCGGCGCGGGACGGCGCTTTCCACCCTCGGCACGCGCACCGCGAAGCGGCTGCCGCGGCCCTCGCGCGACACCAGTTCCAGCGGGTGCTGCAGGATACCGGCGATGCGCTCGCAGATCGACAAGCCCAGCCCCAGCCCTTTCTCGCCCCAGGGCGAGGGGCGGTCGAGGCGCTGGAACTCGCCGAAGATGCGCGCGCGCTGCTCGTCGGCGATGCCCGGCCCGGTATCCCACACTTCGATGCGCACCTCGCCGCCCATGCGGCGGGCGCCCAGCAGGATGCCGCCGGAACGCGTATAGCGCAGCGCGTTGGAGATGAAGTTCTGCAGGATGCGCCGCAGCAGCTGCGGATCGCTGCGCACCGCCAGCCGGGTGGACACCACGCGCAGGCGCAGGCCGCGCTGTTCGGCGATCACCGCGAACTGCGCCTTGAGCGAATCGAACAGGTCCGCCAGGGCGAGGTTGCCAATGTCGGCGCGGTAGCTGCCCGCGTCCAGGCGCGAGGTATCCAACAAGGCATCCAGCAGGTCTTCCGCCGCGCGGAAGGACGCGTCGATGCGCTCGGCCAGCTGGCTGGCCTCGCCATCGAGCCCGGGATGCTGGCGCAATGCCGCGGTGAACAGGCGCGCCGCATTCAAGGGTTGCAGCAGGTCGTGGCTGGCCGCGGCAAGGAAGCGGGTCTTGGAGGCATTGGCCATCTCCGCCTCGCGCCGGGCGTGCGCGGTAGCATTGAGCGCCTCGCTCAGCTCGGCGGTGCGCTGCTCGACGCGCTGCTCCAGGTTCTCGTTCGCCTCTATCAGCGCCTGCTCGGCATGCTTGTACGCAGTGACGTCGGTGTACGTGGTGACGTAGCCGCCGCCGGGCAGCGCGCGGCCACGCATCTCGATCACCGAGCCGTCGGGACGGATGCGCTGGAACAGGTGCGGCGAGCCGGCGCGCATATGGCCGATGCGCTTGGCCACGTGGGCCTCCACCTCGCCGGGGCCGCACTCGCCATGCTCGGCGTTCCAGCGGATCAGGTCCGCCACCGGCACGCCCACGTAGACCATGCCGTCGGGATAGTCGAACAGTTCCAGGTAGCGGCGGTTCCACGCCACCAGCCGCATGCTGGCATCGACCACGCTGATGCCCTGCGAGACGTTCTCCAGCGTGGTGGACAGCAGCTCGCGGTTGAAGCGCAGTTCCTGCGAGGCCTCGTCCATCAGCGCCATCGCCTCGGCGATATCCAGCCCCGAGCCGGACAGCGCGCCCATCAGGATGCGCCGCGCGCTGGCCGCGCCCACCGCCGAGGCCAGCAGGCGCTCGGTGTACTGGATCAGCGCGCGGTCGGCGGCCTCGCCCGGCTGCAGCGGCTTGCCGCGTCGCTCGGCGTATTCGTCGAAGGCGCGCTGGCTGGTGCGCTCGCCCACGATGCGTTCGGCGATGGTGCGCAAGTCCGCCACCGCCACCCGGCCTCGCCAGTTGCCCGCGCCGCGGCTATCGATCGCATACGGGTCGATGAACATCGCCGCGTGCAGCCGTTCCTCCAGGTTGGGACGCCAGCGCAGCGAGACGAAGATCAGGCAGGACACGTTGGCCAGCAGCGACCAGAACGTGCCGTGCATCACCGGATCCCAGCCGCTCAGGTGGAACAGCGCCTGCGGCTGCAGCCAGCCCAGTCCCATCGGTCCCGTATCCAGCCAGTCCGCGTCGCGGTGCATCGCCGGCAGCAGCAGTGTATAGGCCCACACGCCGAAGCCCGCGGCCAGGCCGATCGCCACACCCTTGCGGCTGGCGCCGCGCCAGTACAGCGCCGCCACGATGCCCGGCGCGAACTGCGCCACCGCCGCGAAGGCCAGCAGGCCGGTGGCGGCGAGGTTGGTGGTGTCGGCCACGATGCGGTAGTACGCGTAGGCCATCGCCGCCAGCGCGATGATTGCGATGCGCCGCACCAGCAGCACCAGCTGCGACAGGTCCGCGCGCTGTTCGAGCCGCAGCCGGCGGATGCGCAGCAGCATCGGCATCACCAGGTCGTTGCTGATCATGGTCGACAGGGCTACCGAGGCCACGATCACCATGCCGGTCGCCGCCGAGAAGCCGCCGATGAAAGCCAGCAGGGCCATGCCGCGGTCGCCATGCGCCATCGGCAGGGTCAGCACCCAGGCATCCTGGTTGCCCATGCGCACCTGCGGCATGTTCAGGCCCGCCGCCACGATGGGCACCACCACCACGCACACGATCACCATGTACGCCGGGAACAGCCAGCGGGCGTGGCGGAGATCCCGCGGATCCTCGCATTCCACCACGCCGATCTGGAATTGCCGCGGCAGGCAGAACATCGCGCAGAACGCCAGCAAGGTCTGCGCCAGGAATCCCGGCGACACGCCCTCGGAGAGCTGCTGCAGCGGCAATTGCAAGGTCGCCTGCAGGCCGGGGCCGCGCCATAGCGCATAACCGGCCAGCGCGACGAACACGAACAGCTTGATCAGCGACTCCACCGCGATCGCCAGCATCATGCCGTGATGATGCTCGGTCGCGTCGATGGTACGCGTGCCGAACAGGATGGCGAAGGTCGCCAGCAGGATCGCGCACCACAGGGCGCTGTCGCCGAACTGGTTGGCCCCCGGCGCGCCGAAGCCGCCGAGCACCGCGTAGGACATCGCCACCGCCTTGAATTGCAGCGCCAGGTAGGGCACCACGGCGATCACCGCGATGACCGCCACCAGGGCGGCCAGCGCATGCGACTTGCCGAAACGGGCGCCGATGAAGTCGGCGATCGAGGTGATGTTGCGCTGGCGCGCCACCAGCACCAGCCGGCGCAGCAGGCCGAAGCCGAACACGAACAGCACGATGGGACCGAGGTAGATCGGCAGGTATTCCAGGCCGTTGCGCGCCGCGGTGCCGACCGCGCCATAGAAGGTCCACGACGAGCAGTACACCGCCAGGGCCAGGCTGTACACCAGCGGGCGCAGTCGCGGCTGGCGCGGATACAGCGGCCGGCGGTCGCCCACGTAGGCCACCACGAACAGCAGGCCCACGTACAGCAAGGAAACCAGCAACAGCAGCCATCCGGCGATCACGATCGGTCCTCCGTGCGGGACTCATGGCCGCACCGCGCGCGAAGCCCGGGCGCCGCGCTTGTCAGGGTCGCCACGCAGCCGGCAACATGGGCGGATGATGACGACGGACGGCCAGACGCCAGCGAAAGTAGCAGAGCGGCTGAGCGATGACGAGATACACGTCTGGCGGCTGGCCTACGACCATCGCCAAGGCCGCGCGCCGCTGCTGGCCATGCTGGGTGCCTACCTGGGCCTGCCGGCAG
Source organism: Dyella sedimenti (assembly GCF_022760995.1). Classification (GTDB taxonomy): domain Bacteria; phylum Pseudomonadota; class Gammaproteobacteria; order Xanthomonadales; family Rhodanobacteraceae; genus Dyella; species Dyella sedimenti. The sequence continues at coordinate 428,272 of NZ_JAKWJO010000002.1, read as the reverse complement.
GCCAGGTTCGCCTGGTGGAGTCCGCCCATGGCCGACCGGAACTGGCCGGCGGCCAGCATGGCCGTCTCGCCTTCAACTGGTCGCACAGCCACGACCAGGCGCTGATCGCGCTCGCCCGCGGCGTCCTTCCCGGCATCGACCTGGAACGTCTGCGGCCGCATCCGAAGGCCCTGACCATCGCCCAGCGCTATTTCAGCCCGGACGAGGCGACCCGGCTCGAGGCACTGCCCGGCCCGCAGCGCGATCGCGCCTTCCTTGAGCTATGGACCGCCAAGGAAGCCGTGCTCAAGGCACTGGGGCGCGGGCTGGCGTTCGGGTTGCACAGGCTCAGCATCGCCGGTTCGCCCGACTTGCCGGTGCTCGGTCGGCTGGAAGGGCATGTGGCGGAGCAATGGCAGCTGCATCGCCTGCCGCTGGACGATGCCCACGTCGGTACGCTGGCGTGGCATGGCGAGCCGCGGCGCGTCCGGCTATGGACACTTGCCGGCGCCGGGTGATCGGCGCACTGTTTGCCCCCCGCCGCCGCCATGGCGCCGGATGTTGCCCCGTTCGCGAGTATCACTTCCGCCATGACCCTGCTCAGCGTCAACCTCAACAAGATCGCCGTGTTGCGCAATTCGCGCGGCGGCGACGAGCCCGACATACTGCGCGCCGCGCATACCTGCATCGATGCCGGCTGCGGTGGCATCACCGTGCACCCGCGGCCCGACCAGCGGCATGTTCGTCCCGGCGACGTGCGTGCGCTGGCAACCCTGCTGCGCGGGCGCGTGGAATACAACATCGAAGGCAATCCGTTCGCCCCGCCGCGCGGCGAGTACCCCGGATTGATCGCACTGGCGCGCGAGGTTCGCCCCACCCAGGTCACCCTGGTGCCCGACAGCGACGGGCAGATCACCTCCGACCATGGCTTCGACCTGGCGCGTGACATCGACCTGCTGCGCCCCATCGTCGCCGAGCTGCGCGATCTCGGCTGCCGGGTGAGCGTGTTCGTCGATGCGGGCGCCAGCGGCTTCGAATCGGTGGCGGCCATCGGCGTGCAGCGTATCGAGATCTATACCGGGCCCTACGCGCATGCCTTCGCCGAAGGCCGTGTTCAAGAAGAGCTGGAACGTTGCGCGGACACCGCGCGGCGTGCGCAACACGCGGGACTGGCCGTGAATGCCGGCCACGACCTCAGCCAGGCCAACCTCGGCACCTTCAAGGCCGCCATTCCGGGACTGGCCGAGGTGTCCATCGGGCACGCGCTGATCGGCGAGGCGCTGTACGAGGGGCTTGCGGCCACGGTGCGGAATTACCTGCAGATCCTGCGCTGAGGCGAGTCCGGGCGTCGCGCACAGGGTGCGCTCCCACAAACATGCCGCCACCTTTCGGGAGCGCACCCTGTGCGCGACGCCATCCTGCCTGGACGTTTAGACGTCCATCCACTGACCCACCGAATCCCCAAAAAAAGAACCCCCGCACAAGGCGGGGGTCCATAGGGTAGTGTTACTGCGTTTACAGCGAAATCACTGACCTTCGGTGAAGCCGATCTTGGTCAGGCCGTAGCTCTTGGCATCGGACAGCACGCGGGCGACGTGCTCGTAGGCCACGCCATCGTCCGCATTGATCTGCACTTCCGGCTGCTTGGCCGGATCGCCCAGGCCACCGATCACCGCCAGCTGCGCCTTCAGGCCCAGCTCGTCCACCGGGGTATCGTTCCAGTACAGCGCGCCGGACTGGTCGATCTTCAGGCGGATGGGTTCCGGCGGATTCTCCGGCTGGACCACATTCGGGTTGGGCTGCGGCAGGTCGATCTTCACTTTGTGGGTAAGCATCGGTGCCGTGATCATGAAGATGATCAGCAGCACCAGCATCACGTCGACCAGCGGCGTGACGTTGATGTCGGCCATCGGGCCGCTACCACTTCCAGAACTGAACGCCATGTCTCTTACTCCTTGCCGGTCGTGATGAAACCGACATGGACCATGCCTTGTTCCTTGGCGTCGGCCAGGATCTTCTTCACGACCTTGTATTCCGTGGTCTTGTCCGCACGGAGCTGCAGCTCCGGCTGCGGGGCCTTGGCCGCCGCAACCGCAAACTGGGCCTTCAATTCAGCTTCGGTGACTTCGATGTCGTTGAGGTACATCGTGCCATCGGGCTTCACGGCCAGGTCCATCGGCTCCACCGGCTCCGTATCCGAAACCTTCGGATTGGCAGTCGGCAGTTCCACCGTGATTCGATGGGACATCAGCGGCGCCGTGATCATGAAGATGATCAGCAGCACCAGCATCACGTCGACCAGCGGCGTGACGTTGATCTCCGACATCGGACCGCCGGCATTGCCTCCAGTGGTCATTGCCATGGGTCAGATCCTCACTTGCCTTCGACGCGGGCGCCGGTGGCGAAGAAGTCGTGCAGGTCGTGCGCGAACTCGTCGAACTGAGCGTAGGTCAGGCGGTTGGAGCGGTTGAAGAAGTTGTAGGCGAGCACGGCCGGGATGGCGGTGAACAGACCGAAGGCGGTCATGATCAGCGCTTCGCCCACCGGACCGGCCACCGCTTCCATCGAGGCGTTGCCCGACGCGGAGATCTTGATCAGCGCGTGGTAGATGCCCCACACGGTACCGAGCAGACCGATGAACGGCGCCGACGAACCGACCGTGGCGAGCAGGGTCAGGCCGCCTTCCAGGCGCAGGCTCTCGCGAGCGACGGCCTGGCGCAGGGCGCGGTCGATGAACTCGGAACGGCTCAGCGACTCGGCGAGGCGACCCGTGCCGGCCGAGGCCTGCTGGTGGTGCGCGACGGCCGAGGCGGCGTCGAGGGCGATCTTCGAGAACGGTTCGCCCTTGGGCTGGGCTTCGAGTTCGCGAATGGCGTCCTGGGTGGAGCCATTGGACCAGAAGCCGTTGATGACCTTGTCGGCGCGACCGCGAACCATCGAGTTGCGGATCGCGTTGGCGACGATGAAGTACCAGGAGGAGAAGGACATCACCACCAGCACCACGAACACGATCCAGCCAAGGAAATCGAAGTTGTGGATGAGGTGGTCGAAGCCCATCGACTTCATGGCTTCGGCGTTGGTGGTACCGCCCGCGGGGGCCGGAGAAGTTTGCAGGAACATAACGCTACCCTTGGAAAGTCAAGCGTGAACTGATTGATTGACCGTAACCGCAGTTACAGCTGATTGAGATTGAAGTTAACCGGGACGCGGACATAGCCTTCCGTCTTTTGTCCGTTCCTGATGTTCGGATTGAAGCGCCACTTGCGCGCCGTTTCAATCGCAGCCTGGTCCAGCTCGCGGTAACCGCTGGACTGTTCCACCTTGATGTCCTTCGGCGAACCGTCCACACCCACCAGGATCATCAGCGTGACCGTGCCCTCGTGACGCTGGCGGATAGCCTGCGGCGGATACTTGGGCTGGATACGGCTGTTGTAGCTGATGTCCTGACTGGCGGTGATGTCCGCAGGCGGAGCCGGGGGAGCAGGCGGAGCCGGCGGCGGGGCCGGGATCGCATTGGTCGACGCTTCCTCGACGGCCGGCGGCGGAGCCGGCGGCGGCGGTGTCGGCGGCGGCTTGACCTGCTGGATGATCTTCGGCGGCGGCTGCTTCGGCGGTTCCGGCGGCGGCGGCGGCGGCGGCGGCGGTGGCGGTGGCGGCTCGATGAAGTTCACCTGGACGGTGCGCTCCTTCTCCTTCTGCACCTGCTTCGGCGGTGCCATGGGCGCCACCAGCAACAGGAACGCGAACGCATGCAGCGCGATGGCTACGGCCAGCGCCCAGGTACGCCTCCAATTGAACGGCCCTTGGCCGGTTGCTTCGTTACTTGAGGCCATCTGTCACTATCTGGAGCTAATCAATCGGTGAGCCGTGGTCACGGCACCCGGTGGCAATATCGATCCAAAAGGGGATGACGATTGCCACTGGACGAGAGCACGGAAAGGTTTCAACGGTACAACAGCACATGGCATTTGTATAGCACCCGCGGGGCATTCATATGGACGTCTATCCGGCCCCGCGGCTGTTTACACGTTTGCCTTATTTGCCCGCTCCCTGCGCCTTCAACCAGGCCTTGGCCTTGTCGGAGGTTTCGGGGTCCTGTGCGGCCTTCTCCATGGCTGAGATCGTGCCCGCCTTGTCCTTCAGGCCACGGCACGCTTCGGCCAGCAACATATAAGCGGTGCCCTTGTGCTGCACGCCTTTGTCGATGCCCTGTTGGATGAGGCCCTTGGCCTCGCTGTACTTGTTGTCGGCGATCAGCAGCTGGCCGGCGCGGATGCTGGGCTCGCCATCCTTGGCCAGCGGGATGGCCTTGCGGTAGGCCTCCAGCGCCTTGGCGTTGTTGTCGGACATGAAGGAGGCCGCGCCGAGCAGCATGTAGTTCTCGGCCGTCGGCTGGATCACACCCTTGCCCAGGCCGTCGTCCAGCGTGGCGACCGCCTTGGTGGCCGGACCCTTCTCATCGCCGCTGTTCTGGCCGGTGACCAGGTAGAGCTTGGCAAGGTTGACGTAGTCCTTCTCGGTCTTGAGCTGGCCATTGGCCTTGGCCTTCTCCATCAGCGCGATGGCCTCGGGATACTTCTGCGCCTGCATCAGCACCGCCACGGCATTGTTCAGCGCGTTCGGATCGTTCGGGTTGGCGGCCAGCTGCTGCTGGGCCACCTGCGCGGCCTGGTCGCCCTGGCCGGATTCGGAGTAGCTGGCCATCAGGATCTGGTTCCAGCTGTCGTTCGGCTTGTCGGTCAGCGACTGCGCCTTCTTGATGGCGGCGATCGCTTCGGGATACTTCTCGAGGCGGTAGTAGGCGTTGCCTTCCAGCGCATAGGACTCGGCGGTTTCCTTGCGGCCTTCGGTGCGCCACTTCTCCACCGTGTCGATGGACGCCTGGTACTGCTCGTCGGCCAGGTAGAACTGGGCCAGCATGTACTCGAGCTGGAAATAGGTGTCGTTCGGCATCACGCCGATGTCGAGCGAGCGCTTGAGCAGGTCGATGGCGCCCTTCACGTCGCCGTCGTTGTAGTGCACGTTGGCCAGGCCCTGCAGGGCCAGCGCCTGGGCGTACTTGCTCTTGCTGTTGTCGACGATCGGCTGGAGCAGCTGGGTCGCCTTGTCCTTGTCCTGATTGTTGACCGCGTCGAGGCCTTCGTTGATGGCCTTCTGGTCCTTCTCGCTGGTCAGATCCAGCTTCGGTTCCGTGCGGGTGGCGTTGGGGTACAGCGCTTCCTTCTTGTCTTTGGAAGAGCTGCTGCCCGCGATGACCGGGGTGCTCACCACGGCCAGGGCCAGCGCCGTACCGGCAAGCATCTTGATCAAGGGAACACGCTTCATGGCAGTCCTCAGGTGTAAGGTTTTCACGCGCCGACGACGCGGGGGATCGCTGAGCGTAACCTGACTAGGCGGTAGATAACAAGTCGCAGCGCCACACGAAAGATTGTTAAGAATCAATGTGTTGAACCGTACGCCGGCGACTGGACATGATTTTCAAGCATGCAGGCCGGACCTACCGTGACTTTTTGCCCTGGAAAACGCGCTCTTCCGGCCTTGGCTTCGCGCATTAGCGCACTAATACATTGTTACATGCGGGCAAAACTATGGGACGGTGTGACGGCCATCCCACAGCGGCCGCCAACGCCGTCCCATGGATTCAGATATCCAGGTTGGCCACCTTCAGCGCGTTCGCCTCGATGAAGTCGCGCCGCGGCTCCACCGCTTCGCCCATCAGCATGGAGAACATCTGGTCGGCGGCAAAGGCATCCTCGATGCCCACCTGGAGCATGCGGCGGGTCTCGGGGTTCACCGTGGTTTCCCACAGCTGCTCCGGATTCATTTCGCCCAGGCCCTTGAAGCGCTGGATCATGCGCCCCTTCTTGCCCTCCTCCAGCAGCCAGCTGCGCGCCTCGGCGAAGCTCTGCACGCCGCGCGAGCCATTGCCGCGACGGACCACGGCATCGGGCTGCACCAGCCCGGACAGTTGCTGGCTGACCTGCAGGATCGGACGGAACTCGTTGCTGGCGAAGAACGGCTGCGGCAACAGCCAGGTATGGCTGAGGCCGTGCTGTTCCTTCACCACTTCGATCGCGGCCGGCTGCTGCTCGTCGACCGCCGGGCGCAAGGCCAGGCGGTAGCGCGGCTTGCCCAGGCCGCTGGCCGCCAGGCGTGCTTCCACGCCGGCCAGCCAGCCCTGCATGGCGGCGGGGTCGTTCCACAGCGCCGGTTCCAGCGGGGCATGCTCCAGCAGCGCGGTGAGCACGGCGGCGTCGAAGCGGTGGCCGAGGCGCTCGATCTGGTCCAGCGCGGCCTGGTAGTCGCGCAGCAGCTTTTCCAGCCCCTCGCCGGTGATCACCGGGGCGCCCTCGCCAGGGCTCAGCCCGGCGCCGTCGACCGCGCTGGACACCAGGTAGCCGTTGAGCGCCGCGTCATCCTTCAGGTACAGCTCCTGCTTGCCTTGCTTGATCTTGTACAGCGGCGGCAGGCCAATGTAGACGTGGCCGCGCTCGATCAGCTCGGGCATCTGGCGATAGAAGAAGGTGAGCAGCAGGGTGCGGATGTGCGAGCCGTCCACGTCCGCGTCGGTCATGATGACGATGCGGTGGTAGCGCAGCTTGTCCGGGTTGTACTCCTCCTTGCCGATGCCGGTGCCCAGCGCGGTGATCAGCGTACCGACCTCGGCGGAGGACAGCATCTTGTCGAAGCGGGCCTTCTCCACGTTGAGGATCTTGCCCTTCAGCGGCAGCACGGCCTGGGTCTTGCGGTTGCGGCCCTGCTTGGCCGAGCCGCCGGCGGAGTCACCCTCGACCAGGAACAGCTCGCACAGCGCGGGATCCTTCTCCTGGCAGTCGGCCAGCTTGCCCGGCAGGCCGGCGATGTCCAGCGCGCCCTTGCGGCGGGTCATCTCACGGGCCTTGCGGGCGGCCTCGCGGGCACGCGCGGCGTCGACCACCTTGGAGGCGATCGCCTTGGCCTCGTTCGGGTGCTCCAGCAGGAATTCGCCTAGCTTTTCGTTGACGGCCTGCTCCACCGCGGTCTTCACCTCGGAGGAAACGAGCTTGTCCTTGGTCTGCGAGGAGAACTTCGGATCGGGCACCTTCACCGATAGCACCGCAATGAGACCTTCGCGCATGTCGTCGCCCGACAGCGCCACCTTGGCGTTCTTGGCCAGGCCTTCCTTCTCGATGTAGCCCTGCAGCGAGCGGGTCAGCGCCGCGCGGAAACCCGTGAGATGGGTACCGCCGTCGCGTTGCGGGATGTTGTTGGTGAAGCAGAACATCGTCTCCTGGTAGGAGTCGGTCCACTGCATCGCCAGTTCCACCGAGATGCCGTCCTGCATGGCGCTGAGGCTGATCACGTTCGGGTGCAGCGCGGTCTTCAGCTGCGCCAGGTGCTGCACGAACGACTTGATGCCGCCCTCGTAGGCAAAGCGGTCGCTGCGCCCTTCCCCGCGCTCGTCCTTCAGGTCGATGGTGACGCCGGAGTTGAGGAAGGCCAGCTCGCGCAGGCGCTTGGCCAGCACGTCGTAGTGGAATTCGACGTTGGAGAAGGTTTCCGTGCTGGGCAGGAAGCGCACGGTGGTACCGCGCCTGGCCGACGGCCCCACTTCCTTCAGCGGGTACAGCGGTTCGCCCAGCGCGTATTCCTGCTGGTATTCCTTGCCGTCGCGGTAGATGGTCAACCATAGGTGCGAGCTGAGCGCGTTGACCACGGAAACGCCCACGCCATGCAGGCCGCCCGAGACCTTGTAGGAATTGGCGTCGAACTTGCCGCCGGCGTGCAGCACCGTCATCACCACCTCGGCGGTGGAGCGGCCTTCCTCCGGATGGGTATCGACCGGGATGCCACGCCCGTTGTCGCTGACGCTGACCGAGCCATCTTCCAGGATGCTGACGTTGACCTGGTCGCAATAGCCCGCCAGCGCTTCGTCGATGGAGTTGTCGACGACTTCGAACACCATGTGGTGCAGGCCAGTGCCGTCATCGGTATCGCCGATGTACATGCCGGGGCGCTTGCGCACCGCTTCCAGACCTTTCAGAACCTTGATGTTGCTCGAATCGTAGGATGCGTTCATTCGGTGACCGGTTCCTGGGCGCCAGGATCCGCCCGGTTCGGCGCCATGATGAGGCCGGGCGATACACAATTCGTTGATTATAGCAGGGGGTTGAGGCGCCCTTGTTCCACGTGGAACACATGGGTTGACGTGTCCCTCAAGGCTTCCGGCACTTCCGTGCCGGTGACCAGCACCTGCGCGCCGACCAAGCGCAACCGCGCCACGACGGCGGCTTGATGCGGCTTGTCCAGTTCGGAAGCCAGGTCGTCCAGGCAGACGATGGGCCACTCCCCTCGCCGTTCCGCATAGAGCGCCGCCTGGGCCAGTACGCAGCCCAGGGCCGTCAACTTCTCCTGCCCACGGGAGAGGTGTTCCCGCTGGGGCGCTTGTTCGAAGGCGATGGACCAGTCCGCGCGATGGGATCCTAGCGTGGTATGACCTCGGGAAAGATCTCGGGATCGCTGGCTGGCCAGCAGTTCGCCCAGCTCCGCATCGTCGGCCCATCCGCGCCTGTAGCGCAGTTCCAACGACCCAAGCTCTGGCAGCAACGCTGCCATTGTCTGTTCGATGTGGGGGCGAAGGGCAGCCATATAAAGTTGCCGTTGCCGGTCGATCGTGGTGGCGGCGGAAGCCAATTCGGCTTCCCAGGGCAGGAACTGGGCATCGGCCACCACGGGATAGGCTCGCAGCAAGGCGTTCCTTTGCTTCAGCGCGCGTTGGTAGCGCCGCCATGCCAGAAAGAACTCGTGTTCCACGTGGAACACGCCCCAGTCAAGGTAGCGGCGGCGCTCTTCCGCCCCACCCGCGATCAGCGCATGCGAGCCCGGCTCGAAGCAGACGACGGCGCACTCCCCCACCAGCTCGCTCAACGTGGCGGCCTGCCCATCCATGCGGGCTTCCCATCGACCGCCCTGGCGCCCCAGCCCGAGCCGGCGCGAGCGGCCGTCCTCGTGCCGCAGGCCGGCGAAGACCGAAAGCGCCGGGGCACCCCGTTGCAATAGGGCATCCTTGGCACCGCTGCGGAACGAACGTGCATGGGAAAGCAGGAAGGCGGCTTCGAGCAGGCTGGTCTTTCCCGCGCCATTGGCGCCAGTAAATACCGTCACGCCGGGCGACAAGGCCAGGCTGACATCCTCCAGGCAACGCAAGCCTTGGATGCGCAGGTGCTCCAGCCACACGTCAGGCGGCTCCAGACGCAAGAACGCCGGAGCGTCTTGCGATCACTCCGGCGTTCCCTATCGGCTTGCCCGGCTTCGGCAAACGCTTGTCCGACATCAGAGCCGCAGCGGCATGATGACGTGGCGAGCCTGGTCGTTGTCGTCCTCCTGTACCAGGCAGCTGGATTGGGCGTCGCGCAGGTTGAGCCGGGCGCGTTCGCCGCGCAGCGCGCCGAGCGCGTCGAGCAGATAGCCCACATTGAAGCCGACGGCCAGGTCGGAAACCACCGTATCGGCTTCCAGTTCTTCCACCGCTTCTTCCTGCTCCGGGTTGTGCGCCACGATGCGCAACTTGCCCGGCGACAGTTCCAGCTTGACGCCGCGGTACTTCTCGTTGGAAAGGATCGCCGCGCGCTGCAGGGCACCGCGCAACACTTCGCGATCCAGCGTGGCGTGCTTGTCGGCGCCTAGAGGAATCACCGCTTCGTAATCCGGGAAACGGCCATCGATCAGCTTGGAAGTGAACACTACGTCGCCACGGCGAACGCGCAGGTGGTTGCGCCCGAATTCCAGTTCGATCTGGCCATCGCCGGTCTCGAACAAGCCGATCAGCTCATTGACGCCCTTGCGCGGAATGATGATCTGGCGGCGCGCCGCCACCGTGCTTTCCAGCTGGGTTTCCTTCAAGGCCAGGCGATGGCCGTCGGTGGCCACGCAACGCAGCGTGTGCTCCTGCAGGTCCAGCAGCATGCCATTGAGGTAGTAGCGCACATCCTGGTTGGCCATGGCGAAGGCGGTGCGTTCCATCAGGTCGCGCAGCACTTCTTCCGGCAGGCTGACCCGTTCGACCAGCTCGATCTCATCGATGGTCGGGAACTCGGTTGCTGGCAGCGTGGCCAGGGTAAAGCGGCTGCGGCCCGCGTTGAGCGCCACGCGGTCGCCATTGAGCTTGAGCTCGATCTGCGCGCCATCGGGCAAGGCTCGCACGATATCGAACAGCTTGCGGGCCGGGATGGTTATCTCCCCGTCCGCCAGCTTGTCGGCCACGGTGGTCGCGACCATTTCCACTTCGAGGTCGGTGCCGGTCATCGACACTTTGCCGTCGGCGACCTTGACCAGCAGGTTGGCGAGCACCGGCAGCGTCTGGCGGCGTTCGACCACGCCCACGACCTGCTGCAACGGTTTGAGCAGAGCTTCTCGTTGAATGCTGAATTGCATGTATGCGCTTCCCCAATCCTGCTTTTCTGTTTTTAAAAGAAGTTCTGTGGTGGTGGTAGGCGTGGTGGATAACTTTTGAAACCAAAATTCCCCTTGAGAATCAAAGAGCTATGTGATTCCCGGGTTGTGTCTCAAAGCGCTGGATGACTGTGGGCCGGATGTGGATAACTTTGTCGTCCAGATAGTCCACCTATTATCCACAGCTTGCCACCGCACTTTTCAAGCATTTGGTGCACAGCCGGCGCCGCGGCTCAACCGGTAAGGATGCGGATCAATTGTTCCCAGTCCTGGCGCATCCGCGTGTCGGTCTCGCAAAGCTTCCGGATGGTGCGGCAGGCATGCAGCACCGTCGTATGGTCGCGGCCGCCGAAGGCTTCGCCGATCTCGGGCAGGCTGTGCTCGGTCAGTTCCTTGGACAAGGCCATTGCGATCTGGCGCGGCCGGGCCAGCGAGCGCACACGGCGCTTGGACAGCAGGTCCTGCAGGCGCACCTGGTAGTAGTCGGCCACCGTCTTCTGGATGTTGGGCACGGTCACCGCCTGGGCGTGCGTGGCCAGCAGGTCGCGCAGGGTTTCCTCCGCAAAGTCGATGGTGATCGGCTTGCCGTAGAAGTTGGCGCGCGCCGCCAGGGTATTGAGCGCGCCTTCCAGGTCGCGCACGTTGGAGCGGATGCGCTTGGCCAGCAGCATCGCCACGTTCTCCCCCACCGCCACGCCCTTGTCGTGCGCCTTGGCCAGCAGGATCGCCGCGCGCGTCTCGAAGTCCGGCGGCTCGATCGCCACCGACAGGCCCCAGCCCAGACGCGACTTCAGGCGTGGCTCGAGCTTGTCCACTTCCTTGGGGTAGCGATCGCAGGTGAGGATGATCTGCTGCTTGGACTCGAACAGTGCGTTGAAGGTGTGGAAGAACTCCTCCTGCGTGGTGTCCTTGCCGGCGAAGAACTGGATGTCGTCGATCAGCAGCGCGTCCACCGAGCGGAAGCGCCGCTTGAACTCGTCCATGCTCTTGGTACGCAGCGCCTCGATCATCGAGCCGACGAACTGCTCCGAGCGCAGGTACAGCACCTTGAAATCCGGGTTGCGCTCGCGCATCAGGTTGCCGGTGGCGTGCATCAGGTGGGTCTTGCCCAGGCCGGTGCCGCCGTACAGCAGCAACGGGTTGTAGGCGCGGCCCGGATTCATCGCCACCTGCATGGCGGCGGCCTTGCCCAGCTGGTTGGACTTGCCCTCGACGAAGGTCTCGAAGGTGTAGTGAGGGTCCAGGTTGTGGCTGAAGCTGGGCGCAGGGGCTTCCATCACGGCGGGTGCGGCCTTGGCGACCGCTGCCGGCGCCGGCGGGGCGGCCTTGCCGCTGGCATGGGCGCGCGGCGAGCTGGAGCCGACCTCCAGCCGCACCGTCAGCTCATGGCCGGTCAGCTGGCTGATCACCGTCTCGATGCGGGCCAGGTAGCGCTCGCGCACCATTTCCAGGGTGTACGGGTTGGGGGCGAACAACTGCAGGCCATGGGTGTCGTCGCGCGCCTGCAGCGGCATCAGCCAGGTATGCAGGTCTTCGGCGTTCAATTCGCCCTCGAGACGCTCCAGACAGCGCCGCCACAGGTCACTCATGGATACTTTTCAACCGCAGGAAGGAGCGCTTGCGCGCGGGGTGGACCGGAAAGTCTAGCAGCACGAAGCCCCCTTCATGGCATGGATATCCACATGGATATCCACAGGAAGTAAACAGCGGCCTTGTCAACCCTGAAACACCCCGATTTGACAGGGGGCTTTCCCCCTCTGCATAATCTCCAACCTTTTACCACCTTAACTATTAGGAGGAAGCCATGTCGAAGCGGACCTTCCAGCCCAGCAAGCTCAAGCGTGCCCGCACCCACGGCTTTCGTGCCCGCATGGCGACCGCCGATGGCCGCAAGGTGCTGAACGCACGTCGCGCCAAGGGCCGCAAGCGCCTGATCCCGTAAGCGGCGCGTCCCCATGCGTGCCGCCGGCCTGCCGCGCGAGACGCGGCTCCGCCGCGCCGGTGACTTCGCTGCTTTGCGTCATGCCAGCGGCCGCTTCGGCGGCCGCTGTTTTTCTGTGCGCTATCGCCCGAACGGGCTGGGCCATCCCCGGCTGGGCCTGGCCATCTCCAAGCGCGTGTCCAAGCACGCGGTGGAGCGCAACCGCATCAAGCGCCTGGTGCGCGAATCCTTCCGGCGGATCCGCCTGGAACTGCCCGCCGTGGACCTCATGGTCATGGCGCGCGAACAGACTGCCGGCCTGCCGGGCCCCGAGCTGCTGGCCGAACTCGACGGGTTGTGGAAAAAGCTGCGCTCCGTGAGGCTCGAGGCCACATTGAAGGCGGACGACCCGGCCGGCACAATCGTGCGTTGACCTTTTCCCACCCTCCTCCGCGGCCCTGCGTCGCGGCATCCACCGGATCTGCTCCGCGATGAATCAAACGCGTACGTTCCTCATCTTCGCCCTGCTGGCCGTGGCCTACCTGCTGTTCTCGGCCTGGGAGAAGGACTACGGTCCGCAGCCGCCGGCCACCGTGGCCTCGTCGTCGTCCGCCGCGACGCCAGCCATCGCCGACGCCAGCGTGCCAGGTAGCGCCGGCGCGCCGGCCGCGGTGCCGGGCACCGCCAACGAGGCGTCCGCGCAGCTGATTACCCTCGCCACCGACGTGCTGCGCCTGACCGTGGATACCCGCGGCGGCACCGTGGTGCGCTCGGAACTGCTCAACTACCCGTCGGCGCCGCGCACCAAGAAGGATCCGGACCCGGCGCCGGTGCGCCTGCTCGACGACGACCGCGCGCAGTATTTCGTGGCGCAGAGCGGCCTGGTCAGCAACCAGGGCGCCGCGCCCGACCATCGCGCGGTGTTCCAGGCCGCGCAGGGCAGCTACGCGCTGGCCCAGGGCCAGGACGAGCTCAAGGTCGACCTCACCTGGCAGGACGCCTCTGGGCTCAAGGTCACCAAGAGCTACGTGCTCAAGCGCGGCAGCTACGTGGTGGCCGTCGAGCAGAAGATCGAGAACGGCGGCGCCGGCGCCTGGCAGGGCAACGCCTACGAGCAGCTGCAGCGCGTGGCGCCGGCGCAGCAGAAGAGCTGGTGGCAGAACTTCAGCGACCCGGCCTCGCACAGCTTCTACGGCGCGGCCTGGTACAGCCCCGATGAAAAGATGTCCACGCTGCCCTTCGCCGACTTCGCCAAGAAGCCGCTCAACCACGCCATCACCGGCGGTTGGGCCTCGATGCTGCAGCACTACTTCTTCGTCGCCTGGATCCCGCAGGCGCAGGAAGCGGACACCTACAGCACCAGCGTGATCAATCCCGACACCGCGCAGCCGATCTACCTTATCCGCGCGGTCGGCCCCTCGCTGAGCGTGGCGCCGGGCCAGAGCCTCACCACCGCCTCGCGCCTCTACATCGGCCCGAAGCTGCAGGGCACGCTGGACCAGGTGGCGCCCGGCCTCGACCTCACCACCAACTACGGTTGGCTGACCGTGGTGGCGCAGCCGCTGCACTGGCTGCTCTCGCAGCTGCATGCGATCAGCGGCAACTGGGGCGTGGCCATCATCCTGCTGGTGCTGCTGCTCAAGGCGGTGCTGTGGAAGCTCACCGCCGCGCAGTTCCGCTCCGGCGCCAAGATGCGCAAGTTGCAGCCGCGCATCAACGCCCTCAAGGAGCGTTACGGCGACGACAAGATGAAGATGCAGCAGGCCATGATGGAGCTGTACAAGAAGGAGAAGGTCAACCCGATGTCGGGCTGCCTGCCGGTGCTGGTGACCATGCCGGTGTTCTTCGGCCTGTACCGCGTGCTGATGGAAAGCGTGGAGCTGCGCCATTCGCCGTTCTTCGGCTGGATCCACGACCTGTCCGCGCCCGACCCGTTCTTCGTGCTGCCGGTGCTGTACGTGCTGGTGATGCTGGCCACCCAATGGCTGTCGCCCTCGGCGGCGGGCATGGACCCGGCCCAGCAGAAGATGATGAAGGTGATGCCGGTGCTGTTCGGCGTGATGTTCTTCTTCTTCCCCGCCGGCCTGGTGCTGTACTGGGTGGTCAACGGCGCCACCAGCCTGGTGCAGCAGTGGCTGATTACCCGCAGCGTCGAGCGCGCGGACGCCAAGGCGGCTTGAGTGCCGGGCAAGGCTTCAAGAGGAAAAGGCCGCTGACGCGGCCTTTTTCTTTGGCCCGCCCGTCATTCGCCCTCACCGTCATCCCGGCCTGCGCCGGGATGATGAGCAAGAGCGCGTTCTCCTCATCCGGCACAGCTCACATAATCCGACCATGACCTCGACCGACACCATCGCCGCCATCGCCAGCGCGCCGGGCGCCGCCGGCGTCGGCGTGCTGCGCGTATCCGGTCCCGCGGTGCCCGCCATCGCCGGCGCACTGCTGGGTCGCGAGCCCGACCCGCGCCGCGCCCACTTCACCGCCTTCCGTGAACACGACGGCGGACTGATCGATCGCGGCCTCCTGCTGTATTTCCCCGCGCCCGCCTCCTACACCGGCGAGCATGTGCTGGAACTGCAAGGTCACGGCAGTCCCGTATTGCTCGACGCGCTGTTGCGCCGCGTCTGCGCCATGGGCGCGCGCCTGGCGCGGCCGGGTGAATTCACCGAGCGCGCCTTCTTGAACGGCAAGCTCGACCTTGCCCAGGCCGAGGCGGTGGCCGACCTGATCGCCGCGCGTTCGCAGGCGGGAGCGCGCGCCGCCCTGCGCTCGATGGAAGGCGTGTTCTCGAACAGGGTTCATGAACTGCTGCAGTCGCTGATCGCGCTGCGCGTGCATATCGAGGCGGCCATCGATTTCCCCGAGGAGGAAATCGACTTCCTCGCCGATCCCGCCATCGCCAGGCAGCTCGACGCGCTGCGGACGCAGCTGTCCGAACTGCTGCGCGAATCGCAGCGCGGCGTGCGCCTCAACGACGGCCTGCGCGTGGCCATCGTGGGACGTCCCAACGCAGGCAAGTCCAGCCTGCTCAATGCGCTGGCGGGCAGCGACCGCGCCATCGTCACCGATATCGCCGGCACCACGCGCGACGTCTTGCGCGAGCAACTCAGCCTCGACGGCATCGCGCTGGAACTGGCCGACACCGCCGGCCTGCGCGACACCGACGACCCGGTGGAGCGCGAAGGCGTGCGCCGTGCGCATGGCGAACTCGCGCGTGCCGACGTCGCGCTGCTGGTCACCGACGGGCAGCACGCCGAG
The DNA here is from genome assembly GCF_022760995.1 of Dyella sedimenti. Classification (GTDB taxonomy): domain Bacteria; phylum Pseudomonadota; class Gammaproteobacteria; order Xanthomonadales; family Rhodanobacteraceae; genus Dyella; species Dyella sedimenti. Next base: position 412,686 of record NZ_JAKWJO010000002.1, on the reverse strand, counting down.
CAGGACCTCGCTTTCCTTGCCGACCTGCCTGCCAGTGTCGAGCGCCTGGTGGTGGTCAACAAGATCGACCTCGACCACGCTCCCGCGCGCCGCGAGGAACACGGCCAGGTGGCATGGCTATGGGTCTCCGCCAAGACCGGCGAAGGACTCGACGCCCTGCGTACCCACCTCAAGCAACTGGCCGGCGCCGGCAGCGGCGAAGGCGCCTTCAGCGCCCGCCGCCGCCACGTGCTGGCGTTGGAACAAGTCGAATACCGCCTCGCGCGTGCCGACGAGGTGCTGCGCCTTACCCGCGCCGGCGAACTCGCCGCCGAGGAACTGCGCCAGGCCCAGCACGCCCTCGGCGAAATCACCGGCACCTACACCAGCGACGACTTGCTGGGAGCGATTTTCTCAAGTTTCTGCATCGGAAAGTAGCGTGTTGTCCCCGCCTGTCCACAGGGGTCTTTGGAAGAAAGAAAAATGGCTCTACTAAGCCATTCTGTTGTCCACGGAGGTGCTCAATAATCCAAGGGCAGCCGCTATAATTTGGGACCACATTGGGGACCACAGAAATGGTTGCCCACCACGAACGCACTAGGTGGTCCCATACATGGCCAAAGGTGGCTTCACGGATGTCCTGCTGAAAAGCCTCACTCCGCGGGCGACGCGCTACACCGTCTATGAGAAAGGCGGCATCGAAGGGTTTGCGGTGGACGTTATGCCATCGGGCAAGCTGTCCTTCCGCTATCGATATAGGTTCAACGGCAAGCGCCAGAAAGTGACGGTTGGCAGTTATCCCAAGATGCGCCTTGCAGTGGCGCACGATCTTTGCCGTGAGATGGAACGAATGGTTCAACGCGGTATATCGCCTGCCGCGGAAAAAAAGCGCCGGCGAGCTGAAGAAGGGAAGGCGGCGACATTCGGCGCGTTAGCTGCGGACTGGGTGGCCAACGTTCTGCGTAAGACCAACAAGAATCCGTCACAAGATGAAGGATTCCTCCGGAAGTACATACTGCCTTCGCTGCAGGACAAGAAGATTGTTGATATCGATCGCGCAGCGGTTTGGATGTGTATCGACCTTGCGAAGAAGAAGAACCGGGATCAGGCGGCGCGTAGGGTACACAGTGTTTTGAAGCGTGTATTTGATTACGCCATAAGGAAAGGCGATCTGCCTGTCAGCCCCGTGGCTGGCATTGATCCGAAGCATATTGCGCCGGCCCGAGCACGGGATCGGGTTCTTAGCCCGGAAGAAATTCCTGTCTGGCTTCATACGATCGAGACGAGCAGTATTCCTCGATCTATGAAATTGGCACTTCGGCTACTTCTGCTGATACCGGCGAGAAAGGGTGAGTTGCTCGCCGCGAGGTGGGTTCACGTCGATCTGAACGGACGTACATGGGACGTCCCCAAGGAGAATAGTAAGAACGGCACACCACTTCGCCACCGCTTGTCAGATCAAGCGACCGCGATTTTTGAGGAACTGCAGGTATTGGCTGCTGGAAGCGATTGGGTACTTCCGTCATCCAAGGGTGGGGGAAGTAAGCCGCTGACGAAATCCGGAATCAACACGGCCATAAGGGGCCTGATTGGGCTGCCCAAGAATGTTGTTATACATGACCTTCGACGCACGGTTCGAACGTATCTGACCGAGCTAGGCATTCCCCAAAACGTGGCCGAGCTTTGCTTGAACCATAGACCGACCGGCATCAAGCGGGTCTATGACCGGTCGGAGCTACTTGACCAACGTTATCAGGCACTACAACAGTGGGAGCGGTATCTACAAAAGCTATTGGCACCAGAATTGATGGACGCGCCAGACAAGGCGGCAAGCGAGATTGATGTGTTACTCGAAAAAATGAAGGGCGATGAAGCCCTCAAGCGCCATGTACTCAAGGCACTATTAACAGCATAAGCCGCTGCGACTTGCAGCGTGCCGGCGTCAGCCATGGCATGGCTATGAAGAAGAGGACAGTCAGTGTCCCTGACTGCCCTCCATGGATAGTGTTATTTTTTGCCCTTGCTGGGCTTGGGTGCCGGGCGGTGCTCAGTCACGGTCGTTTTGGGATGCGACTTTGCATACCCTTCGGTCACGAATCGGCCAGATACGGCGCTGCGGTTGTGTTCGACGGTCTTTTTGGTAGCCATACAAGTGTCCTATCAAATAGTAAGTGCGATGGCGCCACCTAGCTTTTGGCCTTCAACGGGGCGCCGATTCCGGCGCCCCTTCCCATGTTCCTCAACACCGCAGATCGTTAGGTCTTAACGCGGCGGTGAACGAAAGTGCTTGCATACGTGCTCCAGTCGTCCAAAGCGACGACGCACGTAGGCAGTCACGAACACAGTCTTAGGACCAATGCTCATGTGACGCCTCCATAGGTGGGAGGCGTAACGCCGTGCAAATAGCTGTTTACAAGGACTCGGGTATTGCTATAATGTACAACTGCGTTATGAGAGTGGCCTTGGAACTAGCCTTTGCTGTAACCGAGAGCAGCCTGCTCAGCTCTGGTTACCGGGCCTGTTGACGTCCATACGGTTCACTGCCGTATGAGGTGCCAACTAGTTTCTAAGTTGCTTACCTCCTTAAGACTCCGCCCTTGCGGGGTTTTTTTTGTCTTGTTAAAGCATCCGCTCCTTGCGGAGTTCGCTGATTCGCACGGAAGCGGCTATTTCCGACACACCACACTCAGCGGCGAGGATGTACGCGTCCGGGTACTTTCGGACCACCTCCACCGGCATCAGGAATTCACCGGCGAAGTTGTCAGCTTGCCATTCGGAATCCCTGAAGACTTCAAGGTTCTCCGATGACCTGAACGAGCGAGCCAGCGGATTGTCATGCAATACGAAGTGTCCCAGTTCGTGCGCAGCGGTGAAGCGATCGCGCCCGCGGTTCAACCGCAACCCTTCGTACACATCCTCCCTCAAAAAAATTACGCCACGATCAGGGTAAGTCCATCCATGGTCATCCCCCATTTCAGCCTTCTCCTTGGTTCCGAGATAGAAGTTCTCCCAGACCTTGGGCAACCACATCTCAAGAAACCGGTGAAGCGGGAAGTGGGCTACGTGCCCCTTAGCGTCGATCCTTGAAGCTTCGCGCAACTCCCGTGCCGCGCGCCAAACTTGCAATTTCCTAAGTGGTGGTACTTCGTAGCCGCGCTTCCTCATCTGTCAGTCTCCAGAACCAGCATCAATTTTTTTTAGCCAGCCAGCGATGTCAGTTTCGGAGAGAGAATCGAACCGACGAGCGAATGCAACCGCAAGCTCTTTGGCTTTGTCGCTTCTATGATTGAGGGCAATGGTTACTTCCTTTGCTTGTAGAGCTGCAGCACTGGTTAACGCGCTCACCTGCAACTGACTCAGGTGCAACCCTTGCCGCAACTGTTCCACGAAATTCGCGGGAACTGGCTTCTTTCCGGTTTCCAGCGCAGACACAAACGCCGCTGTCACATTTGCCATCTCGGCCACGTCGGCAAGCGTCTTGTCTTGATCAATCCTAATTTTCCTCAGTAGTTTCCCGAATGGAGTAAGCATGGCGGTGGGCCTTCGGCTGTGAAGCTTGTGGACGCCATTATACAGAGTCCAGACCAAAATTCAACCGGCTTGGTATAATTTTAAGCATCGTCGGGTTGAAGTCAAGTCGTGCCACAACATCTTGTGTCTGCTCAACACCCTGATCAGAAGGTATACGTTCTGATGGGCGCCCCATGCGTCTATCAAAAGTCGTTTCAAAAGCTTATTATTAAATTGTCTAAGGAGATTTGATAATGAGCGAAACCGTAGGTTATGCCCGAGTCAGCAGTGCTGGCCAATCGTTGGACGTTCAGTTGGACAAGCTAAAGGAGGCGGGTTGTACCCGGGTCTACTCCGAGAAGCGATCTGGCCAGCAGGCTGATGGCCGACCAGAGCTTCAAGCGTGTCTCCAGTTCCTTCGGGAGGGCGATACCTTGGTCGTCTGCCGGTTGGACCGCATGGCTCGCTCCGTACTGGACTTGGCCAAGATCGCGGACCTCTTGAACAAGAAGGGGGTAGCACTCCGCGTAATCGATCAGGCTATCAATACCGGCACATCGGAAGGCCGATTGATGTTCAGCCTGCTGGGGGCCTTCGCCCAGTTCGAAAATGATATCCGGGCTGAACGTCAGGCCGACGGAATCAATAAGGCGAAGCAGAAGGGGGTGGCATTTGGGCGGAAGCGTGCTTTGACCGATGACCAGTGCAAGCGAATCCGCACCCTACGGCAGGAGGAAAAATTTTCGATCGCCCAGTTGGCCGAACGGTTCAACGTGGGGCCAGCGACAATCTATAGGGCTCTGCAAACAGGGCGCTAAGATCGGCTAGGTAAGCGATGGTTGGCGATGGAGCGAAGTACGGTATCATCATAATTATGAGGACTTTCACATGAGCAAGATTCGCTCGGTCAAAGCGACCTACTCCGACACTGTTGCTAGGCAGCTTTTCGGAACGCCTGCCAGTGCAAGGAAGACCGTGGCCACAATTCTAAAGTCGCGCTCTTCTGGGAAGGAGTCGTTTACTTTGGACGGTAAGACATATCGTAGTGTCGCCGCCGGGACGTTGGCTCCCCAGAAAAAGAAGTAGGATGGGACTCAGCCTTGCTGTTCTCGCGGCAATATTGCTTTTGCTGCCGGGCGCAGCCCTGCTTTTCGGCTTGGAACGTGGCGGCCCATCCACCAAGCAATCCCCCCTTGATGCGCAGCTATCAGTAAACCTCGCGGTAGCTATTACCTGCGCCCTCATATTGCACGTTGTATGGCTCGCCTTATGGCGATGGACCCTGCCACAATTTGACGCGCCGCCGCCTGACGCCAAGCAGCTACTAATGCTGTTCGTTGCTGATTCGAAAGAGCCAAAAACCCTACTGGCTTTCGACAGCATCGAGCACTATCCAGTACGCATTGCAGCCTACTTCCTGGGAATCACCGGAATCGGCTATCTGATAGGACTGGGCATCAACAAGTTGCTGGCGAAGGAAGGCGGGGCACTATGGGATACCTTGCTGTCGCCACCAGATGCCGTGCAGTTCATCTGGGTTACTGCGGACACTGAACTTGACGGTACAAGCTATCTCTTCGCGGGATATCTTCGTGACTTCGCTGTTAATCGTGAAGGCAAGCTGGAGCGGTTGGTGCTAGGCGCGCCGGTTCGTCGGCCACTCGAAAGGAAACCTAAATCCAGCGTCGAAGCAGAAGACTTATCCAACGCCCTTGTTAACGACTGGACAACCATTCCCGGAGAGTTTGTCATTCTGCAGATGGCGCATACGCGAACCATCAACATCGACTACTTCTATCTCGATGACAGCCCGGAAGATGACAATGATGCCCATAACGAGCAGGGTGATCTCTTTGGTGATCCATCTGCTCCGAGCACCAATGCTACGGCTGGACAACTCCCTGCATCGCCGCCTCCTTCTAGCTGATGGTAATGCGGTAGCCACCCGCTGAGTACCGCATACGAGGCTTTGGCAGCTCGCGTAGCAGTGCATCAATGGTCAGCGCGTTTATGCAAACACCAAGGTTCATGGGAACCTCGGTTTCAGCAACTGCATCGATGGTACCAATTTGATCTGGTGTCTCAGCTAAACGAAGTACACCGTCATGTCGTATCCCATAGACACCCTGATTTACGCCCAACAGATAGAGGCGGCTCCCGAACTGAATTCCATTTTGAGTGGCAAATGAGCCTTCATCATAGGCGAATACCGGCGAGCCACTTGATCCACCATAAACCGCCATGTCGACAAGAAATTCTTGGCGGCCCTGCCAATTTCTAGCAGGGCTTGTTGCTGCAATACCTCTGCGAAATACGGCCTTATTGTTGACATCGTCCCAGATACCATTGGGATAGCCAATCATGATGATGTTGGTCGCCACGGTGAGGTGCTCAAATTCTTCAGCGGGGGGAATGACAGAACGATCAAGGAAGCGGAAGCGAAATGTCGACCCCGGAGATTCCAACTTTGTAAGTACAGTGGCGATGTTCAAGCTTGCGAGGTCGATTTCACTTGAGGGGTGATAGAGCGGGTCAAACGTCGCCAATGGCTCGTCCACTTCAACATGTCGTTCCGTACCATCACCATCGACGATGGAGATCACCAGTTGTATGCGTGAGGCTTCTTCGATTACATGGCGATTCGTAATAATAATGGGCCACATCGACATCGACCCAGACACCGCTGGATTCGGTTCGGAGAAGAAGAAGCCTGTAGCTACGCGCCCATCGTCTGTAGCAATTCTTACTGTGCACTGATCGAGCTGCTGGACGATGGAGGGCTGAGCGGGGGCAGACGGAATATTGTCGTGTTGGGTCATATCGCATTATCCCCGTGATGAATGGATGCGTCATTGTGGCGGACAGCAAGCATGTGGCACCACATAGGACTGTACATTCTGATGTGCGATAAGAAGCCCGCGAGGACGCGTTATACCCTCGCTTAGGATGTAGCCAAAAAAAGCAGGCCGGGAAATCGCCAAATTTGTACCACGGATAGGCTATATGGTTTGCCAGTTATTACCGGCCAAATTCGTCTGCCGCCACCACCCTTCCGCTTACCGATGCTTCCCACCGATAGACCCCGTGAGCCAGCGAACCGTACAACCCAAAAGCACTGGGGAAGCTGACTTCCGCCACGCCCCCCTGTCCAGAACTCACCTTGGCAATTGCAACGCTGCCATCCGGCTTCGTGACCTTGAAGATGGCTTCGTAAGGGGAACCTTCGTTCTTGTCACGGACCCACAATTTCGTTTCTGTTTCCGTGGACTGCTGCCAGTTCCGGTCCTTGGCGATTGCAGCGAGTGAATTCATACCGAGCAAGGCCGCAAATGTTATCAACCGCGCTGTTCGCATGGCTCATCGTCCAAAAGTAATGGGAACACGGATACGGCCTTGAGTGGGCTGCCCTGACTCTTCACACATAACCGGTTCATAGCGCCATGTCCTGAGAGTCGCCAGCGCAGATTGGTCAAGCTCATCGCGTCCGCTGCTGGCATAGACGCTGACTTCTGCTGGCACACCATCTTCCCTTATAAGCAGTTGAAGGGTCACCGTGCCATGTAGGTTTAACCTGCGAGCCTGCACCGAATATTGCGGCGTTGGCGCCCACTTCGGGACGACTCTCGGCGTACATGGCGATGTTGCGATATATGGCGTTCTTGCTACCGCATCGCGGCTTCCCACGCTGATAACAATGAGTATGGCCCCAGCGGCTATTGCTCGTTGCCGTGTCGATAGTGCGTTGGCGAGGTTCATCAGATATCGATCTCCTGTACCAAATTGTCCTTTCGCAGATCAGGCAGGAGCTTCTGAAGCTGGACCGGTGAGCCCAAGCTACCGGAATCGGTACAGACAGACGCCGTTGCAGCCTGCGGCAAATAGATACGAACGATATGTTCCTCGCCGGGGGCCAGCACGCTGCTGTATAGATCGCCTACCCGATCAGCGCTCCGGATCATCCGGTTTTGATCGTCGAAGCCTGCGCAGAACATGTGGTCGCCGGCACGATACTCGTCGACCGAGATGTTCTTAACGATGCAATCGAAACCTGCGCCGCCAAGAAAATTGCCGGCGTACTTGCATGACTGGAATCGGTTGACGCCAATCGTGATCATCTTGGATGGACCGTCGTGCGCCACCATGCTGCTGCCTGAGCTCCACAGCTTCTCAAAGAGGTTCACGAACACGAAAATAGAACCCAGCGCAAGCACGCCAACGAAGATGCCGAACACAATCCGCTGCCACGAGGACAGTTTTCTTCTGACGGGCACGGCTGTTCCATCTGACATGACAGATCCCCTGTGTAAGTAAGTACCGAAATGAACTATCCGAAGATGATGACTTCGGAGGTCCGACTACATTTCGGGCAGTGGAATACTCCTTGCGTCAGCATGGAGTGCGGCGCTGGCTTGGCCGAGGCGTGACTGCCCGATTCCACATACCCACAGCTCTCGCACTTCTTGCGCCAGTAGATCATTTTCCCGTCGTCGCGAACGACGATTGCCCCTGCTGCACCAGCCATAGCTCGCCCCTTTATTATTCAATAAAAGCCGATTTTGGACTATTCCAGAACGGACTCTAGCGTGCCGTGACCCATCTGGGCAAGGTCATGGCCGCATCTACGCATCATCAGGATTACCAGCTTCTAGTCGCCGCATTGCGTGACGCTCGCCGGAAGGCGAAGGTGACCCAGCTGGAGTTGGCGGACCGCATAGGTAATACGCAGACCTTCATATCGAAGGTAGAGCGCGGAGAGAGGCGCTTGGATCTCGTAGAGTTGGTCGAATTCTGCGAAGCCTTGAACATCAGCGCGGTCGAATTTCTTCGTGCGTACCTTAGGCGCCGTGGGTTAGCCGGGGCTACAAGGCAAAAGCTAGCGAAAGGATAGGAGCATCGCGTCGGCTCCTTACCAGCGGTCCTACTCGACCCGCTCATTATGCTCATGGCCGTCTATCGTGCCTGATCAGAGACGAGGCTGGCTGTATATATGTGATAGTGGTTTGGATGTATGTCCACTACATATAAGTATGTAACTATTGTGGTGTTCATGCTTCTACAGAGGACTTAATGATCGAGTTCACATGGATAGGTAAGAGATTTTTGTCTTACCCACTTCATCATTGATCTTGAACAAGCCTGTGCCAAATTTAGGTAATAGTTCATCAAGGGGGATCGCTCCCCCTAGCGGTTGGTCTGTCTTCATGCCTGCAAGTGAAGTGGGTCTAGCCCTTAAATCAATGACCGAACGACACAAATTTCCAAAGCACAGCCTGAGTGTCTGAGTGGCAAGTCTTCAGCACGTAATCGATCACGTTACTAACATCAGACTCTGCAACCAGTTCTCGATACCAGTCATCACTGTTCGGACAGTAGACGTTGGGGTCACCGCAGGAAGCATGTGCTTCCACCCAAGTTCGCCTGATCACTTCCTTGTACTGATCTGGTTTTCCGGGTAGCTGGTAGAGGCAGTGAATGTGCGTGCCATCGGTAGGTGCAAGTAGGCTCCCGTACGAAGTGCCCCGCATGTACTTTTCGATGACTGGAACCATGGGCAGTCGGCGCTTGGAATTGCGTCCGTATAATTCGCTACGCAAGCTATGCGCATGTGTTCCGAATACCTTCAACGCCCTGTCATAGCTGACGGCATCCTTGAAGGTATAGGTAACGAAGACATTGGGGCCGATCTGCTGCAGCCAATCGGCCATCACGCGCTGGAGCGTGGTCTGTGCTGTCTTCGTTTCTTCGCTCATCAATACCTCTTCGCAGCTTGTGGTTTTTGCTGCACACAGGTATTTTTCAGCGATCCGACATTTCGCTAATTATCATGCGCAAGAAGCGTGGCAACCCACGGCTGGACGAAGCCAGAAACACCGATACAGTTGCAGCCAACAGCGCAAGGGCGGCGAAGGCAGATGATTTCGCGCGGGAAGTTGGCAAGCGGTTGCATGACTTCATCGAAGACAACGGCTTGGGGTACAACAAAGAGGAGTTTGCGAGGCACTTAAATGAAATCGGCTTCCCCACTCAACGGGGCGGCAAATGGTCAGGCAAGCAGGTAGCACGGATTTTCGACCGTCTTCGGGTCTTGCACGCCCAGAAACCCCGTGGGCGCCGATGATTAAGCTGCACGAGCAACACGACCATGCATCCATCCGATCACATCAGCTTCAATCCATGCAACCGACCTGCACCCCAATTTTACCTGCGCGGGGAACTGCCCCTCACTTATAAGCTTATAGATCTGCGAGCGTGACAGTCCTGTCCGGGCCATAACCTCGTGCAGGCGAAGAAACTTTATGCTGGTAGGTGTGTATGTCATTGCGCCCCCTTCTGTTCGGTTGGTATGACGCAATGCTAGTGGCGAACAGCTGGCTGTAGCTCGCTTCGCAGGCTGGCCGTTTAGATAACGAAGCCACCAAGAATTTATGGATCGATGAAGCCCGGGAACCCTGCATCGACGTCCCTCTAGCGCGGGGAAAGTCATAATAGAAATCACCGGCGCTCTTAGCGGCATTCTATAAGTGTGTCGTCGCTAGCTAATCTTTCGTCCAAACACGTTCAGCCAACGTCCCAGTGCATGCAGTCGATGCACGTTGGGACCACTAACGGGACCACAGTCTGCGTGTGCATGAGCGAAAGCACAGCTCATACAATGTGATAAGCGACGAAGCTACGTTCTGCATCGGCAAGTAACCGATGGCAGCCCCAAATAAAGGGCCGGCGTGAGCCGGCCCTTCGCGGTCAGGTGGATTGCCCGCATTCCCCGCAGAAGCGGTCTCCCGGGGTGAGGTTGGCGCCGCAGTCGCGGCAGGCGGATGGCGGTGCCTTGGGAGCCGCCGGGGCCGGGCGGTGCTGTTCCATCTTTTGCTTGAACTGCGCGAAGCCGCCGCGCAGCTGGTTTTCCGCACTGGCGTCGATGCCTGCGCCGAGCGAGTCGTGCACCAGGATGTAGCCGAACATCGCCACCAGGGTGAACATGGCGACCAGGATGGCCATCATCACGCCCACGGAGGCGCTGGCCGCGCCGGCCTGCTGCAGGCTGTCGAGCACGCCGTCGAGCGGCGAGGACATCAGGGCGCTGCCATAGGAGTTGTAGCCGCCGCCAAATCCGCCGCCGAAACCGTGCGCGCCGCCAAACAGGCTTCCCGCCGAGAACAGCGTGATGCTAGCCCCCGAAGTGACGACCAGTAGCCCGATCACGAAGACCGCGACCGGTCCCACGATCAGGCCGAGCAGGACGAAGTGCAGCAGGGCATCCAGTGGACGCTTGAGCACGATGTCGACGGCACGGCCGATCGAGCCGAGCACGCCGTTGCCACGCCACACGGCCACCAGCAGCAGCGGTATGCCGATGACCAGCAGGCCGTAGCAGAAGGCCAGCGCCACCGCGCCGGGGCCGGCGAACAGGAAGGCGAACAGCGGCCCGATGCCCGGAATGCGGCCGAGGTAGGAAAGCAGCAGCAGTACCAGGAAAACCAGCAGCAAACCCAGCCCCAGCAGCAGTAGCGAGAGGAAGGCGGTCAAGGTGGCGTGCAGGCCGCCGAAGAACGCCGCACCCACGCTGCGGGATTCACGCCCGTCGGCCTGGTCCACCAGCAGCAACCCCGCGCCATTGATGCCGGCGAGATACACCAGCAAGGCCAGCAGGGCCATCAGCAGCCCGGCGATGAAACCCAGCTTGGCCGTCGCCGCGCCGGCCGCCGCCATCAGCAGCAACCCGACCACCGCGCCGCCGCTGAGCAGCAGCAGCGCACGCAGATTGCGCAGGCCTTCGTAGCAGCGCACCAGCATGCCGATATTGTTCACTGTCTTCTGTGTCATCCGTGGTTCCCCCTGTGGTCCGTCGCCGTCAGCTCACGACCAGCATCGGCGTTTCGTTGGTTTCCACTGCCTGGTTGTTCATGGACAGCGTGGAGCGCACCACGTAGCGGCCGTTCTGGATGCCCTTGGGCAGGTTGAAATTGAAGTTGGTCTGGTACTCGCCCGTGCCGTTGATGTCCGACGCCTGCTTGGTCACCGTGGACAGCTGCTTGCCGTCCGGGGAGAACAGGGTGAGTGTTTCGGAAAGCTGCGGCGGCGCGTCATGCGTGCCATGCACGACGACGATGGTCGATTGCAGTTCCACCGGATTGCCCGATTGCACGGTGTTCGACGGCGCGAGCGAGCTGGAATACGAGGAGATCGTGTTGGTGGCGGGCAAGCTGCCGCGCTGCTGGACATAGGCCGTTTCGACCGCCGAGGCGTCGCGCACCTTGCGGCTGTGGTAGTTGTAGGCCGTGCAGGCCAGGGCACCGATGCCCGCGCCCACCGCCGCGCCCACCAGGTGGCCGTTGCCCTTGCCGAAGAACGCGCCGGCCAGCGCGCCCACCGCGCCGGCCAGGGCGGGATTGCACTCCGACGAGGTCTTGGCGCTTGCGTCGGGGTTCACCACCGCGCCATTGGTGGTTCCATTCTGCGCCGGCATCTGCGCGCATCCCGCGACCAGGCTGAGTACCGCGCTACCCACCAGCACGCCGATATGCCTGTAACGATGACTGTTCCCGCTCATCCCGCAATCTCCGTTCAATGGATGGAAATACTGTTCATGGCCTGCTGCTGGGCCTGCTCGGCCTCCTTCAGCAGCTGCTTTGCGCGGCCGAGTCCCGGCTGCACTTCCAGCGCCGCCTTTGCGTTCGCGATGGCGGTGGAATAGTCCTGCTGGGCGAACGCCGCCTCGCCCTTGCGCACCAGGTTGAGCGCCACGTCGGACATGGGCGGCGCCGCATCCGCTTTCGGCCTGGGTGCCGGCTTGGCGACGACGGGTTCGGGCGCCGGTGCGATCGGCGGCGGTGGGCTTGCAGGTTCCGGCCGGCTGGCCTCCGCGGCGACGGGCGCTTCGGTCGGTACGGCGGTGGCCGGTGAAGCGTCGGTCGGTGGCAGTGCCTGTTGCTGCGCCACGGTCGGCGTTGATGGAGCCGCGGTGCTTGCTGGGGAAGACGGTTGGTCCGTCACCGTCACCGCGGCCGCCGTTGATTCCATGGGCGAGGACTGCATGAAGCGGTAGGCCACCAGCGCACCGATGCCCGCGACGACCACGATCACCGCGGCGGCGATCGCCATCACGCGGGTTTTTCCTCCGCCGGCGCTCGGCATCCGTGCCGTGGAAACGGCATTCCGGACGGCTTCCGTGGCGTGGGAAGGTGCGGCGCGCATGGCGGGTTCCGGCGCTGCGGCCGCCGATGGCGAAGCCGGGGGGGCGACGGATGCCGCCGGTTCGCTTTGTGGTGGCTCGTCGGTAGTCGTGGACGGGACGATGGAAGCGCCGCAAGCCTTGCAGAAGCGGGCGCTCGCGGCGAGTGACGCGCCGCAGGAAGCACAACTTGCCATGGCGGCCGCATGGCCCTGTTCCGCGGCAATGGCAACGACGGGCTCGGCGGCCGTGACGCCCTGGCCACAGCCGGCGCAGAAGCGTGCCGTCTCCCGGTTGCTGCGGCCGCAATGCGTGCAGGACCAGTCCGCGGTATGGGCCGTGCCGTTTCCCAGCGCACCGCCACAGGTGCGGCAGAACCGGCTGCCGGCGGGATTGTCATGCCCGCACTTGGAACACGTCATCGATGATTTCCCCTTGGTGAGTCCGAGATGGTGCGCATGCCGGAGGCATGGCGGCCGGGCCGAGCGTTCGCAGGTTTGCCGGTGAGCGGGCACACAAAAACGCGGCGGATGCGCAATGCATCCACGCGGCTTTCCGGCAAACGGTTCCCCCTGATCCGAGCCATGCATCCCTTGCTTGACAGATCCACGTCCTGCCGCCGATACGGCAGGCATACGCAAGCACATCGACCGGCAAAGGAAGAACTTGAGCGTCAGGCGCGGCGTTCGTTCCTATCACCTATGCGGTAGGCGTAAGGTGCTGCGCTGCGGTTATGCTCTGCGCCATCACGCCAAGGAGGCCGTCATGTCCTACGAGTACAACGCCGAGAGCCAGCGGCTGGATTTTCCCAATCCGTTCTACCTGGAGAACTGGTTCCTGACGGCTGCGACGGGCACGCTGTGCCTGGGCGGGCTCGTCCTGTTGCTGCTCAGCCGGGGCAACCTCGCGCATGGCCAGGGTCTGCAGGGCGCGTTGCCGCTGCTGCTCGGGCTGGGCCTGCTGGTTTCCGGCCTCAACCATGGCCGCAAGCTCTTCACCCAACTGCGCTTCTTCTTCGGGCGCAGCCAGCCGCATGGCCTGGCGCAGGAACTGGCCCAGGACGCCACCGGCAAGAGCCCGCAGTCGGACGAACTCAAGGAAATGCTGCGCCAGAACGCGCTGACCTATCCCGAGCCGACCGGGCCGCTCAACGGACTGCTGTATGCGTGGATCCGCGAACTGATCTTCGCGCCCGCGCCGGTGCAGCGCATCGCGCAGCGCCAGTTCCAGACCGGCATCGTCATCGCGGTCACCCTGCTGTCCTTCCTGATCGCCTGGATCGGCTTCTCCGATGGCCGAGCGGCGGCGTGGATGGGACTGTTCTACTTCGCCTTCAGCGTATTCCTGCTGCTGCGGCCGCTGGAGGATGGCGCTCGCGCGCAGGCGCAGGTCGGCATGCGTGGACTGATCGTGCTGATCATGGTGGCGATCTTCGCGCCGGTGCTGCTGCCGCGCTTCTCGGACGCCTTGCCTGACGTGAGCTGGCTGTCGCTGGAAGTGCAGACGCTGTGCCTGCTGCTGGCGTCGCTGGTCAGCGTGGGCCTGTATTTCCGCGCGCTGATGAACCAGATGGGCGGGCCGCCGGCGACCAACATGGCGCGCGAGCAGACCACCTTGTCGATCAATTGCCATCCCAAGCAGCTGATGGATGAACTGGATCGCACCCTGCAGGACGGCTGGATCGAGCGCATCCCCAACCGCCGCTACGCGCGGGTGATGCCGCTGGTCAGCAGCGGCGCCGGCGTGTTCAGCGCCGAACTGGTGGAAGAGACGCAGCCAATGCCGGCCAGCGACCAGCGCCGACTCGATATCGGCGCGGCTTTCGCCCTGCCGCGTTTCCGCTGGATCGCCTGGCTGGACGTGGCGGCGCTCGCGCTGACCGTGCTGGGCACCGCTTGGCTGGTGCTGTTCGGCGTACGCTTCCACCCGGCCACCGCCGAGCCGCGCCTGTTCTCGCTGGTGACCCTGGGCGTGGCGATGCTGGCGCTGGCCAGCTACTGCCTGCGTGCGGGCCACGTCCTGTGGGGGCGTTTCGATTTCACCTCGCGCCTGGTGTGGGTGGAGATGCATGGCAACTACCAGGCGGCGCGGATGGATTTCGGCAGCTTCACCGACCGCATAAAGACCGAGAAGCAGGTAATCAACATCGAGACCATGACGCTGCGCGTCTGGGCGGCCGAGCTGGACAGTGTGATCTTCGGCAAGCACACCGCGCGCGTCATCACCGGCCTGCGCGGTACCCCGGACTACGCGCGGCAGCTGGTGCGCCACCTCACGGATTTCGCGCAGGAACAGAGCATCATCGTCGCTCCCACCGCACAGGCGGACCTGCAGAAGAGCGCGCTGCTGGGCGCGATCAATCAGCGTGACGGCGCGGCGCCGACGGAATTGCCGCCCGCGGCGATGATGCAGGCCATCCGCGCGGTCGCCGCGCCCGTGTCCATGCCTCCGATGGCCAGGCGCGACTGCCCGTCGTGCCAGGCGCCGGTGGAGGTGGACGATCATTTCTGCGGCCATTGCGGCAGCGCGCTGATGCTTGCCTGACGAGGTGCACCGGCGCGTTCCGACGCCGGTGCACTCCTTCTGGTCCATGGATTTACAGGAACTTAGGCCATCCTTTGCTGGGATGGGTGACGGTATGGCGCTAACATACTGAGTTTGCGCGTTTCGGCACGTCACGCATGCTCACTTTCCTGTTCGGCGGCTTTGGGCTGTCCACTCTCTGGCTGGTTCCCTTGTTCTGGCGTCTTGGCTGCACGCTTGTCGCGCGGCGCGCGTTGTCCCTGGGCGGACAGGGCACGATCCGTTACGGGCTTGGTGCGCTGCTGGTGCTGCTGGCCAGCGCCACGCTCGAAGGGCTGGTGGTCGATGGCTACACCGACGATCCCCATGCGGGTGGCGTGGTGTGCCGCGCGCTGGCGCATGGCATCGGTGGATGGCTGGGCGGTTGGCTGACGACGCTGGCGATGCTCGCCGTGATTGCCGTGGCCCTGCCGTGGTATGTCGGCGTGGGCTGGCGGGTGATCGCCAGGCGCGTTTCCGCGGCTGTCGACGTGCTGGCCGCCCTGCTCCAACGCTCGGTCGAGGCGGTCGTCGCGCGACGCGGGAAAACGGGTACCCGTCGCCGCACGCGTGGCGCGGTGCGCCGGCCCGCGCGGCCCCCGGCCAAGCCACGCCGCGCGGCGGCTGCCGAACCGCGGCGAACCCAGGCACCGGCCGCCGCCTTGCCTCCAAGGCCCGCGCCGGCCGCCGAGCCGCTGCCTGCGGCCGCCCATGCATCGTCCACGCGCGTGCGTCATGTGACCCGGCAGGAGAAGGTCATCCGCGAGCCCTGGCTGACGCCCAGGCATGGACATGCGGCTTCCCTGCCGGGCGCTCCGTTGGGCCACCATCCTTCCAGGGTCGCGGCGGCGGCCGGCGCCATGTCGTCTGGCGTGTCGTCGGCCGCGCCGCGTGCCGCCGAAGCGGCGATGCCGGTGGAGGAACCGGGCTTGTCCAGCCCTGTGCCGGCCCCGGTGGTCGATGTCCAGCCGATACCCGAGACGGCGGCGGAAACCGCGGCATGGCCGGTGGAAGAAGCGCTCGAGCCGGAGGCCGCGCCACTCCCCGCGATGCCGCTCGCGCCGCCGCGCGGACGCTTCGTCGCCGCCAATGACGATGGCCCGGCCGTGTCGCCCGCAAGCGTCACGCCGCTGCGCCCGGCCGTCCCGCCGCGCCAGCGATCGAGCGCGATGTTGCCGCCGTTGTCCCTGCTGGCCGCACCGCGCGCCGAGTTCGCTGCCATCGACGAGGCGCAGCTGGCCGAGACCGGCGAGCTGATCGAGCAGCGCCTGCGCGAGTTCAAGGTGCCGGTGACGGTGGTGGGCGCCTCGGCCGGGCCGGTCATCACGCGCTTCGAGGTGGAGCCCGCCGTCGGCGTGCGCGGCAACCAGATCGTGGCGCTGATGAAGGACCTGGCGCGCGGCCTCGGTCGGACGTCCATCCGCGTGGTCGAGACCATACCTGGCAAGACCTGCATGGGCCTGGAACTGCCCAACGAGCAGCGGCAGATGATCGCCTTGTCGGAAATCCTCGATTCGGCCGAATACCGCGGCGCCGATT
The DNA here is from genome assembly GCF_022760995.1 of Dyella sedimenti. GTDB lineage: Bacteria > Pseudomonadota > Gammaproteobacteria > Xanthomonadales > Rhodanobacteraceae > Dyella > Dyella sedimenti. The sequence goes on along the minus strand of NZ_JAKWJO010000002.1, from coordinate 395,927 downwards.
CGCTGCTGACGCTGGCGATGGGCAAGGGCATCACCGGCGAGCCGGTGGTGGCCGACCTGGCCAGAGCGCCGCACATGCTGGTGGCGGGCACCACCGGCTCGGGCAAGTCGGTGGCGGTCAACGCGATGATCCTGTCCATGCTCTACAAGGCCACGCCCGACGACGTGCGCATGATCATGATCGACCCGAAGATGCTGGAGTTGTCCGTGTACGAGGGCATCCCGCACCTGCTGGCGCCGGTGGTCACCGACATGAAGCTGGCCGCCAACGCGCTGGCCTGGTGCGTGGGCGAGATGGAGAACCGCTACCGGCTGATGTCCGAGCTGCGCGTGCGCAACCTGGCCGGCTACAACCAGAAGGTGACGGACGCCAAGACGTCTGGACGTCCGTTGTTGCATCCCTTCCCCGCGCACCCGGAAGTGCCCGAGGCGCTCGACACCCTGCCGATGATCGTGGTGGTGATCGACGAGCTGGCCGACCTGATGATGGTGGCCGGCAAGAAGATCGAGGAGTTGATCGCGCGGCTGGCGCAGAAGGCACGCGCGGCGGGCATCCATCTCATCCTTGCCACGCAGCGCCCCTCGGTGGACGTGATTACCGGCCTGATCAAGGCCAATATCCCTACCCGCGTGGCGTTCCAGGTATCGAGCAAGATCGATTCGCGCACCATCCTCGACCAGATGGGCGCGGAAAGCCTGCTCGGCCAAGGCGACATGCTGTTCCTGCCGCCGGGCACGGGTTATCCGCAGCGCATCCACGGCGCTTTCGTCGCCGACGAGGAAGTGCATCGCGTGGTGGCCCACCTGAAGCTGCATGGCGAGCCGGACTACAAGGATGAGATCCTGGCCGGCCCGCCCGCCGAGGGTTCCGGCGAGCTGTTCGGCGAAGAAGGCGGCGATGCCGAACTCGACCCGCTGTACGACGAGGCCGCCGCCTTCGTGCTGCGCTCGCGGCGCGCCTCGATCTCGTTCGTGCAGCGGCAGTTCCGCATCGGCTACAACCGCGCCGCGCGCCTGGTCGAGGCGATGGAAGCGGCAGGCCTGGTGTCGCCGATGGGCATTAACGGCCAGCGCGAGGTGATCGCGCCGGGGCCGGTGGATTGAGGCGACCTGTTCCAGCCATCCCCTTGTGGGAGCGCACCCTGTGCGCGGCCGGCAAGGGGCTAGGGGCGAGTAGCGAGGGCGCAAGCACTCGCGTCTGTCGCTTTATCCGGTCGCGCACTGGGTGCGCTCCTACAGGGTCAGGCCTGGGCGGCGAGGAGGGTATCCAGCTCGCCGCGCGTGGGCATGCCGCCCTGGGCGCCCAGTCGCGTGACGGACAGTGCTGCCGCGGCGCAGGCCTTGCGCACGGCGGTGGGCACGCCTTCGTGCAGGAACACGGCCAGCGCGGCGTTGAAGGTATCGCCGGCGCCCGTGGTATCGACTGCCTCGACCGGGAAGCCGGACTGGTGCGTCGGCTCGCCGCCGTCGCGGTACCACGCGCCATCCGCGCCGCGCGTCAGCACCACGGGTGCGGGCGCGCGCCGCATCAACGACAGGAAATCCTCGTCCGGCGTTGCATCGAGCAGGATCGCCAGCTCGTGCTGGTTGGGCGTGAGGTAGCGCGCAAGCTTCAGCCAGTCGAGCGGCAGCGGCTGGGCGGGCGCGGGGTTGAGGATCACCGGCTTGCCCAGGCGATGGCCCAGGCGCAGCGTGGCCTCGACCGTCTCCAATGGGATTTCCATCTGCACCAGGATGGCGTCGGCGCGGGCCAGCGCGGCCTGGGCGCGCTCGACCTGCGCCGGCGTCACCTGCGCGTTGGCGCCCGGCACCACCACGATATGGTTCTCGCCGCCGGCCACGGTGATCGAGGCCGTGCCGCTGCTGTGGCCGGCAAGGGTGGCCACGTGCTCCAGCGACACGCCTTCGCGCGCCAGGCCCTCGCGCAGCGGTGCACCGAAGGCATCGTCGCCCAGCGCGCCCACCAGGGCGACTTCCGCGCCCAGACGCGCGGCGGCCACGGCCTGGTTGGCACCCTTGCCGCCATGCACGGTGACGAAGCGATCGCCAAGGATGGTTTCGCCCGGCGCGGGAAAGCGCGGCGCCAGCGTCACCAGGTCCATGTTGATGCTGCCGACCACGACGACGCGCGCCATACCGCCCCACCCTTTCATTCAGCGAAAGGGGCGAGCATACGGGATGGAACAGGCGTGCGGTATGCCGGAAACCGCGCCCGGCGCTCAGCCGCCGCTGCTGCTCGACGAGGACGGCGCGTGCTGGCCGCGGTGCTGCTCCATGCGCTCCATCGCCTTTTCGCGCATGGCCTTCACCTGGTCGCGCTGTGCCGGCGTGAGCACGGCATCGATCTGGTCGTTGGCGTCCTTCATGATGGACATGACCTTGGCGCGCCGGTCGGCTGGTTGCAGGCTGCTGTCGCCACGCAGTGCGTCCATCTGCTGTTGGCGCTGCTGCAGGATGGGGCCGATCTTGGCCTGCTGGTCGTTGGTCAGCTGCAGTTGCTTGGTCAGGCGATCGAGCTGTTGCTGGGGATCGGGCGTGTGCATGTGCTGGCTGGCGGCGCCGCCCTGCTGTTGGGCGAAGGCATGGGTGCTCAGGGCCAGTCCGAGCCCGAAGGCCAGCGCGGCATAAAGCGGAAGTCGTTTCATGGTCGGTGTTCTCCGTGGGATGGGCGGGGGAACGCGGGCCCGCGAGCCGAGGTTGACCTCGGACGCTGAGCGGCGCTTGATTGACAGCCTAGCGCCCCGACCATCAACGGATCGTCCGCCCCGAGGAGTCACCGCATGATCGAGCTCTACTACTGGCCCACCCCCAACGGCCACAAGATCACCTTGTTCCTGGAAGAATCCGGCCTGCCCTACGCCATCAAGCCGGTGAACATCGGCAAGGGCGAGCAGTTCCAGCCCGCTTTCCTGGCCATTTCGCCGAACAACCGCATGCCGGCCATCGTGGACACCGCGCCAGCAGGCGGTGGCGAGCCGATCAGCGTGTTCGAGTCCGGCGCCATCCTGCAGTACCTGGCCGAGAAAAGCGGCAAGTTCCTGCCCGCCGACGTGCGCGGCAAGTACCACGCGCTGGAATGGCTGTACTGGCAGGTGGGCGGACTGGGGCCGATGGCGGGCCAGAACCACCACTTCAGCCACTACGCGCCGGAGAAGATCCCCTACGCGATCGACCGCTACGTCAACGAGACGCGCCGCCTCTACGGCGTGCTGGACAAGCGCCTGGAAGGCCGCGCCTTCATCACCGGCAAGGACTACACCATCGCCGACATGGCGACCTACCCGTGGATCGTGCCGTACGAGAACCAGGGGATGCGGCTGGAGGATTTCCCGCACCTGAAGGCCTGGTTCGAGGCCATCCGCGCGCGGCCGGCCACCCAGCGCGCGTATGCGCTGGGCGACGAGGTGAAGGGCCGCTTCGACCTCACCACCGACGAGGAGGCGCGCAAGGTGCTGTTCGGGCAGGGGGCGAAGAAGTAGGGACGTTGGGGGCGGGGGCAGGGTGGTGGGGGCGTGAGTCCGTGCGTTGATGGTGTTGCATCTCGCGGTCGCGCACAGGGTGCGCTCCCACAGCTCCCCCACTACCCATTCCCCAACCCCGGTTTCCCCTAGCTTCCACACGCGCAACGCGTTCTAATCGCCGCTTGTTCTTACGTACGACGCGTCGCCCAAGGAAGTACCCATGCGCGCCCTCCTGCTTGCCGCCCTCGCGTTGGCGGCCCTGCCGACCATGGCCGAAAAACTCACGATTGAACGTATCTTCGACGGCGGCAGCCTGGCCGGTCCGGCGCCGCGCGGCCTGCAGGTCTCGCCGGACGGCAGCCGCGTGACCTTCCTGCGCGCCAAGCCGGACGACCAGTTCCAGCTCGACCTGTGGGAATATCAGCTCAAGGACAACAAGACCCGCTTGCTGGTGGATTCGACGAAGCTCGAACCCCATGGCGAGCAGCTCTCCGATGCGGAGAAGGCGCGCCGCGAGCGCGAGCGCACGGCCGGACTGCACGGCATCGTCAGCTACCAGTGGTCGCCGGACGGCAAGCAGCTGCTGTTTCCCATCAGCGGCAAGCTCTACCTCTACACGCTGGCCACGCCGGATGCCGCGCCCCGCCCGCTCGATGCCGGCGACAACGCGATCGACCCGAAGATCTCGCCCAAGGGCCGCTACGTGTCCTTCGTGCGCGAGCAGAACCTGTGGGTGATCGACCTGGCCAGTGGCGAGGTCCGCCAGCTCACCCATGATGGCGGCGGCACCGTGCACAACGGCGAGGCCGAGTTCGTGGCGCAGGAGGAAATGGAGCGAAGCGAAGGCTACTGGTGGGCACCGGACGACTCGGCCATCGCCTTCGAGCGTTACGACGAGGCCAAGGTGCCGGTCACCCGGCGCACCGAGCTGTACGCCGACCACACCGAGATGGTGGAGCAGCGCTATCCCGCCGCCGGCCAGCCCAACGTGGCGGTGAAGCTGGGGCTGGTGGCGCCCACCGGCGGCCCGCCGCGCTGGATCGAGCTGGGCAAGGACCCGGACCTCTATCTCGCCCGCGTCAAATGGCTGCCCGACGGCAAGCACCTCGCCTACCAGCGCATGCCGCGCAGCCAGCAGCGCCTGGACCTGCGTCTGGTCGACGCTCATAGCCTGGCCCAACGCACCCTGCTCAGCGAGACCAGCCCCGACTGGATCAACCTCAACGACGACCTCAGTTTCCTCAAGGACGGCAAGAGCTTCCTGTGGGGCAGCGAGCGCAGCGGCTACCACCACCTGTACCTCTACGGCATCGACGGCCAGCTCAAGCATGCGGTGAGCGAGGGCGACTGGCCCATCGACGGCCTGCTGGCGGTGAACGAGCACACCGGCACGGTCTACGTCAGCTCCAACAAAGACGCGGTGCCCGAGCGCCAGGTCTACGCGCTCAGGCTGGACGGCAGCACCGCCCGCGCGCCGGTGCGCGTGAGCCAGGGCGCGGGCACGCACCTGGCCACCTTCGCCCATGACGGCAGCTTCTACGTGGATACCTTCTCCAGCGTGGATACCCCGCCGCAGGTCAGCGTGCACAAGCCCGACGGGACCCTGCTCGCCTGGATCGAGCCGAACAGGCTCGACGAGAACCACCCGTTCTGGCCCTACCGCGACAGCCTCATCAAGCCGGAATTCGGCACGCTCAAGGCCGCCGACGGGCAGACCCTGTACTACCGCCTGTACAAGCCGGCCGGTTTCGACCCCGGCAGGAAGTACCCGGTGTTCGACATGTTCTACGGCGGCCCGCACGCCCAGCTGGTCACCAACGCCTGGGGCGACTACTTCAACCAGTACATGGCGGCCCAGGGCTTCGTGGTGTTCACCCTGGACAACCGCGGCATGGCCCGGCGCGGCCACGCCTTCGAGACGCCGATCTACCAGCAGCTGGGCGCCGCCGAGGTGGAGGACCAGCTGGCCGGCATCCAGTGGCTGAAGTCGCAGCCGTGGGTGGATGGCCGGCGCATCGGCGTGTTCGGCTGGAGCTACGGCGGCTACATGGCCACCATGATGTTGGCCAAGGCCTCCGACCAGCTGGCCGGCGGCGTGGCGGTGGCGCCGGTGACCAACTGGCGCCTGTACGACACTTTCTATACCGAGCGCTACCTGGGCCGCCCGCAGGACAACGACGCCGGCTACACCCGCAGTTCGCCGCTGGCCTGGCTGGACGGCCTCACCGCCAGGCTATACCTGGTGCACGGCATGGCCGACGACAACGTGCTGTTCCTCAACTCCACCGAGCTGATGGCCGAGCTGCAGAAGCGCGGCACCCAGTTCCAGTTCATGGCCTACCCGGGCGCCAAGCACGGCCTCAACCTGCCGGGCCAGCGCGCTCACGTGTACCACCTGATCGAGAATTTCTTCCAGCGGCAGGTGAGGGGCGCGGCGCCGGCCGCGCGCACGGCCAAGGCGCCCGATCCGGTACCGGCGACGACCCGATGACATCGGAATGTGGGAGCGCACCTTGTGCGCGACAATCGGCATCAGGCTAGGCGGTCGCGCACAGGGTGCGCTCCCACAGGCGATCCGTGGAACGAAAAGGCCGGCTTTCAGCCGGCCTTTTCGTTTCGGTTACTGCACGTGTCCCACGCCCGAGTCGCCCTGCTCCAGCGGCGGCGGGGTGCCGGCCACGGCGAGCAGTGAGGTGGCGTAGCCGTCCTCGATGCTGACGGTGGATACCTCGTCCCAGGAGAAGAACGAAGGCTCGCGCAGCCATTCGGCGTCCGGCGAGATCTCCTGCAGGTTGAAGCCGTCCTCCTCGACGTTGATGAGGCGGCCGATGTAGCAGACCTCCGACTCGTCCTCGCTGTCCACATGCACGCCGATCACCGGGGCCTGCGCGGCGGCGGCCTGGATCACGCTGCGGATGTCGTCCAGCGGGAAACCCCGCGGGGTACGCGGCATCAGGTGCTTCATGGCCAGCGCCTTCTCCATGAAGACGGCGTGCTTGTCCGGCGCCTCCAGCTCGGAGACGTCGCGGTGCCGCATCACGTACATGCCGTCATAGGTGATGCCGTCGCCGACCACCCACAGCAGGAAGAATTCACGGCCGACGCCGCCCACGTAACCGCAGAAGCTGCCGTGCTCGAGTTCGCCGCGCCACAACCGGACCAGCTGCTGCTGCTGCTGCGCCTCGCGCAGTTGGGCACGCTGGCCGGTGGTCTTCAGTTCAATTACATTTCCCATGGGCACAATTTTAACAGCCAGGGGCTTTCCCCTTGTTTACAGGATGTAACGGCTCAGATCCTCGTCCTTGACCAGAGTTCCCAGGTTTTTATCCACATATTCGGCGTCGATCACATAATTTTCGCCGGATTTGTCAGCAGCTTCGTAGGAGATCCTCTCCAGCAGCCGTTCCATCACCGTGTGCAGGCGGCGGGCGCCGATGTTCTCGGTGCGCTCGTTCACCTGGAATGCCACCTCGGCCAGGCGGTCGATGCCGGTCTCGGTGAAATCCACCGTCACGCCCTCGGTACCGAGCAGGGCGACGTATTGCTTGGTCAGGGCGTTGTTGGGTTCGCGCAGGATGCGCTTGAAGTCCTCCACCGACAGCGCGGACAGCTCCACGCGGATCGGCAGGCGGCCCTGCAGCTCGGGGATCAGGTCCGAGGGCTTGGCCAGCGAGAACGCGCCGGAGGCGATGAACAGCATGTGGTCGGTCTTGATCGGGCCGTACTTGGTGGACACGGTGGAGCCCTCCACCAGCGGCAGCAGATCGCGCTGCACGCCCTCGCGGCTGACGCCCGCGCCGCCCCATTCGGAGCGCTGGGCGACCTTGTCGATCTCGTCGATGAACACGATGCCGTTCTGCTCGGCGGCCTGCATGGCCTGGGTGCGGACTTCTTCCTCGTTGAGCAGCTTGGCGGCCTCCTCCTCGACCAGCAGCGGGCGCGCCGCCTTGATCGCCAGCTTGCGCTGCTGGGTCTTGGCGCCGCCCAGGTTCTGGAACATCTGGCGCAGCTGCTGACCCATCTCCTCCATGCCCGGCGGGGACATGATCTCCACGCCCACGTTCATGGCGAAGTCCAGCTCGATCTCGCGCTCGTCCAGCGCGCCCTCGCGCAGCTGCTTGCGCAGCTTCTGCCGGGTCTCGCCCTGGGTGTCGCCGGCCGGGGCCGGGTCGTGGCTCCAGTCGCTGGGCTGCTGGCGGCGCGGCAGCAGGGCGTCGAGGATGCGGTCCTCGGCGCGGTCCTCGGCTACCGAGCGCACGCGCTTCATGGCCTGTTCGCGGGTCAGTTTGTAGGCCACGTCGGCCAGGTCGCGCACGATGGATTCGACGTCCTTGCCGACGTAGCCCACCTCGGTGAACTTGGTGGCTTCCACCTTCACGAACGGCGCGTTGGCCAGGGTGGCCAGGCGCCGGGCGATCTCGGTCTTGCCCACGCCGGTGGGGCCGATCATCAGGATGTTCTTGGGCGTCACCTCGTCGCGCAGGCCCGGTTCCAGCTGCATGCGGCGCCAGCGGTTGCGCAGCGCGATGGCCACGGCGCGCTTGGCGTCGTGCTGGCCGATGATGTAGCGGTCGAGTTCGTTGACGATTTCGCGGGGTGTGAGTTCGGACATGGGAGGTCACCGGAAAAGGGTTTTCGCCGTCATTCCGGCCTGCACCGGAATGACGACGGAGCAGCCGTCGCGCCTGGCGCCTACAGCTCTTCGATAGTCGTGTTGTGGTTGGTGTAGATGCAGATGTCGCCGGCGATCTTCAGCGCACGCTCGACGATGGCGCGGGCGTCCAGGTCGGTGTTCTCCATCAGTGCCAGCGCGGCGGACTGCGCGTAAGGGCCGCCGGAGCCGATGGCGATCAGCCCGTGCTCGGGTTCCAGCACGTCGCCGTTGCCGGAGATCAGCAGCGAGGCGTCCTTGTCCGCCACCGCCAGCATGGCCTCCAGGCGGCCCAGGCGGCGGTCGGTGCGCCACTCCTTGGCCAGCTCCACCGCCGAGCGGGTGAGGTTGCCGCCGTGCTTGTCCAGCTTCTGCTCGAACAGCTCGAACAGGGTGAAGGCATCGGCGGTGGCGCCGGCGAAACCCGCCAGCACGTCGCCCTTGCCCAGGCGGCGGATCTTGCGCGCATTGGCCTTCATCACCGTGTTGCCGAGGGTGACCTGGCCGTCGCCGCCGATCACCACGCGGCCGTGGCGGCGCACCGAGACGATGGTGGTGGCGTGAAAGGATTCCATGGGGGCTCCGGGGGAATACGAATTCGCCAGAAGTGGGGTCGCGCCGGCCAAATCCAACCGGCGCCACCTTTGTGGGAGCGCACCCTGTGCGCGACCGCGGCATGGCAGGAGGCCTTGAGGGAGGGGCGTCGCGACAGGTTGAGGGGTTGGGATGAGGGGTCCCCCGCTCCATAGGGCTAGTCGCGCGCAGGGTGCGCTCCCACAGAGATACCCGGGCCCTACTTCCGCTTCGCCCGCGGATGCGCCGCGTCATACACGCGTGCCAGGTGTTGGAAATCCAGGTGCGTATAGATCTGCGTCGTGGCGATGTCGGCGTGGCCGAGCAGTTCCTGCACGGCGCGCAGGTCGCCGGAGGATTCCAGCATGTGGCTGGCGAAGGTGTGGCGCAGCAAGTGCGGGTGCACGCGCTTGGGCATGCCCTGCAGCAGGGCGAGCTTCTTCAGGCGCAATTGAACGGTGCGCGGGTTGATCGGCGCGCCGCCGCGCCCCTTGAATACCGGCTGTTCCGGCGTGATGCCCTCGGCGGCGCGCAGCGCGCGCAGCGCGGCCACCGCGTGGCGGCCCACCGGCACGATGCGCGTCTTGCTGCCCTTGCCGAGCACGCGCACCTCGCCGGCGTCCAGGTCCAGGTCGATCCAGCGCAGGCCGGTCAGTTCCGACAGGCGCAGGCCGGAGGAATAGAACAGTTCCAGCATGGCGCGGTCGCGGCGGTTGATCGCGCCCTCGCCCGGGATTTCCACCAGCGCGGCCGCCTCGTCCACGTCCAGCACCTCGGGCAGCTTGCGATGCACCTTGGGACCGCGCACGCCGGCCAGCGGGTCGTGGGCCAGCTGGCCTTCGCGGCCGAGCTGGCGGAACAGGCTGCGGCAGGACGACAGCAGGCGCTGCAGGCTCTTGGGCGACAGCCCGCCGCGATGCTCGGCGGCCACGAAGCCGCGCATGCGGTTGGGTTCCAGCGCGTCGAAGGCGGCGATGCCCTGCGCTTCCATCCAGCGCAGCAGCTTGGCCAGGTCGCGGCGATAGCCGTCCACTGTATGCGCCGAGGCCTGGCGTTCGCCGGCCAGGCGGGCGAGCCAGGCCTCGACCTGGGCCTGCGGCGTGCTCATCGCGCGGTCACATGCCTTCCTGCGAGCGGCGCAGCGCGGCGGTGACGGTGGCGGCGATCATCTTCAGGAACAGCGTGCCCATGCCCGGCTGGAAATGGTCCGGGTCGCGGCTGCCGATGGCCAGGATGCCGAATTCGCCCAGCGGCATGATGGCGCTGGAGCGGATGTCCGGCGCCTGGTCGCCGAACAGGCGGTACAGCCGCTCGGCCGACAACCGGCCGGACACCGGCTCGTGGTGGGCCAGGAAATCGCCGAATTCCGGCACCGAGGCGCGGCCGCCCGGCACGTGCACCAGCCAGTCGGCCGGCGGCAGGCCGATGGGGCCGAACAGCAGCAGGCGTACCTGATCGGTCTGGAAATCCTCGGCCAGCCGCGCCACCACGCTGCGCGCCGCCACCGCCGGGGTGGTGGCGCGCAGCACGGCCACGTTGAGGTCGTGCACGCGCTGCATCAGCCGCTCGTTCTCGGCGGCAATGGCGATCAGGCTGGCCAGCTGGCGCTCCAGCTCGGCGTTCTTCTCGCGCAGGCTTTGCAGCTGGTAGACCGCCAGCGAGGCGACCGGTCCCTGCTCGCGCGGCAAGGTGAGCTGCGCGGCGAGGTCGGGATAGTCGCTGAGGAATTCCGGGTGATGGCGCAGATAGGCCGCCACATCGCTGGCGCTCAGGGTGTCGGCGAGTGCACTGTCGGACATGGCTTACCTCGGCAGGATCGATACGTCGCTGGCCCGAGTGTGCGACGCCCGGGTACCGGCTTTCAATGTGCCCGGGCGGTGTCCAGCCATTCGCCCTCGAACACGAAGGTGGCCGGGCCGGTCATCCACAGGGTCTGGCCCGGGCCGGCCCAGGCAATGGCGAGCGTGCCGCCCGGCAGTTCCACCCGCGCCCGCGCATCGATCTCGCCGCGCGCGTGCATCACCGCCATCGCCGCGCAGGCGCCAGTGCCGCAGGCCAGGGTCCAGCCGCTGCCGCGCTCGTGTACGCGCAGGCGTAGGTGGCCGCGGTCCACCACCTGCACGAAGCCGGCGTTGGCGCCCTGCGGGAAGCGTCCGTGCGTGGTCAGCAACGGCCCCAGGCGGAACAGGGCCGGCGCGTGCAGGTCCGCCACCACCACCACCGCGTGCGGATTGCCCATGGAGACGGCGCCGATCTCCAGTGTCTCGCCGCCCACATCGATGGCGTAGCGGTCGGCGGCGGCCTCGGCCAGGAAGGGGATGCGCGCCGGTTCGAAGGCCGGCACGCCCATGTCCACGGTGACCTCGCCGGGCCCGGTCAGGCGTACTGTGACCGGGCCGGAAGGGCTTTCCAGCCGTACCGTGTCGCCGATCGCCAGTTCGCCGGCGCGGTGCAGCCAGGCCGCCACGCAGCGCACGCCGTTGCCGCACTGGCCTGATGGCGAGCCGTCGGCGTTCCAGATGCCGTAGTAGAACGCACAGGCGGAATCGCGCGCCGGCTCGATGCTGATCAGCTGGTCGAAGCCCACCCCGGCATGGCGGTCGGCGATGGCGCGGATCTGCGCCGCGTCCAGCGGAAACGGCCGATGCCGGCAGTCGACCATCACGAAGTCGTTGCCGATGCCGTGCATCTTGGTGAAGGCGAGCTTCATCAGAGGAACTTGCCGCCGGTGATGCGCCCGTCCTTGTCCTGTTCCGCGAAATAGCGGCTGTTGTTGGTGCGCAGCTCGCGCGTGGAGACGTCGCCTGGCAGTACCAGCAGCACATCCGGGTAGGCGGCGCGGAACTGCGCCGGCGTGGGATGGGTGGCGATGAAGGCGTTGAAGGCCTTCAGGTCCGTCACGAAGCCATGCACCGGCGCCACCGCGGCCGGCTTGGCGGGAGCGACCGTCGCCGGCGCGGCCTTGGGCATGTACAGCGGTCCCTTGTTGCCGCAGCTGGCGAGCAGGGCCAGGGCGGAACACAGCGGTAGCAGCAGGAATCGGCGCATGGGATAAGGGTTTGCGGTGGGGGCCGCCGCAGTATAGGGAAGCCCCCGGTAGGTGGCGAGCCAAGCCATGGCGCGCGGCGTGCCGTTATCATGCCGCCGTCGCCGCCACGGTGCGGTACGAGAAGTCACCCGTACGACAATGGACTGGACCGCGCTGCTGCGCCTGCCTTCGACGATCCTGCTGATCCTGGCGGTGATCGCGCTGTTCCTCACCCTGGTGCAACTGGTGGCCCTGCGCCATCGCCTGGACCAGGGCCATCGCCTGGCCGCCGCCGGCCGGGCGCTGCTGCTGCTGGTGGCGTTCGCGCTGACCTTGCTGCTGGCCGGCATGGGCTATGCGCTGCGCGGCTACCGCCTGCTGTCGGGCGAAACGCCGGTGGTGGAGATCGATGCGCGCATCCTCTCGCCGCAGCGCTGGTCGCTGGTGCTGCACTGGCCCGATGGCGCCACCCGCGAGGTCCAGCTCGCCGGCGACGCCTGGCGGGTGGAGGCGGTGGTGCTGAAGTGGAAGCTGCCGGCGGTGCTGGCCGGCCTGCCGCCGCTATACCGGCTCGACCGGCTGTCCGGCCGCTACGACGACCCCGCCGACGAGATGCACGCGCCGCGCACGGTGGTCGACTTCAAGGAAGCCGGCCGCTTCGACCTGCTCGACCTGCACCGGCAATACCCGCGCTGGGTGCCCGACGTGGACGCGCTGTTCGGCAGCGGCGTGTACCTGCCGCTGGTCGACCAGGGCCACTACACGGTAAGCCTGATGCGCACCGGCGCGCTGGTGGCACGGCCGGACGAGGCGACCGAGCAGAAGATCGCCCAGCCCTTCTAGCGCAGCGCCTTCTCGTAGCGCCACGCATCCGCCCCGTCGCCGTAGTAGCGCGCGTAGCGGCCGATGCGCGCATAGCCCAGCCGCTCGTACAGCCGGAGGGCGGCCTCGTTGTCGGTGCGCACCTCCAGCCGCAGCGTCCGGCAATGGCGGCGGCGCGCCAGTTGCTCGGCGGCCTCCAGCAGGGCCGAGCCCACGCCCTTGCCGCGCGCCTCGGCGCGGGTGGCGAGGGAGTACAGCCGCGCCACCCCGCTGCCCTTGCGGAAGAACACCACCGCCGTGCCCAGGAAATGCCGATGGTTGGCGCTGGCCACCAGCACCTGCGCCGTCTCGCTGTCCAGGTGGCGGCGGTACTGCGCCCGGCTCAGGCGATCGGTGGCGAAGCTGCTCTGCTCCAGCGCCACCAGGTCGTCGAGATCGGAAAGTTCGGCACGGCGCACGCGCACGGCGGCGGTCGCGGGCATGGGGGTCATCGGCGGTGGATTCCATCGGGCCGGCGTGGAGGAAGCGGCGCACTCTAGCCCCCGGGTCCCCCCGCGGCAATCCTGACCTTCGGCGCATTTAGACAGGCTTCATTGCGCCGCCGCTTCCTGTGCCAAACTGCGCGCCTTGCGCCATGGCGCCCCTTCCCAAGGCGACGACGCTTGCAACTGCCCGAGGTGTCATGACCCGTCTCGTCATCGTTGTGGAGAAAGCTTCCGACTGGAGCTCCTACTACCCCTCCGTGGACGTGGTCACCGCCATGGACTACCTGCGCGAGCCGGTCGGTGTGGACGACGAGCGCACCCACGTCATCAACCTGTGCCGCACCTACAAGTATCTGGGCACCGGCTACTACGTGTCGCTGCTGGCCGAGGCGCGCGGGCACCGCGTGATGCCCTCGGTGCGCACGGTCAATGACCTGCGCCGCCGCTCGCTGTACGGCCTGGACATCGAGGACCTGAGCACCAAGCTCACCCACTTCCTGCCCGCCGGCGGCCGCGACACCACCGACTTCGGCATCCTGGTCTACTTCGGGCAGACCGCCTATCCCGCGCTGCAGGACCTGGCGCGGCAGGTGTTCGAGACGTTTCCCTGCCCGCTGCTGCGCATCGAGTTCGAGCGCGACCGCGTCTGGCAGATCAGCGCGATCAAGCCGGTGGGCCTGCATACCCTGGTGGACGCGCAGGAGGACGCCTTCGCCGAGGAACTGGACCGCTTCAGCCGCAAGCTGTGGCGCAAGCCCAAGGCGCGCAAGCAGTTCCGCTACGACATCGCGATGCTGGTGGACCCGGCCGAGGCGATGCCGCCGTCGAACCGGAAGGCGCTGAAGTCCTTCGTGGCCGCCGGCAAGGAGCTGGGCATCGAGGTCGACCCGATCAGCAAGAACGACTACCAGCGCCTGGCCGAGTACGACGGCCTGTTCATCCGCGAGACCACCGCCAGCGACAACCACACCTACCGCTTCGCCCACCGCGCCGAGCGCGAGGGCATGGTGGTGATCGACGACCCGACCTCGATCCTGCGCTGCACCAACAAGATCTTCCTCAACGACCTGATGGTCTCGCGCAAGCTGGCGGTGCCGCGCACCGAGATCCTGTACCGCGACGACGCCAAGGCCACCAGGGAGGTGGCGGCGCGGCTGGGCTACCCGCTGGTGCTGAAGATCCCCGACGGCTCGTTCTCGCGCGGCGTGGTGAAGGTGGAGGACGAGGCCGCGTTGGGCAAGGCCACCGCCGAGCTGTTCCAGCACAGCGCGCTGCTGCTGGCGCAGGAGTTCGTCTATACCGAGTTCGACTGGCGCATCGGCGTGCTCAACAACGAGGCGCTGTACGCCTGCAAGTACTACATGTCGCGCGGCCACTGGCAGATCTACAACCATGGCGCCAAGGGCACCGCCAAGTCCGGTGGCTTCGAGACCATCCCGGTGAACCAGGCGCCGCCCGACGTGGTGAAGCTGGCGCTGAAGGCCACCCAGGCCATCGGCAACGGCTTGTACGGCGTGGACCTCAAGCGCGTGGGCGACAAGCCGGTGGTGATCGAGGTGAACGACAACCCCTCGATCGACGCAGGCGTGGAAGACGCCTACCTCGGCGAGCAGCTGTACCTGAAGGTGATGCAGGAATTCCTGCGCCGCATGGAGCGCAAGCGCGCCGGCCTGGCGGACTGAGGCAAGGAGCGGTCGCGGCGGCCCGTCCCTGGGTCCGCCGCTGCGCCGGCGCATTCCGTCGCGCCGCTCCCGCGACGGTGCCCGCCATCCCAGGCCATCGGGGGGAATCCCAAATCGCGGCGCTCCGGCCGCGTCATCCACTGCCAGGTGAATAGGTTCTAGTTCCAGATCAGTCCGGGGCCCGTGCGCCGGCGCGGGCGCCGCATCGCCAGCAGCTGGCGTGGCAGGCCCGGTTCCAGCACCAGCAGCACGCCCAGTGGCGCGCCCACCAGCCAGAACGCCGGCGTCCAGCCCAGTGCCGCGGTATGCGCCGGCACCAGCGTGGTGAGCAGCAGCAGGCCGCCGGCCAGTAGCCACAGCAGGGCCGCGCCGAGCAGGCGTTCGTGACGGAGGGCGGAAGCGGTCGGGCGCATCGGGATGATCCGTTCGGTTCAGGTGCGGCAAGCGTGCCGGGGGGGCATCTCAAAACCTGCGATGCCCCGGCATGTCGCTAAAATGGACGATCCGGAAACCGGCCCGCGCCTTCGCGCGGCCCGCATCGAGCCACCAGGAGCACGCATGAGCGCAGGACAGTTCGCGGTGTTTGGCCACCCCATCGGCCATTCGCTGTCGCCGCAGATCCACCAGGCCTTTGCCCACCAGTTCGGATTGGAATTGGGCTACCGCACCATCGACGCCGCGCCCGAGGCGTTCGAGGCCGCCGTGCGCGCGTTCTTCGCCGAGGGCGGACGTGGCGCCAACGTGACGCTGCCGCACAAGGCCGCCGCGCTGGCGCTGGCCGACGAGAGCAGCGAGGCCGCGCGCCGCGCTGGCGCCGCCAACGTACTCACCGCCCTGCCGGGCGGCCGGCTGGCCGCGCACAACACC
Organism: Dyella sedimenti; assembly: GCF_022760995.1. Lineage (GTDB taxonomy): Bacteria > Pseudomonadota > Gammaproteobacteria > Xanthomonadales > Rhodanobacteraceae > Dyella > Dyella sedimenti. Next base: position 380,359 of record NZ_JAKWJO010000002.1, on the reverse strand, counting down.
GATGGCGACGGCATGGTGCGCGACATCGCCGAACGGCACAGCGTGGACCTGCGCGGCCACACCGCCCTGCTGCTGGGCGCTGGCGGCGCCGCGCACGGCGTGGCCTGGGCCCTGCTCGATGCGGGCGTGCGCACGCTGACCATCGTCAACCGCACGCCGGAAAGCGCCGACGCGCTGGCCGACGCCATCGGCGACCCGGCGCGCGCGCATACGCGCTACTGGGAGGACCTGGCCGAGCTCGGCGCGTTCGACCTGATCGTCAACGCCACCTCGGCCGGCGTGCTGGGCAAGTCGCTGGATCTGCCGTTCGCCATCGTCGGCAACCGCGCGCTGTGCTACGACCTTTCCTACGGTCAGGCGGCCATGGACTTCCTGGCCTGGGCGCGCACCGCCGGCGCGCGCTTCGCCTTCGATGGCCTGGGCATGCTGGTGGAGACCGCCGCCGACGCCTTCGAGCTGTGGCACGGCCAGCGCCCGGACACCGATCCGGTCTACGCCCGGCTGCGCCAGCAGTACGGCTAGAGCCTGTTCACTGAGCACCCCTCCCCAGCCCTTCCCTACGGTCGCAGGGGGGAGGTTGGGAGGGAGGTAACTGCGTCACGCCAGGATTTTGAACAGGCCCTCAGGCGCCCGGCCCGCGACGCGGGGCAATATCCCCGCAATATCGCCTCACTATGCTGGCGCGCCCCTGCCGGCGCGATGGGCGCGCCGGTCTCCCCATCATGTGCCTGCCCATGTCATCCGCTGCTCCGCGTCGTACCCAAGGTGCCGTCCGCTATGCCTTCCTCATCGTGCTCGTGCTCGTGCTGGCCGCGGCGGGGGTGATCTTCTGGAAGCTGCGCTCGCAGGCTGCGGTGGAGGGTCCCGCGCCCGTCGCCGATACCGCCGTGGGGCCGGTCATCCGCGAGGGCGCCGGCATCGAGGAGCTGTTGCAGCGCGCCCATGAGGCGATGGCCGCGCAGCGTCTGGTGACGCCGGCCGGCAACAATGCGTTCGAGCTGTACCTGGCCGTGCTCAAGCACGAGCCGGGCAACCAGTCCGCCCAGGATGCGCTGCGCGAGATCTTCCCGTTCGCGGCCCATGCCGCCGAGCAGACCATCGACGAGGGCAACGGGGACGAGGCGCAGCGCGAGATCGAGCTGCTGGCGCGCGCCGATCCGCAGAACTACACGTTGACCCTGTTGCGCTCCAAGCTGCAGGCGTTGCGCGAGGCGGCCGAGCAGCAGGCCCAGGCCGCCACCCGGCGCGAGACGTCCGGCGGACGTTCGCTTTCCGTGGCATCCGCGGCTGCCGTGGCGCCGGTCGCCGCGAACAAGCCGGCCACCGTGCCGGTCGCGGAGCCAGCCGCGCGGCCGCGTGCCGACGCGCCGGTGGCGGAGGCGCCGCGTCCGCCGCGCGCGCCGGAGGCCGCCAGCGTGACGCCGCCCGTGCTCGCCCACCGGGTCGAGCCGGTCTACCCGCCCGAGGCCAAGCGCACCCGCCGCCAGGGCTGGGTCGACGTGACCTTCACCGTGCAGCCGGACGGCAGCGTCTCCGGCCTGAGCGTGGCCGATGCCGATCCCAGGTATGTGTTCGACCGCGCCGCGCTCGCCGCGGTGTCGCGCTGGCAGTTCAACCCGGGACTGCAGGACGGCAAGCCGGTGGCCGCGCAAGTGCGCCAGCGCATCGAGTTCCGCCTCTAGGCCGGCATCAAGTCCGGCTGGGCATGAGGCGGGATGGACGTCCATCCGAGTCACATCGCTGACATGATGTATCGCTAGTGTGACAGTTCCGCCGGGGTGCCTGAGGGGCAGGCCAACCTGTGCGCGGTCCCCTGATTCCCCGCGGTGCCATGTCTCGTTTCGCCTCCCTTGCACCACGCCAACGCCTGCTTGTCGGCGTCTTCCTGATCGTGCTGGTCGTGCTCGCGGGCGGCGTCTACGCATGGTTGCATGATGCGGTGCCGGGCCAGTCCACGGCGGCGAAGGACGCCCAGGCCGGCGGCAAGGACGACAGCGGCGTGGGCATCCTGCTCGACCTGGCCAAGGCCGCGGTGAACGAGAAGCGCCTGGTGGCACCGGCTGGCAGCAACGCCTACGAGTTCTATCTCAGCGTGCTGCAGCTCGATCCGCAGAACAAGACGGCGCTGGACCAGCTGCACGAGTCGTTCGAGGAAGCCTCGGCCGCCGTGGAGCGCGACATCAACAACAACAACCTCGACGAGGCGCAGCGCGAACTTTCGCTGTTGCGCGAGTTCGACGGCACCAACTACATCCTTTCGCTGCTGGGCGGCAAGCTGGACGCCCAGCGCCAGATCCAGATCCGCCAGGACGAGGCGCGCGCCGCCATCATCCAGGCGCAGCGGCAACAGCAGCAGGCGGCGGGCAGCGGCGGCTCGATGTTCTAGGACGCGGACCTGCCGGCTCACTGCGCGGCGAGGTATTCGTCCTTCAGCCGCACGTAGTGGTCGGCCGAATAGTGCAGCTGCTCGATCTGCGTTTCGGTGAGCACGCGTACCTTCTTCGCCGGATTGCCCAGCCACAGCTCGCCCTCGCCCACCACCTTGCCGGGCGGGATCACGCTGCCGGCGCCGACGAAGCCATGCCGGCGCACCACCGCGCCGTCGAGCACGGTGGCGTGCATGCCGACCAGGCAGTAGTCCTCGATGGTGCAGGCATGGATCACCGCGCCATGGCCGATGGTGACGCCCTCGCCCACCACGGTGGGAAAGCCGCCGGGCGAGTACGGGCCGTCATGGGTGACGTGGACGACGGCGCCGTCCTGCACATTGCTGCGCGCGCCGATGCGGATGAAGTGCACGTCGCCGCGCAACACCGCGCCGGGCCAGATGGAGACGTCGTCGCCCAGCTCGACCGCGCCGATCACGCTGGCGGCCGGATCGACATAGACGCGCTGGTGCAGGGTGGGCCAGATGCCCTTGTACTTGCGTAGAGGATCCATGCGCGCATGGTAACCCGCTGCTTCCCCTGCGTGCCCGTCGCGCACGGGGTGCGCTCCTACAGGGCGGGTGGCGGGAGGTTCTCCAGCATCTTCACGGTATGCAGGTAGCCCGCCTCCATCGCGCGCTGCCAGTCCTTCCAGTCCAGCATGCCGATATGGTCCAGCGGCGGGGTGATCAGCAGGTCGGCGCGTTCGCGCCGGTGTTCGCTGGGCCCTTCGCTGTTGACCATCGCCGCGCGCACCAGGGTGGAGACGATGCCCGGGCGGCGGATGTCCTGGCGCCGCCACATCAGTTGCCACCACGGCGGCGTGGCGTATTCCTCGGCGGTGGTGAGCAGGGAGATCTCCGCGCGGATGTCGATGGCGGTGATGTGGGCGATGCCGTCGCCGGCCATCACGTCGGTGGGCAGGTTGTCCACCAGCGCGCCGTCCACGTAGACACGGCCCTGGTGCAGCACCGGCGGCAGCACGCCGGGAATGGCGCTGGAGGCGCGAAGCCACAGCCACAACGGGCCGTGGCGGTGCACCACCATGCCCTCGCCGGACAGGCAGGTGGAGACGCAGAAGAACGGCAGCGGCAGGTCCTCGATCTCCAGCGCGCCGAAGGCCCGCCGCAGCATGGCCGCCGCGCGCCGGCCGCGGGTGAGCGCCACCATCGGCACGGTCCAGTCCGACAGCGGCCGGCCCTCGACGAAGTCGCGGTGGAACGATTCCACCATCGCTTCGAGTTCCCATCCGGCCGCCACGCCAGCGCCGATGATCGCGCCGATGCTGGTGCCGCCGACCGCGTCGAACTGGTGGCCGGCTTCCCGCAGGGCGCGCAGCGCGCCCAGGTGCGCCACGCCACGGGCGCCGCCACCGGCCAGCACCAGGCCGCGCGCGTGGCCGCTGACCAGGCGGGCCAGCCGGGCGATGTCGCCCTGGCCGCCGACGTGGTGATGCTGCAGCTCGCCGCTGAACTCGGCGCGCCAGCGCTGCGCCGAGCCAAGGCTGGGCTGGCGCCCAGGATGCAGCAGGATCAGGTGGCGCGGCCGATGCCCGGCGCGCGAGGGATGCATGGGCGAAGCCTCCGGCCAGGGCCGGGCCGGTTGCGCCGCCAGCGCCGGCAGCAGCAGGGCGTCGGCCTGGCGCAGACAGCGCTGCCGCCAGAGCGGATCGCCGGTGCTGTCCAGGTAGATCACAAAGCGCGCCTGCGCCTCGCGCTCGGCGAACCAGTCGCTGCCGCGGCCGGCACCGTGCTCGGCGTCGATCAGCACGCAGTTGCCCCAGCGCTCAAGTTCCATCGCCAGCTGCATGGCCAGCGAGCGGACCGGAACCTCGGCGCTCGCCGGCAGCAACGCGAAGGTGCGCGGGGCGTCGGAGGTGGCCTCGCCGCGCATGCGTTCCTGCAGCCGGGCGATGGCCACCCGCGCCACCCCGAGCATGGCCTGCGGATGGCGCTGCACCAGCGCCTCGTAGGCGGCATGGTCCAGCCGCAGCAGCTCGCTGTCGCGCAGGGCCCGGGCGGTGTGCTGGCGGCCCTCGCCGTTGATCAGGCCGATCTCGCCCAGGCTGTCGCCCGCCGTCACCAGGCGCACGCGTTCGGACGGGCCGTCGAACACGCCCAGGCTGCCGCTCACCACCAGGTACAAGGCATCGGCCGGGTCGCCCTGGTGGAACAGGGTGCGGCCGCCGGGCAGCGAGAACCATTGCAGCTCGGGGAGCAGCGCGGCGAGCGCTTCCTCCCCCAGGTGCCCGAACACGTCGCTTCGACGCAGCAGGGCGGAGAAATCGGGTTTGGGCATGCCCTCGGAGGGTAGGCGGGCGATATGACAATTCGTGACAGCGGGCGGACCCGCGCGGCTTGATTTCGCCGGCTCAACCCTCCGGGCCGGGTCTGTTTGCCCCCAGGCCGGCGTCATCGCTCGGTCGTGTACGGACGTACACTCCCTCGCTCTTCCTTGCCCTGCGCGCAGACAACTCCCGGCGCGGGCCACGCGGAGATCGTAAACAGGCTCTAAAGGAGACACCATGGCACAAGACAACCCGCTGCTGGCCGACGATGCGCTGCCGGCGTTTTCGCAGATCCGCCCCGAACACGTCACCCCCGCGATCGACGCGCTGCTGGCCGACTACCGCGCCGGCATCGAGGCGCTGACCGCCCCCGGCGCGCCGCGCGACTTCGCCAGCGTGATGCTGACCCAGGAACGCCTGGAACAGCGCCTGGCGCGCGCCTGGGCGCCGGTCGGCCACCTGCATTCGGTGGCCGACAGCGAGGCACTGCGCGAGGTCTACGGCCCGGCCGAGGAAAAGCTCACCGAGCACGCCATCGAGGTCGGCCAGAACCGCGCGCTGTACCAGGCGGTGCAGGCCCTGGCTGACGATCCCGGCTTCGCCGCCCTGCCGCGTGCCGAGCGCGCGCTGGTGGAGCACGCGCTGCGCGATTTCCGCCTGTCCGGCGTGGCGCTGGAGGAACCGGCGCGCACCCGCTACCGCGAGATCGGGGTGGAGCTGAGCCGGCTGTCCACCGAGTTCTCCAACGCCGTGCTGGATGCCACCGACGCCTGGCACGAGCACGTCACCGACGAGCGCGACCTCGCCGGCATTCCCGAATCCGGCCGCGCGGTGCTGCGCCAGTACGCCAAGGAACAGAACCTCGACGGCTACCTGGTCACGCTCAAGCAGCCCAGCGTGCAGGCCGTGCTGACCTACGCCGACAACCGCGGCCTGCGCGAGCGCGTGTACTGGGCCTACCAGACGCGCGCCTCGGACCAGGGCCCGCAGGCCGGCAAGTACGACAACGGCGAACGCATCGAACGCATCATGGCGCTGCGCCACGAGGCGGCGCGCCTGCTCGGCTTCGCCAACGCCGCCGAGGAATCGCTGGCCACCAAGATGGCCGGCTCGACCGACGAGGTGATGGCCTTCCTGCGCGACCTGGCCGGGCGCGCCAAGCCCGTCGCCCGCGCCGAACTGGCCACGCTGCGCGAGTTCGCCGCCACCGAGCTCAAGCTCGACAACCTCGAATCCTGGGACGTGGGCTACGCCTCGGAGAAGCTGCGCCAGCGGCAGTACGACCTGGACGAGGAACAGCTCAAGCCCTACTTCCCGCTGCCGGCGGTGATCGACGGCCTATTCAACCTCACCCATCGCCTCTACGGCATCTCGCTGAGCGTGCGCGAGGGCGTCGACGTGTGGCATCCGGACGTGCGCTACTACGACGTGCGCGACGCCGACGGGCGCGTGTTCGCCGGCGCCTACGTCGACCTGTACGCGCGCACCGGCAAGCGCGGCGGCGCCTGGATGGACGTGTGCCGCGCGCGCTTCCGCGACGGCGACAACGAACAGTTGCCGGTGGCCTTCCTCACCTGCAATTTCGCGCCGCCCACCGAGGGCCGCCCCGCGCTGCTCACCCACGACGACGTGCTCACCCTGTTCCATGAGTTCGGCCACGGCTTGCACCACCTGCTGACCGAGATCGCGCTGCCCTCCATCGGCGGCATCGACGGCGTGGAGTGGGACGCGGTGGAACTGCCCAGCCAGTTCATGGAGAACTTCGGCTGGAACCGCGAGGCGCTGGACCTGTTCGCCCGCCACGTCGAAACCGGCGAGCGCCTGCCCGACGAGCTGTTCCAGCGCATGCTGGCGGCGAGGCATTTCCACGCCGGCCTGTTCCTGGTGCGCCAGCTGGAATTCGCCATGTTCGACTTCCGCCTGCACCTGGAATACGACCCCGCCCGGGGCGCGCGCACCATGGAGGTGCTGGAGGAAGTGCGCCACGACGTGGCTGTGCTGCACCCGCCGGCCTGGCAGCGCTTTCCGCATGCGTTCTCGCATATCTTCGCGGGCGGCTACGCGGCGGGCTACTACAGCTACCTGTGGGCCGAACTGCTCAGCGCCGACGCCTTCGGCGCGTTCGAGGAGAACGGCGTGATCCACCGCGCCACCGGCGACCGCTTCCGTCGGGAGATCCTCGCGGTGGGCGCCAGCCGCCCGGCGCTGGAGAGCTTCGTCGCCTTCCGCGGCCGCGCGCCGGAACCCGAGGCCTTGCTCAAGAGCCACGGCCTGCTCTGACATCCGCATGGACAGGTAAGTCTTGCCGCCCGGCCGGCGAGGCGCATCGCCTACAATGGCCGCTATGAAAATCGCCTCCTGGAACGTCAATTCGCTGAAGGTCCGCCTGCCGCATCTCACCCAGTGGCTGGCCGAGGCCAAACCCGACGTGGTGGCCCTGCAGGAAACCAAGCTGGAGGACGCCAAGTTCCCGGTCGACGAGCTGGCCGCGGCGGGCTATCGCGCCGTGTTCTCCGGGCAGAAGACCTACAACGGCGTCGCCCTGCTCGCGCGCGCGGATGCGCATGACGACTTCGGCGACGTCGCCGCCGACATCCCGCAGCTGGATGATCCGCAGCGGCGCATCCTCGCCGCCACCATCGGCGGCGTGCGCGTGGTCGACCTGTACGTGGTCAACGGCAAGGCGGTGGGCGACGAGAAATACGCCTATAAGCTGGACTGGCTGGCCAAGGTGCGCGAGTTCCTGGCGGGCGAACTGGCGCGCCATCCCAACCTGGTGGTGCTGGGCGATTTCAACATCGCGCCGGACGACCGCGACGTGTACGACCCGGTCGCCTGGGGCGGCGAGGTGTTGTGCTCGCCGCCGGAGCGCGAGGCGCTCAAGCGCATCACCGAACTGGGCCTGCACGACAGCTTCCGCCTGTTCGAGGCGGGCGGCGGGCACTTCAGCTGGTGGGACTATCGTCAGGGGGCGTTCCGGCGCAACATGGGCCTGCGCATCGACCTGATCCTGATCGGCGACGCGCTCAGGCCCAGGGCCACGGCGGCCGGCATCGACCGCACGCCGCGACGCTGGGAACGCCCCTCCGATCACACGCCGGTGACGGTGGACCTGGATATCTGAAGCAAACACAGGCAGCTGGATGAATACACCCAAGAGCGACTGGCCCAGTTCGCTGGACGACAACGAACTCGAGGAACTGGACCAATACCTGCGCGCCCATGTCGGCGAAGGCGACCTGCTGCTCGACGGCGTGCACGGCCTGCTCTCCGCGCTGGCGGTGGGACCGGCCCAGGTGCTGCCCGAGGAATGGCTGCCCGAGGTGCTGCACGAGCCCTTCGCCGACGAGGCCGAAGGCAACCGCGTGCTGGCCCTGCTGGCCAAGCTCAACGACTCCATCGGCGCCGAGCTGGACGTGGACGCCTACGAGCCCATCCTCGGCGAGGTGGATACCGACGCCGGCCCGGTGCTGTCGGCGGCGGGCTGGTGCGAGGGCTTCAGCCGCGGCATCGACCTGCGCGCGGGACTGTGGGAGAAGCGCCTGGCCGACGATCCGCAGCTGATGGAACTGCTCGGCCCGGTGATGGCGCTGGCGGTGGACGAAGGCATCCTCAACGCCGACGCCGAGTTCGAGAAGCTCAGCGACGACGAATACGACGAGTGCCTGGCCCAGGTGCCCGCCGTGCTCGGCGCGGTCGGCCAGTACTGGCGGGAGCATCCCGTCACCGATGCGGAAATCGACGCCGCCGTGCGCGACATCGAAAAAGAACCGCACACGCCGCCACCGCGCCAGCGCAGCGGGCACTGGGTGCACTGACGCGCCGAGCCCGCCCGGCCCGTGCGGTGATGGAGCGCATGCGATGGAACTGAAAGCTTATTTCCGCCGGCTGGCCGACTACCACGTGTGGGCCACGCGGCGCCTGCTTGCCTCGAACCTGGCCGGGTTGAGCGATGAGCAGTGGCATCGCGATGCCGGGTTGTTCTTTCGCTCCGTGCACGGCACGGCCAACCACCTGCTGGTGACCGACCACATCTGGTACGGCCGCTTCGCGGAGCAGCGCTCGCTGCGGTTGCCGCTCGATGCCGAGTTGCATGCCGACCGCGCCGAACTGTGCGAGGCGCTGTCCGTCGCGGTCGAGCGCTGGGGGCGCTGGATCGATATGCTCGAGCCGTCCCATTTCGACGGCATCCTGGCGTACCAGCGCACCCAAGGCGCGCCGGTGGAGGTGCCATTCGCGCCCACGCTGGGCCACGTGTTCAACCATGCCACCCATCATCGCGGCCAGCTCAGCGCGGCGCTGACCGCCATGGGGCTGCCCGGCCCCGAACTGGACTGGGTCTACCAGCTGCGCGAAGCGGCGGCCGCGCGCTGACCGCCGCGTTTCCGCCGCTGCAGCGAACGATCCGTTCCCGTTTCGGGTCTTGGGCACGCCCGGGCGCGGCATCATCATGGCGGACGTGCCAGATCCTTGGAGACCAGCCATGACCGAACGCAGCATCCTCCGCCGCATCCGCGGCATCGACACGTCCGACGGCGCGGGCGTGAAGCTCAAGCGCGTGATCGGCCAGCCGGGCCTGGACATGCTCGATCCGTTCCTGCTGCTGGACGAGTTCCGCTCCGACCAGGCGGGCGACTACATCGCCGGCTTCCCCGAGCATCCGCACCGCGGTTTCGAGACCGTGACGTACATGCTCGCCGGCCATATGAAGCACCACGACAACCACGGCAACAGCGGCGACCTGGTGCCGGGCAGCGTGCAGTGGATGACCGCGGGCCGCGGCATCCTGCATTCGGAGATGCCCGAGCAGGAAGACGGCCTGATGTGGGGCTTCCAGCTGTGGGTGAACCTGCCCGCCAAGGACAAGATGATCGCCCCGCGCTACCAGGACATCGGTCCGGAGCGCATTCCAGTGGTGCATCCGGCGGAGGGCGTGGAGGTAAAGGTGATCGCCGGCGCGTTCGGCGGCGTGACCGGCCCGGTATCGGAGATCGTCACCCAGCCGATCTACCTGGACATCGCGGTGCGGCCGGGCGCCTCCGTCACCATCCCGTTGCCGGAAGGCCATGCGGGCTTTGCCTATGTGTTCGACGGCAAGGATGCGGAAGTGGCCGGCCAGCCGCTGGCCCGCAGCGAGCTGGCGGTACTGTCGCGCAGCGGCGGCCTGCGCATCGCCGGGCGGGATGCCGCGGCGCGCGTGCTGCTGGTGGCGGGGCATCCACTCGATGAGGCGGTGACCCGGTATGGGCCGTTCGTGATGACCACGCCGGAGGAGATCCATCAGGCCATCGCGGATTTCCGGGCGGGAAAGTTCTGACCCGGCAAGGTCGCGCACGCCCCCCTGTAGGAGCGCACCCTGTGCGCGACCGCCTTTTGCCTCGGTCTGCATCGTTCGTCATCCTGGCCCTTGCCCCCTTTTGCGGGGGGGCGCCGGGACGAGCCATGAGGCGAAAGGCGTTGCGCACAGGATGCGCTCCTACAAGGCTGCGTGCAGGGGGGTAGGAGGGCCCATCAAGATTTTGAACAGGCTCTTAGCCCTTCACCTCAAGCCATCTTCTTCCTCCGCCGTTAACCCTCTACTGGGGCCGGGGAACGGTTTGGCGCGTTCAATGCTTATCGGTCCTGCCTGCCACACGGTTCACAAAATCAGCAGCTTAGGCCGAAAGGCAGGTTGTAAAACGATCTTAGGTTGTCGTTAAATTGGGATTAATCCAAGGGGGCGCAACCGGCTGTATGATGTATCTACGGTTGTTGCGAAGAATTCATCCATAAGTTGTTGTATTCATTCCTATGAATGCCCTGATTACGCTCATTGTCCTGGCCCTGGTCGCGATGGTCGCCCACGCGGTCAAGCGCGTGCCGGCCGATCAGGTGCATAGCCTCTATCGCCGGGGCCGGCCCTATCGCCTGCTGCAGCCGGGCGTCCACATGACCCTGCCGCTGATCGACCACGTGGCCCATCGCATCAAGCTCAGCGGCCAGGTACTGCGCTTCGAGGAGCCATTGCCGGACCAGCACGACGTGCGCGGCACGGTGTACTGGCAGGTGCTGGAGCCGGAGCGCGCCGACGCGGTGATCGAGCAGGCCGACCAGCTGATCCGTGGCGGCGCGCTCGCCGCGCTGCGCGACGAGCCGCAGGTCTATGGCGCCGATCGCCGCGACCTGGGCTCGCGCCTGAAGCAGGCCATGAACGGCGCCCTGCGCGAGCGCGGCATGATGGTGACCCGCGTCGAGCTGGACGTCGCCTGACCGATCCATGGCGACGCGCCTCAAGAGCGCGCGCTGACAGGGGAGACCCTTGAAACCCGCCGTCACCGGCGGGTTTTTTCTTTGCCCCGGGCTGGTATCGCACGCGTCGCCCCCGGATACTTGCGACCCCGATTTCACAGGCTTCCTGCCATGTCCTCCCGCGACGACCTGCAAACCCGGCTGGAACGCGGCATCGCCGCGCTGGGCCTGCGGCTGCCGGAGGGCGCGGTGCAGCGCCTGCTCGATTACCAGGTACTGCTGGCGCGCTGGAACGCCACCTACAATCTCACCGCCATCCGCGATCCGGCCGAGATGGTCAGCCGCCACCTGGTCGACTCGCTGGCCGTGCTGCCCTACGTGCAGGGCGAGACGCTGGCGGACCTGGGTACCGGACCGGGGCTGCCGGGCATTCCGCTCGCCATCGCGGCGCCCGGGCGCCAGGTGTTGCTGGTCGATTCCAACGGCAAGAAGGTCCGCTTCCTGCGCGAGGCGATCCGTGCGCTGAAGCTCGACAACGTGCGCGCGGTGCAGTCCCGCGTGGAGGGCGTGGAAGGCCAGTTCGACTGCGTCACCGCCCGGGCCTTCGCCAGCCTCGGGGACATGCTGGACTGGGGCGGTCACCTGCTGGCCCGGGACGGCATCTGGCTGGCCATGAAGGGCAGGCATCCGCAGGAAGAACTGGCCGGCGTGCCGGCGGGTTTCGAGGTGCGCGCCATCCACGCGCTGGCGGTGCCCGAAGTGGGCGGCGAGCGCCATCTCGTGGTCGTCGGGCGGGCGCCCGGACAAGCAGGCTGCTAATCTAGCCCTCTTTTCATTCGCTCACGGTATCGACGACTCCATGGCCCGCATCATCGCTGTCGCCAACCAGAAGGGTGGCGTCGGCAAGACCACCACCGCCGTCAATCTCGCCGCCGCGCTCGCCGCGGCCAAGCGTCGCGTGCTGCTGGTCGACCTCGATCCGCAGGGTAACGCGACGATGGCGTCGGGCGTGGACAAGCACGAGGCCAAGCCGAACGGCTGCGAGGTGTTGCTGGAAGAGGCCCCGATCGAGCAGGCCATCGTGCGCACCGAATCGCAGTTCGACCTGCTGCCCGGCAACGGCGACCTCACCGCGGCCGAACTGAAGCTGATGGACGCGATCGCGCGTGAGAGCCGGCTCAAGGAGCAGTTGGAGAAGGTCGCCGACCGCTACGACACCATCCTGATCGACTGCCCGCCGTCGCTGCACCTGCTTACGCTCAACGCGCTGGCGGCGGCCCACGGCCTGCTGATCCCGGTGCAGTGCGAATACTTCGCGCTGGAAGGCCTGTCCAGCCTGCTCGACACGGTGAAGGCCGTGCGCCAGCGGCTCAATCCGGGCCTGGAGATCGAAGGCCTGCTGCGCACCATGTACGACGTGCGCAACAACCTGGGCAACGAGGTGTCGGCCCAGCTCACCCAGCATTTCGGCGACAAGGTGCTGCGCTCGATCATCCCGCGCAACGTGCGCCTGGCCGAGGCGCCCAGCCACGGCCAGCCGATCCACCTGTACGACCGCAGTTCGCGCGGCGCCATCGCCTATATCGGCCTGGCCGGCGAGATGATCCGCCGCGAGCGCGGCCAGGCCGCGGCGGCGGGCCACGATGACGGCACGCCGGCCGACGAGACCCTCGACGACGTCGTCGACCTTCACCAGGAGTAAGCATGTCCGCAGCGAAAAAACGAGGCCTGGGACGCGGGCTCGATGTCCTGCTGGGCGGCGGCGACGAGACCGGCAAGCCATCGGTGCTGGAACAGGAAGGCGAGCTGCGTACCCTGCCGATCCAGCAGATCCAGCCCGGCAAGTACCAGCCGCGCCGCCATTGGAACGACGAGGCGTTGGACGAGCTGGCCGCGTCCATCCGCGCGCAGGGCCTGATCCAGCCGGTGGTGGTGCGCCAGATCGGCAAGAACAGCTACGAGCTGATCGCCGGCGAGCGCCGCTGGCGCGCCGCGCAGCGCGCGCAGTTGTCCGAGCTGCCGGTGCTGGTGAAGGACGTGCCCGAGGTGGCCGTGCCGGCGATGGCGCTGATCGAGAACATCCAGCGCCAGGACCTCACCCCGCTGGAGGAAGCCGACGCGCTCAAGCGCCTGATCGACGACTTCGACCTCACCCACCAGCAGGCCGCCGAGGCGGTGGGCCGCTCGCGCGCGGCCGTGTCCAACCTGCTGCGGCTGACCGAGCTGCCGACGTCGATCAAGCGCCTGCTCGACGAAGGCAAGCTGGAGATGGGCCACGCGCGCTGCCTGATTACCCTGCCGGAAAGCATGGCCGAGGGCCTCGCGCTGGAAGCCTCGCGCCTCGGCTGGAGCGTGCGCGAGCTGGAAGAAGCCGCGCGCCGCGCGCAGACCGTCCCCAAGGGCAAGGCCAAGAGCGCTCCGGCGCGCGATCCCAACATCGATGCGCTGGAACGCGAACTGGCCGAACGCTTCGCTACCCGCGTGGAACTGGCGCACGGGCGCGGCGGCAAGGGCAAGCTGGTGATCCACTACCACAGCAACGACGAGCTGGACGGGATCCTGGGGAAGATCCGCTGAGCAGTTGGCGGTTTCAGGGGTTACTTTTCTTTTGGGCCAACAAGAGGAAGGTGACTCGGCTGTTCTACGGGGACTTCCTTCGGTCGTAGGCGGCAAGTTGGCGGTAGCGCGACAACCGGAGACCGGCGCTACTGGATCCCGGCCCTTGCCCCCTTTTGTGGGGTTCGCCGGGGTGACGAGCAAGGCAGACCGGGGCGAAAGGCGGTCGCGCACAGGCTCTTAGGTCATGGGGATGATTCGCGTCGCCCCTGACGCGAAGCCCGCCACCCTCTAGAATGGCGCCCTGGCGCCCCCAGACCAAGGTCTACTCCATGCTCCAACTGTCCGTCGTCGTGCCGGTGTTCAACGAGCGCGACAACATCCCGCCGCTGCTGGCCGAGATCGCCGCCGCCCTGCGCGGCAAGATCGCGTTCGAGATCGTGTACGTGGACGACGAATCCAGCGACGACAGCGTGGCGGTGCTGGCGGCGGAGAAGCCCAACTACCCGGAACTGCGCGTCGTCCGCCACCTTACCCGCAGCGGGCAGAGCACGGCGGTGTGGAACGGCGTGCGCGCCGCGCGGGCGCCATGGATCGCCACGCTCGATGGCGACGGCCAGAACGATCCGGCCGACATCCCCAAGCTGCTGGCCGCCCGCGACGGCGCGCCGAAGGACGTGCGCCTGTTCGCCGGCTGGCGTACCACGCGCCGCGACAGCTTCAACAAGCGCATCTCCTCCAAGATCGCCAACGCGGTGCGCTCGCGCATGCTCAGGGACGATACGCCCGATACCGGCTGCGGCCTGAAGCTGTTCGAACGCGAGGTGTTCCTGCGCCTGCCCTACTTCGACCACATGCACCGCTACCTGCCGGCACTGGTCAAGCGCGCGGGCTTCAAGAGCACCAGCGTGCCGGTGGGCCATCGACCGCGCACGGCGGGTACTTCCAAGTACGGCATGCTCGATCGCCTGTGGGTGGGCATCGCCGACCTGCGCGGCGTGGCCTGGCTGATGCGCCGCGGCAAGGTGACCCAGGTCGAGGAGATCTGAAAGCCCGCCGTAGTTTCCCTGTAGGAGCGCACCCTGTGCGCGGCCATGGTGCCGCATGCTTGTCGCGCACAGGGTGCGCTCCCACAAGGGCGGGGATCGCCTCGACGGCTTTTTCATGGGCGTATGCTGATGATCCTCCCTTTGGGAGAACGCCTGCCCATGAGCATCGCCGTCAAGCGCGTGTACGAGCCTGCCGCCAAGAGCGACGGCTATCGTGTGCTGGTCGACCGGCTATGGCCGCGGGGCCTGACCAAGGAAGAGGCAGCGCTCGACGAGTGGCCCAAGGAACTGGCGCCGTCGACGGCGCTGCGCCAGTGGTTCGGGCACGACCCGACGCGCTGGGAAGGCTTCCGCCACCGCTATGCGACCGAACTGGACGCCGCCGCCGAGTACTGGCAGCCACTGGCCAGCATGGCCTCGCGCCGGCGCGTCACCTTGCTGTACGGCGCGCGCGACGACGAGCACAACAACGCGGTGGCGCTGAAGTGCTACCTGGAAGCCTGGCTCAAGGCGCACGGACCCCATTGACGCGGTGGTGCGGCTGCCAGCCGGTAAGCATGCGCCGGGCCTGCAGTCGCCCCTGCTCGATCAGTTCGCGCGCGCGGTAGAACTCGTAGATGTTGGCCACGTTGCGCGGCAGCCGGATCAGCAGGTCCGGCTCGTACGCGGCCAGGCGCAGGCGCGACAGGTTGGCCTGCATCAGGTCCATCGACTGGGTGAGCAGTTCCAGCATGCCCGGCTCGCGCGGCCGGTCGGCGCTGTGCGGGATCAGCCGGCCGATGAAGTCACCGATGCGTGCGCGGTAGCTTTCCGACGCATCGGTGGGCGTGGCGGGTACTTCCTCGGGCGTGCCGTTCTCCGGTGGGCCGTCCACGCTGACGGCGAACAGGTAGTCGGCGGTCTCGCGGATCAGCGGCGTCACCGGCACCGGGTTGAGCAGGCCGCCATCCACCAGCCGCCGTTCGGACAGCGTGTGCGGGCGGAACACGGTGGGAATCGCGATGGAGGCGCGGATGGCGTCGAACAGCGGGCCGCGCGTCAGCCAGACCTCGCGCTCGCGATCCAGGTCGGTGGCCACGGCGGTGAAGGCCAGCGGCAGGTCCTCGATGGCGGCATCGCCGATCAGTTCGCGCAGCGTGTCGATGATGCGCTCGCCCTTGATCAGGCCGCCGCCCGAGAGCGTCCAGTCGACCAGCTTGAGCACGTCCATCTTGGCCAGCGCGGACACCCAGTCGCGGTACACGTCCAGCTTGCCCATCGCGTAGATGCCGCCGATCAGTGCGCCCATGGAGGTGCCGGCGATGGCGACGATCTCGTAGCCCTGCGCCTCGATCTCCTCGATGGCGCCGATGTGCGCCAGCCCCTTGGCGCCGCCGGAGCCCAGCGCGAGGGCCACGGTCGGCTTGCGGATGGCGAGGGTGTCGGCGGGAAGCGCGGAGGATTCGGCGATGTCGGTGGGCTGCTTCATGGAGCGTAGGGCTCGGCCGCGGTCGATGGCGCTAGCCTTGCGCTGGCGCGGCGCGATGGCAAGTGTTGGCCTGCCCGGGCATCGCGTCGGCGCATGGACCCTTCTCCCGGTGCGTGCCGGGACGATGTTTCAGGCCGTGCCGGCGTTTCAGCGAGGCGCTTGCTGGTAGCCGCCCAGCGCCAGCTGCAGCTGGATCTTCATTTCCTCGCGCAGCGACAGCGGTGCCACCACCTCCGCGTCGGGACCGTACTTGAGCACGTCCATCAGCAGTTCCTTGGAGTTGGAATAGGGCACCTGCAACTCGTAGCGGCCGTCGGGCAGCCACTCGCCCTTCTGCTGGGAATGCCAGTGCTCGTCGGCCACCCAGCGCGCGGCATGCTGCGAGAAGCGGACGGTGGCCCACGCCTTGGGCTTGCCGGCGAAGATGCCGTAGCTGGAGGCGAGCGCGTCGTTGAGCTCGGCCTCGGGCACGTCGCGCGCGGGCTCCTCCAGCGTCTGCGGCTCGGCGATGCGGTCCACCGCGAAACTGCGCAGCGCCTCGCGGTCGTGGTCCCACACGTCCAGGTACCAGTTGTCGCGGTAATGGGTCAGCCGCTGCGGCGACACGCGGCGATGGCTGTCGGCGTTGGTGGTGCGCGCGCGGTAGCGGAAGCGCAGTTGCTTGCGTTCCAGCACCGCACCGGCCACGATGCGGAACACCTGCTGGTCGAGCCTGCGCTCGCCCCAGGCGATCACGCGGATGCGTTCGATCGGCAGCGCCTTGCCGCTGCCCTGGTCGGACAGCAGGTGTTCGATGCGTGCCTTGAACGGCGCCAGCGCACCCGCAAGTACACCCGGTCCGCTGCGGCCGATCAGCTCGTTGAGCGCGAGCAGCGCCGCGAGTTCGTCGGAGGTGAGCCACAGGCCGGGCAGCTCGAAGCGCTCGCCCTCGCCCACCGCGTAGCGGAACGCGGCATGTTCGCCGCCCGCGCTCTCGATGGGGGCGCCGAGCGCGTCGCGCAGGAACGCCACGTCGCGGTACAGCGTGGCGCGCGAACACTCCAGCTCGTCCATCAGACGCGGCAGGGGCACGGGATAATGCGCCGACTTGAGCAATCGGTGCAGGGTCAGAATGCGCTCGTAACGATCCATGAAATGAGTTTCGACGGCAGCCTCTGCGTAGCATGCGCACCGTGGGCGGCAGCCGCAAGTACAACCTGCGTCGGAAGCATGCGCATCACGCGGTGGTCATGCGCCGCTGATGCCGCCTTCACGCACCGAAGACGGAACCCTCATGAAGCCAAGCCGCGACGACCTTCCGCGCGCCGACATCGACGGCCACGGCGATGTGCCGGCAGTCCATCCGAGCCGATGGGGCACCACCTTGCTGAGGGTTGCCGCCTTCAGCGGCTTCGGCCTGGGCCTGCTGCTCGGGCTCACGCTGGCGGTGGGCGTCTATCCGGCCGGCCGCGGCGATGCGCTGGTGCCGCTCGCCGTGGGCGCCGTGCTGGCCGGCGCGGGGCTGCTGGTGGCATGGCTGCATCCCGGATGGATGCCCGGCTGGTATGGCTGGCGCATCGGCAAGGGCACGCGGCCCACGCGCGAGGCCCTGCTCGCGCTGGCCACGGGCCTGCCCCTGCTCGCCGTGGCCGGCCTGGCCCGCGGCGACAATTCGTTCTGGGCCACGCGCCTGGCCGGCGTGGCGCTGGCCCTGTGCTGCCTGGCCACCCTCGTCGTCACCGCGCATGGCGATGCCGGGCGGCAGGCCCCGGGCCTGGATCATCGGCTGGTCACGCAGCTGCCGCTCAGCCGGGTAGTGTCGGCCACCTACGGCGGCGGACTATGGTTGTGGCTGTGCGTGGTTGGCCAGGCGGGTGACGAGGGCGGCCTGCACCCGTTGGCGTGGATCATCGGCCTGCTGCTGCTGGCCCTGCTGCGCGGCCTGATCGAGAACCTGCGCTGGCAGGCCGTACTGGGGCGCCTGCCCGGGCTCCGCGCCTGGGTGGAATTGCAGCCGCGCCGCTATCTGGGCGCCCTGCTGGCCTATGCCGTGCCGTGCGCTTGCCTGTTGCTGGCCAGTTTCGGCGACGCCCGGCTGCTGGTCGCCGCTCTGGCCGCATCCAGTGGCCTGGCGGGCATGGGCATCGAGCTGAGTTTGTATGATGGCGCCCTGGCGGCGCTCCCCGACGGCCGATAGCCGCTGAATCGGCCATCCGACGCCATGCCGGCCTCAAAAGGGCCGACTTGTTCACAGGCAGTTCAATCCGCCTCGCTATGGTGGCGAACTGCTGTTGTTTAACGAAAAAGGAACAAACCCCCATGAAGAAGACCCTGATGGCGGGCGTCCTGCTCGCGGCGCTGGCCAGCTTCGGCGCCCAGGCCGACGACGCACCCGCTTCCAATGCGGCCGACAATGGCGGTTGGACAGGCTCGGGCGAATTCGGCTTTGCCTCCTCCTACGGCAATTCCCGCTCGGAAAACATCAACGCCAAGCTGGGCCTCAGCCAGGAAAACGACCTGTGGAAGAACAACTTCTTCCTCAACGGCCTGCGCTCCAAGGGCGAGGTCGAGGTGCAGGACCAGCAGGGCAACACGGTCGACCGCCTGACCACCACCGCCAACCGCTACGATACCGGCGCCTCGGTGGGCTACAAGCTCGATCCGCGCAGCTACATCGTGACCGCCGGCCGCTACGAGCACGATGATTTCGGCGCCAACCTGTGGCAGGGCATCGTGTCGGTGGGCTACGGCTACATCGCGCTGAAGACCGACCGCACCGAGCTGTCCTTCGAAGCCGGTCCCGGTTACAAGCGCTACCGGCCGGCGGACGTCACCGTCGAGGGGGCGAATGCCCCGGTGCGCCAGGACACGCAGAGCGAGCTGGTCGGCCGCGGCCTGATCAACTACAAGTACCGCCTCACCGACAACACCGCGCTGGAAGACACCCTGCTGGTGGAAGCGGGCTCGGAGAACAAGTACTACCAGAACGACATCGGCGTATCGGTCAGCATGACCCGCAAGATGGCGCTCAAGCTGGGTTACCAGGTGCGCTACAACAGCGACGTGCAGCCGGGCACGCAGAGCACCGACACGCTGTTGACCACCAACCTCGTCTACAACTTCTGAACCGGGGTATCTCCCCCCTGTAGGAGCGCACCCAGTGCGCGACTGCGGCGCCGCGGCGTTACCCGCTCTGTCGCTTTTCGCGCACTGGGTGCGCTCCTACGGGGCGGCTTTCAGGGGGTTCAGCAGGGCGCCGGCGCCTTGGTCGAACAAGGCCTGGGCCACGCGGCGGCCCAGGGCCTCGGCCTGGTCGCCGTCGGCGCCGGCTTCGGCCAGCAGCAGCCGACCGCTGTCGGCATCGCCGACCATGCCGCGCAGGTGCAGGCCGCGTTCGGTGACGGTGCACCAGGCGCCCACCGGCACCGTACAGCTACCACCCAGGGCCTGGTTCATCGCGCGCTCGGCGCTGACCGCCAGGCGGGTCTGCATGTCGTCCAGCGCGGCCAGCAGGGCCAGCACCGCCGGCTGGTCGGCACGCGCCTCGATGGCGATGGCGGCCTGGCCGGGGGCGGGCAGCCAGTCCGGCGCCGCCAGCCGGCCACGGATGCGGGCGGACAGGCCCAGGCGCTCGAGTCCCGCGCAGGCCAGCAGGATCGCGTCATAGTGGCCCGCGTCCAGCCTGGACAGGCGGGTGCCCACGTTGCCGCGCAGGTCCAGCAGGCTCAGGTCCGGGCGCACCGCGCGCAGCTGGGCCTGGCGGCGCAGCGAGGAGGTGCCCACGCGGGCGCCCAGCGGCAGGGCGGCGAGGTGGGCGTAGTCGTTGCTGACGAAGGCGTCGGCCGCGTCGGCGCGCGGCAGGATGGCCGGCAGGGCGAAGCCCGGCTCCAGTTCCGCCGGCACGTCCTTGAGCGAATGCACGGCGAGGTCGGCGCGGCCCTCCAGCATGGCCACTTCCAGTTCCTTGAGGAACAGCCCCTTGCCGCCGAGGGTGGCGAGCGGTTGGTCCAGGATCTCGTCGCCGCGGGTGGACATCGGCACCAGTTCCACCGCCAGCCCCGGATGGGTGGCGCGCAACTCGGCGGCGACGTGTTCGGCCTGCCAGAGGGCGAGCGCACTCTTGCGGGTGGCGATGCGCAGGATGGATGGCGTCATGGATGTCTCGGCGGGTGTCGCGGGGGCGCCATTGTCGCGTAATTGGCGTGGATGCACAGGCGGCAGGGCTACTGGCCGCGTTGTCGCAGGCATGGCCGGCAGCGCGTCACCCCATCCGCAGCAGGCGGCGCAGCGCCGGCAGGTTGCGGCGACTCACCTCGGGCGTGAAGTCGGTGCCGCTCAGCCGCGCTAGCACGCGGCCGTCGCTCAGGGCCTTCAGGCCGAGCAGGCGCTTGGACGGCACCAGGCAGTTGCGGTGCAGGCGGATCAGGGTGGATGGATGCGCCTCCTCCAATTGGCGCAGCGATTCCTCCAGCAGCAGCTGGCCGCCGCGGTGGTGCACCACGACGTACTTTTCCTCGGCCAGCAGGTAGGCCACGTCGTCCAGCGCCACGCGTACCTGCTCGCCGCGCAGCCGCCCATGCAGGTAGCTGACGGTTTCCGGCGGCGCCTGCTGCAGGCGCTGGCGGGCGCGCTGCACGGCTTCTTGCAGGCGTTCCAGCCGCACTGGCTTGAGCAGGTAATCGACGGCGCCGAGGTCGAAGGCATGTAGCGCGTGGCTTTCGTAGGCGGTGCAGAACACCACCAGCGGGCGCTTGCCGCCGGCCAGGCGCTGGGCCAGCGCGGTGCCGCTGATGCCCGGCATGTTGATGTCCAGCAGCAGCAGGTCGGGCCGCAGCTCGTCCAGGGTACCGAGCGCGGCCTCGCCGTCGGCCACGCTGCCGACCACCTCCACGTCGTCGCATTCGCCCAGCAAGGCGGCC
This sequence comes from Dyella sedimenti, assembly GCF_022760995.1. GTDB lineage: Bacteria > Pseudomonadota > Gammaproteobacteria > Xanthomonadales > Rhodanobacteraceae > Dyella > Dyella sedimenti. The sequence goes on along the minus strand of NZ_JAKWJO010000002.1, from coordinate 359,447 downwards.
AGGCGGCCTCGGGCCAGGGGTTCGTCGTCGACGATCAGTACGCGCATGTCAGGGCTGCCCGGGAAGTTGCAGGCGCACCACGAAGCGGCCGCCCTCGGGGCCGGCCTTCACGCGCGCACGCGGTCCATAGCGATAGGCCACGCGCCGGCGCACGTTGTCCAGGCCATGGCCGTGCCCGCCCGGCGCGGGCTCGCCGGCCAGGGGATTGTCGATCTCGACAAGGATGCCGCCATGCTCGCGGCGGCCGCGCAGGATCACCTCGCCGCCATCGCGCAACGGCTGGATGCCGTGGCGCACGGCGTTCTCCACCAGTGGCTGCAGCAGCAGGCGCGGCAGCGGATAGTCCGCCGGCAGACCGTCCAGCTCGCGCCGCACGCGCAGGCGCTCGCCCAGGCGCAGCTGCTCGATGGCCAGGTAGCGGTCGAGCAGGGCCAGTTCCTCGCCGAGCGTGCCATCGCCCGCGCCATGCTCGCCGAGGGCGGCGCGGAACAGCTCGGACAGGTCCTCCACCGTGCGCTCGGCAGCGGCCGGGTCCACCCGTACCAGCGCCGCCACGGTATTCATGCTGTTGAACAGGAAATGCGGGCGGATGCGCGCCTGCAACGCCGCCACCTGGGCCTGGGTCACCGCGGCCAGGCGGGTCTGCCACTGCGCCAGCAGGTAGAAGTAGCGCAGCATGGCGCCGCCGAGCAGCGCGGCGATCGCCGTGTCGTTGCGCACGAAGTCGCCGGCGGTATCGCTGAGCAGGCCCATCTGCAGGGCCTGGTCCATCCAGTGCACCAGGGCGCTGCCGCCGGCCACGATCAGCACCATCAGCAGCCACACGGCGGCATACGGCGCATGGCCGGGCAGGCGCTGCAGCCAGGGGCGCAGCTTGCACAGCGCCACGCCGGTCACCAGCGCCAGCCAGCAGGCGAACAGCATGCCCACGCTGTAGCCGCGCCAGCCGTGGCTGTTGTTCGGCGCCAGCCACATCACGGTGACGGTGATCGCCGCCGTCACCAGCAGCGCGAAGATCACCGGCAGGCTGCAGAAATCGGGCAGCGGCTGGCGCTCGGCGCGGCCGGGCGCGGGCGGTTCGATGGCGGACTCCCTCATGCGGCGGAGTATGCCGCAGGCGCGCGGGCGCTTCTGCGATCCGGCGCCGCCGCTCAGGCCGACAGGCGTCCGGTCATCCAGGCCCGCAGGTCGGCCACTTCCTCGGCGCACACCGAGTGCGGCATCGGGTAGGTATGCCAGGCCACGTGGTAGCCCAGCGACTGCAGCAGGTCGCGCGAGGCGACCCCGCGGGAGAGCGCCACGATCGGGTCGCCGGTGCCGTGGCCCCAGAAGACCGGGACATCCGCGTTGGCGCTCGTGCGCTCGGCGGCGAGGCTGTCCTGCAGCGGCAGGTAGGTGGACAGCGCGACGATGCCGGCCAGCCGCTGCGCATGGCGCAGGCCGGCCGACAGGGCGATGGCGCCGCCTTGCGAGAAGCCCGCCAGCAGGATGCGCCCGGTGGGCACGCCGCGTTCGTTCTCGCGGGCGATCAGCGCCTCCACGCTGGCGATGGAGGCGCGCATGCCGCTTTCGTCCTGGCGCGAGATCAGGTCCACGCCGGCGATGTCGTACCACGCGCGCATCGGGATGCCGCCGTTGACGGTCACCGGCCGCATCGGCGCATGCGGGAACACGAAGCGCAGCGCGGGCCACGAGGGCGCCACCAGTTCCGGCACGATGGGGGCGAAGTCGTTGCCGTCCGCGCCCAGGCCATGCAGCCAGATCACGCTGTGGGTGGGATGGGGGGCGGTTTCGGTCTCGACGGTAGGCAGGGCCATGGGCGTTCGCTTCGCTGTGACGTTCGGAAGGGACATGCCGCGTCCGCATGTCAATGAATCCCACAGAACGCATGGCCCGCGGGTTTGCCGACAAGGAAAGGCCGGGCTAACCGGCAAGACTAGCTGCCTAGGCGGCTAAATTGAACCGGGACCAACGGCGGTTGCGGGCCGACGGCCCACCGTTATGCTGCGGCGTTTTCACCGTGGAGCCTCCCATGCGCCGTTTGCTGTTCGCCGGCCTTGCCGCCCTCGTCGCCGTGCCCGCCGCGGCCCTGTCGCCACCATCCGCCGGCGGCCAGCTGGACCTGGAAACCATCATGGCCAATCCCGACTGGATCGGCGCCGCGGTGGAATCGCCGTACTGGAGCGTGGACGGCCGCAGCCTGTACTACTCGCTCAAGCGCGACGGCAGCAAGGTGCGCGACCTCTACCGCGTGGACCTGGCCAGCGGCCAGGGCACGCTGCTGGACCCGACGGCCGTGGCCCAGGCCGACGGCCCGGCGGTGTTCGACCGCGCCCACCGCTACGCCGCCTTCGTGCGCCACGGCGACGTCTTCCTGGCGGACCTGGCCAGCGGCCACCGCGTGCAGGTGACCCGCACCACCGAGCCCGAGTCCTCGCCGCGCTTCTCCAGCGACGAGCGCAGCCTGCAGTATCGCCAGGGCAACGATTGGTTCGTCTACGACATCGCCAGCGGCGTGAGCGCGCCGGCCGCCGTGCTGCGCTTCGCCGAGGACCCGCAGGCCAAGCAGCCCGATGCGCTGGGCCGCGAGCAACTGGCGCTGTTCAAGTCGCTGCGCGAGAACAAGGCCGACCGCGACGCCCAGCGCGCCGACGAGGACGCCTTGAGCGCCGCCGATGCCGGCCGCGCGCCCAAGCCGATCTACCTGGGCGAGGGCGGCGAGCCGGTCGACACCGAACTGTCGCCCGACGGCCACTGGATGCTGGTGGTGACCAGGCCCAAGGGTGCCAAGCGCGGCGAGCGGCCCGAAGTCACCCACTACGTCACCGAGACCGGCTACGCCGAGCGGCAGGAGACGCGCACCTACGTCGGCCGCAACGATCCCGCGCCGCAGTCGCTGCTGCTAGTGGACCTGAAGGCAGCCAAGTTCTATCCGCTCAAGACCGATGGCCTGCCCGGCATCAAGGACGATCCGCTCAAGGACCTGCGCGCCAAGGCCATCGCCGCGCTGGAGAAGGACGGCAAGGCCGACGAGGCCAAGGCGCTGAAGGCGCCCGACGTGCGCCCGGTGCGCATCGTCGCCAATGTCGAGGACGGTGGCGGCGGCGGCATCGTGTGGAGCGAGGACGGCCAGAACCTGGCCATCCAGCTGCGCGCCATCGACAACAAGGACCGCTGGATCGCCAGCGTCGACTTCGGCAAGCACGCCCTGGTGCCGCAGCACCGGCTCACCGACAACGCCTGGATCAACTGGAACTTCAACGACTTCGGCTGGCTCAAGGACGGCCGTACGCTGTGGTACCTGAGCGAGGAGACCGGCTACTCGCAGCTCTACGCCAAGTCCCTGGACGGCAAGGCCAGGGCGCTGACCAGCGGCAAGTTCGAGGTCAGCCATCCGGTGCTCAGCCCGGACGGTCAGTGGTTCTACGTGCGCACCAACCAGGTAGCGCCGTACAGCTATGACGTATACCGCCTGCCCAGCGCGGGCGGCGAGCTGACCCGCCTCACCCAGTACCAGGGCATGGACGAGTTCGAGTTGTCGCCCGATGGCCGCCAGCTGGCCGTGCTGCATTCCTCGCCCTACGTGCTGGCGCAGCTGGCGGTGCAGGACGCCGGCGGCGGCACGCCGCGCGAGCTGACCAACACCATGAAGCCGGCCTACACCGCGCATGCGTGGATCGCCCCGCAGATCGTCAGCGTGCCGTCCTCGCACGGCGCCGGCGCCATCTGGGCCAAGTACTACGGCCCGGCGGATCCGGCGGCGGCCAATTCCCGCCCGGCGGTGATCTTCGTGCACGGCGCCGGCTACCTGCAGAACGTCACGCTGTCCTACTCCAACTACTTCCGCGAGCAGATGTTCCACAACCTGCTGGTGCAGCAGGGCTACGTGGTGCTCGACATGGACTACCGCGCCTCGGAGGGCTACGGCCGCGAGTGGCGTACGGCGATCTACCGCCAGATGGGCCATCCGGAGCTGGACGACCTGCTCGACGGCAAGGCATGGCTGGTCAAGAACCATGGCGTCGACCCGCGCCGCGTGGGTATCTATGGCGGCAGCTACGGCGGCTTCATGACGCTGATCGGGTTGCTGCGCGCGCCGGGCGAGTTCGCCGCCGGTGCCGCCCTGCGCCCGGTCAGCGACTGGACCAGCTACAACCACGAATACACCTCCAACATCCTCAACGATCCCCAGCTCGATCCGGAGGCGTACGCCACCAGCTCGCCGATCCAGTACGCCGACAAGCTGCAGGACCCCTTGCTGATGGAGCACGGCCTGATCGACGACAACGTGCTGACCAGTGACACCATCCGCCTGTACCAGCGCTTCATCGAGCTGCACAAGAACAACTTCTGGATGTCGCTGTATCCGATGGAGCGCCACGGCTTCGTGCATCCGGACTCGTGGTACGACGAGTACCGCCGCATCGACGAGCTGTTCAATACCTACGTGAAGCCGCCGAAGCAGCCATAAGGTGGACCGGCGCCCTCGCCCCGCAGGGGGCGAGGGCGCCGCTTCTCGCGCTCCCGCTAGGGGGACGCGGCAGGCGTTTCGACCGCCTCAGCGCTTCACTTCGCTGGCATCAGGCTGCCGTCTGCGCCGCGAAATACTTGGCTGGCGGCCGGCCGAAGCTTTTGCGGAACATGGCCACGAAGGCGCTGACGCTGGCATAGCCCAGCGCGTCGGCGACTGACGATACCGGTTCGCCGTCGGCCAGGCGTTCCAGGCCCCGCGTCAGGCGGGCCAGCTGGCGCCACTGGGCGAAGCTCAGCGCGGTCTCGCCGCGGAACAGGCGGCTCAGGCTGCGCGGCGACAGGCCGGCCCAGGCGGCCCATTCCTCCAGGCTGCGGTTGTCCTGCGGGCGTTCGAGCAGGGCCACGGCGATGCGCAGGGCGCGGCGGTCCATCGGCATCGGCAGGTGCAGCGGCTGCTGTTGCGCCTGGCAGATTTCCTCCAGCAGCACGGCCGTGATCCGCTCCTGGCTTTCGTCCAGCGAGGTTTCCCATAGCCACGAGCTGGCGCGGCGCACCAGTGCGCGCATCAGCTCGGTGACGCCGATGACGCAGGGTTCGGCGGGCAGGCAACCGCACTCGGGCGGCGTCACGAACACGCCCCAGCCGCTCATGGCGCCACTGAGGGTGACGGTGTGCTCCACGCCCGGCGGCATCCAGCCGGCGCGGTGGGGCGGCAGCAGCCAGGAGCCCTGGGCCGTGCGCACGTGTACCAGCCCGCTTTCCACGCAGTACAGCTGCCCGCGTGCGTGCGAATGCCAGCCGTACTCGCGGGTGCCCTCGTCGTACTCGCTGGCGGCTTCGCCCTCGGTCCAGTAGGCGATCACCGCGGGACCGTCGGTGCGCTCGATCAGGGCGTGGAACCGGAGTTCATCGTGCTCGGTGATATGACCCATGGCTGATTCTCGACAAACTTTGACCAAATAACGCTAACAGTATTTGCCCGGGCTGCCTAACATGCCCGCCTGTCCCCCACCGCTGCCGCCGCCCGCGGTGTCGAGCATGCCCCTCGCGCGACGTCCGCCGTCGCCGGATCCCGGTGCGGCCATGTCACGCCCGCATGCCAAGGCACGTCCTAGTCCAACGATGCGGTGACGCCGCGGGCGTCCCCAGGGAGCCTGTCCATGTCCACGACTATTGTCCGGGCGCCAAGCGCCGACCTGACCGCCGCGCCGCTGGAAGCGTTCGTGGCCTATGCCCACCAGATGCTGGACCCCGCCACGCCCGAGGCGGTGCGGCGGTCGGTGGAGCCCCGGCTGCTGGCCCTGCTGCCGACCGTGAAGGCGCTGGGCATGTTCGAGCTGTTCGAGCTGCGTCATCCGGCCCTGCGCGCTTGGCTGGCCGACGAATTGGCGGAAAACCGGGACTGATGTGTTGCCCCATGAATTTTGCCGAAACAAAAACATCCGGAAACATATTTGCCTTGACAAATATATTTCCGGCAATAGAATGCCCGGTCCATGAGCCTTCCCCCCCCCTCATCGACCGAGAGCCTTGGCGTGCTGATCGGCCTGGTCCGCACCGAACTGGTGCGCGCCATGGAGACCGAACTGGCCGCCTCCGGTGTGGACCTGCGCTTCACCCAATTCCTGATCCTCAAGCGGCTGGCCATGCTGGGACCGATGTCGGCCAGCGAGCTGGCCCGCGCGGTGGAGCTGGACGGCGGCGCGATGACCCGCCAGCTCGACCAGCTGGAAGGCCGCGGGTTGTTGCGCCGGCAGCCGCATGAGCAGGACCGGCGTGCCCTGCGCATCGCGCTGACCCAGGAAGGGGATGCGCTGTGGCGGCAGATGACGCCTTGCAACGACCGCGTGCTCGAGGCGGCCCAGGTGGCGCTGGACACCACCGAACGGGCGCAGCTGCACGACTACCTGGAACGCGTGCTGCACGCGCTCCGCGACAAGACCTAACCGTTTCACTCCTGGAAGCCAAGACCATGCGTCTGCAACTCCTTGCGGCAGCCACCGGCTTTTCCCTCGCGCTGGCGGGCTGCGTCACCAGCGGCGGCCTGCATCCGGAAGGCACGCTCACCGACGCCTCCTCGCTGAAGGCCGGCCGCAGCCTGTCCGGCGCCCCGCTCTCCCCCGCCGCCTGGCCCGCCCAGGACTGGTGGAGCGGCCTGGGCGATCCCCAGCTCGGCGCGCTGATCGCCGAGGCATTGAAGGACAACCCTAGCCTCGCCATGGCCGATGCCCGCGCCCGCCAGGCGCAGGCCGAGGCCGGCGCGGCCGACGCCGAGCGCGGCCCGAGCGTCACCGCCGGCGCCAACGTGATCGGCCAGCGCCTGCCGCTGACCGCGGCGCCGTCGGACCTGGGCGGCGGCCGCTTCACCTCGTTCAAGGATGCCCGTGCCAGCTTCAGCTGGGGCCTTGACCTGTGGGGCGGCAAGCGCGCCGCGTGGGAAGCCGCCGTGGGCCAGCAGCGCGCCGCCGAAGTAGAGGCGCAGGCTGCCCGCATCGAGCTGTCCACCAACGTGGCGCGTGCCTATGTGCAGCTGGCCTACGCCTATGCCCAGCTCGACGTGGCCAAGGCCGAGCGCGAACGCGCCGCCACCGCGCGCCAGCTGACCCAGCAGCGCGTGACCGCCGGCCTGGACAACCAGCTGCAGCTCAAGCAGAGCGATACCGAGGTGGCCAACGCCGACCAGGAGCTGGCCGCCGCCAACCGCGCCATCGACGCGGCGCGCTCCTCGCTGTCGGTGCTGTTGGGCAAGGGGCCGGACCGCGGCTTGGACATCACCCGTCCGCAGATGCTGGAGCCGGCCGCGCTGGCGGTGCCCGGCGACCTGCCGGTCGAGCTGATGGGCCACCGCGCCGACCTGGTCGCCGCGCGTTGGCAGGTCGAGGCGGCGGGCAAGGAGATCAAGGTCGCCAAGACCCAGTTCATGCCCAACGTCAGCATCAGCGCGATGGCCGGCGTGGCGGCCTTCGGCGGCATCAACCCGCTGCAGCTGCCGGCGCGCTTCTACACCTTCGGCCCCTCGATCAGCCTGCCGCTGTTCGACGGCGGCCGCCTGCGCTCCAATCTCGCCGGCCGCGACGCCCAGTACGACCAGGCGGTGGCGCAGTACAACCAGACGCTGGTGCGCGCGGTCAACGAAGTGGCCGACGGCTACGACGCCGTGCAGTCCGCGCAGGAGCAGGTCGCCGCGCAGCAGCGCGCGGTCGATGCCGCCACCCAGGCATGGCAGCTGTCCGAGCAGCGCTACAAGGCCGGCGTGGGCAGCTACCTGGAGGCGCTGATCGTGCGCCAGCAATTGCTGGCCGCGCAGCAGCGCTTGGCCGCGCTCAAGACCCAGCAGGTCGACCTGTCGGTGCAATTGATCCAGGCCCTCGGCGGCGGTTTCCGCCCGCAGGGGGACGTGGCCAGCGTGGCCGCCCAATCTTCTTCCGAACATACGCTCTGAAGGCTATCCCTCATGTCTAGCCCAACCCCGAACGCGGCCGCCGTCGCGGCCGTCCAACCCCCGAAGAACCGCCGCGGCTTCCTGTTGCGGGCACTGCTGGTGGTCCTGGTACTCGCCGCCATCGGCTGGGGCCTGTGGTACTTCCTCGAAGGCCGCTGGTACGAAGAGACCGACGACGCCTACGTCAACGGCAACGTGGTGCAGATCACCCCGCAGGTGCCGGGCTCCGTGGTCACCATCGGCGCCGACGACGGCGACCTGGTGCATGCCGGCGACGTGCTGGTGAAGCTCGATCCGGCCGATGCCGAGGTCGCGTTGCAGCAGGCCAAGGCCAACCTGGCCAGCACCGTGCGCCGCGTACGCGGCCTGTACAGCACGGTCAATGGCGCGCAGGCCGAAGTGGCCGTGCGCAAGGTGGCGGTGGACAAGGCCCAGGCCGACTACAACCGTCGCCGCGACCTGGCCAAGTCCGGCGCGATCTCCGCCGAGGAGCTGTCGCACGCGCTCGATGCGCTGACCTCGGCGCAGAGCGCCCTGACCACCGCGCAGCAGCAGTTGCAGACCAACAAGGTGCTGGTGGACGACACCGTGGTCGCCTCGCATCCGGACGTCCAGACGGCCGCCGCCAAGCTGCGCGCCGCCTACCTCGACGACGTGCGCACCTCGATCCTGGCGCCGGTGGACGGCTACGTGGCCAAGCGCTCGGTGCAGCTGGGCCAGCGCGTGGCCCCGGGCACGCCGCTGATGGCGGTGGTACCGCTGCGCGAGGTGTGGATCGACGCCAACTTCAAGGAAACCCAGCTCACCAGCATGCGCATCGGCCAGCCGGTGGATGTGCGCGCCGACGTGTACGGCGGCGCGGTGACCTACAAGGCCAAGGTGCAGAGCCTGGGCGTGGGCACGGGCAGCGCGTTCTCGCTGCTGCCGGCGCAGAACGCCACCGGCAACTGGATCAAGATCGTGCAGCGCGTGCCGGTGCGCGTGTTCTTCACCGATCCCAAGCAGCTGGAGGAACACCCGTTGCGCATCGGCCTGTCGACCAAGGTGGAGGTGAACCTGCACGACCAGAGCGGCCCGCTGCTGGCCAGGCAGGCGCCCGCGCAGCCGGCGTTCAAGACCGATGTCTACGACGAACAGCTGGCCAAGGCCGATGGCCTGATCGCCGAGATCATCCACGCCAATATGGCGGGGGAAGGTCACGATAAGCAATAGCGGCAAGCGATAGGCGTAGAGGCGTGCCTTCAAGCCTATCCCGAAGCGTCATTCCGGCGCAGGCCGGAATCCGGTATCGGCAAGATTGGGTTTTTGCCGTATGGACGCTGGCGTGGCGAGTTTCGCGACGACCGCTGACCGAGGCACTGGATTCCGGCCTGCGCCGGAATGACGAGCAAGTGGCTGCCCCGGGTTCTCCCGGAGCGCCTGTCCCCTATTCCCCAGGTAATCCGCGCGATGAGCAGTGAATTCCGTCCACCCAACCTGGCGCTGACCACCGTCGGCCTCTCGCTGGCGACCTTCATGCAGGTGCTCGACACCACCATCGCCAACGTGTCGCTGCCGACCATCGCCGGCAACCTCGGCGTGAGCGTGAACCAGAGCACCTGGGTCATCACCTCCTTCGCGGTGAGCATGGCGATCTCGCTGCCGCTGACCGGCTTCCTCACCCGCCGCTTCGGCGAGGTAAAGCTGTTCATCTGGTCGACCCTGCTGTTCTCGATCGCCTCGTTCCTGTGCGGCATCGCGCAAAGCATGCCGATGCTGATCCTGTTCCGCGCGATCCAGGGCGCGGTGGCCGGGCCGATGTATCCGGTCACGCAGAGCCTGCTGATCTCCATCTACCCGCCGGCCAAGCGCGGCATGGCCTTGGCGTTGCTGGCGATGGTGACGGTGGTGGCGCCGATCGCCGGCCCCATCCTGGGCGGCTGGATCACCGACAACTATTCCTGGCCGTGGATCTTCTTCATCAACGTGCCGATCGGCATCTTCGCCAGCAGCGTGGTGGCCAACCAGATGCGCCTGCGCGTGGATACCACCACGCGGCCGAAGATCGACTACGTGGGCCTGGTTACGCTGATCGTCGGCGTGGGCGCGCTGCAGATCGTGCTGGACAAGGGCAACGACGAGGACTGGTTCAACTCGCAGTTCATCGTGGTCACCAGCATCGTCTCGGCCGTCGCGCTGGCGGTGTTCCTGATCTGGGAGCTGACCGACGAGCATCCCATCGTGGATCTCAAGCTGCTGCGCCACCACAACTTCCGCACCGGCACCATCGCGCTGGTGCTGGCCTACGCGGCGTTCTTCGCCATCGGCCTGCTGGTGCCGCAGTGGCTGCAGCGCAACCTGGGCTACACCTCCACCTGGGCCGGTTTCGCGGCGGCGCCGCTGGGCATCCTGCCGGTGATGCTGACCTTCATCGTGGGCAAGTACGCCGCGCGCACCGACATGCGCCTGCTGGCCTCGTGCGCGTTCCTGGTGATGGGCGCCACCTGCTTCATGCGCGCGAACTTCTTCCTGGAGATCGATTTCTGGCACGTGGCCGGCGTGCAACTGCTGCAGGGCCTGGGCGTGGCGCTGTTCTTCATGCCGGTGACCACCATCCTGCTGTCGGACCTGCTGCCCAGCGAGATCGCCGCGGGCGGCGGCCTGGCAACCTTCCTGCGCACGCTGGGGGCGAGCTTCTCGGCCTCGCTCACCACCTTCCTGTGGGACCACCGCGCGATCGTGCACCACGCGCACCTGTCCGAACACATCACGCCCTACGACAGCTCGCCCCAGGCGGCGCTGCAGGCGGTGGGCATCAGCGGGCAGGCGAGCAATGCCATGCTCGACCAGATGATTACCCAGCAGGGCTTCCAGATGTCCTTCAACGAGGTGTTCCACATGCTGGGCTGGATCTTCTTCAGCCTGGTGGTGGTGGTGTGGCTGGCACGGCCGCCGTTCGCGGCGAAGGCGGGCCCTGGCGCCGACCACTGATCCCCGGTTTGGACGTCCAAACGACAACGGCCCCTCGCGGGGCCGTTGTCGTTCGTGGAGCTGGCGACGCCTAGAGATTGAAGGCCAGGCCCACCAAGGCCATCGTCTCGCCGCGGTTGGAGCCCTTGATGCCCGCATTGGAGGCATGGCGCACCTGGAAGCTCCAGCGGTCGGCCTGCCAGCCGATCGAGTTGACGAATTCGCCGCCGCTGCTCAGCGCCAGCGTGCGACCGGCCTGCGCGGCCACCTGGGTGGTCCAGAACAGGTGGTGGTACCAGTCGCCCGGCGCGCCGTAGTGGAAGCGGACGCCGCCGGCGAGCAGCCATACGTCGGCGCTGTCCTTGTTGCCATAGCGCGTCACGTTGCGGCCATTGAAGAAGCCCAGGGACACGTCCGGGGCCAGGGTGAAGCGGCTGTTGCCGATCTGGTAGTTCTTGAAGACGGTCTCGATCCAGGCGGTGTTGGTGCCGTAGCTGTCGGTCCAACTGCGGCCGCCTTCGATCTCGATGCGGGTATCGGCCAGGGCCGTGGCGGAGAGGCCCGTCAGGGCAAGTACAACGGCGCTGCGAAGGAGGGGGAGTCGCATGTGCTTCTTCTCGGGAAGGGGGATGGAAGATTCGTGCACTGCATAGTTTAGTAACTTGCTGGACCGATCGATACTGGAAATAGGTCGATTCCACGCAACACTGCGTTGCGTCGCCGGCAACCCAGGCCCAGGCGTTCCTCCCGCCGTGAGATACCCCGGCGGCCGCGAAATCCTAGTCGAAAAGCTGGATAGGATGAGTCACATGAGCACGCCATCGACCGGCTGCAGCGGCTCGGGCAGCGCGCGCTCGCCCAGCAGCTCGCCCAGGCTGATCTCGATGGTACGGCACATCGCGTCCAGCGGCAGGTCGTTGGGCAGGGGGTCGAACGGGTTCTCGATCTGGTCGCCCAGCGCGTCCAGGCCGAAGAAGGTGTAGGACAGCACGCCGACCATCAGCGGGGTCACCCAGCCCACGCTGCCCACCAGGCAGAACGGCAGCAGCAGACAATAGACGTAGACCGTGCGATGCAGCAGCAGCAGGTAGGCGAACGGGATGGGCGTCCCCTGGATGCGTTCGCAGCCGCCCAGCACGTAGGACATGCGCGTGAGCTGCGCGTCGATGCTGGCCAGCAGGATGGGATCGAGCCGGCCCTCGCGGCGTAGCTGGGCATAGCTCTCGCCGATGCGGCCCAGCAGCAGATTGGACGGTTGGCGCGTGCCGGCCAGCGCGGCGGCCTCGGCCGGCGGCAGCCAGGCTGCCAGGTCCGGCCCGGGGGCGGAGCCGCGCAACTGGTGGCGCAGGGCGTGCGCGAAGGCGATCAGGCGATGGAGCCGCTGGCGCTGTTCGTCGGGCGGCAGTCCGTCGCCCAGCGTGAGGGTCTGCCGGGCCAGGTTGCGCAGCACGATCAGGAGCTCGCCCCACAGCGTGCGCGCTTCCCAGAAGCGCTCGTAGGCCACGCTGTTGCGGAAGCCCAGGAAGATCGCCAGGGTCAGCCCCATCAGGGTCAGCGGCACGGCGCCCAGCTCCACTCCGGTATGCGGCAGCTGCCGCTCGGCCACCACCACCAGCACGGCCAGCAGGGTCATGCCAAGCACCCGCTTCCAGATCACCGGGACGATCGAGCCGCGCATGGTGAACAGCATCAGCCGCAGGGGGCGGTGCGACGGGGGGATGATCATGGACGGCTCGCGGACATCACAGACAGGGGCGGCACTTTACCGCGCCGCCGCATGCCGCGCCGCCCGGCTTGACGGCCACATTTGACCCGGGCAATATCATGCCAAATTTCGTCCGGGTAAATCGATGGATGCCACGCAGACTCCAACTTGCACCGCCTTTGACGGCCACCGCCGGATCGGTTCCGGCAGCCTGGCCCAGGTGGCGCTCGCCGCCAAGCGGGCGCTGGACCAGGGGGCTCAGGGGCCGGTGCTGGTCTTCGACGACGAAAGCGGGCGGCCGCTGGAGGTGGACCTGCGTGGCACCGAGGCCGAGGTGGTGGCGCGGCTGGTGTTTCCCACCGGCGGGACGCCGCCACGCGGGCCCGGCCGTCCGAAACTGGGCGTGGTGGCGCGCGAGGTGACCCTGCTGCCCCGCCACTGGGACTGGCTGGCCGCCCAGCCAGGCGGCGCCTCCGCCACACTGCGCCGGCTGGTGGAGGAAGCGCGCCGGCAAAGCGGCACGCGCGACCGCCTGCGCGTGGCCAGCGAGGCGCTCGACCGTTTCATGCTGGCCATGGCCGGCGACCTGCCCGGCTACGAGGAGGCCGCGCGCGCCTTCTGGCGCAGCGAGCGCTCCCGCTTCGCGCAACTGACGGATGCATGGCCCGCCGATGTGCGCGAGCATGTGCGTCGCCTGGCCTCACGCGCGTGGGACGACGGCGCTGCCGCCTGATCCCGACCTCAGCCCTTTCCGGAACCTCCATGTCCTCCCTCGCCGCCAGACAGCCCCTGCTCACCGAAGGCCCGATCGCGCGCACGCTGCTGCTGTTCGCGCTGCCTATCCTCGGCAGCACCGTGCTGCAATCGCTCAACGGCTCGGTCAACGCCATGTGGATCGGCCATTATCTTGGCGAGGCGGCGCTCACCGCGGTGAGCAATGCCAACCTGATCCTGTTCCTGCTGCTGGGCGCGGTGTTCGGCCTGAGCATGGCCTGCACCATCCTGATCGGCCAGAGCCTGGGCGCGCGCAACATGCTGGAGGCCAAGCGCGTGGTCGGTACCGGCGTCACCTTCTTCGTGGCGGTATCGATCGCGGTGGCGGTGGCCGGCTACGCCGCCACGCCGTGGATGCTGCGCGCGCTGGGCACGCCGGCCGACGCGCAGGTGTTCGCCGTGCCCTACCTGCGCATCATCTTCGTCGCCGTGCCGTCGATGTACTTCTACAACTTCCTGATGATGACCCTGCGCGGCGCGGGCGATTCGCGCACGCCGTTCGTGTTCATGGGCCTGTCGGTGCTGATGGACATCGTACTCAACCCGCTGCTGATCTTCGGCGTGGGGCCGTTCCCGCGGCTGGGCATCGCCGGCTCGGCGACCTCGACGCTGATCGCGCAGAGCGTGGCCCTGGTGGCGCTGCTGTCGACGCTGTACGCGCGCAAGCATTTCCTGCGGCTCACCCGCGGCGAGCTGCGCTTCCTGAAGCCGGACCTGCCGGTGCTGCGCTCGCTGGTGTTCAAGGGCCTGCCGATGGGCCTGCAGATGATCGTGATCTCCACCTCGGCGATGATCATGATCCACATGGTCAACGGCTACGGCTCCAAGACCACGGCGGCCTACGGCGCCGCCACCCAGCTGTGGGCCTACGTGCAGATGCCGGCGATGGCGATCGGCGCGGCGGTGTCCTCGATGGCCGCGCAGAATGTGGGCGCGCGCCTGTGGGACCGCGTGGGCCGCATCACCAAGGTGGGCGTGCTGTACAACTTCCTGCTCAGCGGCGCGCTGATCGCGTTGATCTACCTGTTCAACCGCACCGCGCTGAACCTGTTCCTGCCGGGCGACGGCGAGGCGCTGGCGCTGGCGCAGCACCTCAACGGTATCGCGGTATGGTCGTTCATGTTCTTCGGCGTCACCTTCGTGCTGTTCGGCGTGGTGCGTTCCACCGGCGCGGTGCTGCCGCCGCTGGTGATCCTGTTCATCTCGATGTGGCTGATCCGCCCGCCATTCGCCCTGCTACTGTCGCCGGGCATAGGCGCCGACGCGATCTGGTGGAGTTTCCCGCTGGGTTCGCTGGCCTCGATGCTGATGGCGATGGGCTACTACAGGTGGGGCGGCTGGCGCCAGGCGCACATGCTGTCGACGGCGATCCCCACCGCGGAGGAACAGGCCCGCGCGGTACCCGCCGCCAGCCACGGCGCGCCCGCTTCGGTGGACTGACGCACATCCGTTGCCACGCGGCTGTCATCCACCCTGCCTAGGGTGGCCCGATGACACCCGTGAACCGTTCGCGCCGCCAGTTCCTGCGGGGCCTGGCGGATCTGGCCGGCGCCACGGCGGCGGCCGAGCTGGCGCTGCTGGCGGGACCGGCGGCGGCGCAGCAAGGCATGCATGCGCCCCAGTTGGCGGCGCCGAACGTGCCGCTGGTCAATCCGGTGACGCTGGCCCGCTTCGTCGATCCGCTGCCGATTCCCCCCGTGGCGAAGCCGGCCGGGCAACGCGCGCACCCGGCGTATCCGGGGAAGTCGCTGCCCTACTACCGCATGGCGATGCGCGCCTTCCGCGCGCCGCTGCATCGCGACCTGCCGCCCACGCCGCTGTGGGGCTACGAGGGCATGTTCCCGGGACCGACCCTGGTGGCCACGAGCGGCCAGCCGCTCTTGGTGGAATGGATCAACGCGCTGCCCGAGCACCACTTCCTGCCGATCGACCACCACGTCCATGGCGCCGAACGCGATCAGCCATCCGTGCGCACCGTGACCCACGTGCACGGCGCGCGCGCGCCGGCCGCCAGCGACGGCTATCCGGAGGCCTGGTTCGTGCCGGGGCGGTCGGCCCTCTACCACTATCCCAACGGCCAGGACGCCGCCACGCTGTGGTACCACGACCATGCCATGGGCATCACCCGGCTCAACATCTATGCCGGCCTGATCGGCGCCTACCTGGTGCGCGACGAGGCCGAGCAGGCGCTGGGCCTGCCCTCGGGCGATCGCGACCTGCCGCTGGTGCTGTGCGACCGCCTGATCGGACGGGACGGCCAGCTCTATTACCCGGTATCCGACGATCCGCAGGCGCCGTGGGTGTCCGAGTGCCACGGCAACGCCATCCTGTGCAACGGCAAGCTGTATCCCTACCTGGAGGTGGAGCCGCGCCGCTATCGGCTGCGCCTGCTCAACGCGGCCAACACGCGCTTCTACGAATTGTCGTTGTCCAGCGGCCAGCCACTGGTGCAGGTCGCCAGCGACCAGGGCCTGCTGGCCGCGCCGCTGCCGCGCCAGCGGGTGACGCTGTATCCGGCCGAGCGCGCGGAGGTGGTGGTCGATTTCGCCGGCATGGACGGCAAGCGCGTGCAATTGCGACAGCAGTCCGAGGCGATCATGGAGTTCCGCGTGCGCGACCGCGGCCGCCGCGACACCGGCGCGCTGCCGGCCGCGTTGCGCCCGGTCGAGCGGCTCGATCCGGCCGGCGCGGTGCGCGAGCGCGTGCTGGCCCTGGGCGAGCGGGACGATGCCGGCGGCAACCCGATGATGATGATGCTCGGCGGCAGGCACTGGTCCGCGCCGGTCACCGAGGACCCGCGCCAGGGCAGCGTGGAGATCTGGAGCATGGTCAACCTCACTGGCGACGCGCATCCGATGCACCTGCACCTGGTGCGCTTCCAGGTGCTGGACCGCCGGCCGTTCGACCTGTTCGCCTGGAACGCCACGCGCGCTCTCAAGTACACCGGCCCGGCACAGCCGCCGCCACCGGAGGAGATGGGCTGGAAGGACACCGTGCGCGCCGACCCGGGCATGGTCACGCGCATCATCGCGCGCTTCGAGGGTGAGCCCGGCCGCTACGTGTGGCATTGCCACCTGCTCGAACACGAGGACAACGAGATGATGCGGCCCTTCCTGCTGCGGCCTGCCTGAATCCGCCATGTGCGGCACCGCACGGTTTCAAGCATCGGGAAAACTCACGTCGCGGACACGTTCTTGCGGATCGCGCGCCACCGCCCGGCGGCGTGCCCCGCCATGCCGGGCATGGCGCATTGGCCTTGCCGCGCAAGCATTTGCGGCGTCTTGGCATTGTCATGTCCGGCGTCACCGCTGTCGCAGGAATGCCAAGCGAGCGTCATCCACGCGGACCAGACTTGCCGCCGGCCCGGGCACCCACGTTGCGAGCACGCCCGGCCAAGCAGGGGGACCACTCGATTGCAGCCCCACAGGGTGACTGCAGGAGATCGAAGTCATGTCCACGATGCATGTTCGCCAGCGGTACCTGCCGCTGATCATTGGCCTGCTCGCCGCCGGCCTTGCCGGGATCGTCAGCGCGCAGAGCAACAGCAACGCCCAACAGGACGCCAACTTCCGCAACAACATACCCGCCGCCGCCACCCGTCATCGTTCCGGCCTGCCGGGCGGCATCGTCGCGCAGCATGAGCGCGGCGATGGCGAGGATCGCAGCGACCGCACCGCCACCCCGATCAAGCACGTGATCCTGCTGATCGGCGAGAACCGCACCTTCGACCATGTCTATGCCACCTACACGCCGCCGAGGGGGCAGAGCGTGCACAACCTGCTGTCCGAAGGCATCGTCAACGCCGACGGCACGCCGGGCCCGAACGTGGCGGCGGCCCGCCAGTGGCAGGCCAGCAATACCGGCAAGTTCGACCTGTCGCCCACCCGCACCAGCGCCTATGGCCTGCTGCCGCGGATGAACACCGGCAGCGCCCCGACCCAGGCCCCGTTCGCCTCGGCGGCGCAGGCCGAGGCGGTGGAGCCGGCCCTGCCCACGGATGCCTACGGCGAACTGGCCAACGGCGGCACCGGCCTGCCGGCCGGCGTGGTCGATACGCGCTTCCCCGCCCAGCTGGCCAACGCGCCGGTGGACATGCACGCCTCGATCAATTACGACGACTACGCCAACAGCCCAGTGCACCGCTTCTTCCAGATGTGGCAGCAGCTCGATTGCGACGTACGCGCCGCCACCCCGAAGAACCCCAGCGGCTGCCGCGCGGACCTGTTCCCCTGGGTGGAAACCACCATCGGCGCCGGCAGCAACGGCGACGCGCCGCCGGCCGGCTTCACCGACCAGAGCACCGGCGAAGGCTCCACCGCCATGCAGTTCCTCAACATGGCGCAGGGCGATGCGCCCTACTTCAAGGAACTGGCGCAGAATTACACGCTGAGCGACAACTTCCACCAGTCGGTGATGGGCGGCACCGGCGCCAACCACATCATGCTGGGCTACGGCGACCTGATCTACTACGCCGATGCCAACGGCAACCCCGCCGTGCCGCCGGCCAACCAGATCGAGAACCCGGACGCGCTCGCCGGCACCAACAACTGGTACACGCAGGACGGCTACAGCGGCGGTTCCTACGTGGACTGCGGCGACGACAGCCAGCCCGGCGTGGCCGCGGTGCAGGGCTACCTGCGCTCGCTGCCCTACCGCACCTTCCACGGCACGGACTGCCGCAAGGGCGCCTACTACCTGGTCAACAACTACAACCCGGGCTACCTCGGCGACGGCACGCCGGCCCCGCTGGGCGCCGACCAGTTCACCATCCCGCCGAGCCGCCAGGACAACCTCGCCCTGCTGCTCACGCACCACCACGTGAGCTGGAAGTACTACGGCGAAGGCTGGGGCGACGGCAAGGAAGACGGCGAGGCCGGCACCTTCTGCAACATCTGCGACCCGTTCCTGTATTCCACGCAGGTCATGACCGATCCCAAGCTGCGCGCGAACAACCAGGACATCAACGACCTCTACCAGGACATCCAGAACGGCACCCTGCCGGCGGTGGCCATCGCCAAGCCGGACGGCATCCTCGATGGACACCCCGCCTCGTCCAAGCTGGACCTGTTCGAGGGCTACGTGAAGAAGATCGTGGAAATGGCCAAGGCCAACCCGAAGGTATGGGCCGACACGGCGATCATGATTACCTTCGACGAAGGCGGCGGCTACTACGACTCGGGCTACGTGCAGCCGATCGACTTCTTCGGCGATGGCACGCGCATCCCGATGCTGGTGGTCTCGCGCTATTCCGAGGGCGGCCACGTGGTGCACACGTACTACGACCACGTCTCCTTCGACAAATTCGTCGAGGCCAACTGGGGCTTGCACGAGACCATCTCCAACCGCAGCCGCGACAACCTGCCCAACCCGGTATCGCTGCCGGTCAACCCGTACGTACCGCTCAACGCGCCCGCCATCGGCAACCTGATGAACATGTTCGATTTCGGCGGCTATGGCCGCGCCGGCGCGGCAACGGCTGAAACACAAGACTGATGCAATGCGGGCCGGTCCCCGCCCGCGCGAGCGGGCGGGGCCTTCCGTCATCCGGCAGGAGCCCGATCGCCATGCACGCCTTTCGTCCATCCGCTGAAGCCTCGCGTGGCCAGGTGGCGGCACGCGCCATGGCCGTGCTGGTGCTGCTGGCGGCGGCGCTGCTGGGCGAGCCCGGCCATGCCGACCCCGGCGATTTCCAGGCCATGCCCGGCCTGTGGAAGATCATCACGCGCACGTTCGAGCATGGCCACGAAGGCCCGCCCCAGGTGCGGTGGCATTGCGTGGACGAGGGCCCCGATCCCTGGGCCGCGTTCGCCGACCTGCCGGTGCCGGGCCATGCCCGGTGCGAGCGTTCCAACCCGCAGCGCGGCAGCACGGCGCTGGCCTGGACGCTTACCTGTCCCGGCCTGCCGCCGCCCGGCGCGCATGGCCGCGTGGATTTCGATTCGCCGGAACACTACACCGCCCGCGTAAGCGTGCAGGGCCACGACGTGGTGCGGGTCGAAGGCCGCCGCTACGCGGCCTGCACGAGCCCGAAGGATTGACGGCCGTTTGGCGTGCTTCCCCTGTGGGAGCGCACCCAGTGCGCGACAGAACGGCCACCTTCATGCATCGAAAAGTGTCGCGCACAGGGTGCGCTCCCACAGGTGGCTTAGCCTGCGGCCGGCTGTGCCTTGAGCGCGCGCTTGGCGGCGCGCTTGGCCTTGCGGGCTTGCTTGCGGAGCTTGCGGTCGTGGTTCCACAGGTAGATGGCGGGGGTGCTGAGCAGGGTCAGCAGCTGTGAGACGAGCAGGCCGCCGACGATGGCGACGCCGAGCGGCTGTCGCATTTCCGAGCCGATGCCGAAGCCGATGGCGAGCGGAAGGGCGGCGCCCATGGCGACGAGGGTGGTCATGGTGATGGGACGGAAGCGGACCAGGGCGGCCTCGCGGATGGCGTCGGGCGGGGAGAGGCCGCGCTCGCGCTGTGCCACGAGGGCGAAGTCGACCATCAGGATGGCGTTCTTCTTGACGATGCCGATCAGCATCAGGATCGCGATGATCGCCATCAGGGTGAGCTGGGTCTGCGTCACCAGCATGGCCAGGAAAGCGCCGGCACCGGCGGCGGGCAGGGTGGAGAGGATGGTCAACGGATGGCCCAGGCTCTCGTACAGGATGCCCAGCACGATGTACATCGCCACGATGGCCGCGATCAGCAGCACCATGCCGTTGCTCTTGGCCTGCTGCAGGCGCTCGTTCTGCCCGGTGTATTCCACGTGCACGCCGGCAGGCAGCCCCACCGCGATGGCGGCGTTCTCCACCAGCTTCATGCCCACATCCTGGCTCACGCCCTGGGCGAGGTTGTAGTTGATGGTGGAGGCTTCCAGCTGATTGTGGTGGCGGATGCGCATCGGATTCATGTTCGGCTCGATGTGCGCGATGGCCGACAGCGGGATCATCGCGCCCTGCGCATTGCGCACGCGCACGTTGAGCAGGGCCTCGGGGCTGAGCGAGGTGGCCGAGCTGGAGGTCAGCACCACCCAGTACTGGTTGATGTCCGAGTAGATCACCGACACCTGGCGCTGGCCGAAGGAGTTGAGCAGCGCCGTATCCACGTCGCCCATGTTCACCAGCAGGCGGCTGGCGGCCTCGCGGTCCACCTTCAGCATCTGCTGCTTGCCGACCAGGTCGAAGTTGCTGCCGACGTCGCGCAGTTCCTTGGTCTTGCGCATCTGCTGCACCATCTTCAGCGTCCACGGCTGCAGGTTCTCGCCGTCGCTGCTGATGAGCTGGAATTCGTACTGGCCGCCCTTGTCGCCGCTGCCGCCGCCGCCGAGGAACTGCACCAGGCTCAGCGAGACGCGGATGCCTGGCAATGCGTCGTACTGCTTGGCGAGGCGCTCCATCACCGCCTTGGCGCTCTCGTGGCGATCGTCGGGTCCGCTGCCGCGCGGCTTGAGGTCCACGAACATGCTGCCCATGTTGCCCACCGCGCCGGTGCCATCGTTGCCGCCCAGCGTGGTGAGCACGTCCAGCACGGCCGGGTCGGCCTTCATGATGTTGGCGGCGCGCTGCGCCTGGGTGGCCATCAGCGTCGGGGAGATGTTGGCGTCGGCGCGGATGTCGCCCTGGATCATGCCGATGTCCTCCTCGGGCATGAAGTTGCCGCCGGCGGTCGCCACCACCGCCGCGCCCAGCGCGAAAGTGGCCAGCAGCAGGATCAGCGGCTGCCAGCGCATCAGCCGGCGATGGCGCATGGCCCAGTCCAGCGCGCGCTCGTAGGCGCGGTGCAGGCCGCGGTCCACGCGCTCCATCGCCTGTTCGACCCGGCCCGGCGTCCGCTCGCCCGGTTCCTCGTGCCGGAGAAACTTGCCGCACAGCGCCGGGGTGAGCGTGAGCGAGACGATGGCCGAGATCACCACCGCCACCGCCAGCGTCACCGAGAACTCGCGCAGCAGCATGATGAGCATGTTGTTGCCGAACAGCAGCGGCGCGAACACCGCTACCAGCGACAGGGTAATGGAGATCACCGTGAAGCCGATCTCGCGCACGCCGATCAGCGCCGCCTGCAGCGGCGGCTCGCCGTGTTCCATGTGGCGCACGATGTTCTCGATCACCACGATGGCGTCGTCCACCACGAAGCCGATGCACAGCACCAGCGCCACCAGCGACAAGGTGTTGAGCGTATAGCCCAGCGCCAGCATCACCACGAAGGCGCCGGCCAGCGACAGCGGCACGCTGAGCGAAGCGATCAGGGTCGGCCGCAGGCGGCGCAGGAACACCAGCATCACCAGCACCACCATTACGATGCTGAGCAGCAGCGCCATCTGCACCTCGTGCAGCGCGGACTTGGTGGTGGTGGTGAGGTCGAAGATCGGGGTGACCTGCACGTCCGCCGGCATCCAGGCGCGGAATTCCGGCAGGCGGCGGCGGATCTCGTCCACCGTTTCCACCGCATTGGCCTCGGCCCGCTTGCTGATCTGCATCGCGACCGTGCTCTGGCCGTTGAACCAGGCGCCCTGGTAGATGTCCTGCTGGCCACTGCTGACCTTGGCCACGTCGGACAGGCGCACCGTGGCGCCGCTCTTGTTGGCGATCAACAGCTTGGCGAAATCCGCCGCCTGCTGCAGGCCGTCGTTGGCGGTCACCGTCATCTGGGTGAGACCGTCGGTGAGGATGCCCTGCGGCGAGGTCACGTTGGCGGCGATCAGCGCGTTGCGCACGTCGTTGGCGGTGAGCCCCTTGGCCGCCAGCGCGTTGATGTCCAGCTCCACCCGCACCGCATGCGGCGTGCCGCCGAACACCTGCACCTGGGCCACGCCGGGAATCTGCGCCACGGCGGGCTTGAGCAGGGTGTCGGTGAGGTCGTACAGCTTGTCCTGCGGCAACCCGGTGGAGGTCAGCGAGACCAGCAGGATGGGAATCTGCGAGGTATCGAACTTGAAGTACTGCGGCGGGCTGGGCAGCACCGGCAGGTCGGCCTGGGCGGCGTTGATGGCCGCCTGCACGTCGCGCGCGGCCTTGTCCGCCGTGCGGTCCAGGGTGAAGCGTACCTGGATCGACGCCGAGCCTTCCGTGGCGTTGCCATACATGTCGTCGATACCGGGAATGCGTCCGATGTGCCGTTCCAGCGGCGCCAGCACGGTGGAGGCCATGGTCTGCGCGCTGGCGCCCGGCATCTGCGCCACGATGTAGACACCCGGGAATTCCAGCGAGGGCAGCGCCGCCACGCCCAGCAGCCGATAGGCGAACAGGCCGGCCAGCAGCAACCCGGCGGCCAGCAGCGAGGTGCCCACGGGGCGTCGGATGAGAGGGGCGAAGATGTTCACTGGAGGTTTCCGTACCGATAGGGGGTTGCGCAGGCCATGGCACGCACGCAAAGCACCGACATGCCCCCATTGTGGCCTGTGGGGGCAGGAGCGACGAATGTGCCTGAAGTCGGTCCGTGCCGAAAGGCAGGGGATCTTCTGGGATGCATCGCGTCTCCCCATTCTGTGGGAGCGCACCCTGTGCGCGACGCTTTTCGATACATGTAGGTGGCCGTTCTGTCGCGCGCAGGGTGCGCTCCCACAGGTGGCTTAGCCTGCGGCCGGCTGTGCCTTGAGCGCGCGCTTGGCGGCGCGCTTGGCCTTGCGGGCTTGCTTGCGGAGCTTGCGGTCGTGGTTCCACAGGTAGATGGCGGGGGTGCTGAGCAGGGTCAGCAGCTGTGAGACGAGCAGGCCGCCGACGATGGCGACGCCGAGCGGCTGTCGCATTTCCGAGCCGATGCCGAAGCCGATGGCGAGCGGAAGGGCGGCGCCCATGGCGACGAGGGTGGTCATGGTGATGGGACGGAAGCGGACCAGGGCGGCCTCGCGGATGGCGTCGGGCGGGGAGAGGCCGCGCTCGCGCTGTGCCACGAGGGCGAAGTCGACCATCAGGATGGCATTCTTCTTGACGATGCCGATCAGCATCAGGATCGCGATGATCGCCATCAGCGACATCGCGGTGCCGGTGGCCAGCATGGCCAGGAAGGCGCCGGCACCGGCGGCGGGCAGGGTGGAGAGGATGGTCAGCGGGTGGCCCAGGCTCTCGTACAGGATGCCCAGCACGATGTACATCGCCAGGATCGAGCCGATCAGCAGCACGTTCGCGTTGGAACGGGTTTCCTCCAGGTTCTGCGCGCTGCCGGTATAGCCCAGCTGCACGCCGGCGGGCAGGCGGGCGTCGGCCACGATCCGCTCGATCAGCGCCATCGCCTTGTCCTGCGCCAGGCCCTGCTCGGTGTTGTAGTAGATCTGCGCGGCCTCGAGCTGGTTGGTATGGATCACCAGCGAGGGACTGACGCTGGGCTCGATGCGCGCCATCGCCGACAGCGGCACCATGGTGCCCATGTCGCTGCGCACATAGGTGTTGAGCAGGGTGGCGGGGCTGAGCGAGCGCTCCGCCGTCGAGGTCAGCACCACCCAGTACTGGTTGATGTCCGAGTAGATGATCGACACCTGGTTCTGGCCGAAGGCGTTGTACAGCGCCGAGTCGATGTTGCCCATGCCCACCTGCAGGCGTCCGGCGGCGGCGCGGTCCACCACCAGCATCTGCTGCTTGTCGATGCTGTCGTAGTCGCTGCTGACGTCATGGAATTCCTTGTACCGGCGCATCAGCTGGGTGACCTTCAGCGCCCAGGGCTGCAGGTCGATGTTGTCGCTGCTGATGAGCTGGAAGCTCTGGCTGCCGCGGTTGCTGTCGCTGTTGTCGTTGAAGAAGCCGATGGAATTGAGCGAGACGCGCAGCTCCGGCAGCTTCTCGTAGGCCTTGTTGAGGCGCGCGATCACCTGCTTGATCGAATCGGGCCGCTCGCCGGGGCGGTGCCCGCGCGGCTTGAGGTCCACGAACATGGTGGCCTGGTTGCCTACGTTGCCGCCCGCGTTGTCGCTGCCCAGGAAGGTGGTGACGTCGAGCACCGCCGGGTCGGTGAGCATGAGCGCCGCGGCGCGCTGCGCCCGCACGGCCATCAGGGTGGGCGAGATGTTGGCGTCGGCGCGCACGTCGCCCTGGATCATGCCGATATCCTCCGGCGGCATGAAGTCGAAGCCGAATAGCTTCACCACCAGGGTGGCCATGGCGAAGGTCAGCGCGAGCAGGATCGCCGGCTGCCAGCGCATCAGCCGGCGATGGCGCATGGCCCAGTCCAGCGCGCGCTCGTAGGCGCGGTGCAGGCCGCGGTCGAAACGGGCCAGCGCGCGCTCCATCCGGTTCGGCTTCCGCCCGGCGGCGTGTTCCGGGCGCAGATAACGCCCGCACAGCGCGGGCGTGACGGTGAGCGAGATGATCGCCGAGATCACCACCGCGGAGGTCAGCGTCACCGAGAACTCGCGCAGCAGCAGGGTGAACTGGTTGTTGCCGAACAGCAGAGGCGCGAACACCGCGATCAGCGACAGGGTGATGGAGACCACGGTGAAGCCGATCTCGCGCACGCCGATCAGCGCCGCCTGCAGCGGCGGCTCGCCGTGCTCCATGTGGCGCACGATGTTCTCGATCACCACGATGGCGTCGTCCACCACGAAGCCGATGCACAGCACCAGCGCCACCAGCGACAAGGTGTTGAGCGTATAGCCCAGCGCCAGCATCACCACGAAGGCGCCGGCCAGCGACAGCGGCACGCTGAGCGAAGCGATCAGGGTCGGCCGCAGGCGGCGCAGGAACACCAGCATCACCAGCGCCACCATCACGATGCTGAGCAGCAGCGCCACCTGCACCTCGTGCAGCGCTGACTTGGTGGTCTGGGTCAGGTCGAAGATGGGCGTGATCTGCAGGTCGGCCGGCAGCCAGGCGCGCATCTGCGGCAGCTTGGCGCGCACCGCGTCGGCGGTGGCCACCGCATTGGCCTCCGGGCGCTTGGCGATGCGGATGGCGATCGCGCGCTGGTCGTTGAACCAGGCGGCCTGGTATTCGTCCTGCTGGCCGTTGACGACCCGGGCCACGTCGGACAGCCGCACCGGGGCGCCGCTACGGGTGGCGATCAGCAGGCTGGCGAATTCCTCCGGGTTGTGCAGCGCGTCGTTGGCGGTCACCGTCATCTGGGTGAGGCCGTCACTGAGCAGCCCCTGGGGCGAGGTCACGTTGGCGGCGCGCAGCGCGTTGGCCACGTCGTTGGCGGTGAGGCCCTTGGCGGCCAGCGCGACGGTGTTGAGCTCCACCCGCACGGCGCGCGGACGCCCGCCGATCACGCGCACCTGCGCCACCCCCGGAATCTGCGCGATGGCGGGATTGAGCAGGCTGTCGGCCAGGTCGTACAGCTTGTCCGGCGGCAGCGTGCGCGAGGTGAGCGACAGCAGCAGCACCGGGATGTTGGCGGTGTTGAACTTGTAGTAGCGCGGCGGCACCGGCATGTTGCTGGGCAGGTCGGCCACGCTGGCGTTGATGGCGGCCTGCACGTCGCGCGCGAGCTTGTCGGTGTTGTTGCCGAAGTTGAACAGCAGGCGCACCGAGGTGGAGCCGTCGTTGCTCTCCGAGTGCATCTCCTTGATGCCGGGGATGCGGCCCAGGTGGCGCTCCAGCGGCGCGGCCACGGTGGCGGCCATGGTCTGCGCGTTGGCGCCCGGCACTTCGGTGTAGACCACCATGCCCGGGAATTCCAGCGTGGGCAGCGCGGCCACGCCCAGCAGCAGGTAGGCCCACAGGCCGGCCAGGGCCAGGCCCAGCGCCAGCAGCGAGGTACCGGTCGGTCGGCGTATCAATGGCGCGAACAGGTTCACGGATCGTCACACCGCTGGCAACGCGCGCCCCTGCCGCGCCGGGATAAGGTGGCGCGCCGATGCGCGCCGGCGACTTTTATGCGCCCAAAGCCATGACCGCGAATGTGCCGTAAGTCGGTGACGCGGATGTGCCGGGCGTCATGCCTCCGGCATGCGCGGGTGGCGCGGGGCGAGGCGCCCGGACATGCTCGCCGCCGGGTGTCCGGCATCCCGGGCGGCGGACGTCCGCGGACTGGCCGCTGTCCGCGGAAAGACGCCGCAAGGGCCTGTGCGGACAGGCAAACGGGCCATGGCATGGCGCTTGCTGTGGCCAGGGCAAGATCAACCAGACCTACCGGAGCGTTGCCTTGAAGCCCCTGCGTGCCATCCTGCTGTTCGCCCTTGCCACCGTTTCCAGCCTCGCCGCCACCGCGCCGCGCGCGGACGATGCGCCGGCCGCCTCGCCGGCCCTGACGCGCGAGGAGGTCACGCGCATCCTCGACAGCAACCGCATGATCTCCGCGTCGCAAGGCGTGAACGAGACGCTCAAGCTGCGCATCAACGGCATCGACCAGTGGATCTCGGTGCGCGGCAAGGACCGGCGCAATCCCATCCTGCTGTTCCTGCACGGCGGCCCCGCCTCGCCCGCCATGCCGGAGGCCTACACCTTCCAGACCCCGTGGGAGGACTACTTCACCGTGGTGCAGTGGGACCAGCGCGGCGCCGGCAGGACCTACCGCGCCAACAGCGAGGCGGCGATGGCGCCCGGCATGAACGTGGACGGCATGACCGACGATGCGGCCCAGGTGGTGCAGTACCTGCGCGAGCGCTACGGCAAGCGGAAGATCTTCCTGCTGGGCCATTCCTGGGGCTCGATCCTGGGCGTGACGCTGGCCCAGCGGCATCCGGAATGGTTCTATGCCTACATTTCCACCGGCCAGGTGGTAAACGGCCGCCGCAACGAGGCCCTGGGCTACCAGTACGCCCTGCGCCGCGCCCGCGAGGAAGGCAACGCCACCGCCATCCGCGAGCTGGAGGCCCTGGCGCCCTATCCCGGCGACGGCCCGATGACCATCGAGCGCATCGGCATGCGCAGCAAGTGGGAGATGTACTACGGCGGGCTCGCCTGGGGCCGCCAGGACTACCAGTTCGAGGACGATGCCGAGTCGCTGTCGCCCGACTACAGCCGCGAGGATTTCGAGGCCATCGGCAAGGGCAGCCTGTTCTCGCTCCGCCACCTGCTGCCGGCGCTGATGGCCACCGACTTCGACCGTGTCACCCGCTTCGGCTGCCCGGTGCTGGTCTACGTCGGCGCGCACGACTACACCACGCCGCACGAGCTGGCCGAGGCCTGGTACGCGCAGCTAAAGGCGCCGTCGAAGAAGCTGGTGGTGTTCGCCGACTCGGCGCACATGATGATGCAGGAGCAGCCCGGCCGCTTCCTGATGCACCTGGTGACCGACGCGCTGCCGCTGGCGCAGCGCGAGGGTGATGCGGCGCCGGCGGAGGTGGAGCGGTAGCGCCGCTCAGTCGGTCTGCAATTCCGCCACGAAATCGTAGATGTCGCCGCGGTACCAGGAGGTGGTGAACTCCACCACGCGGCCGTCGTCGAGGAAGCTGCGGCGCTCGATGTTGAGCCCGGCGCTGCCCGGCGCCACGTGCAGCAGGCGGGCCTGCTGCGCGCCCAGCGACACCGCGCGCAGGCGCTGCAGGGCGCGGCGCGGGCGCGCGCCCAGGGTCTCCAGCACCTGGTACAGCGAGTCGTGCACCACCATCGGGTCGGGCAGGATGCTGGCCGGCACCACACTGCGCTCGATCGCCAGCGGTTCCTCCTTGGCGTAGCGCACGCGGTGCAGGCGCGCCACCAGCACGCCGGGCGACAGGTTCAGCGCCATCGATTCCTCCGGCGTCACCTCGCCCACGCCGCGCTCGAAGAATTCCGAGCGCGGGTTGAGGCCGCGCGCGCGCAGGTCCTCGGTGAAGCTGGTCAGGCGCGACATTGGCTTGATGATGCGTTCGGCCACGAAGGTGCCGGCGCCGTGGCGCTGGTTCAGCAGGCCCTCCTCCACCAGGCCGGCGATGGCCTTGCGCACGGTCACCCGCGACAGCTGCAGCAGGCGCGACAGGTCACGCTCGCTGGGCAGGGCCTGGCCCGGCTCGATGTCGCGGTGCTCGACCACGTTGCGGATGGCCCGGCGCAGGCGCAGGTAGGCCAGCGGCTGGCTGGCGGCGGGGTCGCGGCTGAGCCGGCGGTATTCGTTGACGAGGGCGGTTTCCATGCCCTCACGATACCAATGACCATACCAGTGTGGCAATCGGACGTTGTGACGCGGCTTTGCGGTGGTACCAATTTCACCTGCCGATCATCGTGCTGACTGGGGCTGGCGCCGGGTCCGGAGGAACTGGTTTTGTCTGGTATGTCACTGGTACCATCTCAAGGCAACGCACGTGGTATGCATGCCACGTATCGCTCCCCGCATCGCCTCGAGGTGACTGAAGTGACTGCTTCCCCCCTGCCGGTCGACCCCTTCGACCTGGTGATCTTCGGCGGAACCGGCGACCTCGCCGTACGCAAGCTGCTGCCCGCGCTGTACCACCGCTACGTGGACGGGCAGATCCCCGACGTCAGCCGCATCATCGGCATCGCCCGCGAGGGCCTGGACGACGAGAGCTACCGCGACAACCTGCGCAAGACGCTGGTGAAGGACGGCAACGGCAAGAAGGTCGAGGACTTCCTCAAGCTGGTCGGCTACCGCTCGCTCGATGCGCGCAAGGACGATGGCTGGGACGATTTCGCCGAGCTGATGGGCAAGGACGCCGAGCGCATCCGCGTGTTCTACCTGTCCACCTCGCCGGACCTGTTCGTCGACATCTGCAACCGTCTGGGCAAGTACGACCTCAACAAGGGGCCCTCGCGCGTGGTGCTGGAAAAGCCCATCGGCCACGACCTGGCCAGCGCCAACCAGATCAACGACGACGTCGGCCGCTTCTTCGAGGAATCGCAGACCTTCCGCATCGACCACTACCTCGGCAAGGAGACGGTGCAGAACCTGCTGGCGCTGCGCTTCGGCAACGCGCTGTTCGAGCCGCTGTGGAACGCCGAGCACATCGACCACGTGCAGATCACCGTGGCCGAGACGCTGGGCGTGGGCCAGCGCGCGGGCTACTACGACCATGCCGGCGCCCTGCGCGACATGGTGCAGAACCATATCCTGCAGCTGCTGTGCATGGTGGCGATGGAGCCGCCCTCCTCGCTGCAGCCCGACGCGGTGCGCGACGAGAAGCTCAAGGTGCTGCGCTCGCTCAAGCCGATCAACGAGAGCAACGCGGCGCAGTTCACCGTGCGCGGCCAGTACCGCGCCGGCGCGGCCGAAGGCCAGAGCGTGCCCGGCTACCTGGACGAGCTGAAGGACCACAAGTCCCACACCGAGACCTTCGTGGCGCTGAAGGCCGAGATCGCCAACTGGCGCTGGGCCGGCGTGCCGTTCTACCTGCGCACCGGCAAGCGCCTGCCCGAGCGCGTGTCCGAGATCGCGGTGGTGTTCAAGGCGGTGCCGCATTCCATCTTCGATCCTTCCGCGGGCGTGCTGGCGCAGAACCGCCTGGTATTGCGCCTGCAGCCGGACGAGGACATCAAGCTGTGGCTCACCATCAAGCATCCGGGCCCGGGCGGCCTGCGCCTGCGCCACGTGCCGCTGGACATGAGCTTCGCCGAGGCCTTCGGCGTGCAGCAGCCCGACGCCTACGAGCGTCTGCTGCTGGACGTGGTGCGCGGCAATCCCACCCTGTTCATGCGCCGCGACGAAGTGGAGGCGGCCTGGCGCTGGGCCGATCCCATCCTCGCCGCGTGGGCGGAGAGCGGCGAGGCGCCGCGCCCGTACACGGCCGGCACCTGGGGTCCGAGCGCGGCGGTGGCGCTGATCGAGCGCGACGGCCGCACCTGGAACGAGGACAGTGAATAAACCGCGGCCGCCTGCCCGCCGCCGCGATGCACGCGCGCTTCACCTGTGCATCGCGGCGGATCGCCTAGACTCGCCGGCCTTCCCGCTCGACCCGCCGCGCGTGCGTTTCCCGCGCCGCCCAGCCGCCTGCCTGCCATGTCCGAGATACTGAACGTCACCACCCACAGCTTCACCGACTGCCATGCGCTGGCCGCCGCCCTGGCCGAGCGCGTGGCCGAGCGCCTGCGCGAGGGCATCGCCGAACGCGGCGGCGCCCTGCTCGCCGTATCCGGCGGCAGCACGCCGCGCCATTTCTTCGAACGGCTCTCGCGCGAGGCGCTGGACTGGGCGAAGGTGCAGGTGACCCTGGTCGACGAGCGCTGGGTGCCCGAGACGCACGAGCGCTCCAACGCCGGCATGGTCAAGGCGCTGCTGCTGCAGCATGCCGCCACCGCCGCGCAGTTCGTGCCGCTGTACACCGACGCGCCCACGCCGGAGGCCGGACTGGCCACGGTGCGCACGCGCATGGCCGCGCTGGCGCTGCCGTTCGACGCGGTGGTGCTGGGCATGGGCAACGACGGCCATACCGCCTCGTTCTTCCCCGGCGGCGACCGCCTGCCGGAGGCGCTGGACGCCGACAGCGACGTGCGCGTGCTGCCGATGCGCG
This sequence comes from Dyella sedimenti, assembly GCF_022760995.1. Taxonomy (GTDB): domain Bacteria; phylum Pseudomonadota; class Gammaproteobacteria; order Xanthomonadales; family Rhodanobacteraceae; genus Dyella; species Dyella sedimenti. Next base: position 328,811 of record NZ_JAKWJO010000002.1, on the reverse strand, counting down.
CGGCCGGCGCCGGCGAGCCGCGCATCACCTTCACGCTGTCCGCCCTGCTGCAGACGCGCGCGCTGTACCTGCATATCGAAGGCGAGGCCAAGCGCCAGCTGCTCGCCGACGCGCGCCTGGGCCTGGGCGAAGCCGCGGATTTCCCCGTGCGCGCCGTGCTGACCCAGCCGCGCGTGCCCGTGGCCGTGTACTGGTGCCCGTGAGGCGCCGGCAGCCGCGACCGAACCGATGAGCGCGCCGCCAGGCGCGCCGCACGATCTTCCCGGAGTCAAACCATGAGTATGCTTCACCCCGTCATCGCCGAAGTCACCGAGCGCCTGCGCGAGCGCAGCCGCGAATCGCGCGCCGACTACCTGCGCCGCATCGACGCCGCCGCGCAGGGCAATGGCGTGCATCGCGAACGGCTGGCCTGCGGCAACCTCGCGCACGGCTTCGCCGCCTGCGGCGCCACCGACAAGGAGCGCCTGCGCGAGGGCCATACGCCCAACCTCGGCATCGTCAACGCCTACAACGACATGCTGTCGGCGCACCAGCCGTACGAGCGCTATCCCGAGCTGATCCGCCGCGTGGCGCGCGAGGCCGGCATCACCGCGCAGATGGCCGGCGGCGTGCCCGCCATGTGCGACGGCGTCACCCAGGGCCGCGCCGGCATGGAGCTCTCGCTGTTCTCGCGCGACCTGATCGCCATGGCCACGGCGGTGGCGCTGTCGCACGACATGTTCGACGGCGCGCTGTACCTGGGGATCTGCGACAAGATCGTGCCGGGCCTGCTGATCGGCGCGCTCAGCTTCGGCCACCTGCCCGGCATCTTCGTGCCCAGCGGCCCGATGCCCAGCGGCATCAGCAACGAGCAGAAGTCCAAGGTGCGCCAGGCCTATGCCGAAGGCAAGGCGACCAAGGCCGAGCTGCTGGAGGCCGAGGCCGCCGCCTACCATGCGCCGGGCACCTGCACCTTCTACGGCACCGCCAACTCCAACCAGATGCTGATGGAGATCATGGGCCTGCACCTGCCGGGCGCCAGCTTCGTCGCGCCCGACACCCCGCTGCGCGACGCACTGACCCGCGAGGCCGTGCTGCGCGTGGCCGAATTGAGCGCGCCGGGCTCTGCGCACCTGCCGCTGGGGCACATCGTGGACGAGCGCGCCATCGTCAACGGCGTGGTCGGCCTGCATGCGACGGGCGGCTCCACCAACCACTTGCTGCACCTGGTGGCGATCGCCCGCGCCGCCGGCATCGAGCTGCGCTGGGACGACTTCGACGCGCTGTCCCCGGTGGTACCGCTGCTGGCGCGCGTGTATCCCAACGGCTATGCCGACGTGAACCAGTTCCACGAGGCGGGCGGCATGAGCTTCCTGATCGACCAGCTGCTCAGCCAGGGCCTGTTGCACGGCGACGCGCGCACCGTGTTCGGCACCGGCCTGGACGGCTATGCGCAGGTGCCGCAGCTCGACGGCCACGGCCAGCTCGCGTGGAAGCCGGTGGCCAAGGAAAGCGGCAACCGTGGCGTGCTGCGCGGCGTGGCCGAGCCGTTCCGCGCCGACGGCGGCCTGCGCATGCTGGATGGCAACCTCGGCCGCGCGGTGATCAAGGTGTCCTCGGTGCCGGAGGACCGCCTGGTGATCGAGGCGCCGGCCGTGGTGTTCCACGACCAGGACGAGGTGCGCAAGGCGTTCGAGCGCGGCGAGCTGAACCGCGATTTCGTCGCCGTGGTGCGCTTCCAGGGCCCGCAGGCGATCGGCATGCCGGAGCTGCACAAGCTCACCCCGACCCTGTCGGTGCTGCAGGACCGCGGCCACCGCATCGCCCTGCTCACCGACGGGCGCATGTCCGGCGCCTCCGGTCGCGTGCCGGCGGCCATCCACGTCACGCCCGAGGCACAGGACAACGGCCCGATCGCGCGCATCCGCGACGGCGACATCGTGCGCCTGGACACGCAGCAGGGCCGGCTGGACGTGCTGGTCGACGCGGCCGAATTCAGCGCCCGCGTGCCGGCCACGGCCGACCTTTCCGCGCACCAGTACGGCATGGGCCGCGAGCTGTTCGGCCTGTTCCGCCGCAACGCCACCAGCGCCGACCTCGGCGCGGGCGTGTTTTGACGCATCGCCTCATTCACCTTCGGAATCACGCAACGCCATGAGCATCGAACAGAAGCAGCAACAGGTCGAATCCACCCTGCGCCTGGCGCCGGTGGTGCCGGTGGTGATCATCGAGGACGCGCGCGCCGCGGTGCCGATGGCGCGCGCGCTGGTGGCCGGCGGCATCCCCGCCATCGAGGTCACCCTGCGCACGCCCGCCGCGCTCGACGCGATCAAGGCCATTGCCGAGGAAGTGGAAGGCGCGGTGGTGGGCGCGGGCACCGTGCTCGGCGCCAAGGACCTGCGCGCCGCGCACAAGGCCGGCGCGCGCTTCGCGGTGTCGCCCGGCGTGTCGCCGGGCCTGCTGGACGCGGCGGACGACAGCGAGCTGCCGCTGCTGCCCGGCTCGGCCACCGCCAGCGAGGTGATGGCACTGCTGGAACGCGGCTACCGCTTCCTGAAGTTCTTCCCGGCGGTGCCGGCCGGCGGCGCCAGGCTGCTCGGCGCCTGGGCCAGCCCGCTGCCGCAGGTGATGTTCTGCCCCACCGGCGGCATCAGCCTGGCCAGCGCGCCGGAATTCCTGGCCCTGCCCAACGTGGTCTGCGTGGGCGGCTCCTGGCTTACCCCGGCCGACAAGCTGCGTGGCGGCGACTGGGCCGGCATCGAACAGCTGGCGCGCGAGGCGGCGGCGCTGCGCTAGCGCAGCGCCAGCGTGATGGTGAAGGCGGGATCGCGGCCGCGATGCGTGGCCGCGCGCGCCTGGTAGACGCGCACCGTGTAGTCGCCGTCGTGGCGCACGGTGTCTGACCAGCGGTTGTCGCCAGTGACGGAGGAATTGGCCAGGGTATCCTCGCCATTCGGTGGCAACACGTTGAAGTAGATCCCGGCGGGGCCGTCGACACTGACGGTCAGCACTTCGCCACGACGGGCATGCAGTACGTATTCATGGCCGTCGCCGAGCCTTTCCGAGAACGTGGCCGAACGGCTGCTCTCGCCGAGGCTGACCCGCTCGGCGGCATTGCTGCCGAAGCCGCCCATGGCGATCGCGGCGAACAGCAGCACCGCCATCCAGCCTTGCTGGCGTCTCTTCATCGTGGCCATCGACAAGGCTCCTGGTCCTGGACGGTGACGATCCAGGCGATCACGGTGCGCGCGGCCCGCGCCGCTGTTCCACTATCACGGCCCCGGCGTGAACGAGCCGTCAGCGGTGACTCCTACCCGATTGGCGTCCCCCTGTAGGAGCGCACCCTGTGCGCGACCTCCTTCCGCCCCGGTCCGACCCGCTCGTCATCCCGGCGAACCCCACAAAAGGGGGCAAGGGCCGGGATCCAGTAGCGCCGGTCTCCGGTTGTCGCGTCTCCGCCAGGTTGCCGCCTACGACCGAAGGAAGTCCCCGTGGGACGCGGCGGGCGTTTCGACGCCCTGCCGGTTCTCCTTCAGCTACACATAGCGGCTACCCCGCGGTGCGTCGATGGACTGAGGGCTTAACCTCGACGTGCCACCATTCCTCCCTCCAACTCCTCCTGATCCCAGACACAGGGCTAGCCGTCGGCTGGCGGCGGCGTGCTGTCCACGCAGCGCTCCACCTGCTCGAAATACCAGGAGTCGTCCTCATTGAAGGCCGAGTAGTAGGTGGCCACAGTGCGGTCGCTCACCGGCTTGATGTCGACCAGCGCCATCGTCGGGCCATCCGCGGTCGAGTGGATCTCGATGGTGGTGCCGGTGTAGAGCACGTCCGACTCCAGGTGCACCGGCTTGGCCGACCAGGCGCCGGACACGCAGGAGGCGATGTCGGCGACACTGCCCCTGCCTTCGTAGACGGCGGTGGGCTTGGTGTTGCGCAGGTTGCCGGTACTGTTGCAGCCGGCCAGCAGCGTCGCCGCCGCCATGAGGACCACATGAGGCTTCATTGCAAGGCTTCCTTGGTCAGGGGGTTTGCGCCCATGGTACCGGCCGCGCCCGGCGGAGCGCGCCTGAACCGGAAACGATCCATGCGGCCATGCGCTGACGCGGCCATGACAAAGCCGGGTGTTGAATGCGTGAACCTGACGGAGGGAGGCACATGAACAAACGCATCGGCGGCATCACCACGGCCTGCATGGCCATCGCGGCGAGCCTTGCCTGCAACGCGGGCGGCGCCCAGGACCTGGGCAAGCTCGGCAGCATGATTCCCGGCGGCGGCTCGATGACATCCGGCAGCATGGGCAATGTGGCCGGCCTGCTCGAATACTGCGTGAAGAACAATTACCTGGGCGGCAACTCGGGCGCGGCGGGCATCAAGGACCAACTGCTGGGCAAGATGGGCGGCGGCTCCTCGTCGGACGGCAGCGGGCGCGGCTCTTCCGGTGCCGGCGACATGCTGGGCGAGCTGACCGGCAACAAGCACAAGTCATCCAGCGGCTCGGGCAACCCCAGCAGCGACCCAGGCTATCTCAACGGCGCCAAGGGCATCCTGCAGGGCAGCAACGGCCAGACCATGGACCTCAACAGCCTCGGCGGCGGTTCCAGCGACGTGAAGTCCAAGCTCACCACCAAGGTCTGCGACACCGTGCTCAAGCAGGGCAAGTCGTTCCTGTAGCCAGGGACGCATGCTGGCTTCAGCGCGGGTGGTGCAGGCGGTACTCGTCGCGCGCCACGTAGAGTCCGGCTGCCAGCACCATCAGCGCCAGCAGGTACCAGGTCACCAGGTAGCTGAGGTGGTTGTTGGGAAAGGCGATCACGGTCAGCCCGCCCTGCGGCCAGGCGGGCTTGCCGGCATCCAGCGTGCCCGGCGCGGCATCCTCATCCACGAAATACGGGGCGACGCGGTCCAGGCCGCGCGCGCGGGCGATGGCCGCCACGTCGCGCGTGTACCAGCTGTCGCGCGGGGGGTCGTTGCGGCGCAGGAAGCCAGGCGGCTCGCTCAGCCGCAGCAGGCCGGTCAGCGTCACCTCGCCGGCCGGGCCCGGCGCGCACGAGCCCTTGATGCCGCACCAGTCCTCGGGCGCGAAGCCGCGATTGACCAGCACCACCGAGCCATCCGCCAGCTGCAGCGGCGTCATCACCCAGCGGCCACTGCCCAGGTCGGTGGCCGTCCATACCAGGGTCTGGCGATCGTGCAGGAAGCGGCCGCGCAGGCGCACGTGGCGGTACTCGGCCGACGCCGCGGTGACGGCGTCCCACTGCGACGGGCCCGGCGCCTCGACCGGCGCGGCATGCACCCGCTGCTCCACCCGCGCGATCAGCTCGCGCTTCCAGGCCAGGCGATACACCTGCCAGGTGCCCAGGGCGACGAAGCCGGCGAACAGGAACAGCCCCAGCAGGGCGAGCAGGGTCAGGGCGACGGGACCGCGCGGCCGGCGGCTCGCTTCTTCGATGGAACGCATGGATGACTCGCGAAGGTGGGACGCGATGGCTGGCTTGCCGGCGCCGTCACGGCAGGTTGGCTGGATTGATCATGGGCATCATGTTGTGGTTGAGGTGGTACATGATCCAGATCGATCCGCTCAGCGTGATGACGACCAGCACGATGGTAAACACCAGCGCGAGCATGTTCCAGCCGCCCTCGGATTTCGCGTTCATGTGCAGGAAGTAGATCATGTGCACCACGATCTGCACCGCGGCCAGCCCGAGGATCACCACCGCGGCGGTGCTTGATGTGTCGAACACGTGGCCCATCACCAGCCAGAACGGGATCACGGTGAGCACCACCGCCAGCACGAAACCGGTCATGTAGCCGCCGAAGGTGGCGTGGATGCCCAGCTCGTCGTGCCCGTGGCCGTCGCCATGGGCGGCCGGCGTGTCGTCGTGCGCGCTCATGGCAGCACCCCCATCAGATAGACGAAGCTGAACACGCCCACCCACACCACGTCGAGGAAGTGCCAGAACATCGACAGGCACATCAGCCGCCGCTTGTTGGCGGGAATCAGGCCCTTCCTCGCCACCTGCGTCATCAGCACGATCAGCCACAGGATGCCGCAGCTCACGTGCAGCCCGTGCGTGCCCACCAGGGTGAAGAACGAGGACAGGAACGCGCTGCGCTGCGGCCCCGCGCCGATCGCGATGAGGTGCGCGAACTCGCGCAGCTCCAGCGTGATGAAGCCCGCGCCCAGCAGGCCGGTGACGGCGAGCCACAGCATCATGGGGCGCTGCCGGTCGCGCTGCATCTGAAGCACCGCGAAGCCGTAGGTGATCGAGGACAGCAGCAGCAGCGCCGTGTTCACCGCCACCGCCGGCAGTTCCAGCACCTGCGCGCCGGTGGGGCCGCCGGCATACTCGCGGCCCAGCACGCCGTAGGCGGCGAACAGGCAGGCGAAGACCAGGCAGTCGCTCATCAGGTACACCCAGAAACCCAGCAGGGTGCCGTTGGGCGGATGGCTCTCGGCGGTGTCGTGGAAGGCCAGCGGCTGCGCCGGCGCGCCGCTGGCGGGGAGCGTGGTGGATAGCTCAGACATGGCGGGCCAGTAGCTCCGTGCGGGTTGCTTCGACGCGGCGCACTTCGTCCGCCGACAGGTAGTAGTCGCGGTGGTAGTCGAAGGTATGAGCGATGGCCACCACCAGGAGCGCGGCGAAGGAGACGATGGCCAGCAGCCACATGTACCAGACCATGGCGAAGCCGAACACGAAGCTCAGGCCCGCCATGACGATGCCCGCGCCGGTGTTGAGCGGCATGTGGATCGGCACGAAGCCGTCGAGCGGGCGCTGGTAGCGGTACCGCTTCATCATCCACCACGCGTCGTGGTCATGTACCCGCGGGGTGAAGGCGAAGTTGTATTTGGGCGGCGGCGAGGAGGTGGACCATTCCAGCGTGCGGCCGTCCCATGGATCGCCGGTGGTGTCGCGCAGGGCCTCGCGGCGGCGGAAGCTCACCACGAACTGCACGATCATGCAGCCGATGCCGCACAGGATCAGCAGCGCGCCGAACGCCGCCAGCTCGAACCAGATCCTGAGCGAGGGATCGACGAAATGGCTGAGCCGCCGCGTCACGCCCATCAGGCCCAGCACGTACAGCGGCATGAAGGCGAAATAGAAGCCCACCACCCAGAACCAGAACGCGCACTTGCCCCAGAACGGATCGAGCCGGAAGCCGAACGCCTTGGGAAACCAGTAGGTGATGCCGGCGAACAGCCCGAACAGCACGCCGCCGATGATGACGTTGTGGAAGTGCGCCACCAGGAACAGGCTGTTGTGCAGCGAGAAGTCCGCCGGTGGCACCGCCAGCAGCACGCCGGTCATGCCGCCGATCACGAAGGTGACCATGAAGGCCACCGTCCACATCATCGGCACCTCGAAGGCCACGCGGCCGCGATACATGGTGAACAGCCAGTTGAAGATCTTCGCGCCGGTGGGGATCGAGATGATCATGGTGGTGATGCCGAAGAACGAGTTGACGCTGGCGCCCGAGCCCATGGTGAAGAAGTGGTGCAGCCACACCAGGTAGGAAAGCACGGTGATCACCACCGTGGCGTAGACCATCGAGGTGTAGCCGAACAGCGGCTTGCGGCTGAAGGTGGCGGTCACCTCCGAGAAGATGCCGAACGCCGGCAGCACCAGGATGTAGACCTCCGGGTGGCCCCAGATCCAGATCAGGTTCACGTACATCATGGCGTTGCCGCCGAGCTCGGTGGTGAAGAAGTTGGTGCCCGCGTAGCGGTCCAGCGCCAGCAGCGCCAATACCGCGGTGAGCACCGGGAAGGCCGCCACGATCAGTACGTTGGTGCACAGCGCGGTCCAGGTGAACACCGGCATCTTCATCATCGTCATGCCCGGCGCGCGCATCTTCACGATGGTCACCAGCAGGTTGATGCCCGACAGCAGGGTGCCCACGCCGGCGATCTGCAGCGCCCAGATGTAGTAGTCCACGCCCGCGTCGGGGCTGGAGACGATGTCCGACAGCGGCGGATAGGCCAGCCAGCCGGTACGGGCGAACTCGCCGACGAACAGCGAGGACATCACCAGCATGGCGCCGGCCACCGTCATCCAGAAGCTGAAGTTGTTGAGGAAAGGGAAGGCCACGTCGCGCGCGCCGATCTGCAGCGGCATCACGAAGTTCATCATGCCGGTCACCATCGGCATGGCGACGAAGAAGATCATGATGACGCCGTGCGCGGTGAAGATCTGGTCGTAGTGCTCCGGCGGCAGGTAGCCCAGGTTATCGCCGAAGGAGACCGCCTGCTGGGCGCGCATCATGATGGCGTCGGCGAAGCCGCGCAGCAGCATCACGAAGCCCAGGATCATGTACATGATGCCGATCCTCTTGTGGTCGATGCTGGTGAACCACTCGCGCCACAGGTAGCCCCACAACTTGAAGTAGGTGATCGTGCCCAGCAGCGCGAGGGCGCCGATCGCCACCACCACGAAGGTCCACAGCACGATCGGCACGTGCAGTGGCAGCGCGTCCAGGGTGAGGCGGCCGAAGATCAACCTGGAGAGATCGGTTTGGGCAAGCATGATGGACACCGCCTGTCGCAAGGGTCAGTCGGAAGAGTTCGGATGGGACGGCATGCCGGCCTCGCCGCCGGGCAGCGGCGCCTGCATGCGGCTCAGGCACGAGGGATCGTCCGGCTGCACGCAATGGGTGAGGATTGCCTGGTACAGCCCCGGCGCCACCGTGGCGTAGAACGCCGGCGGCACGTTCTCGCTGGGCTGGGCCAGCTTCACGTAGGCGTCACGGCTGAGGTCGCCGCCGTTGGCCTTGGCCTGCGCCACCCATCGGGCGAAATCCTCCTCGCTCATGCCGTGGAAGGTGAAATGCATGCCGGAGAAGCCGTTGCCGCTGTAGTTGGCGGAGAAGCCCTGGTATTCGCCGGGCCGGTTGACCACCGCCTGCAGCGTGGTCTCCATGTTGGGCATGGCATAGATCTGCCCCGCCAGCGCGGGGACGAAGAACGAGTTCATCACCGTGCTGGCCGTAATCTTGAACTGGATGGGCCGGTCGACCGGCGCGGCCACCTCGTTCACGGCGGCCATGCCTTGCTCGGGGTATATGAACAGCCACTTCCAGTCGAGCGCCACCACGTCGACGACCAGCGGGCGGGCATCGGTGGGCAGCGGGCGGCCGGCGGCGAGCCGGTCGAGCGGCCGGTAGGGATCGAGCTTGTGGGTGCTGACCCAGGTGATCGCGCCGAGTGCGATGATGATGAGCAGCGGCGCGGACCAGATCAGCAGTTCGAGGATGGTGGAGTGGTCCCATTCGGGATCGTAGTGGGCCTTCGGGTTGGAGGCGCGGAAATGCCAGGCGAACCACAGCGTCAACACGATCACCGGGACGATGATGAGCAGCATCAGCACCGTCGAGGTCAGGATCAGGTTGCGCTGCTGCACGGCCAGGTCGCCGGAGGGCGACATCAGCACGGACTGGCAGCCCGCGAGCAGGAAGGCAAGCGATAGCAGCGGTGCACGGAGAGCCTTCATGGACATGACCGATAGCGCAACCGATATGCTGGATGTGGGAAAACGGTACGCCGTTCGGCGCGAAACAGGAATCCCGGATGCCAGTGACCCTGGCGCATCCCGACAAACCCATTCCCCTAACGCGTGAGGCGTGGCGGTGCCGCCGGACGACGGCCAGGCCATCCTCCCTCTTTCCGAGTAACGACTATGTCAAGCACGTTCCCCGAGCACGGCGCGGCAGGCAACACGGTAGAGGACATCGGGCGGCTGCACGCCCATGCGAAGGTGGCGCCGGGCGAGATCGCCGTGGGCGTCATCATCGGCCGCACCTCCGAGCATTTCGACTTCTTCGTGTTCGGCATTTCCTGCGTGCTGGTGTTTCCCGCCGTGCTGTTCCCCTTCGCCAACCGGCTGGACGGCATGCTGTACGCCTTCACGATCTTTTCACTGGCTTTCATCGCGCGGCCGCTGGGCACCGCCCTGTTCATGCATTTCCAGCGGCGCTGGAGCCGCGGCACCAAGCTCACCATCGCGCTGTTCCTGCTCGGCAGCGCCACCGCGGGCATGGCCTTCCTGCCGAGCTACCGGCTGATCGGCGACTGGGCGATCACCCTGCTGGTGCTGTTCCGCATCCTGCAGGGCATCGCGCTGGGCGGCTCGTGGGACGGCCTGCCCTCGCTGCTGGCGCTCAACACGCCGCCGCAGCGGCGCGGCTGGTACGCCATGCTGGGCCAGCTGAGCGCCCCGATCGGCTTCATGGTGGCCGGCGCGCTGTTCCTGTTCCTGCATGCCAGCCTGACCGAGGACGACTTCATCGACTGGGGCTGGCGCTATCCGTTCTTCGTCGCCTTCGCCATCAACGTGGTGGCGCTGTTCGCGCGCCTGCGCCTGGTGGTGACCGAGGAATACACGGTGGCCATGGAGGAGCGCGAGCTGGAGCCCATAGGCATCGTCGAACTGCTGCGCACGCAGGGCTACAACATCTTCATCGGCGCCTTCGCGGCCCTGGCCAGCTACGCGCTGTTCCACCTGGTGACGATCTTCCCGCTGTCGTGGATCGTGCTCGGCGCCACCCAGCCGGTGGAATCCGTGCTGGTGGCGGAGCTGATCGGCGCGGTCGCCTGCATCCTCGGCATGATCGTGTCGGGCCTGCTGGCCGACCGCTTCGGCCGGCGCACCACGCTGGGCACCATGGCGGCGCTGATCGCCATCTTCGCGCTGATCACGCCGTGGCTGCTGGGTGGCGGCAGGCTGGGGCAGGACGCCTTCATCATCCTGGGCTTCGGCGGGCTGGGGCTGTCCTACGGCCAGGCCGCCGGCAGCGTGACTTCCAACTTCGAGATCCGCCTGCGCTACGCCGGTGCCGCGCTGACCACCGACTTCGCCTGGCTGATCGGCGCGGCCTTCGCGCCGCTGGTGGCGCTGGGCCTGTCGGCGCGGTTCGGGCTGGTGGCGGTCAGCGCCTACCTGCTCTCCGGTGTGGTCTGCACGCTGCTGGCGCTGCGGGTGAACCGGGCGTTGGCCCTGCGCGAATAGCGTCAGCCGCCCGGCTTGAGCACCACCTTGGTCCAGCCCTCCTCGCGCGCGTCGAAGTGGCGGTAGCCTTCCGCCGCCTGCGCCAGCGGCAGTTCGTGCGAGACGATGACCGAGGGCCTGGCCTTGCCCGCCTCGATCAGCCGGCACAGGTGGCGGTTGTAGGCCTTCACGTTGCACTGGCCGGTGCCCATGCGCTGGCCCTTGGTGAAGAACTGGCCGATGTCGAAGGCGATCTGGCCTTTCCTGGCCAGCGCGTCCGCGCCACCCGGGTCCTTGGGCATGAACACGCCGACCACGCCGATGCTGCCAGTGGCCCGCACTGCCGTCACCAGGTTGTTCATGGTGAGGTTGGGCACCTCGTGGCCCTCGCCGTGGAAGCACTGGTAGCCCACGCACTCGCAGCCGCGGTCGGCGCCGCCGCCGGTCTGCTCCACCACCTGGTCGGCGCCGTCCTGCCCGGTGTCGTCGATGGCGATGGCGCCGAGCTTCTCCGCGATGGCCAGGCGATCCTTGTGCGTATCCACCACGAACACGCGGCTGGCGCCGCGGAGGAAGGCCGAGTGTGCCGCCAGCAGGCCGACCGGGCCGGCGCCGTAGATCACCACCGACTCGCCCGGCTGCACGCCGGCCAGTTCGGTGGCGTGGTAGCCGGTGGGGAAGATGTCCGACAGCATCACGTAGTCGTTCTGCTGTTCGCGGGCGCCCTCGGGCAGCACCAGGCAGTTGAAGTCGCCGTAGGGCACGCGCAGCAGCTCGGCCTGGCCGCCGCGGTACGGGCCCATGCCGGCGTAGCCGTAGGCACCGCCGGCCTTGCCCGGATTCACGGTGAGGCAGAAGCCGGTCAGGCCGCGCTCGCAGTTCTCGCAGAAGCCGCAGGAGACATTGAACGGCAGGCATACCAGGTCGCCGACCTTCACGCGGTCCACCGCCTCGCCCACCTCGATCACCTCGCCCAGGTTCTCGTGGCCGAGCACCTGTCCCGCTTCCACCTCGGTGCGGCCGTCGTACATGTGCAGGTCCGAGCCGCAGATGTTGGTGGTGGTGATGCGCACCAGGACGTCGGTGGACTTCTCGATGCGCGCATCGGGTACGTCGATGACGCGCACGTCGCGTGGACCTTGGTAGACGACGGCTTTCATGGCTGTTCCTCGCGGCGGATGGATGGGAGGCACACCCTAGTGGCGCTGCCGTACCTCCCACGGCAAGCCGGCATCGCAGGATGGTGAACGGTGCGGACTCAGCCGTTGTCGTCGCGTGGGACGAGACGCCGTCCTGCGATACTGCTGCCCTGCCTGCCGCGCGAGCCGTGGCCCGAATCCTGGAGTTTCCTCCGCATGAGCCGACGATCCGGAAGCGCCGACCTGCCCCTGCACGGCGGCCGCGTGCCGCGCTGGCTGGCCGACCGCATGACGCGGCTGGGCACGCTGATGGCCGAGGTGATCGTGCGCGAGTACGGCCGCGACGAGCTGCTGCGCCGGCTGGCCCATCCGTTCTGGTTCCAGTGCTTCGGCGCGGTGATGGGCATGGACTGGCATTCCTCCGGCATCACCACCAGCGTGATCGGCGCGCTCAAGCGCGGGTTGGCGCCGAGGGCCGGCGAACTGGGCCTGCATGTGTGCGGCGGCCGCGGCAGGCACTCGCGCGCCACCCCGGCGGAACTGCTGGCCATCGGCGAGCGCGTGGGCCTGGACGGGGCCCGGCTGGCGCAGGCCAGCCGGCTGGTGGCGAAGGTAGACAGCGCCGCCGTGCAGGACGGTTTCGAGCTCTACCTGCACGGCTTCATCGTCAGCGACGACGGACGCTGGGTGGTGATCCAGCAGGGCATGCACGGCGAGCGCCGGCAGGCGCGCCGCTACCACTGGCTGTCGGAAGGACTGGAAAGTTTCCTGGACGACCCGCACGCGGCGGTGGACGGGCCCGGCCAGGGCCGCATCGTCAATCTCGCCGACCGCCGCGCCCAGCCCTCGCGCGTGGCGCAGTTGGAACTGCTGCATACCCTGGGGCCGGACCGCATCGTGCGCGAGCTGGCCCGGCTGGAGGGCGGCGCCATGCCTGACGAGGCGCCGCTGCAACTGGGGCTGCTGCCGCACCTGGTCCTGCCCGGCCACCACGACGTGCGCGCCGGCGACGTGGTGGGCCGCCGCCTGCGCGGCAACCTGGCGGCCGCGGCGGAAAACGGCCCGCGCGACTTCGCCGAGCTGCTGCAGGTGCCCGGCGTGGGCGCGCGCACCGTACGGGCGCTGGCCATGGTGGCCGAGGTGCTGCATGGCGCGCCCTGCCGGTTCACCGACCCGGCGCGTTTCTCGATGGCGCACGGCGGCAAGGACCGGCATCCCTTCCCGGTGCCCACGCGGGTCTACGACCACACCATCGCCGTACTCAAGACCGCCGTGACCCAGGCCAGCCTAGGCAACGACGAGCGCCTGGCCGCGCTGCGGCGGCTGGACGAGCAGTCGCGCCGCCTGGAGCGCAGCGCCGCCGGCCCGTCGGTGCCCGCGCTGATCGCCGAGGAACACCAGCGCTCGCACGACTACGGCGGGCGCAGCGTGTTCGGCTGGGAGCCGCCGCACGAGGACGCGGCAAGGCCATGGCGCCGGACGAATCCATAGGCGCGTTCAAGACGGCCTTCGATCGCCTGCTCTACAAGCCGCTGCAGGTCAGTTCGTAGCAGGCACGGCCGCGCTCCTTGGCGCGGTAGAGCGCCTCGTCGGCCCGGAACATCAGCGTGGACACCGCATCGACGCCGTGGCACAGCGCGGCGCCCACGCTCACGGTCACGCGCAGCTGGAGATCGCCGTAGCTGACCGGCGCGTGCATCACGGCCGTGACCTTCTGCGCCAGCGCCTCGGCCACCGCGGGCGAGGCCACGTCCTCGCACAGCGCCACGAACTCGTCGCCGCCCAGGCGCGCCAGCACGTCGGTGCGGCGCACCGCGGCCTTCAGGCGCTGCGCGATCTCGCACAGCACGGCATCGCCCGCGGCATGGCCGTAGGTGTCGTTGATGGCCTTGAAGCGGTCCACGTCGATCAGCATCACCAGCAGGGTCTTCTGGGCGGCGTCCCGCATCGCCCGCTCGATGTCCTCGCTGAAGCGCCGCCGGTTGGCGATGCCGGTGAGTTCGTCATGGTGGGCCAGGCGGGCCAGTTGCTGTTCGGCCAGCTTGATCCGCGTGATGTCGGTGGTCAGCGCGTAGATGCCGTTGGGTTCGCCGTGGGTGGTGGTGTCGGGCAGGTAGGTGGTCTGGAAATAGAGCTGGCGTCCGCCGTACTCGGCCCCGTATTCGAAGGTGGACGGCTCGCCGGCGAGTGCCCGGTCGAGATGGGGCTTGAGCAGCGGGTAGAGCTCCGGGCCCCGCACTTCGCGCACGGTACGGCCCAGCATGGCCGCCTGGTCCAGGCCGGTCACCTCGCGCACGTAGCCGTTGACGAAGGTGTAGCGCTCTTCGGCGTCGATGTGCGCGATGATCGCCGGCACATTGTCGGTGATCGTGCGCAGCCGCTGCTCGCTCTCGGCCAGCGCCTGCTCGGCGTGCATGCTCTCGGTGATGTCGCGTCCGGTATAGATCAGCTCCATCTCGTCTTCCCGGTCCGGGCTGGGCGCCAGCCGGGCCAGCGCCTCGATCCACATGTACTCGCCCTGGCGTCGTCGCAGCCGGTACTGGATGAGCGCCGGCTTGCCGGTATCCCACAGCCGCGCCACGGCCTCGGCCACGCGCGCGCGGTCGTCCGGATGGATCGGTTCCGGGTGAGGCCGCATGTACTCCTCGACCTCCCAGCCGAGCAGGTCCCTGACCGAGGGCGACACGTAGCGACGCGTGCCGTCACGGGCGATGCGCATGACCAGGTCGCTGGCGTACTCGGCCAGCAGGCGATAGCGGCTTTCGCTCTCGCTGACCCGGCGGGAGAGCCGCCGCCGGTCGGCCAGGGCCAGCGTCACCGGCACCGCCACCAGGCACAGCATGCCCAGGAAGATCTGCGCCAGCAGCGTGTGCTCGGCCGGGCTGGCGTCGAAGATCAGGTCCAGCGGGCCCCTGCCCATGGCGGTGGCCACGCAGGTCACCAGCGCCACGATGGTGATGCCGATGACCAGGCCGGGAAACCGGTGCTGGAACACCAGGTAGAGCAGCGGCGCGAAGATCGCGAACAGCAGGGGATAGCGCGATTGCGCGAACACTCCCACGGTGATGGCGGTGAGCACCATCACGTCGCGCAGCATGCGCAGGCGGTGGCCGCGCTCGCCGAGGACGCGGCCGCGTCGGCGCAGGGTCACCAGGGTCAGCGAGGCGACGATCACCATGCCCAGCAGGTGCGAGCGGAACCAGCTGTCGGCCGCTTCCCAGAAGGGGATGCCGGCGTCGGCGTACTCGATCGTGGCGGCCAGCAGGGCCGACGCCGCGCAGGCTACCAGGGTGGCGCCGAGCGCGATGCGTCCGAGCAGCAGGAAGCGGGTATCGTCGGCGATCCGCGGAAAGGCGTGCCGGACCACCGTGGCGACGATCAGGATCTCCACGACGTTGGCCAGGTCCAGGGCGAGATCGGCCGCGGCCTGGCCGTTGACCATGCCGCCATGCGATGCCATGCGGCCCAGCAGGTAGGCGGCGAACGCGGCCAGCAGGTAGGGGGGCCACTTGCGCCGTCCCACGACCAGCAGGGCGCCGACCACCAGGCCGTTGGGCACCCACAGGGAGATCGGGCTGCCGGTGTGCCGCACCAGCAGCATGGAGCAGGCGACGCTGGCGAATACCGCCGCGAACAGGCTGCCCAGCTCGCCCAGCCGGGTCCATCGGTCGCGACGTCGCTGTTGTCGTTCTTGCATGGACCGGGGTCAGGAGGATGCCTGAGGTCGACAAGCACGCGGCATGCCACTTTCTAGGACGGGCGGCGTCAAGGAACCGTCGCCGGGCCGGCGGTTCAGCGCAACCGCGGCGGCACCCCGCCTACCCGGGCCACGAGGACCGCGTGGCCGGCCAGGTCCACCGGCTGGTGGACGACGCGTTCGCCGGCGGGGTTGCGGGCGAGCAGGCTGCCATGGCCCCAGTCCCTCGCGGGACGGATGGGCCGCGGCGCGAAGCCGCCGGCGCAATGGGGACAGACATCGTGGAGCAGGGCGACGCAGTCGCGGCAGAAAGTGCATTCGAACGAGCAGATCATCGCCTCGGTCGAATCGGGCGGCAGCGGCTTGTTGCCGTGCTCGCAGGAAGGGCGCAGTTCCAGCATGGCGGTTTCCGGGCTGGCGTGGGAAGGCTTCAATGGCCGTGGAACGGCAGGTTATAACGCAGCCCGTACCATGGTTCAGATGGTTCGCGCGGTCCGGCACACTGGCGGCCCCTCCGACAAGGATTCTCCATGATCTACGTGTGGATCAGCGTCGCCTGCAGCGTGCTGGTATCGGTACTGCTGAAACTCGCGCGCCGGCTGGAGGTCGACGTCGGCCAGGCCATCGCATGGAATTACGTAGCCACCAGCGTGCTCACCGCCCTGGTGTTCCATCCGTCGCTGGCGGCGCTGCGCAGCGCGCAGGCGCCCTGGCTGGGCTTCGTCGGCCTCGGCCTGCTGCTGCCGCTGATCTTCCTCGCGCTGGCCGCGTCGGTGCGCAGCGCCGGCATCGTGCGCACCGACGCGGCGCAGCGGCTGTCGCTGCTGATCTCCCTGCTGGCCGCCTTCGCGTGGTTCGGGGAGACGCTGGACCTGGCCAAGGGCGTGGGCATCGCGCTGGGCCTGCTCGCCCTGTCGTGCATGGTGTGGAAGGTGGACTCGCGCGGCACGGGCGAGGCCCCGCGTGGCTGGCTGTGGCCGCTGGTGGTGTTCGCGGGCTTCGGCGCCATCGACATCCTGTTCAAGCGCGTGGCCCAGGCCGGCACGCCCTTCGCCGCCTCGCTGCAGGCGATGTTCGCGCTGGCCCTGGTGGTATCCGTGGCCCTGCTGCTATGGCGGCGCTGGCACGACCGCACCTTCTTCACCCTGCGCGACGCCGTGGCGGGCCTGCTGCTGGGCCTGGCCAACTTCGGCAACATCGTGTTCTACGTGCGCGGCCACCAGGCCCTGCCCGACCATCCCTCCCTGGTCTTCGCCAGCATGAACCTGGGCGTGGTGGCGCTTGGCGCGGTGGTCGGCACGGTGGCGTTCCGCGAGCGGCTGGGCTGGGTCAACACGTTGGGTCTGGGCCTGGCGCTGGTGGCGATCGGGTTGATCGCGTGGGGGTAGCGCCGGGGTGCGCTCCTACCTGGGGCGGTGTGGCCGGAAGGCGACACCATGCCAACTTGCCCCCTCCAATGACTTCTGGCGTATGAAACCCACCTCGCCAGCTGCCTAAGCTGCCCCCTTCGCGCCCCCCGCGCCCGATCCGAGGAACATCGTTCCATGCGCAAACTATCTCTCGCCATCGCCCTGGCCGCACTCACCCTCGGTACCGGCGCCTACGCCGCCGACAAGAACGACAAGGAGGCCAAGCCCGACGACAAGCCCGATGCCGCCCTGCTCAAGCCACAGTCCTCGGAAAGCTCGGGCACGGTGAAGGTCGAGGGCAAGGGCATCGACTACCAAGCGGTGGCCGGCACCCTGGTGCTGCATGGCGACGGCGACAAGGAGAACGAACCGCAGGTCAGCATGTTCTATGCGGCCTACTTCAAGAAAGGCGCCGATCCGGCCAAGCGCCCGATCACCTTCATCTACAACGGCGGACCCGGCTCGGCCACGGTATGGCTGCACATGGGCGCGTTCGGCCCGCGCCGCGTGGTCACCAGCGACGATGCGCACACGCCCGCCGCCCCCTACGGCCTGGTCAACAACGACTACAGCCTGCTCGACGCTTCCGACCTGGTGTTCATCGATGCGCCCGGTGCCGGCTTCAGCCGCCTGATCGCCGACGAGGCCGACAAGGGCAAGCGCGACGAGCTGATGAAGGAGCGCAAGAAGGACATCTACGGCGTGGACGGCGACGGCCATGCCTTCGCCAAGTTCATCACCCAGTTCCTCTCCAGGTACAACCGCTGGAACTCGCCCAAGTACCTGTTCGGCGAAAGCTACGGCACCACGCGCTCGGCGGTGGTGGCCAACATCCTGGAGAACGAGGACAGCGTCGACCTCAACGGCGTGATCCTGCTTTCGCAGATCCTCAACTTCGACACCAGCATCGACGGTCCGGCCAACAATCCGGGCATCGACCTGCCCTACGTGGTGGGCCTGCCCACCTATGCCGCCACCGCCTACTACCACCACAAGCTGCCGCAACAGCCGGCCGCGCTGGAGCCGTTCCTGCGCGAGGTGGAGCAGTACGCGACGGGCGAGTACGCCTCGGCCCTGATGGCCGGCTCGCGCCTGGACGAGGCGCGCAAGCAGGCCGTGGCGCAGAAGCTGCACCAGTACACCGGCCTGCCGGTGGCCTACCTGCTCAAGGCCAACCTGCGCGTGGACGGCGGCATGTTCGAGCACGAGTTGCAGGCCGATGGCGACATCACCACCGGTCGCCTGGACACCCGCTTCTCCGGCCCGTCGCTCGACCCGCTGAGCAAGTCCTCCGAATACGACCCGCAGTCCTCGGCGATCAGCTCCGCCTACGTCGCCGCGTTCAACGACTACGTGCGGCGCCAGCTGAAGTTCGGCGAGGGCCGCACCTACCGCCTGTTCGCCGACATCGACCACTGGGATTTCTCGCACAAGGCGCCGGGCGCCACCGAGGCCCTGCAGGCCTCGACCAACGTGATGCCCGACCTCGCCACCGCGATGAAGACCAACCCGAACCTGCGCATCTCGCTCAACGGCGGCTACTACGACCTGGCCACGCCCTACTTCGCCGCCGACTACGAGATGCACCACATGCCGATCCCGGACAGCCTGCAGAAGAACATCTCCTACGCCTGGTACCCCTCGGGCCACATGGTCTACGCCCACGAGGATTCGCTGAAGCAATTGCACGACAACGTGGCCCGCTTCATCGAGGAGACCGACAACCTCGGCAAGCACTGATGGCCATCGGCGCGGCGGGTGACCGCCGCGCCTTCACGCCCACCTTCCTCGCGTGGCGCTACGCTCGCAGGCCCCCTTCGCCGGAGCCGTCGCCATGAGTACCGAAGCCGTCGCCAAGCGCCTGGTCGCCATGTGTCGCCATGGCCAGTTCGAGGAAGCGCAGCACGAGTTGTATGCCAAGGACGCCGTCAGCATCGAGCCCGAGTCGGCGGCGAATGGCCCGTTGGGCAACGTGAAAGGCCTCGATGCGATCCTGGAGAAAGGCAGGCGTTTCCAGGCGGGCGTGCAGCAGATCCACGGCATCGAAGTGAGCGACCCGTTGGTTGCGGGCAACTGGTTCAGCATCTCGATGACGCTCGATGTGACCATGAAGGAATACGGGCGCATCACCATGACCGAGATCTGCATCTATCACGTCAAGGACGGCAAGATCGCCTCGGAGCAGTTCTTCTACGATGTGGGGTGATGCGGGCCAGCGCCGCTGTGGGAGCGCACCCTGTGCGCGACCGCGCACTCTATGAACACCGCACCATTCGGTTTCGCCTCGGAAAGGCCGTCCGCAGGCCGAAAGGTTCGTCGCGCACAGGGTGCGCTCCCACAAGAGCTTTCATTGCCCCAAGCAAAAAGCCCCGCTTTCGCGGGGCTTCCTGCAACTTGCACCAGCGTGGTACTCAGTCGATGTCGAGGAACGAACGCAGCTGTTCCGAGCGGCTCGGGTGACGCAGCTTGCGCAGCGCCTTGGCCTCGATCTGGCGGATGCGCTCGCGCGTGACGTCGAACTGCTTGCCGACCTCTTCCAGCGTGTGGTCGGTGTTCATGTCGATGCCGAAGCGCATGCGCAGCACCTTGGCCTCGCGCGGGGTGAGGCCGGCCAGCACGTCGCGCACCGTCTCCATCAGGCCCGTCTCGGTGGCCGAGTCGATCGGCGAGGACGCGTTGGTGTCCTCGATGAAGTCGCCCAGATGCGAATCCTCGTCGTCGCCGATCGGGGTTTCCATCGAGATCGGCTCCTTGGCGATCTTCAGCACCTTGCGGATCTTGTCCTCGGGCATGTCCATTTCCTTGGCCAGCTCCTCCGGCGTCGGCTCGCGGCCGAACTGCTGCAGCATCTGGCGGGAAATGCGGTTGAGCTTGTTGATCGTCTCGATCATGTGCACCGGGATGCGGATGGTGCGCGCCTGGTCGGCGATCGAGCGGGTGATGGCCTGGCGGATCCACCACGTGGCATAGGTGGAGAACTTGTAGCCGCGGCGGTACTCGAACTTGTCCACCGCCTTCATCAGGCCGATGTTGCCCTCCTGGATCAGGTCCAGGAACTGCAGGCCGCGGTTGGTGTACTTCTTGGCGATCGAGATCACCAGGCGCAGGTTCGCCTCCACCATCTCCTTCTTGGCGCGTCGGGCCTTGGCCTCGCCGATCGACATCGTGCGGTTGATCTCCTTGATGTCGGTCAGCGGCAGGAACAGCTTGCGCTCGATGGCGGCGAGCTTGTCCTGCTCGGCGTCGATCGCTTCCTTGTGCGGCTTGATGTTCGGCGACCACTTCTGGCGCTTGCGGCTCAGCTCGCTGGCCCACTCGAGGTTGCCCTCGTTGCTGGGGAAGGCCTTGAGGAACTCGGCCTTGGGCATCTTCACCTGCTTGACGAAGATGTCCATCAGCACGCGCTCGTGGTGGCGGATGTCGTTGACCACGTCGCGCAGCTTGCGCACGAAGCCGTCGATCAGCGCGGACGGCAGCTTGAGCTTGAGGAACTCCTCGGCCATCTGGTCGCGCAGCTTGACGACCTTCTTGTCGTTGATGTCGGTGGCCTTGGCGGCGGCCTTCTGGAACTTGCCGTAGTAGTCGCGCAAGAGCTCCATGCGGCGCTTGACCTCCTCCGGGTCCGGGCCGGTCGGGCCGGCCTCCTCGTCGACGGCGGCATCGTCCTCTTCCTCGTCCTCGTCGACCTCGCTGTCGCTGAGTTCTTCCTCGGCCAGGGCCTGGGCGGCGTCGGCGGCTTCCTCCAGGTCGGCGAAGCCGGCCAGGATCTCGCTGAGGCGGCGCTTGCCGTCCAGGTGCTGGTCGTATTCCTCCAGCAGCAGCTCGATGGTCAGCGGGAAGGTGGCGAGCGCGGTCTGCACCTGGCCCAGGCCTTCCTCGATGCGCTTGGCGATGGCGATCTCGCCCTCGCGGGTCAGCAGCTCGACCGTGCCCATCTCGCGCATGTACATGCGCACCGGGTCGGTGGTGCGGCCCACCTCGGAGTCCACGGCCGAGAGCAGGGCCACGGCTTCTTCCGCGGCGGCCTCGTCGTCGGTGGCGGTGCCCGGCGCATTGTCCGAGAGCGGGTCGGCATCCGGGGCGGCATCGTGCACTTCGATGCCGACGCCCTTGAGCACCGCCATGATGTCTTCGATCTGCTCCGGATCGACGATGTCGTCGGGCAGGTGGTCGTTGATCTCGGCGTAGGTCAGGTAGCCCTGTTCCAGACCCTTGGAAATGAGCGCCTTGATTTCAGACTGTTGCTCGGGAGCTTTGCTATTCATACCTACCGCCGCGTATGCAGGAACCGATCAGTATACCGATGTGATGCTTTTTTGACCAGTTTTCAAGTAAGAAAACAGGAAAGAGCGACACGCAAAAATCGCGCCAAATAGGCATCTTCCGGTGATTTTGTCGAAACTGGCTGACATGTGCCGAGCCGGTGGCTGTCATGGCGCCTCCAGCCAGAAGGTGACCGGGCCATCGTTGACCAGATGCACCTGCATATGGGCGCCGAAGCGGCCGATTTCCACCCTCGGATGGGCGGCGCGCGCCAGTTCCACCAGCCGCTCGAACCAGCGGCGCCCTTCCTCGGGCGCGGCGGCGCGGGTGAAGCTGGGGCGCATCCCCGAGCGGGTGTCGGCGGCCAGGGTGAACTGGCTGACCAGCAGCAGCTCGCCGCCGGTGTCGGCCAGCGAGCGGTTCATGCGGCCCTGCGCGTCGGCGAACACGCGGTAGCCGAGCAGGCGTTCCAGCATCCGGCGGGTGCGCGGCTCGTCGTCCCCCGGCTGCACGGCCACCAGGGCCAGCAGCCCGGGGCCGATGGCCCCCACGGTTTCGTTGTCGACATCCACGCGGGCGGACAGGACGCGCTGAATCAGGGCGATCATGGACTCGCTAGGCTCGCGGTGAGGTGCAGATAGTAAGGGGTCGGAGGGAAAAGCAAAGGCGTCCGGTGCTGAATCCCTCACCTTTTCACCCGTTACCCTTTACCCTTCGCCGGCCATGCGATTCGACATCTACCTGCTGTATCTCGTGCTGCGCTTACTCGGCAAGCTGCCGCTGCGCACCCTGCATGCCCTGGGCGCCGCCATTGGCCGCTTCTCGCTGTGGCGGCACAGCCGCGCCGCGCACAACACTGCGGTCAACCTGCGCATCGCCCGGCCCGGGCTGGACCAGGCGGCGCACGCCGCGCTGCTGTGCGAGGCGATGATGGAAGGTGGCAAGTCCGCCATCGAGATCGCCGGGATCTGGGGCCGCGATGCCGAGCGCGCGCTCGGCCTGGTGCGCGAGGTGCGCGGCGAGGCGCTGTTCGATGCGGCGCTGGCCGCGGGCAAGGGCGTCATCATCGCCGCGCCCCACCTGGGCTGCTGGGAACTGCTCAACTACTGGCTGTGCCGCAAGACGCCGATGGCCATCCTCTACCGTCCGCCGCGCATCGCCGCGGTGGAGGAGTTGCTGCGCAAGGTGCGCGGCGCGCTGGCGCCGGAGCAGGTGCGCGCCGAGGGGGCCGGCGTGCGCACGCTGTACAAGCGGCTGGCGGCCGGCGGCACGGTGGGCATCCTGCCTGACCAGAAGCCGCGCGCGGGCGAAGGCGAGTTCGCCCCGTTCTTCGGCCGCGACGCGCTGACCATGGTGCTGCTGCCGCGCCTGGCCGCGCGTACCGGCGCCACCGTGCTGTTCGCCTTCGCCGAGCGCCTGCCGCGGGGCGCGGGCTATCGCGTGCACTTGCTGCCGGCGCCCGAGGGTCTGGCCGACGCCGACCTGGCGGTGGCTTGCCGCGCGCTCAACCGGGGCGTGGAGAACTGCGTGGAGATCGCCTTCGCGCAGTACCAGTGGCACTACAAGCGCTACACGGCGCACGACCGGCCCAGTCCTTATAAACGTTGAAGCCGGCCGCTTACTCCATCGGCCCCAGGCGGCGCAGGAACACCGCCATTTCCTTCTCCGCCTGCTTGTCGCCGCGCGCCTGCGCCACGGCGATGCCCTGGCGCCACGCCTCGGCGGCGCCGGGCTGGTCGTCCAGTGCCAGGCAGGCCTTGCCCAGCAGTTTCCAGGCGGCGGAATAGGCCGGGTCGAAGGCCACGGCCTGGCGTAGCGCCTCGGCGGCCTCGGCGGCCTCGCCGGCGGCCAGCAGCGCATTGCCCAGCGAGAAGCGCAGCAGCGCCCCGTCGCGGGGACCGCCGCACTGCGCGCGCAGGTTGGCGATCAGGTCCGGGGCCATTACTGCAGGGCGCGGAAGCGCCACTCGTCCACCTGGTACACCCGGGTCGGGTGCGCCGGTTCCGGCGGCACGCGGCCGGCGCGCAGGTCGGCCAGCGAGGTGGCCGGCCAGATCACCACCCAGCCCGAGCGGAACGGCTGCACCAGCAGGGCGTAGCGCAGGGCGTCGCCGCCGAGCTTTTCCGGATGCTCGACCACCAGGCCGTCGGGATGCCGCTGGGCGAAGTCCTGCAGTGAGCGGCCTTCGTACAGGCGTTCGATCGGGCGGGTCAGGCGGCCGGCGAAATGGAACTGGCCCTCGTAGTTGCCCAGGATGCCGATGGCGTGGTTGTCCGCGTCGGCCGCGTGCAACAGCCCGGCCGAGGGATTCAGGTCGAAGTTCTGCCACATGGTGAGGGTGAACAGCGTATTGAGCGCCAGCGTGCCGGCCAGGCCGGCAAAGGCCAGCCGGCGCATCTCGCCGCGGCCGCGCAGCAGCAGCAGCGCGCCGAGCAGCACGAACACCACGCTGAAGAAGCGGCTGTAGCGCTGGGTGCTGTCGAACCACTCGCCGTGCAGGTCGTTGTGTGCCACCAGCACCGGCAGCACGAACAGGAACACGCCGAACAGGATGCCGCCCACGCCCAGCGGCCAGGTGCCCAGCCAGGCGTTGCCGGCGAGCCCGGGACGCTGGTCGCGCAGCACGGCCACCGCGCCGGCGATCAGCAGCGCCGCGCCGGCGAATTCCGGCAACGGGTAGTACAGCTGCTTGCCGCTGATGAAGGAGAACGTCAGCAGCACCGGCAGCAGCCAGCACAGGGCAAAGCGCAGGCCCGCGTCCAGCGGCCGGCGCAGGGCGATCAGCGCTGCCCAGGCGCGCGGCCAGCCGCTGAAGGGGAACAGCAGCGCCGGGATCATCGGCAGGTACCACCAGAACGGGCGGGCATGGTCGAACGCGTTGACCACGCGGCCGGCGGTCTGGGTGAAGAACAGGCGCTGGCGATAGGCCTCGCCGCCGCTGAAGCCGGCCGGCAGCGCCCAGGCCAGCAGCATGGCGCCGCCCAGCAGCACCGCCAGCACGCCGCGGCCGTACCAGCGCGCGCGATGCTCGCGCGCCCAGTCGTTCCACAGCGGGCCCAGCAGCCACGGGAAGGCCACGTGCAGCATCATCACCGGCCCCTTGGTCAACAGGCCCAGGCCGATGCACAGCCCGAACAGCAGCCAGCGCGGCTCGGCGCGGCCGGCCTTCGGCGTCAGGCACAGCAGCGCGGCCAGCACCCATACCGCCAGCAGCACCTCGTACATGACCTGCAGGCCGAACAGGAAGGCGTAGCCCAGCGCCAGCAGCATCCACGGCGCGCCCTTGGCCACCCACGGGCGGCTGGGGAACAGCCGCTGCGCCAGTAGCGACACCAGCACCAGCTGCGCGCCGCCGAAGATCACCTCCAGCACGCGTGGCCAGACGTCGCTGACGCCGAACACCGCCCAGCCGGCATGGATCAGCCAGAACAGCAGCGGCACCTTCTCGCTGTAGGGTTCGCCGTTGATGTGCGGCACCAGCCAGTGGTGCTGGTTCCACATTTCCCAGGCCACGGCCAGCGTGCGCGTGGAATAGAGCGGCATCGGGCCATGCGAGAAGATCGCCAGCAGGGCGGCCAGCGTCCATAGCGGCAGCCAGGGCCAGAGGGAGCGCAGGTGTTCGGAGCGGCTATAGCTGCTGGATGCCACGGGCAGTATTCTTGGCGGTCATGGGACGATTCTATCCCGAGCCGCCCCCGTTCCATGCCCGGCGGTTCACCAGCGGGCCGGCCCCCAGTAGCCGATGCGCCGGCGGATCTTCAGTTTTCGCCAGAAATTCCAAGGCTTGCGCCGCCGGTTGCGGCCCCCGGCGGCGATGAAGCCGTCGATGGCTTCGAGGATGCGCTCGCTGGAGCGGCCGTCGCGGTACGGGTGGATGGCGTCGCCATAGTCGCGGATGGCCTGCATCAGTTCCGGCGGCCGCGCCAGCGCGCGCTCGATCGCCGGCTCGAACCCGGACACGTCGTGGATGTCGATCAGCTGCGGTCCCGGGCGGCGGTTCCTGAAGGTCACCACCGGCTTGCCGGTGAGCAGGAACTCGTTGAGCGCCGAGGAGGTGTCCGAGCACATCATGTCCACCTGGGGGAACAGCTCCAGGATGTTGTCGTTCTCGGCGAAGGTCAGGTAGTCGTTCTGCAGCGCCTTGTACTTGGCGGTCGTCTCGGGGTTCATCTTCGGGTGGAAGGTGACGATCCAGCGCCAGCGGCCGTCGCGCGACAGCCGCTTCACTTCCTCGTACAGGGTCTCCGCCGCGCTCCACGAGGGCGAGAAGGTGGAGTGGTAGAGGATCACCGGCGGCTGGCGCACCGGCGGGATCGGGCCGCTGATCTCCTTCATGAAGGGGTCAAGCTTGGGAAAGCCCGTCTCCACCACCGCGAAGTGCCCGACCCGCCCGGCGATTTCCCTGAACTTGGCGGTGTCGCGCGGGCCGGTGGTGCAGTACAGGTCGAAGAAGCCGCGCACGTAGATGTGCCGCGGCTTGCCGGCGTCGAAGCCGTGGAAGGTCTCCACCTTCACGCCGGGGAAGAAGTGCGGCACGGCGTTGCTGGAGGTGATCACCGCGAGCGGCTTCCATGCGCGTACTTCCGCCACGGTGAGCAGACGCTCGCCTTCCACCAGGTCCTCCGCGCCGGGGCCGTCGAAGAACCAGGCGGCCTCGTCGCCGCGCGCGCGGATCGCTTCCTGCACCGGCCGCAGGATGGCCAGCGCATAGCGCTCGGAGCCGTAGAGCAGGTAATGCTTCTTGGGGGCGGGCTGTGTGCTCATCGATCGATGCCGTGGCGGATCAGGGCGTCCGCCGCGCTTTCCAGCGAGGCGGGGTTGCGGCGCATCTCGTAGTAGCGCATGCGCTTGTAGGCGGCGTAGGAGGCGGCGGTCTGCGCGATCGCGAAGCCGCGCCAGCCGTCCAGGAAGGCCAGCCGGAACACGTAGTCCTTGAGGAAGGCCAGCGCGAACACGAACGGCGTCTGCCACATGCGCGCCGGCTTGTCCTTCTCCAGCCAGTCGCGGCACTTCAGTTCCGCGTAGCGCAGCACCTTGAGCTGCTTCTGCGGCAGGCTGGGGTTGTTCTCGTGGTTGAAGCGCGCCTTCAGCGTCACCGACGGGCCGTCGAAGCGCAGCGACTCGTGCACGCGCACGTCTGCCCAGCGCGCGCGGTCGCGATGGAACAGGCGGGCCATCTTCTCGCCCATCGACGGCAGGTACCAGCGCATCGGCGCGCCCATGTAGATGGTGGCGCGGCGCAGGTAGGCGGCGCACGCGTCGCTGGCCATCAGCGCGGGCAGGCGCGCTTCCAGCTCGGCGGCCAGCGCCGGCGAGAGGTACTCGTCGGCGTCCAGCGCCAGGATCCAGTCATTGCTGCACTGCGTCGTCGCGAAATTGCGCTGGGGCCCGAAGCCCAGCCAGGGCTGGTGCACCACGCGCGCGCCATGCGCCTGCGCGATGGCCACGGTGTCGTCGGTGCTGCCGCTGTCGACCACCACCTTCTCGGCGGCGAACGGCACGCTGTCCAGGCAGCGGGCAATGGATGTCGCCTCGTTGTAGGTGATGACCACGAGGGTGAGGGGCAAGGTAGGCATGGCGCGGATTCTAGCCGCAATCGGCGCGGCGGCCCGCGTGCACCGCTCGCCGGCTCGCGCGTTGAGCCGAGGCAGTCGGCGCATTTTCAGCCGTGGCGGTGCACTATCCTGCTGACAACGGCGGCGCCAGGCACGAGACTATGCGGCTTTCCCGTTCTCGCCGCCGCAGGATGGGATGCCGTTCCGGGCCCGCCAACACGATCGAAGCCAAGCAGTCAGTATGGAAAGCAGAGCGAGCCCATTGAATGCGGATGTCGAGCCGCGCCGCCAACCGCTGGGGCGGCTCATCGTAGGCACGGGCATCGCCTGGATGATGCTGGGCATGGTGGTCATGCCGGCCGGCGTGTCGTTCAACCCGGGCAAGGCCTACCAGGCCAGCCTGATCTTGCTGCTGTACCTGCCGGCGCTCTACCTGGGCTTCTCGCAGCGCGCCCGCGTGTGGCGCCAGCTATGGCCGTTGCCGGCCTTCCGGCTGTTCCTGCTGCTGCTGGCGTGGGCGCTGCTGTCGCTGCTCTGGGGCGGGCTGTCGCGGCCCGGCGACGAGGTCGGCCGGCTGCTCAGCGTGCTGGCCTTCGTGCTTGGCTGGCATGCTTGCACGGCGGACGAGGCGCCGCGCATCCGCACGCTGCTGCTGGCCGCGGGCCTGGCCATCGCGGTATGCGCGGCGTTCTACTGCGTCAAGTTCCTCATCACGCCGATCCAGGACGGACGCATCATCGGCGAGGGCACCATCGCCACCGCCAACTATGCCGCCGCGCTGATGGGCGTGGTGGCCCTGTGGCTGAGCCAGCTGGACATCCACGAACGCCAGTGGTCCGTGCTGCGCTACGCGGCCATCATGGTGCTGCTGGTGTTCGTGGGCCTGACCCAGACCCGCAACATCTGGCTGGCGCTGAGCATCAGCATCCTGCTGATGCCGCTGTGGCAGCCCGGCCGCCGCTACCGGGCGCTGGCGCTGGCGGCCCTGCTGCTGGCCCTGGCCGGCATGCTGTGGCAGTGGGCTCTGCTGACCGAGCGCGGCACCTCGCTGCGCCCGGAGCTTTTCATGCAGTCGCTGCAGCTGATCGCCCGGCATCCGCTGCTGGGCCAGGGCCAGGGCGTGCCGTTCAACCTGGTGGTCTACGGGCAGCCCTATACCCATACCCACAATGTGCTGACCCAGATGGCGGTCGAGCTGGGCCTGCCCGGCCTGGGCCTGCTGCTGGCGCTGTGGGCGCTGGTGGGGTGGCAGGGCTGGCGGCACCGCCAGGCCATGCAAGGGCGGCTGGTGCTGGCGCTGTGGGTGTATGCCTCGGTGGCGCTGCAGTTCGACATGCCGCAACTGCTCGACAGCCCGCGCCCGGGCTGGCTGCTGGTATGGCTACCGTTCGCGTTGTCGCTGGGCCTGGCCTGGCGCGAGCGCACGGCGGAACGGACAACGCCCATCCAATGAACTTAAAGTACCCCGATGTGGATTGGGGACTCGGGGACGACTCGATGAACAAGGTGCTGGTAACCGGTGGCGCGGGCTTTCTTGGCTCGCATCTGTGCGACCGGCTGATACGCGATGGCCACGACGTACTGTGCGTGGACAACTTCTTCACCGGCAGCAAGCAGAACATCGCGCACCTGCTCAACCATCCCTACTTCGAGCTGATGCGCCACGACGTGACCTTCCCGCTCTATGTGGAGGTGGACCGCATCTTCAACTTCGCCTGCCCCGCCTCGCCGGTGCACTACCAGTACGACCCGGTGCAGACCACCAAGACCAGCGTGCACGGCGCCATCAACATGCTGGGGCTGGCCAAGCGCACGCACGCGCGCATCCTGCAGGCCTCCACCAGCGAGGTCTACGGCGACCCGGAAGTGCATCCGCAGCGCGAGGACTACTGGGGCCGCGTCAACCCGATCGGCTTCCGCAGCTGCTACGACGAGGGCAAGCGCTGCGCCGAGACGCTGTTCTTCGACTACCACCGCCAGCACGGCCTGGACATCAAGGTGGTGCGCATCTTCAACACCTACGGCCCGCGCATGCATCCCAACGACGGGCGCGTGGTGAGCAACTTCATCGTGCAGGCGCTGCGCGGCGAGGACATCACCATCTACGGCGACGGCAGCCAGACGCGCAGCTTCTGCTACGTGGACGACCTGATCGAGGTGATCGCGCGCATGATGGACAGCGAGGCCGGCTTCACCGGCCCGGTGAACATCGGCAACCCGGTGGAGCACACCATGCTGCAGCTGGCCGAGCGCGTGATCGCCCTGGTGGGCGGTCGCTCGAAGCTGGTGTTCCGGCCGCTGCCCTCGGACGATCCGCGCCAGCGCCAGCCGGACATTTCGCTGGCCAGGGAAAAGCTGGGCTGGGAGCCGCGCGTGAGCCTGGACGACGGCCTGCGCGAGACCATCGCCTATTTCCGCAAGCTGCTGCACGGCGAGGTGGCTGCATGACCGCCGGGGTGGCATTCAGCGTCATCGTCACCAACTACAACTACCGCGACTACGTCGGCGAGGCGATCGACAGCGTGCTGGCGCAGACGCGCGCCGCGGCGCAGGTGATCGTGATGGATGATGGTTCCACCGACGGCTCGCCGGACTGGCTGGCGGCGCGCTACGGCGACGACCCGCGCGTGACGCTGCGCTGCCTGGTCAACGGCGGCCAGCTGTCGGCCTTCGTGCGCGGCATGGAAGGCGTCACCGGCGACGTGGTGTGCTTCCTCGACGCCGACGACCGCTGGGACAAGGATTATCTCGACCGCATCGGCGAGCTGTACGACAGCCGCCGCGACATCGACTTCGTATTCACCGACGTCAATCTGTTCGGCAATGAACAGGGCATCCAGGGCTACGCGGACCACGCGGTGGACCTTGGCTATACCGCGATCAGCACCTGGGTCACCGCCTACTGGTACGGCGCGGCCACCTCCGCGCTGTCGATGCGCCGCGCCTGGGCGCAGCGTGTGCTGGACCTGCCTGCCGCGTTCCTCGCCACCTGGCGCATCTCGGCCGACAACTGCCTGGTGTTCGGCGCCAGCGTGCTGGGCGCGCGCAAGTACTACCTGCCGACCGGCATGGTCGGCTACCGCGTGCACGGCGCCAACGGCTGGTGGCACGCGCGGCATCGCGAGAACCAGTTCGCCAACCTGTTCCGCTCGCGCACGCTGATCAACCACTACGCCGAGCGCATGCATATGGACGTCCATACGCTGGACCTGGCCAAGGCCGAGTTCCGCAGCAAGCCCGCGCCGGGCATGGACGAGGCCTGGCGTTACGCCGGCATCGCATGGCGTCGCGGCACCGCCGCCTGGCCCAAGCGGCTCGACCGCGCCCTCGCCATCCTGCGCCACGGCATGCGCCAGCGGCGGCAGGGTTGAGGCGAGCCGGATGAACGCCGTCCCCGAGCTTCGCGTGAGCGTGGTGCTGCTGACCTACAACTGGCCGGCGGCGCTCGAGCGCATGCTGGAGCGGCTGGCAATGCAGACCCAGCTGCCGCACGAGGTGATCGTCGCCGACGACGGCTCGGGCCCGGACACCGCCGCCCTGGTCGAGCGCGTGGCCCGCATTTTCCCGGTGCCGCTGCGCCACCTGTGGCAGGAAGACCGCGGCTTCCGCGCCGCGCGCGCGCGCAACCGCGGCATCGCCGCCAGCCGCGGCGACTACGTGATCCTGCTCGACGGCGACATGCTGGTGCACCCGGCTTTCGTTGCCGATCACCTGATGCTGGCCGAGCGTGGCTATTTCCTGCAGGGCGGGCGGCTGAAGGCCACGCCGGAGGAATCGGCGCGCCTGCTGGCCGGCGGCGCGCCGGTGTTCGCTCCCTGGTGCCGCGCCGATTTCGACGAGTTCGACGGCACCCGCCGGCTATACGCGTTCCGCGCGCCGTGGCTGGCGCGCTGGAAGGCGCGCTCGCGCAATGGCGGCCGCGTGATGAGCTGCAACATGAGCTTCTGGCGCGACGACCTGCTGCGCGTCAACGGCTTCGACGAACGCATGGAAGGCTACGGCGCGGAGGACCGCGAGTTGGCCGCGCGACTGGAGAACGCCGGCCTGCGCCGCCGTGCGCTGAAATGGTGCGCGCTGGCGGTGCACCTGTGGCACAACACCCGTTCGCCGCCGGACGTGGACGACCTGGACCTGCCGAACAACCGGCTGTTCCATGCCACGCGCACCCAGGGCATCACCTGGTGCGAACGCGGCATCAGCCAGCACGCCGACCTGCTCGACGCGCCATGAAGCTGCTCTATACCAACTTCCACACCGGCGATGGCGGCGGGCACACCACCTATATCCGCGAGCTGGCCGCCGCGCTGGCGGCACGCCACGAGGTCCACGTGGCGGCGCCGCCCGGCAGCCGCCTCAACCGCGAGGCGCGCGAGTTGCCGGGCGTGCGAGTGCTCGACCAGCCGTTTCCCAACGGCCTCAAGCGGTGGCGCGCGCGCCGCCGTGCCCGCGCCCGGCTGGCGCGCTACCTGCGCGAGCAGGCTTTCGATCTGGTGCACGTGAACGGCTCGGCCGACCACCGGCTGGTGCTGTCGGCAATGCCCGCGCAGCGGCCGGCGCTGGTGTGGACCAAGCACAATTCCAAGCCCGTGCGTGGCCTGGGCGCATGGCTGCGGGCGCGCCATACCGATCAGATAATCGCCGTGTGCGACTACACGCGCCGCGAGCTGTCACGCACCGCCTACCGGCGCTGTCGGCTGGACACGGTCCACAACGGCGTCGACGTCGATCACTGGACGCCCTGGCCGGATGCCGAAACGGCGGCGCAGCGCCGCCAGTGGAGCGATGGCGAGCAGGGCGTGCTGCTATTGGGCAGCAACGCCGGCACGGCCAGCTACAAGGGCTGGATGGACCTGGTCGAGGCCATCGCCACGCTGCCCCGGGAAGCGCAGCGGCAGCTGCGCGTACTGGTCGCCGGCGTGCCGCCCAGACCGGCGGAGCGTGAGCGCGTTGCCGCGCTGGGCCTGGCCGAACGGGTGGTCTTTCCTGGCGTGCTCGCCGATCCGCGCCCGCTGGTGGCGGCGCTGGATGTGGGCTTCGTATTGTCCTGGGGCGTGGAGACGATCTCCTTCGCCTGCCGCGAGATGATGTCGATGGGCAAGCCCGTGCTGCTGACCGATTACGCGGGATTGCCGGAGAACGTCGAGGCAGGCACGGACGGCTGGCTGGTGCCGGTGCGCGACCGCGCGGCCATCGCGATGGCGGTGCTGCGCCTGCTGGAACAGCGCGACAGGTTGCCGGCCATGGGGGCGGCGGCGCGACAACATGCCGAGCGCGAGTTCGGGCTGCCGCTGTTCGTGCAGCGGACCGAGGCGATATACCGGCGATTGCTGGCGGATCGCTAGATCGAGTCGCGCACAGGGTGCGCTCCCACAAGGGCTACGCTTTTGTGGGAGCGCACCCTGTGCGCGACTCAACCCACCTCAGTCCTCCAACGCCGCCGCCGGCACGCGGTCCACGTCCTCGCCCGGCAGGCAGCCCGGTTTCACCGCGTCGGCCTTGAACATCCACCACTCGCGGCGGTTGGCGTGGCCCAGGCTGGTCGCCTTGGCGCGGTCCACGCAGTCGGCCATCACCGGGTCGAGCGCGAACAGCCAGCGGTGGGCGGGATCCTGCGCCTGCCAGGCCACGGCGGCGGCGTACTGCTCGTGCCAGGGCCGGGTGAAGCCGAAATCGGTGGCGGGGCGGTCCAGCATCAGCAGGTTCTGCTCCTTCCACGCCACCATGCCCAGTTCGTCGCCGGGCGCGAGATGGCCGCGCACGTCGGCCATCAACCCCGCGGCCGAGCTGGAGTCGTTGAGGATGGGATAGGCCCACAGGCTCCACACCAGCCACATCGCCGCCAGACCGCCTGCCACGGCGGCGACCGCGCGGCGCAGGCGCAGCGTGGCGATCAGCAGCAGCTGGATGGTGCCGATGACCACGAACATCCACCACAGCGCGTGGCCGCCGTCCTCGAAGCCGCGCGCGGTGGCGAAGTCGCTGGCGAACTTGGGATGCGCGGCCAGCGCCGCCGTCCCCACGCCGAGCATGGCCGCGCCCATCACGCCGATAAACACCAGTCCCGCGATGCGCAGCCAGCGCTTGGCCAGCAGCTCGTCCAGATATGGCGCGGTCACCAGCGCCAGCATCGGCAGCGCCGGCATGATGTAGACGTCGCGCTTGCCCTTCGGAATGGAGAAGAACACCAGCAGCAGCACGATCCAGCCCAGCGGCAGCAGGATGCGCGCGTCCCTCGCCTTCAGGCTGCGCCACCAGCGCGGCAGCGTGCCCGGGTAGGTCAGCGACAGCGGCAGCCAGGTGAACAGCACGATTGGCACGTAGTACAGCGGCGAGTGGTGGTGATCCCACGACTTGCTGTAGCGACCGGCGGTCTGGTGGAACAGGATATCGTTGACGTAGGCCGCGTACGCGGGGTCGCCGGCATGCGCCTTCGCGCCCAGCAGCATCGGCACCAGCCATAGCGCGATGGCCGCCAGCAAGGCCAGCAGGCCCAGCGCCCAGCGCCACCATGTGCCTTCGCCCATGCGCGACACACCGTTCCATTGACCGAAGGCGGCTACCAGATAGGGCAGGAACATCAGCAGCGCAAGCACGCCCACGCCCTTGGTGATGACGCCCAGGCCCGCGCAGAAACAGCCGAGCCAGAACGCTCGCCAGTGCGGTCCCTTCAGCATGTGCACCAGCAGGCCCCAGTTCGCCGCGGTGAGGTAGAACAGCACCAGCGGATCGATCTGCGCACGCTTGGTCTGGTAGACGAACTGGAAGGTAATCAGCAGCGCCGAGGCCGCGTACAGGCCCACCTGCCGGCTCCACAGTCGCCGGCCCAGGTCGTAGACCAGGCACAGGCAGCCCAGCGCGGCCAGCAGCGAAGGCAGCAGGAAGGCCACGCGCCAGCTGCGCACCAGCGTGTAGCTGGCCGCCTCCAGCCAGAACAGCATCGGCGGCTTGTCCGAATACAGCTCGCTGCCGCGATGCGGGAACAGCCAGTCGCCGCTCTCCACCATCTGCTTGGCCGCCAGCGCGAAGCGTGGCTCATCGGAGGGCCAGGGATCGCGCAGGCCGATGCCGGCGCCGATCACCACCAGGGCGATCAGCAGCAGCAGCCAGAAGCGTCGGCGGTCCTGGGGCGTGGCGTGGTCGGGGAGGGACATGCGTGGATTCCGGGGCGTCGTCGCGTGGCAAAACCGATAGCTTAAGCGTGGCGCCTGAGATTCCGCTGAGGCGCGCCCCGGCATTCTGCGCCGGGTACGGCGGGGGCGTCAGGCTTTCTCGAACGCGGCATAGTACATGCCGTCCAGGTCGCCATCGCCGGGCAGCACCTGCCAGCCCACCGCGGCCGGCTGGCCCACCGGCAACGCGATCGTTACCGGGCGGGCATCGGCCTGGCCTTCCAGCCAAGCGCCGGTCACTGCCTCGTTCTCGGCGCTCAGCAGGGAGCAGGTGACGTAGACCAGCCTCCCGCCGGGAGCGAGCAGCGGCCACAGCGCGGTCAGGATGCGTCGCTGCTGCGCCGCCAGTGCGGAGAGGTCGCTCTCGCGCCGGTGCAGCCGCACGTCGGGGCGGCGACGCAGCACGCCGGTGGCCGAGCAGGGCGCGTCGATCAGGATGCGGTCGAACGGCCGCCCGTCCCACCAGGCGCCTGGCTCGCCCGCGTCGCCGATAACCAGTTCGGCGGCCAGGCCCAGTCGCTCCAGGTTCTGGGTGATGCGCCGGGCGCGGCCGGCGTCGGATTCCAGCGCGGTGAGCGCCACGTCGGCACGCTCGAGCAAGTGGCAGGCCTTGCCGCCGGGGGCGGCGCAGGCATCGAGCACGCGCTGGCCGTCGCGCACATCGGCCAGGTCGGCGGCGACCTGCGCCGCGCCGTCCTGTACCGCGAATTCGCCGGCGGCGAAGCCGGGCAGCCGGGTCACGTCGACACTGTGCGGCAGCACGATGCCGTCGGCGAGCCAGGCATG
Organism: Dyella sedimenti; assembly: GCF_022760995.1. GTDB lineage: Bacteria > Pseudomonadota > Gammaproteobacteria > Xanthomonadales > Rhodanobacteraceae > Dyella > Dyella sedimenti. The sequence goes on along the minus strand of NZ_JAKWJO010000002.1, from coordinate 293,832 downwards.
CGGTTCGGCCGTCTGGCCGTCCCTACGCAAGCGCTCGACCAGCGCCTCGCGCGTGGCGCGGCGGCGGTTGACGCGCAGCATCAGCGGTGGCTCGCGGTTGTCGGCGGCCATCACCGCCTCGGCCTGCGCCGGCCAGTCGTGGGCGATCGCCTCGGCCAGCCAGGCGGGATGCGCATGGCGCGTTCGCGGCTGCGCATCCAGTGCCGCCAGCAGCGGCTCGCGCTCGCGCTGCCAGCGGCGCAGCACGGCGTTGACCAGCCCCGCCAGCCGCGGCCGCTGCAAGGCGCGGGTGGACTGCACGGTGGCCGCCACCGCGGCGTAGTCGGGCAACTGCAGGATCTCCAACTGCACCAGACCCAGCACCAGCAGCGCGTGCACCACCGGTTCCTTCTGCCGCAAGGGCTTGTCCAGCAGGCGGTCCAGTGCGGGATCGAAACGCAGCCACCAGCGCGCGCCGTCGCTCAGCAGCGCCATCAGCAGGGCGCGGTCGCGCGCGTCCGGCAGGCGCGGCGCATAGCGCTCCATCGCATCGCGCAGCGAGGCGCCGCGCAAGGCGACATCGGCAAGGGCCTGGGCGGCGAGGGCGCGGGTGTCGGTCATGGGCGGAAAATGAGAGGCGTTGTCATGGATGAGGGTAACGACGGAACGTGCTTTTCGCTCGTCATCCCGGCCTGTGCCGGAATGATGGCGCTTAAGCGCCGCGGGTCTTCAAGGCATTGAGGTAATCGGCGGCGGTAATGCGCTTGCCGCCCGCGCGCTGCAGCGCCATGACGCGCAAGGTGCCCTCGCCGCAGGCGATGTCGATGCCCTCGCGGCTCATCGCCAGCACGGTGCCCGGTTCGCCGTGGCCCTCGATGGCGCGGGCGGCCCAGATGCGCAGGGGCTCGCCATCGATCTCGCCCTCGGCCACCGGCCAGGGGTCGAAGGCGCGGACCTTGCGTTCCAGCTCGATGGCCGGCCAGGTGAAGTCCAGCCTGGCCTCGGCCTTCTCCAGCTTGTGTGCGTAGGTGACGCCCTCATCCGGCTGCGGGTGGGCGACCAGCGTCTCGCCGGCCATGACCCGCGAAAGGCCCTCGGCCAGCACTTCGGCGCCCAGCGCGGCCAGGCGGTCGTGCAGGCTGCCGCCGGTGTCCTCGCGGCCGATCGGGGTGCGGCGCTCCAATAGCACCGGGCCAGTGTCGAGGCCGGCTTCCATCCGCATCAGGTCCACGCCGCTCTCGGCGTCGCCGGCCAGGATGGCGCGCTGGATCGGCGCGGCGCCGCGCCAGCGCGGCAGCAGGCTTGCATGCACGTTCCAGCAACCCAGGCGCGGGATGGCCAGCACCTTGCGCGGCAGGATCAGCCCGTAGGCCACCACCACCATCAGGTCGGGCGCGTAACCGGCCAGGGTGGCGCGCGCCTCCCCGGATTTCAGCGATTCGGGCTGTTCCACCGGAATGCCGGCGGCCAGCGCCGCCTGCTTCACCGGGCTGGGCGTGAGCTTGCGGCCGCGGCCGGCGGGGCGGTCGGGCTGGGTATAGACGGCCACCACCTCGGCGCCGCTGGCGCGGCAGGCCTCCAGGCAGGGAACGGAAAACTCGGGAGTGCCCGCGAAGACGACGCGAGCCTTCAAGCGCTGGCCGCCTGCTTGCGCTGCTTTTCCAGGCGCTTGAGCAGCATGGAGCGCTTGAGCGGCGACAGGTAGTCGACGAACACCTTGCCGGCCAGGTGGTCCATCTCGTGCTGGATGCATACGGCGAGCGGGCCCTCGAACTCGCGCTCGAACGCGTTGCCGTCCACGTCCTGCGCCTTCACCTTCACCTTCAGCGCGCGGGTGACGTCGGCGTAGATGCCGGGAAACGACAGGCAGCCCTCCTGGTAGACCTGCTCGCCGTCCTTTTCCAGGATCTGCGCGTTGATCAGCACCAGCGGCTGGTCGCGCTCGTCGCTCATGTCGGCCACCAACACCTGCCTGTGCACATTGACCTGGGTCGCGGCGAGGCCGACGCCATTGGCGCTATACATGGTCTCGAACATGTCCGCCACGAACTGCTTGAGCTCGGCGTCGAACACGCGCACGGGCTCGGCCTTGGTACGCAGGCGGGGGTCGGGAAATTCGAGAATGGTCAGGGTGGACATGATGGCTTTACCTCAGCGTCGGAATTGCGGGCGAGTCGCTAAAAACCAAGCCCCGGCGCATCTAGAATGATCCTTATTGTACGTCGCCAAGCCCCCGTCTGGCATGCCGTTTTGCCAACTGGGCACGGTTGCGTGAACAAGTGGTTCGGTTACACTCGCCCGAGCGTCGGGGGATGGGGGATTCCCGTTTATGATCAGAAAGTCCATGGGGCTGCTGGCCGGCATGCTGGTCACCGTGGCCGTTTACGCTGCTGGCGCGCAATTGCGTGCCGACCACCCCGATACCTACACGGTGCGCAAGGGCGACACGCTCTGGGCGATTTCCGCGCGTTTCCTGTCCAAGCCCTGGCTGTGGCCGGAGATCTGGCAGGCCAACCCGCAGGTACAGAACCCGCACCTGATCTACCCGGGCGACGTGCTCAACCTGTCCTTCATCAATGGGCCGCGCCTGACCCTGCAGCCGCGCGTGCACGCCGAGGGCGAAGCGGTGCCGGCCATCCCGCTGGAGCAACTGCGCATGTTCCTCAAGGAAATGCGCGTGCTCAACAGCAACGAGGTGAAGGCGCTGCCCTACGTGGTGGGCTTCGAGGAGGCCGATCTGCGCGGCACCGTGGGCAAGAACGTCTACGTGCGCAAGCTGCAGGCCGAGCCGGGCCAGCGCTTCGCCATCGTGCGTCCCACCCAGACCTTCCGCGACTTCAACGGCAAGGCCGGGCGCGACGGCGGCTCGGACCTGGTGGCGCATCCGCTGGACAGCGACGTGTCCATGGTGCGCACGCCCTGGCATGAGGATTTCCGTGCCGATGGCCACTATGGCCGCGGCGAGGACATCGGCACCGAGGTCAGCGTGATCGGCACCGCCGAGGTGCTGCGCACGGGCGACCCGACCACCCTGCTGCTGCTCGACTCCACCCTGGAGATCCGCAAGGGCGACCGCCTGCTGCCGATCGACGACAAGCCGTACGACCCCTACTACTACCCACACGCACCCAAGTCGGTACCGGCCAACGCCCGCGTGATCGCCTTCGCCGACGCCTACGACGCGGTCGGCCCGCGCCAGGTGGTGGCGCTGAACATCGGCGCGCAGGACGGCGTGGAAAACGGCCAGACCTATTCCGTCTTCCAGCCGGGCGAATCCATTCCCGACGACGTGGCGCACGACAGCTGGGACCGAGGTACCGGCAAGGACGTGACCCTGCCGCAGGAGTTCGTGGGCCACGTGATGGTATTCCGCACCTTCGACCGGGTCAGCTACGGCCTGGTCATGGACGGCCTGCGCCCAATCCACCGGCACGACAAGCTCGAACTGCCCGAATAAGCCCGCAGCGCGAGGCGAGGGACGACACGATGGCGCGGCTCTGTCCGCGCCGTTTTCGTTGGGGACGGCCCTAGGCTTGCCCGCCATGGACGATCTGGAACATTGCCGGCCCTGGCTGGTCCTGCTGCGCACCCCGGGCCTGGGGCCGAGCCGGCTGCGCCGCGAGCTGGATACGCAGCAAGGGGACATCGAGGCCACGCTGGAGGCCTTCCGCCGCAAGGGGGCGGCCCAGCCCGGTCCGGCCCGAGACTGGCTGCGGCAGCCGGACGCGGCGCGCCTGGCGGCCGACCTGGCCTGGCTGGCCGAGCCGGGCCATCGCCTGCTGACCTGCCTGGACGAGGATTTCCCGCCTCAACTGGCGGACATCCCGCAGCCGCCGGTTGCCTTGTTCACCGCCGGCGACACCGGCCTGCTGCTGTTGCCCCAGGTCGCCATCGTGGGCGCCCGCGCCGCCAGCCTGGGCGGCCGCACCCATGCCCGCGCCTTCGCCCAGGCGCTGGGCTGGGCGGGCTTCGCCATCACCAGCGGCATGGCCGACGGCATCGACGGCGCCGCCCACCAGGCCGCGCTGGAGGCGGGCCTGCCCACCGTGGCGGTGGTCGGCACCGGGCCGGACCTGGCCTATCCCCGCCGGCATCGCGAGCTGGCCCGGCGCATCGCGGCGCACGGCGCGATGGTGAGCGAGTTCCCCCCTGGCACGCCGGCCCGCAGCGACCATTTTCCCCGCCGCAACCGCATACTGTCCGGCTTGGCGCTGGGCACCCTGGTGGTCGAGGCGGGGCTGCGCTCGGGCTCGCTGATCACCGCCCGGCTGGCCGCCGAACAGGGCCGCGAGGTATTCGCGCTGCCCGGTTCCATACATAATCCGCTCGCCCGCGGTTGCCATCAGCTGTTGCGCGATGGCGCGCGGCTGGTGGAATCGGCCAGCGAGATCGTGGAGGTGCTTGCGCCCGCCGCACGGGCATTGGGGTGCGAACTGGCCAGTCGGCTGGAGGCTGCCGGGGTGCCGTCGCCGCGGACGCCGCCAGATGCCGCCGGCCAGGTCTTGCTCGATGCCCTGGGCCATGGACCGATGGCCCTGGACGAGCTGGCGGCTTGCACCGGCCTGGCTGTCGCGGACCTGGCGCCGGCGCTGCTGATGCTGGAACTGGACGGCAGGATCGAGGTCCTGCCGGGTGGCCGTTACCAGCGGTTGCCGGATTGAGCGGTCCCGCCAAAGCCGCACCGCGGCGCGTTTTCACATGGTCGAGCTTGACGCGGTCGAGCCCGCATGCCTTTAACTAAATATAAGAAGCCGGCCAGACGTGCCGGTCCCCCCCGATGGCGGATACCGAGTTTCATGGCAAAAAACCTGCTTATCGTTGAGTCGCCGGCCAAGGCCAAGACGATCAACAAATACCTTGGCAAGGATTTCCAGGTCCTGGCCTCCTATGGCCATGTGCGTGACCTGAAGCCGAAGGAGGGGGCGGTGGATACCGACCACGGCTTCGCCATGGCCTACGAGGTGATCGACCGCAACGAGAAACACGTCGACGCCATCGCCAAGGCGGCCAAGCTGGCCGACGACATCTACCTCGCGACCGACTTGGACCGCGAGGGCGAGGCGATCTCCTGGCATATCAGCGAGATCCTCAAGGAGCGTGGCCTGACCAAGGGCAAGCAGCTCCACCGCGTGGTGTTCTCCGAGATCACCCCCAAGGCGATCAAGGCGGCCGTGGCCAGCCCGCGCCAGCTGTCGCACGACCTGGTCGACGCGCAGCAGGCGCGCCGCGCGCTGGACTACCTGGTGGGCTTCAATCTCTCGCCGGTGCTGTGGCGCAAGGTGCAGCGCGGCCTCTCCGCCGGCCGCGTGCAGTCGCCGGCGCTGCGCATGATCGTGGAGCGCGAGGAGGAGATCGAGGCGTTCAGGGCGCGCGAGTACTGGACCGTCGAGGCCGCGCTGCGCCACCCGGAGGGCGACTTCAGCGCCAGGCTCACCAAGCTGCACGGCAAGAAGTTCGAGCAGTTCGACCTCACCAACGAGGCCGACGCGATGGCCGCGCGCGCGGCGTTGAAGGAGGCCGCGCACGGCCACCTCACCGTCAGCGAGGTGGGCAGCAAGGAGCGCAAGCGCCGCCCGGCGCCGCCGTTCACCACCTCCACCCTGCAGCAGGAGGCCGCGCGCAAGCTCGGCTTCTCCACCAGCCGCACCATGAAGGTCGCGCAGGGCTTGTACGAGGGCGTCTCGCTGGGCAGCGAGGGCAACGTCGGCCTGATTACCTACATGCGTACCGATTCGGTGGCGCTGTCGGAGGACGCCGTGGGCGAGCTGCGCGAGCTGATCGCGCGCGATTTCGGCCGCAAGGCGCTGCCGGACCATCCCCAGGCCTACAAGGCCAAGTCCAAGAACGCGCAGGAGGCGCACGAGGCGATCCGCCCGACCTCGGCCATGCGCACGCCGCGCGAGGTGGCCTCGTTCCTCAATGACGAGCAGCGCAAGCTGTACGAACTGATCTGGAAGCGCACCGTCGCCTGCCAGATGATCCACGCCACGCTCAACACCGTGTCGGTGGATTTCGACCTCAAGCACGTCGCCGGCGGCGACGCCGCATTCCGTTCGACCGGCACCACCGTGGTCGATCCGGGCTTCCTCGCCGTGTACGAGGAAGGCCGCGACCAGAAGAGCGCGGAGGACGACGACGAAGGCCGCCGCTTGCCGAAGCTGGAGGTCGGCGAGCAGGTCGCGTTGCACGACATCGTGGCCGACCAGCACTTCACCGAGCCGCCGCCGCGCTATTCCGAAGCGAGCCTGGTGAAGGCGCTGGAGGAATACGGCATCGGCCGCCCGTCCACCTACGCCAGCATCATCCAGGTGCTGCTCAACCGCGAGTACGTGTTCCTCGACAGCCGCCGCTTCAAGCCCACCGACGTGGGCCGCGCGGTGAGCAAGTTCCTCACCCAGCACTTCACCCGCTACGTGGACTACGACTTCACCGCCAAGCTCGAGGACGAGCTGGATGCAGTCAGCCGCGGCGAGGAGGCCTGGGTACCGCTGATGCAGCGCTTCTGGCAGCCCTTCAAGCAGCAGGTGGAGGAAAAGACCGAGACGGTGGACCGCAGCGAGGCCACCGGCGCGCGCGAGCTGGGCAGCGACCCCAAGAGCGGCAAGCCGGTGTCGGTGCGCCTGGGACGCTACGGGCCCTACGCGCAGATCGGCGACAAGGATACGGACGAGAAGCTGCAGTTCGCCTCGCTGCGTCCCGGCCAGAGCATGCACACCATCACGCTGGAGCAGGCGCTGGAGCTGTTCAAGCTGCCGCGCAAGCTGGGCCATGCCGAGAACGGTGACGAGGTGAGCGTGGGCGTGGGCCGCTTCGGCCCGTTCGTGAAGCAGGGCAACACCTACGCCTCGCTCAAGGCCGAGGACGACCCCTACACCATCGAGCTGCCGCGCGCCCTGCAGATCGTGCAGGAAAAGCTGGAGATGCTGGCCAACCGCGTCATCAAGGATTTCGGCAACGGCGTGCAGGTGCTCAACGGCCGCTTCGGCCCGTACATCACCGATGGCGAGAAGAACGCGCGCATCCCGAAGGACACCGAGCCGAAGGACCTGACCGAGGCGCAGTGCCTGGAGCTGCTGGCGGCCGCGCCGGTGAAGAAGGGACGTGGCGCGTTCAAGAAGGCGGCGGCCAAGAAGGCGCCCGCGGCGAAGAAGGCGGCTGTAGCCAAGACGCCGGCCGCGAAGAAGGCCGCTGCCAAGAAGGCCGCATCCAGCAAGACGGCGCCGAAGAAGACCGCCGCCAAGAAGGCCCCGGCCAGGAAAGCCACCGCGAAGAAGGTGGCCGCGAAGAAGACCACCGCCTGAAAGTGGCGGCGCGCTTCACCCTCGCCGACCTGGACGCCGCCGCCGCGCTGCTGCGCCGTGGCGGCGTGTTGGCCTATCCCACCGAGGCGGTGTTCGGGCTCGGCTGCGATCCGCACGACCAGGCGGCCTTCGAACGGCTGTTCGCGCTCAAGCAGCGGCCGCCCACGCAGGGCGTGCTGCTGATCGCGGCGGACGTCGGCCAGGTCGAGCGCTACATCGATCGCGCGGCACTTCCCCGCGAGGTATTCGAGCAGGTGCTCTCCAGTTGGCCGGGGCCCTATACCTGGGTATTCCCCCGTTCGGCCGAGGTGCCGTCCTGGGTGGCCGGCGGGCATGCCGGCATCGCCCTCAGGGTCACCGCCCATGCGCCGGCGGCCGCGTTGTGCCGCACCTTCGGCGGCGCCCTGGTCTCCACCAGCGCCAATCCCCACGGCCAGCCGCCCGCGCGTTCCGCGGCGACGGTGGAGGCCTATTTCGGCGAGGCGCTGGACGGCCTGCTGGATGCGCCGCTGGGCGGCCAGGAGCGCCCCACGGCCATCCGCGACGCCATTTCCGGCGCTATCATCCGTGGCTGATAGGGGACCGTTCAGCCGGATCGACCGAAGGATGAACGGCTGGCACATGCCATGAGCCGCCGGTCGGGGCGGATTCAGTGGCTACCGTGAGGATGGGGGCCTCGCGGGCTCTCTCCACCAGTCCGTGGGCTGGCCCGGTGTGCGCCGGACCGGTCGGGGATCGATTGCAGTTTGCCGGAGATCGTCTTGGCCAAGGTTTTTGAAAATGCCCGGCAGGAACAGGCGCAAGGCCTTGCCCTGCCCTTGCTCGCGGCCGGCCATCCGCAGCGCACGGTGGCGTGGCGCCATGGCGAGGCCATCGGCGCCGGTCGCTTCCTGGCCCACGTGCGCGCGGTGGCCGATCAGCTGCCGCCCGCCGCGACCGCCGTGAACCTGTGCGAGGACCGCTATGCCTTCCTGGTGGCGTTCTGCGCCATCGCGCTGCGCGGCCAGGCCAACCTGCTGCCCTCCTCCCGCGCGCCGCAGGCGGTGGCCGAGGTGATGGCCATCCATCCGGGCTGCTACGCCGTGGGCGAACTGGTCCTGGACAATCCCCCGCCGCATTACCGCCACCTGCCCCTGCTGGCCGAGCCGCACGCGGTGGACGATGGCGACCTGGCAGTGCCGCCGATACCCGCCGATCAGGTGGTCGCCATCGGCTACACCTCTGGTTCCACCGGCGCGCCGAAGGGCACGTCCAAGACCTGGGGCAGTTTCCACGCCAGCAACGCCGGCAACCTGCGCGCGCTGCATGCGCAGGTGGGCAAGGGTTTCCAGGTGGTGGCCACGGTGCCCCCGCAGCACATGTACGGCGTGGAGATGTCGGTGCTGCTGCCCTTGCTTGACGAGGTGAGCGTGCATGCCGGCCGGCCGTTTTTCCCCGCCGACGTGGCCGCTGCGCTGGCCCAGGTACCGATGCCGCGCGTGCTGGTGACCACCCCGGTGCACCTGCGCGCCCTGATCGAATCAGGCGTGGCGCTGCCGCCGCTGGCCGCCCTGGTGTCGGCCACCGCGCCGATGCCGGTGGCGCTGGCCCAGGCCGCCGAGGCCCGCTACGGCGCTCCGCTGCTGGAAGTGTTCGGCTCCACCGAGACCTGCGTGTTCGCCAGCCGTCGCGCGGCCGCCGACGAACCTTGGACCCTGTACGAGGGCGTGCAGCTGCATCCCCAGCCGGACGGCACGCAGATCCGCGCGCCGCAGCTGGAACAGCCGATGACCCTGGCCGACATCGTCACCCTGCACGACGGCGGCCGCCGCTTCCGCCTGCGCGGCCGGCATGCCGACATGCTGGAGATCGCCGGCAAGCGCGCCTCGCTGGGCGATCTCACCCATCGCCTGCTGGCCGTGCCCGGCGTGAAGGACGGCGTGGTGTTCCAGCTCGACGATGGCGACGCCCTCGGCGTGCAGCGCATCGCCGCGCTGGCGGTGGCGCCGGAGCTGAGCGAGCACGCCATCCTCGACGCGCTGCGCCAGGCGGTGGACCCGGTGTTCCTGCCGCGTCCGCTCAAGCGCGTCGATGCCCTGCCGCGCAACGAGACCGGCAAGCTGCCCCGCGCGGCCCTGCTGGCCTTGCTGGAAGGGCGAAGCTGAGCATTTCTTAAAGCCTGTTCACGATCTCGGCGTGCCATCAATTACCCCTCCCGACCTCCCCTGCGCACAGCGGCCGGAGCGCATATCTTTTGGCTCCACCCCTGCTTGCAGGGGGGAGGTCGGGAGGGGTAGCCGGATGACACCGAAACTTTGACAGGCTCTTTGAACCGGTGCCCGTGCTGCGCTGCGCAAGTCCGCCCGGCCCCCTTACAATGGCGTACTGCGCTGTGATCGGCGCCACCCTTACGCAGTTGGAGCAAGCATGAAAGTCCTGGTCATCGGCAGCGGCGGTCGCGAGCATGCGCTGGCGTGGAAGCTCAAGCAGTCGCCGCGCGTGAGCGAGGTGATCGTGGCCCCGGGCAATGCGGGCACCGCCCGTGAGAAGGGCCTGCGCAACGCCAACGTGGCCGTCAACGACCTGGATGGCCTGTTCAAGCTGGCCAAGGACGAGAAGATCGAGCTGACCGTGGTCGGCCCCGAGGTGCCGCTGGTCGCTGGCCTGGTCGACAAGTTCCGCAGTGCCGGCCTGCGCTGCTTCGGCCCGCGCGCCGTGGCCGCGCAGCTGGAAGGTTCCAAGGCCTTCGCCAAGGACTTCCTGATGCGCCACAACATCCCCACCGCGCGCTACGCGGTATTCACCGAACTCAGCCCCGCGCTGGCCTACGTGCGCAAGCATGGCGCGCCGATCGTCATCAAGGCCGACGGCCTCGCCGCCGGCAAGGGCGTGGTGGTGGCGCTGACCCAGGCCGATGCCGAGCAGGCGCTGCACGACATGCTGGGCGCGCATGCCTTCGGCGATGCCTCCGCCCGCGTGGTGATCGAGGAATTCCTGGAAGGCGAGGAAGCCAGTTACATCGTGATGAGCGATGGCCAGCACGCGCTGCCGATGGCCAGCAGCCAGGACCACAAGCGCCGCGACGAGGGCGACCTCGGCCCCAACACCGGCGGCATGGGCGCGTACTCGCCCGCGCCGGTGGTCACGCCAGCGGTGGAGAAGCGCATCCTCAAGGAAGTGATCGAGCCCACCCTGCGCGGCATGGCGATGGAAGGCGCGCCCTTCATCGGCTTCCTCTACGCGGGCCTGATGATCGACAAGAGCGGCGCACCCAAGGTCATCGAATTCAACGTGCGCTTCGGCGATCCGGAAACGCAGCCGATCATGTTGCGCCTGAAGTCCGACCTGGTCGACCTGATCGAGGCCGCGCTGGACGGCGAGCTGCACCACACCCACGTGCAATGGGACCCGCGTCCCTCGCTGGGCGTGGTGATGGCTGCCGGCGGCTACCCGGGCAAGGTGCGCAGCGGCGACGTCATCACCGGCCTGGACGGCGACTTCGGCGCCGAGGTGAAGGTGTTCCACGCCGGCACCCAGCTCGATGCACAGGGGCGGGTGGTCACCGCCGGCGGCCGCGTGCTGACCGTATGCGCGCTGGGCAAGGACATCGCCGCCGCGCGCGAGCACGCCTATGCCGCCGTGGGCAAGATCCACTACGACGGCGCGTTCTGCCGCCGCGACATCGCCCATCGGGCGCTGCATCGCGGCTGATCCGTTGCACGATGGCCATCCTTGCGTCTCGACGTCGAGAGGCATAAGCGGATAGCCGCCCACAAGGCGGAGTGCGCCTTGCTAACTGTGCCGCAGGAACACGTGGGTGGCGCGTTCCCCGGCGATGCTGCCGGTACAGGCATAGCCCAGCGCGCGCAAGTCCAGATCGCGGAACAGCGATTCGCCGGTGCCGAGCAGCACCGGCCGCACGGCCAGGTGCATCTCGTCCACCAGGCGTTCGCGCAGGTAGGCGCGCACGGTGGCGACGCCGCCGCCCAGGCGCACGTCGCGTCCCTCCGCCGCTTCCCGCGCCTGTTCGAGCGCGGCATGGATGCCCTCGGTGACGAAGTGGAAGGTGGTGCCGCCGGCCATCGTGAACGACGGCCGCGCGTGGTGGGTCAGTACGAACACCGGCACGTGGTAGGGCGGTTCCTCGCCCCACCAGCCTTTCCAACTGTCGTCCGGCCAGGGGCCGCGCACCGGGCCGAACATGTGGCGCCCCAGGATCCACGCGCCGATGCCCTCGAAACCCTGCTCCGCCATGGCATTGTCGACACCGGTCTCGCCGCCCTCCTGGCCGTGCATCCGGCGCCAGGCGCGCGTGTGGAAGAACCATTCCATCAGGTCCGCGCCTCCCCGGCCGAGCGGATTATCCAGGTCCTGGCCAGGGCCCGCGCCGTAGCCATCCAGGGAAAGGGTGAAGCTCTGTACGCGAAGCTTGGACATCATGTTCTCGTCAAGGTTGAGCCGGATCGGCCCGGCATGATGTCGACGAACCTGCGGCACCGATTTCGACGTCGTGGCTTGATATGTGGCCGCCATCGTTTCGCGCTAGGCTTTGCCGTGATCCCTCACCAGCCCCGCGCATGAGCCAATTCCAACTGCTCGGCAGCCGCCGCTTCGCCCCGTTCTTCTGGACTCAGGCGCTGGGGGCGTTCAACGATAACGCCTTCCGCAATGCGCTGGTCATGCTGGTGGCGTTCCAGATGGGGCTGGACGACAGGACGGTGTCGCTCTACACCAACCTGGCGCCGGCCCTGTTCATCCTGCCGTATTTCCTGTTCTCGGCCACCGCCGGCCAGCTGGCGGAGAAGTACGAGAAATCGCGCATCATCCGCTACGTGAAGCTGTTCGAGATCGCCGCGATGGCGATCGCGGCGGTCGGCTTCTACACCCATCACACCATCCTGCTGCTGGTGGTGCTGTTCCTGATGGGGCTGCATTCGACCACGTTCGGTCCGATCAAGTACGCCATCCTGCCGCAAGCCTTGAAGCCGGAGGAACTGGTGGGCGGCAACGGCATGGTGGAAATGGGCACGCAGCTGTCCATGCTGGTCGGCATGATTGCCGGCAATGGGCTGATGCTGATCGCCGGCTACGGACCGGTCGCCGCATCGGCGGCCACCATCCTGGTGGCGGTGCTCGGTTATCTCGCCAGCCGGCGCATCCCACCGGCGCCGGCCACCGCGCCGGAACTGGCCTTCAACTGGAATCCGCTCACCGAGACCGGGCGCGTGCTCGGCATCACCCGGCAGGACCGGCGCGTGTTCAACGCGGTGCTCGGGATTTCCTGGTACTGGTTCTTCGGCACGGTGCTGATCGCGCAGTTGCCCAACTACACGCGCGTCAACCTCGGTGGCGATGGTTCGGTCAACACGCTGGTGCTTACGCTGTTCTCGCTGGGCACGGGCGTTGGCGCCCTGCTGTGCGAGCGCATGTCGGGGCGCCGCGTGGAGGTGGGCCTGGTGCCGCTCGGCGCGTTCGGGCTCACCGCGTTCGGCGTGGATCTCTACTTCGCCCATCCGCACGTGGCGACCGTGCATGGGCTGGACTGGCTCGGTTTCCTGCGTGGCGCGGGAAGCTGGCGCGTGGCACTGGACCTCACCTTGATCGGCGTCTTCAGCGGTTTCTACGTGGTGCCGCTGTTCGCCTACGTGCAGGCGCGCACGCCGGGCAGCCGGCTGTCGCGGGTGATCGCCGGCACCAACATCCTCAACGCACTGTTCATCTGCCTGGCGTCGGGTTTCGGCCTGGCGCTCGGCGCGCTGGGCCTGACCGCGGTGCAGATCTTCCTCGCCGCCGCCGTGCTCAACGTGGCGGTGGCGACGTACATCTTCACCATCGTTCCCGAGTTCCTGATGCGCTTCATCACCTGGGTGCTGGTGAACACGCTGTACCGCGTGCGCGTGGACGGGCTGGAACGCATTCCGCACGAAGGTCCGGCCTTGCTGGTGTGCAACCACGTCAGCTTCATGGACCCGCTGGTGCTGATGGCCAACCTGCGGCGGCCCGCGCGCTTCGTCATGTACTACCGGATCTTCAACGTTCCCGTGCTGCGGTTCGTGTTCCGCACGGCCCGGGCGATCCCCATTGCCGGCCACAAGGAAGATCCGGCCGTGCTGCGGAAGGCCTACGACGAAGTGGATGCCGCGCTGGCGGCGGGCGAGCTGGTGTGCATCTTTCCCGAGGGCGGGCTCACCCGTGACGGCGACATCGCGCCGTTCCGCCCGGGCGTGGCGCATATCCTGGAGCGCCGCCCGGTGCCGGTGGTGCCGCTGGCGCTGCGTGGCCTGTGGGGCAGCGTATGGAGCCGGCGCGACTCGATGCTGCACCGGGCGCGCCTGCCGCGCCGTTTCCGGGCGCGGGTGGAATTGGTGGCCGGCGCGCCCATTGCGCCGGACGACGCGGGCCTGGCGACGCTGGAAGCGCGGGTACGCGAGTTGCGCGGCGACTACGCGTAGGCGTCATCGCCCCTGTAGGCGCGCACCCAGTGCGCGAACCCGAGGCAACGATGATCGCGCACTGGGTGCGCGCCTACAGGCGCTGTCGTGGGGTCAGCGCATCCAGCCGGCCAGTACGACCAGCGCCACCAGGCTGAGCCACGTCAACAGGGCGCGCAGCAGGGCGCTGCGCAGGCGGACCAGTTCGCCCAGCGTATCGACGCGCTCCTCCGCGTAGCCGTCGCCGGCCTCGATATCGACCTGCACGTCGGCGCGCGCGGCGGCGCCGAGGAAACCCGGGCCCTCCACGTACCAGCTGTTGGGTGATTGCTGCTGGTGCCAGCGCTTCCACGCGCCGATCACCGCGTCCCAATGGCCGACCAGGGCCAGCGTGAACACCATCAGTTGCGCGGGCAGCCAGTCGGCGGCGTTGGCGAAGGCATGCGCCGCGGCGCGCGCGGACGGGTCCAGGCGCAAGCTGGGATCGCGCCCCAGCGTCTGCGCCAGGCGGTACAGCAGCGCGCCGGCAGGACCCAGCAGGAAGAACCACAGCAGCACGCCGAAGCGCCGCCGCAGCGCCGCGTAGGCCGTGGCCTCGCCCAGCGCGATGGCGTTCCAGGCCACCGCCTCGCCGTCATCGGACAACGCCTGCGCGGCGGCCTCGCGCGAGGCCTGGTCCGGGGCCTTGATGATGGCCTCCAGGTCTGCCTCGAAGGCATGCGGCCCGAAGCAGTACAACAGCACCACCAGCGAGAACGCCAGCCGGAACAGCTCGCTGCCCGGCAGCAGCGTGAGCAGCCACAGCACCACCAGGCAGAACACCACCGGCACGCCCAGCGTCACCGCCACGCGCGCGGGGCCGGCGGTGTCGCCCAGCTGCGCCACCCAGCGGCGGAAGCCGCCGTCGCCGCGCCAGTGCGCCAGTTGTGGCAGCACGTGCAACAGGCCGAGGGCGATGAGCGCGGTAAGCAGGCTGACTGCCATGGACGTGAGTTCTCCCTGTCGATGGCCGCATTGTAGGGCAAGGGGCAGGCCCGCTTGCGGGTGCCGGACGTCAGCGTCTGGCGTATTGCGCCACCAGTGTGTCGAGGTCCGTTCCCGCCTGTTGCTGCAGCCAATGGGACAGCAGGTGGTAGGACACCGACAAGGGCGGCGAGGGCAGGAAGCTGCCATTGGCGAGGCCGTCGACGATGTCCTGCGGGGTGAACCAGCGCGCCTCCTCCAGTTCGCGGTCGCGCAGGCGGATTTCAGGCGAGACCGCCTTGGCGGTGAAGCCCACCATCAGCGATTGCGGCAGCGGCCAGGGCTGCGAGGAGTGGTAGCGCACCTCGCCCACGAGCACACCCGATTCCTCGGCGACCTCGCGTCGCACGGCATCCTCCAGCGCCTCGCCGGGCTCGACGAAGCCGGCCAGGGTGGAATAGCGGCCCTTGGGCCAGCCGGCCTGGCGGCCCAGCAGGCAGCGGCCCTCGTATTCGACGATCACGATCACCGCCGCGTCGGTGCGGGGGAAGTGCATGCGGCCACAATCGTTGTTGGTGCACTGCGCGCGATGCCCTGAGGCCACCAGCACCACCGGCGCGCCGCAGTAGGCGCAGTGGCGCGTCTCGCGCTGCCAATGCGCCAGGCCCTTGCCGTAGGCGAACAGCCCGGCCTCGTCGGCGGGCAGTTGCAGGCCCACCTCGCGCAGGCTGGCGCGGCGCGCGTCCAGCAGGGTCGCCAGCTCGGCGGCGCGGGCGTCGTCGTCCACCGTCAGCAGAAAACGCGGCTGCTCATGGGCGAAGCCTAGGAAACTGGCCTTCAGGTCGCCCAGCCAGCGCTCGCGCTCGGCGACGTCGAGCCAGCGCAGCGCGGGTCGTCCGGGATGCAGGTAGGTTTCGCCCAGCGGGTCGATCGCCAGGTAGCGCGCCTGCGCCGAAGCGGCCAGATCGCCCACCCACATCGACTCGTCGCGCCGCTCGGCGACGCGATCGAGCACGTGGCTCAGGCCCGCGAAAGTGTTGAGGCGCGGCAGGGGATTGCGGTCCATGCCGTGGCGGCGCTCAGGTGGAGAAGGAGGAGCCGCAGCCGCAGGTGGTCTTGGCGTTGGGGTTGCGGATGACGAACTGCGCGCCGCTCAGGCTTTCCGAGTAATCGATCTCGGCGCCGGTGAGGTACTGCAGCGACAGCGGGTCGACCAGCAGGGTGACGCCCTCGCGGTTGAGCGCGAAATCGTCCTCGGCCTGGGCCTCGTCGAAGGTGAAGCCATACTGGAAGCCCGAGCAGCCGCCGCCGGTGATGTACACGCGTAGCTTCAGCTCGGGATTGCCTTCCTCCGCGATCAGCTCGTGCACCTTGCGGGCCGCGGCCTGGGTGAACACCAGCGGCTCGCCGGCGTTGCGGTAGTCGGGAACGATGGGAAGGGGGACGACGGTATCCATGGGACCCAGATGGGGGTGCGACGATATGTACGCAAGGATAGCGCGATCAGGCCGGCACGGCGTCGGCCTCTGTCTCGGCTATGGCGGGGGACGGCAGCTCGCGCAGCGGCATCTCGGCGGTGTGGTGACTCATGTGGCCGTTCACCTGGGCGCCGGCGGCCATTTCCAGGGTGCGGTAGTGCACGTCGCCGGTGACGCGGGCCGCCGGCGCCAGTTCCAGGCGTTCGCTGGCGTGGATGTCGCCCCGCACTTGGCCGTTGATGATGGCGTGCGGCACTTGGATCTCACCCTCCACGATACCGTGCTCGCTGAGCGTGAACACCGCCCCTTCCTCGCCGGCCTGTACCGAGCCCACGACCTGGCCATCCAGGTGCAGGGTGCCGCTGAAACGCACCTGGCCCCGGATGAGGGTGCCGCGCGCGATCAGGCTGGTGTCCGCGCCGGTCGCGGCGCGTTCGGAGCGTTTACGGTTGAGCATCTTGTTCCCCCTGGGTCGGTGTGAGGTGGCCGGACAGCGCCTCGCCCCAGGCCACCGGGCGAGTGACCGCGTCGTCACCGCTCGGACGGGCGGTGACCAGCAGGCGGGTGGGCCGGAAGTCGGCGGGCAGCACGATGGTGCTGTGCAGCTGCTGGAAATACTTGAAGCGAAAGGGAACGCCGCCGGCCTGGGCGGTGTCGCCCAACGCGTCCCAGCCCAGCTGGACCACCTTGTCGCCGCGCAGGCCCTCCACGCTCACCGTGGCGGTGCCGATCACGTCCTCGCCCCGCTTGGCGTTCTGGGTCAGGCTGAGGGTGAGGTTCCAGGCATGCGAGTCGG
Source organism: Dyella sedimenti (assembly GCF_022760995.1). GTDB lineage: Bacteria > Pseudomonadota > Gammaproteobacteria > Xanthomonadales > Rhodanobacteraceae > Dyella > Dyella sedimenti. The sequence goes on along the minus strand of NZ_JAKWJO010000002.1, from coordinate 276,905 downwards.
CGACCGGCCGCAGGCGCACCTCCTGCACCTTGAGCCCCTCGCGCTGGGCATCGCCCCCGGTCAGGCGCGCGTAGAAGCCCAGGTCGGCGCGCAGGCCGCTGATCTCCTCCTCGCGCTCGGCCAGGGTCTTGCGCACCGAACGGTTGGCGATGTCGGCCACCTGGCCTGCGCGCTGCAGGTTGGCCACCTGCTGCTGCAGGTCGTCGTTCTGCCTGGCCAGCGCCTTGAGCTGGCGCATCTCGGTGGCGGCGGGCGTGGCGCGGTGGGCCAGGCCGCCGGCCAGCACGGCCACCAGCGCCAGGCTGGCGACCCAGGCAAGGCCCATCCATAGCGCGCGCCGCCGCTGGCCGGCCGCATCGTGCGGCCGCACCACGAAGCGCGGGGGTGGGCGTGAAGCCATGCGCGGCCTTCCCGGGAAAAGCCAAGGTATAGCCGCGGCGTGACGGAAGCGTCAAGGAACAAGGCCACGCTTTGCGTGGCCCTGGGCACAGCGGGCATGGCCCCGCTGCTTGTGCCGTCCGGCGAAGGCGCCGGCAGGGCGCTTCGCGGGGGACCTGCCGGTCAGCTGTCGATCTTGGCCTGCAGGTAGCGCTCGATGCTGATGTCCTTGATCAGGCTGAACTGGGTTTCCAGCCAGTCGATGTGCTCTTCCTCGTCGTGGAGGATGCTCTTGAACAGGTCGCGGCTGACGTAGTCGGCGATGCCTTCGCTGTAGGCGATGGCCTCGCGCAGGTCCTTCACCGCGGCCATCTCCAGGTCCAGGTCGCCCTGCAGGCATTCGGCCGTGTTTTCGCCGATGCGCAGCTTGCCCAGGTGCTGCAGGTTGGGCAGGCCGTCGAGGAACAGGATGCGCTCGATCAGGTGATCGGCGTGCTTCATTTCCTCGATTGATTCCTTGTACTCGTGCTCCGCCAGCTCGTTGTAGCCCCAGTTCTTGTACATGCGGTAATGCAGGAAGTACTGGTTGATCGCGGTCAGTTCGTTGTAGAGCACCTTGTTGAGGAACTCGATGACCTTGGCGTCGCCCTTCATGGGTAGTCTCCTTACGCTGACAGCGAGGGACTATACGTCCTCCCCCGGCAGGGATGACGGAACGAGAATGACTCAGCGTGGCCAACGAAAAACGCGCAGCAGGGGCTGCGCGTTTCGGGTGGAGCGTGCGTGCGCCGGAATCAGGCCGTGGCGGCGACCGGCAGGGCCAGCGATACCTGCTGGACAGCCTTGTCGAGGGTGGCCCTCGCCTCCTGTTCGCAGCAGCCGCAGCAGTCCGAGCAGCCGGTGCGCGCCTGCAGGTCGCTGAAGCGGTGGATGCCCTCGGCGGCGGCGCGGCGGATGTCGCCGTCGGTCACGGCGTTGCACATGCAGATATACATGGGCATGTATGGGAACGCAAATGCGAATGATTGTCAACTATTGGCTGGCAACCCGGGGCGGAAGCGAGGTCAGGCCGCCGCCTGGCCCTTGCGTGGATGGTCGCGCTGGTCCGACGGGCGCTGGGGCAGGTCGCCCAGATCCATGCTTAATAGCGATTCCACCAGCGGCGCGAAGTGGCGCAGCGCGCGCTCGTAGACCTGCCGCTTGAAATTGACCACGTGCGCGGCGGGATACCAGAAATCCACCCAGCGCCAGTGGTCGAACTCGGGCTTTTCGCAGGCGTCCAGGCGCAGCGCCTCCTCGCCGCCCACCAGGCGCAGCAGGAACCACACTTGCTTCTGGCCGATGCAGGTGGGGCGCTGGTGATGGCGGATGTACCGGCTGGGCAGGCGATAGCGCAGCCAGCCGCGGGTGGCGCCGACCACTTCGACGTGATGCGGAGCGAGGCCGGTTTCCTCCTCCAGCTCGCGGTACATGGCCTCCAGCGGGGTCTCGTCGCTGCGCATGCCGCCCTGGGGGAACTGCCAGCCGTCACGATTGACGCGGCGCGCCCAGAACAGTCGGCCGTCTGCGTTCAGCAGCACGATGCCCACATTCGGACGGTAGCCATCAACGTCGATCATGTCGCCTCCTCGGGCCAGCGCGCCAGGCGGCGGCCCTCAAGGACGATTCAACCATGCGGGTAAGGTCCGGGCAAGCCAGCCTCTTGAACCCAAGGGCCAGGGCGACTAAACTGCCGCGCCCCGCCTGATCGACGCCAGGTCGACGACACCCGGCGGGACGCACCCCATGGCTATGTAGCTCAGCCGGTTAGAGCACAGCACTCATAATGCTGGGGTCGGTGGTTCGAGTCCACCCATAGCCACCATATAAGCATCCATATTTGTCCAATGGCGTCCAGGGAATCCTGTTGCAGCAAGGGTTTCCAGCCATCGTGGCATCCAAGCTTGTCCATTGAAATCTAAGAGCCTGTTCACGATCTCCCCGTAGCCCGCGCCGGGGAGATCGTGAACAGGCTCTAAGGGCTCTTGAGGGTCAGGCCAGGGAGTGGGATGTTGGTCGCGAATCACTTTGATGCAGCCCGTAGGGCCGGCTAGATAGAAGAGCGTGTCGCCGATGGCGGAAGCAAGTGCGCGCTCGGGCCTCCCTTGCCATACGATCATGGGAAGTCGCCCGCCTCCCCTGCAGGCGGCTGGTCGCAGGACAGGCGCCCGAGTAGCAGGTCGGCGACGCGTAGCGGGCGGCCATCATGCGAAGTCACCTGAAGGCGCGCCACTGGGCGCCCTGTCTTGGCTTCAAGCAGCGGCGGGTGGCTTTCGCCCCGCGCGAAACACATCTCCTCGCCCCATTGGCGCAAAGCCACGATTACGGTCAGCAACCCTTCCCCCTTGGGCGTGAGAGCGTACTCGCGATAGGCGCTGCCGTCGGACGCGGGAACCGTTTCCATGATGCCCAACGCCACCAGACGCTTGAGGCGCTGCGTGAGAATGTTTTTGGCCAGGCCGAGGCTCTTCTGAAAATCGCCAAAGCGCCGGACCCCAGCCAGGGCGTCCCGAACAATCAATAGCGACCACCAATCCCCCACCGCATCCAGGCTGCGGGCAATAGGACAAGCGGATTTATCGAAGCTTATGCGTCGCATGAGAAGTCTCACCAAAATCTAGTTGCATTATGCAACCGCGCAGGGGCATACTTCAAATTTGGTTGCATTATTAAACTAACTTTAGAGCCGCGCCCGCCCTTCTTCAGGGCCGGTCCTTACCCCTGAACCCGTCTTTGAGATCCCCAATGAAAGCCATTCAATATCAGTCCTATGGAAGCTATGAGGAAAACCGCCTGGTCGCCCTGGAACGCCCTGTGCCCAAGGCCGGCGAGGTCTTGGTGGCCATGCGCGCGGTCGGCGTGAACCCGCTGGACAACACCTTCCGTTCCGGTCACATCTATTTCGCCACCCCCCAGAATCTGCCTCGCATTGGCGGCCAGACCGGCGTAGGCGTCGTTGTCGAATCCGGCGGTTCCCAGTTCCATGCCGGCGATCGCGTTTTCGTTACGGGTCAGGGTTTGGGTTTGACGGTGGACGGCACTTGGCGAGAGTTCGTCGCCGTTCCGGCAGGCGGCCTCATACCCGTGCCGGCTCAACTGGATGACGCGCACGCCGCGGCGTTTCTGGCGGGCGCCGGTTACTTGACCGGTTACTTGGCGCTTACCGAACTGGCGAAGTTCAAGGAAGGCCAGACCGTACTCGCTCCAGCGATTGGCAGCGCCGTGGGCATGGAAACCGTCCAGATTGCACGTCGGCTGGGCGCGTCCAAAGTGATCTCCACGGCCAGCACCACCGAGAAGGTCGAGCTGGCGCGTGCGGATGGCTACGAGCATGTCATCGACCTTTCCAGGGAGACCCTCAAGGACGGCGTCATGCGCATCACCGAAGGCAAAGGTGTTGACACTGTCGTGGATGGCGTCAGCGGCAAGCTGACGAGTCAGGCCCTTGCCTCACTGGCATTTGGCGGCAGTCTCGTGATCGCTGGCTACGCGGGCGGCCGCGAGGTCGACGTTGATGTCACCGACATCATCTGGAAGGCCTCGTCCGTGCACGGTTTCAGCTTCCGTGCCTTCGCGCCGGAAACCATTGGCGCCGCCATGCGTACGATCTTCGGTTACCTGGGTGAAGGTGCGCTCAAGCCCAAGATCAGCAAGACCTTCCCGTTGGAACACGCCCCCGAGGCCTTGCGCTACCTGATCGAAAGCCGCCCATATGGCCGAGTGGTGATGGAAGTGTAAGCATCGTTCCGGAGCGAAAGCGAAGCGGTGATGAACGGACGTCGCGCGATGTCATTACGGTATTGAACGAGGCTGCTCAATTGTCGAGTCCTGGTGCGAAACCGTATGCGCCGCCGCTGGCGCATGCGGTTCATGTCGTTGCCGGCCAGCGGTCATGCGCCGCCCGCTTTTTTGCACTGCGACATGGCTTTTCCCGAAGGCGCGAGTACAGTCGGCCCACCGCAACCTCCGACTGGCGAGCGCTTGCTTCGTCGTTGGGGGTTTTCTTGGCTGGATTGATGGTAGCGCTAACATTTCGGGCTGTGGAAACGTATGAGCCTTGTGGTTGGACTCGATGTCGGTACCCAGAGCGTCAAGCTGGTCGCCTACGATGCTGCGGCACGCCGCGTAGTAGCCACCCATGGCCATTCGCTCGAATTGATCGCCGGCGATGACGGCAGCCGCGAGCAGCGGGCCGAATGGTGGATCGGGGCGATCCGCACCTGCTTCGGCAAGCTGGATGCGGCCTCGCGCTCGCGCGTGGCCGCCATCGGGGTGTCGGGCCAGCAGCATGGCTTCGTGCCGCTGGATGCCGCCGGCCAGGTGCTGGCGCCGGCCAAGCTGTGGTGCGATACCAGCACGCAGCGCGAATGCGAGGAGATCATGGACGCCGTCGGCGGCGCGCAGCGCTGCGTCGAGCTTGCCGGCAATCCGATCCTGGCCGGCTATACGGCCTCCAAGCTGCCGTGGACGCGCAAGCATCGTCCGGACGTCTACGCGCGGCTGGCGACGATCCTGCTGCCGCACGACTACGTGAACTTCTGGCTCACCGGCGAGCGCTGGATGGAATCCGGCGACGCGTCCGGCACCGGCTGGCTGGACGTGCGCACGCGACGCTGGTCGCCGGAGCTGCTCGCCGCCACCGATCCGGACCGTGACCTGTCCGCCTGCCTGCCGCCGCTGGTGAAGGCGGACGCGAGCTTCCCCATCGCATCGTCCATCGCCGCGGAACTTGGCCTGCCGCGCAGCGTGCGCGTGTCCGCCGGCGGCGGTGACAACATGATGGCGGCGATCGGCACCGGCAACGTCGCGCCGGGCGTGCTGAGCATGAGCCTGGGCACCTCGGGCACGCTGTTCGCCCACGCCGACCATCCGGTGGTGGACGACGCGGCCGGCTGGGCCGCGTTCTGCTCTTCCGCCGGCGGCTGGTTGCCGCTGATCTGCACCATGAACTGCACCCTCGCCACCGAAGGCGTGGCCAAGGCCTTCGGCTTCGGCACGCGCGATGGCGATGTGGTGATGGCCGGAACCGCGCCCGGTGCGGGCGGCCTGGTGATGCTGCCGTTCTTCAACGGCGAGCGCACGCCGGACCTGCCGTACGCGCGCGGCAGCCTGCACGGCGTGGACCTGGGCAACCTCACCTGCGCCAACGTCTACCGCGCCGCGATGGAAGGCGCGACTTACGCGCTGCGCAACGGCTACGACGCCCTGCTGGGCGCCGGCCTGCGCTTCGACGCCATCCGCCTCACCGGCGGCGGCAGCCACAGTGCCGCATGGCGGCAGATGGTGGCCGACGTGTTCGGCCTGCCGGTGGAAGTGCCGCTGCAGGCCGAGGGCGCCGCGTTCGGCGCCGCCTTGCAGGCGCTGTGGGCGCATGCGCGCGCCACGGGCGAGAAGGCCGACCTGGCCACTATCGCGCGTGAGCACGTGCTGATCGCGCCCGGCCTGTCGGCGCGTCCGGATCCGAAAGACAGCGTGGCCTACCAGGGCCACTACCGCCAGTTTCTGCGCCACCTCGAGGTGGCCAGGTCGTTCTACGCGAATCCCCCGGCGGCGGGCGCCGGTTGATTCGCCGCAGAGCTTGCATCCAACCACTTCCCGACTAGGACTCGAACCCATGAGCACCCCTTTCATCGGCAAACGCGAATATTTCCCCGGTATCGGCCGCATTCCGTTCGAGGGCCTCGGATCGGACAACCCGCTGGCCTTCAAGCACTACGACGCCAACAAGAAGATCGGCGACAAGACCATGGCCGAGCACCTGCGCTTCGCCGTGTGCTACTGGCACAGCTTCTGCAACACCGGGCATGACCCGTTCGGCCCGGGCACGCGTGTCTACCCGTGGGACACGGCGGCCAGCACGCCGCTGGGCCGCGCCGAGGACAAGATCGACGCCGCGTTCGAGTTCTTCACCAAGCTGGGCGTGCCGTACTACTGCTTCCACGACATCGACATGGCGCCGGACGCCGACGACGTGGCCGAATACGAGAAGAACCTCAAGCACATGGTGGCCCTGGCCAAGGAACGCCAGCAGGCCACCGGCATCAAGCTGCTGTGGGGCACGGCGAACCTGTTCAGCCATCCGCGCTACATGAACGGCGCGGCGACCAATCCCGATTTCGCGGTGGTGGCGCGCGCGGCGGCGCAGATCAAGGCGGCGCTGGAGGCCACGGTGGAGCTGGGCGGCGGCAACTACGTGTTCTGGGGTGGCCGCGAGGGCTATGCCACGCTGCACAACACCAACATGAAGCGCGAGCTGGAGCACTTCGCGCGCTTCCTCACCCTGGCACGCGACTATGGCCGCAGCATCGGCTTCAAGGGCAACTTCCTGATCGAACCCAAGCCAATGGAGCCGATGAAGCACCAGTACGACTTCGACTCGGCCACCGTGGCCGGCTTCCTGCAGCAGCACGGCCTGGACAAGGACTTCAAGCTCAACATCGAGGCCAACCATGCCACGCTGTCGGGCCATACCTTCGAGCACGATCTGCAGGTGGCCTCCGACCACGGCCTGCTCGGCAGCATCGACGCCAACCGCGGCAATGCGCAGAACGGCTGGGATACCGACCAGTTCCCGAGCGACCTGTACGACACCGTGGGCGCGATGCTGGTGGTGCTGCGCCAGGGCGGCCTGGCGCCGGGCGGCCTGAACTTCGACGCCAAGGTGCGTCGCGAGTCGACCGATGCCGATGACCTGTTCCTGGCCCATATCGGCGGCATGGACGCGTTCGCGCGTGGCCTGGAAGTGGCCCACGCGCTGCTGACTCAGTCGCCGCTGGAAAAATGGCGCGCCGAACGCTATGCCAGCTTCGATGCCGGCGCGGGCCGCGACTTCGAGCAGGGCAAGCTCAGCCTGGCCGACCTGCGCGACCTGGCGGCGAAGAGTGGCGAGCCGGCCAAGACCAGCGGCAAGCAGGAACGCTACGAGAACCTGTTCAACCAGTACCTGCTGCGCTGAGCGGCGGCGGCGCGCATCGTCCGCGTCGGATCGAGGGGCGGCAAGGCACGCAGGAACGTGCCTTGCCGATAGGGGAAGGTCAGACATACGGTCATGAGATACCGACGGCATGAACAGCGTCCTGCTTGAAAGCGCGCTCGGCACGCGGCACGCGGAAAACACCCGGCTCATCGTGCAGATCAGCTGCGTCGCCACCCTGGGCGGCTTCCTGTTCGGTTTCGACAGCGGCGTCATCAACGGCACCGTGGACGGCCTGAAGCAGGCCTTCCATTCCAGCTCCGCGGCGATCGGCTTCGAGGTCGCCTCGATGCTGCTCGGCTGCGCGCTGGGCGCGTTCTTCGCCGGCCGCGTCGCCGACTACTGGGGGCGGCGCTCGGTGCTTATCATCTCGGCGCTGCTGTTCCTGCTGTCGGCGCTGGGCGCGGGCGCGGCAGCCGGCGCCGCCTGGTTCGTCGCCGCGCGCATCACCGGCGGTTTCGCGGTGGGCGCGGCCAGCGTGATCGCCCCGGCCTATATCGCCGAGGTGGCGCCGGCGCGCTATCGCGGACGGCTGGCCACGGTGCAGCAGATCGCCATCATCAGCGGGCTGTTCTGTGCCTTCCTGAGCAACTACTTGCTGGCCAGGGCGGCCGGTGCCTCCACCGGCACGCTGTGGCTGGGCCAGGATGCGTGGCGCTGGATGTTCTGGATGCAGGCGCTGCCCTCGTCGCTGTTCCTGGTCTCGCTGCTGTTCATTCCCGAGAGCCCGCGTTTCCTGGTGGTGCGCAAGCGCGACGTCGAGGCCGCGGCGGTGCTGGCGCGCCTGTACGGCGAGGCCGAGGCGCGCACCAAGCTGGTCGAGATCGGCGCGTCGCTGGCGCAGGACCGCCACCGTCCGCGGCTGTCGGACCTGCTGGACAAGGCCAGCGGCAAGATCCGCCCCATCGTCTGGGTGGGCGTCGGCCTGGCGGCGTTCCAGCAGCTGGTGGGCATCAACGTGGTGTTCTACTACGGCGCGGTGTTGTGGCAGGCGGTGGGTTTCTCCGAAAGCGACGCGCTGCTGATAAACGTGATTTCCGGCGCGCTGAGCATCGGCGCGTGCCTGATCGCGGTGCTGCTGATCGACAAGGTCGGGCGCAAGCCGCTGCTGTGGATCGGTTCGGTCGGCATGGCGATTACGTTGTCGCTGGTGACCTTCGCCTTCGCCCGGGCGGGCCTGGACGCTGGCGGCAAGCTCGCGCTGTCGCCGGCGATGGGCACGCTGGCGCTGGTGGCAGCCAATGTCTACGTGGCCTTCTTCAACATGTCGTGGGGGCCGGTGATGTGGGTGATGCTGGGCGAGATGTTCCCTAACCAGATCCGCGGCTCGGGCCTGGCGGTGGCGGGCGCGGCGCAATGGACGTCCAATTTCGCCATCACCGTGACCTTTCCGATCCTGCTGGCCAGCATCGGCCTGGCGGGCGCCTATGGGCTGTATGCGGCGGCGGCGGCGGTGTCGATCGTGTTCGTGCTGCGTTGCGTGCACGAGACGCGCGGCAAGGAACTGGAACAGATGGAGGGCTAGCGTGGTGCGCCGCGATGCCCTCGTCCGCCGTCGCCTTCTTTCAGCCGCGCGGCTTGCCGCCGCTGGCGGTGGCCGGCGGCGGCGCCACCGAGCCGCGCTTGATCAGCTGGTGGGCGACCACGTGATCGACCACCACCTTGGTTTCGCTTTCCTTGCGGCGGATCGTGCGCTGCAGGATGTCGATGGCCGAGTCGGCCATGCTGGCGATCGGCTGGCGCACCGTAGTGAGTTCCGGCCACACCGTGGTCGCCGCCGAGGTATCGTCGAAGCCCACGATGGAAAGATCGCGCGGCACATCCAGCCCGCGCCGGTGCGCCACCGAGATCGCGGCGGACGCCATGTCGTCGTTGCTGGCGAAGATGGCGGTGGGCGGCCGCTTCAGCGACAGCAGCTTTTCCACCGCCTCCAGCCCCGAGCGGTAGGTGAAGTAGCCCTGCTGCACCAGCGCGGGGTCCGGCGCGATGCCTGCCTCCTTGAGCGCGGCCTGGTAGCCCTCGAAGCGCCGCGTGCTGGCGGTCTGGTTGGGATGGCCCTTGACGAAGGCGATGCGCGCGTGGCCCGACGTGAGCAGGTACTCGGTGATCTCCCTGCTGGCGAGGTAGTCGTCGATGCGCACGCTGGAGATGTCGTGGTTGAAGCGTCCGGAGGCGATCGCCACCACCGGCACGCCGGCGTCGACCAGTTCCTCGATCACCACTTTCGATTCGCACAGGGGGGGCGGCAGGATCACCCCGGCGACGCTCTTGGCCAGCGCGCGCGCGGCCTTGCGGTCGCCGTTGGCGTCCAGCTCGTCCCAGTCCTCGATGACCAGCTGCGACGCGGTGCGCGCCGAGCCGCGCAGCGCGCCGAGCAGCAGCTCGCGCAGGTAGGCCGCGCTGGGGTTGGTGTAGATCAGCGCGATGCGCGCGTCCTGCGCCGCCGCCAGCGAGCTGGCGGCGAGGTTGGGGATGTAGCCCAGTTCCTGCACCGCGTGCAGCACGCGCTCGCGGGTGGAGTCGCGCACCTTGCTGTGGCCGTTGACCACGCGGGATACCGTCATGGCCGATACCTTGGCGAGCGCGGCCACGTCGTCGATCGTCACGGCGGCTCCCTTGCGGCGAACCGACTTCCTGCCTGTCTTCTTCAATGCCGTTTCCCCTCGCGCGAAGCTGGAGCCGCAGCGACCGTGTCGTACGGGGCACGGGGAACCCTACTGACTCCGGATCGGATATGAGCGCATTCTTGCATATGTTAGCGATAACCGCCGATGCCGAAGGACGCGCTGTCCGGGACCGCCGGCCAGTGCCGGTCGGCCTGGTCGCGGCCTTGCTGGCGTTGCTGGCTTTGTTCGGCGCGCGCCTGGCGCATGCGGAGGACGGCTACGAATTATGGCTGCGCTACCACGCGCTGCCGGCGGCGCAGGCGGCGACATACCGCGACCACGCCTCGCAGTTGCTGGCGGGCGATGCCACGCCGACCCAGCAGGCGATCCGGCAGGAGCTGCTGCGCGGCCTGGGCGGCCTGCTGGGCAAGGCGCCGCCGCTGGAGGATACGGTCACCCGCGACGGCGCCATCGTGGTGGGCACGCCGGCATCGTCGCCGCTGGTCGCGCGGCTCAAGCTCGATACCGCCGGGCTGGGCCATGACGGCTACCTGATCCGCAGCGTGGTCATCGATGGCCATCCGGGCACTGTCATCGCCGGCCAGGACGATGTGGGCGTGCTCTACGGCGTCTTCCATTTCCTGCGCCTGCTGCAGACGGAACAGCCCATCGCCCAGTTGGACCTGCGCCAATCCACCCGCATGAAGCTGCGTCTGCTCGATCATTGGGACAACCTCGACGGCCATGTCGAGCGCGGCTACGCGGGCGCCTCGATCTGGGACTGGCAGAAGCTGCCCGACTGGCTCGACCCGCGCTACACCGACTACGCGCGCACCAATGCCTCCATCGGCATCAACGGCACGGTGCTCAACAACGTCAACGCGCAACCCGCCATCCTCACCCCGCTCTACCTGGACAAGGTGAAGGCGCTAGCCGGCGTGTTCCGCCCGTACGGCATCCGCGTGTACCTGAGCGTGCGCTTCAGCGCGCCGATCGAGGTGGGCGGACTGAAGACCGCCGACCCGCTGGATCCGCAGGTGCGGCGTTGGTGGCGCGACAAGGCCGATGAGATCTATCGGCTGATTCCCGACTTCGGCGGCTTCCTGGTCAAGGCCAATTCGGAGGGACAGCCGGGTCCGCAGGACTATGGCCGCAGCCACGCCGACGGCGCCAACATGCTCGCCGATGCACTGGCGCCGCACGGCGGCATCGTCATGTGGCGCGCCTTCGTCTATTCGCAGACCAACGTGGACGACCGCGCCAAGCAGGCCTATGCCGAGTTCAAGCCGCTGGACGGCGCGTTCCGCGACAACGTGCTGCTGCAGGTGAAGAACGGCCCGATCGACTTCCAGCCGCGCGAACCCTTCAATCCGCTGTTCGGCGCCATGCCCAGGACACCGCTGATGATGGAATTCCAGGTCACCAAGGAGTACCTGGGCTTCGCCACGCACCTGGTCTACCTGGGGCCGCTGTTCGAGGAAACGCTGGCGGCCGACACCATGGCCAGGGGCAAGGGCTCCACCGTGGCCAAGGTGGTCGACGGCGAGCTGGACGGCCACGCGCTGACCGGCATGGCCGGCGTGGCCAACATCGGCGCCGACCGCGACTGGTGCGGCTCGGACTTCGACCAGGCCAACTGGTATGCGTACGGTCGCCTGGCCTGGGATCCCACGCTGTCCTCGCGCGCCATCGCCGAGGAATGGACGCGCATGACCTTCGGCAACGACGAGGCGTTCGTGAAGCCGGTGGTCGACATGATGATGCTCTCGCGCGAGGCGGTGGTGGACTACATGACGCCGCTTGGCCTGCACCACCTGATGGGCCACGGCCACCACTACGGTCCCGAGCCGTGGGATGCCAGCGGCCCGCGCGCGGACTGGACGCCGGTGTACTACCACCGCGCCGACAAGCAGGGCATCGGCTTCGACCGCAGCAGCACCGGCAGCAACGCCGTGGCGCAGTACGCGCCGCCGGTCGCGGCGCAGTTCGACGATGTGCGGCGCGTTCCCGATGCCTACCTGCTGTGGTTCCACCACCTGCCGTGGACCTATCGCATGCGCTCGGGCCATACCCTGTGGGACGAGCTGGTGACGCACTACACGCGGGGCGTCGACGACGTGAAGAAGATGCGCGAGACATGGGGACGTCTGGACGGCCATATCGATGCGGAGCGCTACCGCAAGGCGGCCGTGTTCCTGGCGATCCAGCAGAAGGAGGCGCAGTGGTGGCGCGACGCCAGCATCGCCTATTTCCAGAGCCTCAACGGCCTGCCGTTGCCGGCCGGCTACCCCGCGCCGGAACATCCGCTCGCTTACTACCAGGCGCTGCGCTTCCCCTACGTGCCGGGCCACGGTCCATGACGGTCCGCCCGACGCCCCTAAGCCAGCGACTGCGCCGCGCCGGACTGGCCCTGGTGGCGCTGTGCTGCCTGGGCGTCGTCGGCGCGCGGGCCGATGGCGCGGATGCGGCCTTGCTGAATCCGCTGTTCCAGGACCATGCCGTGCTGCAACGCGACCACGCCAATCCGGTGTGGGGCCATGCCAGGCCCGGCGAAACGCTGGCCATCGCCATCGCCGGGCACAGCGTGCAGGCCCGTGCCGGCGCGGATGGCCGCTGGGAGGCGACCCTGCCGCCGCTTTCGGCGGGCGGTCCATACACGCTCAAGGTCGCCGCCGCCGATGGCATGTCGCAAAGCGTCGGCGACGTGATGGTCGGCGACGTGTGGCTGTGCTCGGGCCAGTCCAACATGGTGCTGCCGGTCAAGCACACGCTGAACGCCTGGGCGGAGATCCAGGATGCCGCGAACGACCGCATCCGCATGCTCACCGTGGACAACGCCGCCAGCCCCGTGCCGCTGGACGCCATTCCCGCCGGCGACCACTGGCTGAAGGCCACGCCGGCGAACGTCCCCGACTTTTCCGCCGCCTGCTACTACTACGCGCGCGAACTGCAGAGGACGGCTTCGGTGCCGATGGGCCTGATCGTGTCGGCCTGGAACGGCTCGCGCATCGAGCCATGGTTGAGTGCGCAGGCCCTGCGCAGGATCGGCGGCTACGATGAGGCGCTGGACCTGCTCGCGCTCTACGCCAGGGACCGCGCCCAGGCCGGCGAGCGGTGGGATCGCCAGTGGCAGGCCTGGTGGCGCGCGCGCCCCGGCGTGGTGGCCGGCGACGAGCCGTGGAACCCCGCGCGCACCAGCCGCGACGGCTGGCTTCCCGCGCCGCTCGGCAAGGGGCCCTGGCAGCAATGGGGCGTACCGTCATTGGCTGATTTCACCGGCATGCTGTGGTACCGCATCACGGTCAGGCTGAGCGCGCGGCAGGCGGCGCAGGCCGCGACGCTGTCGCTGGGCACGGTCAACGAAACCGACCAGACCTGGGTGAACGGCCGCTGGGTGGGCACCGGCTACGGCGGCGAGCGCAGCTATGCGCTGCCGGCCGGCGTGCTGCACGAGGGCGACAACCTGGTCGCCGTCAACGTGCTGGGCACCTATCGCGGCGATGGCCTGTACGGGCCGGCCGACCAGCGCGCGCTGCGCCTGGCCGATGGCTCCAGCGTGCCGCTGGGCGAAGGATGGCAATACCGGGTCGTGCCCAAGTCCTACGGTTCGCCGCCCAGCCTGCCGTGGCAATCGACCAGCGGCCTGTCCACGCTGCACAACGGCATGATCGCGCCGCTGGGCGCCTACGGCCTGCGCGGCGCGGTGTGGTACCAGGGCGAATCCAACACCGGCGACGCGGGCCATTACCGCGTGCTGCTGGAAGGCCTGCGCGACGACCTGCGCGCGCGCTTCGGCGCGACCCTGCCGATGCTGATCGTGCAGATCGCCAACTATGGCGCGCCGCCGGTCCATCCCATGGAAAGCGGCTCGGCCGCGTTGCGCGAGGCGCAACGCGAGGTCGCCGCGGAGGATGCGCATTCGGCCCTGGCGGTAACCATCGACATCGGCGAGCGCGGCGACATCCATCCGGCCAACAAGCAGGAGCTGGGACGACGGCTGGCTCGCGCCGCGCGTCGCGTGGCTTATGGCGAATCACTGCCACCCTCCGGCCCCGTACCTGTCTCGGCCCGGCGCGATGGCGATGCGGTGGTGCTGGACTTCGGCGAGGTCACCGGTGAGCTGGTCGCCTATGGCGCGAACCATCCGATCGGCTTCGAGCTGTGCGGCGCGCAGCCGGACTCGTGCCATTACGCCAGCGCGGATATCCGTGGCCGCCAGGTCGTGCTGCGCGCGCCGATGGCGCCATCGGCCATCGCGCGCGTGCGCTATGGCTGGGCCGACAGCCCGGTCTGCACTCTTTACGACGGCTCGGGCCTCCCCGTGGGGCCGTTCGAGCTTTCCCTCATTTCGACGCCTGCCGAACAGGAACGCCATCCATGAGTACCACCGCTGAAGCCACCCCGCAAGGTTCCTCGCGCGACCGTGAGATCGTCGCCGCGCGCGTCATCGTCACCTGCCCGGGCCGCAACTTCGTCACCCTGAAGATCGAGACGCGTTCTGGCATCACCGGCCTGGGCGACGCCACGCTCAATGGACGTGAGCTGGCCGTGGCCGCCTACCTGCAGGACCACGTGGTGCCTAACCTGATCGGCCGTGACGCCGGCCGCATCGAGGATATCTGGCAGTTCCTCTATCGCGGCGCGTACTGGCGGCGCGGCCCGGTCACCATGACCGCGATCGCCGCCGTCGACGTGGCGCTGTGGGACATCCTGGGCAAGATGGCGGGCCTGCCGCTCTACCAGTTGCTGGGCGGGCGCTCGCGCGAGGGCGCGCTGGTCTATGCGCACGCCAACGGGCGCGACATCAGCGAGGCCAGCGAGGAAGTGGGGCGCTACGTCGAGCAGGGCTTCCTGGCCGTGCGCGCGCAATGCGGCGTGCCGGGCGTGAAGAAGGCCTATGGCGTCGCCACCGCCGGCAAGCCCTACGAGCCGGCCGAGAGCGAGCTGCCGCTGGAGACGGTGTGGTCCACCCCGCGCTACCTGGACATCGTGCCGAAACTGTTCGAGCGGCTGCGCGCCGACCATGGCGATGGCGTGGAGCTGCTGCACGACGCGCACCATCGCCTCACGCCGATCGAGGCGGCGCGGCTGGCGCGCAGCGTGGAGCCGTACCGGCTATTCTGGCTGGAGGACGCCACGCCGGCGGAGAACCAGAAGTCGTTCGAGCTGATCCGCCAGCACTCGGTGACGCCATTGGCGGTGGGCGAGGTGTTCAACTCGATCTGGGACTGCAAGCACCTGATCGAGCACCAGCTGATCGACTACATCCGCACCACCATCGTGCATGGCGGCGGCATCACCCACCTGCGCCGGCTGGCGGATTTCGCCGCGCTGCACCAGGTGCGCACCGGCTTCCACGGCGCCACCGACCTGTCGCCGGTGTGCATGGGCGCGGCGCTGCACTTCGATACCTGGGTGCCCAACTTCGGCATCCAGGAATACATGTTCCACTCGGAGGAGACCAACGCGGTGTTCCCGCACGACTACGCCTTCCGCGCTGGCCGCCTGCATTGCGGCGAGGCGCCCGGGCATGGCGTCACCATCGACGAGAAGCTGGCCGCGCGCTATCCCTACGCGCCCAAGCAGCTGCCCGTCGCGCGGCTGGAAGACGGCTCGATGTGGGACTGGTGATGAAGACTCCACGCTTGCCCATCCTTGGCCTTGCCATCCTCGCCGCCGCCTGCGCGTTGCCGGCCTGGTCGCAGACGGCGGCCTACCAGGACACCAGCCGCAGCTTCGAGGAGCGCGCCGCGGACCTCGTCGCGCGCATGACGCTGGACGAAAAGGTCTCGCAGATGCAGAACACCGCGCCGGCGATCCCGCGCCTGGGCGTACCCGCCTACGACTGGTGGAACGAGGCCCTGCATGGCGTCGCCCGCGCTGGCCAGTCCACCGTGTTCCCGCAGGCGATCGGCCTGGCCGCGACCTTCGACACCGGCCTGATGGGCGAGGTGTCCAATGCCATCAGCGACGAGGCGCGCGCCAAGCACAACGAGTTCCTGCGGCGCGGCATGCATGGCCGCTACGAAGGACTCACGTTCTGGTCGCCCAACATCAATATCTTCCGCGACCCGCGCTGGGGCCGCGGCCAGGAGACCTACGGCGAGGACCCGTTCCTCACCTCGCGCATGGGCGTGACCTTCGTGCGTGGCCTGCAGGGTGATGATCCCGTCTATCGCAAGCTCGACGCCACCGCCAAGCACTTCGCCGTGCACAGCGGGCCCGAGTCGGAGCGCCACCGCTTCGACGTGCATCCCAGCGAGCGCGACCTCTACGAGACCTACCTGCCGGCGTTCCAAGCGCTGGTGCAGGAGGCCAAGGTCGATGCGGTGATGGGCGCCTACAATCGGGTGGACGGCGAATCGGCCTCGGCCAGTCAGCGCCTGCTGGAGGACATCCTGCGCAGGGACTGGGGCTTCGACGGCTACGTCGTCTCCGACTGCGATGCGGTGGAGGACATCTACCTGCACCACAAGATCGTGGCCACCGCCGCGCAGGCCGCCGCATTGGCGGTGAAGCATGGCGACGATCTCAATTGCGGCAGGACCTATGCGGCGCTCGTCGCCGCCGTGCACCAGGGCCTGGTCAGCGAGGCCGAAATCGACACCTCGCTCAAGCGGCTGATGCTCGCGCGCTTCCGGCTGGGCATGTTCGACCCGCCGGAAAAGGTGCGCTGGGCGCAGATCCCCTATGCGGTGAACCAGTCGCCGGCGCATGACGCACTGGCGCGCCGCGCCGCGCAGGAATCCATCGTGCTGCTGAAGAACGACGGCATCCTGCCGCTGTCGCACGCGTTGCGCCGCGTGGCGGTGATCGGGCCGACGGCCGACGACGTCACCGCGCTGCTGGGCAACTACCACGGCACGCCCGCGGCGCCGGTGACGATCCTGCAGGGCATCCGCGAGGCCCTGCCGCAGGCGCAGGTCAGCTACGCTCAGGGCGCGCCGCTGGTCGAGGGCTTCGGGGGACGCGGTACCGGCACGCCGATCGGCGCGGCCTATCTGCGTCCTGCGGCCGATGCCGCCGAGCATGGCCTCAAGGGCGAGTATTTCCAGGGCACGGACTTCCATGCGACGCCGGTGCTGACCCGCGTCGATGCGAAGATCGGCTTCCAATGGGACCACGCCACGCCCACCGACGACCTGGTCGCCCAGGGCGAACTGCCCGCCGAGCGCGCGCTGCACGGCAACGATTTCAGTGTGCGCTGGACCGGCCAGCTGCTGCCGCCGGTGTCCGGCCGCTACGAGCTGGGCGCCGTTGCCAGCGACGGCTACCGGCTGTACGTGGACGGCCAGCTGCTGCTGGATGCGTGGCAGGCGGGCGTGCCGCATGCATCGAGTGCCTTCATCCAGCTCGAGGCGGGCAAGGCCTACGACCTGCGCCTGGAATACGCCAAGGGCGAGCACAATGCCGACGTGCGGCTGGCCTGGCGTTTACCGGGTGCCAAGCCGCCGTTCGAGGAAGCGCTCGACGCGGCCCGGCATGCCGACGCGGTGGTTTTCGTCGGCGGCCTGACCAGCGACGTGGAAGGCGAGGAAATGACGGTGAACTATCCCGGCTTCGCCGGTGGCGACCGCACCGACCTGCGCCTGCCGGCCAGCCAGGAAAAGCTGCTGGAGGCGCTGCATGCCACCGGCAAGCCGGTGGTGCTGGTGCTCACCTCCGGTTCGGCGCTGGCGATCGACTGGGCACAGCGGCATATCCCTGGCATCGTGCTGGCGTGGTATCCCGGCCAGCGCGGTGGCAACGCGGTGGCCGACGTGCTGTTCGGCGACGCCAATCCCGGCGGACGCCTGCCGGTGACCTTCTACAAGGCCGGCGAAAAGCTGCCCGCCTTCGACGACTACCGCATGCAGGGGCGCACCTACCGCTACTTCGGCGGCAAGCCGCTCTATCCCTTCGGCTATGGCCTGTCGTACACCCGCTTCGGCTATGCGGATCTCGCGCTCGACCGCGCCAGCGTGGGCGGCAAGGATCCCCTGACGGTCAGCGTGACGGTGAAGAACACCGGCCAGCGCGCCGGCGACGAGGTGGTGCAGCTCTACCTGCGGCCGCTGCATCCGTCGAGGCCACGGGCGATCAAGGAACTGCGGGGCTTCCAGCGCATCCACCTGCAGCCCGGCGAGGAGCGCCGCGTCAGCTTCGAGATTTCGCCCGAGCGCGACCTGCGCTACTACGACGAGCAGCGGCATGCCTATGCGGTCGATCCGGGCCGTTACGAGGCGCAGGTCGGCGCTTCCAGCGCGAACATCCGCGCGACCGCGACATTCACGGTGCAGCCGTGATGGAGTACGACGCATGAGCCATCCACCATCGAGCGCCGGCCAGGGACGGATCGTCCTCTTCGGCGAGCTGATGCTGCGGTTGTCGCCGCCGGGCCACGAACTGCTGCTGCAATCGCCACGCCTGGACGCGCGCTTCGGCGGGGCCGAGGCGAACGTGGCCGTGTCGCTGGCCATCCTGGGGCACCACAGCCTGATGGTCAGCGCCTTGCCCGACCACGCGCTGGGCCATGCCTGCGCGGGCGAGCTGCGCAGGCACGGCGTGGATACCGCGGGGCTGCGCCATGCCGAGGGGCGCATGGGCCTTTATTTCCTCACTCCCGGCGCGATGCAGCGGCCCTCCGAGGTGATCTACGACCGCGCCGGCTCGGTGTTTGCCGGCACGCCGGCAAGCGCCTACGACTGGCCGCGCCTGCTGGCGGGCGCGCAATGGCTGCACCTGTCCGGCATCAACCTGGCGCTCAACGAGACCACGGCCCAGGCCGCCCTGGCGGCGGTTCATGCGGCCCACGCGGCGGGTGTGCGGGTGTCGTTCGACGGCAACTACCGCGCTCGGCTGTGGGGCGCGCGCGCCTCGCAGGCACCCGCCTTGCTGCGGGAGATCATGGCGGGTGCCGACCTGGTGTTCGGCAATGATCGCGACATCGCCCTCGCGCTGGGCATGGAGTTTCCCCAAGCGGAGGCGGCCGGGCGTTTTCACGCGGCCGCCTCCGCGGCTTTTTCGGTCTGGCCCCGCCTGCGCTACCTGGCAGCCACCGAACGAAGCCATCGCACGGTGGACGACCAGGCGTTGCGCGGCATGCTCGCCACGCGCGAGCGCCTGCTGGCCACGGTGCCCCATGCCTTGACCGGCATCGTCGATCGCATCGGCGGCGGCGATGCCTTCGCCGCCGGCCTGCTGCACGGTCTCTTGCGTGGCATGAGCGAGGAGGCCGCGCTGGACTTCGCCATCGCCGCCGCCTGCCTCAAGCATTCCGTGCCCGGCGATGCCAACCTGCTGCGCGAGGCGGACATGCTCGCCTTCCTGGCGCAGGAGGGTTTCGAGGTGAAGCGCTGATGGCCGCCGCATCACGCATCCTTCCGCGCCTGTCCGCGCAGGCGCTTGCCGATCTGCCGCCCACGGTGGCGCGACCCGCCTATGCGCTGGAGCGAACCCGCATCGGCATCGTGCATCTCGGTGCCGGTGCGTTCCATCGCGCGCACCAGGCGGTGTACGTGGACGACCTGCTGGCGGATCACCCGGACTGGGCGATCTGCGGCGTCTCCCTGCACAACGGCGAGGTGCGCGACGCGCTGCGCCCGCAGGACGGCCTGTATGCGCTGGCCCTGCTTGGCCCGCAGACCGCGTGGCGCGTGATCGGCGCGCTGCGCGAGCTGCTGTGCGCGCGCGACGAGGGCACGGCCGTGCTGGCGCGGCTGGCCGATCCCGCCGTGCGGCTGGTGACGCTGACCATCACCGAGAAAGGCTATTGCCTGGCCGGCGAGGACCTGGACTTCACCCATCCGGATATCGTGCACGACCTGGCCGCGCCGGCCACGCCGCGCAGCGCCATCGGCTACCTGGCCGCCGGCCTGCGCGAACGCCGGCAGCGCGGCATCGCGCCATACACCGTATTGAGTTGCGACAACCTTGCCGGCAACGGCCATCGCCTGCGCCGCGCGGTGCTGCAGTACGCGCAACGCATCGACACCGCGCTGGCCGCATGGATCGAGGCCGAGGTGGCCTTTCCCTGCTCGATGGTGGACAGCATCACGCCCGCCACCGACGACGCCCTGCGCGGACGCGCCGATGCCGCGCTGGGCTGCGTGGATGCCTGGCCGATCCAGCGCGAGACCTACGCCCAGTGGGTGATCGAGGACCGCTTCTGCAACGAGCGTCCGCCGTTCGAGCGCCTGGGCGCCACCCTGAGCCACGACATCGCCGGCTACGACCGCGCCAAGCTGCGCCTGCTCAACGGCGCGCATTCCTCGCTGGCCTACCTGGGCTCGCTGATGGAGCTGGACAGCGTGGCCGATGCGATGGGCGCGCCGGCGCTGGCGGGTTTCGTCGAGCGGCTGATGCGCGGGCACATCGCCCCGGCCATCGCCCTGCCGGAGGGCCTGGAGGCGGATCGCTACATCGGCGCCATCCTCGAACGCTTCCGCAACCCATCGATCCGCCATCGCCTTTCGCAGATCGCCTGGGATGGCTCGCAGAAGTTGCCCGTGCGATTGCTGGGCACCCTCGGCGAGTCGTTGGCGCAAGGACGTTCCATCGACGCGCTATGCCTGCCCATCGCCGCCTGGATGCACTTCGTGCGGCGGCAGGCCCAACGCGGCGTGGCGCTGGTCGACCCGCTCAACGAACGATTGACGGCGGTGGGACTGGCCTGCACCGGCGACCCCGCGGCCGATGTCGCGGCCTTTCTCGCGATCAAGGAAGTGTTCGCGCCATGGTCCGGCGAGGCCGCCTACGTGGCCGCGCAGCAGCGGGCGTACGCCGCGCTCGGCGATGCATCGCCATCGTCGGTATCGCGCGCGCTGGGCGAGTCGCTATCCGGCTGACCGGACAGCGCCGCGCTAGAGCCTGTACGCTTTCTTCGGCAGCTCGTAGGCCAGCGCCACCGCTAGTTCGGCCGCCTCGTCCTCGTCCATGCGGTGCTCGGCCACCAGCCTGGCCAGGAAGGCGCAGTCGATGCGGCGCGCCACATCATGCCGCGCGGGAATCGACAGGAAGGCGCGCGTGTCGTCGTTGAAGCCCACCGTGTTGTAGAAGCCGCCGCTGGCCAGCGTCTGCTCGCGGAAGCGCCACATGCCCTCCGGTGCGTCGTGGAACCACCAGGCGGGGCCGAGGAACAGCGAGGGATAATGCCCGGCCAGCGGCGCCAGCTCGCGGCTGTAGGTACTCTCGTCCAGCGTGAACAGGATCAGCCGGAAGTCCGGCTCGTTGCCGTAGCGATCCAGCAACGGCTTGAGCGCATGGACGTACTCGGTGCGCACCGGGAGGTCGGCGCCCTTGTCGCGGCCGAAGCGCTCGAACAGCTCGCGGTTGTGGTTGCGGAAGCAACCGGGGTGGAGCTGCATCACCAGGCCGTCGTCCAGGCTCATCGCGGCCATCTCGGTGAGCACCTGCGCGCGGAACAGTTCTGCCTGCGCCGGCGTGGCGCCACCACGCACCACCGTGTCGAACAGCCGGCTCGCCTCCGCCGGCGACAGGTCGGCCGTGGCCGCGGTGGGATGGCCATGGTCGGTGGAGGTGGCGCCCATGCGGGCGAAATAGGCGCGGCGCTGGCGATGCGCGCGCAGGTAGCCATCCCAGGTATGGACGTCCTCGCCGGTGATCTCGCCGAATTGCCGCAGCGCATCGGGGAATTGCTCGTGCTCGGGATCGACCACGGGATCCGGGCGATAGGCGGTGATGACACGCCCCCGCCAGCCGCTTTCGCGGATGGCCGCATGGTGCCGCAGCGGATCGAGCGGTGATTCGGTGGTGGCGATCAGCTCGATGTTGAAGCGCTCGAACAGCGCGCGCGGCCGGAACGCGCTGGTACGCAGTGCCTCGTTGATATGGTCGAAGTACAGGTCCGCCGTGCTTGCCTCCAGTCGTACGCGCAGGCCGAACACGTCATGGAAGACATGGTTCAGCCACATCGACGAGGGCGTGCCGCGGAACAGGTGGAAGTGGCTGGCGAACACCCGCCAGGCCTCGCGCGCGTCAACCTCGCCGCGCGAGCCGTCGCGCCGGGGAATGCCGAGCGTGTCCAGTGGCACACCCTGGCTGTAGAGCATGCGGAACACGTAATGGTCCGGTACCAGCAGCAGCTCGGTGGCGTTGGCGAACGGCGCGTCGGTGGCGAACCAGACCGGGTCGGTGTGGCCGTGCGGGCTGATGATCGGCAGCCCGCCGACCTGTGTGTACAGGCGGCGGGCGATCGCGCGCTGCGTGGCGTCGGCGGGGAACAGGCGGTCTTCGTGCAGCGCCAGGGGATGCGTGACGGTGGTCATGGGACGTGGTTTTCCGAAAGAAGATGGAGAAGCGCGGAAGGACACATCAATGGAGTGGCGAAGGCGCGGCGCCCGTCGCCGCCAGGTCGTGCACATACTGGCGCAACCAGGCCAGCGCCGGCCGCTCGCTGCCGTCCTTGCGCACCAGGTAGGCACCCTGTCTGTCGCGCCACAGTCCCGGCCGGAACCCCCACAGCGTGACGCCCTTGACGTCCGGATGCTGCCAGAACACCGGGAACACGCGCTGGTAGTCCATGAGCTGCCGCGCGTCGTCGCGGCCGTCGATATCCAGTTCGGTGACGTAGATCGGCAGGCCCGCCGCGGCCAGCACGTCGAGGTTGGCGCGGTGCACGGCCATCGGCACGTTGGGCCGGGTCTCGAAGGCATGCTCCTGCACGCCGATGCCGTCGATCAGCCCTTGCTGGTGCAGCAGGTCGATGATCTGGCGGTAGCGCCGTGTGTTCGCCGTGCTAGGGGTGATGTCGTAGTCGTTGATGAGCAGCCTGGCATGCGGGAAGCGTGGGCGCGCCAGGCGGAAGGCGGTGATGACCCAGTCCCAGCCAGTGGCGCCCTTGCCGCCCAGCGCCTGGGTATAGTCGCCGGCGCCCTTGCGCTTGCCGCTGGGCGGATGCTGCAGCGGCTCGTTGACCACCTCGACGAAGTCGGCATCGGGATAGCGCTGGGCCAGCGCGTCGAACCATGCCTCGATGGCGCGCCGTTGCTCGGCGGGCGGCAGTGTGCGCAGCCAGTCCGGTTGCTGCTGTCCCCATACCAGTACATGCAGGTGGAACAGGAGGCCATGGGTCTTGGCAAAACGATACGCCTCGTCCAGCGCGGTCCAGTTCATCGTGCCGCGCACCGCCTCCACGCTGCCCCATTTGCCCGCGTTCTCCGGCGTAAGCTTGTTCCAGTAGTCGGCGAAACCCGGTGCCTGCGCCGCGCTGTAGGCGCTGCCCAGGAACTTGGGCTGGCCCGCGGCGATCGGCTGGCCATGTGCGCGTGGCACGAGTGCGGCCAGCGCGATCGCCAGCCAGGCGAGGGGCTTCGTCATGGCGTCACTCCATCGGCGGTGAGGGATGCATCGCGGCCATCCAGCGATGCCGGGGCCAGCGCCGGCACCAGCAGGTGCACCACCGCCAGCGCCAGCAGGTAGGCGCCCCCGGCCATCAGGAACACCGGCACGTAGGTGCCGGTGGCCTGCAGCAGCAGGCCGGTGAGGGTGGAGATCAGCATGCCGCCCACGGCGCCGGCGAAACTGCCGATGCCCACCACCGAGGCCACCGCGTGGCGCGGGAACATATCCGAGGTCAGCGTATAGACATTGGCCGACCAGCCCTGGTGGCCCGCCGTGGCCATGCCGACCAGCGCGACCGCCAGCCACAGATGGTTGGCCTTCGCCGCGAACGAAATCGGCACGATCAGCAGCGCGCACAGCAGCATCGCGCCCTTGCGCGCGCGATTGACGCTCCAGCCGCGGCGGATCAGGCGCCCCGCCAGCCAGCCACCGGCGATGCTGCCGATGTCGGCGAGCAGGAAGATGGTGATCAGCGGTATGCCCAGTTCCAGCAGGCTGAGCCCATATTCGGCGTGCAGGAACTTCGGCAGCCAGAACAGGAAGAACCACCAGATCGGGTCGGTCAGGAACTTGGCAGCGACGAAGGCCCAGGTCTGCCGATGACGCAGCAGGTGTGCCCACGACACGCGTTGCGCCGGCGCTGCCGGTTCGCTGCCGATGTACGTGCGCTCGGCCGGCGCGAGCCTGGGCTGCCGGTCCGGTGTGCGGTAGGTGAGCAGCCACACCGTCAGCCAGGTGGCGCTCAGCACGCCGGTGCACAGGAAGGCCGCCTGCCATCCCCAGCGCGCCGCCACCACGGGCGCCAGCAGCGGCGCCACGATGGCGCCGATGTTCGAGCCGGAATTGAAGATGCCCGCGGCCAGCGCACGCTCGCGCTGCGGAAACCATTCGGCCACGGCCTTGATGGCGGCCGGGAAATTGCCCGATTCGCCCAGGCCCAGCGCAAAGCGCGCCGCCGCGAAGCTGACGACGCCGGTGGCCAGCGCATGGCTCATCGCCGCCACGCTCCAGATGCCGATGGCCAGCGCATAGCCGATGCGCGTGCCGAAGCGGTCGATGATCGCGCCCGCGCCGAGCAGGCCGATCGCATAGGCGGCCTGGAACGCGGTGACGATATAGCTGTATTGCAGCTCGCTCCAGTTCAGCTTGTCCTGCAGGAACGGCGCCAGCACGCCCAGCACCTGCCGGTCGATATAGCTGATGGTGGTGGCCGCCAGCAGCATCGCGCAGATGCGCCAGCGGAAGCGGCCGATGCGCGCATGGAGAGAGGCCGCTTCCACGTCATCTCCCGCGAAGGCGGACGCGCTGGCCCGGTTGCCGCCGATCTCCTGGCCGGGCGATGCGGGATCGTGGCCAGGCGTCGCTGGAATATCGCGCATGCGTTCGGTTCTCCTCATTGCCAGTCCCCTCCGACCGGGCCATCGAAGTGATAGCGCTACCATTATTGTCGTCGCGTAATACGAAAGTCACGGCTATTTTCGGCGTGTTCACGCGCCACCATTCGTTGGCGTATTTGGCTTTGCTTTAAGTTACTTGCAATGTGTCGAAAGCGAATGCTGCCATGCAGCGTGCGCCCCGAAATTGTTAGCGCTACCTTTCCGCCACAACCGCGGTTTGCCTAATCGCGGCGATAGCCATTTGCAGCAAAGCAAATCATCGGCGGGTGCCGCAAGGCGCCCCGGGGACGATGACGCCACCAGAATCGAGAGGGGAGTATGGTGCAGACACAGATCACAAGAGCCGTGTTGTCGCGTGCATTGAGCTTGGCGTTGCTTGGCGTGGTGGGGGCCGCGCAAGCGCAGGAACAGACGCCGGCGCCAGCATCGACCACGACGCAGAACCAGCAGGCGAAGCCGCAGTCCAAGAGCGCCGATGCGCCGGCGAACGGACAGGACGCCAGCGGCACGCAGCCGCCTCCCGGCCCCGCCAAGACGCTGGGCGCGGTGAACGTCAGCGGCAGCTACCGCAGCAGCATCCAGTTCTCCACCGACGCCAAGCGCGACGCCACCAATGTCACCGATTCGGTGTTCGCCGAGGACATCGGCAAGTTCCCGGACACCAACATCGCCGAATCGCTGAATCGCATTCCCGGCGTGCAGATGTCGCGCGACGTCGATGGCGAGGGCATGAACATCCAGATCCGCGGCCTGGGCACGGACTTCACCAAGATCCTGCTCAACGGCAGCCAGGTGGCCATCGCCTCGTCCGGTACGCTGGATTCGCAGAACCAGAACCGCGAAGTGGACCTGGACCTGCTGCCCACCGAGTTCTTCACGCAGTTGACGGTGAACAAGACGCCGGAAGCCAGCATGACCGAGGGCGGCGTGGCCGGCGTGGTGGACATGCGCACCACGCGGCCGTTCGACAATCCTGGCACGCACCTGACCTACTCCGCGCAGGGCAGCTACAGCTCGGTCGGCAGCGACGTGAAGCCGCGCGGCTCCATCATCGGCAGCTGGACCAACGAGTCGGGCACGTTCGGCGCATTGATCGGCCTGACCGGCTCGCGCAGCGACTACGACGTGCGCGGCTTCGAGACGATCGGCTGGACCACGCCGCTGCTCAGCGCCGCCCAATGCGGCGGTACCGCGGGCTGCAGTCCGGCGGGCGGCAGCTGGGTGATCCCGGGCACGGTGCCGGCGGGCGCCGGCGCGGGCCTGCCGGCCGGGCAGACGATCGACAACGCCTGGCTGCTGGCCCACAACCCGGGCCTGAACACGCAGCAGATCGCCAATGCACTGATCCCGCGCCTGGGCCGCGATGCGTACATCAACGGCACCAACGATCACCAGGCGGAACTGATGTCGTTCGAGTTCCGTCCCAGCGAGCGTGCGCATTTCTACCTCGACACGATGTTCTCCAAGCAGGAGCGCGAGTTCGATCGCCTGGACATGGACCTGGTGGGCCGCAGCGGCACGATGATCCCGGTCAACATGAAGGTGGACTCCAATGACGTGGTCACCCAGGCCACCTTCGCCAACGCGCAGTACTTCCTGGAGCAGCGCCCGTACGACGAGCACGTGAAGTTCTACAACATCAACCCGGGCGGCGAACTGCTGTTCGGTTCCGACGAGAACATCAAGCTCGACTTCCAGGGCTATTCGCAGCGCAGCTGGTACCTCAACGAGCAGCCGTCCATCCTGGTGCAGACGCCGCTGGGCCAGAACCTCACCGTCAACTACAACAATACCGGCGGCAACTATCCGACCATCACGCCCAGCAGCAGCCTGAACGATCCCAACCTCGGCTGGCAGTGGTATCGCCTGAACCTGCAGAAGGAGCGCCGCGTCACCAGCAACCAGGGCACGCGCGAGGACCTGCAGATCGGCGACGACAGCAACAACATCCGCGTCGGCGTCGCCTACGACGACATCAAGCGCGAGATCAACGCCTACGACAACAGCGCGGCCTGGCAGGCCGCGGCGGAAGCCGCCATTCCCAATGCCGCGCTGGCGTCCTACCTGATGCCGGGGCCGGGCGGCTTCATCACCACCGACACCGCGGCGCTGATGGCCGCCAGCAACTACGGCTACTACAACGCGACTTCGCCGATCGCGACCGCGGCCGCCACCGGCGCCAACAGTGCCGACATGGAAGAGAAGACCTGGGCCTGGTACCTGGAAGGCAACGGCAAGTTCGACCTGTGGGGCCACGAACTGCGCGTCAACGGCGGCGTGCGCCACGCTTCCACCGACCAGACCATCTCTGGTCCGTCGACGATCGGCACGCAGCTGCAGTACGTGACGCTCAAGAACAGCTATGGCTACTACCTGCCCTCGTTCAACCTGGCCTACAGCGCATCCGACGACATCGTCCTGCGCCTGGCCGCGTCGCGCTCGCTGACCCGGCCCGACCCGAGCGCGATGGTGCCCAACACCAACTTCAGCGACCCGGCGGCGGAAGTCGCCACCCAGGGCAATCCGAAGCTGGCGCCGTACCTGGCCACCAACCTCGACTTCGGCGGCGAGTGGTACACCGGCAACGAGGGCTACGTGGCGCTGGACCTATTCGGCAAGCGCATCACCGGCTTCACCGTCAACGGCGTCAACCTGGTGCCCTTCAACCAACTGGGCATTCCGTTCTCCAGCCTCACCGACACGCAGCAGCAGGCGATCAATCTTCGCGGTGGCCCGGGTTCCGCCGAGGTGCAGGTACAGCAGCAGGTGAACGCCGACGGCACGCTCTTCATCAAGGGCGCCGAGGCGAACTGGGTGCAGCCACTGGACTTCCTCGTCAAGGGACTGGGCTTCCAGGCGAACTACACCGTCGTCTCGCAGAAGAGCATCGGCAGCGGCGTGCCCGCGCAGGCCATCGGCATCTCGCCGCATACCTACAACGTCACCGGCTACTGGGAAGGCTACGGCGCCATGGTCCGCCTGTCGTACGTGTGGAACGCGGCGCAGATCAGCTCCACCGCCAACCAGAACGGCCTGTCGTTCGGCCAGATCAAGACCGATGCGCGCGGCCAGCTCGACCTGTCGGCCAGCTACCAGTTCGCGTCGCTCCCGTCCAAGCCGATGATTACCTTCAACTTCATCAACATGACGAAGGCGCCGCTGCGCACCACCTTCACCTACAACAATGCCGCATACACCTACTACACCCCAGGCTATACGATCATGCTGGGCGTGCGCGGCAGCTTCTGAGAGTGACGTCCGCTCGTGATGTATCGCGGCCCGTCCCGGCATCGATGCCGGGCGGGCCGTTGCGCGTCGCGCCGCGCTCGCCGGCCGGCGCCGGCGGGCTTCCCGAAGTTTCCAGTGGTCCCGACTCGCGCATGACAAGCAACGCCCAAGCACTCTCGGTCACCGAGAAAGTCGGTTACGCCCTCGGCGACCTGGCTGCCAACCTGATCTTCCAGACGCTGGTGACCTTCCTGGCGTTCTTCTACACCGACGTGTTCCGCATTCCCGCGGCCACCGCGGCGACGCTGATATTCTCGGTAGGCATGCTCGGGGCCTTCGTGTTCACCCCGATCATGGGCCTGGTCGCCGACCGCACCCGTACGCGCTGGGGCAAGTTCCGTCCCTGGGTGCTGTGGACCGCGGTGCCGTTCGGCGCGCTGTCGCTGCTGGCCTTCAGCACGCCCGCGCTGGGCGAGCATGGCAAGGTGACCTACGCGGTGGCTACCTATACGCTGCTGGTGCTGGTGTACGTGGCCAACAACCTGCCGTACTCCGCGCTGAGCGGCGTGCTGACCGGCAGCATGGCGCAGCGCAACAGCCTTTCGTCGTATCGCTTCGTGGCGGTGATGGTGGCGCAGTTCATCATCCAGGTGCTGCTGTTGCCGCTGGTGCTGATCCTGGGCGACGGCGACAAGGCGCGTGGCTTCCACAACACCATGACGCTGTTCGCCGTGGTCGGCACGGTGTTCTTCCTGGCCACTTTCTTCACCACCCGCGAGCGCATCGTTCCCGCGCCGGAACAGCACTCCTCCGTGCGCGAGGACCTGGCGGACCTGCTGCGCAACCGCCCCTGGCAGATCATGCTGGCGGTGACCGTGCTGCTGTTCATCAACCTGGCGTTGAAGGGCGGCATGTACGTCTATTACTTCAAGTACTACCTCAGCGAGGCCGAGCTGGCGGGCTTCCTCGACCGCGTGGGCTTCAACGCCTTCATCGCGGGACTGAACCGGCTGCTGGCCGGCGTGGGGCTGACCGAGTTCCGCTGGCCCAAGGATGCACCGACTTCCGCCTTCAGCCTGTTCAACGGGCTGGGCATCATCTTCATGATCGTGGGCATCGGCTTCTCCAAGCGGCTGGCCGACCGCTACGGCAAGCGCGACGTGTTCGGCGGCGCCTTGCTGGCCTCCACCCTGTTCCTGCTGGCCTTCTATGCGTACTCGCCGGATGCGGTCGCCCTGGTGGTAGGCTCGTACATCCTGCATGGCTTCTTCTACGGCATCACCATCCCGCTGCTATGGGCGATGATCGCCGACGTGGCGGACTATTCGGAATGGCGCAACCGCCGCCGCGCGACCGCCATCATCTTCTCAGCCATGCTGTGCGGCTTGAAGATGGGCCTGAGCATCGGCGGCGCCATGGTGGCCGGCATCCTGGCCCACTACGGCTACGTGGCCGATGCGGCGGCGCAGGCGTCGGGCGTGGTCAACGGCATCCGGCTCACCGTCAGCGTGTTCTGCTCCGTGCCTTTCCTGGCGGCGGTCGCGCTGCTGTTCTTCTACAAGATCAACAAATCCATGGAACTCCGCATCGAGCGGGAGCTCGGCGAGCGCCGGTCGCTGGCCGGCGCCGCTTCCTGAGCGGCGGGATCCAGCAGGTACTTCCATGTCGGACGAAACGAACCTCGACCTCGCCTCGCTTGCCGCCAGGGCCCTTTCCCGGCCGCTGGTGACGCATATCTATACCGCCGATCCTTCCGCGCACGTATTCGAAGGGAAGATCTACATCTACCCTTCGCACGACATCGACGGCGGCGTGCCCTTCAACGACAACGGCGACCATTTCTGCATGGAGGACTACCACGTCTTCCGCATGGATTCGCCCACGTCCGAAGCCGTCGACTGCGGCGTCGCCCTGCACGTGAAGGACGTACCCTGGGCCGAGCGCCAGATGTGGGCCCCCGACGCGGCCTGCAAGGACGGCCGCTATTACCTGTACTTCCCGGCCAAGCGCAGCAATGGGCTGTTCCAGATCGGCGTGGCGGTGTCCGACCGGCCCGAAGGCCCGTTCACGCCCGAGCCGGAGGCCATCGAGGGCAGCTACTCGATCGACCCGGCCGTGTTCGGCGACGACGACGGTGCGTTCTACATGGTGTTCGGCGGCATCTGGGGCGGACAGCTGCAGAAGTATCGCGACAACGCCTATGCCGCCAGCCATCGCGAACCGCTGCCGCACCAGCCCGCGCTGGGACCGCGCATCGCCCGCCTGGCCGACGGCATGACGCAGTTCGCCGAGCCGTCGCGCGAGATCGTGATCCTGGACGAGCACGGCCAGCCACTGCTCGCCGGCGACCACGCGCGCCGCTATTTCGAGGGGCCGTGGATGCATGCCTACCAGGGCCGCTACTACCTGTCCTATTCCACCGGCGATACGCACCTGCTGTGCTACGCGACCAGCGACAACCCCTATGGCCCGTACACCTACCAAGGGCCCATCCTCACCGAGGTGGTCGGCTGGACCACCCACCACTCCATCTGCGAGTTCGAGGGGCGCTGGTATCTGTTCTATCACGACTCCCTGCTGTCGGGTGGCGTGACGCATCTGCGCTCGATCAAGATGGCCGAGCTGCGCTACGACGAAGACGGCGCGATCCGCTGCCTGCATCCCTATGGCGAATGATGCCCCGTCGGCGGCGGCCATGCGCGACGCCGCGAGCCCGCTGGCTCCCGGGCCGCTGGTGCGCCTGGCGCAGGGCGCGCTGGCCGTCGACCTCGCGCCCATGGCGGGCGGCCGGATCGCCCAGATCACCTTCCATGGCGAAGATTGGCTGGTCGGTTACGACAGCCGTCACCAGGCGATGATCGCCTGGGGCAGCTACCCGATGCTGCCTTGGGCAGGGCGGATCCGCCACGGCCGCTTCGCTTTCGGTGGCCGTCGCCACCAGTTGCCGGCCAACCTCGGCGGGCATGCGATCCATGGCGTGGCGTTCGGCCTGCCATGGCATGTGGGCCAGCTGTCGGCGGCACGCGCGGAGCTGTCGCTGCGGCTGCCGCAGGATGAGCGCTGGCCGTTCGGCGGCATGGCCCGCCAGCGCATCGAGGTGGGCGCGCGCCAACTGCGCCTGAGCCTGGCGGTGACCGCCGGCGACCTGCCGATGCCGGCGACGATCGGCTGGCATCCCTGGTTCCGCAAGCCGGACCGGCTCGACTTCCGGCCCAGCCGCTACTACCCGCGCGACCCGGAGGGCCTGCCCACGCTCCCGCTGGCGGCGCCCCCGCCGGGTCCGTGGGACGACTGCTTCATCAATGGCCAGCCGGTGCTGCTCGAACGGGGCGGCCAATCGCTGCGGCTGACCTCCGATTGCGACCATTGGGTGGTCTACGACGAGACCGCGCACGCCACCTGCGTCGAGCCGCAGAGCGGCCCGCCCGACGCCTTCAACCTCGATCCGGAGCGCTGCCTCGCGCCGGGCGCCTCGCTGTCCGCGTGGTTCCTGCTGGAGTGGCTGGAGCCGGATGTTCCAGGCGACCGGCGTTGAGGCGGGTCGCCGGTCGCCGGGTGGGCATGGGCGGCGGCGCTAGAATAGACGCATGCATATCTTCAAAGTCTTTCAGATCGAGGCCGCTCACCGGCTGCCCAACGTGCCGCCGGGGCACAAGTGCGCCCGCCTGCACGGGCATTCCTTCCGCATCGAGATCCACGTAAGCGGCGAGCCGGATCCCCGGTTGGGCTGGGTGATGGACTTCGCCGACGTGAAGGCGGCCTTCGCGCCGCTGTTCGACCAGCTCGACCATCGCTACCTCAACGATATCGAGGGACTGGAGAACCCCACCAGCGAGATGCTGGCGCGCTGGATCTTCCAGCGCCTGCAACCGGCCCTGCCGGGCCTGGGCAAGGTGGTGGTCCATGAGACCTGCACCTCGGGGGCCAGCTGCAGCCGCGACAGTTTTTGACGCAGTGCAAAATTTCGCGGCAATGAAACAAGGCAATGTATTTGTTGAACAATTCATGACAGAAAAGATGGCGGGATAAAAATATATTGCACTGCACAAAAATGCTTGGTAGAGTGCATGGCACTACCCCCCATTCCCTGCCGAGGGAGCAAGTCATGACGCAGCAACTGAACACCCAGGTTTTTGCCTATGCCAAGCAGCTGGCCGACAGTGCCTTCAAGGCGCAGTCGGTGGCCCTCAAGGGTCTGGAAAAGATCGCCGAGCTGCAGATCAAGGCGCTGGAGAAGCAGTCCGAGGCCGCTGCCGAGTTCATCAGCGAGGCCCTGGATACCCGTGACATCGACGGCCTGCGCGTCCTGTGGGAAAAGGCCGCCACCGCCAGCCGCGAGAACGCCGAGCGTGCCGTTGCGGTGACCCAGGAAATCATCGCCGTGACCCAGAAGACCGCCGAGTCGCTGGGCTCGCTGGTGCAGGAACAGCAGCAGGCCGCCAATGACGCCGTGACCGCCCCGGTGGCCGCCGTCAAGAAGGCCGCCGCGGCCAAGTAAGCCCAAGGTTTTATCGACGCAGCGCCTCTTCCCCCCAGTTGCGTCAAGGGCCGGACCCCGTGTCCGGCCCTTTTTCTATGCGTGAGATTTCGCGAAGGCGACGTGAACGGCGCATTTGCCTGACAAGATGCCGCGGCAGCGGCGGCTTGTCGCTGTAAATAACCCACTGATATACTTTTTAGGATTGGACCGTGGCCCGTAGCTGGTTCGGTGCCGCCTAGAGCGAAGCCGCGCGGGAACGTCACGTGCTCAACAGTCTTGCTTCCGGCCGTCGTCTGGCATTGCGCATGATCTTGCTGCAACTTGCCGTGGCGGCGGCCGTAGGTCTCACCTTCCTGACGCAGGGGCGCCGCGAGGCATGGGCGGCCGCTGCGGGTGCCACCCTGGTGGCGCTGGGTTCCGCGCTGCTGGCGTGGCGCACCTTCGCGGGACTGGGTGGTGGCGGCATGACGCTGTGGCGCGTGGTGTCAGGCATGGTCCTGAAATGGATCGTGATCTTCGGAGGGCTGATCGCGATCCTGGGTCAATGGAAACTACCGCCACTAGCTGCCATCACGGGGCTGGTGGCTGCTTACGCGATAAATCTGCTGGCGTTCAGATTCAAGGGCTAACACATGGCAAGCGAGCCGCAGGGCGGACTCACCGAATACATCCAGCACCACCTTCACCACAATACGGTGAGCCTGGGCGATGGGGCGTTCATGCAGGTCCACCTCGACTCCATCGTGGTGGCCTTCCTGTTGGGTGCGCTGTTCTGCCTGTGGTTCTGGCTCAAGGCCCGCAAGGCCACCTCGGGCGTGCCCTCCAAGGGCCAGGCCCTGGTCGAGCTGATCGTGGAGTTCGTGGACACCCAGGTGAAGGACACCTTCCACGGCGACCGCCGCACGGTGACCCCGCTGGCCCTGTCCATCTTCATGTGGGTGGCGTTCCTGAACGCCATGGACCTGCTGCCGCTGGATGCCCCGGGCTGGACGATCAAGGCCGCCGCCGGCGCCGAGACCGCCCACCATACGTTCTTCCGCTGGGTGCCCACCGCCGACATCAACACCACCGTGGGCCTGGCCCTGGCCGTGTTCTTCATCGTGCTGGCGCACGGCGTGAAGGCCAAGGGCGCGCTGGGCTTCGGCAAGGAGCTGATGACCGCCCCCTTCCACGCCCACAACCCGGTCGTGGTGGCCATCCTGGTGCCGTTCAACTTCCTGCTCAACGTCGTGGAATACCTGTCTAAGCCGGTGTCGCTCGCGATGCGACTGTTCGGCAACATGTACGGTGGCGAGCTGGTGTTCATGCTGATCGCGGGCCTGTTCGCGGGCTGGATCAGCTTCCTGCCGGGTGTGATCTTCAACACCGCATGGGCGATCTTCCACATCCTGATCATCCTGCTGCAGGCCTTCATCTTCATGATGCTGACCATCGTGTACATCGCCACGGCGCGTGAGCATCACTGAGGTCTTTGTTCCATCCGGTTCCGCTTTAAACCGCTTTGCCTTTATCACTCTTTAGAAAGATCCACAGGAGAATTCCATGAACGTCGCCGAACTTCTTACCCATGTGCAGGGCCTGACCGCCATCGCCATCGGCATCATCATTGGCCTCGGCGCGCTCGGCGCTTGCCTGGGCATCGCCATCATGGGTTCCAAGTTCCTCGAGTCCGCCGCCCGCCAGCCGGAGCTGGTGCCGCTGCTGCAAGGCCGCATGTTCCTGCTGGCCGGCCTGATCGACGCCGCGTTCATCATCGGCCTGGCCGTGGCGCTGCTGTTCGCGTTCTCGAACCCGCTGCTCTCGGCCGTGCAGGCGGCCGTCGGCCACTGATCGGCGCGACAAGAGTCGCCGCAGCGTGATAGCGCTGCGGCGATCGGCGGTTTAACGCGTTACCGGAGTCAATCGGAAAGCTCATGGATATCAATCTGACTTTCCTGGGCCAGATGGTTTCTTTCGCCATCCTGGTCTGGTTCACCACCAAGTTCATCTGGCCGCAGCTCAATCATGCGATCGAGGAGCGCCAGAAGAAGGTCGCCGACGGCCTGGCCGCCGCCGAGAAGGCGCGCGCCGAATTGAAGGATGCCGACGCCAAGGTCGCCACCGAAATCAAGCAGGCCCGCCAGCAGGCCAACGAGATCATCGAGCGCGCCCAGGGCCAGGCCAACCAGATCGTGGACAAGGCCCGTGCCGAGGCCATCGACGAGGCCAATCGCCTGAAGGCCGCCGCCGCCGAGGAGATCGCCAGCATGCAGCAGCGCGCCCGCGAGGAGTTGCGTGGCTGGGTGGGCCGGCTGGCCGTCCAGGGCGCCGAGAAGATCGTGCAGCGCGAGATCGACGCTTCCGCCCACAAGGCGATGCTCGACCAGCTCGTCGCCGAGATCTGAGCCATGGCCCAGGCAATCACCCTCGCCCGCCCTTATGCGCGCGCCGCCTTCGAGCTGGCCCACGAGGCCGGCTCGCTGGGCGCATGGTCGCAGGCGCTGGCGTTCGCCGCCGCGGTGGCGAAGGACCCGCGCGTGTCCAGCCTCGCCGGCGACCCGCGCGTGCAGCCGGCGCAGCTGGTGGCGCTGCACCTGCCGCAGGACGTGGCCGCCGATGCGCCGTTCGCTCGCTTCCTGGGCGAGCTGGCCGAGCGTCGCCGCCTGGCCCTGCTGCCGGAGATCGCGGCGCTGTACGAAGCGTACAAGCGCGAGTCCGAGTCGCAGCTGCTGGTCAAGGTGACCAGCGCATTCGCGCTGGACGCCGCGCAGGCCGAGCAGCTCAAGATGTCGCTCAAGCGCCGCTTCAAGCGCGAGATCGAGCTGGAAACCAGCGTCGATGCATCGCTACTCGGCGGCGTGGTGATCGATACCGGCAGCGAAGTGATCGATGGCTCCGCCCGTGGGCGTCTGGCGCGCATGACCCGCGCGCTGACGCACTGAGCGCGGACAAGAGCGGGGGAGAAGTGGGAAACGAGAGGACACGCAACCGCGATGCCGCCGCTCCCACTCACTGCTCCCTCCTCTTAACTCGTTTCTAAATTTTCAGGATACCGACCATGTCCAGCACCACCCTGAACCCGTCCGAGATCAGCGAACTGATCAAGAGCCGCATCGAGCAGTTCAAGCTCGGCGCGGAGGCTCGCAACGAGGGCACGATCATCAGCGTGTCCGACGGTATCGTGCGCATCCACGGCCTGGCCGACGTGATGCAGGGCGAAATGATCGAACTGCCGGGCAACGCCTATGCACTGGCGCTGAACCTCGAGCGCGATTCGGTCGGCGCCGTGGTGCTGGGCGAGTACCAGCATCTGCGCGAGGGCGATACCGCCAAGACCACCGGCCGCATCCTCGAAGTGCCGGTCGGCCCGCAGCTGCTCGGCCGCGTGGTCGATGCGCTGGGCAATCCGATCGACGGCAAGGGCCCGATCGACGCCAAGCTCAACGCACCGATCGAGAAGGTCGCGCCGGGCGTGATCTGGCGCAAGTCCGTCGACCAGCCGGTGCAGACCGGCTACAAGTCGGTCGACGCGATGATCCCGATCGGCCGCGGCCAGCGCGAGCTGATCATCGGCGACCGCCAGACCGGCAAGACCGCGCTGGCCATCGACGCGATCATCGCGCAGAAGGATTCCGGCATCAGGTGCATCTACGTCGCGATCGGCCAGAAGCGCTCGTCGATCGCCAACGTGGTGCGCAAGCTGGAAGAGAACGGCGCGCTGGCCAACACCATCGTGGTGGTCGCCTCCGCCTCCGAATCGGCCGCGCTGCAGTACATCGCGCCGTACTCCGGCTGCGCCATGGGCGAGTACTTCCGCGACCGCGGCGAAGACGCGCTGATCATCTACGACGATCTCAGCAAGCAGGCCGTGGCCTACCGCCAGATCTCGCTGCTGCTCAAGCGCCCGCCGGGCCGCGAAGCCTATCCGGGCGACGTGTTCTACCTGCACTCGCGCCTGCTCGAGCGCGCCGCGCGCGTGTCCGAGGAATACGTCGAGAAGTTCACCAACGGCGAGGTGAAGGGCAAGACCGGCTCGCTCACCGCGCTGCCGATCATCGAGACCCAGGCCGGCGACGTGTCCGCGTTCGTGCCGACCAACGTGATCTCGATCACCGACGGCCAGATCTTCCTGGAAACCGACCTGTTCAACGCCGGCATCCGTCCGGCCGTGAACGCCGGCATCTCGGTGTCGCGCGTGGGCGGTGCCGCCCAGACCAAGATCGTCAAGAAGTTGTCCGGCGGCGTGAAGCTGGCGCTGGCGCAGTACCGCGAGCTGGCCGCGTTCGCGCAGTTCGCCTCCGACCTCGATCCGGCCACCCGCGCGCAGCTGGACCGCGGCCAGCGCGTGACCGAGCTGATGAAGCAGGCGCAGTACTCGCCGCTGTCGATCGCCGAGCTGGCGCTGTCGGTGTATGCCGCCGAGAAGGGTTACCTCGACGACCTGCCGGTGAACAAGGTGCTGCCCTTCGAGAAGGGCCTGCACGCCTTCATGCACCAGAACCACGGCGACCTGATGAAGAAGATCGTCGCCACCGGTGACTGGAACAGCGAGATCGAGGGTGTATTCAAGGCCTCGCTCGACGAGTACAAGAAGACCGGTAGCTGGTGAGTAAGAGCAGGGAATAGGGAATAGAGAATCGGGAATAGCCAAGAGCCGGTTCGTTCCACGCTCTCACTATTCCCTACTCTCTATTCACGATTCCCCCGAGCGAGCAAGGCGAGCGAGAACAATGGCAAGCGGACGCGAAATCAAAACCAAGATCAAGAGCACGCAGAACATGCGCAAGGTGACGCGTGCGCTCGAGATGGTCTCGGCCTCGAAGATCCGCAAGGCGCAGGACATGATGAAAGCCTCGCGTCCCTATGCACGCTCGATGCGCAAGGTGATCGCGCACGTGGCCCAGGCCAGCACCGACTTCAGCCATCCGTTCCTGGCCGAGCGCGAGACGGTCAAGCGCGTGGGCTACCTGGTCATCACCACCGATCGCGGCCTGTGCGGTGGCCTCAACTCCAACCTGTTCCGCCGCCTGCTGCCGGCCATCCGCGAATGGCAGGGCAAGGGCGTGGAAGTGGATGTCATCGCCATCGGCCAGAAGGCGA
Source organism: Dyella sedimenti (assembly GCF_022760995.1). Taxonomy (GTDB): domain Bacteria; phylum Pseudomonadota; class Gammaproteobacteria; order Xanthomonadales; family Rhodanobacteraceae; genus Dyella; species Dyella sedimenti. The sequence goes on along the minus strand of NZ_JAKWJO010000002.1, from coordinate 239,384 downwards.
TCCAGTTCTTCCGCCGCCTCAAGGGCGTGAACCTGATCGGCAGCGCCAGCCATCTGGGCGAGAAGCCCAAGCTGGAAAGCCTGGTCGGCGTGATCAAGGTGGCGCTGGACGCCTATACCGACGGCAAGCTCGACCGCGTGTTCCTGGCCCATAACGACTTCGTCAACACCATGACGCAGAAGCCGGCGGTGCATGCGCTGCTGCCGCTGCCGGTGGTGGCCGAGGAAATGGCCGAGGCGCAAAGCGCATCCACCTTGCCGGACTATCCGGTCGCTGGCCTCAAGCTCGAGCAGAGGCACGACTGGGACTACATCTACGAACCCGATCCGGCCACCGTGCTCGAGCACGTGCTGAGCCGCTACATCGAGTCGGTGGTGTACCAGGGCGTGCTGGAGAACCTCGCCAGCGAGCACGCGGCGCGCATGGTGGCGATGAAGAGCGCGTCGGACAACGCCAGCAAGGTGATCGGCGAACTGACGCTGATCTACAACAAGGCGCGCCAGGCGGCGATCACCCAGGAAATTTCGGAAATCGTGGGCGGCGCGGCGGCTGTATGAGTGCAGGCATCCCTGCCTGCAAGAGCAGATCAAAAAGCGGCCATCTATGGCCGTGAATGTTCAGGGCGATCATCCGTGATCGCTAGAGTCAAGAAGCAACCATCCATGGTTGCACTTTTAAACAAGAGCGACGCCCTGGCGGCGCTAGTACAGAACCTAAAAGATCCATCCGGAGCACATCCATGAGTCAGGGCAAAGTTGTACAGATCATCGGCGCGGTCATCGACGTGGAGTTCGCACGCGATCAGGTGCCGCAGGTTTACGACGCGCTGAAGATCGACGGCACCGACATCACGCTGGAAGTCCAGCAGGTGCTGGGCGACGGCATCGTCCGTACCATCGCCCTCGGCTCCACCGACGGCCTGAAGCGCGGCCTGGTCGCGCGCAACACCGGCGAAGGCATCAAGGTGCCGGTCGGCAAGGCCACCCTGGGCCGCATCATGGACGTGCTGGGCAACCCCATCGACGAGGCCGGCCCGATCGGCGAGCAGGACCGCTGGGTGATCCACCGCGAGGCTCCGAGCTACGACGAGCAGGCTGCCACCAGCGACCTGCTGGAAACCGGCATCAAGGTCATCGACCTGGTCTGCCCGTTCGCCAAGGGCGGCAAGGTCGGCCTGTTCGGCGGCGCCGGCGTGGGCAAGACCGTGAACATGATGGAGCTCATCAACAACATCGCCAAGGCGCATTCGGGCCTGTCCGTGTTCGCCGGCGTGGGCGAGCGTACCCGCGAGGGCAACGACTTCTACCACGAGATGAAGGACTCCAACGTGCTCGACAAGGTGGCCATGGTGTACGGCCAGATGAACGAGCCGCCGGGCAACCGCCTGCGCGTGGCGCTGACCGGCCTGACCATGGCCGAGTACTTCCGCGACGAGAAGGACGAGACCGGCAAGGGCAAGGACGTGCTGCTGTTCGTGGACAACATCTACCGCTACACGCTGGCCGGTACCGAAGTGTCCGCGCTGCTCGGCCGCATGCCGTCCGCCGTGGGCTACCAGCCGACGCTGGCCGAGGAAATGGGCGTGCTGCAGGAGCGCATCACCTCGACCAAGACCGGTTCGATCACCTCGATCCAGGCGGTATACGTGCCTGCGGACGACCTGACCGACCCGTCGCCGGCCACCACCTTCGCCCACCTGGACTCGACCGTCACGCTGTCGCGCAACATCGCCTCGCTGGGCATCTATCCGGCGGTGGACCCGCTGGATTCCACCAGCCGCCAGCTGGACCCGGACATCGTGGGCGCCGAGCACTACGACGTGGCCCGCCGCGTGCAGGGCACGCTGCAGCGCTACAAGGAGCTCAAGGACATCATCGCGATCCTGGGCATGGACGAGCTGTCGGAAGAGGACAAGCTGGCCGTGGCCCGCGCGCGCAAGATCGAGCGCTTCTTCTCGCAGCCGTTCCATGTGGCCGAAGTGTTCACCGGCTCGCCGGGCAAGTACGTGCCGCTGAAGGAAACCATCCGCGGCTTCAAGATGATCGTGGACGGCGACGTGGACCACCTGCCGGAGCAGGCGTTCTACATGGTCGGCGGCATCGACGAAGCCATCAAGAAGGCCGAGGAAATGGGCGCCAAGAAGGCGGCCTGATCGGTGTGACGCATGATGGTGAAGCGCGACCGTCGTGCTTCACCGGCATCACACAGCATCGTCTGCTTTTCACCGAACGCACCGGAATACCGTCATGAGTCATACCCTCCGTGTCGACATCGTCAGCGCCGAAGCCGAGATCTTCTCAGGCGAGGCGCAGTTGGTGGTCGCCACCGGCGAGATGGGCGAGCTGGGCATCGCGCCCCGCCACGCGCCGCTGATCACCCGCCTCAAGCCGGGCCACGTCGATGTGGTGCTGGGCAGTGGCGAGCGCCAGCAGTTCTGGGTGTCCGGCGGCATCCTGGAAGTGCAGCCGCAAGTGGTCACTGTGCTGGCCGACACCGCCGCGCGCGCCGCCGACCTGGACGAAGCCGCCGCGCAGCACGCCAAGCAGGAGGCCGAGGACGCCCTGGCCAACCGCACCGATGCGGTGGAGATCGCCGAGGCGCAGGCCAAGCTGGCCGAGGCCGTCACCCAGCTGCAGGCGCTGGAGCGCCTGCGCAAGACGCTCAAGCACTGAAGCGGGCGGCCAGCCACCGTCCAGCGGAACGCCGGCCCTTGGGCCGGCGTTTTTGTTTATGCTCCCCGCGATTCGGCAAGGAGGCGACGACATGCGCACGGCACATGCGGATTTCCGGGTGCTTTGCCGCGGCTGGCCGATGGGACTGGCGGCGGCCATGCTGGCGGCGTGCGCGTGCGTGCCGGCCGCCGGCCCGCATGCGACGACCGAGAGCGACACCTCCTATCGCGCCGTCGCGAAGGGCGACCTCAAGCACTACGAGCTGGCCCTGGGCGAGGTCTCGACCGGCGCCGTGCCCGCCGAGCATCCCGCGCCCGCCTATCCGCCGTCGCTGCTCGGCCAGCGACTGCCGCCGCAAGAAGTGGAGGCCCGCCTGGTGGTGGACGAGCAAGGCAGGGTCAGCGAGGTCCGCATCGAGGACGAGGCCCAGGCGGACGCGCGCACCCGCCTATTCGACGAGGCGGTGCGCGCCACGGCCATGCAATGGACGTTCGAACCCCTGCGCATCAGCCAATGGGCCGCGGATGCCGACGGCAACACGCATGAAGTAGGCAGCCAGACGCGGCCCTTCAGCCTGGACTATGTATTCCGCTTTGCCTGGCGGGACGGCCGGCCCGTCGCCGACGCGAGCGCATCCGGACGCGCCACGCCTTAGCGTTCAAACAAAGCCCTTAATCACAGGCATCCCCATTCGGCCTCTCCCTGCTTGCCCAGAAGAGGGACTCCCTATGGTCGCGGGAGGTTGGGGAAGGGCTTGGCTATACGATCTACATCATCGGGCCCGGGGAGCGCCGCATGTCGGCTGCTATCCTCCCGGGCCAGTCAAGATGGTTTTCCGCGTATGCACAAGAACGCTCCCCTGCACGTCATCATCCTTGCCGCCGGCGAAGGCAAGCGCATGAAATCGAAGAAGGCCAAGGTGCTGATGCCGCTGGCTGGCCGGCCGTTGCTGGCCCATGTGCTGGATGCCGCGCGCGCCTTGCAGCCGCAGGCGATCCACGTGGTCTATGGCCATGGCGGCGATCAGGTGCGCGCCGCGTTCGAAGGCCAGGCGGACCTGTGCTGGGTGCTGCAGTCGCAGCGGCTCGGCACCGGGCATGCGGTGCGCGAGGCATTGCTGGACGTGCCGGACGCCGCCGTCGTGCTGGTGCTGTATGGCGACGTGCCGCTGACCCGCGTGCAGACCCTGCAGCGGCTGGTGGCCGCCGAGGGCACCGTGGCGCTGCTGGCCACGCGCGTGGCCGATCCATTCGGCTACGGCCGCGTGCTGCGCGACGGCAACGGCCTGGTGCGCGCGGTGGTGGAGGAGAAGGACGCCGACGACGCGCAGCGCGCGATCAACCTGATCAACACCGGCATCGTCGCCGCCGAGGCGGAGGCCTTGAAGCGCTGGACGTCCAGGCTCGGCCGCAACAATGCGCAGGGCGAGTATTACCTCACCGATATCTTCGCCATGGCCGCGGGCGAAAACCGCGCGGCGACCTGCGTGGAATGCGAGGACGAGGTCGAGGCGGCCGGCGCCAACAATCCGCTGCAACTGGCCGAGCTCGAAGCGCAGCACCGTTCGCGCGTGGCCAGGGCCTTGATGACCGATGGCGTGCGCCTGGCTGATCCGTCGCGCATCGACGTGCGCGGCAAGGTATCGGCGGGCATGGATGTGGAAATCGACGTCGACGTGATCCTGGAAGGCGAGGTAGCGCTGGGCGACGACGTGCGCATCGGTCCTTTCACGCGCCTGAAGGACGCCAGCCTCGCCGCCGGCACCGTGGTGCTGGCGCATTGCGACATCGAGGGCGTGGTGACCCATGGCCCCTGCGTCATCGGTCCCTTCGCGCGCCTGCGTCCGGGCACGGCGTTGGCGGCTGGCGTGCATATCGGCAACTTCGTCGAGACCAAGAAGGCCACGCTCGGCGAGGGCAGCAAGGCCAACCACCTCAGTTACCTGGGTGATGCCGTGATCGGCAGCGGCGTCAACATCGGCGCCGGCACCATCACCTGCAACTACGACGGCGCGAACAAGCACCTCACCACCATCGGCAACGGCGCCTTCATCGGCTCCAACAGCGCGCTGGTGGCGCCGGTGACGATCGGCGCGCAGGCTACCATCGGCGCCGGCTCGGTGATCGGCAAGGATGCGCCCGCCGGCGAACTGACCGTGGCCCGCGCCCGGCAGGCGACCGTGCATGGCTGGCGACGCCCCACCAAGGCGGACTGACGGCCTATCTCCAACGGCGGGGCGCGGCGCCGGCGGTGGCGGCGTATAACTGGCCGCCGCGTTGGCGACAGGGGAAAGCGCATGCGTCGCATGTTCCGGGCGGCTGCCGCCGCCATGCTCTGCTGGCTGTATCTATCGACGGCGCAGGCCGCCGTTGGCGTGCGCGAGCTGCGATCCACGCCGGACCTGCGCTCCGCCGCCGGCACGGACTACGCGCTGCGCGAGAGCGCCGTGGGCAGCGTCGCGGTGACCCTGATCGACGTCCGTGCCGGCTCCGGCGACTGGGTACGCGTCGATGCCGCCCGCCTGCCGCCCCTGCCGGCGGGCTGGTCGGCGGCGAAGGAGCCGCCGCACTGGTTCTACGCCGACACGGCGGGCTGGATGCCGGTGCCCGCGGGATGGCGCGTGCAGCGCGCCGTCATCGGCGCCGACGGCAATGCCATCTACACCTTCACGGCGCCCGAGGGCGCGTCGGCCGGCTGGGTCACGTATACGGTGATACCCGCTTGCGTGGGATGCATGCTGGACGAGGCCGCCGGCCTGCTGCCGGGGGCTGGCGAACGCCTTGCCGCCCTGAACGACCAGCCCGTGATCAACCTCGGCCAGACCAATCCGGTGATGAGCTGGCAATCGCGCCCGGACGAATGCACGGCGCTGTTCCGCTACCGCATGGGCGGGTTGACGGTACGCGCGGCGGTGTTGAGCAGCGTGCCGATCGCGGACGGCAAGGGCGATCTTTCGCTGGCCGACGTCTATGCCGCGCTGCCCGAGCGCGAGACCGGCCTGGCCGATTTCCTCGTCGGGCATTTCCAGCAGGCCTTTCCCGCCTGCCGCGCACCCAACGGCTGGTCGGGCTGAACAGGCTCTCAGACGTAGCGCCAGCCGTCGATCTCCACCAGCAACTCCCGGCGGCAGATGTCGCCGTGCAGCAGCAGCACCGGCACGCCGGGCAGGCGCCGCCGCATGAAGTCGCGTACCTGCGGGGCGTCCGTGGCGTGGCGCACATAGGCCTTGAGCGGCGACTGGGTGTCGAAGCCCGTCGCCATGCCCGCGCTGGCCAGCAGCGCTTCCAGGTTGGCCAGGGTCTCGTCCAACTGGGCGAGCAGGTCGTCCTGATGCGCCGAGGCGTGGCCGACCACCGCCGCAGTGCCGGAAATCGCCAGCGCGTCCTGGGCGGGCAGGGCCATGGCCCGGGCAAAGCTGGGCGAGATGCGGCCGTATTGGCGCGGATAGCGCCAGGCGCTGACCTGGCGGGGATTTTCCACGCGCCGGCCGGGCTCGTCGCAGGCCAGCAGGTAGACCTGCAGGCGAGGCTCGCCGAGGTGGTGGCCGATGGCCGTGGCGGCGGGAAAACCCTCGCCGAAGCGGTCGCCCATGCCGGCCGCGCGCCCCTCGCAGAACAGCTTGTAGCGCTCGTCGTCGCCGTCGCCCCGATTGATGTCGGCGAGGTAGTTCCAGAGGCGCTGCACATGCCGTTCGCGGCGGACGGCGAGGAAGTCGCCCAGTTGCCGGTAGGCGGCCGTGGCTGCGCCGAGTGGTCCGCCATGCTCGCGCTCGTCCATCTCGATGGCCGCGTAGAGCCAGCCCGCGCCAGCGGCCCAGCGCAGGGCGCCGACGCGGCCATGGACGACCGTGCCGTCCACCTGCCAGATCTCCAGCGGCGCCGGGGCGTCGAAACCCTCTAGGCCTACGCCCAGCCAGCGGGGATCCTCGCTGCCGGCGGCGCCGCGGCCGAAGCCGAGCACGGCGAGCGTGCCGGGCTCGCCAAGCACGGCCTCCGCTTCGGCCTGGCGGTAGGACACTCGCGGTGCCCGACGTGCGACGGGATTGGCGATTTCACAACCCTGAACCATGGGCGAAAGCCGGGGAAGAAGGGGGCGCCATGTTACACTTGATGACCGTCGCCTCTGGGGGAGAGGCGTTCGCACCGTACGGATTGAAGCATGGCTGAGCAGAGCACCGCACAACACGAACTGGCCACGTTGATCGTGGAAAGCCTCAATCTGGAAACCGTCACAGCCGATCAGATCGACCCCGATGCCCCGCTTTTCGGCGGAGATCTGGGCTTGGACTCCATCGATGCGTTGGAGATCGCGCTGGCCGTGTCCAAGCGCTACGGGTTCCAGCTGCGCTCGGACAACCCGGACAACCGCCAGATCTTCACCAGCCTGCGCACGCTTTCCGAGCATATCGAACGGCACCGCGCCGTTTAACGAACATCGGGCATGATGGTCGACGTGCGCGGCAGGTCCTGCCGCAGTCGTCCCATGCCGAGCGAGCAGGCTGATCCGTCCATGTCGTCCCTACCCGCCTCACCGTCGTCATCCGCGCCCCGGCGCTGGCTGCCGTTGATGTTCGGCTATCCGGTACTGGCGATGGCCGGCGTGCTCACCCACCGCCAGGCGTTCTCGCTGGCGGCGTGCGCCTTGCTGCTGACCTTGCTGATGGCGCCCGGGCTGGCGTCGCGCCGCCCGGCGCCATGGGTGGCCTGGCTGCTGGCCCTGTTGGCCATGGGCTGGCTGTGGTGGCATGGCCTGGTGGGGGTGCTGTTGGCATGCGTGCCCATCGCGATCAACCTGTTGCTTGCCTCGCTGTTCGGCCGCAGCCTGCGCGCCGGGGCGACGCCGCTGATCGCACGCTTCATCGCGGCGGTGGAAGGTCCCGAACGGCTGCGGACGCCCGGCCTGGCGGCCTACGCGCGGGGGCTCACCTGGTTCTGGACCGTGCTAACCGCCACCCAGGCGCTGGTGCTGTCGGTGCTGCTGCTGTGCGCCGAGCCGGGCGGCCTGCTGGCCTCGCTGGGCCTGGCCTTGCCCTGGCCGGTGCCGGCGGGGCCGGCGCAGTCGTACGCCCATGTGGGCGGCTATGTGCTGATCGCCCTGGCGTTCCTGCTGGAACATGCCTTTCGTCGCTGGCGCCTACGGCATATCCGCCATCCGCGCCTGCACGAGCTGGCGCTGGGCATCGCCTCGCGCTGGCCGCAGCTGGTGCGCGGCGAGGATCCTGCCGCGCCATGAGCCACGCCGGCTTCCAGCGGACTTTCCGGGTCGCCGCCGACCATCCCTGCCTGCCCGGGCATTTCCCGGGCGAGCCGCTGGTGCCTGGCGTGCTGCTGCTGGAAGCGGTGGCGCAGGCGCTCCGCGCCTGGCGCGGCGAGCGCCTGGCCCGCGTGGCCGAGGCGAAGTTCGTGGCGCCGCTGCATCCGGAACAGGAGGCGCAGGTGGCCCTGGCCGAGGCATCCGGGCGCGTGCGCTTCACCATTCATCGCGGCGGCGAACTGCTCGCGCGCGGCATCATCGAGGGCGCGGCATGAGCGAGCACTGGCAAAGCCGGCCCGAAGGCGGCGGCCGCTTCGCGATATGGCTGATCCGCAGCATCGCCCTGCACGGTGGCCGGCCACTGGGGCGGCTGTTCCTGTATCCGATCACGCTGTACTTCTACTGGCGGCGCGGGCCCGAGCGAGAGGCCTCGCGCCGCTTCCTGGAGCGCGTGTTGGGCCGGCCGGCCACGCCGTGGCAGGTGATGAAGCATATCCACTGCTTCGCTGCCACCCTCCTCGACCGCATCTTCCTGCTCGCGCATGGCGAGCGGGGCTTCGACATCCGCGTGGAGGGCCTCGACGCACTCGAGGCTTGCCTCGCCCAGGGGCGCGGCCTGCTGTTGCTGGGCACGCACCAGGGCAGCTTCGAGGCCCTGCGCGCGATCAGCTCGCGCCGGCCCGACATCCCGCTGCGGGTGGTGCTGGACAAGCAGAAGACGCCGGCCATGACCGAGCTGCTGGAAGCGCTGGCGCCCGAAGTCGGCGCCAACGTGATCGATGCCTCGCGCGGCGGCGCCTCCATCACGCTGGCCGCCGCCGAAGCCTGTGCGCAGGGCGCGATGGTGGCCCTGCTTGCTGATCGCGGCCGCGAGCACGAGGTGCTGCGCCGCGCGCCGTTCCTCGGCGAGCCGGCGCCGTTCCCGGTGGGCCCGTGGCTGCTGGCGCATACGCTGCGCGTGCCGGTGATGCTGTGCTTCGGCCTGTACGAAGGCGGCAACCGCTACCGGCTGGTGTTCGAGCCGTTCGCCGACCAGGTCCGGATCCCGCGCCAGGAGCGCGCGGACATGCTGGATGAGCTGCTCGCCCGCTACGCCCGCCGCGTGGAACACTACGTGCACGCCGCTCCCTACAATTGGTTCAACTTCTATGACTTCTGGCAGCAAGACGTGCGCGCTCCTGAGCGGCCTGATGTTGTCGCTGTGCGCGAACGCGTCGGCGCCTGAGGACACCGCCGCCGCGCGCGAACTGGTCGCCTCGCTCGGCCGGCCCGCGCCCGCGCGCACGGCGTTCACCGAAGCCCGCTTCATGAAGATGCTGGCCCAGCCGCTGGTGGTGTCCGGCGAGCTGGCCTGGCTGGGCGGCGACCGCCTGGAGCGCCGCGTCGACCATCCCAGCCGCGAGATCTCGACCATCGCCGATGGCGAGGTGACGCAGCAGCGGGAGGGCCGCGAAGCGCGCCATTTCTCGCTCAGGCGCGCCCCCCAGCTGCAACTGCTGCTCGACAGCTTCGTGGCCTTGCTGGGCGGCGACGCCGCGCGCCTGGAACAGTCCTTCCTGATCCGGCACGACGCTCGCGGCGAGGACTGGACGCTTTCGCTCACGCCGCGCGATGCGGCGCTCGCGCGCACGATCGGCCATATCGACATCGATGGTCACGGCCGCGAGCCGCGCTGCCTGCGCATGCAGGAGGCCGATGGCGATCTCTCGGTCGACCTGCTCGGCACGCTTGCCGCGAAGATGCCCGTGGCGCCCACGCGCGAGGCGCTGGCTGCGCTTTGCCAGGACAGCTGAACGTGCGGCACGGCGGCCGGTGGCTCCTGTTGGTGGCATGGCTGGCCGCACTGGCCCTGCTTGGCGCGGTGGCATGGCAGCGCCTGCGCGTCAGCACCGACCTGCGCAGCTTCATGCCCGCGCCGGCCACGCCCGACCAGCGCCTGCTGATGGAGCAATTGGGCGAGGGTCCAGGTTCGCGCCTGCTGCTGCTGGCCATCGCCGGCCAGCCCGGCGAGCGGCTGGCGACACTCAGCCGGCAGCTTGCCGCCGCGCTGCGCCAGGACCCGCGCTATACCCAGGTGCTCAACGGCAGCTTCGACATCGGCGCGCTGGACGAGCGCCTGCTGCCCTACCGCTACCTGCTCTCGCCCACGCTGGACCACCAGCGGATGGATGCGGCCTTCCTGCGCGATGAACTCGAACAGCGGCTGGACGACCTGTCCTCGCCGGCGGCCACCTTGCTGAAGGGACTGCTGCCGCGCGATCCCACGCTGGAGGTGCTCAAGCTCGCTGAGCGCTGGTCGCCGCCAAAATCGCCGGAAACGCGCGACGGCGTGTGGTTCTCCGCCCAGGATGAGGCGCTGCTGCTGGTGCAGACGCGCGCGCCCGGCTTCGATCCCGAGGCGCAGGTGCAAGCCATCGACGGCATTCGCCAGGCCTTCGATCGCCTGCCCGACCACGGCGGCGCTACCCTGACCTTCAGCGGTCCCGGCTATTTCAGCGTGGTGGCCAACGCGCAGACGCGCGGGCAGGCCGAGTGGATCGGCCGGGTTTCCACCGTGGGCTTCGTGCTGCTGCTGCTGCTGGCCTACCGCAGCATCGGCTCGCTGCTGCTGTCGGCGCTGCCTATCGCCAGCGCGGCGCTGGCGGGCATCGTGGCGCTGATCGTGTCGTTTCCGCAGGTGCATGGCATCACGCTGGCCTTCGGTTTCACTTTGCTCGGCGTGGCGCAGGAATACCCGATCCGCGTGCTCAGCCATCGCCGCGCCGGCGAGGACGCGGTGCAAAGCGTGCGCGACCTCTGGCCGCTGTTGCTGACGGCCATCGCCTCCGCATGCATCGCCTATCTGGCCTTCTATGCGTCCGGCGTGGGCGGCCTGGAGCAACTGGCCGTCTTTACGGTGACCGGACTGCTGGTGGCTGGCTTCAGCACGCGCTACCTGTTGCCGCGCCTGCTGCCGGCGCGCGTACACGACGTGGCGGCGATGCCATGGTTGCTTCGCGCACGGCGGCTGGCGGAGGCCTTGCCGCGTCCGCGCTGGCTACCGCCGCTGGTGGCGCTGGCCGCCGCCATCATGCTTGCCGTGGCGCCAGGACCGTTCTGGCAGAACGACTTGTCGGCGCTCACCCCGTTGCCCAAGGACCTGCTGCTGCGCGATGCGCGCCTGCGCGCCGACCTGGGGGCGCCCGACGTGCGTTACCTGCTGGTGTTGCAGGCCGTGGACGAGCAGGGCGTGCTGGCGCTTTCCGAGCGGCTGGAGCCGTCGCTGGAAGCCCTGGTGGCGCGCCACGCGGTGGATGCCGTGGAACTGCCGTCGCGCTACCTGCCCAGCGTGGCGGTGCAGCAGGCGCGCCAGCGGCGCCTGCCGGACCGCGCCACGCTGGGGCAGGCCTTGCGCGAAGCGCAACAGGGCCTGCCATTCCAGCCCGGACTGTTCGCGCCGTTCGCCGACGACGTGGAGCAGGCGCGGCAGTTGCCGGCCCTGACCCCGGCACGTTTTGCCGCCAGCCCGCTGGGCCAGCGACTGTCCACCATGCTGGTGTCGCGCGACGGCCACTGGCTGGGCCTGGGCACGCTGAGCGGCGTGCATGACGTGGCGGCCCTGCGGGCGCTGGCGTCGCAAAGCGACGGCATGGTGCGCCTGCTCGATCTGAAGGCGACCGCCGAGTCGCTGGTGGTGGACTACCGCACGCGCATCCTGCATGCCCTGCTGGTGGCGACGGCGCTGCTGGTGCTGGCCATCGCGCTGGCCCTGCGCAGCCTGCGGCGCGCCTGGCATGTGCTGGCGCCGATGACCCTGGCCACCTTTCTGGTGCTGGCGGTGGAGCGCGCGGCGGGCGTGGAGATATCGCTGTTCCACCTGGTGGCGCTGATCCTCGCCGCGGGGCTGGGGCTGCACTACGCGCTGTTCTTCGAGCGCGACACCGGCGATGCCGCCGAGCAGCGGCGCACGTTGCATGCGACGCTGGTGTGCGTGGCCTCGGCATTGCTGGTGTTCGGCATGCTGGCGTGGAGCCCGATCCCCGTGCTGCGCGCGATCGGGCTGACCGTCAGCCTGGGCGTCGCCTTCCATTTCTGCCTTTCGATATTGATGGCTCCCCATGCTCGCCAAGGCTGACTGGGCCCACCTGATCCCGCACCGGGGCGCGATGTGCCTGCTGGATGCCGTGCTGTCGTGGGATGATGCCGGCCTCCATGCCGTGGCCAGCGTCGCCGACGGGCATCCCCTACGGGGCGCGCTGGGCCTGCATGCCGTGCACCTGGCCGAGTACGGCGCGCAGGCCATGGCGCTGCACGGCGCCTTGCTGGTACGCGGGCGGGGTGTGGAGGCGGCGCGTCCAGGCCGGCTGGTCGGCCTGCGCGATGTCGAGCTGTGGATCGAGTACGTGGACGCCGGGCATGGACGTCTGGACGTCCATGCCGAACGGCTCTACGCGGATAGCGGCGGGGCGCAATACGCATTCCGCGTCGAGCAGGCCGGCCGGCGGCTGGCCAGCGGGCGCGCCGCCGTGCTCTACGTCGCCACTTGAACGCGAGGGATTCCATGTCGCAGACCTCTTCTTCCCGGCGTGCCCTGGTGACCGGCGGCAGCGGCGACCTCGGCGGGGCCATCTGCCAGGCTCTGGCCGTCGGCGGCTACCACGTGATCGTGCATGCCAACAGCGCACTGGGGCGCGCGGACGACGTGGCCGCCGCCATCCGTGAGCTGGGCGGCAGCGCGCAGTCGGTGGCGTTCGACGTGACCGATGGCGCGGCCACCCGCCATGCGCTGGAGGGCCTGCTTGCCGATGGGCCGGTCCATGCCGTGGTCAACAATGCTGGCGTGCACCGGGACGGTCCGTTGGCGGGCCTGTCCGAGGAAGCGTGGCGGCATGTGATCGACGTGTCGCTGCACGGCTTCTTCCACGTCACCCAGCCACTGCTGCTGCCGATGGCGCGCGCGCGCTTCGGCCGCATCGTGTCGGTAAGCTCGGTGGCGGCGCAGCTGGGCAACCGCGGCCAGGCCAACTACGCCGCCGCCAAGGCCGCGCTGCATGGCGCGACGCGCTCGCTGGCGCGCGAGATGGCCTCGCGCGGCATCACCGCCAACGTGGTCGCGCCCGGCGTGATCGAGGGGCGCATGATCGGAGAGGACTTCCCGCCCGAGCGCATCCGCGAGCTGGTGCCCGCGCAGCGTGCCGGCAAGCCGGAGGAAGTCGCCGCGCTGGTGGCGTTCCTCTGCTCGGAGGCGGCCGGCTACATCAACGGCCAGGTGATCGGCGTGAATGGCGGCATGGCCTGACAGGCTCTTAGGTCGTGGCCGTGTCGAACACCACTGGCCGCGAGGCCCGCGAGCGGCGGTAGCTGGCCACCACGTCGCCGTGCCGTATCACCTGGCCGATGGTGTAGAGGGTGATGCGCGCCACGTCGCGCACCGGGCTGAAATGGCTGAGGCGGAACTCGCCCTGGTAGCGCGAGGCGATCGGCACCGACACCACGCCCAGCCCCTTCTCGCGTGAGGCGGCGATCAGGATGGCCGCCTCGAACACGAAGTTCTCCGCCGGCAGGTCCACCAGGTCGAGTGCCGCGCGCGGATACCAGCGCTGCCCGCTCTGCGTGTCGGCCACCGGCTGGGCGCAGGCCCAGGAGATGCCCCAGTCGGCCACCGCGTTGGCGCGGCGGCGGCCCTTGGGCTGCTGCTCGCGTTCCAGCAGGCGCGCGCCGATCACGATGTGGCCGGGATAGCGCCTGGCGGCGGCGAGGATGCGCGGAATGTCGCTGGCCAGGTGCTGGCCGTCGCCATCCATGGTCAGCACGGCGTCGAAGCCTTGCCGCAGCGCTTCGCGAAAACCCGTGCGCAGGGCCTCGCCCTTGCCGCTGCGCTGCGGATGGCGCAGCAGGGTGACCGGCAGCGCGCCGACGATCTCGGGCGTGCGGTCGTCCGAGCCGTCGTCCACCACGATCACCGGCACTTCCAGGGCCAGCACCGAACGCACCACGTCGCCGATCGCCGCCTCCTCGTTGAGGCAGGGAATCAGCACGCACCAGCGGACATCGGGCGTATTCAAGCGAGCGTCTCCAGTACAACGCGCATGGCCAGGGTTTCGGCGGCGGCCAGGGTGCACTGGCCGCCGCCATCGATGAGATTCTGCAGCAGCGGCCAAGCGGCCGTGGCGATCGGGTTGGCCTCGTGCCAGGCCCCGGTGGGCGGCGCGGGGCGCAGGGCGTCCCCGGCATGCGGCGTCAAGGTAAGCGCGAGATGGGCGAGCGACCGCGGGCCGGCGCGCGGCGACAGCACCAGGGCGCAGCCGAACGCGGCGCGGATGCCGCTCATCTCGCCCAGCGGGCCGTTGCCGGCGATGTCGCTGCACACCAGCAGTACCGGCCGCTGTTCGGCCAGGCACAGCGTGGCCGCTTCCAGCAGGCCGGCGCCGAAGCTGGCGTCCCCGGCGCTGATGGCATGGGAGGCCGCGCGGCAGCCGGAGGCGATGGTCCAGTAGCCGGCCGGCGCGTTGTGCACCGAGTTGTGGAAGCGCGTGGGCGACAGCTCGTGCGGCGCCTGCGCCAGCGTCGTGCACATGTAGTCGGAGATCAGCTGGTCGCCATACATGGAACTGAACACGCACGGCAGTTCGCTGGCGGCGCAGCCGCTCATCGCCACCGCCTGGCCGGCCACCTCGACCGCCAGCAGCACGCTTTCCGGCGCGCGGCGGCGTTCGTTGACGGGCAGCGCCGCGGCGCGCGGACGCGAGGGAGGCACGCTGACGTCAGCGCCTTGCCATTGGGCGCGCAGCGCCGCGAAATCGCCCAGCGTGGGCGACCACAGGCCAATGCCGTCGACATGGACGTGCAGAGCGCTCATGCCGGCGCGCTCCCGAAGGCGAGGCAGGCGTTGTTGCCGCCGAAGCCGAAGGAATTGCTCAGCGCCACGCCGACGCGCCGCCGTTCGCCGCGCAGCGCCAGCTGCGGGCCGCAGGCGGCATCGGGCGCGAGGCAGCCGAGGTTGCCGGGCACCAGGTCGTGGCCGATGGCCAGCAGTGCGAACACCGCTTCCAAGATGCCGGCCGCGCCCAGCGTGTGGCCGGTGAAGCCTTTGGTGGAACTGGCGCGCGTGGTGGCGGGGAAAAGACGATCGATCAGCGCCGCCTCCACCTCGTCGTTCTTCAGGCTGGCGGTGCCGTGCAGGTTGACGTAGCCGACCTGCCCGGGTTCCAGCCCCGCCCGCGCCAGGGCATCGCGCAGGGCCAGCTCCGCCCCCAGTCCCTCCGGGTGCGGGGTGGACATGTGGTGCGCATCGCTCGATTCGCCATAGCCGAGCAATCGCGGCGCCGCGGGAGCGGCTTCCACGCGTTCCAGCAGCGCGAAACCCGCCGCCTCGCCGATGGAGATGCCCCGGCGTGCCTGGTCGAAGGGACGACACGGCTCCGGCGACACCAGTTCCAGGGCGTTGAAGCCGAACAGCACGCTGTCGCACAGCGTATCCACGCCGCCGACCACGGCCGCGTCGGCCAGACCCAACCGGATCAGCCGCTCGGCGCTGGCGAACACCTTGGCACTGGACGAGCAGGCGGTCGAGATGGTGAGGCAGGGGCCTTCCAGCCCCAGCGCCTCCGCCACGAAGCCGGCCAGCGAATGGGGCGCGTGGATCGGCGGGCGGCGCAGCTCCGGCGGCATGCGGCCGTTGGCATCGAGCCGGCGGTAGGCTTCCTCGGTGGCGCCGATGCTGGCGGTGGAAGTGCCCAGCACCAGCGCGACGCGCGCGGCGCCGTAGCGCTGGCGCGCGTCCAGCGCATGCTCGATGAAGCGGTCCTGATGCAGTCCCAGCCAGGCCAGGCGGTTGTTGCGGCATTCCCACATGGCGTGGGCCGCCGGCAGCGGGGCGTCCTCCACGCCTGCCACGCGGCCGATCCAGCAGGCCAGCGGGGCGCTGCTGAAATCGTTTTCGCGGAGGCCGCCGCGGCCGCCGGACAGGGCGTCGAGATGGCTTTCGAGCCCTTGGCCCAGCGCGGAAGTGGCCGTGCTGGCACTGACAGCAAGGGGTTGGATCGGTACAGGCATCCAACGAGCCTAACCAGCACCTGTGCCATTGCCTAGTCTGGAAAATTTACGGCGAAGGTGGCGTTCATCTTTGCCGTGGCGGGTACCGGCGTGGATTGCGCGACGGTGCGCGGCTGCGCACACTGCGCCCTCGGCCCCCCCGGTCGCCCCGCCCTCTCGTGCTGCCTATTACCGCTCCGTTCAAACGTGGTCCCTGGCGCTACCTGAGCGACCGCGACGTATGGCATGCGGCGCTGGTCACCCTGGTCGCACTGGCGTTGAGCCTGGGCCTGCTGTGGGTGGGCTACCTGGTCCATGTCTGGCGGGTGGCGGCACGCAGCCCGCTGGCGCCGGCGCGGCCGATGACCGTGCTGGTGTTCGGCCGCCGCCTGGTGCGCGACCGGCCCGAGGCGGATTACCAGCAACGCCTGCGCCGCGCCCTGGCGCTGATGCGCGCCCACCAGACCGAGCGCGTGCTGCTGCTGGGAGGACGTGGCGGCGGCAGCCTCAGCGAGGCCGCGGCCGGGCAGGCCTGGCTGGCCGGCCAGGGGCTGCCGCCCGGCGTGGTGCTGCAGCTGGAGCAGGCTTCGGTCGATTCGCTGGAGAACCTGCGCCATGCGCGCAGCCTGCTGCAGGAGGACGGTCCCATCACCTGCGTGCTGCCGCCGGTGGCGCTGGTCTCCAGCCGCTATCACCTGGCGCGCTGCCAGTTGCTCGCGCGCCGGCTGGGTTTCGATTGCGTGCCGGTGGCGGCCGAGCCCGAGCTGGTGCTCGATCGCCGCTACCTGGTGCGCCTGCTGGCCGAATCGGGCTACCTGATGTGGATCGATGTCGGCCTGCGCTGGGCATCGCTGATCGGCCACCGGCGCATGCGTGCGCGGGTCAGCTGAAACCGTGCGCTGGCGCAACGCGTCGCCACAGCAGCCTGTTTTGGCGCACTTGCTAAGCTTGCCGCATTTCGACACCGCACGAGCCGCCCGATGAGCCAGCAAGCCGACCGAGCCGAAACCTTCCTGCGCGAGTTGCAGGACCGCATCTGCGCGGCCATCGAGCGCATCGACGGCAAGGCCCGTTTCGCCGAGGACGCCTGGACCCGGCCCGGCGGCGGCGGCGGGCGCACGCGCGTGCTGCGCGACGGCGGCGTCTTCGAGCAGGCGGGCGTCAATTTCTCGCGCGTCTACGGCCACCAGCTGCCGCCCAGCGCCACCGCGCACCGCCCGGACCTGGCCGGCGGCGGCTTCGTCGCCACCGGTGTCTCGCTGGTGCTGCATCCGCGCAATCCGCATGTGCCCACCACGCACGCCAACGTGCGCTATTTCGAGGCCAGCAAGGAGGGCGTCGAGCCGGTGTGGTGGTTCGGCGGCGGCTTCGACCTGACCCCGTTCTACCCCCGCGACGAGGACGTGGTGCACTGGCATACGGTGGCGCGCGAGCTGTGCGCGCCGTACGGCGCGGATGTCTACGCGCGCTACAAGCAATGGTGCGACGAGTATTTCTACCTCAAGCACCGCGGCGAGACGCGCGGCGTCGGCGGCCTGTTCTACGACGACCTCAACGAAGGCGGCTTCGAGCGCTGCTTCGCCTTCACGCGCGACGTGGGGCAGGGCTTCCTCGACGCCTACCTGCCCATCGTGGAGCGCCGCAGGGACGAGCCCTACGGCGAGCGCGAGCGCGAGTTCCAGCTCTACCGGCGCGGCCGCTACGTCGAGTTCAACCTGGTCTACGACCGCGGCACCCTGTTCGGCCTGCAGTCGGGTGGCCGTACCGAATCCATCCTGATGAGTCTGCCGCCGCGCGTGCGCTTCGAATACGCCTACCAACCCGAGCCGGCATCGCCCGAGGCGCGGCTGCAGGACTACCTCAAGCCGCGCGACTGGGTGTGATCACTCCGCCGGCGCGTCCCCGCTGAACTTCACTGGCGTGGCGCCCTTCACCGGGCCGATCTGCGCGGTATCGCTCACTTCCAGCACCACTTCGCGGCGGAACTCCAGCGTGCCCTGCACCACCGCGTGCGGGCCGATCACCACGTGCGGCGGGCGGTGGTTGCTGTTCCAGCTGAACCAGCCGCCGGGCTTGTCGACCAGGATGCCGCCTTCCACGCGCGAGTTGGCGCCCACGGTGACGTCGCCATTGGTGGTGCGCAGGCCGCCGCCCACGTGGGCGGCGTCGAGGCTGATGCTGCCGTTGACGTTGCCGACCCTGCCACGCACGTCAGCGCCCTTGCCCAGGCGGATGCCGCCGTTGGTGGTATCCACGTCGCCGCTGACGCGACCGTTCGGGCCGAGCGTGACCGAGCCGTTGGTGGTGTCGACGTCGCCGACCTGGGCATGCTCGCCCAGCTCGACCGAGCCGTTCACCGTGCTGGCCTTCTCCGCTACCGCGTTGTCGCCGATGCGGACGGCGCCGTTGACCGTGCTGACCTTGCCGGCATGTTGGCCGGCGTCTAGGTGCACGGTGCCATTGACCTTGCTGATGTCGTCGTCGGCGTGGGCGGCCAGTGGCGCGATCAGGGCGAGGGCGAGAGCGAGACGGTGCAGGCGCATGACGGGACTCCGGTCAGTTGGATGGATGCCTCCCTAGGATGCACCCGCCGCCCCGGGGGTTTAGCGTGACCTTCGGCAGGGGCGGCCGAATTGACGGGGCCGGGGCGGGGCCTCACCATTTCCGGGTTTCCGCCACGAATCCCCGCCATGCACAAACTCGTCCTCATCCGTCACGGCCAGTCCCAGTGGAACCTCGACAACCGCTTCAGCGGCTGGGCCGACGTGGACCTCACCGAGCAGGGCCAGGCCGAGGCCGCCGAGGCGGGCCGCCTGCTCAAGGCCGAAGGCTATGCCTTCGACATCGCCCATACCTCGGTGCTCAAGCGCGCCGTGCGCACCCTGTGGGGCGTGCTCGACGCGATGGACCAGATGTGGCTGCCGGTGGTGACCGACTGGCGCCTCAACGAACGCCACTACGGCGGCCTCACCGGCCTCAACAAGGCCGAGACGGCGGCCAAGTACGGCGAGGACCAGGTGAAGATCTGGCGTCGCAGCTACGACATCCCGCCGCCACCGCTGGACCGCGCCAGCAACGAGTCCGTGCACGATCCGCGCTACGCCTCGCTCGACCCCTCGATGATTCCCGACACCGAGTGCCTGAAGGACACCGTGGCCCGCGTGCTGCCGTACTGGCACGACGTGCTGGCGCCGGCGGTGGCCTCGGGCCAGCGCGTGGTGGTGGCCGCCCACGGCAACTCGCTGCGCGCGCTGGTGAAGTACCTGGACGGCATCTCCGACGAGGCCATCGTCGAACTGAACATCCCCAATGGCGTGCCGCTGGTGTACGAGTTCGACGACGAGCTCAAGCCGATCCGCCACTACTACCTGGGCGATGCCGACGCCATCGCCGCCAAGATGGCCGCCGTGGCCAACCAGGGCAAGGCCAGGTAGGTCGCCCCGAGCCATCGCGGATGACAGGCGTCATGCGCGATGGCTGCATGCCATCAGTCGTGGGGCGGCGGCCGGGCCGGTAGGCTAGGCTCATTCCTTTCCAGGAGGCGACGGCGATGACTCCCCCGATGATCTACGCGATCCTGATCCCGCTGATGGCCTTCGCCGTGTGGCGCCGCGTGCGCGGCAGCTTCGGTCGCCAGCCGATCCGCCGTCACCGGATGACCGGCCGCATCGCCGTCTTCGCCGTGATCGGCCTGCTGCTGGCGCTCGGCGGACTGCACAACCTGCGGCTGCTCGAGGGGTTGCTCGGCGGCGTCCTGGCCGGTGCCGTGCTGGGGATCGTGGGCCTGCGCCTGACCCGCTTCGAACGCGACGCCAGCGGCGCCGATCTCTATATCCCCAATGCCTGGATCGGCAGCCTGCTGACCGTGCTGCTGGTCGCGCGGCTGGCCTGGCGCCTCCTGGTGGCGATGCCCCAGCTGCAGGATCCGGCCATGACCCACTCCGCGCCCGCGCTGGGCAACAGTCCGCTGACCCTGGCCATCTTCGGGCTGATGATCGGCTACTACGTCTGCTATTTCAGCGGCCTGCTGGTGCACCACCGCCGCTTCGAGCGGGCGCAGGCGGCCTCGCCGGCAGGCTAGCGCGACTACAGCGCGTCGTTGTCCAGCTCGCCGGTACGGATGCGGATCACCTGTTCCAGCGGGTGCACGAAGATCTTGCCGTCGCCGATCTTGCCGGTGCGCGCCGAGGACTGGATGGCCTCCACCACGCGGTCCAACTGCTCGTCGCTCACCGCCACTTCCAGCTTGATCTTGGGCAGGAAGTCGACCACGTACTCGGCGCCGCGGTACAGCTCGGTATGGCCCTTCTGGCGGCCGAAACCCTTCACCTCGGTCACCGTGATGCCCTGCACGCCCACCTCGGCCAGCGCCTCGCGTACATCGTCCAGCTTGAACGGCTTGATGACCGCAACCACCAGCTTCATGGAGATTCCTCGACAATCGTGACGTATCGGCGCGGGCGCCGCCGGAGCGCATTCTGCCCGGGTTGACCGGCGGCTGTCGCCTGGGGCGTCCCCCGTGTAGGACAATGCCTACAAGAAAAAGCGGAGCATGCTGATGGTGGCATTTAAAGACATGAATCTACACTCATCCCCGACGAGTTCGAGGTGCTATCCATGATGGATAGGCAGGATATCGATCAACTTGCCCAGCGTCTCGTTTCGTTGGTTCCAACTGGACTGGCTCAGGCGCACCAGGATCTGCGCACCAACTTTGGCGATGTCCTGGCGCAGGGATTGCGCCGCCTTGATCTGGTCACCCGCGAGGAGTTTGAGGTCCAAAGCCAGCTGTTGGCGCGCACCCGCGCCAAGGTCGAGGTCCTGGAAAAGCGAATCGCAGAACTCGAGGCTGGCGTCCACGGCTGAATAGCGGGGGCGCGGGCCCACGTCCCGGGAGCCGCCCCCGATCCGTCACCCTCACCCCGAGAACGATCGGGGGCGGCTGTTTTTATCGTAGGCCGCTGGAGGGCGTTGCTCCATGTTCGAACCTGGCAGCCGCCCTCACGCTGGTTCCTCAGCCGCCGCTCCATGAGCCTTGCCGTCACGCTCAGCCGTGCCCAGGAAGGCGTGGCGGCGCCGCAGGTCATGGTGGAGGTTCACCTCTCCGGCGGCCTGCCGGGCACGAATATCGTCGGCCTGCCCGAAGCGGCCGTGCGCGAAGCACGCGACCGCGTGCGCGTGGCGATCCAGAACACCGCCTTCGAATACCCCAACCGCAAGGTCACCGTGAACCTGGCGCCGGCCGAGCTGCCCAAGGACGGCGGACGCTTCGACCTGGCCATCGCGCTGGGCATCCTCGCCGCCGGGGGCCAGGTGCCCCGGGAAAAGCTGGACGACTGCGAATTCCTCGGCGAGCTGGCGCTGTCCGGCGCCCTGCGTGGCGTGTCGGGCGTGCTGCCGGCGCTGCTGCGGGCGCGGGCACGCGGACGCCGGGTGGTGGTGCCCCGGGCCAATGCCGCCGAAGCCGCCCTGGTCGCCGATGCCGACGTGCTGCTGGCCGATACGCTGGCCGAGGTATGCGGCTGGCTGCGTGGGGCGCAAGAGCTGGGACAGCCGGGCGGGGCGCCCGACATGGCCGCGGAGGGCCCCGGGCCGGACCTGATCGATGTGCGCGGCCAGCTGCAGGCGCGGCGTGCGCTGGAAATCGCCGCCACGGGTGGACACCACCTGCTGCTGTACGGGCCGCCGGGGACCGGCAAGAGCATGCTGGCCGAGCGCCTGCCCGGCATCCTGCCGCCGCTGTCCGAGCTGGAGGCGCTGGAGACCTGCGCCGTGCTGTCGGTGGCAGGGCATTCGGTCGATCCCGCGCAATGGCGCCGGCGGCCTTTCCGGGCCCCGCATCACACCAGCTCGGCAGTGGCCCTGGTGGGTGGCGGTGGGATACCGCGGCCGGGAGAGATTTCCCTGGCCCACAACGGGGTGCTGTTCCTGGACGAGTTGCCGGAGTTTGGCCGGCATGTGCTGGACGTGCTGCGCGAGCCGATGGAATCCGGCCATATCGTCGTCTCGCGGGCCGCGCGGCAATCGACCTTTCCCGCCCAGTTCCAACTGGTGGCCGCGATGAACCCCTGTCCGTGCGGCTATGCCGGCGATCCCCGCCAGCGCTGCCAGTGCACGCCCGACCAGGTGCAGCGCTACCGGGGACGCATATCCGGGCCGTTGCTGGATCGCATCGACCTCGCAGTGGAAGTGCCGCAGTTGCCGGTGGGCGAGCTGGGTGCGCCACGCACCGGCCAGGACGAGGATTCGGCCATGGTGCGAGCGCGCGTGGTCAAGGCGCGGACCCATGCGCTGATGCGCGCCGGCCGTTCCAATGCGGAAATCAGCACGCGTGAGCTGGAGCGCGACTGCGCCCTGGGACCGGCCGAACGGCGCTGGTTCGACGGCGCCCTGGAACGGCTGGGCCTTTCCGCCCGTGCCTACCACCGCACCCTGCGGGTGGCGCGCACCATCGCCGACCTCGACGGCGGCGCGGCCTTGCTGGACCGCTCCCACCTGGCCGAAGCGCTGATGTATCGCCGGTTCTGATGCGTACCGGGAAGGCGCCTGGTACGGCTGGCCCATAATTTTTGAACTGATGGGTATTGACTTGATTTGGTGCCGGCGTATTATCTGTACCCGCTAGTTCTTTATTGAACTCAGCCCGCCACCCCGGTATCGGTACTCCCTCCCCCTCCCCCCGTCCGATACCGGGGTCTGGCCTCTCCCCTTTTGTACCTCCCTTGAAACTGGACGGCATCGCGGGCGCATGGTCCGATAGGGCTGTCGTGGGCGCTCGAGGGATCGTGCATGTCGGCGGATATCGGATTGCTGCTGGTCTGCATGCTGGGCACCGGCTTCTTGGCCCAGTGGCTGGCCTGGCGGGTGCGGTTGCCGGCCATCCTGTTCCTGTTGCTGGCTGGCCTGTTGCTGGGGCCGGTGGCGGGCGTGCTGCATCCGGACAGGCTGCTGGGGCCGCTGCTGTTTCCGGTGGTGTCGCTGGCGGTGGCGCTGATCCTGTTCGAGGGCAGCCTGACCCTGCGCTTCGGCGAGTTGCCGGGCATCGGTCGCGCCGTGCGCGGGCTGGTGAGCTATGGCGCGGTGATGGCGGTGTTCCTGCTGGGCGCGGCGGCGCACTACCTGGCGGGACTGAGCTGGGAGGTCGCCCTGCTGTTCGGCGCGCTGACCTGCGTGACTGGGCCGACCGTGATCGCGCCGATGCTGCGCACAGTGCGTCCGAACGCGCGCATCGCCAACACGCTGCGCTGGGAAGGCATCGTGATCGACCCGCTCGGCGCCCTGTTCGCCGTGCTGGTGTTCGAGGCCATCGTCTCTCATCGGGAAGGCCACACCATCGGCGTATTCCTGGCGGTGATCGCCTGCGGCATGCTGACCGGCCTGTGCCTGGCCTGGCTGCTGGCCTTCCTGCTGCGCCGGCAGATGATTCCCGAATACCTGCACAACTACGGCACGCTGGTGACGGTGCTGCTGGCGTTCTCGCTGTCCAATGCGCTGAGTTCGGAATCGGGTCTGCTGGCGGTGACGGTGATGGGCATCGCGCTGGGCAACATGCGCGGCGTGCACATCGACGACATCCTGGATTTCAAGGAGAACCTCACCACCCTGCTGGTCTCGGGCCTGTTCATTCTGCTGGCGGCGCGGCTGTCGTGGCCGCCGCCGGATGGGGTGCTGTGGTCGGGCCTGGCCATCTTTCTCGTCGCGCAGCTGGTGGTGCGGCCGTTGACGGCGACGGTGGCCACGATGGGCAGCGCGCTGGGCTGGCGCGAGCGCGCGCTGATCGCCTGGATCGCGCCGCGCGGCATCGTCGCCGCGGCGGTTTCCGCGCTGTTCGCCTTGAAGCTGGATGCGCTGGGCATGCCGGGCGCCCGGGAGCTGGTGCCGCTGGTGTTCATCCTGATCATTGGCACGGTGGTGCTGCAGAGCGCGACGGCGCGTCCGCTGGCGCGCTGGCTGAAGGTGGCCGAGCCCGATCCGACTGGCGTGCTGGTCTACGGCGCGGACCAGGTGGCGCGCGCGGTGGCGCACGCATTGGCCGATGCGGGGTTCCGGGTGATCGTGGCGGACGAGCAATGGGCGGATATCCGCGACGCGCGCATGGAGGGACTCGCCACGTTCTACGGCCATCCCGCCACGGCCTATGCCGAGCGCCACCTCGACCTGACCGGCATTGGCCGGCTGCTGGCGATGTCCGTCCATCGCGAACGCAACGCGCTGGCCTGCGTGTATTACCGGCAGGAATTCGGGCGCGGGCGGATCTATCGCCTGCAGGGCGAGCCGCCGCAGGAAACCCACGACCGCGTGCAATGGGGCGGCTATCTGCAGGCGCCACCGCTGTTCGATGCGCGGATGACGCACGAGCGCTTCGCTGAATGCCTGGCCGCGGGCTGGAGCATCAAGACGACCCGGCTCACCGCCACCTTCGACTGGCCGCACTTCATCGAGCAGTACGGCTCCGATACGGTGCTGCTGTTCGGCGTGGAGGAGAAGGGGGCGCTGCGCGTGGCGTCGGTCAAGCGGGAACTGGAGCCGCGCCCGGGCTGGCTGGTGATGGCGCTGGTGCCACCGGAGCACCTGCGGCCAGCCGTGTGAGGCACGTGCCCCGCGCATGCCGGCTTCCCTGCCGGCATGCGCGAACGGTCTATCGCATCAGGCTGCGCTGGCATGGCGCGAGGCGTGGAATTGCGCCTCCTCGGTGGAACCCTTGAGCGCGGTGGTGGACGACTGGCCTTGCTGGATGGCCTGGGTCACGGCATCGAAGTAGCCGGTGCCCACCTCGCGCTGGTGCTTCACCGCGGTGAAGCCGCGCTCGGCGGCGGCGAACTCCCGCTCCTGCAGCTCCACGAAGGCGCTCATCTGGCGGCGGGCGTAGCCGTGGGCGAGGTCGAACATGCCGTAGTTCAGGCTGTGGAAGCCGGCCAGCGTGATGAACTGGAACTTGTAGCCCATCGCGCCCAGTTCCTTCTGGAATCTGGCGATGGTGGCGTCGTCGAGGTTCTTCTTCCAGTTGAAGCTGGGCGAGCAGTTGTAGGCCAGCAGCTTGCCCGGATACTTCGCATGGATCGCCTCGGCGAAGCGGCGCGCGTCGTCCAGGTTGGGCTTGCTGGTCTCGCACCACACCAGGTCGGCGTATGGCGCGTAGGCAAGGCCGCGGCTGATCGCCTGGTCCAGCCCGGCGCGCACGCGGAAGAAGCCTTCCACGGTGCGTTCGCCGGTGACGAACGGCCGGTCGTTGTCGTCGATGTCGGAGGTGAGCAGGTCGGCGGCGTCGGCGTCGGTGCGCGCCACGATCAGGGTCGGCACGTCGAGCACGTCGGCGGCCAGGCGCGCGGCGGTGAGCTTGTCGACCGCCTCGCGGGTGGGTACCAGTACCTTGCCGCCCATGTGGCCGCACTTCTTCACCGAGGCGAGCTGGTCCTCGAAGTGCACGGCGGCGGCGCCCGCCTCGATCATCGCCTTCATCAGCTCGAACGCGTTGAGCACGCCGCCGAAGCCGGCCTCGGCATCGGCCACGATGGGCACCATCCAGTCGATTTCGTCCAGGCCCTCGGCGTGGTGCAGCTGGTCGGCGCGCAGCAGCGTGTTGTTGATGCGCTTGACCACCGCCGGCACCGAATTGGCCGGATATAACGACTGGTCGGGGTACATCTCGCCCGCGAGGTTGGCATCGGCGGCCACCTGCCAGCCGCTGAGGTAGATCGCCTTCAGGCCGGCCTTCACCTGCTGCATGGCCTGGTTGCCGGTAAGCGCGCCGAGGGCATTGACGAAGTCTTCCTGGTGCAGCGACTTCCACAGGCGTTCGGCGCCGTGGCGGGCGAGCGAGTATTCCACCGGCACGGTGCCGCGCAGGCGTACCACATGCTCCGCGCCATAGTTGCGCTGGATGCCGGCCCAGCGGGGATTGTTCTTCCAGTCGAGCGCGATCTGGTCGGCGGTGGGCAGCGTGTTCTTCATGATGGATGACTCCGTGGGATTCATGTTTTCTGTAGGAGCGCACCTTGTGCGCGACCGTAGCGTTGATGTTCACCGTGCGGTCGGCTGTCGCGCACAGGGTGCGTTCCTACAGCGAAAGGCGGTGCGTTAGTCGATCTGCCCGTAGGCGGCCAGGGTGAGGAAGTCGCCGAGTTCGTCGGCGTGCGTCAGTTGCTTCAGCAGCGCGGCGGCCTGCTCGGCGCGGTGCGCGATGGAGCTGCCGCTTTCGATCAGGCGATGCGTGTACTTGGCCAGCGCGTGGTCGAACAGGGCAAGGTCGATCGGTGCGTGGTCGGTGAATTCCAGCGGCCCCAGGTGCAGCCATTGCCATAGCTGGGCGCGGGCGATCTCGGCGGTGGCGGCGTCCTCCATCAGGTGATGGATGGGCACGCAGCCCTGGCCGTCCAGCCACGAGGCGGTGTAGCGCAGCGCCACCTCCACGTTGTTGTCGAAGCCGGCGCGGGTGATGGTGCCGCTGCAGGGCGCGATCAGCTGGTCGCGGGTGGCGTGGACGTCCTCGCGCAGCACGCCGAGCTGGTTGGGCGAAGGCATGTATTGGTCGAACACCGCCTGCGCCACCGGCACCAGCGCCGGATGCGCCACCCAGGTGCCGTCGTGGCCGGCCTGCACCTCGCGCAGCTTGTCGGCGCGTACCTTGGCCAGCGCGGCCTCGTTGGCGGCCTCGTCGCCCTTGATCGGGATCTGCGCGGCCATGCCGCCCATGGCGAAGGCGCCACGGCGATGGCAGGTCTGGATCAGCAGCTCCGAATACGTCTTCAGGAACGGCACCGTCATCTGCACCTGACTGCGGTCGGGCAGCAGGCGGTCGCGGTGCGCACGGAAGGTTTTCAGGTAGGAAAAGATGTAGTCCCAGCGGCCGCAGTTGAGGCCGACCGCGCGGCCGCGCAGCGCGTGCAGGATCTCGTGCATCTGGAACACCGCGGGCAGCGTCTCGATCAGCACGGTGGCCTTCATGCAGTCGGGTGGCAAGTCCAGTGTTTCCTCGGCGGCAGCCATCACCTCGTTCCACAGCGCGGCCTCTTCCATCGCCTGCAGCTTGGGCAGGTAGAAGTACGGACCGCGGTCGCGCGCCTGCAGCTTGCGGGCGTTGTGGAAGGCGAACAGGCCGAAGTCCACCAGCGCGCCGGACATGGGCGCGCCATCCACCGTGATGTGGCGCTCCGGCAGGTGCCAGCCGCGCGGACGCACGACCAGCACGGCTGGGTTGTCGTTGACGCGGTAGTGCCTGCCTTCGGGCGAGGTGTATGCGATCGAGCCGTTCACCGCGTCGCGCAAGTTGACCTGGCCATCGAGCTGGTTGGCGAAGGTGGGCGCGGAGGAATCCTCGAAGTCGGCCATGAACACCTTCGCGCCGGAATTGAGCGCGTTGATGATCATCTTGCGCTCGACCGGTCCGGTGATCTCCACGCGCCGGTCGCGCAGCGCGGCCGGGATCGGGGCGACGGTCCAGCGGCCCTCGCGGATGGCGGCGGTATCGGCGCGGAAGTCGGGCAGCTGGCCGGCGTCGTAGCCGGCCTGGCGGGCCTCGCGCTCGGCCAGCAGGGCAAGGCGGCGCGCCTCGAAGCGCTGGTGCAGCTCGGCCAGGAAGGCCAGCGCCTCCGGCGTGAGGATGGCGTGGTGCTCCGGGCGGATGGCGCCGGACACCTGGGCCTGGAGCGGGGCGATGCGTTCCCTGGGGACGGCCATTGGCGAATCTCCGTGATGACGATGGGATGACACTAGGTCACGGCAAATCGCTTTGACAAAGCAAATGTTTCAATTTTTGATATTGTATTTCTTAATGATTTTTGTAAATCACTGAATCAACGAGATGAAAACCATCGGCAAGCGGCTGAACAAGCCGAAAAAAACGCGCGTCATCGCCTCGAAGCGCCGAAAAGGCGGCGAGGCCGAGGCGGGCGATGCCGGCCGCTTCTACTACAAGGGCAACCGGCAGAAGCAGATGCGGGCCTTCGTCTATACGGTGAAGCTGGGCACCCTGACCCGCGCCGCCGAGGCGCTGTTCCTGTCCCAGCCCACCGTGAGCCTGCAGCTGCAGGCGCTGGAACGGGAGCTGGGGACGAGCCTGCTGGAGCGTCGGCGCCGCCGCATCAACCTCACCGACGCGGGCGAGGCGCTGTACGAGCTGGCTCGTCCGCTGGTGGAGGGCTGGGAGAACCTCGACCGCGATTTCCAGGCCAAGGTGAAGGGCCTGCAGGGCGGCCGCCTGACCATCGCGGCGGGCAGCTCCACCATCCAATACCTGCTGCCGGAACTGGTGCGCCGCTACCGCGAGCGCTTTCCCGAGGTGCAGCTGCAACTGGCCAACGTCACCGGCAAGGACGGCCTGGCCCTGCTGCGCGCCGACGAGGCGGACTTCGCGGTGGGCTCGATGCTGGACGTGCCCAACGACATCGCCTGGGCGCCGGTCTACCACTACGACCCGATGCTGATCACGCCGCGGGATCATCCACTCGCTTCCCAGCCCTCGGTGACCCTGCAGGATCTCTCGCCCTACGGCCTGATCCTGCCGCCGCAGCGGCTGTCGACCTATCGCCTGGTGGACCTGGTGTTCCAGCAGCGGCAGGTGCCCTACCGCGTGGCCATCGAGGTGGGCGGCTGGGAAGTCATCAAGGAATACGTGGCGATGGGCCTGGGCATCTCCATCGTCACCGGCATCTGCACCACCGAGGCGGACCGCTCGCGTTTGGCCGTCCGGAACATGAAGCAGTATTTCCCGCAGCGCAGCTACGGCGTGGTGATGCGCAAGGGCAAGTTCCTCAGCGCCGAGGCGCGCGCCTTCGTGGACCTGGTGCGGCCGGGCCTGCTGACCCATCGCGACTACGATGAATCGGGGCACTCGGAGCGTTGATGGTCGGTACCTGGCTTGGATGTATGTGGGAGCGGCCGTCAGTCGTTGGCGTTGCGGTGCTTGCCGCGGTAGGGCGTGAACAGGGCGCGGATCTTCGCCATGTCGGCGTCGTGGTCGCCGCTGGCCTGCACCAGCGGGCCCAGCGTGAAGGTCTTGCTGGGGTAGTCGATGAACACGGTCTGGATCGGCACGCCGGCGTCGTGCGCGATGCGCAGGAAACCGGACTTCCAGTGGGTGACCTTCTTGCGCGTGCCCTCGGGCGTGATGCCCAGCCACATGCGCTCGCGTTCGCCGAAGCGCTGCACCATCTGGCCGACCACGTTGAGTGCCGCGCTGCGGTTGATCGGGATCATGCCGATCGGGCGCAGGATGATGCCCAGCGGACCATCGAGCACCTCGCGCTTGATCATGATGTTGACGTCGATGCCCAGGCCGATCTTCATCAGCAGGCCCCACACGCCATCCCAATAGGAGGAATGCGGCGCGCCGATGATGATCAGCCGGGGCACGTCGGGCAGCTGGCCGAGCAGCTTCCAGCCGGACAGCCGCAGCACACTGCGCGCGAGCCAGGGCCAGAAGCGGCTGTTGAGCCTGGGCGCCTCGGGCGGGGCGGGGGGAAGCATCGGCGTGCTCATTCACGACTCCAGTCGCGCGAACGCGTCTGCTTGAGCTTGCCCCGCTGCTGCTTGCCGGTGAGGCGGCGTTCCTGCGAGCCGCGGGTGGGCTTGGTGGCGATGCGCGCCTTGGGTACGACCAGGGCGCCGCGGATGATCTCGACCAGGCGTTCCCGTGCATCCTCGCGGTTGCGCGCCTGGTCGCGGAAGCGGCGCGCCTGGATCACCAGCACGCCCTCGTCGGTGAGCCGGCGGTCGCGCCGCGCCAGCAATCGCGCACGCAGCGGCTCGGGCAGCGAAGGCGAGTGCGCCACGTCGAAGCGCAGCTCGACGGCGCTTTCCGTGCGGTTGACGTGTTGGCCGCCGGGACCGTCCGCGCGCAGGAAACGCTCGGTCAGCTCGGTCTCGGGCAGGACGATGGATCGGCTGACAGTGAGCATGCGGCAAAGTTTAGCGGGGCCGCATGACACGCCGCCATGCGGCGGTGCATCAGTCTTCCGGCAGCGACCAGCCGAAGCGTGTGAGCAGCATGCGATAGGCCTCGTCCAGCGGCGCTTCGATGCGCATGGCCTGGCCGGTGACCGGATGGGCGAAGCCGAGCCGCCAGGCATGCAGCAGCATGCGGTGGCAGGAGAAATACTGCTTGTAGAGGCGGTTGTGGTCGCCGCGTCCATGCTGGCTGTCGCCGATGATCGGGTGGTGGATGTGCGCCATGTGCTTGCGGATCTGGCGGAAGCGGCCGGTGTGCGGTTCGGCCAGCACCAGCGCATAGCGCTGCCGCGGATAGCGGCCCAGCGCGATGGACACCTCCACCGTGGCCAGCCGCCGATAGCTGGTGCTGGCCTCGCGGCGCGGGCCGGTCTCGCGCGAGCCGGGCAGGGGATAGTCGACCAGGGCCTCCGCGGGTTCCGGCCAGCCGCGCACCACGGCCAGGTAGTGCTTGCGCACGCCACGTCCCATGAACTGCTCGCCCAGGGCGGCGGCGATCTCCGTGGAGCGCGCGACCAGCAGCACGCCACTGGTTGCGCGGTCGAGCCGGTGCGCCAGGCAGGTGGTGCCGCCGACCTGCTCGCGTAGCGCATCGACCAGGAAATCCTCGGTGTTGCCCACCATCTTCGAACGATGCACGGCAAGGCCTGCGGGCTTGTTGACCGCGATGAGGGCGTCGTCCTGGTAGAGGATGTCGAGCATGGAGAGCCTTTCGTCGCCGTCCTGGCCGGCGTGCGGTGGTATCGGCGCCGGGTCGTCAGGCGCGGCGGGGCCAGCCGGCCGCGAAGGCCAACAGGCCCGCTGCAGCGGTGACCGTCGGCGGCCACGTCCCCAGCATGCCCTGCGTCCACAACACCGCGCTGCCGACCAGCAAGCTGCCACCCAGCAGTCCGAAGGCGAGCGAGCGGCGGGAGCGATACGCCTCCTCGCGGCGCTGCGCGAGTTCGCGCGGATCGGCCACGGCGAGGCGTTCGCCCTTGGCGGCCTGGCGCAGCGCGTCGCGCACCAGTTCGGGAAACTGCGGCGCCGCGTGGAACCACTCCGGCAGCCGCCTGCGCACTTCGCGCAGGGTCCGGCGGGGGCTGTAGCGCTCGCGCAGGATGCGCTTGAGCACCGGGTGCGCCACCGCCCAGATGTCGATCTCCGGATCGAGCATGCGGCCCACGCCCTCGATGTTGAGCAGGGTCTTCTGCAGCAGGATCAGCTGCGGCTGCAGGGTCAGTTCGTAGCGACGCGCGGTCTGGAACAGCTTCACCACCAGCTCGGCCAGCGAGATCTGCGACAGCGGGCGGGTGAAGTAGGGTTCGCACACCGTGCGCACGGCGGCGGTGAGTTCGTCCAGGCGCACGGTGGCGGGCATCCAGCCCGCGTCCACGTGCAGCTGCGCGATGCGCGCATAGTCGCGCTCGAACAGCGCGATGAAGTTCTGCGCCAGCCAGTACTGGTCCTGCTCCGGCAGCGAACCCATGATGCCGAAGTCCAGCGCGATGAAGCGCGATTCGCCCGGGCGCGCGGTATCCACCCAGATATTGCCGGGGTGGGCGTCGGCGTGGAAGAAGTTGTCGCGGAACACCTGCTCGTAGAACAGCCGCACGCCCTTCACGGCGAGCGCCTTGCGGTCGATGCCGGCGGCGTCGAGCGCGGCGATGTCGTCGCAGCTCACGCCGTGCACGCGCTCCAGCGTGAGCACGCGTTCGGCGGTGTGGTCCCAGAACACCGCCGGCACGTACATATCCACGCCGCTCTCGAAATTGCGGCGCAGCAGGCTGGCGCTGGCGCCCTCGCGCTGCAGGTCCAGTTCGTTCTCCAGCATCTTCTCGACTTCGGCCACCACGTCGAGCGGGCGGATCTTGTCGGCGTTGGGATGCCAGCGCTGGGCCAGTTCGCCCAGCGAGCGCAGCAGGCCGACGTCCTGCTGGATGCGCCGTTCGATGCCGGGCCGCAGCACCTTCACCACCACCGCGCTGCCGTCGTACAGGGTGGCGGCATGCACCTGGGCGATCGAGGCGGAAGCCAGCGGCGTCTCGTCGAAGCTGGCGTAGAGCGTGCCGATTGGCGCCTTCAGTTGCTGCTCCACGATGGCGCGCGCCTCGGCGCCGGGGAACGGCGGCACCTGATCCTGCAACTGGGCCAGTTCGTCGGCGATGTCGGCCGGCACGAGGTCGCGGCGGGTGGAAAGCACCTGGCCGGCCTTGACGAAGATCGGACCCAGTTCGGTCAGTGCCAGGCGCAGGCGCGCGCCGCGCGACAGCTGCCCGACATCCACGCGCGGCTTGGCCACGAACGGACGCACCAGCTTGAGCGGGCGGAACAGGTGGGCGGCATCGACCAGCTCATCGAGCCGGTAGGCCAGCAGCACGGCGGCGACGCGCATCACGCGAGGCACGACCTTCAAGGGCGTCGTCACGCGGCGGAGCCCTTCTTCAGGCGTGCTTCCAGGCGGGCCACGCGTGCCTCCAGGCGCTCTGCGCGCTCGCGCAGGACATCGACGCCGTCAAGAAATCCTTCCACTTCACCCGGCGCCGCGGCCACGCGCGCTTCGTCGCGCAGCCAGTCGGCGGTGTCGGTGGCGAGATGGCCGGCGGTTTCCTTCGCATGGGCGAGCCCCTTGAGCACCGCCCTGGCCAGCGGCACCCCGAGCACGTCGCCGAAGGTGCGCGCGAAGGCTTCCTCGACATCGGGCGCGAACTTGCCGGCGAGTTTTTCCAGGCGTCGCGCCAGGTCGGCGTCGCCGGCGATCTCCACCTTGCCGGGCGCCACGCCCTCGTCGTCGCGCCGGGCCAGCATGGCCAGCAGGCTGCCGGGCGTGGCGGCCACGCGCAGGTGATCGTCCGCCTGCGCCGGGCCGACCTTCAGGCGTCCGCCCTCCACCGTCACCGCCAGGGCCAGCTCGGGACCACGCAGATGCAACTGCACGCTGCGGCCATCGAGCGCGGCGAGGCGCTCGACGGTGTCATGATCCAGCGACAGCGCATGGTTGAGCGCGGTTTCCAGCGCGCGGCCAGCGAGGGTGCGCAGCGGGCGGGGCAGCAGGGAGCGGGGAGAGGCGGTCATGCGGCGATTGTAGCGGGTGAGGGCCGGTTACCTCGCAGCATGCGCCTGCCCTCTGTGAGAGCGCACCCTGTGCGTGACTCAAGATTCCCGCGACCATACCTTTCGGCAGTCGCGCACAGGGTGCGCTCCCACAGCGATTACGGCGTACGAGGGCTACGCCGCGCCGGTGAAGCCCAGCTGCCGCCAGGCCTCGTACACCGCCACGGCCACGGTGTTGGACAGGTTGAGGCTGCGGCTATGCGGCCGCATCGGCAGGCGCAGGCGTTGCGCCTCGGGAATCGTGTCGAGCACCTCGCCGGGCAGGCCGGCGGTCTCGCAGCCGAACAGCAGGGCGTCGCCTTCGCCAAAGCGCGCATCGACGTGGGCCACGCGCCCTCGGGTGGAGAACGCGAACACGCGCGGGTGGCCGATGGCTTCCAGGCAGCTGGCGAAATCGTCGTGCACCGCCAGCTGCGCGTATTCGTGATAGTCCAGGCCCGCGCGGCGCAGGCGGGCATCGTCCAGCGCGAATCCCAGGGGACGAACCAGGTGCAAGGTGGCGCCGGTGTTGGCGCACAGCCTGATTACGTTGCCGGTGTTGGGCGGTATTTCCGGTCGGTAAAGGATGACATGCAGCATCCAGCCATTATCGGGTTTCTCTGTGGCCCGCGAAACGGCGAGCGTCCTTGCTCAACCGTTGGTGCGCGGGCACACCACGCCGTCGGGCGGCAGCGCGCAGGCGACCGGAGTGGCTATCAGCTGGCCGGCGCTGCCCGCGGCGGCAAGGCGCACGGCTTCCGGCGAGGCATTCACCATGGCGCCCAGCACCAATCCACAGACCAGCAGACAGGCGACGAACAGGCTGCGCAGCATCAAGGCTTCGAATTTCATGATCATGTCTCCGATGAAAGTGGGTGAGGGTCCTGCGATGTAGATATGGCAAGCCTCGTGCCAAGCCCGTATTCATATCCAATTGATTGTTTTTGTTTGATATTTGTTGGAATCCCGGTGCTGGGGTGATTGTCCGCGGACAACGCCCGGCCGCGGACGGACAGCGATCCGGACAGTCCGCCGGGTACCGGACGCTGTGCCATTGGTCATTTGCCAAGGTTCGGGGGCGTGGCTAGCCTCCGGTGATCGATCCGCAAACAACAGGAGTGTCGTGATGGCAAGAAAGCCCCTCGCCCTGCTCGTGGCAGGCCTGCTCAGCATGTCGGCGGGCCTGCCCGCCGTAGCAGCTCCCGGCGCCGCCGTCGAAGTGGCCGCCGCGGCCGTGCCGGACATCGCCTATACGCGCTTCACCCTGCCCAACGGCCTGACCGTGGTGGTGCATGAGGACCACAAGGCGCCGGTGGTGGCGGTGAGCATCTGGTACCACGTGGGCTCGGCCGACGAACCCAAGGGCAAGACCGGCTTCGCGCACCTGTTCGAGCACCTGATGTTCTCCGGCTCGGAAAACCACAAGGGCACCTACTTCCAGCCGTTCGAGCTGGCGGGCGCCACCGACATGAACGGCACCACCTGGTTCGACCGCACCAACTACTTCGAGACGGTGCCCACCACCGCGCTGGACATGGCGCTGTGGATGGAGTCCGATCGCATGGGCCACCTGCTGGGCGCCATCGGCCAGAAGGAACTCGATACCCAGCGCGGCGTGGTTCAGAACGAGAAGCGCCAGGGCGAGAACCGCCCGTACGGCCGCGTGGACCAGAACATCCTGTCCAACACCTACCCGGGCAACCATCCGTACCAGCACGACACCATCGGCTCGATGGCCGACCTCAACGCGGCCTCGCTGGCCGACGTGAAGCAGTGGTTCCACGACTACTACGGCGCCGCCAACACCACCCTGGTGCTGGCCGGCGACATCACCGTCGCCGAGGCCAGGGCCAAGGCGGAGAAATACTTCGGCGACATCCCGGCCGGCCCGCCGGTGCCGCGCCAGCAGCCGTGGATCACGCCGCTGGCCCAGTCCACCCGCGGCGTGCAGCACGACCACGTGGCGCAGCCGCGCATCTACCGCACCTGGGTGGTGCCGCAGCTGGGCACGGACGACGCGATCCAGCTCGACCTCGCCTCCACCGTGCTCGGCGGCGGCAAGACCTCGCGCCTGTACCAGCGCCTGGTCTACCAGGACAAGCTGGTGGACGACGTCTCGGCCAGCATCGCGCCGTTCGCGCTGGCCAGCCAGTTCCAGGTCCAGGCCGACGTGAAGGCGGGCGTGGACCCGGCCAAGGTCGAGGCGGTGATCCAGGAGGAGCTGAAGAAATTCCTCGCCGAGGGTCCCACCGCCGACGAACTCGACCGCGCCAAGATCGGCAACCGCGCCAGCTTCGTGCGCGGCCTGGAGAAGGTGGGCGGCTTTGGCGGCAAGGCGGTGATCCTGGCCGAGGGACAGGTCTATCGCGGCGATCCGGGCGCCTACAAGAAGGACCTGCAGCGTGCCGACGCCGCCACCCAGGCCAGCGTCAAGGCCGCCGCCGGCAAGTGGCTCAGCAAGGGCGACTACCTTCTGACCGTGCTGCCCGCCGGCAACGACTTCAATCCGGACGCGGAGGACGCCAAGGTGGCGGCGCTCGGCCCCGCCGAGGGCCGGCCGGCGCCGAAACTGCCACCCAGGCACGACTACGCGGTGGCCAAGAGCCAGGTGGACCGCGCCCAGGGCGTGCCCAAGGTCGAGGCGTTCCCGGACCTGAGCTTCCCCGCGCTCGAACGCGGCAAGCTCAAGAACGGCATCGAGGTGGTCCTGGCCCAGCGCCACACCATCCCGGTGACCCAGGTGCAGCTGATGTTCGACGCCGGCTATGCCGCCGACCAGGGCCGCAAGCTCGGCACCGCCAGCTTCACCACCACGCTGATGAACGAGAGCACCAAGGCGCTCGATTCGGTGGAAGTGGCCAAGCGCAAGCAGCGCCTGGGCGCGATCACCCGCGTCGGTTGCGGGCTGGACTCGTGCTCGGCCTCGCTCAACGCGCTCAACGACCAGCTGCAGCCGTCGCTGGCCCTGTTCGCCGACATCGTGCGCAATCCGGCCT
This sequence comes from Dyella sedimenti, assembly GCF_022760995.1. Classification (GTDB taxonomy): domain Bacteria; phylum Pseudomonadota; class Gammaproteobacteria; order Xanthomonadales; family Rhodanobacteraceae; genus Dyella; species Dyella sedimenti. Next base: position 203,434 of record NZ_JAKWJO010000002.1, on the reverse strand, counting down.
TCAAGCCGGACGACATCGAGCGCATCCGCGGCCAGTGGCTGGCCGGCATCGCCCAGGAAAAGACCCAGCCCACCGCGCTGGCCCTGCGCACGCTGCCGCCGCTGCTGTACGGCGCGAACCACGCCTACGGCATCCCATTCACCGGCTCGGGCACGGAAGAGGCGGTCAAGTCCATGCAGGCGACGGACCTTAGCGCCTTCCAGCGCGACTGGCTGCGGCCGGACAACGTGAGGATCCTGGTGGCCGGCGACACCACGCTGCAGCAGATCATCCCGCAGCTCGATGCCGCCTTCGGCGACTGGACGGCGCCTTCCAGCGCGCTGCCGAAGAAGAACATCGCCACCGTGGCCGCGCAGTCCAAGCCCCGCGTGTTCCTGATCGACAAGCCCGATGCGCCGCAGTCGCTGATCCTCGCCGGCCTGCTGGCCCCGTCGAGCAAGGCGCCCAACGAACTGGCCATCGACGTGGCCAACGGTGCCTTCGGCGGCAGCTTCACCTCGCGCCTGAACATGAACCTGCGCGAGGACAAGCGCTGGGCCTATGGCGCCTTCAGCTTCATGCGCGATGCGGTCGGCCAGCGCCCGTTCCTGATGTATGCGCCAGTGCAGACCGACAAGACCGCCGAGTCCGCGCACGAGGTGTTCAAGGAGGCCACCGAGGTGGTGGGGGCCCGCCCGCTCACCGAGCAGGAAGTGAACAAGATCAAGGACTCCAACGTGCGCGGCCTGCCGGGCAGCTTCGAGACCACCTCGCAGGTGCTGGGCGCGATGGACGAGATCGTGCAGTACGCCCGCCCCGACGACTACGTGCAGACCCTCAAGGCCCGCACCGAGGCGGTCACCCAGCCGGATGCGCAGGCGGCGATCAAGGAGATCGTCCAGCCCGGCGCGCTGACCTGGGTCATCGTGGGCGACCTGAAGAAGATCGAGCAGCCGGTGCGCGCGCTCAAGCTGGGCGAGGTCCAGGTGATCGATGGCGACGGCAAGCCGGTGAAGTAAGTTTCTGTGGGGACCGTTCACGTCCCCGGGTTAGGATGGAGGCCGGGCGGGCGACCGCCCGGCCTCTTCATGTCCACGTCGCGGAGTTCCGTCATGCGCAAGACCCTGCTGTTGCTCGTTCCCCTGGCGCTGCTCGGCGCCTGTACCTACGGCATCACGCTGGACGAGGGTGGCAAGCACGTCCGCACGGCCTGGGGCGGGGACCTGGCCGCGACCTGCCGCGACCTGGGCAAAGTCACCGTCTCGGTGATGGACCACGTCGGCCCGGTCAACCGCAACGACATCAAGGTGCGCGACGAGCTGGAAGTGATGGCGCGCAACGAGGCCGCCAAGATGCACGCCGACACCATCAAGCCGCTGGCCGATCCCACCGACGGCTCGCAGCCCTGGGGCGCCTACCAGTGCGGCGACGCCCCGCTGGCGCCGGCCAACCGCCCGGGCAACCCCGCCAGCCCGTCCATCGCGCCCAACCCGCAGACCACCCCGGGCGCGTTCGAGACCTATCCGGTCAAGGATCACTGACGGCGTTGTCCCCACTACCACCCTGTGGGAGCGCACCCTGTGCGCGATGGGTGAGAGCCTGTTCACGATCTCCCCGCGGGCTACGGGGAGATCGTGAACAGGCTCCAAGAAGCGGGGGCGGATCGTGGGGGAGCAAGCCCGCATCTTTGTCGTGACATGCAAGCTGGCCCCGGTGGACTTGGCGCCCCCGCTACCCATCCTCCATTCCCACGCCATGTCGGCGCACAGGGGGCGCTCCCGCAGCGGATCGGCAGGCGCCTCGTGGCGCCTTTTTCACGTCCGCGGGTCGACGCTCTTGCGGGTCTCGCCGGGCCGGTCTAAAATTCAGATGTATATATTACATATATGTACTATATGGATCGCGCGCCGTGAGCAGCTTCCTACCCACCGAACAGCGGCTGGCGATCACCTGCCAGCGGCATCCCGCGTTTCCGCGGGAGCCGGCCGTGCTGGTGCGGCTGATCAAGCACATCTACAAGCGCGTGCATGACGATGCCAACGCCGTGCTGCGGCCCTACGGCATCAATCATCCCGAATACAACCTGCTGATGATGCTGTACGGCACCGAGGGCCAGGCGCTGCATCCGACCGAGCTGGCCGACGCCGCCGGGGAGAAGTCGGCCAACATCACCCGGCTCACCAACGAGCTGTGCGAGAAGGGCCTGATCGCACGCAACGCCAGCGACGAGGACCGCCGCAAGGTGACGCTCACGCTGACCCCGCAGGGCATCGCCACGGTCGAGAGCTTCCTGCCGGACATCTGCGGCCTGCTGGAGCGGCAGGCGAACGGCCTGTCGCCGCGCGAGATGGCGCAGCTGGAGCGGCTGCTGAAAAAATTCCTGGTCCAGCTGGAGCAGGCCTAGGCCATGTCCGCCGTGCCCTCCCGCCTGTTCGCCCGCCGCCCGTCCTGGCTGGGCGAGTTCCTGGTCACGGAGCGCCAGGCGTGGATCTTCGTGCTCAAGTGCATGCTGGCGTTCTACATCGCCGCGTGGCTGTCGATGCTGTTCCAGCTCGAACAGCCCTCCACCACCATGATTACGGTTTCCATCGTGATGCATCCGCACAGCGGCATGGTGCTGGCCAAGAGCTTCTATCGCGCCATCGGCACCTGTGCGGGCAGCCTGTGCGGCGTGCTGCTGATGGCCGCCTTCCCGCAGCAGCGCGAGCTGTTCCTGCTCAGCCTGTCGCTGTGGGTGGGCCTGTGCGCGGGCGGCGCCGTGCTGTACCGCAACTTCATGTCCTACGGCTTCGTGCTGGCCGGCTACACCGCGGCGATCGTGGCGCTGCCGGCCATCAACGATCCCTATACCGTGTTCGATTCGGCCATGATGCGCGTGAGCGAGGTGCTGCTGGGCATCGTGGTGGCCGGCCTGGTCAGCGACGTGGTGCTGCCCGAGCGCCTGCGCCAGGTCCTGCGCCGCAGCGCGCGCGAGCACTATGCGCATTTCATCGACTTCGCGCGCAGCAGCCTGGGCGGCGTGATCCCGCGCGCGCAGATGGAGCAGGCGCACCTGCATTTCGTGCGCGCGGCGGTGCAGATCGAGGACCTGCGTTCCTCGGTGATCTTCGAGGATCCGGAGGCGCGCGCGCGCAGCAGCCGCATGCAGCTGCTCAACGTGCGCTACATGGCCGCGGCCACCAGCTTCCAGTCGCTGCACCACCTGATAAACCGGCTGCAGCGCGGCAACCATCCGCGCACGGCGGGCGCGCTGATCAAGCTGTACGCGCCGGTCGGCCGCGCGCTGGCGCCTTCGCCCGCGGACCAGTCCAAGCCGCGCCTGCTGGCCGAGCGGCTGGCGGCGTGCGAGCCCACGCTACCGTCGCTGGCGGCCGAGCTGCGCGAGGAACTGCGGCAGGACCCGGAGCTGCTGCTGGAATTCGACAGTGGTGCCGCGCTGCTGTACCGCTTCGTGAGCGAGCTGCGCGACTTCACCGCGCTGGAGGCGACGCTGCGCGAGACGCAGGGCGGCTTCGCCGGCAGCGTCGAGCGGGTGAGCTTCAAGCGCGCCAACGACTATGCCGCGCCGCTGGTGTCGGTGCTGCGCACCTTCCTGACCATGGTCACGTTGAGCGTGTTCTGGATCAAGACGGGCTGGCCGTTCGGCCCCAACGCGATGCTGCTGGCCACCATCTTCAGCGGCCTGCTGGCCACCTCGCCCTCGCCGCTGGCGGCGACCGCCAACACCTGGATCGGCTATGCGGTGGGCATGCTCGCCTGCTATGCCGTGGTGTTCTGGCTGATGCCGGGCAGCGACGGTTTCCTGATGCTGATCCTGGTCACCGCGCCGCTGCTGGCGCTCGGGCCGTACCTGACCACCCGCAACGCCACCCTGCCGGGCATCGGCGCGGGCTACACGCTGGGCTTCGTGTACATCCTGGCACTGAAGAACCCGATGGTGTACAGCCCCGAGCACTTCTTCAACGACGCGATCGCCTCGCTGTTCGGCTTGATGATGAGCGGGGCGGCCTTCATGGTCATTCCCACCGTGATCGGCACCGCCTGGCTGCGCCGGCGCCAGCTGGTGCAGCTGCGCCGCCAGGTGACGATGGCGGCCACCGCGCCGCTGCAGGGGCTGGTGTACAGCTTCGAGAGCGTCAACCGCGATCTGTTCCACCAGATCGTGCAGTTCACCCCGCCCGACAGCCAGGAACAGCGCAGCCTGCTGGCCTGGGCGCTGGCCGTGCACGACAGCGGTCGCGCGGTGATCGAGCTGCGCCACGACATGCAGCATGCCGAGCTGCCGCCGCCGGTGCGCGAGGCCATGCAACTGGCGGTGGAAACGCTGGGGTACCTGTACGATTCGCCGGACCGGGACCGCTGGCAGGTGGCCGACCATGCGGTCGACCAGGCCATCACGCTCACCACCCAGACCATGCCCCAGGCCCGCGCCAGCTGCCGGCCGGCGCTGGCCCACTTGTTGCAGCTGCGTACCGCGCTGCGCGACGACGAGTCCGCGCTCGCTCCCTATATCGCCAAGGTCCCGGAGTCCGCCCATGCCCCGTGAAATTGCCCTTGCCGACGCGCTGGTGCCCGGCATCCTGCTGGTCTACCTCGGCTGCCTGGTGGTGCTGCTGCTGATCGACACCATCGTCGGCCGCTACGGGCTGTACCGCTACGTCTGGCATCCGTCCCTGTTCCGCGTCGCCGTGTTCTTCGTGCTGTTCGGCGCGGCCGGCCTCCTGCTGTACCCGTGAGCCCTTGCCCATGAAGATCCAACCCCAAGCCCTGCTCCGTTTCGGCATCACCGCCGTCGTCGTCATCGTGGCGCTCCTGCTGTGCCGGGCGCTGTGGGACCACTACATGTACTCGCCATGGACCCGCGACGGCCGCGTGCGCGCCGAGGTGGTGCGCATCGCGCCCGACGTGTCGGGCCTGGTGACGCGCGTGGCAGTGCTGGACAACCAGGAAGTGAAGAAGGGCGACGTGCTGTTCGAGATCGACCCGGAGCGCTACCGCATCGCCCTGGCGCAGGCCGAGGCCAACCTCAATGCCGCCAAGGCCAGCGCCAGGGCCGCCGGCGCCAACATCGACGCCGTGCTGGCCAGCGCCGCCGCGCGCAAGGCCGAGTACGACATGCGCCAGGAGCAGGCCAAGCGCCGCCAGGCGCTGGCCGACGTGGTGCCGAAGGAGGAGCGCACCGACGCCAGGTCCGCCGCCGAGACCGCGCGGGCAATCTGGGAGCAGGCCCAGGCCAGCGGCCACCAGGCCAACGCCGCGCGCGAGCAGGCCGAGGCCGCGGTGGTGCAGGCGCAGGTGGCGGTCGATCGCGCCAGGCTCGACCTGCAGCGCACCGAAGTGCGCGCGCCGGTGGATGGCTATGTGACCAACCTCGACGTGCGCGTGGGCGACTACGCCGCCACCGGCAGCCCGCGGCTGGCCCTGATCGACCGCCACAGCTACTACATCTACGGCTACTTCGAGGAAACCAAGCTGCCGCACGTGCGCGTGGGCGATCCGGTGGACATCCGCCTGATGAGCGGCGGCGTGCACCTCAAGGGACGCATCATCGGCTTGGCGCGCGGCATCACCGATCGCGACAACCCTACCGGGCGCGACCTGTTGGCCGACGTCAATCCCACCTTCAACTGGGTGCGCCTGGCCCAGCGTGTGCCGGTGCGCATCGCCATCGACGAGGCCAGCGTGCCCAAGGACGTGGTGCTGGCCGCGGGCATGACCGCGAGCATCGACGTGCAGCCGCGCCGCGTGCTCGACAGCGCCCCGCCCAGGTGACCTGTGTAGGAGCGCACCCAGTGCGCGACCGGCACCCGATGCCATCGGTCGCGCACCGGGCGCGCTCGTGCAACAAAGCGCGGCGCGCTTGATTACCATGGACGCCCATGAATCGACCCTTGCCCTCGCCGCGCGCCCTGGCCAGCCGATGGCTGCCGTTGCGCCGCCGCCGGGAACCGGACCTGACCGGCCATCCAGGTTTCGCCGTGCCCGCCGCGGCCATCGCCACGCTCGACGGTCCGCAGGCTTTCCGTGAAACGCTGTTCTCGCTGATTGCGGGCGCGCGCCGTCGCATCGTGCTGGTGGCGCTGTACCTGCAGGACGACGATGCCGGCCGCGAGGTGATGGATGCGCTGTATGCGGCCCATGCCGCGCATCCCGGGTTGCGCGTGGAGGTCTACGTGGACTGGCACCGCGCGCGGCGCGGCCTGATCGGCAAGGGCGCCAGCGAAGGCAATGCGGCGATGTACCGCGACTATGCCCGACGCATGGGCGAGGGCGTGGTGGTGCGCGGCGTGCCGGTGCAGACGCGCGAGCTGTTCGGCGTGCTGCATGTGAAGGGCTTCGTCATCGACGATGCCGTGCTGTACAGCGGCGCCAGCCTCAACGACGTCTACCTTGCCAGGCATGGCCGCTATCGCCTGGACCGCTATCATCTGGTCCGGCATGCCGCCCTGGCCGACAGCATGGCCGGTTTCGTGGAACGGTATTTTCGCGACAGCGACGCGGTGCCGCGCTTCGACCGCTGGCCGCTGCCCCGGCCGCGCGAACTGCAGGAACCGATCCGCCGGTTGCGCCAGTCGTTGCAGCAGGCCCGCTACGGGGGCGCCAGCGAAACGCCCGGCGAGGGCGAGGTGGCGGTGATCCCGCTGCTGGGCTTCGGCCGCGGCGACAACGCGCTCAACGATGCCTTGCTGGCCCTGCTGCGCGGCGCGCGGCGGCGGGTGGTCCTGCTGACGCCGTACTTCAACCTGCCCCGGCCGGTGCGTGGCGTCATCGGCCAGTTGCTGCGACGTGGCTGCCAGCTGGAGATCATGGTCGGCGACAAGGTGGCCAACGACTTCTATATTCCGCCGGACCAGCCGTTCAACCGCATCGGCCTGCTGCCCTACCTGTACGAGGCCAACCTGCGCCGCTTCGCGCGCCTGCACCAGGGCGCCATCGACCGCGGACAGCTGAACCTGTGGCTGTGGCGCGACGGCGACAACAGCTATCACCTCAAGGGATTGTTCGTGGATGAGGACATCGCCGTGCTCACCGGCAACAACCTCAATCCGCGTGCCTGGGCGCTGGACCTGGAGAACGGGTTGCTATTGCGCGGCCCTTCGCGCCGGCTCGCCGCGCAGCATGAGGCGGAGTGGCAATCGCTGCGCCGCCACGCCACACGGCTGGACCACTATCGGCAGCTGCCCGGCACGCGCAGCTATCCGCCCGAAGTGCGCCGACTATTGCATCGCCTGCGCCGCGTGCGGCTCGACCGCCTGATCGGGCGATTGCTCTGAGCACGGGCCGTCCTCCCTGTAGGAGCGCACCCAGTGCGCGATTTTCGGCGATGAGGTGAGTCCGAAGCACATGATCGCGCACTGGGTGCGCTCCTACAGAGAGGGATACGGTTAACCCGCCAGCCGATCCAGTCGCATCGCCAGCCAGCGCGACACGTCCGGCCATTCGCTGGCGATCACGCTGTAGCACACCGTATCGCGCAGCGTGCCGTCAGGGCGGCGCTTGTGGGCGCGCAGCACGCCGTCGCGGTGCGCGCCCAGGCGTTCGATCGCGCGCTGCGAATCGAGGTTGCGGCGATCGGTATGGAACTCCACCGCCACGCAGCCCAGCGCCTCGAACGCGTGCCGGAACAGCAGGCGCTTGCAGGCGGTGTTGAGATGACTCTTCTGCCAGCGCCTGGCATACCAGGTGTAGCCGATCGCGATGCGCGGCAGCTCTGGTACGAAGTCATAGAAGCGGGTGGTGCCGACGATGTCGCCGCTGCCCTTCTCCCGCACCGCGAACGGCAGCATGGTGCCGGCCGCCTGGCCGGCCAGCGCCTTGGCGACATAGTCCGCCGCCTCGCCGGGCGCCGGGGCGCTGGTGAACCACAGCTTCCACAGTTCGCCGTCGGCCGCGGCCGCTTCCAGTGCCGGCGCGTGGTCCGGGGCCAGGGGTTCCAGGGCGACGTGGCCGTCTTCCAGGCGGATCGGGGAAAGCGAGGGCATGGCGACTCCGGTGGTGATCGTTGGCATGGCGTGGGAGGGGCGACAAACGACGGGACTCGTCATGCCAACGGCGAGGCGGCATCGTGGTCTCCCGGCGCGGGGCGATGTCGCGCACACTTGGACGTTCAGGCATCCAGATCGGGAATCAGCTTGCTTTCCAGCCGCGCGATATGGTCCTTCAGCTGCAGCTTGCGCTTCTTCAGCCGGGTGAGCTGCAGCTCGTCGCGGCTGAACGAGGAGGCCAGGTGCTCGATGGCCACGTCGAGGTCGCGGTGCTCGACGCGCAGTTCGGCCAGCATATGGGCGATCGCGGCTTGGTCCTGGACCTGCATGGCGGCGTGCGGTGGGGAAACAGGCCTGCAAGTGTAACGCCGACGGCCATGGGGCGTACCCCTGGCGGCCAGATCGCTACAATGGGGGGCCGTCCCGCCCGATCCCCGTCATGTCCGCCCAGCCCGAGACCACCCGCAAGCACCAGTACGAGGCCGCCAAGCTGGCCAAGCGCCTGCGTCACCAGGTGGGCCAGGCCATCGCCGACTTCAACATGATCGAGGATGGCGACACCGTGATGGTGTGCCTGTCGGGCGGCAAGGACTCGTACACCCTGCTGGACGTGCTGCTCTCGCTCCAGGCCAAGGCGCCGGTGCGCTTCGAGCTGGTCGCGGTGAACCTGGACCAGAAGCAGCCGGGTTTCCCCGCGCACGTGCTGCCGGAGTACCTCGCTGCGCGCGGCGTGCCCTTCCACATCATCGAGCAGGACACCTACAGCACGGTGACGCGGGTGATCCCCCAGGGCAAGACCATGTGCAGCCTGTGCTCGCGCCTGCGGCGCGGCGCGCTGTACCAGTGGGCGGCGGCCAATGGCGTCAGCAAGATCGCGCTTGGGCACCATCGCGACGATATCCTGGGCACCTTCTTCCTCAACCTGTTCTACCAGGCGCAGCTGAAGGCGATGCCGCCCAAGCTGCGTTCGGACGACGGTCGCCACGTGGTGATCCGCCCGCTGGCCTACTGCAGGGAAAGCGACATCGCCGAGTACGCCGAGGCGCGCCGGTTCCCGATCATCCCGTGCAACCTGTGCGGCTCGCAGGAAAACCTGCAGCGCCAGGCGGTCAAGCGCATGCTGGAGGACTGGGAGAAGACCCAGCCCGGCCGTGCCGAGAACATCTTCCGCGCGCTGGGCAGCGTATCGCCGTCCCAACTCGCGGACCGCAACCTGTTCGACTTCGCCGCGCTGGGCGCGCGCGAGGATGCTCCACGCGCCGACGCGCACCAGTGGCTCGCCGGTTCGCCGGATGCGCCGTGATTCCAACCATCTACCAGTCGAGTAACGCCGTGTCGCACTTTGCATCCGTTGAAATGACCCCGGGCGATCCGATCCTTGGACTTACCGAGGCCTACCTGGCCGATGCCCGCCCGGGCAAGGTCAACCTGGGCGTGGGCATCTACTACGATGAGCAGGGCCGCATCCCGCTGCTGCGCGCGGTGCGCGAGGTGGAGCAGGCCCTGGCCGCCGAGGCCAAGCCGCGTGGCTACCTGCCGATCGATGGCCTGCCGACCTACAACGTCGCCACCCAGAAGCTGGTGTTCGGCGAGGATTCGCCGCTGCTGGCCGCCGGCCGCGTGGCCACCTCGCAGACCATCGGCGGCAGCGGCGCGCTGCGCATCGGCGCGGACCTGCTGAAGAAGGTGCTGCCCAACGCCAAGGTCGCCATCAGCAACCCGAGCTGGGAAAACCATCGCGTGGTGTTTACCGCCGCCGGCTTCGAGGTGGTGGACTACGCCTACTACGACGCCGCCACCCACGGGCTGGACTTCGCCGGCATGCTGGCGGACCTGGGCAAGCTGGAACCGGGCACCGTGGTGCTGCTGCACGCGTGCTGCCACAACCCCACCGGCGTGGACCTTGACGCTGGCCAGTGGCAGCAGGTGGTGGACCTGGTGAAGGAGCGCAAGCTGATGCCCTTCATCGACATGGCCTACCAGGGCTTCGATGAAGGCATCGACGCCGATGCCACCGCCGTGCGCCTGTTCGCCGCCTCTGGCCTCGAATCGTTCGTGGTGGCCAACTCGTACTCCAAGTCGTTCTCGCTGTATGGCGAGCGCGTGGGCGCGTTGTCCATCGTGGGCAAGGATCGTGACGAGGCGCTGCGCGTGCAGTCGCTGGTCAAGCGCACCATCCGTTCCAACTACTCCAGCCCCGCCACCCATGGCGGCGCGCTGGTGTCGGGCGTGCTCAACAGCGTCGAGCTGAAGGCGATGTGGGAGCAGGAACTGGCCGAGATGCGCGAGCGCATCCACGCCATGCGCGCCGGCATGGTGGAGAAGCTGGCCGCGGCGGGTGCGCCGCAGTACGCCTTCATCCAGCAGCAGGCCGGTATGTTCTCCTACTCGGGCCTGAGCAAGGCCCAGGTCGACCGCCTGCGCGAGGAGTACGCCATCTATGCGATCGGCACCGGCCGCATCTGCGTGGCGGCGCTGAACCGCGCCAATCTCGATACCGTGGTGAACGCGGTCGCGGCGGTCAGCAAGCACTGACTTGCGCGAGGATGCGCGGCGGCAAAAAAAGGCGGCCAACTGGCCGCCTCTTTTTATCGTACCGTCCCTCTCTACAGGCTTAGAAGTCATGTCGCGCGGTAAACGGATACCTAAAGCAGGCCGGGAGTAGCGGGACTCCACCCGAAGGGGCGCGGATACTGGGCCAGTTATGGTTCCCAAGATCGCCAGGGCAGTCATTCTTGTGGTTGCGTGCCTGGATGAAATGGCTAATATAACGGGCATAAAGGCCATTTATGGTCGCTATATTAGCCATTGAGACGGTCATGCCTGCCATTCCACGTACTTATTCCCGCGCCACCATGGACGCCCTCAAGCTGCTGGGGGCGCAGATTCGCTTGGCCCGCAAACAGCGGCTGATGTCGGAGGCCGATCTGGCGGCCAGGATTGGCATTTCCCGGGGCACGATGCAATCCATTGAAAAGGGGAGCGCGAAAGTCGAGATCGGCCTGGCATTCGAGGCTGCCGTTCTGGTGGGCGTTCCGCTGTTCCTACAGGATTCGGCTGGCGTCACTGCGGCAATCGAGAGGGTGGAAGACAAGTTGGCGCTGCTGCCTCAATCAGTTCGGCGCCCACTCTCAGGGGTAAAGGATGACTTCTGATCAAAAGGCGATCTTCGGCCAACCGGCCGCCGCTACCGAAGCGTTTGTCTGGATATGGCTCCCCGGTGCGCTGGAGCCGGTGGTGGCTGGCCGAATCGCGAGTCAAGGCCGGATTTATGTCTTCAACTACGGCCGCTCTTACCTCGAGCGCGACGCCGCTATCCCCATTTACTCCCCGGAATTGCCTTTGCAACGTGGCGCGTTCACGCCCAAAGCTCCGCTCGATATGGCGAGCTGTCTGCGTGATGGTTCACCCGACGCCTGGGGACGCAGAGTCATCATCAATCGACTTACCGGCCTCGGAGGCGACGCGGCCCGCGATGTCGAGTTCGACGAACTGACCTTCATGCTCTACTCCGGCTCTGACCGAATCGGCGCACTGGATTTTCAGCAGTCCCCGGAACGGTACGAGCCTCGTGAGCTGGAAAATGCGACGTTGGAAGACCTGTTGGAAGCCGCCGAGCGCGTTGACAGGGGGGAGCCCATTCCCCCGGCGCTCGAGAAAGCCCTCTACCATGGCAGTTCCATTGGCGGGGCACGTCCAAAAGCGCTGATCCAGCAGGGAAGCGACAAGTACATTGCCAAGTTTTCCGCGTCGAACGATACCTACGCGGTCGTGAAAGCCGAATTCATCGCTATGCGGCTCGCCAAAGAAGCCGCCAATCTGGATGTGGCTCCGGTACATCTGAAAAAGGCGAGCGGCAAGGATGTTCTGCTCGTGCGCCGATTCGATCGCGAACATACGGACAAGGGATGGACGCGTCGCTCCATGGTATCGGCACTCACCATCCTTGGTCTTAGCGAGATGGAGGCACGCTATGCCAGTTACAGCGAACTTGCCGACATCATTCGGGCACGGTTTACAGACCCCCAGACCACGCTTCGCGAACTGTTCGGTCGCATGGTGTTCAACATACTGACGGGAAACACCGATGATCATGCCCGGAACCATGCCGCGTTCTGGGATGGGGCCTATCTGACGCTAACACCGGCGTACGACATCTGCCCTCAGTCTCGCATGGGGCGTGAAGCCAACCAGGCTATGTTTATTAGCGGTGATGATAAACGCAGCCAATTAGAGATCTGCCGGCTCTCAGCACGTCACTTCTTGCTCACCGATCAAGAGGCTCGCGAACTTATCGCGGCGCAGATTTCCGGCATTCGTCACCAATGGAACCTCGTCTGCGATGAGGCCGAATTGAGCAAGGTGGATCGGGCATTGCTCTGGCGGCGCCAGTTTCTCAACGACTATATCTTCGAGGGCTATGTCGACGGCACCCCGATGGGTCTTTGAGTCACGCCAGGACGTTTGTGGCGAGCTTTTGTAGGAGCGCACCTGGTGCGCGACCCACATTGCGGCAGGATGGATCGCGCACTAGGTGCGCTCCTACAACGAACAACACAAACGAGATCCGGGCGATTTATCTCGCGAGCAGAAGCGCGACATGGTCAACGCCATCGGCAAGGGGGACGGCCAATGGCCGCCCCCTCTCTCCGAAGCCGCTGGTGAAGTTCAGAAGTCGTAGCGTGCGGTAAGCCGGAAATAGCGTGGGTCGGTGTAGTTCAGCTCGCGGCCGTATAGCGGGTTTACCGTGGTGCGGTTCGATGCATAACGCCAGTTGTACATCGTCGGCGTCTGGCGATTGAGCACATTGATCGCGTCGACCTGAAGGGTCAGCTTGTGGTTCAGCCCGGCCCAGTCTGGCGTGTAGGCCACATTGAGGTTGAGCTGGTAGGTCCATGGCGTGGTGCCCTGCGAGCCGCGTGGTGAAAAGCGATAGTCCGCCGAGGGCGCGACGTAGTTCGACGAACCTACGGCCGTACCCGATCCGGCTAGTCCGCAGAAGTAATAGTAGGAGCCGTTGTATAGGCCGGCATCAGCGGTGGGGTAGTAGCTGGTGCAGTTCTTCGGGCGGCCCGAGGCGGCGATCAAGGTGGTGCCGAAGCGCCATTCCGGGGTCAGCTGGTAGTAGCCGAACGCCTTGATCTGGTGGGCGCGATGATTCGGTAGCGGCCCGTTGGCGCCGACCATCAGCTGGGGCAGGTCCCAGTCCTGGGTGCGACCGACGTCTTCCTGTCCGCCTGAGCCGGTATCCAGGTCGGAGGCGAGCTGGCCTTCGGTGTTGCCGTAGTTGCGCGATAAAGTGTATTCCACCTTGCCGTACCACTTGTCGGCGAACGGACGCTCCAGGTAGAGATCGAGCGCGTAGTACTTGCGCTTGAGATCGGGCATGCCGAGCTGCTCCTTGCTGAAATACTCGGTGCGATAGCTGCCGTCCGGTTCGAGGAACACGAAGGTATTGCCCTGGCCGGGGTTGAAGGCGATGCAGCTTCCACCGAGCACCTGGGCGCAGGTGTCGTCGATGGCGCTTTGCAGCTTGCGATAAGTCAGCTTGGCGCCCCAGTTGTAGCGGTCGCCGAGCCGCTGCTGCATGCCCAGGATGTATTCGTCCTGGTAGTGCGAACGGATGTTCTTGGCCGCCACGGTGCGAGGGTCCGGTGCCTGGCCGCATTCGAGGTTGGAGGACACGCCGCCGTTGGGGCACAGGTACGGGCTGTTCGGGTTGACCGCGATCGGGTTCAGGCCGGTAGGTACGCCGGTCACCGGGTCCACGCCGGTATAGGTGAAGTACTGGCTGGTGATCAGCGAGCCGGAAATGCTGCGCGTGGCCGCGTTGTTGGGAATGGCCAGATGGTAGCGGCCGGCATTGGCGAACAGCTTGAGGCTGGCGTCGCCGTACACGTCCCAGGCGGCGCCGATGCGCGGCGCCAACTGGTGGCGCTGGCGGATATAGGCCTCGCCGTTCTTGTTGAAGTTGCTGAACTGCTCGTTGCGCAGGCCCACCGAAAGGAGCCAGCGCTCGTTGATCTGCCAGCGATCCTCGATGTACTGCGCCTCCTGTTCGGTTTTCACCGCCGCGCTGCGCGTGCTGTAGGCCTTGTAGACGTAATAGCCCTGGGTACCGTAGCCACCGGCCGATGCGGGCGAGCCGATCACGCCCAGGCCGCTGTTGATCGGTGTGTTCGGATTGGTCTGGCGGCCGTAGGCCCAGGCGTAATCGCCGACGTAGCTGGAGCCGGTGAACGACTTGGCGGTCTGCGCGTCGTAGCCCACCCGCAGGTCGTGGTCACCGAGCTGGTACTCGATGTCCAGCCGCCAGCCATGGGTGGAGTCGTTGGCGCCAGGTATCAGGGTGGTGGAGCTGATCGCGGTCTGGCAGCTGTTGTAGACCAGCCCCGGCACCTGCGACTGGGTCGAGGCGGAAATGTACGGGCAGTTCGGATCGTAGCCGTCGGGCGTTTCCACATGCTTGATCTTCTGCGTGCCGTACAGCGCCGACACCGTCAGATTGTCGGTCAGGTAGCCGGTGTACTTGCCGACGTACAGCTCGCCGCCGTTCTTGGTATAGACACCGCCGGTCTGGCTGTCGCCGTGGCTCAGGCTGCCGTAGTCGAAGGTGGAGCGATCCGACCAGTACTGGGTCTTGTCGGAAACGCCGGTCAGTTCCAGCAGGTGGTTGTCGGTGATGTTCCAGTCGAGCTTGCCAGTCCAGCGCGGCATCTCGTAGCTGTAGTCGTTCCAGCCGAAGCGCGCGGTTGCCGCCGAGGAGTTGGCATAGGACGCCACACTGGTGCCCTCGCGCCGGTTCATTTCCGCGTCGAGATAGAAGAACAGGCGGTCCTTGATCAGCGGGCCGCTGGCGTAGGCGCCATAGGTGGATTTCCAGTACTGGTTCTTGTCGCGGTACTGGTACAGGGTGCTGTCGGTGCGGTGGCTCGGGTCCGGGTCGTTGGCGGGATAGGCCCCGGTGTTGGGGTAATAGTTGTTGCGCGGGTTGGCACGCAGCGCCTGCGGTTCCCATATGGTGTAGACGCCGCCCTTCCACTGGTTGCCGCCGCGCTTGGTGATGAGGTTGATCACGCCGCCGGTGGAGCGGCCGAACTCCGCCCCATAGCCACCCGTCAGCACCTGTTCCTGGTCGATCGCATCGAACGGCAGCGTGGAAAAGCCGATGGCCGTGAGTGGATTGGTTACCGCGTAGCCATTGATGAAATACGCATTCTCCGAGGAGGCCGCGCCGCCGAAACTAGGCACGCCGTAGCTGGCATTGGCCACCACGCCGGGTGCCAGCATGGCCGCCGCGGCCACGCCGCGCTCCCCCATGGGCAACTTGGCGAGTTGCTCCGAGGTCAGCGCCGTTCGCGTGTCGATGGTGGAAACGTCGATGGCCGGCAACGCATTGGCGGTGACGATGACGGTACCCAGGTTCTGCGCCTGGGCCGCGGCGCTGGCGTCGAACGACACCTCGGTGCCGCCGGCGATGTTCAATTCAACGTTGTCGCGCGTGCCGATCGGCGCGCCGTCGGCGCCTTGCAAGGTGACCTTGTAGCGGCCGACCGGCAGCGAGGAGAACCGGTAGCGGCCCGATTTGTCGACCGCAGTGGTGCGGGTCAGGCCGGTGTCCGTGTTCTGGATGACCACGCTGGCGTCGTCGGCATGGCCGGCCACCTGGCCGAAAATGCTACCGGTGATATTGGACTGCGCCATGCCCGCCGTACTGGCCAGCGCCAACGCCAATCCTAGTGGTACCCCCCCCCCGCGCGTTATTGCCAGCGCCAGCGCCAGCGGCGTACGCCGCGCTGGTTTGTGGTGAATATGGCTTTGCCTTGTCAGGTTTTTCGTCACGCGCGTTCCTCCCATGGACATGTCCAGGCCGGGCCGTGGCGACAGCGAATCCCGTTGCGCGGCAAACCTTTCAGTCCGCGCATGCTTCGAAGGTCGTTGGACGCCACGGGTGGCCGCGAAGCCTTGCCGGCGCCGGTGTAGAACCCGCCGGCCGCAAGGTAAGTACCGCTACCGATTTCCCCTCGGGCGCTGCGTCGCAGCGCCTGATTTCAGTTATAGGAGGCGGGTTTTGGGGCGCGTAGCCGTGAAAGGCGCTCGCTGGCGAAAGCGCATGGCGATGGCGGCTGTAGGTGCAACGGCAGCCGGAGCTGGAACAGGGCGCCGCCGGCAGGGGCGAGCGGATGCATCCGGTATGATGGTGGTTTCGCTTCGTCCGTTACTGCGGGCGTGGACCATGCAGGCCGGATACGACCCACTTATGTTCTTTCGCAATCTCACGCTGTTCCGCTTTTCCCCCGCCGTCGCCACCGACCTCGACCGCCTGGACGAGGCCCTGGGCGAACATCGCCTGCGCCCCTGCGGGCCGATGGAGATGGGTACCAAGGGCTTCGTGCCGCCGGTGGGCCGGGGCGAGGAGGCGCCGCTCACCCATGCCGTCCATGCCTGCACCCTGGTCACCGTGGGCAGTGAGGACAAGCTGCTGCCCGGTTCCGTGGTGAACGACGAACTTGCCCGCCGCGTGCAGAAGATCGCCGAAGAAGAAGGCCGCAAGGTCGGCGGCCGCGAGCGCAAGCGCCTGAAGGAGGACGTGCTCAACGAACTGGTGCCACGCGCCTTCATCCGCAGCTCGCGTCTGCGTGCCTACGTGGACAAGAAGCACGGCTGGCTGGTGCTGGATACCTCCAGCCGCAAGTCCGCCGAGAACGCGCTGACCCAGATGCGCGAGGCCCTGGGCAGTTTCCCGGCCGTGCCGCTGGCGCCCGAGGAAGGTCCGCGCGTGCTGATGACCGACTGGCTGGCCAACGGCAACCTGCCGGCCGGCCTGGCCCTGGGCGACGAGGTGGAGCTGCGCGACCCGGCCAGCGCCACCGGGGCCATCGCCAAGTGCCGCCGCCAGGACCTGGACAGCGAGGAGATCAAGGAGCACCTGCGCAATGGCAAGCAGGTGTTCCAACTCGGTCTCATTTTCGATGAGAGGATGAGCTTCGTACTGGGCGAGGACCTGATCGTGCGCAAGCTGAAGTTCCTGGACGTGGTCACCGACGAATTGGGCGATAGCCACCCGGATGCCGCCGCCGAGGCCGACGCCACCTTCGCCCTGCTTACCCTGGAGCTGGAGCGGCTGCTGGGCAAGCTGGAGGAATGGTTCGGCCTGCCCCGGCCAGCCGAGGGCTGAAGCTTGGCTGCGCCCCCCCTGCAGGCAGGGGAGGGCGCGGGAAGTTAGTCACAGGCTCGTCTTGCGAAGACTGCATGCTCCCCCCACATTGTCCGAGGGACACTAGCGGGCCTGGACGCCGGGCAGTATCAAGGCGGGGACATGACGCAGCATCTCGAAGGCGACTGGCTGGAACTGGCCACCACCAGCGGCAGCACGATCCGCGTGCTCAAGGCCGCGCATCCGCGTGCGCGCCGGCTGCGCCTGACGGTGACGCCGAAGGGTGCCCGCGTGTCGTACCCGCACGGCACCCATCCGGCCCAGGTCAGCGCCTTCCTGCGGCACCATGCCGACTGGCTGGAGCGCAAGCTTGACGAGCTGCACCTCATCGTCAAGCCGCTGCCGCCGCTGCGGCTGGGCACGCCCACCGAATTTCCGCTGCGCGGCGAGACCGTGCTGCTCGACTGGGCGGAAGGCCCATACCCGCGCGTGGAGGCGGGCGAGGGCAGCCTGACCCTGGTGATCCCCCGGCCGCACACGCGGGCGCTGCCGGTGGCGCGTGGCCTGCTCGCCTCGTACTTCGAAACGCAGATCCGCCGTGACGTCTCGCGCTGGCTGGCCGGCTACGTGCCGCAGCTTGGGCTGGCGCCCACCGCGCTGCGCGTGCGCCCGATGAAGAGCCTGTGGGGCAGCCTGGACACCCGCGACCGCATCAACCTCGACCTCGCGCTGGCGCTCGCGCCGCCGGCCGCCCTGCGCTACGTGCTGGCGCACGAGCTGTGCCACCTGAAGGTGCGCAGTCACGCGCCGCGCTTCTGGGCCCAGGTGGAGCAGCTCTTTCCCGACTGGCGCGAGCAGCGCGACTGGCTGCGCTTGAACGGCGCCTGGTTGAAGACGGAACTGGATCGCCTGATCGCCGACGTGGCCGATTGACGGCGGAGCACGTAGTGGATGCGTCCCCGCCGTGAGGCGTCGCGTCCGTGTGGAGAGCGTCAGTGCGACAGCGCGAACGAGGTCAGGATGCGCGCCGTCTCGTCCGGCTTCTCCAGGATCGGCATGTGGTTGCAGCCGTTGAGCGTGCTGGTGCTGATGGCGCTGGCGTTCTTCAGGCCGTTGCGCAGGCTGTCCAGCGCGGAGATGTCGATGATCTTGTCGTCATGGCACCACAGACCCAGTACCGGCATGGACAGCTTGTCCAGGCGGTTCTGCAGCGCCAGGTATTGCGAAGGGTCGCGCAGTTCGTCGAAGGTGCGCTCGATGAAGGCGCGATTCTGCTGGTTGCGCTTGATAAGCACGTCCTGGAAGCGGCCGGGAAGGTCCAGCGGCTTGGCGAAGGCCAGTGCGGTGGCCGTGGCGAACTGCTCGCGGTCGTCGTAGATGAACGGGTTCTTGCCGGCCAGGGCGCCGCGCGCGAAGTCGTTCTCGTCGGCCTTGAGGCCGAACGAGTCGATCAGGGCCAGCTCGGCCACGTGCTCGGGATGCTCGGCGGCGTAGACGCCGGCGATGGCGCCGCCCATGGAGTGGCCGATCAGCACGAAGCGCGGCAGCCGCAAGGCCTGCACGAAGCCATCCAGCCGCGCGACCTGGGCGTCGATGTTGTAGCTGGCGCCTTCCTCGCGGGTGGATTCACCCCAGCCCGGCAGGTCGGGAGCGATCACGTGGAAATGCGGGGTCAGCTGCTCCATCTGCTTGAGCCACACTTCCTTGCTGGCGTCGAAGCCGTGCAGCACCAGCAGGGTCGGGCCCTGGCCACCCTCGAAGTACACCCAGGTGGTATCGCCCACCTGCACCGAGTGCTTGTCCACGTGCGCGGCCATCGCCTGCCGCTTGGCGTCGGCCTGCACCAGCCATTGTGGCGCGAACAGGTAGGAGCCACCCAGCACGACGGCCAGCAGCACCGCCACGAAGGCGAGGAACTTGAGCCGGCGCAGGGCCAGCCGCTGCCATAGCGGTCGGTCGGAGGCGGCGGGAATGGGCTTGGCGTTCTTGGCGTTCATGGGCGGGGCATCATGGGGACGATGGGCATCGATGGCGACGCGCGCCGCCTTTTGCAAGGCGGCGCGTCCGGGCTCACGGGCTGTTCTTCTTCTTCGCCTTGGCGAACACCGCCTCGACCGCTTCCTGCGTCATCGGGTGGTAGCCCGGCTTGGCCTTGGCATAGACCTGCTCGGCATAGGCCAGGCCGTCCGGCGTCCTGGCGAAGGCCTTGTACAGCGGCATGGTCAGGTAGAGGCGGCCGATGCGGGTCATGTGCTCGGCGGCAGCGCTCCACACGTCCTTGTCGCCGGCGGCGATGGCGTGGCTGTACCAGCGCATGCCGATCTCGGCGTTGGGCGTGCCGGTGAGGTGCCAGGCGGCGTCGACCGCCTTGATCCTGTCCAGCGGCGTCACGTCCGGCAGGCCGTCGAGGAAGTACATCCATTCCTGCGTGTTCCAGCCCTTCGCGTCGAGCCTGTCCGCGCCGAGCGAGCCGGCGAGGAACGACGCGCGCTGTCTGTCGATGGCGTCGAAGCGCGGCGAATCCGGCAGCGGCGCGTCCTTCGGAACGCCCGGCTGGTACACCCACTGCGTCACCTCGTCCCAGCTCATCTTGCCGGGATTCGTGTCGAACAGGTTGGCCTTGAGGTAGTCCAGCATCTGCTCGGTGGTGATGCTCTGGAAGGCGAAGTGCGCGAAATAGCCCTTCAGGTAGGCGTCGAAGGTGGCGCGGCCGAAGCGCTGCTCCAGCGTGCGCAGGAACCACGAGCCCTTGTCGTAGGCCACGTCGGAGAGCGCATCGTCGGCGCCGATGCCGCGCGGGTCGGGCGCGAGCTTCTGCGCGTTGGCCGGCATCTCGCCGATCTTCTTCTGCAGCGCGCGGGCCGAGATCAGCGCTTCCTCGTCGGCCAGCGCCTTGCCGTACACGGCCTCGGTGATGCGGCCCTGTACGTAGGTGGTGAAGCCCTCGTTGAGCCAGCCGTCGCGCCAGTCGGCGTTGGTCACCAGGTTGCCGGACCAGGAATGGGCCAGCTCATGGGAGATCACGCTGACCAGGCTCTTGTCCCCGACCACGATGGTGGGCGTGGCGAAGGTCATGTTGGGGTTTTCCATGCCGCCGAACGGGAACGAGGGCGGCAGCACCAGCAGGTCGTAGCGGCCCCAGGCGTAGGGGCCGTAGAGCGTCTCGGCGGTGGCGATCAGCTTCTCGGTGTCCTCGAATTCCCTGGCGGCCTTGTCGGCCACGGCGGGCTCGGCGTACACCGCGCTGCGCGGGCCGGTTTCGCGCACGGCGATGTCGCCGGCGGCGATGGCGAGCAGGTAGGAGGGAATCGCGTGCGGCTGGTCGAAGGAGAAGTCGCCGTCGAGCGGATGGTGCGCGTCGTTGAGCGCGCTCATCACCACGCGCACGTCCTTCGGCGCGGTGACATGCGCGTCGTAGGTGAAGCGGATGGCGGGCGAGTCCTGCAGCGGCACCCACGAGCGCGCGTGGATGGACTCGGACTGCGAGAACATGAAGGGCAGCTTCTTGTCGGCCGTCTGTTCCGGGCTGAGCCACTGCAGGCCCGAGGCGGTGGGCACGGTCGAGTAGACGATGCGTACCTGCGCCGGATGCTTCGGCGCGGCGATGGTCAGCTTGCTGCCCAGTTCCTTGTCGCGCGGCGCCAGGGCGTAGGTGAGCGCGCTCGCCTTGCCGGCGTCGTCGATGCCCTCGACGCTGGCGATCTTCAGGTCGCGCGTGTCCAGCACCAGCGACTGCGCCCTGGGATCCTTCCAGTCCAGCTTCAGCGTGGCCCGGCCATCGAGTTGCCGGTGCGGGAAGTCGATCTTCAGGTCCAGGTCCAGGTGGGTGACGCGCACCTGGTCGGGCTGGGCGTAGGAATGCGGATCGGCGGCATGGGCGCCCAGCGGCAGCACCAGGGCGCCGAGGGCGAGGGCATGGAACGGGCGCATCGAGGGAAAACTCCATCAGCAGGAACGCCGAGTATGCCATCGACGGCCCGCTCCCGGCCGGTGCGGATGGTCATGAGGGTGGTGCCGTGGCGCCCGGTGGGCTGCTTCAGTGCCCGCTACTGGCGGCGGCCGCGGGCGTGCGGTGCAGCGACTGCAGGTAGTCGGCCACGTCCTGCTTGGACACCGCGCCGCGATGGTTCTTGTCGATGGCGTCGAAGTGGGCGCGGATGAAGGGCACCGGGCCGTCCTCCGCCTCCTGCCGGGTCAGCAGCCCGTCGCGGTTCTTGTCGGCGATGTCGAAGTTCTTCATCGCGTTCTGCGCTTGGTTGACGATGCCGCCGAGGCCGGTCTGGGCATGGGCGGTGGCGACAAGCGCAAGGGCGCCGGCAAGGAAAAGCATACGAAGGCGATGCATGGGTTCTCCCCTCCTTGAACGAGTGCGCGGAGTATGGCGCCGGGGATGTGAGCGGGGCGAAAAGCGGTCGCTGTAGGAACGCACCCTGTGCGCGACCAGTCTGGCCTCAACCCCCAAACGCCAGCGCGTTGGTAAGGTCCCCCGGCGCCGGTCCCCCGGCGGCCACCATGGCCTGCTCGCGCATCGTCAGCCCCGGCAGTTTCGCCAGCCCGAAGCGGCGGGTCAGGAAGCGGGCGATCGAGCCGGTGTCGTAGATGGTGTGGTCCACGTGGCCCTTCCTGGCGAACGGCGACACGATGATGGCGGGGATGCGCGAGCCCGGCCCCCAGCGGTCGCCCTTGGGCGGGGCCACGTGGTCCCACCAGCCGCCGTTCTCGTCCACCGTGATGACGACCAGCGTGTGCTTCCACGAGGGCGACTTCTGCAAGGCGTCGACGATGCGCATGATGTGGCGGTCGCCCGCATCCACGTCGGAATAGCCGGCGTGCATGTTGAGGTCGCCTTCCGGCTTGTAGAAGCTCACCGCCGGCAGGCAGTCGGCCTCGATATCGGCGAGGAACTTGTTGGTCTGCGCGGTCTTGCCCACGCCACCGTCGCGCAGGTGCCTGGCGCGCGCCTCGGTGCCGGGGGCGAAGCTCTTGAAGTAGTTCAGCGGCTGGTGGTGGATCTGGAAGTTCGGCCGCTGCGGGAACTGGTGCTCGTCGCCGTCGCCCTTGCCGTCCAGCGCCAGTTGCCAGGCGCCGGCATACCAGGCCCAGTCCACGCCCGCCTCGGACAGCACGTCGCCGATGGTCTTGTGCAACTGCGGCGGCAGCGTGTTGGGGCTGTCCGCGCTGGCCAGCAGCGGGTCCTTGTCCGACTTCGTGCTGGTTGGCTGGTACGGCGGCATCATGGTGTTGACCGCCCAGAAATCGGGCGTGAGCTGGCTGCGCGAAGCGAACTTCGGGCGCCCTTGCATGGCGCTGGCCGGCGATTCCTCCGAGAGCTTCAGGCGCGGGTCGTCCGCGCGGCCGCTTTCGGTCACCGCGATGTTGAACTGCGCGGGGCTCTTGTCCGCGTCCGGATAGAACGGCGGCTGCGCGGCCACCAGGTATTGGTGGTTGAGGAACGAGCCGCCGAAGGCGCCCATGAAGAAGTTGTCGCACAGCGTGTACTGGCGCGCGAGCTGCCACAGCCGTAGGTTGGCCGCGCTGTCGCCATAGTGGCCCATCACCATCGCGCCGGTGTCGCCCCAGGCGACGAAGCCGTCGTTCCTGCCGCCGTTGATCTGCCGCTGGTTCTCGTAGAACGCGTGCACCAGGTCGCGGGTGACCACGCCGTGCGGCAGTGGCTCGCCGCTGCCGGTGCGCAGCGCCCACGGCGCGTTCGGCAGGTCCTTGAGGTCGTCCTGCAACACCTGGTAGCTGCGATGGTTCACCACCTGCTGGTGCGGCGCCAGGCCATGCCAGATCGGCGGCAAGGTCGTGAGCAGCGAGCCGTCGCGGTCGCGCTGCTGGTATTGCTCCGGCTTGAGCGTGCCCAGTGGCTGTTCCACGCCGGGGAAGTCGGCGAACAGGTTGTTGAAGCTGCGGTTCTCGGCGTAGATCACCACCACGCGCTGGATATGCCGGCGCAGGGCCGCGTCCAGCGCGTCGGGCGGGGATGCGGCGGACGATGTGCCGCCCAATGCCTCGCGCCCGCCGACCGCGAGCGCGGCGCCGGTAAGCGCGAGGCCGCCGAGCAGGCGGCGGCGCGCGGGGTCGAGCGGCTGCTCCTCGCCCGCTGCGGTGTCGGCCGGCTGCTTGCTCACGGCGCGGCGTCGTCGTAGAAGCGGGCGAGGTCCGCCTTGGCCTGCTCCAGCGAGCGCTGGTCGAGATAGATCATGTGGCCGGACGGATAGAAGCCGAACGTGATGTTCTTGCGCTGCGCGGATTCGAGCCCCAGGTGGGAGAGATCGAACTCGGTGGCGTAGAACGGCGTGGCCAGGTCGTAGTAGCCGTTGGCCGAGAACACCTTCAGGTGCGGGTTGCGGCGCATGGCATCGCCCAGGTCGTCAGCCACGTAGGTGGCCTGCAGCCAGCCGCCGTTCTTCTTGCGCTTCCAGTCCCAGTTGCGGTTGATGGCGCCGTAGTTGTTGGGCAGGTACGGACGGTCCTCGGTGAACTTCAGCTCGTTGGCCGCGTACTGGTTGAACAGGGCCACATAGGCGCCGGTCACGGCATCGCTGGCAGTGTCGCCATCGGGCGTCTCGCCGGCGGCATCCGGATCGATGCCCTGGAAACGGCCGTCCAGACGTCCGACGGTCAGGCGCTCGTCGCGCAGCAGTTCCTTGCGGAAGCGGCTGGGGCCGATGCGCAGGTTGGCCTCCTTGATGTACTGCGGCGACAGGCCGAGGTAGCGGCTCAGCTGGTTGGCGATGCGGTCGGCCTCGGCAGGGTCGATGGCGTCGCCCTTGGCCAGGGCCAGCGTGTAATCGCCGGAGGCGAAGCGGCGCACCTCGGCGAGGAAGCCGCCGATGTCGGCCGGCTTGTTCGGCACCTTGTTGTGGTACCAGGCGATCGCCGCTTCGGTGGGCAGGTTCACGATGTAGCCGTGGTCGATGCCCGGCGCGGCCACCGAGAAGTCGAGGATGGAGGACATCAGCACCACGCCGTTGAACTCCATGCCCGTTTCCTGCAGCGACTTCACCAGCACCGCCGAGCGGGTGGTGCCGTAGCTTTCGCCGAACAGGAACTTGGGCGAGTTCCAGCGGTTGTTGACGCTGACGTAGCGCGTGATGAAGCGGGTGAACGCATCGGCGTCCTGGTCCACGCCCCACACGTCCTTGCCTTCGGTCTTGCCGACCAGCTGCGAGTAGCCGGTGCCCGGCGCGTCGATGAATACCAGGTCGGTCTTGTCGAGCAGGCTGTCCTCGTTGGGCACCAGGTGGTAAGGCGCGGGCGGCACCGGCTTGTCGCCCTCGTTGGCCACGCGCACCGGGCCGAACGAGCCCATGTGCAGCCACATCGAGGACGAACCCGGGCCGCCGTTGTAGAAGAATGTCACCGGGCGCTTGCCGCCCTTGCCGCCGTCGGCAGTGTAGGCGACGTAGAAGAAGCTCACCGTCGGCTTGCCCTTGTCGTCGCGGATCAGCAGGCGTCCGGCGGTGGCGGTGTAGCTGATGCTGCGGCCGCCGATGCGCACGCTGTGCTTGGTGGCCACGGCGCGGTCGGCGGGAACGGGTTGCTCGTCGGCCTTCTTGTCCTTGCCGTCCTTGTCGGCCTGCGCCTTGGGCGCGTCCTTGGGCGGATTGTCGTCGGCGTGCGTGGGCAGGGCGCCCAGCGCGAGGGTGATGGCGAAGGCCAGCGAGGCGAGCGGAAGCGTGCGCATGGTCGGTCGTCTCCGGGATCAGGAGTGGGTGGTGGCGTCGTAGTAGCGCGCCAGGTCGCCCTTGAGCTGCTGCAGCGCTTCGGTGTTCAGGTAGATCATGTGGCCCGACGGGTAGTACAAGAAATGCAGGTTGCCGCGCAGCGACGGCTCCAGGTTCATGTGCGAGAGGTCGTACTCGGTGATGAAGAACGGCGTGGCGAAGTCGTACCAGCCGTTGACCGACAGCACCTGCAGGTGGGGATTGGTGCGCATCGCATGCGCCAGGTCGCCCGCCACGTAGGCGGTGGGCAGCGGGCGGCGCGCGCCGGCGGCCTTGTGCTTCCAGTCCCAGTCCTTGTTGATGTCGCCGAAGGTGGGCCGGTAGTCCAGGTCGCTGTGGTAGTTGAGCTGGTCGGTGACGTAGTCGTGGAAGGCGCTGACGAAGGCGCCGCTGATGCCGGTGTCGGAGGCGTCGTAGCCAGGCACCTCGCCGGCGGCATCCTCGTCCACGCCTTCGAAGCGGGCGTCGTAGCGGCCGAGGGTGCGGCGCTCGTCGCGCAGCAGCTCCTTGCGGAAGCGCGAGGGCTCGACGCGCAGGTTGGCTTCCTTGATGTACTGCACCGACAGGCCCGTATAGGCGGCCAGCTGACGCGCCACCGCATCGGCCTCGGCCGGCGGCACGTCCTGGCCCTTGGCCAGCGCGGCGGCATACGGTCCCTGCGCGAACGTGCGCACCTGGTCCAGGTAGGCCCTGAGGTCGGCGGGCTTGTTGGCGAGCTTGTTGTGGTACCACGCGGCGGCGGCGTAGCTGGGCACGTAGCCGACGTACATTTCGTCGTAGCCCGGCATGCGCACGCCATAGTTGAGGATGGAGGACATGATGATCACGCCGTTGAAATACATGCCCTTGTCCTGCAGCGCGTCCACCAGCGCGCCCGAGCGCGTGGTGCCGTAGCTCTCGCCGTAGAGGAACTTGGGCGAATTCCAGCGGTTGTTGATCGACACGTAGCGCTGGATGGCGCGGCTGAAGGCGGACACGTCCTGGTCCACGCCCCAGAAGTCCTTGCCCTCGGCCTTGCCCAGCGGGCGCGAATAGCCCGTGCCCACGGCGTCGATGAACACCAGGTCGGTCTTGTCGAGCAGGCTGTCCTTGTTGGGCACCAGCTGGTAGGGCGCTGGCGCGGTGGCGGCGGGGCTGGCCGTCTCGATGCGCACCGGGCCGAACGAGCCCATGTGCAGCCACATGCTGGAGGAGCCGGGGCCGCCGTTGTAGAGGAAGGTGACCGGGCGCTGCTCCGGCTTGCCGCCGTCCACCGTGTAGGCCACGTAGAACACGCTGGCCTGCGGCTCGCCCTTGTCGTCGCGGATGATCAGCGTGCCGGCGGTGGCCGTGTAGCTGACCGAGCGGCCGCCGATGCTGACGCTGTGCCGGGTGCGCACGGCCGTTTCGGTGGATGGCGCCTGGACGTCCTCGTCCTTGCCGGCGGGTGTGGTTTTATCGGCATGGGCATCCTTGGCCAGCACGGCGGAGCAGGGCGACAGCACGAGGCTGCCGGCCAGCAGCAGGTACAACAGACGGCGCATGCAACTTCCCCTGGTGGCGATTGGATCGATGTAACGCCCGAGTATGCGCATCACGGCGCCGTCACGACCGTGACAAAAGTACTGGGTAGGCGTCGGGCTCCGCCCATCGCAAGGTTCCGCGATGGGCGTTGCCGACGGGCCAGGATCGTGGTGCTACATTGCCCGGGCGCCTGAAGGCGTCGCCACCACGAAGGAAAAGGGGAATGACCATGACGAAGACAACACTGTGCCGCGTCGCGCTCGCCGGACTGCTGTTTGCGGGTCTGTCGGGCGCCGCCCTTGCCGCCCAGCCGGCCGCCACGGGCCTGGGCCAGGCCTGGCCGAACACCACCGACGTCAGCGCCAGCCCGAACTGGCACGCCTACGTGTTCATGCTGGGTGGCGTGAAGTACATCCAGGTCAACGACCGCAACGGCAACGTCATCGGCGCCGTGGGCACCTCCAGCGGCCAGTTCATCACGCTGCCGATCGGCACCTTCGCCCAGCTGGTGAGCACCCCGCAGCAGCCGGCCGCCGTGGCGACCACATCCCAGCCGGCCTCGACGCCGACCACGGTCTACCAGGACGATACGGTGCAGGTCACGGCCACTCCGCAGACCGATGGCACCGTCAGGCTGACGGCCGCCTCGACCTGCGATCCGATCGAATGCAGCAACCACGCCCAGTGAATGCGCGCCCGCGCTCCTCAACCCCGGCGGCGTAGCTCACTGCCGGGGTTCTCGGGGTCGAACAGGATCACGCTGATACAGCGTCCCCCGGAAATCAGGTGCTCGCGCGCGCGGCCCTCGAAGGTGGCGGCGCGGTCCTCGATGGCCGGCCAGCCCAAGCCTGTTGCGGTGCGTAGCACGCGTGGCAGCAGTTCATCCCACCTGACGTTCGCCACCTGCTCCGCGGTGGAGCGCAGATTGATTCGGACTACGCTCCACTTGCGCTGACTGTTTCGGCCGCCGCAGCGAACCTGCACCCGGATGTCGCTGACGTCGCCCCGCGTGCAGCCATCGGCGATGGCCTCACAGACGACACGATAGATCGCCAGATGGATCGTCGGCGACAGCGTGCTCACCGGGCCGCGCAGGTCGCACCAGTAGGACACGCCGGACTCGTCCAGCACCCGTGCCATGGGGCCTTCGCGAAGCACGGCGTGCAGCCCGCGCTCGCGCCAGGTCACCGGACACAAGCTGTCGGCGAGGCGATACAACTGGTCCTGCGCCACCAACGCCTGGCGGCGATAGTGGCGGTCGTCGATGACCGGGGTCATGTGGTGCAGGCGCCCGAGCATCATGTTGTAGACCGATTGCACGGTCTCGCGTACCTGTTCGAGCGCCTGGGAGGTCGAGCGCAGCTGCATTTCGCCCAGGTGCACGTTGCGCTGCGCCAATGCCAGGGCGAAGCGCGTGTCGGAGCGTTCCTGTTGCGCCTGTTCGTCCAGCACGCGAATGCGCGCGCCGGTAAGCAACATCGTGGATATGGTGAAGGCGATGAATACCTGCGCATCCAGCGTGCTGACGTCGTATTTGGTCGGCATCAGTACGATGACGGCAAAGCTGCCAAACGTACCGCCCAGGGCAGCGCCCTGCCAGCCATAGCGAAGCGTGAGCCAGACCACGGGCAGGAACATCGCGACCTGGGCAATCTGGCGGGTGCTGCTTTCCGGCGCCGCGCTCAAGCCCATCCACATCAGGATGATCAGCATGGGCACCAGCAAGAACACGGATTCCATGCCCAGCTTGCTCTTGAGGAAGCGCGCGCTCCACATCGTCCACGTCGTTTCCGACAGAAGTTGGCGGATCACCAGCACGAAGGGCACCACGGTCAGGATGCCCATGTAGTTGCCAAGCATCCAGCGGCCAGCCACGACGCCGTAATGAATGGGGGCATAACCCACCGGGAGCCTGGCGGTCGCCACCAGGCCGAGGCTATAGCCGGTCCTTATCGCTGCGACGGCCAGAGCGCAGACGAGCAGGGTTCCCATGTTGACGGTGGTCCTGGTGGGGAGGACATTCCACCGCTCGCGTGCGAGGTAGACAACGGGCATGGCGAATGCGATCGAGGGCACCGCGTTGCACCAGGCCCAGGTCGGACCCAGTTGATCCACGCACGTCACGCTCAAGTAAGCCAGCGAGGCGAACTCGCCCACCAGCAGTGCCGGCCAATAGCGATAAGGCACCAGCAGCAGCGCCGACATGTGCAGGCCACACAGGACGAGCCAGTGCGAGATCGAAAGCTCGCGGAATAGCGATACGCCCAGGGCGTACGCCACGGCGATCGCGACTTGGCAGAGCCAGAAAGCCACTCCTGTTCCCCTACGCATATCCAACCCCTTGCTGGACAGAGCGTCCTTTCCTCGACCATCCACAGCTGACGACCGAATCGCTTGTAGGTTCACCATGATGTTCATCAGGCCGCCCCGTGCGGAGCATGCTAACCCAATCGGAACGCGCCTACCCTCGCAATTGATTGCGACTTACGGGTTTGTCGGGTGCCATGCTCTTGCACCCGAGCCATGATCGTGCGCTTCCTCGGAATTGGCCAAGCGTGGCATGCACCTTTCGATTGGAAGCGGCAGCCAGTCACCCAACTGAAGGATGATTGGTTGGAAGTGTGATGAAGTTCACGCGGGCATGCGTTTCCCGGTACTGGACCTGAGACAGGGTGTCGGCAAGTTCTCGCGAATCAATCCCGCAGCAGGGCGCGTCCTGCCTGCCACATGGCCCGCGTCACTGGCCGATTCTCGTGGGGCGCCTGCAATACCACCAGGGTGGTGGTGCTGATGCTGTGATGAAGCTTGAGCAGGCGGTCGAGCACGGTTTCCAGGTGCGGGATGGACATGGCCACCACGCGCAGCAGGGCCGAGTCCTCGCCGGCCAGGCGGCGGCAGTCGAGCACCTCGGGAATATCGGCCACCAGTGCGCCCACGCGGGCGCAGATACCGCCGTCGCAACGCAGGCGGATCATCGCGTCGATCTCATAGCCGAGCTTGCGCGGGTTCACCACGGCCCGGTAGCCGGCGATCACCCCGGCTTCTTCCAGCCGCTTTACGCGCTCGGCCACCGCCGGGGCGGACAGGCGCACCTTGCGTCCCAGTTCCGCATAGCCCAGGCGAGCGTCCTGCTGCAGGGCTTCCAGCAACTGCCAGTCGGTGGCGTCCCAAGTAGGTTTCGATTCAAAGGCGGCAGCGTTCATGACAATTTCGATCCGAAGAGAAACACTGGAATCCTACGCTGATTCGTCATTCAAGCGCGCCGTGAAGGGACTTACGATGCGCTCGTTTCCCCACCGGAATCCTTCCTCATGCCAACCCCGGAACGCCTGGACGGGCGTGCCCTCGCCTATATCGGCATCGCCCTGCTCACCTGGTCCTCGGCCTACGCGGCGATCGCCTATGCGCTGGCCTCGTTCAGTCCGGGCGAAGTGGCGCTGGCGCGCCTGGCCATCGGTTCGTTGTGCTTCGCCGCGCTGCTGGTGGCCCGGCGGGTGCCATTGCCGGCACGGCGCGACTGGCCGGCCCTGGCGGCGCTGGGCGTGATCGGCCTCACTGTCTATCACCTGTGTCTCAACATGGCCGAAACCCGCGTCGCCAGTGGCACCGCCGCCATCCTGATCTCGCTGGTGCCGGCCACCACCGCGGCGCTGTCGGCGATCTGGCTGCGCGAACGCCTGTCGCCGCGCACGCTCACCGGCCTGGCCGTGGCCCTGCTGGGCGTGGTGATGGTGGTGCTGACCAGCGGCAAGGACCTGAAGATCGAGCCGATGGCGGCGCTGGTGCTGGTGAGCGTGCTGGCGTGCTCGGTGTTCTTCGTCGGCCAGAAGCCGTTCTTCGTGCGCCACGGCATGCTGGGCGTCACCGGCTTCACCTTCTTCGCGGGCGCGCTCGGCGCACTGCCGTTCGGCCTTGGCCTGCCGCATGCCTTGGCCGTAGCGCCAGCCGCGCGCATCGGCGCGCTGCTGTGGCTGGGCATCGCGCCCACCTTCATCGGCTACATCGCCTGGAACGCGGCGCTGCATCGTGCTCCCGCCTCGCAGGTCAGCAGCTTCATCTACTTTTCGCCGCCGATCGCGGTGCTGATCGGCTGGGCATGGCTTGGCGAACGCCCGACTCTGCTGACCCTGGCAGGCGGCGTGGTCACCGTGGGCGGCGTGGTGCTGGCCAATGCGCGCCGCCGCACGCCGGCGTCTCCCGCCCCTGCTGCCGCGGCAACCGCCAAGATGCCCTGAGGATGTGAGCCGATGCCGATCCTGTATATCGCCAACAAGAACTATTCATCGTGGTCGCTGCGCCCCTGGGTGCTGCTGAGCGAACTGGGCCTGCCGTTCGAGGAGCGGCTGCAGGTGTTCGGCCCGGGTTCCAACTGGGACGTCTTTCGCCGCTTCTCGCCCAACGGCCGCGTGCCATGCCTGGTGGACGGCGATACCGCGGTATGGGATTCGCTGGCGATCACCGAGTACCTCGCGGAAAGCCATCCGGCCGTCTGGCCGTCCGATCGTGCGGCGCGTACCTGGGCGCGCTGTGCCGCGGCGGAGATGCATGCCGGCTTTGCCACGCTGCGCGAGCAGTGCGGCATGAATTGCGGCATCCGCGTGCGCCTGCGCGAGGCCGGTCCCGCCTTGCGGGCGGACGTGGCGCGCATCGTCGAATTATGGAACGAGGGCCTGGCCCGCTTCGGCGGCCCGTTCCTGGCAGGGCCGGCGTTCAC
The DNA here is from genome assembly GCF_022760995.1 of Dyella sedimenti. Taxonomy (GTDB): domain Bacteria; phylum Pseudomonadota; class Gammaproteobacteria; order Xanthomonadales; family Rhodanobacteraceae; genus Dyella; species Dyella sedimenti. The sequence continues at coordinate 172,363 of NZ_JAKWJO010000002.1, read as the reverse complement.
CGCAGTCGATGCGTTCTTCGCGCCGGTGGTGTTCCGCGCGCAGACCTATGGCCTGATGATCGAAGGTCCCGCTTCGGACTATGCCCGGCGGATGCTGGCGCTGCCGTCGATGCGGCGCTGGTATGACGCGGCACTGGCCGAGGCCTGGCGCGACCAGGGCCATGAGGGCGACGTCCTGCGCCATGGCGACATCATCGAGGATCGGCGTGCGCCGGCCCTCGACGCTCGCCGGTAAGCGGCCGCCGCCGCCGGCCGAGCACGATGTGCGTCGCCACCACGAAGGGCAGTGTCAGCCCGACGATCCAATGGACCGTGGCCACGCCGTCGTGCCAGTCGTCATCCACCAGGTAGTAGATCAGGTAGCCGCCGAGGATCTGCGCCAGCAGCACCGCCACGCCCGCGCCGCCGGACCAGCGGTGCCGCCCGGCATGCCAGCCGCCCACGATATGGGCGCTCCATGCCATGCCGAAGGTCCACAGCATGGCGAACGCGAAGGCGCCATGCACGCGCAGCCACCAGATTTCCAGTGGGTGGGGCTGCGGCCCGAACGGGCCGGGCTGCTGCAGGCCATAGTGAAACAGCAGCCAGCCCACGCCGCTCGACCATAGGCCCAGGCCCACCGCATAGCAGAAGCGCCGGCGGCGCGGCGACAGCCGCAAGGGTCCGCGTGGCGGGGTCATGCCGCCGCTCCCAATGAGCGCCAGCCATGGACGTCATCGTGCCGGTAGGCGACCGCGCCATGGCGGACCAGCAGCGGCAAGGCATCGTCGCCCATCGCCATCACCACTTTCGTCAAGGCGTCGGCATACAGGCCTTCCGGCGCCAGCACGCTCACGCTGCATGGCGGCCCCAACGCATCGCCCCGGCGACCGTCCCAGTGGGCGACCGCCGCGTGGCCGTTGTGGCGGCGCACGTCGGGGCGATTGCTGCTGGTCGCCACCGCGCCTTCGCCGATCTCGACCAGGGCGAGCGTGTCGCTGCGGCCCCGGCCATCGTGCAGCGCAATGCAATGCGGACCGTGCCCCAACGTCACCAGGTCGCCGCCCGCATCCACCCGGCCTTCGAGTACGCCATGGCGGCGCAATGCGGCGGCGGCGCAATCGGCGGCATAACCCTTGGCGATGCCGCCGAGGTCGATCCATAGTGGCCGCAGGAAACGTACCGCGTCGTCCTCGATGCGCACGTCGCGGAAACTCGCCGCGGGATCGGGCCACGGTGCACCGGCGGGAGGCGGCAGCAGGCCCGCGCTAACCCAGCGCCCGGCGAGGGTGATGTCGAAGGCGCCCTCGCTGGCATGCGACAAGGCCCGCGCGGCATGAATCACCGCCAGCGTATGCCGGTCCACGGCTACGGCGTGGCGGTGGGCCTCGCGGTTCAAGCGCGCCACGTCGCTATCGGCCGTGCGGAAGCTCATCAGGGCGTGCACTTGCGCGACTTCCTGGAAAGCATGCGAGATCGCCCGCTGCGCACTGGCCCCGGGCCGGCACCGGTCCACGCGGATGGCGACGCGGGTGCCCAGCCACGGCTGGGCGCGCTCAAGCGGCAGGCTTGCCAAGCACGAGCGCATAGGTGGCCAGCAGGCGCTTGACGCCTTCGGTGATGTGCTTGCACGACAGCGTGGCGGCGGAGATGTTCTGGATGTCCTTGTCCAGCTTCAGCGTCGCGCCGTGCTGCTTGCCCGTGAACTGCGCGCGCCAGGCGGCGTTGCGGATCTCGTCGCCGTAGCTCTCGTTGTATTGCAAGATCTCCACGTCCTTCACCGCCCCGGTAGCGTCCAGCCCGAGCGCGAAGGTGATGAACTCGTGGCGGCCCAGCACCTCGTCCACGATGAACAGCTCGCCCGCGGCGCCGCGCCAGACCTGCAGGCGGGTGGAAAAGGGTTTCACGCCGGAGGCCTGGGCGATCGCACGCAATTGCTCGGGCGCGAGGATCACTTCCTCGTGGGTGAAGGCCAGGCCCGGGAACATCAGTTCGCGCGCCTGGTCGGCGCTGAGGTAGGTGGTGGCGTGCAGCGCGGGCGCGGCGATCACCAGCGCGGCGGCGGGCAGCAGGTGGAAACGGTGGTCCATGGCGTCCCCCTACTCGAAGCTGTAGCCGACTTTGAGGCGGATGCCGTCCCAGCGCGTATGCTCGTCGCCGTACAGCATGTTGTGGTGCTTCTGGTGGTCCTGCTCGGCGCTGTAGGTGATCGAATCCACCTGCCGCAGCGCGCTCAGCGTGAAGAACCAGCGCTTGCCGCCGTAGTGGATGTTGGGGCCGAGGAAGAACGCCGTGTGTTCCTGGTGGCTGTGCGCCAGCGAATAGCCGCTGTATTCGTTGTGGTTGCGCAGTTCCAGGCCCACCGACCAGTTCGGCGCGAAGCGGTAGCTGGCGCCGAGGTCGATCTCCGCATAGGTGATCTTCTGCCGGCGGCTGTCGGGCATCTCGTCGGGCATGGCCGGGTCGACCAGGTTGCTGGCGCGTTCCCGTTCCGGCTCGATCATCAGGTTGGCGGCGAGGGTGAGCCGGTCGTCCAGGAAGTTCTTCTGCACGATGGCGCGGAATTCCAGGCCGCGCTCGCGCTGACCGTATTCCGGCTCCAGGTAGAAGGCCAGGCCGATCGGGTCCTTGAACGGACTGAGCACGCGCCAGAGCATCTCCACCGACACGCCATCGAAGCGCGAGCCGCTGTAGGAGCGTGAAGCATCGTGGTTCCAGGGCAGGTCCAGCCCTTCGGTCGCATGGCGCACGCTATTGCCGTGCGCGTACTGGTAGGAATAGTTGAGGTAGCCGCCCAGCTGCACGTTGTCGCTGAGGCCGTATTCGTATTCGGTGCGCAGGTTGAAGTCATCGAAGTGGCGATAGGCCTGGCCGCGGCGATCGGTGATCCATTGCTCCACCTCGCTCTTGCCGCGAGGCAGCGTATCGGTGGTGTAGACGTAGCCGAACACGGCTTCGCCCGCTGGCGTGGCCGGTGCATAGGCGGCGATCGCCGCCAGCGCGATGGCGAGCGAAGGCCATGGAAAGGAATGGCGTCGAGCCATGGGATTCCCCTGTAACGAGAGTGGTTCTCGTTTCGATCCTTTCCGCGGGATCGGGCAGCGTCAATGCGGCAAGACAGTGGGAAGAGGGGGATGGCCGAGGTGGCGGCCGTGCATCGGCATCATCGCGGCGGGAACGCCGGAACCGCGCAGCGGCGCCATCGGTGGCGTGGCATCAGCGCATCCGTCATGCGCTTATGGTATTTGCCCGGCGATGTCGCCAGATGGCGGCCTACGCGAGCGTGCAGTGGGGCCTGTTGAAGATGCCGTAGTTGTCGTACGGCTGCCTAGGCGATCACTGACACGAAGATGAGGCAGGCATGTCGGGCTCGCCGACTGGCGAGGCGGAACCGTCCGCTCAGAACTTGTAGCCGCGATGGATGGCGACGATGCCGTTGCTCAGGTTGCGCACATCCACGCGGCCGAAGCCGGCGCGTTCCATCATGCCCTTGAGGGTAGCCTGGTCGGGGTGCTTGCGGATCGACTCGGCCAGGTACTGGTAGCTGTCGGCGTCGCCGGCGAACAGCTGGCCAAGCCTGGGCAGCACCTTGAAGGAATGGAAATCGTAGAGCCTGCCGAACAGCTCGCTCTGCACCCGCGAGAATTCCAGCACCAGGGCGCGGCCGCCGGGCTTGAGCACGCGGCAGATGTCGGCCAGCGCCTTGTCCTTGTCGGTGACGTTGCGCAGGCCGAAGGCCATGGTCACCGCGTCGAAGCTGTTGTCGGGGAAGGGCAGGCATTCGGCGTTCAGCTGGGCCCAGCGCAGGCCGGCGACCAGCCCGCGGTCGGTCAGGCGGTCGCGGCCCACGCCGAGCATGGCGGCGTTGATGTCGCCCACCACCACCTCGCCCTCGGCGCCGACCACCGGCTTGAGCAGCGCGGCGATGTCGCCGGTACCGCCGGCCAGGTCAAGCACGCGGTCGCCCCGGCGTACCCCGCTGACCGCCACGAAATGGCGCTTCCACAGGCGGTGGATGCCGAACGACATCAGGTCGTTCATCAGGTCGTAGCTGCGCGCGACGGAGGTGAATACCTGGCCGACGAGCTTCTGCTTCTCAGCGACGGGCACGTCGCGGAAGCCAAAGTGGGTGGTCTGGGGCTGCTGTTCGCTCATCCGCGCATGGTAGCGGATCGGGCGGCCCTGCACCCAGGCGGGAGGCCTGCAGGAGCGGGGTTCAATCGGCCAGGGCTTCGCCGGGCGCCTTGTAGACCACGCCGTCCTTCATCACGAAGCTGACCTTCTGCATCAGGGTGATGTCGTCCAGCGGGTTGCCGGGCACGGCGATCACGTCGGCGACGCGGCCTACCGCGATCTGGCCCAGCTCGTTCTGCCTGTGCAGCAGCTCGGCGGCATGGGTGGTGGCGGCCTGCAGCACGAACATCGGTGGCATGCCGGCCTGCACCATGTATTCGAATTCCCTGGCGTTCTGGCCGTGTGGGTACACCGCCGCGTCGGTGCCGAAGGCGATCTTCACGCCGGCCTTGTAGGCCTTGCCGGCGGTGGCCTGGATGATCGGTCCCACCTGCAGCGCCTTGGCCGCCACCTGCGGCGGGTAATAGCCGGGCTTGGCGGCCATTTCCTGCACGTACTTGCCGGCGATGATGGTGGGCACGTACCAGGTGCCATGCTCCTTCATCAGCTTCATGTCCTCGTCGCTCATGAAGGTGCCGTGCTCGATCGAGTCCACGCCGGCCAGCACGGCGCGGCGGATGGCCTCGGCGCCATGCGCGTGCGCGGCCACGGTGAAGCCGTAGTCGTGCGCGGCGGTGACCACGGCCTTGATCTCCTCCAGGGTCATCTGCGCGTTGTCGGCGCTGGCGCTCTCGTCGAGCACGCCGCCGGAGGGCATGATCTTGATGACGTCCACACCGTCCTTGTAGTGCTGGCGCACGGCCTTGTAGGCATCCTCGGGGCTGTTGATGATGCCGTCCTTCGGACCGGGATCGCCGGCCAGGTCCATGCGGTAGCCGTCGGTGGGATCGGCGTGGCCGCCGGTAGTGCCGATCGGCTTGCCGGCGGTGAAGATGCGCGGGCCCGGCACCAGGCCGGCGTTGATGGCATTGCGCAGCGCGATCGATTCGTTGTCGCCGTCGCCCAGGTTGCGCACCGTGGTGAAGCCGGCCAGCAGGGTGCGGCGCGCATAGACGGTGGAGCGGATCGCGTAGTCGGCGGTGTTCCAGCGGAACTGGTCGGTGTAGCCGGTGGGGCTGGTCTCGGAGGTGAGGTGGGTGTGCGCGTCGATCAGGCCGGGCAGGCAGGTCGCGTTGAGGAGGTTGCGATAGGCGAAGTTGGCCTGCGCCGCCCTGGCGGCATCCTCGTAGGGCTTGGGATCGATCGCGCCAGGCTTGATCTCCTTCACGCGCTTGCCCTCGATCACCAGGGTGGTCTCGCCCAGCAGCCGGCCCGCCGCCGTGTCCACCACGTGCGCGCAGCGCAGCACGGTGACGTCGTGGTCGCTACGGATGACGTTGTCGCTGGCGGCGAAGGCGGGCGTGAGCGCGAGCGCGGTGGCGAGGGCAAAGGCAACGCGTGTGGTCATGGTGGGCTCCCCGAGGTGAAGCATCCATCTTAGGGGAGCGATCCATGGGCACAGGGGTGACTTTCGGCACCCCTTCCGTGTCAGTCCTTGCTGGCCGGGCCGGCGTCTTCCGGCACCGTCGCCGCCTCGGCCGGCGCATGCTCGTGGTGTTCGGCGGCCACGTGGCGCTCGTGCAGCGCCTCGCTGGTGGCATCCGCCGGTACCGGCTTGCCGGCGGCGTCCCTGTCGCCGTCGCCGCCCGGGGTGATCTTGAGGATCGAGTGGCGCACCTCGCGCGAAAGGATCACGCGCGCATCGCGCACCATGTCCTCCAGCGCGCGGTCGTAGTCGAGCTTGCCGGCGTCGTCGGTCCACACGATGCGGTTCTCGCGCAGCTTCTGGATGAAGCCGCGGAACAGCGCCTTGTCGAAGAACTCCGGCGCCGACAGCTCGTTGAGCAGGCTCAGGCGCTGCGCGGTGAGTGCGCAGGCATTCTCCAGCTCGGCGGCGGTCAGGGTATGCGGGCCGTTCTTCACCAGCGCGGCGATGGTGATGTAGTAGCGCTCGAAGGCCTGGATCAGGCTGCGCGCGATGATCTTGAGCTGGAACGCCGCGTCGTCCTGGCCCGGCCCGCGTTCGAGCACGCGGCCCTCGCCGGTGGCTTCCAGCAGGCCGCGGCGCACGAAGAAGTCGATGGTGGCCTGCAACTGCTGGCAGAAGCCCTCACTGTCCCAGGGCAGGAACAGTTCGCCCTGGATGAACGGGTAGATGATGCGGCCCAGGCGCTGCACCGAGGCGCGCGACATGCGGCGGTTGTTGAGGAAGCAGCAGGCCACCCAGGCGGCGGTAGCCGTCAGATGCAGCACGTTGTTGCGGAAATAGCTGAGCAGCACCGCCTGCTCGCCCTCGGTGACCAGCACGTCGCCCAGCGGATGCCGCACGCGGCGGATCCAGCCCATCTGCTCGCCGTAGGCGACGATGCCGGGCGGGTCCATCGAGGTGAGCGTCATGCGGTCGGAGTAGGGCAGTGCTTCCAGCAGCGCCTTCATCAGTTCCAGCTGCGCCAGCAGGTCGTTCTCCGCCATCGCGTGCTTGGGGGTGGCGAGGATAGCCAGCGCGAGCAGGTTGATCGGGTTCACGTCCGCCGCGCGGTTGATGTTGACCTGGATGCGCTCGGCCAGGTCGTCCACCACCCGGTTGAGCCATTCGGGCTTGGCATCCGGGTCGTTGGCGGCGGCGCGCCAGCCGGGGCTGGCCGCCTCCAGCAGCGGGTTGAGCTCGATCGGCTCGCCGAAGTTGAGCGCCACGTGGCCGTAGCGCTGGCGCAGCACCTTCAGTCCGCGCAGCAGGCCCAGCAGCGATTCCTTCTCCTTGGGTTTGCCGGAGAGTTCGCCGATGTAGCTCGTGCCTTCCATCAGCTTCTCGTAGCCGATGTACACGGGCTGGAACAGCACCGGGCGGCGCGGCGCGCGCAGGAAGGCGCGCACGGTCATCGCCAGCATGCCGGCGCGCGGCGCCAGCAGGCGGCCGGTGCGCGAGCGGCCACCCTCGATGAAGTACTCGATGGGCACGCCGCGGTCGATCAGCTGCGCGAGGTATTCGTTGAACACCACCGGGTACAGCGCGTTGCCCTTGAAGCTGCGGCGCAGGAAGAACGCGCCGCCGCGGCGCAGGATCGGGCCGATGCCGGGCAGGTTGAGGTTCACGCCCGCGGCGATGTGTGGCACCACCACGCCGGACATGTGCAACTGGTAGGACAGCAGCAGGTAGTCGGCATGGCTGCGGTGGCAGGGCACGTACACCACTTCGTGGCCCGGCGCGGCGGCGCGGGCCTTGTCGAAGTGGTGCATGGCGATGCCGTCGTACAGCTTGTTCCAGAAGTTGGAGAGCAGGAACGACACCGAGCGCACCACTGGGTGCGAATAGTCCGCGGCGATCTCCATCACCATGTCGTGCGCGCGGCGCCAGGCCTTGGCGTGGCTGATGTTTTCCTTCGCGGCGACGGCGGCGATGGCGGTGCGCACCGGCTCGGCGTTGAGCACGGCATCGACCACCGTGCGCCGGTGCGACAGGTCCGGCCCGATCACCGCGGCGCGGATGCGCCGGAAATGGGTGCGCAGCACGCGGGCGATCTTGCGGGTGAGGCGCTCGGGGCGGATCTCGCCCGCCTCGTTCACCACCGTGCGCAGCGACACCGGCGTGGAGAAGTGCACCACCGTGTCGCGGCCGTTGAGCAGCAGCGCCAGCATGCGGCGGAAGCGGCCCACCACCACCCAGTTCTCGGAAAACAGCACGCTGAACCAGCCCGACTCGCGGGTGGGCGCGCGGCCGACGTAGATGGAGACCGGCACGATCTGGATATCGCGCGCCGGGTCGCCATCCAGCGAGCGCACCAGTTGGCCCAGCGGCTCGTTGGGCGAGCGCTGGCGGTTGCGTCCGAACAGCCAGCCATCGCGGCGGGCCAGGGCGAATACCGAGCGCTTGCGGCGGGTGCCGGACAGCGGCTGCATGGGCGTGGGCAGGCCGGCCTCGCGGCAGGCGCGGTCCAGGATCAGCGCATCGGAAAAGCCGTCGCGCTCGATCACGTAGCACACCGGCACGCCGGCCTGGAGCAGGGCGGCGGGTTCGGCGGGATCGCGGCGGATGCGCACCCAGGGTTCGAGCAGGTGCCCGGCGAGGTTGAACCACCAGGGCGCGCGGCTACGGGCGGGAGTGTCCGTGGTCGACATATTCAGCATAGGCAGATTGTAACCGGTGGCTCGAAATATCCCCGATGGGGCCGTCATGCTGGGTTCCGCCGTACGCGGCGGACCCTAGCACGCGAATGTGCCGGGAGCATCTGCCCCGGGCCGGCCTCAGAGCCTGTTCACGATCTCCCCGCGGGCTACGGGGAGATCGTGAACAGGCTCTCAGTGCCCGGCGCCGGCCGGGCGCGACAGGGCCTGGAGGCTGCTGGGCGGCGCGCTGCTGCCGGCGGGCGGCGGCGCCAGCAGGCGGGCGTGCGCATCGCGCACGTTCTGCAGCATGTCGGCGCTGTACCAGCGGCCGTCCTGCAGGATCAGATCCGACTCGGTGGACAACGGCTTGCCCAGCAGCACATAGTCGATGCGCACGTGCGCATGGCCGTTGCGGTTCTCCAGCGTGGTGACCTTCACCGAATCGAGCGTGGCGTCGATCGACAGCCCGTAGATCGCCAGCGCCTGCTTGATGCCCAGGAAGCCCGCGCTGTACTTGCGCATGGCCGTATCGAAATCCATCGCGCGCAACTGCTCGGGCGTCTTCAGGTCGAGCTTGCGCGCCGTATCCACCGCGATGGCGATGGCCTGCCGGGCCTTGCCCTGGTCGAACCAGGGTGCCTGCTGCGCCCACGGTGCCAGCACGTTGATGACCTCGGTGACCTGCTGCTTCTGGGTATTGGTGAGCTCCTTGCTCTGCGCCACGCCGGTGGCCGCGATCGCCTGCGCGATGCCGATCATCACCGGCAACTGGTCGTGATACTGCTGCTGCAGCTGGATCAGTCTGGGCTTGGCCAGCGCATAGAGCTTGTTCTCCGCGTCCGGCTCGGTCAGCTGCTGCATGTTCCTGATGAACTCGGCGCGGTCCTCGGGGGAGATCGGGTGCTCGTCGGGGCGCGGGCGCGTCCAGTCGGCGCGCAGGGTGTCGTAATCGGCCGGCGGCAGGGCGTGCTTCCAGAAGCCGGCGAAGTCGCCCGCCTTGACCAGGGCCGCCGATTGCTGCACCGAGGCTTCCGGCGTGTCGCCGCCCGCCACGACGGGTGGGGATGGGCGCGGATGCGCGTTGATGAGCAGGGCGGCGATCGTGGCCAGTACGAGCAGGGCGACGAACGCGCCGACGGCGTAGAAGACGGAGGAGCGACGCATGGGGTCTCGACAGGTAATGCCCGTGGCCCTTAGGGGCCGGGGCGGCCACCGGGAGGGTAAGGGCGTGAGCTTGGCGTGAACAAGAGCCGGACGACCAGGCTGTGTGTCAGCGCAAAAGAAAACCCCGCGGGCGTTGGCCTCGCGGGGTAATCCGGCAGTGCCGGAAGGGAAATGGCCTTGCCTGCGGAATTATCAAGGTCAGCAGGTGTTGGCGGGGAAGATCTTACTTCCCCGTTAAAGTTAAGGCAATACTTTAGATATAAGCACGCAACTTATTGATTGAATTAGTTGTAACGCAGCGATTGAATCTTCTGCCGGCGGCGCTCCTCGCGCGGGGCCGTCCAGTCATTATTGAACAAGGCCGGCTCCCAGGCACCATAGGTGGGGTTGGGCAGCACGAACCAGCGGGTGCCGATCCAGCCCATGTAAGGCGCCATGGCCTTCTCGCGACCCTCGGCATTATTGGCCAATACGCTGGCAAAATCGCCGATCTGGTCGCCAAATTGCATCAGGACGCGGTATTTGCGGCTGATCAGCTGGCGGCGGCAGCCCTTCTCGGTGCCGACCTGCTCGCAATCCTCGACGAAGGTGCCCAGGCCCAGGAAGGCATCCGGTCCCGACACCGGCAGGCCTTCCTTGCGCAGGTTGGCCAGGGTGACCTGGTCCAGGTCCTTGGCGCGGTTGGAGATATAGATCACCGCGATGCCGTGCTTGGCGGCGAACTGGGTGAACTCCACCACGCCGGGCAGGGCGCGGGCGCGCTGCTCGTTGCACCAGGCAGCCCAGTCGGCCTCGTTGTATTCGCCGCCGCTCTTCACCAGGCGGGCCTGGTAGGGCGAGTTGTCCAGCACGGTCTCGTCGATGTCCAGCACCACCGCAGGCTTCAGGCCCTGGATGGGGGCGACGCGGTCGTCTTTGGGCAGGGCGTCCCAGGTGGGGTCCGCCAGGGCGGCCAGCAGGCGCGACTCGGCGTCGCGGTAGGTCTGCAGGTAGATCAGGTCGTGCTCGATCGCGGTCTGGGTCCAGGCCACCGCGTTGAGGTTGTCGTCGGCCGGCGTGGCTGGCGCCGCTGCGGCGGCGGGCGGCGGCGTCTGAGCGGTGGGGGCGGCGGGCGCCTTGGCGGGCTGGGTGGAGCAACCGGCAAGCAGGACCAGGGCGGCAAGAGCCGCCGGCAGGCGAACGGACATGAAGGGATTCCCGTATGAGACAGAACGATCAGGATCGGACAAGTTTACGACAGGGCCGTGTCGATCCTGCGCTCGGGGCTGGTAGGTGTCACGGTCTGCTGACAGACTCGGGCTGCCCTGACTGGACGCATGAACTTGCATGGAATCCCATTCGCCGATCCGCCCGCCGTCGTTCGCCGTCCGCCTGACCAGCTATGTGCTGGCCGGCGCCACGCTGGCGCTGGTGCTGGGGCTGCACCTGCTGCCGGCCCTGTTCGCCGGCCTGCTGGTCTATGAACTGGTGCAGTCCACCGCGCCGTTGCTGGGCAAGCGCGTGCCCAGCGACCGCGCGCGCGTGCTGGTGGTGGCCGTGCTCGCGGCCATCGTGGTAGGGCTGCTGGTGCTGCTGATCCTCAGCGCGGTGAGCTTCCTGCGCAACGAGATCGGCAACCCCGAGGTGCTGTGGCAGGAACAGCTGATGCCGCTGGTGGAGAAGGCTCGCGAGCAACTGCCCGCCGCCGTGGTGGGCTGGCTGCCCGACACGGTGGACGACCTGCGCATGATGGCGATGGAGCTGACCCGCAGGCATTCGGTCAGCCTGCAGACCATCGGCAAGGAGGCGGCGCGGGTATTCGTGCACATCCTGATCGGCATGGTGCTGGGCGCCATCGTGGCGCTGAGCCGGGCACGCCCGGCGCACCAGGTGGGCCCGCTGGCCACCGCGCTGGGCCTGCGCGCGCAGCGCCTGGCCGAGGCGTTCCACAACATCGTGTTCGCGCAGATCAAGATCTCGCTGCTCAACACGGTGTTCACCGCGATTTTCCTGCTTGGCGTGCTGCCGCTGATGGACATCCACGTGCCGCTGGCCAAGACCCTGGTGGTGGTTACCTTCGTGGTCGGCCTGCTGCCGGTGATCGGCAACCTCATCTCCAACACCGCCATCACCATCGCCGGCCTGTCGATCTCGCTGGGCGTGGGCGTGGCCGCGCTGGGCTTCCTGATCCTGATCCACAAGCTCGAATACTTCCTCAACGCGCGCATCGTCGGCGGGCAGATCCGCGCCCGCGCCTGGGAGCTGCTGGTGGCGATGCTGGTGATGGAGGCGGCCTTCGGCCTGCCGGGATTGATCGCGGGGCCGATCTACTACGCCTACCTCAAGAGCGAGCTGGAGGCCGAGCGGCTGATCTGATCGTTCAGCCAGGCGGCTCGGCGCCGGTGGCGCGCACGGCGTCCAGCAGCGGGCCGTCGGCCAGCGGCTCGTCCCAATGGTTGCCGTGCATCAGCTCCGCCAGCGGCAGGCGTGCGCGCCAGCCGGCGGTTTCCAGTTCGGGACGGGCGAGGAACTGGCTGACGTAGCCCAGGCACAGGTAGGCCACCGGCACCACGTGGGCGGGCAGGCCCAGCAGCCCGGCCAGTTCGCCGGGGTCGACGATGCTGACCCAGCCCACGCCGATGCCCTCGGCGCGCGCGGCGAGCCACAGGTTCTGCACCGCCAGGCAGGTGCTGAACAGGTCGGCGTCCAGCATGGTGTTGCGCCCCAGCACGTGCGGTCCACCGCGCGTACGGTCGCAGGTGATGCACAGGTTGATGGGGCTGTCGAGGATGCCTTCGAGCTTCAGTCGCCGGTACAGCGCCGCGCGCTCGCCCTCGAAGCGGTCCGCGGCCTGCGTGTTGGCGCGTTCGTACAGCGCCTTCACCGCCTGCCTGGTGGACGGGCGGTCGATAAGGATGAAGTCCCACGGCTGCATGAAGCCGACCGAGGGCGCATGGTGCGCGGCGCGCAGCAGCCGGGCCAGCACGTCCACGGGAATGGGATCGGGCAGGAACTGCGAGCGCACATCGCGCCGCTCGTGGATGGCGCGATAGAGCCCGGCGCGCTGTTCTTCGGAAAAGGCGTGTTCGCTCATCGCGCTCAGCCCGCCAGCATGGCGGCGATCTTCGCCAGGTGCGATTCGGCCGTCTCGCGCACCACTTCCTTGTCCGCGTCCGGGTCCTTGCCTTGCCAGTGCAGGTCGTCCTGCGGCAGCTCGTGCAGGAAGCGGCTGGGCTGGTTGCTGTGCACCTCGCCGTAGCGCTTGCTCTTGGACGACCACGACAGGGTGAGCATCTCCTTGGCTCGGGTGATGCCCACGTACATCAGGCGGCGTTCCTCATCGATGCGTCCCTCGTCGATGGCGCCGTCGTGCGGCAATGTGCCTTCCTCGCAGCCGACGATGAAGACGAAGCGGAACTCCAGGCCCTTGGCCGCGTGCATCGTCATCATGCGCACGGCGTTGCCGGGCTCGTCGCGGTCGGCATGGGTGAGCAAGGCCAGCTGGGCGGCCAGGTCGCCGGTGGTGCTGTCGCTGCGCTGCATGGCGCGGAACCAGTCGGCCAGCTCGCGCAGGTTGCCCAGGCGGCGCTCGCGCAGCGCGGGATCGGTGGTGCTGGCGGCGATGTGCCCGGCATAGCCGGTGCGCTGCAGCACGGTGTCGACCAGGTCGGCCGCGCTCTGGTGCAGCGAGGCGCTGCGCAATTCGTCCATCAGCGTGGTGAAGGAGGCCAGCGCGGCGGCGGGGCGTGGGGTCAGCTGGCGCAGCACGGCATCGCTGCGCGCCGCCTCCAGCAAGGGCGCGTGGCGGGTCTGCGCGATCTGGCCCAGCTTCTCCAGCGTGGTGGCGCCGATCTCGCGCTTGGGCACGTTGACCACGCGCAGGAACGCGGCGTCATCGCTGGGATTGGTCAGCAGGCGCAGGTAGCACAGCAGGTCCTTCACCTCGGCGCGGTCGAGGAAGCTCAACGCGCCGGACAAGTGGTAGGGCACGCGCGCCAGGCGCAGCGCCTTTTCCAGCGGTCGCGCCTGGAAATTGCCACGGTAGAGGATGGCGATGTCGTGCCAGCGCGCCTTGTGCTTCTCGGCCAGCGTCGTGGCGATGGCGGCCACGCGCTCGGCCTCGTGCTCGTTGTCCCTGCATTCGAGTACGCGGATCGGCGCTCCTTCCGGATGCTCGCTCCACAGCTTCTTCACGTGCACGTGCGGGTTGTGCGCGATCAGCGCGTTGGCCGCGCGCAGGATGCGCTTGCCGCAGCGGTAGTTCTGCTCCAGCTTGATCACGCGCAGGGACGGCCAGTCCTTGCCGAGCTGCTCGATGTTCTCGGGGTTGGCGCCGCGCCAGGCGTAGATCGACTGGTCGTCGTCGCCCACGCAGGTGAAGCGGCCGCGCTCGCCCGCCAGGGCGCGCAGCAGGCGGTACTGCGCGTCGTTGGTGTCCTGGTACTCGTCAACCAGCAGGTAGCGCAGGCGCTCGCGCCAGGCCGTGCGGCACGCCTCGTCGACTTCCAGGATGCGCACCGGCAGGCGGATCAGGTCGTCGAAGTCCACCGCGTTGAACGCGGCCAGGCGCTGCTGGTAGAGCTGATAGATCGTGGCCGCGTCCAGCTCGCGCGGGCTGCGCGCGGCGGCCAGCGCCTCTTCCGGCGACAGGCCGCCGTTCTTGGCGCGGCTGATCAGGTTGCGGATGCCGAACAGCACGTCGGGCTTGATGCCCTTGGGCGCCAGTTCCTTGATGATGCCCTCGCTGTCGTCCGCGTCGAGCACCGAGAAACCCTTGCGCAGGCCCGCGCGCTCGTGCTCGATCTGCAGGAACTTGAGCCCCAGCGCATGGAAGGTGCACACGGTGAGCGCGGCGGCGTCCTCGCTGCTGAGCAGCTTGGCCACGCGCTCGCGCATTTCCTTGGCCGCCTTGTTGGTGAAGGTGATGGCGGCGATCTTCGAGGGCGCCAGCTTCCGGCGGGCGATCAGGTGCGCGATCTTCTGAGTGATCACGCTGGTCTTGCCCGACCCGGCGCCGGCCAGTACCAGCAGCGGACCGTCGCAGTGTTCGACGGCGGCCAATTGTTGGGGATTGAGCATGGGCGTGCGCAAGGGGCGGAGGCGGCGCACGATGGTAGCAGAGGGCCTCCGGCCCTCCATCCGCCCTTGTGCTATGGTGGCCCAAGCGCTTTGTCGTTTCACGGGAAAAGAGACGGACATGCACGCGATTCAGGGGATGATCGCCACGAGCCTGCTGGCATTGGCGAGCCTTGCGACCTCGGCCCAGGACGCGCCGCCCTCGGCGGCATCGATCAGTCCCGCGCAGCGAACGCAGATCGAGGCGCAGGATGAGTTGCTGTCGATTCCCAGCGTGGCATGGGAACACCTCGACCTGCGCTACCGCGACCTGGGCATCGAGGCCTATCGTGGCGGCGACAAGACACGGGCGCTCGGTTTCTTCCTCGAGGCCGCGCGCTATGCCGACAAGCCCGCCCAGGCGCTGCTGGCGGCGATGTACTGGAACGGCGACGGCACGGCGGTGGATCGGCCGCGTGCCTATGCCTGGATGGACCTGGCCGCCGACCGCGGTTACCGCGACCTGGCCCTTCAGCGCGAAGCCTACTGGAGCCGGCTCAGCGCGCAGGAGCGCGCCGAAGCCTTGCGTATCGGCAAGTCGATCTACGACGAGTATGCCGACGAGAAGGGCCTGCACCGCCTCGACATGAAGCTGGCCCGGGCCCGCAGCCAGGTCACCGGGAGCCATACCGGCTATGTCGGCATTGGCAACGTGCTGGTGCCGGGGCCGACCGGCACCGTGAGCGGCCCAGGGTTCTTCGGTGATCGGGGAGGGTCTTCGGTGCTCGACAAGAGCCTGTTCGGTGTCTACCGGTTTGACCAGGTCTACAGCGCCAACCTGACGGACGTCCAGACCTATGCCAAGTTGAAGGACCTGGAATGGACGATCAAGTCGTCCCTGCGCGGCGATGTGAAGGTGGGCGATCCCGAGATCGTGCCGATGCCCGCCGGTGCCGCGCCACACGACATTCCGCCACCAGGCTGACCCGGATCGCGTCGCGACGCTCGTGGGGGGCGGTTCCGCGGCGGCAGGCGCTACCATGGACGCCTGTTCCCGGGATCCGCTATGGCCAAGCTGTACTTCTATTACTCGGCGATGAACGCCGGCAAGACCACCACCCTGCTGCAGAGCGCCTACAACTACCACGAGCGCGGCATGCGCACGCTCATCCTCACCCCGATGCTGGACGATCGCTTCGGCGAGGGCGTGGTGGCCTCGCGCATCGGCCTGAAGGCGAACGCGCGCCGCTTCGGTAGGGACGAGGACCTGTTCGAACTGGTG
Organism: Dyella sedimenti; assembly: GCF_022760995.1. GTDB lineage: Bacteria > Pseudomonadota > Gammaproteobacteria > Xanthomonadales > Rhodanobacteraceae > Dyella > Dyella sedimenti. The sequence goes on along the minus strand of NZ_JAKWJO010000002.1, from coordinate 156,627 downwards.
CAGGCCGACGTGGCCGTGCGCGGGCCGTTGCATTGCGTGTTCGTCGACGAGGCGCAATTCCTGGGCAAGTCGCAGGTCTGGCAGCTCAGCGACGTGGTGGACAAGTTGAACGTGCCGGTGCTGGCCTATGGGCTGCGCACCGATTTTCGTGGCGAATTGTTCGAAGGCAGCCGCTATCTGCTGGCCTGGGCCGACGACCTGGAAGAGATCAAGACCATCTGCCATAGCGGCCGCAAGGCCACCATGGTGGTGCGCGTGGACGAGCATGGCCGCGCGGTGACCGAGGGCCCGCAGGTTGAGATCGGCGGCAACGACCGCTATGTCTCGGTGAGTCGCGCCGAGTTCAAGAACATCACGGAAGGCCGCGGCAGGATCGAGCTGCAACAGCCCGTGCTGCCGTTGGGCGAGTGACGGCGCGTCCCTCGCAACCACCCCAAGGAACCGCATGTCCAAGATTCCCTTTCCCGCCTGGCAGCGCCCGCATTGGCAGCCCAGCAACGAGGAAGTGCTGCTGCAATTCTACGTGTTCGGCAAGTTCCAGCCGGGCCGCGCGCCCTCCCTGGACTACGGCAGCGAAGGCCTGCCCGAGGGCGTGGAACTGACCAGCCACCACCACAGCGCGCTGCGCCAGTGGGAAGGCTATCCGCTCAAGGGCGGCCTGGGCCGCATGTTCAAGGACGACGCACCGGAGGCCTACAGGAAGGCCCTGGACGCGCCCGAGGTGCTGGTGATCCGCGGCCGCCTTCCGGACAGCGCCGACACCGGCTACCTGCGCGACACCCTCGGCGTGCTGGCCGCGCTGCTGGACGTGGGCGGCGTCGCCATCCTCGATCCGCAGTCGCTCAGCCTCCATGACGCCGACGAATGGCGTCGCCGCTTCGTGGTGCGCGAGGGCGCGCCGATCCGCAACCACCTGTTGATCCTGCGCGATGCGGAAGAGCAAAAGGGCCGCTACTGGATCCACACCCGCGGCCTGCGCAAGTTCGGCCGCCCGGACATCAGCCTGCGCGATGTGCCCGAAGCCGACAGCGACCGCGCCGGCCTGCTGTGCGAACGCCTGGTGGAACTGGAGGCGCTGGGGGCGCATTTCAGCGACGGCCAGGAACTGGACGCCGATGGATTGCCGGGGACGCTGGTGGCGCGGCTGGGCGGTGGGTATGAGGACCCGCAGTTCAACAATACGTATGTGGAGTTTCGTTGGCCGGAGTGAGCTGGCTTGGTAAGGGGCCGCGGGATCCCGGCCTTCGCCGGGATGACGAGCAAGAGCGGACCGGGGCGAAAGGCGGTCGCGCACAGGGTGCGCTCCTACAGGGGGGGCGTGGGCGTTACCGCTGGCAACGCCCACACCAGAACGTCGACCGCTGCCCCAACACCGTCTGCCGCACCTGCGCGCCACACGCATGACAGGCCTCCCCCTCCCGCCCATACACCTGCAACTCGCGAAAGAAATACCCCGGCGCCCCATCCGGATTGATGAAATCGCGCAGGGTCGTGCCACCCCGCTCGATCGCCCAGGCCAGGATGCGCTTCACCTCCGCCGCCAACCGTGCATAGCGTGCCCGCGACACCTCGCCCGCCGGCCGGCGCGGATCGATGCCGGCCGCGAACAGCGCCTCGCTGGCGTAGATGTTGCCCACGCCGACCACCACCGCGTTGTCCATCAGGAACAGCTTCACCGCGGCCGTGCGTCCGCGCGACAGGCGCCATAGCAGATCGCCGTCGAAATCGTCGGTGAGCGGCTCGGGGCCTAGCGAGGCAAGCAGTTCATGCGTCTCGCCCGGCGCCTGCCACAGCAGGCAGCCGAAGCGACGCGCGTCGGTGAAGCGCAGCACGCGCGGTCCCTCGGTGGCGGTGGGTTCCAGGGCGATGTCCACGTGGTCGTGCTTGCCCACCAGCGCGTCCGGCGGCAGCACCCGCAGCACGCCGGTCATGCCCAGGTGCAGCAGCGCGCTGCCCGCCTGCGTATGCAGCAGCAGGTACTTGGCGCGCCGCTCCACGTCGAGGATGCGTTGCCCGGGCAGCAGTTCGCCGACTTCCGGCGGGATCGGCCAGCGCAGGTCGGGGCGGCGCAGCGTTACGCCGGTGACACGCCGGCCGAGCAGGTGTGGGGCGATGCCGCGCCGGGTGGTTTCGACTTCGGGAAGTTCGGGCACGAGGCGCCTCGGTTCTGCGGTTCAATGTGGGAGCGCACCCTGTGCGCGACGGCGTCGTCGGATCTCGCCGTTTCGCTGGGTTGTCGCGCACAGGGTGCGCTCCCACAAGGGGACGGTGTTGTGTCAGCTCCAGTCGTTGTGGAAGCTGCCGGGCTTGTCCACGCGTTCGAAGGTGTGCGCGCCGAAGTAGTCGCGCTGCGCCTGCAGCAGGTTGGCGGGCAACTGCTCGGCGCGGTAGCCGTCGTAGTAGGCGATGGCGGAGGAGAAGCACGGCACCGGCACGCCGGCCTTCACCGCCGCGGCCACCACGTCGCGCAGCGCGTCCTGGTACTGCGCGGCGATGTCGCGGAAGTACGGATCGAGCAACAGGTTGTTCAGCTGCGCGTCGTGCGCGTAGGCATCGGTGATCTTCTGCAGGAAGCGCGCGCGGATGATGCAGCCGGCGCGGAAGATGCGCGCGATGGTGCCGTAGGGAAGGTTCCACTGGTATTCGTCGGAAGCGGCGCGCAACTGCGCGAAGCCCTGCGCGTAGGAGACGATCTTGCTGAGGTACAGCGCGCGGCGCACGGATTCGACGAAGGCCTTGCGGTCGCCGGCGAAGCGGCCGCCCTCGGGGCCCTTGAGCACCTTGCTGGCCGCCGCGCGCTCGTCCTTCAGCGCCGACAGCAGGCGCGCGAACACCGATTCGGTGATCAGCGGCAGCGGCACGCCCAGGTCCAGCGCGCTCTGGCTGGTCCACTTGCCGGTGCCCTTCTGCGCGGCGCGGTCGAGGATGATGTCGACCATTGCCTTGCCGGTTTCCTGGTCCTTCTTGGTGAAGATGTCGGCGGTGATGCTGATGAGGTAGCTGTCCAGTTCGCCCTTGTTCCAGTCGGCGTAGACCTCGGCCAGTTCCTCGTTGGACAGGCCGAGCACGCGGTGCAGCACCGCGTAGCTCTCGGCGATCAGCTGCATGTCGCCGTACTCGATGCCGTTGTGCACCATCTTCACGTAGTGGCCGGCGCCGTTCGGGCCCATGTAGGCCACGCAGGGCTCGCCGTCCGGCGCGCGCGCGGCGATCTCGGTGAGGATGGGCGCGACCAGGTCGTAGGCCTCGCGCGGGCCGCCGGGCATGATCGAGGGGCCGTGCAGCGCGCCTTCCTCGCCGCCGGAGACGCCGGTGCCGATGAAGTGCAGACCCGCCGCGCTCATCTCGCTCTCGCGGCGCATGGTGTCCTTGAAGAAGGTGTTGCCGCCGTCGATGACGATGTCGCCCTTGTCCAGCAGCGGCTTGAGCTGCGCGAGGGTGGCGTCGGTGGGATCGCCGGCCTTGACCATCAGCAGGATGCGGCGCGGCTTTTCCAGCGAATCGACGAACTCCTGCAGGGTGTAGGTGGGCACCAGCCGCTTGCCGGGGTTCTCCGCCACCACTTCGTCGGTGCGCTCGCGGTGGCGGTTGAAGATGGACACCGCGTGGCCGCGGCTCTCGATATTGCGGGCGAGGTTGCTGCCCATCACCGCCATGCCGATCACACCGATCGCCTGCTTAGCCATGTCGTCGCTCCAGTCCGGAAGAGGGTCCCATCGATATGGGGAGCGGCCGTGCCAGTGCAAGGCCGGTCACTTGCCGTGGGGCACCGCCTGGGCCTCGTTCGTCGCCGGCCTGGGCGTGTAGCGCACCGAGATCAGCGCGACGCGATCGCCAACGCGCACGTAGCGTTGCGGCCCGGTGACCGCGGTCTCGCCGAAATCCAGCCGCTGGCCGTTCAAGCTGAGCACGGCCAGCGGCGGCACCAGGCCGATCCGGGCCGGTTCGAAGTCGCCGGCCGCTCGCCAGCCCAGGACCTCGGCGGCGGCGGTGTCGGCCAGTTCGCCCAGGCGGCCATCGTCGGCGCGGACGGCGGTGCCGTCGGTACGCCACCAGTGACCATCGCGCCTGGCGTAGTGCTCGGCCGGGCCGTTGCCGAGCTGCAGGGTCACCTCGGTCACGGCCGAGGGCGCCATGCGCAGCAACGTGCCGGGCGCTGCATCGGCGTCACGCCGCCATTGCCAGGCGGCCGCGGCCACCAGCGCCACGGCGGCGCCGGCCAGCCATAGGCGCTGGCGCATCGCCCGCTTCACGCGCGGCGCCGGCGCCAGGCGACCCAGCCGCCCAGGCCCAGCAGCAGCAGCGGCAGCGCCACCAGGAAGCCCAGCGAGGCGATGCTGAGCTGGGCCTGTGAAATGCGCAGCACGCGGTCCGGCGCGCCGCGCGCCGGCGGCAGGTTCACCAGCACGTCGTCGCCCAGCAGCCAGTCGAAGATGCGCTCGCCCAGCACGCGGTTGCCGCCGTTGCCGAGGTAGCCGTTGGACAGGAAGTCGCCGTCGCCGATCACCACCGCGCGCTGCTCGGCCTTGTCCGGGCTGGGCGACAGGCGCGACAGCGCGAAGCCGAAGTCCAGCGGGCCCTTCAGCTCGCCCGCGCCGGCGTCGTAGCGGATGGTGGAGGCCTGGGCGTTGTCGATCGGCTTGAACTCGGTCCAGCTCTGCGCGCCCGAGCGCAGGAACGGCGTGGCATGCCAGTCGCTGCGCGAGGCCAGCGCCAGCGCGGCGACCTGCGGGAACTGCGTGGTCAGCGTGAAGCCTCGCGTGATGGCGTGCGGCGGGTAGTCGCCCAGCGCGATCACGCGCGGGTCGTGCAGGCCCAGCGCCGCGCCCTGGCCGTCCACCAGCACGCCGGGCAGCACGCCGATGCCCAGCGCATCGGCCAGCGGCTTGAGGCCGAGGTCGTCGTTGCCCGGCTCGGCCAGCCACAGCAGGTTGCCGCCGTTGGCCAGGTAGTCGGCCAGCGCCTTCACCGCGCCCTCGGGCAGGGCGCGCCGGGGGCTGGCCAGCACCACCAGGTCGGTGTGCAGCGGCACGGCGGTGGCCTGGGCGAAGTTCAGCGGCACGGCGCGCAGCCCGCTGCCTTCCATCTGCGCCATGAAGGCGCCCAGGTCGGCGTTGCCCTTGTCGGCCGGATGGCGCTCGCCGTCGCCGGTGACGAAGGCGACGATGCGGTCGCCGCCGCGCAGCAGGCGCTCGAAGGCGTTGGTGAGGCCGCGCTCGGACAGCTCGGTGAGGCGCTGCTCATGCCCGCGGTAGTGGACGATCATCATGCCGTCCACCGTGACGCCCAGCTCGCGCATCGCGGCCGGGTCCTGTTCCGGGTCGACGAAGCGCAGCGTGAGGTCGGGTTTCAGCCGTTGGTAGCGCTGCAGGAAGGAGGCGATGGTGTTGCGCAGGTCGCCCTGGGGGTTGGCGTAGCTGACGATCTCCACCGGGCCGTCCAGCGCGGCCAGCACGGCGCGGCTCTCGGCCGAGAGCGAGGCGCGGCCGCCGTAGGTCCAGTCGGCGACGCGGTCGTAGCGCGTGGCGAAGTAGCCGAGGGCGCCCGCGCAGGCCAGCAGCAGCAGCGCGAACAGCCAGCCGTTCAGGCGTCGGAACAGGCGCGTCATCAGCCGCGCTCCCGTTCGGCGGCCAGCCGCTGGGTGGCCAAGGCCAGCGCCACCGCGATCACCAGCACGAACCAGGCGACGTCCGCGCTGGACACCAGTCCGCGGATCAGCGTGTCCAGGTGCGTGCTCATCGACAGCCAGTTGACGATGCCGTTGTCGATGCCGGCCACCAGCGCGCCGACGTTCGCGCTGACCAGGGCCAGGCCCAGCATCAGGCTGGCGGTGGCGGCGATGGCCGGGTGCGAGGCGTAGGCCGAACAGGCCACGCCGATGGCGACCAGCGCGGCCAGCATCAGCAGCAGGCCCAGGCTGGCGCTGGCCAGCTTGCCCCAGTCCAGCGCGAGGCCGTGCGCCAGGCTCAGCGGCATGGCCAGCGTCACCAGCAGCCATGGCACCAGCCACAGCAGCAGCGCGAGGTATTTGCCCAGCACGATGCGCGAGGCCGGCAGGCCGGCGGCGAACCACAGCGGCAGCGTGCCGTTGCCGCGCTCGCTGGCCAGCGTGGACATGGTCAGCAGCGGCACCACCACCAGGGCCAGCTCGGCCAGCCCGAACGGCAGCATGGGCAGCAGGCCGCTGGTAAGGATGCTGCTCAGCATCGGGATGGCCACCAGGTCGGTGTAGCCGGGGCCGCCGGGCTGCGCGGCCAGGCGGATCTGGTTGGTGAGGAAGATCTGCAGCAGCAGCATGAAGCGCCCGGCCAGCTGGGCCACCGTCAGGGCGGCGAGCACCCAGGCCAGCGGACGGACCAGCAGGCGGCGCAGCTCCAGCCGCGTCACGGCGAACACGCTCATGCGGCCTGCATCCTGGCGGGGTTCCCGTCGCCGCGCATGGCGATGTCGAAGAAGACCTGTTCCAACTGCTTGTGGTCCTCGCTCTGGACCGGGGCGTCGTGACGCAGCCGGCCCTCGTGCAGGATCGCCACGCGGTCGCAGGCGGCCGTCACCTCGGCCAGCAGATGGGTGGAAAGGATGATCGCGGTGCCCGCCGCCGCCTGCTCGCGGATCAGCGCGCGCAGCGAGGCCACCTGCACCGGGTCCAGCGCGTTGGCCGGCTCGTCCAGCACCAGCAGCGCGGGCTGGTGCAGCAATGCGCAGGCCAGGCCCAGGCGCTGGCGCTGGCCCTGCGACAGCACGCCGGCCAGGCGCCGCGCCAGCGGGCCCAGCTCCAGCCGCTCCACGATGCGGGCGCGGGCCTGGGCCAGTTCGGCGGCGCGCAGGCCGCGCAGGCGGCCGTGGGCGTCCAGGTGCTCGCGCACGGTCAGTTCCGGCCACAGCGGGGCACGTTCGGGCAGCCAGCCGACCACGCGCCGCGCCAGCTCCGGATGCTCGATGAAGTCCCGGCCCTGCAGGCGGATGCCGCCGCCGTCGGGCACCAGCGCGCCGGCGACCATGGCCAGGGTGGTGGACTTGCCGGCGCCGTTGACGCCCAGCAGGCCCAGCACCTGTCCCGCGTCCAGCCGCAGGCTGAGATCGGCCACGGCCGGGCGGCCGGCCCGATGGCGGGTGATGTGAACCAGTTCCAGTACCGCGGTAGGCGCGCTCATTGCATGATTGTCACGGCGCCCTCACCTTCATACAACGGGTGAGGGCTTCATCTGCGTGACACAGCACATTAACTTTGCCGCGCCCGGGAGGTGCGACAATATCTTGCGCCGTCCATGCTGGCGGGTACGGAAACCCCTCGCTTAGACTGACTTTCCATATCCCTGGGTGTTTCACCATGCTCGACGCAGTACTCAATTTCCTGTCCAACGGCCTCACGCACGCCAGTTGGGTGGGCATGCTCATCTACCTGCTGGTGATGACTCAGCTCACCATCTTCACGGTGACGCTGTACCTGCATCGCTGCCAGACCCATCGCGGCGTCGACCTGCACTGGTCGATCTCGCATTTCTTCCGCTTCTGGGGCTGGCTCACCACCGGCATGGTCACCAAGGAGTGGGTGGCGGTGCATCGCAAGCACCACGCCAAGGTCGAGACCGAGGAAGATCCGCACAGCCCGCAGATCTACGGCATCAAGAAGGTGTTCTGGGACGGCGTTTCGCTGTACCGCGACGCCAGCTACGTGAAGGAAGACCTGGAGAAGTACGGCCGCGGCACCCCGGACGACTGGATCGAGCGCAAGCTCTATGCCGGCCATCCGTACTGGGGTCCGTCGCTGATGCTCGTCATCAACCTTGCCCTGTTCGGCGTCATCGGCGCCGCGCTGTGGGCGGTGCAGATGATCTGGATCCCGTTCTGGGCCGCCGGCTTCGTCAACGGCGTGGGCCACTGGTGGGGCTACCGCAACTTCGAGAGCGCCGACACCGCGACCAACCTCATCCCCTGGGGTTTCTGGATCGGCGGCGAGGAGCTGCACAACAACCATCATGCCTTCCCCAGTTCGGCCAAGTTCGCCTTGCGCAAGTGGGAGTTCGACATCGGCTGGGCCGCCATCTGCGCCCTGCGCGCGCTGGGCCTGGCCAAGGTGCTGCGCGTGGCGCCCTCGCTGGACGTGCGCCCGAACGTGCACCTGCCGGACGCCGAGACGCTCAAGGGCGTGCTGACCCATCGCTTCGCCGCGATGACCGACTACTATCGCAACGTGATCATGCCGACCTTGCGCGACGAAGCGCAGCACGCCGGCGAGAACATCAAGTCGGTGCCGCGCCGCCTGCGCCGCGCGCTGGCCGATGGTGGCCGTTGGTTGGACAACGAAGGCCGCGACCGCATGCAGGCGGTGCTGGCCAAGCGTCCGACCCTCAGCACCGTGTGCGACTTCCGCGCCCGTCTCGCCGCCCTGATGGAGCAGCGCGGCGCCGACCAGGCGCTCAAGGGCCTTCAGCAGTGGATCGCCGAGGCCGAGCAGAGCGGCATCCGCGCGCTGCAGGAATTCGCGCAGCGCCTGAAAGGGTATGCGGTCGCGACGGCCTGAGCGCCGTGACGCATTGAAACGAGAAGCCCGCCGCAAGGCGGGCTTTTTACGGAAGCTTCCACCGAGTATGTTCTGGCGTTTATCGCATCGTCGGCGTGCAAGTGAATTTGCCGACGGATGTGGGCTCGTTCATCGCCTGGTGAGCTTGCCCGGCTCGGAAGCATTCGTTATAGCGAACGAGTGGATCAATCGCGCGATTTAACTGGTACGTATTGTTGCTTGTCGCCCACGCGCGGTGCCCTGGCATCGACGTTGGCGCACAGTCCCTCACCGCATTGGACAACATCGGACCGGAGTCGGCGGCTGGGGAGTAACAAAAAACCCGCCTTGCGGCGGGTTTTTTGTGGGTAGGGCGAGGTCACTTGATCTTGCCTTCCTTGTAGATCACGTGCTTGCGAACCACCGGATCGTACTTCTTGAACTCGAACTTTTCCGGCGTGTTCTTCTTGTTCTTCTGCGTGGTGTAGAAGTGGCCGGTACCGGCCGAGGAGATCAGGCGGATCTTGTCTTGCTTGCTATTGGCCATGGCTCAATCCTCAGATCTTTTCGCCGCGGGCGCGCAGGTCGGCGATCACGGCCTCGATGCCATTCTTGTCGATCGTGCGCAGGGCGTGGTTGGAAACGCGCAGCTTCACCCAGCGGTTCTCGCTCGGGACCCAGAAGCGGCGCTCGTGCAGGTTCGGCAACCAGCGGCGGCGGGTCTTGTTGTTGGCATGCGAGACGTTGTTGCCGGTCTGCACACCCTTTCCGGTGACTTGGCAAATGCGGGCCATGATGACCTCCGTAATTTCGTTGACCGCCCGTTGGCCAGGGCGACATCGGCCCAGCGGCGCCGGGCGCCACGCGATGCTGGAGATGGAGCTTTTCGCGTCCGCCGTGAGGCCCGCATCGCGTCGCGGACGTGCCCGGAACCCCGGGTCGGCATGGTCGAGCCGGTTATTCTCCCAGAAAAACAGGGCTGTGCGCAAGATTTGGCCCATCCGGGCGCTGCGGCGCATGGCAGCCTGCGGGGATGTATGGAACAATCCCAGTCCTTTGCGTTTTCACGCACCGCATACTTGACGAGGAATACCCCATGGCAGATGTCGCCACCAACGGCCAGGCCAGCCAGCCGCAGCTGGTGCTGCAGAAGATCTACGTGAAGGACGTCTCCTACGAGGCCCCCAACGCCCCCCAGATCTTCCAGGAAGTGGGGGAGACCGAACAGCAGCCGCAGGTCCAGCTGAACCTGGGCCAGAAGTCGATGGACATGGGCAACGACCTGTTCGAGGTGGTGCTCAGCCTCACCCTGACCTGCACCCTGGGCGAGCGCACCGCCTACCTGGCCGAGGTGCACCAGGCCGGCGTGTTCGGCATCGCCGGGTTCAGCGAGGAAGACCAGGCGGGCATCCTCAACAGCTACTGCCCGAACCTGCTGTTCCCCTATGCACGCCAGATGCTGTCCTCGCTGGTGCTGGAGGGCGGGTTCCCGCCGTTCCTGCTGCAGCCGATCAACTTCGACGCGCTCTACGCCGAGCAGCAGCGCCGCATGCTCGGCGGCAGCGCCGTGCCCACGCTCAACAGCTGATCCAAGACGAGTCTGCTCATGGCTGAGCGTCCGACCCTGGCCGTCCTCGGGGCCGGCTCGTGGGGCACCGCGCTGGCGGCCCTGGCGGCCCGCAACCAGGTGCCGACCCGGCTGTGGGGGCGCGATCCCGTCGCGCTCGCGGCGATGGCCCAGTCCCATCGCAACCAGCGCTACCTGCCCGACGTCGAGCTGCCGCCCGAGCTGTCCTACGAGCCGGATCTCGCCGCCGCCCTGCGCGGCGCGCAGATCGTGCTGATCGTGGTGCCCAGCCACGCCTTCGCCTCCCTCCTGGAGGAGATCGCCCCGTGGCTGGAACCCGGCGCGCGCATCGCCTGGGCCACCAAGGGTTTCGAGCCGGGCACCGGCCGCTTCCTGCACGAACTGGTGGCCGACCGCTTCCCGGGCCGCCCGGCGGCGGTGGTCACCGGTCCGTCCTTCGCCAGGGAAGTGGCGGCCGGCATGCCCAGCGCGGTCACCGTGCACTCCGACGACGATGCCTTCGCGCACGAATTGGCCACCCTGTTGCACGCGCCGAACTTCCGCGCCTACTCGGGCCGCGACGTGCTGGGCGCGGAGCTGGGCGGCGCCATGAAGAACGTGCTGGCGGTCGCCACCGGCGTGGCCGACGGCATGGCGCTGGGCCTCAACGCCCGCGCCGGCCTGATTACCCGCGGCATGAACGAGATGCTGCGCCTGGGCGTGGCGCTGGGCGCCCGGCCGGAAACGCTGATGGGGCTGGCCGGCCTGGGCGACCTGGTGCTGACCTGCACCGGCGACCTCTCGCGCAACCGCCGGCTGGGCTTGGCGCTGGGGCGCGGGCAGGCCATCGACGAGGCCGTGCGCGAGATCGGCCAGGTGGTGGAAAGCGTGCTCACCGCCGACGAGGTGGTGCGCCTGGCCGCCAAGCATGGGCTCGACCTGCCCATCAGCAGCGGCGTGCGCGCCGTGCTGCACGGCGAGGTGACGCCGGCCGAGGGGCTCAAGCGGCTGATGAGCCGCGAGCAGAAGCCCGAATATCCCAAGGGCCTGTTCACGTCGGCTGAATAACCCAGCCACTGTCGGCGGTCCACGCCGAAATGCGTCGTCCTTTGTTTCAACGTCCGGTATGAAAAAACCGGGCGTTGAGACGCGCACGCGTGCAAGAGCCTTGCTAAGCTGAATCTTTTGGTCGCCCCTACGGACCGAATGCGCATGCAGTCACCGGACGATAAACGGCACGACCATCCGCCCCCGCAGCGCGGCGACAGCGGTGCCGAGCCGTTGCCCGGCGTGTGGCGCCGACTGCTGGCCTCGCCGGTCGCGGCGGCGCCGCAGGAGACGGCGGTGCTGGGCTTCTTCCTCGAGGTGATGCCCGAAGAGGGCGCGCCCTACGCGCATCTGGACGTGGCTCCGGTACTGCTCACCGTGGCCGAGCAGGGCCGCTATGCGCGGCCGGCGCCGCTGGACAGCAAGCACCTGTCGCAGCTGCCGCTGGCACCGCACGAGCAGCGATTGGCCGCCACCGTGCTGGGCCTGCCGCAGAGCCTGCGCAAAAGCCGCAGCTATGCACGCCTGGCCGGCCACGTGGGCGACGCCCTGCTGGCGGAGATCCTGGACACCACACCGTGCTTCCTGGGTGGCTTGGCCGGCCTGCGCCTGTCGCGCGGCAAGGCGCACCAGCTCAACTGGCAATGGCAGCTCGAACAGGATGGCAGCCAGCGCCTACTGCCCTCGCTGCCGGCCAACCACCGCCTGCTGCGCATCGACGGCCTGTGGTACCTGGATGCCGAGCGCGCCGAGCTGGGCCACCTGGAGGCGCCGCCGGAAGAATCGCAGTGGCTGGACCTGCCGCCGCTCAAGCACGAATACACCCAGAGCCTGCGCGAGGCGTTGCCGGCAAGCCGCCTGTCGCACCGCCTGCCGCTGCCGCAGGTGTTGGGCGAACTGCGCCGCGCCGAGCTGGTGCCCAAGCCGGTGCTGACCCTGCATGCGCTGACCCGCCATGCGCGGCTGGCCGCCGGCACGCCGCCGCTGGCCTATGCGCGCCTGGCCTTCGACTACGCCGGCGAGCGCCTGCCCAGCCGCGGCGGCGAGCCGCTGGTGCGGCGCGTGCGCAATGGCCACCTGGTGGAGATCACCCGCCGCCGGGCGGAGGAGCTCTCCGCGATGGAGCAGCTCGAGCGCGCCGGACTCACCCCCGGCGTGGACACCGAGGGCCTGCCCTGGGACCTGGCCGATACCCTGCCGGACGATGCCTGGCTGTTCCCCGGCAAGGGCTACGCGGGCGCGCTGGAAGTGAACACGCCCGCGCGCTGGCTGGCGCTGCGGCCCAAGCTGGAGGCCGAGGGCTTCCTGCTCGACTACGCGCCCAGCTTTCCGTTCGAGGTGCTGGAAGGCCCGGTGCGCTGGTACGGCAACGCGGTGGAGGACACCGACGACCACGCCTTCGACCTGGAGATCGGCATCGAGCTGGAAGGCAAGCGCCACAACCTGCTGCCCGCGGTGGCGCAGGCGTTGGCCGATCACCAGCTGAACCTGAGTCCGGTGCCGAACGAGCCGGAGGATGCGGTGTGGTACGCCCCGGTGGACGAGCGCCGCCGCGTGCCGGTGCGCCTGAAGGAACTGCGCGGCCTGCTGGCGCCGCTGGCCGAATACCTGGAACGCCCGCGCCGGAAGCTGCACCTGCCGCGCGTGCAGGCCGGGCGCCTGGAGGAACTGGCCGAGGCGCTGCCCACCGGTGGCGAACTGGTGGCGCCGGAGGCGCTGCGCGGCTTCACCGCGCGCCTGCGCGACGCTGCCGAACGCGCCAGCGATGCCGTGCCGCAGGGACTCACTGTCGAGCTTCGCCCCTACCAGCGCGAAGGTCTGCGTTGGTTGAACGCCTTGGCCGAGGCCGGCGTGGGCGGCGTACTCGCCGACGACATGGGCCTGGGCAAGACGCTGCAACTCATCACCCACCTGCTGGCGCTGAAGGAATGCGGCGCGCTCACCCAGCCCGCGCTGGTGGTGGTGCCCACCAGCCTGATCCCGAACTGGCAGGCCGAGATCGCCCGCTTCGCCCCCGCGCTGCGCGTGCTGGCGCTGCACGGGCCGCAACGCGGCGGCGACTTCTCGCAGCTGGGCGCGCAGGACATCGTGCTGACCAGCTACGCGCTGCTGCCGCGCGACGTGGTCAGCCTGCGCAAGCAGCCGTTCGCGCTGATCGTGCTGGACGAGGCGCAGCAGGTGAAGAACCCGCGCACGCAGGCGCGCCGCGCCGTGCTGAGCCTGCGCGCGCCACGCTGCATCTGCCTCACCGGCACGCCGCTGGAAAACCACCTGGGCGAGCTGTGGTCGCAGGTCGACCTGGCCGTGCCGGGCCTGCTTGGCGACGAGGGTGCGTTCCGCCGCCATTACCGCATCCCGATCGAGCGCCATCGCGACACCGACTGCCAGGACCGCCTCAACCGCCGCCTGGCGCCGTTCATTCTGCGCCGCACCAAGTCGCAGGTGGCCAGCGAGCTGCCGCCCAAGACCGAGATCACCCGCCGCGTGGTGCTGGAAGGCCGCCAGCGCGAGTTGTACGAGAGCCTGCGCCTGTCGCTGGCGGAGGAACTGCGCGAAGTGATCGCCCAGCGCGGCATCGCGCACAGCGGCATCGTTGTGCTCGACGCGCTGCTCAAGCTGCGCCAGGTCTGCTGCGATCCGCGCCTGGTGAAGCTGGAGGCCGCGCGCGGCGTGCGCGACTCGGCCAAGTTCGAGCTGCTGATGGACATGCTGCCCGCGCTGCTGGCGGAAGGGCGCAAGGTGCTGCTGTTCTCGCAGTTCACCGAGATGCTCAAGCTGATCGCGAACGAGCTGGACCGCCAGCGCATTCCCTACGTGACGCTCACCGGCGAGACGCGCGACCGCGCCGAGCCGGTGCGCCAGTTCCAGGAAGGCGAGGTGCCGCTGTTCCTGCTGTCGCTGAAGGCGGGCGGCGTGGGCCTCAACCTCACCGCGGCCGATACGGTGATCCACTACGACCCGTGGTGGAACCCCGCCGCCGAGGCGCAGGCTTCCGACCGCGCGCACCGCATCGGCCAGGACAAGCCGGTGTTCGTGTTCCGCCTGATCACCGCCGGCACGGTGGAGGAGCGCATCGAGGAACTGAAGGCTCGCAAGGCCGAGCTGGCCGAGGCGGTGCTGGAAGGCGGCGGCACGCGTGAGCGGCTCAGCTTCGACCAGGAAGACCTGGACGAACTGCTGGCGCCGGGTTGAGCCGTGGGAGCGCACCCTGTGCGCGACAGGCCTCGCAAGGAACCATCGCGCACAGGGTGCGCATCCCACAGAATGCTCGCCGCTACAACGCCGGCCGTGTGCGCAGCAGGGCATCCACCGCTTGTTGCCATTGCGGCGAGCCCGGCGGCGACTGCGGTGCCTCCTGGCCCAGCTTCCGCTGCACGGCATGGTTCCATTCGGTGGAACCGCGATCCGGCCCGTGGCCGTCGTCGCTGACGTGCAAGCGCTGGTCCACCCACGCATACCATCCGGGCGAGCCCAGCGTGGCGTTGTCCGGGGTGCTCTGCTCGGCCTGCGGCTTGGGCGGCTTCTGCTCGGGCGGCGGCGCGGAGGGCGAGCACGCCACCAGCAGGGCGAGCGGAAGCATGGCGATGGTGCGGCGCATGGCGGCCTCCGGTCTGAGAGCCTGTTTGCGGTCTCCACGTGGCCCGCGCCGGGAGCTTGTTTGCGCAGGTCAAGTGAAGAGCGAGCATCGGCTTCCGAGCCTAACCGCTGGCGCTCCGGCGGCGATGAATCCCACCTGACATGGCAAGGTTAGGAACGGGTGAAGCGGGCGGGAAGGAAGCCGTAATCCGTTGCCATCAGCGCCTGGCGGCCACCTCGTCGATATGCCGCAGCAGGTCCGCCGGATCCTCGTAGACGCGGAACGCGCCGGCATCTTCCAGCTCCTCCTGGCCATAGCCGCCGGAGAGCAGGCCCACGCCAAGCGAACGGGCGCGCTGCGCGGCCAGCATGTCCCAGATGCTGTCGCCGATCACCAGGCAATAGTGGATGTCCATGCCCAGGCGCTGCGCGGCGGTGATGAACAGGTCGGGATCGGGCTTGGCGTGGCGCACCTGGTCGCGCGTTACCACCGGCACCTTGGACGGGTCCACGCCCAGTGCTTCCAGGTTGTGCGCGGCGGTGGTCATGCGGCCGCTGGTGGCGATGGCCCAAGGGATCTCCTCGTCGGTGAGGAAGGCCAGCAGCTCGCGCGCGCCGGGCAGGGGACGCACCGCGCCCTGCGTGGCCTGGCGGTTGTAGGCCTCGGCGTGCCAGTCGCGCAGCCGCACCAGGCGTTCCTCGGTGATCTCCAGGCCCGTCTCGCGCAACAGGATGTTGGCGAACAGGCCGCCGCTCATGCCGATCTTGCGGTGGATGCGCCACACGGACAGTTCCACGCCCTCGCGGTCCAGCGCTTCCTTCCAGGCCAGCACGTGCTGGTAGACGCTGTCGACCAGGGTGCCGTCGAGATCGAACAGGAAGGCAGTATCGGTGCGGGGCATGGGGAGGGCTCCAATACAGTATGGACGTCTAGTGTCGCCGATCCGCGATGACGAATGCGCAACGCCTTTTCAGGGACTTGCAGGAGCGCACCCAGTGCGCGACCGTGGTGTACGGCGGTCGCGCACTGGGTGCGCTCCTACAGGGAGGGCTTATTGCCCCGGCACCAGCGGCTTGCCCGCATCCAGCACCGCCAGCGCGGCGGCGCCGAGCAGGCCGGGTTCCGGATGCATCATCGCCACCGTAGGCACCTGCTCCATCGTCTCGCGGAAACGGCCTTTGGCCTCGAAGCGCTCGCGGAAGCCGCCGCGCTTGAGCCACGGCAGCAGGATCGGCAGCACGCCGCCGGTGAGGTAGACACCGTCCCAGCCGCCCAGGCTCAGCACCAGGTCGCCCGCCACGCTGCCGAAGATGCCGGCCAGCGTCTCCACCGTGCGTACGCACAGCGGGTCGCTGCCCGCCTCGGCGCGCGCGGTGATGTCCTCGGGCGTGTATTCCTCAGCCTTCTGGCCGGCGATGTCGGCCAGCGCGAGGTAGAGGTTCACCAGGCCGTTGCCGCAGATCATGCGCTCGTTGGAAACGCGGCCGAAGCGCGCGTTGAGGCGATGCAGGATCTCCACGTCCTCGGCCGTGTGCGCGGCGAAGCCGGCGTGACCGCCTTCGGTCTCCAGCACGATCCAGTGGCTTTCGCGGCGCAGCAGGCCGGCCACGCCCAGGCCCGTGCCCGGGCCCATCACCACGAAGGTCTGCGGCTCGCGCAGGCCCAGCACCGGCATGGCCTGCGGGCCCACCGGGGAAAGCTGGTCGTGGGTGAGCAGCGGCACCGCCATCGCCTGCGCGGCGAAATCGTTTACCAGATGCACCGCTTCCATGCCGAGTTCCGCCTGCAAGGCGTGCGCGGCGACCAGCCAGGGATTGTTGGTGACCTTGACCGTCTCGCCCTCGCTCACGCGGCCGGCGGCGGCGATCACCGCGCGCGGCGCGGTATGGCCGGTGTCCTGGAAATACTGGCGGATGGCCTCGGCCAGCGATTCGTAGTCCTTGACGCGATAGCGCCGCACGCTGTCTTCCAGCAGCGGCGCGGTACGACTCGGGTCGGCCAGGGCGAATCGCACATTGGTGCCGCCGAGATCAGCAAGCAAAGTCGGGGCGGCACGGGCTGGCGTTCTCATGGACGATCCTGGCTTGGGGAGACGGTAAGGGTGACTCCCCCGGGCTTTTTCGTCCAGTGGTGCGCCGCGGCAGCGGCCGCCTTGGCGTCCATTCGCAGCCGCATCGTCCGGGCGCCCCGCGTGCGGGACGCCCGGCGGAACGGCGCGTCAGGCGGCGCCGAGGTAGTACGACGGGGTCGCGGCGAAGCCCGCCTTCACCTGTTGCGAGGCCTGGTCGGCCAGCACCTCGGATTCGCCCCTGGCCAGCGCCTCCAGCGTGCGGCGGGCGATGTCGTCGGGGCTGCTTTTGGGCGCGTCGACGTGGCTGGCCATGTCGGTGTCGATGTAGCCGGCATGCACCGCCAGCACCTGCGTGCCCTGCGCGCGCAATTCATTGCGAAGGCCATTGGTCAGCGCCCAGGCGGCGGCCTTGGATACCGAATAGGCGTCCAAGGACCCCAGGCTCACCCAGCTCAATGCGGAAAGCATGTTCACCAGCGCGCCGCCGCCGTTGGCCTTGAGCACCGGCGCGAACGCCAGCGCCATCGCATGGACGCCGTGCAGGTTGGTATCCAGCAGCCGGCGCAGCGCGGCGACGCCGTGGGCGGGATCGAGCAGCGGCGTGGTATCGGCGATGCCGGCATTGTTGACGACGATATCGACGTCGGCACATTGGGCGGCCGCGGCCGTGATGTCCTGCGGCCGCGTGACGTCTAGCTTGACCGCAATGACGCCCGGCAGGGTGACGGTGGCCGGATCGCGCGCGCCGGCGTAGACCTTGCGTGCGCCGGCGGCGAGCAGGGCCTTGGCGTAGGCGAGCCCGAGCCCGCGATTGGCGCCGGTGACCAGCGCGACGGAACCTTGGATATGCATGCAGTGTGGCCTCGATGAATGAAACGGAAGGAAGGAGCGCTGTCGTTTTATATGACGGCTATAATTTGATATGATCGGCGCCGGAAATTTCAATAGCCGGCCGATGCCGGCGGGAATGCAGGCCATGCGCTACGGCAAGGGACACAAGGAAGCCACGCGGCAGAAGATCATCGATACCGCCTCGCGGCGCTTCCGCGGCGAAGGCATCGCCGCGGTCGGCGTGGCCAACCTGATGGGCGACCTCGGCCTGACCCAGGGCGGCTTCTACAACCACTTCGAGTCCAAGGACGACCTGGCCCGCGAAGCGGTCGCCAAGGCCTGGCAGGGCACCTATGAGCGGCTGGAGAAGGTGCTGCGCGATCCCGAAGGCGGCGGCATCGAGGCGCTGGTCGACAGCTACCTCAGCCCGGCGCATCGCCGCAATGCCGCGCTGGGCTGCGTGGCTGCCGCGTTGTCGCCCGAGATCGCGCGCAGCGCCGAGCCGGTGCGCGCGGAATTCGGCCGTGGCGTCGAACGGATCACCGCCCTGTTGGCCGATGCCCTGCCCAGGACGCTCAAGCCCCGGCAGCGTCGCGCTACCGCCATGGCGATGTTCTCCACCATGGCCGGCGCGCTGGCCTTGTCGCGCGCGGTGGACGACGAGGCGGTCAGCGACGAGATCCTGGCCGCTGGCCGCAAGGCCGCGCTCGCCCTGCTGGTGGAGGCGCACTAAGAGCATCCGGTGCCGGCGCCAGGAGGCGTCGCTTGCGACTTGGCATCGTCATTTATATTATGATTATAATTTAAAGCCCAGTGGGCCAAGCAGATAAAGCCATGAGCCATCCCGCCGCCGAGCGCGCGCCCGCGCTCCCCAGGCCCGCGCCGCGCGGCCGGCGCAAACTGATGATCCTGTCCACCATCGTGGCGGCGCTTGCCATCGTCGGGTACGGCGTCCACTGGTGGAGCGTGGGCCGTTTCATCGAGGACACCGACGACGCCTACGTGGGGGGCGACATCACTGTGATCGCTCCCAAGGTCTCCGGCTACATCGCCCGGCTTGCCGTCACCGACAACCAGGTCGTGCATGCCGGCGACCTGCTGGTGAAGATCGACGACCGCGACTACCGCGCCGCCGTGGCCAAGGCCGAGGGCGCGGTCGCCGCGCAGCGGGCGCTGCTGGCCAACCTCGACGCCACCGAACGGCTGCAGCAGGAGGTGATTGGCCAGGCCCAGGCCGGCGTGCTGGCGGCGGAGGCGGAAACCCAGCGCTCGCGCGAGGACAAGTCGCGCTACCGCGACCTGTCCCGCCGCGCGGCGGTGTCGATCGAGAGCGCGCAGCGCGCCGACGCCGACTTCAAGACCGCGCGGGCCGCCTCGGCGAGGGCGCAGGCCGCGCTGAAGGCGGCGCAGCGCCAGATCGACGTGATCGCCACGCAAAAGCTGCAGGCGCGCGCCGCGCTGGAACAGGCCCAGGCCGAACTGGATCTTGCCCGCCTCAACGAGGGCTACACCGAACTGCGCGCGCCGGTGGACGGCGTGGTCGGCAACCGCCGCGCCCGCGTGGGCGCCTATGCGGCGGCCGGCACGCAACTGCTGTCGGTGGTGCCCGCGCGTGGCCTGTGGGTCGACGCCAACTTCAAGGAGGACCAGCTCGCGCGCATGCGCGCCGGCCAGCCGGTGGCGATCCGCGCCGACGTGATGCCGGGACGCGTGTTCCATGGCCACCTGGCCAGCCTCGCGCCGGCCACCGGAGCGCAGTTCAGCGTGCTGCCGCCGGAGAACGCTACCGGCAACTTCACCAAGATCGTGCAGCGCGTGCCGGTGCGCGTGGCGCTGGATAACCGCGACGGCGCGCTGGGCGTGCTGCGCCCGGGCCTATCGGTGGTGGCCGACGTGGATACGCGCGGCGCCCGCGCGGAAGCCTCGCCGTGAACCTCGCCGCCGCGCCGGTGAACCCGGCCACGCTGGGCACGGCGCAGAAGGTGTTCGCCTTCGCCAGCATGTGCGTGGGCATGTTCATCGCGCTGCTGGACATCCAGATCGTCTCGGCCTCGCTGCGCGACATCGGCGGCGGCCTGTCGGCGGGCGCGGACGAGACGGCCTGGGTGCAGACGGCCTACCTGATCGCCGAGATCGTGGTGATCCCGCTGTCCGGCTGGCTGTCGCGGGTGATGTCCACGCGCTGGCTGTTCGCCGCCTCGGCGCTGGGTTTCACCCTCACCAGCCTGCTGTGCGGCGCGGCCTGGGATATCCAGAGCATGATCGTGTTCCGCGCCCTGCAGGGTTTCCTGGGCGGCTCGATGATCCCGATGGTGTTCACCACCGCGTTCGTGTTCTTCCACGACAAGCAGCGCGTGATCGCCGCGGCCACCATCGGCGCGCTGGCCTCGCTGGCGCCCACGCTCGGGCCCACGCTGGGCGGCTGGATCACCGACCACTCGTCCTGGCATTGGCTGTTCTTCATCAACCTGGTGCCGGGGCTGTTCGTCACCATCGCGGTGCCGATGCTGGTGAACATCGACGCGCCCGACCTCTCGCTGCTGCGCCGTGCGGATTACCTCGGCATCGTGCTGCTGGCGGTGTTCCTGGGCTGCCTGGAATACACGCTGGAAGAAGGCCCGCGCTGGAACTGGTTCAGCGACCAGACCATTCTCGCCACCGCCTGGCTGTCCGGCCTGGCGGGCGTGGGCTTCGTGGTCCGTGGCCTTACCTACGAGCATCCGGTGGTTGACCTGCGCGCGCTGCGCGATCCCAATTTCGCGCTGGGCTGCCTGTTCTCCTTCGTCACCGGCATCGGCCTGTTCGCCACCATCTACCTCACGCCGCTGTTCCTCGGGCGCGTGCGCGGCTACAGCGCGCTGCAGATCGGCGAGGCGGTGTTCTCCACCGGCGTGTTCCAGATCCTCACCATTCCCTTGTATTCCTACCTGGCGCAGCGCGTGGACCTGCGCTGGATCCTGATGGCGGGGCTGGCGCTGTTCGCCATCTCGATGTGGGATTTCACGCCGATCACACACGACTGGGGCGGCCACGAGCTGCTGCTGCCGCAGGCGCTGCGCGGCATGGCGCAGCAGTTGGCGGTGCCGCCCACGGTGACCCTGACCCTGGGCGGCCTGGCGCCGGCGCGGCTGCGGCTGGCCTCGGGCCTGTTCAACCTGATGCGCAACCTCGGCGGCGCGATCGGCATCGCGGTATGCGCCACGATACTCAACGACCGCACCAACCTGCATTTCTACCGCATGGCCGAGCACCTCAATGCCGGCAACGAGGCGATGGACGGCTATCTGGCGCAGGCCGGCGGCCGTCTCGCCGAGCTTGGCTCCAACGCGGCAGAGGCGGGCGACGGGGCGCTGCACCAGTTGTGGCTGCTGGCCTACCGCGAGGCGCAGACACTGTCCTACGCCGATGCCTTCCTCGCCATCATGCTGTGCTTCGTGATCGCCACCGCGCTGGTGCCGCTGATGCGCAAGGTCACGCCGCCCAAGGCGCCATCCGCCGATGCGCACTGAATGCGCCCTCCCGCTTCGTCCGCCTGCCGTGCTTCGCGGCCCAGGACCACGCCATGAACGCCATGCCATCCTCCTGTCGCCATCCATGTTCCGCCCATCGTTTCGTCCTGTCGCTTGCGCTCGGCGCCCTGGCCGGCTGCGCGGCCGGACCGGACTACGTGCGCCCGGCGATCCCGGTGAACGCGGGCTACGCACACCAGCCGATGCTGGCCGCGCGCGAGGCCGGCCGGCCCGAGCCGCCGCTGGATGCGTGGTGGTCGGGCTTCGATGACCCCGAGTTGGACCGCATCGTCGGCCGTGCGCTGGCGCAGAACCTCGACCTGGCCGCCGCGCTGGCGCGCGTGGAGCAGGCCCGTGCCGCCGCGCGCGAAGCCGGCGCGCGGCTGGCGCCGCAGGGCAGCCTGGACGGCCAGGCGGCACGCGAATACCAGTCCACGAAAGGCACGCTGGGCGAGATTGCCAGCAACCTGCCCGGCTACCGGCGCACGCAGACGCTGGAAACCCTCGGCGCGGGCGCCAGCTGGGAACTGGACCTGGCCGGTGGCCTGCATCGCGGCGCCGAGGCGGCGCGCGCGGAAGCCGAGGCGGCGGAGGCCAGCCAGGATGGCGTGCGTGTGATGGTGGCGGCCGAGGCGGCTGACAGCTACTTCCAGGTGCGTGGCGCGCAGGAGCGCCTGCGCCTGGCGCAGCAGCAGATCGACACCGAGGCGCAGCTGGTGGACCTGGTCGGGCTGCGTCTGGCGGGCGGCCTGGCCACGGCGCGCGAACTGGCCCAGGCCCGGGCGCTGTGGCTGCAGGCCAGGGCCACGTTGCCGCCGCTGCGCATCGCGCTGGCCCAGCAGCTCCATCGCCTGGACGTGCTGATGGGTGTCACGCCGGGCGCCTACGCCGCCGAGCTGCAGGCGCCGGGCGCGGACTTCAGCGTGCCGGCGGTTGGCGCCGATGGCGGCCCGCAGGCGCTGCTGCGCCGCCGTCCCGACGTGATCGCGGCGGAGCGCCGGCTGGCCGCCTCCAATGCGCGCATCGGCGTGGCGATGGCCGAGTATTACCCCAAGGTATCGCTGGGCGGGCTGCTGGGCGTCGAGAGCCTGCATAGCGGCTCGCTGTTCTCGTCCGCCGCGTTCCAGCCGCAGGCCGTGCTGGGCCTGCACTGGCGCCTGTTCGACTTCGGCCGCGTGGATGCCGAGGTAGCGCAGGCCCGTGGCGCCAACGCCGAGGCGCTGGCGCAGTACCGCCAGTCCATGCTGCGCGCCACCGAGGACGTGGAGAACGCCATGGTGTCATTGGCCGAGCTGGAGACCCAGCATCGCGAGCTGCGCGACGAGGTGGCCGCGCACCAGCAGGCGCGCGATGCCGCGCAGGACGCCTACAAGGGCGGCGCGGCCAGCCTGCTCGACGTGCTGGAGGAGGACCGCCAGTTGCTCGCCTCGCGTGACCAGCTGGCCCGCGTGCATGCCGACGATGCGCGTGCGGCGGTGTCATTGTTCCGGGCCCTGGGTGGCGGCTGGACCGGCAGCGCCGTGCAGCCAACCGAAGGCGCGGTGGCCGGGCGTTGAGAGCAACACACTTTTCTCTTGGGCCAGCAAGAGAAACGTGACTCGGCGGCCCCACGGGGACTAGCTTCGCGTCGCCGGCAGGGCGTCGAAACGCCCGCCGCGTCCCACGGGGACTTCCTTCGGTCGTAGGCGGCACCCTGGCGGGAACGCGGCAACCAGATACCGTGCCCCCTTGCTCCCTCCCCTGCGTTGCAGGGGAGGGGCGCCTGCAGCTAACGCGGCGGCTCGCCCGCGCGTGGGTCGAAGCCGCTCATCAGTGGCTGGCCACCTGGCGGCAGGCTGCGCAGCCGGGCCACCTGCTGCGCGTTCACCGCGCCGCCGCGGTTGCCCCAGCTCGAACGCACGAAGGTGATGACCTCGGCGACCTGCTGGTCGCTCAGGCGCCCGCGGAACGCGGGCATGGTGAACTGCGTGGGCGCATCGCGGCCGGCGGGCATGGTGCCGCCGTGCAGCACCAGGCGGATGACGGAATCGGCGTTGTCGCCATTGACCGCCGGATTGCCGGCCAGCGCCGGGAACACCGCGTTGTAGCCGTGCCCGTCGGTGCGATGGCAGGCCGCGCAGTTGTTGATGTAGAGCAGGGCGCCCGCACTGTCGGCCTTGCCTTCGTAGAGGGCCTTGCGCGTGGCCATGTCGTAGACCAGCGGTGCTTCCTGCCGCGCGGGCGGCAGCGACTTGAGGAAGTGCGCGATGGCCGCCAGGTCCTGATCGCTCATGTAGCGGGTGCTGTGCAGCACCACGTCGCTCATGCCGCCGAAGATCGCGCTGCGCGCGGAACGGCCGGACTTGAGCAGGGTGGCCAGCTCTTCCTCGTCCATGCTGCCCAGGCCGGTCGCCGGCTCGCCGCGCAGGCTGGGAGCGATCCAGTTGTCGCCCTCGCCGCCGCTGAGGTAGGCGGTGCCGTCGCCGGTGCCCAGCGCCGTCTCCTGCAACGTGGCCGCGCGCGGCGTATGGCAGGCGCCGCAATGGCCCAGCCCCTCGACCAGGTACTGGCCGCGTGCCAGCGCCACGTCGCCGGTGGAGGTGGTCTCGATCGGCGTCACCTTCGGTGCGAACAGCCAGCGCCAGTAGGTGAGCGGCCAGCGCATCGACAGCGGCCAGCCGATGTCATCGGCGCGGTTGGGCTGGGTCACCGGCGCCACGCCGTGCATGAAGTACGCATACAGCGCCTGGATGTCCTGGTCGCTGACCTTGGCGTAGGAGGGATAGGGCATGGCCGGGTACAGCGTGTGCCCGGCCGCGTTGATGCCACGGCGCACGGCGCGCTCGAATTGCCCATAGGTGTACTTGCCGATGCCGGTGACGGGGTCGGGCGTGATATTGGAGCTGTAGATGGTGCCGATCGGCGAGCCGATCGGCAGGCCGCCCGCGAACGGCTTGCCGCCCGGCGCGGTATGGCAGGCGGCGCAGTCGGCGACGTGCGCCAGGTATTCGCCTTGCTTGATCTGCTCGTCGGTGGGCGCCGGCGCGGTGGCGGAGGCATCGCCCCCGCCTCCGGGGAACAGCTGGGCGGCCAGCCAGGCCAGCACCACGATCACGACCAGGACGACGACCAGGATCACCAGGGCGCGCAATGCGCCGCCACCGCGTCGGCGGGGCTGGGCTACCGTATTCATGCCTGCACCAGGGGGCCGGGATGTTTCAGGTAGGTCTCACGAATGGCCTTGGCCGACCAATAGGTGAGGCCGCCGATGAGACCGGTGGGGTTGTAGCCGATGTTCTGCGGGAACGCCGAGGCGCCGGTGACGAACACGTTGGGCACGTCCCAGCTTTGCTGGTAGCGGTTGAGCGCGCTGGTCTCGGGCGAGGCACCCTGGATCACGCCGCCGGTGGTGTGCGTGGTCTGGTACTGGCGCACGTCGTAGTGGCTGCCCGGCTGGCGCACCGTGGCGGACGTCTGCCGCGGCTTCATCTGGTTGGCGATTTCCTGCGCACGGTCGGTCAGGAACTTCGTCATCTTGTATTCGTTGTCGTGCCAGTCGAAGGTCATGCGCAGCAGCGGCAGGCCGAAGGCGTCCTTGTAGGTCGGGTCCAGGTCGAGGTAGCGGTCGCGGTAGGCCATCACCGAGCCGTGCGTCTGCACGCCGGTGGTGTGCAGGTAGCTCTCCTTCGCCGCGCGCTTCCACTTCTCGCCCCAGGCCGGCGTGCCCGGCGGCAGCAGCAGCTGCTGGATCGGGCGGCCGCCGGTCTGCCCGCCCAGGATGTAGCCGCCGCCCACGAAGCCGTGCGGGCCGTGGTCGAAATGGTCGGAGTTGAACTCGTCGATGATGACGTTGCCGCCCGAGCCGGCGCCGATGAACGGGTTGATGGCCACGTCCCGGTCGTAGAACACCGAGATGCTGCTCATCATCTGGTAGGCGTAGTTCTTGCCGATCACGCCCTTGCCGGTCACCGGGTCGTAGGGCGCGCCGATGCCCGAGAGCAGCATCAGCCGCACGTTGTGCATCTGGAAGGCGGCCACGATGACAAGGTCGGCCGGCTGCTCCACCTCCTGGCCCTGCGCGTCGATGTAGGTGACGCCGGTGGCGCGCTTGCGCGTGCTGTCCAGGTTCACGCGGGTGACGTGGCTTTGCGTGCGCAGCGAAAAATTGGGCCGGCGCAGCAGCACCGGCAGGATGGTGGTCTGCGGCGAGGCCTTCGAATACATGTAGCAGGAGAAGCGCTCGCAATACCCGCACAGGTTGCACGGGCCCAGGCGCACCCCGTACGGATTGGTATAGACCTGCGAGGCATTGGCCGAGGGCTGCGGGAACGGCTTGTAGCCCAGCGCGCGCGCCGCGTCGGCGAACAGCCCGGCGCCGTAGTTGCTGCGCACCGGCGGGTTGGGATACTCGCGCTTGCGCGGGCCCTCGAAGGGGTTGCCGCCCTCCTGCAGGCTGCCGTTGAGGTTGCCCGCCTTGCCGGAGGTGCCGCACACGTACTCGAAGTGCTCCAGGAACGGTTCCAGCTCGTCGTAGGTGACGCCATAGTCCTGGATCTGCATGTCCTCCGGCATGAACTTGCGGCCGTAGCGCTGGGCGATGTGGCTTTCCAGCTCAAGGTCCTCCGGCGAGGGCCGGTAGTGCTGCCCGTTCCAGTGCACGCCCGCGCCGCCGACGTTGTTGCCGAACAGGAACGAGCCATACTGGCGATAGGGCACGGCCGTGTCGTTCAAGCCGTGGCGGACGGTGATGGTCTCGCGCGCCAGCGGCTGGAACAGGTCGCCGCGGATGCCGAAGGCCAGCTCGTCGGCGTTGCGCGGATAGATGAAATCCGGCGAGGTGTCGCGGTAGTTGCCGCGTTCCAGCGCCAGCACGTTCAGGCCCGCCTCGGTCAGCTCGGCGCCCATGATCGCACCGGTCCATCCGAAGCCGACGATCACCACGTCCACCGGTTTCATGCGGATCATGACTGTTCCCCTTCGATGGACACGGGGCCGAACGGATAGGCCTTGCCGGGTTGCTCGATCCAGTCGGCGAAGTCGGCGCGCGCGCCGGGAAAGCCGATCATCTTCCAGGCACCCATCTGCTTGTTGCCGCCGTACATCGGATCGGAGAAATAGCCTTCCTTGGTATTGGTGATGAGCTGGGAGAAGAACGTGTCGGTCGGCACGTCCTCCAGCTTGATCTGTCCCTTCTCCATCTGGCCGAGGATGTCATCCTGCTGCTCATGGGTGAGCGCGCTGAACGACTTGCCGTGCTGTCGCCTGCACCAGTCGTCGATGGCGGCGATGGCCTTGCGGTAGAACTCGCGTGGCGTGTAGCGCAACTGGTAGCCCAGGGTTGCCGGTGACTCGGGCACGAACGGGCCCTGCATGTACCAGTAGCCGCCGTGGCCATAGGCCGCGTCCATCTGGCGGTCGATGAATTCGGGCACGCCCGCTTCCACCGCGCTCGGGCCGTCTTCACTGGGCGGAATCAGCCGGTCGACGGCGGCCTGCAGGAAGTCCCATTCCGCCGCGTTGAAATAGCGTGGCGCGTAGGTCTTGGCCCCGGTGCCTGGCGCCGCGTGGCCCGGCTCCGGCGCGAGTGCCGAGGAACCCAGGAGGGTGACGGCCGGCACGGCCACCATCGACTGTCGCAAGAAGTCTCGCCGGGAGGGCGACCTCGGCTTGTTCGACATGGCAATCCCCATCGGACGTGTAAGAACGCCCAGCCATGCTGGCTCGCCGGATGAATGCAAAGCGTGAAAAACGGTACGCTCAGGCGCGCCTCTGCAACCAGTCGCCCAATTGCTTGAGGACCTGCCCGCGCGAAGGCTCGGCCTCGTTGAAGAGTTCGTGGTACAGCGCGTCGAAGTAGCGCGTGGTGAGGTGGTTGCCGACCCAGGCGCCGGCGGCGAAATCCCGGCTGCCCGACGGGTCCACCAGGCGATCCGCGCCAGCCACCAGCAGCAGCGTGGGCGTGGCCAGCCGGCCCGCGTCGGCGATGGCCGCCTCGCCGGCGCGGAAGATGAAGTCGGCCAGCCGGGGCGTGATGCGCCCGTGCCGCAGCGGGTCGGCGCGGTAGGCCGGCTCCACCTGCGGATCGTGCGAGAGCTTGTCGAACGGCAGGCCGTTGGGCAGCGGCAGGTTGGGCAGCAGCGTCGCCAGCGCGGCGGCCAGGCGCTGGCGCCAGCGCGGCTCCCAGGTACGCAGGGCCGGCGAGGACAGCACCATCGCCGGCGGCTGGATGCGCCGGTCCA
Source organism: Dyella sedimenti (assembly GCF_022760995.1). GTDB lineage: Bacteria > Pseudomonadota > Gammaproteobacteria > Xanthomonadales > Rhodanobacteraceae > Dyella > Dyella sedimenti. The sequence continues at coordinate 129,304 of NZ_JAKWJO010000002.1, read as the reverse complement.
GCACGCCGCGCGCCGCCACCAGCCCGCCCATGCTGTGCCCCAGCAGCAGCGGGGGCCGGGGCAGGCCGGCGGCGTAGTCGTGGTAGACCGTGGCGAGGTCTTCCAGCAGGTCGTCGGGATGGGACAGCGCCCCGCGCGCGCCGGGCGTGCGGCCGTGGCCGCGCTGGTCATAGGCCCGCACCGAATAGCCGCGCGCATGGAACCAGGCGGCCAGCCGCTGGTAGCGCCCACTGTGCTCGCCCAGGCCGTGCACGACCAGCACGGCGTCGTGCGGGCGGGGATGCGGCCAGTCGCGGACGAACAAGGCCTGGCCGTCGGCCATGGCCAGGGTGCGGGAGCGCTCGATGCCGTGCTCGCCGAGTTGGTTCACTTCGCGCCCCTCGAGGTGAAAGGCCGCATTCTGCATGAACGCCACGCGGACGTGGGTTGCGGTGCGGCAGAAACGGCGCCACGGCGGTTCCGCGGCGTTGCCATCCGGCCGCCCCGTCCCCATATCGCACCGGGTGAGAGGCCGCTGCGCCACACTCAAGTCCATGCCACTGCACGATTTCCATCCCGCCGTCGCCGCCTGGTTCCAGGGCGCCTTCGCGGCGCCCACGGCGCCGCAGGCCGCCGCGTGGCCGGCCATCCGCGCCGGCCATCCGACCCTGGTGGCCGCGCCCACCGGCTCGGGCAAGACGCTGACCGCCTTCCTCTCGGCCATCGACGGGCTGGTGCGCGAGGGCGTGGCCAACGGCGGCCAGCTGCCGGACACCACCACGGTGGTCTACGTCTCGCCGCTGAAGGCGCTGTCCAACGACATCCGCATCAACCTGGAAGCGCCGCTGGAAGGCATCCGCGCCGAACTGGCCAAGCTGGGCCTGCCGGACGTGGACATCCGCACCGCCGTGCGCACCGGCGACACGCCGCAGGCCGAGCGGGCATGGATGCGCAAGCAGCCGCCGCACATCCTGGTCACCACGCCCGAGTCGCTCTACATCCTGCTGGGTTCGGAGTCGGGCCGCGCGATGCTGTCGGGCACGCGCACGGTGATCGTCGACGAGATCCACGCGCTCGCCTCCAGCAAGCGCGGCGCGCACCTGGCGCTGTCGCTGGAACGGCTGGAAGCGCTGTGCCAGCGCCGCCTGCTGCGCATCGGCCTGTCGGCCACGCAGAAGCCGATCGAGGAGGTGGCGAAATTTCTCGTGGGTTCCCACGCCAGCCTCGACGCGATCCGCATCGTCGACGTCGGCCACAGCCGCGAGCGCGACCTCGCCATCGAGGTGCCGCCGGTGCCGCTGGAAGCGGTGATGTCCAACGACTGCTGGGCGCTGGTCTACGACCGCCTCGCCGAACTGGTGCAGGCGCATCGCACCACCCTGGTGTTCGTCAATACGCGGCGCCTGTCCGAGCGCGTGTCGCGCCACCTGTCCGAGCGCCTGGGCAAGGCGGTGGTGGCGGCCCACCACGGCAGCCTCGCCAAGGAGCAGCGCCTGGATGCCGAGCAGCGCCTCAAGCGGGGCGAGCTGAAGGTGCTGGTGGCCACCGCCTCGCTGGAACTGGGCATCGACATCGGCGACGTCGACCTGGTATGCCAGATCGCCTCGCCGCGCTCCATCGCCGCCTTCCTGCAGCGCGCCGGCCGTTCCGGCCATGCGGTGGGCGGCACGCCCAAGGCGCGGCTGTTCCCCACCACGCGCGACGACCTGGTCGAATGCACCGCGCTGCTGGACTGCGTGCGCCGCGGCGAGCTGGATACGCTGGTGCAGCCGCCGCAGCCGCTGGACGTGCTGGCGCAGCAGATCGTGGCCGAGGTGGCCTGCCAGGAGTGGAGCGAGGACGCGCTGTACGACCTGGTCCGCCGCGCCCATCCCTACCGCGACCTCCCGCGCGACGCGTTCGACGCCACCGTGCGCATGCTGGCCGAGGGCTTCACCACCCGGCGCGGCGCTCGCGCGGCGTATATCCACCGCGATGCCGTACACGGCGAGTTGCGCGCACGGCGTGGCGCCCGGCTCACCGCCATCACCTCGGGCGGCGCCATTCCCGACACCGCCGACTACCTGGTGGTGCTCGAGCCGCAGGCCACCATCATCGGCACGGTCAACGAGGACTTCGCGGTGGAGAGCCTGGCCGGCGACGTGTTCCAACTGGGCAATGCCAGCTACCGCATCCTGCGCGTGGAGCGCGACCGCGTGCGCGTGGAAGATGCCCACGGCGTGCCGCCGAACATCCCGTTCTGGCTGGGCGAGGCGCCGGGCCGCAGCAACGAGCTTTCCCACGGCGTCTCGCGCCTGCGCGAGGAAATCGCCACGCGCCTGGACGAAGGCGGCATGCCGGCCCTGCTGCACTGGCTCGAACACACGCTGGGCCTGGGCGAGGCGGCGGCGCAGCAACTGGCCGGCTACCTTGGGGCGGCCAAGGCCGCGCTGGGCGTGCTGCCCACGCAGTCCACGCTGGTGTTCGAGCGGTTCTTCGACGAAACCGGCGGCACCCAGCTCATCATCCACACGCCCTGGGGCAGCCGCATCAACCGCGCCTGGGGCCTGGCGCTGCGCAAGCGCTTCTGCCGCCAGTTCAACTTCGAGCTGCAGGCGGCGGCGACCGAGGACGCCATCGTGCTGTCGCTGTCCACCAGCCACAGCTTCCCGCTGGAGGAGGTGGCCCGGTACCTGCATTCGAATTCCGCCGAGCACGTGCTGGTGCAGGCCCTGCTCGATGCGCCGCTGTTCCCGGTGCGCTGGCGCTGGAACGCCACCACCGCGCTGGCCCTGCCGCGCTTCCAGGGCGGACGCAAGGTGCCGCCGCAGCTACAGCGCATGAAGAGCGAGGACCTGCTCGCCACCGTGTTCCCCGACCAGGTCGCCTGCCTGGAGAACATCGTGGGCGAGCGTGAGATTCCCGACCATCCGCTGGTCAACCAGACCTTGCACGACTGCCTGCGCGAGGCGATGGATACGGATGGTCTGCTGCACGTCCTGCGCGGCCTGGAAGAGGGCTCGATCACCGTGGTGGCGCGCGACCTCGCCGCGCCCAGCCCGCTGGCCGGCGAAGTGCTCAACGCCGCGCCGTACGCCTACCTGGACGACGCGCCGCTGGAGGAACGCCGCACCCAGGCCGTGCAGTCGCGCCGCTGGTCCGATCCGGAAAGCACGGACGACCTGGGCCGGCTCGATCCCGAGGCCATCGACGCCGTGCGCGGGGAAGCATGGCCGGAGGTACGCAGCGCCGACGAAATGCACGAGGCGCTGGGCATCCTCGGCGGCGTCACCCAGGCCGAGGCCGACGCCAACGAAGGCTGGAACGGCTGGCTGAAGTCGCTCGCGAAGAACCATCGCGCCACCCGCTTTACTCCCTCTCCCCACAGGGGAGAGGGTTGGGGTGAGGGGGTAACCTCGCCCCAGTCGTCCTTCTGGACCACCGCCGAATCCCTCCCGAAATGGCAGGCCGTTCATCCGGATGCCACGTTGCATCCACCCATCGCCGCGCCCGCCGAATACGCCGCGCAGCCCTGGACCCGCGAGGACGCCCTGCTCGAACTGGTGCGCGGCCGCCTGACCGGCCTGGGTCCCGTCACCGTGCCGGCGCTGGCCGCCGCGCTTGGCGTTTCCATTGGCGACATCGACCAGGCCTTGCTGCGCCTGCAATCCGAAGGCTACGTGATGCAGGGCCACTTCACCCCAGGCATCAGCGAGCTGGAATGGTGCGAACGCCACCTGCTCGCGCGCATCCACCGCTACACCATCGGCCGCCTGCGCCGCGAGATCGAGCCGGTCAGCCGCCGCGACCTGATGCGCTTCCTGTTCGACTGGCAGCACGTGGCGCCCGGCGCGCGCCTCAGCGGCCCGGACGCGCTGCCGGCGGTGCTTGCCCAACTGGAAGGCTACGAGACGGCCGCCGGCGCCTGGGAGACCGAACTGCTGCCCACGCGCATCGACGACTACGCCATCAGCTGGCTGGACGAGCTATGTCGTGCCGGCCGCGTCAGCTGGAGCCGCCTGCGTACCGGCAGCGGTGGCGGCGGCGGCCCGGTGCGCGCCACGCCCATCGTGCTGCTGCCGCGCCGCAGCCAGCTGCTGTGGACCGGCCTCGCCGCCCGTGATGCAGGCACGCAGGAAATCCTGGTGTCCTCTCGCGCCCAGGCCGTGCTCGATACCCTGCGCGACCACGGCGCGCTGTTCTTCGACGAATTGCTTGATGCCACCCATCTGCTGCGCACCGAGCTGGAGGATGCGCTCGGCGAACTGGTCGCCGCCGGTCGCATCACCGCCGACAGCTTCGCCGGCCTGCGCGCCCTGCTGGTGCCCGCCGCCAAGCGCGACGCCCATCGCCATCGCCGCCTGCGCCGCCACATGCTCACCGGCATCGAGGACGCCGGCCGCTGGTCGCTGGTGCGCCCGCGTACCGATCTTCCCGCCGGGGCCAATGAGCCGCCTGAAGGCGGCAAAAAGAGAGAACCTGCCGGTATCCCGCCCACGGATGGCGATCCCATCGAACACGTCGCCCGCACCCTGCTGCGCCGCTACGGCGTGGTGTTCTGGAAACTGCTGGAACGCGAGGCGTCGTGGCTGCCGAGCTGGCGCGAACTGCTGCGCGTCTACCATCGCCTGGAAGCGCGTGGCGAGATCCGCGGCGGCCGCTTCGTGGAAGGCCTGGTGGGCGAGCAGTTCGCCTTGCCCGAGGCGGTTGCCCGGCTGCGCGCCGTGCGCCAGCAGGAAGCCCATGGCGAACTGGTCGGCGTCAGCGGCTCGGACCCGCTCAACCTGGTGGGCACCGTGCTGCCCGGCGGCAAGCTGCCGGCCGTGGCCGGCACGCGCGTGCTCTACGAGGACGGCGTGCCGGTGGCCGCGCTGGTGGCCGGCAAGCCGCAATGGCTGGTGGAAGGCACGCCGTCGCAGCAGCAACAGTGGCGCCACGCCCTGCTGCGCCGCGCCGAGCACGACGGCCTGCGCGCCGAGGCGCGCGCGGCGGGCTATTCGCTGTAATCGCCGATATAGGACAGCAGCCCGTCGCGCTGGCGGAACTCGCTGCGCCCGTTCAGGGTGATCGACTGTCCCGCGCGCACGCCGTTGAGCAGGTCCACCGCGAAGGTGCCGTCGAACAGGATGTGCGCGGTGGCCAGGCCGTCGCGTTCCTCATAGGCCACGATCACCTGCCGCCGCGCCGCGAACAGGTAGCGCGAGCGCTCCGCCAGCAGCTGCAGTTCCGCGAGGCCCTGCGTGCGCACGCTGAGCACGCCGGCCGTGTAGTTCTCGAACACCACCTCGCGATGCATGGTGGCGAGCATGCCCTCCACGTCGATGCGGTTGTAGGCGGCGAGGTAGCGTTCGATCAGTTCGCGCACGTATCGACCATGATTTTCCCAGAGAGGCTTCAGGATATTCCATCGCGGCGGGGTTCGCTCCCTCCCCTGCATGCAGGGGAGGGGTGCTCCCGGCCCTCAATCCCACGACTTCGAATACGGATGGTCGCGGAACAGCTCGGGCAGCCCCGATACCTGCTTGAAGCGCAGCACCTCGTCGTCGTCCATGCCCAGTTGCCGGGCCACCTCGCCTTCGCTCCAACCCGCCTGCAGCAGCGCGACCACGATATCGGTCATCGGCAGCACGCCGTGCACGCCGCGCGCGCGGTTATGGCGGATGGTGGCGGCGATGCGGTCCGCCATGTCGCCGCGTTCGCCGCGGACCAGTGCCACCGGCAGGTAGCCGTGCAGGCGCTGGCGGATGGGGCCGGGCTTGCGCGCCACGCGCTGGCGGTGGAAGCCATCCACCACCACGTAGCGCCCGGCAGGCTCGGGATGCGCCACGATGGGCTGGGTAAAGCCGTCGGCCTCGATGGACAGCGCCAGCAGCTTCATCTCCGGTGGCGCCACCGTGTTGGGGTTGTAGTCGTTGCCCTGGACCTGCTCGCCCGGCACCCATTGCACGCAATCCACCGGCTCGCCGGCGAACGGGCTGTGCTCATGCAGCAGCCGGCGAAGATGGTTGAGGGCTTCCACCCGTTGCGGCAAGGGCAGGGGATCCAGTTCGCGGAACAGTGCCTCGGCGCGTTCCATCAGGCTGGCTGGTTGCGGCATGCGCTTTCCTCTCCAAGCTCACCCAGCGTCCCCGGGTGCTGCATACGTGAAATCCGTGTGGCTCCAGGAATGGCACGCATGCCTGTGGCACCCGCATCGCGCAGTCCAGTCCCAGCCGGTCGATGTCCTCCAGCGCCCGGCGCCGCAATTCGCGGAACAGGCCGCAGCCTCGGGCCTCGGCGCGCACGTAGCCTTCGCGGATGCGCACCAGGTCGGCCTGCATCTCCATGCTGACGAAGCCCAGCACGCGCGCCGCGCCCTTGTGCCGCACGACCAGCCAGCGGTAGCGTGGTCCGTCGTTCAGCGGATAGCCGCCGCATTCGCGCCGCACCGTGGCGCTGGCGAAGAAGCGGCCCATCTGGGCGAAGAACGCCGCCTCGTCGTCGATCGAGCGCCACGCGACGAACTCGCAATCTTCCAGGCGGATCATGCCGTGTGCTCCTCGCTGCCCGCCAGGGCATCGAGATCGCGGCGGGCGAAGCCGAACGACAGCGAGCGCGCCATGTCCAGCTTGAGCAGGGACAGCGCCACGCGCCGCCAGGAAGGTTGCGCCTTGCGGTTCTCCAGCGCCGGAATGCCCGCGTCCGGCCACTTGCCCAGCGGATAATCGTGCCGCGACCACCATTGGATGAAGCGCTCGATGCGGCGCAGGTAAACCCTGCGCAGCGGCAGCGGCATGCTGTGCAGCAGGAACTGGCTGTACTGCCGCCAGGTGCCGAAGGTAGGCGGCAGGCCCAGCCCGCCGCGATAGCCGAGCAGCCGCTGGCGGCAGTAGCGCGCCGCGTAGTTGGCGCCGGCCACGCGTGCGACCACGCGGAACCAGGTGTCCGGTTCCAGCTTGTGGAACAGGTCCAGGCCCTTGCGCTGGTCGTCGCCGTAGGGCTGGCAGATGCGCATCTGCGAGAACGGCACGCCGGCGCGATGCATCAGGTCGTACAGGCGGTTGTAGGCGTGGCCGTGCTCGCCGGTGTAGCGCCACAGATCCTCGAACTTCCAGTCGTAGATGGGGAAGAAGGTCACCGCCCGGCCGCCGGCCATGTCGCGCGCGCTCCAGGTCACCGCCGCCTCCGCGCCTGGTGGTGTCCACGCGCACTTCTTCACCCGCGCGCGGCGCTTGACCGCGAGATAGCGGTTGAGCGATTCGTCCGAGCGGATGCCGACCAGGAAGGCCGTGCTCGCGTCCTGCGCCAGCCACTCGTTGAAGGCGGGCACGAACTCCTCGAACTCCATGCGGTAGCGATAGAACGGAAAGAAGCCCGGGTCGCGGACGACCGACGGATGCGCCGGCATCGGCCGCACCCAGTCCGCCTCGCGCCCCGGCTCCCACGCGCACCAGTACGGCTCCCGCAGGCTCGACGCATTGCGCAGGTTGATCGGCAGGCAGATCCACCACGGCCGCACGTCCGGGCGGTCGAACATCTCCGCGACGTGCGCGATGGTCGGCCGGTACTGCCCTTCCAGGTCGATGAACAAGGCGTGCACCGGCCCGCGCCCCAGCTCGCGCGCTACTTCCAATGCCAGGTGCAGGGTGACCGAGCTGTCCTTGCCGCCGGAGAATGCCACGCACACGCGCTCGAAATGCTCGAACACCAGGCGGATGCGTTGCCTGGCGGCCTCGAGGACGTCGATGTCGTGGTAGTGCTTGTCCACCATGCGGGGTCTTTTCCAGGAACTTGCGAAAGCGTCTTTGTTGCCCGCCACGCGGTGGGTCTTGAAGACTTTCCCGACCGTCTCGCTTTCGCGAAGGCAAGGTCTTGATACGCATCAAGCGCCGCTATCGAAGCGGCATTCGCTGACAGAAGAAGGCGAGCAAGAGCGCATGCGGCACTGCAAGGCGGCCGGAGCGGGCCCGGCTGGTATGCTCGCCCGCGTCTTTGCGGCCTTCCACCAACGACAACGGATCTACCTGCATGAAAAAGGCTTGGCGGATGTTTGGATGTCTGTGCCTTGCGGCGGCCTGGGGCGGTTCGGCGGTGCATGCGGCCGACGCGCCGCCGGCCTGGGTGGCCACCTGGGGTGCGGCACAGCAGGTACCGGAACCGCACAACGCCTTGCCGACCGCCGACCTGCGCGATGCCACGCTGCGCCAGATCGTGCACGTGTCGATCGGCGGCAAGACGTTGCGCGTGAAAGTATCCAACGCTTTCGGCACCACGCCGCTGCACGTCACTTCCGCGCATATCGCACGGCCGCTGGCGGCGGACTCGCCGGCGATCGACCCGGCCAGCGACAAGGCGTTGAGCTTCGACGGCGCGCCGGACGTGATCGTCCCGCCCGGTGCGGAGTACAGCTCCGACCCGGTCGACTATCCGTTGCCGGCCTTGTCCAACCTGGCGGTCAGTTTCCACCTGGACGAGGCGCCGGCGGTGCAGACCGGGCACCCGGGCTCGCGCGCCACCTCCTACTACGTGCATGGCGACGCCACCGGCGCGGCCAACCTGGTCGCGCCGCGCAAGGTGGAGCACTGGTACCACCTTGCCGAGATCGACGTGCAGGCCCCGGCGGACACGGCCGCCGTGGTGGCGCTGGGCGACTCGATCACCGACGGGCACGGCGCCACCACCAACGGCAACGATCGCTGGACCGACGTGCTGGCCGCGCGATTGCTGGCGTCGCCCGCCACGCGCAACGTCGGCGTGGTGAACAAGGGCATCGGCGGCAACCACCTGTTGACCGATGGACTGGGACCGAACGCACTGGCGCGCTTCGACCGCGACGTGCTCGCACCTGCCGGTGCACGCTGGCTGATCGTGTTCGAGGGCGTCAACGACCTGGGCCTGCTGGCGCGCATGGACCACGCGCCCGTCGCCGAGCATGAGCGCCTGGTGCGGCGGATCATCGGCGCCTACCAGCAGATCATCCTGCGCGCGCACGCGCACGGCCTGCAGGTGACCGGCGCGACCATCACGCCGTTCGGCGGTTCGGACTACTACCATCCCGATGCGCTGACCGAAGCCGACCGCACGGCCATCAACCAGTGGATCCGCGCGCCGGGCCACTTCGACGCGGTGGTGGACTTCGACGCCGTGGTGCGCGATCCGCGGCACCCCGACCGCCTGCGCCCCGGCGACGACTGCGGTGACCACCTGCATCCCTCGCCGGCTGGCTACCGCGCCATGGGCGAGGCGGTGCCGCTCTCGCTGTTTACGCGATAGGCCGGCGCACGCCGCTTGCGTCCACCTCAACGCCCAGCGACATGCCCGGGATGAAAACTCTCCGGCGGTCCCAGGTCGCTGGGCCTGGGCTCCCCACGGCTGACCACCAGCCGCTCCAGCACCACGCCGGGATCGACCGCCCAGATCTTCAGCGTGTGGTATCCGGGCCGGGCGATGGCTAGCGGCAGCGTCACGCGGCGCACGCCATCCTCCACACTGCGCGCCCAGTCCTCCTTGCTGTTGCGCGCCAGCGTATCGACCACCGTGCGCGGGCCGTCGTCCACGGAAACGGCGAAGCGCAGTCCTCGCCCTGGAACGAAGTTCTGCGTGGGCGCCAGCGTGGCCTGCAGCTGCAGGTCGCCATCGTCATAGAGATACATGCGGTATTGCAGGGAGGCTGCCGAAGCGGTGTCGCTCGCCATCGTCACCGGATACACCGTCATGGCCGAGCGGGTCTTGCCATAGTCCGGCAGCTCGACCCAATGCGGGGCATCGGCCTCCTTGCCATCCGCGGTGCGCGTCGTGGTGTCGGCGGCCTCGATGGCCACGTAGCCATTGCTCTCCACGAAGCCCGTGGCGTTCTCGCGGGTCACCGGCAGCCTGAGCGCGCGCAGCGTGTAGCGGATCGGTTTCCCGTCGCCCGAGCGGACGCTCACCGTTCCCGTGGCGCTTTCCGTGCCGGCGGGCAGCTTGCTCCAGTCCACGCGCAACACCACGGTTTGTTCGGTGGCGCCCAGCGTGCCCTCCTGGCGCGTGGGCAGCAGCCATGGCGCGTCGGCCGCGATCGTATAGGCCACCGGCGTGCGGCCACGATCGAACAAGGTGAGGGTGCGGGTTTCGTTGGCGACCGAATCGATGGTGCCCAGCGGAATGTCACCTTTCGGCGTGGGTTCTTCATCCTCCGCGCGGACACCCAGCGATCCTGCCTGCGGCACCTGGATCCAGCTCACCGCCGGCATCACGTTCACCGGCGGATCGCGCCAGCTGACATAGCCGAAATGGGTCTGGTCCATCATGTGGTCCCACTTGCCGTCCAGCAGGTGGTTGTAGGCGTCGCCCAGCGCCGCGTCCCTGGCGAACAGCGCGCGCACCTCGTCCGCCTCGGCATTGGCCTTCGGATGGCCCAGGCGCGCATCCGCCGCGTTGCGGGCGGCGGTGATGCAGGTCCGTACCAGGTTGGCGCTGGCGTCCACCGGGTACTGCACCAGTTCAAAGTATGCGGTCCGCTCGTCGGCAGGGAGCTTGTCGGCCAGCGCGTCGACGCGCTGGGCCAGGGTGCGCCATGCCGCTTCCACGCGATCCGCCTCGTGGTAGTTGTCCAGGCTGAAAGTGGATGGATCGACCAGCTCCGGCTTCCGCCATCCGTTGTACTTGGTGTATTGCTCGATCGCCGTCGCGATCTCGCCGGCATGCGCCGGGCCGAACTCGCGCGTGGCCCACAGGCGCGTGAACTCGTCCAGGTGGTCCTTGTCCCAGCGCTGCGGCGTGCGCGCGTAGTCCAGGAAAAACTCGATGGGGAACTCCATCGGCTTGCCGTCGCCCACGTTCACCACCCACAACCGGTCCGCGCCGTAGGCCAGCGCCAGGTGCAGCTGCTCCTGTGCCTTGGTGATCGGCATGGTGTTCAGCCACTTGTAGGAGCGCGGCCCGCCCACGTAGTCGAAGTGGTAGTAGATGCCCGCGCCGCCCGCGCGCTTGCGTTCCTCCGCCGTGGGCAGGCGGCGCAGGTTGCCCCAGTTGTCGTCGGACCACAGCAGGGTCACGTCGTCGGGCACGCGCATGCCCTGCTCGTAGTAGCCCTGCACCTCCTTGTAGAGCGCCCACACCTGCGGCACACGGGTGATGTCCGGGTTCACCACTTGCTTCAGGATCTCGCGCTGGTCCGCCACGACGCGCTCCAGCAGCTGCGTGTTGGCCTCGGCCGACATTGGTGTGTCGCCCTCGCCGCGCATGCCCAGCGTCACCACCTGCTCGTAGTGCTTGCTGCGCTCCATGCCCTCGCGCCAGAAGGCGCCGATCTCCCTGGCATTGGTGGCGTAGTCCCAGGCGCCGTGGTGGCCGGACGTCCATTCCTTCTCGGCGCGCATCATCGGCTCCTCGTGCGAGGTGCCCATCACGATGCCGTATTCGTCGGCCAGCTGCTGGTTCAACGGATCGTCCGTACCGAAGGCGTTGTCCCACATCGCCGGCCACAGGAAGTTCGCCTTCAGGCGCAGCAGCAGTTCGAACACCTTCGTGTAGAAGGCGTGGTTCATGCCGCCGAACTTCTCCTTGGTCCAGCCCGACAGCGCCGGCGCCTCGTCGTTGAAGAAGATGCCCCGGTACTTCACCGCCGGCACCGGCTGCACATGGCGGCCGGGCAGCACGTACAGCGCATCCTGGTGTGGCACGCGCACGTCCGCCCACCAGTACCAGGGCGATACGCCGATCTGCTCGGAAAGATCGTAGACGCCGTAGATCGTGCCGCGCTTGTCCGCGCCGGCGATCACCAGCGCGCGGCGGATGCCCGGCACTGGATCCTCCACGATGGTGGTCACCGCCGCTTCCCACTGGCCCGCGATGCCGCTCACGTCCAGCTTGTGCCGGCGCACCAGGTCGTCGATCAGCGGACTCCTGCCGAGGGTACCGACCAGCACGACCTCGCCCTGCGCCGCGTTGGCCCCGTGCTCCACCGTCGCCGCCTGCCCCGTCACCCGGCCGATGTCCTGGCCCAGGTCGCCGACCGCGCGCACCACCCCCGGCCAATCCGCCTCGCTGACCAGCAGCGGTGTCGCCGCGCCATGCCGGGCAAGCACAAACGCGCCACCGGCCGGCGACGTGCTCACATAAGGCGTTTCTCCCAGCGCCCAGGCCCACGCGGGCCAGAGCATGAGACAGGCCAGGACAAGAACAGCTCGAACAACTCGGCGACGCGGCATACGCGAGAGTCCCATGCAGGCAAGCCCACCCATCCTACCCATACCCGTGTCCTTGGTCAGGGCTGCATGCCCACAAGTGCCAAAGGAGGGGCGATATGCCCACCGCATTGACTCGCCAAGTCGACGCCTCCGCCACCTGCCGCTAAGATGCATACCCCGCGCAACGCGGGGCACGCACGGGCCTATAGCTCAACGGTTAGAGCAGGGGACTCATAATCCCTTGGTTCCAGGTTCGAGTCCTGGTGGGCCCACCATATGCCACAAGGATTTAAGGCCAAATCGCCTGCAAGTCCCTTGCCTTGTGGTACAATTTCGGTACATCACCGGGATGCGGCAGCTTCATGGCAACCCTCGTAAAGACCCCCTCTGGGACTTGGAAGGCAGTCATCCGCAAGCAGGGATGGCCCACGGCGGCGAAGAGTTTCCGCACGAAGCGCGATGCCGAGGACTGGTCGCGCCGCGTCGAGGACGAGATGGTCCGCGGCGTCTTCATCGAGCGCGGCCCCTCGGAACGGACGAATTTTGGAGCGGCGCTCGATCGCTATCTCGCCGAAGTTACGCCAACCAAGAAGGAATCGACGCAGCGCGCCGAACGGCTCAAGGCGGTGCCTCTCCGCACCTTCTTCGGCAAGTACTCCCTCGCTGCGGTCAGTCCCGAACTCGTGGCCAAGTACCGCGACCACCGCATTGCGGCGGGAAAGAAGCCCAACACGGTCAGGCTCGAACTGGCGCTGGCCAGCCACCTCTTCAACACGGTGATCCGCGAGTGGAGGATCGGCCTCGTCCAGAATCCCGTGGCCAGCGTCAGGAAGCCAAGTGCGGGAGAAGGGCGTGACCGCAGACTCTCCAGCAGCGAAGAGAAGCGGCTGCGCTCCGCCGTGTCGGCGTACTCCAACCCGATGCTCCGATGGATCTTCGAGCTAGCCATCGAGACAGGCATGCGATCGTCCGAGATCACCGGCCTGACCATGCGCCAGATCGACATCACGCGCCGCATTGTCCGCCTCAGCAAAACCAAGAACGACAACGCGCGCACCGTTCCGCTCACCCAGAAAGCCAAGGACGTCCTCGCAGCGGCACTGGCGAATCCGGTGAGACCGGATGACTGCGATCTCGTATTTTTTGGTGAGCCGGGAAGAGACGGCAGACGGAGACCGTACAACTTCAACAAGGCATGGCTGGGCATAAAGGTTCAGCTGGGCCTCGGTGACCTGAGATTCCACGATCTACGCCACGAAGCAGTGAGCCGACTCGTGGAAGGGGGACTCAGCGACCAGGAGGTGGCCGCCATCAGCGGGCACAAGTCGATGCAGATGCTCAGGCGCTATACGCACCTGAGGGCCGAAGACCTCGTGAGCCGCCTTGATGATCTGCGCAAGAGGTAGCTCTCGCAGTCGTCCGCTTTGGCACCCTCCTCTGGAGCCCGGAACCCTGAGTCACATATCGCCGAACGCTCGACTCGCCCTGACAGATGCCGTGAAGCAATGAGGGATTCGCCGTGATCGATCGTGTCGTGACCCTGACCGTGTCATCTCGTGATGCATCACGAACACGCTTCATTTCCGCCGCCAAGGGCGAGAAGCAGGGTGACTACGTGGTCTTCGAGGAGGCAGCCGACCTGGCAAGGCTCCTCACGGAAAACCGCGTCCGGATACTTGAGTCGATGGCAGGCAGGGGAGCGCTTAGCATCGGCCAGATTGCCAGAATGGTCAGGCGTGGCACCCATGTCGTCCAGGACGACATCCAGGCGCTCGTCGACGCTGGGGTAATCGACCAGAACGACAATGGCGTCGAGGTGGCCTGTGGCGCCATCCGCGTGGACTTCTTCATTCACTCCAAGTCACCGGCCAATGTCGACTAGCGGACGGACAAGGACCGTGTCGTCGCGGCTATCTCAACCCCAGCGCACTTCCCTACCTTTGGTATAGGAGACTCCAATGGCCAAGTTCCCCGCCATCACTCTGGAAGAGCGCGCCCTCCGGCAGAGGCATGTCGACGGCGCACGCGCCAATGTAGGCCTCTCCGGCTTCAAGCCCGACGAGGCGACCGAAGAACGTGCTCGCCGTTACATCGAGGGCGAAATCACCCTGCAGGAACTTGTCGATCCGCGACACGAAAGCGGCGGAAAGCCTGGAGTGCCGGCGCCATCCTTGAAACGAGAGGATGCGGGCCGCTGAGCGGCCTTTTTTGCGGAGTCCGCAAATTTCGCCGCAGGGATCGCTCGCCATCCACTCCTCGGCCGTAGCACAGACTGTGCTACGCACAGACATTTCCGTGGCACAGCGCGAATGGCTTCGTGACGCTATTTGGCGGGCAGATATACGCGAAACGTGGCACGCCCTTTATGTTCCACTATTGGCTCTGTGCGCCGCGCTGACGTACTGGGGCGTGATTCGCAATTTGAACGGGCGCGCACCGAAGCGCGGGACCTTTTCGGAGTCCGAAAATTTCGCATTGGGCGAACCGGGGCGGGGACTGTTTTGCGAAGTCCGCAAATTTCGCGTGGGGTGAACCGAAGCGCGGGACTTCTTCGGAGCCCGAAAATTTCACGCGAGGCGAAGCGAAGCGCAGGACTTTTCCGGAGTCCGAAAAATTCGTGCAGGAGCCAAACGGCTCGAGCTGTCGATGAGGCCTCAAAGCTGTCGTACAAATTGTCGTACACATATCGTTAGCTGTACGACATTTCAAATGGCTTCAGAACGCCATTTGACAGGGGAATCTGGGCGAAGTGTCATGCATTCCTTTATGTTCCACTATGCGAGTGCTGGGTGCCGCCAGCCTCCCCGGACGCCCTCCCACATGCGGTAAGTCCCACTCGGTCATCTCGTTGCTCAGTCCCTAGTTCGCCGTGATACCGGGGGCAGAGATGTGAAGTAGGGCGGCGGTCTTCTTCAGGAGCTCCCGGGTCTGCTCGGTTGGCGCCCTTCGCTCACCGCGCTTGTGTTGGTCATTCCGCTTTGCAGCCTCCCTCTCTGCGGCAGCTACCCGGTCTCTGGCCACGCGAACTGCAAGGCGTGGAACAAATTCGCCAGCCCGGGCCTTCCTAGCGATGCCGTTGGCGTATTCGATCGGGGATCCCGCAATTCGACCGGGAATGGCCATCGCTCCAGCCAGCTCATCCACAACCGCCTGAGCGTCGCGGGGATGCAGGTCATGGACCACACTCCAGACTGCATCGCGCTCGTCATTTGTCAGCGACCGGGGATAAGCGATCCCCACGTCCAAATTGCTTGCATCCGTACTACTAGTAGTCCTTTGAGAAGTTCTTTCTGTATTGGTATTTCTTAGGCTCGGAGTCTCCGGTTCCGGCTCAACCGTGCGGGGTTCGGCCGTAAACGGGTTTTCCGTTGACGGTGGAAAGTCCGAGCTACCGGCCCTGCTGCAGGCGCTGTCATCAATGGTCCATACGGTGGTCCCATACCTTCCTTCACACCCTCTGGACTGCTCGATGGTCACATAGCCTGCACGCTGCAGCTCATGGATGGCGGACATCGTGGAGTCACGGCCGTCGAGCTTCTGCTTGGATAGCCTAGATATGTGCAGCTTGTAGGTCTCCGAGAGGGACAGGAGGTAGACAAGCAAACCTGTTGCCTTCCAGCTCAGACGGGAATCTCGGATAAGGTCGTTGTCTAGTGTGGTGAAGTGGCGCTTGTGGCGCCGTCGCAGAACGACGATGTCACTCATGGCACTTATCCAGTGAGCCGCTCAGCGCCGTGACCTTGCTCGTCAAACCGCTCGCTGAGAAGGCGGGCCACATCGATTGTCCTAAACAGGACCCTCCGCCCATAGCGAACACGCGCGAGACGCAGCCTTCGGGAAAACTCTGAGGCCCTGCCAAGGGACACTCTCAGCCCAGCTTCGCTTCGACAGAGTACCTTCGCCACCGCTGCAAGTGTCATGCATGGGCCGTGGATACTGATAAGTAGCTCTTCGGTTGTCATTGCTATCAATCCATGTGGAGGAGTGATTGCAGGCTACGGATAAGAACGCCTAGAATAGGACCATTTTCGGAACAAAGAAGTTGACACTCGGATGATCACGCGTGCGGAGAAGTTCGACATGGATGTCCGACTGCTCCGGCCCTTCAAGGGATGTGATCCCGAACTCGCACTCGCCGTCAAAGGCTTCCGCGCGTCGCTCACGCCTTCCCACAGCCTGACCTCGAGGCGATATTCAATCCGCGGTCTCTTTCGACGTCATCTCGATGAACCATTCGGGCGCATCCTGAAATTGATCAGTAGTTGGCCCGACCTGCGGAGACTCCTGCCAGACCTTTTTTCAGACGTACTGGTGGAAGGCACAATCAATCATCCTTGGATCCCACTCGGCAAAAGGCCGGTGAAGTCGTTTATTGCCCCGGACTTGTCGGAACTTGGGTCTCCAGTCCGCCCGGTGGGCGTGCTTCCCGACGGAAGATCTGTGTTGAAGGAAGCAACCCGGCCCAACTGGATTGCGGAAGTCGACTGGCGCATCGCGCGGCTGGCCGTCTGGAATGAGAATGTCCGACAAGTCATCCGAGGCATCGACAAAAAGACACGAGCGGGCGAAGTCACGAACAGCGTCTCCAGGCGCATTGTGGGTTCGCTGGATACGATGCGAAGCATCCTGGATTTCGTGCGCCGCCGGCGGCCTCTACGAGGGCTCGACATTGACTTCGGCGCGGTGGCTGACGAAAAGCAGCGAAGACCATCAGAGGCCTTCTGCGAGCTTTGCTGGAGAGTGTCTGCCCGGACAAAAGCACTGAAGGAACTGGGCTGGCCATGGCCCGTGCCAGCCCGCGTTGCCCGGATCAGTGATCGCTTCTGCGCCGAACACAACCCAAGTGATCCGGGATCTCGATACCGCGCGGATCTTTATTACAAGAAAGCATTCCAGAGAGAGCTCGCTTCAATGACGAGCATGGTCGAGTCGGAACTCTGGTTGCGATTTCCCGCTCCCCGCGGCGCGGATGAGCAGGAGACGCGGAAGACAGCCTACGACACAGTGCACTCTGGGCTCGTACGTATCCGATCCACGAAGTCTCAACACAGTTCACTGAAAGAGCGGATCTTCGCCCTGTGGAAGAAGGGGCTGTCGCAAGCAGTCATCGCCAGGGAACTTGGAGTCAGTCGGCAAGCAGTATCGAAGGCGCTGAAAAGCCTTCGCCTTGTCGTAGAAGCAAGGGGCCGCGAAACGCATGTCAGCCCAACAACTGGCGAACCGCGGGTCAAAGACACCACATTGGAGTTGATCTTTTCCCTTCACCGAAAAGGAAAAGGTGTCGCCGAAATTGCGGGCGAGGTAGGACATCTGAAGCACACGGTGCGCACCTCGCTGAAGCGACGTGGTGGCGCCTAGTGCAGACACTGTTGGAGCTGATCACTTGAACTGATCACAGGTGATCAACTCGGAGACACCTAGATCGTAGCGAGCCATCGACCGGATCTGGCCGCAAACGGCAACTCAAGCGGTTGCTTCAACCATGCGTAGTAACCGCTGCGCTTGACCTTGAGCACACGACACATCGTGACGACGCGAAACCGCTGGCTATGGGCCTGCATGAAGGCGTACTTCGCCCTTACTCCTTGGCAAAGTACGCGGCGGCCATTTTTAAAATGTCGCGCTCCTCTTCGGCGCGACGCAGCTCGGCGCGAAGTCGAGCGTTCTCCTGCACCAGATCAACGTCCTTCTGGGCCTTGCGCGCATCGCGGCTGACGCCGCGCTCACGAAGCCATGCATAAAGGCTGTGAACGGACACACCCAGCCGCTCGGACACTTCGGCCACGGGATACCCACGCTCGCTGACTTGCTTGACCGCCTCGGCCTTGAACTCGTCGGTGAAACGCTTGCTGGTCATAGATCCTCCGATCCTCAATAGACACTATCAGGTGTCTACGGAATCGGGGGTGTACCAGTAGCCGGGTAGCACTCAAGCAGAGATCGGCGATCTCTGGCAGACGAAGGCAACTCCAACCCCGAGCCCCGCTCCTGCCAAGCAGACCGAAGCCCTTCCCTGTCTCGTTACATGGGACTAACAGCGGCACGCGCAAAGTGATCTCAGGGAGCGTGGAATCATCCTCCTTGCTGCCCCAATCACCATCTAGCAGACACCTCTCGAACCATCTCTGCCTTAACAGCAGGAGCAGACCCATGTCTAAGTCACGCCAAGATTTACGCGGCTTGCTAAGCCGGGTGGATGTAACGGTATCTGTGTTGCGTACTAAATACCCCAAGGACAAGGAGTTTTTTGAATCTACCGACGGGGTCTTTTCTGATGTCCTGGCGCAATCCAGTCGTGAGGACGAGGATTGGGTGCGGGGGATGATTGATTGGATCTGCACTCGTCACCGCATGCCCTATCCGGCAGCCTAGTCATCCTCTTGTGGCCGACCACAAGGAAGCCTTGAGCGCCCAGCGAAGGCTCGCGGGGCTTGTGCCCGCACCAGATGGATATTCATCCGAGCCGTTAGCGGACGAGTATTCCGCGAGCTTCCAACATGGCGTTGATCTGGCAGGTGATCCAGTCGTGGTCGTCAGGCCCGGCAGCATCGAAAATCAAGTCAGCCAGCCCGGCGAAGGCCGACAAGAGGTCCGCTGGATCGGGAAACTCTTGTAGCAGGCGAGGCAACTGCACCATGAGTCGATTGAGCTGGACCTGTTCAAGGTCGCGGCGGTGGAGCTTCGACATGGGCTCGTCGCCGGCGACAGGGTGGAGCGTCGCGGGTAGAACCAAATGACCGACCAAATGAATATCGTTCGACGTCATGTGACGGGTACCATGTTGCCATCGTCAGCTAGGAATGCGGTGCGATGAATCGCCTATCGTGACCACCGAGAACAGCAGTCACCATAAGGCGCCCCCTTCGCGTGATGTCCACGTTGTAAAGCATCCGGCCGGTAACCGCGGCACCGTCCAGCGTTCCAACGGCCTCAATCAGTTTATCAGCCATAAGGCGGTCGGCACTGGCCAGCGGCATGCTCAGTAGCTCACCGTAGCTGAGCGAGAACAGGTAGTTGACGTCGTCCTGCTGCAACCCGGCACCGATAGGCATTACGTCCTCCAGAATCTCCGAGCGGATTTACGCTACGCCAACCAGAGGAACGGGACCGTTAAGGTCTTGAGATCCGAAGCGCGCGTCGCCATGCGCGATAGCCAATGTGGCTCGCCCGACGCCGTGAACACGCCAGAAGACGATGGCACCAATGCTCGCGGGTACCGATATCCGCGTTGGGTCTAAGGCACATCCAAGTGACAGAGACAAACAGACCGGAACGGAACAGCCCCGGCCTTGAGCTTCTTCTCAACGCAACGCGCACGCAGCCAATGGCGAAACGAGTCGCGCCGCTCGGTGGTCCATAACCGCATAGAATTGGACCCACCACCAGAGTCAATCTCGTTGACCGACGGTCTGCGTCGATGCATTCACTGCGTATTGAAGCGTCTTTTGAACCGCTTCCTCCTGCACACCATCAGCATCGATTCTGAGCAACTCTTCATCCAGAGCAAGCAACTCGTCAACAAGCTGCGATCTTGTCATGGCCATATGCATTACCGCCGCCCGATTTCCGTGAGCGCGTAAATAAACTTGCGCCATAAGCTGGTTGCCCGTGGCGATCGCTCCTGATGCATGAGGTGTAGCTCTTCAATGGAGGGCGCATGCTGATACTCGCCCCTGCGGAACGGACGGAAGAAGTATCTCAACCTTTCGGCAGCACCCTTGATCATCGCCCGCCGCCTTGCCTGGCGGCCGCTGTGTCGACGAGCTTCTTGCTACCAGCGCTAGAGAGGCTGGCTTCGTTGTTGGACATGATAATTCGATTTCACTATTAGGGGTCCGCGACAAGGATCCATAGCGGACAAAATCCGCGACTCCAATGCAGATCGGAGAGGTACTCAGAGGGCGTCAGGAACAAGACCGCGTGACTGAGACGTCTGCCAGGGAGGAGACTTTCTATCCTAGCGTCCAAGCAGCATGCGCTTGTAGTTGTTACATGATGGTGATCTGGCGCAGGCCACGGCTATGAAGGGATGGCAGCTGAAGATAAGCCAACACAAGCGACCGACTGCGGCATCGATGGCCAGCCATGAGGAATGTCCGCTCAGGCTTGCGACTTCAGTCGGTCGTTGCAACACATTGTTGGAATCATTCGGCCGGTGTTTCGAAATTGAGCATCTCGGCCTTGGTCGCTCATTCAACTCCCGAGCCAGGGCACTGAGTTTAGCCCGTGAGGTCCGCGCCCTTGGGGAAGTACTGGCGAAGCAGGTCGTTGGTATTCTCGTTCGATCCCCACTGCCATGGATTTTGCGGGTCGAAGAAGTAGACCTGGATACCGGTTGCCAGCGTGAAGCGCTGATGGTCCGCCATCTCCTTGCCGCGACCACAGGTTAGTCACTTGTACAGTTCACGAGGCATAGTGTGCTGCGTCGACCGACTGAAGTCGCACTCGAAGACAGACGTTGCTTGCCTTCCGAACGATCCTTTGCGCGATACCCATACTCATGGCGCTACGGAGCGTCACGTCATCATCAGACAACACTGGTAAGTCAGCGACAGAAAGAGCCGGGCGGCGACGGCGAGCGCATGGCGGCTACGCTCCAAATGTGAGTAAGGGAGCAATGCGGCTTTGCACCAGGGCGTGGATGAAAGCGCTATCCAGGACTGCAATGTGCGAAGCCTGCAGTAGCTCACCACCCATTTCTCCTTGAAATTCGCCGTCCCTCCAAAGCAGTGCGCGCCAGACTGCGTAATCTCGACGCGTCGTATAGGAGCCTTCGTAACTGTAGGGGCCAAACACGCCACGTAGAATCGTCATTTGGATCCTCTCCACAAACCGCAACGGGCGATCTCTCTTCCAGCAATGGGCGCTCTGTCGGAGTCATCCCAGACTAGCCGCCCCAAGATCCTCCGCTGCGGCGAATGGCAAGTCCATACGCCATCAAGTCGATCTTTTTGGCCTAGCTTCATGCTTGCCTACGGATTCTAATGATTGCTGATTGCTACCCCGCACTCGTACAGACAACTGGCGCCACGGCGGTGGCTAAGAACTGACCGCATTTTGGACTCGCCCCTTTGCCAGGCGTCCCGACGTCCCCTCAGCTCTGGCGTCCGTGCCGACTGCACACGTATGCCCGTTGGCGTGCTTGCGGCACACGGACATGTCAGGTTTTACCGACGCCGGTTCGACGGCTGTGTATGTTTGGAACCGCACAGATGGATAGTCGTCCAGAAGACAGCATGGCATTTGGTGCGAATTGGGTGCGAATTGGGGTATGCCATGTCTGATGAGGCCATGTCTGAGCTTGCCGGTATCACGGGCAACGGTTTCGACTACACGGCGACGTACGCCACAGCTGCCCAGGACAGCGTGGTCTGGGCAGCCACTTATCGTCGGAAAGGCGACTGTCATGGTGTACGCCATGGTCGCGTATTTCACGTTGCTGCACTGACGCAGCGGGGCCTTCAGACTGCCCTTATGGTGGACATCGAGCGATCCTGGGGAGACAAGCCCTGAGGTACTAGCCAAGGGAGGCGTCAGAGGTTTGGCCAATGGCTATGTTGCGTGCCGTACAGAAGTCGCACGAGTCTTCAATCAAGCTTGCTTTTAACGTGTTTGAGGTTTTGGCCATGCCCGCAGACGACAGTCTGAGACAGGATGACATCAACTACTTGTTCTCCCTCAGCTACGGCGAGTTGCTGAATATGCCGATGGCTAGTGCCGATAGGCTAATGGCACAGGACTTGGTTGAGCCGGTTGGTTCGCTTGATGGCGCCAACGTTAACGGTATGGCGGACTACCATGTTGGCATTACACGAAGGGGACGCGGCATGGTGTCTGCCGTGCGCATGGGGCGTGAGCCTCGATTCGTTGAGCCACGCCCGTAAGTTTCGGGGATGTGACTTGATCACAGTGACACCTCCCCGCAATGGGTGTCTATTACCTGTGATCCTGCATTCGCTGTCTTACGGCGGTCCTAGGGTCCTAGAGGTCACAGGAGGCGCCGAAGCTGATATCGCAGCTGCGGCATGCACCCATGTCTCTAGCCCAAGGGTGCCGCAGTCGGCTCCTTAGCCGACAAGGAAGAGAGGCCAGCCACGCGCCCGCTTGCAGACAGCCATTTCAACTCCGAATCGTGATTCATACCGGTTTGGCGACTTGAGTGCGGTCTCGCAACTGACCCGCGATAACAAGCTGAGGGTGCAGAGCGCACCCTCTTCTGTCCCTGCATGCCGACGAACACGCCAGGAGCCAGCATCGCTACCCAAGCGCGATGGGTTCAGGAGACTTGCCGTACTGGATCCCGCCTTCCGCGAAACAGAGCAGCAGGGTGCTAAAATCTGCCAAAGGGCACGATGAGGACAGGTATGGCTGCTGTTCCCGACCCGAGGCAGAACCGGCTGCTTGCGGCGTTGCCAGATGCCGAATGGGCTCGATGGGCCTTGCACCTTGAGCCTGTCGATATGCCGCTCGGCAAGGTGCTGTACGAGTCCGGCAGCCGACTAAGCCATGTGTATTTTCCGACGACCTCAATCATTTCACTGCTGTATGTGATGGAAGACGGTGCCTCGGCCGAGATCGCTGTGGTCGGCAATGAGGGCATCGTCGGCATTTCGCTGTTCATGGGCGGCGAATCCACGCCGAGCCGGGCACTGGTCCAGAGCGCTGGCCAAGGGTTTCGGTTGAAGGCGAGCCTTATGCTGCGGGAGTTCAACCGCGCGGGACCTGTACTTCATCTGCTGCTGCGATACACCCAGGCGCTTATCACCCAAATGTCGCAGACGGCGGTGTGCAATCGCCACCATTCGTTGGACCAGCAGCTGTGCCGCTGGCTGCTACTAAGCCTCGATCGCCTGCATTCTATGGAGTTGGTGATGACACAGGAGCTCATCGCCAACATGCTGGGTGTCCGCCGCGAAGGTGTTACCGAGGCGGCGGGCAACCTACAGCAGGCAGGGCTGATTCGCTACCAGCGAGGGCATATCACCGTGCTGGATCGCGTGGGACTCGAGAAACGGACCTGCGAGTGCTATGCCGTGGTCAAGAAGGAGTATGACCGCCTTCTGCCATCGCCCACGACCTGAGCCCCAATTCCAGCGTGATCCGCGAAGCCCCCAATAAACTGCGCTGAGCGACCGCTCTTTCAGAAATGGTGATGGCGGGTTTTACTGCCAAGGCCGCGCTACTTCAAATGAGCGTCGGCGCATCACTGCGGAACGCGCGGCGCACCAAGGTGTGTCGCGTCCCTTTCAGGGTGCCTTGCGGGGTGGCCGCTCATTCGAGCATCCGCGTTCAACGGCAGCCTCATTCGACTGTATAGGCTGCGCTGGCGATGCCACCCTGTTCACTGTGGATGTCGCGATAGGCCCGCCCCAGGGATCGCTCTACCGAACGAATCTGCATTGCACCCGAGGGGTGTCGCATCAGCTCAAGGCGCAGCAAATCGTTCTCCTTCTGCACTCGTTGATTTTGATCGAGCAGGACATCAAAGTCCCTCAGAAGGTTGTTGGCGCTTAGATGTGGATCCGTGGTCATGGCGCACCTCAGTAGTTCGAAGTCGTGTTGCCGTCCATGCATTAGCAGGATGTCCAGCCGCCGTTGCGCAGCAATTTCCCAGATTTCTCGCCTGACGTTACGCGTAATGAGGCTCTCACGGAACGATTCCAGGCGATGACGTAGCATGGCCACGCGTATTGCCAACGAGGATATCCGAGTATGTCCAACCTCATTGTTGCTAAATTTGATAGTCAGTTTGCAGCCGCGTCCGTTATCAACAAGCTGTTGGCAAGGGGCGTGCGACGCGCGCATGTGCTGGCTTGTGTGGATGAGAGCGTAGGAAACTCAGCCGCAAGTTCAAGTGCGCCGACATCTGTTGTGTCCCATATCAGTCATCAGGGCCATCGAGAAGGCCAGAATGCATCGGAGCTTCGATCACCGAGCCATCCTCCCGGGCCGGCACAGATGGGCCACACTGTGGTTACGGTGGCGTTGGACGATGAAATGCCCGTTGACGATGTTCGTCATCTCATGGAACTCGTTGACGCGACATCGATTGAACTGCTGGATGCAAGCGTCCCCACAGAGAATCCGCTCTTGTGGCCGGAATACAGCACCGGCTCTGCCGTGGATGTCGAGCGAGCTATTTGTGCCACGAGAGGTAGTGACGCCCTAGGGCCGCACTCTCGGCACTAGCCTCTTCCAGGCAAGTGTCATCCGACCCCATATCCGTATGGCGTCTTGTGGTGGAGCGGTCCCCACCACAAGATCCTGTCGTTAGTGCTTAGTGGGCACGATTACCGCATCGATCGCATGGATGATGCCGTTGCTCGAGGCGATGTCCGGCCCCGTGATGGTGGCGCCGCCAATACTGAGCTTGTCACCGTCCTTTGTGATCGCTGCAGTCTGGCCCTGCAGCATCTTCGGCGCGGTCAGTTTCCCGACCTCAACGACCGATGCCCGGCCCGGCAGCACGTGGTACTTCAGTACAGAGATCAACTCCGCTTTGTTTTCTGGCTTCAGCCAGTTTTCCAGTGTGCCCTTCGGGAGTTTTTTGAACGCCGCATCCGTCGGCGCAAACACGGTGTAAGGGCCCGTACCTTTCAGGACGTTAGTGAGTCCTGCCGCTTCGAGAGCCTTGCTAAGCGTATGGAACGAGCCGTTGGCGGCTGCTGTCTCGACGATGTTCTTGCCAGGAACGCGAGAAATGTTGGAATCATGAATGGACATGAATTTGCCTTGAGTTGTGATCCGCGTGGCGGATTTGGAGCGACCGAAGCCGCGACCTCCGATGCAGACCGGAGAAGAACTCAGATGGCGTTAGGGAGAGGACCGCGTAACTGAGACGCCTGCCAAGGAGGAGACTTTCATTCCTGGCGCCCGAGCAGCATGCGCGTGTGGTTGTTAGCTGAGAGTGATGTGCCTGAATGAGTCAGGCGAGATGCCCGGCGTACTGGGCTCCATCGCTCCATAGGCAATGCAATACAAAGCAACTCTCATTCGTCCGTTCAATAGGGCGATCTAGTGATCACACACCTTCTAAGTCGACGCCCCAAGACATGGCGAAAGAACCGACACAATTGTCTGTCGACAGACCGCACGTCCTCGTCACAGTGAGTGGCGCACGCTCGCCGGGCGCTGAATCTTCTGGAACTCATTCCCCGCGCCTCAATCGCGCGTCACTTTCCCTGACGCCCTTTGATTCATCTCCGGTTCTTGTCTTGCTGGAGTTGCGGACTGCGGTCCGCCTACGCTCGTTTGACGCGAGCCATACTCCAGGTGAATTTATGAACGGCGTGTATTTCATTCCTCCCAGGCTCTATGACCGCCAATGCCCCGATCGGTGGCTGCCCGGCTATTACAGCGCTGTCTACGTGGTGCGCCAGGAGGTCGCAGATCTCAGCTCAATTCGATGGTTGAGAGTGCTGGCGCACGTGGAAGCAGGTGAGCAACCGGTAGGCGCGACTTCGCAGAAAGTCGGGCCAGCATCCTGGCGACACCTTACAGCGGCGTAACAGAAGAAAGCGCATGTTGATCGTGCACCGGGGCTTCGTTAGACCCGCTTCGGCTGCCTCAGACTATCTGTAGTTTTTCTTGCAAGGCCTCTGAGTTTTATCCGCCTTGGCCGGAGCCGCGGGCTAGCGCTTGCTTAGACCTGAGGGATGCAGGTCGACACTCGAGGCAACTCCATGTACATCATCAATCAAACGAATTCGCTCTACTTCCACCCTCATAAGCTGCACTTCCAGCCCCTTTCCGAGGCTGTAGACAACGAGCAGCGCAATCGCTGGTTTCCGGGGTACGACGCATCGGTGGCCTCGCCGCGAGCCAAGGCTACAGCACGACGAAGTGAAGTCGTGCCGAAGGTCGACTTGCTGGAGTCCCCCAAAAACCGCCTAGACTTGGACGCCGATCGTATGGACGACGACGGTGCGCCCTGCCTAAACGCTGAGCTTGCCAATCGCTGACGGTAGTCGCTGGCCAACAACGCTCGACCTTTCCACGCCGGCCCCCATCCAGGGACGGAAGGCGCAAAGACGATCTACCCCAAAGGAAGCCATCATGACCAGTATTTCCGGCAAGACCACCAACGGCTTTACGTACGAAGGTGATTACGAGCGCGCCAACCCTGATCGCGTCACGTGGACCGCCACCTTCCGGCGTAGCGGCATCTTCTTCGGCATGCGACATGGACGCATCAACGAACTTCTGGGCGTTCCGGACGGCGAGATCAACGAGGCCGTTCAGGATGACATTGAGTTTGCGTGGGTCCAAACCAGCTAGGTGCCTTTCTAACTGCATGACGAGGGTGCATCCCTTTCCTCCAACACTGGCGAGTTGCTGCCGGCTGGATGGCTGATCATCGAATTGATGACGAGGTTTGCCTCGCCTGAGCTACAGGTTCCATCATCTTTCCCGGCCCCAACGATGATGGAAATCCAGCTTGCCTACTTGCACGCCTCGCCAGCGCTGTGCGACATGCTCGAGTAGCGGCTGAAGGTATCGCGAACATCGCGATATTCGCTTACGCAGCCATCACTGGGTTCGGGACTTATGGCACAGCGCGCCAATTGATTGGACGCTTGCTCCAGTCGGATGGACGCTGCACAGGCATCCTTGCGGTCGTGCAGGCTGCCTCCAGGGGTGGAATTTGTCGAGGGTGGCATAGTCGACCTTCCATCCCCCAATATGGACATGCGCTTATCTGCGACGAAGGCTGCACACCCCTCGCTGAAAGACTCGGATATACCGACGCAGGTCGAAGTGTTGTCGACGTCATGTATTTGAGCCCAGAGATAACCTCGATGGTACTCATCCGTTGAGCTCGTCTGCTGCGCCCAACACGTCGAGGTGGCCCCCAGGAGGAAGGCGGCGGCAACGAGCACTTTCATGATGCTAGTCCTCTGATACAGGCAGGCCGTCGTAGGCGGGTCGTCGTGTCTTGCAAGGTCGGTCATCGCAAAGATATCGACACCTTGGGCAAGGTGGTTGCATGCGAAGCCATCCCCTTAGGCCTCAGCGGGCAGAGTGAAGGCGCGTGTCACGGCCTTGCCAAATGCGCTTTCTTGACGGCGCAGCCAGCAAACCGAGATGAAATCCCTGGTCATCTCCGGGGCTGTTGTGATCCTGCTTCAACGTAATGAGTTGCTTCGGTGGCGGGACTAGAATCCACACACAGCCAGAACTCGCGGACTACCTTCGATCCGAAATTCTTGTGTCGTCGCAACGCCCGCTTCCGGCCAAAGGCGGACATTGCCCGAGCTCAGGCAACGGAGACGCTTCCCTGGCGCTCAGGGAGCTGCCGTGCACGGCTCTCCCGCAGCTCAAAGTTGCAACCAATCTCTCTTCGATGGTTGGCCATCCGCTGCCGACCGCCAGGCGCACGCCTGACAGCCACACCCACCCATGCAAGGATCGAGACAACCGGATCTACATCGACATGGCACAAGTCGAGACGCTCCCTTGCGTACTAGAAAGAATTCGGCAAGGTCAAAGAATCCCTTCGTTGCCCTATAGCGAAGCAGGCCTTCCGCGGTCGGATCGGGATTCGCCGTCATATTCGTATGACTCCCTGTGTGGGACACCCATCATACGGCTACGTCTGTTACTTATTCAGTTGGCGGACGCCAACGGCGCGCCGAGATCCTCGAAAGAGGCAGGGCAGTCCGCCATGTGCGTTTCGGGTCGATGGTGCTGAAAATGCCTGGCCAAGAAAAATGGGGCGCGAATTATCGCGCGCGGCGCCCACGACGGTTCGATTCTTCGAGATGTTTCGCTTCGAACTCGCCGGGAAGCGATTGTCGTGGCCGATGCTTCGGGCTTCGGGCTTCGAGAGGCCCGAAATTTCGGAAGCGATTTTTTCGACACTATCGGTTGGACGCAGGCGTTAGCGCCGTCAAATGCCTGCGCTCGAACGAGAAACCATCTCCGCAAGACACCCTGAAAGCGGGCGCTTCGGGGCAGAGGTGCCTGCTTACTTCGCGTTCCGCTTCTTTTCCTGCTTGGCCGCCTTCTTTTCTTTCATCGTCTTCGCCGGCTTCTTCTTGTCGGATTTCTTCGAATCCATACCCTTGCTCATGTCACTTCCTCCATCATAGTCATGGTCTGTCGAGTCGCGCCTTGGTCGTCCTATTCCCTGGTTGCCGGGGCCTGCGCCGACGTGGCATCTCGCGAGCGGAAGCTCACGCCAAGCTGGAAGTCAGTAGAGCACTGCCGGTGGGTATCTTGGCATCATCGCAAAGATCCGGGGGGCCGATGTTGACGAATGGCGAGGTTTTCACTGACACCACGGCAGCCTGGACTTGCAAGTGGCGCGTAGCGGCCAGATGGATGTGAAGCGGATACCGCCTACCACGCGGAAAGCGGCTGACACACCGTTCATGACACCCAGTCCTTCCAGAGCGTCTTTTGCGCTGAAAGCAAGGTCGCGGGTTAGACGCGAGCATGGAGAGGTTGATCTCTTTTGGGCTGACATCGTGGCCCGCTGCACATTATCGACAGCGGCGTGCCTCATCACGGTGATATCGTGGATCGACTCGCGGATACATATTAGTATCCCGACGATAGAAAAGTCCTGTCCTGGGATGTGTCGGTGTATCCAAAAAACCGGTACGCCGCCGACGCCAAGTATGCCACCACGGGCGACCTGCTGAAGTTTGCCCATGCCCTGTTCGCTGGCCGGCTGATCGCGCCCGAAACGTTGCAACAGATGATTAAGCCCGGGCTGGACGAGTACAGTGACGGCCTGTGGTCCTACCAGCTCACCGCCAAGGGCGCCAAACATTCGGTGATCAAGCGACCCGGACTCATCATGGACGCGCAGGCGCGCCCGCCGAAGCGGGGGTCGTGAGGTGGCCGTTCGTGTTTCGTAACTCCGTACCTAGCGAGAAGTGCTTTGAAGTAGACCGACTCAAACTCACTGCCGTGATCAACGACAATGATTTCTGGCAAGCGGCCGTGGCGTCGAACGTAGTCGCGTATCACACAAGAACAAGCGTGGTGGCTATCCGAAGCGACGAGTGGGCGATCCCACACATTGGTCTGAGTAGTCTTGGTGAAATCGTGGGCTGGGCACGTCCAGATGAATTTCCGCCGCGAAACATGCGAACTAGCAAAGGGCTGCGAGCGCTTGGGTACAACGTGAGGATCGGTGCATGAGGTGTTGAGGCCCCTGGTGGAGTGCTTCATCGGTGACGGTGACCTCGTGGTCGGAAACATCAGAGGGCCGCGTTTGGCCGAATGCGGTTCATGGACCAGCGGCGGTCTAGATGCTGGCGCGATGAGCACGACTGATTAGTTCGATTGATCCACTTTGTCGGGGTGCCAGCGTACGATGGGCTTACGGGGGCATGTGGGCCAATGTGGTTACTGGGACACGCCAAACAGCAATATCGCTTGATCGGTACATTGGCAGTACACCGCGCATACCTACAGGGTTGCGCCATGATTCGCTAAGTTGATGTATTTAAAGCAATACATGTTCTAGCAGGTTTGCGTGGCTTAACCCTGATTTCTAAAGGTTCGCTGCATTTCTGGTGAACTCATAATCCCTTGGTTCCAGGTTCGAATCCTGGTGGGCCCACCATATTTCTAAGCAGTCTTGGTGAAGTGCGGGTTCTCACATAGTTTGACCAAAACAATCAAACTATGAGGGACGTTTCCTAAGTTTGACCATCCATGAGTGTGTGGCGCCGGGATCCATCTGATCCCGGCGCAACCGTGCAGCATCTCTCTTGCCCTGGCGTATCGCACCCCGCACTGAGCCAAAGCCAGCTCTGCTCTCTGGGTCCCGGGGCTGCAGGCGCTTGACGAAATAAGGAAGGCGAAATGTCCTTCGCAAACTATGGCTTCGGGCCCTGTCACTAGGGATGGCGTACATGGCGCAGGTGGTGATCCGGATCGGGCTCCCTATTAGAGCCGTGCGCTGCCTTCTCAGCGGCTTGCTGGATCAAAAGGCGCCAATACGTGCA
Organism: Dyella sedimenti; assembly: GCF_022760995.1. Taxonomy (GTDB): domain Bacteria; phylum Pseudomonadota; class Gammaproteobacteria; order Xanthomonadales; family Rhodanobacteraceae; genus Dyella; species Dyella sedimenti. The sequence goes on along the minus strand of NZ_JAKWJO010000002.1, from coordinate 99,234 downwards.
CTCGCGGCGGCCGGGCCCCACCCGTTCGGTGGGGCTCGCGGGTTCACTTCATCCAGAGAACAAAGACCACGGTCGAGGCGACCTTTCCGCCACGAATCTCGGTGACGTCCTCGCCGCGAACCATGGCTTGTACCGTCTGCTGGACCCATCTTCCAAGGAACGCGTGCGTAATGCCCGACGACCTTGACGTCACCTTCTCGCGACAACTTCCAACCCGGGAAGCGCTGGTGCAGATGCCCCATTAGTTCATTGAGCAAGTCGAGACCCGTGACGACCGCTCCGGGATCAGTGAATTTGGTGTCCAGGGTAAAGAACTCCGCAATTCGCAAGCCACGCTTCGTGGCATCGTCCTCGTTGAATGCCTGCAAGTAGTGATCTGCGAAGCTTTCAACAAATGACACGGTAGCTGGCACTCAAAAGCCAGTGCGAACGCCTATGCCCTCCCTCTATAAGGCTCGCTAGCGAGGGCGCTATATTGTCTTCGGCTTGCGGATCTGCGGGTAAATGCGCGTCAAATTTCTGACGCGCGTGGAACTCCGAGCCTGCGTTTGCACGGTACTTACTGGTTTCTGAATAAGTTGCTTGTTGTAGCCGACGTTGGCAAGGAAGCAAAAGGGAGATTCACAGTTGGCGCATATGATTCCTGCTTGCGGACCTGCTGCTACCGGCAGCACAGGTGAAACGCTGCTCTATCATCTACTTAAAGACCAGTTGAGCGATGAGTTCGTGGTCATACATAGTCTGCCGTGGCTAAGTAGCGCAGCTTACCAACTTGCCGGCGTAGCGCCGTCAGCGGTTACTGGTGAACTAGACTTCCTCGTCATTCACCCGGAACTCGGAGTGTTGGCGCTGGAGGTGAAGGGAGGCGTTCACCAGGTTCAAGGGCTCGCATTTGTCCATGTTGATAGCGCCACATCGAGCCGCGCGGTAGAGCAGGTCAGACGTAACGTGCACGGTCTCGCCAGGTGGTTGGGCATCGATCCGACGCTACGCCTTCGCATTGGCTACGGTTTGGTTTTTCCGCACAGCGACTTCCGCGGGCAAACCGTTAGCGCTGCCCTGACGGATCGCACCGTCGATCCACCTGAGACCATCGTCGTAGATAGACCTCAGCTGGTGAACATCGGGGCGCGCATTGGCTCCATCATGCGTTACTGGCGTAAAGCACTTGGCTCCCGAATCCTCGGTAAGAGTCGCATGGCTTCACTCATCACCACACTATGCCCGGCATACGACGGCACGCCATCCTGGGCCTCAAGGGCAATCTGGGATGACAAGTTCTGGCTGCGACTGACCCCTGAGCAATCTAGCGTGGTAGACGATGTAATGGCCGGTCAACATCGAGTTATTACTGGATGGCCCGGTACGGGAAAAACCTTAGTCTTGATTGAAAGTGCGCGGCGGCTTATCAACACGAAACGCACCGTTCTTGTCTTGACTTACAACGCATTGCTTGCCGACTACATCCGGCGACAAATTGGTCAACACGCACATTTGCGTGTCAGTACTTGGCATGCGTTCTGCCGCGGTGCGACCGGCCGAACACAGGGCGATCGTGAATTGGACCGGGCATGGCTGGACACTGGTTGCCTTGCCGATCTGACTTCTGCCGCTGAGGCATGCCTGCTGGACAAAGCTGATGCGCTGCTGATAGATGAGGCGCAATCATTCCGTAAGGAATGGGTCGATTGGTTAAGCCACTGGCATGGAAATCGCCACCTAGCCGCTTTCTGCGATGAGACTCAGGTCTTTGCATTTGAGGAAGGCCGATCTTCGCTAGCAACGCTCTGTCATGCCCTGGGTACGACCTTTCCGTACGCTCTAACTATTGCCTTGCGCTCCCCTCACGCGGTCTATCAGCGGTTAAAGGCCGTGGTGCGTCCAGCGCACCAGTTACATATACCACGTGAACTGGAGGCGGATGCCCTTGAAGAACACCTTGTTTCCGATGTGCATGAGGCTTTGAAGAATGCGCTCGTTCGCCTTGCCGCCGAAGGAATGGCGCGGCATGACATTGTAGTTCTAAGCAAGTATGGCTGGGCACGTGGAGACGAGTATACGCATCTGGCTCGATACGAAACCTTGTCCAGATTTCGCGGTTTGGAGTCCCCTATTATCGTAGTTTGCGATGCCCAAACGATGGATGATTACGAGCTGTTTTGCGCGTATTCGCGGGCGACGACCCTCTGCATTGCGCTCTACGATGCTGAGGTACTCGGCATTCGCGGCCCACAATGCCAGTTTCACGCGACCTTATTTAGCGCACCTGAGAACGTTAGAAAGGCGGAGTCGGCGCGTAAAAATGCCTTTCCTGGCGAGATCGTCCGCACCAAGCATAAGCCGATATGGTTGCAGCTGAAGACCGTGCCAATGGGTTGGCTGCCGGAATGGCGCGCTTGGGTGGTAGAGATTGAGGATGAGTTATCGGAGTTCTGGGTTGACTATCTGGCATCCCGTTATTCAGCCGCAGTGTACTCCTGGCGCCAAGATTCACTTAGGTTAGTCTACAAAGGAAGTCCCGTCGCGAATGTGGCCGAGGGTGGTGTTGGCGCCGTTTCGTGCAGTCTGCTGTACTGTGAGGCTTGTATTTGCGTGACGCCGCAGCGAGCAAATCCCAGGTACGCAGAATTACCTTTCGAATGTGAGATATGCCAGTCCTCGAGTGAGGACGTGCATCTCGATGACACCGCTTTCGACGAGATCTCTTATCTGGATCGCTTGTTGCAGTTGCCACCTCCGGCGCTCCCGACTTCTGACCGTCAGGAACTGCCATTTTCGCTCGCAGCGGGTGCTGCACTACGGTATTCAGTGCGTGAAGCGCAAAGGGAGCCCCTAGGTGCGGATCAGGTGTCAGGCGGTCGGGGAACTTATCGAGCAACGCTGGCGTTTGTGTATTCGCTGATCAACCTATTGCCGCCAGGTAAGGATATTCATGTGCCAGCCGTGGCCGCTGAGCTCTTTCAGCGCTACCGCATGCCTGTGAATGTCTCGATTGAGAAATGGAAGCAGGACTTTTCCCTGGCCGCTTCACTGGCTCTGAGGCGTGGCCATCTCGCCAAAGTTTCGAAGGGACACTATCGAGTGGCGCCAGTTGACGCTTCCTCAGCCAAGAAGCATGCAAACTAATGGCCGGACTCTCATTACTCGTCGCCATTAAGCCAAATGGGATATTGCCTACATCCGAGTGACTAAGGCCAAATTTTGCCTTCCAAGGAAGCTGGCCCGAAGAAGAGGGTAGCCTGCAGGGGAGTGGATATGGGGAAGGTGGTTTACATAACGGGCGCCCCCGCGACAGGGAAATCGACGCTATGTTCGGCGCTCACAGAATCGGCTTCCAACATTGATTGCTTCTGCTATAGCGAGCGTCTGCGGGACTATGTAAATCAGCAGCGCGGGTCGCTCCTTGACGAGATAGACATTCGGCGAGAGTCGGCGCGGTCAATATCAGCCGAGGACGTGCAAAGTGTCGATGAACTGCTTCTTACGGAAAGCAGGGTCACTCGTGAGTCCGCAAGGCATCTTTTGATCGACAGCCATCCCGTAACGAAGGAAGACTACGGCTTCAGAGTTACACCCTTTTCGGACGAAGACATTCGGGCGATGGAGGTGGACGTTTTCGTATGCCTTTACGCAGATCCGCATGTACTGGGCGCGCGGATATCGGCGAACCCTCAAGGGCGTCCGCTACCAAGTCCGTTTGAACTCGCTCTTCATGTACAACTGCAGGCTTCTGTGGTTGCACAGTATGCTGTGATAACGGGGCGACCTTGCTACCTGCTCAATAGCGAGATTCCACGGGATGAGCTCATGCAGCAGGTCAAGAGGTTGTTGCGCTTAGACGTATAACTAGCTCGTGCACAATACCTTGCAGGGGAAATCAGGCTGCCATGCGAGATATCAATTTGAAAGATGCGATCAACGCCGTTTCGGACGTTGTTCAAAATAGGCCGCGCCCACTTCGTGATTTTGATCAGATCTATATGAAGACGGGCGATATGGTGCTTCAAAGTGAACTGGTCGCGAGATGGGCAAAGGGTAAGCGCTTGGCATTCATCGGCGACGGAGATGCGATCAGCGTTTGCGTAGCGTTGCTCCAAGCTCGCGATATCTTCGACGAGGGGCCTGATGAGATCACAGTGTTCGATTTTGACGAGCGAATTTGCAGTGCAATAGAGCGTTTCGCAGACTATGCTGGGATCACCAGATTGACCGCCAGGCTTTACAATTGCGCTGAGGCGTTGCCTTCTGATGTGATCGGCAAGTTTGATTGCTTCTATACAAATCCACCATGGGGTGCGAGCAATGGCGGCGAAAGCGTAAAAGCATTCATGCAGCGCGGGCTCGAGGTGACCGGCTACGCTGGTGAGGGTCTTGTGGTTATTGCTGATGATCATGACCGTGATTGGCCGCAGTTTGTCTTAGCTGAAGCCCAAAAGTTTGCGCTGGCTTCGGACCAATACGTCCAAAAGATGCACTCCAAGATGCACCTATATCACCTGGACGACGCTCCAGAGCTTCGTTCGTGCAACTTGTTCATCAGGGCGCTTCCCGGAGATCGCGCGACTCCGATAAGTAATCCTCTCGAACAAGACCGTCTCGCCAATTTCTATGGTCGTGGCCAGCCGCTCACCATTCGATATGTCCGCGAGAAGAAGCGCGTCGACTATGGCAAGGCGCATGACGAAGAATATTCGATTGAATCCATGGAGGGCTAAGTAGATGAGCGCAATCTTGAAAGTTGGGGCACCTGTTCTCTTCATGAAGATTGGTATTCATGCCCGAGAACCATTGGACGAGATCATCCAGCGAAAGCTGCAGGAGATTGATACTGCCGGCGTGGCTTTTTGGGGGTATGGTGGTAGTACATGTCACCCTAATCGCGTTCAATCATTTGCCGCTGATCACGAAAGGATCGGAAATCCGATTCACTTAGTGATGCAAAAGATGGATTCAAATCACTGGGCGGAGCCACTGCCGGCGGATCAGTACTCGATCGATGGCAGGAACTGGGTCGATGTACCCCGAGGTATAGAGGTGCGAGGCTCTCGCTATGCGCTTGTCGTCGAAGATTTGCACGCAGATAGCTTTAGGTTGCCCCTTGCAAGGACGGAAGTTGCGATAGGCGAAAATGCGGGAAGGCTCGGGAGTGATTACATCGCTGGCCGAGTCGATAAGGCATGTCTGCAACTCACGGAGGGCATCGACATTCCGCTCGCCTCAGACGAAGAAGCAGTTGAGATCGGTCTTGTGGCGCGACTCAAGGCGCCCTATTCAGTGTTTCTGCGTAACAGCTAGTTCCTACCGTAAAAGCGGTCCAGCAACCGATCGAAGATCAGCAACATGGCTATTGATGCCGCTGATCCATGAGCTCTGTGGAACTTCAGGTGAAGAGCAGCTAAAGCATAGGCGCATTGATGTGTCGACGTCGCGCTCCGCGCAAATTGCTTCTCGCACCCTTGCTGCGCCATGTGCCGCAATCAGGTGTAGGATTGCTTGCTCGAAGCAGATGAACTTCCCTTCAAGGGATCGGTGCTCGATGGAAACTGGCAGCGTCAAGGTGGCAAGTGCCTTGATGGCATTGCGATCGCCGGTTAAAACGTGATCCAGATTACGGAGCGCGAGCATTGCTATTAACTGGCATTCCCCTGCGTGAACCGGCAAGCCCTGCCTCTGCGCCTCAAATTCGAGATCCGCTGCAAGCGCCGCTTCTGTATCGGTTGGCTCCAAAGTCTCGAATTCTGCAAGCACCTTTTTAAGGTCTGCTTTAGCGACATCGAATCTTTTAGGTGGTCGCTTTTTTAGCGCCTTAGGTAGCACGAAGCGAGCTGTTCCGAGAATTCCATAATTGAAAGGCCCGTCGGGTAGCGATCCCAAGAGAATGCCAAGGAATCCGTAGCAAACGCCTTTCAATATCACATCGTTGTCTATAGCAGCGTTAGCCATGGGTAGCCCCCATAACCGCGCGCACGAAAGCCTCCGATTCGTCGTTCAACTGGCTTAGATCAAGCTGCCGAAGTGCGACCTGATTGATCACCCTCCATGCGTCCATGGGCTGACCATATATGTGCCTAAGTGAGGCCATGGCGGTGGGCCACGCTTTTGTCGCGTGGCCATAGACCATGGCAAGAGTACCTGGCTCGATATGCTCGATCTGTCCAACTCGGATCGCCTCGTTCGCAAGCTGTCGTGCTCCTGCGCCAGGGCCCTCAACTACGACCTCGGGAGAGGGGCGACCAGTCAACAGTTCCAACGCGTAGGCGTCGGCAGCCTGCTCCTCAGGATCAGCGCCAGACGAAAGTTCGTCGATGCTCTCGAGATCTACAATGGAGTGCCCGTCTTGCAGATGCCCCAGGAAAATGTGGCCCAGTTCATGAGCGACATGGAAGGCCACTGGCGCGGGGTACATTGCATCCCGCGCCACGAGGATAGCGAAGCGCTCGCCGAGTCTCACGCTCATGGCGCTCATGCGCTTTGCAGTTAACGGATAGACACGCAAGTGAATGACGGGAATGCCCATCGCCCAAGCTGTTGAGAGAAGCTCCAACAGCCCAATATCCTGCCTTCCGCTCAGGATTGATTTGCGAAGCCGTAGTGCTGAGATGGGCTCAACCGGGATGGCGTCTGGCACGGCCCCTAGCAACATTCTGCAAAGTGCCATTCCGAAGGAGGAGAGAATGGGTCTCTCGCCGCTCGGATCTCCGCTGAAGCCCTTAAATCTGGCCGAGTCGTCCCAAATGAACTTGGGCTGGCCCTTGCCCATTAAGGAGCGTGGATCTAGGCCCAGCTTGCGGGCTAAGGTGAAGCGAAGTTCCGCATTCGCGGAAGGCGACGCTTCAGCAGCATCGCTCCACCACTCGGGCCACGCAGCGTCCACGGCAGCCTCACTTAGGCCCGCCCTTCGGATTAGCCTGGCTTTAAAATCAGCGGCGTTTTCCGTCACGACGCACCCCCTCTTCAATAATGTAGTACCGCGCAAGCTCACGTTGACGCTTGTCTTGATCGCATTTCCAGCGATCTCTGCACGCTCACCAACTCACAGCTGCAACCTCTAGAGGAGTGCGTACAGCCCAGTAGTCTTGTAGCGCGGTTCAAAATCCAGTGGCCGGGCATATTGCGTCCGGCAGCCACGCAGCGAGCTCGGCGTGGAGGGCCAAATGAAGGCCCTAGCATGAAGGTAATTTCGTGCCCGACTAGCGACTCCGGGCAATTTTCTGGGTATCTTTTCACTATACTGAAGGACGTTCAATCCCCCTGGCCAACCATGCCCCCGTCGACAAAATCTTTGGTTCAGTCAACAGCACAAAAGGCCTGCCAAACGCGGGTTCCTTCGGTGTTCTGCTGGACGAAAATGGGCACGGAAGCCGGCCAGCAGCTGGCCGACATTATTAGGCGGAAAGAGCTCGAGCGCGCGAGTGGGGGTGGCATCTTCGCGTGGGGTATCGGCAATTCTGTTGGGCCAGCAATTCGATATGCACGCTCCACAGAAAGCGTCCAGGACCTCGAAACGTTATTCACGCCGATGAAGGCCGCACCAAAGTCCATAGATGTTGCGCCAACCTCCATCGTAATGTGGCTGGGGTTTGTGTCAGAACAGGGCGAGACCGAGCTGTTGCCTCCTCACATGCTTGTGACGAGCAGAGGGCAATCAGAGCTTGGGTTACAGAAACGATCGCACTACGCTTTGATCTGCAAGTCATCGAGTTCACTTGTTTCACAACGAAACGATGAGGCGATTGATCATCGTGCAGTACGCAACCTCGTAAGTAGCAACCCAGTCGGCGCATCTCAGGTTACTTCGGTCGTTCGCTATAGCTATTCAGAATCGTCCGGGGCGAGCTATCCGGTGTTATTCCGAGCCAAGTTGACGGGCCAAGCTTTCGTTCGCCTCGCCATGCCGGTTCTTCTTACAGGAAGCTCTCTGGCGAAGTATCGCGAAGTGTGCGCGGCGCAGACAAGGGAAGAGTGGACGGCTGGAATGATGGAGCTAAGGGGCTCCTATGCGCCTGGGGTCGCTAGTTAGCCACAAGTTCGAGGGCGCGCTCTTTCCCGTTGAGCTAGCCAATGGCATCGCCTCGATGTCAAGTTATCCCTCGGCGGCAATCCTCAAAAAGTTCGTCGATGCACAAGCACGATAGTCCAGCTTCGTTCTGACTTTACAAATAAAATCCCCAAATCCAAGAGGCCGGCTAGGATGGCTACTCGTACACTTAACGTGCGCCTACTACGACAGGGTAAGTCGATAGCTGACGCATTTGGCGCGACGTTCGCACCTGGTGCAAGCAGGGCGTTGGAGCGGAGCTCCTGGATGGGCGTCGACGATGCGGAAGTCTTTGTGGGGCAGATTTACTCAAATCCACCCTCTTGGAAAACGTTCATCTCAGAAGGTTTTGGCGAGGTTCCAGAAAACATCTTCACGGGTGGTGCGGGAGCGGTGATCTTCATGCCTGCTGGTGCGCGGATTGCGGCTGTTTGCTTCGGGCATATCCACATCGCGCTCGATGACGACGCATTTGAACGGCAGTTCGGCCTTAGGGTGACATTGAACACAGTGCCACGCGGTAGTCTCCGAACCCTTGATCTGGCCACTCCGGATGCTGTGACCTTTCAGAAACGTGTTCAGGCCAGCAAAGATAGCGACATACAGGCTTTTGGCGTAGACATGCTGCGTGACCTCGCGCGGGTGGCCGGCGGAACACCAAGAAGCAGCGGGTTTGCTAAGTTTGTGGCAGGAAAGGACAGCCTGTCGATCGTTTGCGACGTTGAGGTCAACACTCTTCAGGAGAAGTGCTTAGAGATTGTCGCAGCGTATGATCTCAAGGCATATCTACAAGAATTCGCTTGGGTCGACAACATGCGTGTAGTTGTCGAAAGAGACGTCATCGAGGCGTTAGACAGCAAGCTCTTTGAAGCTATCGATGAGCTTCGCAACGGAAATGCATCAGATCTCCACATGGCTCCCCCTGAGATTGTGAGCTATACCGAGGGAGGTGAGCTGCATTACAACGGTTTTGGGAGTCATGGAAAGAACTTCTATAGCCTTTCCATCGAAGACTACGTCTGTGAGCTGGAGCGCTGTGGGTTTGATGGTGATGTATCTGCCATTAAAGAGAAGCATCGCGTCAAGTCCAAAGGTGAGGGTGACGAAAATTTCTCTGAGAAATGGAGAGTCTATGATTGCTTCGTCTTCGAAACCTCGCTTGGTGAGAGTGGTAGCGAGGAGTACTACGTACTTTTTGCAGGAAACTGGTATCGCATTCAGAAGAATTTTAAAGAACAAGTAGAGCGATTTTTTGATGCAATTCCCAAGGTAAGCATAATCGGTAAGACGGCGTGTCTCAACGAACAAGAGCTCATCGAAGACATTGCTGCTAAACGAAAAGATCTTCTGATGTTGGATCAAACGAAGATTAATCCACGAGGTGTTAAGTACGCAAATCTGGAGCCATGCGATTTTCTGTCTGAAGAGGGACAGTTTATCCATCTCAAGGACGGACATTCTTCTGGTCCGATTAGTCACCTTTGGTCACAGGGCGTTGTAAGTGCTGAGGCATTTATCAGCGATGCAGATTTCCGCAAGAAGCTCAGATCAAAAGTTCGTTCTTTACGGAGAGGATTCGAGACCATTCTTCCGAAGAGTACGGAGCGCTTCGCCCGTGACACATATCAGGTCGTGTATGGAATCATGCGGAAGCCCTACGTGGACGGAAGGTTGGATCTCCCCTTCTTTAGCAAGGTCAGCTTACAGGCCGCAGCCGAACGCATTCAGCAGTTCGGAATTCCAGTAGCGATTGAGTTGATTGAGAAGCCTGCATCCGACGGAGTAGCTGCCGACGAGGAATGATAAGGGCCTGCCAGAGCCGGCAAGGTGCTCGCGTCGGTGGCCAATTTATGCTTCAACGACGCGGCCACTTATGCTTTAAAGAACAGAAGGTGACTTGCAAGTCCCTTGGTCCAAGGGGCAGTTTCGGTACACCGCTGAAACGTGCCCAAACTATGGCGACTCTTGTAAAGACTCCTTCGGGAACCTGGAAAGCAGTTATCCGCAAGCAGGGGTGGCCGACCGCTGCAAAGACGTTTCGCACGAAACGTGACGCGGAAGACTGGGCGCGCCAGAGGACCAGATGGTCCGCGGTGTATTCATCGATCGCGCACCTACTGAACGAATGACATTTGGTGTGGCGTTGGATCGCTACCCCGCCGAGGTCACGCCTACCAAGAAAGAATCAACGCAACGCGCCGAAAGGCTTAAGGCTGCCTAGTTGCGCTTGTTCTTCGAAAAGTACTCGCTGGCAGCCATCAATGCTGAATTAGTTGCCCGCTATCGCGACCACAGGCTGGGCGAAGGCAAGAAGCCCAATACCGTCCGACTAGAACTGGCCTTGGCCAGCCACATGTTCACAACGGCTACCCGCGACTACGTCATGCTCGGTAGTCTGCCGGTGGCGGTGGTGGATACCACCGGGGTGACGAGCACGATCAGCTATGTCACCGCTGATGGGTCAAATACCCCGCGAGCCATTGCTGATGGCAATGGCAACACGCTCTGGCAGTGGAGCTATCAGGGCAACCCGTTTGGTGGACAGCCGCCCACCTCGACCACCGGTTTCGTCTACAACCCGCGTTTCCCCGGCCAGTACTACGATGCCGAGAGTGGTCTTGTCGACAATGGTTACCGCGACTACGTACCGATGTCACGTGCCAGGAGCAGTTGATGAGCTACGCCATGCGCATGGTCCAGGTGAAGTCTTGGTCCGGCGTGATGGCGCTCACCTGCCATCCCCTTCGTCCATGGCTGGGCATGCGATAAATGCCCGCGATATGGAACCGGGCCCACAATGCCGGGCGCGGGCGGCGGGTATGATGCGCGCCCCCACGGTGGCGGCGCCGGGCCGAAGCTTCGCGGCCTGCCCGTTTGGTCCTCCCGTCCTGAAACGTCCTGAAAGAAGTCGATGAATCTCCGTCTGACCTTATCGTTGATGCTGCTTGGTGTTGGCTTGGCCTCGTCGCCCACGCGGGCCGGCACGCCTCCGAAACATGGCCTGCACGTCGGGGCCTATCGCGTCGAGCGCGACGTGAAACCCGGACGCAACAAGGTGGTGGGAACGCTGTCCAATGCGGGCCGCGCGCGGGTGCGCACGGTAAGGATCAGCTTCCGGCTGTTCGATGCCAGGGGACATGCGATCGGGCGTGCGACGGCCGAGGCGCATGACCTCGCGCCCGGCCAGGTGTGGAAGTTCCATGCGCCCGCGCGGGGCAATGTGAGCCGGGCGCGGCTGCTGCAGGTCGAGGCCCGGTAGCCCGGGGCACCGGCCTACCGGTCTGGCGTCGCCGGATAAGTCATGGGCGCCGCGCCGGATCGAAAAACGGGCGGGCGAGACGGTTCAAGCCGATGGAAACGCCCACGAGCACGGCGGAGCTCAGCATCACCTTGTCGACCACGAAGGCCAGGCTTGCCGGCCATGGCTGGGCGCCCAGTGATACGGCCAGCAGCGCGAGGCCGCCGCTGGGAGGATGGATGGTTCGCAGCATGCCCATCGCGGCCACCGCCAGGGCCAGGGCCGTGGCGCTGGCGAATACCGGGGAGGCGATAAGGTGGGGCACCGCCAGGCCGATCGCCGCGGCGACGGTATTGGCGATCATCACCGTCCAGGGTTGGGCATAGCGGCTTCCGGGGGCCACCAGCATCAGCAGGGCCGAGGCTCCCATGGGCGCGACCAGCAGCGAGGCGTCGGGTGGCCGGTCCAGCAGCAGCGGTGGAAGGTAGCCCACCGCCGCGATGTTCAGGAACAGCGCCGCCGCAAGCCAGTACAGCCGGACGCCATCGTGGCTGGCGCTGGACGGTGCGGCGGACATGGCCGGTGCCTTCTGTGTTCCCGGGCGCCGGTCACGCGGCCCGGGCCACGTGGGCGGCCACCGTTTCCGCTTCCTCCCGCAGCGCCTTCTGCACGGACGGGCGGGCATCGATGCGGGCCTGGTAGGCCATCAGGTTCTTCAGGTGGGAGATTTCCGCGCCCGAGCGCTTGTGCCACATCGTGGCCCAGACGTAGGCATCCAGGATGGTGAAGCCGTCGCCCGTCAGGTAGGGGCGGCCGTCGGCCAGCAGCGTGTCCAGCGCGGTGTAGCCGTTGACGAGCTTGGCGCGGTTGAACGCCGTGCCTTCCTCGGTCAGCAGCTTGCGCATCAGCGGGATGTGCTTCTGGGCCAGCTCGGTGGCGGTGAACACCAGCAGCTGTTCCAGCTTCCAGCGCTCCGGCGTCCCGCGCGCGGGGGCCAGGCGCGCGTCCTTGTCGAAGCGGTCCGCCAGGTACGACAGGATGACCACCGTTTCGGTCAGCCGGTCCTGGTCCGGCGTGTCGAGCTCGAGCACGGGCACGTAACCCTGCTTGTTGACGTGCGAGAAATCGCCGCCGTTGGACAGCGACTTGTCGTACACGTTGTAGTGGACCAGCTCAAGGTCGAGGCCCAGTTCGTTGGCGATGACCTGGACAGCCTGCGAGCAGGTGGCTTCGGCGATGTAGAGCTTCATGGCGGGAAACCTCGATGGCATGTCGCCGGCCCCGGTGGGGCCCGTCGCGATGGGCTCAATCTAGGCTTCTCGCCTGGGGCGATAAACGGCCTTATCTGATCCTGACTGTATGCATTGAAGATACAATTCGGACCACAGCCCCGTGCCGTGGCGCCTGCGGCGGGCTATCGGGCGCAGCCGCGCCTTAGAGCCTGTTCACGATCTCCACGTAGCCCGCGCGGAGATCGTGAACAGGCTCTTAGCGCAGGAACGCCACCAGCTGCTCGAGCACGACGCGGGTCCGGGATGGCATGCGGTGCCCCAACGGAATCAGCGCATGCACCGGCGGCCCCGGCACGTCGGCGTCCGGAAGCACGTGCACCAGCCGTCCGCTGTCCACCAGCGGCCTGGCCACGCGGTCGAAGATCTGCGAGATGCCGAAACCCTGGACGGTGGCGTCGATCAGGGCCTGGCCGTCGGCGACCACCAGGGCGGGGCTGGGCGCGATCTCGCGGACGGTGCTGCCGTCCTTGACGCTCCAGGGGCGCAGTCGCCCCGACGAGGCGCGGAAGATGGCGGCGTCGTGCGTGCTCAGGTCGGCCACGGCCGCGACTTCGCCCTTGCGCGCCAGGTAGGAAGGCGCGGCGTACAGGCCGTTGCTCAGCTGGCACAGCTTGCGCACGACCATGTCGCTGTCGGGGGGCAATTCCCCGATGCGCACGACGATGTCCCAGCCTTCCGCGACCGGGTCCGACATGCGGTCGCTGAAGGCGAGCTCCAGGGATATCAGGGGATGGCGTTCGCGCAGCTCGGCCAGCGTGGCGAGGAACAGCCGTCCGAAACCCGCGGGCAGGTCGACGCGGACCTTGCCGATGGGCTCGGCCCGCCGCGCGGCCAGCGCCTGCTCGGCATCGCGCAGTCCGGCGAGCGCGGCCTGGGAGGCCTGCAGGTAGATTTCGCCGTCCTCCGTCAGGTGGACCGCGCGCGTGGTGCGCTGGAACAGCTTCGTGCCCAGCCGGGCCTCCAGCCGCTGCACGGCCTTGCCGACGTTCGACTTGCTGGTCGCGAGGTTCTCGGCGGCGCGCGTGAAGCTGCCGGTCTGGGCAACGGCGGTGAAGGCCACGATCTCCGCGACGGAGGCATCGGCACGCTCGTTCATTGTGTCCTCCTGGGCGCCAAAGAGTATCTGGCTGGCCTGTTTATCGGTCAATCGGCAGAAAATACCATGCCGGCATGTTGACGAGAGACCTCATCGCTTCCGGCAGGTACCTGGATCTCCTCGAGAATGGCGGGAAGGATGGGTTATGGAGCATGCGGCAGATCGAGGCGTCGCTGGAAGCGACCTTGGCCGCCCGGCCGGCGGAAAGTGCTGAAACCTGGGTGTTCGCCTATGGGTCCCTGATCTGGAACCCGATGATCCACTACGACGCCCGGGCCTGGGCGACGCTGCCGGGCTGGCGCCGTTGCTTCAACCTGCGGATGACGCTCGGGCGGGGCAGCGAGGCGCGCCCGGGCCGGATGCTGGCCATCGAGCCCGCGGACGGCGCGATCCGTGGCGTGGCCCTGCGCATCCCGCCCGCTCGCCTGCGGGAGGAACTGGACCTGCTCTGGCGGCGGGAGATGCTGACCGGTGCCTACGAACCCGCCTGGGCCACCGTGGGGCTGGACGATGGCAGGCAGGTCGCCGCGATCATTTTCGCCAGCAATCCCCGCCATCCCGCCTACGAGAAGGACCACTCGGTGGTCACCGTGGCGCCGCTGGTCGCGCAGGCGTACGGCCCTTATGGCAGCAACGCCGAGTACGTGCTGCGGCTCCAGCAGGAACTGTGGCACGCCTGCGCCGCCGACGAGGACGTCGAGGCGCTGGCGCAGGCATTGCGCCGGCACATGGCGCAACGGGAAGGCGGGTGAGCCGCGCCGGCGGTACGTGGCCGTGGGTCACTGTCTCCCGCGGAGCGACAAGGCGTCGCCGGTTCTCTGATTTATCGCCGCCTTCCCACGGCGAATACTCCTTGGGATCAGGCCCATGGCCGCGATCCACCCCACGACATGAATGCATTGCGAAACGATGCTCCCGCGCGCACCCGGATGCTGGAGCACTACGGCCAGGTGCGTGCCGCGACCTTGCACCGGGCATCGCCGCTGAGCGAGGAGGACCAGGCCGTGCAATCCATGCCGGAGGCCAGCCCGACCAAGTGGCATCTCGGGCACACCACGTGGTTCGCCGAGAAGTTCGTGCTGCAGCCCTTCGCGGCCGCGTACCGCGCCGTCGACAGGCGTTACGACGCGATCTTCAACTCGTACTACGACGCGCTGGGCGCGCGGGTAGCGCGGGCCGACCGTGGCCTGCTGTCCCGTCCGTCGCTGGCCGAGGTGCTCGATTACCGGCGCATCGTCGACGAGGCGGTCCTCGCCCTGCTGGACGAGGTATCCGACGCCCGCTGGCCCGCGCTCGAACGCGCGCTGATCCTGGCGCTGAACCACGAGGAGCAGCACCAGGAGCTGATGCTCACCGACATACTCCATGCCTTCTCGCGGCATCCGCAGTTGCCCGCCTACGGGCCTGCGCCCAGGCCGTACCTGGCGGAAGAGGCCGCGCCCATGCGCTGGATCGGGCACGCCGGCGGTCTCGCCACCATCGGGCGGCGCGCCTCCGGCACTTCCTTCGCCTTCGACAATGAGTCGCCGCCGCACAAGGTCTACCTGCAGCCCTTCGCCGTGGCGCACCGCCTGGTCACCTGCGGCGAGTTTGCCGATTTCGTGGCTGACGGCGGCTATGAGGAGCCGCGCCATTGGCTGGCCGATGGCTGGCGGGTCGTCCAGTCGGAAGGCTGGAAGCACCCCCTCTATTGGATACCTCGCGACGATCCCCGGATCGAGCCCGCGGGCCACGACTGGCATGTGTTCGGATGGTCGGGCGCGCAGCCCATGCAGCCGTCGGCTCCC
Source organism: Dyella sedimenti (assembly GCF_022760995.1). Lineage (GTDB taxonomy): Bacteria > Pseudomonadota > Gammaproteobacteria > Xanthomonadales > Rhodanobacteraceae > Dyella > Dyella sedimenti. The sequence goes on along the minus strand of NZ_JAKWJO010000002.1, from coordinate 83,783 downwards.
GTCACGAACGTCAGCTTCTATGAGGCCGATGCCTATGCGCGCTGGCGGGGCAGCCGGTTGCCGACGGAGTTCGAGTGGGAGGCTGCCTCGTCGCTGCGTGGCATGCAGCAGTTGATCGGCTATGCGTGGCAGTGGACGCGCTCCTCGTACGACCCTTATCCCGGTTTCAGGCCGTGGAGCGGCCTGGCCGCGGAGTACAACGGGAAGTTCATGAGCGGCCAGATGGTGCTGCGCGGCAGCAGCGCCGCCACGCCGCTGGGCCACGCGAGGCCCAGCTACCGCAATTATTTCCCGCCGGCCGCGCGATGGCAGTTCGCGGGCATCCGGCTGGCGCGGGTGGCATGACATGCTGACGACGGCAACGACATCCACGGCGGCGCGCCTGCCCTCCGGCGAGCGCGGCGCCTTCGCGCGCGACCTCGTCGCGGGCCTGGGCAGCCGCCCACGCACCATCGCCGCCAAGTATTTCTACGATGCGGAAGGATCGGCGCTGTTCGAGCGGATCTGCCGCACGCCGGAGTATTACCCGGCGCGCGTGGAGACACGGATACTCGCCGAGCATGCCCGCGAGATGGCCGGCATGATCGGCGCCGACGCCGACCTCGTGGAGTTCGGCGCGGGATCGCTCGAAAAGATCCGCCTTCTGCTCGGCGGCATGGACGCGGCATCGGCCTCCCTGCGCTACGTGCCGGTCGACATCTCGCGGGACCACCTGGCCGGCGCCGCCGCGGCGCTCCAGGCGATCCATCCGGCGCTCCGGATCGTTCCGGTGGCGGCGGACTTCACGCAGCCGTTCGCACTGCCCGACGGGCGCCGCCGGGTGGGCTTCTTCCCGGGCTCGACGCTCGGGAACTTCCATGGCGCGGAGGCCAGGGCCCTGTTGCGCCGGTTCGCCGGCCTGCTGCGCGGGGGCGGGCTGTTGCTCGGCATCGACCTGGTGAAGGACCCCGCCATGCTCCACGCGGCCTACAACGACGCCGGCGGCGTGACGGCGGCCTTCAACCTCAACTTGCTGGCACGCGCCAACCGCGAGCTTGGCGCGGACTTCGACCTGCGCGCCTTCCACCATTACGCCTGCTACCAGCCCATGACGAGGCGCGTGGAGATGCACCTCGTCAGCGCGAAGGCGCAACGGGTCACCGTCGGCGGGCGCCGCTTCGCCTTCGCCGAGGGCGACGCCATCCACACCGAGAACTCCTACAAGTACAGCATCGAGGCGGTGCGGGAGCTGGCCAGCGCGTCGGGCTTCCGGCCGGCGGCGTGCTGGACCGATCCGGAGCGGCTCTTCAGCGTGCACTGGCTCGAAACCCTCTAGCGAAGCGCCGCCCATCCTCCACGCCGCGAGCGGCCTCGCCGCCGTGGCCCCTATCGACGACATGCCATGACATCGCACATCCAAGCACACACCCGGCGGGACAGCCTGGTGATCCTAGGCGCGGTCTGCCTTTCGGCCCTCGTGCTGCCGCTGAGCTTCACCGGCGGCGCCGTGGCGACGCCCGCCATCGGCCGCGAGTTCGGCGGCGATCCCGCCGGCCTGGCGTGGATCACCAATGCCTTCATGCTGAGTTTCGGCAGCCTGTTGATGGCCGCCGGCTCCCTGGCGGACCAGTTCGGGCGCAAGCGGCTCTTCGCGTTCGGCATCTCGCTGTTCAGCGTGGTGTCGCTCGCGCTGGCGGCCAGTCCCAGCGTGTGGATGCTCGACGTGCTGCGCGCGGTGCAGGGCGTCGCGGCCGCCGCCGCGCTCGCCAGCGGCACGGCCGCGCTGGCGCAGGAGTTCGACGGCCCCGGCCGCGCGCGGGCCTTCAGCATGCTGGGTACGACCTTCGGCGTCGGCCTGGCGTTCGGCCCGCTCGTCGCGGGCGGCCTGATCGACCTGTTCGGATGGCGCTCGATCTTCGTGCTGACCGCCGTCCTGGGCGGCCTGTCGCTGGCCTTCGGCGTGCCCAGGATGCGGGAGACGCGCGACCCCGGCGCGCAGGGCCTGGACTGGCCGGGCGCCCTCAGCTTCACCGCCACCCTCGTGCTGTTCACCTGCGCGGTGATCCAGGCGCCCGAGAGCGGCTGGCTGAATCCCTGGGTGGTGCTTGCGCTGGCCGGGTCGGCGCTGTGCCTGGCCGCCTTCATCAAGATCGAAGGCCGGGTGGCGCGGCCGATGCTCGACCTGAGCCTGTTCCGGCTGGGGCGTTTCGTGGGCGTGCAGATCCTGCCGATCGGCACCTGCTTCGCCTACATCGTGCTGGTGGTGATGCTGCCGCTGCGGTTCGTCGGCGTGGAAGGGCTCAGCGAGATCCGCGCCGGCCTGCTGATGGTCGCGCTCTCCCTGCCCATGCTCGTCGTGCCCATCGTCGTGGCGACGCTCACGCGCTGGATCTCCGCGGGCGTCCTGGCCGGCGTCGGCTTCCTGGTCGCCGCCGCGGGACTGCATTGGCTCAGCCTGTTCGAGGCGGGCGACGCCCTGTCCGCGCTGGTCGCGCCCATGGCGGTCATCGGCGTGGGCGCCGGCATGCCATGGGGCCTGATGGACGGCTTGTCGGTGAGCGTGGTGCCGAAGGAGCGCGCCGGCATGGCGGCGGGCATCTTCAACACCGCCCGCGTGGCCGGCGAGGGCGTGACCCTCGCGATCGTCGGCGCCCTCCTGGCGGGCCTGGTCCGTTCCCACCTGGACGCGGCCGCTATGGGCCTGCCGCCCGCCGCAGTGGCCGAAGCGGCGCATCGCGTGGCCACCGGCGACCTGGCGCATGCGGTGAAGACCCTGCCCGGGATGGCCCCGGGCGTGCTGGCGTCGAGCTACGCGGACGCGTTCCAGAGCCTGCTGCACATCCTCACGGCGATCACGGTGCTGTCGGCGCTGGTGGTCTTCGCCTTCCTGGCCAGGCCGGTGCGGGCAGCCAGCCCGGCCCTCGCCGACGAGCAGGCCTGAAGAGCTGGCCATGCCCAAGGGCGCCCCTCGCGCGCCCCTCCCGGCCTCCCCTGCGACCGTAGGAAGGGGGGGCCTGTGGTCACGATTTTGAACAGGCTCTCAAGCGCTTATTGACGCTTCTTGTTCTACAAAGAAACGACATGGGTGCTGTTTATCCACGCTGGGGCGAAAGCGATGATGCGCATCGTCCAGCGTAGGCACCCCCAGCGACTCGTCCGGGACCTGCGGCTGAACCCGTCCATCCCACGTTCCCGTTCCAGGAGTTGCTATGTCCACCCCACGCAAACGGCTGTCCATCGCCCTTGCCGCCCTCTTCGTCGCCGCCGGTGCCATGGGCATCTACGCGGTGCACGGGCAGGGTGGCGAGGCTCACGCGGCCGCCATCGCCGGAACCGCACCCGCGGTCCAGGTCGATGTCGCGGACGTCCTCTATCACCCCATCACGGAATGGCAGTCCTATTCCGGGCGTCTCGAGGCGATCCAGCGCGTCGAGATCCGCCCGCAGGTCTCCGGCCGCATCGTGGCCATCCCGTTCAAGGACGGCGCGCTCGTCGGCAAGGGCGAGGTCCTCTTCGTGATCGATCCCGAGCCGTACCAGGCCGCCGTGGACCGCGCGGCCGGCGAGGTCGCCGCGGCGGAGGCGCGCATGGCCTACGCGGGTTCCGACGCCGCCCGCGCGGACCGGCTGATCCAGAGCAATGCGATCGCCCGCCGCGACTACGACGAAAAGCAGAACGCCTCACGCGAGGCCAGCGCCAACCTGAAGGCCGCCCGCGCCGCCCTGGAGGCGGCCCGCATCGACCTGGCGCGGACCCGCGTGGCGGCGCCCGTGGCCGGCCGCGTCTCGCGCGCGGAACTGACCATCGGCAACGTCGTCACCGCGGGCGCCAATGCGCCGGTGCTGACCACGCTGGTGTCGGTCGCGCCCATCTACGCCTCGTTCAACGTCGACGAGCAGACCTATCTGCAATACCTGCGCAAGAACGCCCATGGCGACGTCCCCGTCGATCTTGGCCTGGCGGACGAGGACGGCTATTCGCGCAAGGGCGTGGTCGATTCGGTCGACAACCACCTGGACACCACCTCCGGCACGATCCGCGTGCGCGCGCGCTTCGACAACGCCGATGGGGCGCTGCTGCCCGGCCTGTACGCGCGCATCAAGGTCGGCGGGGCCGCGCCGCATCCGGCCATCCTGGTGGACGACTCGGCCATCGGCACGGACCAGGCCAAGAAGTACGTCCTGGTCGTCGACCAGGCCAACACGGTCCATTACCGCGAGGTGACGCTCGGTGGCATCAACGAGGGCCTTCGCATCATCACGTCCGGCCTGCGGCCGAACGAACGCATCGTCGTCAATGGCGTCCAGCGCACCAAGCCCGAGGAAACCGTGCAGCCCACCGTGGTGAAGATGGCTGCCGGCACGGGCGCCGCGGCGCCTTCCGCCTGAGGAATACGGCCATGAACCTATCCAAGTTCTTTATCGACCGGCCGATCTTCGCCGCGGTGCTGTCCGCGGTGATCTTCCTCGCCGGACTCATCGCGCTCACCAGGCTTTCCACGGGCGAATACCCGGAAGTGGTGCCGCCGTCCGTGCTGGTGCACGCGCAATACCCCGGCGCCAACCCCAAGGTCATCGCCGAGACCGTCGCCGCGCCTATCGAGGAGCAGATCAACGGCGTGGAGGACATGCTCTACATGCAGTCGCAGGCCAACAGCGACGGCAACATGACCACCACGGTGACGTTCAAGCTCGGCACCGATCCGGACAAGGCCGCGCAGCTCGTGCAGAACCGCGTGAACCAGGCGCTGCCGCGTCTCCCCGAAGACGTGCAGCGCCTGGGCGTGACGACGGTGAAGTCCTCGCCCACGTTGACCATGGGCGTGAACATCGTGTCGCCCAATGGCAAGTACGACCTGACCTACCTGCGCAACTACGCGCTCATCAACGTCAAGGATCGCCTGTCGCGTATCCAGGGCATTGGCGAGGTGGCGCTGTGGGGCGCCGGCGACTACGCCATGCGCGTGTGGCTCGATCCGCAGAAGGTCGCCGAGAAGGGCATGACGGCATCGGACGTGGTCGCCGCCATCCGCGAACAGAATGTCCAGGTGGCCGCCGGCATCATCGGCGCGCCGCCGATGCCGCGCGGCGTGCCGCTGCAGTTGAGCGTCAACGCCCAGGGCCGCCTGAAGTCGGAGCAGGAGTTCCGCGACATCATCCTCAAGACCTCTCCCGATGGCGCGGTGACGCGGCTGTCGGACGTGGCCCGCGTGGAGCTGTCGTCGTCCGAGTTTGCCTTGCGCGCCATGCTGGACGACAAGCAGGCCGTGCAGCTGGTGATCTTCCAGCAGCCGGGCGCCAATTCGCTGCAGATCTCCGACGACGTCCGTGCCGCCATGGCCGAGATGCAGAAGGACATGCCCGATGGCGTGAAGTACGACATCGTGTATGACCCCACCCAGTTCGTCCGCGAGAGCATCGACGCGGTGGTCCACACGCTGTTCGAGGCCATCGCGCTGGTGGTGCTGGTGGTCATCGTGTTCCTGCAGACCTGGCGCGCCTCGCTGATTCCTCTGCTGGCCGTGCCGGTGTCCATCGTAGGCACGTTCTCCCTGATGCTGGGCTTCGGCTTCACCATCAATGCGCTGTCGCTGTTCGGCATGGTGCTGGCGATCGGCATCGTGGTGGACGACGCCATCGTCGTGGTCGAGAACGTCGAGCGAAACATCGCCAACGGATTGTCGCCGCGGGATGCGACCTACCAGGCCATGCGCGAGGTCAGCGGGCCGATCATCGCCATCGCCCTGACGCTGGTCGCCGTGTTCGTGCCGCTGGCCTTCATGTCCGGCCTCACGGGCCAGTTCTACCAGCAGTTCGCGATGACGATCGCCATTTCCACGGTGATCTCGGCCTTCAACTCGCTCACGCTGTCGCCCGCGCTCGCCGCTCTGTTGCTCAAGGGCCACGATGCGCCCAAGGACAAGCTGAGCCTGGTGATCGAAAAGGTGTTCGGCCGCTTCTTCCATGCGTTCAACCGCCTGTTCAATCGCGGCTCGGAGGCTTACGGATCGGCGACGTCCCGCGTCATTCAACGCAAGGCCGCGATGCTCGTGGTCTACGGCGCATTGCTGGCCGGCGCGGTGTTGCTGGGCAAGACGGTGCCGGGTGGCTTCGTGCCGGCGCAGGACAAGGACTACCTGGTCAGCATCGCCCAGCTTCCGGCCGGCTCGTCGCTGGACCGCACCGAAGACGTGATCCGCAAGATGGGCGAGATCGCCCTCAGGCAGCCGGGCGTGGAGCGCGTCACCCAGTTCCCCGGCCTGTCCGTCAATGGCCTGACCAACTCGTCCAGCAGCGGCCTCGTGTTCCCGATCCTCAAGCCGTCGAAGCATCGCGGCAAGGGCGAGTCGGCCGCCGAGATCGCGGCGGCGCTCAACGCGAAGTACGCCGCCGAGATCAAGGGCGCGCAGATCGCCACCTTCCCGCCGCCGCCGGTGTCGGGCCTGGGCACGCTGGGCGGCTTCAAGCTGCAGATCGAGGATCGCGGCGCGCTGGGCTACGAGGCGCTCAACGCGGCGACGCAGGCCTTCATGAAGAAGGCGGCGCAGGCGCCCGAACTGGGCCCGATGTTCACCAGTTACCAGATCAACGTTCCGCAGCTCAATGTCGATCTGGACCGCGTCAAGGCCAAGCAGCTCGGCGTGAACATCACGGATGTGTTCGAGACGATGCAGATCTACCTGGGCTCGCTCTACGTCAACGACTTCAACCAGTTCGGCCGTGTCTACCAGGTGCGTGCGCAGGCGGATGCCCCGTTCCGCGCCACCGCTGCCGACATTGGCCTGCTCAAGACGCGCAACGCCGCCGGCGACATGGTGCCGCTGTCGTCGCTGGTGAAGGTCTCGCCGACGTACGGCCCGGAGATGGTGGTGCGCTACAACGGCTTCACCGCCGCCGACATCAATGGCGGTCCGGCGCCGGGTTATTCGTCCGGCCAGGCCAAGGCCGCGGTGGAACGCATTGCGGAGGAAACGCTGCCGCGCGGCATCAAGTTCGAATGGACCGACCTGACCTACCAGCAGATCCTCGCCGGCAACTCCGCCCTGTGGGTGTTCCCGATCAGCGTATTGCTCGTCTACTTCGTGCTGGCTGCGATGTACGAAAGCCTGACGCTGCCGCTGGCCATCCTGCTGATCGTGCCGATGAGCATTCTGTCCGCGCTGTTCGGCGTGTGGCTGACCCACGGCGACAACAACATCTTTACCCAGATCGGCTTGATGGTGTTGGTGGGATTGTCGGCAAAGAACGCGATCCTGATCGTCGAGTTCGCGCGCGAGCTCGAGATGGACGGCCGCGGTGTCATCGAGGCCGCCATCGAGGCCAGCCGCCTTCGCCTGCGTCCCATCCTGATGACGTCCTTCGCTTTCATCATGGGCGTCATCCCGCTGGTCACCTCCACGGGCGCGGGTTCGGAAATGCGCCGCGCCATGGGCATCGCCGTGTTCTTCGGCATGCTCGGCGTCACCTTCTTCGGCCTGATGCTGACCCCTGTCTTCTACGTCCTTATCCGCAAGCTGTCCGGTTCGCAACGCATCGTGGACAAGCATGGCACGCATGCCCACCTGTCACCGGCCGCTCCGGTCACTGAATGAGGTGAATGCCATGAATGCCAAAACGTCCCTTCGCATGTTCAAGTTCTCCATCTCGCTGGCCGCATTGCTGGCGCTGGCCGGATGTTCCCTGGCGCCCACGTACAGTCGTCCCTCAATGGCGACGCCGCCGGCTTACAAAGAAGCCACCGGCATCTCCAACGACGAGCTGTTGGCGCCGGGCGAGACGGCCGGCACCTGGCAGGAGGCGCGCCCCGCTGAGGCTACGCCGCGCGGCGAGTGGTGGACCGTCTTCGAGGACAGCGCCTTGAATGACCTCGAGCGCCAGGCGCTCGAGGCCAACCAGGACCTGAAGGCGGCCGCCGCGCGGGTGAACGAAGCCCGCGCCATGACCCAGGTGGCCCGCAGCGCGCTGTTTCCCACGCTGGATGCCGGCCTTGGGCCGACCCGGCAGCAGGTGTCCGGCGCCTCGCAGTCGCTGCCGGCGGGGCAGACCGTTCCGCCGCAGACGCTGTGGCGCGCCCAGGGCAATATTTCGTACGAGGTGGATCTCTTTGGCCGCGTGGCTTCCAGCGTGAAGGCCGCCAAGGCGGACGCCGCGCGGAGCGAGGCCATGTTCCGCTCGGTGCAGCTCGCGCTGCAGGCCGACGTGGCGACGAACTATTTCAACCTGCGGGAGCTCGATGCGGAAGCGGCCGTGTTCCAGCAGGCGCTGAAGTATCGCGAGGAGGCGTTCGCGCTCGTCCAGCGGCGCTTCGACGAGGGCGACATCAGCGAGGTCGACGTGGCCCGCGCCAAGGCGGAACTGGAAAGCGCGCGCTCGGATGCCATGACCGTGCAGCGGCAGCGCGCCGCCTCCGAGCATGCGCTCGCCGTCCTGGTGGGCAAGCCGCCGGCCGATTTCTCGATGGCGCCGAAGCCACTCGAGTCCGTGCGCCTGCGCCTTCCCGCGGGCCTGCCTTCCACGCTGCTGGAGCGCCGACCGGACATCGCGGCGGCCGAGGATGCCATGCAGGCGGCCAACCAGCGCATCGGCATGGCGAGGGCCGCGTTCTTCCCCTCGCTGTCCCTGACCGGTACGGGCGGTTTCGAATCGTCCTCGCTGGGCAGCCTGTTCCATTGGTCGAGCCGCACGTTCCTGCTCGGGCCGCTGGTCGGCACCGCCTTGAACGTGCCGGTCTTCGATGGCGGCCGGCGCAAGGGCGACCTGGCCAACGCAAAGGCGACCTACGAGGAAGACGTGGCCAGGTACCGCCAGCAGGTGCTGGTGGCGTTCCGCGAGGTCGAGGACAGCCTGTCCGACCTGCGCATCCTGGATGACCAGACCCGCACCGCCGCCGCCGCCGTCCAATCCTCCACGCGCGCCGCGGAACTGCTGCGCAAGCAGTACGCGGAAGGTGCCGTGGCCTATCTCGACGTGCTGGATGCCGAGCGCACCGTGCTGCAGGCGCGCCGCTCGGAAGTCCAGCTTGCCGGCGTGCAGGCGAACGCGACGGTCAACCTGATCCGCGCGCTGGGCGGCGGCTGGGACGAAGCGCCCGCCGCCGACGGATCGACGGCGCAGGCAAGCCGTTGAGGGATGGCGACGTATGGACTGGTACACCGCCATGCTCAACTTCGTCCGCACCGTGGATACGGGTTCCCTGGCCGACGCGGCCAGGGAGCTCGACGTGGTGCCGTCGGCCATCTCCAAGTCCATCAGCCGGCTGGAGAAACGCGTCGGCGTGCCGCTGCTCAACCGGACGACCCGGACGATCGAGCCAACCGCAGCGGGCCGGGCGTTCCATGCCGAGGCGAAGCTGGCGGTGCAGATGACGCAGCATGCGCTCCGGACGATCGAGCCCATGGCGAAGCCGGGCGATACCCACACGATCCCGCGTGGGGCGCCAGCTTAGAGCCTGTTCACGATCTCCGCGCGGGCTACGTGGAGATCGTGAACAGGCTCTTAGGCCGCACCGGGACGCGAGGCGAAAAGTGCGAGATGGCGCGCCTCGGTGGCCTCGTCGGCGGGGAACATGCATTCGATGCGAAGCTCTTGCGCGGCCGCCGTTTGCGGAGTGCCTACCGTGGTGACCATCGAGAAATAGCGCAGGATGTCGCCCTTCCAGGCGAAGCCGATGGGCACGACCGGCATCGCCGGCGACGGCGACGCGTGGCGCGACTTCCAGTCGGCCGGCACCTCGGGATAGGCAAGCAGGGCTTCCAGCAGCTGCTGGGTGCCGCCATCGATCACATGGCCGACCGACTCGCGATGCACGCGTTGCAGCAGGCTCCGGGCGACGTCGGGCCAATCGGCCACGAACGGCCGCATCCCCCGCGGGTCGAACAGGAGATGCAGCATGTTGCGCGGCCCCTGGCGGGCCGCCATGTCGATGAAGCGGCCGAAGAAGCGCTGCGCCGCATCGTTGGTCATCAGCACGTTCCAGTGGCGGTCCATCACGATGGCCGGGAACGGTTCCTGCTGGCGGACCATGCGGTCCAGCGCCCGGGTGACGCCCTGCATCTCCTGCGCGTTCCATGGCGCTTCCGAATAGAGCGGCGCATAGCCGGCGGCAAGCAGCAGGGCGTTGCGCTCGCGCAATGGCACGTCGAGCGTCTGGGCGAGGTTGAGCACCGTATGGCGGCTCGGCACGCTGCGTCCGCTCTCGATGAAGCTGATCTGGCGCTGCGACAGATTCGCCTCGAGCGACAGCGCGAGCTGGCTCGCGCCGCGCACGCCCCGCCAGTAGCGCAATAGTCCGCCGAACTCGCTGGCCGGTGGTTTCGGCTTGGAAGAGAGGGTGTTCATCGGTACTCCTTAGAGCCTGTTCAACATCTCGGTGTTATCCCAGCCACCCCCTCCCAACCTCCCCCTGCACGCAGGGGGAGGAGCCAACAACATGCGCGCTCCGGCCCCTCCCCTGCGTGCAGGGGAGGGTTGGGGAGGGGTGCTCTGTGGCCACACCGAGATGCTGAACAGGCCCTTGGGACGGCTCTTTCATGGCGCCGGGGCGCGCCAGGCAAATGCCTGGAACGCTTCCTCCAGTGGCGGCCGGGCGATGCTGCCCGTGTAGTTGGTGATGGTGGAGGCGGCGACGACCGCGATGACTTCGAGCAATTGCTCCGCGCTGAATCCGGCATTGAAGAAGCGGTCCCGTTCCGGCACAGAGACGTGGCCGCGCTTCTCGATCAGGGCGCGCGCCAGCGCCGACAGCGCGGCCAGCCGCGCCTCGCCCGGCAGGCCGCCGTGCCGGATGGCCTCGACGTCGGCGGGTGGGACGCCCTGCTTCAGGGCGAGCGCGGTATGGAACGCGGCCGCCCATTCGCTGGCGTTGGTGACCGCATTGGTCAGCAGCAATACCTGGATCTGCCCCTCCGTGAGGCTGCTTGCGTGCACCTGCTGGAACAGGCCGACGAAACCCTTGAACAAGGGCGGCGAGGCGGCCATCGCGCCGGCGATGGCCGGGACGAAGCCGAACGCGGCCTGCAGTTGCTGTAGTGCGGGCCTGGACGGTGCCGGGGCCGAATCGATCGTAAGGACGGGATAGAGCGACATGGGATCTCCTTGGCGTTGCGGCCGAACGGCCGCGCGGACATCGAAGGTAGGATGGTTCCCGCGGCGCGCCAATGACATCCCATGTCATTGCCACCAGGCCATGATCCGCTCGACCAGGACAGCCACCGGGTCGGTGGCGTCCACGGTCAGTACGCGTGGTTCGCCGGTGGGCGGTTCGAGATCGCGGAACTGGCTTTCGACCAGCGTCGCCGGCATGAAATGGTGGGAACGCTGGGCGACGCGCCTGGCGGCTTCCTCGGGTGGCAACGCCAGAAAGACGAAGCCGAGCCCAGGTTCGGCGGCGCGCAGCACCTCGCGATAGCGGCGCTTGAGCGCCGAGCAGGTCAGCACGGTGCGGCGATGGCTGGCGACGGCATGCGCCAGTTCGCGCGCCAGGGCATCCAGCCAGTCCTGGCGATCGGCATCGGTCAGCGGCGTGCCGGACGCCATCTTGTGGATGTTGCGTTCCGGGTGGAAGGCGTCGCCCTCGATCAGGTGCGCGCCGAGGCGCTCGCACAAGGCGGTGGCGACGCTGCTCTTGCCGCAACCGGCCACGCCCATCGCCACGATGGCGCGCATGGTATTCGTCATGGATGGGTTCCCGCCGCATGTCACCACTGGCGGCATCGTAACCGCTGTGCGCGTGTTCCCGGCTTTTCTACGGTTTTCGCTATGCTGTGCATCTGTCCGCCGCGCTATCGGGGCTTTCGGAGGATTTGGCATGAGCGCTATCCGTTTGACCGACCTCGCCCACGGCGGCGGCTGCGGCTGCAAGCTCGCGCCTTCCGTGCTGCAGCAGCTGTTGGCTGACAAGCCGGCGGCGCTGCCGTACGCGTCGCTGCTGGTGGGCACCGAGGCCAGCGACGACGCGGCCGTGTGGCAGGTGGACGAGCGCACCTGCGTCATCGCCACCACCGATTTCTTCATGCCGGTGGTGGACGATCCTTTCGATTTCGGCCGCATCGCGGCGGCCAATGCGTTGTCCGACGTCTACGCGATGGGCGGCCGGCCGATCATGGCGCTGGCCATCCTGGGCATGCCGCTGGACAAGCTGGACGTGGCAACTGTGCGCGCGATCCTGGCCGGTGGCGAGGCGGTCTGCGCGCAGGCCGGCATTCCCATCGCCGGCGGCCACTCGATCGATTCGGCCGAACCGATCTACGGCCTGGCGGTGACCGGGCTGTGCGCGCCGGAAAACCTGCGCCGCAACGGCGGCGCGCGCGCGGGCGATGCGCTGATCCTGACCAAGGGCATCGGCGTGGGCATTTATTCGGCGGCGTTCAAGAAGCAGGCGCTGCCGGCGGAGGCTTATGAGGAGATGCTGGCCTCGACCACGCTGCTCAACCGTATCGGCCATGAACTGGCACAGGATGCGGACGTGCACGCGATCACCGACGTCACCGGTTTCGGCCTGCTGGGCCATGGCCTGGAGATGGCGCGCGCCAGCGGCCTGCGGCTGCGGATCGCGCAGGCGCGCGTGCCCTGTCTCGCCCAGGCCAAGGCGCTGGCGCAGGCGGGCTACGTGACCGGCGCCTCGCAGCGCAACTGGAACAGCTACGGCGATAGCGTGGCGCTGCCGGCGGACTTGCCGGCGTGGCGCCGTGCCCTGCTGACCGATCCGCAGACCTCCGGTGGCCTGCTGGTGGCGTGCGAGGCCGGGCGGGCCGAGGCCATCCGGGCGATGATCGAGGCGACGGGTTATCCGCGCGCGAGCATCATCGGCGAGGCGGTGGCAGGCGCGCCGGGCATCGAGGTGGACTGAGCGCCGCGTGGTGGCGGAAGAGCGTGGGAGTCGAACCCACCCAAGGCAGTCTTGGCTGCCTCACCCGGATTTGAAGTCCGGACGTCCCACCGGAGACGATGCTCTTCCAGGCAATGCGGATCAAAGCGGAACGGGCCCGTACAGGTCCAAGTAGCGCGCCTGCACGCGGCGCAGGGTGCCGTGGTTGAGCGTGACGCCCTGCCGGTCGAAAAATTCTAGTATCTGGATGGCCACTTTACGACCGTTGTCGAGGCGATCGCGGAACTGCGCGGCGGTGAAGCGGCCGTCCGCCGCCTGCGCGGCGAGGTCCAGCGCGATCAGCACCATCTCGTGCATGGTCGCGCGCAGGAAGAAATGGTCGTGCGCCACCTCGTCCGCCAGGCCCAGCCGCGCGGCGAACGTCATCAGCTGCCGGATCTCCGTTTCCGGGCGCCCCAGGGCACCGGCGATATCGCGCACGCGCGGCGGGCGGAAGCGCGCTTCGCCGCCGAGCAGCGGGGCGATGGCCTGCCACAGCGCCTCGCGCTCCGGGCCCAGTTGCAGGGTATGGCTGGCCAGCCGCACGAAGGCGCCGTCGCGAACCACGCGCCCGGCAAGATCGGCATGTTGCAGGGCCAGCGCGAAGGCCGCCACGGGCAGGCGGGGCTGCAGGGCCAGCCGCAGTTTTTCCCGGCCGATGCCTTGCAGGTCCGGCTGGGCCGCGTGGAAGGTTTCCAGGTGCGCGGTCATGCCCGCGACGAAACGCTGCCAGTGTGGCGGGGCGAGCGCGATGCGCTGTTCCCCGAGGTCGAACACCACCGGCGAGAGCGCGGCGGTGGCGTTTTCCAGCCATGCTTCGGACAGGGCGCGATCCCGCGCGAAGGCCAGCAGGTCCCATGCGAACGGTGGCGTGTCGAGCAGGCTCGACAGCGCCTGCCGGGGATCGGCGATGGCCAGCGCGGCGCGCTGGGCCTGGCGCTCGGCGGTGCGCCGCCGGCGCGAGGGCGCGCGCAGGTCGATGAACTGGCCGCCGCCGATGGTGCGCTGGGCGGAAACGTCGCGCAGCACGTAGCGGTCGAGCGCGGCGGCGGCGATGGGGCGGTCGAGCACCAGTTGGACGTCCGCCGCCTGCCCGGGCCGCAGCGGCTCGTGGTCGAGCAGCACGATGCGCGCGCCGACCTCGGCCGCGGCGTGGTGCAGGCGCGCCGGGAACCATTGGCCGATGGCCTTGGGTTCGCCGGGCAGCAGGTGCAGGCGCGCGTCGATGCGGTCGGTCGGTGCATGCAGGAACGGATCGAGCACCATGTCGCCGCGGTGGATCGCTTCCTTGGCGATAGCTTCGCCGGTGAGGTTCAATGCGCAGCGGTCGCCCGCCTTGCCGCTTTCCACCGGGCGGTTCTGCGCATGCAGCGAGCGCACGCGCGCGGCCAGTCCGGACGGGCTGAGCCGCACCATGTCCTTCACGCGCACCACGCCGGACAGCACGGTGCCGGTCACCACCACGCCGATGCCGGGCAGGGTGAACACGCGGTCCACCGCGAGGCGGAAGCGCCCGTCGGCGGCCCGTTCGCCGAGCCGGCCCGCTTCCTCGGCAAGGCGCTCGCGCAATGCGTCGATGCCCGCGCCGGTGCTCGCGGATACCGGCAGGATGCCGGCGCCTTCCAGCACGGTGCCGGCGGTCGCCTCGCGGATCTGCGCGGCGACCTCGGCCAGCCGTTCGGGCGTTGCCAGGTCGGCCTTGGTCAGCGCGACGAGGCCGCGCTCGACGCGCAGCAGGTCCAGGATCGCCAGGTGTTCGAGCGTCTGCGGCATCACGCCGTCGTCGGCCGCCACCACCAGCAGGGCGAGGTCGATGCCGCTGGCGCCGGCCACCATGGTGTGCACGAAGCGCTCGTGGCCCGGTACGTCGACGAAGCCGAGGATGGCGCCGTCCGCCAGCGGCAGGTAGGCGAAGCCCAGGTCAATGGTGATGCCGCGGGCCTTCTCTTCCTTCAGGCGGTCGGTGTCGACGCCGGTCAGCGCCTTGACCAGCGCCGTCTTGCCGTGGTCGATATGCCCCGCGGTACCGACGATCATGGCGTGTCGCTGGCGCCGGCGCCGAGCTGGGCGAGGGAGGCCAGCAGCGGCGCCTCGTCCGCCTCGTCCAGGCAGCGCAGGTCCAGCCACAGGGCACCGTCGGCGACGCGGCCGATGACCGGGCGGGGCAGCGCGCGCAATGCTGCGGCGAGGCGTTCGAGCGCGTGCTGGCTGCCGCGTGGTCGGACCAGCAGCGCGGTGCTTTCCAGCGTATCCAGCGGCAGCGCGCCGGAGCCGACCTGGCTGCGGCAGTCGCCGGCCTCCACCACGAAGGCGTCGCCGAGCCGCTCGGCCACGGCCGGGCGCAGGCGGTGCGCCTGCGCCGCGATGTCCGCCTGGCGGCGCGCCAGGAAGCGCAGGGTGGGCAGGCGTCCGGCGAGGCGGTCGGGATCGCGGTAGAGGTTCAGCGTGGCCTCGATCGCGGCCAGGCGCAGCTTGTCCACGCGCAGCGCGCGCTTGAGCGGATTGCGGTTGACCTGCTCGATCAACATGCGGTCGCCGACGATGAAACCCGCCTGCGGCCCGCCCAGCAGCTTGTCGCCGGAGAAGGTGACCAGCCGCGCGCCCTCGGCCACCGCCTCGCGCACGGTGGGTTCGCGGGCCAGGCCGTAGCGCGACAGGTCGAGCAGGCTGCCGGAACCCAGGTCGTTGAGCAGCGGCACGCCGGCGGCATCGGCGATGGCGGCCAGCTCGCGCGCGCCGACGTCCGCGGTGAAGCCCTGGATGCGGTAGTTGGAGGTATGCACCTTGAGCACGATGCCGGTGCGCTCGTTGAGCGCGTCGCGGTAGTCGGCCGGATGGGTGCGGTTGGTGGTGCCCACCTCGACCATGCGTGCACCGGCGCGCGCCATGATGTCGGGCAGGCGGAAGGCACCGCCGATCTCGATCAGCTCGCCACGCGAGACCACCGCCTCGCGCCCCAGCGCGAAAGTGTTCAGGCACAGCAGCACGGCGGCGGCGTTGTTGTTGACCACCGTGGCGTCCTCGGCGCCGGTCAGCTCCCGCAGCAGGCCGCGCAGGTGGTCGTCGCGCTCGCCGCGCATGCCGGTTGCCAGGTCGTATTCCAGCGCCACCGCGTGGCGCATGGCGTCCACCGCCGCCTCGACCGCCGCCTCGGCCAGCAGCGCGCGGCCGAGGTTGGTGTGCAGCACGGTGCCGGTGAGGTTGAACAGCGGGCGCAGGCCGGCTGCGCCTGCTGCCAGCTTCCGGCCGGCGCGCCGGGCGAGCTCGGCCACGCCGGGCGCCGTGGCTTCGCCGGCGCGCAAGGCTTCGCGCGCATCGTCGATGGCCAGGCGGATCGCGCCGGTGGTGGCGGTGCGTCCGTACCGTTCCCGCAGCGCTTCTGCCTCGGGCGTGGCGAGCACGGCGGCGACGGCGGGAAGCTGGCGCAGGTGGGTGGCCTCGGGCTGGGTCATGCGCTGGTCCGGTGACATCGCCTACCTCCCGGCCGCTGAGGCGGGGCATGGAGGAAACGTGGAGGTGGCTCGTATGCTGCGTGGCGGGCCGGGCAGGGTCAAGGCATGCCTGGTGACATTGGCCGGGGGCTGTAGCATGCTGCCACGCGGCGGCATCGCCGCCGCCGCTACTCAAGCCTCTGCCCGCCCCGCAGCGCATCTGGCCTGCGGTCTCCAGCGGGCGGCGTCGTGCCCTGTAGGGCCTGCATCCCGACTGTTCGCAGAGGGGGATCCATGGCCGTCGCATCGACTACAGCCCGTACCGTCCGCTGGTCCGTCTTCGCCCTGCTGGCCGTCGCCGGCCTGTTCTACGTGAAGTGGTATCCGTACTACGGTCGCGCCTTCGTGGCCGCGTCGCATCATTCCATCGGCCACTCGATCCTGATGGGCGATGCGGCGAGTCCGCCCGCGCCATCGTGGAGCGCGGCGCTGGGCTACGCACTGGCCTATGGCAAGGCGATCTGGCAGGCGATGGTGCTGGGCCTGCTGCTGGGCTCGGGCATCCAGGCCCTGCTGCCGGTGGACTGGGTGCAGCGCGCGCTGGGTCGTCGCGACTTCGGCAGCGTGCTGGCCGGCGGCCTGCTGGCGGTGCCGGGCATGATGTGCACCTGCTGCGCGGCGCCGGTGGTCATCGGCCTGCGCGAGCACCGCGCGGCGCCGGGCGCGGCCATTGCCTTCTGGCTCGGCAACACGGTGCTCAACCCTGCCACGCTGGTGTTCACTGGTTTCGTGCTCGGCTGGCATTGGACGGTGCTGCGCATGCTGCTGGGCCTGCCAATGGTGTTCGGGCTGGGCTATCTGGCCAGCCGGATGACGGAGCGCGATGGGCCGGCGACGGTCGATCTGCCCGCCACGGCGCCCGAGCCGCGCTCGTGGCCGGAGGTGGGCCGGCGCTGGGCGTGGATCTTCGCGCGGATGGCGCTGCGGCTGATTCCGGAGTACGTGGTGATCGTATTGCTGTTGGGCGCGGTGCGCGCCTGGATGTTCCCGCACGTCGGACCGGATATCGGCGACCAATGGCTATGGATCGTGGCGCTGGCGTTGGCCGGCATGCTGTTCGTGATACCGACCGCCGGCGAGGTGCCGATCGTGCAGGCGATGCTGGCGCTGGGCGTGGCCGCCGGGCCGGCCGCCGCCCTGTTGATGACCCTGCCCCCGGTGAGCCTGCCCTCATTGGCGATGCTGGGTCGGTCCTTCCCCGTGCGGGTGCTGGTGGCGGTTGCCGTGGCGGTGGTGGGCTTCGGCATCCTGGCCGGCGCGCTCGCGTCGTTGCTGGGGATGCATTGACAAATCGCTCTCCCATCGGGAGGGGGCAATCAGGAATGCCCAGGCCATGGCTAACCGGCCACAGCTTCGCCGTCACCCACCAGCAGCAGCGGATTCGGTGCGTGCCGGGCGTAGCCGGCCTCGGCGACCAGCAGGTCCAGGCCCAGCGAGGCGAGGTCGTCCGCGTAGGGATCGGCCTGCATGTCCTGCACCTGGTACAGCAGCTTGGCGTAGGTATGGCATTCGCCGCAGGTCTCGGCCTTGACCAGGCCGGGGTCGCCTTCGATCGCCTGCAACGACAGCCGGCGCGTGCCGCCGCAGGTGATGCACACCGCGCGCACGTGGTTCCACGCGGTGGAGCACAGCGAGCAGTAGAGGTAGCGCGTGCCAGGCGTGCCGCCGCTGGCGGCGATCAGCCCGGCGACCGAGGGCGAGCCGCAGCAGGGACAGAGCGCGCGCTCCTCCAGCAGCCGCAGGTCCCCGGCCTTCAGGCGCGCGGCCGAGCCGGTGAAATACACCTGCAGGGCGGCGGCCACATAGACGGCCGAGCCTACCTCGGCGGCAGCCAGGGCGCCGCGCAGGAAGCGGTCGGCCAACTGCTCCAGCGTGGCGCCGTCGCTTTGCTGCAATGACGCGATGGCGTCTCGCGCGGCAAGCGGCAGTTCGCTGCGGCCGATGGTGTCGAGCAGCAGGGCGAGTCCTGCGCGCCAGCTGGCGTCGCGGCGATGGCCGTCCGCCGCCAGCGGCGGCAGGCGCGCCTCGATGGCCTGCGCCGTGATGGCGGGATCGGGCGTCGCGGCCGGGGCCAGCGCGGTGGCCACGGCATGTTGCGCCCGGGCCAGTTCCGCCATGAAGCGCAGCCAGGCCTCCAGCGGATGTCCGGCGGCAAGCCGCTCCAGCCGCTGCGCGGTGGCGGCGAAGCGCGTGGCCGGATCGGGCGGCAGGATCGGCTCGGGCGCCTTGACGCCGGCGTGGGACGGGCCGGTCCACTTGCCGCTGGGAGGCGCTTCGGCCTGCCTCATGGACGCTTCCTGACGACGTGCTTGCCGTGCTGGCCGCTCGCCACTTCCGCCAGCCACTTGCGATGGTGGCGCCAGGCCCAGCCAGGCGTGACGTAGCCCTGGGTCATCGCCCGCACCGAGTCGCGCACCCAGATCGCCGCGTACACGTGGGTGATCCAGATGATGATGGCCGCGATGGCCGCCACGCTGTGGATCAGCGCGGCGGCGCGCTGCACGGGGATGGAAGTGGTGTCGCCGAAATACACTTCCCAGATCACCAGGCCGCTGAAGAACAGCACCGGAATCAACAGCGCCATCGACCAGAACACCGCCTTCTGGCCGGCGTTGTTGCGGCCGACCGGCGGCGCGCCTTCTTCCTCGTTGGCGATGACGAAGCGGGCCGCCTTGAGCCAGGCCACGTCGTCGCGGTGCCAGAGGTTCTCGCGCCAGAACTGCACGATCAGGCCGAGATAGCTGACCAGCAGCACCACGCCGATCCATGGATGCACCGCCCGCGTCCACTGCCCGCCGCCGAACAGGCCGGACAGGAAGAACAGCATCGGATGGAACATCGACAGGCCCGAGAGCATGAGCAGCACGAAGCAGATCGCGGTGATCCAGTGATTGACGCGGTTGGCCGTGGTGTAGCGGACGATCACGGTTTTCGGACGGCTCATGGCGTCGTCTCCGTTTCCGGTTCGGGCTTGGATTCGCCTAGCACGCGCGCGCCTTCGGCCTCGTCATCCTCGGTGACTTCGTTCGGCCCCTCGGTGACCCAGTGGAACAGTCCGGCCAGGGCGGCGAGGCCGATGCCGACCAGCGCGAGGGGCTTGAGGATGCCTTTCCACGCGCCGACCACCGGGCTGATGCGCGGCTTGTCCGGCAGGCCCGAGTACAGCGAGGGCTTGTCGGCATGGTGCAGCACGTACATCACGTGGGTGCCGCCGACTTCCGGCGGATCGTACAGGCCAGCCTTGTCGAAGCCACGCGACTTGAGATCCTCGATGCGTTCGCCGGCCCAGTCCTTCATGTCGCTCTTGGAGCCGAACATGATCGCGCCGGTGGGACAGGCCTTCACGCAGGCCGGTTCCAGCCCGACCGACACGCGGTCCGAGCACAGCGTGCACTTGTAGGACTTGTGGTCGGTCTTGCTGATGCGCGGGATGTCGAACGGACAGCCCTTCACGCAGTAGCCGCAGCCGATGCACTTGTCGCTGATGAAGTCGACGATGCCGTTGGCGTACTGCACGATGGCGCCGGGCGCCGGGCACGCCTTCAGGCAACCCGGGTCCTCGCAGTGCATGCAGCCGTCCTTGCGGATCAGCCATTCCAGGTTGCCCTGCTCGTTCTCGTACTCGGCGAACTTCATCAGGGTCCACACGTCGGGACTCAAGTCCGACGGGTTCTCGTAAGACCCTTCGAAGTGGCCGATCTCCTGGCGCAGGTCGTTCCATTCCATGCACGCCGACTGGCAGGCCTTGCAGCCGATGCAGCGGCTGACGTCGATCAGCTTGGCTACCTGGTCCTCGTGGCTGCGCGCCTTGGGCGGCGTCATGGTCGAGGCGGAGCGCCGGACGTAGTCTTGCGATTGCAGGTCGGACATGTCGTTCGCCTCAGGCCGTCATCGGAGCGCTGGTCTTTTCGACATTCACCAGGAACGCCTTGAACTCCGGCGTCTGGGTGTTGGCGTCGCCCACCGAGGGCGTCAGCGTGTTGGCGCCGTAGCCCTTCCTGGCCTGCCCGGTGAAGCCCCAGTGCAGCGGCACGCCGACCACGTGGGTCGGCCTGCCGTCCACGGTGAGCGGCTTGATGCGCTTGGTCACGTAGGCCTTGCACACCACCACGCCGCGCTTGGAGGACACTTTCACCCAGCCGCCCTGCGCGATGCCCTTTTCCCTGGCCAGGGCCTCGCCGATCTCGACGAATTCCTCCGGCTGCAGGATGGCGTTGATCAGCGCGTGCTTGGTCCAGAAGTGGAAGTGCTCGGTGAGGCGGTAGGTGGTGGCCACGTACGGGAAGTTCTTCGGGCTGCCGAAAGCGGCGCGGTCGTCGTCGAACACGCGGGCCACCGGGTTGTGCGACACCTTCGGGTGCAGCACGTTCTCCACCGGCGATTCCAGCGGTTCGTAGTGCTCGGGGAAGGGACCCTCGGCCATCATGTCGCGCGCGAACAGGCGGCCCATGCCCTCGGCGTTCATGATGAACGGGCCGACGCTGTCGGAAGGCTTGGTGGTGGGCGTGTAGTCGGGCACGTCGATGCCCACCCACTTGCTGCCGTTCCACGCGATGACCGGCTTGGCCGGGTTCCACGGCTTGCCGTCCAGATCCGCGCTGGCGCGGTTGTAGAGGATGCGCCGGTTGGCGGGCCATGCCCACGCCCAGTTGGGCGCGATGCCCTGCTCGCGTGGATCGGTGGCGTCGCGGCGGGCCATCTGGTTGCCCTTCTCGGTAAAGCAGCCGGAGAAGATCCAGCAGCCCGAGGCGGTGCTGCCGTCGTCGCGCAGCTGGGCGAAGCCGTCCAGCAGGGTGCCGGCCTTGGTGACCACGGCCTTGGTGGCGGGATCCTCGAGGTCGGCCAGCGCGCGGCCGTTCATTTCCTTGGCCAGTTCCTCCGGATCGGGATCGACCGGATCGGTGTATTTCCAGGTCAGGTTGAGGATGGGATCGGGGAAGGCGCCGCCTTCCTTGCGGTACAGCTCGCGCAGGCGGTGGAACAGCCCGGCCATGATCCAGATGTCCGACTGCGCTTCGCCCGGGGCGTCGGCCGCCTTCCAGTGCCATTGCAGCCAGCGCGCGGAATTGACCAGCGAGCCGTTCTCCTCGGCGAAACACGTGGTCGGCAGCTGGAACACCTCGGTCTGGATCGCCGCCGAGTCGGCCGGGTTCTGCGGGCCGAAGTCCTGCCAGAAGCGCGAGGTCTCGGTATCCAGCGGATCCATGGTGACCAGGAACTTCAGCTTGCTGAGGCCGCGGCGGATCTTGCCGCGGTCCGGGAACGCCTGCAGCGGGTTGAAGCCCTGGCAGATGTAGCCGCCCATCTGCCCGTTGTTCATCATCTCGAAGGCCCGGATGATGTCGTACAGCGGCACGTCGAGCTTGGGCAGCCAGTCATAGCACCAGTCGTTGTCCTTGGTGGCGGCGTCGCCCCACAGCGCCTTCTGCAGGCTCACCACGAACTTGCGGGTGTTCTGCCAGTAGCTGATCTGGCCCGGGCGCAGCGGCTTGAACTGCTTGGTCCGCATGTACTCGTCGAAGCTGGTCTCCTTGTCCAGCGGCAGGTTGAGGTAGCCTGGCATCTGGTTGGAGAGCAGGCCGACGTCGGTCAGGCCCTGGATGTTGGAATGCCCGCGCAGGGCGTTCATGCCGCCTCCGGCCACGCCGATGTTGCCCAGCAGCAGCTGGATCATCGCCATCGATCGGATGTTCTGCGCGCCCACCGAGTGCTGCGTCCAGCCCAGCGCGAACAGGCTGGTCATCGCCTTGTCCGGCGCCGCGGTGGCGGCGATCAGCTCGCAGATGTGCAGGAACTTGTCCTGCGGCGTGCCGCAGATGCGCGAGACCGTCTCGGGCGTGTAGCGGGCCACGTGCTGCCTTAGCAGGTTGATCACGCAGCGCGGGTGCTGCCAGGTGTCGTCGGACTTGGCGTAGCCCTGTTCGTCCAGTTCGTAGTCCCAGCTCGACTTGTCGTAGCTGCGGGTTTCCTCGCTGTAGCCGCTGAACAGGCCGTCCTGGAAGCCGAAGCCATCCTTCACGATCAGGCTGGCGTTGGTGTACGCGCGCACGTACTCGTGCTGGATGGCGTCCTTCTCAAGCAGGTAGCGCATCACCCCGCTCAGGAACGCGATGTCCGTGCCCGGGCGGATCGGCGCGTAGTAGTCGGCCACCGATGCCGTGCGGGTGAAGCGCGGGTCGACCACGACGAGCTTGGCGCCGTTCTCGATCTTCGCCTCGATCACCCACTTGAAGCCGCACGGATGCGCCTCGGCGGCATTGCCGCCCATCACGATCACGAGATTGGCGTTCCTGATGTCCTGCCAGGTGTTGGTCATCGCACCGCGACCGAATGATGGGGCCAGACTGGCCACCGTCGGTCCGTGTCAGACGCGCGCCTGGTTGTCGAACACCACCATGCCGAGGGAACGCGCCACCTTCCAGGTGAGGTAGGCGGTTTCGCTGGACGAGGCCGAGGCCGCCAGCATGCCCACGCTGGTCCAGCGGTTGACGGTGGTGCCGGCCGCGTTCCTGGCGGTGAAGTGCTTGTCGCGCTCGTCCTTCATCAGCCGGGCGATGCGGTCGAGCGCGAAGTCCCAGGAGACTTCCTTGAACTCGGTGCCGCCCGGCGGGCGGTAGCGCGGCGCCTTCAGGCGGGTGGGCGCGTGCACCACGTCGAGCAGGGCCGAGCCCTTGGGGCACAGCGTGCCGCGGTTCACCGGATGGTCCGGGTCGCCCTCGATGTGGATGATGTTCGAGCGCGCGTTCTTGGCGCGGTCGCCCATGCTGTAGATCAGGATGCCGCAGGCCACCGAGCAGTACGTGCAGGTGTTGCGCGTTTCCGTGGCATGGGTGAGCTTGAAGGGACGTACGGCGGCGGCCTGCGCTTCGCCCGAAGCGCCGAAGCCGAGCATGCCGAGGCTCGATGCGGCCAGTCCCAGGCCTGTGAACTTGATGAATTCGCGACGTGTGAGTGACATCGCTGGTGCTCCCGGGAGGTTGGCTGGACAACCGCCCGGCGGCGGGCGGTGGACGTGGCTCGAAGATCACCGTGAAGTCGGCGGGAACGAATCCCGCGACCTGCCCGCGAAGTTAGCATAAATCCCCGTAGGGAGTCGGCCGCGTTCATGTTTGCGGCTTGCCGCCGTTGCCCCGCCGCCATCCGTACCGGGCGGCCGGGAAGGATGAAACGGTGAAGCCGCCCGCGCCATCCCGTGGGCTGGCGTGCGCGCATGCGGCCAAACCTTGCGCCGCTGCCCGGAAACGGGCCTCGGCCGCCGCATTTCACATAGCCGTCATGACCGGCCCCTAGGCTCCCGGGCCGTCGGAGTGCCGTAGCCCGCTTTCGGCGAACACGGTCGAGGGAGGAGCGGTGCGCGAGAAGCATGGTAAATGGTCGGCGCTGTTCGCCGAAAAGAGCGCGACGCTGAGCAGCTACATGCTGCGCCGCGTGGCACATCGATGGGATGCGCAGGACCTGGTGCAGGAAGTCTATCTTCGCCTGCTGCGCATCGAGCCCTCCGACGCGGCCAACATCCGCAGCCCCGAAGCCTATCTCTTCACCGTGGCCGCGAACCTGGTGAAGGAGCACGCGGTGCTGCGCCAGCAACAGCCGCTGGGCAGCGACGAGCTGGAGCAGGTGGTGGAGCAGCTGGTGGCGCCCACCAACCTCGAAGCGGACATGGACAGCGAGCTGCGCCGCAAGCAGCTCGAGGAGCTGATCGACCGCCTGTCGCCCAAGTGCCGGGCGGTACTTATCATGCATTACCGCGATGGGATGTCCTACCGCGAGATCGCCGGGCGGATGTCCATCTCCACGAACATGGTGAAGAAATACATCGTGAAAGGATTGGCGGCATGCCGGCAGAGGATGGCCGACTATGAGTGAGCGCACGCCCTTCGACGCGGCCCGGCAGGCCCGGCGCGTCTCCGAGCAGGCGGTGGCCTGGTACATCGAGCAGCAGGAGCCGCTGGACGAACGCCAGCGCGTGGCTTTCCTCAACTGGCTGCGCGCGTCGCCGCGCCATGTCGCGGAGTATTTCGCGGTAGCGCGCATGCATGGCGACCTCAAGGTGGCCGCCGGCCGCAAGACGCTCACGCCGGAAGAGCTGGTGGAGCAGGCGGGGCGCGACAATCCGGTGGTGATGTTCCCGCGCCTGGGCGGCGGCACGCCGCGCGAGCCGCGCCCGCCGCGGCGCCATGCGTCGCGCGTCCGGCAGGCGCTGGCAAGCATGGCCGGCGTGGTGGCGGCGGTCGCGCTGGCGTGGCTGGGCGTGGCGCATTGGCGCGCCATGCACGGCCAGGTGGAGCGAAGCTACGCGGGCGATGCGCAGGCCGTCCGCTCGGTCAGCCTGCCCGACGGCACCCTGGTGCAACTCGACCGGGGAGGCGCCATCGACGTGCATTACGACGGTGCCTATCGCCGCATCGAGGTCGTGCGCGGCAACGCCCTGTTCGACGTCGGCAAGGATGCCGCGCGGCCGATGCTGGTGAACGTGGGCGGACACGTGCTGCAGGACATCGGTACCGTGTTCGACGTCCGGCGCGACGCCACGGGCGATACGCTCACCGTGATCAGCGGCCGCGTGCGCGTGCTCAACGCGCCGGCATCCGCCGCCAGGGGCGCGGCGGATGCGTGGCTGCAGGGCGACGCCGTGGCCGACCTGATGGCCGGCCAGCAGATCGAGCTGGGCAAGGCGGCGGCGGGAGCGGTGCATCCCGTGGCGTTGGCGCAGGTGACGGCGTGGCTGCCCGCGGAGATCCGCTTCCAGCGGGAGACCATCGGCGACGTGGCGCGCCGCTTCAACGCCTATACGGCGAGGCCCTTGCGCATCGAGGACGAGAAGCTCGCGGGCGAGCGCATCAGCGGCATCTTCCACGCCGACAATCCACAGGCCTTCACCGCCTATCTTTCCACCTTGCCCGACGTCCGCGTGATCGAGGAGAAGGACTGCGTGCGCATCGTGGCGGTATCGGCCCAGGCCGAGGCGAAGTCGCGACGCCTGTAAGAAAAGATTCATCGAATCCGGGGTACCCGGTTTGCCGACCGGGAGGCTCTTGAAAGGTATGGGCCGGCGAGAAACGCGCGATGCGTCGATCGCCACCGCCATCCCGTTACCCTCTCAAGGTTGCTTCCCACATGCGTAAACGTTTGGCCTTCCAAATCACCCTGGCCCTTGGTCTTGCCACGCCGCTCGCCGCGTGGGCCGATGCCTCCTCCTCCCCGGCGCCGACCGTCGCCATCGCACCCATGCCGTTGGCCAGGGCGCTGGAGAATTTCTCGCACGAGGCGGGCATGCAGGTGGTCTACGGCGCCGATATTCCCGACACCGTCCGCAGCCCGGGCGCCGACGCGGGCCTGCCGCCGGAGCAGCAGCTGCGCCAGTTGCTGGCGGGCACCGGCCTGACCTATCGCCTCGTCACGCCGAACACGGTGACGATCGTCCCGGGAAACGTGGCAGCCAATGCGGGCAATCCGGCCTCCGCTGCGGTGACGACGGCCGGTAGCGCGGGAACGGAACCGGTCACCGATGTCGCCGACGCCACGCCGGGCAGCGGCAAGGGCGCCAAGGACCTGGACCAGGTGGTGGTGACGGCGCGTTCGGGCGTCGACGAGCGCACCAAGGCGCAGACCAGCTACTCGGTCACCACCATCGACGAGGACCGCCTGCGCATGCAGGCACCGACCAGTGTCACCGAGGCGATGAAGTCGGTGCCGGGCTTCTGGGTGGAGGCCTCGGGCGGCGAGGCCAGCGGCAACATCCGCGCGCGCGGCATTCCGGTGGACGGCTTCGGTTCGGTGAACCTGCTGGAGGACGGCATCCCGGTGCAGCACGACCCCGCGCTGGGCTACCTCAACGCGGACCAGGCCTTCCGCCTCGATGAGACCATCGAGCGCATCGAGGTGGTGCGTGGTGGCCCGTCGTCCATCTTCTACTCGAACGCGCCGGCCGGCGCGATCAACTTCATCCCGCGCCAGGTCGGCGACACGGCCGAGGGGTTGGTGAAATACACGGTCGGCAACTACGGCCTCAATCGCCTGGATTTCTGGTACGGCACGCCGATCGGCGACGGCTGGAAGCTGAGCGCGGGCGGCTTCTACCGCCAGGACAACGGCATCCGCAGCCCGGGCTACACCAACGACCAGGGCGGCCAGCTGCGCGCCACGCTGTCGCGCCAGTTCGAGAACGGCAGCGTCAGCTTCGACATCAAGCGCATGGACGACAAGGTGGCGCTGGACCTCGGCATTCCCATGTACCGCAACGCCAGCGACGAACTGGTGGCGGTGCCCGGCTTCAACGGCAACTACGGCACGCTGGCCGGGCCGGAGACCGAGCACATCAAGATGATCCAGGGCAACGGCAGCCTGTACGACTTCGACAACAGCCTGGGCACGCAGGTCAAGCGCACCCAGTTCACGGTGAAGTTCGACTACAACCTGGGCGCGGACTGGAAGATCGCGGAAAACCTGCGCTACAGCGACACCGACACGCAGCGCAACGGCGTGTACCCGAACGCGGTGCAGACGGCTGACGATTTCCTGGCGACCGCCCAGTCCCGCCTTGCCCAGTACTACCCCGGCGCCGCCGGCATGCAGCTGCGCTACGTCGACAACGGCCAGCTGTTCAACAACGCCAACCAGAACGGCAACGGCCTGGTGGTGCTCGGCGGCCTGCGCGGGATCACCATGCCGATGAACGAATTCACCAGCGATACCCGCCTGCTGCGGAAGTTCGAGTTCGGCGAGCAGACCCACGACGTGACGCTGGGCTACTACTACGCCCACTTCAACCAGAGCTTCGACCGCTATTCGTCCACCGCGGTGCTGGATGCGCGCGACAACGCCCGCCTGCTGGACGTGGTGGCGGTGGACGCCGCCGGCAACCCGCTCGGCAAGCTCACCGACAACGGCATCTACGGCTACGGCTATGAGTGGGCCCACGCCAGCGGCACCTCGAACACCAACGCGTTCTACGCCTCGGACGAATGGCAGGTCGACGATGCGCTGCGCATCGATGGCGGCCTGCGCTGGGAGCGGGTGAACACCAAGGGCTGGACCGAGCAGCCGATGACGGTGGACCTGGGCACCCCGGCCACCTCCACCATCATCACCGGCAGCGGCCAGTACGCCGACTACGACCACAGCTTCGACAAGCTCGGCTGGACGCTCGGCGCCAACTACCAGTTCAGCGACCACCAGGGCGTGTTCGCCCGCTACACCTCCACCTTCCGCCTGCCGAACCTGAGCTCGTACATCACCACGCCGACGGCGACGCCGATCACGCAGACCATGATCCTGCCGGAAATGGGCTACAAGTACAGCAACCGCTACATGGACATGTACGCGACGCTGTTCTACACCCGCTACGACAACGTCAACTTCAGCAACTACGTGTTCGACCCGAACACCGGCGTCTCCACGCCGCAGACGGGCTACGCCAACACCAAGACCTACGGCGTGGAGCTGGAGGGCACGTTCTATCCCTCGCGCTATTTCGACGTGCAGTACACCGCCACCCTGCAGGATCCCGAGTACAAGGGCCTGCGCTACACCACCATCACGGCCGGCGCGCCGGTGCTGCTGGACTACGACGACAACCAGCTGATCCGCGTTCCCAAGACCAGCTTCCGCATCGTGCCGGGCGTGAACCTGCTCAACGACAAGCTGCGCCTGCAGATGACCTACGAATACGAAGGCAAGCGCTACGTCGACACGGCCAACTCGGTGGTGCTGCCGCAGTACCACACCATCGGCTTCAGCGCGCGCTACCAGCTGAGCCCGGAACTCTCGTTCTTCCTGTACGCCGACAACCTCAACAACTCGCTGGGCCTGACCGAGGGCAATCCCCGCGCGGGCGAGCTGGCGAGCAGCGACGCCGGCAAGGGCGTGTTCATCGCCCGTCCGCTGCTGGGCCGTTCGTTCCGCGCATCGGTCATGTACCGCTTCTGACCGCTGTGCCCGGCGTTCCGCGCATCGCACCGCATGGCGATGCGCGGGACGGTTTTCGCATGAAACCGGAAGACCCCATGAGCCATCCGTCGCATCGTTCGTATCTTCATTCCCTGCTGGCGCTGGCCTGGCTGGTGCTGGCCGGCGCGGCGTGCGCCGCCGAACCGGCGCCGGACCTGGTGCTGAAGGGACACCTGCAAGGCAGCGATATCCATACCTATCGCGAAGTGCCCTTTGAGGTGCCCGAGGGCGTCAACCGCGTCACCGTGCAGTTCGACTACAGCGGACGCGCCGAGCGCACCACGGTGGATCTCGGCCTGGAGGGGCCGGACGGCTTCCGCGGCAAGGACGGCCTGCGCGGCTGGTCCGGCGGCAGCAAGCAGGTGGTGACCGTGAGCGCCACCGATGCCACGCCATCGTTCTTCCCGGGGCCGATCCGCGCCGGGCGTTGGGCGCTGCTGCTGGGCATTCCCAACATCCGCGCGGGCGTGGAAGCCGACTTCACCGCCAAGGTGTGGTTCGGCCACCCGGGCGATCCGGCATGGTTGCCGGAGGTGCTCAACCCGCCATTGCGCGACCAGGCGGGTTGGTATCGCGGCGACCTGCACATGCACGGCGCGCACAGCGACGGCAGTTGCCAGACGCAGAGCGGCGAGGCGCGGGCGCCATGCCCGCTGATCTTCACCGTGCTGGAGGCGGCGCGGCGCGGGCTGGACTTCATCGCGCTGAGCGACCACAACACCGTGGCGCAGGCGAACGACCTGCGCGAGCTGCAACCGTACTTCGACCGCCTGCTGCTGATCCCGGCCCGCGAAGTGACCACCTTCCAGGGCCATGCGAACCTGTTCGGCACCACCGAGCCGCTCGATTTCCGCGTCGGCAGCCCGGCGGTGCCGGACTGGAACGCGCTGCTGCGCGAGGCGACGGGGCTCAAGGGCCTGATCTCCATCAACCACCCGATCCGGCCCAACGACGAAACCTGCATGGGCTGCGGCTGGACGCCGAAGCAGCCGGTGGACATGCGCCTGGTGCAGGCCATCGAGGTGGTCAACGGACGCGATGCGCTGAGCCCGGCCTACTCGGGCATTCCGTTCTGGCAGGCGCAACTGGACAAGGGCCTGCACCTGACCGGCGTGGGCGGCAGCGACAATCATGACGCTAATCATCAGTGGCCTTTGCCGGGCGGCAGCAGCGCGCTGGGCATGCCGACCACGGTGGTGCACGCCCGCGCGCTGTCGATGGCCGCGATCCTCGACGCGATCCGCGCGGGCCATGTGTTCGTCGATGTGCAGGGCACGCGCGACCGCATGCTGGAACTGGCGGCCAGCGTGCATGGCCGGCAGGCGGAGATGGGCGATACGCTGGTCGCCGGGAAGGGCGACAAGGTGCGCTTTACCATTTGCACGACGGCGCCGGCCGGGGCGCGAGTGGAAGTCCTGGTGGACGGCAATCCGTATGCGCCGGGTGCGGAGACGACGATCCGCACGCCGCGGCAAACGCTGACCTTCGATTGGACCGGCGACGGCCAGCGCCATTGGATCCGGGCCAATGTTCGCGACGCGTCCAACGAGCTGCTGCTGGTGGGCAATCCCGTCTACGTGGAAGGCCAGGGCGCGGCGCCGCCTTCCTGAGCCGGCAACGGCCAGGGCTTTGGCGCCGCGCTATCCGCCCGTCGCCTTGCGGCGGATGAAGGTCATCTTGCCGTTCGGCTCCAGCCGCCCGAGCGCGATGTCGCTTTCCGTCTCCAGGCCCTGGCTGTGCAGCGCGCGCTCGAACACGGCCTCGGGCACGTTCTCGCGCCGCAGCGTCCGGTGTTCCCGCCGGCCTGCCCGAACGATGATGGCCGGCCGCCCCTCCACCCAGCGGGTGAGCCGCGGCCAGCGGGTGCACAGCCAGGCCAGCAGCGCGTCGGTGGTCAGGATGGCGGCGACGCCGATGAACGGCGCGGTGAGCGACTTGTCGTCGCCCGTGATGGCCGAGCGCAGCGTGCCGCCGACCAGTACGAGCACGATGACGTCGAAGGCGGACATCTCGCCGAAGGCGCGCTTGCCGCAGGCGCGCATCAGCACCAGCAGCCCCAGGTAGGTCAGCGCGCCGCGAATGAGGTAGTGCCACCACGGTTCGGTCAGTGCAAACGTTGACATACGCTTCTCTCCTCTGCGCCATCGGGTCGACACCGGCAACCGCACGATCCGCCTGCTGCGAGGTTAAGCCCCATGGAAGCGATCCCATGCCGAAAAGCGATCATCAAACCGTGAAGGGACTCTCGGATGCGCGGGTGGGGACCGGTCGCCGCTCCGCGGCATAGCCCGTGGGCGGCGCGGCGCTGGCGCAGGCCCAGCTGGCGGGGACGCCGGCGGTCGCCGCCGCAGCCGCCTGCCGCCGGCGCGGCGTCCCGGTGGTCCACGCCAACGATAACTTCGGGCACTGGCACGAGACCTGGCAGGACGTGCTGGCGTTCACCGCCGGGGAAGGCCCGCCTGCATCCACCGAGCTGCTGGAGCACCTGCATCCGCAACCGGCCGACATCGCCCTGCTGAAATCGCGCCACTCGACAGCTGATGCCGCTGCTCGGTTCGCTGGGCGTGCAGCGGCTGGCGGTAGGCGGCGCGGCCACCGACGCCTGCGTGCTGTGCACGGCGATCGATGCGCACGTGCGGGGCGTGCGCGTGGCGGTGCTGGAGGATCTGGCGGCGGCCACGCGCGGGCGTGGCGAACGCGCGCTCGATCTCATGCGCGAAAGCCTGGGGCTCTGCGTGTGTTCCTGGCGTGCCTGGCTGGCGCAACTTGGGAAGTGAGTGGGCGCAGCCGCGCCAGGCCCACCATCCTCAGCCGGCCAGCGCCAGGGCCAATGCGGTGAGTCCTTCGGCGTAGTGGTGCCGCAGGGCCTGGTGGACGGCGTGCTCGTGGGCCTCGGCGGGCTCGAACACGCACGACCAGGTCACGGTGCAGCCGCGGTGGTGCGCGGTCACCTGGAGGGTGGCGCGGCAGCCGCGCATCGGCAATGGGCCGTCCACCCACGCATAGACATAGCGGCGGGCGGCATCGTTGCGGGTTTCCAGCCGTTCCACCGCGCGGGTGCCGTCGGCGAAATGCAGGGTGCGGATGCGGCCTTCCCAGGACAGGTCCAGCCCGCGCACCGCCGGGTGCCAGCGATGCAGGGCACCGAAGTCGCCGATCAGCGCCCAGACCACCTCGGCCGGGCTGGAGAGCTCCTGCGTTACCCGAACTTCCGGCATAGGTTCCCCTCCGCGCCCGCGTGTGGCACGAGCCCTTCGAGGCAGGCAAGAGGCGGGCCAAGGCGCGGCGCGCGAAAGTGCGCCGCGCCTTGGGGTTTCCATGTGTTCACGGCGTGACGGCTGTTGCTGTTCCGGGACAGCGGGCGTGACACAGCGCGCCAGATGTTGCACTGCGGTTTGCGTCGCCGAGGGAAACGGCAGTAGGTTGAGAAACCGTCTCATGGAGGATGTCACGGCTACGTGGCCGCCCGCGTACGTGATGCCCTCCGCCGCATTCCGCTCACGATGGAGTTGCGCATGGGCCAAGCCTTGCAGACCGCTGCCTCCCCTCGTATCAAGGGCATGTTGCGCGAACGCTTCGGCGATATCGCGGTGGCACCGCTGGTGGCCAGGTCCTGGCAGCGGTGCGTGGAGGAATACGGCATCGAGAGCGGTGGGCCGCGCCGCACGCCCGTGCTCGACCATGCCTCATTGCTGGAACGCCAGCAGCGTTTCGGCGAGCTGCTCAACGTGGCTCGCGCGGAAATGGAGAATCTCTACGAGCAGATCGCCGGTTCCGGCTACGCGGTGATCCTGTGCGACGCGGAGGCGGCCATCCTCGGCGCCATCACCGATCCCACGCTCAGGCGCGAATTCCGCGAGGCCGGCCTGCGCAGCGGCGCCATCTGGAGCGAGCGCTACGAGGGCACCAACGGCATGGGCACCTGCGTGATCGAACGCAGCCCGGTGACGGTCTATCGCCAGGAGCATTTCCTCTATTCCAACACCGGCCTTTCCTGCTCGGGCGCGCCGGTGCTCGATACCCAGGGCGACGTGCTGGCGGTGCTGGACGCCTCCACTGTCAACGCCGCCGACACGCGGCTGATCCAGCGCCACACCATGGCCCTGGTGGCGATGTCGGCCAACCTGATCTCGCGCTGCCACTTCCTGGCCGAGTGCCGCGACAAGTGGATCATGCGTTTCCACAGCCGGCCGGAATTCGTGGGCCTGTTGCACGAGGCGCTGCTGGCGGTGGATGACGGCGGCGTGGTGCGCGCGGTCAACGAGAGCGCGCTGGCCCAGCTCGGCATGGCCCGCGACCAACTGGTCGGCCGCGCGCTGGATACGGTGTTTCCCTTCGATTTCCGCGTGCTGGAGGAACGTGCGCACGCCGACGCCACCACGCTGTGGCCGGTGCGCGACGTGGCCTATGGCCGGCGCTTCTTCGCCATGGTCCGCCCGCCCGCCATGGGGGGCGCCATCAGGCCCGGCGACAACGCCGCCTCGCGCCGCTACGTGGGCGAGGATGCGCGCATGCAGCACAACATGAACTGCGGCCGGCAGCTGTTCGGCCGGCGCGTGCCGCTGCTGCTGCAAGGAGCGACCGGCACCGGCAAGGAGGCGCTGGCCAAGGCGCTGCACCTGGCCAGCGCGTGGGCGGACAAGCCGTTCGTGGCCGTCAATTGCGCGGCCATTCCCGAGACGCTGATCGAGAGCGAACTGTTCGGCTACACGCGCGGTGCCTTCACCGACGCCTCGCGCGACGGCCACCTGGGCAAGATCCGCCAGTCCAGCGGCGGCACCCTGTTCCTCGACGAGATCGGCGACATGCCGCTGCGCATGCAGACCCGCCTGCTGCGCGTGCTGGAGGAGCACGAGGTGATGCCGCTGGGCGGCGAGCGCGCCATCCCGGTGGACCTGCACGTGATCAGCGCCACCCACCAGGACCTGCAGAAGATGGTGCAGGCGGGCGAGTTCCGCGAGGACCTGTACTACCGCCTCAACGGCATCACCCTGCAACTGCCGGCATTGCGCGAGCGCACCGACAAGCGGGCGTTGATCGACGCGATCCTGGCCGAGGAAAGCCAGGGCCAGGCGCGCATCCGCCTTTGCCCCGAGGCGCTGGCGCTCCTGCTCAACTATGCATGGCCGGGCAATATCCGCCAGTTGCGCAACACCCTGCGCACGGCCGCGGCGTTATGCAGCGACACCATCATCCTGCCCGGCAACTTGCCCCAGGAAATCGTCGGCCATGGTGGCGGCGAGGCGAGCGTGCCGGCCATGGAACCGGAGCCACCGTTGCGCACCGCCGAGCGTGCGGCATTGCTGCGCGAACTGGAACACAGCCAGTGGAACATCAGCCGCACGGCGTCGTCGCTGGGCATCAGCCGCAACACGCTCTACCGCAAGCTGCACAAGCACGGCATCGATCCGCCGGGGTGAGCGCGGTCGCAGGGAAGATTGGTGGGCGCGCAGGTGCGTCGAGATCTTGAACAGGCTTTAAGTCCTCAGTGCATCACCGCCCTGCGGGGTAGCCGCTGGATGTGGCTGAAGGAGACACTGATTCGGCTTGCGAGGTCTTTAAGGCTTGTATCTGCCGCAGTGCTGCGTCCCCTCACCGCCATGGCGCGTTGCGGGGTAGCGGCGCCGTTCGAGGTAGCACGTCACCAATCGAGCTGGCCTCGGTCCACCGGGCTTGTATTCAACACGGCGCTGCGAGCCTGTGAGGCCATTCTCTTTGGGTTACTTTTCTCTTGGGCCAGCAAGAGAAAAGTGACTCGGCGGCCCCACGGGGACTAGCTTCGCGTCGCCGGCAGGACGTCGAAACGCCCGCCGCGTCCCACGGGGACTTCCTTCGGTCGTAGGCGGCACCCTGGCGGTAGCGCGACAACCGAGCGATAGCGCCCTGGATCCCGGCCCTTGCCCCCTCTTGTGGGGTGCGCCGGGACGACGAGCGGTGGGGACCGAGGCGAAAGGCGGTCGCGCACAGGGTGCGCTCCTACAGGGGTGAAACGTCTGCCGCATAGGCATCAAGCTGGCGGAGACGCGACAATCGAGCGATAGCGCCCTGGATCCCGGCCCTTGCCCCCTTTTGTGGGGTGCGCCGGGACGACGAGCTGGGCGGACCGAGGCGAAAGGAGGTCGCGCACAGGGTGCGCTCCTACAGGGCGGCCGTGATTCGTAAAAAGCGGAATGCGGCCCTTCGACATGGAGATGTCCAGCTGAGACTCCGCGCTGATCGGCCTGGCTCAGAAGTGCAGGCGCACCCCGGCGGTGACCAGGCGCGGTGCGCCCGGCGCCACGAACAGCGTGGCCGGTTCCTCGCCCGGCGCGACCTGCGGGCGGATCAGGCGGCCGTCCGGCAGCACGTCGTCGGCCACCGCGCCATAGGTGGCGTAGCGGCGTCCGAATACATTGTCCACGCGTATATAGAACTGCCACGCCGCAGTGAGTGAGTAGCTGGCGCGCAGGTTCACCAGCAGGTAACCGGGTGTGCTCCAGTCGGCGCGCACGTCGGGGTCGTCGTCGCTGATGCGGCCATCCTCGTTGCCGTTGCTGACGCTGGAGGAGACGGCCATCAGGTCGCCGCCCAGGGTCAGCTTCGGCGTGGCGTTCCAGTCGAGCGCGAACTTGAGGTTGTGCCGCGGCAGCCCGGCGATGCGCATGCCGGGCCGCGTGTCGATGGTGCGGTCGCCGGCCATCAGCTCGCCGTACGACTCATAGGTGGCCAGCAGGAGGCTGTAGCCGACGTGCCACCACCACGCACCCTGGTGGCCGCCCAGGTCCAGGTCGGCGCCCTGGTAGCGGGTGCGCCCCACGTTGGCGAAGTAGCCCTGCTGCGTGGTGGGGGCGCTGAGGAACAGGATGTCGTCCTGGTTGTCGGTGCGGTACAGGGTGGCGTTGAAGTCGAGGCGGTCCGCATCCTGCCAGCGCACGCCGAGCTGGCCGCTGCGCGACACCACCTGGCGCAGCGGCGGGTCGGCCTGCAGGCCGGTCGGCAGGCGGCACGGCTGGGCGGGATCGGCACAGCCCAGTTCGATCACGGTAGGCGCGCGGTTGCTCTGCGCCAGGTCGGCGAACAGCACCCAGCGGCCCAGTGCCTGGGTGACGCCCAGCGCGGGATTGAGCTTGCGGTACGCGTTGCGCTGCATAGGTTGCGCGCCATCGTCGGTGGACAGGCGGCTGCGCAGGCTCAGGTCGTTCCAGCGCAGCGAGCCGGTGACGTGGGTGCTGGGCGTGATCGCCCAGGTGTCGGTGGCGTAGATGCCCACGGCGTTGCTGCCGCCGCCGACGCCGGAGACGAAATCGACCGGCGCGGCGGCATCGGCATAGACGACGCGGTTCGCCTCGTCCAGCCACGCGTCCTGTTCGTACTGCGCGTAGCGCACGCTGCTGCGGTCGAAGGTGGCGCCCACGGCGATCTGGTGCGCGCCCTGGTGCGTGCTGAGGTTGAGCCCGGCGCCCTGGCCCTGCTGGCGGCTCAAGGTGCTGTTGAGCACGCCGGTATGCAGCGCATCGGCCTGGCCCCGGCTCACGTCGCAGTCGTCCTGCAGCGGCGCGCCCGCATCGTCGTAGCCCGCACCGCAGTCGTCGACGAAATCCTCGTAGTCGTCGTTGGCGTCGCCGTTGACGGTGTCGCGGCGAGTGTGGCGGGTGTAGAGCAGGGCGGTGAGCTGGGTGTCCTGGCCGAAGTGATGGGTGTAGTGGGTGGCGAGCTCGGCCGCCCTGCTGCGCGTGATGTCCGGCGCGGTGTAGATGGCGCGGCGATCGTGCTGGTAGAGCCCGGGCGCGAACGTGCCGCTGTCGTCGTCGTAGCGCGTGCCGGGCAGCAACCCGTTGCCGATCAGCCGGCTGCTGCCGTACAGCGCGCTGACGTCCCAGTCGTCGTCGCCGTGCTGGCGGCCGAACTTCACGAACAGGTTGCCCAGCTGGCCGGGCGAATCGCGGCGCCAGCCGTTCTCGTTGAAAGTGGTGCCCGCCATGAAGAAGTGCCAGCCCTGCGCGTTGCTGGCGCCGTAGGAGAGATCGGCGCGTTTGCGCGCGCCGCTGCCATAGGACAGGTCCGCATCGAAGCCGGGCGAGCTGAGGCCGGACTTGGTGGTCAGCACCATCGCGCCGCCCAGCGTGTTGGGGCCGAACACCGGGTTGGCGCCGGGCAGCAGGCTCACCGACTCGAAAGCGAATTCCGGCAGCATGTCCCAGCTGACGATGTCGCCGAACGGCTCGTTGACGCGCACCCCGTCCAGGTACACCGAGATGCCCTGCGCCGCGCCCAGCGTGGGCGAGGCGCGGAAGCCATGGAAGGTCACGTCGGTCTGGAACGGGCTGCCCTGCACGTCGTTGATGTTGACGCCGGTGAGGCGGGTGTTCATCACGCCCACCAGGTTGGCGCCGGCGGCGTCGCGCTGCTCGTCGTAGCGCAGGGTCTGCACCGGGTAGGGCAGGATGGCGGCGTCGATGCCGAGGCCCGGCAATGGCGCGGGCACCACCGTGACCGGTGCGAGGTTGACCACTTGCGGCGGCTCGTCCGCGTGCGCCATCGACGCGAGCAGCGCCAGCAGCAGGCCGGCACGCCGGCGCACGGTGCCGGACGTGGCGGGGGCGCCACGTCCGGTATCCGTGCGGTGTTCCTGCTCAGGCCTTGAGCACACCCGAAGCCTGGGCGATCTTGGTGGCCATGAAGTCCATCAGCGGCGGCGACAGGCAGTCATAGGGCGGCAGTCCCAGTTCGCGCAGGTGCGAACGCACCTCGTCCATGCGCTTGGGGTCGAAGCCCGACTCGATGATGGAAGAGACGTAGGCCGCAAACTCCGGCGCGGACCAGCCGTTTTGCGGCGACAGTTCGGTATGGACGAAATCCAGCCCGTAGAACGGGTGGCCGGTGTTCTCGATGCGCCCCAGCATGTGCACGCCGCAGACGGTGCAGGCGTGGCGCTGGATGGTGGCCTTCTCGTCCACGACCTTGAGCTTGTCCTCATTCTCCGTCACCTTGACCTTGTCGCGGGGCGCCACCGCGATCATGGCGAACAGCGCCCCATCCGGTTTCCAGCACTTGGTGCAGCCGCAAACGTGGTTGTGGGCCGATTGCGTGCCCACGCTGACCTTCACCGGCCGCTCCTTGCAGTGGCACACCAGGGTGCCGCCGGAAAAGTCTGTCTTGCCTGGCGTGATGCCTTTGTCGACCGATGGATGGATGGCGATGCTCATGGCCTTGTCCTCGCGATGGCGCCTTGGCGCCGCTAGTAGACGATCACGGAACGGATGCTCTTGCCCTCATGCATCAGGTCGAAGGCGTGGTTGATGTCGTCCAGTCCCATGGTGTAGGTGATGAAGGGATCGATCTGGATCTCGCCGCTCATGTAGCGGTCCACATAGCCCGGCAGCTGGCTGCGTCCCTTCACGCCGCCAAAGGCGGTGCCGCGCCACACGCGGCCGGTCACCAGCTGGAACGGGCGGGTGCTGATCTCCTGCCCGGCGCCGGCCACGCCGATGATGGTCGACTCGCCCCAGCCGCGATGGCAGCATTCCAGCGCCGCGCGCATCACGTTGACGTTGCCGATGCACTCGAACGAGTAGTCCACGCCGCCGTTGGTGAGGTCGACGATGACCTGCTGGATCGGCGTGTCGGGATAGTCCTTCGGGTTCACGAAGTCGGTGGCGCCCATCGCCTTGGCCATCGCGAACTTGTCCGGGTTGGTGTCCACCGCCAGGATGCGCCCGGCCTTGGCCATCACCGCGCCCTGCACCACCGCCAGGCCAATGCCGCCCAGGCCGAACACCGCCACCGAGGAACCCGGCTCCACCTTGGCGGTGTTGAGCACCGCGCCGATGCCGGTGGTGATGCCGCAGCCGAGCAGACAGACCTTTTCCAGCGGCGCCTCCTTGGCGATCTTGGCCAGCGCGATCTCCGGTAGCACCGTGTAGTGGCTGAAGGTGCTGCAGCCCATGTAGTGCAGGATCGGCTTGCCGTTGAGCGAGAAGCGCGAGGTGCCGTCGGGCATCAGGCCCTTGCCCTGGGTGGCGCGGATCTTCACGCACAGGTTGGTCTTTTTCGAGCGGCAGTATTCGCACTCGCCGCATTCGGGCGTGTACAGCGGGATCACGTGGTCGCCCGGCTTGAGGGTGGTGACGCCGGGGCCGACCTCCTCCACGATGCCGCCGCCCTCGTGGCCGAGGATGACGGGGAACTGGCCTTCCGGATCGGCGCCGGAAAGGGTGAAGGCATCGGTGTGGCACACGCCGGTGGCGACGATGCGCACCAGCACTTCGCCGGCCTTGGGGCCGGCCACGTCCACTTCCTCGATGGTCAAGGGTTTGCCGGCCTCGAAGGCGATGGCGGCGCGAGATTTCATGATGGCTCCTGGTCGAAAGAGGGCGTCAATGCTATCAATCCTGACGCGACGGCGGCCGCCCCTGCTGCACCAGGCCGAGCTGGCGCGCCTTGATGTACTCGTAGATCTGGCGCAGGTCCTTTTCCTCGAAGAAGCCGGCCCACGCGGGCATGCCCTTGTCCGGCCGGCCGGCCATCGCGGTGCTGAGGAAGGTATTCCACGTCATGCCCTGGGCCAGCGAGTTGCGCAGGTCCGGCGCGATGTCGCCGCCCACCGCGTCGCCGCCGTGGCAGCGGAAGCAGTAGGAGTTGTAGTTCTCGTAGCCGTGGAACACGTCGTCGGTGACCTTGGGCGGCTTGTCGTCGAGATAGACCTGGAAATCGGCGGTAACCGGCTTGCCTTCGTCGTTCTTGTAGGTGTGCGGGGACCCGGCCGCGGCGGTGGCCGCCGCCGCCGCGCCGCCCTGGCCGGGCCGCTGCGAGAGCACCCAGTCCACGGCGGCCTGCAGGTCCGCGTCGCTCAGTTGCGGATGCGGCGTCATCGGCACATCGCCCCACACGCCGCTGCCGCCCTGCTTGACCTTCTTCACCAGCGTGGCAACCACCTGGGAGCGCTGCGCGCCGTACTTCTTGGCGATGTCCTGGAACGCCGGCCCGACCACCTTGTGGTCGACCGCATGGCAGGAAAGGCAGTCGCTGCCCTTCACCACCGCTTCGCCCTTGCTCATATCGGGTGCGGCCTTGGCGAAGGACAGGGTGACGGCGATACACAGCGACGCCGACACCACGGCACGCCATACGCTTCCCGATAGCAGGTGATGCATCGATCGTTCCTCCCTACAGGTTGGCCATGGGATGGGCGCCGCCGCCCTCGTCGTCGCCGAACAGCTGCACGCCGTGCTGGTGGAGCACGCCGGTGAGCGTGCCCTGCTGCTGCTGGATCACGGCGTTGAGCGCCTTGCGCAGGGCCTCGTCGTCCTTGCGCACGGCCATCGACATCGGGAAGGAGTACATCTCCGGCGAGCCGGTGGCGCGGGTATTGGGCAGGGCCACCGTGGTCAGGTCAGGGTAGTCGCGCAGGAAGGCGCCGATGGCCGGCTGCCAGGTGATCATCACGTCGATGCTGCCGTCCTCCACCGCCTGCAGCATGCTGCGCGGCGACTTGCCCGACGTCTCGCCCACGTCGAAGGCGGTAGCCGCCTGCACCATGCCGCGCAACTGCAGGCCCGCCT
The DNA here is from genome assembly GCF_022760995.1 of Dyella sedimenti. Taxonomy (GTDB): domain Bacteria; phylum Pseudomonadota; class Gammaproteobacteria; order Xanthomonadales; family Rhodanobacteraceae; genus Dyella; species Dyella sedimenti. Next base: position 43,960 of record NZ_JAKWJO010000002.1, on the reverse strand, counting down.
CCACCGGCGTATCCGACTCGAAGCCGATCTTCAGCTTGCGCAGCTCGGGCGAGTTCATGTCCTGCAGGTCGTAGTCCTTGGCCTTCTTGAACACGAACACGTAGGAGGAGACGTAGTAGGGATCGGTGGTCAGCTCCTCGCCGTTGCCGTAGGGCATGCTCATCACCACGTCGCACTTGCCGCTGTCGAGGTTGCGCGCGAGGTACTCGGGAAAGCCACCGTGCGCGCGCTGGTCTGCCCAGACGTATTCCAGGCGCGCGCCCATCGCCTTGGCCACGGTCTCGGCCACGGCGTTCTCGAAGCCCTGGCCGGCGCGGTTGGAATAGGGCAGGTAATCGGGATCGGCGCAGACCTTCAGCGTCTTGCCGGCGGCCTGCGCATGGCAGGCGCCCGCGGCGGCCAGCGCCAGGCCCAGCAGCATCAAGGGAAAGCGGGTGCGCATGGATGTCACTCCGGTGGCGTCACAAAAGGGGGCCGGCGGCGCGACAGGGGCGCCGCCGGCGCGGGCGATCAATCGAGGGCGAACACCAGCAGGGTGCCGCCGAGGTTGGTGTAGTCGGCCAGCGAGGCGGTGGCGCCGACCGCGCCCAGGCCCTCGGTGGCCTTGCTCAGGTTCTCGGCCAGGCCGATCGCTGCCCAGCCGCCCACGCCGCTCAGGATCGCGACGTACTGCTTGCCACCGTAGGTGTAGGTGACCGGGTTGCCGATGATTCCCGACGGCGCCTTGAACTGCCACAGCACCTTGCCGGTCTTGCTGTCCACCGCGCGGAACTCGCCGGTCAGCGTGCCGTAGAAGGCCAGGCCGCCGGCGGTGGTGAGCGCGCCGCCCCAATCCTGGAAGCGGTCCTTGATCTCCCACTTGGTCTGCCCGCTGACCGGGTCGAACGCGATGAAGCGGCCGCCGACCTCGCCGTGGTCGGCCGGATACATGTTCACCAGCGCGCCCACGTACGGGAAGCCGGCCTTGTACTTCACGTTGAAGGCCTGGTAGTCCATGCACACGTGGTTGGTGGGCACGTAGAACAGCTTGGTCTCGGGATCGTAGGAAGCCGGCTGCTGGTCCTTGCTACCCTGCGAGGACGGGCAGATGCCCTTCACGTTGACGTTTTCCTTGGTCATCATCGCCTGGTTGAGCACCGGGCGGCCGGTGGCCAGGTCGATGTGGTCGGCCCAGTTCACCACCGCGTCGAACTTCTTCGCCGAGAGCAGCTTGCCGGTGCGCCGGTCGAGCACATAGGCGAAGCCGTTGCGGTCGAAATGCGTCAGCGTCGGCACGGTCTTGCCGTCGATGGTGCTGTCGGTGAGGATGCTTTCGTTGACGCCGTCGTAGTCCCAGCCGTCGTGCGGCGTCATCTGGAACACCCACTTCGCCTTGCCGGTCGCCGGGTCGCGGGCGATGATCGACATCGAGTACTTGTTGTCGCCCGGGCGCTGCGTGGGATTCCAGGTACCAGGATTGCCGGTGCCGTAGTAGAGCAGGTCGAGCTTCGGGTCATAGGTGTACCAGCCCCAGGTGGTGCCGCCGCCGAGCTTCCACTGGTCGCCCTGCCAGGAGGCGAGGCTGGAGTCCTTGCCGACCGGCTTCTGCGTGGCGCCGTCGATGGTCTTGTCCGGATCGAACAGCAGCTGGTCGTCCGGGCCGGTACTGTAGGCGCGCCACACCTGCTTGCCGGTGGCCGCGTCGTTGGCGGTCACGTAGCCGTGCACGCCGTATTCTGCGCCGGAGACGCCGGTGATGACCAGGTTCTTCACCGGCAACGGGGCCATGGTCTGGGTCTGGCCGAGCTTCGGGTCGGCGTTCTGCACCTTCCACTTCACGTTGCCGGTCTTGGCGTCCAGCGCGTACAGGAAGCCGTCGAGCGCGTTGGCGAAGATCACGCCGTTGGCATAGGCCACGCCACGGTTCACCACGTCGCAGCACGCCACCGAAGGCGCGAACTTGTCCTGCTGCGGGGCGAACTTCCACAGGATGCGGCCGGGCTCCTTCAGCGATACGGCATACACGTAGTTGGGAAACGAGCTTTCGAAGTACAGCGTGTCGCCCACGATCAACGGCTGGCCCTCATGCCCGCGCAGCGAGCCGGTGGACATGGTCCAGGCGACGTGGAGATTCTTCACGTTGTCGGCGTTGATCTGGTTGAGCGTGCTGTAGCGCGTGCCGGCGTAGTTGCCCGCGGGGATCACCCACTGGTTGTGATCCTGGGACAGCTTGTCGAGCTGCTCGTTGGCCGATGCGGCCAAGGGCAGCGCCAGGCCAAGCGCCACGATCGCGCCGGCTTGTCGCCAAAGGCATACGGAAAGGCTGGGCATGAGGGTTCTCCCCGGACTCGTGGAAACGACGTCGCGCCGGTGTCCGCATTGCTCCGCGTGTATCGGCACAGGTGATTGCACGAGGCATGTAGCAGCCCACGTGCCAGATTCCTGCGCCGGGGAAAATGGCCGAACAATCATTGGCCTATGCTCGTCATGGGCGTCGCGCGCCGGCGGCGCGGCGGCGCAGTGTCCCCATAACGCCACAGTGCTTGCTGCAGAAGTGGGGCACTCGTCCAACGTGTTTAGACGAAAGTCGCATCGTGCACGCGAAGGAGATCGCGCATGTTCCTCGACGTAAGAGCCTGTCCGACGTCTCCGCATGGCAAAGCACCCCCTCCCAACCTCCCCCTGCCAAGCAGGGGGAGGAGCCAAGAGCGGGCCCGCACTGACTCCCTCCCCTGCATGCAGGGGAGGGCTGGGGAGGGGTGCTCTGTCACGCGGAGACTCCGAACAAGCTCTTGGGAATGAGCGTGGCATCAACGCCGTCTTGCATCCGCACCGCATGCATCGCGATGATGCGTCGCTGCGATGGCCGTCATGGGAGAAGCCCGATGCGCTTGCGTTGCTTACGTGCGGTGGCAGGCATGGCAGGCGCCGCGCTGGCGCCCTGCGTCGCGTTCGCGCAACAGATGGCGCCGGCGGGCACGGCGACGCTTTCCGCCGTGCAGGTCAATGCCAGCCGCATGGACATCCCGCCCATCGACGTGCCCGCCTCGCTCAGCGTGGTGAAGGTGGCGCCGGGCGACGCGGGCGATCCCGGCGTGAACCTGTCGGAGACCCTGGTGGGCGTGCCCGGCATCCTCGCCCGCGACCGGCAGAACTACGCGCAGGACGAGCAGATCTCCATCCGCGGCTTCGGCTCGCGCAGCACCTTCGGCGTGCGCAGCATCCGCCTGTACCTGGACGGCATACCGGCCACGCTGCCGGACGGGCAGGGCCAGGTCTCGCACTTCGACTTCGACGTGGCTGATCGCGTGGAGGTGCTGCGCGGCCCGTTCTCCGTGCTGTACGGCAATGCCGCCGGCGGCGTGGTGCAGCTGTGGAGCGCGCCGGGCACGCCCACGCCGCAGACCACGGTAGGCATGTACGGCGGCAGCAACGACAGCTTCCGCTACCTGGTCGATACGCGCGGCACCGCCGGCAGCATGGACTACAACATCGCCGCCTCGCAGTTCCTCTCCGACGGCTACCGCGAGCACAGCCGGGTGAACCGCCAGACGGCGCATGCCCGGTTGGGCTTCGACCTCGGGCACGGCCAGACGCTGACCCTGGTGGTGAACCATTTCAACCAGCCAGTGGCGCAGGACCCGATGGGCCTGACCAAGGCGCAGGTGCAGGCCGATCCGCGCCAGGCCGCGCCGGTGGCGTTGCAGTACGACACGCGCAAAAGCACGCGGCAGGACCAGCTCGGCCTGGTCTACGAGCGCCCATCCGGCGACAGCGGCCAATGGCGCGCGATGGTCTACTACGGCCAGCGCGAGATCACCCAGTACCAGTCGATCCCCGTCGCCACCCAGGCCAACCCGCAGCAGCCCGGCGGCGTGGTGGAACCCAACACGCACTACGGCGGCGCCGACCTGCGCTGGACGCATCGCGGCGAGCTGTTCAGCGGCGACTACGAGTTCGTGGTCGGCGCTGGCGGCGACTACCAGCGCCAGCATCGCCTGGGCTACGAGAACTTCGTCGGCGACACGCTAGGCGTGAAGGGTGCATTGCGCCGCGACGAGGACGACAACGTCAACAACATGGACGCCTACGCGCAGTGGTACTGGCACTTCGCGCCCGCCTGGGCGCTGATGCTGGGCCTGCGCCACGACGACGTGCGCTTCAGCGAGCACGACTACTACATTACCCCGCTCAATCCCGACAACAGCGGCGACGTGAACTACTCGGCGACCACGCCGGTCGCCGCCCTGCAATGGCGCCTTGCCGACGCGCTGCGCCTGTACGCCAGCTACGGCAAGGGCTTCGAGACGCCCAGCTACAACGAGCTGGGCTACCGCAGCGACGGCGGCCCCGGCCTCGCCTTCAACCTGCGGCCGGCGCGCAGCCAGAACTACGAAGTGGGCGCGAAGTGGCAGCCGGCGCAGGCGCTGTCGTTCAATGCCGCGCTGTTCCGCGCCAACACCCGCGACGAGCTGGCCGTCGCCGCCAGCCTCAACGGGCGCACCACCTACCTCAACGTGCCCGACGTGCGGCGGCAGGGCATCGAGCTGTCCTTCGATGGCGAGCTCGCGCCATCCTGGCACCTGATCGCCGGCTATACCCACCTGCTGGCGACCTTCCGCAGCGCCTACCTCACCTGCCTCACCACGCCGTGCGCCGCGCCCAATACGCTGATACGCGCCGGCACGCGCATGCCGGGCGTGCCGCGCAACTACGGCTCGCTGCGGCTGCAGCACGGCGGCGAGCTGGGCTGGCGCGAGGGCCTGACCCTGAGCGGCGCGGGCGACACCACCGCCAACGACATCGGCACCGCCGTCGCCGCGGGCTACCTGGTGGCCGACGCGGACGTCAGCTACACCTTCGCGCTCGGCGAGGGCACGCGCCTGCAACTGAGCGCGCGCGCGGACAACCTGGCCGACCACCGCTACATCGGCTCGGTGATCGTCAACGACAGCAACGGCCGCTACTACGAGCCCGCGCCGGGCCGTACCTGGATGTTCGGGGCGCGGTTGAGTTTCTGAAGCCGTTGAATCTTCCCCAATCCTCTCCCGTCGGCAAGGGAGGGAGTACATGCAGGCATGCTGTTGGCTGCCTGGCCCAATGCTATCCTCGGTCGCCCTTTCCTGAAGAGATGAACCGATGCGTGCGGTGAGCTACGTGCAAGGTGTCAGTCGACAGCCGTTGCTGGGCGACACCGTCGGCTCGCTGCTCGACCGCATCGCCGCGGCCCATCCGGAGCGGCCGGCGCTGGTGGTGCGCGCGCAGCAAGTGCGCCTGGACTATCGCCAGTTCCACGCCGAGGTGGAGCGCGTGGCGGCCGGCCTGCTGGCGCTGGGCCTGCAGCGGGGCGACCGCATCGGCATCTGGGCGCCCAACCGCGCCGAATGGGTGCTGCTGCAGTTCGCCGCGCCCAAGGCCGGGCTGATCCTGGTGAACATCAACCCGGCCTATCGCGTGCACGAGCTGGAATACGCGCTCACCAAGGTCGAATGCCGCGCGCTAGTGCTGCCGCGGCGCTTCAAGGCCTCGCACTACCTGGACATCCTGGGCGAGCTGGCACCGGAGCTGGCCGGTTGCGCGCCCGGCCAGCTCCGGAGCGAGCGGCTGCCATCGCTGCGCGAGGTGATCCTGCTCGATGACGACGTGGCGCCGGGCACGCGGCCGTGGCGGGAACTGGCGGGCCTGGCCGACGATGCGTCGCTGGCGCGCCTGCATGCGCTGCAGCGCGAGCTGGGTTTCGACGACCCGGTGAACATCCAGTTCACCTCCGGCACCACCGGCGCCCCGAAGGGGGCCACGCTCACCCACCACAACATCGTCAACAACGGCTATTTCATCGGCGAGGCGATGCGCCTCACCGAGCAGGACCGCTTGTGCATCCCGGTGCCGTTCTACCACTGCTTCGGCATGGTGCTGGGCAACCTCGCCTGCGTCACCCACGGCGCGTGCATGGTGATCCCGGGCGAGGGCTTCGACCCGGTCGCCACGCTGGAGGCGGTGCAGGAGGAACGCTGCACCGGCCTGCACGGCGTGCCCACCATGTTCATCGCCGAGCTGGAGCATCCGGAGTTCTCCCGCTTCGACCTGAGTTCGCTGCGCACCGGCATCATGGCCGGCTCGCCCTGCCCGATCGAGGTGATGCGGCGCGTGGTGAACGAGATGCACATGGGCGAGGTGACCATCGCCTACGGCATGACCGAGACCAGCCCGGTGAGCTTCCAGTCCACCATCGACGATCCGCTGGAGCGGCGCGTGGACAGCGTAGGCCGCATCCACCCGCACGTGGAGGTGAAACTGGTGGACGAGCGCGGCCGTATCGTGCCGCGCGGTCTGCCTGGCGAGCTGTGCACGCGCGGCTATTCGGTGATGCTCGGCTACTGGCAGGACGAGGCGCGCACGCGCGAGGCCATCGACGAGGCACGCTGGATGCACACCGGCGACCTGGCGGTGATCGACGAGGCCGGTTACTGCACCATCGTCGGCCGCCTCAAGGACATGATCATCCGCGGTGGCGAGAACGTGTACCCGCGCGAGGTCGAGGAATTCCTCTACACCCATCCCAAGGTGCAGGACGTGCAGGTGTTCGGCGTGCCCGACGCGAAGTTCGGCGAGCAGGTATGCGCCTGGGTGCGCCTGCGCGAGGGCTGCGAGGCCAGCGAGGCGGAGATCCAGGACTACTGCCGCCACCATCTCGCCTACTTCAAGGTGCCGCACTACGTGCGTTTTGTCGATGCGTTCCCGATGACGGTGACCGGCAAGGTGCAGAAGTACCTGATGCGCGAGACGATGGCCGGGGAACTGGCGGCCCGGCTACCCTTGTAGGAGCGCACCCAGTGCGCGACCTTCGGACCCCGGCCCCTCGCCGGTCGCGCACTGGGTGCGCTCCTGCAACAAAGCGGGTGTCAGGCCGGGCGGCGCGCCAGCATGCCGCGATGCGCGGCAAGCCACTCCACCACCTCAGCCGATGGCAGCGGATGGGCGATATGGAAGCCCTGTGCCTCGTCGCAAGCCATGCCGAGCACGCTGTCGTACAGGTCGGGATTCTCCACGCCTTCCACCACCACCCGGAAACCCATGCTGTGCGCCAGCTCGGCCACCGAGCGCACGATGGCCTCGTCGTGCCGGCTGGTGCCCATGCCGCGCACGAACGACTGGTCGATCTTCAGGCTGGTGGCCGGCATCTGGCGCAGCGCGGCGAGGTTGCTGTAGCCGGTGCCGAAATCGTCGATGGCGATGCCCGCGCCCAGCTGCCGGATCGCGGCGAGGTGGCGGCGCGTGGTGGCGGAATGCTCCATCAGCGTGCTTTCGGTGAACTCCAGCTCCAGCATGTCCAGGCCGACCTTGTGTTGCTCGGCCACCTGGCGCAGGCGGCCCACCAGGTCGGCGCCGAGGTCGGTGCTGGAGACATTGAACGACAGCCGGATGTCATGGCCCTGGCGCCGCCAGGCGGCCAGCTGCGCCACGCCGTGTTCCAGTACCCATTGGGTGAGCGAGCGCATCAGCCCGGCACGCTCGGCCAGCCCCACGAACTTGCTGGGCGGGATCAGCCCGAGGGTGGGATGCTGCCAGCGCGCCAGCGCCTCCACCGCCACGCAACGGCCGCTGTCCAGGTCCACGCGCGGCTGGTAATGCAGGTCCAGCTCGGTGCGGTCGGTGAGCGCGGCGGCCAGCTCGGTTACCAGGAAGAATTCCTGCCGCTGCTGCTCGTCCTGCTGGCGGTCGTAGACCGCCCAGCCGCGCACGCTGTGCTGGGCCGCGTGGGAGGCGTTCATCACCAGCCGCAGCGGGTCGCCGCCGCGCAGTTCGCGTTCGTTGATCTTCAGCAGGCCCACGCCGGGCTGGATGGTCAGCGGGATGCCCAGGCAATCGAACGGCTGACGCAGGCGCGCGACCAGGTCGTCCAGACGGCTGCTGTCCTCGATCACGTGCCGGTCCGGCAGCACCGCGGCGAAACGCGTGGCGCCGACCTGGTAAAGGCGCGTGTCCGCCGGTATCCATGCCATCGTGCGGCTGGCCACGGCGCGCATCAGCTCGTCGGCGTAGGCGTGTCCCATCGCGCGGATGAAGGCGTTGAAGCGCTGCACCGGCGCCACGTCGATGGCAATCACCCAGGCGTGCGGCGCGCCATCCTGCAGGTGCTTGCGCAGGTCGTCGAAGAACGCATAGCGGTGCGGCAACTGCGTGATCGGATCGGTGCGGCCCAGGTAGCTGCGCAGCACTACGCCGGCACCGACCAGCGAAGCGGCATCGCGCAGCGAGGTGCGCTCGCTCTCGTTGAGTGCGGTGCGCGGCGCCAGATCCATCACGCACAGGGCGCCGATCTGCTGCCCAGTCAGCGTGCACACCGGCTCGCTGGCGAAGAAGCGGATCGGTCCCGGCGCAGAGGCTAGGCCCAGCGCGGCATCGCGGAAGCGTTCGTCCTTGAGGGTATCCAGCACCACGTGCGGGGTCAGGCTGCGCGCCGCCTCCAGGTAGAGCGGATGCAGCGTGCGCGGATCGTGGGCGGGCAGTTCGTTGCCGTCGGCGAACCAGTAGGCGGTGCCGCCGTGGAGCACCAGCGACACCAGCGGCACGCCGAGCGAGCGGGTCACTAGCCGTACCACCGCATCGAAGCCGGGTACCGCGAATCCTTCCGCGGAGGCAGCCTGCGTCGGGGATGGGGCGGCGGCGGAAGCAGCTTCCTGGTGCCCGGCCGCGTGCCGCCCCGGGATGGTTCCCGCGGTCGTGCGCATCGCTAGTACCCCCTCGGGACTGCTATCCCGTTCCTGCGGCGAGGCTAACGCAGCCGTATGGTGCGTCGCAATGCCACCAAAAGGTGGATCGGGTAGCACGGATGGCCGGATGACGGTCGCGCGGCTACTGCTTGATGCTGAAATCGATCTCGATCGGGTAGGGCGCGGGCCTGGCGGGCGGCACGGGCAGCACCCAGCCGACGAACTGGCCCGCCATGCACTGGGCCACCGGCGTCCGAGGCTGCACCTCGATGCGCGCCAGGTGGCCATCGGCCTGCACGTCGGCCACCAGGGTGAAGGGCGACTTGTCCGCCGGCGCGTTGCTGGCCAGGCAGGCCTTGTAGGCGTCGGTGGTCGGGTTACCGATGCGGTCCCACAACTGCTTCTGGTAGGCCGGACCGGTCGCCGCGCCCTCGGCGAGCTTGGCCTGCGTGACGCGCGCGTGAAAATCGTCGCCCGCGGCGGGGCTTGGCTGCAGGGCGAGGGCGAGCAGGAGAAGCATGGTGGTTCCGGTGGTTCGGCCTTGCCCATAGGGTAGCGCGTGCAGGGAGCGAGGAATGGGAGCGTAAGTCCCCGCGTTGTCGTGGCGTGAAAGCTGGCCTCAGGTAGACGGTTTTCGCACCCCCATCCCCCATCCCCCATCCCCACTCTAAGAGCCTGTTCACGATCTCCCCGTAGCCCGCGTTGAGCCGGTGTGCTCGCCAGGAAGTCGCGCGTGGCGAAGCGCCTGACTGGCGGTTCCGCCTTTGGCGGCAAATCAATCAGAAACCGCCCAAAGCAATGGGTGATCCATCCGGTCTTATCCATGGGAACACTCCTCAAGGGTGCTGCCACGGATGTCATCATCAGAAGGCCCACGCACATCCCGGCCCATAGCACTCGCCAGCTACGTCGCATCCTCAATACGCCTTGACCAGTCGCCATGTCACGGCCTTGCCATCGACTTCGGGAAACGGCTCACCGTGCGCGAAACGCTGCACGCCAAGCTACGGCGCCTCGTTGCAGGTCCATTCGCCCGGCCACGGGCACGGCGTGCCCGAGCGCGCTCCGGACGAGGCGATGCCTGAGGCATCCGGACCTGACGGTGCGACGCTGCTCATGGTCGGCGTACCCACCGCGCCCGGACGCAGCCGGATGGAATCGATGATCGTGTCCCACAGGTCCAGCGCTTCCTTGTCCGACCGGAATGCGGGCGGCGGCGGGTTGCCTTTGCTGTCGGGGTCTCGCTCAAGCACGCCCAAGCCAACGGCCATATGGGGTTCGCTGAGCGAGTCGTCCTTACCCTTCACATCCCACGCGAACGAATAGCCTCGCTGCCCTTTGTCGCTCCCCGCAGCCAGATACTCTTCCGCCGGCAGTGGGCCAACATCATGCCGCCCTTTGCGCAACACGTTGATGCCAGCGACTGCCGTCAGCACGTTCTTCGTAAAGCCCCCCATTCGCTCTAGCAGCGTTTTTTCCGCCGCGCCGGTACTGCTGCGAAAATCAAGCATTGCTCCCGGATGATCGGGAAACGTCACACCAACCGAAAAGCTCTCGCGTTGTCTCTCGCTTCCGGCAATCAGGCCATGGTCGATGCAGAAGCCGGGTTCACTGGGGATTTCGTTAGGTTCGCGCGAGCGGATGTTGCGGGCGAGCGACCGGGCAATCTCGATGCCGCGCTGTTCACGGTCCGTCGTCATCTCAGCTGGCCAGTGGAATACCTGTGGGTTCGTCTTTGTGATGACAAAGGTATCCAGAATCTGCATACCCCTGCTCGCCTCGCTATACCAGGAAAGCAATCCAGTGGAACCACCGCCGAGATCAACCCGACGGATAAACATGTTTCCACCCTTATCATGCACCTGTGCTTTTAGTTTTCCTTCCAGCGTATCCAGATGGGCGGGAAGCGACGATGGCGTCGTGTCGGTCAAACGATCGATCGAGTCGTGCCAAAAAACATAGCTTGTCTTGATATTGGCTGTTGGCGGCAAATCAATCAGAAACCGTCCAAAGCAATGAGTGATCCATCCGGTCTTATCCATGGGACTATTCCTCAAACGCGTGGAATCCGCCGCGCATCCAGCGAGCAGCAGTAGGCCTATCACCAGGCAGGACAGGCGGCAGTTCATGAGGCGCAACCGTCATCGGGGTGCCAGTCGGCGGCCTGCGCAATCTTGATCACGCTGTAGAGCGTCGCCCACTGCACTCGCTCGTCGTTATAGCTGCCAGCGTGCTCATAGCCCTTCTTTGTATTGTGCGCCCCCTTGCTCTTGCTGCCATGGCGAAAGCTGGCCTGGACACCCTTGCTCTTGCCTGCCTTGGCGGGCGACTGCGCCGAGTCGGTCGGCACTGTACCGTCGCCACCGCTGCCGTCGGACATGGGAAACAACCCGGCGTGCCTCAGTGCGTCATCGTTCATCGACTTGGCCGTCACCTCGGGCAGGCCGTGCCCAAACCACCCGTTGTAGCTGCCATTGCCGTTGTCCCGTGGGTCATGACCGGGTTCCTCCAACGAGGCGGGATCGCCTTCCCACACCATGTCGCGCCAGCTTGGCCGACTGTCCTCGGCGCCGTAATGGACATAGGTCCGGGCGTGGTAACTGTCGGCGGGCAAATGGCGATGAAACTTGGCTACGTTATCCACCAGCGTGTTGAAGACGCCCCTTGGGTTTTGCATATCACTTCTTTTCTTCGATTCCTCGGACATATCCAGATACTTCGTATTCTGCTCAGGCACCAATCCGTACCAGTCGGGATTCTTGTAGATCTCCTCATACGGGTCGCCCCCGGACGGATAGGCGCGCGGCCGGCCATTGGCATCCCTCAACAGGCGGCCCGCCCCATCTCGCACGAACAGCCACGGCTGGCCGCCGCGATGTTCCGCGCTCGGGCACAGTTCCAGCGCGCCCGGCGAGCGTGCCACCACCGCCGTCACTTCGCCGGCATTGGCACCGAGGACGACCTGCTCGACGCCCTCGTAACCGCAACGCATATGGTGGTAGATGGCCGGCGCGCCGCTGACCGGCTGCACGCCGTGCACCACGCCCAGCACCCGCGCATAGCCATGGATCTGGGTGAGCGCGCGCGCCATCAGCCCGCCCATGGAATGGGTGACAAGAATGACCTTCATCTTGCTGGCCGTTTCCGCCGTCACTTCCCCTTTCTTCTGGTAGAAGGGTATGACGGTGTTCTCGATATAGTCGGCGACGGCCAGGGCCGACTTGCGGTTGGATTGCAGCCAGTTGTAACCGGCACACCACACGTCGAACTGATAGCGCGCGGCCTGGAACAACTCCGGCTCGCCCAGCGGCGGCATACCGCCCAATTCCTCGCCGTAGTCGGCGGGATCGTGTGCGCCGTCGCCCTGCCACCAGTCGCACACCTTGCCCTGGCTGACGATGCGGTCGAGGTGCTGCTCCAGGACCGCCATGGCGCGGTGATAGAACGTGCGGCTCACCTTGCCCCAGCCGCGCAAGCGCACCGCTTCCTCATTCAGGCCCGACTCACCGACCGCGACCGGACCGCGGTCGTCCACCTCCGTCTTTTCAGGGTCAAGCAACTCCTGCCGGTCCTTGGCATCGCGTCGCCACCAGGTGAGCATGGTCCCCAGAGCACCGAAAATATCGCCAAAGCTCAGCGCGACGTTCGGTGGCCGCCACACCACCTCGTCGGAACCCTTCTTCTTGAGGTTCGTGCCCATGATGCCGGGCACGAAGATCACCGGAATAGGCGCGGGCTTTTTGGCCAACAGCACCTTGCTGCACGTGTCCTCGGTGGGTGTGAGGTGATCCTGATAAACGGGCCGGCCCTCCGCATCACGCGTGCGCGGCACCAGCACTTCATTGTTGTTCGTCGCGGCTTGGTTCATACGGTCGGCTCAGTATCATTGGAAGGCGCAGCCGCACCGACGATCCGCAGGACCATGCGTTCCATCAGCAGGCTCTTCTGGATCGGCAGGCGGCCTTCGGCATCGGTGGTCAACCTCAGTGAGGTGCCATCCTGACGACACAGCTCGACCAGGGTGTTGGCCAACGGCTTGAGCGTGGCTTCGTCACGGACCACATAGACCTGGTCGAACGGCGTGGCATCCCACTGGTTGAATGCGGCGGAGGCACTGCTGGGCCCGATGAACGCGTGGCTGGATGCCTTGACGGTGAACGTGCCCGGCATGCCCAGTTCGATGTTGCCGCCTTCCATCCGCAAGTACGCACCGCCGCACATCAGGGTGAGCCGCTTTTGCGCGGCCGCCAGTACGTGGCTCTGGCTCGACGTGATCTCCACGCTTTGTTGGGCCTGCAACTGCATCTTGTTGTGCTGGGCCTGTACCAGCACTGGCCCCTGATGCGCGATGGCCCGCAATTCACCGCCCTGCGTGAACAGCCCCAGGCTGTCCGCTGCGTTGAGTACCGTGCGCCCGCCCGAGGTGAGCTGCATGTGGTCCTGCGCCACCGCATTGAGTTGCTGCCCCGCGACCAGCGCGATACTGCGCGGCGTCGCCACCGCGATCCCCGCCGGCGCGCTCACCGCCACCACCGGCTCGCCACCGCCCGTGCCGTTCGGCTCGTCGTTCGCGCCGTGTCCCAGGTCGCACACCGACTCGCTGAGTTGCTGCTGCGCCTGGGCGTCATGGGCGATACCTTCGTGCTGGCCTGCGTAGTCGCCCAGGCTCTTCGCCAGCTTGAGCGCCGCCTCCAGCTGGCTGACGATCTGCGCGCGGTCCAGCTGACCGCCGTTCGCCTGTGGCTGCGCCTCGGTCGTCACCAGCAGCCCCTTCGCCGCGCGTACCGCCCCGCGCTCGTCCGTGCGCAGTTCGAAGCCTTCGCCGCGTGGCTGGCCACCCTCCGGGCGCGGATGCGTCAGATACCCCAGGTGCAGCGCGCTCGACCCGTGGTCGTTCATCAGCGCCGCGCTGATCTCCTGTGCGGTGTCGTCGAAGCGCAGCTCGCTCGCCCGCCACGCGCCGAACTCCTTGCTCTTCACCGTCGCCAGCGTCTGGTGCTTCGGCAGTTCGTATGGCGGCAGGTTGGTTTCCCGGTAGGTACGGCCCCCGATCACCGGCTGGTCCGGGTCGCCATCCAGGTACGTCACGATCACTTCCTGGCCGATGCGCGGGATTGCCATATGCCCCCACGTCGCCCCCGCCCAGCCCTGCGCGACGCGTATCCAGCACGAGCTGCGTTCGTCATTACCGCCACGCCGGTCCCACGGAAACTGCACCGGCCCCATTCGTCGGTAAGCAGTTCCTCGCCGGCCGGGCCGACCACGGTGGCGATCTGCGGGCCGTCCAGCCGCGGTTTGGGCAGCGGCTCGGCGCGCCACTCGGTATCGTCCGGCACCAGCTCGGCCGTGTAGCTGTAGTGCGTGCCCTGCGTGGCCTGCGCGCCGTCCTCCTGCTGGCTGGTGTGCTGCACGCCGTGGTGGCGCATGCTTACCGCGCGCCAGCCCCGGTTCCACTCCGCGCGTGGATGGCCGTCCAGATCGAACGACAGGCCCGGTGCCAGCCGTGCATCGTCGCCCTCGACCTGCGCCACCTGCGCATCGCGCCGGTGCCCGCGCAGCCGGTTCTGCGTGAACGGCTTGCCCGCCGCGTCGCGCTTGTAGCGGCCGGGGTAGTCGTAGCGTTCGTAGTGGTCGCCCTGGTGGTCGAGCGAGGGCGCCTGCGGGGTGTGTTCCTGCGGGTAGCGCGGGTGGGTGAAGGTGTAGTCGCGCTGGGTCTGCCGTGCCGTGCGGACATGCTCGGCGTAGTGCAGCCGCCGCAGCGCCGGCTGCGGCTGGTCGCCGCCCGGCGCCGGGTTATAGGTCACCGGGCCGCCAGCCACACGCCCGAAGGCGCTCAGGTGGTCGGTCAGCATCAGCGTGTGCCGGTCGGCTTCGTGGCGGAAGGCGTACACGAAGCCTTCTTCGCGTGCCAGGCGCTCGATGAAATACGCGTGGGTGTCGCCGGCCTGCACGCAGTATTCGCGCGGCAGGTGGTCTGCCGTGATGGTGGTCGATACGTGCACGACCTGCTGCCCGTCGAGCACATCGGCGAGGATCTCCGGCACGCTCTGCTGCTGGAAGATGCGCCAGTCCGAGCCCAGCGCCAGGCGCGCCAGCGTCGGCTCCACCACGGCGCGGTAGCGCGTGCGTCGGAAACCCGTGTCGCCCTGCTCAAACGAGGAGACCTGGCCGTGCACGTGGCGCACGGCCACGCCCCCCTGCCAGATCGTCAGCACCGCGGGCTGGTCGAGCACGCGGCCGAAGTCGATCGCCGCATCAGCGCTGGCCAGCGCCACGTCTAGCGTGTACGACGCGCACAGCCCTTCGTCCAGGTCGAACTCCACTACCTCGAAGTCCAGCCCGTTCACCGCGAAGCTGAATCGAAGATCCGATTGATGTCGCATCACGCACTCCTTGCCGATTCAAACCATGGCGGGTTACCCGGCCAGGACCGGGCAACCCGCCCGTGCCATCAGGCCACCGGCTTGCGCCAGTCGTCCGAGGCTTCGGTGCCGGCGACGTCGTGCGTCCAGTTGGTCTTTCGGTAGGCCATCGCTACACGCACCAGTTGCGTGTATTCGGATTTCGACGTGTCCTGCGCGTGCGGTAGCACAGTGGTGATGTCGATGATCGTGGCGTCTTCGAGCTTGGTGGTGAAGAAGTGTTCCTGCTTGCCGTCCGTGGAGGTGCGATACCAGTCGGTCTTCACTTCGGGCAGCATCTCGCCAGTGGCAAGCGCCTGGTACAGCAGCGGCACCGCCTTGTTGAGCGCGCACGTGAACACGAACGGCTTGTGTACGCGCTGGCCCGACGGCTGGCCGCTTTGCGGATCGGTGGGCGTGGTGACCTTGTGCTCGATCTCCTGCACGAGGATCTGGTCTTCGTGGCCTTCCTGATAGACATTGCCGACCGAGTCGGCGGTGAAGGCGCCCTTCGTGATGTTGCCCTGGGTCTTGCCCTGGATCGAAATATAGGCGGGTGTAGGCATGATGGAACTCCTTGAATTGAATCGAAGTGACCGTACTGGTCGCAATGCCATGCAGTGTTGGCAAGAAGCTCTACAGCAACAGCTATGCCAGCATCGATTCGAATCGCCGGAAACCGCCGTCCATCAAGGACATAGCGAATTGTTGCCCACACAACCTGTGGCAGCCTGCCGCATACCGCACCACTGTTTAGCCATCCAAATCGGGCCATTTCTGGCTCGATGTTTCCACACCCTTGATTTATAAGGATCACGCAGGCCAAAAATGGCCCGAACCGAGCCATTTTTGGCCCGCTCACTCAGAGCCAGTTCAAAATCCTCACGGGCCACAGAGCACCCCACCCCTCCCCTGCATGCAGGGGAGGGGGCCGGAGCGCACATGTTTTTGGCTCCTCCCTCTGAGTGCAGGGGGAGGTTGGGAGGGGGGTATGGGGTACAGCGAGATTTTGAACAGGCTCTAAGGCAGATGCTCGCTCGCCAGGTATTCCTCGCTCTGCATCTCGATCAAGCGCGATTCCGTGCGCCCGAACTCGGCGCGCAGGCGCTCGCCGTCGTACAGCTCGGTGATCGGCGTGGCGGCGGACAGGATCAGCTTCACGTGGCGGTCGTAGAACTCGTCCACCAGCAGCACGAAGCGGCGCGCCGCGTCGTCGGTGTAGATGGTGAACTGCGGCACGTTGGAAACGATCACCGCAGGGCCGGCCTTGGCCAGCGCGATGTAATCGGCCACCGCGCGCGGCCCTTCGCACAGCGCGGCGAACTCGAACCAAAGGATGTTGGCCGCGCGCTTGCGCACGGGTATCGGGCGGTCGTTGAGCACGATCTCGCCGCCTTCCTGCACCGGCCCCTCGGCCTGGCTGGCGAAGATGCGGTTCAGCGCGCGCTCGGCCTCGGGGCCGGGCGGCGTGTGGTACACCGGCGCCTGGGTCAGCGCGCGCAGGCGCCAGTCCTGCGAGGAGATCATCTGCACCACGCGGCAGTGCTTCTCGATCAGCGCGATGGCCGGCAGGAAGCGGGCGCGCTGCAGGCCGTCCTTGTAGAGGTTGGCCGGCGCGGTGTTGGAGGTGGTCACCAGGGTCACGCCGCGCTCGAACAGCGATTGCAGCAGGGTGCCCAGGATCATCGCGTCGCCGATGTCGTTGACCAGGAACTCGTCCAGGCACAGCACGCGGCAGCGCGCGGCGATCTCGGCGGCCACCTCGACCAGCGGGTTCTGCCGCTCGCCCAAGGCCCGCAGCTGGTCCTGCACCTCGCCCATGAAGCGGTGGTAGTGGCGGCGCAGCGCCATGCCCTGCGGCAGGCTGGCCACGAACAGGTCCATCAGGAAGGTCTTGCCGCGGCCCACGCTGCCCCACAGGTAGAGGCCCGGCACGCCCTCGCGGCTGTCGTTGCCGAGCAGCGATTTCAGTCGCCCGAACAGGCCGCCATTGCCGTTGCCGGCGGCGACCAGCGCGGCATGCATGCGGTCGAACTCGGGCAGCAGGGCTTGCTGGGCCGGGTCGGCCTCCCAGCGGTGGGCGGCGACGCCTTCGTGATAGCGCGCGCTGGGGGAAAGCAGGGGGGTATCACTCATGGGTACGGCAGGTTCTCAGGGACGCATCGCCGGGCGGCGTGGCATCGAAGCGGACAGGAACGTCGGGCGTGGCATCAGTCCTGCCGCAACGGCGGCAGCCACGGTTGCACGGCGTGCTTGATCGCGCCGCGCAGATCCATCAGGCGACGGTGGAAGAAATGGCTGGTCTCGGGCATGCGCACCAGCTCCGGCTTGTGGGCCATGCCGCCGATCCAGTCGAACACCGCCTGCGGATCGACCACCTCGTCGGCCTCGCCCTGCACCACCAGCCAGGGACAGGTGGGCAGCGCGATGTCCTCGAACGGCCAGCGCCCGGCGGGCGGCGCGATGCTGACCAGCGCATCGGCCCTCAGGCGCACCGCGTTGCGGATGGAGACGTAGCTGCCGAACGAGAAGCCGGCCAGCCACAGCGCGTCGCCGGGACGGACGCGGCGCACCCAGGCCACCACCGCGGCGAGGTCGTCGCCCTCGCCGTTGCCGTGGTCGTAGCCGCCTTCCGATTCGCCGGTGCCACGGAAATTGAAGCGCACCGTATCCAGTCCCGATTCGCGCAGGGAGCGCTCCACCATCGTCACCACCTTGTTGTGCATGGTGCCGCCTTGCAGCGGGTGCGGATGGCAGATCACGGCGGTGCCGCGGCGGGCCTCCTCGGGGATGGCCACGTCGCTGATCGCTTCGAGCTTGCCGGCAGGCCCGGGTAGCGCGAAGCTGGCGGCCTGCTCGGGAAAATGATCGGGCTGGGGGGGTATCGCGAGGGGATTCATGGCCAAGATGATAACCGCCACATGTGTCCGGGAGGCCTCGCCGGCATGAATCATCTTGCGCACGCGCTGCTGGCGGGCGACGACGAGTGGCTGCGCCTGGGCGGCCTGATGGGCGATTTCGTGCACGGCCATCCCGATCCGGCACTGCCGGCGGGAGTGATCGCGGGCATCCGCCTGCACCGGGCCATCGACACCTATACCGACGGCCATCCGGACGTGGCGGCGGCGCGGACGCTGCTGCCGCCGCCGTACCGGCGCTATGGCGGCATCCTGCTGGACCTGTGGTTCGACCACCTGCTGGCCCGCGATTTCCCACGATGGGACGAACGCGACCTGCGGGGCTATTCGGACGAGGTGCGCGACCTGCTTCGCCGCCACCAGTCCTTGCTGCCGCCAGGGCTGCAGCGGTTCCAGCACTACATGGAAGCCCATGCCCTGCCCGCGGGCTATGCACGGACCGAGGAGGTGGGCGCGGCGCTGGATGGCATTTCCCATCGCCTGCGCCGAGCCAACCCGGTGGGCGAGGCGCTGCCGGTGCTGATGGAACTGGACCCGTTGCTGCAAATGCATTTCGAGGCGTTCTTCCCGCAGCTGCGGGACTTCGCCGCGCGGTGGATCGAGGCGGGGCATTAGAGCCTGTTCACGATCTCCACGTAGCCCGCGTGGAGATCGTGAACAGGCTCTTGGCTCCCTCTCCCCGCCGGGGGAGAGGAGGCGAACGAAAAACGCCGCCCTCGGGGCGGCGTTTTGCTTTGGTCCCATGGAAGCGGGCCTTACTTGGC
Organism: Dyella sedimenti; assembly: GCF_022760995.1. Taxonomy (GTDB): domain Bacteria; phylum Pseudomonadota; class Gammaproteobacteria; order Xanthomonadales; family Rhodanobacteraceae; genus Dyella; species Dyella sedimenti. The sequence goes on along the minus strand of NZ_JAKWJO010000002.1, from coordinate 25,184 downwards.
CTGGTCCACGATCCACTGCACGGCGGCCTTCACCTGCGCGTCGGTCAGCGCCGGGTTGCCGCCCTTGGCGGGCATCATGTTGCCGTCCGGGCCCTTGTAGCCTTCCGTCGCATGCTTGACCAGGGTGTCGATGCCCTGGGCGATGCGCGGCCCCCAGTTGCCCTTGTCGCCGAGCTTGGGCGCGCCGGCCACGCCGGCGGTGTGGCAGCTGTGGCACAGGTTGTCGTAGATGGTCTTGCCGTCGGTGGTGCCACCATAGGCCACCTGCGAGGCGGCGGCCTTGGCGGCGGCCTCCTGCGCGGCCTGCATGGCGGCGCGGCCGGTATCGCCGGCATAGACCGCGCCCGCCGGGGCGATGCGCTCGGCCACCTGCTGGGAGGTTTGCGGATCGGTTTCCTTGGGCTCGTGCTCGTAGATCAGCCAGGCGCCGACGATCAGGATCAGGGTCAGTGCGCCCAGGCCCGCGATCAGCAGCGAGAAGCTGCGCATGAAGCTCTGGTCGGATTTGGTCGAGGAACCGCTCACGCAATCACTCCATTTTGAATGGACGGCCTTGCGGCCGGGTTGGCATAGGTTCAGACAACAAAGCCCGCAGTATAGACGAAGCCCGGGCCAAGTTTCAGTCGGCCGGAACGGGCCGGCCGGCCCTGCGTCAACCCGCCGTTTCATGCCGCTTTCGTCATGATGTTTGGCTATGCTCGCAAAACCCTGCCATCGGTCATGGGGCACCCATGTCAACTGGCATTGTCTATTCCCGTTGAACTGACCCTATTCTTTCACCCGACGTACTACATCTAGGCGCGCGAACAGCGCCGGCGGGGCGGGTGGCCCGCCGCTTAATCTCTGGGAGTTTTTCATGTCGCGTTTTTGGAAGATCGCGCTGGTCATCGTGGCCGTGATCGTGGTCGGAGCGGTAGGATTCCGCTTGCTGCACAAGCCGGCACCGCAGGAAGGTACGGCCGGCCAGGGGCAGCATCGTGGCCAGCACAGGGGGCAGGGCCAGGCCGGCGGCGCGCCGGGCGCGGGCCAGGGCCAGCCGGGGCAGGATGCGCCGGTGCCGGTCACCGTCGAGCCGGTGGTCAAGCAGGACGTGCCGGTCTACCTCACCGCGCTGGGCACGGTGCAGGCGCTCAACACCGTCACCATCAACCCGCAGATCAGCGGGCAGATGCTGAGCATCAATTTCAAGGAAGGCCAGGAAGTGAAGAAGGGCGACCTGCTCGCGCAGATCGACCCGCGCCCGTTCCAGGCCGCCTATGACCAGGCCGTGGCCAAGCAGGAGCAGGACGAGGCCCAGCTGGCCACCGCGCAGAGCACGCTCAAGCGCAACGAGGCGCTGGTGGCCAAGGGCTACGTCGCCCAGCTGGACATGGACACCTTCCGCAACAACGTGGCCAACCTGACCGCCACCGTCGCCGCCGACAAGGCCGCGGTGCGCGCGGCCAAGGTGAACCTGGACTACACCCGCATCGTCTCGCCGATCGATGGCGTGGCCGGCATCCGCAACGTGGACCCGGGCAACGTGGTGACCACCACCACCGCCGTGGTCACGCTGACCCAGATCCACCCGATCTACGTGATGTTCTTCCTGCCCGAGCAGAACCTGGAGATCGTGCGCCAGGCGGCCGGCAGCGGCGCGCCGCTGGAAGTGCTGGCGCTGGATCGCGCCGACGCGCACACCATCGCCGACGACGGCCAGCTCAACGTGGTGGACAACCAGATCGACACCACCACCGGCACCTTCAAGCTGCGCTCGGTGTTCCAGAACGCCAAGGGCGACCTGTGGCCGGGCCAGTTCGTCAACGTGCGCCTGAAGGTGCGCACCGTGGCCGGCGGCCTGGTGATCCCGGCGCAGGCGGTGCAGCGCGGGCCGGACGGCGACTACGTCTATCTCGTGCAGCAGGACCAGACGGTGAAGATGAATCCGGTCAAGGTCACCGGCGAGGTGGGCGACAGCCACGTGATGATCGGTTCCGGCCTGGCGCTCAACGACCAGGTGGTGACCGAGGGTCAGTTCCGACTCAAGCCGGGCAGCAAGGTCAAGGCGCTCAAGCCGGGCGAAGTGCCGGCGGCGCCGACGGCGGCCGAGATGGACAAGGCCAAGCAGGGCGCCCAGCAACGGCAGGGCGGCGGTCGCCGCGGCGGCTGATGGAGAGAGGGGCGAGGGATGAGTAGCGAGGGCGCGACAGTCGGGTCCGTCGCCATTCATCCGCCGGCGGTGACCCGGGCTTGCGCCCTCGCCATTCGCCCCCTAGCCCCTGCGGCAACGAAACGGGGCGCCGCAGGACAGGCGCCCGCCACACACATCGACGGCTAACCCCATGGGCTTCTCCACACTCTTCATCCGCCGACCGATCGCCACCTCGCTGCTGATGGTGGCGGTGCTGCTGCTCGGCATCCTCGGCTACCGCGAGCTGCCGGTATCGGCGCTGCCCGAGATCGACGCGCCCAGCCTGGTGGTCACCACCCAGTATCCCGGCGCCAGCGCCTCCACCATGGCGTCCCTGGTCACCACGCCGCTGGAGCGCAACTTCGGCCAGATCTCCGGCCTGACCATGATGACCTCCGACTCGTCGGCGGGCCTGTCCACCATCGTGCTGCAGTTCGCGATGGACCGCGACATCGACATCGCGGCGCAGGACGTGCAGGCGGCCATCAACCAGGCGCGCGGCACGCTGCCGGCGACGCTGCCCTACCCGCCGGTGTACAACCGCGTGAACCCGGCCGACGCGCCGATCCTCACGCTCAAGCTCACCTCCGACAGCCTGCCGCTGCGCGACGTCAACAACTACGCCGACTCGATCCTGGCGCAGAAGCTCTCGCAGGTGCAGGGCGTGGGCCTGGTGTCGATCGCCGGCAACGTGCGCCCGGCCGTGCGCGTGCAGGTCAATCCCTCGCAGCTGGCCAACCTCGGCCTCACCATGGAGGACGTGCGCAGCGCGCTCACCGAGGCCAACGTCAACGCACCCAAGGGCACGCTCAACGGTGCCACGCAGTCCTACAGCATCGGCACCAACGACCAGCTGGCCGACGCGGCCGAATACAAGAGCACCATCATCGCCTACCGGAACAACGCGCCGGTGCGCCTGTCCGACGTGGCCGAGGTGATCGATGGCGTGGAGAACGACCAGCTCGCCGCCTGGGCCAACGGCAAGCCCGCCGTGCTGCTGGACATCCGCCGCCAGCCGGGCGCCAACATCGTGCAGACGGTGCAGCAGATCCGCAGCATCCTGCCGCAGTTGCAGGCCGTGCTGCCGGCCGATGTGCACTTGGACGTGTTCGCCGACCGCACCATCACCATCCGCGCCTCGGTGGAGGACGTGCAGTTCACGCTGATCCTCACCATCTGCCTGGTGGTAGCGGTGATCTTCGTATTCCTGCGCCGGTTGTGGGCCACGGTGATCCCGTCGGTGGCGGTGCCGCTGTCGCTGATGGGCACCTTCGGCGTGATGGCCTTCGCCGGCATGTCGCTGGACAACCTCTCGCTGATGGCGCTGACCGTGGCCACCGGCTTCGTGGTGGATGATGCGATCGTGATGATCGAGAACATCGTGCGCTACATCGAGCAAGGCAAGGACGGCATGGAGGCGGCCGAGATCGGCGCCAAGGAAATCGGCTTCACCGTGCTGTCGCTGACCGTGTCGCTGATCGCCGTGTTCCTGCCGCTGCTGCTGATGCCCGGCGTCACCGGCCGCCTGTTCCACGAATTCGCCTGGGTGCTCACCATCGCGGTGGCCATCTCCATGCTGGTGTCGCTGACGCTGACGCCGATGATGTGCGCCTACCTGCTGAACCCCGACGCGCTGCCGGAGGGCGACGATGCCCACGAGCGCCACGCGGCCGCTGGCAAGCGCACCTGGTGGGCGCGCCTGGTGGGCGTCTACGAGAATTCGCTGGACTGGGTGCTCGGCCACCAACGCTTCACCATGCTGGTGGCGGGCGCCACGGTGATCTTCACCGTGTTCCTCTACGTCGTGATTCCCAAGGGCCTGCTGCCCGAACAGGATACCGGCCTGGTGACCGGCGTGGTCGCGGCCGACCAGAACGTCGCCTTCCCGCAGATGGAGCAGCGTACCAAGGCGGTGGCCGACGCCCTGCGCCGCGACAAGGCGGTGAGCGGCGTGGCGGCCTTCATCGGCGCCGGCTCGATCAATCCCACGCTCAACCAGGGCCAGCTCAGCATCGTGCTGAAGGACCGCGGCCAGCGCGACGGCCTGGAGGACGTGGTGGCGCGCCTGCAGCGGGAGGCCGCCGGCATTCCGGGCGTGGCGCTGTACCTCAAGCCCGTGCAGGACGTGACCCTGGACAGCCGCGTGTCGGCCACCGAGTACCAGTACTCGATGTCCGACGTGAACTCGACCGAGCTGTCCGGCTATGCCACCCGGATGACCCAGGCGCTGCGCGAGCGGCCTGAGCTGGCGGACGTGGACAACAACCTGGCCGACCAGGGCACCTCGCTCAAGCTCACCATCGACCGCGAGAAGGCCAGCCGCCTGGGCGTGCCGGTGCAGACCATCGACGACACGCTGTACGACTCGTTCGGCCAGCGCCAGATCTCCACCATCTTCACCCAGCTCAACCAGTACCGCGTGGTGCTGGAGGTGGCGCCGCAATTCCGCACCAGCACCGCGCTGCTCAACCAGCTCACGGTCAAGAGCAACGGCAACGGCGCGCTGACCGGCAGCAACGCCACCGCGTTCGGCCAGGTGGCCTCGAGCAACTCCTCCACCAGCACTGGCCTGGGCGTGGCCAACACCGGCGTGATCATCGGCGCGGGCGGCACCATCCCGCTCGCCTCGCTGGCCAGCGCCGAGATCACCAACGCGCCGCTGGTGGTGAGCCACCAGCAGCAACTACCGGCGGTGACCGTCTCGTTCAACCTGGCACCGGGCTACTCGCTGTCCGAGGCGGTGAAGGCGATCCACGAAGTGGAGCAGCAGCTCGACTTCCCGCCGCAGGTGCGCGGACAGTTCATCGGCAAGGCGGCGGAATTCTCCACCTCGCTGACCAACGAGGTGCTGCTGCTGATCGCTTCGATCGTGGTGATCTACATCGTGCTTGGCGTGCTGTACGAGAGCTACATCCATCCGCTCACCATCATCTCCACCTTGCCCCCGGCGGGCGTGGGCGCGCTGCTGGCGCTGATCCTGTGCGGCATGAGCCTGTCGGTGGACGGCATCGTGGGCATCGTGCTCTTGATCGGCATCGTGAAGAAGAACGCGATCATGATGATCGACTTCGCCATCGAGGCGCAGCGCGACGGCATGAAGCCGCGCGAGGCGATCCGCCGCGCGTGCCTGCTGCGCTTCCGCCCGATCATGATGACCACCGCGGCGGCCATGCTCGGCGCCTTGCCGCTGGCGCTGGGCAACGGCATCGGTGCGGAGCTGCGCCGTCCGCTGGGCGTGTCCATCGTGGGCGGCCTGCTGCTGTCGCAGCTGGTAACGCTGTACACCACGCCGGTGATCTACCTCTACATGGAGCGTTTCTCCGACTGGCTGCGGGTGCGGCGCGAGCATCGCGCGTTGGCCAAGGCGCAGGCGCGGGGCGCGATGTGAGACGACCATCATGGCCCGGCGTGAACCGGGCCAGCGGAACAACATGCAAGGGGCGCGGCCGATACGGCGCGCCCCTTTCGGCGTTCTCGGATTCCCGACTTTCCCCTGTAGGAGCGCATCCAGTACGCGACTCGCTGTTCCTCACTCCTCGCTCCGCGCCGGTCGCGCACTGGGTGCGCTCCTACAGAGCGCGCGGAGTGATTCAACCAAAACCCGAGGTCATGCGTTCTGCAGGCCATCTGCGGTATATACGTCTACTTCCCGCACTCTCCGGCACGGCCCGTATGGCTGCTGATCCGGGCAAACTCCCTGGCTTCTTGATGGCATGAACATTTCCGGCCCCTTCATCCGCCGCCCGATCGGCACCTCCCTGCTGGCCATGGGCATTTTCGCGGTGGGCCTGATCTGCTACGTGCTGCTGGGTGTAGCCGCGCTGCCCAACATGCAGTTCCCGGTGATCTTCGTGCAGGCCAGCCAGGCCGGGGCCAGCGCCAGCACCATGGCTTCCACCGTGGCCGCGCCGCTGGAGCGCCACCTCGGCCAGGTGCCGGGCATCGATACGCTGCGCTCGACCAGCTCGCTGGGCAGCACCCAGGTGTTCCTGATGTTCGAGGCTGGCCGCAACCTCGATTCGGCCGCGCGCGACGTGCAGGCGGCGATCAACGCCGCGCAGTCGGACCTGCCCAGCGGCCTCAATGCGCCGCCGAGCTACCAGAAGGCCAATCCCAACGACGACCCGATCATCGCCTTCGCGCTGACCTCCGAGACCCAGTCGGCGCGCGACCTGTACGACGTGGCCGATTCGCTGCTGGCCCAACGCCTGCGCCAGCTGGATGGCGTATCCGAGGTGGACATCCTGGGCGCGGCCACGCCGGCCATCCGCGTGGACGTGAACCTGCGCCAGCTCAACGCGCAGGGCCTGTCGCCCGACCAACTGCGCAACGCGCTCACCGCCGCCAACGTCACCTCGCCGGTGGGCTTCCTGTCCAATGGCAAGACCACCATGGCAGTGGCCGCCAACGATTCGCTGCATACCGCGCAGGATTTCGCCAACCTGGTGATCGCCTCCCACAATGGCGTGCCGGTGCGCCTGTCCGACGTGGCCCGGGTCTACGACGGCACCCAGGACGCGTACCAGGCGGCCTGGTTCCAGGGCAAGCCGGCGATCCTGATGTACGTGTACCGGCAATCCACCGCCAACATCATCGGCACCGTGGACCGGGTGAAGGCGGCGGTGCCGCTGTTGCGCGCCTACCTGCAGCCGGGCACCACGCTGACCCCGTACTTCGACGGCACGCCGACCATCCGCGCCTCGCTGCACGAGGTGCAGGCCACGCTGCTGATCAGCCTGGCGATGGTGATGCTGACCATGGCGCTGTTCCTGCGCCGGCTGGCGCCCACCCTGATCGCCACCGCCGCGGTGCCGCTGTCGCTGGCCGGCGCGGCGATCGTGATGTACATCCTGGGCTTCACCCTCAACAACCTGACCCTGCTGGCGCTGGTGATCGCCATCGGCTTCGTGGTGGACGACGCCATCGTGGTGATCGAGAACATCGTGCGCCACATCGACCAGGGCATGACGCGCGTGGAGGCGGCGCTGGCCGGCGCGCGCGAGATCGGCTTCACCATCGTCTCCATCACCGCCTCGCTGGTGGCGGTGTTCATCCCGCTGCTGTTCATGGGCGGCATCACCGGCCTGTTCTTCAAGGAATTCACCGTCACCCTGGTGGCCGCGATCATCGTGTCGGCGCTGGTGTCGCTCACGCTCACCACCTCGCTGTGCGGCCAGTTCCTCAGCAGCCATGACGAGGACAAACCCACCACGCGCATCGGCATTGCCCTGGAGGCCTTCCAGGCGGGCATGCTGGCGGTGTATGCGAAGGCGCTGCGGTTTTCCATCAGGCATGCGCTGTCCTTCGCGCTGACGCCGCTGGCCCTGATCGTCATCACCATCGTGTTGTTCGGCCAGGTCAAGGCCGGCCTGTTCCCGCCGCAGGACACCGGGCTGATCCGTGGCCGCGCCACCTCCGGCGCCACCGTGTCGTTCCAGGACGCGGTAGCGCGCCAGCAGCGCCTGATCGAGATGCTGCTGCACGACCGCGACGTGGCCCGCGTCGGCTCGCGCCTGGGCAGCAGCCGCCAGGGCGCCTCGGGCACCTTCGACATCGAGCTGAAGACCCACGCCGAGGGTCGCAAGGACGACACCTTCACCGCGCTGGCCCGCCTCAGCGCCAAGGCCGCGCGCTACCCCGACCTCAACGTGCGCCTGCGCCCGATCCAGGACCTGCCCAGCTTCGGCGGCGGCGGCACCAGCCAGGGCGCGCAGTACCAGGTATCGCTACAGGGCGACGATCCCGATGAACTGCAGACATGGCTGCCCAGGCTGGTGGCCGAGCTGAAGAAGAACCCCAAGCTCAAGGACGTGGGCAGCGACATCGACGATGCCGGCCTGCAGCAGAACATCGTGATCGACCGCGACAAGGCCGCGCGCCTCAACGTGGGCATCGGCACCATCGACGGCGCGCTGTACAACGCCTTCGGCCAGCGCCAGATCAGCACCATCTATTCGGACCTCAACCAGTACAAGGTGGTGGTCAACGCGCTGCCCAACCAGACCGCCACGCCCGCCGCGATCGACGCCATCTACGTGGCCAGCAGCACCGGCCAGATGGTGCCGCTGACCGCGTTCGCGCACCAGGAGGCGGGCCTGGCGCCTACCCAGATCACCCACGAGAACCAGTACACGGTGATGAGCATGAGCTTCAACCTCGCGCCGGGCGTGAGCATGGGCGAGGCCTTGCAGATCATCCAGCAGACCGGTTCGCAGATGCGCTTGCCGGGCGACATCCGCATCAACATCGGCGGCGACTTCCGCCGCTTCCAGCAGTCGCAGAGCGGCATGCTGTGGCTGATCCTGGGCGCCATCGTCACCGTCTACATCGTGCTGGGCATGCTGTACGAAAGCCTGATCCACCCGGTGACCATCCTCTCCACCCTGCCGGCGGCGGGCGTGGGCGCCTTGATGGCGCTGTGGATCACCGACACCGAGCTGTCGGTGATCGCACAGATCGCGCTGGTGCTGTTGATCGGCATCGTCAAGAAGAACGCGATCATGATGATCGACTTCGCCCTGGTGCAGCGGCGCGAGAAAGGCCTGAGCCCGCAGGAAGCCGCCTACGAGGCGAGCATGGTGCGCTTCCGCCCGATCATGATGACCACCATGGTTGCCATCCTCGCCGCCGTGCCGATCGCGATCGGCCTGGGCGAAGGCTCGGACCTGCGCCGCCCGCTGGGCATCGCGCTGATCGGCGGCCTGCTGATCTCGCAAAGCCTGACCCTGCTCAGCACGCCCGCGCTGTACGTGATCTTCTCCTGCCTGTCCGACCGCTTCCACGCCTGGCGCGTGCGGCGCCGCAGTCGTCATGCTGCGCGCGCTCCTCTGGCGGAGCAGTCCTGATTACAATGCCTCAACTATTCGCACGTGGCGGGTGCTGAAAGGCCCGGCGGCATTGCGTTGCGTGCTGGCTCGAGATCTATCTTGTTGCGCAACTTGCCATGCGGAGCGCGGCCATTCCTCCAGACTGCCTATGGTGCAGAGAACAAGATCGCGCAGGCACTATACGAGACTCACAATTTCTGAGCTGCCTATGCGGCAGTGAAGTTCGGCGGGAAGCCGGTGTCACGTTGCTGCCCTGTGCGCCGGGCTCCCTGGTCAAACCAGAAACGTACCCAGGCCTGCAGGTATTCGGTGGGACGGTATTCGCTTTGCGGGGACAGCCAGGCGATCTCGACATCCACTTCGTTGGCGCTGAACAGCGGTGTGCCGCCGCCCCCGCAGAAGCCGACCAGCACGCCAGCCTTGGCCAATTCACGCATGGCGGCCTGGGTGAGCGAGGTACCCGTACCCAGCAGCACCGTGGTGGTGTTGGCGATGGGAATGTTCCAGTACAGCGACCGTTTGCCTTCATCGGTGACAAACTCGACGCGGCCACCGTTGACTAGCACGCGGCAGTGTTCGAGGTAATAGATGTTGGCCCGCTTGGAATGCAGGATCGCTTTCAAGTCGCTTGGTGAAATATCGTCCGGCATGGCCCCTCCTTGGTGGAAATGGCCGCCTGGAAACGCTTGGGGTCGACGCGCCGATGGCCAGCTTGGCCATGCCTGCGCAAGCGCGGATATCCCGGGCCAGACCCCCGTTCAACTGGCCCACCGGGTAAGGCGACCTCGGGCTAACCTAGGTCGTTTGCGTATTTGCCGCAAGCATCTACGGTATTCCCCGTCGCCACATGGCAGGCAACGTCCAATCGGGAGACAATAGGGAGTCTGATCGCCCTGAGTCCCTAGGGGCGGTCTCGCGGTTCCATCCCGAATTGCCATAGCCAGCGAGGTCCCCGAATGTCGAACACGCCGAAGATCATCTACACGCTCACGGACGAAGCGCCGTACCTCGCCACGCAGTCGCTGTTGCCGATCGTCAAGGCGTTCACCGCCACCGCCGGCATCGACGTGGAAACGCGCGACATTTCGCTGGCCGGACGCATCCTCGCGCAGTTCCCGGACATTCTCGCCGACGATCAGAAGATCGCCGACGACCTCGCCGAGCTGGGCCAGCTGGCCACCACGCCGGAGGCCAACATCATCAAGCTGCCCAACATCAGCGCCTCGATGCCGCAGCTGAAAAGCGCGATCAAGGAGCTGCAGGGCCAGGGTTATCCGCTGCCGGACTATCCGGAGGAGCCCAAGGACGTCAGCGAGTGGAACATCAAGGCGCGCTACGACAAGGTCAAGGGCAGCGCGGTGAATCCGGTGCTGCGCGAGGGCAATTCCGACCGCCGCGCGCCGCTCTCGGTGAAGAACTACGCGCGCAAGCACCCGCACAAGATGGGCGCCTGGAGCCCGGACTCCAAGACCCACGTGGCGCACATGGACGGCGGCGACTTCTACGGCAGCGAAAAGTCCGTGGTGGTGCCCAAGGCCACCAGCGTGAAGATCGAGTGGTTCGGCAAGGACGGTGCCAGCAAGGTGCTCAAGGAAAAGACCGCGCTGAAGGACGGTGAGATCATCGACGCCTCGGTGATGAGCCGCAAGGCGCTGGCCAGCTTCATCGACGCGCAGATCGAGGACGCCAAGCGCCAGGGCGTACTGTTCTCGCTGCACCTGAAGGCCACCATGATGAAGGTCTCCGACCCGATCATGTTCGGCGTGGCGGTCACCGAGTTCTACAAGGACGTGCTGGCCAAGCATGCCGATACGCTCAAGAGCGTCGGCTTCGATCCGAACAACGGCATCGGCGACCTGTACGCGCGCCTGGGTTCGCTGCCCCAGGCCAAGCAGGAGGAGATCCTGGCCGACATCGGCGCCGAGTATGCCAGGCGCCCGCAGCTGGCCATGGTCAATTCCGACAAGGGCATCACCAACCTGCACGTGCCCAGCGACGTCATCATCGACGCCTCGATGCCGGCGATGATCCGCGACTCGGGCAAGATGTGGGACAAGGAAGGCAAGCAGCAGGACACCAAGGCGGTGATCCCCGACCGCTGCTACGCCGGCGTGTACCAGGTGGTGATCGAGGACTGCAAGGCGCACGGCGCGTTCGATCCGGCCACCATGGGCAGCGTGCCCAACGTGGGCCTGATGGCCCAGGCCGCCGAGGAATACGGCTCGCACGACAAGACCTTCCAGATCGCCGGCGATGGCGTGGTGAAGGTGACCGACGAAGCGGGCAACGTGCTGCTGGAGCACGCGGTGGAGGCCGGCGACATCTGGCGCATGTGCCAGGCCAAGGACGCGCCGATCCAGGACTGGGTGAAGCTGGCCGTCACTCGCGCACGCCTGTCCAACACGCCGGCCGTGTTCTGGCTCGATCCGCAGCGCGCGCATGACCGCGAGGTGATCGCCAAGGTCGAGCGTTACCTGAAGGACCACGACCTCAGCGGCCTGGACATCCGCATCCTGTCGCCGGAAGAGGCCACCCGCTTCTCGCTGGAACGCATCCGCAAGGGCCTGGACACCATCTCGGTGACCGGCAACGTGCTGCGCGACTACCTCACCGACCTGTTCCCGATCATGGAGCTGGGCACCAGCGCCAAGATGCTCTCCATCGTGCCGCTGATGGCCGGTGGCGGCCTGTTCGAAACCGGCGCCGGCGGCTCGGCGCCCAAGCATGTGCAGCAGTTCCTGGAAGAGGGCTACCTGCGCTGGGATTCGCTGGGCGAGTTCCTGGCGCTGGCCGCCTCGCTGGAGCACCTGGCCAATCGCTACGACAATGCCGATGCGCGCGTGCTGGCCAGGACGCTGGACCAGGCCAACGGCAAGATCCTGGACAACAACAAGTCGCCCGCGCGCAAGGTCGGCGAGCTGGACAACCGCGGCAGCCACTTCTACCTCGCCCTGTACTGGGCGCAGGCACTGGCCGCGCAGGACGACGACGCCAAGCTCAAGGCGAAGTTCGCGCCGCTGGCCAAGCTGCTGACCGAGAACGAGGCGACCATCGTCGGCGAGTTGAACGGCGCGCAGGGCAAGCCAGTGGATATCCAGGGCTACTACCACGCCAACCTTGAGCTGGTCGGCAAGGCGATGCGTCCGAGCCCGACGTTCAACGAGGCGCTGGCGACGCTGGGCTGATCGCCGTATAGCCATGCTGTTCGAAAAAGGCCGCGCAAGCGGCCTTTTTCTTGGGGTCGGGATGGCATGCCTGCCAAAACCTTTGTGGGAGCGCACCCTGTGCGCGACTGCGCAAACGAAAGGCTGTCGCGCACAGGGTGCGCTCCCACAGTGAGGAAAACGACGCCCCGCAGGCTGGCCCCAGTGGCCGGCCTTGGCGCCCCTGCCACTCATCCCCACATCCCATCCCTACAATGCAACCACCCACCCATGAACGAAAACTCTTGCGGGCGGAACCGCGCTTCGGCGCGGGCGGTCTCAACGCAGCCTCTCTCCAAGGAATCTGACGCGATGACATCCGTTGCTGCCGCCCGGCCCTTGCCGCGGCGTTTGATGCTGGCCGCCATGCTCGCCCTGGCGATGGGCGCTCCGGCGTACGCGCAGCAGGCGCCCGCGCCGGCGGCCACGGCGCCGTCCCAGGTCACCGACCTGGAGGCGGTGACGGTCAGCGGCGTGCAGCCCGGTCCCGGCCTGTGGAAGGTGAGCAAGGGCGACCACGTGATGTGGGTGCTCGGTACGCTCTCGCCGCTGCCTGACCGCATGCAGTGGAAGACCGACGAGGTGGAGCAGACCATTGCCGGCTCGCAGGAGGTGCTGGGTCCGCCGTCCATCGCGCTCAAGCCCAAGGCCAGCTTCTTCGGCAAGTTGCTGTTGCTGCCCTCGCTGGTGGGCGCACGCAAGAACCCCGACGGGCAGACCCTGCAGCAGATGGTGCCGGCGCCAGACTATGCGCGCTGGCTGGCGCTCAAGCAGCAATACCTGAGCAACGACCGCGGCGTGGAGGGCTGGCGGCCGATCTTCGCGGCGGTGGAACTGTACGACAAGGCGATCAAGCGCCATGGCCTGACCGCTTCCGGCGGCGTCAAAGACACCGTGCGCGAGCTGGCCCGGAAGCACGGCGTGCGCTTCGAGACCGTCCGCTATACCCTGCTGGTGGAGCAGCCGCGCGACGCCGTGAGAACCTTCAAGTCCTCGCCCATGGACGACCGCGAGTGCTTCGGCCGCACGCTCGACACGGTGGAGCGCGACATGGGACGCATCACCGAGCGCGCCAATGCCTGGGCCACCGGCGACATCGAGGCCTTGCGCGGCCTGTCGCTGAACGACCAGCGGGAAGCCTGCATCGCCGCGGTGACCGAGGCCGGCTTCGCCAGGCAGCTGGGCTTCAACGACGTGCAGGAGAAGGCGCAGGCGATGTGGCTGGTGGCCGCCGGGCAGGCCCTGGCGGCGAACGCCCAGACCTTCGCCATGCTCCCCATGGAGGACGTGCTGTCGCCGCATGGCCTTATCGCCCGGCTCAAGGCCCAGGGCTACCAGGTGGAAGCCCCCGATGGCGGCGACGACAGCAGCGCCGCCGCCCAGCCCGGCACGCCCTGACGCGCGTTGCCGCCGCTGGGCGGAGGCGGCCCGGATGACAATTTAAAGTCCGCGCGGGCTGAGGCCGATACCCTGGGCCATGGGGATCGGAACGGATGCGGGGTCCAGGTTGACATTGACACGGTCCCATCGGGGTATGTAGCAATGTGCCTGCCATGATCCGCCTGCCGATCAAGCTCATGAACCTGACCGGGGAGCCCCGGGCGAGCTGGTTGTCGCGGCTGCTGGCCGCCACGGCGCCGCACGAGGTGGGGCGGCTGCTGGTGCAGCTGGTGGAGCGGCAGGGGCCGGTTTCCCGCGCGGTGGTGCTCTGGCTGCATGCCGGGCTGGACCAGGTGGCGAGCACCGGCGGCGAGGCGCCGGACGACGAGGAGCTGGCGCGCAGGGCCCTGGCCACCGGCCGCGTCGAGATCTCGCCCGATGGAAAGCGGCTCGCCACCGTGCTGCTGGCGACGGAGCAGGTGGTGCTGCTGTGGACGCCGGCCCGCGGCGGCGACCACACGTCTCCGGCGGAGGATCCCTACCTGCAGCTTGCCGTGGCGCAGCTGCGCAATGCGATGCGCCTGGCCGACCTGCAGCACTCGCACAGCCAGCTGGAGCATTCGGAGAACCTGCAGCGCGCGCTGTTCGCCATCTCCGACCTGGCCGGTTCCGACCTTGACATGCCGGACATGCTGCGTGGCTTCCACGACATCGTCAGCCGGCTGATGTACGCGGAGAACTTCTTCATCGTGCGCTACTCGCGCGAGCGCGGCACGCTGCGGTTCCTCTACTACGCCGACACCCAGGACCAGGACGCCCCGGATACCGAGCACGAGTATCCGCTGGAGGAACGGCTGCACACGCTGACCTGGTACCTGCTCACCGAAGGGCGGCCGCTGATGGGCAACAGCGATCAGTTGCTGGACCAGGTCAACGGCCCGCTGATCCTTTCCGGCCCCGAAAGCGACGACTGGCTGGGCGTGCCGATGCGCCGCGAAGGCGAAGTGCTCGGCGCGCTGGTGGTGCAGAGCTACGGCAAGGGCCTGCTGTATTCGCGCGAGGACATGTCGCTGCTGGAATTCGTGGGCAGCCACATCCTCGCCGCGCTCGAACGGCGAGAGAGCAAGGAACAGCTGGAGCAGCGCGTGCGTCAGCGCACCTGGGAACTGGCCGAGGCCAACCGCGAGTTGCGCCAGGAAGTGCTGGAGCGCCAGCGCGCCGAGATGCTGCAGGAGGCGCTGTTCAAGCTGGCCCAGCTGGCCACCGCCGACATCGACGAGAACGCCTTCTACGAACGCGTGCACGACGTGGTCGGCGGCCTGCTCGATGCCGAGAACTTCTTCATCGCCTTGCTCAGCGCCGACGGCGAGCAGCTGGAATTTCCCTACTACTTCGATGCCGGCGTGCGCCTGACCATGACGCGCGCGCTGGGGCGCGGCCTGAGCGAGTACGTGATGCGCCGGGGCCGCCCCTGGCTGGGCGGCCGGGAGGACATCGCGGCGCTGGCCGCCTCCGGCGAGGTGGTGCCGCACCATATCGGCCGGCCGGCCTCGTGCTGGCTGGGCGTGCCCCTGCGGGTGGGCGAACAGGTGATCGGGCTGGTGGTGGTGCAGAGCTACGACAGCAAGGTGAGCTATGGGCTGTCCGAACAAGAACTGCTGGGCTTCGCCGCGCTGCAGATCGCCAACAGCATCTACCGCCGCCGTTCCGCCATCGCGCTGCACCAGGCCAACGCCCGGCTGGAGCACCGCGTGGAGGAACGCACGCGCGAGCTGCGCGCCGAGATCGCCCGCCGCGAACAGGTGCAGCAGCAACTGCGCCACCAGGTGATGCACGATCCGCTGACCGGCCTGCCCAACCGCGGCTACCTGCGCGACCAGCTGGACCGCATGCTGGAGCGGATGCAGCAGGAGCCGGGTCGCCGCTGTGCCCTGCTGTACCTCGACGTGGACCGCTTCAAGGTAATCAACGACAGCCTCGGCCACCTGGCGGGCGACGAGTTCCTGCGCGCGGTGTCGGAGCGGCTGCGCCGCCACGCGGGCGAGTCGGCGATCGTGGCGCGGCTGTCGGGCGACGAATTCGCGATGCTGCTGGAACAGGTCCAGGCCGTATCCGACGCCACCGCGGTGGCCGACCGCATGCTGCGGACCATCTCCGCGCCGCTGCGCATCGCCGGCAAGGAACTGGAGCCTTCCGTCAGCGTCGGCATCGCCATCGGCGATGCCAGCTATCGCGATGCGGACGAGCTGCTGCGCGATGCCGACGTGGCGCTGTACCAGGCCAAGCAGCTGGGCCGCAAGCGCTATGCTGTGTTCGACGAACGGCTGGCCCGCGACGCGGTCGACGTGCTGGCATTGGAGAGCGACCTGCGCAAGGCCCTGCAGCGCGGCGAGTTCGAGCCCTATTTCCAGCCGATCCGGCGCCTGCGCGACGGCGCCGTGGTCGGCTACGAGGCGCTGATCCGCTGGAACCATCCGCAGCGCGGCACGCTCAAGCCCTCGGACTTCCTCAAGGTGGCCGAGGACAGCGGACTGATCGAGGCGATCGACTGGTACCTGTTCGAATCCGCCTGCGACACCCTGGCCCGGCACGACCCGGGCGACGCTTTCATGACCGTGAACGTATCGGCCATGCACCTGCGCCACGCCGATTTCGACGTGCGCATCGTGGACATGCTCCGGCGCTGCGGGCTCGATCCTTCGTGCCTGGTGATCGAGGTCACCGAAGGCGCGCTGCTGGACAATCCCGAGTCCGTGCGCGGCATCCTCGACCACCTGCGCGCGGTCGGCGTGGGCGCGGCGCTGGACGACTTCGGCACCGGCTATTCCTCGCTCAGCTACGTGCATTCGCTGCCGTTGCGGCTGCTGAAGATCGACCGTTCCTTCGTGTTGGAACTGGACAAGGCCAACAGCAACAGCACCACCGTGGTCGAGGCCATCCTGGCACTGGCGCACGCGCTGAACATCCGCGTGATCGCCGAGGGCATCGAGACCCAGGCCCAGCGCGACGCCCTGCTGCGCATGGGCTGCGAAATGGGGCAGGGCTACCTGCTGGGGCATCCCGCGCCGGTCGACTACTGGCTGAAGCCCAGGCCGGGGCGGGGCCAGTAGCCCGTTCAGGCTCTAGGCGCTCGCCTGGTCCAGCAGCGCGATGTCGTCCTTGCCCAGCGACAGCGCCACCGCGCCGAACAGTTCCTTGAGCTGCGGAATGCTGGTCGCGCTGGCGATCGGCGCGGTGATGCCCGGGCGCGCGATCAGCCAGGCCAGCGCCACCTGCGCCGGCGTGGCGCCGTGCGCCGCGGCCACCTTGTCCAATGCGGCGAGCACGCCCAGGCCGTGCGGGTTGAGATACTTCTGCACGGCGGCGCGGCGCGCGGCGCTCTTGCCGAGATCGGCATCGCTGCGGTACTTGCCGCTGAGGAAGCCGCTGGCCAGCGCGTAGTAGCTGATGACGCCCACTTGCTCGGCCACCACCAGCGGCTCCAGTTCCTGCTCATAGCCCTTGCGGTTGACCAGGTTGTATTCGGGCTGCAGCGTCTCGTAGCGCGGCAGGCCCAGCCGGGCCGACATCGCCAGCGCCTCGGCGAAGCGGTCCGCGCCGTAGTTGGAGGCGCCGATCACGCGCACCTTGCCCTGCTCGATCAGTCTGGCGAAGGCCTCCAGCGTTTCCTGCAGCGGCACGGAGGCATCGTCCTCGTGCGCCTGGTACAGGTCGATGTAGTCGGTCTGCAGGCGCTTGAGCGAGCCTTCCACTGCCTGGTGGATGTTTATCGGCGACAGCCCCGGGTGCTCGGCCCACTTGGCCACCTTGGTGGCGATCACCACCTTGTCGCGCTTGCCGCTGCGCTTGAGCCACTTGCCGATGATGGTCTCCGACTCGCCGCCGCGGTTGCCAGGCACCCACGCCGAATAGACGTCCGCGGTATCGATGAGGTTGAAGCCGGCGTCGACGAAGGCGTCGAGCAGTTCGAACGAGCGCGGCTCGTCCACGCTCCAGCCGAATACGTTGCCGCCGAAGGCCAGCGGCGCGACGGAGAGGGACGATCGACCGAGGGGACGCAGTTGCATGGGGATGCTCCGTGTTCGATGAAGAGGCGATGGGCTTGGTGCATACTCGCAAGCTCCAGTCACGCGAGTATAAGCGCCATGCGTGTGACGCCGGGGCGAGCGCCGCGGGTCCACGGGCGAAGGAGAACGGATGATGGGCATGACGGCGGCGTCGCGGTGCGCGATCGCGATGGCTTTGTGCATGGGCATCGGCGTGGCCTCGGCGCAGGCGCCGGCCTCGCGGCCCTGGGGCGATGCGACGCTTCCGCCCGACGCGCGCGCCGGGCTGCTGCTCGCGCGGCTGACCCAGGACGAGAAGTTCCAGCTGATCCGCAGCTACTACGCGGGGCCGGACCGTCCCGCCGACAAGCCCTTCCCCAGGGGCGCGATCGCCTCGGCCGGCTATGTGCCGCCGATTCCCCGCCTGGGCATTCCCGCGCTGGAGGAAAGCGACGCGGGGCTGGGCGTGGCCAGCTCCGACCGCATGCGCCCCGGCGACCATGCCACACCGCTGCCGGCCGGCCCGGTCATGGCGGCCAGCTGGGACCCGCAGGTGGCCTTCCGTGGCGGCGCGATGATCGGCGCCGAGGCGCACGCCAAGGGTTTCAACGTGCTGCTGGCCGGTGGCATCAACCTGATGCGCGAGCCGCGCAACGGCCGCAACTTCGAGTATGCCGGCGAGGACCCGCTGCTGGCCGGCCGCATCGTCGGCGAGGCGATCCGCGGCGTGCAGGGCGCGCACGTGATCTCCACCATCAAGCATTACGCGTTGAACGACCAGGAAACCGGCCGCAGCACCATCAGCGCGCAGATCGGCGAGCAGGCGATGCGCGAGTCGGACCTACTCGCCTTCGAGCTGGCCATCGAACGCGGCCAGCCGGGCGCGGTGATGTGCTCGTACAACAAGGTCAATGGCGACTGGGCCTGCGAGAACGATTACCTGATGAACCAGGTGCTCAAGCGCGACTGGCGCTACCCGGGTTTCGTGATGTCCGACTGGGGCGGCGTGCACAGCGCGGCCAAGGCGGTGAACGCGGGCCTGGACCAGGAGTCGGCGGGCGAGGTGTTCGACCCGCAGGTGTTCTTCGACGCGCCGCTGCGCCAGGCGCTGGCCAAGGGCGAAGTGAGCCAGTCGCGCCTGGACGATATGGTGCGGCGCATCCTGCGCAGCATGTTCGCCGCCGGCTTGTTCGAGCACCCGGCCAAGCCCGCGCCTATCGACGAGGTAGCGCACCTGGCGGTGGCACGCGAGACGCTGGAGGCCGGCGCCGTGCTGCTGCGCAACGAGCACGGCCTGCTGCCGCTGGACGCCGGCCAGCTGGCCTCGGTGGCGGTGATCGGTGCGCATGCCGACAAGGGCGTGCTGGCCGGCGGCGGTTCCTCGCTGGTCACCGCCAGGGGCGGCAACGCGGTGCCGGGGCTGGCGCCCACCGGTTGGCCGGGGCCGGTGATGTACCACCCCTATCCGCCGCTGGCGGCCCTCCGCGCGATGGCGCCGAAGGCGAGCGTGCGGTTCGCGGGCGGCGAGGACGTCACCGCCGCCGCCGCGTTGGCGGCGCAGTCGCAGGTGGCGGTGGTGTTCGTGCAGAAATGGCAGGCCGAATCGGTCGACGCACCGGACCTGTCATTGCCGGATGGGCAGGACGCGCTGGTAGAGGCGGTGGCCAGGGCCAACCCGCGTACCGTGGTGGTGCTGGAGAACGGCGGCCCGGTGGCCATGCCCTGGCTGGACCGCGTCGGCGCCGTGCTGGAGGTGTGGTATCCGGGCGGCGACGCCGGCACCGCCATCGCCAACCTGCTGTCGGGCAAGGTCGATCCGTCCGGCCGCCTGCCGCTGAGCTGGCCGCGCGAGCTGTCGCAACTGCCGCGCCCGGAGCTGCCCGCCGCCGCGGGCGGCACGCCGCCGGCCACGGTGGACTACGGCATCGAGGGCGCCGACATCGGCTATCGCTGGTACCAGTCGCGCGGCATCGCGCCGCTGTTCCCGTTCGGCTATGGCCTGTCCTACACCCGCTTCCAGCATGGTCCGCTGAAGCTCGACACGCACGGCGGCCAAGTGCAGGCCACGGTCACCGTGCGCAATACCGGCGCGCGCGCCGGCGCCGAGGTGGCCCAGGTCTACGTGCAGGTGCCGGGCGCCAAGGCCAGGCGCCTGGCCAGCTTCGCCAAGGTGTTCCTGAAGCCGGGCGAGCAGCGTGAAGTCACCATGCCGCTGGAACGGCGCCTGTTCGCCGAGTTCGACCCCGCCACCCATGGCTGGGTGGTGCGCGGCGGTTCGTACGCGGTGTACGAAGGGCGTTCCTCCGCCGACCTGGGCGAGCCGGTCAACGTGCAACTTGCCGAGGCGCGCTTCTGACAGGGGCCGGCGCCGCCGCGATGGGCGGCGCCGGCCAGTTACCGCGGGGACGAGCAGGTGTCAGGCGCAGCCACCCTGCGCCAGTACGGCGGGTGGTGCCGCCTTGTGGGTATTGGCCTGGACGGTTGGCACGCGGCGGCGCTTGCCGCCGGGGCGCGGGCCAGGCTTGGGCGCCTCGGCCAGCCGGCGTGCCAGGGCGGGGTCGCTGATATGGCCGTGCAGGAACAGCAGGTTGGTCCAGAGCGAGCTCACGAGGTCCTCCCGAAACACTGTCATGTACTAGATGACTCAAGATAGAAGTCTCGGAGGCGGCTAAAAAGCGATATATTCGCAAGCCAGCCTTGAGGAAAATTCACATGGCGAGGGTTTCGCTGGATCTCGTCCAACAGTTCGTGCAGGTGGCCCGGCTGGGCAATCTTTCGCGGGCCGCCGAGCAGGCCAACCTCACCGTCAGTGCGCTCAGCCACCAGGTCCGCCAGCTGGAGCAGCGGCTGGAACGCAAGCTGTTCGAGCGTGGCCCGCGCGGCGTGCAGCTCACCGCCGAGGGGCGTCGCCTGATGGAAGCGGTGGCCCACCATGTCGAGGGCATCGAGCGCGCCATGGCCGGCTTCCGCCGCCGCCGCGACGACGTGCTGACGCTGAGTGCGATTCCCGGTGTGATGTCCAGTTGGCTGGTGCCACGCCTGGCGCGACTGGTGGCGGCGCATCCGGAATTGCAGCTCAACCTGCAGTCGAGCGTGGAACTGGTGAACTTCGAGCGCGATCCGGTGGATGCCGCCATGCGCTACGGGCGCGGTCCCTGGCCGGGACTGGTCACCGAGCGATTGTTCGGCGAATGGATCGCGCCGGTCGCCTCGCCCGCGCTGGTCGAGCGCATGGCGGGCGCCGATCCCATGGATCTCAGCCGGTGGCCGCTGCTGGGCGACCCGGGCGACCGCTGGCGCGACTGGTTCGCCGCCACGGGTGGCGAGCCGCCCGCGCGCTATGTGGCGCATTTCGACAATACCGATGCCTTGCAGCGCGGCGCACTGGAAGGCATGGGCGTGGCGCTGGGGCGCATGGTGATGGCGCGGCCGCTGGTGGAGGCGGGCCTGCTCAAGGTGCTGGGGGAGCGCTACCAGCAGATCCCCGAAGCCTATTTCCTGGTGTACCCCGAGCACGCCAGGGACCATGCGGGCCTGCGCATCTTCCGCGAATGGCTGCTGTGCGAGGCGGGCAAGTATGCCGAGGCGATGTCGTCGGCGGCGGGCCGGGGCGTTTCCCTTTAGAGCCTGTTCAAAGCCTCCGCGGACCATAAGCCCCCAACCTCCCCCTGCACGCAGGGGGAGGAGCTAGTAGCGCCATGCTGCGGATCCGACGGAGGCATGGCCCTCGCGCCGGGAGGCGACTATCGTGTCGCCTTTTTCACCCATGTTGGAAGCACATCATGCCTGACCCACGCGAAGGCGCCGTGCTGGACGCCGCCCTGTTCGAGGCGGTGCGGCGCAAGATGCCCATCGTCCATTGCATCACCAACTACGTGGCGATGAACTACGCGGCCAACCTGACGCTGGCGGTGGGCGCGTCGCCGGCGATGGTGCATGCCGTGGAGGAGGTCGAGGAGTTCGCCGGCATCGCCGATACGCTCACCGTCAACATCGGCACGCTTTCGCGCGACTGGCTGGCGGCGATGCTCAAGGCCGCCGCCGCCGCGCGCGCCATGGGCAAGCCGTGGGTGCTCGATCCGGTCGCGCACCAGGCCACCGGCTTCCGGCGCGAGGCCGTCAGGGCCTTGCTGGCGCAGCGGCCGGCCATCATCCGTGGCAACGCCTCGGAAATCCTTGCGCTCGACGAGCGCGACAGCCGCGGCAAGGGCATCGACAGCCGCGACGGCGTGGATGAGGCGGTGGACAGCGCCATCGCGCTTGCCAGGCGGCATGGCGCGGTGGTGGCGGTGACCGGACCGGTCGACGTCGTCACCGATGGCGACCGGTCGCTGCGCTTCCATGGCGGCAGCGCGCTGATGCCGCAAGTCACTGCGATGGGCTGCGCCCAGACCTGCGTGATGGGCGCGCTGCTGGCCGTGTCCGCCGGCGAGCCGTTGCGCGCGGCGGCGGCCGCGCTGGGCCTGTTCAAGCAGGCTGGCGAACGGGCCGGCCGCGCCGCCGACGGTCCGGGATCGTTTGCGTATCGCTTCATCGACGAGGTGCACCGCCAGTCCGGCGCCGGCGCGGCGGCATGAAAGGCCGCCTCCAGCTTGGCGTGGTCTGCTTGATGCAGGACAAGGCATCGGCTTTGTCCATCCACCATTTGTATACGTAGTGGCCGGCAAGCTGGGGCCGCTATGCTGTACACGCCGTTTTGACGCTATTTCCCAGGGGCAATCGATGAAAATCCGTGCGATCCTTGGCCTGGCGGCCGTATTGCTGGCGGCCTGCAGCAGCAGTTCCGCGCCGGCCGACGCGCAGGTGCAGGACCAGCCGGCGGGCGCGCTGGTGCCGCCGACCACGGCCAGCGATTTCACCGCCGCGCAACTCGACCAGGTGCTGGCGGGCGACTGGCGCTCGCCGCAGAACAAGGCGCGCGACGCCTATCGCCACCCCAAGGCCACGCTGCAGTTCTTCGGCATCCGGCCGGACCAGACGGTCATCGAGATCACCCCGGGCGGCGGCTGGTACAGCGAGATCCTGGCGCCGCTGCTGCACGACAACGGCCACTACATCGCCGCCGTGGTGAAACCGTCGGGCGAGGGTGAGGCCAGCCGCGACCTGGGCGGGCTGCGCGCCAAGTTCGCGGCCGATCCCGCGCACTACGGCAAGGCGCAGGTGCTGGAATTCGATCCCAAGGCGCCGGCCTTCGGCGCGCCCGGCTCGGCCGACCTGGTGCTGACTTTCCGCAACGTGCACAACTGGGTCGAGGCCGATACCGCGCCGACGATGTTCAAGGCCTTCTACGCGGCGCTGCGCCCCGGCGGCGTGCTGGGCGTGGTCGACCACCGCGCCGCGGACGACGCCAGCCTGGCGGCGGTCAAGGACAGCGGCTACCTGCCCACCGGCTATGTGGTGAAGCTGGCCACCGATGCCGGCTTCAAGCTCGACGACAAGAGCGAGATCAATGCCAACCCGAAGGACACCAAGGACTACCCCAAGGGCGTATGGACACTGCCGCCCACGCTGGCCCTGGGCGACCAGGACCGCGCCAAGTACCTCGCCATCGGCGAATCGGACCGCATGACGCTGCGCTTCGTGAAGCCGGAAGCGCCGTCCGCGTCGTCGCGGTGAGCTTCGTGGTGCGCGCCCTGGCGCGCGTGGCTGCCGCATGCTGATCGCGCTCAACAAGCCCTACGGCGTGCTCTGCCAGTTCCGCGATGAGGGCGGGCGGCGCACGCTGGCCGAGTTCGTCCGGCAAAAGGACGTCTATCCGGCGGGTCGGCTCGATCACGACAGCGAGGGTCTGCTGCTGCTCACCGACGACGGTGCCCTGGCGCACCGGCTTACCGACCCGCGCCACAAGCAGGCCAAGACCTACCTGGTGCAGGTGGATGGGCAGGTCACCGACGAGGCGATCGCGGCCCTGCGGCGCGGCGTGGTGCTCAACGATGGCCCGACCCTGCCCGCCGGCGCCGAACACGCGGCCGAGCCGGACTGGCTGTGGCCGCGCGATCCGCCGGTGCGCTTCCGCAAGCTGATACCCACCAGTTGGCTGCGCGTCACCCTGCGCGAGGGCCGCAACCGGCAGGTGCGCCGCATGACGGCGGCGGTGGGCTTTCCCACCCTGCGCTTGATTCGCGAGCGGATCGGGCCGTACGCGCTGGACAGGCTGGCGCCGGGCGAGACGCGCGTGTTGCCGTGACCCTTGTGTTTCCCCTGTAGGAGCGCACCCTGTGCGCGACCGGCAGGAATAGAGGGTCAGGGCAGGCCGAAGAACGCCCTCGCCGTCGCCGTGCTGTTCGCCGCCGTCACCTCCGCTGGCTCGCCACGATCGCGGGCAATCTCCTCGCAGATATGGCGCAGGTACATTGGCTCGTTGCGCCGGTGCGGGGGCTGCGGGCGTACCGTGCGCGGCAGCAGGTAGGGCGCGTCCGTCTCGATCATCAGGCGATGGGCCGGAATCGTCTTCACCAGCTCGCGCAGGTGCGTGCCCCGGCGCTCGTCGCAGATCCAGCCGGTAATGCCGATATGGCAATCCAGCGCCAGGTAGTCGCGCAGCGCCTCGCTGGTGTCGGTGAAGCAATGCACCACCGCGGCGGGCACCTTGTCGCGGTAGCGGCGCAGCAGTTCGACGAAATCGGAGTGCGCGTCGCGCTGGTGCAGGAACAGGGGCTTGCCCAGGTCCGCCGCGATCCGCAGCTGCCGCTCGAACACGGCCAACTGCACGTCGCGCGGCGAGTAGTTGCGGTGGTAGTCCAGGCCGGTCTCGCCCACCGCGCGTACCTCGGGGTGGGCTGCCAGCTGGCGTAGCAGCGCCTCCGTGGCGTCGTCGTATTCCACCGCATGGTGTGGGTGCACGCCGGCCGTGGCATACAGCGTGCCCGGATGGGCCTGGGCCAGCGCCAGCGCATGCGTGCTGCCGTCGCGCGAGGCGCCGGTAACCACCATCGCTGCCACGCCATGCGCTTTCGCGCGCCCGAGCACGTCGTCGAAGTCGTGGCGGAACGACTCGTGGGTCAGGTTGGCGCCAATATCGATCAACTGCATGGGCATTCGCGGCCGGCCAAAGCGGGCATTGTCCCAGAGCGGTCCCGCCGGGCAAGTGCTGGCGGCGACTTCTTGCGGATGGCTCGCGGCTGAACGCGCCGGCATCCGGCCCGGAAACGGTCATCGGGCATGACTAGGCTGCGCCGATGGAACGCAAGGCCGCCGGTGCGGTCGATGCGTGAGGCAGGGTGAGAAACCGTGCTCGCGTGTCTACCGACGGGTGTGCTACCAATGCGTCTTTGGGTGCCGTTGGGGGCGGCGTGCGCGAAACCGGTGACAAGTCCTTAAGCGGGGTGAACGCATGTCGGCAGTCGTCAGGCCGGCGGCCAACGAGGAGGGAGTGGCGATGGACAGCCCTGAGGCGGCGGTCTGTGCGCTGCTGGTTTCCCGTGGCCGCCTGAAAGACACGGACCTGGCCCGCGCGCGCCGGCTGCACGAAGAGACGCCGGAGGGCACGCTGACGGCGCTGATGGCGCGGCTGGGGCTGGTGTCCGAGCGGGATCTGGCGGAGGCGTGGTCCGAGTTG
>NZ_JAKWJO010000019.1 GCF_022760995.1 Dyella sedimenti | reverse complement strand
GCCCTGCAGAACCTCAACGACCGCGCCACCCGCGAGGCGCTGTTCCAGGCCTCGTGGAACCGCACCGAGAAGGGCGACGCCAACGACACGCGCGACCTGATCGCCCGCATCGCGCAGATCCGCGCCGAGCAGGCCAAGCTGTTGGGCTACACCAGCTATGCGGCGTGGAAGCTGGAAGACCAGATGGCCAAGACGCCGGAAGCGGCGCTGACCTTCATGGACAAGCTGGCCCCGGCCGCGGTGGCGCGTGCCGAGCGCGAGGCCAAGGACATCCAGGCCGTGATCGACCAGCAGAAGGGCGGCTTCAAGGTCGAGGCGTGGGACTGGAACCATTACGCCGAGCAGGTGCGCAAGGCCAAGTACGACCTGGACGAATCGCAGATCAAGCCGTACTTCGAGCTGGACAACGTGCTGCAGAACGGCGTGTTCTACGCCGCCAACCAGCTCTACGGCCTGACCTTCAAGGAGCGCAAGGACATCCCAGTCTGGCAGCCGGACGTGCGCGTGTTCGAGGTATTCGACAAGGACGGCACCTCGATGGCGCTGTTCTACTGCGACTACTTCAAGCGCGACAACAAGAACGGCGGCGCCTGGATGAGCAACCTGGTCGACCAGTCCAAGCTGCTGGGCACCAAGCCGGTGGTGTTCAACGTCGCCAACTTCACCAAGCCGGCGGAAGGCCAGCCGGCGCTGCTGTCGTTCGACGACGTGATCACCATGTTCCACGAGTTCGGCCATGCGCTGCACGGCATGTTCGCCGACACCCAGTACCCGAGCCTGTCGGGCGCGGCCACCGCGCGCGACTTCGTGGAGTTCCCCTCGCAGTTCAACGAGCACTGGGCATCCGATCCGAAGGTATTCGCCCACTACGCGAAGCACTACAAGACCGGTGAGCCGATGCCGGCCGAGCTGGTGGAGAAGATCAAGAAGGCCAAGACCTTCAACAAGGGCTACGACATGACCGAGCTGGTCTCCGCGGCCCTGCTCGACATGAGCTGGCATAGCCTGAGCGCCGATACGCCGAAGCAGGACCCGGACAAGTTCGAGGCGGAGGCACTGGCCAAGGCCAAGATCAACCTGAGCTACGTGCCGCCGCGCTACCGTTCCAGCTACTTCCAGCACATCTGGGGCAACGGCTACGCCGCCGGCTACTACGCCTACCTGTGGACCGAGATGCTGGCCGACGATGCCTTCCAGGGCTTCGAAGACAAGGGCGGCCTGACCCGCGAGAACGGCGACCGCTTCCGCGCCATGATCCTCTCGCGCGGCAACACCCAGGACCTGGCCAAGACCTACAAGGACTGGCGCGGCAAGGAGCCGAGCATCGAGCCGATGCTGCTCAACCGTGGCCTGAAGGAAGC
>NZ_JAKWJO010000018.1 GCF_022760995.1 Dyella sedimenti | reverse complement strand
GCCCAGGGCCTGCCGGTGCCGCGGCCGCTGGGCGAGTTCGCCGCGGTGTGGACCCAGCCGCTGTTCAGTCCCGACCGCAAGCCGGTGCTGCATGCCGCCGGCGGTGGCGCCAGCCTGGGCGACCTGTCGCTGACCGGGATCATCCTCACGCCGACGCTGCACCTGGCGCTGCTGCGCGAGAAGGACGGCGACCACGAGGTGCGCGTGCGCGAAGGCGAGGCCCTGCCCGACGGCAGCTGGACCCTGGCCGAGCTCAAGCCGCGCGCGGCGGTGTTCGCCTCGGCCAGCGGGCGCACCGAGCTGGTGTTGCCGGCCGGCGCGCCGATCGACGCGCCCAAGGCCGACAGCGCTGCTGCATCCCCCGCCCCGCCGCCACCGGCTGCCCCGGGAATGCCGACGGGGATCGTGCCACTTGCTCCCCCCGGTCCTATGCCCGCGCCCGGCCACGTGCCGGCCAACGCCGCCGCGGCCGCGCAGGCCGACCGTATCCGCCAGTTGCAAGAAGCCATCCAGAAGCGTCGCGCCCAACAAGCGGCGGCCCCCCAAGGAGCCCACTGAGTCATGTCCAACCCGCGCATCTCCCGCCTCGGCCCGCTCGCCCTGGCCCTGTGGCTGGCCGGCTGCCAGACGCTGCCGACGCCACCCGACGACGGCGCCCTGCAGCGCGAGGCGATGGCCGGCACCGAGCAGCCGGTGCCCGCGCCGCTGCCGCTCCACCGCGCGCACGAGGGCGCCGCCGGGGCGACGCCGCGGCCGGAAGTGAGCCCCGGCAGCGGGCAGTTCGTGCAGGCCACCGGGCTGGCCACGCCGCGCCCGGCCGCCAGCGGCGACGGCGCGGTCACCTTCAACTTCGAGAACCAGCCGGTGCAGGCGGTGGTGAAGGCCATCCTGGGCGACCTGCTCAAGCAGAACTACACCATCGTGCCCGGGGTGCAGGGCAACATCTCCTTCGCCACCGCCGAGCCGGTGGACAGCGGCCAGGCGCTGCCGATCCTGGAGACCCTGCTGGCGTGGACCGGCAATGCCCTGGTGCAGCAGAACGGACGCTACGTGGTGATGCCGGCCAAGGACGCGGTGGCGGGCAACCTGGTGCCCAGCCTCAACGCGGTGGCGCCGGCGGCGGGGCTGCAGGCGCGGCTGTTCCCGCTGCGCTACATCGCGGCCAACGAGATGCAGAAGCTGATCAAGCCGTTCGCGCGGGCCGACGCGGTGCTGCTGGCCGACACCTCGCGCAACCTGATCGTGCTGGCCGGCACGCCGGCGGAGCTGGACAACTACCAGCGCACCATCCACACCTTCGACGTGGACTGGCTGCGCGGGATGTCGGTGGGGGTGTTCAGCCTGCAGCACGCCAACGTGGGCGACCTGGGGGCGCAGCTGGACCAGCTGTTCGGACCCAAGGGCGACACGCCGCTGGCGGGCATGGTGCGCTTCCTGCCGATCGAGCGGACCAACGCGCTGGTGGTAATCAGCAGCCAGCCGAGCTACCTGCAGGAAGTGGGCGACTGGATCGCCAAGATCGACCGCGGCGGCGGCAACGAGCCGGAGCTATTCGTGTACGACGTGCGCAACATCAAGGCCTCGGACCTGGCGCAGTACCTGGCACAGATCTACACGAACAACGCCGGGGCCGGCGGCAATGCCGGCAAGGTGGGGCCGGGGCTGACCGGCGCCACCCTGGGCAGCGGCGACAACGCCAACGGCACGGCCAATGGCATGGGCAGCCTGGCCGGCAGCTTCGGCAGCAGCACGCCGACGGTCAACGGCACGGGCGGCGGCTTCGGCAGCGCCGGCGGGCTGGGCGGCGGCACCAGCGGCAGCGCCTTCGGCGGCAGCGCGGCGGGCAGCTTCGGCGGCGGCGCCAGTGCGTTCGGCACCGCCAGCAATGGCAATGGCACATCGAGCAACGCGGGCCAGCAATACGTCTCCGAGGACGGCAGCGTCCGCATCGGCTCGGTGGACAGCAACAACCAGCTGCTGGTGCGCGCGCGGCCCTCGCAGTGGGCCGAGATCGAGCAGGCGATCAAGCGGTTGGACAACGTGCCGCTGCAGGTGCAGATCGAGATGCGCATCCTGGAGGTCGACCTGACTGGGGAGTTGCAGTTCGGGGTGCAGTGGTACCTGCAGGGGCTGGCCGACAGCACGCCCAACGGCAGCGGCGGCGCCACCAGCATCTACCCCGGCGCGCACCGGCAGATCGCGCTGGGCGCGGGCGGCAACCAGTACGGCGGGGAGCCGTTCTTCTACTCGTTCCTGAGCAGCAACGGCAAGTTCCAGGTGGCGCTGCGGGCGCTGGAGACCAACGGCAGCACCAAGACCCTGTCGGCCCCCTCGCTGGTGGTGCTCAACAACCAGGTGGCGCACATCCAGGTGGGCGACCAGCTGCCGATCAACGAGACCTCGATCGTGCCCGGGCTGGGAGGCACCACGACCACCTCCACCGCCAGCAGCGTGAGCTACCAGCCGACCGGCGTGATCCTGGACGTGCAGCCGCGGGTGAACCCGGGCGGGCTGGTGTACCTGAACGTGCAGCAGCAGGTGAGCAACCCCACCGGCGCGGCCAACGCGCAGGGCAACTTCACCATCCAGCAGCGGGCGGTGGGCACGCAGGTGGCGGTGCAGAGCGGGCAGACGGTGCTGCTGGGCGGGCTGATCCAGCAGAACGAGACCACCACCGACACCGGCATCCCCGGGCTCAACCGCATCCCGCTGCTGGGACGGCTGTTCGGGACCACGGACCACACGCGCAACCGCACCGAGCTGATCGTGCTGATCACCCCGCGGGTGATCACCAGCAGCGAGGAGGCCAAGCAGGTGACGGACGA
>NZ_JAKWJO010000017.1 GCF_022760995.1 Dyella sedimenti | reverse complement strand
TGGCCTTGCCCTCGGCCGGCTTGCGCAGCTGCGCCACCATGTAGAAGCGCTCCTTGCCGGTGGTCGGATCGGCCTGGATGGTGCCCTGGAAGGTCGCATCGGTAATCACTGGCGAGCCTTTCAAGGCATCGACCAGGCGCGCCGCCTGCGGGCTTTGCCCCTGGAAGCCGACCTGGCCGTTGTTGTCGACGCTCAGGCGCTCCAGCCATGCCGTGGTGGGCAGGCGCTGGCTGATGTCCTGCAGCAGCGCCAGCGCAGATATCGTATGCAGCTTGCGCTGCGCCAGGAATCCGGCGGCGCCCGCATTGTCCTGCAGTTGCTGGCGCAGCGTGGCCACCTGCTGCGCATCGGCGCGCAGGGCCTCCACCTCGCTGCGCATCTGCTCCAGCGCGCTCTCGCGGTTGTGCAGGAACTGCAGCAGCGCCAGCAGCAGCAATGCCAGCGCGGCGAGGCCCAGGCCGAGATTCAGGCGCTGACGCGGATGCTGGCGTCGCGGCGCCAGCTCGGGCGGCAACAGGTTGATGCCGAGGCGGTCGTCGCCGATCGCCACGTCCACCGCATCCACCGTCAGGCCCGAGGCGGCCAACCGTGCCAGCAGCGGATCGAGGATGGCCCGAGGCACCACCACCAGCTCCGCCGCGAAGCGTCCGGCCGGCGCCGCCACGTGGCGCAACTCGCGCACGTCGTAGCGCACCTGCTCCACCCGGAACGGGGTCTGGCGATCCATCTCGAAGGCGCCGATCTGGCGCAGGTTGTCGCGTGCGGCCAGTGGCAGGTTCAGGCGCGGACGCAGCACACTGGACGGGTCCAGGCACAGTGCCACGCGCAGGTCCTCCCGGTCGACGCCGCGCACCGCATCGGCAAGCGCCACCTGCTGCGCGGCGGTGTCGAGTTGGCTGCTCCAGCGCGCCAGCACCGGCGGCTGCCCGGCACGCCGCACCACCCAGTCCTCGCCATCGCTTTGCAACAGGCGCCAGTCCAGGCCGCCGCCGAAGCGCGACCGCCAGCGCGCCGGCAGCAACGCCACCAACTCGCCGCCCCACCATGCCAGGAAGCGCGGCAGCGGCGAGCCGCGCCACGCCCGGCGCAGTCGATCGAGCTGCGAACGCAGCGGCAACGCTACCGTACTCATTCCCCGTCTCCCTCCTGCCAACGCAGCACGGCGTATGGCGATGCGTTGGGGCGTATGCCCTGCAGGCGCACCGTGGCGCGGACCACCGCACGCGTGCCGTCCGTCAACGTCGCTTCTGCACGAATACTATGCGTCACCCCTTGCAGGCCGGCCAGGACCGGCTGCACCACGCCCGCGCTGCGCGACGCCAGGATGGATTGCGCCTGTTGCGGCGTCATGCCGGGAATGGCGGCCAGCGCCAGCGGCGGCGCGGTATTGGGATCGGGCGCCGGGCGTCCCGACCACAGCGTCACCTGCGAGGCCACCGCACGGTACACCGCCGGATCCATGCCCAGCACCATCTGCAATTCCTCCACGGTGCCGAACGGCCCATGCCGCGGCCCATAGTCGAGGCCGGCCTGGGCATAGGCGGCGTTCGGCACCGTACTCACTGGCGATACCGTGAAACTGCGCCAATCGACGACGTTGCGCGTCACCGCCTGCGCCTGGGCATCGGGCATGCCGGCGGCACGGAACAGGTTCAGCAGCACGTCCGCCGAGGCGGCATTGAGATCGACCTTGCCCGTCTCGCTGACGATGCTGACGGCGACGCGCGCGCCGTCGAAGGCGAACGGATAGGGCCGGCCATCGGTGATCCAGCGCTGCGGCGCCTGCGGATCCTGCAGGGCATAGATGCCACGCATCAGGCCCGCCTCCGCGGCGTAGTGCGCCTGGGTCTGGGCGAACTGGTAGCGCGCCTGCAGGCCCTCGGTGCGGGCGAGCATGGCGTAGCCACCCAGCAGGATCGCCAGCAACGTGCACGCCCACAGCACCACCAGCAGCGCCACGCCACGCTGGCGACGGGCGGCGCAGCTCATGGCGTCCTCCGCGACTGCAGGCCTTGCAGCAGGTCCAGTGGGTTCTGCACCGCCGAGGGATCCACCCGCAGCGCCGCGTCGAGCTGCGGCCAGGATGTGTTGCCCTGCAGGCGCAAGGCGATGCGCACGATGCGCGGCATGGTGCGAGCATCGTCCCACTGCCCGCGCCAGTCGCCGCGCTGCTGCGGCGTATCTGGCGCGCGATAGCTGAAGCTGCCGTCGCGGATATCGTCCACCAGCACTTCCGGCTCGCCCAGCGCGTGCGGCGCGCTGCCGTCGGGCGGCATCAGCGCGAAGCTCGCCTCCAGCCGCGAACCGCCGCGGCCATTGGGCACCAGCTTCAGTTGCTGCAACTGCGGCCCCAGCCGGCCCAGGTAGCCGGGCAACGGCGCCACGAAGCGCAGTTCGCGCGCATCGCCGGTGAAATAGATCGGATCGCCCTTGGCATTGCGCGCCAACGGCACCGCCCGCGCCTGCGCCAGCTCGCGGCGCAGGAACTGCTGGGCCGAGCGCACTTCATCCAGGCGCTGGATCGCGGCCTCGCCCGAACGCACCGCATGCGTGGCGGTGAGCACGCCCGAGTACACGCCGGCCAGCAGCAGGGCGAGCAGCGCGAGCGCACCCAGCACTTCGAGCAGGGTGAAGCCGCGCGCCTTCGCGGGGGACCGCAAGCACCGGCTCATGGCGACCTCGCCGTGCCAAGCATGCGCAGCGTGCTGAAGTGCGCCGAACGCTCGTGCGCGCGCCGTCCCCAGAACACGTCCAGGTCCAGCTTGACCATATGCATCGATGCCTTCGGATCGGGCTGGCCCTGCGGGCCCCATGGCGTGACGGCCAGCCGCCAGCGGTATTCCTCGTCGAAGCGCCCTTCCGTGACGCCCGGTTGCAGCGGCGTGACGATGTCCACCGTATCCAGCAGGCTGCGCGCCCACAGCGCGGCCTGGCTGTGGTCGTCCGCATTGCGCGTGAGCGCGATGGAACCGCCGGCCACCTGCAACAGCGCGGCGAAGGCGATGGCCAGCAGCAATGTGGCGGCGATCACTTCAAGCAGGCTGAAGCCTCTGGCGCACGAGGCATGAGGAAAAGCCAACGCCATCGTCCGCCGTGGC
>NZ_JAKWJO010000016.1 GCF_022760995.1 Dyella sedimenti | reverse complement strand
TGGCCTTGCCCTCGGCCGGCTTGCGCAGCTGCGCCACCATGTAGAAGCGCTCCTTGCCGGTGGCGGGATCTTTCTGTATCGCTCCCTGGAACGCCGGCTCGACCAGCCATTTCGCGCCCTTCAGGGAATCCAGCAAGGATGCGGCCTGGATGCCTTGCCCCTGCATGCTGACCATGCCGGCATGGTCGATGCTCAAGCGCTCCAGCGACGCATCCAACGGAAGCCGCGCCGAGAGTTCCTGCAGGATCGAAAGCGTGTCGACACCGTCCCTCTTGCGCTGCGCCAGGAATCCCGCCGCACCGGCATTGTCCTGGAGACGCTGCTGCAGCGCGGCCACCGCCTGTGCTTCGGCATGCATGCGATCCACTTCGCCACGCATGACCTCCAACACGGCCTCGCGGTTATGCACCCACTGGAGCATCGAGACGGCGAGCAGCAGCACGATACCCGCAAGCAAGGCGAGATTGAGTCGTTGTCGACGATTGATCCACCGTGGCCTATCCGTCTTGGGAATAAGGTTGAGACCGAGGCGCGCGCCGTTCACCTGGATATCGACAGCATCCAGGGTCATGCCGAGTTCGCGAAGCCGGGCCAGCAGCGGATCGAGCCGTGCGCGAGGCACCACCACCAGTTCGGCCGACACCTGCGCGCCATCCGGCAGCGGGGTCGCGGCCCCGATCTCATGGAATACCTGGGATGCGCGAAACGGCGTCTGCCGATCGATCTCGTAGGCGGCCACCTGCTTCAAGCGATCGCGGGCCGCCAGGGGAAACGCCATGCGGCGACGCAGGACCCACGCGTCGGGAACGAACAATCCCAGGCGCAACACGTCCCGTGGCACGCCGCCAAGCGCCGCCTCGATCACGGCGCGCTGCTGCTCTTCCGGCAGCGCATCGCTCCAGCACGCCAGCGGCGCGGGGGCATCCAGCCGGCGCAGGCACCATTCCCCCTCCGTCCATTCGAGGATGCGCCACTCGGCGCCGCCGGCCAGCCATGACCGTGGCAGCATCGCCGCCAATTCACCCAGCCACCAGTGGCACAGGCGAGGGCCCGGCGAGCGTTGCCAGGCTTGCATGAAGGATTCCCGCCACGCCGGCATCGATGCGTTCATTCGGCGGCATCCTCCTGCCAACGCAGCACGGTATAGCTCCCGCGACCGGGAAAGACCTCGATACGCACCGTGGCGCTGATGCGCGACGTGGTGCCGTCCGCTGCCGTAGCCGATGCAACGACCGTTCTTGTATCGCTGCCACGCATGGCTCCCATTGGCATCCCGTTGGGGAGGGCCACAGGCGGCATCACGGGATTCAGGGTGCTCCTCATGGATACAAAGCGTTCCGCCGAAACCATGTCCATGCCCGGCAAGGCCGCCAGGGCCAAGGGTGGCGCGAAGGCCGGCGCGGGCGACATGCGATGCGACCACACCGTAAGCACCGGCGCGATCTTCCGGTACAGCTCAGGCGTCATGCCCAACACCGACTGGATTTCGTCGGGCGCATTGAATTCAGCGTAACGCGGCCCCTGGTCCAACCCTCCCCTGGCATAACGCTGCGCGCCTTCCTCACGATTGAACGCACCACCGGCGTCGCGCGACTCGCGCACGTTGTCCGCGAGCGTGGCCGCGTCCGCGGCGTCCATGCCCGCGGCAACGAACAGGTTCTGCAGTACCGGCGGATCGGCCTTGTTGATGTCGACCTTGCCGCTGTCGTCGACGATCCGCACATCGATCCGCTGGCCATCGATGACCAGGCCATAGGGCCGGCCATCGCCCACCCACCGGCCGTTCTTCTTCGCGGTGATTTCGGCGATGGCGCGCATCACGCCGGCCTCCGCGAGATAACGCAGCTGGGCGCGCGTCGAAAGATAACGGGTCTGCGTGGCGTCGGTCTTGGCCAGTGTGGCGAGACCGCCGAGCAGGACCGCCAGCAGCGTGCACGCCCACAGCACCACCAGCAAGGCCACGCCCCGCTGGTGCTGCATGAAACGGCTTGACGGACCTGCGGGCATCCCTGTACTCCCGTGTGCACTCGGCTTCGTGCCTTGCGTGCAACCAAGCATTGCAGCGCAAGACGACATTTTTGTGCCATCAATATGGCGTTGATTTCGACAACATCCTGGCCAACGCCCCACTGTTCACCGCGTAGTAGCCCTGGCGAATGGGCGCCTGGACCAGCAACCAGGTTTCGCCCTCGTCGCCACGCTCCAGTTCCACGCTCACCAGCTCGGGCATGCGTCCGGCGACATGCCATTCGCGGCGCCATTCGCCAGCGCTCCGGCCATCCTTGCGTCCGTAATAGCGAAAGCGCCCGCGCCTGACGCCCTCCGCCAGCGGTTCCGGCGCAAACCCGATGCCGTGCGTGGCGCCCGTGGGACTCATGCCATCGCTGCCGAGTTCAAGCCGGAGGGCGTCCTTGCCGTCGCCGACCAGCGCCAGCGTCTGCAGCTGGGGACCATTGCGGTCGAGATAACCGGGCAGCGGTCCCACGAACTGCATGCGTTGCTCGTCACCCTCGAACACGATGGGCGTGCCCTTGCCATCCACCTTCCAGGGAATGGCGCGAGCCTGGAGCAGGTCGTTGCGGAGGAAGCGCTGCACCGAGCGGGCTTCATCGGCCTGCTCCATGGCTTGCGCGCCGGCGCTGGTCATCCGCGTCGCGGTCCGTATACCTGACAGCACGCCCACCAGCAGGATGCTGAGCAGGGCCAGGGCGGTCAGGACTTCCAGCAGGCTGAAGCCGCGCGCGCGCATCATCTGGCACTCCTTGCCACCACGCCGTTGTCGATGCTTCGCAACGTCGTGTAATGAAGGACATGCGGCCGCCGTTGCAGTCCCCAGCGCACGTCGAGGTCCACGCGATACAGCGCGAGCGGGGTGTCCGGCGGCAGGCCGCCGCCCTGCCATGGCGCCACGCGCAGATGCCAGCGATAGCCGCCGCCAAAATCGCCATCGCTTTCGCCCACCGCCAGTGGCTCGGCGATGCCCAGCGCATCGAGCTTCGCCTGCGCCCACATGTCGGCCCGGCTGACCTGCCCCGACTGGTCCGCCAGGTGCAGCGAAGCGCCGGCCACCCGCATCAGCGCCGCAAACGCAATGGCGAGCAGCAGGATGGCGGCGATCACCTCGAGCAGGCTGAAGCCTCTGGCGCACGAGGCATGAGGAAAAGCCAACGCCATCGTCCGCCGTGGC
>NZ_JAKWJO010000015.1 GCF_022760995.1 Dyella sedimenti | reverse complement strand
AGCAGGCTGAAGCCTCTGGCGCACGAGGCATGAGGAAAAGCCAACGCCATCGTCCGCCGTGGCCCGGCCGCCTTGCGTGGATGAAGCACGGTGCTCACGACGCCACCACGCTGACCGCGCCGGTGAGCCAGGAGACGTTGACCCGCCACTGGCGGCGCTCGCGCTGCAGGGTGATGTGGCCGCCGGTGGCGCTGCCGTCGGGGAAGAAGCGGATGCGGCCGGTGTGTTCGTTGACCTGGTCTTCCTTCGCGCTGGTGATGCCGATGCGCATGCCCTGCGGCAGCCGCACCGGCGCGCCGCCGTCGGCCCGGTAGGTGTTGGCCCGCGTGTCCACCTCGACCGTGTGCTCGGTGCCGTGCACGATCGCCTGCGTGCGCGTGGCCCGCAGCACGGCCGCCAGCTCCCCGCTCGCCGCGCTCACCCGCGCGCTGGCCAGCCCCTGCGTCACCGATACCGCCACCGCCGCCGCCGCGATCCCGATCAGCAGGATCACCGCCAGCATCTCCAGCAGGGTAAAGCCCGCCACGCGGCGGAGGCCGCAACGACGTGGCCTGTTCCCTGCCCGGCTCATTACTGCCAGTTCCCCACGTCGGCGCTGTACCCCTCGCCGCCGGGCTGGCCGTCCTGGCCGTAGAACACCAGGTCGAAGCTGCCGTGGTCGCCCGGGTACTTGTAGCCGAACGCATGGCCCCACGGATCGTGCAGCTCGGACTCCTTGGCATACGGGCCCTGCCAGTTGCGCGCGTTGGCCGGCTTCACCAGCAGGTCCTGCAGCTGCGCCGGCGGCGTGCCGTTGTCCAGCGCGTAGTTCTCGATCTTCTGGCTCAACGTGGTCAGCTGCGCCTTGCCCGCGCCGTACTTGCCCTTGTCCACGTTCTTGCCCACCTGCGTCACCACCACCGCCCCGATGATGCCGATCAGCACGATCACCGCCAGCATTTCCAGCAGCGTGAAACCCCGCGCGCGCTTCGGGCTTCGGGCTTCGGCATACCGACGCCCTGCCCTTCCCCCTTCCCCCTTCCCCCTTCCCCATTCTCTCCGCATCGCATGATCTCCCGTGAACATCACTGAATATTGCTGGTCAGGCTGAGCAGCGGCAGCAGGATCGCCGCCATGATGATCGCCACCAGGATCGTCATCACGATGGTCAGCGCCGGCACCAGCGCCGCCAGCAGCCGGTCGATCGACCGGCGGCTTTCCAGCTCGAAGGTGTCGGCCACCTTCAGCAGCAGGGTGTCCAGCTGGCCCGCTTCCTCGCCCACCTGCACCATCTGCAGCGCCAGCCGCGGGAAGCGCTGCGTCTGGCCCAGCGCGAAGCTCAGCCCCGCGCCGTCCTTCACCTGCTCGGCCGCCTGCGCCAGCGCCTGGTCCAGCGCCCGGTTCGCCGTGACCTGCCGCGCGATGCCCAGCGCGCTCAGCAGCGGCACGCCGTTCTTGAGCAAGGTGCCCAGGGTGCGCGCGATGCGCGCGGTCTGCACCTTCAGCAGCAGCGGCCCCACCACGCGCAGGGTCAGCAGCCGCGCGTCCCAGGCCAGCCGGGTCGCCGGCGCGCGCAACCGCGCGCGCGCGGCCAGGGCGCCCAGCACCACCGCCAGCCCCAGCGCCCACCACCACGCCTGCAGGGTGTTGCCCACCGCCAGCACCGCCTGGGTGATCCACGGGATCGGCACCTGCATGTCCTCGAAGATCGGCACGAACTGCG
This sequence comes from Dyella sedimenti, assembly GCF_022760995.1. Taxonomy (GTDB): domain Bacteria; phylum Pseudomonadota; class Gammaproteobacteria; order Xanthomonadales; family Rhodanobacteraceae; genus Dyella; species Dyella sedimenti. Next base: position 2,281 of record NZ_JAKWJO010000015.1, on the reverse strand, counting down.
GCACCACGTAGGCCAGCAGCAGCAGCAGCGAGCCCAGCACCCCCACCAGCAGGAAGGCGGGGTAGATCAGCGCGTTGACGATGCTGCCGCGCAGCTGCTGCGAGCGCTCCAGGTACTCGGCCAGCCGGCGCAGGGTGTCGTCCAGCGACCCGCCCGCCTCGCCCGCCCGCACCAGGCTCAGGTACAACTTGGGGAATACCCCGTGCTCCTCCTCCAGCGCCTGCGACAGCGGCGTGCCGCCGCGCACGCGGTCGCGCACCCGCTCGATCAGCGCCTGGGCGTGGGCCCCTTCGGGCAGGTCCATCAGGATGCCCAGCGCCCGGTCCAGCGGCTGCCCCGCCCCCAGCAGGGTGGCCAGCTGGTGGGTGAACTGCGCCAGCTGGTCGCCGCTCAAGGGGCCGCGCTGGAACAGTCCGGCCAGCCCGCGCCCGCTCCCGCCGGCCTCGGCCGCCCGCGCCTCCAGCGGGGTGTGGCCCTGGTCCTGCAGCCGGCTGACCACCTCCTCCACGCTGGCCGCCTCCATCTGCCCCTGCAGCACGTCCCCGGCGGCGTTGACGGCGCGGTAGCGAAACTGGCTCATGGCGTGACGCCCGTCCTCTCTCCCTGAGGGAGAGAAGCGAAGCGAGGGGCGGCTGACGCGTGCGCCGGCCTACCCTCGCCGGCATGACGAGCCTGCGATGTTCCCCGACGGCGCGAGGGAATGACGGCCTCAGCCTTCCTGCGTGACACGCAGCACCTCCTCCAGCGTGGTCAGCCCGGCCACCGCCTTGGCGATGCCGTCCTCGTACATCGTGCGCATGCCTTCGGCCCGCGCCTGCCGCTCGATTTCACCGGCGTCGGCGCGCCGCATCACCAGCCGCCGCAGCGGGTCGCTCATCACCAGGAACTCCAGGATCGCCTGCCGGCCCCGGTAGCCGGTCGGGTTGGCCGCGCTGCTGCCCGGCTTCCACAGCCGGATCGGCCGCTCGTCGGTGTACCTGTCCAGCGCGAACTGCGCGATCACCTCCGGCAGGGCCTCGTAGGGGATCGCCGTCGCCGGGTCCAGCCGCCGCACCAAGCGCTGGGCCAGGATGCCGTTGACGGTGGACCCCAGCAGGTAGTCCTCCACCCCCATGTCCAGCAGGCGCGTGATGCCGCCCGCCGCGCTGTTGGTGTGCAGCGTGGACAGCACCAGGTGGCCGGTCAGCGCCGACTGGATCGCGATGCGGCAGGTTTCCAGGTCGCGCATCTCGCCGATCATGATCACGTCCGGGTCCTGCCGCACGATCGAGCGCAGCGCCCCGGCGAAGTCCAGCCCGATCTGCGGCTTGACCTGGATCTGGTTGATGCCTTCGAGCTGGTACTCCACCGGGTCCTCCACGGTGATGATCTTCACGTCCGGCGTGTTGATCTGCGATAGCGCGGTGTACAGCGTGGTGGTCTTGCCCGAGCCGGTCGGACCGGTCACCAGCAGGATGCCGTGCGGGCGTTCCAGCACGTCGATGAAGCGCTGCTGGAAGTGGTCGGTAAAGCCCAGCGAGGCGAAGTCGAACACCACCGACTCGCGGTCCAGGATGCGCATCACCACCGATTCGCCGAAGCTGGTGGGCACCGTCGACACGCGCAGGTCCAGCTCCTTGCCCTGCACCCGCAGCTGGATGCGCCCGTCCTGCGGCAGCCGCCGCTCGGCGATGTTGAGCTTGGCCATGATCTTCACGCGCGAGATCACCGCCGCGGTGGAGCTGGCCGGCGGCGCTTCCACTTCGTGCAGTACGCCGTCGATGCGGTAGCGCACCTTCAGGCGGTTCTCGAACGGCTCGATATGCACGTCCGAGGCGCGCTGCTCCACCGCCCGCTGCAGGATCAGGTTGACCAGGCGGATCACCGGCGCCTCCGACGCCAGGTCGCGCAGGTGCTCCACGTCGTCCTCCACCGCCGTCCCGCCGTCGAGGTTCTCCACGATGGTGCCCATCGCCGAGCGGCCGGTGCCGTAGTAGCGCTCGATCAGGTCGTCGATCTCCGAGCGCAGCCCGATACGCAGCGCCACCGGGCGACCCGCTGCCAGCTGGATCGCCTGCAAGGGGTACGGGTCGGCCGGGTCGGCCACCACCAGCGCCAGCGCATCCTCCTCTACCCGCACCGGCACCACGTGCTGCTGCTTGAGGAAGCGCACCGACACCTCCAGCTCCGCCGGCGGCAGCTCCGGCGCCTCGCGCGCGGCCAGCAGCGGCGTCTGCAGCAACTCGGACCACGCCTCCGCCAGATCCCGCTCGGACACCAGCCCCAGCCGCGCCATCAGCGC
>NZ_JAKWJO010000014.1 GCF_022760995.1 Dyella sedimenti | reverse complement strand
AAGGTGTTGACGGCCTGGAAAGATGATGTAAGATGAGCGGCTCACTCGGGACGAAATGTTCCGGGGCTGAAACGGAAAGTTTCAGCAAGTGATTGAGATCTTTGACAGTGTGCGCAGGTGACTTGTGTGGGCGCCTTGCGGTGGATGACAGAATGTCAAACATATGCAAGCGTCTAACCTAAGAGTCAATTCAAAAGCTTGACGTTTTACGGTTAGGACAACGCTTCGGAAAGATAGATCAGCTTCGGTTGATCGAAAACTTAAGTGAAGAGTTTGATCCTGGCTCAGATTGAACGCTGGCGGCATGCTTAACACATGCAAGTCGAACGGCAGCACAGTGGTAGCAATACCATGGGTGGCGAGTGGCGGACGGGTGAGTAATGCATCGGGACCTACCCAGACGTGGGGGATAACGTAGGGAAACTTACGCTAATACCGCATACGTCCTACGGGAGAAAGCGGGGGATCTTCGGACCTCGCGCGGTTGGACGGGCCGATGTGCGATTAGCTAGTTGGTAGGGTAAAGGCCTACCAAGGCGACGATCGCTAGCTGGTCTGAGAGGATGATCAGCCACACTGGGACTGAGACACGGCCCAGACTCCTACGGGAGGCAGCAGTGGGGAATATTGGACAATGGGCGCAAGCCTGATCCAGCAATGCCGCGTGTGTGAAGAAGGCCTTCGGGTTGTAAAGCACTTTTATCAGGAGCGAAACGCTGTCGGCTAATACCCGGCGGAACTGACGGTACCTGAGGAATAAGCACCGGCTAACTTCGTGCCAGCAGCCGCGGTAATACGAAGGGTGCAAGCGTTAATCGGAATTACTGGGCGTAAAGCGTGCGTAGGCGGTGGCTTAAGTCTGTTGTGAAATCCCCGGGCTCAACCTGGGAATGGCAATGGATACTGGGTCGCTAGAGTGTGATAGAGGATGGTGGAATTCCCGGTGTAGCGGTGAAATGCGTAGAGATCGGGAGGAACATCAGTGGCGAAGGCGGCCATCTGGATCAACACTGACGCTGAGGCACGAAAGCGTGGGGAGCAAACAGGATTAGATACCCTGGTAGTCCACGCCCTAAACGATGCGAACTGGATGTTGGTCTCAACTCGGAGATCAGTGTCGAAGCTAACGCGTTAAGTTCGCCGCCTGGGGAGTACGGTCGCAAGACTGAAACTCAAAGGAATTGACGGGGGCCCGCACAAGCGGTGGAGTATGTGGTTTAATTCGATGCAACGCGAAGAACCTTACCTGGCCTTGACATGTCTGGAATCCTGCAGAGATGCGGGAGTGCCTTCGGGAATCAGAACACAGGTGCTGCATGGCTGTCGTCAGCTCGTGTCGTGAGATGTTGGGTTAAGTCCCGCAACGAGCGCAACCCTTGTCCTTAGTTGCCAGCACGTAAAGGTGGGAACTCTAAGGAGACTGCCGGTGACAAACCGGAGGAAGGTGGGGATGACGTCAAGTCATCATGGCCCTTACGGCCAGGGCTACACACGTACTACAATGGTCGGTACAGAGGGTTGCAATACCGCGAGGTGGAGCCAATCCCAGAAAGCCGATCCCAGTCCGGATTGGAGTCTGCAACTCGACTCCATGAAGTCGGAATCGCTAGTAATCGCAGATCAGCTATGCTGCGGTGAATACGTTCCCGGGCCTTGTACACACCGCCCGTCACACCATGGGAGTGAGTTGCTCCAGAAGCCGTTAGTCTAACCGCAAGGGGGACGACGACCACGGAGTGGTTCATGACTGGGGTGAAGTCGTAACAAGGTAGCCGTATCGGAAGGTGCGGCTGGATCACCTCCTTTCGAGAGCGACATCGTCTCCCCGCAAGACGTCCACACAAGACACCTGCTTTATTTCACGCGAAGTTTGCTTCACGCGACATCCCTGTCGCGAAGAGCAAAGCCAGCCATCCCTGGCTGGACTCTTCATGAAACGTCCGCTTCGATGCGAATCATCGAAGCGTGGGTTGTTTCTGTTGAGGTACAAAGGTTCCCGGGTCTGTAGCTCAGGTGGTTAGAGCGCACCCCTGATAAGGGTGAGGCCGGTGGTTCGAGTCCTCCCAGACCCACCATCACCGGATGCCGATCCATCGGCGAAAGCCCGGCCATCTATGGTCGGACTGTTCACAGTAAGTCCTGGGGCCATAGCTCAGCTGGGAGAGCACCTGCTTTGCAAGCAGGGGGTCGTCAGTTCGATCCTGACTGGCTCCACCATCGACGTGAAATAGCAGCGCACACATCAGATTTATGAAGCGAGGCGGCATTGTGGCCGTTCTTGTGTTCTTTGAAAACGTAAACGAGTGACAAGCGTCTTGGTTCGAAACCGAATCGAGATGTGTCGTTGAGGCAAATAAGCGAACGCGTTGTTTGGACGTGTGGCCCTAAGGCGACTTGGGGTTATATGGTCAAGCGACCAAGCGTATACGGTGGATGCCTTGGCGGTCAGAGGCGATGAAGGACGTGGCAGCCTGCGAAAAGTGTCGGGGAGCTGGCAACAAGCTTTGATCCGGCAATGTCCGAATGGGGAAACCCACCTCGCAAGAGGTATCGTGCACTGAATACATAGGTGTACGAAGCGAACCCGGGGAACTGAAATATCTAAGTACCCGGAGGAAAAGAAATCAACCGAGATTCCGTCAGTAGCGACGAGCGAACGCGGACTAGCCCAAAAGTTTCTTATGTTCTAGCCGAACGGTTTGGAAAGGCCGGCCATAGCGGGTGATAGCCCCGTAGGCGAAAGGGCATAGGGAATGAAATTGAGTAAGGCGGGGCACGAGAAACCCTGTCTGAACATGGGGGGACCATCCTCCAAGGCTAAATACTCCTGACCGACCGATAGCGAACAAGTACCGTGAGGGAAAGGCGAAAAGAACCCCGGAGAGGGGAGTGAAATAGACCCTGAAACCGTATACGTACAAGCAGTGGAAGCCCGCAAGGGTGACTGCGTACCTTTTGTATAATGGGTCAGCGACTTACTGTCAGTGGCGAGCTTAACCGTCTAGGGGAGGCGAAGGGAAACCGAGTCTGAATAGGGCGCATAGTCTCTGGCAGTAGACCCGAAACCGAGTGATCTATCCATGGCCAGGTTGAAGGTGCGGTAACACGCACTGGAGGACCGAACCCACATCTGTTGCAATAGATGGGGATGAGCTGTGGATAGGAGTGAAAGGCTAAACAAACTCGGAGATAGCTGGTTCTCCTCGAAAGCTATTTAGGTAGCGCCTCGTATGAATCTTCCTGGGGGTAGAGCACTGTTATGGCTAGCGGGCCATCGCGGCTTAGTAAACCATGGCAAACTCCGAATACCAGGACAGAATGTACGGGAGACACACGGCGGGTGCTAACGTCCGTCGTGAAAAGGGAAACAACCCAGACCCGCAGCTAAGGTCCCCAAGTTAGTGCTAAGTGGAAAACGATGTGGAAAGGCATAGACAGCCAGGAGGTTGGCTTAGAAGCAGCCACCCTTTAAAGAAAGCGTAATAGCTCACTGGTCGAGTCGGTCTGCGCGGAAGATTTAACGGGGCTAAGCACTACACCGAAGCTCGGGGTGCACACTATGTGTGCGCGGTAGAGGAGCGTTCCGTAAGCCTGTGAAGGTGGATCGTAAGGTCTGCTGGAGGTATCGGAAGTGCGAATGCTGACATGAGTAACGATAATGGGGGTGAAAAGCCCCCACGCCGAAAGCCCAAGGTTTCCTCGCGCAACGTTCATCGGCGCAGGGTGAGTCGGCCCCTAAGGCGAGGCAGAAATGCGTAGTCGATGGGAAGCCGGTTAATATTCCGGCACTTGTCTGTAGTGCGATGTGGGGACGGAGAAAGTTAGGTCTACCGGGCGTTGGTTGTCCCGGGGAAAGGCGGTAGGCATGAGGGTTAGGCAAATCCGGCCCTCTTTATGCCGAGCACCGAGACGAGCCCTTTAGGGCGAAGTGACTGACACTACGCTTCCAGGAAAAGCCACTAAGCTTCAGCTACAGAGAAACCGTACCGTAAACCGACACTGGTAGGCAGGGTGAGAATCCCAAGGCGCTTGAGAGAACTCGGGTGAAGGAACTAGGCAAAATGGCACCGTAACTTCGGGAGAAGGTGCGCCCTTTGGTGTGGTCACATGCGTGACTGGGCACCGAAGGGTCGCAGTAACCTGGCCGCTGCGACTGTTTATCAAAAACACAGCACTCTGCAAACACGAAAGTGGACGTATAGGGTGTGACGCCTGCCCGGTGCTGGAAGGTTAATTGATGGGGTCAGCCGCAAGGCGAAGCTCTTGATCGAAGCCCCAGTAAACGGCGGCCGTAACTATAACGGTCCTAAGGTAGCGAAATTCCTTGTCGGGTAAGTTCCGACCTGCACGAATGGCGTAACGACAGCGGCGCTGTCTCCACCCGAGACTCAGTGAAATTGAAATCGCTGTGAAGATGCAGCGTTCCCGCGGCAAGACGGAAAGACCCCGTGAACCTTTACTACAGCTTCACACTGAACGTTGAGTTCTTCTGTGTAGGATAGGTGGGAGGCTATGAAACCGAGACGCTAGTTTCGGTGGAGCCATCCTTGAAATACCACCCTGAAGTGCTTGACGTTCTAACCTAGGTCCGTAATCCGGATCAGGGACCGTGTGTGGTGGGTAGTTTGACTGGGGCGGTCTCCTCCCAAAGAGTAACGGAGGAGCACGAAGGTACGCTCAGCGCGGTCGGACATCGCGCACTGTGTGCAAAGGCATAAGCGTGCTTGACTGCGAGATCGACGGATCAAGCAGGTACGAAAGTAGGTCTTAGTGATCCGGTGGTTCTGTATGGAAGGGCCATCGCTCAACGGATAAAAGGTACTCCGGGGATAACAGGCTGATACCGCCCAAGAGTTCATATCGACGGCGGTGTTTGGCACCTCGATGTCGGCTCATCACATCCTGGGGCTGTAGCCGGTCCCAAGGGTATGGCTGTTCGCCATTTAAAGTGGTACGCGAGCTGGGTTCAGAACGTCGTGAGACAGTTCGGTCCCTATCTGTCGTGGGCGTTGGAGATTTGAGGGGGGCTGCTCCTAGTACGAGAGGACCGGAGTGGACGTTCCGCTGGTGTTCGGGTTGTCATGCCCATGGCATTGCCCGGTAGCTATGAACGGAAGCGATAACCGCTGAAAGCATCTAAGCGGGAAGCGCGCCCCAAGATGAGATCTCCCGAGAGCTCGACTCTCCTTAAGGCACCATCAAGACTAGGTGGTTGATAGGCGCGGTGTGGAAGTGCAGCAATGCATTGAGCTTACGCGTACTAATGAGCCGTGCGGCTTGACCATATAACCCCAAGACGCTTTGCTTGAAGTGCCTTCCTGGCACGGTGAAAGCGGCCATCCCTGGCCGCACTCCTCAGGAAAAGCACGCTTCAACGAACCATCTCGAAAGAATTTCACCAGACGCTTGTCACTCGTTTACCCTTTAGTCCACGCGAGATCCGTCTCGCGGAAGAGCAAAAACCAGCCTTGGCTGGGCTCTTCAAAGTTGCGGGACTGGCGCTTCACAGCGCTGTCCCCACCCTTTCCCTGGCGGCTATAGCGCTGTGGCCCCACCCGATCCCATCCCGAACTCGGAAGTGAAACGCAGCCGCGCCGATGGTAGTGTGCATCCGCATGCAAGAGTAGGTCACCGCCAGGGGCTTTATCCCTCGAACGCCTTCCCCTCCCGGGGAAGGCGTTTCTCTTTGGGCGCGACGATGGCGGGTGCGGACACGTTACCCTCGCCTGGCATGGC
>NZ_JAKWJO010000013.1 GCF_022760995.1 Dyella sedimenti | reverse complement strand
CGGGCCATGCTGCAATTTTGCCACCCGCGAACCAGCCTTCAACCCGGTTTTGTTAGCGGCTCTAAATAGGATCGAAGAGCTGCTTGACATCCACGCCAAGCACCACGCTCAGCTTGCACAGGACCAACAGGGACGGATTGCCGATCGCACGCTCGATCTGGCTGACATAGGTCCGATCAACATCGGCGCGAAGCGCCAATTCTTCTTGGGACAACTGCCCCTCATCCCTAAGCGCACGGATGTTTTGCGCCAAAATTTTTCGGACCTGGTCGAAACTCCGTGCCATAAAGGCACGGTGCCGCTTGCGAGAGCGTCAATCCACGGAATATATTCTACAAAAAGCGCGGCGCCAAGGGCGTCGCCATTTGGAATGTAAGCTGTGGAGGCCCGATGATTTGCCCGCATTGTCACGGCGAAAACGTGCAGCGCCTGGCCGTGATCCATGCTGCAGGCACCACTCGGTTTGGAGCTTCCCATCACGTGCAAGATGGTTTTGGGCCAGGCGAAACTATAGAAACGTCCGGCTATCGGCAGTCTCTCTTGGCCTCCAGTGCCGCGCCGCCAACAGGAAAGAGTTTGCTTTCACCTCTTCTCCTCGTGGCTGTAGGTGCCATCATCATGTACGACGCGCTGAAGTTGAGGCATACGTTTTTCGGCGTAGATTGGGGCAAGTTCTGGATCAGCGCTTCGCTTATCGGTGTGGGCGTAATCCTGGTTGTGCTCCGCTGGCGATATAACGTCGTACAGAGTGAACACCACCGCGCTTGGTTGCGATCCTGGCTGTGCCATTCCTGTGGCACGAAATTCGAACCAACGTAACGACGTTGCCATTGCTCGATGGGGCAAAACATACGTTCTCGTTCGAGCGCCGGTGGAAAAGTAACGCCCTAAATCGCACTGGCCATTGCTGCCCCACGCAACGCCATGGCGTCGATAAGCGCGTGGTGACGTTTACCACACAGCTCCGGGTGTTCACGCCACCAGTGTTCGCATGCGGCGTGCAACCCCTCCAAACGCACCCACGCCACCTCCGGAGCCGGACCTTGGGGCTCGGAAACCTCCAGCCCATCGATGACGTATTGGCAAAGACTCCGATCATGGCCGAAGTCGTAATGAATTGATGGCTTCGAAAGGCCAGCCAAAAAATCACGCAATCGCCGTGCCAGTGTTGCGTCGTCCATGGCGGCCGCCCCTCGCTCCAGCAGCGGATACACCACGGATCGAACCCACGGCACGGGATCAGTTGGAAGGGGGTCGCGTTCGGCATAGAAGACGTGCAGACCATCGGCCGATATCAGCGCTATCGATACCAGCTCCGATGCGAGAACGTCAGCCCACTCGCAATCCAGGTACAGATCCACCGTATTCCCCTTCGCAGTCATGCTGACCGTCCCCGCGCGGTCCGCTAACCTAGGTTGTAGTACAGCTCTGCATAGTATTCGCCTGCTCCCAGCGGCATTTCCCCGAGGCTTTTTTTTACGGCATCGGGGATCCATTGAAGCATCCGCTTGACCTCGTCGCCTCTATCAGCGGCGATCAGCGACGACTTGATCGCACGATAAAAATATCCGTCGATCTTGCTCTTGAGGATTTCTTCCGCGTACTCCTGGCTGGCTGCCACGGCAATACATATCCGCACCCCTTCTCCCGTGGCGTGATAGATCATATAGCTGATATGCCAGCCGGCTTCGAGAAATCCCCGCGAAGAAGATTCATTGGTCATGGATGAGCGTCCTCTGGACACACCAAAGTGTACGCGCGATACACGCGTCGCCCCTTTCGAAGACCGATATTAAATTAATATTTTGGCATTTTCGCGGTATTAAAAAAGTCATGGAGGCGCCACATTGGGCTGGCTCCTCATTCGTTTGATTGATCCCGCTGCACGTCAAAAAGACATAACGACAATTTTCTAAGCCACGCCAAGAAACGTGTTGTTGCACTAATTTGACGTAAGCCACTGTATGTATTGGATTTTCGTTGACGGCGCGCGTTCGATTAGTAGAGCATATGCCTAACCCGTCATTCGCGCCGGCTTGATTCTCCATGTACAGATCACCGCTGGAATTAACTCTCTTGCTTAGCTTTGGCCCCTTCATTCCTGCGGCAAAAGCAGCGGATCTTCTGTCTTATCCGTCGCTGGAGGCGTTTACATCGGCGCGACGAAGAGGGCGCCTGCCATTCGCGATGTGTCGCCTGGATGGACGAAAAGGCTGGTTCGCGCGAACCAGGGACGTGACGCACTGGATCGAATCGATCGATCGCGATCTAAGCACCGGTGGCTCAACGAGAGTCAGCGCATAACTACAGCCCAGCAACGTATCAATGGCCTAAGGCTAGGTACACCCGTCCCCTTAACCCGGAGCACCAACATCCGATGAGATGAGCACAACCCGTGTTTAAAAATCCGGGTCCCTAGACGAACGAAGGCCCAGTTCCCTGGCAGGGGTAACTGGGCCTTCGTTGGATGTGCAGTTTTCAGCGGCTGCGATCCCATTTTGCGTCATAGCCCAGCACTTTGCAACGAGCCTCAGTAGGCGCGGCAGGCTGCTGTGCGCCCGGTGGCCGGCTTTCGGCCCCACTCGCCCCCAGCGGTTGCCGGGGGTGCTCTCCTTCGCTTGTCTTAGGACCGGAGATGGCGCAGCACCATTTGCACAGTAAGGAGGCAAGGAATTTTGCCCCCTTTGTGCTCAGAATGTCCGAAAACGAAGCAGAGAACCTCTTGGCTGAGATCAGATGGGGTTCCCCTAGCATGCAGGTGTGTCCCTGGTGCGGCGTGATGCGCAAACACTACAGAAAGCACAAGCGTCGGCGCTGGTGCTGTGCCGATTGCAATCGGGATTTCAGTGTCACATCGCATTCCCTGTTGCACGGCCACAAACTTTCATTCAAGCAGCTTGTACTGGCAGCACTGATGTTTGCCAATAAGGTCAAAGGTTCGACCTTACTCCTGATGAGCCGTGATTTAGGCATCACGCCGAAGACGTGCCAGGTGCTCGCAGGAAAGATTCGGGAGTCATTCCTGAAGAATATCGATTTGGCTCCGCTTGATGGCATCGTCCATATGGATGGCGGTTACTTTTGTGGAAAGCCAAGGAAGCCGAACTGCAGGATTAAGATGCCCGCTGATGCCATAGCAAAGCGCTTTGGTAGGAAGAAAATACAGAACACCGCGAAGCCTTGGATCGAAGCGGGTATGACCCGAGAGAACTGGGAGAGACGGGCGGATAAGCGCACCGTGATCTCGATATGCTCCTCTGCAGGCCGTGGGAACGGGTCTGCCAGGACCATGGCATTCGTTTGTCGTTCGGAGAACGCAGCGGACGTGAAGCGCATTGCGGAGAAGTTCATTACTCCCGGTTCTATCGTGATGACCGATGAGGGCGGGGCTTATGGGGCTCTATCCGGTTTATGGGAACATTATTGGGTGCCGCATGCAGAACGGTTCAGCACGCCAGAGGGCGTTTCGAACAACATGGCTGAGACGTTCAACAGTCGTCTTCGACGTGGCGAGTACGGTGCCTTCCACGGATTCAGGCCGAAATATTTGCAAGATTACGCGGCGGAATTTGCCTGGCGGGAAACGAACCGCAAGCTATCTCAGCGTGATCAAGTACTGACGATTCTCCGTGGGTTACTGACTCAGGGAAAGTCGGAATGGTGGCGCGGATATTGGCAAGGCCATCACCGCAAGGAAGAGCTTGGATTGGACTATTTTCTCAATCGTCTAACTTAGATCGCGACATGGCGGTGCCAAGACGAATCAAGCGCCAACGACTCTGATCCTCTCCGGGAGCGTTCTTATTTGTCGTTGCGCCGATGATCCTTTCAACTTCACCAGCCTGCATTAGGGACTGCAATCGGTTTCTTACTGCTCGCCGAATCGATCGATAGACGCCACCGGCGCCCTCAGTCTCGGAAATGCCCAGATGCTCCATGATTTTCCGAGCTATCTCCGGGGTAGTGGTCCATTCGCCATACTCACGCTCGGCCAATATGCGGCGGATATGGCGACCCATGTGGCCATTGGGAAAGAGCCTCGGGTGCCGATGGGGGATGACGGGTTCGATCCCCGTCGGATCTATCTGTATGTCGTGAAGAAGGAACGTGCGGTCCAAAGCCGCGAGCTGGTCGCGCAGCCGGTTCACGTCAGCTTCCATTTGCTCAAATTCGCCTCTTAGCGAATCAAGCTTTGGCAGCAAGCGTTCCAGCTCGCCAGACAGCCTTGATCTCTTTATGATCAGCCACTTAAGTGATGACGGGGTTCTCCAGCTCATGCACCCAAACTATCTCGCGATAGTTTGGGTGTCATGGGGCGTCTGCTACCAATTAGCGTCGCTCCATGGAAAAATGCCGCTCACCGGGCGGCATTTTTTTGCCCGTCATTCCGGCCCGCGCCGGAATGACGAGATAGGGGCGAATACAGCTGCGTATGGCGCGCAATGCTGGCACCATTCGCTTTTTGGCTTTCCGGAAACTCCACGCTCCATGACCCAGACCGCATCCACGCTCGCATTCGTTTTCCCGGGCCAGGGCTCGCAATCGGTCGGCATGCTGGCCGAACTGGCCGCGGCCCATCCGGAAGTGAAGGCCACCTTCGACGAGGCTTCGCAGGGGGCCGGCATCGATCTGTGGGCGCTGAGCCAGCAGGGGCCGGAAGAGGACCTCAACCGCACCGAGAACACGCAGCCGGCGCTGCTGGCCGCCAGCGTGGCGGTGTGGCGGGTATGGCAGAAGCTGGGCGGCGCGCGGCCGGCGCAGCTGGCCGGCCATAGCCTCGGCGAGTACAGCGCGCTGGTCTGTGCCGGCGCGCTCTCGCTGCACGACGCGGCAGCGCTGGTGGCCGAGCGCGGGCGGCTGATGCAGGCGGCGGTGCCGCCAGGCGTGGGGGCGATGGCCGCCATCCTCGGCGCTGACGATGCGCAGATCGCAGCCGTGTGCGACGAAGTGGCGCAGGGGCAGGTCGTGGCGCCGGCCAACTTCAATTCGCCGGGCCAATTGGTGATCGCCGGCCATGCCGAGGCAGTGGACCGCGCGCTGGCCAGGCTGGCCGAGCTGGGCGTGAAGAAGGCGATCAAGCTGGCCGTGTCGGTACCGTCGCACTGCGCGCTGATGCGCGAGGCGGCCGACCGCCTGGGCGAGCGCATGGCCTCGATCGCCTGGCAGTTGCCCTCGATCCCGGTGGTGCAGAATGCCGAGGCGCGCAGCTATACCACGCTGGAGGACATCCGCGCCGCGCTGCAGCGCCAGCTGTACCTGCCGGTGCGCTGGACCGAATGCGTGCAGGCGCTGGTCGCCGGCGGCGCCACGCGCATGGCCGAGGCCGGTCCGGGCAAGGTGCTTGCCGGGCTCGCCAAGCGCATCGACAAGAGCGTCGATGCCCGCGCGATCGGTACGCCGGCCGAGCTGGAAGCCGCCCGCGTCGAGTGGGCGTGAGCGACGACATGGTTTCGCAGGCTGGACGGATCGACGTCCAGCCATCCAAAGGGAAACGAGAGATGAGCAAGACACTGCAAGGTGAAATCGCCCTGGTCACGGGGGCCAGCCGCGGCATCGGCGCGGCGATCGCGGACGAGCTGGCCGCGCAGGGTGCCACGGTGATCGGCACGGCCACCAGCGAAAGCGGGGCGGCGGCGATCGGCGAGCGCCTGGCCGTGCAGGGCGGCCATGGCCGCGTGCTCGACGTGACCGCGGTGGGTGCCATCGAGGCATTGGTCGACGGCATCGCCAAGGAGTTCGGCCCGGTTTCCATCCTGGTCAACAACGCCGGCATCACCCGCGACCAGCTGCTGATGCGCATGCGCGACGAGGACTGGCAGGCCATTCTCGATACCAACCTCACCTCGGTGTACCGCGCCTCCAAGGCGGTGATGCGCGGCATGATGAAGGCACGCAAGGGCCGCATCGTCTCGATCGCCTCGGTGATCGGGCTCACCGGCAACCCGGGCCAGTCCAACTACGCGGCGGCCAAGGCCGGCATCATCGCGTTCTCCAAGTCGCTGGCGCGCGAGATCGGCTCGCGCGGCATCACCGTCAACGTGGTGGCGCCGGGTTTCATCGATACCGACATGACACGCGCGCTGCCGGAGGAATCCAAGGCCGCGTTGCTGGGACAGATCGCCCTGGGCCGTCTGGGCGAGGCACGCGACATCGCCCAGGCGGTGGCCTTCCTGGCATCCCCGGCGGCGTCCTACATCACAGGCGAGACCCTGCATGTCAACGGCGGCATGTACATGCCGTAGGTTGTGAGGCAGCGGCGGCAAGTCCTGTGGCTGCCTGCATTGTTTGAAACGACCGGGCGCCGCTCCAGCCTGCTGGAAGGGCGCCCGATGCGCCGGCACGGGCCGGCTTAACAAGGAGTTGTCGCAAGCGGCAGCGTTTTAGGCGACAATTGCTTCTTTCGCGCCGGTCCCGTGGCCTGCGTTTGACCCTCGCCGGAGGATCGTGGCGGCCATGCGGCTTAGCCACTACAATCCGCCGGCCATATGCCGGCCCGGTGGCCGGCGAGACAGGTAACTACTCCTTGGGAGGTATTGGCAACATGAGCACCATCGAAGAGCGCGTCAAGAAAATCGTCATCGAGCAGCTGGGCGTGAAGGAGGAGGAAGTCACGGCGAACGCTTCGTTCGTGGACGATCTGGGCGCTGATTCGCTGGACACCGTCGAGCTGGTGATGGCCCTCGAGGAAGAGTTCGAGACCGAGATCCCGGACGAAGAGGCCGAGAAGATCACCACGGTGCAGCAGGCTGTCGACTACATCAAGGCCCACACCAAGGAGTGATCGCCCCGTTGGCGACCGGCGCGTCCGCCTGATGCGTCCGTCCACTGGCGATACCGGAAGCTGCGCCGCATCGGCGCAGTTTTCGTTTCTGCATTTTGCAACGTCCGATCCCGTATGGTGCGCGGATGCGCGCCTGCGGCCCGGATGACGTGGCAAGGCCGGCGCAGGCGGCACCACGGAAACACGAGGGAAGATCAGCATGAGCAAACGACGTGTGGTTGTCACCGGACTCGGCATCATCTCGCCGGTCGGCAACGATATCGCGACGGCCTGGGACAACATCCTCAAGGGCGTGAGCGGCATTGGCCCGGTGACCCATTTCGACGCAACCGCCTATGCCACGCGCATCGCCGGTCAGGTCCGTGACTTCGATCCGGCACAGTGGATCGCCCCGAAAGAGATCAAGAAGATGGATCCGTTCATCCACTACGGCATCGCCGCGGGCACCCAGGCCCTGCGTGATTCCGGCCTGGAGGTGACGGAAGACAACGCGCCGCGCATCGGCGTGGCGGTGGCGGCCGGCATCGGTGGCCTGCATACCATCGAGCGCACCTCGATCGAGCTGCACGAAAAAGGCCCGCGCCGCGTGTCGCCGTTCTTCGTGCCTTCCTCGATCATCAACATGGTGTCCGGCCACCTGTCGATCATGTACGGCCTGAAGGGCCCGAACATCGCCTGCGTCACCGCCTGCACCACCGGCACGCACAACATCGGCCTGGCCGCGCGCATGATCCAGTACGGCGACGCTGATGTGATGGTGGCCGGCGGCGCCGAGTTCGCCACCACCGGCACGGCGATGGCGGGCTTCTGTTCGGCCAAGGCCATGTCGACCCGCAACGACGAGCCGACCAAGGCCAGCCGTCCGTGGGACAAGGACCGCGACGGCTTCGTGTTGTCCGACGGCGCCGGTGTGCTGGTGCTGGAAGAGTACGAGCATGCCAAGGCGCGTGGCGCGAAGATCTACGCCGAGCTGATCGGCTTCGGCATGAGCGGCGACGCCTACCACATCACCGCGCCCAGCGAGGGCGGCGAGGGTGCGGCGCGCAGCATGGAAGGCGCGCTGAAGGATGGCGGCCTCGACCCGGCCGACGTGCAGTACATCAACGCGCACGGCACCTCGACGCCGCTGGGCGACCTGGGTGAGGTGCTGGCCGCCAAGCGCGTGTTCGGCGACCACGCCTACAAGCTGGCGATGAGCTCGACCAAGTCGGCCACCGGCCATCTGCTGGGAGCAGCCGGCGGCGTGGAAGCGATCTTCACCGTCCTCGCGCTGCGCGACCAGGTACTGCCGCCCACCATCAATCTGGACGAGCCGGGCGAGGGCTGCGACCTCGACTTCGTGCCGCACACTGCGCGCGAGGCCAAGGTCGACGTGGCCATCTCCAACTCGTTCGGCTTCGGCGGCACCAACGGCACGCTGGCGTTCCGCCGGGTGTGACCGCGCTCCATCGGCGTACCCTGCACGGCCGGCGCGACTTGCTCGCGCCGGCCGCTGCATTTCCGGAGCGCTATCCGGGACTATTGCAGAGCGTCACGCACGGCTCCGCGCAGGCGCGCTACGACATCCTGTTCGCGTTTCCGCAGGATCGGTTGGCGCTGGACGCGGACGGTCGGCTGCGCGACGGGCAGGGGCACGAACGCGAGGGACGTTTCCTCGATGCCCTCGACCGGGCATGGCAGGCCGAACGCACGACGCGGGGCGAGGCGGACGATCTGCCGTTCCATGGCGGCTGGCTCCTGCTGCTGGCCTATGAGCTGGCCGGCGAGATCGAACCGCGCCTGCGCCTGCGCGCTCCCGCGACCTTGCCGGTGGCGCTGGCGCTGCGTTGCCCCGCGGCCGTGGTGGTCGACCACGCGCGCGACTGCACGGTGCTGCTGGCCGAAGCGGGGCACGAGGCGCTGCTTGATGCGATGGAGGCCGACCTGCAGGCGGGAGCGCCGATGCCCGTGCTCGCGGCGCCCATCGCCTGCGGCGAGGACGAGCCGGCGCGCTTCCTCGATGGCGTGGCGCGCATCCACGAGCACCTGCAAGCCGGCGACATCTTCCAGGTCAATCTTTCCCGCGCATGGCACGCGCGCTATGCGGCGGCGCCATCGCCGGCCGCCCTGTACGCCGCGCTGCGGCGGGCCAATCCGGCGCCGTTCGCCGGCCTGCTGCAACAGCCCGGCTGGTCGGTGGTGAGCTCGTCGCCGGAGCGGCTGGTAGAAGTGCGCGATGGCCTGGCGCAGACGCGTCCCATCGCCGGCACGCGGCCGCGCATGCCGGGCGACGACGAGCCGGCGAGCATCCGCGAGCTGAGCACGCACCCGAAGGAACGTGCCGAGCATGTGATGCTGATCGACCTGGAGCGCAACGACCTGGGGCGTGTCTGCGTGCCTGGCACGGTCACAGTGGATGAGCTGATGGTGGTGGAGAGTTATGCGCACGTGCACCACATCGTCTCCAACGTGCGCGGACGCCTGCGCCCCGAGGTCACGCCGGGACAGGTGATCGCGGCAACCTTCCCGGGCGGCACCATCACCGGCTGCCCCAAGGTGCGCTGCATGGAAATCATCGCCGCGCTGGAGGATGCGCCGCGCGGCGCCTATACCGGCGCGCTGGGCTACCTGGACCGCAACGGCGACCTGGACCTCAATATCCTGATCCGCACCTTCGCGCTGTCCGGCTGCGACGTGACGCTGCGTGCCGGCGCCGGCATCGTGGCCGATTCGGTGGCGGAGAAGGAACTGGAGGAAACCCGCGCCAAGGCGCGCGGCCTGCTGCGCGCGCTGGGAGTGCCGGGCTGATGCCGGCGCCGATGCGCGTATGGATGAATGGTGCGCCGGCGACCACGGTGTCCGTGCTCGATCGCGGGTTGTCGTATGGCGACGGGCTGTTCGAGACGATCCGGTTCGAGCGTGGCGGGGCACCTTTGTGGCCTCGCCATATGCAACGCCTTGCCGAAGGCTGCGGTCGCCTCGGCCTGCCGGCGCCCGAGCCGGCGCAGCTGCTGCATGAAGCGTTGGCGGTGGCCGATGGCCTGCCGCAGGCCGTGGTGCGCATCACGCTGACCCGTGGCCAGGGCGAGCGCGGCTACGCGCCGCCACCGTTGCCGCGGCCCACGCGTATCGTGGCCGCCTTCGATGCACCGCCGATGCGGGGCGAGGGCTATGCGCTCGGCATCCGGACGCGCTGGTGCGAGCTGCGCCTGGCGCCGCAACCGCGGCTGGCCGGCATCAAGCACCTCAACCGGCTGGAACAGGTGCTGGCGCGCGCCGAGTGGCGCGATCCCGCCATCCAGGAAGGACTGCTGCGCGATCCGGAAGGCCATGTGGTCTCGGCCACCATGGCCAACGTATTCGCGGTGATCGGTGGCGTGCTGGTGACACCGGCGCTGGATCGCTGCGGCGTGGCGGGCGTGGCGCGCGCGGAAATCCTGGCGGCCAGTCCGGATGCCCAGGTCAGGCCGCTGCGGGAAGAAGCGCTGCGGGATGCCTCGGAGCTGTTCCTGAGTTCCAGCGTGCGGGGCATCCTGCCTGTTCAGGCCGTGGACGATACCGTGTATGTTCCTGGCCCGGTCACCCGTGCCCTGCAACGGCATTGGCGCGGCCTGGGTTTTCCGATGGAGCAGGCATGAGTCGAATGAACATGCAGGGACGTGCGCGGTGGCGCGTCCTGGCGGTGCTGGTGCTGGCGGCGGTCGCCGCCGCCATCGCCTATGGCTGGATGGATTACCAGCGCTTCGTGCGCACGCCGCTGGCGGTGACCGCGCCGGCGCCGAGCATCGACGTGGGCAAGGGCAGCAGCCTGCGCGAGGTGGTCGGCATGTTGCGCGCACAGCGCGCGACCACCGCCGGCCCGCTGTACTGGCGCGTGCTTGCCGAGCAGTTGCGCGTGGCCGGCCGCCTGCACGCGGGCGAATATGCGCTCACCGCCGGCATGACGCCGCGCGACCTGCTGCTGGCCATGGCGGCGGGCAAGGTCCTGCAGCGCAATTTCACCATCGTCGACGGCTGGAACTTCCGCGAGCTGCGCCAGGCCCTGGCCAAGGCCGACAAGCTGCGCCAGGACGGCGCCGCACTGGACGAGGCCGCGCTGATGGCGCGGATCGGCGCGCCGGGCGAATCGCCGGAGGGACGCTTCCTGCCGGAAACCTATGCCTACGTGAAGGGCGACAGCGACCTCGACATCCTGCGCCGCGCGCACGCGGCGATGGCCAGGACGCTCGACGCGCTGTGGCCCCGGCGCGACAAGGACCTGCCGCTGGCCACGCCGTACGATGCGCTGATCCTGGCCTCGATCGTGGAGAAGGAAACGGGGCGCGCCGACGAGCGTCCGCGCATCGCCGGCGTGTTCACGCGACGGCTGCGGGACCACATGCTGCTGCAGACCGATCCCACCGTGATCTACGGCATGGGCGAGGCCTACGCCGGCAATATCCACAAGGCCGACCTGGCCGCCGACACGCCGTACAACACGTATACGCGCCCCGGCCTGCCGCCTACGCCGATCGCCATGCCCGGCAAGCCGGCCATCGAGGCGGCGCTGCACCCGGCCGCCGGCTCGGAGCTGTATTTCGTCGCCAAGGGTGACGGCACCCATGTGTTCTCCAGTACGCTGGACGAACACAATCGCAACGTGGCCTGTTACCAGTTGAAGCGCTGCCCATGACCTCACGCGGCAAATTCATCACGCTCGAAGGCGGCGAGGGCGCCGGCAAGAGCACCCTGCTGGCGGGGCTTCGGCAGCATCTGCTCGCCCAGGGTGTGGACCTGGTGCTCACCCGCGAACCCGGCGGCACGCCGCTGGGCGAGGCGGTGCGCGCCATCGTGCTGGACCCCGCGCAGCGTGGCATGTGCGCGGAGTCCGAGCTGCTGCTGATGTTCGCCTCGCGCGCGCAGTTGGTGCGCGAGTGCATCGCGCCCGCGCTGGCGGCGGGCCAGTGGGTGCTGTGCGACCGCTTCACCGACGCCAGCTATGCCTATCAAGGCGGCGGGCGCGGCGTGCCCGAGGAGCGCATCGCCACGCTGGAGCAGTGGAGCGTCGGCGAGCTTCGTCCCGACCTGACCCTGCTGCTGGACCTGCCCGTGGCCACCGGCCGCGCGCGGGCCGCGGGCCGTGGCGAGGCCGATCGCATCGAGGTCGAGGCCGATGCCTTCTTCGAGCGCGTGCGCGCTGCCTATCGCGCGCGCGCCGCAGCGGAGCCTTCGCGCTTCCGCGTGATCGACGCCAGCCTCACGCCGGCCGGCGTGCTGGCCGCGGCCATCGACGCCACCCGACACCTGTTTGGAGCCGCCGCATGAGCACCATGCCCTGGCATGCCGAGCACTGGTCCCGCCTGCAGGCGCGCCGCGCGCGCGATGCCATGCCGCACGCGCTGCTGCTGTGCGGCCCGGCGGGACTGGGCAAGCGCGACTTCATGCGCCGCTTCGCCCAGGGCCTGTTGTGCATGCAGGCACGGGATGGCGAACCGTGCGGCGCGTGCCGCAGCTGCCTGCTGTTCGCGGCGGGCACCCATCCGGACTTCGCGGTGCTCGGCTACGGGCTGCGCAAGGACGGCGTGCAGCGCAGCGAGATCGTGGTCGACCAGGTCCGCGAACTGTCCGCGCGCCTGGCCATGGCCAGCCAGTTCGGCGGCTGGCAGGTCGTGTGCATCGATCCGGCCGATGCCATGAACGCGGCGGCGGCCAATGCCTTGCTCAAGACGCTGGAGGAACCCTCGCCGCAGACCCTGCTGATGCTGGTGGCCGACGCACCCTGGCGCCTGCCGCAGACCATCCGCAGCCGCTGCCAGCGCATCGAATTCCACCTGCCCACGCGCGAGCAGGCGCTGGCTTGGCTGCGGCAGGCTGGCGTGAAGGGCGCCGAGGCGGCGCTAGAGGCGGCCGGCGGCAATCCGGGGCTGGCGCGGGCGTGGGCCGAGGAGGGCGCGCTGGCGCGCCGTCAGGAAGTGCGCAAGGACCTGGGCGCGCTCGCCGCGGGCCGGGGCGAGGCGATGGAAGTCGCCAGGCGCTGGCTGGACAACGAGCCCGGGCAGCGCCTGTGGTTCGCGGCCCAGGCGGTGGCGGACGAGATGAAGGCGCGCGCCGCGGCGGGCAACGCGCTGCTGGCCAGCCAGCTCGACGACGAGGCGCTGGACCAGTGGTACATGCAGGCCAACCGCACGCGCGAATCGTTACGCGGCCCGCTGCGCGGCGACCTGCTGCTGCTCGAATTGCTCGCGCGCTGGCGATAGCACTCCGGGAAAGCTGATTGACAGCCCGCCTGCCTAGGCTGGCGGCATGAAGTCCCCGCTGCATCGCCTTCCCCTCTGGCCGTGGATCTCTCTGTTGCTGCTGCTGGTCTTGCGACTGGCATGGCTCAATGCGTACACGCTCAATTCCGACGAGGCCCAGCATGCGCACGTGGCCTGGGCCTGGACTCAGGGCCTGTTGCCTTACCGCGACGTGTTCGACAACCACGGCCCCTTGTTCGGCTGGCTGCATTCGCCGCTGCTGGCTTGGCTGTCCGACCGTCCGGATGTGCTGACCTGGCTGCGCCTGGCCATGCAGGGCTGGTATCTCGTGGCGCTCGGCGCTACCGGCTGGATGGCCCGGCGGCTCTATGGCTGGCGGGTGGCGCTGGTGGTCATGCTGGTGGCGGGGCTGTTCCCACGCTTCTTCGTGGTCAGCGGCCAGTTCCGCACGGACGATATGTGGATGGCCATGTGGCTGCTGGGGCTCGCGTTCGTGGCGGGCGCGCCGCCGCGCGCCTGGCGCTACTTCGTGGCGGGCCTGTGCATGGGATGCGCGCTGGCGGTCTCGCAGAAAACCCTGGTGCTGCTGGTCACCACGGTGGTCGCCGCCGGCGTGGTGCGCCTGATGTGTCCGGCTACCGCGCCGCGCGGTGGCGTGCGCTGCTGGGCGGCGGCCGCGCTTGGCCTGCTGCTGGTGCCGGCGGCCTTCGCGATTTGGCTGGCGGCCCATGGCGTGCTGGCGGACGCGTGGTACGGCCTGGCCGGGTACAACGTCGGCGGCGCCAGCAAGCGCCACGCCGCGCAGCAACTGCTGTGGTTCCTGCTGCTGGCGGCGGTGCTGCTGGTGCTTTCGGTACGGGAGGCCAGGCGCCGGGCGGGGGATGCCTTCGACTGGACGGTATTCTTCGCCCTGCAGGGCGGCCTGTTCCTGTTGCTGATCTGGTTCGTCTGGCCGCTGGTCACCAAGCAGGATTTCCTGCCCGTGTTGCCGACCCTGGTACTGTCGGGGGGCGGTTGGGTCTCGCGGCTGGCGTGGCTGGAACGGCGCCCGCAGCTGCGCGCCGCGCTGTTGCTGGCGACGCTGGGCGCCGAACTGGTCGCCATGATCGCCGACGCACCGCCCTGGCGCGACGAGCTGGCGGCGCAGCGCGACGAGCTCGCACTGGTGCTGCGCTACACCGACGACCATGATGCCGTGATGGATCCCAAGGGCGATGCCATCTTCCGTTCGCGTCCCTACTATCCGGTGCTCGAGAGCATGGCCATGCGCCGCCTGCGCAAGGGGCAGATGATGGATACCATCGCCGACGAGCTGGTGGACCATCGCGCCATGCTGGTGATCCTGCGCCGGCTGCCGTATGCGAGCGCCCGCTTCGTGATGCTCAACTACGTGCCGGCCGGCGGCGATGTCTGGGTGGCCGGGCGCATGCTGCCGACCCCGGCGGCCGACCAGTCGATCGACCTGGCGCTGCCGGGAGACTACGTGCTGACGGACGGCCACCAGCGGCTGCGCGCCAGCCTGGATGGCGCCCCCGAAGCCGACCACTGGACGCTCGGGCGGGGCATCCATCACCTGAAGGTCGCCAGCGGTACGCCCGTGGCCCTGGTGTGGACCCAGGCCTTCGAGCGCGGCTGGCGTCCCTTGCCACCCGCGGTGGGGGCGCCCTGAGATGGCGTCGAGTCTGCATGCCGGCACTCGCCTGCTGGTGGTGGCCCCGCACCCGGACGATGAGTCGATCGCCACTGGCGAGCTGATCCAGCAGGTGCGCCAGGCCGGCGGCGAGGTCCGCATCCTGCTGCTTACCCTTGGCGACAACAACCCCTGGCCGCAGCGCTGGGTCGAGCGCCGCGTGCGCATAGGCGAGGCCGAGCGCAGGCGCTGGGGCGAGCGGCGGCGGGAGGAGGTCGAGCAGGCGTTGCGGCAGCTGGACGTGGAGCCCTCGGCCCTGCAGGTCCTGGCATGGCCTGACATGGGCTTGATGGGACGCCTGCGGGAACAGTTGGAGCCCAGCCTGGCGGCGCTCGGCGACAGCCTGGCGGCGTTCCGGCCCAATCTCGTTGCCTTGCCGGCGCTGGGCGACCGCCATCCCGACCACGGCGCCGCCCATGTGCTGTTCCGCCTGGCGCTCGCCCGTTGGCGGGGCGAATCGCCACGAGTGCTGGCCTACCTCGTGCATGGCCGCGAGGAGCGGGGGGGCGGTCGGGTCAAGCTGGATTCTTCCGTAGGCCTGCATGCCAACAAGCTGGCGGCGCTTGCCTGTCATCGCAGTCAGATGACGCTGAGCGGCAAGCGCATGCATCGCCTGGCCGACCGCGCGGAGAGCTACCGGCTGGTTCGCTCGCGCGGCCGCGCCGCCTCTCCGCCGTTGCCCTGGCGGCCGCCTCCGCTGTTGCAGCCCTGGCTGCACCTGCTGGTGGTGGACGGCGATGGCGTGCGTAGCTGGCCCTGGCGCGAGGCGCCCCTGGCCCTCGACGGGCAGGGCAGGCATGTGCTGCATGCATGGTCGGAGGGAAGCGACGGCCCGTGCTTCGCTAAGCTCTACATGAACCTGCGGTCGCCCTGGATCTTCGACCGCTGGGGCTGGTGCGAGCTGTAGCGGGTCGTTGGAGACCGGGCCGGTTTCGTCACATTCCGTCGACATGTCGCTTGTCGCATGGCCATGTGGGTCGCTAGGATGCCCCTCCATGGGCCACCGGCCTCAGCGTCGTTCGCAGGGGAGCAGTCATGAATCCGGCCATCGCCGCCCGCCAGGGCATCATTTCCTTGAAGATCAAGGACACGGCGTCGCTGTACAACGCCTACATGCCTTTCCTGAAGCACGGTGGCCTGTTCGCGCCCACGGCCCAGCGCTACGCGCTGGGAGACGAGGTGGTGCTGCTTATCAACCTGACCGACGAAGGCGAGCGCCTGTCGGTGGCCGGCAAGGTGGTATGGGTCACCCCGGTCGGCGCCCAGGGCAACCGCACCGCCGGCATCGGCGTGCAGTTCAACGATTCCTCCGATGGCGAAGTGGCCCGCACCCGCATCGAGAACCTGCTGGCGGGCATGGCCTCGTCCGAGCGTCCCACGCACACCATGTGAAGCGCGGTTCACGCCGCGGGGCGTTCCCGGGGGCGCCGGTGCCTCGCCCGGGCATAAGACCTTGGTAGCAATAGCTTGCGCTCCCGCGTGGGGCCGCGCATGCAGGCTCATGCAAATCGCCTTCCAAATACCCGTCAAGGCTTGTTGTTGTTAAGCGCGCTGATACAATGTCGCGATTCCCGATTCAGATCGTGGAAAGTCGGACGCTCGTGGCCCCCATGCACGCGATCGTGGCGCAAGCCCAAGGCCTTCATTGGCCTGCCGAAACCGGTTCCGGACCGTTTCCCCCGACGGTCACTGATGCGCCCTGAGGCGCGGAGGTACGTTTCACCGTGCTTGCCGAATACTGGCCCATTCTGCTCTTCATCGGCGTTGCCGCCGGCCTTGGCGTGGTGCTGCTGGCCATCGGCCTGCTCGCCGGTCCCCGTCGTCCCGAGTCGGAGAAGCTCTCGCCCTACGAGTGCGGCTTCGAAGCCTTCGAGGACGCCCGCATGCGCTTCGACGTGCGCTACTACCTGCTGGCGATCCTCTTCATCATCTTCGATCTGGAAATCGCCTTCCTGTTCCCCTGGGCGGTGGTGTTCCAGAAGATCGGCCTCACCGCGCTGGTCGAGATGGCGACATTCCTGTTGCTGTTGGTCATTGGTTTCGCTTACGTGTGGAAGAAGGGAGCACTGGAATGGGAGTGATCTCGTCCCTCGACCGGGTGATGCACAACCCGCAGCCGTTGAACTTGGTGGACGACATCCTGCGTCCGGCCGAGGACAACCCCGTCATCCAGCGCGGTTTCGCCACCACCAGCGTCGATGCCCTGATGAACTGGGCGCGCACCGGCTCGATGTGGCCGATGACCTTCGGCCTGGCCTGTTGCGCCGTGGAAATGATGCACGCCGGCGCCGCGCGGCTGGACCTGGACCGCTATGGCGTGATCTTCCGTCCGAGTCCGCGCCAGTCCGACGTGATGATCGTGGCTGGCACCCTGGTCAACAAGATGGCCCCGGCGCTGCGCAAGGTCTATGACCAGATGCCGGATCCCAAGTGGGTCATCTCCATGGGTAGCTGCGCCAACGGCGGCGGCTACTACCACTACTCCTATTCCGTGGTGCGCGGCTGCGACCGCATCGTGCCGGTGGACATCTACGTGCCGGGCTGCCCGCCGACGGCCGAAGCGCTGATCCACGGCATCCTGCAGTTGCAGAAGAAGATCCGCCGCACCAACACCATCGCGCGTTCCTGACAAAGGCGCAGCAGAGCATGACTGATACCCCGACGAACTCGCTGGCCGAGCGCCTCTCCGCGCGATTCGGCGACACGCTGAAGATCAGCGTCGTGCGCAACGAAGTGACCGCCGAAGTGGCCGCCGCCGACCTGCTCGCGGTGGCCGCTGCGCTGCGCGACGAGGCGCCGTTCCGTTTCGGCGTGCCGATCGACGTCTGCGGCGTCGACTACCTGGGTTACGGCCAGACCGAATGGGACACCGAGACGGTGTCCGGCACCGGCTTCTCGCGCGGCGTGGAAGGCGAGGCGATGGGCCGCTTCAAGTGGGCCGACCGTCCGCGCCCCGAGGCATCGCCGCGCCGCTTCGCCTCCGTGGTGCACCTGCTGTCGCTGGAGAACAACCAGCGCCTGCGCCTGCGCGTGTTCGGCGAGGACGACGCGCTGCCGGTGGTGCCGTCGCTGACCGGCATCTGGCCGGGCGTGAACTGGTTCGAGCGCGAGGCGTTCGATCTGTACGGCATTGTCTACGAGGGCCATCCGGACCTGCGCCGCATCCTCACCGACTACGGTTTCGTGGGCCATCCGTTCCGCAAGGACTTCCCGCTGATCGGCAACGTCGAGGTGCGCTACGACCCCGAGCAGAAGCGCGTGGTGTACGAGCCCGTATCGATCGAGCCGCGCGTGCTGGTGCCGCGCGTCATCCGTGACGATGCCGACCTGCTGCAGGCGAAGGCCGAGGCGGCCGATAACTGGCGGAACAATTAATCATGGCGCAAGAGATCCGCAACTACACCATGAACTTCGGCCCGCAGCATCCCGCTGCGCACGGCGTGCTGCGCCTGGTGCTGGAGATGGACGGCGAGACCGTGGTCCGCGCCGATCCGCACGTGGGCCTGCTCCACCGCGGCACCGAGAAGCTGGCCGAGTCCAAGCCGTTCAACCAGTCGATCGGCTACATGGATCGCCTGGACTACGTGTCGATGATGTGCAACGAGCACGCCTACGTGCGCGCCATCGAGACCCTGCTGGGTATCGAGGCGCCGGAGCGCGCGCAGTACATCCGCACCATGTTCGACGAGATCACCCGCATCCTGAACCACCTGATGTGGATCGGCTCCAACGCGCTCGACCTGGGCGCGATGGCCGTGTTCCTGTACGCGTTCCGCGAGCGCGAGGAACTGATGGACGTCTACGAGGCGGTGTCGGGCGCGCGCATGCACGCGACCTACTACCGTCCGGGCGGCGTCTACCGCGACCTGCCCGAGCGCATGTCGCAGTACCGCGAGTCGCCGTGGCACAAGGGCAAGGACCTGAAGCGCCTCAACAGCTGGCGCGAAGGCTCCATGCTCGACTTCCTCGAGGCCTTCACCAGCGACTTCCCGTCGAAGGTGGACGAGTACGAGGAACTGCTCACCAACAACCGCATCTGGAAGCAGCGCACCGTCGGCATCGGCGTGATCCCGCCCGAGAAGGCCCAGGCCTGGGGCATGACCGGCGTGATGCTGCGCGGTTCGGGCATCGAATGGGACCTGCGCAAGAAGCAGCCCTATGCCAAGTACGCCGAGGTGGACTTCGACATCCCGGTGGGCGTGGGCGGCGATTGCTACGACCGCTACCTCGTGCGTGTCGAGGAGATGCGCCAGTCCAACCGCATCATCCAGCAGTGCGTGAAGTGGCTGAAGGCCAACCCGGGTCCCGTCATCGTGCAGAACTACAAGGTCGCACCGCCCAGGCGCGAAGGCATGAAGCAGGACATGGAAGCCCTCATCCACCACTTCAAGCTGTTCACCGAGGGCTACGGCGTGCCGGCCGGCGAGACCTATGCCGCGGTCGAGGCGCCCAAGGGCGAGTTCGGCTGCTACCTGGTCTCCGACGGCGCCAACAAGCCGTTCCGCGTGCACTTGCGCGCGCCGGGCTTCGCCCACCTGTCCTCGATGGACGCCATCGTGCGCGGCCACATGCTGGCCGACGTGGTGGCGATGATCGGTACCTATGACCTCGTGTTCGGCGAAGTCGATCGCTGAGCCCGGAGGATAAGCACACATGAAAGCCACCGGAAATTACGAGCAGGTCAAGAACGTCGACCCGCTCGTCGAACTGACCGAGCACACCCGTCACCATATCGACGAGTGGGTCGCCCGTTTCCCGCCGGACCGCAAGCGCTCGGCGCTGATCCAGGCGCTGTTCGCCGCGCAGGAGCAGAACCAGGGCTTCCTCACCGACGAGCTGATCACTGCCGTCGCCCGGTACCTCGAGCTGCCGGCCGTGTGGGCCTACGAGGTCGCCAGCTTCTATTCGATGCTGGAAACCCGCCCCGTGGGCCGCAACAACGTCGCCATCTGCACCAATATCTCCTGCTGGCTCAACGGCGCCGAGGAACTGGTGAAACATTGCGAGCAGAAGCTGGGCATCAAGCTCGGCGAGAGCACGCCCGATGGCCGCGTGTACCTCAAGCGCGAAGAAGAGTGCATCGCCGCCTGCGCCAGCGCGCCGGCGATGACCGTCAATGGTCACTACCACGAGCGTCTGTCGATCCAGAAGATCGACGAGATCCTCGATGGTTTGAAATAAGGGCAGGGCGCAATGGCTTACGGACCCGCACCCAAGGAACACCAGGTCGTCTACACCACGCTGCATTTCGACAAGCCGTGGGCGATGGACAGCTACACCCAGGTCGGTGGCTATGAGGCGTGGAAGAAGATCCTCGCCGAGAAGCCCGATCCGACCGCGCTGATCGAAGAGATCAAGAAGAGCAACCTGCGCGGCCGCGGCGGCGCAGGCTTCCCGACCGGCCTGAAGTGGTCCTTCATGCCCAAGGGCGACATGCAGAAGTACATCCTCTGCAACTCGGACGAGTCCGAGCCGGGCACCTGCAAGGACCGCGACATCCTGCGCTTCAACCCGCATGCGGTGATCGAGGGCATGGCGATCGCGTGCTACTGCACCGGCTCCACCGTCGCCTACAACTACATGCGCGGCGAGTTCCACCACGAGCCATTCGAGCACTTCGAGGAAGCGCTGAAGGAAGCCTACGCGGCCGGCCTGCTCGGCAAGAACATCCAGGGTACTGGACTCAACGTGGACATCTACGCCGCGCTCGGCGCCGGCGCCTACATCTGCGGCGAGGAAACCGCGTTGATGGAGTCGCTGGAAGGCAAGAAGGGCCAGCCGCGCTTCAAGCCGCCGTTCCCGGCCAACTTCGGCCTGTACGGCAAGCCCAGCACCATCAACAACACCGAGACCTACGCCTCGGTGCCGGCCATCCTGCGCAAGGGCGCGGACTGGTTCCTGGCGCAGAGCAAGACCAAGAACGGCGGGCCGAAGATCTTCTCGGTCTCCGGTTGCGTGCAGAAGGGCGGCAACTTCGAAGTGCCGCTGGGCACCACCTTCGACGAACTGCTGGAAATGGCCGGTGGCCTGCGTCCGGGCCGCACGCTGAAGGGCGCGGTCCCGGGCGGCGTGTCGATGCCGGTGCTGCGCGCCGAGCAGCTCAAGGGGCTGCCGATGGACTACGATACCCTGCGCGACCTCAAGACCGGCCTGGGCTCCGGCGCCATCGTGGTGCTGGACGACACCGTCTGCACGGTGCGCTTCACCCGTCGCATCTCGCAGTTCTTCCACAAGGAGTCCTGCGGCCAGTGCACGCCGTGCCGTGAGGGCACCGGCTGGATGCACCGCGTGCTGGACCGCATCGTGGCCGGGCAGGGCACGATGGACGACCTGCATCGCCTGAAGGCCATCGCCGGCCAGATCGAAGGCCACACCATCTGCGCGTTCGGCGAAGCCGCCGCGTGGCCGGTGCAGGGCTTCCTGCGCCAGTTCTGGGATGAATTCGAGTACTACATCGTCAACGGTCGCTCGATCGTCGACGACAAGCTTGGAGCCGCCGCATGAGTGCGCAGCCCGCCACCCCCACCCTCGATCTGCTGAACATCGAGATCGACGGCAAGCCCACGCAAATCCGCAAGGGCGCCATGATCATCGAGGCGGCCGACGCCATCGGCATCGCCATCCCGCGCTTCTGCTACCACCGCAAGCTCCCCATCGCCGCCAACTGCCGCATGTGCCTGGTGGAAGTGGAGATGGGGGGCAAGCCCATGCCCAAGCCGCAGCCGGCCTGCGCCACTCCGGTGGCCGAGGGCATGAAGGTCAAGACCCGCTCCGACTCCGCGCTGAAGTATCAGAAGGACGTCATGGAGTTCCTGCTGATCAACCACCCGCTGGATTGCCCGATCTGCGACCAGGGCGGCGAGTGCGAGCTGCAGGACGTCGCGTTGGGCTATGGCCGCAGCGTGTCGCGCTTCACCGAGCGCAAGCGCACCATCGCGGACGAGAATCTCGGCCCCCTGGTCGCCACCGAGATGACTCGCTGCATCCAGTGCACGCGCTGCGTGCGCTTCACCAGCGAGATCGCCGGCACCTACGAGCTGGGCGGCATGAGCCGCGGCGACAACCTGCAGATCGGCACCTACATCGGCAAGACCATCGAGACGGAGCTGTCGGGCAACATCATCGACGTCTGCCCGGTAGGCGCGCTGACCAACAAGCCGTTCCAGTTCAAGGCGCGCGCCTGGGAACTGGTCGCCAAGCCGTCCGTGGCCTACCACGACGCGCTGGGCTCCAACCTGTGGCTGCATACCCGCCGCGGCGAAGTGCTGCGCACGGTGCCGCGCGACAACGAATCGATCAACGAGTGCTGGTTGTCCGACCGCGACCGCTACAGCCACCAGGGCCTCTACGCGGCCGATCGCGTGAGCGCGCCGCAGGTCAAGCGCAACGGCCAGTGGCAGGCCACGACGTGGGAAGACGCGCTCGGCGCAGCCGTGGAATCGCTCAAGGCGGTGCCGGGCAGCGAGCTGGGCGTGCTGGTCCATCCGGCCACCACCAACGAGGAGGGCGACCTGCTGGTGCGCCTGGCCCGCGGCCTGGGCAGCACCCACATCGACCATCGCGTGCGCCAGCTCGATTTCGCCGACAACGCAGCGGCGACCATCTTCGCCAAGCCGGTGGCTGAGCTGGACAAGGTCAAGGCCGCGCTGCTGGTCGGCTCGGACCTGCGCCATGAGTTGCCGCTGGTCAACCATCGCATCCACCAGGCGGTGAAGAAAGGCGCCAAGGTCTACGCCGTCAATCCGGCGAGCTTTGACTTCAACTACAAGCTGGCCGGCGAGGCCATCGTGGCGCCGCAGGTGCTGGTCGATGCGCTGCTGTCGCTGGCCAAGGCCGCGGTGGAGGCGGGCGCCACGGCGCCGGCCTCGCTGGTGGACGCCATCGGCGGCGCTTCGTCCGACCAGGGCGACAAGGACGCCATCGCCAGCCTCAAGGGCGGCAGCGCCGTGGTGATCCTCGGTGAGGCGGCGGTGACCCATCCGCAGGCCTCGTGGCTGCGCGCCGTGGCCCGTTTCGTCGCCGAGGCGACGGGCGCCGCCTACAACGAGCTGCCGGTGGGCGCCAACGCCATCGGCCTGGCCCGCGTAGGCGTGCTGCCGGGCCATGGCGGCCTTGATGCGCAGGCCATGCTGGCCCAGCCGCGCAAGGCCTATGTGCTGTACGGCGTGGAGCCGCACGACGTGGCCGATGGCGCCGCCTTCCTCAAAGCGCTGAAGGGCGCCCAGCAAGTGGTGGCGTTCTCGGCCTTCGCCAGCCCCGCGCTGCGCGAGGCGGCCGACGTGATCCTGCCGATTGCGCTGCTGCCGGAAATCGACGGCACGCTGGTCAACGTCGATGGTTTCGCGCAGAGCGTGGCCGCCGGCGCCAAGGCGCCGGGCGAAACCCGCCCGGGCTGGAAGGTGCTGCGTGCGCTGGGCGGCGTGCTCAAGGCCGCCGGCTTCGAGTTCGACGACCTGGCCGGCCTGCGCGAAGGCATCGCCGAGCGCAACCACGTACCGCGCACCGAACTGGCCCCGCGGCCGGCGGCCGGCGGGCTGACCCGCCTGGCGACCTGGCCGATCTACCGTACCGATGCGGTGCTCCGCCGCGCCACGGCCCTGAGCAAGCATCCGCTGAACCGCGCACCGGCCGTGCGCGTGAATCCGGCGGAAGCGCAACGCCAGGGCCTGGCCGAGGGCAGCGCGGTCCGCGTCGCCGACGCGGTACTGCCGCTGGCCATCGATGCGGCGGTGCCCGACGGCGCCGCCTGGATCGAAGCCGCGCACGAGGACACCCTCACGCTGCCGCCGTATGGCGCGGCCCTCACCCTGAGCAAGGCGTAAGCACATGGGCGAACAGATACTCAATCAGGTCGTCTGGCCGATCATCTACATCCTGTGCATCATCCTGCCGTTGGTGATCGCGGTCGCGATGTTCGTGTACTGGGAGCGCAAGGTCATCGGCTGGATGCACGTGCGCATGGGACCCAACAAGATCGGTCCCCTCGGCCTGCTGCAGGCCTTCGCGGACGTGGTCAAGCTGCTGCTGAAGGAAGTGATCCTCCCGACCAGCGCGAACAAGGTGCTCTACTATTTGGCGCCATTGCTGGCGCTGATCCCGGCACTCGCCGCGTGGGCGGTGGTCCCGTTCAGCGACCGCATGGTGCTGGCCAACGTCAACGCCGGCCTGCTGTACCTGCTGGCGATGACCTCGCTGGGCGTCTACGGCATCATCCTGGCCGGCTGGGCCTCCAACTCGCGCTACGCGCTGCTGGGCGCCATGCGTTCGGCTGCGCAGGTGATCTCCTACGAGCTGGCGATGGGCCTGTGTCTGGTCTGCGTGCTGGTGCTGGCGGGTTCGCTGAACCTCACCGACATCGTGCATGCCCAGGCTGGCCACAAGGGCATCCTCGACTGGTTCATGTGGCCGCTGCTGCCGGTCTTCATCATCTACTTCATTTCCGGCGTGGCCGAGACCAACCGCGCGCCGTTCGACGTGGCGGAAGGCGAGTCGGAAATCGTGGCCGGTTTCCATGTGGAGTATTCCGGCTCGGCGTTCGCGCTGTTCTTCCTGGCCGAGTACGCCAACATGATCCTGGTCAGCTTCCTGGCCTCGATCCTGTTCCTGGGCGGCTGGCTGTCGCCGTTCCCCGCCTCGTGGGGCTTCATCGGCCAATCCGGCTTCCTGTGGTTGTTCGTCAAGGCCTTTGTGTTCGCCTTCATGTTCCTGTGGTTCCGCGCCAGCTTCCCGCGCTACCGCTATGACCAGATCATGCGGCTGGGCTGGAAGGTATTCATTCCCATCACCATCGTCTGGGTCCTCGTCGCCGGCTGCATGAAGTATTTCGGCTGGGTCACGGTGGGGGGCTTATGAGGGCTAGTTTCGACCAGCATCATCGCGAGCACCCGCCCCTCATCCGCCCTGATGGGCACCTTCTCCCCGGAAGGGAGAAGGGCGTTATGCCGAGAGCGTACCTATGAACCGCGTTACTCACTATTTCAAGAGCCTGCTGCTCATCGAGCTGTTCAAGGGCATGGCGTTGACCATGCGCTACATGTTCAGCCCGAAGTACACGATGCGCTACCCGATGGAGCACATCCCCAAGTCGAACCGCTTCCGCGGCCTGCATGCCCTGCGCCGCTACGCCAACGGCGAAGAGCGCTGCATCGCGTGCAAGCTGTGCGAGGCGGTGTGTCCTGCGCTGGCCATCACCATCGACTCGGCGCCGCGCGAGAGCGACGGCCAGCGCCGTACCACGCGCTACGACATCGACCTGTTCAAGTGCATCTTCTGCGGTTTCTGCGAGGAGAGCTGCCCGGTCGACTCGATCGTCGAGACCCACATCCATGAGTACCACTTCGAGCAGCGTGGCGAGAACGTGGTGACCAAGCCGCAGCTGCTGGCCATCGGCGACCGCTTCGAAGCGGACATCGCCGCAGCCCGCGCTCAAGACGCCGCGTATCGCTGAGGGGCAGGGACATCATGATCGATCCTCAAATGTTCCAACTCGTCTGTTTCTACGCCTTCGCCGCGGTCACCGTGGTGGCGGCGCTGGGCGTGATCTCCCTGCGCAACACGGTGCATGCCGTGCTGTCGCTGGTGCTGACCTTCTTCAGCACCGCCTGCATCTGGCTGCTGGCCGAGGCCGAGTTCCTCGCCATCGCCCTCATCGTGGTCTACGTGGGCGCGGTGATGGTGCTGTTCCTGTTCGTGGTGATGATGCTGGACATCAAGCAGGAGCAGGTGAGGGAAGGCTTCATCAGGTACCTGCCGGTGGGCATCATCGTGGCCCTGGTCATGCTCGGCGAGATGCTTGCGCTGATCGGCGTGCGCGCCATGCACCAGACGCTGATGGGCGCCAATCCCGCCACCGCGGCCGGCGTTTCCAACACCGAATGGCTGGGCCATGCGCTGTATACCCAGTTCCTGCTGCCGTTCGAGATCGCCGCGCTGATCCTCACCGTGGGCGTGGTGGCGGCGGTCGTGCTGACCCTGCGCCATCGTACCGGCGTGCGCCACCAGCAGGCCTCGCAGCAGGTCCTGGTCAATGCGCGTGACCGCGTGCGCGTGGTCAAGATGGCTGCCGTCACTCCGGCGCCATCGCCGGCACCGGGCAAGGAGACCACCCCATGATCACGCTCTCGCACTTCATCGTGCTCGGCGCGGTGCTGTTCAGCATCGCCCTGGCCAGCCTGTTCATCAACCGCAAGAACGTGATCGTCCTGCTGATGTCGATCGAACTGATGCTGCTGGCGGTGAACATCAACTTCGTCGCGTTCTCCCGCTTCCTGGGCGACGTGGCGGGGCAGGTGTTCGTGTTCTTCATCCTCACCGTGGCTGCGGCGGAAACCGCCATCGGCCTGGCGATCCTGGTCCTGCTGTTCCGCAACCGCAGCACCATCAACGTCGCCGAAATCGACAGCATGAAGGGCTGATCCAATGGAATTGTCCACCCCCATTCTGCTGACCATCGCCCTCGCGCCGCTCGCCGGATGCCTGCTGGCGGGCTTCCTGGGCCGCTTCATCGGCCGCGTCGGCTCGCATACCGCAACCATCCTGGGCGTGGCGATCGCCTGCGGCCTGTCGTTCTACGTGCTGTACCAGCTCACTGTGGGCGGCGCGCCGGTCTACAACCAGAACATCTACACCTGGTTCGAGATCGGCCGGTACTCCGCGCACGTAGGCTTCCTGATCGACCGCCTCACCGCCATGATGATGGTGGTGGTCACCTTCGTGTCGCTGCTGGTGCACGTCTACACCATCGGCTACATGGCGGAAGACCCGGGCTACCAGCGCTTCTTCAGCTACATCTCGCTGTTCACCTTCTCGATGCTGATGCTCGTGATGAGCAACAACTTCATGCAGCTGTTCTTCGGCTGGGAGGCGGTGGGCCTGGTGTCGTACCTGCTGATCGGCTTCTGGTACAAGCGCCCGACGGCGATCTTCGCCAACCTCAAGGCGTTCCTGGTCAACCGCGTGGGCGACTTCGGCTTCCTGCTGGGCATCGCCGGCGTGCTGTACTTCCTGGGCACGCTGGACTACGCGACCGCCTTCGGCAGCGCCGACAGCCTGGTCGGCAAGACCCTGCAGATCACCCAGAACACCCATTGGGACGCCGCCACGGTGATCTGCATCCTGCTGTTCATCGGCGCCATGGGCAAGTCGGCCCAGGTGCCGCTGCACGTGTGGCTGCCGGACTCGATGGAAGGCCCGACCCCGATCTCGGCGCTGATCCACGCCGCGACGATGGTGACCGCCGGCATCTTCATGGTGGCGCGCATGTCGCCGCTGTACGAGCTGTCGGAGACGGCGCTGAGCTTCGTGATGGTGATCGGCGCGACCGGCGCGCTGTTCACCGGCCTGATCGGCATCGTGCAGAACGACATCAAGCGCGTCGTCGCGTACTCCACGCTGTCGCAGCTGGGCTACATGACGGTGGCGCTGGGCGTGTCGGCCTACGCCGGCGCGGTGTTCCACCTGATGACCCACGCCTTCTTCAAGGCGCTGCTGTTCCTGGGCGCGGGCTCGGTCATCATCGCCATGCACCATGAGCAGGACATGCGCTACATGGGCGGCCTGCGCAAGTACATGCCGATCACCTGGCTCACCATGTGGATCGGCTCGCTGGCGCTGTGCGGCGTGCCGTTCTTCGCGGGCTTCTATTCGAAGGACGCCATCATCGAGGCAGTCGGCGAATCGCACCGCTGGGGCGCGGGCTACGCCTACTTCTGCGTGATGGCCGGCGCCTTCGTGACCGCGCTGTACACCTTCCGCCAGATGTACCTGACCTTCCACGGCAAGGAGCGCTTCGTGGTGGTGCACGGCCATGGCCATGCGCACGGCCACGACGAGCCCGCCAACGCCCACGAGGAACCGCACCACGATTCGCACAAGGACGACCACGGCCACCACGAGCCGGGCATCATGCACGAGACGCCGAAGGAATCGCCGTGGGTGGTGACGCTGCCACTGGTGCTGCTGGCGATCCCGTCGCTGCTGGTGGGCTTCTTCGCGGTCGAACCGCTGCTGTTCCGCGAATGGTTCGGCGGCGCCATCCATGTCAGCGAGGCCAACAACGTGCTGGGTGAGCTCGGCAAGGAGTTCCACGGTTCGCTGGCGATGGCGCTGCACGGCTTCACCCAGCTGCCGTTCTGGCTGGTGGTGGCGGCCTTCGCGATCACCACCTACATCTACCTGTTCAACCCGGCGGTGGCCGATCGCATCAAGAGCGCGCTCAAGCCGATCTATAACGTGCTGAACCACAAGTACTGGTTCGACGCGGTGTACTACATCGTGTTCGCCCGCGGCGGCATCGCCCTGGGCCGAGCCCTGTGGAAGGGCGGCGACGCGGCGATGATCGACGGTGCGCTGGTCAATGGTTCGGCGAGTCTGGTGGACCGGATCGCCGGCGGCATGCGCCGCCTGCAGTCCGGCTACCTCTACCACTACGCCTTCGCGATGATCCTCGGCCTGATCCTGCTGCTCGGCGGGTATTGGCTGGTCGGGCAATAAGGGAACCTGCTCCATGTTCAATCATTTGCTCAGCCTGCTGATCTGGCTTCCCATCGTAGGCGCCGTCCCGGTGCTGCTCGCCGGCTCCGGCCGACCCAATGCGGCGCGCTGGATCGCGCTGCTGGTGGCCATCCTCACCTTCGTGGCCAGCCTCTACCTGCTGCCGCAGTACAACGCGGCGGACGCGGCCAAGCAGCTCACGGAGGACCACCTCTGGATCGCCGGGCTCAACGTGCACTACGCGTTGGCGGTGGACGGCATCTCGGTCGCGCTGATCCTGCTGACCACCTTCGTCGGCATCCTTGTGATCGTCGGCGCGTGGGAGGTCATCCGGGTCAACCCGCACCAGTACATGGCCGCCATGCTGGTGCTCGAGGGCCTGATGATCGGCGTGTTCTGCGCTACCGACGCGTTGCTGTTCTACGTGTTCTTCGAGGCCATGCTGATCCCGATGTTCATCCTCATCGGTGTCTGGGGCGGTCCGCGCCGCGTGTATGCCACGCTGAAGTTCTTCATCTACACGTTCTTCGGCTCCATCTTCATGCTGGTGGGCCTGATCTACCTGTACCTGAAGGCGGGCTCGTTCGACCTGGCCCAGCTGGCCGCGCTGCCGCTGACCATGAAGGAGCAGAGCTGGCTGTTCTTCGCCTTCCTGATCGCCTTCGCGGTGAAGGTGCCGATGGTGCCGGTGCACACCTGGCTGCCGGATGCCCATGTGGAGGCGCCGACCGGCGGTTCGGTGGTGCTGGCTGCGGTGATGCTGAAGATCGGCGGCTACGGTTTCCTGCGCTTCTCGCTGCCGATCGTCCCGGACGCGTCGGAGGCCTTTGCCTGGCTGGTGATCGGCCTGAGCCTGATCGCGGTGGTCTACATCGGCTATATCGCGCTGGTGCAGGAGGACATGAAGAAGCTGGTGGCGTACTCGTCCGTGGCGCACATGGGCTTCGTCACCCTGGGCATCTTCATCGCCTTCATGCTGGTGCGTGGCGCCGGCAACCTGGATGCCGCCAAGCTGGGCATGCAGGGCGCGATGGTGCAGATGATCTCGCACGGCTTCGTGTCGGGCGCGATGTTCTCCTGCATCGGCGTGATGTACGACCGCCTGCACACTCGCCAGATCAAGGACTACGGCGGCGTCATCAACGTGATGCCCTGGTTCGGCTTCTTCTACGTGCTGTTCGCCATGGCCAACAGCGGCCTGCCGGGCACCAGCGGCTTCGTGGGCGAGTTCCAGGTGGTGCTGGCCAGCTTCCAGGCCAACCCGTGGATCGCCTTCTTCGCCGCCTTCACCCTGATCATCGGCGCGGCCTACACGCTGTACATGGTCAAGCGCGTGCTGTGGGGCGACATCACCAATCCGCACGTGGCCGAGATGAAGGACATCAACGGCCGCGAGTGGCTCGTGCTGGGCGCCTTCGCCGCTGCCGTGCTCGCGCTCGGCATCTGGCCGCAGCCGCTGATCCACCTGATGGACAGCTCGGTCACGCAGCTGGTCACGCAGCTTGGCAACCACAAGATCTAAGCAGGACTGACTGATCATGCCCAACCTCAATGACATTCTGATCCTGTTGCCGGAGCTGTACCTGGCGGCGGCGGCGTGCCTGCTGCTGCTGCTGGACGCCTTCATGAAGGCCGAGCAACGTCCGCTGCTGCACTGGCTCTCCATCGCGGTGCTGCTGGTGGGCATCTACCTGGTGGTAGCAGGGCAGCCCAGCCAGCCGGTCACCGCCTTCAGCGGCATGTTCGTGCGCGACGGCGTGGCCGAAGTGCTCAAGGTCTTCGCACTGCTCAGTACCGTGCTGGTGTTCGTGTACGCCAAGCCATACCTGATCGACCGCAAGCTGTTCGTGGGCGAGTTCTACACGCTCACCATCTTCGCGGTGATCGGCATCATGCTGCTGGTGTCGGCGGGCAGCCTGGTCACCGTGTACCTGGGCCTGGAACTGCTGACGCTTTCGTCCTATGCGCTGGTCGCCCTGAACCGCGACTCGCGCCTGTCCTCGGAAGCGGCGATCAAATACTTCGTGCTGGGCGCGCTCGCCTCGGGCATGCTGCTGTACGGCATGTCGATGGTGTACGGCGCCACCGGCACGCTGGAACTGGCCCGGCTGCACGTGCTGGCGACGCAGACCAGCATGCCGCACCTGCTGGTGTTCGGCCTGATCTTCATGATCGTGGGCATCGGCTTCAAGCTGGGCGCGGCGCCGTTCCACATGTGGATCCCGGATGTCTACCAGGGCTCGCCGACCGCCGTGACCATCTTTATCGGCTCGGCGCCGAAGCTGGCGGCGTTCGGCATGGCTTACCGCCTGCTGGCCTCCGGCCTGGGCGACCTGGCCCAGCACTGGCAGCTGATGCTGGCCTGCCTGGCGGTGCTGTCGCTGGCCATCGGCAACCTGGTGGCCATCGTGCAGAGCAACCTCAAGCGCCTGCTGGCCTACTCGACCATCTCGCACATGGGCTACCTGCTGCTGGGCTTGGTCAACGCCGGTCCGGAAGGCTACGCCTCGGCCCTGTTCTATGCGATCAGCTACGCGCTGATGAGCGCGGCGGCCTTCGGCGTGATCCTGGCCCTGGCCCGTGCGGGCTTCGAGTGCGAGGAGATCGACGACCTCAAGGGCCTCAACCAGCGCTCGCCCTGGGCGGCCTTCCTGATGATGCTGGTGATGTTCTCGCTGGCCGGCGTGCCGCCGATGTTCGGCTTCTTCGCCAAGTTGCTGGTGTTCCAGGCCGCGATCCACGCCGGGTTCCTGTGGCTGGCCATCGTCGGCGCCGTGTTTGCCATCATCGGCCTGTACTACTACCTGCGCGTGGTCAAGGTGATGTACTTCGACAAGGCGGTCGAGGGTACCGAGATCCGCCTGCAGGGCGACGTCTCGGTGCGCCTGGTACTGTCGTTGAACGTGCTGGCGCTGCTGGCGCTGGGCCTGGGCTGGGGGCCGCTGTTCGGGTGGTGCCAGCGGGTGTTCGTCGGTTGAGTCCGCCCGTGGCGGCGCTGGCCGCCACGGGGGAATGCTTCAGTCGTGTGAAATTTTTTTGCGGTAAGGCTTGCAAGAATCCGGCCATCTCGCTACTATTTCCGGACTCTGATGCGGGGTGGAGCAGTCTGGCAGCTCGTCGGGCTCATAACCCGAAGGTCGCAGGTTCGAATCCTGCCCCCGCTACCAGATCTTTCTTAGAACAAGAAAGCCTCCTCGTGAGGCTTTTTTGTTGGGCGCAAGGATGCGTCGCACGTGCGTCACATGCCGCTTCGATGCTGGCAGCGCCAAGTGCCCCGGAAGAGTCTGGATGGGTCGGGACATCGGCGAGGACGCTCTGTATCAAGAGCAGGGAATGGGCCGCTTGAGCCCATTTTTTGTTTCTGGCGACGGTAACGGTAGGCGAATCATGGATACGCAGGCACTGGCTCAACGCTTCACCGAGGTTCTGGCCGATCTGGGGCTGGAATGCATCGGCGTGGAGTTCACCCCGTCGCAGGGGCAGAGTACCCTGCGTGTCTATCTGGACGTGCTGGCAGCGGGCGGCGAGGGCCGCGAGGTCACGCTGGACGACTGCGAGGCGGCCAGCCGCGAGTTGTCGGCCATGCTGGACGTCGAGGATCCGATCCCGGGCCATTACCTGCTGGAAGTTTCCTCACCCGGCATCGACCGGCCGCTGTTCACCGCGGCGCAGTTCGCCAAGGTGGCCGGTACGGAAGTGAAGGTATTGCTGAAGGCGCCCCTGGAAGGACGCCGCCGCCTGCGCGGCAAGGTGGTCTCGGTGGACGGCGAGCGGATCTCGCTGGAAGCGGAGGGGAAGACCTTCGAGTTCGACCACGATGCGGTTGAAAGCGCGCGCGTGGTGCCGGATTGGGCAGCGCTCGGCTACGTGCCGCAGCCCAAACCGGGCAAGAAGCCGGGCAAGAAGGCCACGAAGTAAATCAATCGAAACCGATCGGGCGCCGGTGGCGTCTCACGGAGTTGCTGCAATGAGCAAAGAACTTTTGCTGGTGGTGGATGCGGTTGCCAACGAGAAGGGCGTGCCGCGTGAAGTGATTTTCCAGGC
Source organism: Dyella sedimenti (assembly GCF_022760995.1). Lineage (GTDB taxonomy): Bacteria > Pseudomonadota > Gammaproteobacteria > Xanthomonadales > Rhodanobacteraceae > Dyella > Dyella sedimenti. The sequence goes on along the minus strand of NZ_JAKWJO010000013.1, from coordinate 47,592 downwards.
GATGGAAGCGGCGCTCGCGTCTGCGGCCAAGAAGCGCTATCCGGACGAGGATCCGGACATCCGCGTTTCCATCGACCGCCACAGCGGCGACTATGAGACCTTCCGCCGCTGGGAGATCATCGCCGACGATGGCGAGATGGAGTCGCCGTTCCACCAGGTACGCCTGATGGATGCCGTCGACGAGCGCGAGGACGCGCAGGTCGGCGAATACATCGAACAGCAGATCGAGAACGCCGAGTTCGGCCGCATCGCGGCCCAGGCCGCCAAGCAGGTGATCGTGCAGCGCGTGCGCGAGGCCGAGCGCCAGCAGGTGGTCGATGCGTTCCAGGAGCGGGTGGGCGAGCTGGTCACCGGCATCGTCAAGCGCGTGGAGCGCGGCAATGTCTACCTCGACCTGGGCGGCAATGCCGAGGCCTTCATCCCGCGCGACAAGACCATTCCGCGCGAGTCGGCCCGCGTCGGCGACCGCGTGCGCGGCTACCTGTACGAAGTACGCTCGGAGGCCCGCGGCCCGCAGCTGTTCGTATCGCGCGCCGCGCCGGAATTCATGATCGAGCTGTTCAAGCTCGAGGTGCCGGAAGTCGGCCAGGGCCTGGTCGAGATCAAGGGCTGCGCCCGCGACCCGGGCGACCGCGCCAAGATTGCCGTGGTGGCGCACGATTCGCGCACCGATCCCATCGGCGCCTGCATCGGCATGCGCGGCTCGCGCGTGCAGGCCGTGTCCAACGAACTCAACGGCGAGCGCGTGGACATCATCCTGTGGCACGAGAACCAGGCCCAGTACGTCATCAACGCGATGGCGCCGGCCGAGGTGCAGTCCATCATCATGGACGAGGAAAAGCACTCGATGGATATCGCGGTGGCCGAGGACAAGCTGTCCCAGGCCATCGGCCGCGGCGGCCAGAATGTGCGCCTGGCCAGCAAGCTGACCGGCTGGCAGCTCAACGTGATGACGCAGGACCAGGTCGCCGCCAAGAGCGAGGCCGAGCAGGAGGCCGCACGCCAGCTGTTCATGGACAAGCTGGAAGTGGACCAGGAGATCGCCAACATCCTCGTGCAGGAAGGCTTCTCCAGCGTGGAGGAAATCGCCTATGTGCCCAGCGCCGAGCTGCTGGCCGTGGAGGGCTTCGACGAGGACATCGTCGAGGAACTGCGCGCCCGCGCCCGCGACGCGCTGCTCACCGAGGCGCTGGCGGTGGAGGAGAGCCTCGACGAGCACAAGCCGTCGGAGGATCTGCTCAACCTGCCGGGCATGGACGAGTCGACCGCCTATGCGCTGGCCGGTCGTGAAATCGTCACGGTGGATGATCTGGCCGACCTCGCGGTCGACGACCTGATCGACATCGATGGCATGGACGAGGATCGCGCAGCGGCGCTGATCATGGCAGCACGTGCGCCGATGATCGCGCGCCTGGAGAAAGGTGGCTAACCGCGGGCGGCCGCGCCCTGGATGGGCGCGCCGAGGAGGGCCCGAGAGGGCTTTCCACCAGGGATGGAGGTGGCCGTGCAGGCAGGGCCGCACGGACTTAGAGCGCGGGAACGGCGGAGAAAGAACACGATGTCGGACGTAACGATCAAACAACTCGCCAAGGTACTTGGCATGCCGGTGGACAAGCTGCTCGGGCAGCTGTCCGAGGCCGGTATGAAATTCTCCGACCCGGAGCAGATCATCAGCAGTACCGAGAAGGTGAAGCTGCTGGGCTTCCTGCGCCGCACGCACGGCAAGGGCGAGCAGGGTGCCACCGAGGTCGATGACAGCGCGCCGCGCCAGATCACGCTCAAGCGCCGCAAGGTGAGCGAACTGAAGGTCGCCACGCCAGGCGGTCGCGGCGCCACCGGCGGTGCCAAGACGGTGAACGTGGAAGTGCGCGCCAAGCGCACCTACGTCAAGCGCAGCGTCATCGCCGAGGAAGCGGGCGGCGACGCCGAGCGCGAGGATGCCGTGCGCAAGCTGCAGGAATCCCAGCAGCAGCGCGACCACGAGGAAAACGAGCGCGTCGAGGCCGAGCGCCGCCGCCAGGAAGAGGCGCGGCATGCGGAAGAGGCTCAGCGCCAGCGCGAGGCCGAAGAAGAACAGCGCCGCCAGCAGGCCGAGGCGGAAGCCGCCGCCCGGGCGAAGGAACAGCAGGAACGCCAGGCGGCCGAGGCCGCGGCGGCGGCGGCCGAGAGTGTCGCCGCCGAGCCGGCGAGCGCGGGGCAGGCCGAAAAGCCGGCGCCCGTCGCCGAGCCGCCGGTGCAGCGAATCGATCACAGCTCGCTGGGCATGATCGTGCCACGCATCCATGAGCCGCGCCGCCGCGAGAAGAAGGTGGTGGCGCCATCGGCGCCCGCCCCGGCCCCGGCGCCCGCGCCGGCCCCTGCGGCAACCAGCGGCGACAACCGCAGCAAGCCGCGCTATGGCCGCGATCGCGACGAGGGCCCGGGTGGCAAGCGCTTCGCCGCCGGCGAGCTGCACCTGAGCGATGCCGACCGCGCCCGCCGTTCCACCAAGCGCGGCAAGCCCGGCAAGGGTCCGAACCGCGAGACGCCACGCGGCGGCTCCCCGTCCGTGGGCGGCGGCGCGCATGGCTTCACCCGTCCGACCGCCGCGGTCGTGCGCGAGGTCGTGGTGGGCGACAGCAACGTGGTTGCCGATCTTGCGAACAAGATGGCGGTCAAGGGTTCGGAAGTGGTCAAGGCCCTGTTCAAGATGGGCGTGATGGCCACCATCAACCAGACCATCGACCACGACACCGCCGTGCTGGTGGTCGAGGAACTCGGCCACAAGGCCGTGGCTGTGAGCGAGAACAATGCCGAGGCCGCGCTGGCCGCGCATACCCAGAACGCCGAGCTGGAAGGTGAGAAGAAGCCGCGTCCGCCGGTGGTCACCATCATGGGCCACGTCGACCACGGCAAGACCTCGCTGCTGGACTACATCCGCCGCACCAAGGTTGCCTCGGGCGAAGCCGGCGGCATCACCCAGCACATCGGCGCATACCACGTGGAAACGCCCAAGGGCGTCATCACCTTCCTGGATACCCCGGGCCACGCGGCGTTCACCTCGATGCGCGCCCGCGGCGCCCAGTCCACGGATATCGTGGTGCTGGTGGTCGCGGCTGACGACGGCGTGATGCCGCAGACGGTGGAAGCCGTGCAGCATGCGCGCGCGGCCAAGGTGCCGCTGATCGTGGCGCTCAACAAGATGGACAAGTCGGACGCCAATCCCGACCACGTCAAGCAGGGCCTGGGCAACCTGGAAGTGATCCCGGAAGAGTGGGGCGGCGACACACCATTCGTGCCGGTGTCGGCCAAGACCGGCATGGGCGTCGACGACCTGCTCGACGCCATCCTGGTCCAGGCCGAGGTGATGGAATTGACGGCGGTCGAGGACGGTCCGGCGTCGGGCGTGGTGATCGAATCCAGCCTGGACCGCGGCCGTGGCCCGGTGGCGACCGTGCTGGTCCAGCAGGGCACGCTCAAGCGCGGCGACTTCGTGGTGTGCGGCATCGAGTACGGCCGCATGCGCGCGCTGATCGACGAGAACGGCAAGACCGTGCAGGAAGCCGGCCCGTCCATTCCGGTGCAGGTGCTTGGCCTGTCCGGCGTGCCGGAATCGGGCGACGACTTCGTGGTGGTGGCCGACGAGCGCCTCGCCCGCGAAGTGGCCGCCGAGCGCCAGCTCAAGCGCCGCGAGACGCGCATGGTCAGCAAGGCCAACCGTCTCGAGGACATCATGGCCCAGATGGGCCAGGGCAACGAGCAGCAGACGCTCAACATCCTGGTCAAGGCCGACGTGCAGGGTTCGGTGCAGGCGCTGCGCGAGTCGCTCAGCCAGATCGGCAACGAGAACGTGAAGGTCAACGTGATCGCGGCCGGCGTCGGCGGCATCACCGAGTCCGACGCCACCCTGGCGGCCGCCTCCAAGGCGCTGGTCATCGGCTTCAACGTGCGTGCCGACGCCTCGGCCCGCAAGGTGATCGATACCTCCGGCCTGGACGTGCGCTACTTCTCGATCATCTACGACGTGATCGACCAGGTGAAGCAGGCGGCTTCCGGCCTGCTGGGCAAGGAAGTGCGCGAAGAGATCATCGGCGTGGCACAGGTGCGCGAAGTGTTCCGCAGCTCCAAGTTCGGCGCGGTGGCCGGCTGCATGGTCATCGAGGGCACGGTCAAGCGCAACAAGCCGATCCGCGTGCTGCGCGACAACACCGTGGTATTCCAGGGCGAGCTGGAATCGCTGCGCCGCTTCAAGGACCTGGTGGACGAAGTGCGCAACGGCATGGAATGCGGCATCGCCGTGAAGCAGTACAACGACGTGAAGGTCGGCGACCAGATCGAGTGCTTCGAGCGCATCGAGGTGGCTCGCACGCTGTGATCGAGGGACGAGGGGTGAGTAGCGAGGGCGCGAAAACCCTTTCGTCCGGCAAGCCTCCGAAGCCCGGGCAGCCTTGTCCGGGCTTCGCGTTTTTTCCGTAAACTGCGGTGCTGGCGCCCTCGCTACTCGCTCCTCGCCCCTGTGGCGTCCTAGGAGGCTTTCATGCCCTCTCGCGATTTCAAACGAACCGACCGCGTCGGCGCCGAGCTGCGCCGTGAGCTGGGCTTGCTGGTCCATGCCGCCGTGCGCGACCACGGCCTGCCGTCGGTCAGCGTGTCCGACGTGGAGGTCACCCGCGACCTGGACTTCGCCACGGTCTGGGTCACCGCGCTGCTCTCCGAGCAGTCCAAGGAAGCGGTCAAGGCGCTGAACGAGCTGGCCGGCGAATTCCGCCGCACGCTCTCGCGCAGCATGCGCCTGCGCCGCGTGCCGGAGCTGCGCTTCAAGTACGACGACTCGGTGGACAAGGGCGAGCGCATCGACAGCCTGCTGCGCCAGGAGGGCGCCCGCCCGACCGGGAAGGCCGGCGAGGATTGATGAAGGCCCGCCGTTTCCGCGACCTGCACGGCATCCTGCTGCTGGACAAGCCGCTGGGCTTGAGCTCCAACCAGGCCCTGCAGGCCGTACGCAAGCTGCTGCGGGCGGAGAAGGGTGGCCATACCGGCGCGCTCGACCCGCTCGCCACGGGCCTGCTGCCGCTTTGCTTCGGTGAGGCCACCAAGATCGCCGGCATGCTGCTGGGGTCCCGCAAGGCCTACGTGGCCACCTGCCGGCTGGGCGTCACCACCACCACGGCCGACCTGGAGGGCGAGGTGGTGCGGGAGCGGCCGGTGCCTGTCCTGGACGACGCGGCCATCGAGCGGGCCCTGGCCCGCCTGCGGGGCCGGATCACCCAGGTGCCCCCGGCCTATTCGGCCATCAAGCGGGAGGGCGAACCGCTCTACCTGAAGGCCCGGCGCGGGGAGATGGTCGCAGTGCCCGCGCGCGAGGTCGAGGTTCATCGGCTGGAACTGGGGGGCCGGACGGACGATAGCCTGACCCTGTACGTGGAATGCGGTTCGGGTACCTATGTGCGCAGCCTGGCCCGGGACCTGGGCGAGGATCTGGGCTGTGGCGCCCACCTGACCGCGTTGCGCCGGCTCTGGGTGGAGCCGTTCAGGGAGCCGGCCATGGTCACCCTGGAACAGCTGCAGCAAGCCTCGGAGCAGGGCGACGAGGCCCTGCGCGCCCCATTGCTGCCCGTGGCGGCCGGCCTGGCGGACCTGCCGGTCCTGCGGCTGGACGAAGCGCGCAGCCTGGCGGTGGCGCAGGGCCAGCAGATCGCGCTGGAGCCCGCCCTGGCGGGGTTGCACGCGGTGGTTGCCGCCGATGGCCGCCTTCTGGCCCTGGGCGAGGCGGCAGGGGGACGGCTGCGCATCGTGCGCGGGTTCAATCTCCCCGCCACGGGGGAGTATCGCTCCTGACCATGACGGTCTTGTTGTCATCGGGTTGCGCTCGCTACAATATGGAGCTTGTTCGAGACTTTTCATTCATCTAGGCGAAGCTTGCGCAACGTCATCCACGTGACGTTGCGCAAGCTTCGCACCCGTTTTTTTAGGAAGAGCCCATCATGTCCCTTACCGCAGAACAGACCGGCAAGATCATCACTGACTTCGGCCGTGTGCCGAACGACACCGGTTCGCCGGAAGTGCAGGTCGCCCTGCTGTCGGCCCGCATCGACCACCTCACCGACCATTTCAAGACCCATAAGCAGGATCATCACTCCCGCCGCGGCCTGCTGAAGCTGGTCAACCAGCGCAAGCGCCTGCTGGGCTACCTGAAGGATCGTGACCTGGCTCGCTACCAGAGTCTGATCGAGCGCCTGGGTCTCCGTCGCTAAGGTTGATGTTTTGCGTTCATCCATGAACGTGAAGGTCAAGACGCGGCCATCCACGGCCGCACTTCCCAATTCAGGAAAAGACAGTGGCGAAAGTAACCAAGTCATTCCAGTTCGGTAATCACGAAGTCACACTGGAGACGGGCGAAATCGCCCGCCAGGCTTCCGGTGCCGTCATGGTCAGCATGGGCGGCACCGTGGTGCTGGTCACCGTGGTGGCCGCTGCCAAGGCGAAGGAAGGCCAGGACTTCTTCCCGCTCACGGTCGACTACGTCGAGAAGTTCTACTCGGCTGGCCGCATCCCGGGCGGTTTCTTCAAGCGCGAAGGCCGCCCGACCGAGAAGGAAACGCTCACCTCGCGCCTGATCGACCGCCCGGTGCGCCCGCTGTTCCCCGAGGAGTTCAAGAACGAAGTGCAGGTCATCGCACAGGTCGTTTCGCTGAACCCGGAGATTGACGGCGACATCCCGGCCATGCTGGGCGCCTCCGCGGCGCTGAGCCTCGCCGGCATCCCGTTCAAGGGTCCGATCGGCGCCGCCCGCGTCGGCTACGCCAATGGCCAGTACCTGCTGAACCCGACCGCCAGCGAGCTCAAGACCTCGCAGTTGGACCTGGTCGTGGCCGGTACCTCCAATGCGGTGCTGATGGTGGAATCCGAAGCCCAGATGCTGTCCGAGGATGTCATGCTCGGCGCCGTGGTGTTCGGCCACCAGCAGATGCAGGTGGCCATCCGCGCCATCGCCGAGCTGGCCACCGAGGCCGCCAAGCCGTCCATGGCCTGGGAAGCCCCGGCCCGCAACGAGTCGCTGATCGCCGCCCTCAAGGGCGCCGTCGGCGACCAGCTGGAAACCGCCTTCCAGGTGCGCGACAAGCTGCAGCGCCGCGATGCCATCGCCGCGATCAAGGCCGACGTGCTGGCCTCGCTGGCCGCCGACGCGGAAGCCAAGGGCTGGGACAAGGCCGAGCTGGCCAAGGAATTCGCCGAGCTCGAATACCGCACCATGCGCGACGGCGTGCTGAAGACCAAAGTGCGCATCGACGGCCGCGCCCTGGACGACATCCGTCCGATCTCCGTGCGTGTCGGCGTGCTGCCGCGCACCCATGGTTCGGCGCTGTTCACCCGCGGCGAGACCCAGGCGCTGGTCGTGGCCACGCTGGGCACCACCCGCGACGCGCAGATCATCGATGCGCCGGAAGGCGAATCGAAGGATACCTTCCTGTTCCACTACAACTTCCCGCCGTTCTCGGTGGGCGAGGCCGGTCGTTTCGGCGCCCCCAAGCGCCGCGAGATCGGCCATGGCCGCCTCGCCAAGCGCGGCGTGCAGGCGGTGAAGCCGTCCATCGAGGAATTCCCGTACGTGATCCGCGTGGTCTCGGAAATCACCGAGTCCAACGGTTCCTCGTCGATGGCCTCGGTGTGCGGCTCCTCGCTGGCCATGATGGACGCCGGCGTGCCGCTGAAGGCGCCGGTGGCCGGCATCGCCATGGGCCTGGTGAAGGAAGGCGACGACTTCGTCGTGCTGTCGGACATCCTGGGTGACGAAGACCACCTGGGCGACATGGATTTCAAGGTGGCCGGCAGCGCCGACGGCATCTCCGCGCTGCAGATGGACATCAAGATCGACGGCATCACCGAGGAGATCATGCGCACCGCGCTGGCCCAGGCCAAGCAGGGGCGCCTGCACATCCTCGGCGAGATGGCCAAGGTCATCAGCACGCCGCGTTCGGAGATGAGCGAGTACGCCCCGCGCCTGCTCACCATCAAGATCCATCCGGACAAGATCCGCGAGGTTATCGGCAAGGGCGGCGCCACCATCCGCTCGATCACCGAGGAGACCGGCACCACCATCGACATCAGTGACGACGGTACGGTCGTGATCGCCTCGGTCAACCGCCTGGCGGCCGACGAGGCCAAGAAGCGCATCGAGCAGATCGTCTCCGACGTCGAGCCGGGCCGCATTTACGAGGGCAAGGTCGCCAAGCTGATGGACTTCGGCGCGTTCGTGACCATCATGCCGGGCAAGGACGGCCTGGTGCACGTCTCGCAGATTTCCAGCGAGCGCGTGGAGAAAGTCTCCGACAAGCTGAAGGAAGGCGATATCGTCAAGGTCAAGGTGCTGGAAGTGGACAAGCAGGGCCGTATCCGCCTGTCCATGAAGGCCGTGGCCGAGGACGAGGGCGCCAACGCCTAAGGTCTTGCCGCAGTGCAGCAAGCAATGAAAGCCCGGCGCATGCCGGGCTTTCTGTTTTGGGCGGACGGACTTTTTGTCGCGACGGCAAGGAGTGGACATGCTCCTAATACCGTTTTTGCGTTCGCCGTCATAGGCATTTGCTACGATGGTGAGAGCATGAAGAGGATGTGAGCATGGCCGACCAGGCAAGCGATGTGTTGAAGGACTACCAGGCGATGGCGCAACAGTCCTGGGATGCCTGGACCCGCTATCTGCAGCAGCAGGCGGCCTCGGTGGCATCGCCGTATTCGGTGCCCCCCGCGCATGCCGGCGAGGATCTTCTGGCGCGAAGCATGGCCGCCCTGAAAGGCTATGGCGACTGGCTGCAGGGCGCGGTGGGCAGTGGTTTGGGGCAATCGCCCACGGATTGGCAGCAACCGCTGCAGCAGTTGTTCGCCAGCCTGGGCGGCCAGCCATTCGCGCACGCCTTCGCCGCCATCGACAGCGAGGCGGCGCACAGCTTCACCCAACTATGGCAGTCCTGGCTGCAGGCCAACCAGTCCGGCTTGGCGGGCTTCAAGTTCGACCTGGAGCACCTGGCCGCCTTCGGCTACACGCGCGAGCGCCAATTGCAGCAGCAGAAGCTGGCGGCGGCGATGCAGGAATACCTGGATTGGGCCGGCAAGTACCAGGCCCTGGTCCAACGCGCCAACAGCGAAGGCTTCGAGCGCCTGCAGGCCAGGCTCGCCGAACTCGCCGACTCGACGCGCCAGATCGAGTCGCTCAAGGCGCTGTACGACCTGTGGGTGGATGGCGCGGAAGACGCCTATGCGCAGATCGCGCTGTCGGAGGAATTCCGCCATGTGTATGGCGAGATGGTCAATGCCCAGGGCCGCCTGCGCCAGTTGCAGCAGCAACAGCTCGAAGCCTTGTGCCGCGAGCTGGGCATGCCGACCCGCAGCGAAGTCTCGTCCCTGGGCAAGCGCGTGCATGAGTTGCGCCGCGAGATGCGTGACCGCGAGGCCGCCCAGGCGCCGGACGAGATCGCCGCATTGCGCGCCGAGGTGGCGCTGCTGAAGCGGCAACTGGCCGGGACGCCGGCGGCCGCCGCCAAGGCGACGGCCAAGAAGGCGGCCCCGCGCAGCAGCAAGCGCGAGCATGAGAAGGAAGCGGTCGTGCGCCGCGTCAAGCCGGCTGCCTCGGCGGCCGCCCGCAAGACCTTGGTGCGCGGCGCCACGCGCACGCGCAAGTAAGGAGCGTCCATGTTTCCCCCCGTTCGCCTCGATCCGGCCGCGCTGATGGGCGAAGTCGCCGCGTTCCAGCGCAAGCTGGCCGCTGGGATCGACAACCTCAAGCACCAGTCCGAACCCGAGTACGCCAATACGCCGCGCGAGGCGGTGTACCGCGAGGACAAGCTCACGCTGTGGCATATGAAGGGACAGGGCAAGCCCACGGCCAAGACGCCGACGCTGATCGTCTACGCGCTGGTCAACACGGTGTGGATGACCGACCTGCAGGAGGACCGCTCGCTGGTGCGCAGCCTGCTGGAGCAGGGCGAGGACATCTACCTGCTCGACTGGGGCTATCCCGATGGCGCGGATCGCTGGCTGACCCTGGATGACTACATCAATGGCTACCTCGACCGCTGCGTGGACGCGGTGCGCAAGGCCGCCGGCGTGGATGCGGTCAACCTGCTAGGCATCTGCCAGGGCGGTACTTTCTCGCTGTGCTACGCCGCCATCCACGGCGCGAAGGTGAAGAACCTGATCACCATGGTCACGCCGGTGGATTTCCAGACGCCCGACAACATGCTGTCGAGCTGGGCGCGCGACATGAACGTGGACCTGTTCGTGGATACCATGGGCAACATCCCGGCGGAGCTGCTCAACTGGGTCTACCTCACGCTCAAGCCGATCCGCCTCAACCAGCAGAAGTACGTGGGCTTGGTCGATATCCTCGACAATCCCAGGGAACTGCAGAACTTCCTGCGCATGGAGCGCTGGATCTTCGATTCGCCGGACCAGGCTGGCGAAGCCTTCCGCGAATTCATCAAGGCGTTCTACCAGCAGAACCAGCTGGTCAAGGGCGAGGTGGTGATCGGCGGCAAGCCGGTGGACTTGGGGCTGATTACCCAGCCGGTGCTCAACATCTTCGCCGAGCAGGACCACCTGGTGCCGCCGGATGCCTCGCGCGCGCTGGGCCGCCACGTGGGCACCAGCGACTACACGCAGCTTGCCTTCAAGGGCGGGCATATCGGCATCTACGTCTCCGGCCGGGCCCAGCGCGAGGTGCCGCCGGCTATCCACCAGTGGCTGAGTACGCGAAACTGAGCCCCCTCCAGGGGAGAAGGCACCGACCATGGAAAAGCGCCTGCATCGATCGCTCACCGACAGGAAACTCGCCGGCGTCTGCGGCGGCATCGCCGAATACCTGGGCTGGGACCCCACCCTCGTGCGCCTGCTGTGGGTGGTGCTCACGCTGCTGGGCGGCTCCGGCGTGGTGGCCTACATCGTGCTGTGGATCGTGATGCCCGACGGCACCTGATGCTTTCGCGGCGGGCCTCGCCTGTCGCTTCCCGTTTTCATCGATTGGCTGGACCTTATGGATTTCGACCGTTACGACCGCATCCGTGCCGTGCAATGGCAGGGCGACCACTTGCGCCTGCTCGACCAGCGCCTGCTGCCCCAGGAGGAACGCTGGATCGATTGCGCCAGCGCGGCCCAGGTGACCCAGGCCATCAAGGACCTCGCCGTGCGCGGCGCGCCGGCCATCGGCATCGCCGCCGCCTGGGGCGTGGTGCTGGCCGCCCGGCAGGGTGAGCCGCTCGACGCGGCGCTGGCCATGCTGCGGGCGGCGCGCCCGACCGCGGTGAATCTGATGTGGGCGCTGGATCGCATGAAGGCACGTATCGCCGCCGGTGCCGATGCCGCCGCGCTGGAGCGCGAGGCGCAGGCCATCCAGGACGAGGACCTGGCCGCCAACCGCCACATGGGCGAGTTGGGCGCGGCACTGATCGCGCCGCACTCGGGGGTGCTCACCCATTGCAACACCGGCTCGCTGGCCACGGCGGGCTTCGGCACCGCGCTGGGCGTGATCCGTGCCGGCGTCGCCAGCGGGCGCATCGCGCAGGTCTATGCCGGCGAGACGCGGCCCTGGCAGCAAGGCGCCCGCCTGACCATGTGGGAACTGGTGCGTGACGGCATCCCGGCCAAGCTCATCGCCGACTCGGCGGCCTCGCACCTGATGCGCTCCGGCGAGGTGCAGTGGGTGATCGTCGGCGCCGACCGCATCGCCGCCAATGGCGACACCGCCAACAAGATCGGCACCTACCAGCTGGCCATCGCCGCGCGCCACCACGGCGTGAAGTTCATGGTGGTGGCCCCGTCGTCCACGGTGGACATGGCCACCGCCTCGGGCGAGGACATCGAGATCGAGCTGCGCGATGCGACCGAGCTATTGGCGGTGGCCGGGCGCCGCACGGTGGTCGAGGGCGCCGAGGCGTGGAACCCCGTGTTCGACGTGACGCCGGCGGCGCTGATCGACGCCATCGTCACCGAAAAAGGCGTGATCGAGCGGCCGACGCCCCAGGCCATGCAGGCCATGTTCGGCCGATGAGCCTGCGCCGGCAGGTGCTGCTGTTCGGCGTGGGTGGTGCCATCGGCCTGGTCGTCGATGCGGGCGTGGTGCAGGCCCTGGTCAGCTGGGGGCACTGGAACGCCTACCTGGCCCGCGTGGTGTCGTTCCTGTCGGCGGCTACTGCCACCTGGCTGTGGAATCGCCGCTACACCTTCGCGCAGCGCGAGAGCGGGCGGTCGCTGGCGGCGGAGTGGGCGCATTGGATCGCCCTGATGAGCGTGGGCGCCGTGGTCAACTACGCCGCCTATGCCGTCATCCTCCTGCTGTATCCGTGGCTGCATCGCTGGCCCGCGATCGCGGTGGCGGCGAGCTCCGCCGCTGCCTCTCTGGTCAATTTCGCGACAGCGCGAGGGGTGCTTTTCAAGCGCGCCAAAACGTCCGCATAAGTGATTGATTTTAAATAACTAAATACTGTCAATCCGGCGTCGGACGTGATACACTTCATGGGTTGCCTCCAGGTCGCTGACGCAGGCGCCATCCAGCGCGTGCGTGGGACCCTTTTCATCCTCAGGGAAGCCGATTGATGGCAGAACTCGCCAAAGAAGTCATTCGCGTCAACATCGAAGACGAGATGCGCCAGAGCTACCTCGACTACGCCATGAGCGTGATCGTGGGACGCGCCCTCCCGGATGTGCGCGATGGCCTCAAGCCTGTGCATCGCCGCGTCCTGTTCGCCATGAACGAACTGGGCAACGCCTGGAACAAGCCCTACAAGAAGTCGGCCCGCGTGGTCGGTGACGTCATCGGTAAATACCACCCGCACGGCGACGCCTCGGTCTACGACGCGATCGTGCGCATGGCCCAGCCGTTCTCGCTGCGCTACATGCTGGTCGATGGCCAGGGCAACTTCGGTTCGGTCGATGGCGACAACGCCGCGGCCATGCGCTACACCGAGGTGCGCATGTCGCGCCTCACCCACGAATTGCTGGCCGACATCGACAAGGAAACCGTCGACTTCGGTCCCAACTACGACGAAAGTGAGCAGGAGCCGCTGGTCCTGCCCACGCGCGTGCCCAACCTGCTGGTGAACGGCTCGGCCGGCATCGCGGTGGGCATGGCCACCAACGTGCCGCCGCACAACCTCAACGAGGTGATCGCCGCCACCATCGCGCTGATCGACAACCCGGCGCTGTCGGTGGAAGAACTGATGCAGTACATCCCCGGTCCGGACTTCCCGACCGCGGGCATCATCAACGGCTCGTCGGGCATCGTCGAGGCGTATCGCACGGGCCGGGGCCGCATCCTGGTGCGCGCCAAGACCGAGATCGAGACCGAATCCAACGGCCGCGAGACGATCATCGTCCACGAGCTGCCGTACCAGGTGAACAAGGCCCGCCTGATCGAGAAGATCGCCGAGCTGGTCAAGGAAAAGAAGCTCGAGGGCATCAGCGAGCTGCGCGACGAGTCCGACAAGGACGGCATGCGCGTGGTGATCGAGATCCGCCGCGACGCGATGGCCGACGTGGTGCTGAACAACCTGTTCCAGCAGACCCAGCTGCAGGTGACGTTCGGCATCAACATGGTCGCCCTGCTGGATGGCCAGCCGCGCCTGCTCAACCTCAAGGACATCCTCGAGGCTTTCATCCGCCATCGTCGCGAGGTGGTGACCCGGCGCACCATCTTCGAGCTGCGCAAGGCCCGCGCCCGCGCCCACATCCTGGAAGGCCTCACCGTCGCGCTCGCCAACATCGACGAGATGATCGAGCTGATCCGTACCTCGGCATCGCCGCAGGAAGCACGCGAGCGCATGCTGGCGCGCAAGTGGCAGCCGGGCATGGTGGCCACGCTGCTGCAGGCCACCGGCGCGGAAGCCTCGCGTCCGGAGGACATGGACCCGCGCGATGGCCTCAAGGCCGATGGCTACCAATTGTCCGAGGTACAGGCCCAGGAAATCCTGGCCATGCGCCTGCATCGCCTCACCGGCCTGGAGCAGGAGAAGCTGTCGGACGAGTACCGCCAAGTGCTCGACACCATCCGTGGCCTGATCCTGATCCTGGAAGACCCCGAGCGCCTGCTCGCGGTGATCCGCGACGAGCTGAAGGCGATCAACGAGGAATACGGCGACGAGCGCCGCACCGAGATCCAGCATTCGCAGGAGGATCTCAACGTGCTCGACCTGATCGCGCCGGAAGACGTGGTGGTCACGCTCTCGCACACCGGCTACGTGAAGCGCCAGCCGGCCAGCACGTATCGTGCGCAGCGCCGCGGCGGCAAGGGACGTTCCGCGTCGGCGCTGAAGGACGAGGATTTCGTCGAGCAGCTGTGGGTGGTCAACACCCACGACACGCTGCTCACCTTCACCAGCACCGGCCGCGTGTACTGGCTCAACGTCTACCAGATGCCCGAGTCGGGTCCCAACGCGCGCGGCAAGCCGATGGTCAACCTGCTGCCGCTGGCCGAGGGCGAGAAGGTGCAGGCTGTGTTGCCGGTGCGCGAGTACGCGGAAGACCGCTTCGTGTTTTTCGCCACCAAGCAGGGCACGGTGAAGAAGACGCCGCTCACCGAGTTCGCGTTCCAACTGCAGAAGGGCAAGATTGCCATCACCCTCGACGAGGGCGATGCGCTGGTCAATGTCGCGCTGACGGACGGCAACAGCGACGTGCTGCTGTTCGCCTCCAACGGCAAGACAGTGCGTTTCGACGAGTCGGAAGTGCGCTCGATGGGCCGCACGGCCACCGGCGTGCGCGGCATGCGGCTCACCGACGGCGCCGAGGTCGTGTCGCTGATCGTGGCGGCCGAGGGCGACATCCTCACCGCCACCGAACGCGGCTACGGCAAGCGCACCGTGCTCGACGAATTTCCGAAGAAGGGACGCGGCACCCAGGGCGTGATCGGTATCCAGTGTTCCGAGCGCAATGGCGCGCTGGTGGCGGCCACCCAGGTCACCGAGGCGCACGAGATGATGCTGATCTCCGACCAGGGCACCCTGGTGCGTACCCGTGTGGCCGAGGTCTCGCAGCTGAGCCGCAACACCCAGGGCGTGACCCTGATCCGCCTGCCGGCCGACGAGAAGCTGGTCAGCGTGGTGCGCCTCGATGCCGAAGCCGAGAACGGCGAGGACGAGCAAGGCCCGGGCGAGGCCGAAGCCGCGACGGACGCGCCGACCGACGGCGAGTGATCCATCGGCGGATGCAAGAAAAGAAACCCGGCATGGCCGGGTTTCTTTTTGCTGCGTCGTCATTCCGGCGCAGGCCGGAATCCAGGGACGCCAGGCCTCGGTGGAAACGACAACGCCGTTGGATCCCGGCCTGCGCCGGAATGACGGCAAGGACGAGGCGAACCGTTCAGTCCCGTCTCTCTTCGATGGCATCGACGCGCGTGCCGTAGAACGCGAGATGCTCCTTGATCGCGGCGACCGCTTCGTAAGGGTGCTCGTACGTCCAGACCGCGTTGATCGCGCGCTCGCCGCCCAGGGGAATGCTGAAATACGCGCAGTCGCCCTTGTACGGGCAATAGGTCTGGTGGTCGCTGCGCACCAGCAGCGCCATGTCCACGTCCTCGCGCGGGATGTAGTAGACGGGCGGGTAGCTGGCTTCGCGCAGCTCCAGCGACGAGCGCGTGTCGGCCACGGTGCGGCCCGCGACCTTCACCACGATGTGCAGGGGGCTGGGCGTCACGGTGATCGGATGGTCCGGGCCGGGAATGCGCCGTACTTTGTCGGTCATGGCAGCGTTACCTCGATGGAAGCCGGCCACGAGGTTACGCCATGCGCCGTGAAGGGGCGTTGAGCCGTGCGGGGCGTCACGGCGCGGCGTCCAGCGCCTCGAGCATCGCCTCGGCGGTGGAGACGCGGAACTCGCCCGGTGCCTCGATGTGCAATTGCTTCACCACGCCGTCCTCGGCATAGAGCGCGAAGCGCCGCGCGCGCAGGCCCATGCCGTAGGCGCTGCCGTCCAGCTCCAGGCCGAGCGCCCGGGTGAAGCGGCCATTGCCGTCGGCCAGCATCAGCAAGCCCGGCGGTACGTTCTGGGCGTTGGCCCAGGCCTGCATCACGTAGGCATCGTTGACCGCCAGGCACATCACTTCGAGGCCGCGCTGCCGGAACTCGGCATGGTGCTGCACGTAGCCGGGAAGGTGCCGGTTGGAACAGGTCGGCGTGAAGGCGCCCGGCACGGCGAACATCACCACCTTGCGGCCGGCGAACAGCGGGCCGGTGTGGACTTGCTCGATGCCGTCGCCGATCACCTGGATCTCGACGTCAGGCAGGGTCTGGCCGACCTGGATGCTCATGCTGGGGCCTGTGGCGGTAGGAGAGGTAGCGGATGCTAGCGCCTGGCGGGGGACTTGTCGCCTTGAATCACGCTGTTTTCGCACCCATCTCACCCACCATAGAGAGGGTGGCGGGCATCGCCACGCATCACCCAAGCGCGTCGGGCAGGATCTGCCTTGCCGGCCGGCCGGCGGGAAGGCCATGATTTCCCGCGCGCCAGGCTGGGCGGGCCGATCGCCGGGGAGTGGCAGTGGAATTCAAAGACTATTACGACATTCTGGGCGTCAAGCCCGAGGCCACGGAGGCCGAGATCAAGGCCGCCTATCGCAAGCTGGCCAAGAAGTACCACCCGGACAAGAACAAGGAAGCCGGGGCCGAGGAAAAATTCAAGGCCATCAACGAGGCCAACGAGGTGCTGCGCGATGCGGAGAAGCGCCGCGCCTACGATGAGCTGCGTGCCGGCGGCTACCGTGGCGGCGAACAGTTCCGTCCGCCGCCGGGCTGGGGCCAGAACCATGGCTTCGATGTCGGTGGCGACGCCGGCGGGGACTTCAGCGATTTCTTCGAGAGCCTGTTCGGGCGCGCGGGCGTCGGACCGCGCGGCGCCCCGCGCACGCGGCGCGGCGGCGACGTGCATGCGCATGTGCAGATCGACCTGCAGACCGCCTTCGACGGAGGGCGTACCCGGTTGGCCCTGCAGGACGGCAACGGCAGCGAGCGTGTGCTGGAAGTGAAGATTCCCGCCGGCATCCAGCCGGGCCAGGTGATCCGCCTGGCCGGGCAGGGCCACCCCGGCATGGGCGGTGCGCCCAATGGCGACCTGTTGCTGGAAGTAGGCATCCGCGACGATGCCCGTTTCAGGCTGGATGGGCGCAACGTGCTGCATGTGCTGCCGGTGGCCCCCTGGGAGGCGGCGTTGGGCGCCATCGTGCCGGTGCCGACCTTGGCGGGCACGGTGGACCTGCGCATTCCCGCCGGTTCGCAATCGGGACGCAAGCTGCGCCTGAAGGGACGTGGCCTGCCGGGCACCCATCCGGGCGACCAACTGGTGGAACTGTCGATCCGGGCACCGGCCGCCGATACCGAGGCCCAGCGCAAGGCCTACGAAGCTCTGCACGAGCAGTTTGCCGACTACGATCCCAGGCATCCCTGACAGCCGTCCGGACGTCCAACGAAAGACGGCGCCTTGGGGCGCCGTTTTTTCTCTGCTGGCGGAACGCGAGAGCCTTCAGGCGGGCAGCAGTTCCTTGAGCGTGGACACCAGTTCCTCTTCCTTGATGGGCTTGGTGACGTAGGCCCGGGCGCCTTGGCGCAGTCCCCACACCTTGTCGGTCTCCTGGTCCTTGGTGGTGACCAGCACCACGGGGATATGCGAGGTATCCGGATCCTTGCTGATGGTGCGGGTGGCCTGGAAGCCGTTGAGGTTGGGCATCACCACGTCCATCAGGATCAGGTCCGGGCGCTCGCGCCTGGCCGCCTCGACGCCGGCGGCGCCATCCTCGGCCGTCAGGGCCTCGTGCCCGAGCTTTTCGACGATGCGCTTGATGCCCAGCAACTGCGACGGCGAATCGTCGACGATCAGGATACGTGCCATAAGGTGGGATTCCCCTTGTTGTTTCGATGGGATTCTAAGACGCGGCCGCCACGCTTCCAAGCACGGCGCTCAGGCGCCGCCGCCGATGCGTACCAGGGTACGGCCGAACGATTCCGAGGCCAGCATACGCTCGAATACCGCGGGCAACTGGTCCAGCGTCACTTCCCGGGTGGCGATGCGCTCAAGATGTTGCGGCTTCCAGTCGCTGGACAGGTGTTGCCAGACATGGTCGCGGATATCGCGGGCGGTGCCCGCCGAGGCGATGCCCAGCACGCTGACGCCACGGATAATGAAGGGCATCACCGTGCTCTCGTAGCCGATGCCGCCGGCATTGCCGCAGATGGCGAGGTTGCCGTACGGCGCGATCAGCGGCAGCAGGCCGGCGAGCATGGGGCCGCCGACGTTGTCCAGCGCGCCGCCGAAGCGGGCCGAGTCCATCGGCTTGCCGCTGAAGGCGAGCTGGTGGCGGTCGATGCATTCGGCGGCGCCGATGTCGCGCAGGAAATCGAAATGGGTGGCCTTGCCGCTGATCGCATGTACCGCGTAGCCGGCGCGGGTGAAGATGTCGATGGCCAGCATGCCCACGCCGCCGGTGGCACCGGTGACGGCGATGGGGCCCAGTGCGGGCGTCTGGCGGTTGTCCTGCATGCGCAGCAGGGCCAGCGCAGCGGTGAAACCGGCCGTGCCGATAATCATGCTCTCGCGCAGGCTCAGCCCCTTGGGCAGGGCGATGGCCCAGGCCGAGGGCAGGCGGACGTATTCGCCGTAGCCGCCGTCGCGTGTCTCGGACAGGCCGCTGCCCGTGCACAGCACGGCGTCGCCCTCCTTGAAGGCGGGATCGGTCGAGGCAACCACCGTGCCGGCCACGTCGATGCCGCCGTTGAGCGGGTACTGGCGGAGGATCTTGCCCTTGCCGGTGCCGGCCAGGGCGTCCTTGTAGTTGATCGAGGAATAGGCCGCCTGGACCAGCACCTCGCCAGGGCTGAGCGCGTCGGCGTTGATCGTCTCGATGCCGCCGCGATAGCCGGCGTCATCGTTATGGATGCGGAAGGCGCGGAACGCGCTGGGTGTGCTCATGGCCAATCCTTCTTCGGAGGCGCCAGCCGTATTCAGGCCTTGACGCTGCTGCGGTCGATCCATTTGGGCGTATAGACACCCTGGTACTGCTCCATCCAGGCGAACAACTGCTGCATGTCCTGGCCGAACCATACACTGTCGCGTTGTTCGGCGCGTACGAAGCGCTCGGCCACCATGTGATCCATCATCGCGCGCAGCTGCGCGTAATAGCCGCGCACATCGAGGAACGCGCAGGGGTAGCGGTGAAGGCCCAACTGCGCCCAGGTCAGCATCTCGAACATCTCGTCCATGGTGCCGAAGCCGCCGGGCAGGGCCACGAAGGCGTCGGCCAGCTCGAACATGCGGGTCTTGCGCTGGTGCATGGTATCGACCACCACCAGCTCGGAGAGGCCGGCATGGGCGACTTCCAGGTCGACCAGCTGGCGCGGGATGACGCCGATGGCCCTGCCGCCGCCCGCCAGCACCGCGTCGGCCACCGTGCCCATCAGGCCCACCTTGCCGCCGCCATAGACCAGGGCGATGCCGCGCCGGGCCATCTCGGCGCCGAAGGCGCGGGCCTGCTCGACGTAGTCGGGATGGTTGCCGCTGCTGGAGCCGCAGTAGACGCAAAGGGCGGTAGGTTGGGGCATGGGATTTTCGAGGCGAGGGGTTGAAACGTACGTCATTCCGGCGCAGGCCGGAATCCAGTAGCGGGACGATCGGATTGTCGCGAGCCGGCCGGCGGGTTCGGCTTCATCGCGACGACCATACCCTGCCGCCACAGGATTCCGGCCTGCGCCGGAATGACGGCGGAAAAGCAAACGGCCCGCCCATGTTGCCACGAGCGGGCCGTGGATCCCGTGTCGCCGGCCATCCATGGCCTGCACGGGATATGCCCTTAGTTGCCCTTGTGGATGGCGCGCTTGTCCACCGACAGGGCGGCCTCGTGCACGGCTTCGGACAGCGTCGGGTGGGCGTGGACGATGCGGGCCAGGTCCTCGGACGAACCCTTGAACTCCATCGCCACCACGCACTCGGCGATCAGCTCGGACACGCCCGGGCCGACCATGTGCACGCCCAGGATGCGGTCCGTCTCGGCATGGGCGAGCATCTTCACCTGGCCGACGGCCTCGTTCATCGCCACGGCGCGGCCGATGGCGGCAAACGGGAAGGTACCGACCTTGTACGGCACGCCCTCGTCCTTGAGCTGCTTCTCGGTCTTGCCGACCCAGGAGATCTCCGGCTCGGTGTAGATCACGTAGGGCACGGTGTCCAGGTTCACGTGGCCGGCCTTGCCGGCGATCCACTCGGCCACCGCCACGCCTTCCTCGGAACCCTTGTGCGCCAGCATCGGGCCGCGCACGGCATCGCCGATGGCCCACACGCCGTCCACGCCGGTGTGGTTGTGCTCGTCCACCACGATGCGCCCGCGCTCGTCCAGCTTCACGCCGGTGTCCTCGGCCAGCAGGCCGTCGGTGTAGGCGCGGCGGCCCACGGCCACCAGCAGCTTGTCGACCACCAGATCGTGCGCGCCGTCCTTGTCCTCGTAGGTGAGGTGAACTTCCTCGCCCTTGACCTCGGCCTTGGTGAGCTTGGCGCCGGTCTTGATATCCAGGCCCTGCTTGGCGAATTCCTTGGCGGCGATCTTGGCGATGTCGGCGTCGGCCACCGAGAGGAAATCCGGCAGCGCCTCGAGGATGGTGACCTCCGAGCCCAGGCGGCGCCATACGCTGCCCAGCTCCAGGCCGATCACGCCCGCGCCGATCACGCCCAGGCGCTTGGGCACGGCGCCGATGTCCAGCGCGCCGGCGTTGTCGATGATGGTCTTGCCGTCGAACTTGGCGAACGGCAGCTCGATCGGCACCGAGCCGGAGGCCAGGATCACGTTGGTGGCGCTGATGGTCTGCTTGTCGCCGTCATGGCCGGTGATCTCGACGCTGTTGCCCTTCAGCAGCTTGCCCTTGCCGAAGAACGGCATGATCTTGTTGGCCTTGAACAGCTGGCCGATGCCGCCGGTGAACTGCTTGACGATCTTGTCCTTGCGCGCGATGAACGCGGCCACGTCGATCTTGGGGTTCTCGACGCTGATGCCATGCACCGGGAAGTTGTGCGCGATGTTCCAGAACTGGCGCGAGGAGTCCAGCAGCGCCTTGGACGGGATGCAGCCCACGTTGAGGCAGGTGCCGCCAAGCGCCTGCTTGCCATCCTTGCCGACGAAGGCGTCGACGCAGGCGGTCTTGAGGCCAAGCTGTGCGGCGCGGATCGCGGCCACGTAGCCGGCTGGGCCGGCGCCAATGACGATGACGTCGAATTTCTGTTGTTCGCTCATGCTTCGCTCACGGGAATAGGGGGTGGGGAATAGGGAATAGGAAAGGCGCGAAAGGTTGCGGTGGTCCGCTATTCCCCCTATTCACGATTCCCTATTCCCGGCATCTGACCGCGGAGCGATCAGATGCCCAGCAACATGCGCTGCGGATTCTCAAGCTGGTTCTTGATGTCCACCAGGAACAGCACCGCGTCCTTGCCGTCGATGATGCGGTGGTCGTAGGAAAGCGCCAGGTACATCATCGGCGCGGCGATCACCTGGCCGTTCTCGACGACCGGGCGCTCCTTGATGGCGTGCATGCCCAGGATGGCGCTCTGCGGCGGGTTGACGATCGGGGTGGACAGCAGCGAGCCGAAGGTGCCGCCGTTGGTGATGGTGAAGGTGCCGCCCTGCAGGTCGTCCAGGCCCAGCTTGCCGTCGCGCGCCTTCTTGGCGTAGTCGACGATGCCGCGCTCGACGTCGGCGAAGCTCAGGTCCTGCACGTTGCGCAGCACCGGCGTCACCAGGCCCTTGTCGGTGGACACGGCGATGGAGATGTCCTGGTAGCCGTGATAGACGATGTCGTTGCCGTCGACCGAGGCGTTGACGATCGGATGGCGCTTGAGCGCTTCGGCGGCGGCCTTGACGAAGAAACTCATGAAGCCGAGCTTCACGCCGTTCGCCTTCTCGAACGACTCGCCCAGCGCCTTGCGCATCTTCACCACTTCGGCGAGGTTCACCTCGTTGAACGAGGTCAACATGGCGATGGAGTTCTTCGACTGCATCAGGCGCTCGGCGATGCGGGCGCGGATGCGGGTCATCGGCACGCGCTCTTCCGGACGCGAGCCCGGGGTCGGCTTGACTGCCGGCGCGGCGGCGGCCGGGGCGGGCCCGCCCTTGCCGTAGTTGACCAGGTCTTCCTTGGTCACGCGGCCGTCGCGGCCGGTGCCGGCGACCTTGGAGGCATCGATGTTCTGCTCGGTGGCCACGCGCAGGCCGGCCGGCGACAGGTCGGCGTTGCCGGCCTTGCCGACCGACGGCGCGGCGGCGGGGGCTGCGGCCGGCGCGGGCGCCGGCGCGGCAGCGGCGGGTGCCGGCGCGGCGGCCACGGCGCCTTCCTCGATCACCGCGATCACCTGCTGGCTGGTTACGGTGTCGCCCGACTGGAACTTGATTTCCTTCAGCACGCCGTCGACCGGCGACGGCACTTCCAGCACCACCTTGTCGGTTTCGAGGTCGACCAGGTTCTCGTCACGCTTGACCGCTTCGCCGGCCTGCTTGTGCCAGGTGGCGATGGTGGCGTCGGAGACGGACTCGGGCAGGACGGGAACTTTGACTTCGATAGACATAAATATCCTTTGATGAGTGCGTTCATCCCTGAACGCTAAGGTCAAAAGCGGCCATCCATGGACGCACTTCTCAAATTTAGTGCGTTCATCCGTGAGCGCGAAAGCCAAAAGCGGCTATCCATGGCCGCACTTCTCAAATTCAGTGCGTTCATCCGTGAACGCTAAAGTCAAAAAGCGGCCATCCATGGCCGCACTTTTCCGATAAAACTATTCCGCCGAGTGGTCGGGGCCGATCGGTGCGACCAAGGCCTGCTCGACCAATGCCGCCTGTTCGGCGACATGGGTATTGAGGTGGCCGGCGGCCGGGGCCGGCGAGCGGGCGCGGCCGGCGTACGAGAGGCTCTGCTTGCTGCCCACGCAGGCCTGCAGGTGGTGGCGGATCTGGAACCATGCGCCCTGGTTCATGGGCTCTTCCTGGCACCAGATCACTTCCTTGGCGGCCGGGTACTTCTCCAGTTCCGCCGTGACCTGCGGGCGCGGGAACGGATAGAGTTGCTCCACGCGCACGATGGCCACGTCGGCCAGGCCGCGCTTCTCGGCCTCTTCCAGCAGGTCGTAGTAGACCTTGCCCGAGCACAGCACCACGCGCTTGACCTTCTTGGCGGCCAGTTCGCGATGCTCCGGGATCACCAATTGAAAGCTGCCGCTGGCCAGCTCGTCCAGGGACGACACGGCCAGCTTGTGGCGCAGCAGCGACTTGGGCGTCATCACCACCAGCGGCTTGCGGGTCGGGCGCACCATCTGGCGGCGGATCATGTGGAAGGCCTGGGCCGGCGTGGTGGGCACGCAGACCTGCATGTTGTCCAGCGCGCACAGCTGCAGGAAGCGCTCCAGGCGGGCCGAGGAGTGCTCCGGACCCTGGCCTTCGTAGCCGTGGGGCAGGAACAGCGCCAGGCCGCACAGGCGGTTCCACTTGGCCTCGCCCGAGCTGATGAACTGGTCGATCACTACCTGGGCGCCGTTGGCGAAGTCGCCGAACTGGCCTTCCCAGATATGCAGGGTGTAGGGATCGGTGGTGGCGCTGCCGTACTCGAAGGCCATCACGGCCTCCTCGCTGAGCAGCGAGTCGATCACCTCGACGTCGGCGCCCTCGCGCACGGTGGCCAGCGGCATATAGGTGTAGCCGGTCTTCTGGTCGTGCAGCACGGCATGGCGGTGGAAGAACGTGCCGCGGCCGCAGTCCTGGCCGACCAGGCGAAGATTGTAGCCCTGGTCGATGAGCGAGGCGTAGGCCAGGTTCTCGGCGAAGCCCCAGTCGCCCGGCAGCTCGCCGGCGGCCATCTTGGCGCGGTCCTCGTAGATCTTGGCCACGCGCGACTGCAGGGTCAGGTCCTTCGGGAACGTGAGGATCTGGTTGGCCAGCTCGACCAGGCGCTGCTTCGGGTAGCCGGTGTCGGCCGGGGTGGACAGCTTGCCGCCGATGTACTTGTCCCAGTCCACCTCGATGTCCTTGATCAGGGCGGTGGTGAGCTCGGTCATCGGCTCGCCGGCCTCGAGGCGGTTGCGGTAGTCGTCGAGCAGCTTCTGCCCGTCGCCGTCGGCGATCACGCCTTCCTTCACCAGTTGCTGCGCGTACAGGTCGCGGGTGGTCGGGCGCTTGCGGATGATCTGGTACATCACCGGCTGGGTGGCCGCCGGCTCGTCGGCCTCGTTGTGGCCGTGGCGGCGGTAGCACACCAGGTCGATCATCACGTCCTTGCGGAACTGCTTGCGGAACTCGTAGGCCAGGCGGGTGGCCTGGATCACCGCTTCCGGATCGTCGCCGTTCACGTGGAACACCGGCGCGTTGACCATCTTGGCGATGTCGGTGCAGTACAGCGTGGAGCGGGCGTCCTGCGGGTTGGAGGTGGTGAAGCCCACCTGGTTGTTCACCACGATGTGCAGGCTGCCGCCGATCTTGAAGCCGCGGGCCTGGGACATGTTGAACAGTTCCATGTTCACGCCTTGGCCGGCCAGTGCGGCGTCGCCGTGCACGATCACCGCCATCGACTGCTTGCGCTCGGTGTCGCGGCGGCGGGTCTGGCGCGCGTGCACCGAGCCGGCCACCACCGGGTTGACGATCTCCAGGTGCGACGGGTTGAACGCCAGCGCCACGTGGGTGCCGCCGTTCGGCGTCTTGACGTCGGCGGAGAAGCCCATGTGGTACTTCACGTCGCCCGAGTGCGCCGGATCGTCCGGATGGTCGAACTTGCCTTCGAACTCGTTGAACAGGGTGCGCGGCGGCTTGCCCAGGATGTTGACCAGCACGTTGAGGCGGCCGCGGTGGGCCATGCCGATCACCACTTCCTTGATGCCGTTGTCGCCGGCGGCGCGCACTACGTCGTCCACCATCGGGATCAGGCTGTCGCCGCCTTCCAGCGAGAAGCGCTTCTGGCCCACGTACTTGGTGTGCAGGTAGCGCTCCAGGCCCTCGGCCGCGGTCAGCTCGGCCAGCACGCGCTTCTTGCCCGCGGCGTCCAGGCCGGCGTCGCCGTTGGCCTGCTCCAGGCGGGTGTAGATCCAGTTGCGCTGTTCATGGTTGCTGATGTGCATGAACTCGACGCCAAGGGTGTGGGTGTACACCTTCTTGAGTCGGGCGAGCAGGTCGCGAAGCTTCATGCGCAGGCCACCGCCGGCGAAGTTGCCGCAGTCGAACTCGGTGTCCAGGTCGGCATCGGAGAGGCCGTGGAAGGCGGGTTCCAGGTCCGGCGCGGGCAACTTCTCGGCCAGGCCGAGCGGGTCGAGATTGGCCGCGAGGTGGCCGCGCGAGCGGTAGGCGGTAAGGATGCGCAGCACGCCGGCCTGCTTGCGGGCATGGGCATCGTCCACCGGTCCGGCTACGGCGACGCCGTTGTGGCGCTGCTTTTGTGCGGCCTCTATACGCGCAATGGCCGCGGAGTGGGGGACGTCCCCCGCTTCGCGGCCTCTGAAGGTTCCGAAGTATCTGTTCCAGTCGGCGGAGACCGACGACGGGTCTGCCAACCAGGATTCATAGAGCTGTTCGACGTAATCGGCGTTGCCGCCGGCGAGTTGGGAGGATTCGAAGAACTCGCGGATCAGATTTGTGCTCACGTCACCACCGGTGAGGAAGGGAGGCTTGCAGCCGCCGGCCGGGGTTGGCCGGTGGCTGGGAAAAATCCCGTTAATTATAGCCTTGGGGTGCTGCGGCGCGGCAACCCAAAACGCTCACCGGAAATGGGGGCGATGGCGAGTATTTCGAGCCCGGGGGTACCGACTATCGTCGTAGACCGGCTTTTTCCGCGGGAAAGCCAGGGAATGGTGGCGGAACGATGACAGGCCATCCCGCACCGCTCGTTCAGCCCGCGGCTAGGGATGGCCGGCCCCCGCGGCCGGCTCCCCTAGAGATGGAGGGCCTGCAGCACCGTGGCCGGTGCCGAGCGCTCCCATACTTCATTGAAGTGCTGCAGCAGCGGCGCCTGCGCGGCGCGGTCGCAAAGGGATCCGCGCCCGCCGGGCCGGGTGGCCTCCGGTTGGAACAGGTAGCCGCCCTGGTCGGTGAGCAGGTAGCTGGACGCATAGGCCAGGTCGGTGTCCTCGACCGGTGTGCGCACCTGGATGGCGCTGGGCAGGCGCTGGGACAGCGCGATCAGGCGATGGCCATCGCGCAGGGCGGCCGCCGGATCATGCAGCAGCAGGCGCACCTGCGCCCCGCGCCCGGAAGTGGCCAGCCGACGCAGCTCGGCCAGTTCGTCCTCGCCCTGGTAGCTGTCCGCGTCCAGGCAGGGCTGGTAGATGTCGACGCGATGACGGGCCCCGGCCAGCAGTTGCAGGCGGCTGTCGGTCAGTTCGCCGCGGGTGGCGGCGGGAAGGATGGGGGGCCTGGATTCGTTCATCGCCGTCGCGGTTTGCGCACCACCAGGTGTCCGTCGTTGACCAGGGCCAGCAGCAGCGTGAGTTCGGCGGCTGGGATCTTCCCGCCGGGCGCCAGCTCTCGTTCGCGGCAGATCCGTGCGGCCAGCTCGGCCGCGGCGGGGTAGGCCTGCCCGTTGACGAACAGGGTAGCGCCTCTCCGGGCCTTGGCCCAGGCCATCCGCGCCCAGGGGTGCCGGAGCAGGCGGGCGCCGCCCTCGATCTGCTTGAGCAGGGCCGCGCCGGTCAGTGCCTTGGTGGGCGGCACCGGCTGCTGGGCGCTGCGGTAGCGGGTAATGAAGCGGCCGAACCAGTCGACCAGGGTGGCGTCGTCCAGGCCGGCGGCGAAGGGCACGGACTGGCGCACGCGGGCCAGCGCCGCGCGGTCGATCTCGCCGATGGCCTTGGCTGGGGCGAGATCCGGGTCGCTGTAGCGCAGTTCGTCCGGCAGGCGCTCGGCCAGGTAATCGGCCAGGTCGCCGACCAGCTCGGCCCGCGACGGTGCGCGCATGCCCACCGAGATGGTCATGCAGGGGCCGCCGAAGGCCACGCCGTCGTGCGGCACGTCGGGCGGCAGGTAGAGCATGTCGCCCGGTTCGAGCAGCCACTCATGGGTGGGCTCGAAGTGCCGGAGCTGCTTGAGCTCCACGTCCGGGCGGAAATCCTTCGGCGCGTCCGGGTCATCGCTGATCGCCCAGTGGCGCTGGCCGATGGCCTGCAGCAGGAACACGTCATACTGGTCCACATGCGGGCCGACGCCGCCACCCGGCTCGGCGTAGGAGATCATGATGTCGTCCAGCCGCCAGCTGGGCAGGAAGGTGAAGTCCTTCAGCAGGGCCGCCACGTCGGCGTCCCACTTGTCCACGTCCTGTACCAGCAGGGTCCAGTTGCGGTCGGGCGTGCCGGCGAAGTCCTTCTCGGTCAGCGGGCCGGCCTTCACTTTCCAGCGCTCACGCGCCTCGTCGTGGACGATCAGGCGCGACAGGGCGGTTTCCTCCAGCGCCAGGCCGGCCAGGTCATCCGGCTGGATCGGGGGCTGGAAGCCGGGGAAGGCCTGGCGGATCAGCAGCGGGCGCTTGTGCCAGTAGTCGCGCAGAAACTGGGCCGGGCTCATGCCCAGGGGCTGGCGGGCGCTGCCGCGGACTTCGATGGGGAGGGGGCGGGAGGTAGTCATCCGCCCATTCTAAGCGAACGCGGCGGCGGCCCCGCTTGATCGCGGTCAGTGCGTTCGGCTGGCCCGGAGCATTCTGGGGCACGGAGCCGCGCAGCGCCGAAAATAAGCCGGCGGACATGTGGTTATGCCAACACGTCCTTTCACATGACCTGGCGTCATGACTAGCTTTGGAGGTCCAGGGGTATGGACGTCCATAGGAAGTCGATGTGAGCGCGGTCGCGGCAACGGAAACCGGATTGGCAGGCGTGGACCGCGAGCGGTTGTCGGCGCTGGAGCGCTTGGTCGACGGGCTGGGGCCGGCGGAGCTCTACTGGATCGCCGCCTGGAGCGCCGCCCGCGCCGAGCAGGTGCAGCGCGGCGCCGTTCCGGCGCCATCCGCCGCGCCGGGCGAGCGACTGACCATTCTCTACGGCAGCCAGACCGGCCAGGCCAAGCGCATCGCCGCCCAGTTGCACGCGCGCGCCGAAGCGGCCGGCCTGGCAGCGCGCCTGGTGCGCGCCGATGCCTACCCGCAGCGCGAGCTGGCCAAGGAAACCCATCTCATCGTGGTGATCAGCACGCAGGGCGACGCCGAGCCGCCGGACGACGCGCGCGGCCTGGTCGAGTTCGTGCTGGGCAAGCGTGCGCCGAGGCTGCCGGGCCTGCGCTACGCCGTGCTGGGCCTGGGCGATTCGAGCTACCCGCAGTTCTGCGCGATCGGCCGGCAGCTCGATGCGCGCCTGGCCGAGCTGGGCGGTACGCGGCTGGCGCCCCTGGGCGAGGCCGACGTGGACGTCGATGCGGTCGCCGCGCCATGGAGCGGGCAGGCGCTGGAGCAGGCGCGGCAGGCGCTGGGCAATCCGTCGCCCACCGCGCGCGTCGCCAACCTGCAGCCGGTGCCCAGCCGAGTGGCGTTCAGTCGGGAGCATCCCTACGCGGCGGCCGTGCTGGAGAACCAGTCCATCGTAGCGCGCGATGCCGGCCGCGATATCCGCCATGTGGAATTGTCGCTGGAAGGCTCGGGACTGCGCTACGAGCCGGGTGACGCGGTCGGCGTGTGGCCGGAGAACCCGCCCGCGCTGGTGGAGCAATGGCTGTCGCTGCTGCACCTGGATGGCGATGAGATCGTGCGCCACGACGGGCGGGAGCTGCCGTTGCGCCGCTGGCTGTCGCATGAACGCGAGCTGACCCGGCTCAGCCGGCCCTTGATCGCCGCGCTGGCGACGGCCAGCCGCGATTCGGCGCTGGCGCAACTGCTGCGTCCGGAGCAGTCCGCGTCGCTGGCCGCCGTGCTGGCCAGCGACCAGCCGCTCGACCTGTGGCAGCGTCATCCGGTGGCCTGGACCGCCGGGGAACTGGTGACCACGCTGCGGCCGCAGACGCCCAGGCTCTATTCCATCGCCTCAAGCCAGAAGGCCGTGGGCGACGAAGTGCACCTCGCCGTGGCCGTGGTGGATTACCTCGGGCATGGCGAACGCCATTGGGGCGCGGCGTCCTCGTTCATCGCCGAGGCGGGCGATGAGCGGCGGCTGCCGGTATTCATCGAGGCGAACGAGCGCTTCCGGCTGCCCAAGGACGACGCGCGCGACATCATCATGATCGGGCCGGGCACCGGCGTGGCGCCGTTCCGCGCCTTCGTGCAGGAGCGCCGCGAGGCCGGCGCGCGCGGGCGCAACTGGCTGTTCTTCGGCAATCGCCATTTCGGTAGTGACTTCCTCTACCAGGTCGAATGGCAGGCCGCGCTGCGGGATGGCTCGCTGCATCGCCTGGACCTGGCGTTCTCGCGCGACGACGACGCCAGGGTTTACGTGCAGCAGCGGCTGCGCGAGCAGGGGCGCGAACTCTACGCCTGGCTGCGCGAAGGCGCCCATCTCTACGTCTGCGGCGATGCCACCCATATGGCCAAGGACGTGCATGCGGCGCTGGTCGACGTGGCGGTGGCGCACGGCGGGCATACGCCCGAGGGGGCCAGGGAATGGCTGTCCGATCTCCTGCAACAGGGCCGCTACGCCCGCGACGTGTACTGACATGAGCACTCCGCCGCCTTCCGACTTCGAGCGCATCAAGGCCAACAGTCGCTATCTGCGCGGCACCATCGCCGAGGGCCTGCGCGATCCCGTTACCGGAGCGATCAGCGACGACGACAACAAGTTGCTGAAATTCCATGGCAGCTACCTGCAGGACGACCGCGACCTGCGCGAGGAACGCCGCCGGCAGAAGCTGGAGCCGGCGTATGCCTTCATGCTGCGCGCCCGATTGCCTGCCGGCGTGGTGACGCCGGCGCAGTGGCTGGTATTCGATCGCCTGGCCCGCGAGTATGCCAACGGTACCCTGCGCATCACCACGCGCCAGACCTTCCAGTGGCACGGCATCATCAAGCGCCGGCTCAAGCCCACCATCGCGGCCATCCACGAGGCGCTGGCCACCACCATTGCCGCCTGCGGCGATGTGGTGCGCAACGTGGTGAGCACGCCCAACCCGGTGGAATCCGCCGCCCATGCGCAGGCTTATGCCTGGGCGACCCGTCTTTCCGAGGCGCTGTCGCCGCGCACGCACGCCTACCACGAGATCTGGCTGGACGGCGAGCCGCTGGTGGGCGAGCCCAAGGAGGAGCCGCTGTATGGCACCACCTACCTGCCGCGCAAGTTCAAGATCGGGCTGGCCATCCCGCCACTCAACGACGTGGATGTGTTCGCGCAGGACCTGGGCCTGGTCGCCATCATCGAGCAGGGCGAACTGCAAGGTTTCAACGTGGCGGTGGGCGGCGGCATGGGCGCCACCCACGGCGATCCCACCACCTATCCCCGCCTGGGCAGCGTGATCGGCTTCGTGGCGCCGGAACACTTGCTGGCGCTGGCCGAAACCGTGGTGGCGGTGCAGCGCGACTGGGGCAATCGCAGCGAACGCAAGCATGCGCGGCTGAAATACACCATCGACCATCGCGGGCTCGATGTCTTCAAGGCCGAGGTGGAATCGCGGCTGGGTTTTGCGCTTGCGCCTGAGCGCCCCTATCGCTTCGACCACAACGGCGACCGCTATGGCTGGATCGAGGGCGGCGACGGCTACTGGCACCTCACCCTGCAGATCGAGTCGGGCCGGCTGGCCGACGTTGGCGAGCGCCGCTGGCTGAGCGGCCTGCGCGAGCTGGCCCGCGTGCACGAGGGCGATTTCCGCCTGACCTGCAACCAGAACGTGATCGTCGCCAACGTGGCGGCGGAGCAGCGCGCGCGCATCGACGCCATCGTCGCCGCGCACGGCCTGGACGGCTATCGCACGCACAGCGGCATCCGCCGACACGCGGTGGCCTGCGTGGCCTTGCCCACCTGCGGCCTGGCCATGGCCGAGAGCGAGCGTTACCTGCCCGAGCTGCTGCCGCGATTGGAAGCCCTGCTGGACCAGCATGGCCTCGGCGACGCGCCGATCCTGCTGCGCCTGTCCGGCTGCCCGAACGGCTGCTCGCGGCCGTACCTGGGCGAGATCGCCCTGGTCGGACGCGGCCCGGGACGCTACGACCTGCGCCTGGGCGCGGATTTCCGCGGCCAGCGGCTCAACCGGACCTATCGCGAGAACATCGACGAGGCGGCCATCCTCGAGACGCTCGATCCCTTGTTCGCCCGCTACGCGGCGGAGCGCGGGCAGGGCGAGCATTTTGGCGATTTCCTGGTGCGTACCGGCGTGCTCGGCGCCGAGCCGCGACGGATTCCCGCGGAGGTGCTGGCATGAACCAGGCGCTGCTGGAGGAAGCGCAGCACGATCCCAGGGCGCTGGAAGCATTGAACGCATGGCTGGCCACGCTCGGCGCGGAACAGCGCGTGATCTGGGCCATGGCCTACGCACCCGGCACGCACGTGCTGTCCTCCAGCTTCGGCGCGCAGGCGGCGGTATCGCTGCACCTGCTGACCCGGCAGCGCCCGGACCTGCCGGTGATCCTGGTTGACACCGGCTACCTGTTCCCCGAGACCTACCAGTTCGTCGATGAACTGAGCGTGCGGCTGTCACTGAACCTGAAGGTCTACAGCGCGCCGCAAAGCCCCGCCTGGCTGGAGGCCCGCGAAGGCAAGCTATGGGAACAGGGCGTGCCAGGTATCGACCGCTACAACCGACTGCGCAAGGTAGAGCCGATGCAGCGGGCATTGCGGGAGCTGGGCGCCGGCTCGTGGTTCGCCGGCCTGCGGCGCAGCCAGGCGCGCACGCGCGCGGCGATCCCGTTCGCCGAGCGTCGCGACGGTCGCTGGAAATTCCACCCGATCGCCGACTGGACCGACCGCGACGTCGGGCTGTACCTGCGCCGGCACGGCCTGCCTTACCACCCGCTGTGGGAGCAGGGCTACCTTTCCATCGGCGACGTGCATACCAGCCATCGCTGGGAGCCTGGCAAGGACGCCGAAGCCACGCGTTTCTTCGGACTCAAGCGTGAATGCGGGCTGCATGGCCTGGCCTGAGCCCGCGCACAGAAAAACGACAGATGCCGGCCGCCGAGCCGGCCACCGCCCCGACAAGTCAAGACAACCCATGAGCCCTAGCGCCCTCGCTCCCTTCCAGGCCGACCCCGCCGCCGACGTCGATACCGCCCCGCTGATCGCCCCGCATGGCGGCGTGCTCAAGGAGCTTTACCTGCCGCCCGACGAAGCGGAGGCGTTGAAGAGCCGCGGCGCCGGCCTGCCGGGCCTCGATCTCGATACGCGCCAGCTGTGCGACCTGGAGCTGTTGCTCAACGGCGCCTTCTCGCCGCTGGAGGGCTTCCTCGACCGCCACGACTACACCGGCGTGGTCGAGGCGATGCGACTGGCCGACGGCACGCTGTGGCCGATACCGGTCACCCTGGACGTGAGCGAGGCCTTCGCCGGGCGCCTCGTTCCCGGCAGCGAGGTGGTCCTGCGTGATGCGCAGGGCGTGCCGCTGGCCGTGCTCGAGGTGACGGACATCTACCGGCCGGACCGCGTGCAGGAGGCGCTCAAGGTGTTCGGTACCACCGACCCCGCGCACCCGGGCGTGGCCGAGCTACTGGAGCGCTACCGCCCGGTCAACCTGGGCGGGCGAGTACGCGGCATCCAGCCGCCGTCGCACTACGACTTCACCGCCCTGCGCGATACGCCGCGCAGCCTGCGCGCCTGGTTCGCCGCGCAGGGCTGGCACCGCATCGTGGCGTTCCAGACGCGCAACCCGATGCACCGCGCCCATCGCGAGCTGACCTTGCGCGCGGCGCAGCAGGTGGACGCCAAGCTGCTGGTGCAGCCATCGGTGGGACGCACCAAGCCCGGCGACATCGACCATTACACCCGCGTGCGCTGCTACCAGGCGCTGCTGCCGCAATACCCGGCCAACAGCGCCAGGCTGTCGCTGCTGCCGCTGGCCATGCGCATGGGCGGGCCGCGCGAGGCGCTGTGGCACGCGATCATCCGCAAGAACTACGGCGCCAGCCATTTCATCGTCGGGCGCGACCACGCCGGTCCCGGCAACGACGCCAACGGCAAGCCGTTCTATGGACCGTTCGATGCGCAACGCCTGCTGGAACGGCACCAGGATGAACTGGGCATCCGCATCGTGCCGTTCCCGGCCATGGTGTACGTCGCCAACCGCGACGCCTACCTGCCCACCACCGAGCTGCGGCCGGAGGACGAGGTACGCGACATCTCCGGTACCCAGCTGCGTCAACACCTGCAGGAAGGCAGCGAGATTCCCGCGTGGTTCTCCTTCCCCGAGGTGGTGGAGATCCTTCGCGAGCGGCATCCGGCGCGAGCCGCGCGAGGCTTCGCGCTGTTCTTCACGGGATTGTCCGGCGCGGGCAAATCGACCCTCGCGCAGGCGGTGGTGGCCCAGTTGCTGGAACGCACCAGCCGCCCGATCACCGTGCTGGATGGCGACGAGGTGCGCAAGCACCTGTCCAAGGGACTGGGCTTCTCGCGCGAGGATCGCGATGCCAACGTCGTGCGCATCGGCTACGTCGCCAGCGAGATCGTGCGCCATGGCGGCATCGCGGTGTGCGCGCCGATCGCGCCCTACGCCCAGGCGCGCGCGCAGGCCCGCGCGCTGGTCGAGGGCCATGGTGATTTCATCGAAATCCACGTGGCCACGCCGCTGGAGGTCTGCGAGGCGCGTGATCGCAAGGGTCTGTATGCGCAGGCTCGCGCGGGAGCCATCGCACATTTCACCGGGATCAGCGATCCCTATGAGGAGCCCGCGCAGCCTGAATTGCGCGTGGATGGCCACGCCGCCGATCCGCGGGTGCTGGCCGGGCACATCGTCTCGCTGCTGGAAAAACGCGGCCTGCTGCGGGGCTGATGCCACCACCCAGGCGAGGCTACTGCGCCTCCACCAGCGGCTCGGCCACCCTGTGCGGCACTTGCCGCTCGCGCCAATGCGGCACGCCCGGCCACTGCGAGGTGCCGGCGCCGCCGCTGGTGAGCGCGCGGCTGACGGCGCGGCGCTCCAGGTGCGGGGCGAACACGCCGATGAAATCCAGCGCGTATTCGCGCAGCACGCTTTCGCGGCGCAGCACGATCCAGGTGGTGCAGGCGGCGAACAGGTGGTCGGCGCCCAGTTGGCGCAGGTCGGTATCGTGCTCGGGCTGGTAGGCCATTTCGGCCAGCACGCCGATGCCCAGCCCTTCGCGCACGTAGGTCTTGATGAGGTCGGCGTCGCTGGCCGTCATCACGATCTGCGGGTGCAGGCTGGCGGTGTGGAAGGCGCGGGCCAGCGAGGACTCGGGCTTGAGCGAGGAGTCGTAGCTGATCAGCGGGTGCGCGGCGAGCTGCTCCAGCGTGGGCGCGTGCTTCTGGCGCGACAGTGGGTGGTCTTTGGGCACCACCACCACGCGGTTCCAGCGATAGGCGGGCAGGGCGATGCCGTTGGGCGGGGGGGCGCCGGCCGCCGTGCTGACGATGGCCAGGTCCACCTGGCCACCATCCAGCAGCGAGATCACGTCCGAGTCGCTGACCGGCTGCAGGTGCACGCTGACCTGCGGGTAGCTGCGGCTCAGCGCGGCGACCGCGCTGGGCAGGGCGAAGCGGGCCTGGGTATGGGTAGTGGCGATACGCAGCGTGCCGCGCGACTCGTTGCGCAGGTTGGCGGCGATGGAACGGATGTTGGCCGCCTCCGCCAGGATGGTACGCGCCCGTTCGAGCACGTGCGTGCCCGCGTGGGTGATGGCGTGGAGGCTGCGGCCCTTGCGGTGGAACAGTTGGAAGCCCAGCTCGTCCTCAAGCTGGCGCAGCAGCTTGCTCAGGCCGGGCTGGGTGGCATGCACCCGCTCGGCCGCGAGGGTGATGTTCAGGCCGGCATCAGCGATGGCGACCAGATAGCGCAGTTGGGTAAGGGTCATGGCTCAGGTTCCGCAAGCGATCGAAGGGGGCAGGGCTTGTGGTCGCAGGGCGGATACATCGCGCGCCCTGGCCGGCCGGCACCCTGCCTGCGCAGGCAGCCGGGGCGGTTCCCAGCGGTGGGCGATGACTGTCCATGAGATGACCTTGGCAGTGGTCGTGAATTAGACGTCTATACATCTGTTGCTGCGACGCGTCAATACACGATCGTCCCAGGGGGGGGCTTGGAACCTGTTCAAGATCTCGGCGCACCTGCTACCCCCTCCCAACCTCCCCTTGCGCGCAGGGGGAGGAGCCAAGACGTGCGAGCACTGGCGCTCCTGCATGCAGGAGAGGAGTCAAAACGTGCGCGCACTGCCCCCTCCCCTGCGTGCAGGGGAGGGTTGGGGCGGGGTGCTCGCTGGCCAGGCGGAGATCGTGGACAAGCGCTTATAACAGCGCGGCATATCCCTGGTCGCACAAATCATTTGTATCGCCCGCATGGCTTGCTAGCGTGGGCCGGACCGATGCCGTCCACGCTGCAGGGAGCCCGCGTCCCGATGAAGCTGTACCCGCTGTTCGCCGACCTTGCCGGCCGCCAGGTGCTGGTGGTGGGCGGTGGCGTGGTGGGCGAGCGCAAGGCGGCCGCGCTGCTGGAGGCCGGCGCGCGGGTGATCGTGGGCGCGCCGGCGCTTACCCCGGCGTTGCGGGCGTGGGCCGGGCAGGGGCGCATCCGCTGGCGCCCGGAGCGTTTCGAGGAGAGCTGGCTGGACGAGGTGTGGCTGGTGGTGGCCGCCAGCGACGACGCGGCCCTGCATGCGCGCATCCAGGCATTGGCCGAGCGGCGGCGGCTGTTCGTGAACGTGGTGGACGACGCCGGGCGCTCCAGTTTTCATGTGCCGGCGGTGGTCGATCGCGCGCCGGTCACCATCGCCATTTCCAGCGGCGGCCAGGCGCCGATGCTGGCCCGCCTGCTGCGCGAGCGGCTGGAAACCCTGGTCGATCCGGTGGTCGGGCCGCTGGCCACGATGCTGGCGGAACTGCGGGGCGCGATTCGCACCCGCCTGCCGGATCTCGCCCTGCGCCGGCGCTTCTACCAGCACCTGCTCGAAGGCCCGGTACAGGGCCTGCTGCGGCGCGGGCAACGGGCCCTGGCGCAGGCGGCGGCCGAAAACCTGCTGGCATCGGCGGCATCGCGACCGGCGACAGGTTCGGTGGTCTTGCTGGGCGCCGGGCCGGGCGATCCCGGCTTGCTGACCCTGCGTGGCCTGCGCGCCCTGAACGAGGCGGACGTGATCCTGCACGACCGGCTGGTGAGCGCCGAGGTGCTGGCGCTGGCGCGGCGCGATGCCGAGCGCATCGAAGTGGCCAAGCAGGCCGGCCACCACCACACTACCCAGGCGCAGATCCATGCCTTGATGCTCGAACATGCCGCGGCGGGCCGGCGCGTGGTACGGCTGAAGGGCGGCGATCCGTTCGTGTTCGGCCGCGGCGGCGAGGAGCTTGAGTTCTTGCGCCACCACGGCATCCCTTATGAAGTGGTGCCCGGCATCACCGCCGCGCTGGCCTGTGCGGCCTATGCCGGCATTCCGCTGACCCATCGCGATCATGCGCAGTCGGTGCGCCTGGTGACCGCGCATTGCCGCCAATCGGTCGATACGCTGGATTGGCCCGCGCTGGCGCAGGAGCGGCAG
The DNA here is from genome assembly GCF_022760995.1 of Dyella sedimenti. GTDB lineage: Bacteria > Pseudomonadota > Gammaproteobacteria > Xanthomonadales > Rhodanobacteraceae > Dyella > Dyella sedimenti. The sequence goes on along the minus strand of NZ_JAKWJO010000013.1, from coordinate 11,047 downwards.
ACACTGGCGTTCTACATGGGCATCGGCGAGCTGGCGACGCTGCAACGGCAGTTGATCGCCCATGGGCGCGCCGCCACCACGCCGTTCGCCCTGGTCGAGAACGGTTCGCGGCCGGAGCAGCGCGTGGTCACCGGCACGCTGGCGGAACTGGCCGAACGCGCGGCGGCCCACCAGGTATGTTCGCCGGCGCTGCTGATCGTCGGCGAGGTGGCGGCCCTGGCCGGCACCCTGGGCTGGTTCGGCCAGGCGCCGCTCGCGGCCCTGCCCGCCGATTCGCCATCCAGGGTGGCGGCTTGACACATCCTTATCCCGCGCGGGCGCACCATCGCGCGATACCGTTTCCCACCATGCCGTGCCACGGAGCGATTCCATGATCTACGACAGCATTCTCGACACCATCGGCAACACGCCTATCGTGCGTCTCCATCGGCTGGCGCCGAAGCACGTGACGCTGTATGCCAAGGTGGAGGCATTCAATCCGGCCGGCTCGGTGAAGGACCGCCTGGCCTACGCCATCATCATCGACGCCGAGCAGAAGGGCCTGCTCAAGCCCGGGCAGACCGTGGTGGAGGCGACCTCCGGCAACACCGGCGTGGCGCTGGCGGCGGTATGCGCGGCGCGCGGCTACCCATTCGTGGCGGTGATGACCGAGACCTTCTCGATCGAGCGCCGCAAGCTGATGCGCGCCTACGGCGCCAAGGTGGTGCTCACGCCCGCCGCCGAGCGCGGCAGCGGCATGGTGCGCAAGGCCAAGGAACTGGCCGACAAGCATGGCTGGTTCCTGGCCCGCCAGTTCGAGAACCCCGCCAACCCGGCCTACCACCGCAACACCACGGCTCCGGAGATCCTGCGCGACTTCGCCGGCAAGCGGCTGGACTACTTCGTCACCGGCTGGGGCACCGGCGGCACGCTGACCGGCGTGGGCGAGGTGCTGAAGGTGGCGCGGCCGGAAGTGAAGGTGATCGCCAGCGAGCCGGCGGGCGCCGCGCTGCTGTCGGGCAAGGAGTGGCAGCCGCACAAGATCCAGGGCTGGACGCCTGACTTCGTGCCGGCCGTGCTCAACCGCGAGGTCGCGCACCAGATCGTGCCGGTCGACGACGTGCTGGCGCGCGACACCTCGCGCGAGCTGGCGCGGAAAGAGGGCATCTTCGTGGGCATCTCGGCCGGCGCCACGCTGGCTGCCGCGCTGCAGGTGGCCAAGGACGCGCCGGAAGGCGCGGTGCTGCTGGCCATGCTGCCCGATACCGGCGAACGCTACCTCTCCACGTTCCTGTTCGAGGGCGTCAACGAGGGCTCGGACGAGGTGGAATAACGCCCTTCATTCCCTTCTTTGTAGGAGCGCACCCTGTGCGCGACCTGTCCGTCCGATAACGGCGGTCGCGCACAGGACCGGCGCGAGGGTCAGATATCCCTGGCCAACGGCTCGGCCAGGCCGATATAGCCGCCCGGCGTCAGGTCCAGCAGACGCTGCCTGGCATCGGCCGGCAGGTCCAGCCCCGTGATGAAGGCGCGCATGGAATCCCGCGTGATGCCCTGGCCGCGGGTCAGCGCCTTGAGCTGCTCGTAGGGCTCGGGTAGGCCATAGCGGCGCATCACCGTCTGTACGGCCTCGGCCAGCACTTCCCAACTGGCGTCGAGGTCGGCGGCGAGGCGGTCGGCGTTCACGGTGAGCTTGCCCAGGCCCTTCTTCAGCGATTCCAGCGCCACCAGGGTATGGCCGAAGGCGGTGCCCAGCGCGCGCAGCACGGTGGAATCGGTGAGGTCGCGCTGCCAGCGGCTGATCGGCAGCTTCTCGGCGAAATGGCCGAGCAGGGCGTTGGCCAGGCCGAAGTTGCCCTCGGCATTCTCGAAGTCGATCGGGTTGACCTTGTGCGGCATGGTGGACGAGCCCACCTCGCCGGCCTTCAGCGCCTGCTTGAAATAGCCCAGCGAGATATAGCCCCACACGTCGCGCGCCAGGTCGATCAGGATGATGTTGGCGCGGCGCACCGCGTCGCAGTATTCGGCCACGCCGTCGTGCGGCTCGATCTGCGTGGTGTAGGGGTTGTAGTCCAGGCCCAGGCTTTCCACGAAGCGCTGCGAGAAGCCGCGCCAGTCCAGCTCGGGATAGGTGATGGCATGGGCGTTGTAGTTGCCCACCGCGCCGTTGATCTTGCCCGGGATCTCCAACGCGGCCAGCTGCTTGCGCTGGCGCTCCAGGCGCGCCACCACGTTGGCCAGTTCCTTGCCCAGGGTGCTGGGCGAGGCAGTCTGGCCGTGCGTGCGCGAGAGCATCGGCAGGCCGGCGTTGGCATGAGCCAGCTCGCGCAGCGTATTGATGATGCCGTCGAACATGGGCAGCAGCACCTGCTCGCGCGCATCGCGCAGCATCAGCGCATAGGAGAGGTTGTTGATGTCCTCGCTGGTGCAGGCGAAGTGCACGAATTCCTTGGCCTGGGCCAGCGCGGCATCGTTGCCGATGCGCTCCTTGATGAAGTATTCCACCGCCTTCACGTCGTGGTTGGTGGTGGCCTCGATGGCCTTGATGCGCGTGCCATCGTCCACGCTGAAATCGGCGGCGATGCCCTTGAGCTTGGCGATCTGCGCGGCGGAGAACGCCGGCAGCTCCACGATGCCCGGATCGGCGGCCAGCGCCAGCAGCCATTCGATCTCCACGTGCACGCGGCGGTGCATCAGGCCGAATTCGCTGAAGATCGGGCGCAGCGCTTCGACCTTGCTGGCGTAGCGGCCGTCCAGCGGGGACAGGGCGGTCAGGGCATGGGAGGACATGGGGCGTTCCGGAAGCGGGAAAACGCCATTTTACAACAGGTGCCGCTGGGCCCGGCCTGTCGCCTTGGCGGCGCGCTAACGAAATCCAGCCTATAGTCGTGCCCGACTTTTCCGGAGGAATCGCAAGGACATGAGCCAGTTCCGCATCGAACACGACAGCATGGGGGAGCTGAAGGTGCCCGCCGACGCCCTGTACGGCGCGCAGACGCAGCGCGCCGTGGACAATTTTCCCATCTCCGGCCTGCGCCTGCCGCGCGCCTTCATCCGCGCGCTGGGGCTGATCAAGGCGGCCGGCGCCGACGCCAACTTCCTGCTGGGTCACCTGAAAAAGACCCAGGCGCATGCCATCCGCCGGGCCGCGCTGGCGGTCGCCGCGGGCCAGCACGACGAGCAGTTCCCCATCGACGTGTTCCAGACCGGCTCGGGCACCAGCACCAACATGAATGCCAACGAGGTGATCGCGCACCTGGCCAATCGTGGCGGCGGCAAGGTGCATCCCAACGACCACGTCAACTACGGGCAAAGCTCCAATGACGTGATCCCCACCGCCATCCACGTCAGCGCCACGCTGACCGCCAGCGAGCAGTTGCTGCCGGCGCTCAAGCATTTGAAGCGCGTCATCGAGCGGCGCGCGCGCGAGCTGCGCAACGTCCCCAAGACCGGTCGCACGCACCTGATGGACGCGATGCCGGTGACCTTCGGCCAGGAACTGTCGGGTTGGGCGGCGCAGATCGGCTCGGCCATCGAGCGCATCGAGGATGCGCTCAAGCGCATGCGCCGGCTGCCGCTGGGCGGCACCGCGGTCGGCACCGGCATCAACGCCGACCCCAAGTTCGGCGCCACCGTGGCGCGCGAGCTGAAGCGGCTCACCGGCGTGCGCTTCGAGTCGGCCGAGAACTATTTCGAGGGCATGGCCTCGCAGGATGCGGCGGTGGAACTGTCGGGCCAGCTCAAGACGCTGGCGGTGGCGCTGATGAAGATCGCCAACGACCTGCGCTGGATGAACTCGGGACCGCTGGCCGGCCTGGGCGAGATCGAGCTGCCGGCCTTGCAACCGGGCTCGTCGATCATGCCGGGCAAGGTCAATCCGGTGATTCCGGAAGCCACCGCGATGGTCGCCGCCCAGGTGATCGGCAACGATGCGGCCATCACCGTCGCCGGACAGTCCGGCAACTTCCAGCTCAACGTGATGCTGCCGCTGATCGCGCACAACCTGCTGCAGTCGATCGGCATCCTTTCCAACGTCAGCGTACTGCTGGCCGACAAGGCCATCGCGGGTTTCAAGGTGAATACGGCGCGGGTGAATGAGGCGCTGGCCAGGAACCCGATCCTGGTCACCGCGCTCAACCCGGTGATCGGCTACGAGAAAGGCGCCGCCACGGCCAAGCAGGCCTACAAGGAGAAGCGCCCCATCCTGGACGTGGCGCTGGAGAACACGGGACTTTCCAAGACCGAGCTGCAGCGGCTGCTCGACCCGATGGCACTCACTCGCGGGGGTATCCACGGCGGCGGCGGTGGTGGCGGTTGAGGCGCCACCACCGCCGGGTGCTGGTCAGCCCTTGGTGTGCTCCTGGCACTTCGCGATGCGGCTGTCCGAGAGAGCCTGTGCGTAGGGTTTGAAGGCATCCAGCTGGGTGGCCAGCTGGTCTTGCGTCGCCTTCATGGCGGCGAGGTCGTCGCAGATTTTCGCGGCGGCCTGCCTGACCTGGCTGGCGGCGCTCTCGACCTTCTGCTGGGTGGTATCGGCGGCGGCGCCGGTGAGCTTGCCGGCGGCGGCGCCCAGCGCCTGGGTCGCCGTGGCCATGCCGGCCTTGCCAGTGGCGATGGCGTGGGCGCGCATGGCCTGGGCGGAGGCGTTGTAGCGTTGCAGCAGGGCACGCTGGGCATCGTTCACCGCCACGTCGTGGCCGTCGATGCTGAACCGGCCATCGGCGTCCACGCTGGCGTCCGGCGCGCTTTCCACCTTGATGATGACGCGCCCGTCATGCAGGGTGATGTGGCTGTCGATGATGTCGGTGCTGCCGCCGAATACCTGGACGTCGTCGTCCGAGCCGCCGCTGCATGCAGTGACGAGGACGGCGCATGCGAGCAACCAGGGAAGGTGGCGATGGGTCATGGCAGGACTCTCCTCGGATCGGGATGGAAAGCGTGGCACAAGGCGGATGCCGCCGGGAGGATGCCCCGCCTGCATCCCGCATCCATGCGGAAAATGCAGGCGGGACACGAACCGTCAACCATCATCACCGGCGCCGCCGCCGGACGGAACGGGATCAATCGGAGAACACCGCGAAACCCGGCTTGCCGTTCTTGTCGATGTGCTTGCCGCAGTCGTCGATGTCTTTCTGCGTCATCGTCGCGTAGGGCCGGAATACCGGCATGGCGGCCGCCAGCTTTTGCTGAGAAGCCATCAGGCCGGGCAGGCGCTTGCACAGTTGCATGGCGGCCGCCTGGATCTTGTCGGTCTGCGGCTTGATGTCGGTCTCGATCTCCTTGTCGCTCTTGCCGGCGAGCTTGCCGAAGATCGCTTCCTTGGCGATCCCCAGGCCCATGTCGGCGCTGCTGGCGCCGATGTCCATGCCTGCAGTGGCGATGCCGATGATCTGCTGGCGGTAATCCACCAGCAGGACGTGCTGTTCGGGCGTGGCATCGACCGCATGGCCGTCGATCACCAGCTTGCCCTCCGGGGTGATGACGGCCTTCGCGCGCGGATCGCCGTCAAGCGGGTGGCGACCGATATGGACACTGCTAACGTCGATGTCCTTGGTGGGCAGCTCCCGCTTGGCCTGATCGATGCCTTTCTGGATTTCCGCACCGATGACCGATGGGGAGGTCTCTTGCTGCGCGTCCTTCATAGCCTTGGCCATGTCGCTGTTGTCGTGGCCGGACGGGCCGCAGGCTGCCAGCGGCAACAGCAGGGTCAGCGCGATGATCCGGCCGGCGATGGTATGGGTTCCCATGATGTATCTCCCCTCATGCGAATACGGTTGGCCATCAGCTGTCGTCGCGCACCCGGCGGAACCAGACCGCGCCGGCCAGCAGCACCGCGCCGGCCACGACGCCGATCCACAGGTTGGGCGAGGCGAGCAGGCCGTAGGTGTGCAGCGGCGAGAGCACGTTCAGCGGATCGTCGCCGAAGTCGGCGGAGGCGGTCAGCGAACCGTCGTCGTAGGCGATGTTGGAGCCGGGGAACACGCTGAGCAGGATGCGCTGCACGATGTTCTTCCAGAACCAGATGGTCGGCAGGCGGAACAATCCCATGATGCCGAACCAGCTCACCAGCAGGCCCAGTACCGCCGGTACCGCCACCGCCCACAGGAAGGGCTTGCTGCGCGCCCAGGCCGAGCAGAACATCAGCCAGCCCACCGAGGGGATGGCCCACAGCGCGTACAGCGGGATGTTGCTGACCAGGGTGGCGATCACGCGCAGCGGGTGGGCCTGCCCGATCAGCTGCCAGGCATTGACGCCATGCAGCGAGAGCACCAGGGCGTAGATCACCAGCTGGATCACGCCGGCGGCGATGCTGACCACCACCGCGATCACCGGCGCCACCACCACCGCGCTCACCACCTTGGAAAACACCGTGTCGAGGTTGGAGATCGGCAGCGATTTCCAGAACAGGATGCTGCGGTCGCGGCGGTCGTCGTACAGCGCGCCCAGGCAGTAGAACAGCACCACGATGCCCATCACCACGCCGACCAGGCCCATGGCCGACATCATGGCGATGTCCAGGCCGTCGCCGATGTGCCTCAGGTCGCCGGCGTCGGCCTTGGCGATCAGCATCTGCAGGTTTTCGCCGCCGACCTGGATGCCGTGGCGCACGCCCAGCACCTCGGCGGTGATGACGGCCATGATGTTGAGGATGAGGAAGATCGCGCCGGTAATCAGCGGGGTCCACAGGAAGCCTCCGCGGTGTTCCCAGAATTCGCGTTTGACGAGCCAGTAGAAGGTTTTCATGCGTAGGTGCCCTTCATGGTGGCGACGAACAGGTCGCTGACGGTGGGACGACGGACCTCGCCCATGCTTTCCAGCGTGGCGCGGTCGGCGCCGTCGAACAGGAAGATGCTCTTGCCGAACACCTGGCGCTCGTCCAGCGGCTTGAGGCTACGCGCGGCGGCAGCCTTGTCGGCGCCCACCAGTACCTCCGCGAAGCGCTCACCCACGGTTTCCATGTCGGTATCCAACACGATCTTGCCGTCGCGGATGAACATCAGGTCGGTGAGGATGTGCTCGATCTCCTCCACCTGGTGGGTGGTGACGATGATGGTCTTGTTCTCGTCGAAGTAGTCCTCCAGCAGGCTCTGGTAGAACTGCTTGCGATAGAGGATGTCCAGGCCCAGGGTAGGCTCGTCCAGTACCAGCAGGCGGGCGTCGATGGCCATCACCAGTGCCAGGTGCAACTGCACGATCATGCCCTTGGACATCTGCTTGACGCGCTGGTTGGGCGTGAGCTTGGTGCGCGCCAGGAAGGCCTCGCACTTGGCCCGGTTGAAGCGCGGATGCACATGGGCCACGAAATCGATCGCCTCGCGCACACGGATCCAGCGCGGCAGCACCGCCACGTCGGCGATGAAGCACACCTGTTCCATCAAGCGGTCGCGCTGGGTGCGCGGGTCCAGGCCCAGGACGTTCAGCTCGCCCTGGAAATCAGTCAGGCCGAGGATGGCCTTGAGCGCCGTGGTCTTGCCCGCCCCGTTGGGGCCGATCAGCCCCACGATGCGTCCGGACTCGATGCGGAAACTCACATCGTCCAGCGCCAGCGCGTTCTTGTAGTGCTTGGTCAGGCCATGGGCCGTGACAACCGCGGTCATGGCTGCTTCTCCTCGTCGGCTGGCGTGCCGCCAGCGGGCGCTTCGCGCAGCAGGGTTCGCAGATCCAGTCCCAGGCGCTGCAGCCTGGCGTAAAGCGCCGGCCATTCCTCGCGAAGGAAGCGCTCCCGTTCGGACTTGAGCAGCGCATCCCTGGCTCCATCGATCACGAACATGCCCAATCCCCTCCTTTTTTCCACCAATTGGTCGTCGACCAGTTCCTGGTACGCCTTCGACACGGTCAGCGGATTGATCTGGAAATCCGCGGCCACCTGGCGCACTGACGGCAGCGGGTCGCCCTCGTTCAAGGCGCCGTCCAGAATCATCGCCACCACGCGCTCGCGGAGCTGGCGATAAATCGGGACGCTGTCGTTCCAGGTGATGGTCATACGGTTAATCCTTGCTGATACGGCCGAACTGGGTGCCGAACGAATAGTAGGGCATGGCCAGCTGCGCCCCGAGCACGCGGGGGCTGGCGGCGCTTTCCGGGGCCAGCAGCGGGGCAGTGGTCAGGGCGGCCACGCCGGCCTCGGCCAGCAGCGAGGCGGCGCGCATGTCCTCGGCGCTCGGACGGACCACGACCGGGGCCAGGTCGATGACCTTGACGCCGTTGATCTCAGTGACGGGGAGACGATCGACGTTCGAGTGGATGGCGGCCAATCCGACCGTGGCGAACAGGGCGGCGGCGGCGAGTGCTAGCAGGTTATTCGCTTTCATGGCGGGTCTCCTTTAGTGACCTCGTGGACCGGTGTTGTAGTGAACTATAACACCACTTCTGATGCCGTCAAGAGGGGAGGGCATGCTTTGTCCATGTGACTGATGGCCTATAAGCCTGAACGCGGTCCGGGGTGGCCTGCGGCCCGGATCGGGCGCGATAAGGTTCATCGCAGGGGCGGATGTCCGGCAGGGGTATCCATCAGGCATCGCGGGTGACAGGCATCACCTGGCATCCATCATGGTTCAATGGCATCCCCCTTCCCGAAGGAAATCGCCGATGGATGTCGCCCTGGCCGGACAAGTCGTCGTCGTCAGCGGTGCCAGCAAGGGCATCGGGCTGGCCTGCGCCAAGGCATTCGCCCGCGAGGGCGCCAAGGTGGTGGGCATATCGCGGGATCTCGGGCACCTGCACGATGCCCAGCACGAACTGCGTCACGAAGGGCTGCACATGGACGTGGCCCCTGCCGACCTGCGCGACAGCGTGGCCGCGCAGATGGTGGCCGAATACATCGAGAACGAATTCGGCGCCATCGACGTGCTGGTCAACTGCGCCGGCGCCGCCAGGCGCACGCCCGTCGAAGACCTGCATGCCGAGGCGATGCACGATGCGATGCAGGCGAAGTACTTCACCTATATGCACCTCATCGACCCGGTGATCCGCCACATGGCCGCGCGCGGCCGCGGCAGCATCGTCAACGTGGTCGGGCAGGGCGGCAAGCAGGCCAGTCCTATCCATATCGGCGGCGGCGCCGCCAACGCGGCCCTGATGCTGGCCTCGGTGGGCTATGCCACCGCCTATGCCGCCAAGGGCGTGCGTATGAACGTGATCAACCCCGGCATCACGCATACCGGCCGCGTGCAGGAAGGGCTCGCCGCCGCCTCGCGCGCCAGCGGCCAATCCATTGACGAGGTACGGGCCGAACTGCTCGCCTCCATTCCCATGGGGCGCCTGGCCGAACCGGAGGAAATCGCCAACGTCGCCGTTTTCCTCGCCTCGCCGCTGGCCAGCTATGTCACCGGCGCGATGATCCCCATGGACGGCGGCAAATCCGGCGTGATCTGACGCCTGCCACAAGGCGCGAACGGACTCGCTCGCCTAGGAGAGAACAACCTTCGGTGGTGGAATCCTTCTCCCTTCGGGAAAAGGTGCCGACAGGCGGATGAGGGTATGGAGGCTTTGAACAAATCCTTGCGTAAGCGAGGATCGGTCAGGGATTCCCTTGGCAACCCATGGATATAAGCCGTATCGATCATGAGATTGTGCCGACACTGATGTGATCCCTCGGGATATATCGGGGAATTGTCGAGCCTTGTTAGCGTGAGTGACCTTCTTCAATAAGGGAAAGTCATGTCGCTTACGCACGAAGAAAAAAACCAGTATGTGGCCGCCATCAATGCGATCTGGCCAAATATGGGGAATAGCCTTAATGCCGTCGAAAACATCAATGACGATGTCGTCTATTACGTGGATCAGGCACTGCAGTCTATCAGGCAGTGCTCGGAGGCTTTCGTTCTCATTGAAGCTGCTTACAATATATTTTATGCCGTGCCACCTCCAACTTCATGGAAGGATCTTTTGAAGGCTGCCATTGAAAATGGCACCAGCGTAACAAAATGGATTGATGCTTTGAGGGGCAGGCTGCAATACAAAGTCTGCGTTGAAACCGCTGCCCTGAACTGGCGGTCGGCAGTCACCGGAGCCTTGATGGGCATTTAGTCATGAATGTCCGAACGATATCCATGATCTTGCTTTGCGGTTCATTGATGGCTTGCCGTCATGAAGCCGGCATTCTTCCGCTGTCGGAAACATGCAAAACCTATTTCGACTTGGAGGAGTCCTATCTGGACAAGCTTGAGGCTTCCCGCAGGTTTTCTCCTGACGAGATGGCCTGTTCCAGGCGTGATCACGCCGCAAGACTGGCCAATTTCCGTAATCCGTTGGCTCGCAACGGCCATTCCGAAGAAGAAGTGGATCGGACCTGCCGCGTATTGCTGAAACTCACGAGAGAGGACATGCAGATGGCCGAGGGTTTGGCCAGTTTGTCGAAGGAGGAATTTGATGCGACTTGGAGGAGCAGAGGATGCGCTTCCATCTCTCCTTCTCAAAAGTGATTTCTCTAACTTCGTGCATGTCCATCATCATGCTCTGTGGCGCGCTGATGGCCTGCCATCATGACGCAGGCTATCTCCCACTTTCAAAAGATTGCAAAGCCTATTTGGATATGAGGGATGTGTATTTGGACAAGCTTGAGGCCTCTGGCCGGTTTTCGGCCGACAAGATGGCCTGCTTCAGGCAGCATCAAGCGGCAACGAGGACCGTTTTTCATGATCCTTCGACCCGTCATGGCCATTCAGAGCAAGAAATCGATAACACATGCCGCGCGGGGCAGAAAATCATGCAAATAGGAATACGGAGGGCTGATGGCATTGCCCATTTGTCGAAAGAAGCATTCGACGCGGAATGGGGGCGTGCGGAATGCACTCCCATTTCTCCTCCCCAAAGGTGAATCCCAAAACCTTGCGCATGGCCATCGTTATGTCTTGCGGCGCGGTGGGAGGGCTTGACTGCCCCTGCCCCTTTCCAGTGACTTCCTACCCATGGCGGCCGCGCTGAAGTGTGATTAGGTTCCCTCTTTACGCTGCTTAACAGGGGAGTCCCGATGCTTCGTCTTCGCACGCTTGTGGTTGCCACCTCCATCGCGCTCGCCGCCTGCTCGCAGCAGTCGAACGAGCAGGCCCCGCCGCAGCCCGCCCCG
>NZ_JAKWJO010000012.1 GCF_022760995.1 Dyella sedimenti | reverse complement strand
GGACTGGCGCGGCAAGGAGCCGAGCATCGAGCCGATGCTGCTCAACCGTGGCCTGAAGGAAGCGCCGGCGAAGAAGTGAGGCTTCCGCTTCGCACGATGGAAAAGGGCCGGCTCACGCCGGCCCTTTTCTTTTAGGCGGAGTTCAAATAGCCATGGCAAGTCGACGGCATGGTCGGAGGCGGGCGCGTCGGGGTACATCGCCGCGATAGGTAAGAGAAGTGCTCTGGGTTAGCTGATGCCGCATGCAAGCGCCAGGAAGTGTGGTCAGATTAGGTGATGCCGACGCCATCGGCTTGCCTGTCTCTTCCGCCCATCCCATTTGCGCGCGCCGTGATTCATCTGCTGGTTGTCGATGACCACCGTTCGATTCGAGAGCCGCTCGCCGCTTACCTGAGGCGGCAAGGATTCGAGGTGATGACCGCCTGCGATGGTCGCTCCACGCGGGCGTGCCTGGCTGGGCGGCGCTTCGACCTGATCGTGCTGGACTTGATGCTGCCTGGCGAGGATGGGCTGTCATTGTGCCGGTACATCAGGACCGATCACGGCACGCCCATCATCATGCTCACCGCCAAGGGGGAATTATCCGACCGCATCATTGGCCTGAATCTGGGCGCGGACGACTACATCACCAAGCCTTTCAATGTCGACGAATTGGTGGCGCGCATCCGCAGTGTGCTGCGTCGCGCCGGTCTGGCGAGGGAACGTACCGAACAGGGTGGAAGCCTGGAATTCGAAGGCTGGTCGCTGGACCTGTTGCATCGCCGCCTGCATGATCCGCAAGGTGGGACAGTGCCGCTGAGCACAATGGAATTCCGTCTGCTTCATGCCTTCCTCGAACGCCCGAATCGCGTGCTCAGCCGTGACGAGTTGCTCGACCTGAGCAGCCGCGACAGCGGCTCGTTTGACCGAAGCATCGATAGTCAGATCAGCAGGCTACGCAAAAAGCTGGAGGACGATCCGCGACATCCCGTCTTGCTAAAGACCATCTGGGGAGACGGTTACCTGCTGGCGGCACGGGTGGACAGGAAGCACGCATGAAATGGCTGCCACGCAGCCTTGGCGGGCAACTGGTGCTGCTGATGCTTGGCGGTTTTGTGGTGGGCGCTCTCTTCGGAACACTCGGGCTGTGGCTCGATGCCCGTTCCCTGCACCCGATTGCCCGTGCGCATGCGCTGTCGCGCACGGTATCCACCTACCACTTGGCCGAACACTATCCCGCGGGCGACCAGGGGTGGCTGGAAGCTATAGAAAGTCCAGGCGGTGCTCGTGTGTGGGTTGACCATGTTCCAAGCGAGGGCGGCATGGACAGGGACGCGCGCAGCCTGGCCGGGGAACTGGGCAGTCGGCTCCCTGCGCGTGCGGTCCACGTGCACATGCCATGCCGTGATGACGCCCACGGCAGGCCATTGCGGCAAAACGTGGGTGAGGCCGATGCCGACGTTACCTGCGTCGAGATCGACCTCGGGTTGAGCGATGGCCGCTGGCTGCACACGCGCCAATTCATGCCGGCCGATTCGCTCTGGTACGAAAGCTGGCGGCTGCTGCACCTTTCGCTCCTGATCGGCATCCCGCCGGTGCTGATCCTCATGTACATCTTCGTCAATCGCATCCTGCGTCCCACCGCCGCCTTGACCGATGCCGCCGAGCGCATGAGCCGTGGCGAGCGGCTCAAGCCGCTTCTCGTGCAGGGGCCGAATGAGATACGGGAGATCGTCGTCGCCTTCAACCAGATGCATGAGCGCATCAGCTGCTTCGTCACCGAGCGCACCCATATGCTGGCCGCCATCAGCCACGACCTGCGCACGCCCCTGACCTCGCTGGTACTCCAGGCGGCGATGCTGCCCGAAGGTGAGGAACGCACGGAGATGCTGTGCACGCTGGAGGACATCAGCCAGATGGTCCATGAAACGCTGCATTTCGCGACGCAGGATGCGCGTGCTGAGGCGAGCAAGCCGATCGACCTTGCGATGCTGCTGCGTGACATATGCAGCCGCCCAGCCGGACCGGGGGGCACGGTCAGCCTGGTGGCGCCCGCGCATCTGGTCTACGCGTGTCGCCCGCTGGCGCTCAGGCGTGCGCTTGGCAACTTGGTTGAGAATGGCCTCAAGCATGCCCACAGGGTTGAGGTGCAGCTTATCGATCGAGGCCACCATGGCTTGCTGATCGAGGTGGCCGACAATGGGCCCGGCATTCCGGAGGCCATGCTCGATCGTGTGTTCGAGCCCTTCTTCCAGCTCGATGAGGCACGCCACCATGACTCCCGCAGCAGCATCGGCTTGGGACTGGCCATTGCACGCGATTGTGTCCAGGCGCATGGCGGACAGATTCGCCTGCACAACCGCGAGCAAGGTGGGTTGCTCGCGCGCATCGAATTGCCAGCAGAACGTCGACGGTTGATGTCGTAGGCGCGGGTGCCGCTTCAAGCGATTGCCTTCGTCGATTGTTCCTTCGCACTCGCCACACTTTTGCAAAGTTTCCGGAATCGGCACACCTAAGCTTGCCCAGGCGAAGCGCCGCGTGCGCTTCATCCACCAGCGATGGCGTTGCGCTTGTTGCCTTCGGGCGGTACCCGAACGGGCCATCCGCCTTGGCCGGAACGCCAGCAAAGATTCACGATTTCCGGGAGATACATTGATGAGCAAGAACACCCTCAGCGCATCGCAGGTCACCGACCTGCGTTCGGCCATCGAGCTGCTCAAGCAGTACGAAGGCGAATATGTCGAGACCAATGAGCCGGTGGATCCGGAAGCCGAGCTATCCGGGGTCTATCGCCATGTGGGGGCCGGTGGCACGGTCATGCGCCCGACCCAGACCGGACCGGCGCTGATGTTCAACAAGGTCAAGGGCTATGAAGGTGTGCGCGTTCTGATCGGCCTGCTTGCCTCGCGCCAGCGCGTGGCCCGCATGTTCGGCATGGAAAAGGAAAAGCTCGGCTTCCAGATGCGTGAGGCCGTGAAGCATACGATCGCCCCGATCGTGGTTCCCCGTGACAGCGCCAAGTGCCAGGAGGTCGTGTACCTGGCCAGCGATCCGGGTTTTGATTTGCGCAAGTTGTTGCCGGCGCCGAAGAACACCCCGGAAGATGCCGGCCCGTATTTCACCCTCGGCATGTGCTACGGCACCGACCCGGAAACCGGGGAGCATGACGTCACGATCCATCGCCTGTGCGTGCAGGGCAGGGACGAGATCTCCATGTTCTTCGTGCCGGGCCGCCATCTGGACCAGTTCCGCCTGAAGTACGAGAAGGACGGCAAGCCGATGCCGATCACCATCTCCATCGGCGTGGATCCGGCCATCGAGATCAGTGCCTGCTTCGAGGCACCGACCACGCCCTTGGGTTATGACGAGCTGTCCATCGCCGGCGGCTTGCGGGGAAGGGCGGTTGAGCTGGTCGAAGGCGTCGCGGTCAAGGGAGCGCTTGGCATTGCCCATGCCGAAATCGTGATTGAAGGCGAGTTGGTACCGAACGTGCGTGTGCAGGAAGACCAGAACAGCCATACCGGCAAGGCCATGCCCGAATTTCCCGGTTACACGGGCAAGGCCAAGCCAGCGCTGCCGATCATCAAGGTCAAGGCTGTCACCACCCGCAAGGATCCGATCCTGCAGACCTGCATTGGTCCCTCGGACGAGCACACCAACATGGCAGGCATTCCCACCGAGGCCAGCATCCTGGCCTTGGTCGAGCAAGCCCTGCCGGGCCTGGTGCAGAACGTGCACTGCCCCTCGCCGGGTACCGGCAAGTACGTGGCCTTCGTGCAGGTGAAGAAGCGCACGGGGCAGGATGAGGGACGCCAGCGCCAGGCCGCGCTGCTGGCCTTCTCGGCCTTTTCCGAGCTCAAGCATGTGTACCTGGTTGACGAGGATGTGGACATCTTCGATACCAACGACGTGATCTGGGCGATGACCACGCGCTACCAGGGCGATGTGGACACGATCACCATCCCGGGTGTGCGTTGCCATCCACTCGATCCCTCGCAGGACCCCGCCTTCAGTCCGTCGATACGCGACCACGGCATTACCTGCAAGACCATTTTCGACTGCACTGTGCCGTATGCGCTGAAGGACGATTTCCAGCGCTGCCAGTTCCTGGACGTGGATGCCGAACGCTTCGTGCCTGGCTACAGGAAGTAACAGGGGGGCGTCATGCAAAAGCCGCGAGTGGTCGTCGGCATCAGCGGCGCCACGGGCTTCCGGTATGGCATCAAGGCGCTACAGCTCCTTCGGGAGCTGGGCGCCGAGACCCACCTGGTGATGTCCCGGGCCGCCGGCCTCACCCGTGAACATGAAACCACGGTGTCGCATGAGGAAGTAGTTGCGCTGGCCGACGTGTTCTATCCGACCGGCGCGGTGGGCGCGGCGATCGCGAGCGGTTCGTTCCGCACGCAAGGCATGCTGGTGGCGCCGTGCTCGATGCACACCTTGGCCGCGATCGCCAACGGCGTCACCGACAACCTGCTGACCCGCGCAGCCGACGTGGTTCTCAAGGAGCGTCGCCGGCTTGTGCTCATGGTTCGCGAAACACCACTGCACCTGGGTCATATCCGCAACATGGCTTCCGTTGCCGAATACGGCGCGATCGTGTTCCCGCCCGTACCGGCGCTCTACGCCGCGCCCCAGTCGATCGACCAGATTCTCTCCCATAGCGTCATGCGCGCCATCGGCCTGCTTGGCTTCGAATCCACAACATTGCCGCGGTGGGGCGAGAACCTGCCAGCGATCACCCAGGAAGGGGAAACACCATGATTATCGGACCCTATGTCAACGGCGCCGCCACGCTGATCGGCGCGATCGCCGGTGCACTTCTCGCCAACAAGTTGCCCGAACGGCTCCGCAATTCCCTGACACCGATCTTCGGGGTGTGCTCCATGGTCATGTCGGTGGTGATGATCATGAAGTTATCGCACCTCCAGGTGATCGTGCTGTCGAGCATCATCGGCCTCATCATCGGCGAGCTGATCTATCTGGAAAAGGGCATTGGCATTGCCGCCAACAGCGCACGCGGCGTCATCGACAGGATATTGCCGGCGCCCAAGGGCGAGATCACCCAGGAGCAATTCCTGGAAAAATTCGTTGCCATCACGGTGCTGTTCTGCGCCAGCGGAACCGGCATTTTCGGTGCGATGCAAGAGGGCATGACCGGCGATTCGTCGATCCTGGTCACCAAGTCGATTCTGGACCTGTTCACTTCGATGATCTTCGCCACCGCCCTTGGCTATTCGGTGGCCGTCATCTGCATACCGCAGGTGCTGATCCAGCTTGCGCTTGCCTTCAGCGCCGTGCTCATCGTGCCATTGACCACTTCGACAATGCAGGCCGACTTCTCGGCGGTGGGCGGTTTGTTGATGCTCGCCACGGGCTTCCGTATCGCTGGCATCAAGGTATTTCCGGTGGCCAACCTGATTCCGGCGCTGGTGATCGCTATGCCGCTGTCGGCGCTGTGGACGAGGTTCATCGGGTGATTTGCCTGCCGGAGCCGATTCGCGACTTCCTGGCCGAACACCACGTGCTGTCGCTGGCGGTTTGCATCGGCAACAGGCCTTGGGCCGCCAATGCCTTCTTCGCCTTCGACGAGCCGCGCGTGCGCCTGCTGTTCCTCAGCAGCACTGACACCCGCCATGGCGAAATGCTGCAGGCCAATCGCCATGTGGCCGGCACTATCGCCGGCCAGCCGCTGGCGATCCCGCAGGTGCGTGGCTTGCAGTTCTACGGATCGGTCCGGGTCCTGGGGCAGGACCACGAGCGGCAATCGGCGCTCGGCCTGTACTACGCGCGATTCCCGCAGGCGCATGGCCTGTCGGCTCCGCTCTGGGAGATCCGCCTGCAGCACCTGAAGTTCACCGACAACCGCCAGGGATTCGGCAGCAAGTTGCTGTGGGACCGGAGCGGCGGTGTCCCGGTGGGGAAATGACGATACGAACGAGGTAATACCTTGAACACGAGCATTCATGCGCCGATCCACGGCGTACGCCGCTGGTTGCCGCTGCTGCTGGCCGGTGGCTCCCTCGCGATGCTTCCGCTGTCCGCCATGGCCGAATCATCCGAAACCGATCCCTACACAGGCAAGACACTGACTGGCGATTGGAACGGCAGGCGCAGCAAGCTGGCGGACATGGGTATCGCCTTCCGTGGCAGCTTCATCGACGAAGGATTCCATGTCTTCCAGGGAGGCCTTGACCGCGGTACGCGCAATGCCACCCAGACGCAGGTTGGCGTGGACCTGGACATGGGCAGGCTGACGAGTTTCTGGGGCGATGGCCGTTTCCATGTCACCATCGATGACCGTCGCGGCAGGGACGCCTCCACGGAATTGGCCGGCAACGCCTATATGCCGATCCAGTGGAGTTATTTCGAAACCTTCACTCGCTGGGGCGAAGTCAGCTACGACCAGAACTTCCTCAAGCAACGCTTGAACTGGCGTATCGGTTTCTACTCGATGGGCAACCATTTCGGCACTACCGGTATCGCCTCCAACTTCGTCAATGCCGCACTGACCGGTCATCCCTTCAGTTATTCCACGACTTCCGGCTGGGTCAATTTCCCCCGGCCGCGCTGGACGTCGCACTTGACCTTCTACGCCACGCCGGAGCTCGTCGTGCGCGGCGGTCTGGTCCTGGTGAACACCAACTACAACCTGCGCAAGAACCGCTGGTCCTTGTATGAACGAGGCACACGCGGGCACCTGTATCCGCTGGAACTGGAATGGATGCCAGGCACGGCCAGTCAAGGCCATTTCCCGGGCCGCTACAAGCTTGGCTACTACTACGATTCCACCGAACGGTCGATGGCCGGCGACCGCAGCCAAGCCAAGGCCAGCCATACCGATGGCGGTTATGCCTACGCCGAGCAGAAGCTCACCAACAATGCCGTCGATGGCGGCTTGAGCGTGTTCGCACACTACACCCGGCAAACCCAGAAGGTCTCGCCCATCCATACCTGGTCAGCGGCGGGCTTCGTCTACCAAGGCATATTCCACCGCCGTCCACAGGACAGCATTGCGCTGGGCTACGTTCGTGCCTCGATCAACCAGCACCTGCTGCGCCATCAACGGCAACAGGCCGCCATGGGCCTGATCACCCGCGAGGACTGGCTGCTCGACCAGGCCGAGGAACTGTGGGAGCTTTCCTATAGCTATCAATTGACGCCATGGCTCACCCTGCGGCCCAACGTGCAGTACATCACCCACCCCGGCGTATTCAGCTATCGCGATATCGACAATGTGCTGGCGGTAGGGGCACAGGTCAGAGTGAGGTTCTGATGTCTAGGAGTCCAAGGAGCCGGTTTCGAGCGCCGACGTGAGTTGTTGCGTAAGGGTTTGAGCGAGTGATGCTCGTTGGCGAGCATGGGCATCAGCGCCTGTGCCTATTGCTGCGACGTGTCCGGATTGGGTGGGCCTCGTACGAATGGTGCCTTGCCCGGCTGGCTGCGCTTTTTCGGCGACATTGCGCGGCTGTCTGGCACGCTTGAGCGGTCGAGGGGGAACACCATGGTGGATGGCGCAGTCTGGCAGGGCAACGCAGCCCCCGGGCCTGAAGTTCGAGCGCGTGGCCTTTGGCCTGTTCCATTATTGCAGCCGCATCCTGGCCGGCACCGCTTGGCTCGGTAGGGACTGTTTGGATTGTATATCCTGATCTTCTACGCGGGAGCGCTGGCCACGGGCACAGCGGCACGCTGGAATACCGTATTGGCCGGGCTCTATACCGCCTCGAGGCCGGCATCCACCGTGGGCGTCGGCCTGCATTTCGCCGCTGGCGGCGTGATCCTCGTGCTTGGCTTCACCCAGTTGCTCGGCAGCATCCGCGAGCGTGCGCCGGCCGTGCACCGCTGAAATCGGCGATGCACTTCTGTCAGGCCTTCTGGTGCGGCGCGAGAAGATCCTGTAAGCCGATGGCGACATACATCTCGCGGCGCATACGGTCGGCTACAGCGTTAACCACTTCCGCGCCATCTTGCGACGGGTCCACGTGCACGCGGAACGGACGCTTGCCGAACGGCAGGTTCACTACCTTGACGATTTCGCGCGCAACTTCAGCCGGATCGGCATCGGCAGGTTCAAGGCTGGCAAGGCCCTTGAGTGCCGCGTCGGTCACGCCGGCATAGGGGCCGTTTTCGTACTCGGCCACGATGTCGGCGTTGGCCGGCTTGCCCGAATGAGCGAAGTGATTGGTGCCCTTGGTGAACGCCCCAGGCACCATGATGGTGGTTTCGATGCCCCAGCGTGCCAACTCGGTGGAGTACGACACGGCCAACGCATCCATGGCTGCCTTTGCCGCGAAATACGGCGCGAGAAATGGCGGTGTGCCACCACGCGTGGAGGACGAGCCTACCCACACCATCAATGCATTGCCGCGCCTGCGAAGGTACGGAAGTGCCGCGCGGTTGACGCGCTGCGTGCCGAGCACGTTAACGTCGTACTGCTGGATCATCTGCTCGGGCGTGAAGGCTTCGGCGGGCCCGAACATCATGTGGCCGGCATTATGGACGATCACGTCGAGATCGACGGCGTCATCGAGGATATATTCGATGGCTGCCGCGACCGAGGCGTCGGATTGGACATCCAATTCCACCGTTCGAAGATCGACCGAGTGATCCTTCGACCATTGTGCGATGTCCGCCACTTGTGCGGCGTTGCGGCCCTTGGTTTCACGCATGGAGGCGTAGACGATGTGGCCCGCTTCGGCGAGCGCGCGGGCAGTCAACAGGCCGAAGCCGGACGATGCGCCGGTGACGAGGATGGTGTGCGGCATGGGAATCTCCTTGGTTCAACAGGGAAGGGGGCTGTCGTGCAGGACGATCAGTGCAGGTAGTCGGCGACATTGCGGAAGGCGAGACGGTGCACGCCGTTTTTCCGAGCGATGATGGCATCGGTCAGCATGTCGGCAAGGCGCTTGTTGGTGGTGATCCACAGGCTTTTGGGTAGCAGTGGACGAAGCATGTCAGTGGGTCGTCGGGGTGGCAGTAAAGATCGAGCTGTAAACGCACGGCCCTCATCAAGATGGCGATCAAAGGCGAAGCCCTTGTCGATCATCTGCTGCATGCCGGCAACCGTGATGCGCATGACATAGCTGTGCTCGGTAGCGGTCAGCGCACGGGGTTCGCCGTCCGCTTCACGGGTGTTGAACCATTTGCCGGGATCAGCGTGGCCGCTTACGTAATGGCGGTTGCCGTGTTCGATATGCCAGTCGCCGTCGAAGAGAATCCAGTCATCACCGTCGGTCGACGTGCCTGTTGAATCGCAGCGAGCGATCACCGCGCCGGCATCCGCCGACCATTCCCGTGAATGGTCGATCACCCAGCGCAACGGGTCTTTCGACAGTGCGGTGAAGAACGGCGTGTGCTTGAGCAGGTGCGGAAGGTTTCATGGTCATCTTCTGTGTAGCGTCGGCAGTGCGTGGCGCTGGCCGGATGACCAGCCCCACCGTGACGATCAGGGCGAGGCTGGCGATCCATCGCGGCTTCCGTCGAAGCGCGCGCAGGCTCTTAGGCAATGCCACCGTTGGCGCGTATGACCTGGCCGTTGACCCATGAGCCATCCCTGCCAGCGAGGAAAGCCACGGCACCGGCGATGTCGTCGGGCCGGCCCAGGCGTTCCAGCGGAGGCATCTTTGCGAATGCCTGCACTTGCTCGTCGGTCTTGCCGTTGAGGAACAGTTCCGTGGCCACCGGGCCGGGGGCCACCGAATTCACCGTGATGCGGCGGCCACGCAATTCCTTGACGAATACGCGCGTGAAGGCTTCCACCGCCGCCTTGGTGCCGTTGTAGATGGCATAGCCGGGCAGGTTCAGTGCCAGCGTGGTGCTGGACAGATTGATGATGCGGCCACCATCGTTCAGGCGCGTTGCCGCTTCGCGCAAGGTGTTGAACACGCCACGCACATTGATGGCGAACATCTGTTCGAACGCCTCGTCGGTGCTCTGCGCCAGCGGGGCGGTCTTGAGAATGCCGGCGTTGTTCACCAGCACGTCGATCTTGCCAAGCTGCTGTTCGACGGCATCGAACATGCGGCGCACCTCGTCGGCTTTCGACACGTCGGCCTGCACGGCATACGCGTTGGCGCCGGCTTGCTTGAGTTCGGCGACCAGTGCCGCCGCCTCGGTGGCGCTGGCGGCGTAGTTGAGGGCAATCGCGAAGCCGTCGTTGGCGAGACGGCGGGCAATGGTGGCGCCGATGCCGCGCGACGCGCCTGTGATCAGGGCGATCTGGGAGTGGGTGTTCGACATGACTCGATTCCTTGTGAGGGAGTGAGTGCATGATGGACTATTGATGTTTTTAGATAATTGCGGCCAATTCGGCAATACAATTCCATTTTCTTTAATAATCTGCCGAAAGGGGGGGGGCTATGGACCGGTTCCAGGAAATGCAGGTATTCGTGCGCATCGCCGATCGCAGCAGCTTTACACTCGCCTCCGAGGACCTGAACATCCCGCGCGCCACGATGACCAATCTCATCAAGCGGCTTGAAAAGCGCCTTGGCGTGATCCTGCTGGAACGCACCACCCGGCAAGTGCGCATGACCTACGAAGGCGAGGCGTACTACCAGCGTTGCCAGCGATTGCTGGCCGATCTGGAAGAGGCTGAAAGCGCCTTTCGCGATGCGCCACCCAAGGGCTCGTTGCGGGTGAACCTGCAAGGTACGCTGGCCCGGTATTTCGTGATGCCGGCACTGGGTGAGTTCATCTCCCGCTATCCGGGCATCACCATGCATCTGGGCGAAGACGACCGACTGATCGATCTCACTCGCGAAGGCGTCGATTGCGTGTTGCGCGCCGGCTCGCTGAAGGATTCCTCGATGATCGCCCGGCAGGTGGCGTTGATGGAACAGGTCACCGTGGCAAGCCCTGCCTATCTGCAACGCCATGGCGAACCCGACAGTCTGGAAGCATTGGGCGACCACGTGGCGGTGGATTACGTTTCCAGCGCTACCGGCCATTCTTCGGCGCTGGATTTCTGCGTGGGCGGCGATGTCACGGAAATTCCGCTGCGTGCCGTGGTGTCGGTTACGGGTGCCGATCTCTACACCGGCGCGGCGTTGTCGGGTCTTGGCTTGATCCAGGTGCCGCGCTATCGCGTTGCGGACGATCTGGAAGCGGGCCGATTGAAGATCGTGCTGCCTGACCTGGCGCCACCGCCGATGCCGGTGTCGGTGTTGTATCCGTACAATCGTCGTTTGTCGGCACGCGTACGCGTGTTTGCCCAGTGGCTGGGCCAGCGTTTCGAGAACGTGCCGTATTCGCTGCACCGATAAGCACACGATGCCTCGTCGACTACGTTAGCTGAGCATGCGAATGGCGGCCTTGCCCATGCGTTCCCGCGAGGCAAGGTTCAATCGACTCACCATCGCCACTGCTGGCCCGGCCGATCACCACCACGCTGCCGCCGACGCGAGTGGCTTTGAGCGAGCGGGTCAGGGTGCCTTCGCCGCCTACTTCGACCACTACGTCGGCACCCAGGCCATCGGTGGGTGCCAGATCGAGTTTTTCATTCTGTGAGGCACGAAAAAACGGACGCAAAGTACGTTTTTCGGTTCATCGGCAGAGGTTTCGGCATTTGGTACCGCAATTAATACCCCGAAGGGTATAAGTGAGGCACCAAATTTCCCTTTTGAAACAAAGGGCATGCCGAGTTGTTGGTGGAGGTGGCGGGACTTGTAAAAATCACGCCCTAACTCTTTGAGCCCGATGGATTTCAGACGTCCAAAAGGTGCAGAGAGCGATACCCAAAGCGATACCTCACAAGGCTAACAGCGCGTGGGCGCTGGGCGCCAGTCCTTTCAGAGGACTGGCGTCATGGTCAACAGCAAGAGGTGTGTGGCGGCCCTGCCTGGGTTGCTTGTTTGGGGTCTGGGTTCGATTCCCGCTTTCGGAAGCGAACCCGAGGTGTTCAAGGTGCAAGCATGGGTGGTGGGCACGTTCACCAGTGCCCCGGTGAAAGTCACGATGCGTTCGTGCTGCGTGTGGCCGAAGCGTTGAAGACGTGGATGGATGACACCGGCACCGAAGCCTGCGGGCCGATTGCCCAGGCAAAGGACGGCAAGTATTTCGTGCAACTCGCCACCGAGAAGGCGCAGACGGTATGCCTGCGCGCCATCATGATGCCGGATAGCATGGCCGACACCGGCGGCGACATCCACAGTCACCCGGTGGCGAAAAATGGCGGCTACACGGTGCGGCTGACAACACAGGATTTTGTCGCGCTGGAAGCCTTGGGGCGCGTGAAGCTGGTGGATGACATGCGGCGCATGAACATCCGCACGCTGCCGTTGGAGCCAGACACATTCAGTCCTAACGGCTACGCCGCCGGGCCGGGCTATCTGGTGGTGAAAGGGCAACTGCTCTATCAGCACGGTGAAGGCACCGCGCGCGTGAACGGTGCGATCGCCGGGCCCGTGGTAACGCGCGCGATGATGTCCGACACGTTGAGGCCGCCCCACGGCGACGGCAACTGGAACCATTTGCGAATTTCGTTGTTGCTGTCGATGGTCAGCCCACTGGTGGGTTGGCCATTGGCCTGCGCGTTGATGTCTTGAAGCATCTGCGTGCAGAAGGCGGTGGCCGACGGCTCCGAGCCGGTGTAATACGGCCAAAAGCCGCCACGGTTGGCGTTGCCCGTGGCCTCGGTCAGCCAGTTCACGCAATCGGAAACCTGCGTGATCGTCACCCACACCACGCTGGCCGAGCCGTTGGGATTGGTGGGCTCACCGCTCACGGCCATCGACACGCCGGCTACGGTAGGCGTGAAGCACGCGGCCGCACATGTGTTGCTGGTGGTAGTTCAACCGCTGCCGCTGGACACGGCCGAACCCGTGGGCGCGGGGCAAGACCAGGTGATGGTTTGCTGCTGCGTGATGTTGCCCGTTTCACCAGAAGGGCAGCCGAGTGATTGCGTCACGGTGGACGGGGCGGGTGTCACGCATTGCGGCGCGCACGTGTTGCTGATGGTGCTCCAACCACTGACGTTGGACACGGCGGAGCCGGTGGGCGCCGGACAGGACCAAGACGTGGTTTGTTGCTGCGTGATGCCGCCGAATTGACCCGAAGGACAGCGGTAACAGCAGCGGGCGCAGATCAACCTCACGCCACGGCCCGAACTGCGCCCGAGGCGATGAGCCACCATCTTGCGCCGGACGTCACCGGCGCACGCTGGCGGCTATTATTTGAAACCGAAGCAATCCACGCCTAGCCGAAGACTGGCTATGCTGTGCCGAAAGACCTACTTTGATTGACCTCAACCAAAGGACAAGGGATATGAAACCGCAAATATTACTGGCTGTAACAAGCATTGCGGCTCTTCTGGCCTTGCCTGTTCACGCCACGGGTTTAGATCCAGCCCTTACAGGTGTCGATTTCTTGGTGGGGCATTGGACAAGTGACGATGGCAAAGTGGCTGATACCGGCGGCACCTCTCGCGGATCATCAGAGATCACTGTTGAAGTGAACGGCAAAGTATTACTGAGGCGCGATCACACGGATCTGTTTAATCGGTCGGGCAAGCCAGCAGGTGGTTTCGATCAACTGATGATGATTTACCCGGAAAATGGTGTGCTTCACGCCGATTATTCAGACGGGAAACACATCATCCATTACACCAATGCGACGATTGTGCCTGGCCATTCTGTGGTGTTTACAAGTTCACCGCAGGCTGGGGCTCCTACCTTTCGCCTGAGTTATGAGCTGACTTCGCCGGCGGCTCTTACAGTTTCATTCGCAGTGGCTGCGCCCGGACGATCTGACTTTCATCCCGTCGCGTCTGGCACCCTCAAAAAAGGGTAACGACCGCAAACGCAGGACGTTACGTTGGCCTGTGGTCTCACCAAGCCGCATGCAGATGCGGTCTTTGCCCGCATGATGGAAAAACTCCCGGGCTTCGGGAAAAGTGACAAAGCCCCCTCCATGCCGGCCCAGCCGGCGGGCGGCCTTCGGCCCTTGGCGCGCGTCCTGCGCGCTGGCCGCTGTCGCGGCAGGTCGGCGGGGAGAAAAGAAGAAACCGCCGGGGCTTGCGCACTCGGCGGTTTCGACTACAAGAAAGAGAAGGCCCCAGGTGTAACCAGCACCCGAGGCGGATTGATGTAGTAGAAGCTCAATGTCGTAAACCTTGCCTTTCTTCACCCCTGCTAGAGCGGTATCTAGCAGCCCCTTGGGTTCAGGCATGGGCTCTCTCCTAAGCCGCTCGAACACTTGAGCCAAAGCATATCCGAGTGCTGCGGCCATCAGACGCGCACAATCCGCCCGAGCACCTTGGAGGCTTCGGATGAGGTATTTGGACCCGATGCGGGTTTGCAGATCGACGGGCACGAAAAAAACGGACGTAAAGTCCGCTTGGTCGATGAAGCAACAGAGGTTTCGGCATTTGGTACCTCAATTAGTACCCCGAAGGGTGTAATTGAGGCACCAAATTTTCCTTTTGAAACAAAGGGTCTGCCGATTGTATGGTGGAGGTGGGCGGAGTCGAACCGCCGTCCGAAGGCGCTTGACGCCCGGTACTACATGCTTAGCTCGCCGTTGAATCTCGTCCCGCGACAGCACAGCGTGCAAAGCGCATCGAAGGACCAGCCTGCTTGATTTAACCCTTGCCGACAGGCGGCGGCTTCGGGCGATCTCGTGATAATGACCCTACATCCACGAGCACGAGCACAAGTGGGTTCGGGGCTAGGCCTTAAGCGGCCAGAGCGTAGTTGTCGTCGTTGGCAACTATGAGTTTGCGGCTGGATTAACGAGGAAAGCTGCCCCCTCGGCATGCACCAAGCTATCTCACTACCCCCGTCGAAGCCAGGACACCCCCGGGGAAAAGCTGGTCGCCCAGTATATGGAGTCTGACGGGCTTTCATCAAGGCGGTTGGTCAAGGCTATCGTTCGCCCTGGGCTACCACGGGAACGGCAGACCATGATGCGGATACGTCAGGCGGGCGTGCCGGATGCGGGCGTGATGACCCAGCTGCGTTGCGCGTTCCTGGAGGATGAGCTGGGCCAGTCCTTGCACGATGGGTTCGCCGACCAGTTGCGTGGCTGGATCGAGGAGGCCGCGTTGGACGGCCGGCTGCTGTTCTGGCTGGCGGAGCAGGACGGGCGGGTGGCCGGTTGCGTGGCGGTCAATCCCTATCCGCACTTGCCGTCGGCCTATTTTCCCGGCGGTATCGGCTGGTACCTGCTCAACATGTACGTGAAGCCGGCTTACCGGCGGCGGGGCATTGCGTCGGCGCTGCTGGCCACCGTGGGCGCGGCGGCCCGGGAATATGGGGTGGACGCGATCAACCTGCACGCGACCGCCGTGGCGCACGACCTGTACGAGCGGGCCGGCTTCCAGACCTCGGTGGATGCGATGAACCTGCCGCTGGCGATGCTGGAGGCCATGCCTGCCAGGCGGGACCGCGCGGGCGAGGGTGGCTGAGGAGTTTCCGTGGACGAGCGGCCCCCCCTCCCAGCCTCCCCCTGCGAGCAGGGGGAGGGGCTAAAAGCCAGGCTCGCTTAACGTCATGATCAGCGGTTGTGGGCGCGCATGGTGCGCTGCTTTTCGCGCTGCCAGTCGCGTTCCTTCTCGGCGTCGCGCTTGTCGTGCGCCTGCTTGCCCTTGGCCAGGCCGACGTCCACCTTCACCTTGTTGCCTTTCCAGTACATGGCCATGGGGATGAGGGTGTAGCCCTTGCGTTCGATCGAGCCGATCAACTGGTCGATCTCCGAACGATGCAGCAGCAGCTTGCGGGTACGGCGGTCGTTGGCCACCACGTGGGTGGAGGCGCTGATCAGCGGCGGGATCGAGGTGCCGACGAGGAAGAGCTCGCCCTTGATCACCATGGCGTAGCTATCGCCGAAATTGATGCGTCCGGCACGCAGCGACTTCACTTCCCAGCCCTGCAGCTCGATGCCGGCCTCGTAGCGCTGGTCGATGTGGTATTCGTGGCGGGCGCGCTTGTTGAGCGCGATGGTGCCGCCGGCGTGTTTGTCTTTGTCCTTAGGCTTGGCCATGTCCGTTAAACTTCGGGCTGTTTGCCCCGATGGGGACCTGTCGCAGGCGGGTCCCGTGATATTTGCGATGATGAGGACGACGTGATCGAGATCCGCCGCAGCGCCCTGGTGCGATATTCGCCGGCCCAGATGTTCGACCTGGTCAATGAGGTGGAAGCATACCCAAAGCGCTTCTCCTGGTGCGTCGGCGCGCAGGTGCTGGAGCGCGGCGAGGATGTGCTGGTGGCGAAGCTGGATCTCAAGTATGCCGGCTTCCGCCAGAGCTTCACCACCCGCAATACCACGGTCCGCCCGCAGCGCCTGCGCATGAGCCTGGTGGATGGGCCGTTCCGCAGCCTGGATGGCCTGTGGGAGTTCATCGCGCTCGGCGACGCCGGTTGCAAGGTGTCCTTCGCGCTGGATTTCGATTATGCCGGCAAGCTGGGGGGCGCCGCGCTCAAGCTGGGTTTCCAGGGGCTGGCCGGCCGTATGGTGGACGACTTCTGCCGCGAGGCGGAACGCGCCTATGGCTGACCAGGTGACGGTGGAGGTGGCCTATGCCGGGCCGTCGCGCCAGTTCGTGCGCCGCGTGACGTTGCCGGCGGGAAGCACGGTGATGCAGGCCATCGAGGCGTCGGGCCTGGCCCAGGCCGTGCCCGGGCTGGTGGTCGATCCGTCGCGGCTGGGTATCTTCGCCCGCAAGGTATCGCCGGACCAGGCGGTGGGCGAGGGCGACCGGGTGGAAATCTACCGGCCGCTCACGCTCGATCCGAAGGAAGCCCGCCGGCGCCGCGCCCACGAGGGCTGATACCGGCCGCGATCAGTGGCCGTCGTCTTCCCCGCCGCCGTTGTCGCCGCCGTCCTTGCCGGACGATGCGCCGCCGGTGCTCTTGTCGCCCTTGGTTTCGTCGACCGGGTAGCTGGCGTGGTATTTCTTGGTGTCGTCCACCAGCTTCTGCGCGTCCTCGGCGAAGAAGTCGCCATCGGTGCGCACCAGCACGTCATTGTTGAAGGTCAGGGTCAGGGTGCGGACCTTGACGTTGCCGCCACGGTGCTGCTGGGTGGAGACGTAGTCCCACTGGTTCTGGTTGAACGGGGAGTTCACCGAGGGGGAGCCCATCAGTACCAGCACCTGGCGCTTGGTCATGCCCGGCTGCAGCTGATCCACGGTCTTCTTGGCAAGCAGGTTGCCCTGTTGCACGTCGGGAACGTAGATGAGACGGCAGCTGGCCAGGGACAGGCCCAGCATGGCGAAACCCAGCGTGCGGATCAGCTTGTGCATGCGTTGTTGCGTCCGGATCGTAAAGGTATTGGATGATACACTAACGGCCTTGGGGCGCCGTATGCGTGGAGCTTGCTATGGAACAGGAAACCAAAGAACTGCGCAAAGCCGGGTTGAAGGTCACCCACCCCCGCATGCGCATCCTGCAGATCTTCGAGGATGAGGATGCCCGCCACCTCACCGCCGAGGACGTCTACAAGCGGCTGCTCGCCGACCAGGAGGACATCGGGCTGGCCACCGTCTACCGGGTGCTGACCCAGTTCGAGGCCGCCGGCATCATCGTCAAGCACAACTTCGAGGGCGGCCAGGCCGTCTACGAGCTGGATCGCGGCAAGCACCATGACCACATGATCGATGTGGACAGCGGAAAGGTCATCGAGTTCGTCAGCGAGGAGATCGAGCGCCTCCAGCACGAAATCGCGGCCAGGCACGGCTATGTCATCGAGGACCACAGCCTGGTGCTGTACGTGCGCCCGAAGCACCGGCATTCCTCCAAGTAGAGCCTGAAGCCCTCGCGAGGCCGGCGGCCGGGCAGGCTGGGCCGGACTTTTTGCTGTCCATGCGCCCATAAAAAAAGCCGCGGGAGGACTCCTGTCCGCCCAACGGCTGATCCGTTACCGGATGGCTCCAGAGAAAGGCGAGTTGCTCGCGCAGCCTGGTTGTGCCACCGATTCCGGCGGAACGGCATCCTGCCGTTCTTCATGCCCACCGTCCCCACGGTTGGCATGGCTCACCATCTTGCGATGGTGGCTCCCCCACATCGATGGAGCGAGCGTAACGAAGCCTTCACAAGGCGGGTATCGGAAAATTTCCTATGTAACAGTGCTTACATGCGAGGGTGGTCACCGTTTGACATGTTGCTGCGCAGCAATACGCGCAGATGCACGCCTTGGGCTTCCGGGCGCACCCGGAACAGGCCGCCCAGCGCGGTCACCCGGTCGCGCATCCCCTGCATGCCCCGTCCGCCGCGCGGTACGCGGGCGGGCAAGCCAATGCCGTTGTCGCGGATATCCAGCAGCGCCAGGGCCACGCCCTGGCGTTCGCCGATGCGTAGGCGTAACTGGAACAGGTCGGCGTGGGCGTGCTTGACCGCGTTGGTGGCGCTCTCCTGCACCAGCCGGTAGATCACCGTGCGGGTGTCTTCATCGAGCAGGCGCGGGTCGCCGCGCAGTTCGGTGCGGTAGATGACCCCGGCCGCGTTGAGCATGTCGCGGATGGGCCCCTCGTCCAGCGCGCGCATTAGGCCGAACTCGTCCAGCACGGCGGGACGCAGGTCGTCCAGCATGCGGTGCAGGGCGCGACGCATGTGGCCGAGGATGGCGTTGATCGACAGGCCGATGTCGTCCATGCCGGCCTGGGCCAGCCGCGACTGGGCCAGCTTCAGGTGAGTCTGGATGGCGGTGAGGTTCTGGCCCAGTTCGTCGTGCAGCTCGGCGGCCATGTGGCGGCGCTGGCTTTCCTCGGCCTGGAGATTGCCGCGGGCGGCGTCCCGCAGCTGGCGCGCCAGGTGGTCCAGGCGGCGGTTCACCGCGGCGAGATAGACGTTCTGCTCGGCCACGCGCTCGCTGCTGCGACGCAGCGCATCGGTGGCTGAACCGAGCATCAATGCGCCGGTGCCGGCTACCGCCAGGAACAGTTCGCCGGCCGCGCCGGGGGCGCCATGGCCGGAAACATGGTCGACCAGGGTCATGCCCAGGCTGGGAATCAGCATGGACAGGCTGGCCCCCCGCCAGCCATGCCGGAAGGCGAAGAACAGCACCGGCGCCAGCGATAGCACGCGGGCGAATTGCGGCTGGGGCGCCTCGTGCGAGGACAGCACCATCAGGATCGCCAGCGCCGGCATCAGCACCAGCAGGCCATCCATCAGCAGGCGTCCCAGCGATTGCCGGCTCAGCGGCGCGCGCAGCAGCATCACCAGCAGCGGCACCAGCAGCAGCACGCCGACGTAGTTGCCCAGCAGGTCCTGACCCAGCGCCTGAGCCAGCATGTCGGGGCTGGGCGCGGCATGGACCAGGGCCAGCAGCACGGCGTCGGTGGCGGTGGTGGCGGCCACGGTGAAGGCGGCCGACAGCAGCAGGCGGGCCACGTCCTCCGGGTCCCGCAGGCTGGCATGCAGGTTGGCGCGGCGCATCAGCCACAGGCAGATCGCCACCACGATCGGCTCGGGCAGCTCGCCCAGGATGAAGCCGATCCATCCCAGCGGCAGGCCATGCAGCAGCGCGATCAGGCCGGTGGCCGCCACCTCCGCACCGAGCAGCCAGGGCCACATCCGCATCGGGGCCAGCAGCAGCGCGCCGAAGCGCAGGCCGTAGGGCAGCATCCAGTAGGGTTGTTCGGTGGGCCAGAGCAGCAGCCAGAGCATGAAGTAGCCCACGCCGAGCAGCAGATCGTTACCAGGTAGCACATGAGTTTTCGATGGCATGCCGGTGATGTTACCTGTCGTGACCAGGGGTATAGGCGGCCATCCTTCGGGCTGCTATACATGCACCATGTACAGCATTGTCCTGGTCGATGACCATGCCATCGTACGCGAGGGGTTCAAGCGACTGATCGAGCTGGAGCCGGATCTGGAGGTAGTTGCGGAGTGCCGCAGCGCCGACGATGCGGTGGAGGCGGTCGGCTCGCGCAAGCCCGATCTCGTGGCGCTCGATCTGTCCCTGCCGGACGGTAGCGGGCTGCCCTTGATCGAGCATTTGCGCAGCGTGGCGGCGGATACCCGCATCGTGGTGCTGAGCATGCACGACGGCGAGCCCTACGTGTCCGAGGCCCTGCGCCGGGGCGCCAGCGGCTATGTCACCAAGGGCGTGGCGCCGGAGGAACTGGTGGCCGGCCTGCGCGCGGTGATGCAGGGCGAGTGCTTCCTCAGCTCCGACCTGCGCAAGCGTCGCGCCGAGCGGCCCAACGAGGGCCGTGATCCGATCAACCGCCTGACCGCGCGCGAGCGCGAGGTGTTCCTGCTGCTCGCCGCCGGGCGGGCACCCAAGCAGGTGGCCGGCGAGCTGGGGATCGGGCAGAAGACCGTCTACATCCACCGCGCCAGCCTGATGGGCAAGCTGGGTGCCGGCTCGGAACTGGACCTGTACCGCATGGCCGCCGAGAGAGGGCTGTTGCCGCGCAAGAACTGAGGGCGGCTGCCCATGTCGTCATTCCGGCGCAGGCCGGAATGACGGCCGAGCAGGGCCTCAGGCCTGCGCCCGCTCCAGCATCTGCTTGGCATGCGCCCGCGTCTCGCGGGTGATCTCCACGCCGCCCAGCATGCGCGCCAATTCGTCGCGGCGGCCGTTGGCATCGAGTTTCTCGATGTGCGTGCGGGTCGATCCGCCATCGCTGGCCTTGCTCACACGCAAGTGGGCGTGGCCTTGCGCCGCGACCTGGGGCAGGTGGGTGACGCACAGCACCTGACGCTGGCCGCCCAGGGCGCGCAGCTTCTGGCCGACCACCTCCGCCACGGCGCCGCCGATGCCGGTGTCCACCTCGTCGAACACCATGGTGCCGATCGTATCCTTGCCCAGTGTGGCCACCTCGATGGCCAGGCTGATGCGGGCCAGCTCGCCGCCCGAGGCCACCTTGCGCAGTGGGCGCGGCAGTTGGCCGGGGTTGGCGCTGACCAGCAGCTCGCAGCGCTCGCGACCCTGGGCGTCCGGTTCTGCCTCGCCGGTGGCTTCCAGCTCGACCACCAGGCGGCCGCCCCCCATGCCCAGCTCGGCCATCAGAGCGCTGACCTCCTCGCCCAGGCGCTGGCCGGCGGTCTCACGGG
This sequence comes from Dyella sedimenti, assembly GCF_022760995.1. GTDB lineage: Bacteria > Pseudomonadota > Gammaproteobacteria > Xanthomonadales > Rhodanobacteraceae > Dyella > Dyella sedimenti. Next base: position 63,736 of record NZ_JAKWJO010000012.1, on the reverse strand, counting down.
CATGGCTGAGCCGGTCCGCCGCCTCGTCGTACTGCTGCTGCAACCGCTGGCGCTGCAAGGCGAGTTGCTCCAGGGCGTCGCCGGCGCCTTCCAGGTCGCCGAGTTCGTCGCGCAGGGCGCGGGCCTTGTCGTGCAGTTCCGCCGTGCCCACCCGATGGCGGCGCGAGAGTTCGTGCAGGCGGGTGAGATGGGTATCCACCTCGGCATAGCGCGCGGGGTCGAGGTCGACGTCGAGCGCGTAGCGGCCCAGGCCGTCGACTGCCTCGCTGAGCTGGATCGAGGCGTTGTCCAGCAGTTCCAGCAGCGGGGCGAGCTTGTCGTCCAGCGCGGCCAGCTTGCTCATTTCCAGCTGCGCGCGGCCCAGCGCGCGGCGCAGCGCGAATTCGCTGTCGCCATCGAGCAACTCGACCACGCCGCCCGCGCCCTCGGCCAGCCGGCCGGCGTTGGCCAGGCGCTTGTGGCTGGCCTCCAGCTCGGCCAGTTCGGCAGGCGGCAGCGCCCATTTCTCCAGTTCTTCCAGCTCGTGGCGCAGCAGCTCGATGCGCTGCTCGCGGTCGTCGCCGCCGCTGAGCTTACGGATGCGCTGGCCTAGCTCGCGCCACTGGGTGGCCAGCTCGCGCACCTGGACGACCAGGGCTTCGTTGCCGGCATAGGCGTCGAGCAGCTCCATCTGGTGGGCGCGCGAGAGCAGGGCCTGGTGCTCGTGCTGGCCATGGATCTCCACCAGCAGGGTGGCCAGTTCGCCCAACTGGCTGGCGCTGGCCGGGCGGCCGTTGATCCAGGCGCGGGAACTGCCCTCGGCGCGGATCACCCGGCGCAGCTGGCAGCCGTCGTCCTCGTCCAGCTCCTGCTGGCGCAGCCACTCGCGCGCCTCGGGAAGCCCGGAGAGGTCGAATTCGGCGGTAAGCTCGGCCCGGTCGCTGCCGGTGCGCACCATGCCGCTGTCGGCGCGGGCGCCAGCCAGCAGCATCAGCGCATCCACCAGCAAGGACTTGCCGGCGCCGGTCTCGCCGCTGACCACGGTGAGGCCCGGGCCGAAGGCGATCTCGGCTTCTTCGACGACGGCGAAATGGCGGACGTAGAGCGAGGTGAGCATGGGATGCGGTGTGGTGAAGTCGGTCGATTGTATGCGGCTGGGGGTGGGGGACGGGTAGTGGGGGCGCGACAACCGGTCGCCGCCCTGGAAAGCTGGTGTCCGCCCCCCATCCCCTGGTTTCTTGCAAACTTTCACGCAAGACCTTATTTCTTTTGTGTCTCACGGATTGCTACAGCATGCCCGCCGCCGATCTCGATGCCCGCGCACGCCGCCTGTTGCGCACATTGATTGCCCAATACCTCGCCGATGGCGAGCCGGTGGGGTCGCGCACGCTGTCGCGCTCCTCCGGCCTGGACGTCAGCCCGGCCACCATCCGCAACATCATGGCCGACCTGGAAGACGCCGGCCTGGTCGCCTCGCCGCATACCTCGGCCGGCCGCGTGCCGACGCCGCGGGGGCTGCGCCTGTTCGTGGACAGCCTGATCGAGCTGCAGCCCCTGCCGCGGGACGAGATGGCCCGCCTGCGCCGCGAGCTGCCGCCCGGGCCGACCACCACCCGCGACCTGCTGGGCAACGTCTCGACCCTGCTGTCGGCGATGACCCGCTTCGCCGGTGTCGTCACGGTGCCGCGCCAGGCGGACTTTCCCTTGCGTCACATCGACTTCGTCTCGCTGCCCGACGCCCGCGTGCTGGTGATCCTCGTGTTCTCGGACAATCAGGTGCAGAACCGCATCGTGCAGTTGGCCAAGCCGCTGGACGGCCGCGAGCTGGAACAGGCGGCCAATTACCTCAACAGCCATTTCGCCGGCTTGCGCCTGGACGACATCCGCGCCCACCTGCTGCGCGAACTGCGCGAGGCGGGCAGCGAGCTACGCCGGCTGCTGACTAGCGCGGTGGAACTGGCGGCCGCCTCGTTCGCCCCGCAAGCCGAGAGCGATGACGTGCTGGTCAGCGGCCAGACCAATCTCATGGGCTATTCGGAACTGGCCGACCTGGAGCGCCTGCGCGAGCTGTTCGAGGCCTTCCAGAAGAAGAACGAGCTGCTGCAGCTGATGGAGGTCTGCGCCAAGGCCCCCGGCGTGCGGCTGTTCATCGGCGAGGAATCGGGGTTCGCGGCGCTGGACGGCTGCAGCGTGGTCACCGCAAGCTACGGCGCCCAGGGGCGCGTGCTGGGGGCGATCGGGGTGATCGGGCCGACCCGCATGGCCTACGAACGGGTGATTCCGGTGGTGCAGGCCACGGCCGGATTGCTCAGCGATGCCTTGAATCGCGTCGCGACGACCTTATAACGCGCCCGGGAGGCGGGGTTACCCGCAGGTTTTAGACGGTTGGTGCCTGGGGCACCGGCCACGGATAAGGCTTGGAGTCATTCATGCAGAACAACGATCCAACGGCGCCCGGCACGGCGCAGGGCCAGGGCGGGCCGGGCGAGGCGCCCAACGCCGAAGTGGAGGCGCTGAAGGCGCGCATCGCGGAACTGGAGGCCAGCAACACGGAGCTGCGCGACACCGTGTTGCGCGAGAAGGCCGAGATCGAGAACCAGCGCCGCCGCCTGCATCGCGACGTGGAGCAGGCCCGCCGCTTCGCCAACGAGAAGCTGCTCAACGAGCTGTTGCCGGTGTACGACGGCCTGGAGCGCGGCCTGCAGGTGGAAGGCGGCGACGTCGCCAGCGTGCGCGAGGGCATCGCGCTCACGCTCAAGTCGCTGCTCAAGGTCGCCGAGAACAATGGCCTGGTGCAGATCGATCCGGTGGGCCAGCCGCTGGATCCGGAGAAGCACCACGCCGTGAGCATGGTGGAGGCCCCGGGCGCGGCCCCCAATACAGTCGTCAGCGTGCTGCAGAAAGGCTACGTGCTGAACGACCGGCTGTTGCGCCCCGCGTTGGTGGCGGTCGCCAAGGAGTAACCGCCGATGCCGGCGGTCGCGGGCGCCTGAACGGCGTCCCCCGCGGGGCATGGCGGCAAGGCATCGGGGATCTTGCCGGCATTGAGATGCCAGGCGCGAAACCCCATCTGGAAACCAGTCGCGGCCGAGGGGTCGCTTAAAGATTCGGGAGTAGACAACATGGGCAAAATCATCGGTATCGACCTGGGCACGACCAACTCGTGCGTGGCCGTGATGGACGGCACCAGCGTCAAGGTCATCGAGAACGCCGAGGGCGATCGCACCACGCCGTCGATCGTGGCGTTCACCAAGGACGGCGAGGTGCTGGTGGGTGCGCCGGCCAAGCGCCAGAGCGTGACCAACCCCAAGAACACCTTCTACGCGGTGAAGCGCCTGATCGGCCGTAAGTTCACCGACGCGGAAGTGCAGAAAGACCTGCACATCGTGCCCTACGGCATCGTCGCGCACGACAACGGCGATGCTTGGGTGCAGACGGCCGACGGCAAGAAGATGGCGCCGCAGGAGATCTCGGCCAAGGTCCTCATGAAGATGAAGAAGACCGCCGAGGATTACCTCGGTGAGCCGGTGACCGAAGCGGTCATCACCGTGCCGGCCTACTTCAACGACAGCCAGCGCCAGGCCACCAAGGACGCCGGCCGCATCGCGGGCCTGGACGTCAAGCGCATCATCAACGAGCCGACCGCGGCCGCGCTGGCCTATGGCCTGGACAAGAAGGGCGGCGACCGCAAGATCGCCGTGTACGACCTCGGCGGTGGCACCTTCGACGTGTCCATTATCGAGATTGCCGAGGTGGACGGCGAGAAGCAGTTCGAGGTGCTGGCCACCAACGGCGACACCTTCCTGGGTGGCGAAGACTTCGACATGCGCGTCATCGACTACCTGGTCGAGGAGTTCAAGAAGGACCAGGGCATGGACCTGCGCAAGGATCCGCTCGCGCTGCAGCGCCTGAAGGACGCCGCCGAGCGCGCCAAGATCGAGCTGTCCTCCAGCCACCAGACCGAAGTGAACCTGCCGTACATCACGGCCGACGCCTCCGGTCCGAAGCATCTCAACATCAAGCTGACCCGCGCCAAGCTCGAGGCGCTGGTGGAAGACCTGGTCAAGCGCACCATCGATCCGTGCCGCACCGCGTTGAACGACGCCGGCCTGCGCGTGTCCGACATCAACGAGGTGATCCTCGTCGGTGGCCAGACCCGCATGCCCAAGGTGCAGGAGTCGGTGAAGGACTTCTTCGGCAAGGAACCGCGCAAGGACGTCAACCCGGACGAGGCCGTCGCCGTCGGCGCCGCGATCCAGGGCGGTGTGCTGGGTGGTTCGGTCAAGGACGTGCTGCTGCTCGACGTCACCCCGCTGTCGCTCGGCATCGAGACGATGGGCGGCGTGATGACCAAGCTGATCGAGAAGAACACCACCGTGCCGACCAAGGCCTCTCAGGTGTTCTCCACCGCCGACGACAACCAGACCGCGGTGACCGTGCACGTGCTGCAGGGTGAGCGCGAGCGCGCCAGCGCCAACAAGTCGCTGGGCAAATTCGACTTGCAGGGCATCGAGCCGGCGCCGCGCGGCATGCCGCAGATCGAGGTCACCTTCGATATCGACGCCAACGGCATCCTGCATGTGTCGGCCAAGGACAAGAAGACCGGCAAGGAACAGAAGATCGAGATCAAGGCGGGTTCGGGCCTGTCCGAGGACGAGATCAACCGCATGGTGGCCGACGCCGAGGCCAACAAGGAAGAAGACCGCAAGTTCCACGAGCTCGTCGGCGCCCGCAACAAGGCCGACCAGCTGGTGCACGCCACCCGCAGCGCGCTCAAGGAGCACGGCGGCAAGGTACCGGCCGACCAGCTGAGCACGATCGAGGGCGCGTTGTCCGACCTGGAGAAGGTCAAGGACGGCGACGACAAGGCGGCCATCGAGGCCAAGGTCGAGAAGCTCGAGCAGGTAGCCCAGGCGCTGTATGCCGCGGCCCAGGGCGGTGCCCAGCCGGATGCGGGGGGCCACGCGGGTGCGCAGCAGGGTTCGGCGGCCCACGACGACGTGGTCGATGCCGAGTTCACTGAAGTCAAGGACGACAAGAAGTAAGCGGGTGAAGTCGCGCAAGGGGCCAATAGGCCCCTTGCGCTGTAAACAGTAAATGGTGAACAGGGAAGAGCATGTCGCGGCCGCATCATGGTTTACGCGTTTGGCAGGATGCCATGCAGTTGGTGGTGTGCCTTTACCAGGTGACTTCCGGCTGAGCGGTCTGGGTTGGTCTCGCAGATTCGCAGGGCTGCCGTCAGCGTCCCTCGGACATCGCGGAAGGAGCCGGCCGTGGAAGCGCCAGGGAATTTGTCCGATTCTTGCTGGTTGCCCGGGGATCGCTGGCTGAACTCGACACTCAGCTGCGCATTGCCGAGAACCTGCGATTCCTTCAGGATGCCGGACCGCTTCTGGACGATATGGAAGATCTCCGGATCACACTTGGTTCCCTTATCAAAGTTCAACGAATGCGTATTGAGTCATGACCCGCCGCAATTTCTCCCTTGACTGTTCACAGGCGGCGAAGCCGCCGGCTTTCCAGGCCGAAGGCCGACTTCGCTGACCATGAGCAAGCGCGATTACTACGAAGTCCTGGGTGTCGAGCGCACCGCCACCGAGGTCGAGCTGAAGAAGTCCTTCCGCCGGCTGGCGATGAAATACCATCCCGACCGTTGCCCGGACGATCCGCACGCGCAGGAGAAGTTCAAGGAGGCCAAGGAGGCCTACGAGGTGCTGTCCGACGCGCAGAAGCGCGCGTTGTACGACCAGCACGGCCATGCCGCCTTCGAGCATGGCATGGGCGGTCGCGGCGGCGCCGGCTTCGGCGACATGGGCGACATCTTCGGCGATATCTTTGGCGACATCTTCGGCATGGGCGGCAGTCGGGGCGGCCGTCCGCGCCGCGGCTCGGATCTCCGCTACATCATGGAGCTGGATCTCGAGGAGGCCGTGTTCGGCGCCGAGAAGAAGATCGAGATTCCCACCCAGGTGAACTGCCACCATTGCAACGGCACCGGTTCGGCCGACGGCAAGACGGCGACCTGCAAGACCTGCGCCGGCCATGGCCGCGTGCGCATGCAGAACGGCATCTTCTCCATCCAGCAGACCTGCCCGCATTGCGGCGGCAGCGGCCAGGCCATCGAAAAGCCCTGCAAGCAGTGCGATGGCGAGGGATTGCTGCAGGAGACGCGCGCACTGTCGGTCAATATCCCGGCAGGCGTGGACAACGGCGACCGCATCCGCCTGGCGGGCCAGGGCGAGGCCGGTCCCGGCGGCGCGGAGGCGGGCGACCTGTACGTGGAGGTGCGCGTGCGCGAGCACGCCATCTTCCAGCGCGACGGCAACGACCTGCATTGCGAGCTGCCCATCCGCTTCTCGCAGGCGGCGTTGGGCGCGGAGCTCAAGGTGCCCACGCTCGATGGCGAAGTCGCCATCAACATCCCGCCCGAAACACAGACCGGACAGATGTTCCGCCTGCGCGGCCGCGGCGTGAAGTCGGTGCGCAGCAGCCGTACCGGCGACCTGATCTGCCGCGTGGTGGTGGAAACGCCGGTACGCCTGACCAGGCGGCAGCGCGAACTGTTCGAGCAGCTGGAGGCGACCTTTGCCGACGACGAGGCCGACAAGCACACGCCGCGCGCCAAGAGCTGGGTCGATGGCGTCAAACAGTTCTGGTCGCGCGTCACGTCTTGAGCGCCCGTTCCCGGCTGGCTGGCCAGAGGGGCCGTCCTGGTAACCAGGGCGGCCTTTTTCGTGGTCGCGGCGACGCCCCTGCCGGCCGTCCAGTGTACGTCCCGGCTGGCTACCGCTAGCATCGCTTCTTTCCCGTCAGCCCAGTGTTCCCCGGAAGGAGCCCCGCATGAGCCATCCCGTTCGCCTCGCCATCAATGGCGCCACCGGCCGCATGGGACAGGCATTGCTGGCGCTGGTGAAGAAGGATCCACGCTTTGTGGTGGTGGCGGCGATCACCTCGGCCGGTTCGAGTCGGCTGGACCAGCCCGCTTATCCCGGCGAGGACGGTTTGCGCTACTCGCGCCATTGGCCGGAGGCGGACGCCATCGACGTCGTGGTGGATTTCAGCGGCCCGGCGGGACTTGCCGAGGCGCTGACCTATTGCGAGGCGCATGGCGTCGCCCTGGTGACCGGCACGACCGGACTGGACGCCACCTTCGCCCAGCGGCTGGCCGCCTCGTCGCAGCGCATCGCCTTGCTGCGCGCCGCCAATTTCAGCCTGGGCGTGGCCGTGCTGACCTCCCTATTGCGCCAGGCCGCCGCGGCGCTGCCGGACTGGGACCTGGATATCTTCGAAGCCCACCACAACCGCAAGGAAGACGCACCGTCCGGTACCGCCCTGGCGCTGGGCGAGGGTGCGGCGCAGGCGCGCGGCACGTCGTTGCGGGAAAGCGCCGTCTATGCGCGCGAGGGCCGCACCGGACCGCGCGAGCACGGCACCATCGGCTTCTCGGTGGTGCGCGGCGGCGACATCGTGGGCGAGCACGAAGCCTGGCTGATGGGGCAGGGCGAGCGGCTGGAACTGGTGCACCGGGCCACCGACCGCTCCATCTTCGCGCGGGGCGCGCTGGAGGCGGCGCATTGGCTCAGCGGCCGGCCGGTGGGCGAATACGACCTCGATGCGATGCTGGCCGGGCGCGCACTGCATCCGGAAGCGTGACGGCGGGGCGAAAGGTGCCGACGCCAAGGTGACGCGGATCTTCCCCATCGACGAAGCCTCGCCATGACCCGATCCCTCGAAGACCATCTCGTCCACGGCCGCCGCCAGCGCCCGGACGGTCCCGCGCCGGTGGACATCATCTCGGTGCAGTCGCAGCTGGTGTACGGCCATGCGGGCAACAGCGCGGCGGTGCCGCCCTTGCGCCAGCTGGGCCTGCGCGTGGCCGAGGTGCCCACCACGCTGCTGAGCAATACACCTTTCTATCCCACGCTGCGCGGCCGGGTGCTGCCGTCCGACTGGTTCGGCGACCTGCTGCTGGGCGTGCGCGAGCGTGGCCTGCATCGTCGCGCCCGGGCGCTGCTGTCCGGCTACCTGGGCAGTGTCGACAACGGCCATGCGTTCGCCGACTGGGTGGAGCAGGTCCTGGACGAAGCGCCTGGATTGCGTTTCTGCCTCGACCCGGTGATCGGCGATACGCATACCGGCCCCTACGTGGAGCCGGGCCTGGAAGCCGTGTTCCGCGAGCGCCTGCTGCCGCGCGCCTGGCTGGTCAGCCCCAACGCCTTCGAGCTGGAGCGCCTGAGCGGCCTGGCCGCTGCGACCGAAGCGGAAGGGTTGGCGGCCGCCCGCGCCCTGCTCGCGCGTGGACCGGCCTGGGTGGTCACGCACAGCGTGCGCAATGCCGCCGGCGAACTGGTGACCCTGGCGGTGAGCCAGGGCGAGGCATGGAAGGTGGCCTCGCCGGAGCTGCCAATCGACGTGGCCGGTACCGGCGACGTGCTGACGGCACTGCTGTTGGCCAGCCTGCTCGGTGGCGAACCGATGCCCCGTGCCCTGGAACGGGCGGTGGCCGGCGTGCATGCGGCACTGGAGGCGACGCTCGCCGCGCAGCACGAGGAACTGGATATCACGGTGGCGGCGCCTGCCTCGCGCCAGGTGGAGGCGAGGCGTTTCGTCGCGGTGCCTGCGTGAGCCGGCGAAGGCGCTGGCTTGTCGGCAAGCCAACCTAGCCGGTACCATGCCGCCCGTTGTCATTGGGGAGTAGCCATCCTCACCCCATCCGCCCGCCGTTCCGGCCGGCGAATCCGAGGAATCCGCGTCAACAGACTTGAAGCGAAGGCTTCATGGCGTGGATGGCCCACGGCACCTGCGGTGCCGTTAGCCCGGCGAGACCTTTGGCCGCGACGCGCTCACCTTCGCCGGGCGAGCTCGCGTCGTCGAGCCAATGGTTTCCGCTCGCCCGGCCCTGGAAAAAGCATGCTCACCCTGTTGTTGTTCCTGCTCTCCGCCGGCGCGATCTATCTCGCCTGCGAGTACTTCGTCAATGGCGTGGAATGGTTCGGCCACAAGCTCCGGCTGGGCGCCACGGCGACCGGCACGATCCTCGCCGCGTTCGGCACGGCGCTGCCGGAGAGCGCCGTCACCTTCGTCGCGGTGATCCTGGGCCGCACGCCGGAACAGCGCGACATCGGCGTGGGCGCGGCGCTGGGCGGCCCGCTGGTGCTGGCGACCATCGCCTACGCCGTGGTCGGCATGGCCTTGTGGGCCAATCGCCGCCGCTTGCAGCGTGCCGACAACCTGGTGCGGGTGGCGCACCGGCGCCTGGCGCGCGACCAGTCCTGGTTCCTGGTGATCTTCATCGCCAAGTGCGCCGCGGGCCTGGTGACCTTCGCCCTCAAGCCCTGGCTGGGCGTGCTGTTCCTGGCCGCCTACGCGCTGTATGTCTGGCGCGAGCTGAAGAGCGACGACGCGGCGCCGGAAGACGAGGCGCTGGAGCCGCTCAAGTGCCGGCCCGGGGCGGCCGATCCCTCGATGTGGTGGGTGACAGTGCAGACGCTGGCGGCGCTGGCGGTGATCGCCGTGGCCTCGCACACCTTCGTGCGGCAGATCGAGGCGATCGGCCTGGCCTTGCAGCTCTCGCCGCACCTCGTGGCGCTGGTGCTTAGCCCGGTGGCCACCGAGCTGCCGGAAACCATGAATGCGCTGATCTGGGTGCGCCAGGGCAAGGAGCGGCTGGCGCTGGCCAATATCTCCGGCGCCATGATGATCCAGGCCACCATTCCCAGTTCGCTGGCGCTGTTCGCCACGCCTTGGCTGTTCGATGCACCGCTGATGGTGGCCGGCGTGCTGACCGCCGTGGCGGTGGTTTTCCTGTGGTGGCAGTTCCGCCGCGGGCGCGTGGATGCGCGCTGGCTGGTGCCGGTCGGGCTGCTGTACGGCGTGTTTGCCGCCTATATCGCCTGGTATTTCGCCCGTTGAGGAGGGTTGGATCACGCACTGGGTGCGCTCCTACAAGGCTTCTGTAGGAGCGCACCCTGTGCGCGACCCGGCCTCGCCTCAGTCTCTATGCGCCGCGTTGCGATCGCGCCCGGCGCCGAACTTGCGATCCAGCGCGCCGGCCAGCTTCTTGAAGGCGCGCGCGAACTTGCCACGCTTGGTCTTGCGCAGCTTTTCCTCCTCGCTGGTCAGCCAGGCCACCTGGATGACGCGGCGCTCGCCCTCGAAGGGCAGGTGGCCGTGGAAGGAGTTGTCGCAGCGCTTGAACACCGCGAACTCGCCGTACAGCGGCTTGAGTTCGGGCGCGATCATATCGTCGATGTTGTCGATGCTGCCCAGGAAGCGCAGGCAACCGTCGCTGGTGTCCGGCCACTGGTTGTTGAGGTAGAGCAGGGCGGTGGCCACCTTGGACCGGCTGTCCGTATGGATGGTGCCGTGGCGCTTGTTCAACGAACGGCACAGGGTAATCAGGGTGGGGTACTGCCCGAGGCCGGGAATGCCGAGCCGGGAGCCGATCGCGCTGGCGAACTCGGCCGAACTCAGCCGCTGCACCAGGGCATTGACCGAAGGGCCGCAGTCTTCCGGGTCGTAGGGAAAGAAGCCGGCACTGGCATAGAGGGGGAAATCCCGTTCCAGCTCGGCGCGCGCCTCGTCCGGCAGTTGCCCATGGGCGATCAGGAAGGGAAAGGGTTCCAGCCGTATGTCCGTGTCCGGTCGGTCAAGACGGGAAGGATCGAGCAACGCGGCTGAGTTCATGGAGATCGGGTCGTGGACGGGGCCGCGCTAGTGTAGCGCCACGGTCAGCTGTCCATAGGGCTTTCCCCCGCCTTGTGTTCAGCTGTTTCCGATGGACACGGGAGGCGCTTCCACCTATCATTTCCACCCGCCCTGAAACGTTCCTCGACCAAGGTCCACAAGCTGCTTTCGCAGCGGCTTGCGGACTTTGCTGCACCTAAAGGCGGCCCTCTCATGCCTATTCCTGCTCTGCTTGCCCTCGAAGACGGCAGCGTGTTCCACGGCCACGCCGTGGGCGCGACTGGCGAAACCGTCGGCGAGGTGGTTTTCAACACCGCCATGACCGGCTACCAGGAGATCCTCACCGATCCCTCGTACAGCCGACAGATCGTCACCCTGACCTATCCGCATATCGGCAATACCGGCGTGAATGTCGAGGACGCCGAGTCCGATACGGTGCACGCCGCCGGCCTGATCGTTCGCGACGTGCCGCGTCGCGCGAGCAACTGGCGCAGCGCCGAAAGCCTGCCCGATTACCTCAAGCGCCATAACATCGTCGCCATCGCCGGCATCGACACGCGTCGCCTGACCCGCATCCTGCGCGACAAGGGCGCGCTCAACGGCTGCATCGTGGCTGGCGAGACGGTCGACGCCGAGGTCGCGCTGGCCAAGGCGCGCGCCTTCCCGGGCCTGAACGGCATGGACCTGGCCAAGGTGGTCAGCGTCGGTGAGTCCTACCCGTGGAACGAGGGCATCTACGACCTCGACCGCACGCGCTTCAATCAGCCGTCCAAACGTTTCAAGGTCGTGGCCTACGACTACGGCGTGAAGTACAACATCCTGCGCCTGCTGGCCGAGCAGGGCTGCGACATCACCGTGGTGCCCGCGCAGACGCCGGCCGCCAACGTGCTGGCGATGAAGCCCGATGGCGTGTTCCTCTCCAACGGCCCCGGCGACCCGGCGGCCTGCGACTACGCCGTGGAAGCCACGCGCCAGTTCCTGGATGCGAAGATCCCGCTGTTCGGCATCTGCCTGGGCCACCAGATCATGGGCCTGGCCGTCGGCGCCAAGACGCTGAAGATGAAGTTCGGCCACCACGGTGCGAACCATCCGGTGAAGGATCTCGATGACGGCAGCGTGCTGATTACCTCGCAGAACCACGGCTTCGCCGTCGATCCGGCCACGCTGCCGGCGAACGTGCGCGTCACTCACACCTCGTTGTTCGATGGTTCGCTGCAGGGCTTCGCGCTCACCGATCGTCCGGCGTTCTGCTTCCAGGGCCATCCGGAAGCGAGCCCGGGTCCGCATGACATCGGCTACCTGTTTGATCGTTTTGCCGCACTGATGCAGGAGGCCCGCACGAATGGCTAAGCGCACCGATATCAAGAGCATCCTCATCATCGGCGCCGGCCCGATCGTGATCGGCCAGGCCTGCGAGTTCGACTACTCGGGCGCACAGGCCTGCAAGGCGCTGAAGGAAGAGGGTTACCGCGTCATCCTGGTGAACTCCAACCCCGCCACGATCATGACCGATCCGGAGACGGCCGACGCCGTCTACATCGAGCCGATCAACTGGCAGACGGTGGAGCGCATCATCGCCAAGGAGCGACCGGACGCCGTGCTGCCCACCATGGGCGGCCAGACCGGCCTCAATTGCGCGCTGGACCTCGCCGACCACGGCGTGCTGGAGAAGTACAACGTCGAGCTGATCGGCGCTTCGCGCGAAGCCATCCGCATGGCCGAAGACCGCGAGCTGTTCCGCGTGGCCATGGCCGAGATCGGCCTGGAGTGCCCGAAGGCCGAAGTGGTCCGCACCTTCGAGCAGGCACTGCTGACCCAGGCCAAGGTGGGCTACCCGACCATCATCCGCCCCAGCTTCACGCTCGGCGGCTCGGGCGGTGGCATTGCCTACAACCGCGAAGAGTTCGAGGAGATCGTCAAGCGCGGCCTGGAGCTCTCGCCGGTGGGCGAGGTGCTGGTCGAGGAATCCGTGCTCGGCTGGAAGGAATTCGAGATGGAAGTGGTCCGCGACAAGGCGGACAACTGCATCATCGTGTGCTCGATCGAAAACCTCGATCCGATGGGCGTGCATACCGGCGACTCGATCACCGTCGCGCCGGCGCAGACGCTCACCGACAAGGAATACCAGCGCCTGCGCGATGCCTCCATCGCGGTGCTGCGCAAGATCGGCGTGGATACCGGCGGCTCCAACGTGCAGTTCGGCATCAATGCCGAGAACGGTCGCGTGGTGGTCATCGAGATGAATCCGCGCGTGTCGCGCTCCTCGGCGCTGGCCTCCAAGGCCACCGGCTTCCCGATCGCCAAAATCGCCGCGAAGCTCGCCGTGGGCTACACGCTGGACGAACTCAAGAACGACATCACCGGCGGCCTGACCCCGGCGTCGTTCGAGCCGACCATCGACTACGTCGTCACCAAGATTCCGCGCTTCGCGTTCGAGAAGTTCCCGTCCGCCGACGCCCGCCTCACCACGCAGATGAAGTCGGTGGGCGAGGTGATGGCGATGGGGCGCACCTTCCACGAATCGCTGCAGAAGGCGCTGCGTGGCCTGGAGATCGGCAAGACCGGCCTCAACCCGACCGGCCTGGACCTCACCACCGAGGAAGGCATCGTGGCGCTCAAGCGCGAGCTGCGCGAGCCGCGCCCCGACCGCGTGTTCCATCTTGCCGATGCGTTCCGCGCCGGGCTGACGCTGGAAGAGGTCTATGGCCTCAGCCGCGTCGATCCGTGGTTCCTCGCCGCGTTCGAGGACATCGTGCTGACCGAGAAGGTAGTGCAGGCGCAGGGCATCACCGCGCTCGATGCGGCGCGCATGCGCGAGCTCAAGCGCATGGGCTTCTCCGATGCACGACTGGCCGAGCTGCTTGAAACCAACGAGGCGGCCATGCGTCACCTGCGCCGCACGCTGGGCGTGCGTCCGGTGTACAAGCGCGTGGATTCCTGCGCCGCCGAGTTCGCCACCACCACGGCCTACATGTACTCGACCTACGAGGAAGAGTGCGAAGCCAACCCGACCGACCGCGACAAGATCATCGTGCTCGGCGGTGGTCCGAACCGCATCGGCCAGGGCATCGAGTTCGACTACTGCTGCGTGCATGCGGCACTCGCGCTGCGCGAGGATGGTTTCGAGACCATCATGGTCAACTGCAACCCGGAAACCGTGTCGACCGACTACGACACCTCCGACCGCCTGTACTTCGAGCCGCTGACGCTGGAAGACGTGCTGGAAATCGTCGACCTCGAAAAGCCCAAGGGCGTGATCGTGCAGTACGGCGGCCAGACGCCGCTCAAGCTTGCACGCGCGCTTGAAGCGGCGGGCGCGCCGGTGATCGGCACCTCGCCCGACAGCATCGACCTCGCCGAAGACCGCGAGCGCTTCCAGCAGATGATCGAGAAGATCGGCCTGAAGCAGCCGCCGAACCGCACCGCGCGTACGCCGGATGAAGCGCTGGCCTCGGCCCGCGAGATTGGCTATCCGCTGGTGGTTCGTCCGAGCTATGTGCTGGGCGGTCGTGCGATGGAAATCGTCTATGGCGATGCCGATCTCTCGCGCTACATCCGCGAAGCGGTGCAGGTGTCGAACGATTCGCCGGTGCTGCTGGATCGCTTCCTCGACCACGCGGTCGAAGTGGACGTGGACATCATCGCCGACGCCGACGGCAACGTGCTGGTTGGCGGCATCATGGAGCATATCGAGGAAGCGGGTGTCCATTCGGGCGACTCCTCCTGCTCGCTGCCGCCGTACTCGCTCACGACCGAGGTGCAGGACGAAATGCGCCGCCAGGTCACGGCGATGGCGAAGGAACTGAAGGTCGTCGGCTTGATGAACACCCAGTTCGCCATCCAGGGCGACACGGTGTACATCCTTGAAGTGAACCCACGTGCCTCGCGCACCGTGCCGTTCGTGTCCAAGGCCACCGGTGTGCCGCTGGCCAAGATCGCGGCGCGCGCGATGGCCGGCCGTTCGCTGATCGCGCAGGGGGCCACGCGTGAGGTGATCCCCGAGTACTACTCGGTGAAGGAAGCGATCTTCCCGTTCCTGAAGTTCCAGAACGTCGACCCCATCCTCGGTCCCGAAATGCGCTCCACCGGCGAGGTGATGGGCGTGGGCCGCAGCTTCGGCGCCGCGTTCGCGCGCGGTCACGACGCTGCCGGCATCAAGACACCACCGAAGGGCAAGGTGTTCGTGTCGGTGCGCGATGCCGACAAGGACCGCCTGCTGCCGGTGGCGCGCGAGGTGCTGGAGCGAGGCTTCAGCCTGGTCGCCACCGAGGGCACGGCCAGGTACCTGGCCGAGCATGGCGTGGCCTGCGAACGCATCAACAAGGTGATCGAAGGCCGCCCGCACATCGTCGACCTGATCAAGAACGGCGAGATCGTCTATATCGTCAACACCACCGAGGGCAAGCAGGCGATCGCCGACTCGTTCTCGATCCGGCGCGAGGCCCTGCAGCAGCGCGTCACGTACTCCACCACGGTGGCGGGCGCGCGCGCGCTGGTGCATTCGCTGGATTACCACGGCGACGGCCAGGTGCACAGCCTGCAGGAACTGCACAAGGAACTGAAAGCATGAGTCGCGCTCCCATCACCAAGACGGGTTCCGAGCGTCTTCGCGGCGAACTGGAGAAACTCAAGTCCGTCGACCGGCCGCGTATCATCGCGGCCATCGCCGAAGCCCGCGCGCACGGCGACCTGAAGGAAAACGCCGAGTACCATGCCGCGCGCGAGCAGCAGAGCTTCATCGAAGGCCGCATCGCCGAGCTGGAAGCGGCGCTGTCCACCGCGGAAGTGATCGACGTCAGCCGCCTGGCCGCCGGCACGCGCGTGGTGTTCGGCGCTACCGTGGACCTGGAGGACGAGGAAAGCGGCGAAGCCGTGACCTACCAGATCGTGGGCGACCTGGAGGCCGACATCAAGCAGCGCCTGATCGCCGTCTCCTCGCCGATCGCCCGCGCCCTGATCGGCAAGAGCGAGGGCGACAGCTTTGAGTTCAAGGCGCCGAACGGCGTGAAGCGCTACGAGATCACCGGCGTGCGCTACGGGGAGTAGTGCCCCCGTTCCTGCCCCACGGAAAAAGACGGAGTGACAACAAGGGCCGCGCAAGCGGCCCTTGTTGATTCGGCTGGACAGATATAGGGGCGCACCCAGTGCGCGACCGCAGAGCTTTGCCGTTACCAAACCGCGTGGTGTTCGCGCCCGGGTGCGCTCCTGCAAGGAGACGGGGACGGATGAGAGGCAACAAAAAAGGCCGCTCGCGCGGCCTTTTCCGTCACTCGTCGCAGCTGAAGATCAGCGCTGGCGAGCCTTGAAACGCGGGTTGCTCTTGCAGATCACGAACACCTTGCCGCGACGGCGCACAACCTTGCAGTCACGGTGCCGCTGCTTGGCGGACTTCAAAGAGGAAAGCACCTTCACGGCCAGCTCCTGAAACTAACGATAGAGGAAACACAAGAACGAAATAGTAAACAATTGGATGAATCTGCGCAAGTCCTTGGGGAGGTGAGCAAAATCCAGGCGCACGGTAACCGTGCCTGGCGCCGGACTATTCGGGCTCGGTCATGGCGCTGAGGAAGCGTCGCACGACGGGCGAAGGGTCGTCGGCGCGGCTGGCCAGGGCCAGCAGCATATAGGCGTCGGGGTCCTCCAGGCGCAGGTAGCTGACGCCGGGCAGGGTCACCGTTCCCATCGAGGCGGGAACCAGCGCCAGCCCCATGCCGGCGGCGACCAGCACCAGCAGGCCGTTGATCTGCTGGGCGTGCTGGCTGATCTGCGGATGGAAGTTGGCCTTGGCGGCGATCTGGGTCAGGCGGTCGTACAGCGTGGCGGCCAGTTCGCGCGGTTGCACCACGAAGGCCTCCATCGCCGCCTCGCGCAGCCAGATGCTTTTTCGCACGGCCAGGGGATGATCGGAGGGCAGGGCGAGCAGCAGCGGCTCGTGGTCGATCACGTCCAGCCGCAGCCCTCGCGCGATACCTTCGTGCGAGGGCTGGTCGCGCACGAAGCCCACGTCCAGCTCGCCCGCCAGCAGGGCGGCGTACTGTTGCTCGGTATACATCTCGCTGAGGATCAGCCGTACCTGGGGGGCGAAGCGGCGGTAGCGCAGCAGGGTCTGGGGCAGTGCCGGGTGGAAGGTGACCGACACCGTATAGGCCAGCCGCAGCTTGCCGCTGAAGCCGGTGGCCGCATCGGCCATCTGTTCGCGTGCTTCCTCGGCCTTGGCCAGGATCTGGCGCGCCTGTTCCAGGAATAGCTTGCCGGGTTCGGTCAGGGAGACGTTGCGCTTGTTCCGTTCCAGCAGCCGCACCCCAAGGTCGTCTTCAAGCGACTGAATCTGCTGGGAAAGTGGAGGCTGGGAAATGTAGAGGCGTTGGGCCGCGCGGGTGAAGCTCAGCTCCTCCGCGACAGTTACAAAGTAACGAAGCTGACGGAAGTCGAACATAGGGGGTCTTTAATAGGATTTACATATAAGTGCGGCCTTAAATATATATTTGTTTCTATAACAGGTCGATCATAAGATTCTCCCTGTCCCGCCACCGTCCCCTCCCCCCTGGTGGCGGCGACCCTCGCCCCGCTGCGACGCTATCCCCGCGATATCTGGTCTTCCTCCCCCCTGACCCATATCGACGCGTCGCCCAGCGGGGCGCTTTCCTTTCCAGCACGACGCCCGGCCTTGGAGCCGGGCGTCGTCGTTTCTGCCGTCCGCTTTTTTGTGGGAGCGCACCCTGTGCGCGACCCACCTCGGCAGGAACTGGCCGCACACTGGGGACGCGCCTACAAGGTGGCGGCCAACCTCGTTCCCTGGTCGATCGCCCGCTTGGCGTCGAGTTCGGCGGCCACGTCGGCCCCGCCGATCACATGGGTCTTGATGCCGGCCGCCAGCAAGGTATCGGCAAGGCCCCGGTTGGATTCTTGCCCCGCGCAGACGATCACGTGGTCCACCGGCAGCACCTGCGGCTGGCCGTCCACGGTGATGTGCAGGCCCTGGTCGTCGAAGCGCTCGTAAGTGACGCCGCCCAGCATGGCGACGCGCTTGGCCTTGAGCGTGGCGCGGTGGACCCAGCCCGTGGTCTTGTTCAGGCGAGCGCCCGGCCGGCCCTCGCTGCGCTGGAGCAGCCAGACCTGGCGGGCGGGCGGCTCCGGCTCGGGCGGGGCCAGGCCGCCGCGGGCTTCGAGCGACATGTCCACGCCCCATTCGTGCGACCAGCGGCGGACGTCCAGGCTGGGCGAAGGCTGGCGTTCCACCAGGAACTCGGCGACGTCGAAGCCGATGCCGCCGGCGCCGATGATCGCCACCTTCCGGCCCACTGGCTTGTCGTGGGCCAGCACGTCCAGGTAGCCCAGCACGCGCGGGTCGTCGCTGCCGGGAAAGCTGACCCGGCGCGGCGTGATGCCGGTCGCCACCACCACCTCGTCGTAGCCGCCGGCGGTCAGCGAGGACGCGTCGGCAGCCTGGCCCAGACGCAGCGTCACGCCTGTGTCTTCCAGGCGATGGCGGAAGTAGCGCAGCGTCTCGTGGAATTCTTCCTTGCCGGGGATGCGCTTGGCGACGTTGAACTGGCCGCCGATCTCGCCGGCCCGGTCGATGAGGGTGACCGCGTGGCCACGCTCGGCCAGGGTGCTGGCGCAGGCCAGGCCGGCCGGGCCCGCGCCCACCACGGCGATGCGCTTGCGCGTGGCCGCGGGCGTGATCGCCAGCTCGGTCTCGTGGCAGGCGCGCGGGTTCAGCAGGCAACTGGCGCGGCGATTCTGGAACACGTGGTCCAGGCAGGCCTGGTTGCAGGCGATGCAGGTGTTGATGCGCTCGCTGCGTCCGGCCTGGGCCTTGCGGGGCCATTCGGGGTCGGCCAGCAGCGGCCGTGCCATCGAGACCATGTCGGCCTCGCCGCTGGCAAGCACCTGTTCGGCCACCTCCGGCATGTTGATGCGGTTGGTGGTGACCAGCGGAATCGACACTTCGCCCTTGAGCTTGCGGGTCACCCAGGCGAATCCCGCGCGCGGCACGCCGGTGACGATGGTGGGCACGCGCGCTTCGTGCCAGCCGATGCCGGTATTGATGAGGCTGGCGCCCGCGGCCTCGATGGCCTTGGCCAGGGCGACGATTTCCTCCCAGCTCTGGCCGTTCTCGACCAGGTCGAGCATGGACAGGCGGTAGATGATGATGAAGTCGCGGCCGACCGCCTCGCGCGTGCGGCGCACGATCTCGACCGGGAAGCGCATGCGCTTGTCGGCGCTGCCGCCCCAGGCGTCGCTGCGCTGGTTGGTGCGGGCGGCGAGGAACTGGTTGATGAGGTAGCCTTCCGAGCCCATCACCTCGACGCCATCGTAGCCGGCGTCCTGGGCCAGCTGCGCGCAATGCACGAAGTCGCCGATGGTGCGCTCCACCCCGCGCGGGGTCAGCGCGCGCGGGGTGAATGGCGTAATCGGCGACTTGATCCTGGAGGGCGCCACCGACAGGGGATGGAAGCCATAGCGGCCCGCGTGCAGGATCTGCATGCACAGCTTGCCGCCCTCGGCATGCACGGCCCGCGTCAGCTTGCGGTGGCGGGCGACGTGCCAGGGCATCGACAGGCGTCCGCCGAAGGGCTTGAGCCAGCCGCGGATGCTGGGCGCGATGCCGCCGGTCACCATCAGGCCCACGCCGCCTCGGGCGCGCTCGGCGAAATAGGTGGCGAGCTTGTCGTAGTCGCTGGCCTTGTCCTCCAGGCCCGTATGCATCGAGCCCATCAGGATGCGGTTGGGCAAGATGGTATGCCCGAGGTCGAGCGGGGCGAACAGGTGGGGGAAATTCATGCGGACCGTCGAGGAGGTTCAAACGATCGTATGAATGTGCCTGGGAAGGACGTTTGAAAGCAAGAGCGGGAGATGGGGGATGGGTAGTGGGGGCGCAAAAACTGTGGCGCCCCATGGCGTGTCAGCAAAATTCCCTGCTGCGGGCTTGAGGAGGTGGATCTTGGCGTCCCCGCCCCCCATTCCCCCCATCGCCTAACCCAGCAGCTCGCGCACCAGGTCGATGTAGCGCTGCATGGCCTCATCCTCCGGCGTGCCGCGCAACTGGCCCCAGGCCTCGTACTTGGCGGTGCCCACGAAGTCGAAGAAGCCCGGCTGCTCGCCGTGCACGTCGCCCTCCGAGCCCTGCTTGTAGAGGGCGTAGAGCCGGAGGAGGGTGTCGTTGTCCGGTCGCTGCGCCAGGCGCTGGATGTCTTCGGCGGCCTGTTCGAATTCGCGACGCAGATCGGTCATGGTGTGGACTTGCATGGTTTCGTACGGACTGGGAGGGGGCAACGGTGCATCCCGCGTTCCGTGCGAGGACCAACGCGATAGCATAGGCGTTTTCCTTCGTCGCCGTCAGGAGTCCCCATGAGTCCGTCCCCGTCCGTTCCCGTGCTGACCATCGACGGCCCCTCGGGGTCGGGCAAGGGCACGGTCAGCCGCTTGGTGGCGGAGCGGCTCGGCTGGCGCCTGCTGGATTCCGGGGCGCTGTACCGGGCGGTGGGCTACGCGGCCGGGGCCGAGGGGCTGGACCTGTCCGACACCGAGGCGGTCACCCGCTGCGCCCGGGAAACCCGGATCCGCTTCCAGGCGGTGGCGGACGGCAGCGACACCCGGGTGCTGGTCAACGGCCATGACGCCACCGACGAACTGCGTACCGAGACGGCCGGCGCGGCAGCCTCGGCGATCGCCTCGATTCCTTCGGTGCGTCAGGCACTTGTGGACATGCAGCTGGCCTTCCGCAAGGCTCCGGGACTGGTCGCCGACGGCCGTGACATGGGCACGGTGATCTTCCCTGACGCCCCTTACAAGGTATTCCTGACGGCCAGCGCCGCCGAGCGTGCCCAAAGGCGCTATAAGCAGTTGAAGGAAAAGGGTCTCAGCGTTACACTTGGCACCCTCAAGCGCGAGATCGAAGCGCGCGACGCCCGCGATGCCTCGCGGACGGTCGCGCCGCTCAAGCCGGCCGCGGATGCGGTTTTCATCGACACCACCGGCATGGGCATCGACGACGTCGTCGCGAAAGTATTGGCTGTCGTGCAGTCCTGACGTGAAGGGACTGCCGGCGGCTTTTGGCGCCCCGGCCCGAAAGTCGGGGTACATGGTCAACGGTGCCAAGGGAGCGATCCCGAGCACCCATAACCGGTGGGCCGACCGTCCGTGCGCCATGCCACACGGCAAGCACAGGACCTAAGGCCTTTTCTCATTTCTGGAATCAACATGACTGAAAGTTTTGCCGAGCTGTTTGAACAGAGCCAACAGGCCATCTCCAAGCTGAAGCCGGGCGCGATCGTCACCGGTATCGTTGTGGAAATCCGCAACGATGTCGTCGTGATCAACGCTGGCCTCAAGAGCGAAGGCATCGTCCCGATCGAGCAGTTCAAGGACGAGAACGGAGAGCTGGAAGTGCAGGTCGGCGACGAGGTGAAGGTTGCCCTCGACGCCCTCGAAGACGGCTTCGGCGAGACCAAGCTCTCCCGCGAGAAGGCCAAGCGTTCCATGGTGTGGGACGACCTCGAGCAGGCCTTCGACAAGGAAGAGACCATCACCGGCAAGATCTCCGGCAAGGTCAAGGGCGGCTTCACCGTCGACATCAAGGACGTCCGCGCGTTCCTGCCGGGCTCGCTGGTCGACGTACGTCCGGTCCGCGATCCGGTCTACCTGGAAGGCAAGGACCTCGAGTTCAAGATCATCAAGCTCGACCGCAAGCGCAACAACGTGGTGGTCAGCCGCCGCGCCGTCGTCGAGACCGAGTTCTCCGAGGAGCGCGAGAAGCTGCTGGAGCGCCTGACCGAGGGCGCGGTGGTCAAGGGCACGGTCAAGAACCTCACCGACTACGGCGCGTTCGTGGACCTGGGCGGCATCGACGGCCTGCTGCACATCACCGACATGGCGTGGAAGCGCGTGCGTCATCCGTCCGAAGTCGTCAACGTCGGCGACGAGCTGGACGTCCGCGTGCTGAAGTACGACCGCGAGCGCAACCGCGTGTCGCTGGGCCTCAAGCAGCTGGGTGACGATCCGTGGGTCGCCATCGCCCGCCGCTACCCGGTCGGCAGCCGCCTGTTCGGCAAGGTCTCCAACGTCACCGATTACGGCTGCTTCGTCGAGATCGAGCCGGGCGTGGAAGGCCTGGTCCACGTGTCCGAGATGGACTGGACCAACAAGAACGTCAACCCGGCCAAGGTCGTGCAGGTCGGCGACGAGACCGAAGTGATGGTGCTGGACGTGGATGAAGAGCGTCGCCGCATCTCGCTGGGCATCAAGCAGACCCGCTCGAACCCGTGGGAAGCCTTCGCCGCCATGCACAAGAAGGGCGACAAGGTGTCCGGCCAGATCAAGTCGATCACCGACTTCGGCATCTTCATCGGCCTGGACGGCGGCATCGACGGCCTGGTCCACCTGTCCGACATCTCCTGGCAGGCTTCCGGCGAAGACCTCGTGCGCAACTTCAAGAAGGGCGACGAGATCGAGGCCGTGGTGCTGGCCGTGGATCCGGAGCGCGAGCGCATCTCCCTCGGCATCAAGCAGATGGAGCAGGATCCGTTCGGCCAGTTCATGGCCACCAACCCGCGCGGCACCATCGTCAATGGCACCGTGAAGGAAGTGGACGCCAAGGGTGCCGTGATCGACCTGGGCGAAGGCGTGGAGGGTTACCTGCGCGCCAACGACATCGCCAAGGAGCGCATCGACGATGCGACCCAGCACCTGAAGGTGGGCGACAAGGTCGAAGCCAAGTTCACCGGCATGGACCGCAAGGGCCGCCAGCTGCAGCTGTCGATCCGCGCGAAGGACGAAGAAGAACTGCACGACGCCATGGCCGAGTACTCGAACACCTCCGGTGGCACGACCAAGCTCGGTGCGCTGCTCAAGGAGCAGCTCAACAAGGCCGACTAAGCAGTAGTTGCAGGAATGCGGGGCGGCTTATGGCCGCCCCGTGGTTTCACGTCACGGACATTGGGGACCCATGACCAAATCCGAATTGATCGAGGCGCTGGCACGGCGCCAGACCCATCTCGCGTTCGCGGATGTGGAACTGGCGGTCAAGAGCGTGATCGAGCAGATGAGCCACGCGCTTTCCAACGGCGAGCGCATCGAGGTCCGCGGTTTCGGCAGCTTCGCGCTGCACTACCGTCCGCCGCGCATGGGCCGCAACCCCAAGACGGGTGAGGCCGTGGCACTGCCGGGCAAGCATGTCCCGCACTTCAAGCCAGGCAAGGAATTGCGCGAGCGCGTCAATATGAATCTGGAGTGATGCCGCCTCCATGGGCGGTGTCTCCGGACAGGTCGAAGGCAGGCGGGCCTCTCGGGCCGGGCCTGCCTTCTTTTTTGGAATCCCTGGGGCGGGCCTTCGAATCCGGCGCGCTATGCGATTTCTGAAGGCCTCCCCCATGCACGCCTGTGACGCTCACGGGCAATCGGGTAAAGTCGCCGCATGCGACTGATTGTGACGCTGATCCTCCTGCTGTTCGTCGCCGCCGGCATCGTGCTGGGGGCGCTCAACGCCGACCTGGTGAGCTACGACCTGGGATTCGTACGGCTGCCGCTGCCCAAGGGAGCGGCGCTGCTGCTGGCATTGGTGATCGGCTGGCTGCTGGGCGGTCTCACCGCCTGGCTCGGCGTCAGTTCGCGGCATCGCCGGCAACGGCGCCAGGCGGCCGCCGCCGATGGCAAGGCCCATACCAACCCGGCTGGTGCATGAGCGCGCTCCTGTACGTACTCCTCCTGCTGGTACCCGCAGCATTCGCCAGTGGCTGGTGGACGGCCCGCAAGGCGGGGGCGCGGCGTTCGGGCGCGCAGGTCAGCGAGCTGTCCTCGGACTATTTCCGTGGCCTCAATTACCTGCTCAACGAGGAGCAGGACAAGGCCATCGAGGTGTTCCTCAAGCTGGCCGAGTACAACCGCGACACGGTGGAAACCCATCTGGCGCTGGGCAACCTGTTCCGCCGCCGCGGCGAGGTGGACCGGGCGATCCGGCTGCACCAGCACCTGGTCTCGCGGCCCGGCCTGTCCGACGCGATGAAGACCGTGGCCCTGCTGGAACTGGGCGAGGACTATATGCGCGCGGGCCTGCTGGACCGCGCCGAGACGCTGTTCTCCGACCTGGTGGCGATGGATGCGCATGCGCCCTCGGCGCTGCGGCACCTGATCGCGATCTACCAGCACGAGCGCGACTGGCACAAGGCGATCGAGCACGCGCGCCGGCTGGAGGCGATGACCGGCGAGGACGAGTCGGGCATGATCGCCCAGTTTTACTGCGAACTGGCCGAGCAGTCGCGCCAGCATGGCGCCCGCCAGGAAGCGCGCGAGTACCTGCGCCAGGCCTTCGCCTGCCAGGCCGACTGCGTGCGCGCCTTCATGCTGACCGGACGCCTGCATGCCGAGGAAGGGCAGCATGCCGAGGCGGCCAGGGCCTATGAACAGGCGGTGGACGCGGACATCGCCTTCGTGCCGGAGATCCTCCCGCCGCTGCTCAATAGCTACGCGCGTTCGCAGCAGATGGAACATGCCGAGCACTTCCTGCGCGACATCCTCGAGCGCTATCACGGCATCTCGCCGGTGCTGGCGCTGACGCGGCTCTACCAGCAGCGCGATGGCGAGCGCACGGCGATCGAGTTCCTTACCTCGCAACTGCGCCAGCGTCCCTCGGTGCGCGGCCTGATGGCGTTGATCGACGCCACCATGGACAAGATCGAAGGCGAAGCGCGGGAAAACTTCCTGATCCTGCGCGACCTCACCAGGAAGCTGCTGGAAGGGCAGGCGATGTATCGCTGCAGCCGCTGTGGCTTCGGCGCCAAGGCGCATCACTGGCAGTGCCCCAGCTGCAAGAGCTGGAGCACGATCCGCCCGATCCATGGCGTCGCCAACGAATGAGGCGCGGATGAGTCCGAGTTCGCTGGCGATAGGGATGGTGCTGGCCTCGTTGGTGATTTCCCTGGCCGTCGTGCGCGGCGCGATCGCCTATGCGCATCGCCGCGGCATGATGGATATGCCCGGGCAGCGCCGTTCCCATACCGTACCCACCGCGCGCGGCGGCGGCATAGGCATCGTGGCCGCCGCGTTGCTGACCATGCCCGCCAGTCTCGCATGGCTGCCCCGGCCATGGCCGGCGGCCACGGCGGTGGCGCTGGCGGTGGCCATGGTGCTGGTGGCCGCGGTGGGCTGGTGGGACGACCATCGTTCCCTGCCGGTGCTTCCCCGGCTCGGCGTACAACTGCTGTCGGCGACCCTGGTCGCCGTGGCCCTGTCGGTGGCCGGCATGGCCTGGTGGTGGCTGCCCGTGCTAGTCCTGGCGGGCACCTGGAGCATCAACCTGCATAATTTCATGGACGGCATCGACGGCCTGCTGGCCCAGCAGGTGATGTTCGTCGGGGCCGGCCTGGCCTTGCTGGCCTGGGCCGCCGGCCAGAGCGCGCTGGCAGGGGCGGCGGCCTGCCTGATGGCCGCATCCTTGGGCTTCTGGTTCTACAACCGGCCGCGGGCCCGCATCTTCATGGGGGACGTGGGCAGCGGCACCATGGGGCTGCTGCTGTATGCCCTGACCGCCCTGCTGTGGCGGGCCGACGGGCGTCTGCTGTGGCCGGCCCTGATCCTCAGTTCATCTTTCGTAGCAGACGCAAGCCTTACCCTCTTGGGTCGTATGGCAAGTGGCCGCCGTTGGTACACTGCCCACCGGGAGCATCTATATCAGTGGATGGTTCGCAGCGGGTTCACGCATGCCTCGGGGGGGATGTGCTATCTGGCCTGGAATCTGCTGGTGGCGGCGCCCTTGGCCGCGCTGGCGTGGGTCTGGCCGGTTGCATCCATTCCGGCGTTCGCCGGCACTTACGTGGTAGCGACCGCCGTATGGATGGTCATGAAGCGCCGATGCCTGCGGCGCGTTTCGCACAAGGGTCGTCATGTCGCTTCGTAAACTGATCGGCGTTATCCATCCGCGTACGGCCGTGGTGCTCCACGACCTGGCGATGGCGGCGTTGGCCTGGTGGGTGGCCAAGGCCTTGCGCTATGCGCTGGTCGACAACGCGGCCATCGGCTTCCACATGCTGGAATTTCCC
This sequence comes from Dyella sedimenti, assembly GCF_022760995.1. Lineage (GTDB taxonomy): Bacteria > Pseudomonadota > Gammaproteobacteria > Xanthomonadales > Rhodanobacteraceae > Dyella > Dyella sedimenti. Next base: position 38,033 of record NZ_JAKWJO010000012.1, on the reverse strand, counting down.
CTGGTGCTGCTGGTGCAGGGGGCGGTGCTGAGCTGGACCGGCCTGTACAAGGGCGTCTGGCGCTTCGCCAGCCTGCCGGATCTCTGGAACATCCTGCGCGCGGCGGTACTGGGCGCGCTGGCGATTGCCGCCGCCCTGATGCTCTACAACCGCCTGGACGACGTGCCGCGCTCGGTGCTGCTGCTGTATCCGGTGGTGCTGGCCGTGCTGCTGGGCACGCCGCGCCTGGCCTATCGCTTCTGGAAAGACAGCCGGCTGGACCTGTTCCAGTCCAAGCCCACCCAGCGCGTGCTGATCGTGGGGGCCGACCGCGCCGGCGAGGCGTTGTCGCGCGACCTGCATCGCGACAACGGCTATACCGTGGTCGGCTTCGTCGACGACAGGGAAAGCCTGCGCGGCGCCAGCATCAACGGCCGCCCCGTGCTGGGCCGCATCGACCAGATTCCCGAGCTGGCCCGCGAGGTCGCGGCGCAGATGCTGCTGATCGCCATGCCGGGCGCCTCCACCCAGGAAATGCGCCGGGTGGTGGAACTGTGCGACCAGAGCGGCTTGCCGTATCGCACCGTGCCCAAGTTGGAAGACGTGGTGTCCGGCCGGGCGCACTTCAACGAGATCAAGGAAGTGGCCATCGAGGACCTGCTGGGCCGCGACACGGTCGAGCTGGACTGGACGGCCATCCGCGTCACGCTCACCGGCCGTCGCGTGCTGGTGACGGGCGGCGGCGGCTCGATTGGCTCGGAACTGTGCCGGCAGGTCGCCCGCCTGGGCGCGCAGTCGCTGTGCGTGGTCGACAACAGCGAATACAACCTCTACCGGATTTCGCAGGAACTGCGCGCGGAATATCCCGAGCTGGTCTACGAGGCCGTCCTGGCCGACTGCGGCGACCCGGCGGCGATGCGCAAGCTGTTCGGCGAATACAAGCCGCAGGTGGTGTTCCATGCCGCGGCCTACAAGCACGTGCCGCTGCTGCAGGGCCAACTGCGCGCCGCCTTCCGCAACAACGTGCTGGCCACCCGCAATGTGGCGGACCTGGCCGATCGCCACGGCGTGGAATGCTTCGTGCTGATCTCCACCGACAAGGCGGTCAATCCCACCAGCGTGATGGGCGCATGCAAGCGCGTGGCCGAGATCTGGTGCCAGAACCTCAACGAGCATTCCAACACGCACTTCATCACCGTGCGTTTCGGCAACGTGCTCGATTCGGCCGGTTCCGTGGTGCCGCTGTTCCGCCAGCAGATCCGCAACGGTGGCCCGGTCACCATCACGCATCCGGAAATCTCGCGCTACTTCATGACCATTCCCGAGGCCTGCCAGCTGATCCTGCAGGCGGCCAGCATCGGCAAGGGCGGCGAGATCTTCGCGCTGGACATGGGCGAGCCGGTGAAGATCCGCGACCTGGCCGAGCAGATGATCCGCCTGGCCGGCCGCAAGCCCGGCACGGAGATCCCGATCGTCTATACCGGCCTGCGCCCGGGCGAAAAGCTGTTCGAGGAGTTGTTCCATCCCCTCGAGAACTACATCGAGACGACGCACGCCAAGATCTTTCTTGCGCAGTATCGTCCGGTGAAGTGGGAGCCGTTGAACGTGCATCTGGCCAAGGCCGCGGATGCCGTGGTGGCCTATGACGAGGATGTATTGCGCCAATGCGTGTCGAACCTGCTGCCGTCGTTCCGCTGGAGCGAGACGTCGCAGCCGGATAACGTGGTGGCGCTGCGCCGCAGTGAATCAGGAGAGAAGTGAGTGAGCAAACCGTTGCGCAAGGTAGTGTTCCCCGTGGCCGGCCTGGGCACGCGTTTCCTGCCCGCCACCAAGGTGGTCGCCAAGGAAATGCTGCCGGTGCTGGACCGTCCGTTGATCCAGTACGCCGTCGACGAAGCGGTCGATGCGGGCGCCGATACCCTGGTGTTCGTCACCAACCGCTACAAGCACGCCATCGCGGATTATTTCGACAAGGCCTACGAGCTGGAAGCCAAGCTGCAGGAGAAGGGCAAGGACGAATTGCTCGCGCTGGTGCAGGGCACGTTGCCCAGGCATGTGCGCGCCATCTTCGTCACCCAGCCCGAGGCGCTGGGCCTGGGCCATGCGGTGCTGTGCGCCAAGCCGGTGGTGGGCGACGAGCCGTTCGGCGTGATCCTGCCGGACGACCTGATCTGGAATAAGGGCAAGGGCGCGTTGCGCCAGATGGCTGAACTGGCCGAGGCGCAGCACGCCGCGGTCATCGCCGTGGAGGAAGTACCGCACAACGAGACCGACAAGTACGGCATCGTCGACGCCACGCCCATCGACGAGCGCAGCGCGCAGATCCGCCACATGGTGGAGAAGCCCAAGCCGGCCGATGCGCCCTCCAACCTCGCGGTGGTCGGCCGCTACGTGCTGCCGGGCCGCATCTTCCAACTGCTGGAGCAGACCACGCCCGGCGCCGGTGGCGAGATCCAGCTGACCGACGCCATCGACGCGCTACTGAAGGAGCAGGGCAAGGTGCTGGCCTATCGCTTCGAGGGCACCCGCTTCGACTGCGGCAACAAGGCCGGCCTGGTGCGGGCCACCATGCACATGGCCTTGCAGGACCCCAAGCTCGCCCCGGTGGTGCGCGAGTTGGCCGCCGAGCTGGTGAAGTAATCCTACGGTCGGTACTACCGCCCTCTGCGCAAGGCAGAGGGCGGCGACAGAAATCAGACTGATCCGAATGCGCCATGGACGGGCGCATGCCAGAATCCTTCCCGCGTTCCGCCATGTTCGGCGCGCAGATTAATCCCTGGGGTACCGTGATCGTTGCGCCCGCTTCGCAAGAGGCGGGCGCTGTCGCATATTGGGCATCGGCCCAGGGCCGGCGGCATGCCGTTTTCGTGTTCATCGGATGACACCTGAGGAAGCATCATGGATCTGCTGCGATTTCTGCTGTTGCTGCCGCTGCGCTTGCTGCGCGGCCTGTTCGCCGGCCTGGGATGGGTGTTGCGTCCCCTGTTGGGGCAGGTCAGCTGGACCGCGCCCGGTTGGCTGACCGCCACCGGAGGGTGGATCCGGCGCCGGCCGGTACAGGCGGCTGGCCTGCTGGTTGCGGCGATGGTGCTGGGCGCCGGCGGCTGGTTCGGCTGGCAGTGGTACCGGAACCGGCCCAAGCCGGCGGAGCCCTCCCATATCACCCTGAAGGTCGATGCCCCGGCCATTACCGACTATGTGCAGCAACCTATCGTCATCCATCCGTTGACGGTGAGTTTCTCCGGCTCGGCCGCGCCGATCGAACGGGTCGGCAAGCCGGTGACCGAGGGCATCGTCATGCAGCCGGCCGCCAAGGGGCAGTGGAGCTGGACCGACGACCGCACCCTGCGCTTCGTGCCCGCCGAGGATTGGCCGGTCGGCCGCCATTACGAGGTGCGTTTCGATCCTGCCAAGGCCTTCGCGCCCCATGTGCGGGTGGCCGAGGATCATTTCGGTTTCGATATCGCGCCGTTCGAGGCCAAGGTGCAGCGCGGCGAGTTCTACCAGGATCCCCAGGACGCGACCGCCAAGAAGACCATCCTGCCGGTGAACTTCAATTACCCGGTCGACGCGGCCGATTTCGAAAAGCGCATCGCCGTCGGCCTGGCCCAGCGGGGTAGCGGCGATACCGCGCTGAAATATACCGTTACCTACGACCAGACCCGGTTGCATGCCTGGATCCACTCGCAGCCGCTGGCCTTGCCGCGCGACGAGGGCAGCGTGCGCTATGTGATCGACAAGGGCGTGCGCAGCGCGCGCGGCGGCGATGGCACCGCGAAGGAACTCAAGGCGCATGTGCGCGTGCCGGGTCTCTACAGCCTGTCGATCAACAGCATCGCGCCCACCCTGGTCGACAACGAGAAGTACGAGCCCGAGCAGGTGCTGCTGTTCAACGTTGGCGGCAGCGTGCGCGACAGCGAACTGGCCGGCCTGGTCAAGGCATGGGTGCTGCCCGCGCGCAGGCCCGGTGTGGAGCAGGGCGAGGACGAGCCACCCTATGCCTGGAACGCTTCCCAGGTGGGCGAGGATACACTGCGCCTGGCACAGCCCTTGCCGCTGGAACGGGTGCCGACGGAGAACGACTACGAGGCGACGCAGAGCTTCAAGTTCCACGCCGCGCCCGGCCAGCGCATCTACGTGCGGGTGGACAAGGGCCTGAAATCGTTCGGCGGTTATGTCCTAGGCAAGCCCTACGCCGCCGTGGTGACGGTGCCCGACTATCCCAAGCTGCTGCGCTTCATGGCCGACGGCTCCCTGTTGTCCATCTCCGGCAGCAAGCGCCTTTCCGTGGTTTCGCGCAACCTGCCTGGCATGCGCGTGGAAATCGGCCGCGTGCTGCCCGACCAGTTGCAGCACCTGGTCAGCTTCAACCAGGGCAGCTATGCGCGGCCCGAGCTCGGCTACGCCTTCAGCGAGGACCACATCGTGGAGCGCTTCGAGCAGAAGCGCAGCTTTCCCAAGGGCGATCCCGCCAAGGCCCATTACGAGGGCGTGGACCTGGGCCAATACCTGAAGGACGGCAAGCGCGGCGTATTCCTGCTGCATCTTTCCAGCTACGACGCCGCGGCCGAGAAGAAACGCGAGGAGGCGCGCAAGGCCGCCGAGAACCAGCCCCAGGCCGCGCCGCGCAACGCCAACGAAGCTTACCCGGACGAGGAGGATGCCGAAGGCGACGGCATGTCCGGCGAGGACAGCGGCGACGGCTCCCTGCCCACCGACACACGCCTGATCGTGGTCACGGACCTCGGCATGCTGGTCAAGCGCGCGCTGGATGGCAGCCAGGACGTGTTCGTGCAATCCATCCGCACCGGCCAGCCGGTGGCGGGCGCCAGCGTTTCGGTACTGGCCGTCAATGGCCAGACCCTGTTCGACGACACCACCTCGGCCGACGGTATGGTGCATTTCCCCAGCTTCAAGGGGCTGGAGCGCGAAAAGCAGCCCACGCTCTATATGGTGAAGAAGGCCGACGACCTGTCGTTCCTGCCCATCGGAAGCTATGACCGCCGGCTGGATTTCTCGCGCTTCGACGTGGGCGGCGAGCGCAACGCGCAGAACGCGGGCCAGCTGTCGGCCTACCTGTTCTCCGATCGCGGCATCTACCGGCCGGGCGATACCTTCCATGTGGGCCTGATCGTGCGCGCGGCCAGCTGGACGCACAGCGTGGCGGGCATTCCGCTGCAGGTCGAGATCGTCGACCCGCGCGGCATGACGGTGAAGCAATTGCCGATGGCAATGGATGGCTCGGGTTTCGGCGAACTGGCCTACGCGCCCGCCGAAACCGCGCCGACCGGCACCTGGACGGTCAATCTCTATATCGTCAAGGACGGCAAGGCCGGCGCGCAGATCGGCAGCACCACCGTGCAGGTGAAGGAATTCCTGCCCGACCGCATGAAGGTGGAGGCCAGGCTTGCCGGGCAAGTGCCCGAGGGCTGGGTGAAGCCGGACGAGGTGAAGGGCATCGTCGATGCGATGAACCTGTTCGGCACGCCGGCTACCAACCGCCGCGTGGAGGCCTCGCTGACCTTGCGCCCGGCCTGGCCGGCCTTCCGCAGCTGGCCCGACTACCATTTCTACGATGCACGGCGTGCCAAGGAGGGCTACGAGGACACCTTGCAGGACGGCAAGACCGACGACAAGGGCCATGCCGAATTCGACCTGGACCTGAAGAAGTACGCCGACGCCACCTACCAGCTGTACTTCCTGGCCAAGGCGTACGAGCCCGAAGGCGGCCGCAGCGTGGCCGCGGCGGCCCAGACCCTGGTGTCCAGCAACGACTGGCTGGTCGGCTACAAGGCGGTGGACGACCTCGACTACGTCAGCCGCGGTACGCCGCGCAGCGTGCGCCTGGTGGCGATCGACCACACCGCCAAGGCCATCGCGCTGAAGGCGCTGAAGGCGCGCCTGGTCCAGTTGCGTTACGTCTCGGTGCTGACCCGGCAGGATTCGGGCGTCTACAAGTACCAGTCCAAGCTCAAGGAAACCACGCTCAAGGAGCAGGCGCTGGAGCTTTCTGCCGACGGCAACGACTACGCCTTGCCGACCGACGAGCCGGGCAGCTACGCGCTGGTGTTGCTGCGCGCCAGCGATGGCGTGGAAGTGAACCGGGTGGCGTATTCAGTGGCTGGCGCCGCCAACGTGTCGCGCTCGCTGGACCGCAACGCCGAACTGCAGCTCAACCTGAGCAAGCAGGACTACGCGCCGGGCGAGACGGTGGACGTGGCCATCCGCGCGCCGTACGCCGGCAGCGGCCTGATCACCATCGAGCGCGACAAGGTTTACGCCCACGCCTGGTTCCATGCCGACACCACCAGCTCGGTGCAGCACATCACGGTGCCGGCCGACTTCGAGGGCAACGGCTACATCAACGTGCAGTACATCCGCGATCCGTCGTCGGACGAGATCTTCATGAGTCCGCTGAGTTATGGCGTAGTGCCGTTCTCGGTGAACCTCGATGCGCGGCGCAATGCCATCAAGGTGGAATCGCCCGCGCTGGTGAAGCCCGGTGACACGGTCACCTTCAAGCTCAGCGCGCCGCAGCCGACCCGCGCCGTGGTGTTCGCGGTGGACGAGGGCATCCTGCAGGTGGCCCGCTACAAGCTGGGCGATCCGCTGAAGTTCTTCTTCCGCAAGCGCATGCTGGAGGTCGGCACCGCGCAGATCCTCGACCTGATCCTGCCCGACTTCGAGAAGCTGATGGCGATGGCGGCGCCCGGCGGCGACGAGGATGCCGCGATCGGCCGCCAGCTCAATCCCTTCAAGCGCAAGCGCGACAAGCCGGTGGCTTACTGGTCGGGCATCGTCGAGGTCAACGGCGAGACCGAGCTGCGCTACCAGGTGCCCGACTACTTCAACGGCCGGCTACGCGTGATGGCGGTGGCCGTGTCGCCGGATCGCGTCGGTACCTTCGAGGGCACCACCACCGTGCGTGGTGACTTCGTGCTGTCGCCCAACGTGCCCACCACGCTGGCGCCGGGCGACGAGGCCGAGGTCAGCGTAGGCGTGGCCAACAACCTGACCGGCCTGGGTGGCAAGGCGGTGCCGGTGGCGGTATCGCTCAAGACCGGGCCGCAATTGCAAGTGATGGGCGCGCCCAGCCGGAGCCTGAGCCTGGGCGAGCTGCGCGAAGGCGTGGCTACCTTCCGGGTCAAGGCCACCGACCAGCTGGGTTCGGGTCACCTGGACTTCACGGCCAGCTACGGCGACAAGTCGGCGCGCCAGGGCGTGGACCTGTCGGTGCGCCCGGCATCGGCCTACCGCACCCAGGTGGATGTCGGCCGGGTCGATTCCAACAGCAAGGTCGACCAGCCGGGCCTGCGCCGCATGTATGGCCCGTACGCCTCGCGCGACGCGGCCATCTCCAGCGTGCCGGTGGTGCTCGCCAGCGGACTCACCGACTACCTGGTCAACTTCCAGCATTACTGCAGCGAGCAGATCCTCAGCTCGGCGATGCCGCGGCTGGTGTTGGCCAAGTGGCCGCAGGTGAAGGTGTTCGCCGAGGCGCTGCAGCCGAAGCTGGAAGGCAGGCAGCTCAGCAACGACGAGGCGTTGGCGCAGTTCCTCGACGTGCTGCATTCGCGCCAGAACGGACGCGGCGGCTTCGGCCTGTGGGCGGCCACGCCGGATGCCGATCCGTTCGTGTCGACCTATGCGATGCACTTCCTGCTCGAGGCGCGCGATCGCGGCGTCAGCGTGCCGCGCGACATGTTCGATGCCGGCAACGGCTACCTGCGGCAACTGGCGGCGGACGACAGCCTCGATGGACTGGACCTGCTGCGCCAGCGCGCCTATGCGGTGTACCTGCTGACCCGCCAGGGCAACGTCACCACCAACGACCTCGCCGCCGTGCAGAAGCGCCTGGAGGAGGCCTATCCCGAGCAATGGAAGAACGACCTCGCCGCGGCCTGGCTGGCCGCCTCGTACCAGTTGCTCAAGCAGGACAAGCAGGCGGCGCAGCTGATCGCCGGGCCGCAGAAGCTGCTCGAGCGCAGCGCCGAGGACAAGGACTACCACTACGGCTACTACTACGACCCGCTGATCCGCGACGCCAGCACCCTGTACCTGCTCGGCAAGCACTTCCCCGAGCGCGCCAGGGCCCTCTCGCCGCGCGTGATGGAGAACCTGGCGTGGCCGCTGGCGCATGGCTGGTACAACACGCTGTCCTCGTCCATGACGTTGCTCGCGCTCGATGCCTATGCGGGGCAGGCAGGCGACGGGCTGGACAAGCTGCGCATCGACGAGGTGCATGCCGACGGCAGTGTGAAGTCCATCGCCGCGCCGCAGGGCAACCTGCTGCAGGCCGGTAGCTGGGATGCGGCGGTGAATCGCCTGCGCTTCACCAACGGCGGCACGCTGCCGGCTTGGCGCGTGGTGAGCCAGGGCGGCTACGACCGTGATGCGCCCGGCAAGGCGATCAGCGAGGGCCTGGAGATCACCCGCGACTACACCGACGCGAACGGCAAGACCATCGACCAGATAAGCCTCGGCCAGGAGATCGACGTGCACCTGAAGATCCGCGCCATTGGCAACGATGGCGTCGGCAACGTGGCGATCGTCGACCTGCTGCCCGGCGGTTTCGAGCCGGTGATCCAGCCGCCGCCGGTGGTGACCGACCACCAGCAGAACGAGCCGGCGGCCGAGGATGCTGGCGGCGACAGCACGGTGGAGGCTGGTGCGTGGCGCTCGCCCATCGGCGTGGGCCGCGCCAGCTGGCGGCTCCAATACGCCGACGTGCGCGAGGACCGCGTGGTGCTGTATGGCACGGCGCTGCCCGACGTGGGCGAGTTCGTCTACCGCATCAAGGCGACCAATGCCGGCAAGTTCATCGTGCCGCCCGCCTATGGCGAATCGCTGTACGACCGCCGTATCCAGGCGCGCACGGCCGGCGGCAGGACGCTCACCGTGACCAGCCAACCCTGAGCCAGGAGGCGCGCCTTTCGGACGAAAGGCGCGCCGGTGATGCCGCCCCATGAAGTCTCCGCCACTTGTCGCCCGCGTCGCCACGGCCCTGCTGCGATGGCTGTGGCGCTGGCAGAACTGGCTGGCGGGCGCGGCCCTGGTGGTGGCGGTGCTGCTGGGCTGCCGCCTGTGGCCGCATCGTCCCTTGCGCGAATGGTTGCCTTCGTCCACCGCGGTGGTCGATGCGCAGGGCCGCCTGCTGCGCCTGACCCTGGCCGATGACCAGCGCTATCGCCTGTGGGTGCCGCTCAAGGACATCTCGCCCGCGCTGATCGAGGGCGTGATGCTGCACGAGGACCGCTGGTTCCGCTGGCATCCCGGCTTCAACCCGTACGGGCTGGCGCGTGGCGCCTGGGTCACCTATGTGAGCCATGGCAATCGCCAGGGCGGCTCCACCCTCACCATGCAGTTGGCCCGCCTGCTCTGGCGGCTCGATACGCGCACGCCACTGGGCAAGCTGCGGCAGGTCGCGCGCGCGGTGCAGCTGGAGCTGTATTACTCCAAGGACCAGATCCTCGAGGCCTATCTCAACTTCGCGCCTTATGGCCGCAACGTGGAGGGCGTGGGCGCCGCCAGCATGATCTATTTCGACAAGAGCGCCGCCATGCTCAGCCTGCCGGAGGCGCTGACGCTGGCGGTGATCCCGCAGGATCCCAGCCGACGCCTGCAGGCTCATGGCGCGGAGCTTGCCGGTCCGTCGCTGACCGCTTCGCGCAACCGGCTCTACGTCCGCTGGAAAAAGCGGCATCCCGAGGATGCCTCGCTGCAGCCGCTGTTCGACCTGCCATGGCGCCTGCGCCCCTTGCCGAGCCTGCCGTTCGAGGCGCCACACGCGGTGGACCAGGTGCTGGCGGCGCGGCGGTTGGGCATGGCGGGGGAGGACAGCCGGCTCGCCACCACGCTCGACCTGGACCTGCAACACGTGCTGGAACGCCAGGTCGGCCGCTACATCGAGCGCAACCAGTCCCGCGGCATCCGCAATGCTGCCGCCATCCTGGTCGATACCCGCGACATGGGCGTGAAGGCCCTGGTGGGCTCGGCCGACTACCGCGACGCCGACATCCAGGGCCAGGTCAACGGCACGCTGGCCAAGCGTTCGCCAGGCTCCACGCTCAAGCCCTTCATCTATGGCCTGGGTTTCGACCAGGGCGTGCTGCATCCGCAGACCGTCTTGCGCGACGTGCCGACGGCTTTTGGGCCCTATGCGCCGGAGAATTTCGACGGCCATTTCCTGGGGCCGGTGACAGCCACCGAAGCGCTCGTGCGCAGCCGCAACATCCCGGCCGTGTGGGTCGCCTCGCAATTGCAGCAGCCCAGCTTCTACCAGTTCCTGCGCGAGGCCGGCATCAGCCGCATGGCCAGCGAGAAGCACTACGGGCTGGCCCTGGTGCTCGGCGGCGGCGAGGTGACCATGCAGGAGCTGGCCGGCCTCTACGCGATGCTGGCCAACCGTGGCGAGCTGCGGCCGCTGCGGCTGCTGGCCTCCGATCAACCATCCGGCGGCACGCGACTGCTCAGCGACGAGGCGAGCTTCATGGTGATGGACATGCTGCGGCAGAACCCGCGCCCCGACGAAACCACCGGCGCGCAGCCCGGCCGCCTGCCGGTGTACTGGAAAACCGGTACGTCCTGGGGGTTCCGCGATGCCTGGACCGCCGGCAGCTTCGGCCCTTACGTGCTGGTGGTCTGGATAGGCAACTTCGACAGCAGCGGCAACCCCGCCTTCGTGGGCGTGGAAGCGTCGGCGCCGCTGTTCTTCCAGATGGTCGATGCGCTGCGCGCGGCGCAGCCGCAGATGGCCGAGCCGGTGCGCCGCATGCCGGCCCATCTGCGTCGCGTGGAAATCTGCCTGGCCAGCGGCGACCTGCCTAACCAGTGGTGTCCCCAGCGGGGCACGACCTGGTTCATTCCCGGCAAGTCGCCGGTCCGGGTCAGCCAGGTGCATCGGCCGGTGGTGATCGACGACGCCACCGGGCGTCCCGCTTGCCCGCCCTATGCCGGCAAGCGCACCCATGTCGAGGTCTACGAGTTCTGGCCGTCCGAATTGCAGCGCGTGTTCGCGCAGGCCGGCATTCCTCGTCTCACGCCGCCGCGCAACGAGGACTGCATCGGCAGCGGCGACGTCGGCGGCGATCCGCCGGCCATCACCTCGCCCCTGCGCGGCAGCATCTATGCCCTGCGGTTGAAGCCATCCGCGGAGAACCGCATCGCCTTCACCGCCAATGCGGACGCCTCGGTGCGCGAGCTGTACTGGTTCGTCGGCGATGCCTATGTCGGAAGCACGGCGCCCGGCGAATCGCTGTTCTGGCAGCCGGCCAGCGCGGGCAACTACGAGGTGCGCGTGGTGGACGACCATGGCCGCAGCGACCTGCGTCCCCTGGGCGTCAGCCTGGTCGACTAGCGCAGGGGGCTGCCCGGCGGCAGCAGACACGGCCCGGGAAATGGCTTAGCGTTGTGGGTCGGCGTTTCCCGTGACGGACCCCGTGTCGCACCATGCGTTCACCCCATCACAGCTCTTACTACCGTGCCACCGCGGCGCCCTATGCGCCTTATGCGCCCCTGCAGGAACGTATCCACGCGCGCGTGGCCATCGTCGGCGGTGGCTTTGCCGGGCTGCATACCGCCTTGGGCCTGGCCGAGCGCGGCATGCGCGACGTGGTGCTGCTGGAGAAGGAGCACATCGGCTTCGGTGCCTCCGGCCGCAATGGCGGCTTCGTGTTCGCCGGTTACTCGCTGGGTGAGCAAGCGCTGCTGGACCAGCGCGGCCAGGACATGGCGCGGACCCTGTTCGGCTACACCACCGAGGCGGTGGAACGGATCCGGCTGCGCGTGGCGCGCCACGCCATCGCCTGCGACATGGTGGACGAGGGCGTGGTCTGGGCGAACTGGTTCCGCGACCCCGCCGTGCTGCGGCAACGCCAGGCGCTGCTGGCCGAGCACTATGGCGTGTCATGGGAGTGGCTGCCGCAGCAGGCGCTGCGCGAGCGCATCCATACCACGCGCTATTTCGATGGCCTGTACGAGCGCAACGCGCTGCACCTGCATCCGCTCAATCTGGCGATCGGGCTGGCCGGCGCCGCGTCGTCGCTGGGCGTACGTCTCCATGAGAACACCGATGCCTGGCAATTGCGCCGCGACGGCACCCAGTGGCGCATAGAAACCGCCCAGGGCGCGGTGACGGCCGATCAGGTCGTGCTGGCCTGCGGTGGCTACCTGGCCGGCCTCAAGCGTCAGGTGGACCGAGCGATCCTGCCCATCGCCACCTATGTGATGGTGACCGAGCCGCTGGGCGACCGACTGGCCGAATGCCTGCGCACCCGTTCGGCCATCTACGACACGCGCTTCGCCTTCGATTACTACCGGCCGCTGCCGGACACGCGGTTGCTGTGGGGTGGCCGCATCTCCGTGCGCAACCGTTCGCCGCGCGCGGTGCAGCGATTGCTGACGCGGGACCTGCTGCGCGTGTTCCCGCAGCTCAAGGGCGTGCGCATCGACTACGCCTGGTCGGGCCTGATGAGCTATGCGCGCCACCAGATGCCGCAGATCGGCGGTACGGGCGATGGCCTGTGGTGGGCGCAGGCATTCGGCGGACATGGGCTGGCGCCCACCTGCGCGGCGGGCGATCTGCTGGCGGCGGCGCTGGCCGAGGGCGACGATCGCTGGAAACAGTTCGCCGGTTATGGCTTGATGCCCACCTATCGCCCGTTCGGCTATCTCGGCGCGCAGGCCGGTTACTGGTGGCAGCAGGGCAGGGACTGGTTCAAGACGAGGCTGGAAGGATGAGCGAGCGGAACGAGATCAGCTGGGCCGATTTCGAGAAGGTGTTGATCGTCGCCGGGACGGTGACGCGCGTGGAGGCTTTCCCCGAGGCGCGCAAGCCGGCCTGGAAGGTGTGGGTGGATTTCGGGCCCTACGGCGAGAAAAAGACCAGCGCGCAGGTCGCCACGCTGTATCGTGCAGAGGACCTGCTCGGCCGGCAGGTCGTGGGCGTGATCAATTTCCCCGAGAAGCAGATCGGCCCGTTCCGCTCGCAATTCCTACTCACCGGCTTTCCCACCGACGAGGGCGTGGTGCTCACTGCGGTGGAGCGGCCGGTACCGAACGGCACGCGGCTGGCGTAATCAACTGGGCATCAGTACCGGCGCCGGCATGGCGGGACGGCGGATCATCAGCGCCAGCGCGGAAGCGATGAGCCCGGTGGCGCCGGCGATCACGAACGGCTCCAGGTAACTGCCGCCCTGCGTGCGCAACGCGCCGGCCAGGAAGGCGGCGCTGGCGGCGCCGACCTGGTGGCCGGCCGCCACCCAGCCGAACACCACCGGCGCGTCGCGGTCGCCGAAGGCTTCCGCCGCCAGGCGCAGCGTGGGCGGCACGGTGGCGATCCAGTCCAGCCCATAGAAGGCGCCGAACAGCGACAGGCTGGTCAGCGAAAAATCGGAATAGGGCAGCCAGATCAGCGACAGGCCACGCAGCCCGTAATAGACGAACAAGAGCTTGCGCGGGTCGTAGCGGTCGGTCAGCCAGCCCGACATCGTGGTGCCGACCAGGTCGAACGCACCCATCATCGCCAGCACGCCCGCCGCGCGCACCTCGGGAATGCCATGGTCGCCGCACATCGCGATGAAATGCGTGCCGACCAGCCCATTGGTGGTGAAGCCGCAGATGAAGAAGGTGGCGAACAGGAACCAGAACGTGCGCTGCCGGGCCGCCATCGCCAGCGTGCCCAGCGCGATGGCGAGCAGATGGCGTCGCGGCGGTTCGGCCGCGTCCTCGCCGGTGGCGCCGTACGGGCGCAGGCCGACGTCGGCGGGGTGCTCCGGTAGCAACCACCAGGCCAGCGGAATCAGCAGGGCGCAGCCGCCGGCCACCGTCCATACCACCGGCCGCCAGCCGCCATGCTCGGCAATCGCCGCCAGCGCCGGCAGGAAGGCGAGGGTGCCGGTGGCGGTGCTAGCGGTCAGCAGGCCCATCATCAGGCCACGATGGGCGACGAACCAGCGATTGACCACGGTGGCGCCCAGCACGATGGCCACGCAGCCGGAACCCAGGCCCGAGAGCACGCCCCAGCTTGCCAGCAGGTGCCAGGGGCGGGTCATCCAGGCGCTGGCCGCGATCGAGGCGGCCATCAGCGCCAGCGCCCCGATCAGGGTGCGGCGGATGCCCACCGCCTGCATCAGCGCGGCCGCGAACGGCCCGACCATGCCATACAGGAAGATGCCCGCCGCCGCCGACATGGAGATAGTGTCGCGGCTCCAGCCGAAGGCATGCTCCAGCGGCACGATCAGCACGCCTGGCGCCGCGCGCACGCCTGCGGCGGCGAGCAGGGCGAGGAACACCACGCCGGCGACGACGAAAGCGTACTTCTGGCCGAAGGGGCGTGTGCGGGGTATAGTCATGTTACCGATCGGTACGGGTGGTTCGCGGATCATACGTACCGATCGGTAACATCGTCAACGTGCCCGCCATGCCAGCCAGCAATCCCGAATCCATGTCCGTCCAGACCGAGGCCAAGCCCAAGGCCGCCGAGCGCATCCGCCGCGCGGCGCGCGAGCTTTTCTATCGCCAGGGTATCCGCGCCATCGGCGTGGAAGAGATCGTCACGCAAGCGGGCGTGACCAAGCCCAGCCTCTACCGCAGCTATGCGTCCAAGGACGAGCTGGCGGCCGAATACCTGCGCGATTACGAGCAGGCCTTCTGGAAGGTGTTCGAGGCAGGCAAGGAAACCCATCCCCATGATGCGCGCGCCCAGCTGATGGCCTACTTCGAAGGCCTCGCCCAGCGCGCCACGCAGCCCGGCTACCGTGGCTGCGGGTTGACCAATGCCGTGGTGGAATATCCCGGCGACGATCATCCCGCGCGCAAGGTGGCGCAAGCGCACAAGCGCAAGCTGCGCGCACGCCTGGTTGCCTTGTGCGAGGCGATGGGCTCGAAGGCGCCGGAGGTGTTGGCCGATGGCCTGCTGCTATTGCTGGAAGGCACGTATGCGTCGGGCCAGTTGTTCGGCAGGCAGGGACCGGCGCGTTCGCTGGTGGCGGTGGCCGAGCAATTGATCGAGGCGTCGATCGCCTGAACCGCTCAGGACGCGCGTCGCTGCAACTGGTCCAGCCATACGCCCAGCCCCTGCGCGTTGAGTTCGATGTCCATGCCGAGCAGCGCTAGCAGGTCGTCCCGGCCGCCTTGCCATCCGTGCGCCCGCGCGCGCCTGGCATAGAGGTCGGTCAGCGCGGACTTCATCGCCTCGTGGCGTGCCGCGGCATCCTGGTGATCGCGCTGGGCCGCCTGCGCGATCGCCACCATCGCGTCGATCTGCTCGTGCAGGTCCGCGGCAAGGCGATGGATGTCGCTGACGCCGTCGTAGTGGGTGAGGTACATGATGCGCGGTTCGAGCGCGACCAGCCGATCGATGGAGTGGTGCAGGGCGACAGGGTCGAACTGCACCGGCGACGTCGTCGGCAGGATGAACGGCCCCTTGTCCGTATCGAATTCCCGGTAGGAGAGCCCGAAGGTATCCCCGGTGAAGCAGGCGCCGGCCTGTTCGTCATGCACGCTCAGGTGATGGCGCGCATGCCCCGGCGTATCGAGGCAGCGCAGCGGGCGGCCGGCAAGCTCGACGGTATGGCCATCCGGTGCTTCCACCACGCGCTCGGCGGGGACGGGGCGCAGCCGTCCATAGGTCTTTTCCATCACCGACTCGCCATAGACGGCGCTGGCGCCGGCCCACAACTGCGAGGGATCGATCATGTGGCGGGCGCCGCGCGGATGGACCAGCAGCCGTGCGTTCGGCAGTTGAGCCATCAGTTCGCCGGCGCCGCCGGCATGGTCGAGATGTACGTGGGTAAGGATCAGCCAGTCGACGTCAGCCGGCGCCATGGCCTGTTGGCGCAGCGCATCGAGCATGCGCGGTACCGCATGGTTGGTGCCGCAGTCGATGAAGGCGCCGTGGCCGCTTTCCACCACGAGATAGGCCGCATCGAAATGCGGGCGCACGAAACCGGTGTCGATCGTATGGATGCCGTGGCTCATCGCCAACCTCGCCTGCAACGGAACCAGGCGAGGTTAGCAAGCCCATGGCGGCGGATCACTCCCACCTTGGTCGAGCGTCGGTCAGGGCGAGGTATCGACCAGCACCAGCTCGGCGTATTCCAGCGCCTTAACGGTGAGCTTCGATTCGCCGCAGATGGCCGCGCCGTCGCGCGCATCAAGCGTCACGCCGTTGACCTCCACCTTGCCCTTGGCCGGCACCAGATAGGCAAAACGCTGCGGATCGAGCTCGTAGCTCGCTTCCTCCCCGGCCTTGAGCGTGGCACCGAGCACGCGCGCGTCGGTACGCAGCGGCAGCGCGTCGCCATCCTCCGGGTAGCCGCTGGCCAGCGCCACGAAGCGTCCCGAGCGATCGCCGACCGGAAACGGCTTGGTGCCCCACGACGGCGGATTGCCCTGCTGGTTGGGGATGATCCAGATCTGGAAGATGCGGGTGGTGTCGGGCTCCAGGTTGTACTCGGCATGGGTGATGCCGGTGCCCGCGCTCATCACCTGCACGTCGCCGGCGACCGTGCGGCCCTTGTTGCCCAGGCTGTCCTGGTGCGTGATGGCGCCCTCGCGCACATAGGTGATGATCTCCATGTCGCCATGGGGATGCGGCGGGAAGCCGGTCTGCGGCGCGATGGTGTCGTCGTTCCACACGCGCAGCGCGCCCCAGCCCATGCGCGCGGCGTCGTAGTAGTTGGCGAAGGAAAAATGATGCTTGGCATCGAGCCAGCCATGGTTGGCTCCGCCCAGGGCATCGAAGGGGCGACGTTCGATCATGCTGCTCTCCTCAATCGTTGGCTGCCCGCCAAGATAGGGCGGGGCCGCACGGATACCAGTCGTTTCCCGGAGAACGGACTGTTGCCGAAACGCATCTGCGCGAGATTACGCTCGGGCCGCGATCCTCCCGTGAAGGCTGCCGGCATGATGACGGGCACCGCTCGGAACGCCGGCCAGGGACCGGCAAGAAAATCGTTCTGGGCTCTTCACAAATGCCAAGGTTCTGTTACTATTTCCGACTCTGATGCGGGAATAGCTCAGTTGGTAGAGCACGACCTTGCCAAGGTCGGGGTCGCGAGTTCGAGTCTCGTTTCCCGCTCCAGTTCCTGGCGAAACCTCGGCTTTCCGGGGTTTTGTCGTTTTAGGCGAATGGTGGCCCGCGTTTTCGGGTTACGATTCGCGCGCAATGGCCTGGTGGCAGAGTGGTCATGCAGCGGCCTGCAAAGCCGTGTACGCCGGTTCGATTCCGACCCAGGCCTCCATTGCGCAATACCCACCGGCCCGCCCACGGCGGGTTTTTTTACGCCCATGCACCACGGCGGCTGCCTGATGCCCGCATGCTAGGATGCGCGCATCGAACGCGTCCGGCCCGGATGGCGAAACTGGTAGACGCAAGGGACTTAAAATCCCTCAGCCGCAAGGCTATGCGGGTTCGATCCCCGCTCCGGGCACCATCAAGGAAAGGCTCTCGGGGGCACGTGGAACGTCGCGGGAGATCATGAGCGTGGTGGAATTCCTGGGGCCTTACGACAACCGCGTCGCGGCCGAACTTCCCGAGGGCTATGTCGTGGGCACCTGCGTGGGTGATTGCCCGCTGTCCCATGGCGTATCGATCCAAGGCGTGCAGCGCCGCATCGGCGAGCAGACTTGGACCGATGGACGCAGGGCGATGACCGTTCATGTCGAGGATTTCGATCTCGACGCCGCCGGCCTGCGGAACTGGTCCACGGGCGTGGAATAAACGGGAAAGCGTGTGACGGTAGGTGTTGTAGGGCAATGCCTTCACGCTGAGTAAGCATGCACGGATGGTGCGCCAGGAATGAACTTGGTGCGCTTGCATAAAGCCATACCGCAGCCTATGTTCACGCTATTGGCCCAAGGAGGGTGGCGGGTGATCAAGGTCGTACTCATTGATGATCACGAACTGGTGCGCACGGGATTCAGGATGATCCTGCAGCAGCAGCCGGACGTGCAGATCAGCGGAGAAGCGGGCTCGGCCGAGGAGGGGCTCCGGCTCATCCGTGCCAAGACGCCCGATATCGCCCTGGTCGACGTGCACATGCCCGGCATGAGCGGTATCGAGCTGACCGAGCGCGTATCCCGTTCCAAGCTGCCAACCCACGTCATCATCGTGACGGTGGTGGACGACGCGCGCTTTCCCAAGCGCCTGCTCGACGCCGGGGCGTTGGGCTACCTCACCAAGGGTTGTTCGGCCGGGGAACTGCTCGAGGCCGTGCGGCTGGTGGCTCGCGGGCATCGCTATCTGGCCCCGGCGGTAGCGCAGCAAATGGTCCTGGCCACGCTGGATGGCGAGGGCTCGCCGTTCGATGCGCTGTCCAGCCGCGAGCTGGAAGTGGCGATGATGCTGGTGCGCGGCAAGGCGCTCACCACGATCGGCGAGCAGCTCAACCTCAGTCCCAAGACGGTATCGACCTACAAGCAGCGGCTGATGGAAAAGCTGCAGGTGGACCACGTAATCAGCCTGGCCCACCTGATGACCATTCATGGGCTGCTCGACACGCACAACAACCAGGTCGGCAACTGACGCCCACGGGCATGGCGCCATAAAAAAAGCCGGACCAAGGGTCCGGCTTTTTTTCGCCATGCGGTACGGCCGGTCAGCCGTGCGAGGCGTCCTTCTTCAGTGTGTCGGCCTGATCCTCGGCCACGGCTTCATCGGCCGGCGGCGTCGCCAGTGGCGGAAGGGCGGCGTGGGCGAGCAGATCGCCCTGGGCCGGTGCCGGGGTTGCCTCTGGCGCGGCCGACGCGGGCGCTTCGGATGGAACCGTTACCGCTTCCGTCACGACTGGCTCCGCATGGGCAGTGGTGTCGATGTGTGCACGGAAATCGATGGTCGTGCTGGCTTCGACAGCGGGTGTGACCTCTGCCGTGGCGACCGGTGTTTCGGGCGCGTGCATCGCGCTTGCCGTCACGTCGACGGTCGTCGGGGCGGGCGCTTCCGGCGTGTTGTCCACCGCGGCCACTGGCACGGGAGCGATCGGTTCCAGGGCCACGGGCGGGGCGACCTCCGCTTCGATCGTCACCACCGCTGCCTCGACCACCTCGTCGCCTTGCTCGGGGATCGGCGGTAGGCTCGGCAGGTTGAACGATGCCGGCGCCACGGCGCTGAGCACCTGCTCGGGGAGCTGATCCTCCGGCTGCGAGGGCGTCGTGGCATGGGCCTCGATGTGTTTCGCCGCCGTGCCGGCGGTTTCGACGGCCGCGGCGACGGCCACCGCCGTCACGGCGATGGGCGCGGCGGCCACCGGAGGCGCGGCCTCGCCGGCGATGGCGACGCTGGCCCGCTCTGCGGGGAGGGTGCCGGCATCCTCGCCACGGTCCTCGTCGTCCAGGTCCGACGACTCGATATCCTCGGCCTCGGTGCTGCCGGCCAGGGAGGCTTCCTCATGGCGGCGACGGCGACGGCCGCCGCGGCGACCGCGGCGACGGCGGGACTGCTGCGTGCCCTCGGCGATGGTTTCCTGCGCGGCGGGTACGCCTTCGGCGTTCGCCACGGCTTCGGCCGGAGCCGGAATGACCGGCAACGGCTCCTTGGCCTCGGCCACTGGCGCATTTACCGGGCGCTCGGCCTGCTGCGCGGGTTCGCTGGCCGGTGCGACAACTGCCGGCTGCTGCGGCGCCTGGGCTGGCCGCGGCTGGCGCGGTTCCTGGCGTGGCTTGCGTTCCGCCTGGGGCTGGGCGGCGGCATCCGCCTTGGCCGGCTGCGGCTGGCGCGTTTCCTGGGACTTGGCGGCCTGGGCCTGTGGCTGGCGCTGCTGGGCCTGCTCGTTGCCGCCACGCTGGCGATTGCCCTTGGCCGGCTGCGGCTGCTGGGTTTTCTGGCCCTGCGGCTGGGCGGATTCGCGGCGCTGGCGCCCGCCCTGCGGCTGGCCCTGCTGGCGATTGCCGCGCTCATCGCGGCGGGCGCCGCCACGTGCCTGGGCCGGGGCTGGCTCGGCCTTGGCGGCCGGGGTTGGAGCCGCCGGCGCGGCGCTGCTGCGGAACCAGCCGAACAGGCGCGAAAGGACGCTGCCGCCGCTGGGGGCGGGCGCGGCGGCAGGCGGCTGGCGCGGCGGCTGCGTCGGTGCGGGTTGCGGCACCGGCGCGGCGGCCGCTTCCTCGCGGACCGGTGCCGGGGTGGCGGGTACGATGCCGCTGACCGCGGGCTGCTCGCTGCTGCCCAGCGCCTGGCCCATCTTCGGGATCGGCGCGTCCTCCACGGCGGTGAGGCGCTCGTAGCTGGGCTTGCTGTGCTCGCCCATGTCCGCTTCGCGGATGCGCTGGATCTCGATATGCGGCGTGTCGAGCTTGTCGTCGGCCACGATCACGACGTGCACCTTGTTGCGCAGCTCGATCTCGACCACGCTGGCGCGCTTCTCGTTGAGCATGAAGTTGGCCACGCTGGGCGGGGCTTGCACCAGCACCTGGCCGGTGTTGTCCTTCATGGCGTGCTCTTCGATCAGTCGCAGCGTCGAGAGAGACAACGACTCCACGCTGCGGATATGGCCGTGGCCCTCGCAGCGCGGACAGACGATCTGGGTGGCCTCGCCCAGGCTGGGGCGCAGGCGCTGGCGGGACATCTCCAGCAGGCCGAAACGGCTGATGCGGCCGATCTGCACGCGGGCGCGGTCCAGCTTGAGCGCGTCCTTGAGGCGTTCCTCCACCTCGCGCTGGTGCTTGGGGCTGTCCATGTCGATGAAGTCGATCACGATCAGGCCGCCGGCATCGCGGATGCGCAGCTGGCGGGCGATCTCCACCGCCGCCTCGCAATTGGTGTTGAACGCGGTTTCCTCGATGTCGCTGCCCTTGGTGGCCTTCGAGGAGTTGATGTCGATGGCGGTCAGCGCCTCGGTCTGGTCGATCACGATCGAGCCGCCGGAGGGCAGGCGGACCTGGCGGTCAAAGGCGCTCTCGATCTGGGTCTCGATCTGGTAGCGCGAGAACAGCGGGGTGTCGTCCTTGTACAGCTTGAGCTTGCGCAGGGCCGTGGGCATGACCTGCTGCATGAACTCGCGGGCATCGTTGTAGAGCGACTCCTCGTCGATCAGGATCTCGCCGATGTCGCTGCGCAGGTAGTCGCGCAGGGCGCGGATGAACAGCTTCGATTCCTGGTAGATCAGGAACGGGGCCTTCTGGGCCTGGGCGGCGCCGGAGATGGCCTTCCACAGCTGCAGCAGGTAGTCCAGGTCCCATTGCAGTTCCTCGGCGTCGCGGCCAAGGCCGGCGGTGCGCACGATCAGGCCGACGTCGTCGGGCACGGTGAGATGGTCCAGGGCCTCCTTCAGGGCCTGGCGGTCCTCGCCCTCGATGCGACGCGAGACGCCACCCGCCTTCGGGTTGTTCGGCATCAGCACCATGTAGCGGCCGGCCAGGCTGATGAAGGTGGTGAGGGCGGCGCCCTTGTTGCCGCGCTCCTCCTTCTCGACCTGCACGACCACCTCGTGACCTTCCTTGATGAGGTCGCGGATGTTGGCCTTGTTGGGATCCAGGCCCGGCGTGAAGTACTCGCGGGCGATTTCCTTCAGCGGCAGGAAGCCGTGGCGTTCGGCGCCGTAGTCGACGAAGCAGGCTTCCAGGGAGGGTTCGACGCGAGTGATGCGGCCCTTGTAGATGTTGGCCTTTTTCTGTTCGCGGGAAGGGATTTCGATATCGAGATCGTAAAGGGTCTGGCCATCGACAATGGCCACACGCAACTCTTCACGCTGAGTTGCGTTGATCAACATACGTTTCATTGTAATTTTTCCTCGGCTTGCCGCGCGTCGCGTGCCGCGGTGGCGCCGCTGCTTCGGCGGCCTGCCGGGGATCGCGCCGCTGCGGTTAAGCGGCAACATGACGGCATCGTTTCCGGTGCCGGGATGATTCGTGGCAATGCGCCCGTCGCCCCGGAACCCAGCGGCACCGGACAACGACCACCCGAACCGTTACGATGAAAGGGAGCAGCGACCGGCTGCCGTAGAGGCGACCGGCGCTATCCTCGCCGACGTCACGGGGCGGGCGCCCCGACTCCATGCCGAACATCGGCGAAGCGGGACCAAAGCGCCGGCCGAGTATCCTATTTCGCCAGGTTTTTTTCAATGCAGACGGCAACTTCCCCGGACGCACCTCACAGTGTGCGTCAAGTCGAGATCGGCCCGGAGCGGGACGGGCAGCGCATCGACAATGCGCTGGTGACCCTGCTCAAGGGGGTGCCCAAGAGCATGATCTACCGCCTCCTGCGCACCGGCCAGGTGCGGGTGAACGGCAAGCGTGCCAAGCCCGACACGCGTCTCGCGGCGGGCGATACGCTGCGTATTCCGCCGGTGCGCATGGCCGAGAGGGAGCCGGCGAAGGGGCCGGCGGCCGGCCTCGTCTCGGCGGTCGTCGAGGCGATCCTCTTCGAGGACAAGCATTTCCTGGCCATCGACAAGCCGGCGGGGATCGCCAGCCATGGCGGCAGCGGAATCAGTCATGGGGCGATCGAACTGCTGCGGGCGGCCCGTCCGAACGAGCACCTGGAGCTGGTGCACCGCCTGGACCGCGATACCAGCGGCGTGCTGGTGTTCGCCAAGACCCGCGCCGGCCTGACCGGCCTGCAGGCGGCGATCCGCGAGGGGCAGGTGACCAAGCAGTACCTGTGCCTGATGGTCGGCCATCCGCGCAAGGCCAAGTTCAGCGTGAACGCCGCCCTGCAGAAGTCGGTGCTGCAGGGCGGCGAGCGGATGGTGCGGGTGTCCGAGGGCGGCAAGCCCTCGCTCACCTTCTTCCAGGAGATGGAGCAATACCCCGGCGCGCGCCTGATGCAGGCCACCCTGGGCACCGGCCGCACCCACCAGATCCGCGTGCATGCCGCCCATATCGGCCATCCGCTGGCCGGCGATCCGAAATACGGCGACAAGGACATGAACAAGGCATTCAAGGAGTTGGGCCTGGATCGGCTGTTTTTGCACGCCTCGCACATGGGCTTCGAGCTGGATGGGCGGTCGTATGGTTTTTCCGCCCCGTTGCCCGACGATCTCAAGCAATTCCTCGACGTTCTGGCCGTCAAAGGCAACCGGATCCGCCGGCTACAGGAAAAAGCGCGTACTCACCTGGAGTGAGCGCAGCAGGTGGCCGGTCAGGCCGCTCTCCATCAGCAAGGCGCTGGCCGCATGCGCCAGCGCGACCGGCATCAGGCATGGCGAGCGCAGGAAACACCAGGCCCACCACAGCTCGGCCGACAGGCACAACTGCATCAGCGCGCCGTTGGGGGTATGCAGCAGGCCGAACAGGGCGGCCGTGACCAGGATGACCACTGGTGCCGGCAGGCCGGTATGCCGGAGCCTGCCCATCACCAGCGCGAGCATGGCCCACTGTTGCAGCAGCGCCCAGGCCAGGTAGCCCAGCACATGGACAGGCGTCAGGTGAAGCAGGCCGTGGCCGTCGGCTAGCGTCAGCAGGCCCGCCACCAGCAGGGGCACCAGCGGCCACAGCCAGTCGCGCCAGTCCCGGCTCCACCATGACCAGGCCACCGGCCGGCGGCGCCATTCGCTCTGGCCGCCATAGGCCAGGGCGGCGACGAAGGCGACCAGCCCGGGAATGGAGGGATGCGGTGCCCAGCGCAGGCCGGCGATCAGCCAGAACGGACCCGCAGCGATGGCGGCGACCTCCGCCCAGGGACGGATGACGCCGGGTCGTTGCCGCCAGGCTAGCCAGAGCAGCCAGGCCAGGTAGGCCGAGCACACGCCGATGTCCAGCCAGGCGGGCATCGGCGGATCGGTTCCGGCCCGCAGGGCTTGGCCGGGCGGCAGGATCACGGCGGCCGGCCAGTGTTGCCTGGCCTGGTCACGCAGGGACAGCAGAGTTTCCGAGGTCGCCCCGGCGGGAAGCCGCAGCAGGGGAGCCGCGAGTCCTTCGGCGCGGGAGGATTCGGCACCGTTGCCCAGGCCGAGCGCTAGGTCGGTGGCTTCCGCGCGCACCGCCGCCGGCCAGGCCGTCGCCGAGGCGCTGGCAAGGGCGACGGAACGCAATGTCAGCGAGGCGCCCGCCGGCAGGCGCGCCTGCAGACGCAGCAGGTAGGCGATGGCGCCGGGAGGCGGACAGGGGGCGTTTTCCGCCGTCCGCCAGTCCGCCGTCCGCAAGTCGACGGTGAGCTGGCCATCGTTGGCTCCGAGCCTGGCCGCTTCCGCCGCCGTGCAGGCCGCATGGGCCTCGGCAGTCTGGTAGCGCATGCCCAGTGAGCCTTCGCCGCTGGCATGAAGGTCCAGGCGGAGCAGCGGCCAGTGCCGGGCATCCACCGGGCGATCCAGCGGCAGGCCCAGCTCGAAGGGCGAACCGTCCTGGCTGGTGACGCGCAGGCCGTCCGGGGTGCCGTCCATGGTGGCGTTGCCGAAAACGCGCCCCGCGACCAGGTCGGCGGGTTGCCGCAGGCGCCATTGCCACAGGGGCTGGCCGTCATGCAGCGCGGTCAAGGTTGCGCGAGCGTCGTGGATCAGTTGCCCGCGCGTGATCCAGGCCGACAGCAGGCCCAGGCCCCAGAACAGAACGATGGCCGCCACCAGGAAGCCGATGGCGGCGGCCAGCCGAAGCCTGGCGGGCCTGGGATTCAACGTTCCAGCAAGGCTTCCACGCGCGCGGCGCAGATGAAGTCGTTGAGCGAAAGACCACCCACGTCGTGGGTGGACCACAGGACCTGGCAATGGCCGTAGCCCGCCTTCAGGTCGGGATGGTGGTCTTCCTGGTTGGCCATGAAGCCCACCGCATTGATGAAGCCGAGCGTGTGGTGGAAGTCGGGGAACTTGAAGTCCTTGACGATGGCCTTACCGTCGTCGGTGCGTTGCCAGCCCGGCAGCGAGGCCAGCAATTCGGCGACCCTGGACGTGTCCAGCGCGTGCTCCTTGCCCTTGCGCGGAATGCAGTGCTGGCTGGCGAGCTGGCTGTGGCTCATGGCTGTCGTTCCCTGAAGAAATCCCGAGGGTGCGAAGCGTCGAAGCTTGGCGCGCAAAAGTCAAAGCCGGGCAAGCGGCGTAAATTAGGACTAAAATGGTGCTGTATTTCCGGCCAGGCCGGAACTTGAGCTGGAGTTGACATGATCGAGATTTCCGAACGCGCACAGCGGCACTTCCTGCGCTTGCTCTCCCAGCAGGGCATCGACGGGCTGGGCATCCGCCTGCGCGTGACCTCGCCCGGGACGGCGGCGGCCAATTGCGAGCTGGAGTTCGCCGAACCCGACGAACTGACCGGCCAGGAATGGACCATCGTCTGCGATGGCTTCGATTTCCATGTGGATGGCGACAGCGCGCCCTGGCTGGAGGGCGCCAGCATCGATTTCGAGCCCAACGCCACCGGCGGCCAGCTCAATATCCGGGCGCCGCGCATCAAGGGGCATATCCCGGGCGAGGAGGCGGGCCTGATCGAGCGCGTGCGCTACGTGCTGGAGGCCGAGGTCAATCCCAAGATCGCCTCGCATGGCGGCCGCGTCAGCCTGCTGGAAGTGGATGCCAATGGCGTGGTGGTGCTGCAGTTCGGCGGCGGCTGCCACGGTTGCGGCATGGTCGACGTGACGCTCAAGCACGGCGTGGAGAAGACCCTGCGCGAGCGCGTGCCCGAGATCACCCAGGTGCGCGACGCCACCGACCATAGCGGCGGCGACAATCCGTACTACCGCAAGAAGGAAGGGCAGTCGGCGCTGGGCTGAACGCTAGCCGCGCATGCCAAGAAAAAGGCCCGCGACATGGCGGGCCTTTTCGTCGTGCCGTGGCGGGCCAGCCTACTTGTCGCCCTGGATATGGCCGCTCAACGTGTCGAGCTTGGTCGGCAGGCTGGAGAAGTAGGCGGCGACGTCCTCGATGTCCTGGTCGGACAGCGTGGCGACGAAGCCCTTCATGATGGCGTTGTCGCGCTGGCCGCTCTTGTACTCGTGCAGGGCCTGCTGGATGTACAGGTTGTACTGGCCGGCCAGGCGCGGGTACTGCGGATCGACCGCGTTGCCATCGGTGCCATGGCAGGCGAAGCAGGTGGCGGCCTTCTGTTTGCCGTTCTCGATGTTGCCGGCCGCCAGCAACTGGGTGGACGCGAACGCCAGCACGGCGCCGAACGAAAGCAGGGTGAGCGCACGATTCATGCGATGGGATCCTTGGCTTACTTGGCGAGGCTGGAGAGATAGGCGGCGACGTCGTCGATGTCCTTGTCGGACAGGCTCTGCGCCTGCGCCATCATCGTCGGATGCTTGCGATCGCCGCTCTTGTATTCGTGCAGCGCGTTGACGATGTATTGCTCGTTCTGGCCGGCGATGCGCGGCACCGGATAGTTCGGATAGGCGTTGGCGTAGCCCGGAACCCCGTGACAGCCATTGCAGGTATAGATCAGCTTACGTCCAGCGGCCTTGTCTCCCTCTGCGTGCGCGCTGGCAGTGGCGAAGAGAGCTGCGGCCACGGTCAGGCCAAGCAGTTGCACTCGAGTCATCAGGATCCCCACGATTCCGGCTGGTACATGGTGAAAGTCGAGGAAGTATAGTCGTTGCCTTCACGACTGGACAACATGTCGCAAGCCACTGATTCTTATCAGTGCAGGACCTGAGAATAGGCGGCCTGACAGAGGCGCGGCGACATCGGCCTGCCTTGGGGGCAAGCGAGAACGGACAGGGGGCAGGTCGGCATGAGGGAGTGCGGCGGTCGTTGGAAAACGTGGATGGTGCGCGCGCTGGTGTCGGCCTTGGTGCTGTGCGCGGTGCCCGCGGGCGCGCAGGCGCCGGCCCGGGCTTATCGCATCGTGGGCTACGTGGCGGATTTCTGGCCACCGGCGCCGATCAGCGCCGACAAGCTCGACGTCGTCAACTACGCCTTCGCCTTGCTGGACCCGCGAGGCGAGGTGCTGCTGTCGAATCCGAACGCCGATCGTGCCCTGCACCGCCTGGTGGACCTGCGCAAACGGCATCCCGCATTGAAGATCGTGGTGTCCATCGGCGGTTGGGGCGCGGATCATTTTTCCGACGTGGCGCTGGCGGCCGCGACGCGCCAGCACATGGCCGACAGCGCCGCGGCGCTGATCGAGAAATACGACGTGGACGGCATCGACCTGGACTGGGAATATCCCACGCTGCCCGGGCCGGGCATCAGCCATCGTCCCGAGGACAAGCGCAACTTCAGCTTGCTGCTGGAAACCCTGCGACGTCGCCTCGATGCGCTGGGCGCCACGCACGGCGGCCGCCACTACCTGCTCACCATCGCCGCCGCGGACAGCGAGTTCGTCGCCGGCATCGAGCTGGCTCGCGTGTCGCGCTCGCTCGACTGGTTCAACCTGATGACCTACGACTTCCACACTAGCCTGACGCCCACCACCGGGCACCATGCCGGCTTGCACCTGTCGGCGCTGGCGCCAGCGGACGACCGCGCCGGCGACAAGGCGGTGGCGCAGTTCCTGGCGGCCGGCGTGCCGGCCGGGAAGCTCAATGTCGGCGTGGCTTTCTATGGCCGCGAATTCACCGGCGTCGATCCCGCGCACGACGGGCTGCAGCAGAAGTACGCCAAGTACGTGGACGCGCCCTCGTGGCGGGAACTGGTGGCCGGCTTCATCGATAAGAACGGCTACGTGCGCCACTGGGATGCGCAGGCGCAGGCGCCCTACCTGTGGAACGCGGCGACGCGCACGTTCATCACCTACGAGGACCCGCAGTCGCTGCGCGCCAAGGCGGACTTCGTGAAGGCCAAGGGCCTGGGCGGCATGATGTACTGGGAGCAGAGCCTGGACGACCACGAGGAACTGCTGGACGTGCTGGACCAGTCGCTGCGCTCGCGCTGACTTCCCACTCGTCATTCCGGCCTGCGCCGGAATGACGAGTGGGGAGGTCGTCGCAGCAGCTACGGCTAGAGCAGGCTCTTGAAGATATGGATGCCGGCGGTGTATTCGCCGATGATGGTGCCGAAGCTCACCAGGGCGAAGTTGAGCAGCGTACGCGCCACGCGGTTGCGCCACCAGCCGCGCCATTGCCCGACGTCGTCCCTCAAGGTGTCGAAATCGGCCACGCTCGGGCGCCGTATCCAGGCTTCGGTCATGGCGCTGATGCCGCCGGACGGGATGCCGGGGCGAAATGGCTTGATCGGTCCCGCAACGAAGGCGGCCAGGGCGCTGAGCGGATGCGCGCCCGCGATGATCGCGCCCAGCAGCGAAAAGCCGCCGGTATAGAGAACCCAGTCGCGCAGGGCGGCGGCGCCCAGCGAGGTGTTGCGGTGAAACGCAAAACCGATCGCGGCGAACACCGCGAGCACCAGGCCGATCGCCACCCACTTCGGCCAGCGCGCCTTCGGCGGCGCGGCAGCGAGCGTGGCGGCTTCGATGGCCGGGTTGCCCTGCTGCGTACGCAACTGCTCGCACAGGCCCTTCAGGTGGCCTGCGCCAATCACCACCAGCACGCGCCGGCCTTCGCCGTAACCGGATTGCGTGGCCTGCTCGCGTAGACGGGCGGCCATGTAGGCATCGCGCTCTGCGATCAGGCTGCGATACAGCGGCGCCGACTGTGCCGCGAACTCGCTGAAGGCGCTCTCCAGCATGTCGCCTTGCTTGAGCTTCTCGATCTCGGTTTCCGCGATCTCCTGGCGCTCGAATATGCTGGCAACGAGGCCGCCCACCAGGCCCAGGCGTTGCCAAAAGCCTACACTGCTGTAAGCGCGGCGCAGCGTAATGCCAACTTCGCGGTCCACCAGCCACACCGGCAGGCCGCGCTGGTCGGCGCCATCCATGCCGGCCTTCATCTCGGCGCCGGGCTGGATGCCGTACTGCTCGGCAAGGCGCTTCTGGAACGAGGACAGCACGAGGCTGGCGGCCACCATGCCCACCTTGCCCTGGCGAATCACCTGGAACAGGTCCATCTGCTTGAACGCTTCGGGATCGCGCATGCCCTGGGCGCGGCTGTCGCACAGCTCCACCGCCACGGCATCGAAAGACTCGTGCGCCAGCAGGGCGTTCACCGCTTCCACGCTGGTGCGCGACACGTGCGCGGTGCCCAGCACCACGTATTCCACGCCATCCCGCGTGACGCGCTCGATGGGCTGGCCGCGCAGCACGGTCGGCAGGGAATCGGCGAGGTCGGTCTGGCTCATGCGTGGCGTCGGTCAGTCGGGTCAATCACGGCGTGGGGATGGCCGGGGGGCGACGCAAGTCGCGGCAGCCAGCGGAGGCAGGCGCGGTTCAGTCGCGGAAGCGCTTGAGCAGGTCGCTGTAGGCGTCGATGCGGCGGTCGCGCAGGAACGGCCAGATGCGGCGCACATGCTCGCTGCGCGCCATGTCGATCTCGGCGACCAGCAGCTCGCGCTTGTCGGTGCCCGCCTGGGCCAGGAACTCGCCCTGCGGCCCGGCCACGAAGCTGGTGCCCCAGAACTGGATGCCGTTGGTCACGCCGGCCTTGTCGGCCTCGAAGCCGGTGCGGTTGCAGGCGAGCAGAGGCAGGCCATTGGCCACCGCATGGCCGCGCTGCACGGTGACCCAGGCCTCGCGCTGGCGATCCTTCTCGGCCTGCTCGTCCTTCGGGTCCCAGCCGATGGCGGTGGGATACAGCAGCAGCTCGGCGCCAGCCAGCGCCATCAGGCGCGCCGCTTCCGGATACCACTGGTCCCAGCACACCAGTACGCCCAGACGGCCCGCCGAGGTATCGATAGGATCGAATCCCAGGTCGCCCGGCGTGAAGTAGAACTTCTCGTAGAACGCCGGATCGTCCGGGATGTGCATCTTGCGGTACTTGCCCGCGATGGCGGCTGAGCGGTCGAACACCACCGCCGTGTTGTGGTACAGCCCGGTGGCGCGCTTCTCGAACAGCGAGGCGACCACCACCAGCTTCAGTTCCTCGGCCAGCTTGCCGATGCGCTCGGTGCTGGGGCCGGGAATGGGCTCGGCCAGGTCGAACTCGTCCACCGATTCGCGCTGGCAGAAATACGGGCCGTTATGCAATTCCTGCAGCAGCACCAGTTGCACGCCTTGCGACGCGGCTTCGCGCAGGCCGGCCTCGATGGCGTCGAGGTTGGCGTCGCGGCTGCCGCGGTCGGTTTCCTGCAGGAGGGCGACTTTGAGGGTCTTGCGGGTCATCGGCGTCGTCTCGGTGGGGCTGCCGCGTGGGTGGGCCGCCAAGTCTAGCGGATACGGATGGCCGGCCCGTGGCGGGCCGGCTTCGGGCGATATGGGGCGTTGCGCGCCGGTTTCCAGCGTCGCTGGTCAGACGATGCCAGCGGGCAGCTGCATGGTGATGCAGTGCAGGCTGCCGTTCTGCCAGATCAGCGGGCGGCACGGCACCTGCACGACCTCGCGGCCCGGGTGCGCCTCGCCGATGATGCGCGCGGCCTCGTCGTCCGCCGCGTCGCCATAGGCCGGCACCAGCACGGCGCCGTTGACGACCAGGTAATTGGCGTAGGAGGCGGCGAGGCGGCGGCCTTCGTCGATGATCGGGCGCGCCCAGGGCAGGGGATGGAGCCGGTACGGACGGCCGTCGGCCGTGCGCAGCGCGGCCAGTTCCTCGCCCATGCGCTTGAGTTCGCCGTAGTGCGGGTCGGCTTCGTCGTCGCAGGCCTGGTAGACGATGCGTTCGCCCGGCGCGAAGCGGGCCAGGGTGTCGATGTGCGCGTCGGTATCGTCGCCTTCGAGGTAGCCGTGGTCGAGCCACAGCACGCGGCTGGCGTGCAGGCTGTCGGCCAGGATGGCGCTCATGGTTTCGCGCGACTGCTCCGGATGGCGCTGGGCGAGGCAGCGCCAGGTGGTCAGCACCGTGCCGTCGCCATCGCTCTCGATGCCGCCGCCTTCCAGCGCCCAGTCGATGCGCTGGTGCGCGGCATGGCCGAACACGCCGGCCTGCACCAGTCCGGCGATCAGCGCGTCGTCCTGCTCGGCGCCGAACTTGCCGCCCCAGCCGGTGAAACGGAAGTCGGTGAGCTGGAATCGGCCATCGCTTCCCTTCAACGTGATCGGGCCGGAATCGCGTAGCCAGGTGTCGTCGTAGGGCAGCTCGACGAAACGCAACTGGGAGAGGTCCACGCCTTCGCCGGCCAGCAGGGACTGCACGCGCAGGCGCAACTCGTGGCTGGCCACCACCACGATCAGCGGCTGGAAGCGCGTCACGGCGGCGGCCAGCGCCACGTAGGTGGTCTCGACCTCGGCCAGGCGGTCGGCCCAGTCGGTGCCGGCGTGCGGCCAGGCGATCAGCACGGCCGATTGCGGCTCCCATTCCGCCGGCAGGCGCAGGGTGGCGTCAGTCATGGGGAATCTCGCGTCGTGGGGAAGTCGCGGGGCGGGCGACGGGACGCGCATTTTACTAGGAAACGCCAGCGGGATCAGCACGCGGGGCGATTCCCCGGCGGCGCGGTTCGCCGCCGGGGGCGGGCCAGTGGTTACTGGGCGGTGGCGGGGTTGGTGTTGTTGCCCGCCGGCGTGTTGAGCACGGAGTGGATCACGTGGCTGTGCTCGAAGTACACGATGAAGTTCGCGTACTCCCAGCGGTTGATGGTCGGATGCTTGGCGCTGTCGCCGCCGCGCGGGGACAGCTTGCGCTGCGGTTCGCCGTATTTCTTCTCGACCTCGGACATGCTCATGCCGCGCGTGGGCAGGTCCATGGACTTTTCCTGCTGCACGCGATTGACCAGCAGGCTGTCCGCATGGGCGGGCACGCCAGCGGCGGCCGCGAGCGCGATCACGAACAGGCTGCTGCCGAACTTGCCGATTTTCATGGTTCCCCTCCGCACCAGGCGTTGCCGCGCCGTTGTAGCAGAACTGCCAGGGGTACGCCATGCGCACCTATGGCGATTGCGACGCCGTGGGCATTCATGGCGCCGATTCGGATGCCGGGGCCGTTATCATGCACGGCTGCGGGCGGCAGGACGCCCGGTCCGGATAGGCTTTCATGATCTCGTTTCGTCATTTCGCGCTGCGCCGTGGCAGCCGGCTGCTGCTTTCCGACATCGACCTGGTGATCCAGGGCGGCTGGCGGCTGGGCGTGGTGGGCCGCAACGGCTGCGGCAAGTCCAGCCTGTTCGCGGCGCTGCAGGGCCGGCTGGAACCGGACGCCGGCGACCTGGACCTGCCGGCGAAGCTGCGCATGGCCTCGGTGGCGCAGGAGACGCCGGCATTGCCGGATCCCGCCATCGAGTACGTGATGGCCGGCGACGAGGCCTTGGCCGCCGCCTTGCGCGACGAGCTGGATGCCCAGTCGCGCGGCGATACCGAGGCCATGGCCAGGGCGCACCACCGCATCGAGGAACTGCACGGCTACGACGCGCGCGCCCGCGCCGGCCGCCTGCTGCACGGCCTGGGCTTTGCGCCGGAAACCCATGAGACGCCAGTGTGGGAGTTTTCCGGCGGCTGGCGCGTGCGCCTCAACCTGGCGCGCGCGCTGATGGCGCCATCGGAACTGCTGTTGCTGGACGAGCCCACCAACCACCTCGACCTCGACGCCGTGCTGTGGCTGGAAGAATGGCTGCGCCGCTACCAGGGCACCTTGCTGGTGATCTCGCACGACCGCGAGTTCCTCGACGGCGTGATTACCCATACGCTGCACCTCAACGATGGCGGGGCGAAGCTCTATACCGGCAACTACAGCGCCTTCGAGCGCCTGCGCGCCGAGCAACTGCGCCAGCAGCAGATCGCACACGAGCGCGAGCAGGCCGAGCGCGCGCACCTGCAATCCTTCGTCGATCGCTTCAAGGCCAAGGCCAGCAAGGCCAAGCAGGCGCAGTCGCGCGTCAAGCGCCTGGAAAAGCTGGCCGGCACCGAGGCCGTGCGCGCCGAGCGGCCGTTCCGCTTCCAGTTCGCCGCGCCGGACCGGCTGCCCGATTCGATGCTGCAACTGGAAGAGGCCGAGGCGGGGTATGCCGGCGCGGATGGCCAAGCGGTGATCCTGCGCGACGTGCGCTTCCGCCTGGAGGCGGGCGAGCGCATCGGCCTGCTGGGCCCCAATGGCGCCGGCAAGTCCACCCTGGTCAAGACGCTGGTGGGCGAGCTGGCGCCGCTGGCCGGCGAGCGCAAGGCGCACAAGGACCTGAAGATCGGCTACTTCGCCCAGCACACGGTGGAAAGCCTGCGCGAAGGCGCCTCGCCGTTCGACCACCTGCAGGACAAGGCGCCGGGCGTCAGTGCGCAGGTCCTGCGTGACTTCCTGGGCGGCTGGAATTTCGCCGGGGACCGCGCGTTCGAGCCAGTCGATGGTTTTTCCGGCGGCGAGCGCGCGCGCTTGGCGCTGGCGCTGATCGCCTGGGACAAGCCCAACCTGCTGCTGTTGGACGAGCCGACCAACCATCTCGACCTGGACATGCGCGAAGCGCTGGCCGACGCGCTGGCCGACTTCGACGGCGCGCTGGTGCTGGTCTCGCACGACCGACACCTGCTGGGCATGGTATGCGACAGTTTCTGGCGCGTGGCCGATGGCGCGGTGGAAGGCTTCGACGGCGACCTGGACGATTATGCGCGCTGGCTGCGCAGCCGCGGCGGCGCCGCGAAGAAGACCAAGGACGAGGCCGCCGCCGCACCGGCCGCGCGCGCCGAATCGCCGGAGGAGCGCCGCCGCCGCACGGCCGCGCAGCGCGAGAACGAAAAGGCGGCCCGCCAGCGCGTGAAGAAGATCGAAACACGCGTGGCCACCATCGAAAACGAGTTGGGCGCCCTGGAGGCCAGGCTGGCCGACCCGGAAACCTACAATGGCCCCACCGCGGAGATGATGCGCCTGGGCCAGCGCCAGGGCGAACTGCGGCAGGAGAAGGAAACGCTGGAAGCCGAATGGCTGGAACTGTACGAGCGGCTCGAGGCATGAGCCCTCCTGTGGACAGTGCATTGCGCCCGTTGGAAGCATGGTTGCCGGACCTGGCCCGCTTCGCGTCCGATCATCCCGTGCGCGGCCTGTTGCGCAAGGCTGACCGCCTGCCCGATGGCGCGCGGGGCTATCTCGGCGGACTGGCCGGACGCTTCGCCATCGATGGCGGGCTGCCGGCCGGGGCGCTGACTCGAGAACTGATGGCCGGCGATGCCGGCGACGCCACCTGGCTGTGCGCCGATCCCGCCTGGGTGCAGCCGGATCTCACCGGCGCGCGCCTGCTGGCCTGCGGTCAGATGCAACTGGACCTGGCCGCCGCGCAATCGCTGGCCGAGCCGTTGAAGAGCGTGTTCGAGGAAGCCGGCATGTCGCTGGAAGTGTCCTCGCCCGACCACTGGCACCTGCGCCTGCCGACGGGCACGGCCGTGCCGCGTTTCGCGGCGCCCGAGCAGGCGCTGGGCGAGGATCTCTACGAACACCTGCCGCAAGGTGGCGAAGGGCGGCGCTGGCGCCTGTTGCTCAACGACGTACAGGTGCTGCTGCACCAGCACCCGCTCAATGCGGAGCGGCGCCTGCGGGGCATGCCGCCGATCAACAGCCTGTGGCTGTGGGGTGGCGGTTCCCTGCCCGCGACGGTGGCCACCGCGTTGCAAGGCGTGGTGGGCGACGACGTCTTGCTGCGGGCGCTGGCCTGGCGCGCGGGCATCGATGCGCGTGCGCGCGAAAGCGCGAGCGTCGCCACGGCGACGGTGGGCTGGCTGGTCGACCTGCAGGACTTGCCGGTGGACGAGATCGCATCCGCCTGGTGGCCCAGCATGCGGGCATGGGCGAGCACGCAATCGGTGCAGTTGAGTTTCGCCAGCGGCGAGCGCTGGCTGCATCGTCCCTGGCACCGCTGGCGCTTCTGGCGTGGAGGCGGCCGATGAGACCGGTACGCCTGCGTCGCCGCGCGCTGCTCGGCGAACCCAGCGGCTGGGGCGATGCCGTGCATCCCGTGCTGCAACGGGTCTATGCCGCCCGTGGCGTGCTGTGTCCCGCGCAGGCCGAGTACCGCCTTGCTCACCTGCTGCCGCCCCTGCAACTGGGCGGTGTGGAACAGGCGGTCGAACTGCTGGTGCGCGCCATCGGCGAGGACTGGTCCATCCTGATCGCCGGCGACTACGACTGCGATGGCGCCACCGGTACCGCGGTGGCGGTGCGTGGCCTGCGTCTGCTGGGCGCGCGCCACGTGAACTACGCGGTGCCCAACCGCTTCGTCCATGGCTATGGCCTGAGCGCCGCGCTGGTCGAATCGCTTCGGCCCCGGCCACAACTGATCGTCACCGTGGACAACGGCGTGGCCAGCGTGGCCGGCGTGGCGACCGCGCACAAGCTGGGCATCCGCGTGATCGTCACCGACCATCACCTGCCGGGCGAACAGCTGCCCGCCGCCGACGCCATGGTCAATCCCAACCTGGCGGGCGATGGCTTCCCCAGCAAGGCGCTGGCCGGTGTCGGCGTGATGTTCTACCTGCTGCTGGCCCTGCGCGCCGCGATGCGCGAGCAAGGCCTGTTCGCCACCGGCGCCGAGCCCGACCTGTCGGTGCTGCTAGACCTGGTGGCGGTGGGCACGGTGGCCGACCTGGTGCCGCTGGATTTCAACAACCGCGTGCTGGTCGAAGCGGGCCTGCGCCGATTGCGCAGCGGCCGTGGCTGCGCCGGGGTAACCGCCCTGGTGGAGGCCAGCCAGCGCAGCCTGGCCTCGCTGTGCGCCAGCGACCTGGGCTATGCGATCGGTCCGCGCCTCAACGCGGCCGGCCGGCTGGAGGACATGCGCATCGGCGTGGAATGCCTGCTGACCGATGACGTGGCACTGGCCCGCCACTATGCCGAGCTGCTCGGTTCGATCAACCAGGAGCGCCGCGAACTGCAGGCGGCGATGGTCGCCGATGCGGAAGTGATGGTGGCGCAGGCCACCCACATCGATGCGGTGGGCGTGGCCCTGTTCGAGCCGGGCTGGCATGCCGGCGTGGTGGGACTGGTGGCCTCCAAGCTGAAGGAACGGCTGCACCGCCCGGTGATCGCCTTCGCACCGGCCAGCGAGGATGCACCCGACGAACTGCGCGGCTCGGCGCGTTCGATCGCCGGCTTCCATATCCGCGACGCGCTGGTCGCGATCGACGCCCGTCACCCGGGCCTGATCGCGCGCTTCGGCGGCCATGCCATGGCGGCGGGCCTGAGCCTGCGCACGCAAGATTATCCACGCTTCGCCGATGCCTTCGACGCCATCGCGCGGGAATGGCTGGACGAGGACCAACTGCAGGCCGTGCAGCACACCGACGGAGAGCTGCCGCCCGGCGCCGCCACGCTGGTCCTGGCGAGGCAGTTGCGCGAGGGTGGCCCGTGGGGACAGGCGTTTCCCGAGCCAGTGTTCGAGAACCTGTTCGAATGTGCCAGTTGGCGCGTGATGGGCGGCAAGCACCTGCGCCTGGAGTTGCGCGATCCGCGCGACGGCAGCCTGCACGAGGCGGTGATGTTCAACGCCTACGATGGCACGCCGCCGCCGACGGCCTTCCGTGCCGTGTACGAACTGGTCATCAACGATTGGCAGGGACGCGAGCGCGCGCGCCTGCTGTTGCGGCATATCCAGGCGCCCTGAGAGCTTGTTCACGATCTCCCGGCCACCTCCGCCGTTGGTCACCGCGATGGCGTGCGGCAACCCTTGCGTGTCCACCGCGATGTGTCGCCTGATCCCCGACACCTTCTTGCCCGCGTCATAGCCCTTCTGACCGGCCGTATCACTGTTCTTCACGCTCTGCGCGTCCACGATCAAGAACCTGCTGCAGCCGTTGCACCCCTGTTTCTCGCGGGCCGCGCCAACCTGATTTTTGAGCGCCCGCTCCGGCAGGCTCACCTCCTCTTTGTCCACCTCGCTCCAGATCTGGAAGTACGCGTGCACCGTGCGCCATTTCGGAAAGCTCTCGGGCAACATCCGCCTAGTTTCGGGCAGAGCAGGAAGATTTTGAATGGGCTCTTGGGAATCTGCTCCGTAGAGTGGCAACACACCGAACAGCGGTAACACGCCAAGCTGCGCACTGCGCAGTATGAAACAGCGTACAGAGACATTTCCTGTCATCACGTGGAGGAAATGGCTGATGGTGTTACCTGATAGGCGACTCAATGATGGCGGCATCGCCACAGTCGAGTCTGGCCCCTTTCCTCATGACCAACCCATGCACTTCGCTTGGTGACACTGGCCGAGCAAGGCGCGGCGGCCAACGCCTGGCCATAGAAAACCTGAATTGTATCGGCGGCGTATCAGGAGTTTCCGGTAGCCGGAAAAATCAAGATGCAGGGTATGCTGCATCAATGACAGAAGGAAATTGTGTCATGCGCGAACTCAACGAACTGGAAGTGGAGCAAGTCGCGGGTGGTTACCTCGGGGCTTTTTTGGCGGGCGGCACGCTCGGCCTTGCCGTGGGCGCAGACATCGCACTTGGTTATGCAATTGACTACGGCATCGACTGTGCTTTCGGCACCCACCTGGTTTCTTGATTGATCAGGAGTCGTTCTTAACAGAAGTCGCCACAAGGCGACTTCTTTCAAAGGATAGGCCGAGGAGAAAATCATGCGATTCTTTTACGGAAAGACCCCGCGCCTGATTAAGGATGACATCCTCCTTGAAGATTTTTCGGCATTCCCATCGAATTTCGAGAAAATCAATGGATACGGGCCAATCATCTCTTTCTTGGTGCTCGTTGCGGCTACGGCACTTTGGCTGGCAAGCGGGATCGACCCCTTACGGCCTTTCCTTTCGCTTCTAAGTCATCCGTTCTCTATACTTCCCGTATTACTGATCATGCTCAGTACCAACGTTGCACATGAGGTGATTCACTTCGCCTCCTTTCCGGGCTTCTGGAAAGACAAAAAGGCAGGCTTCGGCTTCATGCCGAAAATTCTGACGCCCTACGCCTGGTACGCGGGGGTATTGAGTAAGAATCGGGCCATGACATCAATGCTAGCTCCTTTTGTCTGGCTAACCTGCATGCCCCTGGTCATCCAATTGATTTTTCACCCCTTCGGGCAAGAGAGTTACATGCCATGGGTGTCGATTTTCAACGCCATGTCGTCTGGTGGCGACCTGCTTCTATCCACCATCATTTTCTTGTATGTGCCACGTGGCGCATACATGCAGGGGACAATCTACGGCATGAAGCTCAAGTCCAGCACGCCTTCGCCCCATGCCTTGTGATGCTCTCGTCTCTACGCCTTTGAAAGAGTCAGCTCTTCAACGCTTAGAGCCGCTAACAAAACCGGGTTGAAGGCTGGTTCGCGGGTGGCAAAATTGCAGCATGGCCCG
>NZ_JAKWJO010000011.1 GCF_022760995.1 Dyella sedimenti | reverse complement strand
CGGGCCATGCTGCAATTTTGCCACCCGCGAACCAGCCTTCAACCCGGTTTTGTTAGCGGCTCTTATTCGGTCTCGCTGCTGCACGACGGCCAGGTGGTGGATACGCGCAACGACGTCAGCCTGCGCGTGGGCGCCGGCATCGAGGTGTCGTTCGAGGGCGCGGCAGCGAAGAACCTGGGCGCCGTGAGCGTGACCGCCAACACGATCCCGCCGATCGACGTCACCACCACGGATTCGCGCACGGTGATCACCGCGCAGGAGCTGGCGCGCCTGCCGCTGGCCCGCTCGGCCGAGGCCATCGCCCTGCTCGCGCCTGGCGTCGCCAACAACAGCGGCGGCTACACCGGTCCCACCGGGCAATCGCTGGTCAGCTTCGGCGGCTCGGCGGCAAGCGAGAACGCGTACTACATCAACGGCTTCAACTCCACCGATCCGCAGCGCGGCATGGGCGGGCTCACCCTGCCCTACGGCGCCATCGAGCAGCAGGAGATCTATACCGGCGGCTACAGCGCCCAGTACGGCCGCTCCGACGGCGGCGTGATCAACATGGTGGGCAAGCGCGGCACCAACGAGTGGCACTTCGGCGGCCAGGTGCTGTGGCAGCCGGCCTTCGCGCAGTCGGATGCGGCCGACACCTACTACACCAATGGCCTGCCGCCTTCGCCGGTGGCCGGCGGCCTGTACGACCCCAACAGCAGGAACCGGCAGTGGACCACCACCTACGACGCCTACCTGGGCGGCCCGCTGATCAAGGACAAGCTGTTCCTGTTCCTGGCCGCCGAGGCGGAACGGCAGGAAGGCAACACCGTCAACAACGTCTCCGACGCCAAGCCGTACGTGAACTACCACTACTCGCTGCCCAAGTGGTACGCCAAGCTGGACTGGAACATCACCGACAGCAACATCCTGGAGGTGACCGGCGCCTCCAGCAAGCGCGAGACCTCCGGCACCATCTACAACTACGACTACAGCACGCTCGGCCGCGGCAACTTCGTCAACTATGACGACAACACCAAGACCGGCGGCGACCTCTATACCGCCAAGTTCACCAGCTATCTCACCGACAGCCTCACCTTCTCGGCGCTGTACGGCAAGATGAAGACGATGAACTACGACGTGCCGGGCAACTACGACGGCGGCCTCGCCTATCTCACCGGCACCCAGTACCAGAACCCGGCGTTCAACGGCGGCAACCCGATCGGCAACAACCAGGTCACCCAATCGCTGTACAGCCCCAACCGCCACGACACCAGCAACAACCTGCGCATCGACCTGACCTACCAGCTGGGTTCGCATACGATCTCGGCGGGCATCGACAACCAGAACTCGCGCGCCATCGACCAGGGCAGCGAGACCTCCGGCCCGGGCTACTACTGGCAATACGCCTATACCACCACGCCCGGCGTGGCCCTGGCCCCCAACCTGGGCGTGGGTGCCCCGGCCAATTATCCCAACGGCGCCTCCGGCTACTACGCCATCCAGAACGTGGACAGCTCGATCGCCAGCGCGCGCTCGGCGCAGCGCGCGCAGTACATCGAGGACAAGTGGCAGCTCACCGACCGCTGGCTGCTGTCGCTGGGCCTGCGCAACGACCAGTTCACCGACTACAACGCCGACGGGCAGGCCTATATCCGCCAGCGCAGCGCGCAGTGGGCGCCGCGCCTGGGCTTCGCCTGGGACGTCAACGGCGATGCCAGCTTCAAGGTCTATGGCAATGCCGGCCGCTACTACCTGGGCCTGCCGCTCAACCCGGCGCTGAATGCCGCCGGCGCCTACGTCTCCACCCAGCAGTACTTCACCTACAGCGGCATCGCCACCGACGGCACGCCCACCGGCGTGGTGCCGTTCTCCAACCCGGTATCGCCGAACAATACCTATGGCGTACTGCCCGACCCGAAGACGGTGACGGCGCAGAACATCAAGCCCGAATACCAGGACGAATTCATCCTGGGCTTCAGCAAGTCCCTCGGCGAGCGTTGGGTGTATGGCGCCAAGCTGACCCAGCGCATCCTGCGCAACGGCATCGACGACTACTGCGACGTGCCCACCATCGAGAACAAGGCCGCCTCGCTCGGCTACGTCGTCGACGCCACCAACAGCTGCTACCTGATCAATCCCGGCCGCGCCAATACCTTCACCGTGGTGGACGCCGGCGGCGCCTACCGCAGCGTGACGCTGAGCAACGCGGAAATGGGCTTCCCGCCACTCAAGCGCAAGTACTACGCGCTGGAGACCTTCCTGGAGCATCCGTTCGACGGCCACTGGTACGGCAAGATCGACTACGTGTTCTCGCGCAGCTACGGCGATACCGAGGGCCAGCTGCGCTCGGACATCCAGCAGACCGCCGCCTCCACCAGCATCGACTGGGACTTCCCCGCGCTGATGTCCTCCAGCAACGGCGCGCAGAGCAACGACCATACGCACCAGATCAAGCTGTTCGGCTACTACCAGTTCACCCCGGAATGGCTGGTATCCGGCAATGTCTCGCTGGTCTCCGGCAACCCGCGCAATTGCCTGGGCTACTACGGGCCCAACCAGACCGATCCCAATGACTACGGCAGCTACTACCACTGGTGCGGCGGCCAGCCGTCGCCGCCGGGCACGCACCGCCTGCCGTGGAACAAGCAGGTGGACGTGGGTTCCACCTACCGGCCGGCCTTCGCCGACCACAAGCTCGGGTTCTCGCTCAACGTGTTCAACCTGTTCAACTCGCAGGCGATCATCAATGCGTACCCGTACTACCAGGTCTCCCCGCGCACGCCCGATCCGCTCTACGGCTCGGCCGTGCTCAGGCAGCAGCCGCGCTATGTGCAGCTGAGCGCCACCTACGACTACTGACCCGCCCCCTCGGGCCGGCAGTTCCCTCGCTGCCGGCCCCGGATGGATGGCCGAGTATGGCCATCCATCCATCTTTTTGGCATGTTCCACCAGACTCCCCACGCTAAGGCAGACGATGATGCGAAACCCGGTACGTTCCCTGACACTGGCCCTGCTGCTTCCGCTGTTGTCCCCGGCCTTGCTGCATGCCGCCGACGACAGGGAGCCGGCCACCATCGCCGATGCGCTGCAGGCGGCGGAACAACAGCATCGTCCCGTGCTGGTCGATTTCCAGGCCGTGTGGTGCTACTCCTGCTACTACATGGCCAGCCACGTATTGAACGGACCCGCGTGGGAGGCGGTGAACCGGAAGGCCATCGTGGTGGCGGCCGATGCCGATTCGCCCGATGGGCAGGCCTGGATGAAGAAACTCAAGGTGTCGTTCCTGCCCAGCTACGTGGTGCTGGACGAGCACGGCAACGAGCTGGGCCGCATCGCGGCCGAGCAGCCGCGCGAGAAGTTCTACCCGCAGGTCAACGCCATCCTGGCCCATGGCGATACGCTCGACGGCCTGAAGGCCAGGGCGCTCAAGGGCTCGACCGAGGCGGTGGCGGGCGTGCTCCAGGCCTACCAGGCCCGCGGCGAGGGCGACGCCGGCCTGGCCTGGTTCGCCAGCCTGCCCGCGGCGCAGCAGCAGG
This sequence comes from Dyella sedimenti, assembly GCF_022760995.1. GTDB lineage: Bacteria > Pseudomonadota > Gammaproteobacteria > Xanthomonadales > Rhodanobacteraceae > Dyella > Dyella sedimenti. Next base: position 97,274 of record NZ_JAKWJO010000011.1, on the reverse strand, counting down.
CCGCGCGCAAGGAGGCATCCGTTTCGCTGGCGCTTGACCAGTTGGCGCTGGCCAAGGCCAAGGCCGTGGACGACGCGCACGCCGTGATCGCCAGCGCGCAGAAAGTGCTGGCGCAGGACGTCGGCTGCTTGCGCCCGTACGTGCTGGACGACCTGCTCGAGGCCAGCGACAAGCTGCCGGCCGCGCAGCGCAAAGCCTTGTTGGCGCCGCAACGCCAGCCGCTGGACGCCTACGTGAACAGCCAGGTACTAGTCGCCAAGCCCAGCTGCGCCGATCAGCGCAGCGCGGTGCTCGCCAGCGCCGACCTGGACGAACTGCTGGGTGACACGGCCGCGGCGAATACGGTGCTGGACCGCGCCATCGGGCTCACGCGCCAGCGCCTGGGCGGCAACCTCGCCAGCGACCGCAACCTGGCCGACAACCTGCGTGCCTACCTGGTCCGCGCCAAGCGCACGACGGAACTTGACGACTACCAGCATCAGTTGATCGCCGCCTATCCCGACGACTACGTCTATGCCTACCGCTATGGACGCAGCCTGCTCGATGCCGGCAAGCCCGCCGATGCGCTGCCCTATCTCGCCCAGGCGGCGGACAAGGCCTATGGCGCCAACCGGCTGGCGGTGGCGCTGCAGCAGGTGAAGGCGCTGAAGGCACTGCACCGCGAGGACGAGGCGAAGAAGCTGGTGGCCGGCGTGCTGGACGCCAACGGCCCGTGGTTCCCCAAGCAGGCGGCGGCATTGAAGTCCGCGCTGAGCGCCTGAGATCCTGTGTGACCGCGAGGGCGCGGCCATCCCGCGACAGCCGCGCCCTCCGCCTCACAGCGTCAGCATGAAGCTCACCAGGTCCTTTTTCTCGTCGGCGGTCAGCCTGGTGCCCAGCACCAGGTTGAAGTACTCCACCGTGTCGTCCAGCGTGAGCAGGCGCCCGTCGTGCATGTACGGCGGCGTGTCCTTGATGCCGCGCAGCGGGAAGGTTTTGATCGGCCCGTCGCCGCCAGCCATCATGCCGTTGATCAGGCGCGGCTTGAAGAAGCGCTCCGCCTGCAGGTTGTGCATCAGGTTGTCGGTGTAGAACGGCGGCGTATGGCAGGTGCTGCACTGGCCCTTGCCGAAGAAGATTTCCTGTCCGTGCAGTTCCGCCTGCGTCGCCTTGGCCGGGTCGAGCTTGCCGTCCCAGGCCAGTTTCGGCGCCGGCGGGAAGTCCAGCAGTTCCTGGAACTCCGCCATGTCGTGCACCTGGCTGCCGCGGTCGAGGATGTTGATGCCCTTCTTGGTGGCGATCACCGGGTCGCCGTCGAAATAGGCGGCACGCTGCTCGAACTCGGTGAAGTCCTCCACTGTCTTTAGCGCGCGCTGCGAGCCGAACAGGCGCTGGATGTTCACGCCGCGCAGGGCCGGCGTCTCGATGCGATGGCGGAACTCCTGCGGGCGGATGTCGCCCACCAGGTGGGTGGCGCCGTTGGTGCCGCCGTTGGCATGGCAGTCGAAGCAGGCCACGCCCTGGCTGGGCCGCAGCGAGCGGCGGTCGGCGGTGGCGTTGAACTGCTGCTGCGGGAATGGCGTCAGCAGCAGGCGCAGGCCATCGAGCTGCTTGGGATTGAGCAGGCCGTTGAACAGCTGGTAGTAGTTGTCCAGCGTCACCAGCTGTCCCTTGGACACATCGCCCAGGTCGGTGCGCGTGGTCAGGTAGATCGCCGGCGGAAACTCCGGCAGGAACGCGTCCGGCAGGTCGAAGTCCAGGTCGAAGCGCGTGAGGTCACGATTGTCCTGCTGCTTGACCCGTTCGATCTCGAAATGCGGGAACAGCATGCCGCCTTCCGGATGGTTCGGGTGCGGCAGGGGCATGAAGCCCGCGGGGAACAGGTCCTTGGCGCGGATGTCCGCCGGGCTCATCGAGGCCAACTGGTCCCAGCTGGTCCCAGCCTTCAGCTTGACGCGCACGCCGCCCTGCACGGGTTTCTTGCGGTCCATGGTGACGCCCTGCAGCGGACGGTCGGACAGGTCGTAGCGCTGCTCCAACAGGGTTTTCTGGCGCTGCATGATGCCGGCCTTGGCCGACGACATGCGCGACAAGGTGGTCTGGAAATCGGGCTCGTTGACCGGGGCATAGCTGCTCGGCGGCGGGCTCTTGCCGGGCGGGTCGGCGGGGCTTCCCTTCACGGAAGCGGAAACGACCAGGACGGCGGCGATGGCCATGGCCAACCCTCGGCCATGCATAGCGGTGACGGGTTTCATACAGGCCTCCCTCTGTGTGATGACACCGGGTGACGCTGCGCTCCCCCTGCAGGCAGCTCGCAACGAGCCTAGACCTGCCGCAAGGCATGGAGAAATCGTTTGATTCGATGGGTGGGATAGCCTGGCTCAATGATGCGCCGCGGCATCAAATGCGGCACGGCGCGGAAGCATAGCCGTCCATTTGCCGTGGCGGAACGGCAAGCCCATCGCCCCGGGGGAGCTTCCTTCAACCCAGCTGGCGCAGCAGCGCCTCCATCTCGACGCGCAGCTCCCCGACCCGCGCCAGGGCTTCGTCCCGCTCGCGCGACACCTGCGCATACAGCTCCGCCGGCACCAGGTGCAGCGACAGCGCCTTCTTCCGGGCGCGATAGCGGCGTGCACGCTCGGCCGCGCTCAGTGCGTCCGCCTTGCGCGGGCGCCCCCTGGCGCGCTTGAACGCCAAAGGCAGGGCCAGGGTGCCCGGATCGAGTGGATCAACCATATCGCGTCCTCCGTCAATGCCGATATTTATGTGACGTCACGTAAAATATTAAGAAGAATCTTCCTGAAATACAAGACATAAGGAAAAATTCCTACGGGACTTTCACAGGAAGGACCTGTCCTCCTGTCCTCCTCGCCTGCCGCCGGCGCGTTCACGCGCCAAGGAGATCGCGGTCATTACGGTGGCCCTGGCCGGTCGCGCCGGGCGCGGCCGCGACGGCGCCGAACATCCACGCCATTGAAGGAATGCCGAAGATGGAGTCGCTCTATGAGCTGTCGTCGCGAGCCATCCGCCGTGTCTATGACGCACGCATCAAGACGCCTCCCGTGCTCGATGCGGAGGCTTACTTCCCGAATGCGCGGCGCTTCCGCTCGTCCTGGCGAGCGATCCGGCAGGAGGCGCTCACTGTCATGGAACGCCTCGGCTCCCTGCCCTGTTTCCACGAGATCATGCCGGCGCAGGCGGACATCTCCGCCAACGACGGCCGCGACTGGCGGATGTACCTGCTCAAGGTATATGGCCAGAAGGTGCACGACCACCTGCAGGCCTGCCCCACGCTGGCCGGGTTGCTCGACGCGTCGCCGGAGGTGTTGTCGGCCACCCTGTCGTTCCTGGCGCCCCACAAGCACATTCCCCGCCATAGCGGTCCGTTCCGCGGCATCCTGCGTTTCCAGCTGAACCTGTTCGCCCCGGCCGACGGGGAGGGACGCCCCGGTGCCGTGCTATGGCTGGCCGGGCAGGAATACCGGCTGGCCGACGGCGAATGCCTGCTGTGGGACGACACCTACCCGCACGAGGTATGGAACCGCAGTGACCAGACCCGCATCGCGCTGCTGCTGGACGTGCGCCGCCCGGCCATGCCCCTGGACCTGCGCCTGCTCTCACGCACCATTACCGCGGGCGTGGGCATGGTCGCCCGCTGGCGGGGCCTCGGCTGAGCACCCTGCCTCCGACGGCCAGGCGTCCACTTCGCCGCGCCAGCGCGGCAAGGCGCCGGGATGGCGAGATTGCACGTAGGCGATCAGGCCCTCGCGCACCTTGCAGCAGAGGTCGAAGCTGCGACCGGAATCGGCGGAGCTGACCAGCGCGCGCAATTGCATCGTGCGGTCGTTGGCATCGGTCACCTGCAGCACGCATACCCGCCCATCCCACTCGGGCGCCGCCTTGCACAGGCGTCGCAGTTCCTCCCGCAGCGGCGCCATCGGCGTGCGGTAGTCCAGCCACAGGAACACGGTGCCCAGCAGTTTCGAGCTGGTGCGCGTCCAGTTCTGGAAGGTGTTTTCCATGAACCAGCTCAGCGGCACCACCAGCCGCCGCTCGTCCCAGATGTGCACGATCACGTAGCTGCCGGTGATCTCCTCGATACGGCCCCATTCGCCCTGGATGACCACTACGTCGTCGAGCCGGATGGGCTGCGTGATGGCGATCTGCAGGCCGCCGATCAGGTTGCCCAGCACCGGCTTGGCGGCGAAGCCCAGGGCCAGACCCGCCACGCCCGCCGAGGCCAGCAGGCTGGTGCCCAGCTGCCGCACGCCCGGGATGGTGAGCAATACCGTGCCTATGCCGATCAGCAGCACCACGATGTCGGCAGTGCGGCGCAGCACCCGCACCTGGGTCAGCATGCGGCGGGCCGCCAGGTTGTCGGCCACGTCCAGCGGATAGCGACGGATCGCCGCCAGCTCCAGGGTGCCCAGGCAGCGCAGGGCCAGCCACGTGGCCGCGAGCAGCAGCGCCACTGCCAGCACGTGCTGGATCAGCACGAAGGCGGGCAGCGTATCGATCTCAGGCAGCACCCGCAGCGCCACCACCAGCATCAGCAAGGGAATCAGCCACTCCATCGGCGCGCTGGTCCGGCCCAGCAGGTCCGCCAGCGTGGGATGGCGCCGCGCCAGCCGGCGCAGCAAGGCATAGGCCACCGCGCGCAGCAGCAGCGCGGCCAGCAGGGCGACGCCCAGCGCCAGGCCCAGGCGCGCCCATGGGCTGCCCGACCACAGCCGGACGACGGCCCCGATCACCCGCCCCGCTCCGCCGACCCGCGCTCTTCCGTCACGCGCCGCACACGCGCGTCACTCGCTCGGGTGCTTGGCCGGTACGAACGGCGACACCGGATCGCTCGCCGGGAAGGTTTCCTCGAGAGCGCGATCGTGGATCTCGCTCTCCTTGCGCTTGCGCGCCTCGCGCTCGGCGGCCGTCTCCGGATCGTGCCGCCGCTTTTCGTGGGGATGGTCGATGTCTTTGCGGTCGTGGCTGGACATGCTGGCTCCCTCGATCGCCGCCCGGTGCCCCGAATACCGGCGCCGGACGGCCCGCTTCAGTAGCAGCGATGGTCCCTCCGGAGGCGTTAGTGGCACGGCTGGATGGCGTGACCACGCCTCGACGTTCATCAACCGTTCGCTCACCCGGGCATCACGCCACCTATCGGGCAGCCCAGCCTCCCCCTGCGCGCAGGGGGAGGAGCGCCCAAGAGCCTTCAGTTGTGCCGGCTGGTCTCGAACAGGAACCACACGCGGCGCTCGGCCTCGTCGATCCAGTTCTCCAGCAGGCTGGCGGTGGCCACGTCGCCATGCTCGTCGCACAGCTCGTGGGTGGCGCGCATGAAGCCGGCCAGGCGAATGTTGTCCTCGCGCAACTCCGCCAGCATGTCGTCCGGCGTGACGAAGTCGGCGTCGTTGTCCGACAGCCGCTGCAGGCGCGTGGCGTGGCCCAGCGAGCGCAACGTGGTGCCGCCCAGCTTGCGCACGCGCTCGGCGATCGGGTCCACCGTGGCGTAGATCTGGTCCGACTGCTCGTCCAGCAGCAGGTGGTAGTCGCGGAAGTACGGGCCGGACATGTGCCAGTGGAAGTTCTTGGTCTTCAGGTACAGGGCAAGGATGTCCGACAGCAGCGCGTTGAGCTCGCCCGAGATGTCGCGCGTGGCGTCGGCGCCCAGCGCCGACGGCGTGTTCAGGGCCGCCTTGCGGCGGGTCTTGGTCTTGCTTGCATCACTCATCACAAGTCTCCTGATGGAGGTGGGGATGGGGCGTCATGGGTGCGCCGCGGCGAGCGCAACGTCCTCATGGCGTAGATAGGCACCCAGCGCCAGCAGCGGCGGTACCGCGAAGCACCACATGCCGGCGAACGCATACAGTAGCGCACCCGCCGCACAGCCTGCGGCAAAAGCCAGCACGGCGTAACTCATGCGCCTGAGGCGCTGGTCCGCCTGTGCGCGCTGCTCCGGGGCCACGCCCTGGATGCGGTCGGCGAGGTCCAGCATGATCTGGGTGGTGGTGCCGGTCATCAGGGTGGAAGGCGGCGAGCTGCCCAGGTGCACCCGGTGCACCGCGTTCTGGATGGCCATGGCGATCACCAGGGTCATGCCGGTGACCGTGCCTCCCCAGCTGTCGCCCGCGCCGAACGGGCCGTAGCGCAGCGCGAGGATCGCCGCGGCGACGAACAGCACCAGCTTGACCAGCAGCAGCGTCGCCACCACCGGCCGCCCGTGCGCCTGCAGCCGGTAGCGCAGCAGGCGCGCGCCGATCACCGCCAGGCAGAACACCGGCAGCGCCAGCAGCTTGGCCACGATGCCGGAGGTGCCCATCACCAAGGCCGCGCCGATGGTGACGAAGTTGCCGGTGACATGCGCGGTGAACAGGCCATGCAGCGCCAGGAAACCGGCCGTGTCGACGTACCCCGCGTTCACGCTGAGTATCGTCGGCAAGAGGGGTTTGTCAGCCATGCGCCCGCATCCTTTGCTGGATGGTTCCTACCACATGTACTTCAGTTCGACGCCAAGATAATCGCCGTCGCGCCCGCCCGCCAGGCGGACGGCGCGGCCTGCGTCATAGTGCACAGCTTCCACCGCGCCGGTGAAGTTGGCGTTGAAGGCGTAGTCCACGCGCAGCTGCCCGTAGGCGCCGGTCCAGCGTCCGCCCTGCCCGGCCGTGCCGGCTAGCGGGATATTGGGCTGCACGTAGATCGCGTCATGGGTGGTCTGCCGCCACAGCAAGCCCACCGCGCCTGTGATGCCGAGGCCAGCCAATGGCTTGACCGTCATCCCCGGCTTGATGTGCAGCAGGTTGGTGTAGCCAGTGAAGCCCGCCAGGGTGAAGTAATAGCCGTTGGGAAACAGCGGGTTGAAGGTACCCAGCGTGCTGTCGCCGGGATGGCGGTCGCCGGAGGCCGCGTCGACCTGCAACCCCAGGCGGGGATGCCAGGCCGCACCGGCCCAGGTGAAGCCGGCGCGCATGCCCGCGCCCCAGGCGTCGATGGCCTTGCCGCCCACATGGCCGCGCTGCGCCATGCCTTCCAGGTCCCAGTCCAGGCCCGCCGCGTCGCCGGCGAAGCGCAGGTCGTAGACGTCGCGCCGCTCGTCGCCGATGGCGTCGAGGTAGCGCGCGGCATCGCGGCTGTAGAGCGAATAGTACGCGGACAGCTCGTCGTGCCCGGACACCAGCCGTTCCACGCGCAGGGTGTTGAAGCGGAAATGCCGGTTGGAGGTATCGTCGAAAGGATGCAGGTCCCTGTACTGCACCGGCTGGCTGAGGAACCCGATGAAACGCCACCGCCCGGTCTCCCAGTCCACCCAGATCGCATCGAAGGACTGGCGCACATTCGGCCCGTCGCGCAGCGACACGAAGCGCTGCAGGTCGAAGGCAAAATCCTGCCGGCCCGCGCGCGCCTTGAAGGTACCCGCATCGAACGTGTGGACATAGGCCAGGAAGGCCAGCCGCAGGTCCCACGGGTTGCGGTCCGCGCCGCCGATCACCTGCTTGTTGGCGGTGCGGGCGTCCTCGAACTGCACGAAGGCCTGCCAGTATTGGGCGAAGCGCAGGTCGGCATGGATCTGCAGGCGTTGCAGCAGGTAGGTGTTGTTGCGCTGCCCGCCTACGCCGAGGTTGGGCGCATCGGACATCTCCACCCGCTCACGCAGGTTGGCGCCCATCGAGAGATAGGTCCTGGCATCGTCCGTGTCCAGGGCGATGTACTTCAGCGCGTCACCCCGTTGCGTGCGCAAGGCCGGATCGGCCAGCACCAACCAGTCCTCCTGCCAGCGGTTGCTGCGTGGGACGGGACGCACCGCCGGACCCTGCACCGGGGTGGCCTCGGTGGAGTCGGCGGCGGCATCCTGCGCTTGCGCCCATGCTGGCCAGGGCGCCAGCGCCCCGGCCAGCAGCAGGCTCGCCGCCGCTGCCCGCTCCCGCCGCATCGATCAGGGGCCCGCGTTGGCGTGGATCTCCGCGACGTAGCCACCCGGGAACTGCACGATGGCCGAATCGCGGCCATCGCTGCGGAAGCTCGGCACCAACACCTGCACGCCGTTCGCCTTGGCCTTGTCGAGCGTGGCGCCGAGGTCGCCCACTTCGTAGCCGGTCAACTCATGGCCGTAGGGATACGGCAGGTGGCCGTCGGTGACGTGCACGGTCATCTTGCCGAAGGTCGACTCGATGCGGATGCGGCGGTAGGTGTCGTTCGGCCGGCCGATCTCCACGCCGGGCGCCTTGGCCACGTCCGACACCACCTTGCCGTGCGAGAACGTCACGAAGCTCCTGACGAACGCATCGGCGCGGTCGGGCGACACGTAGACGCGGTTCTCGGGAATGGTCTGGAACGGCGCGTACGACGGCGGCGTGGTGTGCCAGTACAGCTGCATGTTCACGCCGCCCGGCCACTGGATGACCGCGTCGCGGCCGATCGGGTCGGGGAAGATCGACACCAGCACGTCGGCGCCCGAGGCGCGCGCGGCGGCGATGGCGGTGTCGAGGTTGGTCACCAGGTAGCCGGTGCGTTCGGCGCCGAACGGGAACGGGATCGGCGTCTTGAAGCCGAACAGCGACACCGTGCCCACCGGCGTCTGCAGCAGCTGCGAGGTGGTGCTGCTCGGCGTGGGTGTCACCGTGGCCACCACCTGCTTGGTGCTCCGTCCGCCGAAGGTGGCGAGGAAGCTCTGCACGAAGCGGTCCACATCCCCGGGCGCCACGTAGACGTGGGTGGTGTCGTATTGCGCGCCGACCGCCACCATCGGCGTGGCCGGCGTGCCGGTACGGGCCAGCGCCGTGCCGGCCGGAAGCAACGCCACGGCGCCCGAGAGCGCCAGGCCGAACAGGGAAGCGGACCAACGGGAAGCGATACGCATGGGAAACTCCTGGTGAATCCTGTCTTGAAGGTGGAAACCGCGGCGCTCGCGCGCCGATAGTCGTCGCGTCACATCAACCAGCCCGGCGGCGCTCGCGCAGGTCCTGCCAGGCCACCAGCAGAAAACCGCCCACCAGCCCAAGGTGCTCGAAGAACGCATTGGCCAGCATGAAGCGCTGCGTGCCGGCCGCATCCCAGAAACGGTTGGCCAGCCCTGTCGCCATCAGGGTGAACACGGCCAGCAGCAAGGCGCCGAGCCAGCGCAGGCGTCCCGACAGGATCAGCACCGAGGCGCCCAGCTCCAACACGAGGGTGGCGACCGTGATGGGCGCGGCCGGCGCCAGGCCGAAGCCGGCGGTCTCGGCGATCGCCGCCGGCACATCGAGCAGCTTCTGCAGGCCGCCCTGCAGATAGGCCGCGCACAATCCCAACAGGGCTACCCAGCGCACGGCCGGCACGGTGAAGCGCCGCGCCAGCGGACTATCGCCATGCGCACTCATCGCGCCCACCTCATACTGCCCAGCACGAGCAACCGAGCGCGCCCCAGAACGACTTGAGGTCGCCCACCGGCAACCGGCTGGACCAGGCCGTGGCATGGTCGTGGCCATGCACGCCGCAATCGTGGGCGCAACCGCACGCCACGCGCGGCGCCGGCAGCGCCTGACGCTGCTGGGCCCAGGCGCCGTAGCCGCCATAGGTGCGCACCGGCGACCAGTCCGGCATCGCCGGCGGCACGCCCGCCTCGTCCAGCGGGCCGAAGTCGCCGGCACCGTAGACCACGCGCCCGCCCACCACGGTGAGCAGTGCGGTGGTGTCGGCGATATCGTCCTCGGCGCAGGCGAAGTAGTCGCGGTCGGGCACGACAAGGTCGGCCAGCTGGCCCACCGCGATGCGTCCCTTCCGGCCCTCCTCGTTGGAGAACCAGGTGACGTACTCGGTCCACATGCGCAGCGCCGTCTCGCGGTCCAGGCAGTTGCGGCGCGGGTAGATCGACAGCCCGCCCACGGTCTTGCCGGTGACCAACCAGGCCAGCGACACCCAGGGGTTGTACGAGGCCACGCGGGTGGCATCGGTGCCCGCCGAGGTCTTCACGCCCTTCTCCAGGATGCGCGCCACCGGCGGCGTGGCCTGCGCGGCGGCGGCACCGTAGCGCTCGACGAAGTACTCGCCCTGATAGGCCATGCGGTGCTGCACGGCGATGCCGCCGCCCAGTGCCGCGATGCGGTCGATGGAATGCTCGGAGATGGTCTCGGCGTGATCGAAGAACCAGTTCAGCCCTTGCAGCGGGATGTCGCGGTTGACCTTCTCGAACACGTCCAGCGCGCGGCTGATGGTCTCGTCGTAGGTCGCATGCATGCGCCACGGCCAGCGGTTCTCGGCCAGGATGCGCACCACCGCTTCCAGCTCGCCTTCCATCTCAGCCGGCATGTCGGGGCGCGGCTGGCGGAAATCCTCGAAGTCCGCGGCGGAGAACACCAGCATCTCGCCCGCGCCGTTGTGGCGGAAATAGTCGTCGCCCTGCTTGTACTTGGAGGTGCGCGTCCAGTTGAGGAAGTCGTCCCTCTCCTGCCTGGGCTTCTGGGTGAACAGGTTGTAGGCCAGGCGGATGGTGAGCTGGCCGGCCGCGGCGAGCTGCTCGATCACCGCGTAGTCTTCCGGATAGTTCTGGAAGCCGCCGCCCGCGTCGATGGCGCCGGTCACGCCCAGCCGGTTCAACTCGCGCATGAAATGGCGGGTGGAATTGAGCTGGTAGTCGAACGGCAGCTTCGGCCCCTTCGCCAGCGTGGCGTAGAGGATGCCGGCGTTGGGCTTGGCCAGCAGCAGCCCGGTGGGATTGCCGCTGCCGTCGCGCAGGATCTGGCCGCCCGGCGGCTCGGGCGTGTCCTTGGTGTAGCCCACCGCGCGCAACGCGGCGCCGTTGAGGATGGCGCGGTCGTACAGGTGCAGCAGGAACACCGGCGTCTCCGGCGCTACTGCGTTGAGCTCGTCGATGGTGGGCAGGCGCTTCTCGGCGAACTGGTGTTCGGTGAAGCCGCCGACCACGCGCACCCATTGCGGCGCGGGCGTGATCGCCACCTGCGCCTTGAGCATGGCCATGGCGTCGGCCAGCGAGCGCACGCCGTCCCAGCGCAGCTCCAGGTTGTAGTTGAGGCCGCCGCGGATGATGTGCAGGTGGTTGTCGATCAGGCCGGGCAGCACGCGCCGGCCCTCGAGGTCGACCACGCGCGTGCGCGGGCCGGCCAGCGGCATGACCTCCGCCGCCTCGCCCACCGCCACGAACTTGCCGTCCGCGATGGCGACGGCCTGAGCCTCGGGACGCGAGCGGTCCAGCGTGGCGAAGCGGCCGTTGTGCAGGATCAGCTCCGGTGTGCTCATGACTGCTCTCCTTCCTCGCTGCGCGCCTGCTTGACGTCGGGGCCGCACGGCAGTTCGCCGAACACGTGCGGCTTGACCTGCTGGCCGATCCAGCCGACCGCGCTGCCCTGCCGCTGCCATACCTGCCTGACCAGCGGCGGCAACTGTTCGCCGATCAGGATGCCCAGCAGGCCGACCAGCGCCACCATCGGCGGCGCCGGCGAGCGCACTTTCATCAGGCCGTAGATGATGCCGACCAGTAGGCCGACGGCCAGCGAGACCACATAGGTTTTCATCGATGCATTCCCCGCGCCGGCGGCGCCGCTGCGAATCAGCCCTCGTGGGCGCCGAACATGCTCTTGGCGTAGATGACCCCCAGGCCATAGGAGCCGCCGAAGCGCTTGGCGATGCCGGTGGTGCTTTCGTAGCTGTCCGTGCGCGCCCAGTCGCGCTGCAGTTCCAGCAGGTATTGCAGCGAGGTCATCGGCCGCACGCCGGCCTGCATCATGCGTTCCATCGCGCGGTCGTGCGCCTCGGCCGAGACGTCGCCGCAGGCGTCGGCGATCACGTACACCTCGTAGCCCTGGTCCAGCGCCGACAGCGTCGGGCCGACGATGCATACCGAGGTCCACAGGCCGGCGAACACCAGCCGCTCCTTGCCGATCTCGTTGACGCGCTTGATCACCGCCGCATCCTCCCAGGTGTTCATGGAGGTGCGATCGAGCAGCGCCTGGCCCGGGAACGGATCGGTGATCTCATTGAACATCGGGCCGGAGAAGCTCTTCTCCGCCACCGTGGTGAGGATGGTCGGCACCTTGAAGCTGGCGGCCGCGTGCGCCACCAGGGCGGCGTTGTTGCGCAGCGTGATGGCGTCGATGGAGTGCGTCGCGAAGGACATCTGCGACTGGAAGTCGATGAGGATCAGCGCATGATCCTTGGGGCTGAGCAGTTGCTTGCCGGGCGTGGGGGTTGCGGCGATGGCCATGGATGCCTCCATTGAGTGGGACATGCCGGCCGCGCAGCGGCGGCCGGCATGCCGTGGGTCAGGAACGGATGAACTCGAGCAGGTCCTGGTTGACCTGCTCCTGGTGCGTGGACGTCAGGCCGTGCGGTGCGCCCGGATAGACCTTCAGCGTGGCGTTCTTCACGATCTTGGCGGACAGGCGGCCGGCGTCGTCGATCGGCACGATCTGATCGTCGTCGCCGTGGATGACCAGCGTGGGCACCTCGATCTTCTTCAGGTCGGGCGTATAGTCGACCTCGGAGAATTCCTTGATGCAGTCGTACAGGCCCTTCAGGCCGCCCAGCATGCCCTGCAGCCAGAACGAGTCGCGCATGCCCTGGGTCGCCTTGGAGCCGGGCCGGTTGGCGCCATAGAACGGCCCCGACAGGTCCTTGAAGAACTGCGAACGGTCGGCCAGGGTCTTGGCGCGCAGGTCGTCGAACACCTCGATCGGCGTGCCGCCGGGATTGCTGTCGCTCTTGAGCATGATTGGCGGCACCGCGCCGATCAGCACTGCCTTGGCCACGCGCGCATTGCCGTGGCGTCCGATGTAGTGCGCCACCTCGCCGCCGCCGGTGGAGTGTCCCACCAGCACCGCGTCCTTCAGGTCGAGCTTCTCGATCAGCTCGGCCAGGTCGTCGGCATAGGTGTCCATGTCGTTGCCGTTCCATGGCTGGCCGGAGCGGCCGTGGCCACGGCGGTCGTGCGCGATGGTGCGATAGCCGCGCGAACTCAGGAAAAGCATCTGCGCGTCCCAGGCGTCGGCCGTCAGCGGCCAGCCGTGCGAAAACACGACAGGCTGGCCCTGCCCCCAATCCTTGTAGTAGATCTGCGTCCCGTCTCTCGTGGTGATCGTGCTCATGGCAGTATGTCCCTACGGGTTTTGAGAAGGCGCGCGAGCGCCAGGCAAAGACGACGGCATCACCCATCCAGCAGGCGGCGGTGCCGGCGTCGCGGAAACGGCCGCGGCATGGCGCCGCTGTCACGATTCTGGATCGACGTGGATAACTCCCCACGGTTGGACGCGTATCGTGGCGATTCGCATCCGACCCCATGCATCCGGAAAACGATGCCTTCGTGGCGGTGGTGGCAAGGTGAACCCGACGCGGCATCCATCCGCGCCGTGCCGCCCATTGTGTCCAGTCGCGTCCGGAGGCGTAGCCCTAACGCGGCAAAACTCGGTTACCCGATCAGGTAAAAGCGCCGAGGGCTCGTACGGCACTGTCGCAGTGTTGCAACAGCCGGCGGGCAAGGTGCCTGTTCAATATCCTGGCGTGCCCCAACCACCCCCTCCCAACCTCCCCTGCCAGCAGGGGGAGGAGCCAAGAGCTGGCACGCGTTCACTCCCTCCCCTGCTTGCAGGGGAGGGTTGGGGAGGGGTGCTCTTGGCCCTCAGGCGTCGAGAAACCCGCGGTTGCGCGCAAGCGTCACCGCATGCGTGCGGTCCAGCGCGCCCAACTTGGTCATGATGTTCTTCAGGCGCGCCTTCACCGTATCTTCCGATACGCACAGGATGTCGGCGATGCGCTTGTTGGTATGGCCGGTGGCGACCAGGCGCAGCACGCTCAGTTCGCGGTCGTTGAGCATTTCCGACCAGGCATGCGAGGCGATCTCGCCCGCCACTTCCGACGCCATCACCCGTTTGCCGTTGATGACCGAGCGGATCGCGGCCAGGATCTCGTCGCGCGTGGCGGTCTTGAGCAGGTAGGCACAGGCGCCCAGGCTCAGCGCCCGCTTGACGCGGGCATCGCCCGGATAGGACGTGAGCACGATCAGGCGCGCCTGCGGAAACTCGGCATGGATCGCCTGGATGGCCTGCAGGCCGTCCACGCCCGGCATCTGCAGGTCAATCAGCGCGATGTCCGGCCGCAGCTCGCGATAGCGGACGATCGCTTCGGCGCCATCGGCCGCCTGCCCGACCACCTGCATGTCGGCGCTGCTCTCCAGGGCCACGGCGATGCCATCGCGCATGATCGGATGATCGTCGGCGATAAGCACCCGGATAGGGATCGCGCCGCCGGTCACGCGCCCTGCTCCCCACGTTGGACACACCCGCGCTTCATGCCTCGGCAACCCATGTCAGACGGCGCCACTATCACGGCCGGGTTACCTCCATGCAATGCCCAATCGGGTGAATCTCCTCCCGCTTACGGACGCCGTCCCGCGGGGATATTCTGTGCGCGGCGCCGGGCGGCGCACGCAACGGGGAGAGAGGATGGCTGGCCGGCTTTTCCACGACCGTCGGCCAGGGTGCATGACAGCGGACCACAAGGCGCGGCGACGTTCTCGCCGCCTCGTCGCCCTGGTCACGCTGCTGGCGCTGGGCGCCTGCCTGATCCACGCCGGAGCCTCCGCGGCCACCCGCGCCATCGAGTTCCATCGCAAGCAATGGGCCATCGACGCCGGCGCACCGGCCGACATCTGGGCGCTCGCGCAGGGCAAGGACGGCTACCTGTGGCTGGGCACGGGCAACGGCCTGTACCGCTTCGATGGCGTGCGCTTCGAGCGTTTCGAACCGCCCGCCAGCGAGGCATTCCGCTCCAACGACATCACGGCGCTGGCGATGCTGCCGGACGATTCGATGTGGATCGGCTTCTATTACGGCGGCGCCAGCGTCAAGCGCGGCGACCACCTGCGCCACTACCTGCCCGGCAGGGATTTTCCCGCCGGTACCGTGTTCACCTTCGCGCAGACCATGGATGGCGGCGTGTGGGCCGCCACCGAAGGCGGGCTCGCGCGCTTCGACGGCCGGCGCTGGCAAGTCGTGGGCGCCGACTGGGGCTATCCCGCCCGGCATGCCGACTGGCTGATCGTCGGACGCGACGGCACGCTGTGGGTCACCACCGGCGAAGGCCTGGTGTTCCTGCGTCGCGGCACCCATCGCTTCGAGGCCACCGACCAGGCGGTGTATCGCGACAGCGTGCTCGCACAATCGCCGGACGGCACGCTGTGGCTCTCCGACCACAACCACGGGACGCGCGCCCTGCCGGGGCTGGATGCGGACCACCCGCGCATCGGCGCGCTCGCCGCGCCGATGGACGACGAGGGCTGGAGCCATCGCCTGCTGTTCGACCGCTACGGCGACCTGTGGGGCACCGGCGTGGACAAGGGCGGCGTCTGGCGAATGGCCGGCTATGGCTCGCGCGAACAAGGCCAGCCGCTGCGGCAGGCCGACCTCACCGAGCGCTTCGACCGCCACGGCGGCCTGCCCACCGACCGCGCGGTGCCGCTGCTGGAGGATGCCGAAGGCACCGTCTGGGCCGGCACCAACATGGGCCTGGTGAGCTTCCACCGCAACAACGTCAACGTGCCGCTCGACGTGCCGCTGGGCAACGCCGCTCACTACGCCATGGCGATGGACGGCCAGGGCACGCCCTGGATCCTCAATGACGGCACGCTGTGGCGCGTCGACGGCGCCACGGCGACGCGCGTGCGCACCGACCTGCACGATATCTACAGCGCCTTGTTCGACCGCGACGACGCACTGTGGATGATCGGGCGCCACGACATCTACCGGTTGCGCGACGGCCGCCTGGACAACACGCCGTTGCCGCAGGACGCCAACACGGTCAGCGCCTTCGCGGTGGACCGCGCCGGCGATCCGTGGATCGCCTTCGCCGCACGCGGCCTTTTCCGCCTGCACGACGGGCGCTTCCTGCCCGAGGCGCCCGTGCCATCGCTGGCCGGGCTGACGCCCACCTCGCTGGCCATCGACGCCGGCGACCACTTGTGGCTGGGCTATCCGGACGACCTGCTCGCCGACGTCGATGGAACGCATGCCCGCCTGTACGCGCGCGCCGATGGATTGCACGTGGGGCGCATCACCGTGATCGAGCCACTGGGCGACGATGTGCTGGTCGGCGGCGAACTGGGACTGGCACGCCTGCGTGCCGGGCGCGTGCAATCGATGGCGGTCGCGGACGATGCCTTCGGCAACATCAGCGGCATCGCCAGGACGGCCGATGGCGACCTCTGGCTCAACACCGGCAAAGGCGTGCTGCGACTGTCCGCGGGCGAGGCCGACATGGCCTTCTCCCGGCGCGGCTACCGGCCGGCGTATCGCCTGTTCGACTATGACGATGGTCTGCCCGGCATCGCGCTGCAGGCGGCCATGACGTCCTCGGTGCTGGCCGATGCGGCGCACGACCTGTGGTTCATGACCAACCAGGGCCCCGCATGGATCCAGCCCGGCCGCCTGTTCGCCAATCCGCTGCCCCCGGCGGTGCGCATCCTCGGCCTGGTCGCGGATGGCGCCCATCACGAGGCAGCTTCCGGATGGCGCCTGCCCAAGGGCACCGGCAACGTGCAGCTCCTCTATACCGCCACCAGCCTGGCGATACCCTCACGGGTGCGCTTCCGCTACCGGCTCGAAGGCGTCGATGCCGGCTGGCAGGACGCCGGCAACCGCCGCGAGGCGTTCTACGCCAACCTCAAGCCGGGCAGCTACCGCTTCCGGGTGATCGCCGCCAACGACGATGGCATCTGGAACACCCAGGGCGCGACGCTGGATTTCAGCATCGCACCCTGGTTCTACCAGACCATCTGGTTCGACATCCTCTGCGCCCTGGCCGTCACCGCGCTGGTGATGGCGCTGTTCGCCTGGCGCACGCGGCTGGCCGCCGAGCGGGTGCACCTGCAGCTCAGCGAGCGCATGGACGAACGCGAGCGCATCGCCCGCGACATCCACGACACGCTGCTGCAAGGCATCCAGGGCCTGCTGCTGCGCCTGCAGACCCTGCTCTCGCGCATGGCGCCCGGCGACCGCCATGCCCAGGCGCTGGACGACGCCATCGTCCAGGCGCGCCAGATGGTGATCGAAGGCCGCGACAAGATCGTCGCTCTTCGCGGCGACAGTGCGGGGTACACCAGGCTGGAACAGTCGCTGCTGGCCGTCGGCGAGAACCTCGCCGTGCTTCACCCGGCCGACTTCCGCGTCAGCTCCCAGGGCGAACCGCGCGCGATATTGCCGAGCGCCTTCGACGAGATCCTCGACATCGCGCGCGAAGGCATCCGCAACGCTTTCCTGCATGCCCAGGCCAGCCGCATCGACGTCCACGTCGCCTATGAAACGCGCCAGCTGCGCGTGGTGGTCGCGGACGACGGCAAGGGCATCGACGAAGCCGCCCTGCACGATGCCGGCGCGCGCGGGCATTGGGGCGTGGTCGGCATGCGCGAGCGCGCCGCCCGCCTCGGCGCGCAGTTCCTGCTCAGGCGAAGCGAACCGCACGGCACGGAACTGGTGCTGGCCGTGCCCTGCCGCGCGGCCTACCGGGAAGAGGCGTCCTGATCCCGCCGCAGGATCACTTCGCCTCTTTCTCCATCAGCTTGTCGACCAGGTTCGCGGGCACTTCCTCGTAGTGGTCGAACTCCATGGTGAAGGTGCCGCGCCCGCGCGTGGCCGAGCGCAGGTAGTTGATGTAGCCGAACATCTCCACCAGCGGTACGAAGCCCTGCACGAACGCCTGCGCGCCGCGCTGCCCCTGGTCGCTGACGGTGCCGCGGCGGCGGTTGATGTCGCCGATCACGTCGCCCAGGTACTCCGGCTCGGTGACCACCTCCAGCCGCATCACCGGCTCCAGCAGCTTGGGCCTGCTCAGGCGCTGGGCCTCGCGGAAACACTGGCGGGTGGCGATCTCGAAGGCCAGCGCGGATGAATCCACGTCGTGGAACTTGCCGTCGACCAGGCGCGCCTTGAAGTCCACCACCTCGTAGCCGGCCACCTGCCCCTCGCGCGCCTCCACCGTCACCGCGTGCTCCACCGCGGGGATGTATTCGCGCGGGATCCGTCCGCCCACGATCTCGTCGGAGAACACGACGCCGCTGCCCGAGGCCTGCGGCTCGAAGATCATGGTGACCTCGGCGAACTGGCCCGAGCCGCCCGACTGCTTCTTGTGGGTATAGGTGTGCTGCACCGGCTGGCCGAAGGCCTCGCGGAAGCTCACCTTGGGCTTGCCCATGCTGGCGTCCACGCCCAGCTCGGTGCGCATGCGGTCGATGGTCACTTCCAGGTGCAGCTCGCCCATGCCCTTGAGCACGGTCTGCCCGGTTTCCTTGTCCACCTCCAGCCGCAGCGAGGGGTCGGCCTTCACCATCTTGTAGAGCGCGGCGGACAGCTTGTCCACGTCGTTGCGGTTCTTGGGCTCCACCGACACGCTGATGACCGGGTCCGGAAAGCGCATGCGCTCCAGCAGCGCTGGATGCGCCGGGTCGCAGAGCGAATCGCCGGTCTCGGTCTCCTTCATCGACACGAACGCGCAGATGTCGCCCGCGCGCACCTCGTCGATCTCGTGGGTGGCGTTGGCCTGCACCTCCACGATGCGGCCGACGCGCTCCTTCTTGCCGCGCGTGACGTTGAGCAAGGTGTCGCCCTTGCGGATCACGCCGGAATACACGCGGCAGAAGGTGAGCGTGCCGAACTGGTCGTTGATCACCTTGAAGGCCAGCGCGCGGGCCGGCGCATCGTCGACCACTCCCTGCTCGCCCACCGCGTGGCCGTCCTCGTCCACCAGCGCGATGCCGCCGTTCTCGCCGGGATACGGCAGGTAGTCCACCACCGCGTCCAGCAACTGCTGCACGCCCTTGTTGCGATAGGACGAGCCGCACAGCACCGGCACCAGCTTGCCCGACACGCAGCCCAGCCGGATGCAGCGCTTGAGCGTCTCCAGGTCGTGCTCGCCGGTCTCGATCAGGCGGTCGAAGGCAGAGTCGTCCATGGCCAGCGCGTATTCCAGGGTCTCCTGGCGCAGCCTGGCCAGGTCGTGCACCCAGGCCTGGTCGCCCACGGCGGAGAACGACACGTGCTTGTGGATCTCCTCCAGCGGCACGGTCTCCCACGGGCTGTCCTTGTCGTCGCCCTTCCACAGGTAGCCCACGCCGGCCACCAGGTCGGCCATGCCCACGAACTCGTCGTGGCTGCCCAGCGGCACCTGGCACAGCAGCGCGTTGGCGCCCAGGCGCTCGCGGATGCCCTTCACGCAATGGGCGAAGTTCGCCCCGGTGCGGTCCATCTTGTTCACGTAGCACAGGCGCGGCACGTTGTACTGGTCGGCCAGGCGCCAGTTGGTCTCGGTCTGCGGCTCCACGCCGGCCACGCCGTCGAACACCACCACGGCGCCGTCGAGCACGCGCAGGCTGCGGTTCACCTCGATGGTGAAGTCCACGTGGCCCGGCGTATCGATCAGGTTGATCTGGTAGCCTTTCCACTCGGTCGAGACCGCCGCCGACTGGATGGTGATGCCGCGCTTGCGCTCCTGCTCCAGGTAGTCGGTGGTGGTGGAACCCTTGCCGTCCTTGGTGTCGTGCACGTCCACGATCTGGTGCTTGCGCCCGGTGTAGTACAGGATGCGCTCCGTCGTGGTGGTCTTGCCGGCGTCGATATGCGCAATGATGCCGATGTTGCGGTACAGCTGAAGCGCCTTCTTGCGTGCCATGTGCCCGTCCAAGGTTGCCAGAGTGGCGGCGCCGGCCGCGAAACCGCGCGCCGGCGCCGTGATGATGCTTGCCATATAGGGTCATCCAGGCCGACATCAATGCTATGTGAAGGCCGCATCCCGATCCTGAAGGCTCATCGATGCCGCCCGATACCGGCGTGACCGGCGCCGCCTCCTACCCCATGCCGGCGCGCCGGCTCGCTCATGAAACGCGGTTATGTCGCCCAAACGATTCGTCATTGGACATCTTTGGACGTCTATACCGCTGTTGACTCCTTGTGTCATGCAAGGCTAGCCTGCAACTGCTGCACCGCATCACTTTTTCTCTGGGGAGTACCGCACCATGCAGAAGAACCATAACGGCCTCAAGGCCGCGCAGACCGTCCTTGCCCTCTCGATCCTCGCCGCCCTCCCGTATGCCCATGCGCAGGATGCCAGCGCGCCGTCCGCCGACAACGTCAAGAAGCTCGGCACCGTCATCGTCACCGGCACGCGCGCCGACAACCGCACCGAAAGCAGCTCGCTCACGCCGATCGACGTAGTCTCGGCCGACGTGCTCAAGCAGACCGGCACCAACGAACTGTCCACCGCGCTCGCCCGCATCATTCCCTCGCTGACCTTCCCGCGCCCGTCGGCGGCCGACACGGCCGATTCGCAGCGCCCCGCGCAGCTGCGCGGCCTGTCGCCAGACCAGGTGCTGGTGCTGGTGGACGGCAAGCGCTGGCATCCGGGTGCCATCCTGCTCACCAACGGCGTGCTGGGCCGCGGCTCGCAGGCGGTGGACCTCAACACCATACCGATCGGCGCCATCGACCATATCGAGGTGCTGCGCGACGGCGCCTCGGCCCAGTACGGCTCGGATGCCATCGCCGGCGTCATCAACGTCGTGCTCAAGAAAGGCGCCCAGGGCGGCGAGGTGGACGTCACCGGCGGCCAGTACTCGGCAGGCGACGGCCGCCAGTGGCAAGGCTCTGCCAACGTCGGCATCCCGCTGGCCGACAAGGGCTGGATCCGCTTCACCCTGCAAGACGGCAACCAGGACTACACCAATCGCGCCGAACCCAACCGCACGCGCCCGTGGGAAGGCACCACCCAGCGCTACGGCGACCCGGCGGTGAAAGACCACAACCTGTTCCTGAACGCGCAGTACGACATCACGCCCGGCGTGCAGTTCTACGCGTTCGGCCACTACAGCGACCGCGACACCACGTCGCCGGCGTTCTTCCGCAACCTGGCCAACAGCAACTCGGTGCCGTCGATCTATCCCAACGGCTACCTGCCGCTGGAGCACGCCGCCTCCACCGACCGCTCGCTGGTGTTCGGCCTGCGCGGCAAGACCGAGGGCGGCTGGCGCTGGGATGTCAGCGGCAACTACGGTGGCAACCGCGTCTCCTACGCCACCGAGAACAGCGTCAACCGCGCCTTCCTCCATGACTTCGGCTACAGCCCCACCGAGTTCCACGACGGCATCCTCAACGCGTCGCAGCAGGCCTTCGACGTGGACATCGCCAAGGAGCTGTCCACTAGTTGGCTGCCCAACCCGGTGACGCTGGCCTTCGGCGCCGAATACCTGCGCCAGACCTACAAGATCGAGCCCGGCGACTTGACCTCCTGGTATACCGGCACCTCGGGCGTCGCCGGTGGCGCGCAGGGTTTCGGCGGCTTCCAGCCCAGCGACTCGGGTTCCTACAGCCGGCACGACGTGGCCGAGTACCTCAGCCTGGAAACCAATCTCACCGACCGCTTCGGCACCTCGCTGTCGGTGCGCCACGAGGACTACAGCGACTTCGGCAGCACCACCTCCGGCGCGCTTGCCGGCCGCTTCGACTTCACCGACCGCTTCGCCCTGCGCGGCAGCGCCTCCACCGGCTTCCGCGCGCCCTCGCTGGCGCAGCAGCACTATTCCTATACCTCATCGCTGTACTACGGCGAGGGCAATTCGCTGCACCTGCCGGCCGGCATCTACAACACCGGCAACGTGCCGGTGAACAGCGCGATCGGCCAATTGCTGGGCGCGCAGCCGCTCAAGCCCGAGAAGTCGCACAACTACACCCTGGGCGCGGTGTGGAACCCGATCGACGCGCTCAACCTGAGCCTGGACATCTACCAGATCACCATCGACAACCGCATCACCCTGTCGAGCAACCTGGCCACCACCTCGCCCACCGTGCAGGCCTACCTGGCCGCCCACGGCATCGCCAACACCAACTACAGCGGCATCGCCTACTTCACCAACGCGGTGGACACCCGCACCCAGGGCATCGACCTGGTGGGCAGCTACCTCAGCGACTTCGGCGACGCCGGCTCCCTGCAGAGCACGCTGAGCTACAACTACAACAAGAACAAGGTCATCGGCATCAAGCCGAACCCGGCCATCCTCGACCAGCTCGGCGTCAACCTCAAGCGCATCGACCGCCGCGACCAGTACGGCCTGCTGGCCGACACCACGCCGCGCAGCAAGCTGATCATCGACGAGATCTACCACCTGGGCCGCTGGAGCCTGGACGGCACGCTGACCCGCTACGGCAGCTTCGTCTCCTATAACTCCACCACCGCCAGCCTCGACCAGACCTTCGGCGCCAAGTGGATCCTGGACCTGGCCATCAACTACAGCCTGGACCGCTGGACCTTCACCCTGGGCGGCGACAACGTGCTCAACACCTATCCGGACCGCGTGATCCCCGCCAACGACAACAGCGGCACCATGCCCTACTCGGTATTCTCGCCGTTCGGCTTCAACGGCGCCTACGTGTACGGCAAGGTGGCCTACCGCTGGTGAACCCGCCAGGCCCGCCGCATGCCGGCGGGCCTTCACCGCGTTGAAACGGGGGCTATGCCATAGCTAGGGGACTCATCCACGCCACGGAGATGCCCCATGCCCGCTGAGCCGGCTACCCTCACGCCCGCCTTCATCGCGCAGCAGCGCACGCGCCTTGAAGCACTGCGCCGGCAGGTACTGGGTGGCGAACTGGCCGCCAACGCCGGCCGCCGGGACTTCGAGGAACTGCATGGCGACGAACCTACGGAGTTCGAGGACCGGGCCCAGGACGCCGCGCAGGAGGACGAGCGACAGGCGCAACGCGACGTGGACCAAGCACGCGTCGGGCGTATCGAGCGCGCCATGCGCAAGATCGAGGAAGGCACCTACGGCTACTCCGACCTGAGCGGCGCCCCCATTCCGCGCGCGCGCCTCGAAGCCATGCCCGAGGCCATCCTCACCCTCGAGGAAGAACAGGATCAGGAGCGGCGGCGCTAGGTCCGGCTTGAAAAGGCATTCATAGCAACCATAACGGCGCACACGCCCCGCCGTGGATGACCCGAGGAAAGTCGCCGTGAGTGACGCCACCCCGTTCGATCTCTCGCCACCTTCGCCGCTGCAGTTCGATCAGTTGGCCGCCACCCTCACCCAGGACGAGCGCGACGTGCTGCTCGCGCACGGCACCGAGGCACCGTTCTGCGGCGTGCTGCTCACCGAGAAGCGCTCCGGCGTGTATGCCTGCCGGCTGTGCGGCCTGCCGCTGTTCCTCGCCGGGACCAAGTTCGACAGCCGCACCGGCTGGCCCAGCTTCACCGCGCCGTTCGACGAAAGGCACCTCACCTACGTGCGCGACACCAGCTACGGCATGGTGCGCACCGAGATCCGCTGCGCGCGTTGCGGCAGCCACCAGGGCCACGTGTTCGACGACGGCCCGCCGCCCACCTACCAGCGCTATTGCATCAACTCCGTGGCACTGCAGTTCGTGGCCGACGGCGATCCCCTGCCCGACAAGCTGGGACGCGGTGCCCCCGAGGGCACCGTGCTGCGATCCGCCACGCCCTGATCGTCCATCGCCAGCGGCGGCGACCGCATAAGCCTGCCATCGCGCTGCCGCCGCCCCGCCCGGCCGAGCCATCCGTCGCCCCGGCTGCTAGCATGCTTGCCCACTTCACAGGGGAGAACAAAGCATGGCATGGCGTCAACGATTCCAGGCGGCGGCCCTGGCCGGGCTGCTGCCGGCCCTGGGCCTGGCGGCCGACGGCAAACCGGCCACCGACAAGGACTTCACCGCCTACGCCCAGCCGGTGATCGCCTTCACCCACGCTACCGTGGTGGACGGCACCGGCGGCAAGGCGGCACATGACCAGACGCTGGTGATCGACCATGGGCGCATCGCCGCGCTCGGCAAGAGCAGCAAGGTCAAGCCGCCCGAGGGCGCCACCGTCATCGATGCGCAGGGCAAGACCTTGCTGCCGGGCTTCGTGATGGTGCATGAGCACATGTTCTATCCGGCGGGCGGCGCCGAGTACAACGAGATGAGCTACAGCTTCCCGCGGCTGTACCTGGCCGGTGGCGACACCACCGTGCGCACGGCCGGCTCGATGATGCCGTACGCCGACCTCAACGTGCGCGACGCCATCGCCAGGGGAACCGTCATCGGCCCCGACATGGACGTGACTGGCCCCTACCTCAACGGCCCCGGCCTGCCGATTCCGGCAGTGCACGCGCTCGGTGGCCCGGACGATGCCGAACGCACCGTCAACTATTGGTCCGACGAGGGCGTCACCTCGTACAAGGCGTACATGCAGATCACGCGCGACGAGCTCAAGCGCGCGATCGACACGGCGCATGCGCGCAAGGCCAAGGTCACCGCGCACCTGTGCTCGGTCACCTACCGCGAGGCGGTGGAGCTGGGCATCGACAACCTGGAACACGGCTTCTTCGTCAGCACCGACTTCGTCAAGGACAAGCAGCCGGACCGGTGTCCGGCCAACGCCGACGTGCGCCAGTCGCTGGCCGACCTGGACCCCGCCTCGCCCGAGGTGGCCTCGCTGATCCGGCTGATGGTCCAGCGCCATGTCGCGCTGACCTCCACGCTGACCGTGTTCGAGACCTTCGTCGCTGGCCGCCCGAAGGCGCCGGCGGGCGCGCTGGCGCTGATGCTACCGGAGGTGCGCGCGCAGTACGAGGCCAGTTGGAGCCGCGCCCAGGCCGGCAAGAGCGGCTACTCCGCCGAAACCTACGCCAAGCTCGCCCGGCTGGAGAAGCAATACGCCGATGCCGGCGGCCTGTTGCTGGCCGGCACCGACCCCACCGGCTACGGCGGCGTGGTGCCGGGCTTTGCGTCCAAGCGTGAGATCGAGCTGCTGGTGGAAGCCGGCTTCCGCTTCGAACAGGCGGTGCAAGTGGCGACGCTCAACGGCGCCCGCTACCTCGGGCGCGATGGCGAGGTGGGCACGCTGGCGGTGGGCAAGCGTGCCGACGTCGTGGTGATCGACGGCGACCCGCTGAAGGACGTCGCCGCCATGGAACGCATGCCGCTGGTGTTCAAGAACGGCGTCGGCTACGACACCCGGAAGATCTTCGACGCCATGCACGACAGCGTGGGCCTGCATTGAGAATGCATGCCGGTGGCGCCGTCCCGCGGCGCCACCGGCATGGCTAGAAATAGACCTGCGCGCGCACCTCGACGATGCGCGGATTCACCGTGAGATTGCCGCGGTCGCTGAAGGCCCAGACGTAGTTGGCCTGTACCTTCAGGTGCTCGCCGATGTACCAGTTCAGGCCGGCCGTCCAATCGTGCTCCTTGCCGCCGGTGACGGCGCCATCGTCCAGGTCCAGCTCGCTGTAGCGCGCCGCCACCTCCAGCGCGCCCCAGGCGTGCGTCGGGCGAATCACCTGCAGGTCGCGTCCGCTGTAGCGGCGGTCGGCCACGTTGCCGTCGCTGTAGTAGCGTGACTCGCCGGTCAGCGTCCAGGTGGCGAACAGGTAGTAGCCGCTGCTGTCGTAGTCCGGCTTGCCGCCGTAACGGTCGACCTGGGCCTTGAGGTATTCGCCCTGCAGCGACCAGGGCCCCTCGATCCACAGCGCCTCGAAGCCCTGCCGGTCCACCCGCTTGCTGTATGGCAGATTGCCCGAATCGACCAGCCGCACGGGCGACAGGCCATCCTCCGGCCGCGCGCGCAGCCGGGCGGCCGGCAGCACGGTGCCCTGGTCGGCCCAGTCGAGCTTTTCGCGCGAGGCGGACACGCCCAGGTGCAGCACCCGGCCCGGGCGGTTGAGCGGCATCCAGGCCGCGCGCGCCGCCCAGGTGCGGCCCGGGTTGTTGCCATCGAAGTCCTTGCGCCAGAAATAGTCGCCGATGTTGAGGATGAAGTGCGGACGGATCCACGCCCAGTCGACGCCGGCGCGGCGCCCTTCCCAGATCGCCTGGGTCGGCAAGGCGGTCTCGATGAAGGTGGTGGCCGAGGAACTGGTGACGCCCTCGAAACCCACCGGCGTCTTCGAGTAGCCGAAGCGCACGTTGCCAAGGTCCGCGCCCACCACGCCGCTGCTGCGGAAGCGCACGAACGCGTCCGCCCACTGCCGCGCCTGGTAGTCGTACTGCACGATGGCGTCGTACACGCCGGGCTTGCGCAGGTATACGCCCAGGTAGCGGCGCCGGTTGGTGTGCGCGTCCTCCAGCCGCCCGCCATCGTTGGAGAACTGGTTGAGGTCGTACTGGTACAGCACCGCCAGGCCGAAATCGGTGCCGTCGCCGGCGGTGACGTGCGTGGGCCAGTTGCCGTAAAAATCGTAGCCGTCCGCGAAGCAACAGCCCGAGCACGCCAGCAGCAGGGATACGCCCTGTTTCAGGCGCAGGGCGGAACGGTTCGCGCGACGCTCGTGCGGCATGGTCATGGTCTCGCCTCCCAACGAGTCATGGCATCCTGGCCAGGAAACCGCATGGCCGGAAATGACATTTGTGCATGTGCACATGAATCCTCGCCGTGGATTTGGCCGTCCATTCACCGGACGGCCCGCTGCGGCACGATAGAGGCGCGCGACCCGATCCGGCCTGTCCCATGCGCTTAACGCGGACACACGAGCAATGCCTGGCCGGGGCCACGGTCACGAAAGCTCGACATGGCCGCACGTACACCTGTGCCCCGGATGGACCATGCCCGGGAGACGGCATCCATGACCGCACACCCCACGCTCATCATCCACAATGCCAGGATCCACACCGGCGTGGCGCGGCGCCCGGAGGTGCAGGCACTGGCGGTGAATGGCCGGCGCATCGCCGCCGTGGGCACCGACGGGCAGATCCGCTCGCTGGCCGGGCCGGCCACCCTGTCCATCGATGCGGGCAGGCGGCGGGTGATTCCCGGGCTGATCGACTCGCACCAGCACCTGATCCGCCAGGGCCACCACTACAACCTCGACCTGCGCTGGGAAGGCGTGCCGTCGCTTGCCGATGCGATGCGCCTGCTCGCGGCCCAGGTCGAACGCACGCCGCCGCCGCAATGGGTACGCGTCGATGGCGGCTTCTCCGAGCACCAGTTCGCCGAGCGCCGCCTGCCCACGCTCGACGAGCTCAACCAGGTGGCGCCCGACACGCCCGTGCTCATCCAGCACCTGGGCGAGCACGTGCTGCTCAATGCCGCCGCGCTGCGCGCCTGCGGCTATACCCGCGATGCGCCCGACCTGCCGGGAGCGCACGTCGCGCGGGACGACAACGGCATGCCCAGCGGATTGCTGGTGGCCTCGCCGAACGTGTCCCTGCTGGACCAGGCGCTGGCGCACGCGCCCCAGCTGCCCTACGAGTACCAGATCAACGCCACGCGCCACTTCATGCGCGAACTCAACCGTCTGGGCATCACCAGCGTGATCGACGCCGGCAGTTCCGCGCGTCACTACCCGGAGGACTACCGGGTCATCGAGGAACTGCAGTTGCATCGCCAGCTGACGGTGCGCATCGCCTACCACCTGTGCGCGCATACGCCCCATGGCGAGCAGGCCGATTTCTCGGCCCTGGTCGCCGCCCTCTCGCCCAACCAGGGCGACGATTTCTACCGGCTCAATGGCGCCGGCGAGCTGCTCGCGTACTCGGCCGTGGATTTCAGCCATTTCCGCCAACCGCGGCCGGAACCGCCGCCTGTCATGGAAGGCGAGCTCGAGGCGGTCATCCGCGTGCTCGCCAGCCGCCGCTGGCCATGGCGCATGCATGCCACCTACGACGAAACCATCGGCCGCGCGCTCGACGTGTTCGAGCGGGTCGACCGCGAACTGCCGCTGCGCGAGCGTCCCTGGTTCCTCGATCATGCCGAGACGGTGACGGAACGCAACCTCGAACGCATCGCCAGGCTCGGCGGCGGCATCGCCGTGCAACCGCGCATGGCCTACCAGGGCGAATACTTCGTGGAACGCTACGGCGCGCAAGCCGCCGCGCACGCGCCGCCGCTCAAGCAGATCCTGGCCATGGGCATACCGCTCGGCGCGGGCAGCGATGCCACGCGCATGGCCAGCTACGATCCGTGGAGCACGCTGCACTGGCTGGTCACCGGCAAGACCGTGGGCGGGCTGCCGCTGCGCGCCGCCGACCAGCGCCTGGACCGCGCCACCGCGCTCGCGCTGCATACCCGGGGCAATAGCTGGTTTTCCGGCGAGCAGGACACCAAGGGCCAGCTCGAGGTCGGCCAGCTGGCCGACCTGGCTGTCCTGTCCCAGGACTACTTCGCGGTGGCGGACGACGCCATCCGCGGGATCGTATCCGAACTGACGGTGGTGGACGGCCGCATCGTCTATGCCGACGGCGCCTTCCGTGCGCACGATCCCGCACCGCCGCCCGTCCTTCCCGAATGGTCGCCGGTCAACCACGGCAGCCGCTGCTGGCGGCCGCCGCGCCTCGACGCCATGGCCGCACCTGCCTAAATTCGCCGGGATGACGAGCAGGTCGCGCACAGGGCGCGCTCCTACAGCGCTGGGATGGCTTGTTTGAATCGGCGCTAAAAGCGCAAGCGCAGGAACAGCGAAGGTCCCTTCAGCCGCATGTCCAGGTTGGCCCGGTAATTGGTGTGGTTCTGGTCCAGGCGGATTCTGGTGTAGCCGTATTCGCCACCGAGGCCGAGGTTCTCGATGGGAAACCATTCCAGGCCCACCGCCGCGTTGTAGATGTGGCCCGCCAGGTTGCCGCCGTTCTTCTTCACGCCGTAGGCGTCCGCATAGATGCGCAGGTCGTGGCTGAACGCGTGCCGCCAACCCAGTTGCAGCACGGGCGCCCATGCGGTTTCGTGGGTGCTGGCGGAAGCCTGCGCGGTTTCGTCGTCCAGCGACACCTGTCCGGCGATACGCGCCTTCACGCCGTAGTAGGCGGCACCCAGCCCCAGCCCGAACACGTCGCTGCCGGTGCCGAACCACCAGCGGTAGGCCGCGCTGCCGAAATTGAAGTTGAGCTTGCCATCCACCCGTGCCGACGCCGGGTAGTCGTTGCCGTCGAAACTGAGGTCGCGCCCGATCGAACGGCTGTGCGTGCGGTCGAGGCCGTAGAAATCGAACGAGAAACCCTGGTGGTCGCCGATCAGGAAATCCAGCCGCGCGCGCGGCACGGTCTTGTGCTGGCGGAAGCCCAGGTCGTCCTCCAGGCCGAAGCTGCCGTTGTACTGGCCGCTGCGATCGCTGGCGCCGATACGGGTCTGCGTGTCCGAATAGAACGCGCCGACCCACAGGCTGGCACGATCGAGCGCTGGCGAGGTATCGGCCCATGCACTGGCGGTGCCGAGACAGGCGGCACCGAGCAACACGGCGCGTAAGCAAGCAAAACGTAGCGGTTTGGCATATCGAATCATCATTGTTCTCCCTGGGCGCAAGCCGCACCGTAGGAGCGCCAATGTCGACGAGCGGTCCTCATGGCGTGACCATTGCGCATAGAGGAGCTGCCTACACTCAGTTACTTCATCGCGCCTTACGCATGCTCTCGACGTTCTGCGCACATGGATGGCGCAGGCCTGGCACGCATGATGCGTTACGGATCCACGGTTGAGGACCGACACGTTGTCCCATCGGGCCCACCGGTGAGGGAACGCGGCGCATTCTGACTCAGATCAGGGCGTGGTCCTGGCAGCCATTGTCAGACTCCGCCTGCTTTCTTTCATCTCGACCATGGCCGTCACCACCGCATCCCCCTCTCCGAGCGCGCCCTTCGCCATCCTGCTGGCGGCGCCGCACCGCGCCATGTTCCTGATCGGCGCGCTGGCCCTGCTCGGCAGCATGGGCTGGTGGACCTGGGTGCTGGTGGCAGCATGGCAAGGCCTGCCCTTTCCCCGCCAGGCCATGCCGGTGGCCTGGGCCCACGGCTTCCTGATGCAGTACGCCACACTGGCGCCCTTCGTACTGGGCTTCCTGCTGACGGTGTTCCCGCGCTGGCTGAACCTGGCCGGGATTCGGCGCCCCCTCTATGCCAGCGTGTTCGCCGGCATGTCCGGCGGCGCAGCGCTGGTGCTGGCCGCGCAAAGCGGCGTGCCGGCATGTCTGCCGGTGGGCGTGGCCGCGATGCTGCTTGGCTGGCTGTGGGCCCTGGGCGCGCTGGGCATTCGCCTGCGCCAGAGCCGCTATCGCGACCTGTGGGCCAATGCGGCCTACGCCGCGCTGGTGTTGGGTGCGCTGGGCCTCACCCTGGCCCTGGCCTACGCCTGCGGCGCGCCGGCCTGGCTGATGCCCGCCGCCAACACCATCGGCACCTATGGCCTGCTGGCTCCCGTCTACCTCACGGTGGCGCACCGGATGGTGCCGTTCTTCTCCAACAACGCCGTGCCCGGGTATCGCGTCGTGCGTCCGGCCTGGTCGCTGCTCGTCACGCTGGCCCTGAGCCTGGCGCACCTGGCCTGCGACCTGGCCGGCCTGGAGCGCTGGCGCTGGACGGTGGACCTGCCCATGGCTGTGTTGCTGGGCTGGCAATGGCTCGCCTGGCAACCCTGGAAGGCACGCCGGCCAGGCCTGCTCGCGGTGCTGTACATCGCCCTGGCCTGGCTGCCGCTGTCTTTCGCGATGCTCGCCGCCGACAGCCTCGCCCTGTTTCGTACCGGCGGCAGCGGCTGGGGCCGTGCCCCGCTGCACGCGCTGACCATCGGTTTCTTCGCTTCCATGCTGGTGGCCATGGTCACGCGCGTCACCCATGGGCATTCCGGCCGGCCGCTGGTCATGGGGCCGGTGCCGTGGTTCGCCTTCGCCGGCATCCAGCTGGCCGCCGTGGTGCGCGTGCTGGCCAATGCCAGCGCGCGTCCCTGGCCGCTCTACGTGGCCGCGGCCGGGCTTTGGTTGCTGGCGCTGGCGCCGTGGGCCGCGCGCTCGGCCTGGATCTACCTGACGCCCCGCCGCGACGGCAAGCCCGGCTGAAGCGCGGGACGGGAGACGGCGTTTCATGGCGCTATTCGGCCAGGCCAACGAGGTGGGCATCGCCACGCTGATCGACCGCTTCTACGACAAGGTACGTGGCGATGCCGAGCTTGGACCGGTGTTCAACGCGGCCATCGAGGACTGGAGCGCGCACAAGGTGGTGCTGCGCGACTTCTGGTCCTCGGCCGTGCTGCGCACGGGCCGTTACCGCGGCAACCCCATGGGCGTGCACCGGACCTTGCCGGCCTTCCCGCAGGCGCTGTTCCATCGCTGGCTGGCGTTGTGGCGCGAAACGGCGCGCGAGGTGTTCGAGCCTCCCGTAGCCGACCTGTTCATCGGCACCGCCGAGCGGGTCGCCCAGGGCCTGAGCATGGGCCTTGGCATGGGGCGGCTACCGCTGCACACCCCATCGCGGGTGATCGGTCCCCTGCATATCGTGTCCTGAACCCTTCTCCCAACCTCCCCTGCACGCAGGGGGTGGAGTCCGAAGCGTACGCTCACGGGCACCGCGCGGCTCAACGCTCCAGCAACCGCCGCTTGTCGGGCACGCCGTTCCAGCGTGCCGCGTCCGGCAGCGCCGGGACTTGGGCCGCGATGACCGGCCACCGCCGGGCCAGTTCGGCATTGAGCGCGACGAACGGCTCCTGCCCGGCCGGCACGTCTGCCTCGGCGAAGATGGCGTCCACCGGGCATTCCTCCACGCACAGCGTACAGTCGATGCATTCGTCGGGGGCGATTACCAGGAAGTTGGGCCCCTCGTGGAAGCAATCCACGGGACAGACCTCCACGCAATCGGTGTGCTTGCAGTTGATGCAGTTCTCGGTGACGACGTGGGTCATGCGGTGGGCCCCGGGCTGACAGCCCAGCATGGCGGTACCCGCTGCCCACCACCCTGATCCAGGTCATTCCGGTTCGCCCAACGGCAGCCGGAAGAGGAAAGCCGCATCATCCACGCCGGGGACATTCAAGCCGCGACAGTACGCCACGTGTCCGGGAGAGGGGGCGCGGCGAAATTGATCAGTGCACCAGCAGGTCGACGACCTCGACAGCCCCGGCGAACTGCCGCTGATGGACGAGATGCCGGAAGGCGGATGCGCACCACGCGACAACGCCGCTCGCAAGCGCTGAAGCGGATCAGGCCTGCGCCGCCAGCTCACGCAGGCATGGCAGTAGATGCCCTGCCCCGCGGGCAGGGCATCCGTGCAAAGGGACGTATCGTTGGACACGAGCGACAAGGGCATGAGCATGGCGGCGACGGGGTACAGGTGCGTGCCGTGCGATGGTCCAGGCTAGGCCGTCGCGTCCGCCCGATCCGCCATGTCCGTGCGCTGCCCGTATTCCCGGCACAGCTGTTCCACCAGCGCGCGGTGATCGGGCAAGTCGCTGGCGGCATGCGCGGCCACCTGCCGGATCATGGCGAATTCCCGCTTCGCTTCCTCGATCCGCGGATATGCGCTGCGCATGGGCTCCAGGTCGGTGGCGAACTCCATGCCGTAGAGGATGTACTGCCAGCTCGCCACCAGGAACATCTCCAGGTCGCCGATGAAATCCAGCCGATGCGGCGGGCGATGCCGCCACAGGGCCAGCTTGTCCTGGAGCGTCCGCGGGATGCTGGCCGGATCGGTGTTGTCGGTCCAGAACGCCGAATCGCGCCGCTGGCTCAGGCAGTAGTGCATCTTGATGAAATCGATGATGCGGTCGTAGCGCGCCACCATCATCTCGTTGTAGTGACGGGCCACGCGTTCCATGTCCCCGGTGTCGGACGGCAGCAGGTGGGTCAGCAGGTAGGTCGCCAGCTCGATCAGCGCGATGCCGGTCGATTCCAGCGGCTCCACGAAGCCGCCCGCCAGGCCCACCGCCACGCAGTTCTTGCGCCAGTGCTCGGGCCGGTAGCCGGTCTCGAACTGGATGTGCATGGCCTTCAGGCCATCGGTGGCGGTCCCCAGGTAGCGCCGGAACACCGCCTCGGCGCGATCGTCGCCGGTATGGCGCGAGGAATACACGTAGCCGACCCCGCGCCGCTTCTGCAGGCCGATGTCCCAGATCCAGCCGGCTTCCTGCGCGGTGGAGATGGTGTACGAGGGAATCGGCGTGTCCGGCCGCTCGTACGGCACCTGCATCGCCACCGCGCGGTCGGCGAACAGCACGTCGCGCTGGCTGCGGAACGGCGACTGCATGACATCGCCGATCAGGCGCCCGCGCAGCCCGGTGCAATCCACGTACAGGTCCGCGGTCAGCTCGCCCAGCTCGCGCGTGACCACGCGGGCGATGGCGCCGGCGGCGTCCAGCTCCGCGCGCTCGACCGTCGCCTCGTGGCGCTTCACGCCCAGCGCCTGCTGGCCATGCTCGGCCAGCACCTTGGCGAAGCAGGCGGCATCGAAATGGAACGCATGGTTCAGCGGCCCCTGGTAATCGGGATCCCTCGGCCGCTTGGGCGCGCGGTTCTGCTCGACCAGCGCGCTCTGCATGGTCACCGCCTCCGCGAACGGCATGCCCGCGGGCGCTGCGCCCAGCAGCCAGTAAGGCAGCAGCTCGGGCCCGCCCGGGCGCTGGCTGGGCAGGCTGAACGGATGGAAGAAATGCTCGCGGCCCGGCGTGCCGGGTGGCCGCACCCAATGGCGATAGTGGATGCCCTGCTTGTAGGTCGCCGTGGCGCCCACCAGGAAGCGGCGCTCGTCCAGGCCGATGGCCGAGAGCGTGCCGCGGATCGAGGGAAAGGTCGCCTCGCCCACGCCGAGCAGGCCGATGTCGGGCGATTCCACCAGGTGCACCTGCACGCTGCGTGGATCGGCCGCGTTCAGCGCCTTGGCGAGATAACAGGCGGCAAGCCATCCCGCCGTGCCGCCGCCCACTACCAACACTTTCCTCAAGCGAGCCATGATCGCCCCCATCCAGCCGGCAGCCCGTGCGCGGGCATCGATGAAAGAAAGGCCGGACCGCCCCACGGGGCCCGGCCAATGTGCCATTCATGGGGAGGGTCGGCGACATGCCCCGGCACGTCGCCTGGTGAACGGCAAACCATCGGCGGCGCCATCGAGGTGGGGCGCCGCCCGTCCATGGCGCTAGAACCAAACGCCGAGCTGGACGCCGTACGTGCGCGGCGCCAGGTACTGCGAGATGTACTGCAGCGAACCGTCCGCCATCAGGAAGCGACCCGCGCTGGTGCGCACCTTGCCGTTGGCCACGTTCTGCACGTACGCGTTGACCCACCAGCGGTCGCCCGGCTCGGTGTAGCGCAGCGACAGGTCGCCGCGCACGTAAGCCTTCTGCTTGTCGCCTTCGCCGAGGTTGAAATAGCTCAACCACTGGCTGCTCTGGTACTGCGCGCTCAGGCGTGGCGTCAGGCGGCCGCCGTTGTCCAGGTGGAAGTCGTGCTCGTAGATGCCGGTCAACGACACGTTCGGCGCGTGCGGCAGGTCGTTGCCGCTGACGTCCGTGCAGTTGGCCAGGCCCGACTGCGGCGGACAGACCGGCAGGCCCTGGTAGTCGTTGCTTCCCGCGTAGACCAGCGTGCCCAGCTTCTTCTTCGGGATGGCTGAGAAGATCAGGTCGAAGCGGTCGTCCTTCTGTTGGTAGGCCAGCTCCGACTCGATGCCGATCACCTTGGTGCTGCCGCCCACGTTGGAGAAGCCCAGGCCCAGGTTGCCGTTCGGATAGGTGATGGGCGCGGACAGCTGGAAGTTCTTGAAGTCCTCGTAGTAGACGTCCGAGTTCCAGGTCATGTGACCGTCGAGGAAGGTGAACTTGGTACCGATCTCGTAGTTGGTCAGCGACTCGGGCTTGTACAGCGCGCCGCCGTCCTGGGTACCGCCCGACTTGTAGCCGGTGGATACGCTGGCATACAGCAGCCCGTTGTCGCTGACGTCGGTATCCACGCGGGCCAGCCAGGTGACCTTGCCCTTGCTGTACTTGGCGCTGTTGTAGGTCGACACGGTGAAGCCGTTGGCCGGCCCGGGGATGGTGCCCGGCGAGATCGGCACCTGCGGCACGGTGGGATCGTAGTCCCAGCCCCAGTTGATGCCACCGTCGTTCTCCTTGTCGTCATGCGACCAGCGCGCGCCACCGGTCAGGCGCCAATGGTCGGAGACGTGCCAGGTGGCCTGGCCGAAGATCGCCTCGGACTCCACCGTCTCCTTCGGCTGGATGAAGGAACCCTGCCATGCCACGGTGCCGTTCTGGGTACCGTTCATCTGCGGGATGTCGAAACGGATGTTGTTGTCCTCGTACGCGTAGTACGCGCCCACGATCCAGTCCACGGCCTGCTGGCCGCGCGACTTCAGGTCGATTTCCTGGCTGTAGCTTTCGTAGTTGGAATAGTTGGTGCGGTCGTCCTGGTAGATGCCGCCGGTGGTGAAGCTGGTCGGCACGGCCACGCCGACGTCCTGGTCGTAGTCGCTCTTGCCGGAGTAGCGGTTGTAGCCGGCGATGTAGCTCAGCTGCATGTCGTCGTTGATGTTCCAGTCCATGCGACTGCGCACCGTCTTGCTGGTGCGGTCCAGGTACGGCGCCACGTCCACCAGCGCGGACCAGAAATCCTGCCCCTGGCGCGGCGTCTGCATCAGGCTGAGGCTCGGCGTGCCGCGATCGATGAAATACTCGTAGGAGATGTTCCACTTGAACGCATCGCTGGGCTGCCACAGCGCGCTCACGCGGGCGGCCGACTGGTCCTGGGCACTGTACTTCTGGCCGCCATGGATGAACTGGTCGGCATTGATCGGCTGGAACTTCGCAGGATCGCCGCCCGAGGCCAGGTAGGTGGCCTGCTGCTGGGCCACGCTGGGCAGCTCGCTTTCCGGGTTCTGGTAGTCCACGTAGCCGTCGTGCTGCTGGTGCACTACCGCCACGCGCATCGCGAACGTGCTGCTGATCGGCAGGTTGAACGCGGCGCGCGCGCCCACCTCGTTGTAGTTGCCCGCCTCCACCTGCGCGTTGCCATAGAAGCCGGCATTGAGGTCGGGCTTGGCGGTCTGGAAGCTGATCGCGCCCGCCGTGGAGTTGCGGCCCCACAGCGTGCCCTGCGGGCCGCGCAGCACTTCCACGCCGTCCATGTCCAGCAGCAGGCCGGCCGCGGCTTCGGCGCGCGGCGTGTACACGCCGTCGACGAAGGTGGCCACCTCGGGATCGGCGTACTCGGTCTTGGCGCTGTCGTTGCCGATGCCGCGCAAGGTCAGCGTCACCACGCCGTGGTCGCCCTCGCTGGTACCCTGCAGGCCCGGCACCAGCTTGGTGAGGTCCTGCACCGTCATCACGCGCTCCTTGTCGAGCGTATCGGGCGTGATGGCACTGACCGCCACCGGCGTCTTCTGCAGGGGCGTCTCACGCTTGGTGGCGCTCACCTGCACGGCATCGAGATCCTTGACCTTCTTGCCGGCCTGTGCGGGATTCTGGGACGGCGGGTTCTGCGGTGATGCATCCTGCTGGTCCGCCGCCAGCAGCGTGCCCGG
Source organism: Dyella sedimenti (assembly GCF_022760995.1). Taxonomy (GTDB): domain Bacteria; phylum Pseudomonadota; class Gammaproteobacteria; order Xanthomonadales; family Rhodanobacteraceae; genus Dyella; species Dyella sedimenti. The sequence continues at coordinate 61,085 of NZ_JAKWJO010000011.1, read as the reverse complement.
AGCGAGCACCCATGCCATCGCGACATACAACGCCGTGTAGCGCAGCTTCATTAGCTTCCCCTCTCGATTGTCTTGAGTATCGTTGGCCGCTTTCGAGCACTCGCGGCAACCCGTTTTATGGCTTCCCCTTTGACAGCGCTGTCGTCAATTAATGACAGCGCTGTCATGAAGCGATCATATGCCGGTTCCCCGGCAGAAGCTTGTCGCACAGCAACAAGCCGCGATCACCGCTCGAAACCCTTGCCGCATCGTCCTTGCCGCCATCCCGCAGGCATTTTCCCCACCCCGGAATGATGCAAAGCAAATAGACGTCTTAACGTCCGCCAGTCCGATCACCGTCTCCACCGGCCCGAGACGGCGTCGCCATGGCGATCGCGCGCATCACCTGGCGCAATCGATCACGTGGTCCACATCGGTGCCCAGCGCCACGCGGAATATCGCCAGCTGGCTGCCCTTTCCGGCATCCCATACGAAAGGCTGTTCGATGCGGTGCATATCGGCGCCCGCGGCGCGGAAGCATTTCAGCGGCACGCCGATGCGCACCCACTGCCCCGGCGCCAGCCGCGACAGCTGCGACCCAAGCGCGACGCGCCCAGCGCAGCCCGTGCCGCAACCCATGGCCACCGAGGCATCCCGCCCCGGCAGCGCATCCACGCGCAGCGTGGTCACCAGCAGCACGTCGCCGTTGGTCTCCCGATCCAGGTCCAGGGGAGCGCGCGCACTGATGCTCAGTTGCGCACCGCCGCGCTCCCAGGTGAAACGCCGTGCATCCTCCTGCGCCTTGTAGTCCAGCGCGGCCATGCCGAGGCTGCCGTCACCGGTCCGCGCCGGCGACACGTCGCCGTTCGTGATGGCACCATCGGCGCCCACTAGGGCGAAGGCATAGCCGTGCACGGCCTTACCCCGCTCGAAATAATTGCCGACAGGGATCTGCTCGCCGCTGATGCCCGACGCCTCCGGCAACGCCGGTAAGTCTCCATGGCCGGCATAGCTCAGGCCATAGCCGAGCGGGAACTGCGGCGTGCCCTGCCCTTGCACCGCGCTGCGCGGCCAGGCGAAGGCCAGCCTGCCCTGGAAGTCGTGGGCCACGCGACCGTCACGCGTGCGCAGCAATACATCGGCCACGCCGCCGCCCTCGCTGCCGGGCAGCCAGGCCGCGACGAAGGCATTGGCGGCATTGATCTCGCGATTGACCCACAGCGGACGGCCGCTCAGGAACACCGCGGCCACCGGCACGCCCTCGCCGCGCAGGCGTCGGATCAGCTGCAGGTCGTGGTCGTCACCGGGCCGATACAGCAAATTGGGAATATCGCCCTGGAATTCGGCATAGGGATCCTCGCCGAACACCACCACGGCCGCGTCGGGCTTGCTGGCGTAGCGGCCATCGGGAGCGATCTCGACCGAACCGCCTGCCGCCTTCACCTGCTCGGCGATGCCCGCGCCGATCGACTGGGCGCCGGGAAAGTCCTCGTTCTTCAGGCCGACGCCCTGCCAGGTCAGGGTCCATCCGCCGCTCTGCCGGGAAATGCTGTCCGCACCATCGCCAGCTACCAGGATATGCCTGCGCGGATCGAGCGGCAGCAGTCCGCCATCGTTCTTCAGCAGCACCAGCGATTCGCGCACGGCGCGCCGCGCGATCGCGCGATGCGCGGGACTGCCGAGCACTTCCGCCGAACGGACCGCCAGCGGCTGCGCCGATGGCGCACCCGCCTCGAACAGTCCGGCACGGAACTTCACGCGCAGGATGCGCGCCACCGCATCGTCCACCCGGCTCATCGGGATCACCCCCGACTTCGCCTCGGCCAGCGTGTGCTCGTACAGGCCTCGCCAGCTGTCGGGCGCCATCAGCATATCCACGCCGGCGTTGATCGAGGCCGGGCAATCCTCGTTAGTGCAGCCAGGAATCTGGCCATGGGCATTCCAGTCGCCCACCACGAAGCCCTGGAAATCCATCCGCTGCTTGAGCACGTCGGTCAGCAGCGTCTTGTTGCCATGCATCTTCTGGCCGTTCCAGCTGGAGAACGAGGCCATCACCGTCTGCACGCCGGCATCGATCGCCGGTGGATAGCCGGCCGCATGCACGGTGCGCAGTTCCGCCTCGCCAATCTCGGCGTCGCCTTGGTCCTTGCCGTTTTTGGTACCGCCATCGGCAAGGAAGTGCTTGGCGGTGGCCACCGCGTGCGAGCTGTCCAGGAACTGCGGCGTACCCACCTTGCCCTGCAGGCCCTCGACCATCGCCACGGCGTACTGCGCCACCAGCCCGGGATCCTGCGAATAGCCCTCGTACGACCGTCCCCAGCGCACATCCTGCGGCACCGCCACGGTGGGCGCGAAGGTCCAGTTGATGCCGGTGGCGCGCACTTCCTCCGCCGTGGCCGTGCCGATCTCGCGCATCAGCTCCGGATCGTGCGCGTTGCCGAGCGCCGAATTCTGCGGAAACAGGGTGGCCCCGACGGTGTTGTTGTGGCCGTGCACCGCGTCGATGCCGAACAGCAGCGGAATCGCCACGTGGCCGCCGCTGGTATCCATCGAGGCCCGGTAGAACGCATCGGCCAGCGCCTTCCACTGCCCGGCGGTGGCCAGCAGCTTGCCGCCGGGCTTGGAATTGCCGCCCGCCAGGATCGAACCGAGCCGGTACTTGCGCACATCCTCGGGCGTTACGCTGAGGATGTCGGCCTGGACCAGCTGGCCCACTTTTTCCTCGAGCGTCATCTTCGCCATCAGCGCGGCCACGCGCTGTTCCAGCGCCTCGTCCCTCGGCAGCGGCCAGGTGGCGCCGGGCCATTGCCCGGGATGCACCGTCGCATCCGCGGCGGCCATGGCATGCCCTCCGGACAGGGCAACCGCGGCAGCGGCCATGACAACGGGTACGCCACGCAGGCGATGGTTGGACAACGGCACGGCATTCTCCCCTGGCAAGCGATCGGCTCCCCTCGGGGGCCATGGTCGCGCCAGCCTGCCAGGAATGACAGCGCTGTCAATTTGCAATGCAACAAGACAGAGCTAGGGCGCCACGGCCAGCGCCGGGCGCGGCCTGTCCGGGGCGCGGCCGGTCGAGCCGCGCAGGCGCATGGAGAACTTCGCGAACACCATGTCGCCCTCGCCGCCCCGCACCGTGCGGAGCAGCTCGTTGGCGGCGATGCGCCCCATGTCGCGGCAAGGCTGGTGGATGGTGGTGAGCGAGGGCCAGATCTGCTGCGACAGGGGCGTGTCGTCGAAACCGCATACCGACAGGTCGCGCGGCACCGACAGCCCCGCTTCGCTGGCGGCCCAGATCACGCCGGCGGCCATGTCGTCGTTGGCGGCGAAGATCGCCGTCGGCGGCGACGGCAGGCCGAGCAGGACTCGCGCGGCGACCACGCCCGAATCGAACGTGAACCGCCCCTGCGCCACCAGCCTGTCGTCGTAATCCAGGCCGCACTGCCCGAGCCCGTCCCGGTAGCCGTCCCGGCGCCAGATGGAGGCGCCGTGGTCCGGATGCCCGACGATGTGGGCGATCCGCTGGTGTCCCAGCGAGGCCAGGTGCACCACCATCTCGCAGGCGGCTAGTCGTTCGTCCAGCACCACGCCGGCGCAATCGCGGTCGCGCGGGGACACGCAGGAGAACGGCACGCCCATCGCACGCAGCCGGGCCAGCAGGCCGGCATGGTCGCTGATCGGCGGCGTGAGGATCAGCCCATCCAGCAGGCGCTCGCGGATCAGCGTCTCCACCCGCTCCAGCAGGCGCGGGCTGGAAGCGTCCAGCGGCTGCAGCATCATGCTGTAGCGCTGCGCATCGCAGGCTTCGAGCACGCCGTCCTGTACTTCCATCATGTAGCTGGGCGAAGGATTGTCGTACAGCAGCGCCACCAGGAACGAGCGGTTCGCCGCCAGGCTGCGCGCCGAGGGATGCGGCCGGTAGCCGAGCGACTTGATCGCGCCGAGGATGCGTTGCCTGGTTTCCTCGCTCACATTGGGTTCGTCGTTGAGTACCCGCGAGACGGTCTTGGGGGAAACGCCCGCGACCCGGGCCACGTCTTCGATGCGTGCGCGCATAGTCACCTGCAGTCACTGCGATGGAGGAAACCCTGGCCTGTCCCGTTGACGCGCGGCAACCGCGCGGGATGGGCGCGGCCATCCTAGCCGCAGACCACGACCGCCCGGAAGACGCATGGCGTCGTGCTCGCGCGTACGCGCACGCGCGCGAACCTAGGTGGTGTGGATGCCACGCGAACCCTTGTTTTCTGGGAAGATAGCCGTATCTCGCGGCCAGCGGGCCGCGCATCCCAGCACAGACACGGGCAGACCAGGTGATAGAGCTAGTGGGTTTCGACGGCGACGATACGCTGTGGCATAGCGAGGGTTATTACCAGACGGCGCACGATGCCTTCGAGCAGGTCATCGGCCACTACGTCGACCTGGCCAACCTCGGCCTGCGCGACCGGCTGCTGTCCACGGAACGGCGCAACATCCGGCTGTTCGGCTACGGCGCCAAGGGCATGACGCTGTCGATGCTGGAAGCGGCCATCGAGATCACCCAGTCGCGCATCAGCGCCGCCGACCTGCATCGCATCATCGAGATCGGCAAGCGGGTGCTCGCGCATCCGGTGGAACTGCTGCCGGGCATCCGTGACGCCGTGGCCGCCGTGGCGGAGCGCCATCGCGTGGTGCTGATCACCAAGGGCGACCTGTTCCACCAGGAGCAGAAGGTCGCCAACAGCGGCCTCGCCGACCTGTTCCATCGCATCGAGATCGTTTCCGAGAAGGACCATGCCGCCTATCGGCGCGTGCTGTCCGAGTTCGGCCTCGCGCCCGGGCAATTCGCCATGGTCGGCAACTCCCCGCGTTCGGACATTGCCCCGGTGGTGGAGCTGGGCGGCTGGGGCGTGTACATGCCCTACCACGTGACCTGGGCGCACGAGGCCGATTCCGATCTTGCCGGGCTCGCCGCGCGCGTCGCCGAAGTGAAGAATCCCCATGGCATCCCCGCCGCCATCGAGGCATTGCAGGCCCGTGCTGCCGCGTGAGGACGAGATGCGCGACGGCGGCATGACGGCCGGCATCGCGGTGGCAACGGCGCTGCGCGACGACCAGCAGCGCCTGCGCGATTTCATCGAGGCCCATCGGCGGCTGTTCGTGCTCACCGGCGCGGGCTGCAGCACGGATTCGGGCATTCCCGACTACCGCGACAGCAAGGGCGGCTGGAAGCGGCCGCAGCCGGTCACCTTCCAGGCCTTCATGGGCAGCGAGGCCACGCGCCGGCGCTACTGGGCACGCAGCCTGGTGGGATGGCGCCGCTTCCATCGCGCCCATCCCAACGCGACGCATCATGCGCTGGCGCGGCTGGAACAGCAGGGCCACATCACCGCCCTGCTCACGCAGAACGTCGATGGCCTGCACCAGGCGGCGGGCCACCGCAAGGTCATCGACCTGCATGGCCGGCTCGACGTCGTGCGCTGCATGGGCTGCGAGCGGCGCCTGCCGCGCGGCGATTTCCAGCAGCTACTGGTCGAGCGCAATCCGGCCTGGGCACAACTGGAGGCCATGGACGCACCGGACGGCGATGCCGACCTGGACGGCCACGATTTCTCCGGCTTCATGGTGCCGCCCTGCCCCGCATGCGGCGGCATCCTCAAGCCCGACGTGGTGTTCTTCGGCGAAAGCGTGCCGCGCGAGCGCGTCGACGCCGCCATCACATCGCTGAACGAGGCGGACGCCATGCTGGTGGTGGGCTCGTCGCTGATGGTGTTCTCGGGCTACCGCTTCGCCGCCGCCGCCGCGCGCGACGGCAAGCCCATCGCGGCGGTCAATATGGGACATACCCGGGCCGATCCGCTGCTCAGCCTGAAGATCGAGCGCCGCTGCGCCGACGCTTTCGCCTTCGTCGCCTGACGCACGCGGCCACATGCCGCTCGCGCGTGACGATAGTTTGATGCAAAGTAGGCGACCCGGTCATCTGGAACCGCTCCATGCATGCCAGGTTGCAGCAGCGCGCCACGCCATCGCGTGTTTCCCCGGTCCATGCCAAGGCCAGCCCCGGGAAGCCTTCGCAGTTCGATCGTATCCGCCAGTTGCTGGACGATCACCTGGCCAAGGCCCAGGAAGCACGCAAGCGGCTGCTCGAAGAACCCTACGATCCCAAGTTGCTGCATGCCTGGCGGGTCGGCCTGCGCCGCGTCACCGCCACGCTGAAGGACGTGGCCGGTTTTTCCGACGATGACCTGGGCGATGTGCTGGCCTATCTTCGCCTGTGCCGCGAAGCGACCGGGTCATGCCGCGACCTCGACATCCTGGCCCAGGAAACCCTGCCCGCCTTCCTGAAGCATGCGGGAACAAAGGGCGCGTTGGCGGAACAGGCCATGCGCGTAGTTGCCGGGCACCAGCAGGAGGCGCATCGCCAGGCCGTGCTGGCCTTGAAAAAATACAGCCTGGCCATTCCCCTGCAGGCGTGGCGTCACTGGGTGGCGTCGCTCGAACCGCCCACCGACCGTACCGCGCGCAATGTCGCCGCGGCGGTGATCGAACGGCGCTTCGACACGCTGAAAAAACGGGTGGCCAGGCTGGATGGCGGACAGAAGCGGTTGCATCGCCTTCGCAGCGCCACCAAGAAACTGCGCTACAGCATCGAGCTGTACCGGTACGCGTTTCCCAAGCCATCCGACGCCTGGCTCAAGCAATTGGCCGTCCTGCAGGGCCAACTGGGCCTGGCGCACGACCGCATGATGGGGCGCAAGCTGCTGTCGGACATGCTGGGCAAGGAGGAAGCCAGGCCTTTCCGCCGCTGGTCCAGGCATAGCGCCTACGAGGCATCGAAGAAGGCCATGCAGTCGCTGGAAAAGCTGCAGCGCCTCAGCCGTCACTGGCGCGCGCACGCACACTGATTCAACACGAGCTACATGAAGCTCCGAGGCATCAGCGGCGCGCGCGGAAGAACTCGCGCAGCATGGCGGACGATTCCTCGGCGAGCAGGCCGCCTTCCACCACGACGCGATGGTTGTGCCGGTCCGAAACCAGCGTGTCGAACACGCTGCCTGCCGCGCCGGTCTTGGGATCGGTCGCCGCATAGACCACGCGGCCGATGCGCGCGTGCACCAGCGCCATCGCGCACATGGCGCAAGGCTCCAACGTCACGTACAGCGTGGCGCCCGGCATGCGGTAGTTGGAAAGCTTCTCGCCCGCGGCGCGCAAGGCCATGATCTCGGCATGCGCGCTGGGATCGTTGAGCGTGATGTTGCGGTTCCAGCCCAGGCCGGCGACCGCGCCCTCGTGCACCAGCACGGCCCCCACCGGCACCTCGTTCTCGGCGTCGCGCGCGTGCGCGGCCAGTTGCAAGGCGTGGCGCATGTAGCGCTCGTCCTCCTGGGAAAAGCTCGGTGCCGAATGCGGGGTGTCGTCGGTCATGCCGTTCATGTCGGGGCGTGCGCAAGAGACGCAATTCTACCGTCGGCGCCCGCCATCCCAAAGGACGCGCGCGCCGTGGTCACGCCTCGGCCGTGATCGCGACGACGAAATCGAGGAAGGCGCGCACCTTCGCCGTCAGCTGGTGCCGCGAGGGATACAGCGCATAGAGCGGGAAGCGCTCGTCCGGCCAGTCGGGGAACAGCTCGACCAGTTGCCCGGAGGCCAGCCAGTGCTCCGTGCACAGCGCCATTACCTGGGCCACGCCATAGCCCGCCACGCAGGCGCCGTGCATCGTGCCGCCATCGTTGACGATCAACCGTCCGCTCGTCGCGATGGCCAAGCGCTTGCGCTTGCGGTGGAACTCCCACGGAAACGTGCGACCGCTGGCCGGATCGCGGAATTCGATGCAGATGTGCCGGTCGCCCTCCAGCTCGCGAGGCTCGCGCGGCGTGCCGTGACGTTGCAGGTAGGCCGGCGACGCCACCGTCAGGATGCGCGTATCCAGCAGCTTGCGCGCGACCAGGCTCGATACCGGCGGCTCGCCGAAGCGCACCGCCAGGTCGAATCCATCCGCCACGATGTCGCCGAGCTGGTCGCGCGTGGCCAGTTCGACCCGCAGTTGGGGATAGGCCGCCATGAACTCGCCTATCCGCGGCCCCAGCACATGGTGCGAGAACAGAGGGTCCACGTGCACGCGCAGCCGGCCGCGCACGGCATGGGCGCCCTGGGCCGCTTGGGTGGCGGCTTCCTCCAGCCCTGCCAGCAAGGGCATCACTTGGGCATGTAACCGCCGCCCCTCGTCGGTCAGGTGCATCGCGCGCGTGGTGCGATCGAACAGGCGCACGCCCAGCCTGGCTTCCAGCCGGGCGATGGCGCGGCTGACCCCGGGCGGCGACATGTCCAGGGCCTCGCTGGCGGCCGCGAAACTGCCGCCATCCACCACCGCCGCGAACACGCTCATGCCGTTGAGGATGCGCTCGTCGAAAGTCATCGATTCATGCCTTTATGTCACTTATCAAGTGACACTCATGTTATCGCGAATGGAATAAGCCATCCCCAGAATAGGCCCCGTCGCGGCCCCTCCCGGCCGCCCTTTCGGAGGAGATGCGATCATGTATGCCGTGATGGGTATCACCGGGCAGGTCGGCGGCCAGGTGGCCGCTAACCTGCTGCGCGCTGGCCGGCAGGTCCGCGCCGTCGTGCGCGATGCCGCCCGGGCCAGGGACTGGGCGAGGCGGGGCTGCGAGATGGCGGTGGCCGAGGCCGATGATCGCCATGCCCTGGCCGCCGCTTTCGCCGGCGCCGAGGGCGTATTCCTGATGATTCCGCCGGACTACGATCCGGAACCCGGCTTCCCCCGCATCCGCAAGACCATCGACGCCTTCCTCGCGGCGGTGGAACAGGCGCGTCCCGGCAGGCTGGTGTTCCTGTCGACCGTCGGCGCCCAGGTCGAACGGTTTTCCCTGCTCAACAATTCACGCATGGTCGAGCAGGCGTTGCGCGGCCTGCCGGTGCCTACCGCCTTCGTGCGCGCCGCCTGGTTTATGGAGAATGCATCGTGGGACGTGGCGGCGGCGAGGAGCGGCCTTATTCCCAGCTTCCTGCAGCCGCTGGCGCATCCCCTGCCGATGGTGGCGACGGCCGATATCGCGGATACCCTCGCCGCCACCCTGCAGGAAACCTGGCACGGCACCCGGATCATCGAGCTGGAAGGTCCGCGTCGCTATTGTGCCGATGACATTGCCCAGGGTTTTGCGCGGATCCTGGGCCACCCCGTGCGTGCCGAGCCGGTGCCGCGCGATACCTGGGAAACACTGTTTCGCTCCCAGGGCATGCAATATCCCGAGCCGCGCATGCATATGCTCGATGGCTTCAACGAAGGCTGGATCGATTTCGAAGGCGGCGCAGCGGAAGCGCGGCGCGGCAGCGTCGAGCTCGATACCGTCCTGCGCGGCCTGGTCCAGGACCATACCCACTGATCCAGCGAGGAATCCCGCATGCCAACACCATCCACCGCCCTCATCATCGGTGCATCGCGCGGGCTTGGCCTTGCGCTCGCCGCCGAATACCTCAAGCGCGGCTGGCATGTCGTCGCCACCGTGCGCGGCAACCGCCCCACCCCGCTGCACGACCTGGCCGCGACGGCCGGCGGCCGGCTGGAGATCGCGCGGGTCGATATCGACATCGCCCATGACGTGGCCGCCCTGCGGCGCCAGTTGAATGGCCGGCGGTTCGATCTGCTGTTCGTCAATGCCGGCATCGCCCTCCAGCCGGAGCTGCCCATCGGCAAAGTGGGCACCGAGGATTTCATCCGCATGATGGTGACCAATGCGCTGAGCCCGATGCGGGTGATCGAATCGTTCGAATCCCTGGTGCCGCCGGATGGCGCCATCGCCGCCATGTCCTCCGAACTGGGCAGCGTGGGCGACAACGTCGATGGCGGCTGGGAGGCCTATCGTGCCAGCAAGGCCGCGCTCAACACGCTGATGCGCAGCTTCGCCGCCCGCCATGCCGGCGATCCGCGCACGCTGCTGCTGATCGCGCCGGGCTGGGTGCGCACCGACATGGGCGGTCCGGACGCCTTGCTATCGATCGAGGAGAGCATCCCGCGCGTGGTCGATACGGTCAGCGCCCAGGCCGGCAAGGCCGGCCTGCGCTATCTCGATTACCGCGGGCAAGTCGTGCCCTGGTAGGTCACGCAGAACCGGTCCTGGGCGACCGGCCGCCATGCAGCGGCCCGAACAGGTGCGCCGCCAGCAGCCCCATCAGCAGGATACCCAGGCCCGCCGACGTCGCCTGCTCCACCGACCGGATGTCGAAACCACCATCCCGGACCAGCAGCAGGTAGGCGAAAACCATATTGGCGAAACCCCACAGCACGTTCACGGTGGACGAGGACAGGCCCTTGCCATGCGGCTTGGCAAACGGGCTCTGGAATGCCCGCCCCATCACGCCACTGACGTAATGCGGGATCGCGTTGCTGAGGAACGCCCCACCGAAGAAACAGCTCGCGTCATGCCAGATGGCCATGGTCAGGCGCTCCTCTGCAGCAGGTCGACAAAGTCCTGGGTCGTGCCGGTTTCGCCGAGCTTGGGAAAGATCCGCGTCACGCTGTGCTCGTGCGTCGCGGCATCCTGGTCCGTCATCGCATCGACCGCGAAGCCGACATGGAAACCCAGTTCGAAGGCATGGCGCCCGGTCACCTCCACGCCGCCGGCGGTAGCCACACCGGCTAGCACGATCTGAGTCACGCCCAGCTTCCGCAGATGGACGTCCAGACCGGTACCGGTGAACGCGCCCGGGGTGCGCTTGGTGACGAGATGGTCACCCGGCTGGCGTACCAGTTCGGGAACCAGCTCGGCGAAGTCCGTCGGCAGTTCCGCGAAGCGCCGGGAACGTTCCGTACGCCCCGGCGGCATGCCGTCCACCGTCACCCACGCCACCGGCAGGCCGCGCTGGCGGAATGCGGCGGCCAGCGCATGGGCACGCGACACGATGCCTGGGAACGGATGGACGAACGGCGCGGCCGCCAGGCCTCGCTGCAGGTCGATCACGACCAGTGCCGTCCTGGAGTCGAGCGTGGTGATGGGCATGGTTCTTTCCTCGGGTGGATTCGGCACGCGACCGCGTCTGCGGCAGCGCCCGCACAGGGTTGGGACATGGGTTGGCGGGAACGGTTATCCGTCGCCGAGACGCCTGAGCAGGGCGACGGCCTCGACCAGGGTCTGCCGCTCCGACGGTTCCAGCTTCTGCAAGGCGGCCAGCAGCCATTGCTGCTTGGCGATGCTCCGCTTGTGCCGCATCTCGCTCCCCTTGGGGGTTGGCGATACCAGCACCTGGCGTCCATCGGTGGGATGCGGCCGCCGCTCGACCAGGCCTTCCTGTTCGAGATCGGCGAGCGTCACGCGCATGGATTGCGGCTTCACCCCTTCGGCACGGGCCAGGTCCGCGATGGTCATGGGACCCATCGTGTCCAGCCGCGACAGCGCAGAGGTCTGCGACCAGCTCAGGCCTTCCGGGCTGACGTCCTGGCGCAGCCGGCGCAATAGCTGACCGATCGCCAGGGTCAAGTCGGCGACAGTGGCTTCGAGGGACTGGGAGGCGTCATGGGTCAGAGGCATGGCGCCACCCTACAATTAGACAGTCAAACTTGCAAGTCTTACTGCTGACTGCCCGGCGACAGCTCCCGGATCTTGATATTGCGGAACCACAGCTCGATCGGCGGCTCACCCTTGTCCTCGGTGCCCTGCAGGGAGATATGGCCCTGCTGGAACGCGCCGAAATCCGGCCACGACTTGAACTTGGTCTGGGCCACGCGCTGCTTCCAGTCCGCGTTCCACAGCTGGGTGTCGATCACCTTGTGGCCGTTCTGGAAGAACTGCAGGTGGCCATGGTCGGCGATGATCTCGAACTGGTTCCATTGCGGCGCCTGGTTCACCCACTCGACGTTGGACGAGATGAGATCGAACAGGTCGCCGGAGCGCTCGTAGAGCACGCGGCTATCGGGCTTGGTGCAGGCCAGGTCCGCGATCTGCATCTCCGGGCCGGTCTCGTAGGTCTCCTGGTACTTCGGCGACTCCTGCACGTAGAACATGACGCCGCTGTCGGCGCACGGACTCATCTTCCACTCCAGCTTCAGGTCGAAGCTGGCGTATTGGGCATCCGTCACCAGGTCCGCGAAATCCTTCTCGTCCCCGGTTCGGCCGCGCTCCAGGTGGATGGAACCATCCTTGACGGTCCAGTCCTTGCCCGGCGCATGCTCGCGGTAGGAATGCCACCCGTCCAGGCTCTTGCCATCGAACAACAGACGCCACCCATCCGCCTTCTCCTGCGGCGTCAGGGTGTTCGCGTCCTGGGCGGCGGCGGTGGCGGAAAGCGCCAGCCCGGCCAGGAAGATGATCGTCGCCATCGATTGGCTTCTCATGAACATGGTTCTGGCTCCCCTGAGTAAATAGCGAAATTGGATCGATCCAATTTCCGTGCCCAGACTCTACCTTGGCTTAGGTCATTAAAGCCCGCCGCAATGCAAAAAATCTTTGGCGCGTTTGAGCGCCATGCCCTGAGGAACCCGGAGTTCCTCAGGGCATGGTCGGCGTCCAGGCTTGTGTCAGCGGCTGAAGCCGAGGTCGGACCTGCCATTGGCCGATGGCAGGATCAACCGCATCAACGCCAGCAGGCTCGGCAACAGCATGGAGAACACCGAGATGATAACCAGCGATGGCTGCCGGTTGGGCGTGAGGTATTCCAGAGCGAACAAGACATAGATCACCACCGGCAACGCGGCGAAGGCGCCGCCGAAGCGATAGACCGGCGCCTCCCGTCTGGTTGCGCTTCCGCGGAACGCGTCGAACGCGAGGTAGACCAGGAACGTATTGAGCATCCATCCGAAATAGTTATGCAGCGGCACGCCGAAATAAGGGCCGCCGTCCTCCCATATCCAGTTGCCGGCCGCGACCATCGGCGGATCCATCACCATGTCCCAGCCGGTCATGGCGAAGGCGGCGGCGAGCGCGAGGCATATCGCCCCCATGGGACGGCGCGTGTCCACGCCACGCAACAGCGCCTGTGCCACCACCCAGGAGGGATAGATCATCATGAACCAGCCCAGCGGGATCAGCACCGGCACATGGCCCAGCTTGGTACCCAGCATGTCGCTGTAGTGGTAGCGGCCGAAGACCCATCCTGTCCGTACCCCGACTTCTTCCATGATGAAGGAGATAAGCACCGTCAACCCGAAGAACAGCACAAGGCGGCGCCCGCCCAGCATCAGCCCGGCATGCAGCAACGAAAAAGCGGTGAACGCCAGCACGAAGCCGATATTGCCCGGCGCCGGCAACAGCACCCAGTGGTGGGCGATGTTGGAAACGATGAAATAGGCCAGCAGGGCAAAAAGCCCCCAGGCCGGCCAACGCAGAAAGCCTTGCATACGATCCCCCCGAGTGGCCCCCGCAACGACACGTTGCAGGGAACCACAGCACCCTGGTCACCAAGGCCGATCCTTGCGGCCTCCCCCAACCGCGCATGGTAGTCGGGTTCGCGGTGAACGGAAACCATGGAAGGCCATCCAATCTGCGCCCCGGGCGATCACAGCTCGACCTGGAAATCCTTCCAGCGCGTCATGCGCCCGCGCAGGTCGATCACTTCGCCATCCACCGTGAAGGTGCCGTCCCCGTTGTGGTGCAGCGTGCGCTTCTCCGGCCGCCTCTCGTCGTAGTGGATCGCCACCACCTCGAGGACGTGGAGCGCATAGGCGTCGGACAGCCGGTCGTCCACCATGCGGCACTCCAGGTTGGCCAGGCACTCGCCGATCAGGGGCGCGCCCACCTTGGCCGCATCGATCGCCGTAAGGCCGAAGCGCCTGAACTTGTCGACCGACGACCCGGAACAATTGCCGATGTCCACGACCGTTTCCGCCAGGTCGACGGTAGGAATGGCGATCACGCATTCTTTCGTCCGCTTCAGGGCCGCATGGCTGTGATCCCACGGACCGATGATGCAGCCGAGCAACGGTGGATCATGCTGGATGACCATGTGGAACCCCATGGTCATGATGTTGCGATGGCCGGCCATGGCCGTCGCAACGAGAACGACCGGCCCCGCCTCGAGCAGGCGGTAGGCCTTGTTGGGATCGACGCGCTTCATCATGTACGAGCCTCTTTGCCCTGCCCCCGCTTTGCGAGCGTGCCAAAGCCTGCCACGAGAAAGTCGATCAGGTGGGGATACTGCCCCGGATCGCCGGCTTTTGCCCCATGTCGCGAAAGTCGCTCGACACGGTCATCCGCAATCAGCATGAGCAACGCCCCCAGGGAATACTCGTAGGCCCAGACCACCCGGTCACGATGGACCTTGGGCAAGGCCTTGCACATGGTGTCAATGAACACTTCGGCCAGGTGATCGTAATACTTCGTGACAACGTGTTTCGCCTCGACCCCCGGCTCCCATACGGCTCGTGCGACCAGCATGGAAAACGGCTGGCCATCCGAACTTGAACGCAAGCGGACGACGGGCTCCGCCCAGGCCCGAACGATATCCTCCACGGCATTCTTGTTCCTGGCGGAGCAGTCGACCTCTTTTATGCGTTCGATGCGCTCGGTGATGTAGTTCTTGCGGTGCTCGAAAACGGTCTGCAACAGTTCGTGCTTCTTGCCGAAATAGTACCCAACGAGCGCAACGGGAACTCCGGCATGCGCCGCGATGTCCCGCACCGTCACGGCGTGATAGCCGTGGCGGGAGAACATCAACTCCGCGCTATGGAGAATGTCCTGCTTGCGGTCCGTCCGGCCCAGTTCATCCGCGGCGAGCGGGGACCGATGCGCGGCCGCGCTTTTCTTGAGCGCGGCGTCCTTTTTTGGCGTCTTGGCCATGCGCGTCATGGGCAACGTCTCCTGACAGTAGTCGCAATGCCTCGATGGTACCCATCCTCGCGGCATGAAGCGAAGATGCTGCAACGCGACTTGAACGCGTGTTCAACATCTTGTACATCTGTACAAATTCCAGGAACCACCGAGGCATAAACGCTACACGAGCGCAGTGGCATACCAGGCTTGGTTGAGTCCGTCCGGTCGCATCCGCCGGGCAAGTCCGCGTCCCTGCCCTCCAGAGGCATCCGTCAAGGTTCGCAAACCACCAACGCTGCCCACGCATGGGTCGCGCATGGCTTTTCTTGCCTTGAAATCCATAGTCCTACCTGCGGGAGCATGCACATGTCGTTTGGCAAGAACCCAGTATTGATGTCGCTCGCCCTAGTGGCCGCCTGCACCGCCTGGTCGCGACCAAGCAAGGCCGCGGAGAACCTCAGTCCCTACTTGCCTGGCGTGAGCACCGGCGTTCCCGTCGGGGCCGCTCCGCCGCCCGGCTTCTACCTGGTGGATACGATGTACACCGCGCGCGGCAACGAGCTGAAGGATGGGAAAGGCAATGGCACCCCATTGAAGCTGCGCAACTACGTCAATACGACGATGTTCCTGTGGGTTCCCGATTGGCACGTGCTTGGCGCGCAATTCAGCGCAAACACGATTGTGCTGTATGCCCGGCATGACGTGGACAGCACGGCCATTGGCGGTTATCGCTCCCGGTCGAGCGGCTTCTTCAACCTGATCGTGACGCCGGCATCGCTCTCCTGGAACCTCGGGAATGGGCTGTTCACGTCGGCCAGTCTCGCCTTCTATGTCCCGGGCGGCAACTATGGCTACGCGGGCGGCAAGACATTGCAGACCAGCTATGCGAACGATTTCTGGACCGTCGAACCAAGCTGGGCCATCAGCTACCTTCACGATGGCTGGAACTTCACCCTCAACAACGTCTTCGATATCAACAAGCGCAACTCCAAGACGGATTACCTATCCGGCAACGCCTACTACCTCGACGCGACAGCGACCAAGGAAATCGGCCGCTGGACGATAGGCGCCGTGGGAAATTATTCGCGCCAGTTCTCGGACGACCGGCAATACGGCCGGGTGGTCGGTGATGGCAACCGCTTCGAACACGTGCTGGTAGGTCCGCTCGTCGGCTACGAGCTCGGAAAAGCGCACCTGACGCTTCGTTACTTGCAGGACGTACGAACGCGCAACGATGTGAACATCTCTTTTGCCTTCGTCTCCCTGTCTTTCAAGATCTGAGCGTCCGAGCGAGGAATCGATCATGAACAACCGTTGGCTCGCCTTGAGCATCATCTTCGTGTCATTTCTTCAATTCACGCTCAACTGGTTCAACGTGGTTCCCACGTTTGGCCACCTGGCGACCGATCTGCATCTCGAGTTGCCGCAGATCGGCATGATCGTCGGCGCCTTCATCGCCGGCTACGGTCTCGCCCACATTCCCGGCGGCATGCTCGCCGAGGCGAAGGGGGTACGGTTTGCGATGTTGTTCGGCATCGCCGTGGAAACGGCCGGCACCGTGCTTTCCGCGCAGGCGCACTCCTATCCGGTGCTGTTGATCGCGCGATTCGTCTGTGGCGTGGGCGGTTCCGTCTATATAGGCAGCGCCATCGGCCTGACCACCGCGTGGTTCAGGGAACACGAACTGGTGACCGCGAACGGCCTGATTACGGGCGTGGCCTTCACAGTCGGCGCGGCGCTGGGGCTTTTTGCGTGGGCGGGTGTCGTCGCGTCTTTCGGATGGCGACAGGCGCTGCTGGCCGGGGCGGGCATCGGCCTGGCCACCTTCCTCGGCATGCTGGCCGTCTTTCCGACGCCGCCGGGCCATAAGCAGGCGATCCAGGGCAATCATCTGGATCGCGCGGCCTTGGCACGCGTGTTCGGCAATCGCGACTTGTGGATACTTGGCCTGGGTTTCCTGGGCGGCTATGGCAGTTATTTCACGGCGGCGGAATTACTCCCGACCTATGCCCAGGCTCACCTCGGCCTGAGCCCGCAGCAAGCGGGAACGCTTGGCGTGACGCTGCTGGTCAGCGGCATTCCCGGCTCCTTCATTGGCGGCTGGCTCGCCGACAAGGTCTTGGGCGTGCTGCCAACCATCCTGCTCGCATGGTTCGTGGAAAGCGCGGCATTGTGTGCCGTTCCCTATCTCGACGCGACAGGCTTGCAGGTCGCGGCCACGATCATCGGCTCGATGGCCATCCTCGGGTTCGTGGCGTGGATCGCCGTGCCTGGCCTGTACCGGGACACGATCCAGCTTCCCGACGTACCCACGGCGTGCGGATTGATGCTGACCATCGTCGGTATTGGCGGCGTGGCCGTCCCCGCGCTCTTTGGTCGAATCGCCACGACCTTCGGCTATCCCGCCGCATGGTCGTTCACCGCCGCCATCTCGTTCGCCACCGCGCTGTGTTGCCTGCTGGTGCACCGGCCGGGCAGCAAGGCATCTCAAACACGCACCCTGAAGACTGTTGCTTAACTTGCCTCCGCAGGACCTTTCATGACCACACTCGACGAAACCCACGATCCCCATCGACGTAGTTGGGTAGAAAGCGCCAATGCGCCCGACACGGATTTCCCCATCCAGAACTTGCCGATAGGCGTATTCAGCCTGGATGGCCGTTCGCCTCGTTGCGGCATAGCCATTGGCGATGCCGTGCTCGACATCGGCATCGCCCATGACAAAGGGTGGTTCACCGGCGATGCGGCCATTGCCGCGGAATCCGCCATCACCGCCTCACTCAATGACCTGTTCTCGCTGGGGTGCAGCCCCTTGCGCGAATTACGCCGTCAGGCCGCCAGCATCCTTGCCCATGACGGACCACTCGCGAAAAGCACACGTGCGGCACGAGAGGGGTTGCTGCATGCGCGTGACGCATGCGCCATGCAGCTTCCCGTACGCGTAGGCAATTACACGGACTTCTACGCCGGCATCTATCACGCCAAAGCCGCGGGCGCCTTGTTGACGCCCGAAGATCCGTTGCCGAAAAACTACAAGTGGGTGCCGATCGCCTATCACGGCCGGGCCTCATCCGTACGAGTCGGTGGCGGCACGATCAAGCATCCGCATGGCCAACGGCCACCGGAGGATGACGGAAGGCCGGGGTTCGGCCCCTCCCGGCGATTGGACTTTGAATTGGAGATGGGCTTTTTTATCGGAAAGGGCAATGCACTCGGCCAGCCCATCGATATCGCTGGCGCAGGCGAACACATCGTGGGATTTACCCTGCTCAACGATTGGTCGGCACGGGACATCCAGCGCTGGGAAATGTTTCCGCTCGGCCCCTTCCTGAGCAAGAACTTCAGTACGTCCATATCGCCCTGGATCGTGACGGCCGACGCGCTGCTGCCGTTCCGGACGCCTGCCATGGCCAGGGATGCAGTCGACCCCGCTCCCCTGGACTATCTATTGGATGCCGATGACCAACGGCGTGGCGGCATCGACGTGGCATTGTCGGTACAGCTTCAAACAGCGCTGATGCGTGGCAAAGGCATGCCAGCCGTCGAAATACTGCATTCCAATGCACGTCACCTTTACTGGACGCCGGCCCAGATGGTCGCTCACCACACTTGCGGCGGCTGCGACTTGCAGCCGGGCGACCTGATCGGCACGGGAACCATATCCGGACCCGAGCCGGACCAGCTCAGCAGCATGCTGGAACTTACCGCCGCGGGCGCCAGGCCGATCACGCTACCGAGTGGCGAACGGAGGGGTTTCCTCGAAGACGGCGACGAAGTCGTTTTCACGGGCAAATGCCACCGCGACGGCTTCGTCTCCATAGGCTTCGGTGAACTCAGGGGACGTATCACCGCCTGACTTCCTCCATTGCAACACTTCAAGGCTTTGTCATGAGCAAGATCATCGATATTTCCATCACCCTCGACAACGACACCATTTCCGATCCGCCGTTCATGCGTCCGGCGATCACCTATACGGCCCATGCCGAGTCCGCGAAGGACCTGGTCGCATCCTTTCCCGGGATGACCGTCGACCAGCTGCCCGAACGCATGGGCTGGGCGGTCGAGCAGATCAACCTGTCCACGCACAATGGAACGCATATCGATGCACCGTGGCACTACCACCCGACGATGGATGGTGGAAAACGCGCCATTGCCATCGATGAGGTGCCGCTTGAATGGTTCATGCAGCCCGGCGTCAAGCTCGATTTCCGGCACCTTCCCGATGGCCACCTGGTGACGCCCGATGAGATCGATGCCGAGCTGGAGCGTATAGGGCATAAGCTCTCGCCGTTGGAGATCGTGCTGGTCAATACGCGTGCCGGCGAAAGGTACGGCCACCCCGACTACATCCATGCCGGTTGCGGCATGGGTCGCGATGCCACCCTGCACCTCACGTCGCAAGGCATCCGCGTCGCCGGCACGGATGGCTGGAGCTGGGATGCGCCGTTCAGCCATACGGCCAAGCGCTTTGCCGATACCGGCGATGCCAGCCTGATCTGGGAAGGCCACAAGGCGGGCCGCAACATCGGTTACTGCCAGATTGAAAAGCTGCACAATCTCGAAGTCCTGCCCCCCGATGGTTTCACGGTCATTTGCTTTCCAGCCAAGATCCGTGGAGCCAGCGCCGGCTGGACGCGTGCCGTCGCCGTGCTGCCCTGACTGACCCCGAGTGAGAAAGCCGCGTAAAACAATCCCGAGAAGGCTTTTACCGTCGAAGAAGGTAAAAGCCTGAATAGTGAACAGGAATGCCTTAATCCGGACTCAATCCCCGAAGGACATCAATTCACTTCCAATAAACAAGGTTTTCCACACGACAGAAACGGCGTGTGGAAAACCCGTTTGTTAGCAGAAAACAATATATCAGGGCACGAGTTGCTTGACCGGCCGGATCAACATCTCTTCGACCATTACCCGCGGAGGCTGAGCGAATGAATAGACGAGCGCGTTTGCAACATCCTCAGCCGTCAGCGCGTCCACCATTTCGCGCCGTTTTTTCATGGCCTCTGCGGGAACGTTGTGCCCCCACTCCGTCCATACGGCTCCCGGCTCGATGACGGAAAAGCGGATACCTTCACCGCCTAGTTCCTTGCGGAGTGCATCATGGAGCCCAATCACGGCAAATTTAGTCGCGTTATAGACCGACCACCCTTCGATGCCGTAACGGCCCCCAACGCTGGATACGGTTGACACCATCGCACCAGCCCGGCCACGCATCAGAGGCAAAGCCGCATGCGTGCAATAGAGCACGCCGTAAAGGTTAACGTCGATCTGAGTCTTCCAATCCTCCGGCCTCGAATCGACGAAGTGACCGTTGATACCCATGCCTGCGTTATTGAACAGTAAATCGAGAGCTCCAAACTGTTCCCGGACCTGGTTGAATACCTTGGCAACTTGGTCTCCATTGCTTATGTCAGCACTGACCGCCACTGCTGCTTCGCCGATTTCCTCGGCAAGCGCCCGGATACGCTCCTCACGCCTAGCAACGAGTACAACCTTCATACCTTCTGCTGCCAGAAGGCGCGCCGCCGCCTCTCCGATACCACTTGATGCGCCAGTGATGACCGCAATCTTGTCCGTCAAATTTTCAAGTTTCATACTTTCCTCTTACACAGTGGGTTAGACGATTCACTTCGTAAGATAGCCCGAGGTGAGCCGGCGCACCAGCAAGCTCATGGGTGCCACCACATCCACGCAGCATCAGACATTCATGCCGCGCAACTTCACGAATCAATATTTTTTGCTTTGTGAGCTTTGTGAATTTTCATTTAAATATGATTTAAATCTTCCAGTGAAACGTAGCATCGGCCTCGAAATCACCATCGTTCCGCAATAAATAGGTTGTCAACGCGATTATTTAACCTTCTATCGGACGAGCAACGATTTCAGGATGTCGAAAATCTTCAATACGCGTCGCATTGGTCAAGCCGATGTCGTAGCCTGCGACTAAAGCCAGGAGCATGTCATCTGTGCTTACATGGTCCGCTATGTCAGCAGAGGGTGTCGGACTTGCACCGCGAGTGCCAAGGGATCACGCCATATCGGTTCGACCACAATGTGATCACCGACGTCGTTAGACTGGCAAAAGCCAACATCGTAAAGATCGTCTTTCAATCCCCGAAGCAGGATCAGGCGCAACGCCAGCTTGATGGTCGGATAGGTCGCCACCGATTCCATCTGTTGCACGAACAGCCAGATCTCTAGCGGCGACAGGGCGCGATCCTTCGGCACGAAGGCGGCAATTGTGGACGACCCACGCTGTCAGCAGGGTTGTCCACCTTTTCCCCGTGAGCGATGGCGTAGACATAAACCTGCTTCACGATGTCCCGAATCTGCACCGCTGTGGCGGGTGCTCCGCGTTCCTTGACCTTGTTGCAAAAGGCTCGCAGGTCTTATCGTCAGCTTTTTTTGCTGGCTGGCGATAGCCACCGATAGATGTCGCGACGTATTTTCTATAAATCAACACGTTACGCCAGTTTTTCGATAGCTGGCGATAGTCCTCGAAGAACCTCAACTCACTCCCACTCGATCGTCGCCGGCGGCTTGCCGCTGATGTCGTAGACGACACGGGAAACGCCGCGCAGTTCATTGATGATGCGGTTGGAAACCTTGCCGAGGAAGTCGTACGGCAGGTGGGCCCAGTGCGCGGTCATGAAGTCGATGGTCTCGACCGCGCGCAGCGCGATCACCCATTCGTAGGCGCGCGCATCGCCCACCACGCCTACCGACTTCACCGGCAGGAACACGGCGAAGGCCTGGCTGGTCTTGTCGTACAGGTCCCAGGCACGCAGTTCCTCGATGAAGATGGCGTCGGCGCGGGCCAGCAGTTCGGCGTACTCGGGCTTCACTTCGCCAAGGATGCGCACCCCCAGGCCAGGGCCCGGGAACGGATGGCGGTAGACCATCTCGCGCGGCAGGCCGAGTTCCACGCCGATGCGGCGCACCTCGTCCTTGAACAGCTCGCGCAGCGGCTCGACCAGCCTGAGCTTCATGTGCTCGGGCAGGCCGCCCACGTTGTGGTGGCTCTTGATGACATGGGCCTTGCCGGTCTTGCTGCCGGCCGACTCGATCACGTCGGGATAGATGGTGCCCTGCGCCAGCCACTTCACCTGGCCGTGGCCGGCGGCAGTGACCTTGGCCGATTCCTCGTCGAAGATCTCCACGAACAGGCGGCCGATGATCTTGCGCTTGGCCTCCGGGTCGGCCACGCCTTCCAGCGCCTTGAAGTAGCGCGCGGCGGCGTTCACGCGGATCACCTTCACGCCCATGTGCTCAGCCATGGTGGCCATCACCTGGTCGCCTTCCTGCCAGCGCAACAGGCCGGTGTCGACGAACACGCAGGTCAGCTGGTCGCCGATGGCACGATGCAGCAGCGCCGCCACCACGGAAGAATCCACGCCACCGGAAAGGCCCAGTAGCACATGATCGCTGCCCACCTGCTCGCGCACGCGGGCGATCTGGTCCTCGATGATGTGCGCGGCGGTCCACAGCGTGCGGCAGCCGCAGATCTCGGTGACGAAACGCTTGAGCAGTGCATTGCCCTGCTTGGTATGCGTCACTTCCGGATGGAACTGCACGCCGTACCAGCGCTTGTCCTCGTTCTCCATCACCGCGACCGGGATGCGGTCGGTAGTGCCGGTGATGGCGAAGCCCGGCGGCGCCTTGGAGACGTGGTCGCCATGGCTCATCCAGACGTCCAGGCGATGGACGTCCTCGTGGTCGCTCAGGTTCGCGAACAGGCGGCTGGATGCCACGATGTCCACTTCCGCATGACCGAACTCGCGCGCGTCGGCCGCCTCGGTGGCGCCGCCCAGCTGCGCGGCCAGGGTCTGCATGCCGTAGCAGATGCCCAGGATCGGCAGGCCCGAGTCGAACACTTCCTGCGGCGCCTTGGGCGCGCCCGGCAGCGTGGTCGATTCCGGGCCGCCCGAGAGGATGATGCCCTTGGGCTTGAATGCGGCGATCTCGGCCGGATCGTGGTCCCACGCCCAGATCTCGCAGTACACGCCGATCTCGCGCACGCGGCGGGCGATCAGCTGGGTGTACTGCGCGCCGAAGTCGAGTATGAGGATCTTGTCGCTATGGATGTTGGTCATGGCGGGGAATAGGGAATGGCAAATAGGGAATAGGAAAAAGCCAGAGCGCCGAAGCGCCCTGGCACAATGAGTTCGAACGGCATGGGAAACGAGGGAGCTGCCTTCACTATTCCCTACTTCCTATTCCCGATTCCCCGCCCTCAGGAATTCAGCCGATAGTTCGGCGCTTCCTTGGTGATCTGGATGTCGTGCGGGTGCGCCTCGGTCACACCGGCGCTGGTCACCTTCACGAATTGCGCCTTATGGCGCACGTCCTCGACGGTGGCCGCGCCCAGGTAGCCCATCGAGGCGCGCAGGCCGCCGATCAGCTGGTGGATGATGTTGCGCAGCGGCCCGCGGTACGGCACGCGGCCTTCGATGCCTTCCGGCACCAGCTTGTCGGCATCCGCTTCTTCCTGGAAGTAGCGGTCCTTGGAGCCCAGCGCCATCGCGCCCAGCGAACCCATGCCGCGGTAGCTCTTGTACGAGCGGCCCTGGAACAGCTCCACCTCGCCCGGCGATTCCTCGGTGCCGGCGAACATGGAGCCGAGCATCACGCTCGACGCGCCAGCGGCCAGCGCCTTGGGAATGTCGCCCGAATAGCGGATGCCGCCATCGGCGATCAGCGGGATCTCGTCCTTGAGCGCCGTGGCGACCAGGTCGATCGCGGTGATCTGCGGCACGCCCACGCCGGCCACGACGCGCGTGGTGCAGATGGAGCCCGGGCCCACGCCCACCTTCACGGCATCGACGCCCGCGTCGAGCAGCGCGCGCGCCGCTTCGCCGGTGACGATGTTGCCGGCGATCACCTCGACGTGCGGGTAATGCTTCTTCACCCAGCCGGCGCGCTCGATCACGCCCTGCGAATGGCCATGCGCGGTATCGACCACGATCACGTCCACGCCGGCGTCGACCAGCGCTTCCACGCGTTGCTCGGTGTCGCCGCCCACGCCGACCGCGGCGCCGACCACCAGGCGCTCCAGGCGATCCTTGGCGGCGTTCGGGTTGTCGCGAGCCTTCTGGATGTCCTTGACGGTGATGAGGCCGCGCAGCTGGTAGTCGTCGTTCACCACCAGCACCTTCTCGATGCGGTGCTTGTGCAGCAGCTGCAGCACCTCGTCCTGGCTGGCGCCCTCGCGCACCGTCACCAGCTTGTCCTGGCGGGTCATGATGTTGCGCACGGGATCTTCGTGCTTGCGCTCGAAGCGCAGGTCGCGGCTGGTGACGATGCCGACCAGCTTCTCGCCCTCCACCACCGGCACGCCGGAGATGTTGTGCGCACGGGTCAGGCGCAGCACCTCGCCGATGGAGGTCTGCGGGCCAACGGTGATGGGGCTGCGGATCACGCCCGCCTCGAACTTCTTCACCAGGCGCACTTCGGCGGCCTGCTGCTCGGCGGACATGTTCTTGTGGATGATGCCGATGCCGCCCTGCTGGGCCATGGTGATGGCGAGGCGGGCTTCGGTGACCGTGTCCATGGCGGCGGACACGATGGGAATGTTCAGGCGCAGGTTTCGGGTGAGCCGCGTGGAGGTGTCTACGTCACGTGGCAGGACGGCCGAATGGGCCGGAACGAGGTAAACGTCGTCGTAGGTGAGAGCCTCGGCGAGGATGCGCATGCGAAAGTCCCGCTGCAAAGATGAGATTATACGCGGAATGCAACGCTCCCGCTACATGGCGGGTGAACGGATCGTTGCCTCCGGCGCGACGATCGCCCTGTCGAAGGCGACTTCAGCCGTGCTGCAACAGGGCGCGCGCCTCGGCCGCTTCCAGCGTGTTCTCCAGCAGCGTGGCCACCGTCATCGGGCCCACGCCGCCAGGCACCGGGGTGATCCAGCTGGCCCGCTCGGCCGCCAGGGCGAAATCGACGTCGCCGACCAGCCGGCCGTCCTCCAGGCGGTTGATGCCCACGTCGATCACCACCGCGCCCGGCTTGATCCATTCGCCCTTGACCAGGCCAGGCCTGCCCACGGCCACGATCACGATGTCGGCCTGGCGCACGAAATGTTCAAGGTCGCGGGTGAACTTGTGGCAGCAGGTGACGGTACAACCGGCGATCAGCAGCTCCAGCGCCAACGGGCGGCCCACATGGTTGGATACGCCGACCACCACCGCATGCTGGCCGCGCACCGGACGATCGGTATGGCCGAGCAAGGTCATCACGCCGCGCGGCGTGCAGGGACGCAGGCCGAAGCGGCGCAGCGCCAGGCGCCCCACGTTCACCGCCTGGAAGCCATCTACGTCCTTGGCCGGGTCGATGCGGTCGACCAGGGCGTCCTCGTCGATATGCTCGGGCAGCGGGGACTGCACCAGGATGCCGTGCACCGCCGGATCGGCGTTGAGCCGGTCGATCAGCGCGAACAGTTCCTCCTGGCTGGTGCTGGCCGGCAGGTCGAAGTCGAAGGAGCGGAAGCCGACCTGATGGCAGGCCTTGCGCTTGTTGCGCACATAGACCGACGAGGCCGCGTTGTCGCCCACCAGCACCACCGCCAGGCCAGGCTCGGCCAGCCCCTTGGCCTTGCGCTCGGCGACGCGTCGTCCGAGCCGCTCCATCAATTCCTGCGCGATGCGCTTGCCATCGAGGATGCGTGCGGTCATGGTCGGCCCTGCCTGCAAAGAGACGTATTATCCCGGCTCGCCCCTGCCCGCACAAACGTGATCGCATGACCGCCCTCAGCCGTCCGCCCGCCCCAGTCGAACTGCTTACCCCCACCGCGCTGCGCCTGCGTCTCTGGCAAGCCGGCGACGCCCCGGCGCTCTGCGACGCGTTGGCAGAGTCGCGGGAAACCATAGGGCGCTGGCTGCCCCGTCTCCAGGGCGATTACCGCGACGAGGATGCGGCCGCCCGCATCGCGCACTGCCGGGAAGGCTGGTCCGGGGGCACGATGTATGCGTTCGGCATCTTCGGCGCGACTGGGCGCCTGCTCGGCGACATCTGCCTCAACCGGCTGGATGCCGACCGCCGCAGCGCCAACCTGGGCTACTGGGTTCGCCAGTCCGAGCAGCGCAAGGGCGTTGCCTTCGCCGCGGTAAAGGCCATCGCCGAATTCGCCTTCGATACCCTTGGCCTGGTACGCATCGAGATCGTGGCGGCCGTGGAGAACCGGGCCAGCCGGCGCGTCGCCGAGCGGGCAGGCGCGTACTTCGACGGTATCGCGCCCAACCGCATCATCGATCACGGCCAGCCGCAACCCGCCGCCGTCTATTCCCTGCTGCCGCCCGAGCGGGAGTCGCCGGTACCGGCACCGGTGCTCGAGGATGGCACCTGGCGCCTGCGTGCCTACCGCCCAGGCGATGCCGAGACACTGCACGCCGCCCTACACGAATCGATGGACACAGTCGGCCGCTGGCAGGACTGGTGCTCCCCCTCCTACACCCTGGACGACGCCAGGCAATGGATCACCCGCACGCGTCTGGCCTGGCACGGCGTCGGCGACGAATGCGCCCTGGCCATCGTCGACCGTGCAGACCAATTGGTGGGCAGCATCGGCCTCAATCACTGGCAATCGGACGACCGCATGGCCAACCTGGGCTACTGGGTACGCCAGTCGCGCCAGGGCCAGGGGGCGGCCACGGCCGCTGTTCGCCTGCTGGCCCGCCACGCACTGCAGGTGCCGGAATTGCACCGCCTGGAAATCGTGGCCGCCGTGGACAACCTGTCCAGCCGCAGGGTGGCCGAGAAAGCCGGCGCGAGGCTCGAAGGCATCGCCCGCCATCGGCTCACGCTGCGCGGCCAGCCGCAGGATGCGGCGATCTACGCACTGGTGACCGGCGACCTCGGTTGAGCCGGCTCAGCCGGCGGCGGCGCAGAGTTGCTGGATATCCTCATAGCCGCGGAAGACGGCCTGTTCCCCACAGCCCGGGCAGCCCGGGTCGCGCGGCAGGCGCGTTTCGCGGAAACGCATCGCCAGCGCATCGAAGCCCAGCAATCGTCCGACCAGCGGCTCGCCGATGCCAAGCAGCAGCTTGAGCGCCTCGGTCGCCTGCAACAGCCCGACAATGCCCGGCAGCACGCCCAGCACGCCCGCCTCGCTGCAATTGGGCGCCTCCGCCGCCGAGGGCGGCTCGGGGAACAGGCAGCGGTAGCATGGGGAATCCGGCCGCCGCGGGTCGAACACGCTCACCTGGCCAGTGAAGCGTTCCACCGCGCCATAGACCATCGGCAATCCCAACCGCCGTGACGCGGCGGCCACCAGGTAGCGGGCCGGGAAATTGTCGGCACCGTCGATCACCAGGTCATGCCCAGCCAGCAGGCGTTCGACGTTATCGGCCTGCAGGCGCTCGTTGCAGGTTTCGACGGACACGCGCGGATTGAGCGCGGCCAGCGCGATGCGCGCCGACTCGGTCTTGGGCATGCCCACGCGCGCATCCGCATGGATCACCTGCCGGTGCAGGTTGGAACGCTCCACCCGGTCGTCATCGATAAGGGTCAGCTGCCCGACGCCCGCCGCCGCCAGGTACAACGCGGCCGGCGCGCCCAGTCCGCCGGCTCCGAGCAGGGCCACCTTCGCCGCGCCGAGCTTCGCCTGCCCCGCCTCGCCCACTTGCGGCAACTGCAACTGGCGGGCATAGCGCTCGGCGGTATCGCTATCCATCGCGCCCACGGCCACCGGCAGGCCTTCGGCTTTCCAACGCTGGAAACCGCCGGCCACCGAGGCCACCTGGCGATAGCCCATGCGCTGCAGCGTCTCGGCGGCGAGCAGGGAGCGTTGCCCGCTTCCGCACAGCAACAGCAGCGGCCGTTCGCGGTTTGCCTCGACCTGCGCGATACGCAGTTCGAGAAAGCCACGCGACAGACCGACGGCACCGACCGGGCCGCCGCTGGTGCGCTCGCCCTCCTCGCGCACGTCGATGAGCAACGCGCCCTTGGCCTGACGGGCCAGGGCCTCGGCGGGAGGAATCTCGGGAATGCTGGTGCGTAAAGCATCCAGCCAGGTATCGCGGTCGAGGCTAGTCATCGAGCTAGCTTACGGCGGAGCAGGCGATGCTCCAAATCCCCTCGCCACCACGTTGTGGGAGCGCACCCTGTGCGCGACGACGGGCTGGCCCCCCGTCCAGTGAGGCGAGACTCGCAAGCATCGATCCAAGCGATAAACCGAGATATTCAGTGCGCACAGGGTGCGCTCCCACAACCATCGCGTCGCGCGAATCAGCGTCCGCGCTTTTTCATCTCGCGGATCATGCGCTGGCGCTTGCGGACCTGGCTCTCGGTGAGCACGTTCTTCTTGCCGGCGAATGGGTTCTCGCCATCGCGGAACTCGATGCGGATCGGCGTGCCTTCCAGGCGGTAGCGCTTGCGGAAGAAGTTTTCCAGGTAGCGGCGGTAGGCCGGCGCGATGTGCTTGGTGCGGCTGCCATGGATGACGATGGTCGGCGGGTTGGTGCCGCCTGGATGCGCGAAACGCAGCTTGGGCGCGTGCCCGCGCACCAGCGGCGGCTGGTAGCCCTCGTAGGCGCGCTCCAGCGTCTTGGTAAGCTCGGAGGAGCTCAGCTCCTTGGTCGCCGCGTGGTGTGCGCGCACGATGGCCTTCATCAACTCGCGCAGGCCCGAGCCATGCAGCGCGGAAATGAACACCGTCTTGGCCCAGTCGACGAATTGCAGGCGCCGCGCCAACGCGCTTTGGCATTGCTCGCGCTGGTAGCTGTCCATGCCGTCCCACTTGTTGACGGCGATCACCAGCGCCCTGCCCTCGTCCATGGCGTGGCCGATCAAGGTGAGGTCCTGGTCGGCCAGGTTCTCGCGCGCGTCGATCATCACCACCACCACCTGGGCGGCGGCCATCGACTGCAGCGTCTTGATGACGCTGAACTTCTCCACCGCCTCTTCCACGCGCGCCTTGCGGCGCACGCCGGCGGTGTCGATCAGGGTGTACTTGCGGCCATCGCGTTCCAGCGGCACGCGGATGGGATCGCGCGTGGTGCCGGCCACGCTGGAGACGATCAGGCGGTCCTCGCCCAGCAGGCGGTTGATCAGCGTGGACTTGCCCGCGTTCGGACGGCCGACGATGGCGACGCGGATGCTGTCCGCCTCGCCCGGCTCGATCTCCTCGTGGACGTCCTCGGGCAGCAGCGCGAGCGAGGCGGCCACCAGGTCCTCGGTGCCGCGATTGTGCGCGGCCGCCAGCGGCAACGTATTGGCGATGCCGAACGCGGCGAACTCGGCCATCGCGTTCTGCAGGTCCAGGCCGTCGGTCTTGTTCACCGCGGCGATGATCGGCTTGCCGCTGCGACGCAGCTCGTCGAGGATGGTGCGGTCCTGCGGCAGCAGGCCGTCGCGCGCGTCGACCACGAACACCAGTACGTTCGCCTCCTCGATGGCGAAGCGCACCTGCTGCGCAGTCAGCGCATCCAGGCCTTCCTCCACGCCGGAAAGGCCGCCGGTATCGACCACCACGAACGGACGCGCGCCGGTGCGGCACACGCCGTAGTGGCGGTCGCGGGTGACGCCCGGCATATCGGCCACCAGGGCATCGCGGCTGCGCGTCAGTGCGTTGAACAGGGTCGATTTACCGACATTGGGACGACCGACCAGGGCAACGACGGGCAGCATGTTCAGGCAACCTGGCGCGCGATCAGCGCGCGCCGCCGAGGCGATAGGCGCCGATGCGACCCTTCACGTCCTCGACGTACACGGTGTCGCCCACCACCAGCGGCTGGGCGCGGATGGCCTTCTTGGACAGGCGCTCGCGCGCGGCCAGCGCGCCGTCACCGGTCTGCAGCCAGTGCACGTAGCCCTCCATGTCGCCAACCACGACGTAATCGCCCAGCACGGCCGGCGCAGTCAGCCAGCGGTACTTCAGCGCATCGTTCTTCCACAGGTCGGAGCCGCCGTTCTTGTCGAACGCCCACACCTGCGATTCGTCGTTCACGCCATAGAGGGCGTTGTTGCTGATGTCCAGCGAGGTGAAGGTGGAGAACGGGCGGCCCCACAGCGGGCGGCCGCTGGGGCCGTCCACCGCCACCAGGTTGCCGTGGTAGGCGGCGCCGTACAGGGTGGAGCCCTGCAACAGGATGGAACCATCGGCATCGGCGAGGCGGTCGATCTCGGTGCGGCCCTCGCCACTGGCCAGGGTCTGTTCCCACAGCTTCTCGCCGTTGTCCAGGCGCAGCGCCACCAGCTTGCCGGCGTCGCTGCCATAGAACACCACGCCGTTCGCCGCCAGCAGCGGACCATTGCCGCGCAGGCTCAGCAGCGGCACGGTGTCCTGGTCATAGACCCAGCGACGTTCGCCGGTGGCGCTGTCGAAACCGTACAGGCGGCCATCCTGGGTACGCGCGATCACCAGGTTGCCGGCAATCACCGGCGAGGAGACCACTTCGGAGTTGACCACCGATTCCCAGCGCGGGCTGCCGTCCTTCGCGTTGATGCCGTAGATGTGGCCATCCAGCGTGCCGACCACCAGCAGGTCGCCCGACACCATCGGGCCGCCGGCGTACAGCGCGTCGGCGCGCTTCTTGTCGCCCCAGCCGAACCAGCCCCTGGTGCGCGAGCTCTTGGACCATAGCGTCTTGCCGCTGGCGGCGTCGAAGGCGGCCAGCTTGCCGTCGGTGCTGCAGGCGTACAGCACGCCGTCGGCGAAGGCCGGGCGCAGGCGCACGCCGCTATCGCCGGCGCCGGCACCGACGCGGGAGGTCCAGACCTTGGCGACCGTCACGGTCGGCTTGAAGTCCTTGGCCAGCGGGGTCGGCGGCTGGACGTTTTCCTTCTTGAACGAATGGCAGCCGGCAAGCACCACCAGCGAGGTCAAGGCCACCAGCCAAACGCGCTTCATCGCACCGCGCTTCTTCACTTCAGGTTTCATGCACCCTGCTTCCCGGCCACGGCCAGATCATCGATTTTCATCTGCACGCTGTGAGGCGCGTTCTCGCCCAGCGCCGCCTTGGCGGCCTCGTAAGCCTTGCGGGCATCATCCGGACGTCCAAGCTTGACCAGCACATCGCCGCGTAGTTCCTGCGCCACGCCCTCGTAGCTCTTGGGCGGCATGCGGTCGAGCGCGGCCAGCGCATCGGCGGCCTTGCCTTGCGCCAGCAGCACGCGCGCGATGCGTACCTGCACCAGCGCCTTCAGGTTGGGATCGCCGGCATGGCCTTCCGCCCAGCCCAGCGATTCCAGCGCCTTGTCCAACTGCTTGGCTTGCACCTGGCGCGCCGCGCGGTCGCTCATGGCGAACATGGCGTACGGGGTGTCGGTGTAATCCTTGGTCAATTGGTCGATCAGCGCATCGGCGCCCTCGGTCTTGCCGGAGGCCACGGCGACCTGGACCTGCTGGTAGAGATTGGCGGCATCGCCCTGGTGCTCGGCCTTGTGCTTGTTCCACTGCTGCCAGCCGAAGATGCCGACCAGACCGATCGCGATGCCGACGACGATGGACAGGCCGTTCTGCCGCAGCCACTGCTGTACGCGTTCGCTCTGTTCGTATTCGTCGTACGCTTCAAATGCCATGCAATCACCCTTGGGGAACCGCACACCAAGGGCGCCTTGCAGCTGCACCCGCCATGCGGAATAGAAACCAGCCCTGCTTGCCCGCTCGCTGCCGAGCGGACAATGGGCAAGCATAACCGATTGCGCCGGACCGCACAGGTCCGGCATGCCGCTCAGGCGCCGGCCGGCTCGGCCTTGCCGTCGCGAACCTCGACGCGGAAATGGGCGACATTGGAACGGCGGTAGCCGTCCAGCGCCATCGGCTGGCCGTCCAGTATCACCTGGGCGCCACCGGCATTGCCGATGCGCACTTCCAGGGGCTGGTCGCTGCGGTAGGTCTTGGAGCTGCCGGCGGGCAGCAGGCCGTATTCGAGGCGCGAACCGTCCTTGGCGGTCACTTCCACCCAGCTGGCCCCCTGCAGGGTCAGCACCAAGCTGTGCGCGCCGCTGCCGACCGCATCGGACGAGGCCGGGGCCGGTGGCGTGGGCGTCGCGTGCGCGGTGTCGCCACCGAGGTTCGGGAAAGGCGTCATCGACGCCATCAGGGGCTGCTGGTCCTGCGCCGACGGCTCGGCAGCCTGCGGCGGCTGGGCCGGCTGGCTCGCCGGCGCGGCGGCCACGGCGGCGTCCTGGCTGGAGGCCGCCGGCGCCGGAACGGGCGTCGCGGCCGAGCGGGCGCTGGCCGGCGCATCCACCTGCGCCACCGGCGTGGCGTCGAGCGGCGCCAAGTGGCTGACATCGCGGTCCAGCGTGCCACGGACGCCCAGCCAGATGGTGGGCACCACGATGGCCGCGGTCAGCACCACATAGGTGGCCGCGCGCGCATAGTTCTCCAGCAGATAGCGCGAATGGGAGATGCCGCCGGTGGCCACCAACGTGGGCTGAGCCGGCTTGATGCGCTCCAACTCGGCCTTGACCTCGGTCTCGTCGATGTCCAGGTAGCGCGCATACTTGGTCAGGTAGCCGCCCAGGTAGACCTGGTAGTCGATGCCGCCGTATTCGTTGCCTTCGATCTGGCGAAGCACCCGGGTAGGCAGGCGCAGCGCGTGCGCGCAGGATTCGATGTCGAGGCCACGCGCCTCGCGCACCGCCCGCAAACGGGTGCCCAGCGTTCCGGTGATCGTCTCCAGCGTGGAAGATGCCGTGTCCATGGTGGCGTCGGGTACGTCGTTGGGAGTGGTGACTCGGTTGCCGCTATCGGCCGAATGTGACTGCTGGGATGTCATTGGCGTGCGGTTGCGTCGAGGGCGCGCGCCTGCTCCGAATCCGGGAACTGGCTTTGCAGTCGCCTGCTGTAATTGAGAGCAGCTTCCCTGTTGCCCAACCTGGATTCAATGTCGTGGCCAAGCTTGAGCGATGCCGCGGTCGGCTGGCCCAGCGCATCGAACCGCTGGATGAAGGCACGCGCGCGGAACGCATCGTTCTGAAGATAAAGCACGTTGGCGAGCTGATACAACGCCTCGCCGCTCTGCGGGGCGATGTCGATGGCCTTGCGGAAGTCGGCCTCGGCCCCGGCATAGTCGCGGGTTCCCACCAGGCAGGCGCCGGCGTTGGTCCAGGCCAGCGCGGGGGTCTGGTAGAACGGGTCGGCCACCGCCTTCTGGAAATAGGGGATGGCTTCGGCGGCCTTGCCCTCCTTGCACAGGAAGGCGCCGAGGTTGTTGTTGGTGTCGCCCTTGGTCGGCGCCAGCGACTGGGCCTTGCGGTAATGCAGCTCCGCGTTGGCGTTGTCGTTGATGCGCTCGTACACCACCGCCATCACGGTGTGGGCCGGCACGTAGTTGGGATCGAACTGCAGTGCCTTGTTGAGCTTGACCAGGGCATCCTGCAGGTCCCCATTGGCCAGGTATTGCTGGGCCAGCGCGGTATGCACGCGTGCGCCCTCTTCCTTCTTCTCGGCCTTGGAGGTGCGCGGGATCTTGGTGGAGACGCCTCCCGCATCCGTGGTGGTGGTCGTGACGCAGCCCGCCATCAGCATGGCCAGGCCGGCGCTCAGCAGGATTCGATCAAGCCGCATGACTGGCCCCTTCCTCCAGACGCTTGCGAAATTCGGCCTGGCGGCGCGTGCGGTCCAATACCTGTCCCTTGAGCTGGCCGCATGCCGCATCGATGTCGTCGCCGCGGGTGCGGCGCAGCATGGTCAGCACGTTGGCGTTGAGCAGCTGGGTCTGGAAGGCGCGGATGGTTTCGGCGCCCGAGCGCTCGAAACGCGTGCCAGGAAATGGATTGAACGGAATCAGGTTGACCTTGCAGTTGGGCAGTCGGCGCATCAGCTTGATCAGCTGGCGCGCATGCTCGGGCTGATCGTTGACGCCCTTCATCAAGGTGTATTCGAAGGTGATCGAGGTGCGCGGCTTGCGCTCCAGCCAGCGGCGGCAGGCGCCCACCAGCTCGTCGATCGGATAGCGCTTGTTGAGCGGCACCAGCTCGGTGCGCAACTCGTCGTTGGCGGCGTGCAGCGACACGGCCAGCGAGACGTCGATGACCTCCGACAGCTTGTCGATCATCGGCACCATGCCGGCGGTGGACAGGGTGACGCGCTTGGAAGCCAGGCCGAAGCCCAGGTCATCGCGCATCAGGCTCATCGCCTTGACCACGTTGTCGAAGTTCAGCAGCGGCTCGCCCATGCCCATCATCACCACGTTGGTGATGCGGCGGTTCTGGTGCGTGACGTTACCCAGGTACTTGGCCGCCACCCACATCTGCCCGATGACCTCGGAGGTGGAAAGGTTGCGGTTGAAGCCCTGGGTCGCGGTGGAGCAGAACTGGCAGTTGAGGCCGCAGCCCACCTGCGAGGACACGCACAACGTGCCGCGGGTGGGCTCGGGAATGTAGACCGCCTCCACCGCGTTGCCGCCGTCCATGCCCAGCAGCCATTTGTGCGTGCCGTCGGCGGCGCCCTTGTCGAACAGGGTCTTCGGCGGGCCGACGTAGCAGGACGCCTCGAGCTTGGCTCGAAGCGCCTTGCCGACGTCAGTCATGTTCTCGAAGTTGTCTTCCAGGCGGTGGTAGATCCACTTCATCACCTGTTCCGCCCGATACGGCTTCTCGCCGAGCTGCGCGAAGAAATCGCGCAGGCCCTGGCGATCGAAATCGAGCAGGTTGACCTTCTCGGTGGCGATGGTGGTTACAGCCTGGTCGGTCATCTTCAAATTCGCGGCTCGATGCCGCCCTCTATTTCCTTACGCCATCCCAAGAAACGCGTTTCCTGGTGAAGAGTGCGGCCATGGACGGCCGCTTCTTGATTCTCGCGTTCATGGAAGAACGCACTTACCTCGAAAAGATTTCGGTCGTCGCGAAGAAGTACGCGATCTCGACGGCGGCCGTCTCGGCCGCGTCGGAACCGTGCACCGCGTTGGCGTCGATGGAATCGGCGAAGTCGGCGCGGATGGTGCCCGGCGCGGCGTCCTTCGGATTGGTGGCGCCCATCAGCTCGCGGTTCTTGAGGATGGCGTTGTCGCCTTCGAGCACCTGGATCATCACCGGGCCGGAGATCATGAACTCGACCAGCGCGTTGAAGAACGGGCGTTCCTTGTGCACCGCGTAGAAGCCCTCGGCCTCCTTGCGCGACAGCTGCTTCAACTTGGCGGCGACGATCTTCAGGCCGGCCTTTTCGAAGCGTGCATAGATTTCGCCGATCACATTCTTGGCAACGGCATCGGGCTTGATGATGGAAAGGGTGCGCTCCAGCGCCATGGGGTCTGCTCCGGAATAAAACTGGTATCTGAGTGGGCGGGCCGGCCCGTGCCGGCGGAAGTTAAGCCAAATCCCGTCGAGATATACGGATTTAGCTCACGAAAGTTTGACAGATTCTACCCCATACGCAACCCAAGCGCCGGTGGCGCCGAACGATCGTTTGACGGGCCTGAATCGACCCGCGTATGCTCAAACGATCGTTTGATTCCTCGTCGAGGCCGACGGACCATGCCAAGCCCCCAAGCCGCCCTGCCGACCAAGGAGCGCATCCTCGGCGCCGCCGAGGAACTGTTCGCCCGGCACGGCTTCGACGGGGCCTCCCTGCGCCAGCTGACGGCCGCCGCCGGCGTCAACCTGGCCGCGGTGAACTACCACTTCGGCTCCAAGGATCGGCTGATCGAGGAAGTGTTCCGCCGTCGCCTGGACCAGTTGAACGGCCGCCGCATGGCCGCGCTGAAGAAGATCGCCGGCGAACCAGACACCACCATCGAGGACGTGCTGGCCGCCTTCATCGTGCCTGCGCTGGAGCTTTCCCACGACGGCAACGGCTCCTTGTTCATGCGCGTGCTGGCCCGGGCCTTCGCCGAGCACGACGACACCCTTCGCAAGTTCCTGTCGGACAACTACGGCCACGTGATGCGCCAGTTCACCGCCGAGTTCGCCCGCCTGCTGCCCCACCTGAGCAAGGAGGAGCTGTACTGGCGGGTGGACCTGGTGACCGGTGCCCTGACTCACGCCATGTCCGGCTTCGGCATGATCCAGCGAAAAAGCGATGTTCCCGAGCATCGCCATCGTGAGCAGACCGCCGAGCATCTGATCCGCTTCGCCGCCTCCGGTCTCAAGTCCTCTTAAGACCGGGCACCCGACTTTCAGGCCCTTACCGGGCTCCTGTTTACCTTCACTGTGTCTCGCACTACGGAGAAACCAATGACCGCTCCATCCACCCCCAAGGCAGCGCTGCGCATCCGCAAGGCCGCGGTGCTGGGCGCCGGCGTCATGGGCGCGCAGATCGCCGCGCACCTGACCAATGCCGGCGTCGAAACCGTGCTGTTCGACCTGGCCGCCAAGGAAGGTCCCAAGAACGGCATCGCGCTGAAGGCCATCGCCAACCTGCAGAAGCTCTCGCCTGCCCCGCTGGCCGACAAGACCGTCGCCGCCGCGATCATTCCGGCCAACTACGACGAGCACCTGGATCACCTCAAGGACGTGGACCTGGTGATCGAGGCGATCGCCGAACGGATGGACTGGAAGCTGGATCTCTACAAGAAGATCGCTTCGCACCTGTCGCCGACCGCCGTCATCGCCTCCAACACCTCGGGCCTGTCGATCAATGGCCTGGCCGAGGTGCTGCCGGAGGAAATGCGCCACCGCTTCAGCGGCGTGCATTTCTTCAACCCGCCGCGCTACATGCACCTGGTGGAGCTGATTCCGACCCGGCTCACCGACAAGACCGTGCTGGAAGGCCTGGAAGCCTTCCTCACCACCACGCTGGGCAAGGGCGTGGTGGTCGCCAAGGACACGCCGAACTTCATCGGCAACCGCATCGGCGTGTTCTCGATGCTGGCCACCATGCACCACACCCAGCAGTTCGGCCTGGGCTTCGACGTGGTCGACGCGCTGACCGGCCCGGCCGTGGGCCGTCCCAAGAGCGCCACCTACCGCACCGCGGACGTGGTGGGCCTGGACACCATGGCCCACGTGATCAAGACCATGGCCGACACCCTGGCCGACGATCCGTGGCACGCGTACTTCAAGGCCCCGGTGTGGCTCTCCGCGCTGATCGAGAAAGGCGCGCTGGGCCAGAAGGCCGGCGCGGGCTTCTACCGCAAGGCCGGCAAGGACATCGTCGTGCTGGACGTGGCCAAGCAGGACTACCGCCCGTCCGAGCAGAAGGCCTCGGACGAGGTGTCCGCCATCCTCGCCATCAAGGACCCGGCCGAGAAGTTCGGCAAGCTGCGCGCGTCCAGCGATCCACAGGCGCAGTTCCTGTGGGCGACCTTCCGCGACCTGTTCCACTACAGCGCCTACCACCTGGCCGACATCGCCGATACCGCGCGCGACGTCGACTTCGCCATCCGCTGGGGCTACGGCTGGAAGCTCGGCCCGTTCGAGACCTGGCAGGCCGCCGGCTGGCAGCAGGTGGCCGGCTGGATCGCCGAGGACATCGCCGCCGGCAAGGCCATGAGCAAGGCGCCGCTGCCGGCGTGGGTCACCGACGGCCGCACTGGCGTGCACGGCAAGAACGGTTCGTACTCGGCCAGCGCCAACACCGACAAGCCGCGCTCGCAGCACCCGGTCTACCAGCGCCAGCTGTTCCCCGATCCGATCCTGGGCGAGAAATTCGACCAGGGCACCACGGTGTGGGAGAACGACGGCGTGCGCCTGTGGACGCTGGGCGACGATGGCGTGGGCATCCTCTCGTTCAAGACCAAGATGAACACGGTCAACGACTGCGTGCTCGATGGCGTGCAGCAGGCTATCGACGTTGCCGAGCAGCAGCTCAAAGCCGTGGTGATCTGGCAGACCGGCGAGCCGTTCTCGGCCGGCGCCGATCTCAAGGGCGCGCTGAGCCTGCTGCAGGCCGGCAAGTTCGACGACTTCGAGAAGATGGTCGCCAACTTCCAGGCCACCAGCATGCGCATCAAGCACTCGCTGGTGCCGGTGGTGTCCGCCGTGCGTGGCCTCGCCCTGGGCGGCGGCTGCGAATTCCAGATGCACTCGGCCCGCACCGTGGCCGCGCTGGAGAGCTACATCGGCCTGGTCGAGGCCGGCGTTGGCCTGCTGCCGGCCGGTGGCGGCCTGCATGAGCTGGCCATCCGCGCCGCCAAGGCCAACCCGGAAGATCCGTTCGAGTCGCTGAAGAAGGTGTTCGAGACGGTGGCGATGGCCAAGGTCTCGGGCAGCGCGCTGGAAGCCAGGCAGCTCGGCCTGCTGCGCGACAGCGACGTGGTCGTGTTCAACGCCTACGAGCTGCTGTATGTCGCCAAGAAGGTCGCGCTGTCGCTGGCCGAAAGCGGCTGGCGCCCGCCGATGATGGCCCGCAACATCCCGGTCGCCGGCGACGTGGGCACGGCCACGTTCCAGGCGTCGCTCGCCAACCTCGCCGAGGGCTATTTCGCCTCGCCGCACGACGTGGCCATCGCCACGCGCATCGCGGACACGCTGTGCGGCGGCACCATCGAGCGCGGTTCGCAGGTCGATGAGGAATGGCTGCTCGCACTGGAACGCAAGCACTTCGTGGAGCTGGCCAAGACGGAGAAGACCCAGGCCCGCATCGCCCACACCATGACCACCGGCAAGCCGCTGCGCAACTGAGAACGATCGTCGTCCCGGCGCAGGCCGGGACCCAGTCGCCGCTGTCCACACAGAGGCCCCTGGATTCCGGCCTGCGCCGGAATGACGAGCAAAGAGTTATGGCTCGTCACCATGTACCCGGTGACGATCAAAAACACCAATAGCGTCGCCGCGAATCACGCGCGACGCCACGGAGCAAAACCATGACCAAGCAAGTGCAAGACGCCTACATCGTCGCCGCCACCCGCACGCCGGTCGGCAAGGCGCCGCGCGGCGTGTTCCGCAACACCCGTCCGGACGACATGCTCGCCCACGTGATCCGCGCCGTGATGGCGCAGGCGCCGGGCATCGATCCGCATCGCATCGAGGACGTGATCGTCGGCTGCGCCATGCCGGAAGCCGAGCAGGGCATGAACGTCGCCCGCATCGGCGCCCTGCTCGCCGGCCTGCCCTACACCGTGCCGGGCGTCACCATCAACCGCTTCTGCTCCTCGGGCGTGCAGGCTATCGCCATGGCCGCCGACCGCATCCAGCTCGGCGTGGCCGACCTGATGATCGCCGCCGGCACCGAGAGCATGAGCATGGTGCCGATGATGGGTCACAAGGTGGCAATGAACCCGGCCATCTTCGCCCACGACGAGGACCGTGCCATCGCCTACGGCATGGGCATCACCGCCGAGAAGGTGGCCGAACAGTGGAAGGTCACCCGCGAACAGCAGGACGCGTTCGCGGTGGAAAGCCACCGTCGTGCGCTGGCCGCCATCGCCGCCGGCGAGTTCAAGGACGAGATCACCCCATTCCAGCTGGATGACCACTACCCCAACCTCGCCACCCGCGGCATCACCACCGACAGCCGCCTGATCGACACCGACGAGGGCCCGCGTCCCGGCACCACGCTGGAGGTGCTGGGCAAGCTCAAGACGGTGTTCCGCAACGACAGGTTCGGCGGCACGGTGACAGCCGGCAATTCCTCGCAGATGTCCGACGGCGCCGGCGCGCTGCTGCTGGCCAGCGAGAAGGCGATCAAGGAGTTCAACCTCACCCCGATCGCCCGCTTCGTGGGTTTCTCGGTCGCAGGCGTCAAGCCGGAAATCATGGGCATCGGCCCGAAGGAAGCCATCCCCAAGGCGCTCAAGCAGATCGGCATCAAGCAGGATCAGTTGGACTGGATCGAGCTCAACGAAGCCTTCGCCGCGCAGGCGCTGGCGGTGATCGGCGATCTCGGCCTGGACCCTGCCAAGGTGAACCCGCTGGGCGGCGCCATCGCGCTGGGCCACCCGCTGGGCGCCACCGGCGCCATCCGCGCCGCCACGCTGATCCACGGCCTGCGCCGCCGCAAGCAGAAGTACGGCATGGTGACCATGTGCATCGGCACCGGCATGGGCGCGGCGGGCGTGTTCGAAGCGCTCTGATCCGCCCTGCCCTGCAACGAAAGACGGCGCCGTCATGGGACGGCGCCGTTTTCCGAGAAGCGCAGGGGCGCGGCGTCGCGTGTCCGTGTGGCGCCGGGCAACCGGCTACAATCGCCGGATACCGCCCACCGATATCCCACGCATGCGCAATCCCCTGCAGGAACAGCTACTGAAAGCCGGCCTCGCCAAGAAGGGCAAGGTCGACCAGATCGCGCGCGAGCAGGCCAAGCAGCGCCAGGGAAAGGCAGCAGGGGCTGCACCTGACGACAAGATCGACGCCCAGCGCCTGCAGGCGGAGCGTGCGGAGCGCGACCGCGCGCTGGCCGCCGAACGCAATGCACAGGCCCGTGCTCGTGAACTCGCAGCGCAGATCCTCCAGATCGTCGACGCCAACAAGGTCAGGCGCGAGGGCGAGATCAGCTACCGCTTCACCGACGGCGACAGGATCAGCAGCGTGCTGGTCAACGAGGCGCTGCGCGCGCAGCTGGCCAAGGGCGCGCTGGTGGTGGTGCGCGCCGGCGAAGGCTACGAGCTGCTGCCGCGCGCCGCCGCCGACAAGGTGCGCGAGCGCGACGCCTCGGTGATCGTGCTCGATCACGCCCGGGCCGTGGAAACCACGCCGCAAAGCGAGGACGACGCCTACTACAGCCAGTTCCAGGTACCCGACGACCTGGTTTGGTGAGCCTGGCGCGGGCCGGCAGGGAATCCTTTAGGATGACCGCTTCGCCCCGCCGCCGAGAGGATCGTGCCGACGATGCAGAACCATGACCCCGCCGTGGCCACGGCCAGCACCGGCCAGCACCTGCAGCGCAACCTGCGCAACCGCCACCTGCAGCTGATCGCCATCGGCGGCGCCATCGGCACCGGCCTGTTCATGGGCTCGGGCAAGACCATCAGCCTGGCCGGCCCCTCGGTGATCGTCGCCTACGCCGTCATCGGCAGCGTGCTGTTCTTCATGATGCGGGCGATGGGCGAGCTGTTGTTGTCCAACCTCCACTACAAGTCCTTCGTCGACTTCAACTACGACCTGCTCGGCCCCTGCGCCGGCTTCTTCACCGGCTGGACCTACTGGTTCTGCTGGGTGGTGACCGGCATTGCCGATGTGGTCGCCATCACCGGCTATATCCAGTTCTGGATACCCGGCGTGCCGCTGTGGCTGCCCGGCACCTTGTGCATCTCGCTGCTGCTCGGGCTCAACCTGCTGACCGTCAAGCTGTTCGGCGAGTTGGAGTTCTGGTTCGCCCTGGTGAAGATCGTCGCCATCGTCTCGCTGATCGCCATCGGCGCCGTGCTGATCGCCATCGGCTTCACCTCGCCGTCCGGCGCCCGGGCCGCGGTGTCCAACCTGTGGTCGCACGGCGGCTGGTTCCCGCACGGCGGCGCCGGGTTCCTCGCCGCGTTCCAGATCGCCGTGTTCGCCTTCGTCGGCATCGAGCTGATCGGCACGGCCTCGGCGGAGGCGCAGGACCCGGAACGCAACCTGCCCAAGGCGATCAATGCCATCCCGATCCGGGTGATCGTGTTCTACATCCTGGCCCTGCTGGTCATCATGACCGTGACGCCCTGGGACCAGGTTGCCCCCGACCGCAGCCCGTTCGTCAACCTGTTCATGCTGATCGGCATTCCCATCGCCGCCAGCCTGATCAACTTCGTGGTGCTCACCTCGGCCACCTCCTCGGCCAACAGCGGCATCTATTCCACCGGCCGCATGCTCTACGGCCTCTCGGCCAGCCGGCTCGGACCGCGCCCGTTCGCCAGGCTCAGCAACAACGACGTGCCCGCCAACGGCCTGGGCTACTCCTGCCTGCTGCTGTTCATCGGCGTACTGCTGCTCTACCAGGAAGGCGACATCATGAAGGCCTTCACCATCGTGACCACCATCTCCAGCATCTGCTTCATCTTCGTGTGGTCGCTGATCATGTTCGCCTACCTGCGCTACCGCCGGCTGCATCCGGAGCGG
Organism: Dyella sedimenti; assembly: GCF_022760995.1. Classification (GTDB taxonomy): domain Bacteria; phylum Pseudomonadota; class Gammaproteobacteria; order Xanthomonadales; family Rhodanobacteraceae; genus Dyella; species Dyella sedimenti. The sequence goes on along the minus strand of NZ_JAKWJO010000011.1, from coordinate 19,512 downwards.
CACGCCAGCTCGATCTTCAGGATGCCCGGCGGCGTGCTGATGTGCTGGGTGGTGCTGGTCTTCTTCGCCTTCGTGCTGTGGGTGTTCGGGCAGAAGGAGGACACGCTGACCGGCCTGCTCTATACGCCGATCTGGTTCGTCGCCCTGGCCATCTGCTACCCGTTCTACCGCCGGCAGGCCATCGAGCACCGCAAGCACACGCACTGACCACGCAACGACGCCATCCTTCTCCCTCCGGGAAAAGGTGCCGGCAAGTGGATGAAGGTGCGGGTGGAGCGACCGCCCGCACGCCCTAGCCCATCTCCCCACCGTCATGCCCTGACGCCAACCACGTCCGCATGCGCGCGATGCGCGCCTTTTGCCGCCGGATATACCAGGCGCACACCGCCACCAGGGCCACGATCAGCGGCGTGTTCACTACAAACTGCATCAGCAGCGTCAAGCGCAACCTGGGGTCGGCTTCCCAGCGGCCAGGCTCCAGCTCGGGCCACGCCACCAGCAGGGTGAAGGCCGCCAAGGCAACGGTGCTCCACAGATTGAGCCGAGCCAGCCGGATGCCCGCCTGCGCCCGCCTGAGCGTCAATGCCAGCAGGCTGTGCACGTCGCTGCCCGAGGCGCGCCATGTCCCCCGCCGGATGTGCAGGTAGAGCGCCTGCATCGCCAGGACGAACAACAACATGAGTCCTCCCCAGGCGCGCCACCGCCAGGAAGCGATGTCGTACATCCGCAGGCATTGGACAAAGGCCACGCAAGTCCCCAATGCCTCGACCGCCACCATCGCCCGCATGCGCCAGCGTTTGCGCGCCACTTGCCTGAGCAGGCGAGATGGATCCGCCGCCGGCTGCTCGCGCCATAGCTGGCCCCATTGCGTCCAATCGCTGTCATGGCTTGTCATGTCTGCTCTCCCAGCAGTGCCTTCAGTGCCGCCTTCGCGCGATGGAGGCGCACGCTTACGCTGCCGGCCGTAACGCCCAACGTATCGGCGATTTCCGCATGGCTGAAACCTTCGAACGCGAGCGTCACCGCTTGCCGCAATGCCAGCGGCAAGACGCGCACGGCGGCCTGCAGGCGCATACGGCGCTGCTCGTTCTCCGCATGGCCTTCCGGGCCATCGCGCGGCTCGGGAACCTGGTCGTCGAGTTCGCCGCCGGCCGGCCGGCGCATCTGGCCCAGCACATGCGTAGCGCCACGGTTATGGGCCACCCGCGCCACGAACGCCCGCAACGGCGCCTCGCCGCGCCAGGCAGGCAATGCCCGCCACAAGGCCAGGGACATGTCCTGCAACAGGTCGTCGCGCAGCGCGGGATCGGCCTCGTAGCTGGCGGCGATGCGCGACAGCAGGCCGGCATGCTCGCGCAGCAACGCGTCGAACCCGTCATGGCGCATCCCGCGGCGACTCACGCCAAGGACACGGCGTCGATGTCCTTCCAGGCCGCATACGAGGAAGCAGTCATCCACGGCAATAGCGGCAGCACCAGCACGATGCCAAAGGGCGTAACGAGCGCACAGCCCACAAGCACCAGTTGAACCGAGGCATACAAGCCAAACGCCGCACGCCAACGCCATACCGTTCGCACGCTGCATCGAATGGCCTGCCACGGCGAGGCATCGCGGGACAGCAGGTACATCGGCGCCAGGCCCAGCAATACGGCGGCCGGTATGCCGGGCAGAATCAGCAGGCAAGTGAAGGCGCGGGTCATCAGCTCACGATGCGCGGCGGCGTGCCCAAGCAGCACGGCATCCACCGCAGGCCAGCCATGCAAGGCCGCCACACCCACCAGTTGCACGGCGACTACCGCCGGGCCGCAGATCAAGGCCAGGCCCAATGCCGGAAGGAGCCGCCCCCTGCGCCATAGGCGGAATGGACTGCTCCAGCGCAATGCGCCGGATGATTCGCTCCAAGCCAAGCCTTGCAGCACACCAAACCCCAGCAGTGGTGGCAGTATCTTGGAGAGCAGCATCCCTGCCAGCGGGATCCATTGCAGCGCGCCCTCCAGCACTATCGGCAAGAGGCACAGCAGGAACAGACGCAACGGAAAACATCGCCACAGCCCGAGCCCATCCAGGCACCATCGCCATGCACGACGCGCAGGCAGATGCTGGATGGTCATGGAATGATCGGGCACGGCAGCCATGGGCAACTCTCTCTTCGTGGTTGGTCTTGTCCGGAGAGTCCCTGGCGACGGGGAAAACCTTACATGGCTGGCCTGTGATGGCGATACCAGTGCGATACGGCCCCTTCGCTCTGCAATTGATATGTCATAAACGCCTCAATTCAAGCCTTCGGCGGACAGGGGATCGAGCCGGGCGCTATCAATATCTGGTACTTCCGCTTGCGCGCGTCAGCGGCATTGAAAGCCCCGCATTGCAAGCCCCTGACGCACCCAACTATTTCGCCGATGCCTGGGCTGCACGCTTCTACGTGGAAGCCGCCCTGCATGCGTCCCTGCCGCGCGACTCGCTGAGCCTGGTGGTCAACTCCGCGCCGGGACGCTCGCAGGACCAGTCGCATATCCATGTGGATTGCATCCGGCCGGACGTGCGCGCCACCTTGCGGCACCTGTTGCCCGCGATCACCGGGCAATGGCACCCATTGAGCGATCCCCTGCCCCCGCATCGACACGACTACCAGGCGCGATGGGTCGATGGGGAAACACTGGCGGTCGACCCGTTCAAGGTCCTGGCCGAAGCCCTGCCTCACGGCGACACGATGGCTTCGCACAGCCTGGTCGTGGTGGGCGCGTACTCGCCGGACGGCCATCCGGGTTTCATCCTGCTCAGCGGCCATGCCGACCCTGCCCGGGGCGACCGTGGCAGCGGCGATGAACTGCAGGACCTCGACTGCACGATCACCATGCATCCGGGACTATGAACTGAACCGGACACCGGCCGGCATGTCGGCCGTCTCGGAATGGCCTATACCGATACCCGGATACCTTGGCACCCTTTAATGAAATGTTATAACATTTCATTTTTTGGACTGAAGCGCGCCATGCAGCAGGGATTGGATCTGTCCGGCATGCTGGGGGCCAGCGTGGCCGTCGCCACCGCGTCGCTCTCGGCCAGGCTCGTCGTATGGCTGACGCCGCGCCGCCTGCAGGCGTGGCTGCCGTGGCTGCAGGCAGCCGCCGCCGGATTGCTGCTCGGCGACGCCCTCCTGCACATGCTGCCCGAGGCCATGGCCCACGGTCTCACACCAGGGCAAGTGGGCACGCGCGTGTCGTTCGGCATCCTCGGCCTGCTCTGCATCGAATGCGGCGTGCGCGCCATGAATACACCGGCGGCCACGGCCGTCTTCGCCCGCATGGATATCATGGGCGATGCACTCCATCACCTGGTCGACGGCGTGGTGATCGGCGCCAGTTTCGCCATTGATCGCACGCTCGGCTTCGTGGTCGCCCTGGCCATCCTGGCGCACGAGCTGCCGCGGGAAATCGCCAACGCCGGCGTGCTGGTTGCTGGTGGCTACAGGCCGCGCCGCGCCTTCCTGCTCTCGATCGCCACCACGGCAACGATTCCGCTCGGCGCCATGAGCATTGCGCTCGTAGGCCATTCGCCGGCCTTCCTCGGAACGAGCCTGGCCGTGGCGGTAGGCACGACGCTCTATCTGGCATGCGGCGATGTGCTGCCCGGCCTGTGGGCGAATGTAGGGCCTGGCCATCGCTTTACACCCGCAATGGGCGTGGCCGTCGGCATGGCGTTCATGTGGCTGGCCGCCGTGCTTGACCATGGCCGCTGACCTCTGACGCCGCCGACAACACAGCGGATAGATGCCGGGTGGCAGCGGCGCACCGATTGCGGCGAGTCTGCCCCCACCGCACCACGGCGAATGCCGTGATGCGATGGCACAGGCGCGTTTTCGCAGGGTGTTACCAGATCTTCACTTGCTTGTCCGCCGGACGAACCATGGCATCTCCCGGCTTGCACTGAAATGCCGCGGCGAAGGCCGGCATGTTGGAAGGCGCCGCCATCGCGCGGACCGACTCCGGCGCATGCGGATCGGTATTGAGCTGCAATATCTCGGCCTTTTCGCGCGTGCTGCCACGCCACACCCGGGCCCAGTTCAGGAAGAAGCGCTGATCTTCGGTATAGCCGTCTATCTTCCGCGAGGCTTCCACCGGGTTGGCCTTCAGGACCATCTGCAGCGCGTCATAGGCGACGTTGATGCCGCCCAGGTCGGCGATGTTCTCGCCCAGAGTCAGCTCGCCGTTGACGTGGACGTCGGGCTTGTCCTTGATCGGCGCGTATGCGTTGAACTGCTGCACCAGCTTGGCGGTGCGTGCCTCGAACTGGCTTTCATCCTGCGGTGTCCACCAGTTGTTCTTGTTGCCGTCGCCGTCGAACTGGTGCCCCTGGTCATCGAAGCCATGGCTGGATTCGTGCCCGATGACGGCGCCGATGCCGCCGTAATTGAGCGCGTCGTCGCCCTCGGCATAGAAGAACGGCGGCTGCAGGATCGCCGCAGGGAAGTTGATGGTATTGGTGCCCGGGTCGTAATATGCATTGACCGTCTGCGGCGTCATGCCCCATTCCTTGCGATCGGTCGGCCTGCCGATATGGGCGATGTCGTAGTGATAGTTGAATCTGGCGGCCGCCTGGACGTTGGCGTAGTAGTTGTCCGGCGTGATGGCCAGTGCTGACCAGTCGCGCCAATGATCGGGATAGCCGATCTTCGGCAGGAACTTGTTCCACTTGTCGATGGCCCTGGCCTTGGTCTGGTCGCTCATCCAGTCCACGTTTTCGATGCGCGCCTTGAGCGCATTGCGGATGTTGGCGACCAGTTCCTCGGCGCGCTGCTTGGCCTGTGGCGTGAACACCTTGGCCACGTATAGCTGGCCAAGTGCCTCTCCCATGCCGCCGTTCACGGCGCCGAGCACACGCTTCCAGCGCGGACGCTGCTGCGGCTGCCCCTCCAGGGTAGTGCCGTAGAACGCGAAGCGGTTGTCCTGGAAAGCCTTGCTCAGGTAAGGCGAGGCATCGTCGATCGCATGGAAGCGCAGGTAGGCCTGCCATTCGCCGATGGGCGTAGTGGCGAGCATCTTGTCGAACTGGGCGAAGAAGGCCGGCTGCGACAGCGAGAAGCTCTTGCCGGCCGTTATACCCTGGGCCTCGAAGAACGCTTCCCAGGGGAAGTTCGGCGTGACCTTGTCCGCTTCCGCCACGCTGACGAAATGGTATTGGTTTTTCAGGTCGCGCTCTTCCACCGGCGATAGCGAGGCGGCGGCCAGCGACGTCTCGAACTTCAATACATCGCTCGCCTGCTTCGCGGCCTCCGCCTCGGGTATGCCCGTGAGCTCGAACGACTTGGCGATATAGGCGACGTAGGCATCGCGGATCGCCTTGTAGTCCGGTCCGGTGTAGTAATCCTTGGTAGGCAGCCCCAGGCCGCCCTCGTTGGCGAAACCGATCTGCAAGTCGGCGTGCTGGAAGTCGGCGCCAGCGCCGAACTGGAACACCTGGGCATCGCCATCGGCAAAGCTCTTCCTGATGAAGTCGGCCACGTCCGCTCCACTGTTCAAGCCAGCGATGGCTGCCAGCTTTGGCTTGAGCGGCGCGAAGCCGTTCTTCTCGATCGTGGCCTCGTCCATGCCGGAACGGTACAGCCAGCCGATCTTCTGCTCGATCGAGCCGGCCTGGGCGCCGTCGGCGCGTTGGCTCGCCGCCTCCACGAGGTCATGCTGGGTCTTCAGGCTTGCCTCGTTGAGGATATTGAAGGCGCCCCAGCGGGTCTGGTCGGCGGGAATGGGATTGGCCGCGATCCATTTGGCATTCACGAAGCCGTTGAAGTCCTGGCAGGCCTCACCGGCGGGCCCCAACTCATTCACATCAAGAATGCCCTCGCCGCGCGGTGACGCACCCGCCATCACCTCCGCGCTGGCGGAGGGTGCCGGTACGGTGCGGGCCGCCGCGGAGGACGTGGATTCGTCCGGCTTGCCACAGGCAGCCAGCGTCAAGGCAAAGCTTATCGCCACCGCGATCGCGCGCGGCATCACATACGGTCTACTCATGCATATCCCCGTCTAATCGACCCGAGCCGTGGCCGTCGAACTGGTACGCCGGCGGCCATCCCGCCCGCGACGCGCGCTGTCTGCGCCACGCCACGGACGTGGATCGAGTATGCAGTCAATTGTTACTTTATAACAACATGACTCATGACCCGTCGATGGGCCATGCGGGAGCCGCAACGCCGGTAGAGCACGGCATGGGAGCGACGCTCACCTGCGCGCCGCCGTCACTGCGTCCGTCGCCACGCCGGAAAGGGATCCGGCAGCCGCCTCCAATGCTCGATGCCTTTGTGCATCTCGATGCCATTGAGGTGGCACGATGCGAAGGCGCGCTCGATCGACGCACGGTCCATGCCGCTGCCAATGAACACCACCTCGTTGATGCGGTCGCCGTAGGGCTCCTGCCAATGGGCCATGATGCCAAGGCGCGCGGGCGTGCCGGGTGCCGGCCAGCGTGTCCGGGGAACCGCCGCCCACCAGTGCCCGACCGGTTCCACCGTCGCGGTATTGCCGGCGCGCGAATACGACACCGCCCACTCGGGCCGGCTCCCGAACCACACGTAGCCCTTGGCGCGCAGGATCCCTGGCAGCGGCATTTCCATGAAATCGGCGAAACGTTTCGGATGCAGTGGCTGGCGCGTACGCAGCACGAAACTGTCGATGCCGTAGGCCTCCGTCTCGGGCTCATGCTGGCCTGCCAGTTCACGCGCCCAACCGGCGAATGCACTGGCACGGTCCAGGTCGAAACGCCCGGTATGCAGGATCTTTTTCAACGGTACGCGCCCCTGCCGGGCATGCGCGATGTCGGCCACCGGATTCAGGGCCTTGACGACCGCCGTCACCCGTTCGAGCTGCGCTTCGTCCACCAGGTCGACCTTGCCGATCACGACCACGTCGGCGAATTCGACCTGCTCGGCCAGCAGGGCCGCCAAGGTCCGGTCATCCGCCTCGGACGCCACTTCCCCGCGCTGGGCCAGCAGATCCCTGCCCGAGAAATCGCGCAGCAGGTTCACCGCGTCGACCACCGTGACCATCGTATCGATACGCGCCAGGTCGCCCAGGGAGCGACCGTGTTCGTCGCGGAAGTCGAACGTGGCGGCCACCGGCATCGGTTCGCCGACGCCGGTCGACTCGATCAGCAGGTAGTCGAAGCGGCCGGCCGCGGCTAGCTGGCGAACCTCGGTCAGCAGGTCCTCGCGCAGGGTGCAGCAGATGCATCCATTGCTCATCTCGACCATTTTCTCGTCGGTGCGCGACAGGGCGGCACCTGCGTTCTCGGCCCCCCGCTCCACCAGCGACGCATCGATGTTGACCTCGCTCATGTCGTTGACGATGACCGCCACGCGAAGCCCCTCGCGATTGGCCAGGACATGATTCAACAAGGTGGTCTTGCCGGCCCCCAGGAAACCGGACAACACGGTGACAGGCAGGCGCGGATCGGTAGTTGGCATGGCGGCCTCGAATGGAATGGGTGTATGTCTTGGGGCTGAGCTCGACAGATATGTTATGTTATAATGTAACAATTCATCAACCGCCTCCGTCCCTGGACAGGAGCATTCCAATGCGGCCCACGCTCATCCGCCCTCTTCTGGCCATGGGATGGCTGGCCGCGCTCATGCCGGTGCACGCCTATCCATCCGCCATGCCCCAGCCCAAGGACAAGCGGCCGGCTTCCGGTTCGGGCCGCACGAATTCGTCATAGGCGACCTCGCCGAACAGCAAGCACACGACAAGGAAATAGCCGCCATGCCAACCATGAAGATGGGCGACGAGACTAATAGCGTTTCGATCGATGCCGGACAGACAAGCTCATTGATCTGGACCTTCAGCCGCCCCGGCACGCTGTATTACGCCTGCCACGTCCCGGGCCACTATGCCGCCGGCATGCAGGGACAATTGGATGTCCATGGCTGAGGTCGCCCCTATCCCCATGATCGCTTCCAGCATCCGCACCATCCGTGGCGATGCGTCCAAGCGCAAACTGGCCGCCCTGGCCGGCAGCCTGGGCCTGTTCATGGCCGGCAACCCGCTACCCGTGCATGCCGTCGCCACGGCAGCCAGGGTGCCCGACTTCCAGATCGTCGAGAGCGTGCCGGAGGCCACCGGCTATGGCGAACCGGGCCTGCCGCGCACGCAGGCGGTATGGTTGCAGATGATCCATGGCGCTCAACAGCGCATCGACATCGCGGCCTTCTACATTGCCGATGAACCCGGCGGCCCGCTATCGCCCGTACTCGACGCGCTGGTCGACCGCGCACGCCATGGCGTCGCCGTGCGCATCCTGGTCGACCAGGACATGCTCAAGGAGAACCAGGTCAGCATCGACCAGCTGCGGCAGGCACCCGGCATCGATCTCCAGGTATTGCCCGTGAAAGCCCTCACGGGCGGCGTGCTGCATGCCAAGTACATGGTGGTCGACGGCACCAGCGTGTTCGTCGGCAGCCAGAACTGGGACTGGCGGGCACTGGACCAGATCCATGAAATCGGCGCGCGCATCAACAATCCGCGCTTTGCGCAAACCTTCGAGGCGGCCTTCGAGTTCGACTGGCAACTGGCCAGGCAGCCCGACCTGCCGAAGGCCGCCGAGCGGGCCGTCGCGCCACCGTCCTTCCAGCCGGTGACCGCCATGGATCCAGTCCTGCTGGATGCCGGCGGCAACGATCCCCTGGTCGCCTTCCCGGCGTTCAGCCCGCCATCGCTGATGCCGCGTTGGATCAGCGCGGAACAGCCGGCCCTGGTCAACATGATCGAGGCCAGCCAGCACACGCTGCGCATCCAGGTCATGACGCTTTCGGCCATCCGCCAGTTCGGCCCCCACGGCTGGTGGGCCGATATCGACACGGCGGTGCGCGATGCGGCGGCGCGCGGCGTGCAGGTGCGCATCATCGTGGCCGACTGGGCCTTGCGCGAACCCATGCAGGCCTACCTGAAAAGCCTGGCCGTCCTGCCCAATGTCGGGGTCAGGTACAGCCAGCTGCCGCCGTCGCCGCGCGGCTTCATCCCCTACGCCCGGGTCGAGCACGCCAAGTATGCGGTCGCCGACGACCGCAGCGTCTACATCGGCACCGGCAACTGGGAATGGAGCTACTTCCACACCACCGTGGACGCGTCGGTATTCGTGCAAGGCAATGCGCCGGCGAAAACCCTCATCGACATCTTCGACCGCGACTGGAACGGCCCCTACGTCACCGCCATCGCGCCGGGCGAACACTACGAGCCGCCGCGTACGCATTGAGCCGATCGGGGAACGCGGAAACGAGAAAAGGGGCTTTCGCCCCTTTTCCCGAAAATCCGCAGCACCGATGGCATGCCGCGGAAACTTGTTTGGAGCGGGAAACGAGTCATGCACTAGGGCGCTAAGTCGTTGTTCCCAAACCCTTCTTTCACTGAAGGGGATCAGTGAATGCCTCAATTTTAACCTTGTTCTTCGCCCCAAGCAACAACCACTTTCTACAAACCGCTACCGACGTCCAAGGACTCATATCCAGCAGAGCCGCACCTCATGCAACGCCTCATCGCTCTCGCGCCATCGAACAAGCAAGGCACAGCCACCATCGTATGCCCGCGCGACAGCTAGTCGCCCCAACTGGGCATGCACACACACGGACGGCAGTCAGACAAAGCCGGACTTCGCCCGCCAACGTGGCTCTGGGTCCAGCTTCAGTGAACGCCCAGAACGTTGAGCACAGCGAGGGCTATATCATCGATGGAGCCAGCAATCACTGATTCGATGGGCGAGCATCCGCCCAAACCTTCGAGCGGCTCAGACAGAGCGCGGTACATCGTCCAGGGATCGATGCCTTCAGCCTTTTGCAGGACTACCTGCGTCAGCTGCAGCTTCACCGGATCAAGCTGCCAGTCGGGCAACTTCTGGCCTCGCGGCCCCACGCTCAGTGCCAGCAGCCGGTGCGCCTTGATGTCCTTGTAAATCTGCTGGCGCGACTTGCCTGCCAAGCGGGCAAACTCGGGCAACGGCAGATTGTGTGGCTGCTCAAAAGCCTCCTGCAATACGGCACGGCCGCGCTGGACGTCGGCCTCCCCGGGGTGCCAACGCGTGCTGGCGCATAGCGAGGCCGCCTTGTGTACCAAGGCCCGCTCCACATCAACACACGGCAAATGATCGCCAACGAACTCATGAATCCGAGACATGGCCATCTCCCACGGGCAGGACGTAGACAAGTATCACTGTAGTCTCGGAACTCTTACCACACCCTCCCCAGCATAGAATAACGCTATTATAGACAAATAAATCAAATAACGCCTACAATAGAGAACATGCCACGAAAGCCACCCGTGATCTTTCCCCAAGAACAGCGCCTTCTCTCCGCGTTGGGAGAGCGGCTGCGCCTTGCCCGGCTGCGACGCAAGCTGAGCAATGCCGTCGTCGCGCAACGCGCCGGCATTTCGCGAACCACGCTATACAAGGTGGAAGCCGGTGATCCGGGTGCCACGCTGGGTTCCTACGTCCGGGTACTGGCCGTACTCGGGCTGGAGAACGACCTCCAAACCCTGGCTGCCGACGACAAGGTTGGCCGCAAGCTGCAAGACCTGGCCTTGGCGCCGACGCGCCGCCCTCGCGCCGCAAGCAAGCAGGTTGCAGCGCCAACGTCCTCATCGTCTTCCGATACGAAAGGCACGCAATGAGTCCGCCGAACAACGCGCTGGAAGTATGGCTCGACAGTGATCTTGGCCCTGCCTGCCGGGTTGGCACCTTGGCACATGACCGCGGCCAGATCCGTTTCCACTACGACCGCGATTGGCTCGGTGACCCTCGGGCATTCGCGCTCGACCCTGACCTGTCGCTTGACGAACACCCTTTCTTCCCGAAACCGGAGTTGGGCAATTTCGGCATCTTCCTGGACTCCTCGCCCGACCGCTGGGGCCAGACCCTGATGAAGCGCCGCGAGGCGCTACAGGCCAAGGATGAGAAGCGGGTACCGCGCACTCTCTATGCCTGGGACTTCCTGATCGGCGTGCAGGACTTCACCCGTCAAGGTGCCCTGCGCTTTCGCCTGACCGGTACTGATACCTTCCTCGGCAACGAGAAAATGGCTGCTCCGCCGGTGACCACCTTGCGCGAGCTCGAAGCGGTGGCCTACCAACTCAGCAGCCGCCGGATCGACGATCTGGACGCCCTGCGGAAATGGCTTGCCGTACTGGTAGCCCCGGGCGCCTCCCTAGGCGGTGCCCGCCCCAAGGCCAACTTCACGGAAACCGATGGTTCCCTCTGGATCGGCAAGTTCCCCGCCAGGGATGACGACCGGGACATCGGGGCTTGGGAATACGTCGTGCATACGCTGGCGCGGAAGGCCGGCGTCGATGTTCCTCCAGCCAAACTGATCCGGCTGAACAATGACTTCCACACCTTCTGCGTACAACGCTTCGACCGCATGGAAGGCCAGCGACGCTTCTATGCCTCGGCCATGACTCTGCTGCGCAAGGAGCAGAGCGAAGGTACGAGCTATCTCGAACTGGCCCAGTTCCTGCGCGCCCAGGGCGATGCCGCCCACGCGGATGCCGATCTGGCACAACTGTTCCGACGTGTGGCCTTCAACGTCGCGGTCGGCAACCGAGATGACCATCTGCGTAACCACGGTTTCGTGCTGGGAAAGACCGGATGGCGGCTGGCACCTGCCTTCGACGTCAATCCGAACATCGACAAGGGCGAGCACGTCTTGAATCTAGACGATGTGGACAACCGGCCAAGCCTGGAGACGGTTCTGAGCACCGCAATGTTCTATGGTCTTGCCGACACCAAAGCCCAGAAAATCATGGAAGAAGTCTTGGCCGCGGTTGATGGCTGGCGGGACACAGCGCGAAGAACACACATCCGCGGTGCCGATATTGAACTGACTGCAGGTGCCTTCTCGGCCCATGCGGAATTTCGTGCATCTCAGGGTCACCGCCGACAGTGACAGCACCTGTCAGAGGTCCACATCGCCTTCGATCTCCTCATTCAGATCAATATCACGACCAAGCTGAGCCTGCTCCCGCATGACTTTGGCCAAGTCCTCCGGTAGTGGCCGAACATTGACACCAACCTGGATATCCTGATCCAGCAAAGCGAGGAATGCTTGGATAACCGCATTCTCACGTTCAACATCTGTTCGATTAGTCATATTCTCCTCCTTTAGCCCTGCCTTGCCGAATTCTAAAACTAAGGAGGCAAGACAAGGCTAAACGATACGTCTGCCATCGGCCAAGAGCGGAAGTTGCCAATGCACCTCGCTGTGCTGCGTTTCGCCCGAAAGAAAATAGACAAAGAGGTCATTTTTGCCGCCGGCGAGTTCCGTACCCCCTTACAACCCATCTCAGGCCTGTTTAAATAACGATCGCTGCTTCCCTTCCCGCATGGCAGGTTCTATAGATTGAATCGCACGCAATGTCTTCAGTACTTGTTCTGCCAAGTGGGCTGACTCGGTATTCCTGATCGCGGCGAGTAACCCCACAGTCTCCGGCATATCCGAAGGTCTGGCAGGACGTTCTCCAAACTGAACGAAAGGTCCATCCGACTCGGTCAGCAATCGATCCTCCGGTATGAACCGAATGAGTGCATGCGTCTTCGCATTCCGCATCATCTCTACGTTCACCGAGAAGTAGCACCCCTGCTCGATCGCCCGATGCGCTTCGGACTTCGTCCCCGTGAACCAGTGCAGCACCGGGATGCAGGTCGGATTCTTCAGGTTCTCTTCCAAGGATCCGAGCACCCACGCGACCGAACGGACGCTGTGGATGCTCAGTATCTTGCCGCCCTGTTCGCTACATGCCCGGAGTATCCGGTCAAATACGCGTCGCTGCTGCTGGAAGCTCGCATAGAACCTAGGGCTGGCATCCAACCCTACCTCTCCGACATAGTCGGTGCGCTCGAGCAGCCTTTCGAACAACGGCAACTCGTCGGATCGCTCCGCAACGAGTTGCGGATGCAAGCCTAATCCGACGGTCACACAAGGAGAGCCGAGGGCGAAGTCGACATTGCGTGCGAACGCCTTCGGTGTCGTTGTTACCGCGAGGGTCGCGATCCTCCGTGCATCGCACTCACGGATGACTCCGAGATGGTCCTGGTACAGATCCAAGTGGCAATGGAAGTCGACCCAGCTTGGCGATGCATGACTCATGTCTGTCATTCCGAAGGTCGTGCCTCGACGTTCTCGAGCAGGTCGGCAACCTCTTCCAAGCCATCCCGGTAAACGGCCTCATAGTCCCCCCAATCGTCAGGAAAGTCTATTAGCGGCCCTGGCTTGTGGATGTCGAAGCGGGCACGCCCCGGCTTGGTACGGAGACGCGAGATGGCCAACTGGAAAGATCGCACGTGCTCGCCCTCGGCCGACTTGCTGTCGAGCTCGGCATCTTCCAGTTCCTCGAGTTGGTATTCGGTGTCGTCCTCGCCGAATCCACGCTTCAACGCGGCCCGCCTGATCAGGCAGGGAACGCAATGTCCGCAGTTCTTCGGCTTCCGCCGCTCCTCGTCCGCGGAGAACCTGGCCTTCGCAGGCGACGAACACGAAATGGTCTCCTTGGCGTGCCCCCGGAGGAAGTCGATGTCCTCGCACTCCTCGACCATCTCGCCCTTCGTCATATGACGATAGCTATTGTGGAGGGATCCGCCGAGTCCTATGGCTCGCAACAGTTCGTTGAAGCGGGACATGTAATACGGGTGGGTCGTTCGCGTACTCAGCGATCCGAGTCGCAGTGGATCCAGTGGCACGTTCAGCGAGATCAGGCCGTTCTCCGGCACATGGATGGTCACGTTCCTCCCGATGGCGTCCGCTGCGAGTGCGGCCAGGGAGAAAAACAGAAAGGAGCGAGCACGCAAGGTATTCTCTGCCCAACTGCCATCGACCGCTCCCGTCTCGAAACCAACCCGCGCGCGTACCGAAAAGAACGATACGTCTTCATATCGCTCCTCCAGCGCCTTGAGACATACATCCTGGTGTTTGCTGGTAACACTGTCCCAATAATGACTGACCAGCAGGACGCTTTTCCCCTCCGAAAGAAGGTCAATGGCACCAATAAAGCTGTCCAGTCCTCCGGAAAAAAGGCACACGTCGGTCGGACGTTCCGCGAGCGTCTCCGTAAGCGGCTCGATGATCCGCGCCGCGGACGGCGACCTGGGGCGGAATGTCATCGCCCACCGATCGCCTGTCAGGAAATTCAGCGTCCTCTCCAAGAGAGGCGCGACCTGTAGCCATGCCTCCTGATCGTGGACCGGAAGACATATCTCCAGTTCCCTCGTCCACCCGTCCTGTCCTTCCTTGCCTCTTTCGACACGTGTATCCGCCGCGGTTATCGCGGCGGCCAGCATCGCCAGGTCCAGAGACCGCTCGGAGGGCTGGAGGCCCAGCCGTTCCAGCTTGGATAGGACGCCGCCAAGCAGATGGTCGATATCGGCGAATCCATCGAAAGCGAATTCCGTGGCATGCGAACCCTCGAGCCGCGTGGCGACTACCTGCCTGTCATCGGCTCCTACCCTGAAAACGATTGATTGCCTGCTCATTCCACATCTCCTGCCATCGCCGAGACCAGTTCGAAAGCGGCTTCGTAGATACGTTCGACGGTCTCCTTCACCTGTTCGTCCGTTTTCTCGACAAGCCCATCGAAATGCTCGCCGAGGTGACCCCGGACGCAGTTGGATACGAATCCGTGCAGTTGCTCCTGAACCTGCTCGACCCCGTCGACGGTCTCCGGGAAATCGATAGCGTGCGTGCCGATGTCGGCTAGCACGCGACCCTCGATGGTGTAGATGACGAAGTTCTGGAAGAACTCGGACAACTGCTCCGGTGTCATCTGCTCGAATGTCTCCCCACCGGCATCTGCAAGATCCGCGATCGCGTCGAGCATGGCCTGCCTCGCGATGGCCTCGTCGATCCGTCCACCGGGTGGGCAGATGGTTTCCAGCATCGAGACGAACACGTCCGCCGCCGGCCTGCCGGAAAGATGTTGCAGGTTGAGCTTCTGCAACGTCGCAGCCGCGCCCTGCCGGTTGACGTCGCGGATGACCTGCAGCAGCTTGGTTCCGGCGCTGCGGGAGGCCCCCATCCGCCTGGCGGCCTTACGCGCAGACCCGGTCCCGTTGCGGACGTACTGCGATATCGATCTACGCAACGTGTCCGAATCACCGCTCCTGACGAACCGCGTGAAGTTGCCCTTTGCAGTACTGAGCCGACCCGCCGACGAGACGTCCGGCGCGGCGGCGGGCACTTTGGGCGCCACCCCTGGCGATGCTCCCGCCGCTCCACCACCACCGCCGGGAACAGCTGTGGTCACGGCGGCGCCTGGCGCGGTGTCGTCAACCCAACTCGGAACAAGCCCACTCGGGGCACCACCGTATCCTTTCGATGTCCCCATGGCTCACTTGTCTCCCATCTTCGAAATAGCGCCGGCCGCAGCCTTGAGGGTGGTGCTGTCTGTCTGCTCGGACCAACTCCTGAGGAGACCTTGGTAATCACGCAAAACGGCGGGATCCTTGAAGACGTTTCCGAACGCTGCGGGTGCCCAGGCACCCAGCTTGGGCATAGGAAGTTCCTTCGCAAAGTCCAACAGCCTCCGCTCCAATTCCGGGCGAATCTTCACCAACTCCACCAGGCCCCGGGCTCCCGGGGGTTCCTTCGCGAACGACTCCCCCTGGAGGACGCGCATACGCACGACATCGAAGAGTTCCTCGGCAGCAGCGGCCGTCAGTTCCCCCGCCTCCTTCGCGGCAGCCTTCGCCTGGATGGGTCCGGCCATCAGACCGTCCGCGATCTGGTCGAGCCGGCTGGCGCTGCCGGAACCACCGAACAGCATCCGCTTGTCGCGGGTGACGAACACGTACGGCCGGAGATCGACGTCGGCCAGCTTGGGTTCGAGAGCTGCCCACGTCTTGATCCAGTCGATCTTCAGCCAGTCCTCGATATCGGTCGGAACCGCCGGTTTGGCCGGCTTGGCACGTATCAGCGTTCCCACCTTTTTGGGCTCGGCAGGCGGCTCATCAGAGTCGGCGGGCGCGGCGATATGCTCTTCGAGGCTCCGAATGCGTGGGGAACGCCCCTCCGCCGCGGCGCTCGCTTCACGCGCTATCTCGTCGAAGAAATCCGGCTTGAATCGCTCCGCCAGCATCAGCTTTGCGAGCACGGGCACGGTTACCTGCGCACCGAATCCACGCGCCTCGCCGATCTCCCTGCGCAACAGCATGGAGTTCAAGAAACGCTTGATCTGGCGAGGGTTGCCCTTGGTCCCCTCCGCCAGCATAGACGTGATCTGGTTCGCCAATACCAGCGCCTGACCGGCGTTCGGATCCTCCTTGCCAAGGGCACCCGCCAATTTTTTCGGCGTAATCCCCTTGCTCAACCAAGGCTGCCGCATATCCTCGCGCGCCTCCCCGAGCAGCTTCTTGAATCCCTCGTCGCCCGGGCCCAGCTCTGCTTCGACCAGCAGGAGGGTGATGTAGGTTCGCGTCTCCGCGACGCCGAGGGCGGGAATGCGGAACGGAACCTGGATCAGTTTCTCCAGATAATTCCGTGCATAGCTCACCGGACCCGCAGATGGCGGGAGGTCGGGGAAGTGATCCCTGACGGCATACTCGATCATCATCTCGTCGGCACCAATGACGAATGCGGTTCGATCGACGAAAAGGAAAAGTCGTATTGCCTCCAGCGTACCGATCGCGGTCGGCGGCAGGCACCTGTCCAGATCGTCCACCATCACGACCAACTGTTTCACCTCTGCCGCGTCGAGGAGCTCTAGGAACTCTTCGCGGAACGCGTGGATGTGTGCGGGGACGCTGTCCTCCTCGGCCTTCTTGAGAAAGCCGGAGGCTTCGTCCGCGAATCCCTCGATGTCCTCGCGCGAGAGTTCCCCGGCACTCTTACCGAGCGCGGACCTGGCAGCGCCGATGAGGTCGCCGATCTGACCGAGCGTTGGGATGCCCGTCGCAAGCGTGAATGCGAGTCCGCCCGCCTTCTTCGCCGTCTTCAGCCAATCGACACGCTTCAGCAGCTTCTTTGCGGCATCCTTGACCTTCTGTGATTTCGGCCTAGCCCGCTTCAACTCCTCGATGATCGTCTCGAGGACCACGGTCTTCGCGTCCTCGAACCCTTCGAATGCCCAGCCGTTGAACCAGATGCACAGGACACCATCCGTCCCTTCCAAGGAAGATTGCGCCATCTTGAGGACGCTGGATTTACCGGCGCCCCAGTCGCCATGGACGCCGATAGTGATCGGCACCCCCGGTGATTTCTCGATGAGCTTTACGACGGTCTTGGCGATCGCCTCGTACTGCAACATGTCCGTCGCAGTTTCCTGATCACTGATGAACATCCTTCCCCCTTCACGATTCAGAGTTTCTTTCGACCAAAGCGAACGCATTACCTCAAACGGATCGGACCCAATATCGCCGAACAGGCCTAAACTCGTGCCGGACGATGACATCATCCTCTTCTTTCCCCCCGAGTATCGGTCAAGACCGTCTCAAATAACGCGACTCCCTCGGTCAACTCTACAACAGAGGAGCCCACAGTTTTGAGCCCATGGGAGTCATAAAGCCAGGTGCCTGAAAGCTAAAGCGTCAGGATCTAAAAGCACCCGATGTCTGCTTCGTAGCAACAGCAAGAGCTCTGCCACAGTTCCGCTTCAACTGGGGGGAGCTTGGTCGGAAAGGTCCGGAGGTGGCCAGGCGCGGACACCTATTCAATGAGTTTTCGTTCGGGGAAGTTGAGGTGAGCGATCAGGCTATCGACGGGATCTCATCCCGTGGTTAGGAATTTTGGAATTTTGAGCGGGCGCTTTATGTTGGATACCACAACGGGTTAAAGGACAGGGACAGCTGCATGTTGACCGATGACTTGCTGAATCAACTCTGCTTCAAGGGCGAAGGTTCGGACCTGGACTACAAGGCCGAACGATATCCGTTTTCCGGTGCAACGGACGAAGCCAAGGCTGAGTTGCTCAAGGACATTCTGGCAATGGCCAATGCCCACAGGAATGGCACCGCCTACATTCTGATCGGCTTCAAAGAGAACCCGCCCCATCCTGCAGCAGCGGTAGGGGTTCCGACCGAAGGAGCGATTGACGATTCCAGAATCCAGCAGTTCGTCAACGAGAAGTTGGAGAGCAAGCTCGACTTCCGCTACGAAGAGCGGATGTTTAAGGGGCGCCACATCGCAGTCATTTCCATCCCTAAGCAGCCTCGACCGTTCTACCTCAAGAAGCCGTTCGCGAATCTGTTGAAGGACACTGTCTACATCCGACGGGGAAGCTCGACAGGCATTGCCACTCCACGAGAGGTTGCAATGATGGGCTCGGTGAACACCGCCCGTCCACCAGCCAAAGTCGACCTGGAATGGAGAAGCAATAACAACGAGCCCATGGCCTCAGCGTTTGCGTTGGCGTTCTATGAAGTCGCCGACGATCTGCCCGACTTTTCCAGCCCCAAGAAGGCTTATGACGCCTTTGATTTCAGGTCGGTCTACATTGAAACTCATGAGGACAACCGGCAGTTCTGGCGGGAGGCGGCGGAGCATCTTGCTCTAAAAAGCCGGTTGGTCACGGTTCGGGTCAAGGTGACCAATTATTCGGAATTCCCATTGACCGGCGCCAAGCTGGAAGTCCATGCGCTGGATCCTCGCTCCAAAGCTGTGGATCTTGATTTGGTCAGTGAGTTGCCAAAGATGCCCGTGCCTAGGTGGAGCATTCTCCGACGGCAGATGGAGCGCATGTCAGCGCTGCCAAACTTGAGAAGTCATAGCAGCCAAATGAAGGTTGACAGCAAGGAGGGAGGCCCCGTCTGCCGTATCCGTCTGGGCGACTTGTTGCCGGGCGAATCCGCCATTGCCGACGAAGACCTGGCGGTGTTGCCTGGCATGACCGGCCCCCACGTCCTGAAGGCCCGACTGTTGGCACAGGAACTCAATCCTCCGTTGACCTTTGAGCATGCTTTCGAGGCGCAAGGTGACGTAGCGATTCTCGATGTTGCGCGGCTGAGAGCCTTGATCCTCCAAAATCCGCAACGGAATGCAGAGGCGTGAAGCAAATCTAGGGCGTTGAACTCGCTCTCAACTCGGACGATTCATCGCTGGTCAAACGCTGCCGCGGGGCTTCCTTGGGGAGCGTCAGCATCAGCTCCTGGCCGGTATCTGCCCCGGACGCGCGGTACGGAGGCCGAATAGGTAGCGCTAAGCCCGTGACAAGCTCAGTCTTACTGCCACCCGGCCCTGCACGATCAGGATACCGTGATCAGCTTCAGTATCCGCTCGGCGGGCCTGTATTCAAGGACGATCACCATGCGCTCCGGCGGCCCATCCTGTCGCGGGAACTCCAGCATGATGTTGAACTTGCTGAGCCGGTGCGTGTCCTCGTTGACCCATTCCATGTTGTAGAGGTAATTCATCCGCAGCTTCTCGCGGATAGCGACCTCCAGCTCGGCCTTGGTCAGGCCATCGAGGCCGGCCTTCCTGAGCTTTCCCAGCTTAGAGCCGCTAACAAAACTCCGGAAGATTCCGTAAGCAGATGATCGAGCAGGCAAGCGACAGCC
>NZ_JAKWJO010000010.1 GCF_022760995.1 Dyella sedimenti | reverse complement strand
CGGGGCGGGCTGCGGCGGGGCCTGCTCGTTCGACTGCTGCGAGCAGGCGGCGAGCGCGATGGAAGTGGCAATCACGATCGTGCGGAGGCGGAGCATCTTGGGTTCCCCATGTGGGCAGTACAAACCCCGAGCCTAACCACACCCGGATACAGGTGCCAAGGGCCGGAAGCACTGGCACCCGCTTTTTGTGGGAGCGCACCCTGTGCGCGACGGGCGAGAAGGGGTGGGGGCGCAAGCCCACGCCTCCGTCGCAATATGCAGGCTGGCCTAGGTGGCCGGACTTGGCGCCCCCGCCACCCGTCCCCGATTCCCACGCCGTGTCCGTCGCGCACAGGGTGCGCTCCCACAGACAAACATAGTGGCGGGGGCTAGGCCCGGCGCATGTCGCGCAGCTGCCAGCTCGGCCCGATCAGCAGGTTCAGGCGGTGCCGCACGATGCTCATCGGCAGGCTGGTGACCAGGTCCACGTCGATGCGCAGGTCGTGGACGTGGGCACTCACGGTGGCCGACGGGTCGGTCGCCGCCAGCGCGGGATCGACCTCGTCCGGTTCGTCCTGCATGGCCCGCCAGCGCTCGAACAGCACGGGCGTGCGCAAGGCCGCCTGCACCGCCGCGGCCAGGTCGTCCGGGCCGGCGCCATCGTAGCTCAGCGCGGGCACCGGGCCGCGGGCCCGTGCGAGGTCGTCGATGGAAAGGTAGTAATGACTGCGAATGGGCATGGCGGCGGCCTCCTGCGTCGTCGATGGACAGGCCCGGACCGGTCTCGCCGACCATGGGCCATCGGCACCGCCAATGGGTGCGGTGCGACGTGAAACTCACGCCAACAACGGGGCGATGTCCAGCAGCGACGACACCTCCCGTGGCGAGCCGCCATGCGGCAGCACGCCGAGGCAGGGCGCCGGCAGCCATTGGCGCAGGGTGGCCAGGTTTTCCTCCACGGCCGCCATGTCCGGGTCGATGCGGTTGCCGATCCAGCCCACCAGCCGGCAGCCATCGGTGGCGATCGCGCGCGCGGTCAGCAAGGCATGGCTGAGGCAACCCAGCCGCAGCCCCACCACCAGGATCACCGGCAGTTGCCATTGCCGCGCGATGTCCGAGGCCAGCAAGCCGCGCGAGAGCGGCACCATCCAGCCGCCCACGCCTTCCACCAGCACCGCATCGTGCATGTCGCGCAGGCGCTGGAAGGCGTCGAGCAAGGGCGCCAGCCCGATCTCCACGCCCTCGCGGGCGGCGGCCAGGTGCGGCGAAAGCGGCTCGCGCAGCGCCACCGGATTGATCCACTCGTACGGCATCGGCGCGCTGCTGGCCGCCTGCAGCGCCAGCGCGTCCTCGTTGCGCAGCCCCTCGGCCGTCTCGGCGCTGCCGCTGGCCACCGGCTTCATGCCGCAGGCGTGCAACCCGCGGGCGCGCCAGGCATGCAGCAGCGCGCAGGTCGCATGGGTCTTGCCAACGCCGGTATCGGTGCCCGCGATGAAGAACGTCGACATGCCGTGGTCTCCAGGGGTCTCCGCGCCGCGCATCGGCGCATAATACGGCCTTTGCCGCCGGGGCTCCCACCATGTTCGAAGCAACCACGCAGACCTACGCCAGCAAGCGCGAGCACTACGAGGACCTGTGCAGCCAGGCGCGCGGCCTGCTGGCGGGCGAGACGGACGTCATCGCCAATGCCGCCAACTTCGCGGCGCTCGTTTTCCATAGCCTGCCGGACCTGAACTGGAGCGGCTTCTACCTCTACGACGGCACCGAGCTGGTAGTGGGTCCGTTCCAGGGCAAGCCGGCCTGCATCCGCATCGCGCTCGGCCGCGGCGTCTGCGGCACTGCGGCGCAGACGCGCCAGACCCAGGTGGTGCGCGACGTCAATGCCTTCGACGGCCACATCGCTTGCGACGCCGCCTCGCAATCGGAGATCGTGGTGCCGCTGGTGCGTGCCGACGGCCGCCTGTTCGGCGTGTGGGACGTGGACAGCCCCTCGATCGCGCGCTTCGACGAGGATGACCGCGCAGGCATGGAGGCGTTGTGCGCGATCTTCATGGAGAGCGCGGGGTCATAGGGCCGGAATGGGTAGCGGGGCGCGAAAACCGGGCGCCATGCTTCCCAGTCCCGCGGATCATTCACGCGGGGTCCTGAGCAGGGTCATCACCGCCTCGCGCGCTTCCTCCACGCCGGTCGGCGTCTGCGAGGAGAACACCTGCGCCGTTGCCTGCGTGCCGCCCGCCGCCAGTTCCTTGCGCAGGGCCGCCAGCGCCTGCGTCGATTGGTTGCGCGACAATTTGTCCGCCTTGGTCAGCAGCACGTGGCAAGGCAGGGCCGTGGCGAAGCAGAACGCCAGCATCATGCGGTCGAAGTCCTTGAGCGGATGGCGAATATCCGCGATCAGCACGATGCCGCGCAGGCTGCGGCGATGGTGCAGGTAGGCATCGATCTCCTGCTTCCAGTGTTCGCGCAGCTCCGGCGGCACCTTCGCGTAGCCATAGCCCGGCAGGTCCACCAGCCGCGTGGGCTGCGGCGAATGGTCCTCGCCCCGCCCCTGCGGCGGCAGCGAAAACACCACCATCTGCTGGGTGCGGCCCGGCGTCTTGGAGGTGCGCGCCAGGCCGCGATGGCCTGTCAACGCATTGAGCGCGCTGGACTTGCCCGCGTTGGAGCGTCCGGCGAAGGCCACTTCCGCGCCATGATCGGGCGGAAGCTGTGAAATTCGGTGGGCGGCCAAGACGAATTGGGCGCCCTGCAGCGGATTGGACATGGTTTGACCGGGTAGGGTGGCGCAGAGATAATCCGGCAGTTTCTGCCAGTTGCGGACGTGCTGGCCAGCGCGAGCCGTGCAGCCCTAGCAGTTTTTCGGGAGACAAGTGTATGAGTTTTCGGCCCGCCGGTTCCCGGCTTGCTGTAGTTCGTTATGCCGTAGTCCTCGTCTTTGCACTGTCTTCCGGCGCGCTGTTCGCCCAGGAAGCCAAGGCCCCTGCCGCGCCACCAGCCGAAGCCTCCGCCATGGACAAGCCTGGCGATGCCAGCGCGGGGGCCGGCAAGGCCGCCGTCTGCGGCGCCTGCCATGGCATGGACGGCAATTCGACCGACGCGCAGTATCCCAAGCTCGCCGGCCAGCAGGCGTCCTACATCGTGCACCAGCTGACCAGCTTCAAGAGCGGCAAGCGCCAGAACCCGATCATGCTGGGCATGGCCACGCCGCTGTCCGAGCAGGACATGCGCGACGTCGCCGCCTATTTCTCCAGCAAGCAGTCGCTGCCGGGCGTGGCCGACCAGGCGCTGGTCGAGCGCGGCGAACAGCTGTACCGCCAGGGCGACACCGCCAAGGGCGTGCCGGCCTGCATGGCCTGCCACGGCATCGACGGCCGCGGCAACCCGGGCGCCATGTACCCGCAGCTGACCAGCCAGCATGCGCAGTACGTCGAGGCCACGCTGAAGTCCTGGCACGACGGCACCACCTGGGGCGACGAAGCCCATGCGCAGATCATGCCGGCCATCGCCAAGAAGCTCGACGAGAAAGACATCGCCGCCGTGGCCAGCTACATTGAAGGCCTGCACGCGACCGGCGGCGCATCAGGCGCTTCGGGCGCCGCCGCCAAGTAATCGCCCCGACACGCCGGCCCCTGGCCGGCGTGTCCGTTCCAAGCCAGACCATCCCGTACCGAGGTTCCACCATGCTGAAGCGTTTGTCGTCCCTGTGCGTCGTCCTGCTCGCCCTCGCGGCCTGCAGCAACAACAACGACAACGCCGGCACGGCCCAACCGCAGGCACCCGCGCCCGTCCCGGCCGCCACCGCTCCCGCCACGTCGGCGCCCGCCGCCCCGAACGCCGCCGCGCCGGCCGACGCCAGCAGCACCCCGGCCAGCGCGGGCACCACGGCCCAGGCACCGGCCGCGCCCGCCCCGGCACCGGCCGCGCCGTTCGTGGACGATGGCAAGTGGGTGGAAGGCAAGCATTACTTCCGCATCGAGCCGGCCCAGCCCAAGCTCACCAACACCGACAAGATCGAAGTGGTCGAGGTGTTCTCCTATGGCTGCCCAGCCTGCAACCAGTTCCATCCCTCCATGAACAAGCTGGTGCAGGAACTGCCGGCCGATGCCGTGGTGGCCTATCTGCCGGCTTCGTTCATGCCGCAGGAGAACTGGCCGATGCTGCAGCGCGCCTACCTCACCGCGCTGGCCCTGGGCGTGGCCGACAAGGGCAACGACGCGATGTACGACGCCGTGTGGAAGAGCCAGGAGCTGAGCGCCATGCAGGGCAGTGGCCTCAAGCCGGCCTCGGCCCTGCCCACGCTGGACGACGCCGCCAAGGTGTACGCCAAGTTCGGCGCCGATCCGAAGGAATTCGTGGCGGTGGCCAACTCCTTCACCATCAACACCAAGGTCAAGCGCGCCGACGAGCTGGTGAAGGCCTATGGCGTGGAGGAGACGCCGACCCTGGTGATCGACGGCAAGTACCGCTTCACCCCGCGCTCGGCCGGCGACTACGAGAAGGTGATTGAACTCGCCAAGTGGCTGGTGTCCAAGGAGGCGGCCGGCAAGTAGGCCGCACCGCTTCCCATCCCCCGACCCAGCGAAGAGAGAGCTCCATGTTCAAGCGTTTCGCCCGCCTCCGCGCCGTGACCCTGCTCGCCGGCCTGCTGCTCGCCACCGCCTGCACGGCCTCCTCCAACGACCCGGCGCCGTACACCGAGGGCACCGAATACGTCGCCATCCCCGGCCAGCCGCATCGCTACGACAGCGACGGCAAGGTGGAAGTGGTCGAGGTGTTCTCCTACGGCTGCATCCATTGCGCCCACTTCGCGCCGATCGCCGAGCAGATGCGCAAGCAGCTGCCGGCCGGCGTGGTGTTCAAGCTGGTGCCCGCCGCGTTCAACGACGAGTGGGTGCCCTACGCCCGCGCCTACTACGCCGCCAAGAAGCTGGGCGTGCTGGAGCAGACCCACCTGGCGCTGTTCCAGGCCAAGTTCGCCGATCATTACCCGATCTCCACGCTGGACGAGCTGGCCGACTTCTATGCCAGCCACGGCGTGAAGCGCGACGACTTCATGCGCATCGCCACCTCCGACGAGGTGACCGCGCAGATCCGCAAGGACGCCGCGCTGGTGCAGCAGTGGCAGGTGGACGGCACCCCGACCATCGTGGTGGACGGCAAGTACCGCAGCGCCAGCATCAAGACCCTGGACCAGCTGTCCGCCCTGACCCAGTGGCTGGCCAAGCGCGAGCTGGCCGGCGGCAAGTAGGCCCGCCCCGGAAACTGTCCCCGCGTTCACAAGCCGACGGGCATCCTTGCAGGCCAGGGCCGTCGCCGCGATGGCGGCGGCCACCCGTTTGCCGCTACCCTGCCCGCCCGATGAACCGCGCCGACACCCCGCCCCCCGCAGCCCCCGAGCGCCGCCTGCGCCTGCTGAGCTGCAACATCCTGGCCGGCGCCAGCGTGCAGCGCTACAGCGAATACGTCACCCGCAGCCTCAACGCGGTGCTGCCGGGCCGCAGCAAGCTGGACAACCTGGACCGCCTGGCCGAGGTGCTGCCCCAGTTCGACGTGATCGGCCTGCAGGAGGTCGACGCGGGCAGCCTGCGCTCGGGCTTCCTCAACCAGACCCGCTACCTGGCCGAGGCGGCGGGCATGCCGTTCTGGAGCCACCAGCCCAACCGGCAGATGGCCCGCCTGGCGCACACCGCCAACGGCCTGATCAGCCGCCTGGAGCCCTCCAGCGTGCTGGACTATCCGCTGCCCAGCCGCATCCGCGGCCGCGGCGCCCTGCTGGCCCGCTTCGGCGAGGGCAGGGACGCGCTGGCGGTGATGATCGCCCACCTCTCGCTGAGCGCGCCCGCACGCGCCAGGCAGCTGGGCCTGATCGCCGAGGTGCTGCAGGACTATACCCATGCGGTGCTGATGGGCGACCTCAACACCGACGCGCACAGCGCCGAGATGAAGCACCTGTTCGCCAGGTGCAGCCTGGTGCCGCCGGCGCAGGCCACGCCGACCTTCCCCAGCTGGAGGCCGCGACGGGCGCTGGACCACATCCTGACCTCCGAGGCGATCCAGGTCGACAAGATGTGGGCGTTGCCGCAGGCTTTCTCCGACCACCTGCCGCTGGCCGCCGAGATCCGGCTGCCCGGCCACGTGGCCCCCCGCCCCCACCGACTGCGCCGATGAAGCGAATCCTCCTCCTCGTCCTGCTCTGGCTGCTGGTGCTCGGCATCGGCATCGTGGCCGCCCTGCTGCGCTATGGCCTGGTGGAATCGGCCGACGTGGCGCGCGTGTGCGACGCCAGCAAGACGCTGGCCTGCGACCTGCGCCATGTCACCGTGCTCGGCTTCATCACCGGCAACGTCGGCAGCTTCCGGATCGGCGTCTACGGCTGGACCGCGCTGGCCGCCACCGTGCTGGCGCTGTGGCGCGCGAACCTGTTCACCGCCTGGCTCGCCGCCGCCACCGGCGCGGTGGCGGTGCTGCTGTATTGCTTCGAGCCAGGGGCGCTGGCGCTACTGGTGGGCTGCCTGCGTCTGGCGCGCCTTGGCGCTGCGCCGCCACGCGACGAACACGGCCCCGACCAGCATCAGGTTCACGCCCAGCCATAGCCAACTGGCCGGATTCTGGCCGATGTCCTGCGCCACCGTGACGGCGGCGAGCAGCGGCAGCGCCACGCCGATCAGGCGCTCCTCCACCGAAGGCGTCCACGCCTCCGGGCGATCCAGCAGGGCGGCGAGGAAATACCCCATCGCCGGCAGCCAGAACAGTCCCAGCGGGAAATCGCGGTAGCGCCCGTCGAAGGCCAGCAGCAGGCCGTAGTAGGCCAGCACGAACAACCAGGCGAAGCGCGGCCCGTGTCCGGGCGAGGATTTCACCGGACGTCCCGCCAGCCACGCGCCGATGTGGCGGGCCAGGCCGATCGCGGTGGCCAGCGCCAACAGGCACAGCACGCCGGCGACGGCCCATTCGAAATGGTCGCGGCAGGCGTACCACATCTGGCGGAACTGCCAGGCCAGCGCGGTGCCGGTGACGAAACCAGCCAGCGCCATGGCCAGCCGCGCCCGGCGCGAGCGCCATTGGCTGCGCCACCATCCGGCCAGCACGAACAGCAGCGCGCCCGCCGCGCCGGCCCACCAGCCCAGCTCCCAGCGCGGTTCTTCCACCACCGCGCCCTGCATGGCGAACTTGGGCCGGGCCTGGTCGTCGAAGATGCCCCAGTAGCCGCCCACGGTGCCTTCCTGCTCGCGCTTCCACGGCTGGTCGAAGGCCTCGATCACGTTGTAGGGCATGTCCACGCTGCTGGCATAGCGCAGGAACTCGCGCAGGTAGCGCGCCTCGTTGACCAGGCTGGCCGCCGCGCCACGCCGCTGCTTGCCCTCGCTGGGCCAGCCGGTCTCGCCGATCATCACCGCGCGGCCGGGAAAGCGCGCCTTCATGCGCGCATACACCTCGGCCACGTGCTGCACGGCGTCGCGCGGCTCCACCGGCTCATCCTCCCAATAGGGCAGGATGTGGACGGTGATGTAGTCCACCGCGGCGGCCATCTCCGGGTAGTGCAGCCAGAACTCCCACACGTCGGCATAGGTCACCGGTACATGCGTGTCGTGGATGCCGTCGCGCACTTCCTTCACGTAGCCGGCCAGCGCCTTGGGCGACTGCTCGCCGCGCAGTAGCACCTCGTTGCCGACGATCACTCCGCGCAGCACTTCCGGATAGGCCTTGGCCATGGCGATGCCGGCCTTGATCTCGTTCTCGTTGGCCACCGGGTCGCGGCCGATCCAGATGCCCATCAGCACTTTCATGCCGTAGCGCTGGGCGATCTGCGGCACCGCGCTGAGCCCGAAGCCCTGCGAATAGGTGCGCACGCAATCGAAGCGCTGCGACAGCGCGCGCAGGTCGGCGTCGATGCGATCTGGCTGGACATAGGCATGGATGTCCAGCGGCGTCTCGCCCGGCTTGCGGAAGGGCGCGTAGGACACGCAGGCGATGCGCGCGCTGGGCGCCTCGGGCAAGGGCACCGGGCGACCGATCTGCCACCACCAGTACGCTCCCGCCACGGCCGCCACGACGAGGATCAGCCAGGCGAGCGGCGCGATACGGGGCGACGACGGAGACGTTGGCGACATGCGCTTCCTGGGAATGCGCCGGACGCGGCGCCGTGGGGCGGGGATTCTAACAGGCGGCCCGGCCCCGCCACGTGGTGACCCGTTCACGCCGCCGTTTCACGCCACGCTCAGCGGCGGTTGGCCATGCTGCGGAATTCTGCGCAGCGCGCCGCCCTTGCGGACACCGCAAAGTAAGCTTGCGCAGGCTAGGCAAAGGAGTTGGTTCCATGTCCCTTCGCGCAGCACCGCGGCGACTCGTCCGAGGCCTGCTCACCGTGCTGGCCGGCTGGTGCCTGGCCAGCGCCGTCCACGCCACCGAGCCCACCGATGCGCAGCGCGCGGCCTTCAGGCAGGCCTATGCCACCGCCCAGCAGCAGGGCGGCGACGCCTGGCGCGGACAGGCCACGGGACTGGAAAGCTATCCGCTGTACCCCTACCTGGAGGCCGCGGCGCTCACCCACGACATCCAGCAGATCGACCGCGCCCGGGTCGAGGCCTACCTCAAGCGCTATCCCGGCCTGATCCCGGCCAGCGACCTGCGCCGCGACTTCCTCGCGGAACTGGCGCGCCGCCAGGACTGGGACGGCTTCCTGGCGATGTACCAGCCCGGCCTGGGCGATGCGCTCGCCTGCGACGCGCTGCAGGCGCAGTTGAGCCGGGGCGGCCAGCTCGACTTCGACCGCGACCTCGCCGCCCTGTGGACCAAGCCGCGCCTGCCCGGCGCTTGCGACCCGGTGCTCGACGCGGCGCATGGCCAGGGCCTGCTCACGCCGCAGCGCCTATGGGACCGCATCGACCGTGCCGCCGACGCCAACCAGCCCGGCACCATCGACACCCTCGCCGGCTGGCTGCCGGCGGACCAGGCCGCGGCCGCCCAGCGCATCGCCTCGGCCCTGCGCGATCCCGGCACGGCGACCACCTCCGCCGCGCAGTGGCCCGACACGCCGCGCGGCCGCCAGGCGGCGATGCTCGCGCTGGAGCGCCTGGCGCGGCGCCAGTCGGTCACCGCCGACATCGCCTGGCAGAAGCTGCAGGACCGCTTCAGCTTCACGCCCGAGCAGCGCAACCGCGTGCTGTACGCGCTGGCGCTGTTCCATGCCACCGACTACGACGACAGCGCGATCGCGCGCCTGGTCGCCCTGCCGCCCTCGGTGCAGACCGACACCAGCCGCGAATGGCGCGTGCGCGCCGCCCTGGCACGGCAGGACTGGAGCGCGGTGCTCGCCGCCATCGACGCGATGCCGCCCACGCAGCAGCAGGATGGCGAATGGCGCTGGTTCCGCGCCCGCGCCCTGACCGCGCTGGGCCGCGACGGCGAGGCCCAGCACATCCTCGCCGGGCTGGCGCAGGAGCCGACCTTCTTTGGCTTCCTTGCCGCCGACCGCACCAGCGCGCCCTACGGCATCTGCCAGCTGACGCTCGACGGCGACCCGCAGCGCGAGCAGGCACTGCTGGCCAATCCCGGCCTGCAGCGCGCGTTCGAGCTGTATGCGGTGGACCTGCCCCGCCAGGCCCGCCGCGAATGGACGCAGGCGCTGGACGGCGCCGATGCGCCGACACTCAGGCTCGCGGTCGATCTCGCCTACCGGCGCGGCTGGTACGACCGCGCGGTGTTCACCTTCAACAGCGGCGACGCCCTGCGCTACTACGAGCAGCGCTTCCCGCTGGCCGGCCAGGATGGCCTGGTACCGCAGGCGCGGGAAGCGGGCATCGATCCCTCCTGGGCCTACGCCATCCTCCGCGCGGAGAGCGCATGGATGAGCGACGCGCGCTCCGGCGCCGACGCGCGCGGCCTGATGCAGCTGCTGCCGGGCACCGCCGCGCTGGTGGCCAAGCGCAACGGCCTGCCCTGGGGCGGCGGCGACACGCTGTTCGACCCGGTCACCAACATCGTCCTGGGCACGCGCTACCTGGCGCAGATGGCCGAGCGCTTCGGCGGCTCCATCTGGCTGGCCAGCGCGGCCTACAACGCCGGCCCCAACAAGGTCGACCAATGGCTCGACGCGCGCGGCTCGCTGGCACCCGACCTGTTCGTCGCCACCATCCCCTACAAGGAAACGCGCGAATACGTGGCACGGGTGATGTCCTTCGCGGTCATTTACGACTGGCGCCAGCACGGCAACGCGATGACACTGTCCGAGCGCATGACGCCGATCGGGCAGGGCCTGCGCCTGGCCGACGGCGGCGGCCAGCGCAAGCCGGTGGCTTGCCCGGTCGTGGCGGCGTCCACGCCGGCCGGGGCGGCCACCGCCGCGCCGGCCAGCAGCATGTCGCCGCCCGCCGCCACATCCGGCGGTACGCGTTGATAGGGAGAAACACCGTGACAGGCAAGGCACAGCGACTGGTCGTGCTCGGCGGCACCGGATTCGTGGGCGCGCATCTGCTGCCGCGGCTGGCGGCGGATGGCCATCATCTCCTGCTGCTGTCGCGCAACCGCGAGCGGCGGCGCGCGCTTGGCGTGCTGCCTTCGGTGCGCATCCGCAGCGTGGACGTCTACGACGGCAACGCCCTGCGCCGGCAGTTCGACGGCGCCGATGCGGTCATCAACCTGGTCGGCATCCTCAACGCGCAGGGCGACCAGACCTTCCACCACGCGCACGTGGAGCTGACCCAGCGCGTGATCGCCGCCTGCCAGTCGGCTGGCGTGGCGCACCTGCACCAGATGAGCGCGCTGAAGGCCGGCCAGGGCCTGTCGCAGTACCTCAAGAGCAAGGGCGAAGCCGAGCAGCACGTACGCCATTCCTCGCTGGACTGGACCATCTACCAGCCCAGCGTGATGTTCGGCGCCGGCGGCGGCCTGGTGGCGCGCTTTGCCCAATTGCTCAAGCAACTGCCGGCATTGCCGCTGGCGCGCGCCTCGTCGCGGCTGGCGCCCACCTGGGCCGGCGACGTGGCCGAGGCCATCGCGCGTTGCGTGGCCGACACCACGCTTGGCCTCGGCCGCAGCTTCGAACTGTACGGGCCCGACGTGCTGACCCTGGGCGAGATCGTGCGCCAGATCCGCGACGCCGCTGGCCTGCGCACGCCGATCCTGCCGCTGCCCGACGGCCTCGGCCGCCTGCAGGCGCAAGTGGCCGAATGGCTGCCGGGCAAGCCGTTCTCGCTGGACAACTTCCGCACCCTGCGCACGGATTCGGTGGGCAAGGTGGACGGCTACGCCGCGCTCGGCATCGTGCCGCAGGCGCTGGACGCATGGTTGCCTGTGTTGCTGGGCGTGCCGGCGCGGCAGCGGAGGTTGGCGGCGGCGCGGGTGCGGGCCAGGTAGAGGGTGTTGTTGCGGCGCTGCCGCTGTGTGTCCGCCGCAATAAAGTCCCCCATGCCCATGGCAAAATCCCCCCATGCGCATCTACCTCGTCGGCGGCGCCGTCCGCGACAAGCTGCTGGGAAGGCCGGTCGTCGACCATGACCACGTCGTCGTCGGCGCGCACCCGGAAGAACTGCTAGCGCAGGGCTACCGCCCCGTAGGCAAGGACTTTCCGGTGTTCCTGCATCCACGGACCGGCGAGGAGTACGCGCTGGCGCGAACCGAGCGCAAGACCGGCCACGGTTACCACGGCTTCGCCTTCCATGCCGATCCCTCGGTAACGCTGGAGGAGGACCTGGCTCGCCGCGACCTCACCATCAATGCGATAGCCGAGACCGAGGATGGCCGCCTGGTCGACCCCTTCCACGGCGCGCGGGACCTGGAACAGCGCCTGCTGCGCCACGTGTCGCCCGCCTTCGTGGAGGACCCGGTGCGCCTGCTTCGCGTGGCACGCTTCGCCGCGCGCTTCGCCCCGCTGGGTTTCACCGTGGCGCCGGAGACCATGGCGCTGATGCAGGCGATGGTGCGCGAGGGCGAGGTCGACCACCTCGTGCCCGAACGCGTCTGGCAGGAAACCCGCCGCGCCCTGGGCGAGGCACAGCCCTCGGCCTTCCTGCGCGTGCTGCGCGAATCGGGGGCACTGGCGGTGCTGTTTCCCGAGGTGGATGCCTTGTACGGCGTGCCGCAGCGTGCCGAGTTCCATCCGGAAGTCGATACCGGCGTGCACGTGGAGATGGTGCTGGACATGGCCGCCCGCATTGCGCCGGGCAACGACGTGGTGGGCTTCTGCGCGCTCACCCATGACCTGGGCAAGGCGCTGACGCCCGCTGCTGTGCTGCCGCGCCATCTGGGCCATGAGCATGCGGGAGTGCGTCCACTGCAACAGTTGGTGGCGCGGCTGAAGGTGCCCAACGAACATGCGGCGCTGGCCGAGCTGGTGTGCCGCGAGCACCTCAACGCCCACCGCGCGTTCGAGCTGAAGCCGGCCACGGTGCTGCGGCTGCTCACCGCGCTGGACGCCCTGCGCCGGCCGGAACGGCTGTCGCTGTTCCTGGCCGCCTGCGAGGCCGACAAGCGCGGCCGCCTCGGCCACCTGGACGATGCCTACCCCCAGGCCGGCTACCTGCAGCGTGCCCGCGATGCGGCGGCGGCCGTGACCGCCGAGCCCTTCGTGGCCAGGGGACTGCATGGGCCTGCCATCGGCGAGGCCATGGCGGCAGCCCGCGTGGCGGCCATTGCCGGCCTCGCCCCCCTCGCCTGAATGGCCGAAGCCCCTGAAAGCTTCCCGGAAGAAAGCGGCTCCTAAGGTAGGGATTTCATAATTGCCTACAACGCCACGCGTTCGATTCTGACGTGTATAAAGGCGGGTCGCCTGCATCCGCCCCGATGGCGAGGCGAAACATTTTCCAGCCGGAGCCATCCGTGTCGATCGCGTCCCATCCGACCTCCCCATTGCGCCAGCGCTTCCATCCATTGTGGTGGCTGGCCATCTGCTATGTCCTGATCGGTGCCGTCACCCGCATCGCCCTGCTCTCCATGGCGGGCGGCGGCGTGCCGCACAACCCGCTGTACTGGGCTTACGCGTTCGGCGTGGGCCTGTCCTACGACCTGATCGCCTTTGTCTACCTCGCCTGGCCGCTGCTGCTCTACCTGTGGCTGGTGCCGCGCCCGGTCTATGTGTCGCGCGTGGGCCAGTGGCTGCTGTATATCGGCGGCGCCGTGCTGCTGTTCGGCCTGCTGTTCGTGGGCGCCTCGGAACTGGTGTTCTGGGGCGAGTTCGGCACGCGCTTCAACTTCATCGCGGTCGATTACCTGGTCTATACCACCGAGGTCATCGGCAATATCCGCGAGTCCTATCCGCTGGGCACCTGGATCAGCCTGCTGGCGCTGGCCACGCTGGTGCTCGTGTGGCTCAGCCGCCGCGGCCTGAAGGCGCAGGATGGCGGCAGCCGCTTCCTGCAGCGAGGCAAGGTGGTGCTGGTGTGGCTGGTAATCACCGTGGTCACGGCGGTGGCGATCAAGGGCACCTACAAGGACCGCACCGACAATGCCTACGTGAACGAGCTGTCCGGCAATGGCGTCTACGAGTTCTTCGCCGCGTTCCGCAGCAGCCACCTCGACTACGCCCGCTTCTACCGCACCCTGCCGCAGGACGCCGCGTTCAAGCGCCTGCGCGAGCTGGTGAAGACGCCCGAGGCCACCTACGTCAACGACGACCCGCGCGACCTCACGCGCGAGATCCGCCATGCCGGGCCGGAGCGGCACCTCAACGTGGTGCTGATCAGCGTGGAGAGCCTCTCGGCCGATTTCCTCAAAGAGTTCGGCGACAAGCGCGGCATCACGCCCAACCTGGATGCGCTGATCGGCCAGAGCATGTTCTTCGACAACCTCTACGCCAACGGCACGCGTACCGTGCGTGGCCTGGAGGCACTGTCGCTGTCGGTGCCGCCCACGCCCGGCGACTCCATCGTCAAGGCGCACAACAACGAGAACCTGTTTTCGGTGGCCGACGTGTTCAACGACCGCGGCTACCAGTCGGACTTCGTCTACGGCGGCTACGGCTACTTCGACAACATGAACTATTTCTTCTCGCACAACGGCTATCGCGCGGTGGACCGCAACGATATCGGCCCGGGCGAGACGATCCACCACGAGAACGTGTGGGGCGTGGCCGACGAGGATCTCTACACTCTCGCGCTCAAGCAGATGGACGAGGCGCATGCGCAGGGCAAGCCGTTCTTCCTGCACATCATGACCACCTCCAACCATCGCCCGTTCACCGTGCCGGCCAACCGCGTACCGCAGAAGAACGGCACGCGCGAGGCCGCCGTGGCCTATACCGACTGGTCCATCGCCGACTTCATCAAGCGCGCGCAGGCCAAGCCGTACTTCGACGATACGGTGTTCGTGATCACCGCCGACCACTGCGCCTCCAGCGCGGGCCGTGCCAGCGTGCCGATCCACCGCTATCACATCCCGCTGTGGATCTACGCGCCCAAGCAGTTCCCGCCGCAGCGCGTGACGCGCCAGATGTCGCAGATCGACATCATGCCCACCGTGCTGGGCCTGCTGAACTTCAGCTACCGCAGCCGCTTCTTCGGCGCCGACGTGTTCCAGCGCGAGCCCGGCCGCGAGCGCGCCTTCCCGGCCACCTACGAGAAGCTGGGCTACCTGCACGGCGACGTGCTGTCCATCCTCGAACCGCAGCGCAAGGTGGAGCAGGTGCATCCGAACTTCATCAACGGCGACGCCACGCCCATCACGCCGATGGACGAGGGCCTGCTGGACGATGCGGCGGCCTACTACCAGTCAGCCGCCTACCTGTTCAAGCACGGCCTGTTGGCGCACAAGCCGGCGGATGACGTACCGGTACAGCCGGCGGCCGAGGCGGCGCCGGACGCACCAGCCCCACACTGATCCGGCAACGGCCCATTGCCACGCCGGCATGGCTGGGCGGCTACCCATCCCTCCCCCTGCGCGCAGGGGGAGGAGTCAACAGCGTGCCGCGCTTGCTCTCTCCACTGCTCGCAGGGGAGGGTTGGAGAAGGGTGCTTCCTGCTGCGAGCTCTCAGAGCCGGTCGCCCTGGTCGGCCTCCAGCAACTCGGCCGGCAGCGGCACCACCTCCATGCCGCGCGCGAACAGCATCGCCTGGAAGCGCTCGCCCATCTGGTCCGGCAGGGTCAGGCGCTTGACCTCCTGCGCCAGGCGGTAGCGCGCCGCCTCGTCGGGTGCGCCTTCGTACGCCGCGCCGAACGCTTCCTGCAGGCCGCTGCCGATCAGGAACTGCGCCTGCGACAGGTAGCCCGCCACGCCGAAGCCGGCACTGTTGCCTGCCTCGGCCAGCGCGGTGAAATCGACCGAGGCGGTCAGATCGTTGAGGCCCGGCAGATGTAGCGGATCGTTGTGCGCGCGGTGGCGGTAGTGCGCCATCAGCGTGCCGTCGCTGCGCTCGGGCAGGTAGTACTCGCGGCGCACGTAGCCGTAGTCGATGAACAGCATCACGCCGGCCACCAGCGAACCGGCGATGGCCTGCATCCAGTACGGCAGCTGCGGCAGGATCTCCGAGCGGTAGCCGTCGGGGAAGGCGGCATCGATATCGCGCTCCACATGGCGCACCGCGCCCGCGACCAGCATGTCGGCGGGACGGTCCACGCGCGTCAGGCGCCCTTCGCCGTCCAGCGCCACGTATTCCTCGTAGACCTCGCCCTCGCGCATGGCGAAGCGCGTGGTCGGCAGCGCGTCGATCACTTCGTTGGCGAACAGTACGCCGCGCCAATCGGCCTCGGGCGGCCGGTCCAACCATTGCACGCGGGCGAATGCGGCGGCGGGCAAGGCGGCGGCCAGGCGTTCGCGCTGGCGCTCGCGCAGGTCCGCACTGGGTTCCAGGATGGCATAGCGGCGCGGCAACGCGCCGTTGGCGGTGAACGCCTTCAGCGCCGCCTCGGCGAAGGCGCCGCTGCCGCCGCCCAGCTCAAGGAAATCGGCTTCTTCGCCGAGCATCTGCAGGACGGGATAGGTCACGCCCGCCACACAGCGCGCGAACAATTCGCCTAGCTCGGGCGCGGTGACGAAATCGCCGGCTTCGCCGAACTTGGTCGTGCCCGCGCTGTAGTAGCCCAGGCCGGGCGCATACAGGCAACGCTCCATGTACTGGGAAAACGGCATGGCGCCATGCGCGGCGATTTCCTCGCGCAGCCGGGCAAGCAAGCGGTCGGAATGGGCGCGCTCGTCGGCGCCGGGCTCGGGGAACTGGAAAGACATGCGCGTCACCTGCAAAGGAACGCGCCAAGGATAACCCATGCCCTGCCGCAGCCCCGGGGAGGCAAGGGCTGCGGCGGACATAGGGCCCAGCAGGCTTAGAAGCTGAAATCCTTCTGCAGGCTCAGGTAGACGCCGCGGCGCGGACCGAACTGCGGCGCGCCCACGCCCACGCCGGTGCCGTCGCGCAACTCATAGGTGCGGTCCAGCGCGTTGATCAGCGCCAGCTGCGTCTTGAGCTTGCCGAAGCCGCCGATGTCGAAGTCGTGCGCCACGTTGAGGTTGAGCTGGAAGTAGTACGGCAGCGACAGGCCGTTGGGCACGTCGCCGTCCTTGCGCAGGCCACTGCCGAAGACGTAGTCGGCGCCGACACGGGTGGCCTCGGTGAAGGCGTAGGTGACGCCGCCCGACGAGGTCATCTTCTGGTCGTGGTCCAGGTGGATCCAGTTGTCGTAGATGTAGGCCAGCTCGTCCGGATCGAAGTTGTACTGGCCGGTGATCACGCGCTTGCCCATGGCGCGGTTGTACGCCAGGTTGAAATACGCCGAGACGGGGCCGTTGTCGTAGTTGGCGGTGAATTCCGCGCCACGGATGCGGCCGTAGTCGTAGTTGAAGTTGGAGTAGATCAGCGCCGCGCCGAACTGCCCCTCGTCCTGCAGGCGGCTCACCTTGCGGTAGTACGCGTCCAGGCCCAGCGTCAGGGATGAGCCGAACTGCTGCTGGATGCCCAGGTCGTAGTAGTCCGAGCGCTCGGACAGCGGCAGGTTGTTGCCGCCGCTGGGCAGCGCGTTGGTGGTGCCGTTGAAGCGCGCGATGTTGCTGTCGTCGATCACCTCGGTGGCCGGCGGCGTGAAGTAGCGCGAGTAGCCGGCGTGGACGGTGGTGCTGTCGGTGGCCTGGTACACCAGGCCCACGCGCGGGCTCAGCTGGCTCTCGGTGCGGAACAGCTCGTAGCGGTCGCCGCGCAGGCCGTAGTTGACCGTCCACTTCTCGCCAATGCTCCACTCGTCCTGCAGGTAGGCGGACCAGGTGCGGGCGAGCAGCTTGGTGGCGTCATAGATGCCGATCGGCGTGGTGCTGGCCTGCGAGCCGTCGGGATTGGCCGGGAACACCAGCGAGTTGTCGCTGATGTTGCCGCGCTCGAACTCGCCGTAGACGCCGTAGCGCAGGGTGTGGCTGTCGCCCAGCGGGGTGGAGAAGTCCGCCTGCAGCGTATTGGCGCGGTTGGTGCGGTTGATGGTGGAGGCCACGCCGTTGAACATCAGGTCGCCGATGTCGTCCGGCGTGAAGCCCACGTGACTGTAGCGCTGGCCCGCCGACACCTGGTAGGCGGTGTCGCCCAGCTTGCCCTGCAGCGACAGCACGCCGAAGCGTGTGGTCTCGCGCTGGTTCTCGTTGAGCTTGGCCGAGTTGAAATCCACCGTGTCCAGATAGCCGAACTGCGGCTCCTGGTCCGGGTTGTTGGGAATCTGGAAGCGATTGTTGGTGACGCCGAACATGAAGCTCAGGCGCGTGTTGTCGTTGATCAGGTAGGAGATGTCGCCGAAGCCCTTCACCTGGTTGGTGTGGTCGTGGATGGGCTTGCGGCTGGCCGTCGGGTTCTCGATGCCGACATCGTTCTCCAGGTAGTTGGCGGTGACGAACCAGCTCCAGCGGTCGTTGCTGCCCCACAGCGAGGCGTTCGGGTTGAGTGTGCCGAACGAGCCGCCGGTGATGCCGACGCTGCCGCCATTGCCAAGGTCATGGCCGCTCTTGGTGTCGATGTCCACTACCGCGGCGGTGCGCAGGCCGTACTGCGCCGGCAGTGCGCCGTCGAGCACCTTCACGCTCTGGATGGTGCGCGCGTCCAGCGTCTGGCCGAAACCGGAGATCGACTCGGGGATGATCACGCCGTTGATGCGGTATTGCAGGTTGGCGTGGTCGCCGCGCACATGCAGGCCGCCGTAGGAATCCTGCACCACGCCGGGCGCCTGCAGCACCACCTGGTTGAGCGGAGTCGAATCGCCCAGCGGCAACTGCTGGATCGCCTTCTGGTCGATCACGTACTGGCTGGAGCCGGTATCCGGCGACAGCGAGTTGCGCGCCTGGTCGAGCGCGGCGTTCACGTCCACCGCGCCGAGCTGCTTCACCTTGGCGGGCTTGTTGCGGGAGGCCCCCTCCGACGCGCTGGTGGCCGAATCGGCGCCGGTATCCGCAGTCGGGCTGGTCTGGGCGAACGCCGCCGGGACGGTTCCCAGGGCAACGGCAAGGCTCAAGGCAAGCAAGGAATGTTTCATCAGGGTTCCGGAATGGGGCGGTGAGATTGTTGTTTTCGATACGTTATAACATACCCAACCGGGCCGACGGAACGCCTGCCCCAAAAGTCATGTCCAGTCGTTAAGCGAGGCGCCAGCGGCAGGTCAGCCGGGTTTCACCCGCCGCGCCTAGACTGTGAACCCGACGTCCGCCGAGCCGACCGCTATGTCCAAGCCCGCCTCCCAGCTTCCGGCGGTGATTACCGACCACAGCCGCGTGACCCAGGCCATCCTGGATTTCGTCAGCGAGATTCCTGGCAGCCGCGTTGAGGGCAGCCCGGAGCCGGAACGCGAGGCGCAGCGCCTGGCGGCCCGGGCCGCCCAGCGTGCGGCGCTGACCGCCGGTTCGCTGGCCCTGCCGCCCGGCCCGCTGGGCTGGCTCACCGTGCTGCCCGAGTTGATCGCCATCTGGAAGATCCAGGCGCAGATGGTCAGCGACATCGCCGCCGCCTACGGCAAGCATTCCGTACTGGGACGAGAGCAGATGCTGTGGTGCCTGTTCCGGCATACCGCCGCGCAGGCCTTCCGCGACCTGGTGGTTCGCGTGGGCGACCGCCTGCTGTTCCGTCGCATCACCTACACGGTGGCCGAGCGCATCGCCAAGACGGTGGGGATCAAGGTGACCCAGCGCGCGGTGGGCAACGGCCTCGCGCGCTGGCTGCCGGTGGCGGGCGCGGTGGGCGTGGGCACCTACGCGTACTACGACACCCGGCAGGTCGCGCGCACCGCCATCGCGATGTTCAGCGGCGCCATCGAAACGGCGGAAGGCGATACCGCGGCGACCGCCGGATGACGTTGCCAGCGCTTTGCGGCAAGCTCGCGTTCCAGTCGCGTCACGCAGGAGCCCGCGCATGAGTCCACGCCACGAGCGCCCCGTCGTCCTCATCACCGGCGCGGGCAAGCGCGTGGGCGCGGTGATCGCGCGCACGCTGCACGCCGCCGGCTACGACCTGGCCCTGCACCATCGCCATTCCGCCGCGGAAGCCGGGCTGCTCGCCGCCTCGCTGGAACGGCAACGCCACGGCAGCACCTGGACCGCGCAGGCCGAACTGGCCGACACGGACACCCTGCCCGCGCTGGTGCGGGGCGTTCTTGGCCGGTTCGGACGCCTGGATGCGCTGGTCAACAACGCCTCGGCGTTCTATCCCACGCCGGTGGGCACCGCCACGCCGGCGCAATGGAACGAGTTGTTCGCCTCCAACGCGCAGGCACCGTTCTTCCTCGCCCAGGCCGCCACGCCCGCGCTGCGCGAGGCGCGCGGCGCCATCGTCAACCTGGTGGACATCTACGCGGAGCGGCCGCTCGCCGACCATCCGCTCTACTGCATGGCCAAGGCCGCGCTGGCCGCCATGACGCGGTCGCTCGCGCTCGACCTGGGACCGGACGTACGCGTCAACGCGGTGGCCCCCGGCGCGGTGATGTGGCCCAGCGAGGGCAAGCCCTACGACGACCAGCAGGCCATGCTGGCCCGCACCCCACTGCAACGCGCCGGCTCGCCCGAGGATGTGGCCGGCGCTGTGTTGTGGCTGCTGCGCGACGCGCCGTTCGTGACCGGGCAGATCATCCGTGTCGATGGCGGCAGGACGCTGTCGGTGTAAAAGCCTGGACTAAGACAGCGCCAAGCGCGCGGGTTCCAACAGCCCGGTGACGCCGTTCCACAGGATCTGCACGCCGATGCAGAAGATCATGAACGCGAACAGGCGCATCACCACCCGGGTACCGACGTCGCCGAGCAGGCGCTCGACCCGGCAGGCGAACCGCACACACAGGTAGATGCAAGCGCTGAGCACCAGCAACGCCGCCGCGATGCCCGCCACATGCACGGGAAACGGACCGGTCTTGGGCGAGCTGGTGCCCAGCGCGATGGCGACGGCGATGGCGCCCGGCCCCACCGTCATCGGCAAGGTCAGCGGATAGAAGGCGCGCAGGCGCAGCACGCCCGCGCCAAGGCTCTCCTCGGCGCCCTCCGGCGACTTGGCCTCGTCCGGCGACTGCAACAGCTTCCAGCCCGCCATGGCGACGATGAAGCCGCCGGCCACGCGCAGCACGGGCACCGAAATGCCGAAGAAGGCCAGCACGTAGGCGCCCAGCAGCAGCGACAGCGACAGCAGCACCACGCTGTTCACGGTGATGCGCCGTGCCAGTTCGGCACGCTCCGCCTCGCGGGCGTGCGGCACCATGCTTAGCACGAGGAAGCCCACCGCCGGCGGATTGATGATGGGGAACAGGCTGGCGACGATGAGCAGCGTGGTCTTGAGCAATTCCTGCAGCATGGCGATGGCACCCGTATCGGACTGCGTGCATGGTGGCTTCTTCCCACGCCGCGGCTTTCGGGTTGCCACGTGGCCTTTCCAAAACGAACGGCAGGCTGCTTTCCGCGCCATCCGGCGAGGCGCGCCGGAGGCATGCATGCGCGGCCGCCGCATCCGTGCAACGCCACGCCGGGCCTTGCCTCTCCGACCGGCCGCCGTGTGAATCGGCAAAAGCGTGTGCCTCCGCGAAAACCTGCCGGCGCGCCGATGCCTAGCATGCGATCACTGGCTGTCGACGCGGCGTCATCCGCCTTGGCCATTGGCCTCTCGCTGCCAGGTTCATGCCATCACGCATTTTCCTTATCACCATTCCATGAGGCTCGTTACCATGAAGAAAGCCCTGTTCATCGGCATCATCATCGGCGCCGCCAGCACTTTTGGCTGCGCCACCATGGCCCAGCAGGCTCCCCGCGTCGACATCGGCTACCGCCACGGCAACCTGCGCGATGCGCAGGAACACATCGCGCAAGCCTGGCAACTCGTGAGCGATGCCCAGATCGACAACGACTACCAGTTGGGCGGACACGCCGGCCGCGCCAAGGCATTGCTGGCCCAGGCCGACGAGGAGCTTCGCCTGGCCGCCGACGTCTCCAACGAGCACGGTCGCTGACAACGACGAGAGGTGACCACGGCAGGCCCGGCACATGGCGCCATGTGCCGGGCCTTCTTGTTTCCGCCATGCGGTGCGCATGCGACGGCCGCGCCCCGAACGGCAAGGAGCGCGCGGCCGGCCGCATCCTATGGGTGCGCGGCGAGGAAACGGGTGATCCCGCGCGCCACGCCCTGCGGGTCCTGGTACATCAGCGCATGGCCGCCATCGGCAACCACCAGCAGCGTGGCATGCGGAAGGCGCCGCACCAGCACGCTGGCGTTGCGCGGCGACAGCACATCGTCCCTGTCGCCCATGATGACAAGCGTGGGCGCCGCCAGGCGGTCCAGGGCCCTGGCGGCCTCCCCGTCGCGCCACCAGGCGGACATCGCGCGCGACTGTGCATCGGCCACGCGCTCATCGACGCCCACCTTGCCGTAATCCGAGGGCTTGAACATCTCGGCGCGGAAGCACTGCATGGCGTGCGTCCTGGCATCCGGCGGAAACAGCACGCCCATGATCGATTCGAACGGCGATGGCGAACCGCCGGAAAGCACCGCCTCGACCGCCGGCGACGCGGGCACCGCCTCGTTGCCCGGCGGCGTGGTGGCCATCAGCACCAGCGACCCGACCTGGTCGGGGTGATCCAGCGCGAGCTGCTGGGCCACCATGCCGCCCATGGACCAGCCGAGCACATCCACCTTGCCCAGCCGCAAGGTGTCGATCGCGCCGCTGATCGCCTCGCTCATGCCGGCCATCGTGTCCGGCACGGGCTCGATGCGCGAGCGGCCCACGCCCGGGTTGTCCACGACGATCACTTCATGATGCCTGGCCAGCGCATCGAGGAAAGCAGCATTCCATTCCGACAGCGTGGCCCGGTAGCCCGTGATGAGCACCAGCGGCGAGCCGTGACCGAAACGGTAATACCCCATGGGCCCCATGCGCGTGGCGGCGATGCCCTGCCGCAACGATGCCTGGGCCGCGGACATCGCCTGGCAGGCCGCCGGCGGCGATGCGCCGGCGTGTCCCGCACTCCATGCCAGCGCGGCGGCCAGCGCGAGCAGCGCCACGGCCAGCAGGCGTTCCAGCGTACGCCGCCGCGCATGGCCCACCCATGCGGGCTTGTTCGATGTAACCGACACGAAACAGCTCCTTGCCACGCGCGAAGGGAAATCTCCCGGTGATCCGCATGCTCGGCCGGCCCAGTCTAGCCGTCTTGCCGATGGGCCCGATCCTTGTGGAAACGCACGGCGCCGGCAGGGCGCGCGGCCCACAAGGCGATCCCGAAACTAGCGTGCGATTGCGAAAGTCCGCGGCCGGCATGCCGCCCATCATTTCCGCCAACGCCAACGAGGCGAGCGCGGAGCATCCCATGCAAACCCATCCGAACGACGACCAGCTCTGCTCGCAGTGCGGTCGCTGCTACGAGACGTCCAAGGGCTGTCCATCGGTCGGCATCGCCGCCGGCACGCCGTGGGAAGACGTACCGGCGGACTGGCACTGCCCCGATTGCGGCGCGCCCAAGTGCTATTTCGATTCCTGCGAAGTCCTCTATATGCGGGCGTACTCGGTGCTTGCCGGGTTCTAGGCTGCCCGCCCCGCCGCGGGGGCAAGCGCCTGACCACCTCCGCCCCGGCGCCGTCCCGGGTGTCCCAAGGTCCTCTTCCCCCGCCGCCAAGGCTCCTTCCGAAGCACCGTCGACGTTTCGTGAACGCCCGCTCCGCCATCCTTCGTTGGTGGCATCGCCCCATGGTGTCCCTGGTAATCCTCGTGCCGCTCCGGTGGGACGCGGGCCAGGGGATGCGCGCACGATCACTCGTCAGGAGCGCCAGCTTGCAGTTCCGGCATTTACGCTATTTCGTGAAGATCGTGGAAGCCGGCAGCTTTTCCCGCGCCGCCTCGCTGATCCACATCGCACAACCCGCGTTGAGCAAGCAGATCGCCGAACTGGAGGACGAGTTCGGCGTCACCCTGCTCCATCGCAGCGCGCGCGGCATCACGCCGACGGCGGCCGGCGAAACGCTCTACCAGGAATCGCTCAAGCTGATCCGCCAGGTGGATGACCTGCCGGCCATCGTGCGTTCGTCGCAGGGCGAGGTCCAGGGCGTGGTGTGCTTCGGCATGGCCTCCACCATGGCGCCCACGCTCACCGGCAAGATGATGGAGATCTGCAAGGCCACCCTGCCCAAGGTGACGCTGCGCTTCGTCACCGGCGACAGCGAAAGCCTGCGCGAGAAAGTGTCGTCCCAGGTCATCGACCTTGCCATCGTGTTCGAGAGCGCGCCAGAAACGGGCTTCGCGCGCGAGGTGCTGTTTCGCCAGCGGCTCTACCTTGCCAGCCGCAAGCAGGGCACGATGGAGAGCTCGACCACGCTGGCCAAGATCAGCCAGCTGCCGCTGATGCTGCCCACGCCCACCAACGTGCTGCGCAAGGCGATGGAACGCGAACTGGCCGCCGCGGGCCTGCATGCCGAGCCCATCGCCGAATCGGACCTGTTCGACGTGGTGCTTTCCGGGGTGGAGACCGGGCTGGGCTACGCCATCCTGCCCAAGGCCGATTTCTCCGACGTGCCGGGCCACCAATCCATCGCCACCGTGCCGATCGAACCGCCCATCTACCTCACCGCGTGCCTGATCACCGCGCGCGACAAGCCGCTGACGCGCGCGGCGGCGGCGGTGGAGGCGCAACTGATCGGCTTCCTGCGCGGCCAGATGGGCGAGCCGGCCTTCAAGGGTGCCGAGTGGGTGGACGCCGAGCCATAGCCGGCCGTTATGCCCGCATAGCCAAACAGTATTTTTCAAGCGTCGCCGGAAGGGCGACACTTTGTCGCAACGCACCAGCGGGCATGGCGCCAACCGTCCGGACCATCCGTACAGCCGCTCTCCCCTGAGGCCTGGATACACCCTTTCCCCTTCCCAGCATTCGCACCGGCCACCCTGGGCCGGAACGGAGAAGTCATGCCTCTCGCCACCCCATCACGCCATTCCACCCGGGCCTATGCCAAGCGGGCCACGCGCGCGCTGCTCGACCGTTGCGCGGCGCCGGCCAGTTGGCTGGAACCCGACCTGCGGGCCGGCCAGTCCGGGCTGCGGGCCAAGGCCACGCTGTGGGCCCACGGCAAGAAGCCTCTCATCCAATGGGAGGCAACCACGCCGCTCACCGTCTATACCGTGCTGCTGCTGCTCGACGACGCGCGCCTGTCGCTGCGCAGCGATACGCACGAGGTGGCCGAGTGCGACTGCACTGCCGGCTCCTATTACGTCAGCCGTCCCGGCGAGGCGATCAGCGTGCGTTGCGCCGGCCCGTGCCGCGCGCTGCACGTAGCGGCGCCGGTGCAACTGTTCTGGTCCGGCACCGAGGCCGACCATGCCTGCTTTTCGCTGGCGCCCTCCCGCGACGCCTTGCTGTTGCAGCTGGCCCGCACGCTGCTGGCGGTGCCTGGCGACATCGGCGAAGGCCCGCTCGGCACCCAGGTGATGGAGCTGTTCGTGGACCGCCTGCGCGATCTGCGGGCGGAAGCCGCGCCCCGCGCCGCCGCGTGCCGCCGGACGGCGTTGCCGAACTGGCGCCTGCAGCGCGTGGACGACTACCTGAAGGCACACCTGTCCGAGCCCATCACGCTCAACGACATGGCGGCCGCCGCTGGACTCTCGCCCATGCACTTCGCCGCGCAGTTCCGCACCACTACGGGCTACCGCCCGCATCACTACCTGCTGCTCTGCCGCATGGAACAGGCCAAGCGGCTGATCGCCGAGGCGCCACATTCGATGCTGGATATCGCGCTGGAAGTGGGTTTCCACACGCAATCGCACTTCACCACCGTGTTCAAGCGCCTCACCGGCAAGACGCCCCGCCAATGGCGGGACGAGACGCGGCGGCCGCGCTTGTCGTGAAGCAGC
Organism: Dyella sedimenti; assembly: GCF_022760995.1. Classification (GTDB taxonomy): domain Bacteria; phylum Pseudomonadota; class Gammaproteobacteria; order Xanthomonadales; family Rhodanobacteraceae; genus Dyella; species Dyella sedimenti. Next base: position 118,611 of record NZ_JAKWJO010000010.1, on the reverse strand, counting down.
GGAGGACACCACGCGATCGGCGCCCGTGCCAATCCGACAGAAGCCTGCGATTGGAAAAGTTTCCCCGGCGCCGGCGCCGCAACCTACGGTCAACGATTCACCGGATGCGGCCTTGGATGGCCTGTGTGCCGGCGCATCGCTCTCCCCCACTGGAATGCCCCTGATGATTTCCGCGACCGTCAATGCCTTGTTCCTGGTCATGGCGGGGTTGATCCCCGTGCTCAACCCACTGGGCGCCGCGCTGATCGCGCAGAGCCTGACGCCGAACCTCGATGACCGCGAACGCGCCCGCCTGGCCAGGGTCGTAGCGCTGAGCAGCTTCGCGATCCTGGTCGTCTCGGTGCTGTTGGGCACCTACATCCTTACCTTCTTCGGCATCACCGTCGACATCATGCGCATCGCCGGCGGCTGCGTGATCGCCTTCGCCGGATGGCGCCTGCTGCAGGCGCCGGACGTCGAGATGCAGACGGCGGGCGCCAGTCCGGCGCTGGTGGAAACCAACGCCTTCTACCCGATCACGCTGCCGATCACCGTCGGACCGGGCTCGATCTCCGTCGCCATCGCCCTGGGCACGGACGTGCCCGACACGCCATCGGTGGCCTATTTCGTGGGCATGGGCATCGCCCTGGTGCTGCTGGCACTCATCGTCTACGCATGCATGCGCTATGTGTGCCGGTTGCGGCGGATGCTCGGCGCGGCGGGCGGGCGCATCGTCGACCGCCTCTTCGCCTTCATCCTGTTCTGCATCGGCATGCAACTGTGCTGGCGCGGCATCTCGGCGCTCATCGGTTGAAACCCGCCAGCCATTCCCGGTCGATGCGAAACAGGCCGCCGGACAACGGATGGGCCTGCAGCATCTCGGCCGACAGACGCGCGCGCGAGGTCGAGGCCAGCGCATGGCCATCGGCATCGAGGCACACGCTGCCGACATGCGGCACGGGCAAGGGCACCGCATGCAGGAAGGCGCCGTCCCGTGCCAGGTGCGCGAGGCATCCGCCGCCCCACATCGCCACCCAGAACGAACCATCCGGCGCCATCGCCAAGCCATCGGGCTTGCCGGGCAGCGCAAGGAAATCACTCACCACCACCGGCTCGCCCAGGCCATCGCTTCCCTCGCGCGGATAGGCGAGCAGCGTACGGGCCAGCGTATCGATCACATAAAGCGTCGCGCCATCCTCGCTGAAGGTCATGCCATTGGCCACGCCCAATCCCGCCGCAACCTGGCGCACCGGGCCGTCGACCCGCGCGGCATGGAACAGGCCGCCCTTGCCCGACAGCAATCCCCGATGCATGGCGCCAACCCACAGGCCGCCTTGCGCATCGACCGTCATGTCGTTGAAGCGGCAGCCCGGCGCCATGGGCGCCTCGGGGCCCAGCGACAACTCGCCCGTCTCGACATCGATCGCGCAGAATGCCTGCTCGGCCGCGCCCACCCAGCGGCCATCGGGGCAGTGGCCCAGCGACCACACGCGATGCGCCAAGGCGGTTTCCATGCATTCGCCGGTATCGCCGCGCCAGCGCAGCAATCGCGCCTGAGGCGGATCGAGCCACAGGACATCGCGCCCATCCATGCGCACGGACTCACCTACCAGCGCCTGCGGTTGCGCCAGCACGGATGCCGCGCTCTTGGGCAGGCGCGCCACGTGCGCTACCCAGGCGCGGGCCCGCGTGCCCACGTGTCCGGGACTATCGCCTGGACGATAGAGATCGGCACCCAGGCCGAAGCCGCGCGCACCGGCGGCCCACAGCGCAGACGCCGATCCGGGCTTGACCCCGCCCACGGCGAGCAACCTGACGTCCTTGGGCAATACCGTGCGCCACGCCGAGATCGCCGATGCCGCGTCGGCGGCGGGAAAGACCTTGAGCAGGCGCGCACCGGCGGCGACCGCCTCGAACGCCTCGCTGGCGGTCGCCACGCCGGGCAGCGGCACCATGCCGTGCGCAACCGTGGCGCCGATCACGCGCGCGTCGGCATTGGGCGCCACGCAGAGCATGCAGCCGATCCGCGCCAGGCGCGGCACGTCGTCCGGATCGATGACCGTGCCCGCGCCGATCAGCATGCGCGAGCCGAAGTGGCGTACCAGCAGCCCGATGGTGCCGAACGGGTCGGGCGAGTTGAGTGGCACCTCCGCGATGCGCACGCCGGCCTCGTGCAATGCCTCGACCACCGCGATGGCTTCCTCGCTGCGCACGCCGCGCAGGATCGCCACGATCGGTACCGCGTCCAGCACCTTGCCCACGCGGGCCAGCATGGCATCGGCCGTCACGTGTTCGCCCTCGCCATGGCATGCAGCGCGGCGAAGCCCCGCGTCGTGGCGTCAGCGGCATCGACGGTGGCGGAGGCGTGGCCCAGCAGGGACAGCGCCTCGGCATACATCGCACACACGGCGCCGGCGCCGACCAGGGTGATCGCCTGGCCGTCGGCGAAGGGATACAACGTGCGGGCATCGGCGATCTCCGCGCCGATCAGCAGGCCGCGCAGGTACGACGCCGCATCCTCTCGCGCCAACTGGTGGCGGATCACCCGCGCACGCGCGCCGAACAGCAGCGTGCCCAGGCCGAGCCGGCCCCCGGCGCCGGCACGCACGCCAGCCTCGAAGGCCGCGCCAACCGTCGCCGGACCGCCGACGATAGAAGCGAGCAGGCCTTGGGCGGTGAGCCGGTCGAACACCTCGCCCGACATCGCGGTCATGAACTCGGCGACGCGCCCTTCCACGATGCGCACCCACTTGCCGTGCGTGCCGGGCAGCGCCACCAATCCGTCGCGCGGCAACCTCCCCGCGCCAAGCAGGCCGAACAGTTCGGTCTCCTCGCCGCGCATGATGTCCGGCGCACCATCGGCGGCGCGCTGGCAGGCCAGCCCCGGCACGATCAGCATCGGGCGACCCGCGACGGTCGTGGCATGCAAGCGCGCCGCCAAGCCGTCCAGCCCGATCGGGCAATCGGCGTAGCCCGCATCGGACCAGCCGATGTTCGAGCCGATCATGCCGCAGGCGTAGAGCCGTTCCACGCCCGGCCAGCGCCGATCCAGCCGCTCGACCTGCAAGGCCATGCCGGTGCGGTCCAGCGCGGCGATGCCGGCCGCCTCCACCCAGGTGTCGAGCACCTGCCCACCGCCGTCCATCCGATACGCACGGAAATTGGAACTGCCCCAATTGACCGCGATGAAGTCACTGCCCATACGCCTCCTCAGCGTCGTGTCACCGCGGCACCGCCGTCGATGGGTATGACGGCGCCGGTGATCCAGCGGCTGTCGTCGCCGGCCAGGAACATCGCCAGCGCCGCCACGTCCTCGGCCGTGCCGAGGCGACCCAGCGGGTGGCGGCCGATATTGCGTTCACGCGCCGCCGCCGGATCGTGCGCGCGCTGGAACGAGGCGCGCAGCATCGGCGTGTCGACCGATGCGGGCGCCACCGCGTTGACGCGGATCTGCGAGGGCGCCAGTTCCAGCGCCGCCGTGCGCACCAGCGACTCCACCGCGGCCTTGCTGGCGGCATAGGCCGCCAGCGTCGGCGTGGCGAAGCGCGCATTGATGGACGAGGCCAGCACCACCGAACCGCCGCCCCGCGCGCGCATGCCCGGCACGCAGTGGCGCAGCAGGCGCACGGCGGACAGCACGTTCACATCGTAGGTATCCAGGTAGGTGGCGTCGTCCGTATCCAGCAGCGAACCCGGCGGGCAGATGCCCGCGCAGTGCACCAGGATGGTGGCTTCGCCATGGGCGGCGCCCGCTGCCCGCACGGCCTGCGCCAACGCCGCGTCATCGCGCAGGTCGACCTGCCGGAACAAGGCGACGTCCGCCGTTTCGGCCAGGTCGATGCCGGTGACGCGCGCACCCTGCTCGCGCAGGCGCCGCGCCACCGCCGCGCCGATGCCGCTGGCGGCGCCGGTGACGATCGCCGCACGGCCGTTCAACGCCATCGTGCCCATCCTCGTTTCCCTCTTGCTCGCATGTCGGTTCGTCAGAAGCGCCAGGTCGCCGTGGCCATGTAGTTGCGGCCGTACACGACGTTGGTGCGCAGGCCTTCGGGGCTGCCGTCGTAGGTGCGCTGCTGGCTGTTGAGCAGGTTACTCGCCTCCAGCTGCAGCGACAGGCGGTCGGTGAAGTTGTAGCTGACCGAGGCCGCCAGGTCCGAGTACTTGTCGTTGTAGATGCCGGTGGCCGCGGCGGACAGGCCCACCAGGTACTGGTCGCGCCAGTTGTAGGCCACGCGCGCGCTGAACGGACCGGTCTCGTAGTAGAGGATCAGGTTGGTGTTGTGCTTGGACAGGCCCGGGAAGGTCAGCGAGCGGCCGGTGACGTCCTTGATCGGCGTGGTGGAGTCGATGAAGGTATACGTCGCCACCATGCCGAAGCCCTTGAGCGGGTCGGGCAGGAAGGTGAAGGGCACCTGCGCCAGCAGCTCGGCGCCCTGCACCGTGGCGTGGTCGCCGTTCACCTCGCGGTTGATCAGGTAGTTCACGCCGCCATAGCTCTCGGCGCTCTGCTGCTGCACGATGAAGGTCGAGACGTCCTTGTAGAACAGGCCGGCCGAGAGCAGGCCCTGGTCGGAGTAGTAGTACTCCAGCGACAGGTCGTACTGGGTCGCCTTGAACGGATCGAGGCCCGGCGCGCCGCCCGAGCCGGTGCCCGGGGTAATCTGCACGCCGTTCTGGAACACGGCGTTGTTGTTGAGCGTCACGCCGTTGTTGAGGTCCTGGGTATTGGGGAACGCCACCACGCGCGCCACGCCGCCGCGCAGCAGCAGCGAGTCGGAGATGTCCAGCTTGGCGATGGCGGAGGGCAGCCACTCGCGGTCGGTGCGCTGGTAGTCGGTGGGCAGCGGCTCGCCCGCGCCGGACAGCAGGTTGCCGCGCGAATCGAGGTGGCGCTGCACGTAGCGCATGCCGACGTTGCCCGACAGCGGCAGGCTGCCGACCTGGGTTTCCCAGTCCAGCTTGGCGTAGCCCTCGTAGAAATCCTCATTGATATCGTAGGTGCCGGCATAGGCCAGCGCGTTGTCGGCGCCGTTCAGGCACTGCGGATCCTGGCTGATCTGCGGGAACTGGGTGAACGCCGCGCAACCGGTCAGCGCGGAGCGGTAGCTGGCCAGGTACGAGCGCGGCAGCCCGGCGAACTGGCCGTTCATGAAGTTGTTGTTGCTGTAAATCCGCAGGAAATCGCCCAGCTCGGTGGCGGGAATGCCGCCGACCGGCCGGATGTCGGCGCGCAGCGGGTCCTCCTTGGTGTCGAGCTGGTTGTAGCGCAGGCCGAAGTCCAGCGACTTCCAGGTATCGGAGTCGAAGCTCCAGGTCCAGTCGGTGCGCGCCTCGGGGCTGTTGGTCCGGGCGCGGTAGTCGTTGTCGAACAGGATCGACATGCTCATCTGCGACGGATCGGACAGATTCACGCCACTGACGTTGAAGCTGCCGAAGTCGCCGTTGCGCAGGTCGAAATCGGTCACCGAGTTGATCCCCGCCGCCGGTTGCAGCCGCATGTAGAGCTGGTGGTACTCGGCGGTGGAATGGTCGAAGGAGACTTCCGCCGAGCCATCGAGGTGGTCGCCGGCGCGGAACGAAGCCTTCAACGCACTGGACCACACGTCGGCGTCGATGTCCGCCACCTCGGTATTGGAAAGCACCGGGCTGGTCGAGCGCCCCGCCACCAGGATGTTGTTCGAATACACCGCGTTGCTGAGGCCAGCGCTGGGATTGAACGCCAGCCAGTAGCGGTCGCGGTCCGCCTGCTGGTGCGAGTAGAAGGTGTCGGCGGTGATCTCCACGCCGCTCGCCGGCCGCCATTGCAGGATGGCGCTGACGCCGGTCTTGTCGCGGTCGTCGTCGATGTTCTGCGCGCGCATGTCGGTGCTGCCGAAGCGCGTGACCGAGGGATTGGCCGGGTCCTTGAAGGCGGCATAGCCGGAGAAGGTGTCCAGGCCCTGCTGCACCACGTCGGCATGGCTGTAGGTGGCCGCCACCATCGCGCCCCAGCGGTCGTCCTTGCTGCGCGCGGACAGCAGCGCGAAGCCCGAGCCACCCGCCTTGTGCGCCAGGCCGCTATAGGTGCCCGACACGGCCACCACGTTCTGGTCGCCGTCGCCGTACAGTGGCATGCGCGTATTGATGTCGATGATGCCGCCCAGCGCGCCGGCCACCTGGTCGGCGCTGGCCAGCTTGGTCACCGACAACTGCGAGATCAGCTGCGAGGGCACCAGGGTCAGCAACCCATAGGTCGAGGTGCCCAGCTGGTCCAGGCCGACGCCGCCGCGGCCGGTGGCGTCGTATATCTCGCGGCCATTGTAGAGATAGACATTCTGGTGCAGGCCGCGCACCAGGATGTCGCTCCCCTCGCCCATGCCGCGCACCAGCTGCACGCCGGAAACACGGCCCAGCGACTCGGCCACGTTGGTGTCCGGCAGCTTGCCGATGTCGTCGGCCACCACCGCGTCCACGATCTGGGTCGAATCGCGCTTGACGTCCCGCGCCGCCTCCAGGCTGCCGCGGATGCCGGTGACCGAGACCTGGCCCAGCGTCTTGGCCTGCGACTTGTCCGCGGGCTGGTCCGTTGCCTGCGGCGTGGTATTCGGCGTGCCGGCCGGCGCGGCGGGCTTGGCCGGCGGCGTCTGTGCGGCATCGCTGGTTTGCGCCGCGGCGGGCAGCGCGGCGACCAGCGCCTGCGCCAGAAGAGTCCACAGGATCGTACGACGGATGTTGCGCATTACGGTTTTCCTCCCCCGAGGTTACGAGCCCGGGAGAGCGCTGTCCCGCCTCTTGCGCGGACAGTCGGGCCGTCGCCCTCTTCCCAGTCTCACCAAGCGTCAATGGCTGCAAGAACTGCCGTTCGCCAGGCATTTACCACCTGGCGCAATGTAACTATTATAGCAATGCATTTTTCGATGCAAGGGCGCCCGCACAATGAATCGAGGCGGCGCCCGGTGGGCACTTTCCGACCTAACGGTCGTTCACTGAGCAACATCAAAAGGACAGCGCATGACGAGCCTGGTTGGCGTGTTTCCCATCCTCCCGACCATCTTCACGTCCACGGGCGAGCTCGACCTGCCCGGCACGCGCAATGTCCTGGAGTACATCCTTGCCGCCGGTGCGGCGGGCGTGGTCTTTCCCGGCCTGGCCAGCGAATACGACACGCTGTCGGTGGACGAACGGCTGGAGCTGACGGCCATGCTGGGCGCCTGGATCAACGGCCGCGCGCCACTGGTGATCGGGGCGAGCCATCCCGATGTGGCCGTGGCGTCGCGGCTGGCGAGCGCCGGCGCCAAGGCCGGCGCCGTCGCGGCGATGGTGCTGACCCCGCATGCCCACGCACGCGACATGGAGGCAATGGCGCGCTATTTCCGCCAGGTCCACGAAGCCTCGGGCATCGCCATCATGCTGCAGAACGCACCGGCGCCGATGGGCGTGGGGCTGGCGGTGGCACAGGTGGCCGCGCTGGCCCGCGCGGTCGAGGGCATCCGCTACGTGAAGGAGGAAACCCAGCCGTCCGGCCACTGCATCACCGCGCTGGCCACCCTGGCCGGGAACGGGCTCGACGCGGTGTTCGGCGGCGCCGGGGCGCGCTACCTGATCGACGAGCTGCAACGCGGCGCCACCGGCACCATGCCCGCCTGCGAGGTGACCGAGGTGCACGTGCAGATGCTGGCTCGCTTCAACCGTGGCGACGTCGACGGCGCCCGCGCGCTGTTCGAACGCACCCTGCCGCTGCTGAGCATGCAGGCCGTGTTCCGCTGGCGCCTGACCAAGGCCGTGCTGAAGCGGCGCGGCCTGATCGCCAGCGACTTCGTGCGCGCCGCCGGCCCGGCGCTCGACGCCTACGACGAGCGCGAGCTGGACGCCCTGCTTGCCCGCATCGCCGACCTGCTGCCGCTGGACCACGCCCCGGGCCAGCATGCGAGCATGCCCGCATGAGCCGGGTCAGCAAGGTCGAGACCTTCATCGTCACCGTGCCGCGCGACACGCCGTACCTCGGACCGCTGGGTCCGGGCGAGCGCGTCAACGGACGCGGCTACGTGGTGCGCAAGGGCAACGGCACGCTCTATCCCACGGTGGACCGCTCCATCGCCGTGCGCGTCACCACGGCGGACGGCAGCGAAGGCTGGGGCGAGACCTACGGCATCTGCGCCCCGCGCGCGACCTGCGAGATCATCAACGACTTGCTGGTGCCCGAGCTGATCGGCCGCCATCCCGACGACGTGGAACAGGTGTGGGACGACCTCTACGGCCTGATGCGAGTGCGCGGCTGCACCGGCGGCTTCCACGTGGATGCCATCACCGCGCTGGACATCGCGCTGTGGGACCTGCGCGCCCGCGCCCACGGCGTGCCGCTGTGGCGGATGATCGGCGAGCGGCGCCGCGAGCACGTGCCCGGCTACCTGTCAGGCCTGCCGGCGGCGACCCTGGAAGGCCGCGTGGCGATGGCGCGCCAGTTCCACGCGCAGGGGCACGACGCCTTCAAGATCCACACCGTGGTCAGCAGCGAGGGCATCGAGGAGGAAGTCGCCGCGCTGCGCGAGGCGCTGGGCGACGAGGCCCTGCTGATGGTGGACCTGCACTGGAAGTTCCCGGCGCCCGAGGCGCTGGCCCTGGCCGAGCGGCTGGCGCCCTACCGCCTGCATTTCATCGAGGCACCGGTAAAGCCTGAGGACATCGACGGCCTGGCCTGGCTGGCCGCGCGCTCGCCGGTGCCGGTCGCCGCCGGCGAGGAGTGGTACACCGCCTACGAGGCGAAGCTGCGCCTGGATCGCCAAGCGGTGCGCTTCATCCAGCCCGAGATGGGCCACGCCGGCATCACCCAGTTCCGCCGCATCAACGCGCTGGCCGAGGCCGGCGGCGTGCAGACAGCGCCGCACGCCACCATCGGCGCGGGCCTGTTCCTGGCCGCCAGCCTGCACGCCTCGGCGACCCTGCCCGGCCTGTGGCGCCACGAATGGCAGCATTCGGTGTTCTCGCGCTCGCTGGAGCTGCTGGAGACCGACATGGCCTACGCCGACCGCAGCTACCGCCTGCCCAGCGGCCCGGGCCTGGGCGCGCGTCCGGGTCCGCGCTTCTGGAACTACGCCGAGCCGGTCGCCTGAACGGCCGCCAGCGTCGCGCCATCGATCAGCTTCGAGCGCGGCGCCGCGCGCAGCGCCAGCCAGGCCAGCAGCAGCGCGATGGGATGCAGGGTGGCCATCAGCATGAAGCTGAGGTCGAACTGCCCGCTCGCCACCAGCTCGCCCACCACCTGCGCCGACAGCATGCCGCCCAGGCCGCTGCCGGCGCCGATGATGCCGAACACCGTGGCGATGTAGCGCCCGGGATAAAGGTCCACCACCAGCGTGCTGATATTGATCTGGTAGACAAGGTGGGCGAACGCCACCGCCGAGGCGATCGCGAACAGCAGCGGCAAGGCGGGATGGAAGGCGGCGAACAGCCCCACCGGCGCCAGCGTCGCCGCGCCCGTCATCGCCCATAGCCGGCTGCGCGGCGGCGCCACGCCGCGCCGCACCAGGGCGCTGGAGATGGCGCCGCCGCCGATGCTGCCCAGGTCCGACGCCAGGTAGACCACCCAGCCAAGCGCGGCCACGCCGGCCAGCGTCATGCCGCGCTGGTCGTTGAGGTACTTGGGAAACCAGAACAGGTAGAAGTACCACACCGGGTCGGCCACCGCGCGCGAGCCCACCAACAGCCATAGCGAGCGGTCGCGCAGCAAGTCGAGCCACAGGCCCTTCTCGCCACGCGGCCCGGCCGCCACCACCGCGCCGCGCGGTTCCGGTGGATACACCACCAGCCATGCCACCAGCCACAGCAGGCCGGCCAGGCCGGTGACGAGGAAGGCCGCGCGCCAGCCGTAGGCCATCGCGATGCCGCCGATCAGGGGTGGCGCCAGCGTGGCACCGACCATCGCGCCCGCCGTATAGATGCCGAACGCCAGCCCACGCTCGGCCGGGGGAAAACGCTCCGACACCACCTTCGAGCCGACCGTGTAGTTGCCTGGCTCGCCCAGGCCCATGGCGAAACGCGCCGCGCCGAGCTGGAACCCGCTGCGGGCCATCCCGGTAAGCACATTGGCCACCGACCACCAGCCCACGAACAAGGCCAGCGCCAGCCGCGAACCCAGGCCATCGGTGATGCGCCCCGCCAGCAGGTAGGCCAGCGTGTAGGCGAGCAGGAAACCCTGCACGATGCGCGCGTAGGCCAGGTCGTCGACATGCAGGTCCACCTGGATGGTGGTGGCGAGGATCGACAGCGCCTGGCGGTCCAGGTAGTTGATCACCGTCGAGGCGAACAGCAAGGCCAACAGGCCCCAGCGCAGGCGGCCGAAGCCACCGGATGACCGCTCGCCCATCGACTACCCCTCTCCCACCCAGATCGGGCTGGGACCGTATTACTAAATTAGCAACGCGTCAATGCGCGCTGCAGCGCATGCTCAACCGATCTCCCGTGCCGCCGACAGCAATGCTTCCACCAATTCGGCGGTGGCCGACTCGGGAATCCAGCCGGACATGGCGATCCCCGCGTAGACCGGGTTGCCGACCGGCACGGCCACGATGTGGTGATCGCGCTCGTCCGCCACGTGCACGCGCGCATACCCCTGCTCGCGGGTGAGGGCCAGTGTGGCGAGCAGGCTCTCCACGCCCTCGGGAAACATCGGGATCTCGCGGTTGGCATACAGCTCGCGCACATCCTCGTCGTGCAGCTTGGACAGCAGTACGATGCCGATGCCGCTGGTGGTCGCCGGCAGCAGGCCGATGCGCCCCAGGCCACGCGCCGCCTCGATACCCGGCGGCGCATGGAACAGGTAACTCACGCTATCGTTCCACAGCACGCCCATCGCCACCGTGTGGCCAAAGCGGCGCAGGTGCTCCAGCACCGGCAGCGCCCGGCGGATCAGGCCCGAGGCGAACAGGCTCTGCGCCGCCAGCACGTGCATGCCCGGCCCGGGCGTGTACTTGCGATCCGAGGTCTGCCGCACGATGCCCATGTAGGCCAGCGTCTTGAGCAGGCGATTCACGCGGGTGGTATTGGCGCCCAGCTGGCGGGCCAGCTCGCGGCAACCGACCGGTTCGGGTGCGGAGGCCAGCGCTTGCAAGGTCACGATGCCATCGATCAGGCTCTGGTTGGGCTGGGCATTGGGCTTGGCACGCATGCGCGCAGATTAGCGGCACGGCAGGCCGCTCGGCCAGCCTGCCGCCCAAGAACCTTTGCCACGCATGAGCGCCCTCTTGAAAGGAACTCCGGGCGGGTGAGGCGCAGGTGCTCGACCGCGCAAAGACCTCGAAGCAGGCGGCCTAGGACTGCGGCTGCACGACGATGATCGCCATGCCCAGCAGGGCAACGCACGCGCCAAGCACATCCCAGCCCGACAGCTTCATGCCATCCACGATCCGCAGCCAGGCCAGGGCTACGGCGATGTAGATGCCGCCATACGCGGCATAAGTACGGCCGGCGGCCGTGGGATGCAGGGTCAGCAGCCAGGCGAATACGCTCAGCGACACCAGCGCCGGCACCAACAGCCACGGACTCCGGCCCTGCTTGAGCACGAGCCAGGGCAGGTAGCAGCCGACGATCTCGGCCAGCGCGGTAAGCACGAACAAGGCAACCTGCCTGAGGAAGTCGAGCGCGGACATGCCATGCAACCAGCCGTAGTGGACGCCCATTCTCGCAGAATGGCCGCCCAGGGCCCGTCTTTCTTTCGCAAGCCCACCTTCTCCAGAAGTCAGCGTCTCGTCGGCGCGCCCCCAGCCGCCATCCGCCACTTCTTCCGCGAGCGCCATGGAATAAGGACGCGCCCCTCGCCGAAATACTTGACGAACATGGCGGCGGTGGAGCGATGGATGATGTCTTCCTTGGTTTCGACTGGCGCCACGCGCGGCAAGATGCCTTACCGCCCCACCCTGGGCATCCGGGCCATCAACGCACCGGCCCCGCCCCATGGCCAAGCAAGCTGGCGTATTCATTGAGGTAATGGACCGCTACCGTCAGCCCCTCGGTATACACCGAGGTCAACGGCCAGCGGCTCGGCTCGGTGGGCAGGTCGTTGGCCCGAGCGTGGTGATGGGCATGGCTGTCTGCCAACAGGCGCGAGATGGCATAGACCGCCATGGCGATGTCCGCCGCCTTCGAGCGAGGCCGCTGCGACACCACGCCGGGAAGCGCGGAGGCAAGAGGGTCAACCGAGGTATTCGATGGGTGCACGAATACCGCGTGATCCGGCTTGGCCATGATCAACTCCAAGGAAGTGGCGATAGGCGGCGGACCGCGCGTGCTGCGTCCCCTGCGATCCGCGCTGTGCCACAGGATACCTGCAATGCCAATCACGCCACTTCATCAAAAGATGACGTGGCTGATGAGTCCAGCGTAGCCAGCCATACCCTGCCCGTCTGTCAGGGAATACCGTCGCGCCATACTTGCCAACCGCCATGCAGGCTGCCGGATCGCACCTTCAAGGCGTGCCCGGCGCCAGGACGCCCCCTGCTGCGCGACCTGCCGAAAAACGGAAGGTTTCTTCTAGAAGCCCTGTCGGCGCACCTGATAGGGTGACCGACGATCATGCCGAACCATGCGCTGGATGCATGTCCCGGTGTGGGCTGCTGCGTTCATCTGGCATGCCTTCCAGGCATAGTCAGGTACCCACAAAGTCTTTCCGCGGTATCGCCCAGCGACGTAGCTTGGCCCCCACGAGCGAGCGATGGCGCTGGACCAGGGAATGTCCCATTGGCATCGGAAAGGCCATGCCGACGCCCCTTCCGCCTCCATCTCCGACACTGTCGTCACCTGATTCGCCCCATCTCACCCCAAGGAGATCCCCCATGTCACGCACCATCCAATTCGCGAAAGCCGGCGGCCCTGACGTCCTGGAATTCGTCGAGACCACCATTCCCGCCCCCGGCCCGAGCGAAGTACGCATCCGCGTCAAAGCCATCGGCATCAATCGCGCCGAGTCGATGTGGCGCAACGACAAGTACATCGAGCCGGTGAGTTATCCCGCAGGCCTCGGTTACGAGGCGGCCGGCATCGTGGATGCGGTCGGCGAGAACGTCCGCGACTTCAGGCAGGGCGACGAGGTCAACCTGATTCCCTCGTTCTCGATGAACCAGTACCACACGTATGGCGAAGTTATCCTCGCCCCCGACTACGCCGTAGTGCGGCAGCCCAAGTCGCTGAACTTCACCCAGGCAGCCTCCATCTGGATGATGTTCGTCACCGCCTACGGCGCGCTGGTCGAGGACGCCAAGGTAGGCAAGGGCGACTTCGTCATCATTCCCGCCGCCTCCAGCAGCGTGGGCCTGGCGGCGATCCAGATCGCCAACTATGCCGGTGCATCGGCCATCGCGCTGACCCGCACCGCCGACAAGAAACCACAGCTTCTCGATGCTGGCGCAGCCCATGTGGTGGTCACCGGTGAGCAGGATTTCGTGGCCGAGATCCGCCGGATCACCGGTGGCAACGGCGTCCGCGTCGTGTTCGACCCGGTCGGTGGCCCCAACTTCGCCAAGCTGGTATCCCTGCTCTCCTTCCAGGGCATCGCCTTCATCTATGGCGCCTTGAGCGAGGAACCGACCACGATCCCCGTGCTGGACATGATCGCCAAGCTGGCCACGGTGAAGGCCCACAACATCTGGGGCACCAGCGGCGACGAAAAGCGCCGCAAGGCTGCCGTCGAATACGTCCTGAAGGGTTTCGAGAGCGGCGCGCTCAAGCCTGTCATCGACCGCGTATTCGCCTTCGACGACATGCGGGAGGTTCACCGCTACCTCGAAAGCAACGGCCAGTTCGGCAAGGTCGTGGTCACCGTCTGACCCGCACCGTGCACCATCGCCGCAACAGCAAAGGGGCGGTCATGGGACTGCCCCTTTGCTTCATGCCGCAGCGCTTCGGATCGCCTGCCAGGGCGGCCAGTCCCCATGGGCGTAGCTCACTTGCCCTTGCCCAGCGCCGACCGCGCCTCGGCCAGGAAACGGCGGGATTCCTCGTCCGTAGCCATATTGGTGGCGATCTGCGCCAGCGCCTGCTCGATATCGCCGGCGGCGGCGAATGCCTCATCGCAGAGCAGGGGCGCGATGGGGCCAAGATAGCTCAGCGCCACCTGGCTCACGATTTCGCGCCACTCCTCGTCGCTGCCCACCGCCTTGGCCGGTGGCGATGCGGAGCTGGCGGACGGTGTCGGCGGCGCATCGCCCTCGAAGCCACCGAGCAGCCACTGCAGGGTGGTTTCGCTCAACGGCATCCGCTTGAGGGACGTGCTGATAAGGCCGGGCTGGAAGCGCGCCCGCGCGGTCCCCACCCTGGCCAGGTGCTGCACGGCCTCGTCGCTGTGGTAGCGGCTGAAGGCAACGTCGTCGATCTGTCCCTCGCGCAGGCGAATGATCGAGGAATTGTTGCTTTCGGTCGCGATGAAAAAGAAACCCGAGGTCTTCTGCTGCACCAGAGCCTTCAGCTCCCGCAGGACCTCTGCCAATGGACGGAATTCGTTGGCCATCCTCGTCTCCCTCGGCGGTTATCGCAGCGGACACCCGACGACGAGCGCAATCAGCGCTTGTTGAGTCGCTCCATGGCCAGTCGAACACTGTTGGACAAGCGTGAAATCGCCCTGGCCAGGGTGCCGATCTCGTCGTTGAGCTTCGTTTCCTCGATGTTCTGGTGATGCCACTTGCCCATGCTCAGATCCTCGGCCACCGTGGTCAGCCGCTGGATCGGCTGCAACACGCGCGACCAGATCAGCACCGATTGTAGACCCAGGAGCAGTACGCAGATCAGCAGGCCGGCCACGCCGATCAGAATCGACTGGCGCGTGATGGCACTGTTGATGTCGCTCTTGGGGTAGGCCGACACCAGGGAGAATCCCCAATCCGGCACGTTTTGCCTGTCCACCACCCAGTCCGCCGGCTGGTCGTGGGCCACCCTCTCGATCTGCGCCGGATCGACCGTGGCACCGGTCTTGGACTGGAAGCGAAGCTTGCCCTTGCTGTCGAACACCGCGATGAAGCCCGATTGGAGCACCTGGGCGTCGCTGACCACCGCATCGAGCGCCTGCAGATCCGTCTTGTAGCCGACATACCAGATGCCGACCGGCTTGGCGGTCTTGCCGTTGTAGATCGGCTCGTAGCCTGTCACATAGGGCGTGCCGAGGATATCCACCACGCCGTAGAAGCTGCGGCCCTTGCGGATTTCCTCGATCACCGGGCCCTGCGGGTCGAGCACCGTTCCGATGGCGCGCGAGCCATCGTCCTTCTTCACATTGGTCGCCACGCGGACGAAATCGTCGCCCTCGCTGGAGAAGATAGTGGCCGTACCTTCCATCGTCGCGGTCACGCCGTCGACCAGCCGGAAGTCATTGCTCTGGGAGGTATTGCCGAAGCGCAGGTCGGCGACTGAACGGCCGGCCACCGTGATCTCGGGACCGGTATCGGGGGTACCCAGCGCATCGCTTTGCTGGCGCAGCAGGCGCATCGAGTCGTGCACCCGATCGAGCATGATCGAGCGGGTGACCGCGAAAAGGCTTTGCAACGCGGTGGTCTGGCTCCTGATCGAGGCATCGGCCTCGGCCCTTACCCGGTTGGCCTCCACCACGGCCAGCACCACGGCCACCACGACCACCACCACGAAAACCAGCGCCAGCACAGGCAACAGCAGGCGCACTCGCAAGGAGTGACGGAACATCGGCTTTTCCCCTTCCACGACGTTTTGCTTGCCGTGTGGCCTACGGGCCACACCGCCCCCTCAAAACGTGGCAGGCACAGGTTACAGAACGGCTAACGACACCCGACGCCTGCCAGCAACTACCACCCGAGGATAGCAAAGAACCAGCCGCCGCCAATGGGATGCCTATCTCACCAGGCGCACCCGCAAACCGAGGTGAAGGCGGCATCGCTTTGCCCCGCCATCACATTACCTGGGCGCCAGCCAGGCACCATGCCATTGCCGTGCTTCGCTTTATTTCTAGCCGACGGCCGCCAATGCAGGTTCGGCGCGCCGCTTCCGCGCTGCCGAGCGTGCCGATTCGGCGCCATCGTGGGCATGCGGCGCCGCGGCGCCCTGCACCGTGAAGTAGGCCACCTGCCCCATCAGCACCTGTGAAAGATCCAGCGTATTCCTGCTGGCCGCGCTGGCCTCTTCCACCAGAGCGGCGTTCTGCTGGGTGACCTCGTCCAGCGCGGTCACCGCGTTGTTGACCTGGCCGATGCCGGCCGACTGCTCCTCCGACGCGGCAGCGATTACCTCGATGATCGTATTGACCTCGCGCACGTCCGCCGCGATGTCGTTGAGTGCATGGCCGGTACGCTGCACCAGCTCGGCGCCTTCGGCCACCTTGTCGCCGGTGTCCTGGATCAGCGACTTGATGCTCTTGGCCGCCACGCCACTGCGCTGGGCCAGGTTGCGCACTTCCGTCGCCACCACGGCGAAGCCGCGGCCCTGCTCGCCCGCACGCGCGGCTTCCACCGCGGCGTTCAAGGCCAACAAATTGGTCTGGAAGGCGATTTCGTCGATCATGCCCACGATTTCGCCCACCTCCCTGCTGGCCTGGGTGATGGCCTGCATCGCGCCAACCGCCGAGCTGGCGATGTCGCGGCCTTCCTCGGCCCGCTTGCGCATGCGCACGGCCATGTCGCGCGCCTGGCCCGCGCCCTCGGCGTTCTGCCTGACCGTGGCGGCCAATTCCTCCATCGAGGCCGCGGTTTCCTCCAGCGAGCTGGCCTGCTCCTGCGTGCGTTGCGACAGGTCGTCGTTGCCCTGCGAGAGATCGTGCGCCGCCGCATTCACCTGCTCGGCCACGTCACGCACTTGCGTCACGATGCTGGTGAGCTGGCGATCCATCTGGTCCAGCGAGTGCAGCGTATCGCTGAACTCGTCATTGCCGACGATCACCGGCGCATTGTTGAGCCTGCCTTCCTGGATGGCGCCGGCCAACTTGCGTGCCTGCTCCAGCGGACGGACCACGGCGCGGGTCAGCAGCAGTGCCGCGACCAGCAACACCAGCACACCCACCACCAGTACGGCCAGCACCAATTGCCAGGTGCGGGAGTAATGCTGTGCCGCCTGGGCAGCCGCCCATTCGGCCTGCTTCTCATTGGCCGCGACCAGGCGGTCGATCGCCGCCGTCGAGCGGGACATGCCCTCGGTGACCTTGTTGATATGCAGCTGGCGCCCCTCCTCGGTCTTGCCGGCGTCAAGCAACTGCGCCTCCTGCTTGACCAGCGGCCCCATCGCGGCACGGCCCGCCTCGAACTCCTGCGCGGCGGCGCGCTCGGCGTCGGAGGACACCAGCGCCGGGTAATAACGGTGCCAGGCTTCGGTAATGCGCACCTGGTTCGCCTGGATGTGTTTCATCACGTCCCGCTTGCTGGGATCGATCAACGAGCGGCTCAAGGCAAGCCGGTTGTCGACAATCGCCGCGCGCACGTCGCTGACGGCCGCAATACCCGTCACATTGGTGCGATACATTCCATCGACCAATCGATACGTGGCGCTTACGCCGAGCAAGCCGACCAGGCCCATGCCAGCTGCGATAACCAAGGCGACCCCCATCGCCGCGCCAATCTTCAAACGCACGGTAAAACGCATAGACGTGACCTAGTGGCAATTCCCCAGGTCACGCTATCGGCTTCGGACGGCCGGACTTAACAGGCAAGTTCTTGCGATTCCGGGTGCCGGGCATAACCAGGCCATTCCACTCGCCACATCCGGAGATGGTGAATTTCTGGAAACGCATCGCCAAGCGCGATCAAGGCGACACGGATGCATTGATTGACCCTATGGGATGCCAGGCCTACGCGAAAAACGCGCGCGAAAGTTTCGAGACGCAATTGGCAAGGAAGCGTGCGGATGCCGCTTCAGAGAAGTAATGCATGAGCCGCTGATACCGGCCATCAGCGCCCCGGTGAACAGACAACATCATTGCTGGTACAGCGTTTCGAACTTGGCAACCCTTCCGCCGACAATGGTGACGATGATTGTCTTTCCGTTCTGCTCGTAATGCCAATCTTCGCCGGGCGCCAATTGATTGGCCGGCAAGCCAGCGATGGGCGAACTGGTAAAGGAACGAATCGCCGGCTGACCTAATAATTGCAAGACGCGCGTCGCGCTATCGCCGACGGTCAGCACTTTGTTATTCACACGAAGCGAGGTCTCCGCGAAGGAGCTTGCGCTTGCGATCCAGAGCATTGAAATCAGACAAGGCGACAGATTGACTCGCTTCATGGAATGATCCTTGGCTTGAAGTGAAGCGCTACTACAAGCGCTATCTGCACGGAAGGCTCGGGGCGGCATCTGGACACATCTACCCTTATGACTTGCTGCCATGACCACCTGGATGGCCCTGGCAAAGTCCACGCAAAGTCATAGACCGACGGTAGGCCTCGAAAGGTCGGATGTCTGTCGGGGGACATCGCATAGACGTGCACGGACCATCCCACATTTGACACTAACGCCTCTTTGGATCCGAATGGCGACTTGTCAGGAAAAGTCGCAAATCAGGGGGAGTTATGACGAAGCGCAAGGAAAGTGGTATGGAGGTTATTGCCTCTCTGCCGTGGCAGGCGGGCGTTGTCCTAGGCCTCATTGCGTACCCTGTTATTCGGTATGGCCTCGGATGGCTGCTGACGTCCAGCACCAACCCGTTCTTAGCCGACTTCGGCAAAGCTAGTGCGGCCGGTGCATTTACGTCCATCGCCTGGATAGCCTTGTTTGCCTGTTGGCTCGGGGCGCTGGTTTCTTACTTCAGGCAGCGACATCGTAAGCGGCTTCTGGACATGCAGACCGGCCTACGTAGTTTACGGTCGATGCATTGGAAAGCGTTCGAATTGATCGTTGGCGAGGCCTTTCGGCGCCAAGGCTATGCGGTGGAGGAAACGGGCCTTGGCGGTGCCGATGGCGGTATCGATCTCATATTGCGCAAGCAAGGCCAAACCGTGCTGGTGCAATGCAAGCAATGGCGCACGCGACAAGTCCCTGTGATGGTCGCGCGCGAAATGTTTGGGCTTTTGGTCCACCATAAGGCCGATGCCATCATCATTGTTTCCACCGGCAACTACACGGTAGATGCGCAACGATTCGTACAAGGCAAGCCCATCGAACTGATCAATGGCGACCAGTTGCTCGCCATGGTGCAAGCCGTCCAGACGCCGGCGGAACCCACGCAAGCGCCGCCGGCTTTCGCGGCAGCACCTGGCGCAGCCGAAAAAAGCGATACGCCTACATGTCCTTCCTGTGGATCGGCAATGGTTCAACGCCAAAACCGACGTACCCGGGAGGCATTCTGGGGTTGCCCCAGTTACCCGCGCTGCAAAGGAACTCGCACTGTCCAATCGACATGATGCAAAAATTTTGACGGAATCGCTTCCTTCAAGAAGCGAATCCGTCTCGATACTTCAAAGCGAAATCAATCGCCGCACATACGGCCGCCACCTGTGCCGCATTGCATTGCTCAGGAGTGGCACGTGGGCTATCGGGATAGACCTCGGTGGTGGTCTTGTAGGGCGCGTCGGTGATGCTGGCGCATAGGCCCAGCTTCCTGAGCGGATACTCGATAACGCCCGGCGCAACCATGGGCGAGCCGATGATGTTGCCCTGGACGTCGGCGGGCGCGATATGGGTGACCTTCGCCACCGCAGCAATTATCGCTTGCTGGAACGCCGGCTGCGGACACTCGCTGTCATCCACCAGGTAGAAGCCATCGGGAATCTCGCCCGGCACGAAGGGGACGCCATCGCGGGCGGCCAGCG
The DNA here is from genome assembly GCF_022760995.1 of Dyella sedimenti. Taxonomy (GTDB): domain Bacteria; phylum Pseudomonadota; class Gammaproteobacteria; order Xanthomonadales; family Rhodanobacteraceae; genus Dyella; species Dyella sedimenti. The sequence goes on along the minus strand of NZ_JAKWJO010000010.1, from coordinate 98,914 downwards.
CCGGGCGAAACTCGGATTCGTCGCTATCGGTGGTTTCGTGCAGGTCGATATGCATCAGCACACGATTGCGGATGGGCGCGACCAGGCGCATAAGCGCCGCCGATTCCTGCGCCGGGCTGCTTTCGCGGAACGAGCGATTGGGATCGACGGCATTGGCATTCCAGCGATGAATACGCTCGTAGGCCCACGGACTGATGCAAGGCGCGATCATCAAGTTGACCCGATCCGCATAGGCCGCCGCATGCTGCCCGGCAAACTGCAAGGCGCCATGCACACCGCTGGTTTCATAGCCGTGCACGCCACCCGTGACCAGCACGTAGGGAAGATCATCACGCCAGTTTTGGCTCTTGAGTGCGAACAGCGGGAAGCTTTCGCCCCGATAATCCAGTTGACCGTACTGCTCCACATCGAAGCGGCCGCGCAGCTTTTCGATCACGCTCAGCACTTCCGATTCGTAGCTGCGCTTGCGGGTTTGCCGCGAAAGCCAGAGGGCGACCTCGGCGCTACCCCAAGGCTGTCCAGGTGTTCCGATGGGATAAGAGGCGTCGGCTGTCATGCGACCTGCTTTGGCAAATACGGGTTAGGGAGGATATCGGATTGACCCACGACCACATCGCGGTGGCCGGCAAAGAATAACGTAACCGCTTTCCTTTCCGAACTATCCCATTGACGCCTTGGCGTAGGGATCCCGCCCTCGCCCAATGAGAGGACAGATTACCCAGGCCATGACTGACCGCATTTCCGCCTGACTTGAGTCAAGCCGCAATCGCCACCGCCTGCATAGACTCAAAACCGTTCCGCCACGCATGAATCAACAAGGTCGCCGTCAAGGCGGCCATGGGCACGCTGTTGCTTCATGCACCGAAAAGACACAACAAATCTTAGGGGGATATGTGTCGTACTTTGTGTGGAGCGATGAATTATCCGTTGGAAATGCTTTTATCGACAGCGACCATCAAATGCTGGTCGACTATATCAACCAGCTTCATGAAGCCATGGCGAAGGGGCATGGCAAGGAGATCCTGGGAAAGATCCTCGATGAGCTGATTCGCTACGCGAAGGAACATTTCCAGCGCGAGGAAGATCACATGAAAAGCATCCGCTACGCGGACTTTGCCTCGCACAAACAGGAACACGAAATCTTCATCAAGGAAGTATCGGACCTGCACGCAAAATTCAGCGCCGGAAACGCCATGCTTTCGGTCCGCGTATCGAAATTCCTGAAGGATTGGCTGGTCAACCACATCATGAAGCTGGACAGGAAGCTCGCTGCCGCATCGCGATAGCCACACCGCTTTTGAAATCAGGAGAAAGCTGCGGGCGGGCCATGCATCCTTCGCCCCTTGGCCCCGCCATGCTCCCCAGCCTTCTCCAAGTGCGTCGCAGATCACCTTTGGCTTGTGCCTTCGGCATACCACGCTAACTTTCAGGTAATTCCTACGAGCCTAGCATCACTTCATCCCTTTGTTGGGACCTCCATCGCCACCTAGCTTCGGCGGATGGACGTCCAAACATCGTGGAGTCGGTTGTGACGGAAAGACCCTTGTTCAGGCCGGAAGTGGCGCAGGCGCGCCATGGCGAATGGCTTGGCGCGATCATCATCGCTTCCCCGCCGTCGCGGTGGATTGCCATAGCCTTTATCACCGCAACAGCAATGGCCTTGCTGCTTTTCCTCTTCATAGGCCAATACACGCGTCGCGAGACGGTCACCGGCCAGTTGTTGCCCAGCGCCGGCCTGCTGACGCTGACAGCCAGCAATGCCGGAACCGTCATCCGTATTGCCGCCCGCGAAGGCCAGGTGGTCAAGGCTGGCGACGTGCTGTTGGAGGTAGCAAGCCGCCAGGACAGTGCCGCCCTGGGCGATACCCATGAGCTGGTGGGCCGCCAGCTCGATTCACAACAAATCGCCCTGCAGGCCGACCTGGTGACACAGGCGGCCCTGACCCGGCAGCAGGGCGATGCCCTGCAAGCCAAGCTTTCCCTGCTGCGGTCGCAACTGGCGCAGATCGATGACCAGCTCGCCATCCAGCAGCGCCAGGTCACCAGCAACCAGGCGCTGCTGGAACGCATCACGCCCCTGGCCAGCAAGGGCTATGTCTCGGCCTTGCAGATCCAGCAACAGGAGACCGCCGTGCTGGATGCGCAGACGCAATACAAGGCCTTGGCCCGCCAAAGGCTGGATACGCAACAGCAGGTCGAGGCTGCCCAGCAACAACTGGCACAGCTTCCACTGGACGAGGAAGCCAAGCGCAACGATACCGAGCGCCAACTGGCCTCCGTCCGCCAGTCCATGGCGCAAAACGAGGCGGAACGGGCGGTGGTACTGCGCGCACCGGAGGACGGCGTGGTGTCCGCCATCCTCCCCAAGCAAGGCCAGGCGGTCGCCAGTGGCCAGCCCGTGCTCTCCATCCTTCCCGCTGGGGCAACGCTACAGGCTCAGTTGCTCGCGCCCAGCCGGGCCATCGGCTTTATCGAACCGGGCAACCGGGTCGTCCTACGTTACCAGGCCTATCCCTTCCAGAAGTTCGGCCAGCAATACGGCACCGTCAGCGAGATTTCCCGTAGCGCGCTGTCACCAACGGAGGCGGGCGGTCTGATCGGCCAGCAGGTCAACGAACCCATGTACCGCATACACGTGCGGTTGGACCAACAGCACGTCGTGGCCTATGGCAGGCCCGAGCCGGTCAAGCCCGGCATGGCGCTGGATGCGGACATCCTTATGGAAAGGCGCCGCCTGATCGAGTGGGTGTTCGAGCCCCTGTACGGCATGGGCCATCGCCTGCTGGAGCGGGATACCCATGGCTGATGGATCGGCCCACGAGCCGCAACCACCCAGGAAGGGCTTCCTGGCCGCCCTGCGATTCGGCTGGTCTCGGCACCTGCCCGTGATGCTGCAGACCGAGGCCACCGAATGCGGCCTCGCCTGTCTGGCCATGCTCGCCAGCTATCACGGCCATGACGTGGACCTGGCCGGCCTGCGCCGCCGGTTCGCCTCGTCGCTCAAGGGCATCACGCTGACGCGCCTGATCGCCATGGCCGGCCAATTGGGGTTTACCTGCCGCCCCCTTCGCCTGGACATGGATCACCTGGGCCAATTGCAGACGCCCTGCGTATTGCATTGGGACCTGAACCACTTCGTCGTGCTCCAGCGCGTCAGGCGCGGCATCGCCATCGTCCACGACCCGGCGCAAGGCATTCGCCAGCTGCCCCTCGCGGAGGTATCCCAGCACTTTACGGGCGTTGCCCTGGAGCTGAGGCCCTCGGCCGATTTCTCGCCCATCCGGGAGCGGCAGCCAGTGGCCTTGCGCGCCCTGACCGGGCGCCCGCATGGCGTGGTGCCGGCCCTGTTCCAGATAGGGCTGCTCGCGGTGGCGCTGGAAGTGTTCACCCTCGCCGCCCCGTTCTACATGCAATGGGTGGTCGACCAGGTGCTCGTCTCGGCCGACAGGGAGCTGCTCACCCTGCTCGGCCTGGGGTTCCTGGCCATCACCGCCTTCTCGGCCATCGCCAATGCGGCCCGCTCCTGGGTCGTCATGTGGCTGGGAGCGAACCTAAACGTCCAATGGGCCAGCAACCTGTTCGGCCATCTGATGCGCCTGCCGCTGGAGTGGTTCGAAAAGCGGCACATGGGCGACGTAGTGTCCCGCTTCGGCTCTATCCAGAGCATCCAGAAAACGCTGACCACGCAATTCATCGGTTCCCTGCTCGATGGTGCCATGTCGCTGGTGACGCTGGTAGTCATGGGCTTCTACAACGCGTGGCTTGCTCTGCTGGTCGCGGGGCTCTTCGTGGTCTACGGCCTCGTCCGGTGGGCCTTCTTCAAGCCGCTGCGGCGGACCAGCGAGGAGCAGATCATCTATGCCGCGCGCCAGCAGACGGAGCTGCTGGAATCCATCCGGGGCGCCCTGTCCCTCAAGCTGGCCAACAAGGAAAGCGAACGACAGGCGCGCTATGCCAACGCCACCGTCGCCACCGCCAACCGCGATATCGGCATCCAGCGACTGGCCATCGCCTTCACGCTGACCAATCAACTGCTCTTCGGCTTCGGCCGCATCGCCCTGGTGTGGATCGGCGCCGCCCTGGCACTGGACAACACGTTCTCCGCCGGCATGTTGATCGCCTTCATCGCCTACGCGGACCAGTTCACCAGCCGTGCCATCGGGCTGGTCGACAAGTGGGTGGACTTCCGCATGCTCCGGCTCCACGCCGAGCGCGTGGCCGACATCGCCCTGGCCGTGCCCGAATCATCCGGCGAAGCCCAAGCCTTCGAACCGGCGGACGCCAGCGTCGAGCTATGCAACGTGAGCTTCCGCTACGCGGAGGACGAGCCGTGGATACTCAAGGAGTGCAGCCTGCGTATCGAGGCCGGCGAAAGCGTCGCCATCGTCGGACCCAGCGGCTGCGGCAAGACCACGCTCGCCAAGCTGGCGCTCGGCCTGCTCAAGCCAACCACCGGCGAAGTCCGCTTCGGCGGCATCGATATCCACCGCCTGGGCCTGTCGCACTATCGCCGCCTGGTATCGGCCGTTATGCAGGACGACCAGCTCTTCGCGGGTACCCTCGCCGAAAACATCAGCTTCTTCGACACCGAAGCCACGCCGGAACGTGTGGTGCAAGCCGCCCACCTGGCGGCCATCCATACCGATATCGCCGCCATGCCCATGGGCTACCTGAGCCAAGTCGGCGACATGGGCTCAACGCTTTCCGGCGGACAAAAGCAACGCGTGATATTGGCCCGCGCCCTGTACCAGCAACCCAGGGTGCTGGTGCTCGATGAAGCCACCAGCCATTTGGATATTGAGCGCGAGCGGCAGATCAACACCGCGATAAGCCACATGCGCATGACGCGCATCGTCATTGCCCACCGGCCGGAAACCATCGCAAGCGCTGAACGCGTTATCAGCCTCGGCCAACCCAGAACGACCGATATCCCAAAGCCATCCACAGACGCGGCGCCTTAACCAAGGATTGCCGGCGACGCGTCCTGCCGGCAATGCAATTCAAATCAGGACGCAATTAATGAAAGGAGATAGACATGCAAGAACTGACCATTGAACAGACCGATGCTGTCAGCGGTGGAGATGGCATCACGGCGACAGCCGGGGTGGTTGTCGGGGCCACGGTTGGCCTTATTGGGGGCCCCGTGGGCTCCGCCGTCGGCGCTCTTGCCGGATTAATAATTTGGGAAGGCCTTTCCATCTGGAAAGGAATCGGCTGACGCCAACAATCTTTAAAACTGAACGAAAACCACGCAATAAATCAAATGCGTGACACGCCCATTTAATCGTGGGTTTCAACAATGCGGGCGGTAGACATCAGCCTGCCGCCCGCCCCGCCACACACTCAACCCAATGAAAAAAGATATCCAGGATAAATCCTACATAATTGCCTCAAAATTTGCCATGTGGGCAGGCCTTTTATTTGGCATTCCAGCTCACATTTACCGCATGATACATAACGGTAGTAACTGGACAGATGGCTTGGTCTTTTTGACTTATTTCTACCTAATAACAGCAACGTACCTTTTTGGCTACCGCCCATCCAATCCACCAAAATGGTCAAAATATTTCGTCCGCCAAAAATGGCTTGATGATCTCGTCTTTCTTTCCAGCGCGCCACGCAAGGATGTAAGACAAAACAAAAAGGCCCTCATCTTGCTCGTAATTGCAACAGCGGCCTTGACCTTCGCCATCCTAAACAAGTTATCAGCATAATGGCTTGATTATTTATTATGAAAACATTAGGGAAATCCATAGGATTTTCCATTCCCCGGGCTACCGAAGGAACACAAGTGCGATTTAAATATGGCATGCCATCAGAAGTAGATTGTCATCTTGAAAACAAGACCAAGATCGTCGTTGACTATAAGCGGCTACATGTCAAGGCCATAATGCTTGGGTTTCTTATTATAGGCCCAAGTCTCTATTTGATGTGGCGAAGCATGTGGACCAACGACGTGATCGTCGGCATCTTCGAACAGCCCCCGGAAATATTCATCCCGTCGTTACTAGGCTTAATCATCTTGCACGAATTCGTACATCTTTTAACGCACCCACGAGCAGGACTGTCAAGCGACTCTGTGGTCGGCATCATTCCAAAGGGTGGAATGGCCTACGCGAGCTATCAAGGCGAGCAGAGCCGTCAACGCCTTATTGTCACGCTGCTGGCGCCATTAATAGTGCTTACCTTCGTGCCCTTTCTATTAGCGCCCTTTATACCGCCCGCTATAGTTCCTTTTCTTCCATTACTATCCATCATTAATGGCGTGGGATCGGCCGGGGACATTCTTTTGACTTTTTTGGTTATTCGCACGGTTCCACGCGATGCCATGTGCCATGGCCACTACTTCGGATTTAGCGTGAACGACAGCCGAGACTATCAGGGGGATTAGATATGCGCTTTAAATACGGCATGCCATCAGAGGTAGATTGTCATCTTGAAAACAAGACCAAGATCGTCGTTGACTACTCTCGCGTACATGTTATCGGCACGGTCATAGCCATTTTTATTGTCTTACCCGCTATTTATATTGCCTGGCGAAGCATGTGGAGCAATCGAGACATATTTGGCGTCTTTGACCAGCCGCCGGAAATATTTCTACCTCTCACCTTTTCAATCGTCATATTGCATGAATTCATTCATCTTATAGCACATCCGCAAGCCGGCATGTCTAACGAATCAATTGTTGGCATGCTACCCAAACGCTTGGTTTTTTACGCAGCCTACCAAGGGGAACAAAGCAGGCGACGCCTGATAATTACGCTAATGTCACCCCTTGTTTTACTGACCATCCCGCCGTTTTTAATAGCTCCCTGGGTAACACCATCCGTCGTTCCCTTTCTCGCCGGTCTTTCAATCCTCAACGGCATGGCTTCCACGGGAGATATGATGCTTACTTACAAAGTCATCCGGGAAGTTCCTCCCGACGCCATCTGCCATGGTGAGTATTTTGGGTTCAGTACTACCAACGACCACAACAGTAGCAAGCCCACCTAAACTTAATAAAACCATCAACATTTTTATTAGCGGAGCGATAGTGTGCCAGCCTTCTTTATTCCATCGCTCTGCATTTTCTCAATTTCCACCATTATTATTTTGCCATCAAAGGCATTTCTCAAGGAGGCACTGCCAAGCATCCGCTCCCTAGCCCTATTCAACTTGGCATTCCTAGTTCAATGCATCTGCTTATATGCCGGGATACTCATAAGTGAAAATGGAAGCCACCACACGCTTTGGACAGCCAAAGCGTTCTCGTTAATTGGCTTGGCCCTATTTATCGCCATTTGCAGAGACAAATTAACGCTACGGGACATTGGCATTTGCGCCCCCAACCCCAGAAGGATCGGAACCACAGTCCTACTCTTCGTCGTACTGGGCGCCATAACTTGGAGCGCAATCCAAAGCAGCCATCAGCACCAAGAGCTTTCCATGAACATGCTCTTGTTCATGCTGGCGGCCTCAGGAACAGACGAAGAGCTTGTATTCAGAGGCCTTATGCCTGCGCTGCTCATCAACCAAGTAGCCACCGGCCGCCAAAGGAAGGTCAACAAGGCCATAGCCCTCTTGATACCAAGCCTAATCTTCACATCGATTCATGCCCTGCGCTTCTCGAACGGCCACTTCTCTTTCAGCCCCAGCACATTCGCCATGGTCAGCATCGGGGCATGCGCTTTTATGTATCTGCGCCAGATCACAGGGAGCCTTCTTGGCCCTTTGGCGGCCCACAATCTCGTCAATGCCGGAACCATGCTGATGCTAGCCAAAGGCTAACTCTTAGCCAACCAATGAAAAGCCAGATTTAAAATTGCTAAGAAGAAGATCTTTTCTAGACAGCCGTGTGGCGCAATAAGAATGGTAGTCATGAAGCCATCGCATCTTTTCTAGTACGCCATCCTCTCCAGTGTGTACGCGAGAAAAAAGCTTTTCCACACTCTTACTAAGAAGCACAAAGTCTCCGGAAAACAAATAATCAATAAATACGCACCCATCAGGGTCTTCTAACACAATCCCACACACATTATTACGTAACCCAGGCTTCAAGCCAGGGTAATTTAGAAAATAATCCAATAGATTTTTATCGACAACAATTCTCGGAAACTTAGCTCTTTTACTCTCAAGCTCGTAAGCCAAAATCATTCCAGAGGAAAACAACACCAAATCGTCTGAAAAATGCTTCCCAAATGAAATACCGCCTCGCAATAAAATTCCTTGAGCAAGGAATTGGCATTGCATAACAGCACAAGCGTTCGCTACTTCACCAACGTTCTCTGGGGAAAGAGGTGCGCTGATAACAACCGAGTCCGAAAACATTTTGACATCAAGGCCTTCCTTACCGTCAAAGCGATTTCTCACCTCGGCCAGAACTTTGCGAAAGATTGGCAAGTACTCTGGTATTTCGCTTCCCGAGTCAGACCTAACCATCTGAGAAAAGCCAAGCACGTCCATAAATGCAACGACGTGGTACTCCATATTACGTAAGCACCCGTGAAGCCAGGTCCGTAAACCTCTTACCGAAATCCTCCATCGCGGGCTTTCGGTCCTCCCAGACAGCTCCCGTCCAACCGGTCTCAGCTTTTGTGAGTGCCCATACTGGCTTGCCTTGGGTCAGCATCATAGGTCCGAGGCTTGCGAATTCCGGAATTTCAATCGCCACGGGAGAGTTCCAACAAACCTCGGCGACAATTTCCTTGCTGCCACTTGCCACTACAATTGATGGCAAAAGCTCCGCAGTGACTCTTTCTTTAATTCGATCCATCCAATGCTGAAATGCTGGCTTGGCGTTCCCTCCATATCGCTGATAACGCTGCATTACTAGACCACGAAACTGAGGTGATCCGCGAGCGACGTTGAGCCCCAGCGATTTGAAATCCGAAATAATTGCAGAGTGCTCTCGGACCCATTTTGCGATAATAGTCTTAAGAGACCCAATCGCCTGAAAATTGAAACGATCAGGTACAACTGGCACAAGGAACAAATCAGCTGCTAGGAAGCACGACCGCGTCAACGCTCCCGCACTGGGGCCGACATCAATGATTATGAAATCAAAATTAAATTTTTCACCCAGGCGGCTAAGCATGTCGTATATAGCCACATAGTTCCGCTTCTGGTGAATATCGTTAGTAGTGCGTTGACTATGAGCCGCAGACAGTACGTCCTCTGCTTCACTTAAGCCGATATCCCCCCTAAAAAGACTTACGCCTTTATCTTGAAGCTGGACCAACTCAATGGCATCAATATCTACGGATGGGCGCTCACCATCAAATCGAGGACGTAGTGCTTCAAGAACAGTAGTTCCAGGCAAGACTCCCTCCTGAGCTCCTTCGACAAGTGCTTCATCGAGCTCCTGAATGACGGTAGTCAGACAGAGTTCGGTCAGGTTGCATTGAGGGTCGGCATCCACCAATAGAACTTTTTTCCCTAGCACCGAAAGCGAATGCGCCAGATTAAACGACGTCGTTGTCTTTGACACGCCACCTTTGTGGTTATATAGAGCGAGAATTTTTGTCATTCGCCAGCCCCCTTTTGAAGCCAATTAATAGATTTGGCGTATTTTCGCACTAATCGAAGCATCCAATGAGCAAAAAAAAAGCTGCCTTGGATAAGGCAGCTTTTCAATTACTCATCAAAACTCATCCACACTTGCTATACCCACAATTCAAGCAAGTCTGGCAGCCGTCCATCAGTACCAGCGCCTTGGTGTTGCACTTGGCGCAGAGGGTAGCGCCTGGGGGGAAGCCGTTGGAGGGTTCGGTGGGGACGTCGTCGGTGGTGGGGGCTTTCTTGGCACCGGTGGCAGCGGCCTCGTAGGCGGCGCGCTTTTCGGCGATGAGCTGGCGGGTGCTCTCGTCCATGTCCGGGTCGTGGATCAGGCCGATCATCTTCATGTGCTGCTCGATGACGGCGCCGATCTCGGCGACGATGCTGGGCATGTAGATGCCGCCGGCCTTGAAGTAGCCGCCGCGCGGGTCGAATACGGCCTTCATCTCTTCCACCAGGAAGGTGACGTCGCCGCCCTTGCGGAATACGGCGGAGATGATGCGGGTGAGCGCCACGATCCACTGGAAGTGGTCCATGTTCTTCGAGTTGATGAAGATCTCGAAGGGGCGGCGCTGTTCGTGCGGGGTGCCGGCGTTGAGCACGATGTCGTTGACGGTGACGTACAACGCGTGCTCGAACAGCGGCGATTTGATCTTGTAGGTGGAGCCGACGAGCGTCTCGGGACGTTCCAGGCTCTCGTGCATCTGGATGACTTCGGCCTTGGGCGCTTCCTTGGGAGCGGCCGGGGCGGGTGCGGCGGCGGGCGCGGCCTTGTCCTCGGGCTTGACGACGTTGTAGCCCTTGATCTTTTTTTCGATCTTGATCGCCATGACTTTGGTTCTCTGACGGATTTGGCGGCGTTGCAGCCTGGGGCGGAGAGCGAACTGTACGCTTCGCGAAAACTGGTTATCGAGGCTCTGGATTCCGGCGTGCGCCGGAATGACGAGCTAAAAGGCAGGACTGACGAGCTAAAAGCCGGGTGACTAGCTACTCAAATATGCGGTCACAACAGTGGCTTTTAAACGGTCCGGCCCGGCGTTTGGCACGCCGGGCCGGATCGGGTACGGCTTACTTGCGGCGGACGGCTTTCTTGGCCGGCTTGCGCACGGCCTTCTTCACGCTCGCCTTCTTGCTGGCAGTGGACCTCTTGACCGCCTTGGCGGCGGTCTTCTTACCGGCGGCCTTCTTGGCCGTCTTCTTCACTGCGGCCTTCTTGGCCGTCTTTTTGCTGCTGACCTTCTTTGCAGCCTTCTTGGCGGCGGTCTTCTTCACCGCTTTCTTGGCGACCTTCTTGGCGGCGGCCTTCTTCACCGCCTTCTTGGCGACCTTCTTGGCGGCGGCCTTCTTCACGGCCTTCTTGGCCACCTTCTTGGCGGCGGCTTTCTTCACCGCTTTCTTGGCGACCTTCTTGGCGGGGGCTTTCTTCACGGCCTTTTTCGCAGCCTTCTTGGCGGGGGCTTTCTTGGCCGCCTTCTTCGCTGCCTTCTTGGCCGGAGCAGCCTTCTTGGCTGCGGCCGCCTTCTTGGCGCGAGCCTTCTTGGGGGCGGGTGCCGGGGTCGCTTCGACCACGGGGACCTCGACCGGCGCGTCTACGACCGCAACGGCGTCTTCTTTCACATCAAACTCGGTATCGATGGACATGCGTGTAATCCCCTCCGACGTGGATTCTGGAACTTGTAGTGAGCCCTGCTTCTAGGCATCCGGAAGTCGCTCTCGCAAGCAAGCCGGCACCTGGAAACCAGGCGCCGGCCGCTATATTAGAACTTTCCGTAATACCCTTCCTTCAAGGCATCGAACAGGTTGGCGGCGGTATGGGTTTCGCCGTCGTATTCCACTTCTTCGTTGCCTTTCAGTTCCACAACACTACCGTCCTCCAACTCGAAGCGGTAGAGGGTGCTCTCAAGGTCGGCCTCCTTCACCAGCACGCCCTGGAAGGCGGCGGGGTTGAAGCGGAAGGTGGTGCAGCCCTTGAGGCCCTGCTTGTATGCGTAGAAGTAGATGTCCTTGAAGTCTTCGTAGGGGTAGTCGGTGGGGACGTTCGCCGTCTTGGAGATGGAGGAGTCCACCCAGCGCTGCGCGGCGGCCTGGATGTCCACGTGCTCCTTGGGCGAGATGTCGTCGGCGGCCACGAAGTAGTCGGGCAGCTTGGACTTGGGGTCGTCGCTGAACGGCATGGCGTCCGCGTTGATGAGGGCGCGGTAGGCCAGCAGCTCGTAACTGAAGACTTCCACCTTTTCCTTGGTCTTGCGGCCCTCACGGATCACGTTGCGTGAGTAGTGATGGGCGAAGCTGGGCTCGATGCCGTTGCTGGCGTTGTTGGCCAGGGAGAGCGAGATGGTGCCGGTGGGGGCGATCGAGCTGTGATGGGTGAAGCGGGCGCCGGTTTCGGCGAGCTGGGCCACCAGGTTGGGTGCCACCTCGGCCACGCGCTGCATGTAGCGGCTGTACTTGGCGTGCAGCACCCGGCCAGGGATGGTGTCGCCGACCCGGTAGCCGTCGGCGGCCATTTCCGGACGCTTGCGCAGCATGTCGCCGGTGACGGTGTAGTCGCGGGCCAGCACCGGGGCCGGGCCCTTTTCCTTGGCGAGGTCGAGGGCGACCTCCCAGCCGGCCACGGCCATCTCGCGGGAGACGTCCTCGGTGAAAGCCACGGCGTCGGCGCTGCCGTAGCGCATCTTGAGCATGGTGAGGGTGGAACCCAGGCCCAGGAAGCCCATGCCGTGGCGGCGCTTGGAGAGAATCTCCTCGCGCTGCTGGGGCAGCGGCAGGCCGTTGATCTCCACCACGTTGTCCAGCATGCGGGTGAAGATCTTCACCACTTCGCGGTATTCGTCCCAGTCGAAGCGGGCCTTGGGGCCGAACGGGTCGCGCACGAAGGTGGTGAGGTTGACCGAGCCCAGCAGGCACGAGCCGTATGGCGGCAGGGGCTGCTCGCCGCAGGGGTTGGTGGCGCGGATGTGCTCGCACCACCAGTTGTTGTTCATCTCGTTGACCTTGTCGATCAGGATGAAGCCCGGCTCGGCGAAGTCGTAGGTGGACACCATGATCATGTCCCACAGGTGCCGCGCACGGATGTGGCCATAGATCTTGCAGGCGACCAGGCCGTCCTCGCGCTCGACGTAGTTCTCGTGGGTGGGCCACTCGCGCCACACCACCTTGGTGGGGTCGGCGAGGTCGATCTCGGACTGTTCCTTCACGTGCACCGGGAACACCAGCGGCCAGTCCTGGTCATGCTCCACCGCCTGCATGAAGCCGTCGGTGACCAGCAGGGACAGGTTGAACTGGCGCAGGCGGCCATCCTCGCGCTTGGCGCGGATGAATTCCTTCACGTCGGGGTGGCTGACGTCGAACGTGCCCATCTGCGCGCCGCGGCGACCGCCGGCGGAGGAGACGGTGAAGCACATCTTGTCGTAGATATCCATGAAGGACAGCGGGCCGGAGGTGTAGGCGCCCGCGCCCGACACGTAGGCGCCGCGCGGGCGCAACGTGGAGAACTCGTAGCCGATGCCGCAGCCGGCCTTCAGGGTGAGGCCAGCCTCGTGCACCTTCTCCAGGATGTCGTCCATGGAGTCGCGGATGGTGCCCGAGACGGTGCAGTTGATGGTGGAGGTGGCCGGCTTGTGGGCCAGCGCGCCCGCGTTGGAGGTGATGCGGCCGGCGGGAATGGCCCCGCGGCGCAGCGCCCACAGGAAGCGCTCGAACCAGTGCTCGCGCAGCTCCGGCGTGGCTTCCACCTCGGACAGCGCACGGGCGACGCGCTGGTAGGTTTCGTCGACGCTGCCGTCGACCGGCTCGCCCGACTTGGCCTTCAGGCGGTACTTCTTGTCCCAGATGTCGTACGACGCGGGCTGCAGCGGAATGGCTGCGCTATCACGGCTTACGGCTGGTGCACGCGCGGTGCTCATCGGCTTCCTGACCTCCCGGCACGGCCTCGCGGCCGTTGGTTTCGTTGATTCGGCTAAGCCGCTCGCATCAGGCCCGCACCGGAAGCGCAGCCGGCGTGCCGCCTGACCCTCGCGTTCCCTGCCCGACCTTCGACCACTCCCCCTGAGAGTGCTTTATGACACCATCTCTTGGGTTGATTCCCAGCGTCGCCACACAAGATGTTGTGGTCGCGAACGGATGTGAACGTTACCCCCGGCATGCGTCGATGTAAAGTGGTTTCGACGCCGTTCGCCTCGATGGAACCGTTGTCATCCTGCCGAGTCGAACGACCGCTGTTTGATCCGCAAAAGGAGCTTCTCGCATGTTTGCCCGTCTTGCCCGCCGACTGGCCGCGCTGGGCCTGCTCGCCATGGCCGCCACGCCGCTCGCCAGCCACGCCGGACTGCCGCCGGCCGTAGGCGATCAACCGCTGCCCTCGCTGGCGCCGATGCTGGAAAAAGTGACGCCCGCGGTGGTCAACATCTCCACCAAGACCCGCGTGCAGGTGCGCGACCCGTTCTTCGACGACCCGGTGTTCCGCCAGTTCTTCGGCCTGTCCGGCGTGCCCCGCTCGCGGGTGGAGCAGAGCCTGGGCTCGGGCGTGATCGTGGATGCGGCCAAGGGCTACATCCTTACCAACAACCATGTGGTCGGCGGTGCCGACGACATCACGGTGACCTTGCAGGACGGCCGCGACTTCAAGGGCAAGCTGGTGGGCACCGACCCGGAGACCGACGTGGCGGTGGTGCAGATCCAGGCCAGCGGCCTGCAGGCACTGCCGATGGCGGACTCGTCCAGGCTGCGCGTGGGCGACTTCGTGGTGGCGGTGGGCGACCCGTTCGGGCTGGGCCAGACGGTGACCTCGGGCATCGTCTCCGCGCTGGGCCGTTCGGGCCTGGGCGGCTCGGGCTACCAGAACTTCATCCAGACCGATGCCTCGATCAACCCGGGCAATTCCGGCGGCGCGCTGGTGAACCTGCGCGGCGAGCTGGTGGGCATCAACACCATGATCCTCTCGCCCTCGGGCGGCAACGTGGGCATCGGCTTCGCCATCCCGACCAACCTCAGCGGCGAGGTGATGCAGCAGCTGATTGCCAACGGCAAGGTCAACCGCGGCAACCTGGGCGTGGAGACGCAGGACATCACCCCGCGCATCGCCAAGGTGCTGGGCCTGAAGGACACCAATGGCGCGGTGGTGACGCGCGTGACCGCCGGCTCGGCGGCGGAGACGGCCGACATCCAGGTGGGCGACGTGATCATCGCCATCGACGGCAAGCCGCTGCGCAACGCGCAGGAGCTGCGCAACGCCGAGGGCCTGCTGCCCATCGGCAGCACGGTGAAGCTCACCGTGCTGCGCAACGGCAGCGCGCGCGAGGTGACTGCCCGGCTGGCGCCCGAGAAGCTGGCCACGCTGGACGGGGCCAAGCTGGACCCGCGGCTGGCCGGCGTCACCTTCAGCGAGCTACCGCAGAACATGCGGGGCCAGGGCGTCGCCGGCGTGGGCATCAGCGCGGTGCGTCCGAACAGCCGCGCCGCGCAGGCGGGCCTTGAGACCAGCGACATCGTGATCGGCATTGGCAACCTGCGCGTGCCCGACCTGCGCACGCTGCAACGGCTGGCCGGCGTGAATCCGCGCCAGCTGGTGCTGGTGGTGTCGGGCGACGATGGCGTGCGCTATGTGGAGATCCGCTAGCCGGGGCCATACCGATTCGTCATCCCGGCGCAGGCCGGGATGACGTCGTTAGGTGCCACCTCGCAAGGGACACCCTTAGAGCCTGTTCACGATTTTCCCGGCGCGGGCTACGGGAAGATCGTGAACAGGCTCTTAGTCATTTGCCGTCGCATCTCGACTGCGACCGTACAGGTCGCGCTGAGACGAGCAACCCCCGATGAACGGGGGCCATCCCACGTGCCCGGCGTCGCGTTTTTCCCCGGTGCGGACCCACGAATTCGCTTGATGTTTGCCGTTGAGCTGGCTGAAATACCCTAATCACATCGCTTCCCGCACGCGCGCCTGGCCAAGGCGGCCGCGAACGCCACTTTTCCTGTTCCGGGGTTCCCCACCACCATGTCGTCTTTCCGATTTTCCCGCCTGTTTTTCGTTGCGCTGATTACCGCATGCGCGGCCAGCGGTGCCCTCGCCGCCGGCAAGGCCAAGACCAAGCCGTCCAAGCCGGCCGCACCCGCGCTGCCCTCCCTGGTCTGGCGCGGCGACTACGCCACCGCGCGCGGCGTGGTCGACGATGTGAGCAAGGCCTGGGAAAAGAGCGGCAAGGGCCGCATCGACGTGCAGCCGTTCAACACCGCCTCGGGCCTGGACGCGGTGGCGCACGGCCTGGCCGACGTGGCCGGCAGCGCGCGCGGCAGCGCGGGCGGCACCGAGAGCGATCTGGTGTTCACCCCGGTGGCGTTCGATGCGCTGGTGATGATTACCCACCCGTCCAACAGCGTGCCCAACCTCACCGTCAAGCAACTGCACGACATCTACTTCGGCAAGATCACCAACTGGAAGGACGTGGGCGGCAAGGACGCGCCGATCGACCTGTACGCCGTGGCCAGCCCTGGCGACGGCGTGGAATACAGCCTGCGCCGCCTGATCTTTGGCCGCGGCAACCAGCCGGTGGCGGCGCCGCGCCTGTACGTGAACACCACCAAGCTGGAAGAGGCGGTGACGCTCGACCCGAATGCGCTGGGCGTGACCACCCTGTCCGGCGTGGCCGCCAACACCAAGGTGCGCATGGTCAACGTCGATGGCGTGCATCCGAGCCTGGCCACCGTCTCCGACGGCAGCTACCTGCTGTATACCCCGCTGTACCTGGTGACCAACCGCAACAACCCCAAGACTGCGCAGATCCAGGCCTTCATGGAATTCCTGCACACCGACCAGGTGAAGGCGCTGGCCCGCCAGCACCAGTTGGTGCCGTACACCGATGCACCGCAGCTGGCCGAGAACGACAAGGCCCGCCGCGAGAAGCTGCTGGCCGAGAACGGCATCCCGATGCCGGACGAGCCGGCCCCGGCGCCCGCACCGGAAACGACGCCGGTGGCCGCCCCCGGCGCCACCTATGCCGCAGGCGCCGCCGCCGCGCCGACCTCGGAGCAGACGCTGGCCGCCAAGCAGGCCATGGACGTGCGCAACAGCACGGATGCCGTGGCGACGACCGCCAGCCCCACGGCCAGCCAGACCCACACGGTGACCAAGGGCGATACCTTGTCGACCATCGCCAAGAAATATTCGGTGACGGTGGCCCAGCTCAAGAGCTGGAATCATCTCTCCAGCGACAACCTGAAGCTGGACCAGGTATTGCAGGTCAGCGGCAACTGAGCGCGGAGGGCGGCGTGCGCATCCGCGCCCTCACGCTCGACCTGGACGACACCCTGTGGCCGGTCCTGCCGGCCCTGGAGCGCGCGGACCGCGACCTGGACGCGTACCTGCGCCAGCACTATCCCGACGTGGCGCGCGCGTGGCCCATCCCGGCCATGCGCGCGCTGCGCGCCGAGGTGGCCGCCGAGCGCACCGACCTTGCCCATGACTTCACCACGCAGCGCCACCTCACCATGCGGCGCGCGTTCGCCCACTGCGGCATCGACGAGGCGCCGCTGGAAACGCTATGGGAGATCTACTTCGCCGCCCGCAACAGCGTCGAGCTGTATCCCGACAGCCTGCCCGCGCTGCAACGCATCGCCGGGCGCTGGCCGGTGGCCAGCCTGACCAACGGCAACGCTGATCTGGACCGCATCGGCATCCGCACGCACTTCGCGCACCACGTGAGTGCCCGCGACGCCGGCGTGGCCAAGCCCGACCCGCGCATCTTCACTGCCGCCGCCGAGCGGCTGGGGCTGGCGCCCGGGGAAATCCTGCACGTGGGCGACGACCCGGAACTGGACGTGGTGGGTGCGCGCGAGGCGGGGTTGCGCACGGCCTGGATCAACCGCGCCGGCCATCCCTGGCCCGGCGCGCTGGGGTCGGCGCCGGACCTGGACCTGCGCGACATGGGCGAGCTGGCTGACTGGCTGGAGCGCGAGGGCTGACGTTGCTCTGCGTGGTGGCGCAGCGCGCTTACCCCCTCCCAGCCTCCCCCTGCAAGCAGGGGGAGGAGCATAAGCATGCACTGCTCCCTCCCCTGCACGCAGGGGAGGGCTGGGGAGGGGTAAGCCGACTAGCGCAGACGCTACACGCGCTCAGCCCGCGCGCTCGAACACCATGCCCTGCGGGTGCGACGGCAGCGGCTCCATCAGCCAATGGTCGGCCAGCAGGAAGGCGAACAGTGCCATCAGGTACACGATGGAGTAGTTGAACACCTTCATCGCGAAGAACTCGTCCGGCGGGTCGAGCAGGCGGATCGCGTAATAGAGGAACCCCGCGCCCAGTACGACGGCACCGCCGAGGTAGATCCATCCGCTGTAGCCGGTCAACGCGGGCAGCAGGGTCACCAGCACCAGCAGGATGGTGTAGAACAGCACGTGCCAGCGCGTGAACACTACGCCGTGCGTCACCGGCAGCATCGGCACCTGCGCGCGTGAGTAGTCGTCGCGGCGGAAGATGGCCAGCGCCCAGAAATGCGGCGGCGTCCACACGAAGATGATCAGGCACAGCTGCAGCGCAAATGGATGCAGCGCGCCGGTGACGGCGGTCCAGCCCAGCACCGGGGGGATCGCGCCGGCCAGGCCGCCGATCACGATGTTCTGCGGCGTGGCGCGCTTGAGATAGGCGGTGTAGATCACCGCGTAGCCGATCAGGCCGCCGAAGGTGAGCAGCGCGGTCAGCGGGTTCACCAGCAGCACCAGCACCAGCATCGACAACGCGCCCAGCGCCAGCGCGAAAGTGAGCACCTGCCGCGGCGTGAGATGTCCGGTCGCCAGCGGGCGATGCGCGGTGCGCGCCATCACCTTGTCGATGCGCTGGTCGATCAGGTGGTTGAACGCGGCGGCGGAGCCGGAGGCCATCCAGATGCCCAGCGTGCCGAACACCAAGGCGCGCCAGGGCGGCACGCCCGGCACGGCCAGGAACATGCCGATCACCGCGCAGAACACCAGCAGCGCGACGACGCGCGGCTTGGTCAGTTCCATGTATTCGTGGAAACGGTGGGTCATGCTTATCGGTGTCCGTAGGCCAGGAACAGGGCATCCTCGCGACGCCGTTGCGTGCGCGCCAGCGTTGCCAGCAGGGTGAACAGCAGCAGCGCCGCCACGCCATTGTGCAGCGTGGCCACCGGCAGCGGCAGGCCGAAATGCACGTTGCTGATGCCCAGCAGCACCTGGGCCACCAGCACCACGGCGATCGCCAGCCCGTAGCCGCGCAGGCCGCGGCGTGAGACCCGGTGCGACAGCCAGGCCAGGTAGCAGAACACCACCAGGGCGCCGATGCGGTGGGCGATCTGGATCGCGCTGCGCGCGGCCATGTCGAGCACGCCGCCTTCGTAGTTCACGCCGATGCCGCGCCACAGCACGAAGCCCTCGCGGAAATCGGTGGGTGGCATCCACTGCCCCAGGCAGGTGGGAAAATCGGTGCCGCAGGCCAGCGCGGCATAGTTGGACGAGGTCCAGCCGCCCAGCGCGATCTGGCACAGCAGCAGCACGATGCCCAGTACCACGGCACGGCGCACGCCGGCATAGCCATCATCGCCGGCGCCGACCCCGGCAAAGCGCAGCGCCGCATAGGCCAGCAGCGCGAAGGTGGTGATGCCGCCCATCAGATGGCCCATCACCACGATGGGCTTGAGCAGCAGCGTCACCGTCCACATGCCCAGCATGGCCTGGAACACCACCACCGCCAGCGCCAGCACGCTGATGCGCCACGCATCGGGGCGATCGAGACCGAGCGCCGCCAGCAGCGGCAGGCCGATCGCCACCAGCGACAGCAGCAGCGACCAGTGATGCTCGCCGCGGATGTATAGCGCCACCCCTGCCGCCGCGCAGAGCGCGCCCACGATCACCGCGTAGCGCGCCCAGGCACGCCGCCAGCTGGCGACCAGCGCCAGCGCGAACACCAGCGTGCCCAACGTGCCGGCGAGGAAGCGATGCACCTGCTCGCGCCAGGCCTTGTGCGTCTCGTAGGGGCGATCGGGAAAGGCCTGGTTCGCCTGGGCGATCTCGTGCTGCTGCTCCGGCCAGGCGGCGCGGCCGTAGCAGGTCGGCCAATCCGGGCAGGACAGGCCCGCGTTGGAAAGGCGCACGAAGGCGCCGAACATCACCACGCCGAAGGCGAATACCGCGGCCAGCGACGCCAGGCCGCGCAGGACTTTGTGGGTACGGGCGGACATCAACGGATCACCTTCTGCAGATCCTTGCGCAGGCCGGAAGGATCGAAACCGGCGGGATAGTAGGAGAGCGCGGTGCCGTCCGATTCGACCAGCAGCGCGCTCACGCTGTCGGGCGTGGCCGGAGTGAACGGCGCAAACGCGCCCAGCGGGTCCTGCCCCAGCGTCCAGTAGTTCGTCATGCCGTTGGCCTCGGCGCCGGCCGGCGGCTTGCCCACGTAGAGCAGGCGCAGCCGCGAGGCGTTCTGGTTGAGCGTGATGCGCGCCGCGGCCATCTTGGTGAGCACGTCCAGGCAGCGCTGCGCGCAGTCGGGCCCGGCCAGCGCCAGCAGGGTGAGCTGCGGCTCCCTGGCGCGCCAGGTCCAGGTATCGCCATTGGCGAGCGAGACGGGAATCTGCTCGGCGGCGAAGTTGCGCTGCGGCGTCACCTGCTGCCCGTTGGCCTTGCCCGAGGGCTGCCAGCCGGCCAGCGTCAGCAGCATGGCCGCGACGATCGGCGCGGCGAACACCAGCATGATAAGCAGCAGCTTCAGGCGACTCGCGCGCAGCGCGGAAGGATCGGTTTGGCTCATGACTCGTCCGGGGGCCGGGTGGGGCGGCGGCGATGCAGCACCAGCAGCACCACCACCGCGACGACAGCGAAGGTGAACCACTGGAACGCGTAGGCGCGATGGCGCGCCGGCGGCATCGCGGAGAAATCGATGGTGTGCTCGCGCACGTAGATGGATGCCGTGTCCTGGTCCAGCGCCAGCACTTGCGGATACAGCGGCGCGCCGAGGTCGGCGGCCACCTGCGGCAGGTCGAGATACACGGTGGTCTTGGGCCATCGCGACTGGCGAGCCAGCGCATTGCCGCCCATCTCGAAGCCCACGCCCGGCGCCGGTACGTACAAGCCCTGCAACGCCTGCTCGCCGGCGGGCAGCGGTGGCAACTGCGGCGACTCGTCGGTACCGTTGCCCGGCAGGAAGCCCAGATCCACCAGCAGCAAACGGTCGCCGCCATGCGGACGGAAAGGCGCATAGACTTCCACGCCACCGCGCTGGTCGTGCCTGGGATTGTCCAGCAGGTAGAGCTTGTCGGCGATGTATGCACCCTGCACTTTCACGCGCGCATACGCATCGACGGGGGGCTTTTCGGCCACTGCGGCGAAGTCGCGCGGCGGCGCCGTTTCCGCTGCGGCATACCGTCGCAGAATGTGTTCCTTCTCATCCGCGCGATGCAGCTGCCACACGCCCAAACGTATGAACAACAAGGCACCCGCCGCCGTCAACAGCAGCGCGAACCAGGAAGGACGGCGCAGCCACTTCACGCGGAGGCACCGCGCACGGCCGCTATACTGCGGTTGTCGAAAACGTACGGACCTATCACGTGGAAACCATCTACAAATACGCGCTGGTGATCCTGCTGCTGGTGGTGCTGTTCAATCTCGGTCAGGCCCTGTACTTCATGATGACCGACAAGGAAGGCAGCAAGCGCACGGTGTGGGCGTTGACGCGCCGCATCGGTTTGTCGGTGCTGCTCATCCTCATGGTCATCCTTGGCATCTGGATGGGCTGGCTGCACCCGCACGGCGTGGGTCAGGCATTGTAGCGTCACCCCGCCGCAAGCGCTTCGCTGCGACATCCGGTTCGTTCGAAGGCCCGCCGATCGGCGGGCCTTCGCTTTGGCGGCTTCCCCTGTGGGAGCGCACCCTGTGCGCGACTTGGGAGTGGACGGTTCCGCTCCGTAGGCTTGTCGCGCGCAGGATGCGCTCCCACAAAAGCCAGGGAGAGAGAGGGGAAATGATGGGCACAAAAAAAGCCCGACTTGCGGCGGGCTTTTTGCTGCGGCGCGCCAGCGCCTCAGAGGATGTAGACGAACATGAACAGGCCCAGCCACACCACGTCGACGAAGTGCCAGTACCAGGCCACCGCCTCGAAGCCGAAGTGGTGTTCCTTGCTGAAATGGCCCTTGGCCACGCGCAGCCAGATCACCGCCAGCATGATGGTGCCCAGCGTCACGTGCATGCCGTGGAAGCCGGTGAGCATGAAGAAGGTCGAGCCGTAGACACCGCTCTGCAGGGTCAGGTTCAGTTCCTTGTACGCCTCCATGTACTCGTGCGCCTGGAAGTACAGGAAGGTGGCGCCCAGCAGCACGGTGAGGCCGAGGAACACCAGGATCTTGCCGCGATGCCCCGCCTTCAGCGCATGGTGCGCGATGGTGATGGTCACGCTGGAGGAAAGCAGGATCAGCGTATTGATCAGCGGCAGGCCCCATGGCGCCACCGTCTGGAAATCGCCGCCGATGCGCTCCGGGCCGTTGCCGCCGCCGGCGCCCCACGCCGCGGTGTAGTCGCTCCACAGGAACTGGTGGGTCAGCACGCCGTGGCCTTCGCCGCCCAGCCACGGCACCGCGAACATGCGGGCGTAGAACAGCGCGCCGAAGAAGGCGCCGAAGAACATCACCTCGGAGAAGATGAACCACATCATGCCCATGCGGAACGAGCGGTCCACCTGGGTGTTGTAGCTGCCGGCCAGCGACTCGCGGATCACCGAGCGGAACCAGCCGAAGAACATCAGCAGGACGCCGAGAAAGCCGACGCCGAGCACGGTCTTGCCGAAGCTGGCCTCGCCCGGCGGTGCGTTGAGCCAGTGCGCGGCACCGAACACGGTGACGAACATGACCACCGCGGCCACGATCGGCCACTGGCTCTTGGCCGGTACGAAATAAGCGCCTTGCTGCTGACCACCCATGCTGAGATCCCCGTGGAATTCTCTTGTTTACTTCCGTTCCCGCGTCGTCCGCGGCAACTGCAACCCGCCGCGCCTCACCGGCGCAACGGAGGAATACTGCGGCGGCCGCGTGTCAGGAATACCTCAACCCCTGCAGCAGCGAAAGCAGGAAGATCGCGAAGGCAATCGCACCGACCACCATCGCGGTGCGGCGCGCTCCCTTCTTCCGTGCTTCCTCGATCACTGGCCTGGAGGTCTGCTTCATCCGCTTCGCTTCCGCCCGCCCCGGCGCGAGGCCGGAGCGGTCATGCAAGGTTTCAATCTTCGACGTGGCCGTGGGCCAGTTCTTCGTCATGGATCACCGGCGGCACCTCGAAGGTGTGGAACGGCGCCGGCGAGGGCACGGTCCACTCCAGGCCCTTGGCGCCCTCCCACGCGCGGTCCGGGGCTTTCTTCTTGGAGAACCACACGGCATGCACGATCACGCCCACGAAGATCAGTTGCGAGGCGCCGAACAGGAACCCGCCGATCGAGCTGATCATGTTGAAGTTGGCGAACGCGACGTTGTAGTCGGGGATGCGGCGCGGCATGCCGGCCAGGCCCAGGAAATGCTGCGGGAAGAACAGCACGTTCACCCACACCACGCTGTTCCAGAAATGGATCTTGCCCCAGGTCTCCGAGTACATGTGGCCGGTCCACTTCGGCAGCCAGTAGTAGGTGCCCGCGATGATGGCGAACACCGCGCCGGTCACCAGCACGTAGTGGAAGTGCGCCACCACGAAGTAGGAGTCGTGGTACTGGAAGTCGGCCGGCGCCAGCGCCAGCATCAGGCCGGAGAAGCCGCCGATGGTGAACAGGATGACGAAGGCGATGGCGAACAGCATCGGTGTCTCGAAGGTCATCGAGCCGCCCCACATGGTGCTGACCCAGTTGAACACCTTCACGCCAGTGGGCACCGCGATCAGCATCGTGGCGTACATGAAGAAGATCTCGCCGCCCAGCGGCAGGCCCACCGCGAACATGTGGTGCGCCCACACGATGAACGACAGGAAGGCGATCGAGGCGATCGCGAACACCATCGCCTTGTAGCCGAAGATCGGCTTGCGCGCGAAGGTCGGGATGATCTCGGACACCAGCCCGAAGGCCGGCAGGATCATGATGTAGACCTCGGGGTGCCCGAAGAACCAGAAGATGTGCTGGAACAGCACCGGGTCGCCGCCGCCGGCCGCGTTGAAGAAGCTGGTGCCGAAGTACTTGTCAGTGAGCAGCATGGTCACCGCGCCGGCCAGCACCGGCATCACCGCGATCAGCAGGAACGCGGTGATCAGCCAGCTCCACACGAACACCGGCATCTTCAGCAGGTCCATGCCCGGCGCGCGCATGTTGAGGATGGTGGCGATGATGTTGATCGCGCCCATGATCGAGCTGATGCCCATCAGGTGCACCGCGAACACCACGTAGGCCAGCGACTCGCCCTGCATCGACAGCGGCGGGTACATGGTCCAGCCGCCGGCCGGGCCGCCGCCGGGCAGGAACAGCGTGGACAACAGCAGCGCGAAGGCGAACGGCAGGATCCAGAACGAGAGGTTGTTCATGCGCGGCAGCGCCATGTCGGGCGCACCGATCATCAGCGGGATCATCCAGTTGCCCAGGCCCACGAAGGCCGGCATCACCGCGCCGAAGATCATGACCAGCGCATGCATCGTGGTCATCTCGTTGAAGAAGTACGGCTGCACCAGCTGCATGCCGGGCTTGAACAGCTCCGCGCGTATCACCATCGCGAAGCTGCCGCCGATGAAGAACATCAGCAGCGAGAACACCAGGTACAGCGTACCGATGTCCTTGTGGTTGGTGGACATGCACCAGCGCACGAAGAAGTTGCTGGGCGCGCCGTGATGATCGTCGTGATGATCGTGTGTAGCTGCGTGGGCCATGCCTTACACCTCTACCTAAATACGAATGCTGTGGATGGGCCGCTCAGCCCTGGTGGCCCTGGGAAACGGGTGCGTCGGTAGCCTGCGCGGTGGCGGGCGCGGCAGCGGTGGAGGCCGCCGCCGGGGCGGCGGGCTGCGCCGGCTTGCTGGCCTCCGCCTCCTGGTCGGCCAGCCACTTCTCGAAGTCGGCCTTCGGCACCGCCTTCACCACGATCGGCATGAAGCCATGGTCCTGGCCGCACAGTTCCGCGCACTGGCCGCGGTACTCGCCCGGCTCCCGGATGTTGGTCCAGGCCGCGTTGACGATGCCCGGGATGGCGTCCATCTTCCAGCCCAGCTGCGGCACCCACCACGAGTGGATCACGTCGCCCGCGGTGATCACGAAGCGGATCTTGGTGCCCACCGGCACCACCAGCGGCTTGTCGACGTTGATCAGGTAGGTGTTGTAGCCATCCACCTTCACCGCATTCGGATCGAGGCCCGAATCGAGCTGGCGGGTCTCGTCGCTCTCGCGGTCGAGCTTGGACATGAAGCCGACCTTCTCGATCGCCTTGCCCTTGTAGTCGACGTAGTCGTAGCGCCACTTCCACTGGTAGCCGGTGACCTTGACGGTCATCTCCGAGCCGGTGGTGTCGGCGAAGGTGCGCAGGCCGCCGGTGGCAAGGTAGGCCAGCACGATCAGGATGATCACCGGGATGGTGGTCCACACGATTTCCAGCGTGGTGTTGTGCGACCACTTCTCGGCCACCGCGCCGCGCGACTTGCGGAAGCGGAACATGGCGATGAACATCGCGCCGAACACCAGGATGCCGATGACGACGCAGACACCGAGCGCGACGTTGTTGAGGAAGTACGCCTCCGGCGACCACTCGGACACGCCGCGCGTCATGTTCAACTGCCCTGGCTGCGGATTGGCGAACGCCACGCCGCCGAACATGGTGAAGGCGAGGAGCGCGCATGCCGCAACCGCTCGCTTGATACTGCCAGGCCTGATGCCGCCAGATGTCATGTCTTTGACCTTTGTTGAACCTACCTGCGCTGCGGACCACGGTGGATGTCGGCCAGCAACACCATGAGTTTCCTTGACAGCTCGGCACGCTCCTCTTCCCCGAGGAAGGCCCCGATTTCCAGCTCCCGCCCATGCGACGTCAGCAGCAGGCGGTCCCTTCCCTTGCCGGGCACGAGTCGCACGCGCACCCAATACGTCTGAAAGCGCGCACTGCGCCGGCCTGGCAGGGATTGCACCTCCAGCGACGATTCGTCGAGGGTGATGCGCTCGCTGCGGTCGCCGGCCCGCCAGGCCACGCCAAGGGCGAAGGCCACCGCGGAGGACTCGACCAGTGCGAACAGCGGAGCGAACACATTCCCCTGCCACGCCCCCAGCACGGCCGTCGTCAGCGCCAGCGCCGCCAGTACTCCGATCAATCGACGCAGGTCGCGGCGGCTGAGTGAACGATTGGGCTTGAGCCACATCGTCGCGCACGGCAAGCCGGCAGCTGCTGGTCGAAGCACGATCATGAGAACCCGGCGTGCCTGGAACGCAGGCATGATAGGCCGCCAACGTGTCGATGGGCAAGAATGCCGCAGACCGTTGATTTGATAACGGATGGCGGCCTGTGCCGTAGGGATGGGTGTGTGTCGCGCGCTGGTGGATGCCGGTTGCGGGGTTGGGATTGGGGTGCGGGGGCACGACGACCGATGGCCGGCGCATGATTTGCCGCCGAGGCGCGTCGCGCAGGAGCAATGACTCGGATGTGGCAAACTGCCGCACCCACGCATGCCTTGCAACGTCTGTACGACCCGGCCCTCCAGCCCCGCATATATATGTATGGCGCCTGCCGCACCGCAGCAGCGCCGCACGGATGCGTACGCCCCACCCCACGCGTACAATCCCGCGATTCCCCGCCCCACCCAGCTCCTGGCCAACCCGTGACCCAACCCATACTCAGCCCCGAACTCCCGACCGGTGTCGAGCCGGCGCGCGCGCGCATCACCGCCCACTGGCTGCGCGACGAAACCGAAGCAGTCAACGACCTGCTGGCCCAGGCCACCCTGCCCCCGGCCGAGCGCGAAAAGGTGATCGACCTGGCCGCCGACCTGGTGACCCGCGTGCGCGCCCGCGCCAAGGACCAGAGCGCGGTGGAGTCCTTCATGCGCCAGTACGACCTGTCCTCGGAGGAAGGCGTGCTGCTGATGTGCGTGGCCGAGGCGCTGCTGCGCATTCCCGACAAGAGCACCGCGGACAAGCTGATCCGCGACAAGCTGGGCGACGCCAACTGGAAGAAGCACCTGGGCCAGAGCGAGTCGTTGTTCGTCAACGCCTCCACCTGGGGCCTGATGCTCACCGGCAAGCTGGTGAACCTGGCCGAAGACACCCGCCACGACTTCACCGGCGCGCTGCGCCGCCTGGTGGGTCGCGCGGGCGAACCGGCGATCCGCCTCGCGGTGCGCCAGGCCATGCGCATCATGGGCCACCAGTTCGTGATGGGGCAGACCATCAGCGATGCGCTGGACCGCTGCGCGCAGAAGGAATACGCGGTGTACCGCTATTCCTACGACATGCTGGGCGAATCCGCGCTCACCGGCGAGACCGCCGAGCGCTACCAGCAGGACTACCGCAACGCGATCGCCTCGATCGGCTCGCGCGGCCCGTTCGCCAACCACACGGATGCGCCGTCGATCTCGGTGAAGCTCTCCGCGCTGCATCCGCGCTACGAGGTGGCCAAACGCGAGATCGCCCGCCGCGACCTCACCGCCAAGCTGCTGGAGCTGTCCCAGCTGGCCATGAAGCACGGCATCGCACTGTCGGTGGACGCCGAGGAGGCCGAGCGCCTGGAGCTGTCGCTGGACATCATCGGCGATGTGTTCGCGCATCCCTCGCTGCAGGGCTGGAACGGCCTCGGCATCGTGGTGCAAGCTTATTCCAAGCGCACCCCGTTCGTGATCGACTGGCTGATCGAGACCGCCCGCGCCAGCGGCCGCCGCTGGTACGTGCGCCTGGTGAAGGGTGCCTACTGGGACGCGGAAGTGAAGCGCGCGCAGGAGAACGGCCTCAGCGGCTACCCGGTGTATACGCGCAAGCCGAACACCGACGTCTCCTACCTGGCCTGCGCGCGCAAGCTGTTCGACGCCGGCGTGGAGCTGATCTACCCACAGTTCGCCACGCACAACGCGCACACCATCGCCGCCGTGCACCACATCGCGCAGGGCCGCCCGTACGAGTACCAGCGCCTGCACGGCATGGGCACCGACCTCTACGCCGAGGTGATCGGCCCGGCGAACCTCAACGTGCCGTGCCGCGTGTACGCGCCGGTGGGCACGCACGAGGACCTGCTGCCCTACCTGGTGCGCCGCCTGCTGGAAAACGGCGCCAACACCAGTTTCGTCAACCGCGTGGTGGACGAGAGCCTGCCGGTGCGCGAGCTGGTCGCCGATCCGTGCGAAACCGTGCGTTCCTTCGCCTCCATCCCCCACCCGCGCATTCCGCTGCCGGTCAACCTGTTTGGTGAACTTCGGAAGAATTCCATGGGCGTCAACTTCTCCAACGACAACGAACTGAAAGCCCTGGCCGAGGCGATCAACGCCAAGTCCGGCCCCTGGACAGCCGAACCGCTGGTGCCCGGCGCCAGGAGCGCGGGCGCCACCGTGCAGGTGACCAACCCGGCCGACCGCCGCCAGGTGGTGGGCAGCTACGTCACCGCCGACAGCCCCACGGTCGAGAAAGCCCTGGCCAATGCGGTCGCCGCCCAGCCCGGCTGGGACCGCCTGCCGGCCGCCAGCCGCGCCGCCATCCTGGAACATGCCGCCGAACAGCTCGAAGCACGCCGCGGCGAGTTCATCGCACTGTGCGTGCGCGAGGCGGGTAAGAGCCTGCCGGACTCGATCGCCGAGATCCGCGAGGCCGCCGACTTCCTGCGTTACTACGCCACCATGGCGCGCCGCCTGTTCGGCCATCCCGAGCAGTTGCCCGGCCCCACCGGCGAGAGCAACCAGCTGTTCCTCAACGGCCGCGGCGTGTTCGTCTGCATCAGCCCGTGGAACTTTCCGCTGGCGATCTTCCTGGGCCAGGTCAGCGCCGCGCTGGCCGCCGGCAATGCGGTGATCGCCAAGCCCGCCGAGCAGACCAGCCTGATCGGCCATGCCGCGGTGAAGCTGCTGCACGAAGCCGGCGTGCCCGCCGAGGTGCTGCAGTACCTGCCGGGCGACGGCGCCACCGTCGGCGCCGCGTTGACCCGCGACCCGCGTGTGGCTGGCGTGGCCTTCACCGGCTCGACCGAGACCGCCTGGGCGATCAACCGCGCGCTGGCCGCGCGCAACGCGCCGATCGCCGCGCTGATCGCCGAGACCGGCGGCCAGAACGCGATGATCGCCGATTCCTCCGCGCTGCCCGAGCAGATCGTCAAGGACGTGATCGCCTCCGCCTTCCAGTCCGCCGGCCAGCGCTGCTCGGCCGCGCGCGTGCTGTTCGTGCAGGAGGACATCGCCGGCAAGGTGGTCGACATGCTGGCCGGCGCGATGGCCGAGCTGAAGGTCGGCGACCCGGGCCAGCTTTCCACCGACGTGGGCCCGGTGATCGACGAGGACGCCAAGGCGATCCTGGTCGAGCATGCCGCGCGCATGGACAAGGAGGCGAAGAAGATCGCCGAGGTCCCGCTCGACCCGGCCGCCACCGCCCACGGCACCTTCTTCGCGCCGCGCGCCTACGAGATTCCCTCGCTGGCCACGCTGACCCGCGAGGTGTTCGGCCCGGTACTGCACGTGATCCGCTGGAAGGCGGACGAGCTTCCGAAGGTGGTGGACGAGATCAACGCCACCGGCTACGGCCTCACGCTGGGCATCCACAGCCGCATCGACGACACCGTGGAATTCATCCAGAGCCACGCCCGCGTGGGCAACTGCTACGTCAACCGCAACCAGATCGGCGCGGTGGTCGGCGTGCAGCCGTTCGGCGGCGAAGGCCTCTCGGGCACCGGCCCGAAGGCGGGCGGCCCGCACTACCTGCTGCGTTTCGCCGGCGAGCGCACGCTCACCATCAACACCACGGCGGCCGGCGGCAACGCCTCGCTGCTGACCATCGGCGAGTGACGCTGAGGCCAGCGGCGGCCATGCGACGCTTCCCGCTGCTGGCCTGCCTGATGGCCCTGGTGCCGACGACGCCCTCGCACGCGTCATCGGCCACCAGCGACGAGCCGCATTTCCTCGCCACGCTGCAACTGGGCGCTGCGCCCAAGGTCCGCTACCTCGACGCGGCCGGCAAGCCGGTGGCTTATGCCGCGTTCGCGCAGCAGCTGGGCGAAGGCCGCGACTACAGCCTCACCAGCGACCGCCAGGCCGGCATGGCGGTGTTGCGGCTGCGTCCGCCGGGCGCACCGGCGGGCCGGTTCGCCTTCGGGCGCGGCGATGCATTCCCGCCGTTCGAGCTGCCCTCCCTGCAGGGCCAGACGCAGCGCCTCGCCGACTTCCATGGCCGCTACACGCTGGTGAGCTTCTTCTTCGCCGAGTGCGTGCCGTGCATCGCCGAGGTGCCCACGCTCAACGCCTATGCGCGCGAGCACGGCGACATGAACTTCGTGGCCATCACCTACCAGGACGCCGCCACCGCCGGCCTGTTCGTGCGGCTGCGCGGCCTGCGCTGGAACGTGCTGCACGACGGCCAGGGGCTGGTCGATACGCTGGGCGTGGGCGTCTATCCCACGCTGATGCTGCTCGATCCTTCCGGCCGCGTTGCCGGCGCGGCCGTGGGCATGTCGATGCGCGATACGCGGGAGAAGCGCCTGGCCGATCTCGAGCAGTGGATCGGGCAGTGGCGGAGGCCCTTGCCGGCGCGGTGAGGGCCACGTGGGTCGCGCACTGGGTGCGCTCCTACGGCACACCGCGATGTTGTAGGAGCGCACCCAGTGCGCGACCCGCCCTCCCTTCCATCAATACGGCGTCGGCTCGATCAACGCACGCTCGGCGGCGCACTGCGGCCCGGCGTTCGAGGGCGCCGTCCGGCGGTAGTCCGCCAGCTCCCCGCGCGCGGCCGCTAATTCCCGCTGAAAATCCCCGGTCGCATGCAGCGTCGCCACCACCGCCGCCCCGTTCATGGCGCCGGCCTCGATCGCGCTCAGGTTGTGCACGCCGCACACCACGCGACTGTCGGCGAAGGCGCGGGCGCGCAGCAGCAGGTCGGTGGCGCGGTCGGGCGCCAGTTCGGTCAACACCAGCCCCACCGCCCAGCCGCGCGTGGCATGGCCGGAGGGATAGTCGAAGCTGTGCGCCAGCAAGGCGGAGGACTGGCAGGTGGCGCCCGGGTCGATCAGGAATGGGCGTTGGCGCTGGTTGGCCTGCTTGGCGGGCCGGGTGGACGCATCGGCGGCGCTGCTGGTCCGCTCCACCAGCGCCGCCAACCTGGGCAGCTTGGCGGCGTCCAGCGGCACGCCCATGGCGCAGCTGAAATCGGCCAGCAGCTTCGGCGTGGCGTAGTCCACGTCGTTCTGCGCCAGCAGCCAGCGCGGCGAACCCGCCAACGGCCGGGTGGCGCGAAATACCTGGCGGTCCGCCTCGTATCGCGCCGAGCCGGCCTTGGGCGCGGCCGGCAGCAGTTCCGCCGTCTGCAGCGTGGCCGCCGCCGCGCCAGCTGTGGCGGGTGCGGATGGCGGCATCTGCGTCTGCACCGGCGCGCAACCGGCCATCCAGCACAGGCCCAGCCAAATGGCGGGGCGCTTCCAAGGCAGGGGCGTGTCCATCGGCTCTCTCCCAGGGCATGTAACGAGGGGGACGTGGTGCATTGCATAAAGCGGCAAACTGAACGACATGATATAGATCAATACAGGACCGGCTTGTCCGGTGTGTCGCCCTGGGGAGGGAGCAAGGCACGACCATGTCCGCTGGCGCAGACCATCCATTCGACGATGCGGCGCTGCTGCTGGGCGCCGATCCGCGCTATACCGCGGCCGAGACGCCGCCGAATGTCCTGGTGCACCTGGCCCAGCTGGCGCTCTCGCGCGGCCTGCGCTGCGATGGCTGGTTCGCCGGCTCGGGGCTGACCCGCGAGCAGCTCAACGACCCGACGCTGCGGGTGTCCTACCGGCAGGCCCGTTCGGTAATCCGGCGCGCCCTGCTGGCGACCGGCGACGCCGGCCTGGGGCTGGCCGTGGGTCGCTCGGAAACGCTGGGCAGCTTCGGCCTGCTGGGCCTGGCGATGATGACCTCCGCCACCTTCGGCGACGCCATGAAGGTAGGCATCGCCCACCATCGTGTGAGCGGCAGCCTGCTCGACGTGAGCTTCGAGGAGGTCGGCCCGCGCGAGGTGGCGCTGGCCGCATGGCCGCGCTTCAACGACCCGCCGCTGTTGCCGTTCCTGTGCGAGGAGCTGTTCGCCAGCTCGCTGGCGATCGCGCGCGAGCTGCTGGGACGGCATTTCCGCCCGTCGCGGCTGGAAGCGACCTACGCACGGCCGCCGCACGCCGAAGCGTATGCCGACTTTTTCCAATGCGAGTTGGTGTTCGGCGCGCGCTGCAACCGCGTGGTGCTGGACGTGCAATGGCTCGGGCATCCGCTGCCCGCGCACAACCCGCTCACCGCCCAGCAGGCGCTGGCGCTGTGCATGCAGCAACATGACACCGCCGGCATGCAACAGGAGATCGTGGCCTCGGTGGAACGCCTGCTGCGCAGCCATCTGCGCCAGCCGCCACGCCTGCCGGACGTGGCGCGCATGCTCAACATGAGCGAACGCTCGCTGCGCCGCCGGCTGGCCGAGAGCGGCCGCATCTTCCGCGAGATCCACGACCGCGTGCGCGCCGAGCGCGCGCTGGAACTGCTGCATGGCGGCAACCTCAGCGTGGCCGAGATCGGCCTGGAAATCGGTTTCAGCGACCCACGCGAATTCCGCCGCGCCTTCAAGCGCTGGACCGGCATGCCCCCACGCAACGCCCGCCGCCACGCGGCCTGACGCTTTCACGCCGCCTGCCGCTTTTTGTAGGAGCGCACCCTGTGCGCGAAAAGCCGACGAAGCGGCGACGCCACGGCCCCTTTATCTCCCTGGCGATCACCGTTCGCAGAGATAAACCGCGGCGCCGAGGTCGCGCACAGGGTGCGCTCCCACAGGAGAAGCGCCTCCACACTGGCCGATTTACCCCCCATCCACGCCACTGCCGCCCTCCCCGCCGCGACGCGATTCCCCGACAGTGAGGCGTCATTGCCGATAGCCGCTCCTGGGGAGGAAGGCGACCATGCGCAAGACCCTTTCGTTGCTTGCCCTGCCGTTGGTATTGGCCGCCTGCCACCATGAGGAACCGGCGGCGCAGAGCGGCGCCGACGCTTCGTTCGAGGCCAGGCTCCAGCAACAGCTGCTCGATGCCAAGCCGGGCAGCGTGATCGAGATCCCGGCCGGCCATTACCACCTGCAGCGTGGGCTCAGCCTGCGCACCGACGGCGTGACCCTCAAGGGCGCGGGCATGGAGCGGACCGTACTGTCGTTCAAGGGCCAGCTGGTGGGACCGGAAGGCCTGCTGGTCAATGCCAACGACTTCACCATCGAGAACCTCGCCATCGAGGACACCAAGGGCGATGCGCTGAAGATCAACCAGGGCCGCAACATCACCATCCGCGGCGTGCGCGTGGCGTGGACCGACGGCCCCAAGACCACCAACGGCGCTTACGGCCTGTATCCGGTAAAGACGCAGAACGTGCTGGTGGAGGATTGCGTGGTGATCGGCGCCTCCGACGCCGGCATCTACGTGGGCCAGTCCAGCAACATCGTGGTGCGCCGCAACCACGCCGAGTACAACGTGGCCGGCATCGAGATCGAGAACTCGGTGCACGCCGACGTGTACGACAACATCGCCACGCGCAACACCGGCGGCATCCTGGTGTTCAACATGCCCAACCTTTCGCAGGCCGGGCATGGCACTCGCGTGTTCAAGAACAAGGTGTTCGACAACAACACCGACAACTTCGCCGCCAAGGGCGCGGCGGTGGCCAGCGTGCCGCGGGGTTCGGGCGTGGTGGTGAACTCCAACGACAAGGTGGAGATCTTCGACAACGACATCGCCGACCACCGCACGGCCAACGTCATCGTCTCCAGCTATTTCTCCACCAACTACTACAACACCAAGGGCGTGGCGACGGACTACAACCCCTATCCCAAGGGCATCTTCATCTACGACAACCGCTTCAAGGGCGGCGGCGACTCGCCGGACGGGCTCAAGCTCAAGACGCTCAAGACCGCCGTGTACGGCCTCAACGGCAGGTTCCCGGACATCCTGTGGGACGGCTACGTGGACGAGAAGACCCTGGTGAACGGCCTGCCGCCGGCGGAGGACCGCTTCTGCATCCAGAACGGCGACGTGGGCGTGATCAACGCCGACGGCCCGCACGGCTACAAGAACCCCAGCACCGATACCAAGCCCTACCAGTGCACGCTGCCCAAGCTGCCGCCGGTGGTGCTCGATCCAGCCCCGAAAGCCTGAAGGCCCGCCGATGACGACATGGTTCCCGCGCGCCGGCCTGCTGCTGGCGCTGCTGCTTGCCGCCATGGGCTGCCAGCGCGGCCTGGACCCGGTGGCCTTCCAGGCGGAAGGACGCCCGCCGAAGCTGAGCGACTGGCACGTGGTCGAGGTGCGTGGCGGCCGGCTGGTGCTGAACCAGGGCGTGGTGCCGTACGACTTGAACACGCCGCTGTTCACCGACTACGCGCACAAGCTGCGCACGATCTGGATGCCCAAGGGCGTCTCGGCGAAGTACGACCCCACCGATACCTTCGACTTCCCGCTCGGCACCGTCATCAGCAAGACCTTCTATTACCCGCGCGCGGCGGATGGCAGCTTCAGCGACGTGGCGCGCACCTACGACAGCTCGCGCGACTTCGCGGGCGAAGGGCTGGACATGGCCCGCGTGCACCTGGTCGAGACGCGCATCCTGGTGCGCCGCGCGTCCGGCTGGGCCGCCATTCCCTATGTATGGAAGGACGACCAGAGCGACGCGCTGCTGGCCCGCACCGGCGCGGTGTTGCCGCTCACCCTGGTGGCCGGCGATGGCGCCCGCGAGGATTTCAACTACGTGGTGCCTGACGAAAGCCAGTGCGCCAGCTGCCACGCGCAGGACTGGGTCTCGCGCAAGGTGCACCCGATCGGCCCCAAGGCGCGCCACCTCAACCGCGACTACCGCTACGCGGGCGGCGAGGAAAACCAGCTGACGCACCTGGCGAAGGTGGGCTACCTGAGCGGCGCGCCTTCGCCGGCACAGGCGCCGCGCAACGCGAACTGGATGGACGAGCACGCCTCGCTGGACGCGCGGGCGCGCGCCTATCTCGACATCAACTGCGGGCACTGCCACAACGCCAGGGGCGCGGCCAACACCACCGCGCTGACGCTGGACATCAGCGCCGCCGAGGACCGCCACCTGGGTCTCTGCAAGCCGCCGGTCGCCGCCGGTCGCGGCACCGGCGACCACCTGTTCGACCTCGTGCCGGGAGAGCCGGAAGCCTCCATCCTGCCCTACCGGATGGCCTCGGCCGAACCCGGCGTGATGATGCCCGAGCTTGGCCGCAGCACGGTGCACCGCGAGGGCGTGGCGCTGATCAAGGCCTGGATCGCCGCGCAGTCGGGGGGCTGCACGTCGATCCATTGAACACGCAGCAAGCCGCGGCCTGCGGGACGCGGCCATTCCATTCCGAGGGGAGAAACCGCCGATGACGATCCATCCGCTGTCCGTCTGCCTGCATCGCCTGCTCGTGGGAAGCGCGCTATGCCTGCTGGCGAGCCTGCCCAACGTGGCCGTCGCCGCCGATCCGGCGCCGCAGGACACCGGCACCAGGAAGGATGCCGCCACGCCGGCCGATCCGGAGAAGGCCAAGCTGCTGGGCAACATCACGGTGACCGCGCAGAGCCGCAGCCAGGAAGTGCAGTCGGTGCCGATCCCGCTGCAGATCGTCACCGCCAAGGAGATCGACACACTGGAGGCGACCGACCTCAGCAAGATGGACATCTTCGTGCCCGGCCTGGTGATCGACGCCACCCAGCCCACCCAGCCGACCTACGAGCTGCGCGGCATCGCCACCAGCAATTTCGGCATCGGCACCGAGTCGGCGGTGGGCGTGTACGTCAACGGCGTGTACGCGGCGCGCTCGGGCGGCTCGCTGCTGGCCTTCAACGACATCGCGCGGATCGAGGTGCTGAAGGGGCCGCAAGGCACCCTGTTCGGCCGCAACGCGGCGGCCGGCGCCATCTCCATCGTCACCAACGAGCCCAGCGACCACTTCGAGGGCAAGGCGCGCGTGCGCGTGGGCAACGAGGGGCAACGCTACGCCGACGCGCTGCTCAACATCCCGATCAACAAGGACATGGCGCTGCGCGTGAGCGTGCTGGACGACCGCAGCGACGGCTGGATCAAGGATGCCGCCACCGGCAAGCGCTACGGCAAGGACGACCAATGGGGCTCGCGCGTGGTGTATCGCTGGAACCTCACCGACAACACCCGCGTGCTGCTGTCGTGGGACCACGAGAAGCTCGACCAGCCGCCCGCGCCCGCGATCGGCCTGGTACCGCTCACCAACGACACCAACCAACGCGCGCCGTATCCGCCCGATCCGTCCACCTACCTCAACCCGCTGCACGCGCCGCTCTACAACGACGCCATCGGCGGCGCCGAGACGCGTCGCTTCGACGGCGCCACGCTGACCGTGGACCACGCCTTTCCCTGGGGCGAACTGGTGTCCACCACGGCCTGGCGTGGCTTCGACACTTTCAACCGCGGCGACTACGACGGCACCAACCACCAGGTCACCTACCTGGACACCACCAACATCGAGCACAACAACAGCTGGTACCAGGAGTTCAAGCTCTCCGGCAACACCGACCTGATGGACTGGGTGGCCGGCGTGAGCTACTACCAGGAGCAGGCGCGCCAGACCAGCCAGACCAACATCAACACCGATAGCCTCGATACGCTGGCGCAGAACGTGCTCGGCGCGGGCACGCCGCTGACCGACATCAGCAACGCGCTGGCCTCCTTCGGCCTGCCATTCACCCTGCTCGGCGATCCCTGGCACGAGGCGATCAGCAACGACGGCAACTTCAAGGCCTATGCCGGCTTCGGCGACGTGATCTGGCATGTCAGCGACCGCTTCGATGTCACCACCGGCCTGCGCTACACGCGCGACGAGAAGGAATTCAGCTGGTACAACATGCCGCGCAGCGCACCCGCCTTCGACGCCACCATCGCCGGCCTCACCGGGCTGGGCGTCCTGCAGATGCTGCCGCCCGAGGCGCAGGCGGCGCTGGCCGCGTTCGGCAACAACGTGATCTTCACCAGCGCGGTGGGCATGCCTGCGCATGCCAGCAATACCTGGAACAACTGGAGCCCCCGCGTGGTGGCCAGCTACAAGTTCACGCCGGACGTGATGGGCTACGCCTCCATCACCAAGGGCTACAAGGCGGGCGGCTACAACAGCGTGCAGGTCGGCTCCACCTTCGCGCCGGAAAAGGTCATCAACTACGAGGCCGGCATCAAGAGCCTGTTCCCCGAGCAGAACCTGCTGCTGAACGCCTCGGTGTACTACTACCGCTACGACAACATGCAGGCGCTGGCGCTGGACCCGAACAGCACGGGTTCGGGCGTGCCCATCTACATCGTCAACAGCAGCAACCAGGAGGCCAAGGGCCTGGACCTGGAAGCGCAGTGGCAACCCATCGACGGCCTGCGGCTCGGCTTCATCGGCGCCTATATCGACGCCACCTACCGCCAGGCCACCGCACCGGACGGCGTCGACCTGTCCGGCCAGCCCACCGGCGCGCCTTACTTCTCCGGGGCGCTTTCGCTGGCCTACACTTGGCGCGGCGTGGCGCACGGCGACCTGGAGTTCGACCTGTCGCAGGCCTATCGCGGCAGGACGCGCTGCAATGCCGATTCGCCGTTGCAGGGCGAATGCGACATCAGCCCGAACTTCCGGCTCGGCACCAGCCAGCAGCGCACCGACGCACGTCTGGATTGGCACGCGCCGGGCGATCGCTGGGGCATTGCGCTGTACGGCAACAACGTGTTCAACAAGCGGTACGTGACGGGCGTGAACAACATCAGCACCAGCGTGTTCGGCACCCCGTTCGCCACCATCACGCCGCCCCGGCTGTGGGGCGTGGAATTGCGCGCGAAGTTCTAGAGGGTAGTCGACCATGCAGGAACCCAGCCCCTCGCTCCACCCGATCCTGCTGCGCCTGCGCGAGGCGCAGGCGCGCGACCCGCTGCCCGCGTGGAACGTGCGCGCGCAGCGGCTGCGCACGCTGGAGCGGCTGCTGCTCGAACAGCGCGAGGCGTTTGCCCAGGCCATCGATGCCGACTTCGGCCGGCGCCCGGCGGAGGAGACCGCGCTGCTGGAGCTGTATCCCAGCCTGTCCAACCTGCGCCACACGCTCCGGCACGGCCGGCGCTGGATGAAGCCCCGGCGCGGGCTGGCCAACCTGGTGTTCCTGCCCGCGCGCACCGCGCTGCTGCCGCAGCCGCGCGGCGTGGTGGGCATCATCGTGCCGTGGAACTATCCGCTGTACCTGGCGGTGGGGCCGCTGATCGATGCGCTCGCCGCCGGCAACCGCGCGATGCTGAAGATGAGCGAGTACACGCCGCGCTTCTCGGCGCTGTTCGCCGAGCAGGTGGCGCGCTACTTCCCGCCGGACGAGGTGGTGGTGGTCACCGGCGATGCCGAGGTGGCCCAGGCCTTCTCCGCGCTGCCGTTCGACCACCTGCTGTTCACCGGCTCCACCGCGGTGGGCCACCACGTGATGCGCGCGGCGGCCGCCAACCTCACGCCGGTGACGCTGGAACTGGGCGGCAAGTCGCCCGCCATCGTCGGTCCCGGCGCGCGCCTGGCGCACGCGGCCGAGCGCATCGTGTTCGGCAAGCTGGTCAACGCGGGACAGACCTGCATCGCACCGGACTACGTGCTGGTGCCGCGCGAGCGCCTGGACGCCTTCGTCGCCGCGGCGCGCGCCACCGTGGCGCGGCTGTATCCCGACCTGGCCGCACAAGGGCAATACGCCTCCATCGTCTCCGACCGCCAGTACCAGCGCCTGGCCCGGCTGCGCGACGACGCCGTGGCGGCCGGCGCGCGCATCGAGCCGCTGGGCGATGCGCGGGACCAGCCCGAGCGGCGCCTGCTCAGCCCCGTGATGCTGACCGGCGTGGACGACCGCATGGCGGTGATGCAGGAAGAGATCTTCGGCCCGCTGCTGCCGGTGCAGCCGTATGACTCGCTGGACGAGGCCATCGCGTACGTCAACGCCCATCCGCAGCCGCTGGCGCTGTACCTGTTCGAACAGGACCGCGCGCGGGTCGAGCGCGTGCTGTCGCGCACGCATGCCGGCGGCGTCACCGTCAACGACACGCTCTACCATATCGCCCAGCACGGCCTGCCGTTCGGCGGCGTGGGGCCGTCAGGCCTGGGCGGCTACCACGGCGAAGAAGGTTTCCGCACCTTCTCGCATCTCAAGCCGGTGTTCCACCAATCCCGCCTCAATGGCGCCGGCCTGCTCAACCCGCCCTACGGCGAGCGCTTCCGGCGCATGCTGAAGCTGCTGATGCGGCTGGGCTGAAGCGCTTTTTGTGGGAGCGCACCCTGTGCGCGACCGCGACGCCACGCGCTTGCCACGATGGCCGGCGGTCGCGATAGAGAGGTTCGGCATCACCGCTACGTAGGCCTGTCGCGCACAAGGTGCGCTCCCACAGGTAAGGGCGGAGGGCAGCGAGGTTCCACTCGGCAAAAAGAAAGGCCGCCCATGGGGCGGCCTCCCGATGCATCGCGAACGGCGCGCTCAGAACTTGTACTGGGCCGACAGGCTCAGCAGGTTGCCGTAGTCGTCGTACTCGCCGGTAATCATGTCGGCAGTGGAGCTGGCCGCATTGACGCGCGCGCTGTTGACGAAGATGTGCGCATACGAGGCGTTGAGCTCGAAGCGCTCGTTGACCTTGTAGCCAAGGCCGACGGAGACGAACTGGCGGGTGCCGTCGGGCACGCGCGGGTCGCGGGTCGCCGTCTGGGTCGGCGTGGTGTCCAGCGCCACGCCGGCGCGCAGGGTCAGCTTGTCGTTGACGTAGTAGTCGCCGCCGATGGCGATGTACCAGCTGTTCTTCCAGTTGAACGCTTCGCTGGTGGTGGGCTGCGCCGGGTTGGCGTAGTACACGTTCAGGCTCTTGAACACGTCCCACTTGGTCCAGGACACATCCATGCCCAGGCCGAATTTCTCTTCCTGGTGCCAGTAGCTGGCGGTGGCCTCGGCCGGGGTGGTGAACGGCGCGGCGCCGTCGGTGTGGGTGAACGGCACGCCGCCGGCGCCAGCCAGCAACGCGGCCACGGTCGGGTTGGCCAGCAGCGCCTGCACGTTGGCCGGCACGGTGAAGTTGGCGGTGCCTTCCAGCGTGTGCGAGATCTTGGAGCGGTAGTTCAGCGCGAAGCGGTCGTTCGGGCTGATCTTCCACAGCATGCCGACCTGGTAGCCGTACGCCCAGTCGTCGCCCTTGATGCGCGCATAGCCGTCCGTACCCGGCGGCACCACGGCACCGACCTGGCTGATCAGCCCCGGCGCGGCGGCCGGCGGGATCGCTCCCGCGCCCACGCCCTGGCTGATCAGGCCCAGGCCCACGGCGTTGTAGTTGACTGCCGAGGTCAGCTCGGCCGAGGTTTTCTGCGCGATGCCGCTGACGCCCAGCGAGAAGGTGTCGGACACGTCGTAGGACAGCGACAGCGTGCCGTCCAGCGATTCGAACTTGGACTTGATGGCGTTGTAGCGGCCCACCCAGTTGGAGTCGTACTCGGTCTGGAAGCCGAACGGCACGGTGAAGGCCGCGCCGACATGCCACTTGTCGCCCAGCTGGGTGGCAAAGAAGAAGGCCGGCACCGGCATGGTGGTGCCCGCGTTGCCGCCGTTGCCGCCGCTGATCGGGCGACCCAGCGCATCATGGGCCGAACCGCTGAAGTTGGCGCCGAAGTTGATGGCGGTGACGTCCGCCTGGAAATAGGTACCGTGCAGCTCGCTCATGGCGGCCGGGTTGTTGGCCACCACCGACACATCGCCGCCCGCCGTGGTGGAACCAGCGTAGGCACGGCCCATGGCGGCGGCACTGTCCTCGTGCAACTGGAAGGCGCTGGCATGCGCGCGCTGCGGCACCGCAAGCGTCCCCAGGATGGCCAGGCTCAGCGCAGCGAGCGTGAGCGGACGGCCCGCACGCGAAAATTGACGGAATGACATCTGCATCAGCAAGCTCCTGCTTATCGTTTGGTCTGGCTCGGGTCGTAGCGGGGGCTTGACGGCGGAATCGATTTTCATACGCGCGTTTGATACCCCAGGCCGGCACTGTGCCGATTCGCCACAGGGCTTGCAAGTGCGGTTGCAGCAAAACGTTTTGCGCCGATGGGCACCGTTCTCCGCCGATCGCAGGTGAATGACTGCAGATCGTCCTCACGTCGGCATGGAATGGGCTGGCCCGGGGCTGCTAACCTTGTTACCCGCGCTGCACCAGTGCGCCCATCCTTCCGATTCACGCCGACGGGTGTCGCCATGCACTGCTACGTCTATGCCAGCCAACGCAAGAGCGACACCTACCTGTGGCTGGGCCGCCGCGACGACTTCGCCTGCATCCCCGAGTCACTGGCCCTGATGCTGGGCGAACTGCGCTTCGCGCTGGAAGTGGAACTCACCGGCCAGCGCAAGCTGCCGCTGGAGGACGCGCAGCAAGTGCTCAAGCACCTGCAGCAGCAGGGCTGGCACCTGCAGATGCCACCGCCGCATTCGCTGGCCACCGCCAATCATCCCGCCTACATGAGCACGCCGCAGGACCGCGGCGGCAAGCACTGAAGTCGCGGCATTCGCCGCCGTTAACACCGGATTACCGTCTGGGGTCGTAACGATTCCTATACTCCGAGCCCATGGCCTATTCAAAAACGCGTCGCCCGCCCCCGAAACTGCAAGCCCTCGCCTGGTTTGTGCCCGGACTGATCGCCACCGCGATCGCCGCGCTCGGGGCGCATCCGCTGGCCCTGATTCCCCTGCTGATCGCCAATGCGCTGACCATGGCGGCCGTGTGCCACGCCATCGGATTCGATCCCGAGCCGCGCTTCGGCCGCACCGTGCTGCGCCGCGGCGCTGCCTACCTGGTGATGTTCACCGCCTACGTGGTGCTGGTGTTCCTGCTGGTGGCCTGGCCGATGCTGATGCTCAACCAGTCGCCCAGCCTGGGCGGCGCGCTGATGCTGGCTGGCGCGCTGGTGGTGGCGCTGGGCGTGCTATGGCGGGTATGGCCAGCATTCGGCCTGGTCTATGTCTGGGACGATGCCTACCCGGTGCAGAGCGACGGCTCGTGGATCTTCACCGCCACCGCGCGCAGCCTCACCTTCGGCCGCCACCTCTCGCGCGAGGAGCGCTTCTTCACCCACTACCTGCCGGCCGCGTTCGCGCTGCTGGCGCTGGCCTTCGTCGGCATCGCGCTGACCGGGCTGTACGGCGTGCTGCCCTCGGAACTGCGCACCGCCGCGCTGGCGCTCTACGGCGTGGTGCTGATGCCGGTGGGCTGCCTGGTGATCGCCAACCGCACGCTGCGCGCCCTGCTGTGCGAGAACCGCCGTCCAGCACGCCGTGACGCGCCCGAACCGAAGGCCGCCCCGGCCCCCAGGCCGGCCCCGCAGCTGAGCGAGCAGGAACGCACCGCCGGCACGCCGGAGCAGGCCCGGGCTCTGCTGGCCGCCACGCGCGATGGCGACATCGAGCGCGCCATCGCCCTGGTCGAGGCCGGCGCCGACCCGAACACCGCGCCACCTTCCGACGATCGCGACCAGCGCCCGGTACTGATGCTGGCGGCCCTGCTGCCGGACACCCGCCTGCTGCGCGCCCTGATTGCCAAGGGTGCCGACGTCAACCGCGCCAGCGGCGGGCTCACCCCGCTGCTGGCCGCCACGCGCGACAGCTGGCATGGCCGCGCCGAGGCGGTGATGACCCTGCTGGCCAATGGCGCCAATGCGCTGGCCGCCGACGCCGAAGGCAACACTCCGCTGCATGGCGCGGTGCTGAGCGGCGAACCGATCGTGGCGGCGATGCTGCTGGACGCCGGCGCCCCCATCAACGCGCTCGACAAGAAAGGACTGAGCCCGCTGGCGGTGGCCTGCCGCGCGGCCAACTGGCCAGTGGCGAAGTTCCTGCTCGAGCGCGGCGCCAAGCCCACCCCCGCCGATGGCGAGCCCGCCCTGGTGGCGGCTGCCGGCGTGGCCGACGACGACGTGGAAGGCATCAAGCTGCTGCTCAAGCACCGTGCCGCGGTGAACGCGGTGGACGCGCGCCATCGCAGCGCCCTGATGGCCGCCGCCGCCGAGGGCCACGAGCAGATCGCCCGCGCGCTGCGCGCCGCCGGCGCCGACGTGAACCTGGCCGATCGCCACGGCAGCACCGCCCTGATGGAGGCGGCGCGCGCCGGTGCGGTAGGCATCGTCAAGCTGCTGGCCGAGGCCCAGGCGGACGCCCGCGCCCGCGACAGCCATGGCCGCGACGCGCTCACCCTGGCGTGCCAGTCGCCGCGCGCCCATGCCGAGACTGTCCGCGCCCTGCTCGCCCTGGGCGCCGAGCCCAAGGCCGTGGGCAGCGATGGCCGCAGCGCGCTCGACCACGCCGCCGCCGCCGGCCGCTGGGACCTGGTGGCCCTGCTCGATCCGGAAACCCCGCTGCCGGCCAGCCTGAGCCTGGATGCCCTGCCCGAGGGCGCCGACACCCCGGCCCACCTGCTCGACGCGCTGCGCTTCGGGCACTGGGCCGTCGTGTCCACCTTCAGCGCCCGCGTGCGCGAGTGGCCGCAGGCCCAGCTGGCCCAGCTCTATCTGGACCTGGCCACGCCCGGCCAAAGCGCCGCGCGGCGCTGGCTGCTCGACCACGCGCTGGACCCGGAGGCCCGCCTGCAGCCGCAGCTGGTGGACGATGCCGACGTCGACGAACCGCGCGAGCCGCAGTTGCCGCCGCTAGGCCGCC
Source organism: Dyella sedimenti (assembly GCF_022760995.1). GTDB lineage: Bacteria > Pseudomonadota > Gammaproteobacteria > Xanthomonadales > Rhodanobacteraceae > Dyella > Dyella sedimenti. The sequence goes on along the minus strand of NZ_JAKWJO010000010.1, from coordinate 55,571 downwards.
GCCTGTTCGACGCGCTGCTGCAGCGCCTGCCCGCCGCCAGCGAAGCGGTGGAGGACCTGCTGCAGGCCGGCGCCAGCCCGGCGGGCGCCGGCCTGCTGGCGCAGGCGCTGCTGCGCCTGGAGGACAGCGTGCAGGGCGCGGCGCTGCCGCTGGCGATGCTGGAGCGCGGCGCCGATCCGTTCGGCCCGGACGCGCGCGAGCGCACGCCCGTGCATCTCGCCGCCACCTTCGGGCATCAGGCGCTGCTGGAAACCCTGCTGGCGCGCGGCTGCGATCCCAACACGCGCGACAGCCACGGCCGCACGCCGCTGTTCGCCGCGCTGGAGCACGGCGAGGGCGCGCTGCCGCTGGTGCGCGCGCTGGTGGCGCACGGCGCCGACCCCGAGGCGATCGACGCCAACGGCGAGACGCCGCTGGGGCTTTCGCTGGAACATAAAGCGATCGAGCGCTGGCTGAACTGGGGCGAGTGGACTCGCCCGGCCCGTCCGCTGCGCCCCGGCGACCTGCCGACAGCCGCCGCCGCCGGCGCGCTCGGCGCGGTGGATCGCTTGCTCGAACTGGGCTTCGCCGTGGATACCCGCGACCACCAGGGCGCCACCGCCTTGCTGCACGCCTGTGGCGCGGGCCACCGCGAGGTGGCGGCCCTGCTGCTGGACAAGGGCGCCGATGCCAGCCAGGCGGCCACCAACGGCATGACCCCGCTGGCCGCCGCCGTGGGCGCGCGCCGCGAGGCCCTGGTCGCGCTGCTGCTGCAGCACGGCGTGGCGGTGGACCAGCGCCTGCCGGGCGAGGCCACCGCGCTGATGATCGCCGCGGCGATGGGCTATCCCGAGCTCGCCGAACTGCTGCTCGACGGCGGCGCCGACGTCAACGCCGCCGATGCGCGCGGCCATGCCGCATTGCACGCCGCCGCGCAGTTCGGCTTCGACCACAACGACAGCCTGCGCGCGCGCCGGCTGTTCGACACGCTGCTCAAGCACGGCGCGGACGTGGGCCTGGCGGACAAGGAAGGCAAGACGCCGCTGCTGCTGCTGCTGGGCGCGCACCTGCGCCCGGGCAGTCCTTGCGATCCCACCCACATCGGCGCGCTGGTGCCGGTGCTGCTGGATGCCGGCGCCAAGCTGGAGCACGCCGACCAGCGCGGCGTCACCGCCCTGCACGCCTGCGCCATGCACGCCCTGCTGGCACCGGCGCGCGTGCTGCTGGCGCGCGGCGCCGACCGCCAGGCCGCCGACGCCTTCGGCCGCACGGCCGCAGACGTGGCGCGAGCCATCGGCTATGTCGATATCGCCCATGAGCTGGCCGCCCGCAACGCCTCGGGCATTCCCAGCGTGCGGCAGATGCTGAGGCAGCCGGCCCAGCCGGCCGACTGAGGCGCCGCCCGGCCGGCTAGCGCGGGGCGGATTCCGGGCGTGGCGGCAACTGGCGCCACGCCTGCACCACCTGCTCCAGCGCGATCCCGTCCACGCTTGGCAGGCCGCCGAGCACGCTCACCGCGCTGCCGCTGGCACTGCGCGGCCGCCATACCGCCGGCCAGCGATTGCCGAACAGCACCACCAGCGGACACCCCACCGCCGCCAGGATGGAAGGCCGCCGACGTCTCATCGGCAAAGCGCAGCAGCCAGTCGACCCCATGCTCGTCGGGCTGCAACGGCGTGTCGTCGCATGACATGGCTAGCCGCGGTTCAGCGTGTGACGTCCTGGTCGCCCGGAGTGACGCCGGTGGGCCGCTTGCGCTCGGACTTGGGCTCGGGCTCGGCGTCGGCCTGGAACAGCTGGTCCAGGTCCGCCAGCGCCTCGCGCGTGGTCTGCTTGATGCGGGCATCGTCGTCGTACACCAGGTACTGGCGCTTGAGCAACTCGGCGTCGTGGCGGCGGAAGCGCTCCACGCGGTCGGCCGCCAGCTCCGCCGACATGCCCAGCGCCTCCAGCGTCTGCCGGGTCATCTTGAGGCTGGAATACAGCGTCTCGCGCACCGGCATCTCCACGCCCAGGTCCATCAGGCGCCAGACATGCTGGCGGTTGCGCGCGCGGGCGATGATCTTCAGGTCCGGGTACATCCGCCGCACCAGCCGCGCGGTGCGCAGGCTGGCCTCGGGATCATCCACCGCCAGCACGAACACGTCGGCCTGGTCGGCCTGCGCGGCGCGCAGCAGCTCCGGCCGCGCCGGATCGCCGTAGAAGATGTTGTTCTGCGTGCCGAAGCGCTGCACCAGGTCGATCTGCTCCACCGAATGGTCCAGCGCCACGAACGAGATGCCGTGGGCGCGCAGCACGCGCGCCACGATCTGCCCCATGCGGCCGTAGCCGGCGATGATCACGCGCGGCGAATCGGCCACGATGGTGTCGAACTCGCGCGCCTTCTTCGGCTTGGCGCCGAGCACGCGGCCGCAGAGCGCCACCAGCAGCGGGGTGAGCGCCATCGACAGGGTGATCGCCAGCACCTGCAGGCCGTGCTGCTCGCCGGTGATGAGGTTCTGCTCGCGCGCCAGCTTGAGCACCACGAAGGCGAATTCGCCGCCGCAGGCCAGCAGCACCGCCAGGCGCAGCGCGTCGCGCGGGTCGAGCCGGCCCACCACGCGCCCCAGTGGCCACAGCAGCGCGCCCTTGACCAGCAGCAGGCCGGCCACCAGCAGGACGACGGTGAGCGGCTGGCGCAGCAGCAGGGTCACGTCCATCGACATGCCCACGCTGATGAAGAACAGGCCGAGCAGCAGGCCCTTGAACGGCTCCAGGTGCGATTCCAGCTCGTGGCGGTATTCCGAATCGGCCAGCAGCACGCCGGCGAGGAAGGCGCCCAGCGTGGCCGACATGCCCACCTGTTCCATCAGCCAGGCGGTACCCATCACCACCAGCAGCGCGGTGGCGGTGGATACCTCCACCGTGTCCGCCTTGGCCACGAAGCGAAACACCGGGCGCAGCAGGTAGCGGCCGCCGACCATCACCGCGATGATCGCGCCCACCGTGCGCAGCACTGCCGTGAGATCGAAGCCGTGCTTGCCCGAGGCGCTGGCCAGCAGCGGCACGGCGGCGATCAGCGGGATCGCCGCCAGGTCCTGGAACAGCAGGATGGCGAAGGCCTGGCGGCCATAGGGCGTGCCGGCCTCCTTGCGCTCGGCGAGGATCTGCAGGCCGAACGCGGTGGAGGACAGCGCCAGGCTGCCGCCGACGATCACGGCGGCCTTGTCGGTGAGGCCCAGCAACCAGTAGCAGGCCGCGCCGATCACCAGGCTGGTGGCCAGCACCTGCAGCAGGCCGGTGCCGAACACCTGCCGCCGCATCACCCACAGGCGCTGCGGCGACAGCTCCAGGCCGATCACGAACAGCATCAGCACCACGCCGAACTCGGAGATGGTGGCCACGCCCGAGGTGTCGCTGACCAGGCCAAGTTCTTGCGGCCCGATGATGATGCCGGCGAGCAGGTAGCCCAGCACCGAACCCAGCTTGAAGCGCTTGGTCAGCGGTACCGCGATGACCGTCGCCACCAGGAAGACCAGCGCCGTTTCCAGGAAATGGTGGCTATCCACTCGCGCGCTCCAGTCAGGGGTTGGCCATTATTTCATGCGACGCCCTGCCACGCCCGCCTCTTTCGGACATGACGGGTGACCCATGTCACGCCGCCAGCGGCAACCCCTGCCATTGCTGGGTGAGGATAGCGGCCAACCGCGCCACCGCCGGCGTGGGCTCGGCCTCGGCGCGATGCAGGCACAGCCCCAGCGAACCCAGCGCCGGCAGGCCTTCCTCACGGGGCGCCAGCGCGCGCACGCTGGCCGGCAGCCCGAACGGCGTGCGCAGCGACATGCCCAGGCCGGCCGCCACCGCTGCCCAGATGCCGGCGAGGCTGGCGCTGGTGAAGACCACGCGCCACGGCAGGCCGGCGCGATCGAGGGCCTCGGTGGCGGCGCTGCGCATCAGGCAGGGCGATTCCAGCATCACCAGCGGCAGCGGTTCGCTCTCGCCGGGGCGCCAAGGCAACGGCTGCCCCGCCCCGGCGATCCAGCGCATCGGCAGCTCGCCCAAGCGCTCGGCATGGGGCGTGGCGTTGCCGGCATCCCAGGCCAGCGCGAGGTCGAGCCGGCCGGACGAGACGCGCTCCAGCAATTCCACGTTGCGCGCGATGCGCACTTCCACGCGCACCCGCGGATGGGCGCGGGCAAAGCGGCCCAGCACCTCCGACAGCAGGCTTTCGCCGAAATCCTCCTGCAGGCCCAGCCGCACCCAGCCTTCCAGTTCCGCACCACGCAGTGCGGCGGCGGCCTCGTCGTTGAGCTCCAACAGGCGGCGTGCGTAGGCCAGCATGGTCTCGCCCGCCTCGGTCAGCGCCATGCCGCGGCCGGACTTGCGCAGCACCGGCGTACCGGCCTGCTCCTCCAGCTTCTTCAGCTGCGCGCTCACCGCCGAGGTGGAGCGGCCCAGCCGGTCGGCCGCCTTGGCGAAGCTGCCCAGCTCGACGCCGGTGACGAAGCTGCGCAGCACATCCAGGTCGAAGTTCACGCGACGCATGGGATCATCCTATTTTTCAGGATCATCCATCCTGAATTTTCCAATTTCCAGAATGATACTTTCCGCCTTAGGCTGGACCACGTCAACTCCCACCACGAAGGCCGCGCCGCTCATGATCGCCATGCAATACAGCTTCACGCTGCCCGCGGACTACGACATGGCGATCGTCCGCCGCCGCATCGCCGAGAAGGGCCGGTTGCTGGACCACTTCGAGGGCCTGCGTCTGAAGGCCTACCTGCATGCCGAGCGCGGCCAGCATTCCGCCGAGAACCTGTATGCACCGTTCTACGTGTGGCGCGACAGCGAGGCGATGCAGCGCTTCCTGGGCGGCTCCGGCTTCGCCGCGCTCACCCAGGCCTTCGGCTGGCCATCGATCCGCTGCTGGCAGGTCTGGGACGCCTACCTGCCGCCGCAGGCGCGGCAGGCACGCTTCGCCTCGCGCGAGGTCCAGCCGATCGCGCCGTACACCGCATTGGACGCACTGCGACGTGAAGCGCACGACGCCATGCAGCGCGACCTCGAGCGCGGCGCGCTGGCCGCCGTCACCGCGTTCGAGCCCACCTCCTGGACGCGGGCGAGCCTGCGCCTGTTCGACGAAACGCCGCCCGCCGCCATGACCGACCACCGCCAGTGGTACGAGGTCGGCCACGTATCCCAACCCTGACCGCCACGGAGACTCCCATGCCCCTGGTCCGCATCTCGCTACGCCGCGGCAAGCCCGCCCCGCATATCGCCGCCATCCGCGACAGCATCTATCGCGCGATGACCGAGGTGTTCAACGTGCCGCCGAACGACCGCTTCATCCTGGTGCACCAGCACGATGCGGACGAGTTCGACTACGATCCCAACTACCTGGACATCGCGCGCACCGACGACCTGGTCATCGTCCAGATCGCCTGTAACAACACGCGCACGGTGGAGCAGAAGAAGGCGTTCTACCGCCGCGCCGCCGAGCTGCTCGCCGCCGAGCCCGGACTGCGTCCGCAGGACGTCTTCATCAACCTGCTGGAGACGGCCAAGGAGAACTGGTCGTTCGGCAACGGCATCGCGCAGTACGCATAGCGCTCCGCCCCCTCTCCCTGCTGGGGAGAGGGCTTGAATGCCCCGCTACTCGCCGCGCAACCAGCGCGCGGCGTCGATGGCGAAGTAGGTGAGGATGGCGTCGGCGCCGGCGCGCTTGAACGCAGTGAGCGATTCGAGCACCACCGCCTTCTCGTCCAGCCAGCCGTTCTGCGCGGCGGCCTTGAGCATCGCGTACTCGCCGCTCACCTGGTAGACGAAGGTGGGCATGCCGAAGGCGTCCTTCACGCGGCGCAGCACGTCCAGGTACGGCATGCCGGGCTTGACCATCACCGCGTCGGCGCCTTCGTGGATGTCCAGCTCGATCTCGCGCAACGCCTCGTCGCTGTTGCCCACGTCCATCTGGTAGGTGTGCTTGTTGCCCTTGCCCAGGTTGCCGGCCGAGCCCACCGCGTCGCGGAACGGGCCGTAGAAGGCCGAGGCGTACTTGGCCGAGTAGGCCAGGATGCGCGTATGGATATGGCCGGCATCCTCCAGCGCCTCGCGGATGGCGCCGATGCGGCCGTCCATCATGTCCGACGGCGCCACGAAATCCATGCCGGCCTCGGCCTGCGCCAGCGACATCTTGATCAGCGCCTCGATGGTCGGCTCGTTCATCACGTAGCCGTGCTCGTCGATCAGGCCGTCCTGGCCATGCGTGGTGTAGGGGTCCAGCGCCACGTCGCCGATCAGCCCCAGCTCCGGGTACGCCGCCTTCAGCGCGCGGGTGGCGCGCTGCATCAGGCCCTGCGGGTTCCAGGCCTCGCGCGCGTCCTCGGTCTTCACCGCCGCGCCCGGCGAGGGGAACAGCGCCAGCGCGGGAATGCCCAGCCGCACGCATTCGCCGGCGAGCTTGAGCAATTCGTCGATGGACAGGCGCGCCACGCCCGGCATGGACGGCACCGGCTCGCGCTGCCCTTCGCCCTCGATCACGAAGGCGACCATGATGAGGTCGGTGGGCAACAGGGTGTGCTCGCGCATCAGCGCGCGGGAAAAGGCATCGCGGCGCATGCGGCGCATGCGGACGGCGGGGAAGCTCATGGGTGGCTACTCGGGGGAGACATCCGGTCATTTTACCCCTACGCGCCCAGGCCGCCCGCGATGGCAGGTTGACGCGTCCGGTGAGACGGGCAAACCGCACCATGCGTGAACGGGGCGACCGGCGAATACCCCACGGCCACATTCGCCGGTGCAGTCTCTCTATTTCACGTCCATCGAGGAGCACGGTCCCATGAGTACGTCCACCGCCCGCCGTCACCACTGGCCGTTGGCCGCCGAAGCCCGCTACCTGGGCCCGCATGAAGGCACCGAGCCGATCGACGTCACCGTGGTGCTGCGCCGCCGTGGCAATCACCTTTCGCCCGCCGCGTGGCCGCATGCGCCTGCCCTGCGGCGCGAGGACTTCGGCGCGCGCTGGGGCGCCGATCCTGCCGATGCGGAACGGCTGCGCGGCTACGCTCGCCAGCACGGGCTCAGCGAGACCGGCTGCGAACTGCATCGCCGCGCGCTGCACCTGCGCGGCACGCCGCAGGCGTTGCAGCAGGCCTTCGGCGTGCAATTGGGCCGCTACCAGTTCGCGGACGGCGGCCCGGTGATGCTGGGCTGCCACCAGCCGCCCTCGCTGCCGCCCGAGATTTCCCCCGCCGTGATCGCCGTGCTGGGACTGGACAAGCGGCCGGTGGCGCGGCCGCACTTCCGCCGCCCAGCCGCCAAGCCCAGCACGACCTACACGCCCGTGCAGCTGGGCCAGCTGTACGGCTTCCCCGATGGCACCGACGGCAGCGGGCAGACCGTGGCGGTGATCGAACTGGGCGGCGGCTTCACCCAGAGCGATTTCACCCAGTACCTCCAGTCGCTGGGCATCGACAAGGTGCCCAGTGTCAGCGTGGTGTCGGTGGCGGGCGGCAGCAGCCAACCCGGCGGCGACGCCGACGGCGAGGTAATGCTGGACGTGGAAGTGGTCGGCGCGCTCGCGCCCGGCGCCGCCATCGCGGTGTATTTCGCCCCCAATACCGACCAGGGCTTCTACGAGGCGATCTCGCAGGCCGCGCACGATACGACCCGCCAGCCGTCGGTGATCTCGATCAGCTGGGGTGGCCCGGAGGATAGCTGGAGCGCCTCGTCGCTGGCGGCGATGCAGAGCGCCCTGCAGGACGCCGTGGCGCTGGGCGTCACCGTCACCGTGGCCAGCGGCGACAGCGGCTATACCGATGGCGAGAGCGACAACCAGCCCCACGTGGACTATCCCGCCTCCAGCCCCTATGCGCTGGCCTGCGGCGGCACCCGGCTCGTCGCCAGCGGCGGCAGCATCCAGGGCGAGACCGTGTGGAACGAGCTGAGCAGCGACGAAGGCGCCACCGGCGGCGGCGTCAGCGCCAGCTTCGCGCTGCCGGACTGGCAGCAATCGTCCAAGGTGCCCGCCGGCGCCAACGGCTACGCGGGGCGCGGCGTGCCCGACGTGGCCGGCAACGCCGACCCCACCACCGGCTACCAGGTACGCGTGGACGGACAGGACGAGGTGATCGGCGGCACCAGCGCGGTGGCGCCGCTATGGGCGGCGCTGATCGCCCGCTGCAACCAGCAGCTGGGACAGGGGCTGGGCGATCCGCACGCGGCGCTCTACGGCATCGGCGAGGCGGCCTTCCGCGACATCACCTCGGGCGACAACGGCAAGTTCAAGGCGGCCAAGGGCTGGGATGCCTGCACGGGCCTGGGCAGTCCCAACGGGCAGGCGCTGTTGACGGCGCTGGCGGCGATGAAACCCACGAACTGAGTCAACGACGACCTTATGGGAGCGCACCCTGTGCGCGACGGCGGCATGCATCTCACCGCTCCGCCGGTTGTCGCGCACAGGGTGCGCTCCCACAGAAATGCCGAAGGCACCGGCTTCAGGCTTCGTCCGCGACGACGTTGCGCAACAGGCCGATGCGTTCGATCTCCACCTCGCAAACGTCGCCGGCCTTCATGTAGACCGGCGGCCGGCGCGCGTAGCCCACGCCCGAGGGCGTGCCCATCACGATCACGTCGCCGGCGGCCAGGGTGAGCGCCTCGCTCACGATCGCGATGGTCCGCGCCACGCCGAAGATCATGTCGCTGGTGGAGGCCCGCTGCATCACCTGGCCGTTGAGGCGCGTCTCCAGCATCAGGCCCGTGGCGCCCGGCGGCAGCTCGTCGGCCGTCACCACCCAGGGACCGAACGCGCCGGTGCCGTCGAAGTTCTTGCCCACCGTCCATTGCGGCGTGCGCAGCTGGTAGTCGCGGATCGAGCCGTCGTTGAACACGGTGTAGCCGAACACGTGGCCGAGCGCCTCCGCTTCGGCGATATGCCGTCCGCCACGGCCCAGGATCACCGCCAGTTCGCCCTCGTAGTCGAACGTGTCGGACACGCGCGGCCGCACCAGCGGTTGCCCATGGCCGACCAGGCTGGAAGCGAAGCGCGCGAACAGCGTGGGATAGTCCGGCGGCTTGAAGTCGAACTCGTGCGCGTGGTCGCGGTAATTCAGTCCCAGGCAGATGATCTTGCCCGGATGCGGGCAGGGCGGCAGCACCGTGACGGTGCCGGGATCGATCGGGTTGCCCGTGCGCAGTTCGCCGTAGACGCGCTCCCGCTCGCTTTCACCCAGCGCGGCCAAGGCGCCGATGTCGTCGGAGAACCAGGTCTCGTCCACCGCGCAGGCGCGCCAGCCGCCATCGGTGTGAAGGGCCAGGCCAGGCCGGCCCTCCCGCTCAAAGCGCAAGAATCGCATGTCGGCGCTCTCCAGAAAGACAGGCCGCCACTCTAGAACGTCGGCCCGGAGGCGTCACGGGTGCCCTTGTTCTTCGCTCTTTCTTGTCCCGCGCGCAGGCAGCGCCCGGCGCGGGCCACGCGGAGATCGTGAACAGGCTCTCAGCGCTGCTGGCACATCGCCGGCAGCAGGATCGCGCCGGCGGGCTGGCAATTCACCTTCGCGGCAGGCTCGGGCATGGGCAGGCTGGGCCGGTACGGCGGGTAGGACGGCGGCGCCACCGGCGCGTGGGTGCCGGTCTTTTCGGCGGCCAGGGCAAAGCCCGCCTTCGCCATGAAGCCCAGTGCGTCCCGCGATGCATGGACCAGCGGCGTCGGTCCGGCGGGCAAGGCCGGCAGACGCGTCCCGGCCGGGACCGCCCCGGGCAAGGCCACCTCGCCCATTCCCTGCGGGGCACCCAGCACGGGAGAGCGATAGGACGGCGCCGGACCGGCCTCCTCCGCCAACACCCCGGTGGACAACGACGCGGCCGCGGCCATCACTGCGGCCAGCATCCATGACGACGGACAGCGTTTCATCGATCGCTCCTCCTTGCGAGTGGCATCGGCATCGTAGGCGAATGCCGCTGAACACGGCACCGGGCCCGCGCCACGCCGCCGCATGGCCATCGCCGGCGCGGACGCCACCCGACATGGTGGCGGATGCCTTCACGCTGTGCTTATGCTGGGGTATGGGCAGGGCTCGCCACAGGCTTCCCGCCGCCATCAAGGAGCACAAGGCTTTGAGCACGTCCCCTCCGAACGGAAGCCTGGCCTGCGTCGGTATCGGCATCACGCTGGGCTCGCACATCACGCCGCTGGCGCGCAGCCATATCCAGACTGCCGAGGTGGTGTTCGCCGTGGTCTCCGACGGCATCGTGGAGCTGTGGCTCAAGGAGATGCATGCTGACGTGCGCAGCCTGCAGCCGCTTTATGCCGAGGGCAAGCGGCGCACGCAGACCTACCGCGAGATGGTGGAGGCCATCCTCGCCGAGGTGCGGGCCGGCAGGCGCGTATGCGCGGTGTTCTATGGCCATCCCGGCGTGTTCGCCTGGGCGCCGCACCGGGCGATCAAGCTGGCGCGCGAGGAGGGCTACCGCGCCCACATGGAGCCGGGCATTTCCTCCGAGGATTGCCTGTATGCCGATCTCGGCATCGATCCGGGCAGTGTCGGCTGCCAGCATTTCGATACCACCCAGTTCATGCTCTACAGGCGCACCGTCGATCCCAGCGCCTGGCTGATCCTGTGGCAGGTGGGCCTGGCCGGCGAGCACACGGGCCACCGCTTCGCCACCGGCGCGGCCCAGCGGCGGGTGCTGCTGGACGTGCTGGCGCGCGACTACCCGCCGGACCACGAGGCCATCGTGTACCGGGCCGCCATGCTGCCCGTGCAGGCGCCGCGCATGGAACGCCTGCCGCTGTCCCGGCTGCCTGAGATCGATCTCAATGGCGCCGACACCCTGGCCATACCGCCCGCGCGGGCGCTCCAGCCCGATGACGAGGTGCTGGCACGGCTGGCGGCGCTGGACCAGGCGGTTCCGGCATAGATATATATCCTTGAAAACAGGGTTATGATCGCCTTCTCCCAGCACTCCCCCGGGGAGAGGGGAACGGCAAGTCGGGGGGATGTCGTCTTTTCAGACCATCAGGGGAACAAGCCATGTCGAGCGTTATCGAATTCCTGGAACGAATGGGCGCGAACGCGCAGCTGCGTCACGCGTCGCAAGAAGAGATCGCGCAGGCGCTGGAGGCATCGCAGGTCGATGCGGTGGCGGAGGCCGCGATCATTGGCCGCGGCACGGCCGATCTCTACGCGCTGCTGGACCTCAAGCCCATGTTCCATACCCTCGAAAATCCCGGCCGCGAGGATGAGGAAGAAGAGGGCGAGGGCGAAGAAGACGACGAGGAAGAAAAGGACGCACTCGCCGCGCCCCGCGTCGGCGGCTACGCACTCACTTCCCCGGCTTGAGCCACTTCGTGTTCCGGCTTGGCAAAACGAGTCGGACATTCCTGGGGAGCATCATCGCTCTCACGGGCTTTTGCGTGGGCATGGCGGTGCAGGCCATGCCCACCGCCGATTCGCCGCAGCAACTGCTGCAGCACGCCTTCAACATCAAGACGTCGGATCACGACGAATTCCTGAAGGTTCTCACGCAGCTGCACCAACTGGAGGACAACCTTCCCCTGGACGAGCAATGGACGCTGCGCTATCTCGATGCCTGGCAGGCGGCCTTCGAGGGAAACGAGACGCAAGCCATTGCCGCCCTGCGCACCATCGCCGACCAGGCGCCCGTTCCGGCGCTGCGCCTGCGCGCCATGGCGACGATCGTCAATCTGTTCGGCTTTGCGCATCGCTATGAGGACGCCTTCGTCCAGCTGAACCGCCTTACCGAGCTGCTTCCCGAGGTAACCGACAAGGGTGCGCGCTATGCCGCCATGGGCGAGGCGGCACAATTCCTGATCCTCTCCCATCGCTACGAGCAGGCGGTGGAATACGCCGACCAGATGCTGCAGGACGTGCCTGAGGATAAAAACGCCTGCCATGCCATACGCTACAGGCTGCAGGCGCTTATTCGCAGCAATGCCCAGTTGACGCCCGCCCAGTTCCAGCAAGGCGTCGCCCTCTGCACGGACGGCAACGATTCGCTCTTCGCAAACGCCGTGCGCAGCGACATGGCGGCGTTCTACCTGCAAAAGGGGCACGCCTCCGAGGCCATCCGCTTGCTGGACGAGCACTACGCGGAAGTGCAGGGTTACAACTACCTACCTCTCATGCAGTACTTCAACGTTCTGCTGGCCGAGGGCTATTTCAGCCAGGGCAACCTGGCCAAGGCGCACAAGTTCGCCCTCGCCACCATTGAAGGAAAGGAAGACAACGCCTACAGCGAGCCCTTGAGCCGGGCTTATGGATTGCTGTACCGGATCGAGAGCCGGCTCGGCCATGACAACGAAGCGCTGGCCTACCATGAAAAATACATGGCCGCGGACAAGGGATACCTCAACGATGTCACGGCTGGCGCCCTGGCCTACGAAACCATCAAGCAGCAGGTACAGGCCAACAAGAACCAGGTCGACACGCTCAATCGCCAAAACCAGATCCTGCAGCTGCAACGACAGCTCGACCGCAAGGCGATGGAAACCAGCCGCCTCTACATCGCCCTGCTGCTGACCGTGCTCGCCTCCATCGCCTTCTGGCTGCTGCGCATCAAGCGTTCGCAGCTGCGCTTCAAGCGGCTGGCCACGCGCGACAGCCTCACCGGCATCCATAGCCGGCAGCATTTCGTGGACGAGGCCGAACTGGCCCTGCGCGCGGCGGCCAAGGCCGCCCGGCCCGCTTGCCTGCTGCTGTTCGACCTGGACCACTTCAAGGACGTCAACGACACCCACGGCCACGCCACCGGCGACCTCGTGCTCAAGCGCGCGGTTGCGGCCTGCCAGCAGCACCTGCACCGCCTGGACATCTTCGGCCGCCTCGGCGGCGAGGAATTCGCCATCCTGCTGCCCGATTGCACCGCCGCACTGGCGCTGCAGCGCGCGGAGCGCATCCGCCAGGCCATCGCCGCCACGCCGCTATGGGGCGAGACGCGGCATGTGGTCATCTCGGCCAGCTTCGGCATCGCCTCCACCGACCGCAGCGGCTACGAGCTGCGCCAGCTGGTGATCGATGCCGACAACGCGCTGTACCGGGCCAAGCGCGACGGCCGCAACCGCGTCGTCTACGAGGACGCCGACGGCAAGCCCGCCGGCGCGGCGACCCATGCCGGCCATGACCAGGCGCCGGAACGCGTGGCCGCGCTCTCCACCTATTCCGAATCCACGCACTGAAGCCGCCGGCATCGGGCCATTCGGCGCAATCCGGTGCCTCACCCGCGCGCACGGCCCAGGCTGGCCCCGATCAGGATCGGCATCGCCAGCAACACCAGCGGATACTGCAAGGCCAGGCCCGCGATGATGGCGATGGCCAGCGGCTGCTGGATGCCCGCGCCGGCACCGATGGCCAGGGCCAGCGGCAGCAAGGTCAGGATGGCGGCCAGCGTGGTCATGGTGATCGGCCGCAGGCGGTCGCGGCTGGCCGCGCGCAAGGCTTCCCGCGCCGGCATGCCGCGCGCCAGCACGACATAGTCGGAAACGTAGAAGATCGCCATCTCCGTGCCCATGCCGATGATCATGGTCATGCCCATCATGGCCGTGATGTTGAGATCCACCCCGCATGCCCACAGCGCGATGAATACCGCCGTCACCGAGAACAGCGAGCACCCCATCACGATCATGGCCAGTTTCGGCCGTCCATACAGGAACAGCAGCAGCACGAACTCGGCCGCCAGCGCGAGCAGGAACACCTTGCCCAGGCCCAGGAAGGCGATCTGCTGCTGCCGGTACAGGCCGCCCAGTTCGTAGCGCGTGTCCGCGCCCAGCATGCCGGGCCGCGTCAGCAGCTTCGTCACGTCGGCCACCGCCGCGCCCATGCCTCGCCCCTCGATGCGCGCGGTCACCGCCACCATCGGCTGCAGGTTCTCCCGCGAGATCTGCGGCTGGCCGTTCTCGGCGGCGACGGCCGCCACGCGGCCGAGCGGGAACAGGTGGCCGTCGGGCGCGCGGATCGGCAAGGCCAGCAGCTGGGGCAGGCGCCACTGCTGCGCATCCGGCATGCGCACGCGCACGCCTACGCTCTTGGTGGCCTGCGGCAGCTGCGTGGCCACCACGCCGGTGAGCGCATGGCTTACCGCCTGGGTGACCGCCTCGACCGTCATGCCTTCGAACATGGCCTTGTCCGCATCGACCCGCACATCGAGCGCGTCGCCGGCCAGCTGCACGCCATCCTTGATGTCCACCACGCCCGGGATGCCCGCCAGCGCCTTGGCGATCTTGCGTGCCTGCGGCACCAGCTCGTGCGGATCGGCGGCGTACAACTTGATTTCGATCGGCTGCGGTACGGCGGTGAGATCGCCGATCAGGTCCTCCATCAACTGGGCCAGCTCGACATCGACGCCGGGCACCTCGCGTGCCACCCGTGCGCGCACTTCGCTCATCACCGCTTCCGTGGAACGCGCATGGCCGGGCTTCAGGCGCACGAAGAAGTCCCCGTGGTAGGACTGGCCGAGATCGCCGCCCAGCCCGGTGCCCAGACGGCGCGAGAAAGTCGCCACCTCGGGCGTGGCATGCAGAATCGCCTCCACCTGGGCCACCTGCCGCGACGTCTCCGGCAGCGAGGTGCCAGGGCGGGTGTAGTAGTCCATCACGAAGCCACCCTCGTCCACGGAAGGCATGAAGCCAGTGGATACGTGCCGATAGGCGAGGCCGCCGAGCGCCAGCAACGGGATCGCCACCGCCAGCAGCCACACCGGACGCCGCGACAGGCCCTCGTAGAGACGCGCATGCAGGCGCGGCAGCCACCACTCGCGATCCGTGCCCGGATCGCGCCAGCGGCGGAAATCCACCAGCCACCGCAACAGCACCGGCACCAGCCAGGCGGTGGCCATCCAGGACACCGCCAGCGCGCCGGCCATGGTGATCGACAATGCCTTGGCGAACGCGCCGGTCACCCCGCCGAGCAGGCCCAGCGGCACGAACACGATCAGCGTGGCCAGGCTGGAGCCGGCGAGCGGCGGCAGGAACTCGTGCGCGGCTGGCAGCACCATGCCGGCGCCATCGGTCGCCGTGGCGCCGGCCCGGCGCGCTACGTGCTCCACCATCACGATCACGTCGTCGATCACCAGCCCCACCGCCGCCGCGATGCCGCCGAGCGTCATGATGTTGAAGCTCATGCCGGACACCTGCAACAGCAGCACCGTCACGGCCAGCGTGAGCGGCACCACCAGCACGGCGACCAGGGTGACGCGCAGACTGCGCAGGAACAGCAGCAGCACGGCTGCCGCCAGCAACAGGCCGATCAGCACCGCATCGCGCACGCTGCGGGCGGACGCCACCACCAGCTCGCTCTGGTCGTACCATGGCTTGAGCGTGACGCCCCTGGGCAGGCGGAATCCGGCGAGCCTGTCGCGCACCTGGTTGGCGACCTGCACCGCATTGCCGTCCGGCTGCTCGTAGACGTTGAACAGCACGGCGGGCCTGCCGTCCTCGCTCACCTTGGTCCATTGCGGCACGTAACCCTCGCGCACGCTGGCCACGTCGCCTACGCGCACCCAGCCATGCGGATCGCTTTTCACCACCACCTGGCGGATCGCCTCGATACGCGGCAGCGAGTGATCGGCCACCACCAGGTAGAGCTGGTTGCGATCCTGCACCCGCCCCACCGCCTGCAACTGGTTGGCGCCGGCCAGCGCGGCGGCCAGGTCGTCCATGCCCAGGCCATGCAGCGCGAGCTTGCGCGGGTCGGCCTCCACCTCGATCTCGGCGGTTTCGCCGCCCTGCACGTCCACTCGCGCCAGCCCTTCGACCGAAGCCAGCAGCGGCACGATCCGGTACTGCGCCAGGTCGCGCAACGCCACGGGCGACAAGCCATCGGACTGCAACGCATAGGAGAGGATCGGATACACCGTGGGATCCATGCGTCGCACGCCGTAGCCCGTGCCCGGCGGCAGGCCGGGCAGCGCACGCGCGATGGCCGCCTCCACCAGCAGAGTCGAGGCGGTCATGTCGCGGCCCCAGCCGAAATCGACCGAGACCTGCGCCGAGCCGCGCGTCGTCTCCGAACGCAGGCCGGCCACGCCGGGCACGGTGCGGATGGCCTCCTCCACCGGACGCGTCAGCAGCAGCGCGGTCTGGTCGGCGGGGCGGTCGCCGGCATCCAGGTCCACCACCACGCGCGGGAACGACACGTGCGGGAACAATCCCACCGGCAGGGCCCATGCGCCGGCCAGGCCCGCCAGCGCCAGGGCGAATGCCACCACCACGATGGCACGCGCGTGCCGGGCCAGGAATGGCGCCCCGCTCATGGCCGGTCTGCCGCCCCGGCGGCGCGCACCGCCATGCCGTCGTCGAGCTGGGAGGCGCCCTCGGTCACCAGCGGTCGATGGCTGTCCAGCGCGCCGGCGGCCACGCTCACGCGCTCCGACTCGCCCAGCACGCGCACCGGCACGCGCACCGCCTTGCCGTCGGCCAGCTGGAACACGTAGCGGCTGCCTTCGTCGCCTTGCACGGCATCGCGCGGCAGCAGCCAGCCCTGCCACTGGCCCACCACGATCTCGGCGCGAAAGCCTTCGCCGGCCAGCGGCGCGCCATCCGGCACCACTTCCACGTCGACCTGGTGCGTATGGGCATCGAGGACGCGCGCCACGCGCCGCACGGTGCCGCGCATCGCCGGACCGGCATCCAGCGGCGTCAGCTCGACCTCGGCGCCGGCCATCACGCGCGCCACCGACTCGCGCTCGATGCCCACCGTCACCACCAGGCCATCGCCGCGCTGCACCGACAGCAGCGGCGCACCGGACGCCAGCGCATCGCCCGGCGCGGCGTCGATGGCCGCCACGCTGCCATCGAAGGGCGCATCGACCTCCACCGTCGCCGCGCGTCCCTGCTGCCGCGCCAGCGCATCGAGATTGGACTGCGCATCGCGCAGCACCTTGCCGGCCTGGTCCAGCTGGTCGCGCGTCGCCAGTTGCTGCGCGTACAGCGCAGCCGCATGCGCGCGCTGCGCCACGGCCAGCGCCAGCGCCGAGGTCGCCTGTTGATAGGCCGCGACCGCCGAGGGCGCCAGCGCGAAGGTGAGCAGCCGCTGTCCACGCCTTACCGGGGCGCCCACGGCAACGTCCCAGTGCGCGACATGCCCTGCCGCCTGCACGTTCAACACCCGGAGTGCATCCTGGGACGGGCCGGCGGTGCCATAGGCGGTCACCCGCTCCGGCAGGCTGCCTTGCCTCGGCGGCACCGTCACCACGGCCGCGCTGACCGCGCCCTCCTCCGGCGCTTCCTGACGGGAGCAGGCCGCCAG
Organism: Dyella sedimenti; assembly: GCF_022760995.1. Taxonomy (GTDB): domain Bacteria; phylum Pseudomonadota; class Gammaproteobacteria; order Xanthomonadales; family Rhodanobacteraceae; genus Dyella; species Dyella sedimenti. The sequence goes on along the minus strand of NZ_JAKWJO010000010.1, from coordinate 38,355 downwards.
CGCCCACAGGGCGAGCATGCAGGCAAGCCTTGGTGAACGGCACGTCATGGGGCGATCACATCCTGTTCCAGGGAAGTAGGCATGCCACGGCCCACCAGCAGCGCCAGGGCCGCCTGCCGTTCGAGCATCGCTTGCTCGATGGCGACCTGGGCCATGCGCCGGTTGAGCGCGGCCACGTCGAGATCGACGCTGCCGCGCCAATCCAGCAGACGCGATTGCGCGGCATGCGCGGCCCGTGCCGCGGTGCGCTCGGCGTCGTCGAGCGCGGGCGACAAGGCCTGCCGCTGCGCTTGCAACTGCAGGTACTGCGCCAGCAGCGCATCGATCTCGTCGTGGGAGGCGGCCAGGCGCGCGGCGTATTCATGGCGCAACTGGTCGCGGGTGGCGCTGGCGACGGCCACGCTGCCCTGGTGGTGATCGAAGATGGGCAGGGCGAAGGATACGGCGGGCCCGCCGTTGCGCACGCGGCTGTTGTCCTGCGATGCGTCGTAGCCGATGGCCAGCGGCGGGAACTGCGCCAGCACGGCGGCCCGCAGCGTCGCCTCCTGTGCCTGGTAGCCCAGCTGCAAGGCCACCAGGTCGGGGCGGCGCCGGCCGATGCCGGCGGCCTGCTCGCGGATGGATGCCGCATCCAGTTCGGGCGGCGCCGGCGAAGCCAGCGGTACGGCGGCTTCCGGCCGCAACCCCAGCAAGGCGTTGAGCTGTTGCCGCTGGTCGAGCTGGCGGCGCTGCAGCTCGTCCAGCGCGGCGCGCGCCTCGGCCGCTGCGGCGACATCCGGGGCGGCGGCCACGCGATCGACGTCGCCCACCGCGATGGCCCGGGCGAGGCGCGACTCGCGTTGCGCCAGCCGTTGCAGCACCTGTTGCTGCAGCTCGATCAGGCGCTGGCCCTCGACCAGCCCGATCACCAGCAGCCGCGCCTTGCCCAGTGTCTGCCACGACTCCCACAGCAGGCCGGCATCGATGGCGTCGGCGCTGCTCCTGGCCGCCTCGCGGCGCGGCCTGAGCGTGACGAGCGAGGTGATGTCCTGGCCGAGCGAGGCCGTCCACGCGGTGGCGTCGCCCGGACCGGACAACAGATAGCCCACGCTGCCGCCCACCACGGGATTGGCCACAACGCCGTCCTGCCGGCGCTGCGCCTGCGCCACCCGGCGGCGGTAGCGCGCATTGCGCAGGTCCGGGTCGTTGAGCAGCACCAGGCGCTCGACCGCGGGCATGTCGAGCGGCTGCGCGGCAGCGTCGTAGCCGCGCAGCTGTGCCAGCGATGACGCCGAACTCGCCTGCTCAGGCAGCGGCCGGGCCTGGTAGGTGGCGCAACCGGCCAGGCACGCGGCGACCAGCACGGCGACCGGCCGGCCGTGCGGCTTGGAGACCTGCCGTGTGGACAACGCTCGCACCTGCGACCCTTCGCGTTCGGAAAGCCCCACCCTAGCCGGCTTGCCTTAGCGTTGACTTTGGAAAGGCTCCGGACGAACCGGCCAGTCCATCGGGACATCGTCCGCATGGGAAAGGGGAAGGCATACCCGCACGCGCAGGCCGCGACCATGCGGCGAGTCCAGCAGCTCGATGGCGGCCCCATGCATCTGCGCCGCGCGTTGCACGATGGAGAGCCCCAGGCCATAGCCCTCTCCCCGGCTGCCCGCCTCGCGGTGGAAGCGCGCGAACACGGCGGCGCGACGCTCGGGCGGGATGCCCTCGCCATTGTCGACGACCTCGATCACGGCATCCCGGTGCTCCCTCGCTACGGACAACCGCACCTGGCCCCCCTGGGGGACATGGCGCAGGGCGTTCTCCAGCAGGTTGCGCAGCAGCGCGGCCAGCGCGACCTCGTGGCCGCGTACCAGCAGTTGCCCCGCGGCCAGCGCCACGTCCAGTTCCACGTCGCTGTCCGCGATCAGCGGCGACAGCTCCTCGATCACCGTGCGGGCCACCGCAAGCAGATCCAGTTCGACGCGCCGGTCCTCGCGCGAGCTAGCCTCCAGCCGCGCCAGCGAAAGCAGCTGTTCCACGCGCCGCGCCAGCGCGGCCAGGCTTTGCCGCGCGTCCGACAACGCCACGCCGGCTTCCCGAGTATCGCGGCTGGCCTCGGCGTTCTCCAGGTCGATCATGGTAGAGGCGAGCGGCGTGCGCAGCTCGTGCGCCACGTCGGCGCTGAAGCGGCGTTCGCGCTCCAGCGCATCCTCCAGTTGCGCCAATTGGCCGTTGAGCGCCGCCAACACCGGCTCCAGTTCGCGCGGGGCATCGTCGATCGCCAGCGCATCGCGGCTGCCCAGGCGGCGCGAGGACAGCATGGCGGCCAGCACATCCAGGGGCCGCAGCCCGCGTCGCACCGCCCAGCCCACCAGCAGGGCAAGCACGGGCAAGGCAATCAGGGGCGGCAATGCATGCTCCATCCACAGGGCACGCGTGATGTCGCGGCGGCTGTCGTAACGCTCAGCGGTACGCACGACCACGCCATCGGCGGTCGGAGGCAACGTGAACAGGCGCCAGCGATAGTGCGTCAGCCTCACGTCGCGGAAACCGGCATCGCCGGCGGCCGGCGGCGGCAGCCGGGCAAGGTTGCCGCTGACCAGCAGGGGCCGGCCATCCCGGTCGAATACCTGGAAGCCGACTTCGGATTCGTAGGTATGTCCATGCAGTACCAGCTCCTGCATCGACTTCGCCGTGATCGGCACCACCATGCCCGCCGCCGTGCCGTGCTGCTGCAAGGCAGGAAGGCCCAGGCCGTCGATCAGCGCCTGCAGGGTGCGCGCCGACTGCGCAAGCCGGCCGTCGGACAGCTCGGCCACCTCGTTGATGGTGCGCTTGAGACTGAACACGCCCAGCGGCAGCAGCACCAGCGCGATCACGCCCAGGATCAGCCAGCGCAGGCGGGACCGCAGGCTGGGCGCGCTCACTTCGGGTCCCGCGGGATCATGTAGCCGAAGCCGCGCACGTTGCGGATCGTCTCGTGGTCCAGCTTGCGCCGCAGCGAATGCACCAGCACTTCCAGCGCGTTGTTGCCGACCACGTGGTCCAGACCGTACAGCGAATTTTCCAGGCTCTCGCGGCGCACCAGCCGCCCGGCGTTCTCCATCAGCGCCTGCAGCAGGGCGAATTCACGGCGGGTGAGGTCTACCGTCCGGCCACGGAAAACCACCCTGGAAGTCCCCATGTCCAGGCTCAGCATGCCCACGTCGATGCGATTGGCGGCCAGGCCGCGCATGCGGCGGTTCAACGAGCGGATGCGCGCGGCCAGCTCCTCCACATGGAAGGGCTTGACCAGGTAGTCGTCGGCGCCGGCGTCTAGCCCGTCGACGCGCGAGGAGAGCCCGTCGCGCGCCGTCATCACCAGCACCGGCGTCTCCACGCCTGCCCGCCTGGCCTCCACCAGCACGTCGATGCCGTCGCGCCCCGGCAGGCCAAGGTCGAGCAGGACCAGGTCGGCGGTACGGTCGCGCATGGCCGCCAGGGCCGTGCGGCCGTCGCGCAGCCAGGACACCGTATAGCTCAGGCGCTGCAGCGCGCGCTGCAGCGCCTCGCCGAGGCGCACGTCGTCTTCGACCAGAAGGATATGCACGAACCGACAGCTCCCGTCGCCCATGGAATGGCCAGGGAATTATCGGCCAGGCGCCTTATGAAACGCTTAAGCGGCGCGGCGCCTCCTGCCGCCCCAGGGCCAAGGCCGGGTGGAACGCGCGCCGGCGCCCGCCAGGGGCTTGCGTGGGAAAACGCCAGCGCGGCGACGTCCCTGCCCCGAAGGGCGGCGGCTGGGGATTCCGTGGATATCGCGCGCCACGCAATATCATGCGCCCCCCCCCTGCGGACGTCCAGACGTCCATGACCGCGGACCGGCCACGCTGTCTCGCCGCTGTCATGAAAATTACGCAATAGCCGTCACACACTCCGCGGCTCTTGCCACAGGGGCCACCCATGAAGAAGAAGCTGCTCGCCGCGGGAATCCTTTTCGCACTCGCCCAACCCGCCACGGCGGCCTCGTTCACGGTAGGCACGGGACAAACCGTCACCGCCGGCCAGACGCTGGCCGCCGGCGACGCGGGCACGGTGAATGCGGGAGGCACCCTTTCCATCGGCAGCGACACGGTAGCCGTCACCGTCACCGGCAACAGCACGCTCGTCAACAACGGCACGATCATCCAGACCGGCACCGGCCGCGACATCCGCGACAACAGCGGCCACCTCACGCTGACCGTGACCAACAACGCCGGGGCCGTGATGCAAGCGGCCGACGGCGACGTGATCCAGATGAACAAGGGCAGCAGCAGCATCACCTTCAACAACTACGGCACGCTGACCTCGCTCAACGCCTCCAACGGCGGCTCGCAGGCGATCGATTTCAACGCGATCAGCTCCGGCAGCAACGTGCTCAACAACTACGCCACCGGCGTCATCCAGGCCAACGAGGCCGATGCCGTGCGCCCCGGCGTCGGCGGCTATGTCTACAACGACGGCCTGATCAAATCGACCAACAACCCGGGAAGCACCGACGGCAGCGACGGCATCGACGCGCAGTCCAACAGCAACATCACCATCGTCAATGCCAGCACGACCGCCTCCGGCACCATCGAGGGTGCCCGCCACGGCATTACCGGCGGCAATACGGATGGCGACGGCACCTATGCGATGTCGGTGACGAACAACCTCGGCGGCACCATCCAGGGCGACAACGGCGCCGGCATCAATATCGACGGCATCAACGGCAACGAGCTGGTCACCGTGGTCAACCACGGCACCATCACCGGCAACGGCGTGCAGGGCGACGGCGACGGCGTCGACGTGGACGGCCTGGTGAACCTCACCAACAGCGGCACCATCAAGTCCCTGCACGCCTACAACGACACCAGCGAAGGCGTCACGGTGGGCGGCGGCACCATCGTCAACTCCGGCACCATCGAAGGCGACAACGCGGCCACCAACGCCGACGGCACCGCCAACAGCGGCACCGGCCGCGGCATCACCCTGGCCGGCATCGACAAGGACCCCACCACCGGGACGGCGATTCCGGTGCAGGGCATCTACGGCAATACCAGCATCACCAACAGCGGCCTGATCCGCGGCCAGAGCGACTCGGCCATCGCGGTCACCGGCGCGGCGAACACCTTCATCGTCACCATCACCAACCTCGCCGGCGGCACGCTGGAAGGCGGCGGCAGCGCGGCGGCGGTCTACACCGGCGGCAACGACGCCACCATCGTCGACTACGGCACCATCACCGCCGACAGCAGCCACCTCGCGGTGGACCTGGGCAGCGGCAACAGCAGCCTGCAGATCCTGGGCGGCGCGGCGGCGATCAACGGCGACATCTCCGGCGGCACAGGCACCAGTACGCTCACCATCGTGCCGGGCGCCGGCAACGCCTTCACCTACGCGGGCAGCATCTCGCACTTCGCCAGCGTGGCCATCGGCAGCGGCACCACCACGCTCAACGGCGCCAGCAGCTACACCGGCGACACCACGCTCAGCGGCGGCACCCTGGTGCTGGGCAACAGCGGCGCGATCGGCAGCGGCCAGCTGCTGGCATCGGATGCGACGGTGGTCTATCGCAACGGCATCGCCCTCGCCAATGCGATCAGCCTGCAGGGCACCGCCACGCTGGAGGTGGACGGCAGCGACACGGCCACGCAGGCGGGCGCCATCGCCGGCGGCTACGGCATCGCCAAGACCGGCAGCGGCACGCTGGTGCTCGACGGCAACAATGTGTTCACCGGCACCGCCACGATCAATGCCGGCACGTTGGAAGTGGGTGATGCGCAATCGCCCTCGGCCACCCTGGGCGGCAACGTGCAGGTGGCGGCGGGCGGCATGCTGCGCGGCCACGGCAGTATTGGCGGCAACGTCACCAACGCCGGTACGGTGTGGCCGGGCGCGTCGATCGGCACGCTCACCATCCAGGGCAACTACACGCAGACCGCGAGCGGCACGCTCAACATCGACGCCACGCCGGACGGCCAGTCCAGCCGCCTCGCCGTCGCGGGCAAGGCCAACCTCGCCGGCGGCGCCGTGGTGCTCGCCCAGGCCGGCAACTGGGCACCGCGCACCGACTACACCATCCTCACCGCCAGCCAGGGCATCAGCGGCCAGTTCGCCTCGGCCAGTTCGAGCCTCGCCTTCCTCACGCCCATGCTGGCGTACGGCAACAATGCGGTAACGCTGTCGCTGGAACGCAACGACGTCAGTTTCGCCAGCGTGGCGCAGACCGCCAACCAGCGCGCCACCGCCGCCGCGGTGGAAAGCCTGGGCTGGAACAGCGCGGTCTACAACGCCGTGGTGACGGCCGAAGCCGGCGAGGCCCGCCGCGCCTTCGACCAGCTTTCCGGCCAGGGCTATGCGAGCACGCGCACCGCCCTGCTCGACGACAGCCGCTACGTGCGCGAGGCCATCAACGGCCACCTGCTGGGCGTGAACAACGGCGCCAATGGCCTCAGCGCCACTAGCGAGGGCGGCGTCACCGCGTGGACCGCCGGCTGGGGCCACTGGGGCGACCACGACGGCGATGGCAACGCCTCGCGCCTCACTGCCGACGGCAGCGGCCTGCTGGTGGGCGCCGACCTGCCGGTGGGCTCGCTGGCACGCCTGGGCGCCGTGGTCGGCTACGGCCAGAGCAGCACCGGCGTCGATGCGCTGGGCTCGTCCTCCCACGCCACCGGCACCCACCTGGGCGTGTACGGCGACGTGGCATCGGGCGGCTGGCAGCTGCGCGGCGCGCTCGCCTATACCTGGCAGACGGTGGACAGCCATCGCGGCGTCGCCTTCAACGGCTTCCAGGGCCGCTACGACAGCGAGTACGACGCCAACACCGCGCAGGCTTACCTGGACGGCAGCTATGCGTTCGCGCTGGGCGCCAGCACGCTGTCGCCCTTCCTGGACGTGGCGCACGTGCGCCTGCATACCGACGCGGCCAGCGAGAGCGGTGGACCGGCCGCGCTGGATGCCGGCGCGCAGGACGACTCGGCCACCTACGCCACGCTGGGCCTGCGCGGCGTGTTCGCGCTGGACGCCAGCGGTGGCCTGCGCGCCCACCTCGGGCTGGGCTGGCAGCATGCCTGGGGCGACACCGCCACCAGCAGCACGCTGCGCTTCCAGGCCGGCGGCACGGCCTTCACCGTCGATGGCGTGCCGGTAGCGCACAATGCGGCCGCGTTCGATGCGGGCTTGAGCTTCGCGCTGTCGCGCAGCGTGGCGGTGGATGCGAGCTACCAGGGTCAGTACGCCAGCCATGCCTCCGACCAGGCCGCCCGCGTGAGCCTGACCTGGGCCTTCTAGGCCATTCCGGCGCCGGCCGTCTCAAGGATTGAGACGGCCGGCGGGTGCAATGCCGTTCCCGGACGGAGCGCACCCATGAATGCCTTGCCCAATCCCCTGGCCCAGCGTGAGTGGCAGCGCGACGACGGCCAAGCCGTCGCCGCGGCGGGCGGCGACCAGCTTGCCCGGCGGCTGGCCAGGCGCTATGGCGACCGCATCACCGGCGCCTTCGTGCTACCCGGCAGGGAAGGCCGCTACGCCCCATTGCCCGGCGACATGCCGCCCGCGCTGGCGCAGGCACTGCGCTGCCGCGGCATCGAACAGCTCTACGATCACCAGGCCCGTGCCTGGGAGGCCACCGCGGCGGGCGAGCACGTGGTGATCGCCACGCCCACCGCGTCGGGCAAGTCGCTGTGCTACACGCTGCCGGTGATCAGCGCGGCGATCCGCCAGCGGGCCAAGGCGCTGTACCTGTTTCCCACCAAGGCGCTGGCGCAGGACCAGGTGGCGGAACTGCTGGAACTGAACCAGGCCGGCCAACTGGGCGTGAAGGCCTTTACCTTCGACGGCGATACGCCGGGCGACGCGCGCCAGGCCATCCGCCTGCACGGCGACATCGTGGTGAGCAACCCGGACATGCTGCACCAGGCGATCCTGCCGCATCACACCAAATGGGCGCAGTTCTTCGAGAACTTGGCGTTCGTGGTGATCGACGAGGTGCACACCTATCGCGGTGTGTTCGGCTCGCACGTGGCCAACGTGCTGCGGCGGCTGCAGCGGGTATGCGCGTTCTATGGCGTGTCGCCGCAGTTCATCCTGTGCTCGGCTACCATCGGCAACCCGGCCGAGCATGCTTCCGCGCTGATCGAGCAGCCGGTCACCGCCATCACCGACAGCGGCGCGCCGATGGGCGAGAAGCACGTGCTGCTGTGGAACCCGCCGGTGGTGAATCCCGACCTGGGCTTGCGCGCGTCGGCGCGCTCGCAGTCCAACCGCATCGCGCGCACCGCGATCCGCGCGGGGCTCAAGACCCTGGTGTTCGCGCAGTCGCGGCTTATGGTGGAAGTGCTCACCAAGTACCTCAAGGACGTGTTCGACAGCGATCCGCGCAAGCCGCCGCGCATCCGCGCCTATCGCGGCGGCTACCTGCCGACCGAACGCCGCGCCGCCGAACGCGAGATGCGCGCCGGCCAGGTGGATGGCATCGTCAGCACCTCGGCGCTGGAACTGGGCGTGGATATCGGCGCGCTGGACGTGGTGGTGCTCAACGGCTATCCCGGCAGCGTGGCGGCGACCTGGCAGCGCTTCGGCCGCGCGGGACGCCGCCAACAGGCCTCGCTGGGCGTGCTGGTGGCCAGCAGCGACCCGCTCGACCAGTACCTGGTGCGCCATCCCGAATTCTTCCAGGGCGCATCGCCGGAACATGCGCGCATCGCGCCCGACCAGCCATTGATCCTGCTCGACCATATCCGCTGCGCCGCCTTCGAGTTGCCCTTCGACGACGGCGGGCTGTTCGGCCCGCAGGACGCCACGCCGTGGCTGCGGGTGCTGGCCGAGGAAGGCGTGCTGCACCAGGAAAACAGCCGTTTCGAATGGATCGCCGACAGCTACCCGGCCAACGCGGTGTCGCTGCGCTCGGTGGCCGACGGCAACTTCGTGGTGGTGGACCGCACCGGCGGGCGGCAGACCATCGTGGCCGAGGTCGACTTCAGCGCCGCCGCGCTCACCCTGTACGAAGGCGCGATCCACATGGTGCAGTCCGCGCCCTACCAGGTGGAGAAGCTGGACTGGGACGGGCGCAAGGCGTACGTCACGCGCACGCAGGTGGACTACTACACCGACGCCATCGACTACACCCGGCTCAAGGTGCTGGAAGCCTTCGACGGCTCGCCGGCCGGTGCCGGCAGCGCCCACCACGGCGAGGTGCACGTGGCGCGCCGCGTGGCCGGCTACAAGAAGATCCGCTACTACACGCACGAGAACATCGGCTACGGCCCGGTGAACCTGCCCGACCTGGAGCTGCACACCACCGCCGTGTGGTGGCAGTTGCCGCAGCGCGCGCTGGAGCAGGCCTTCGACCATCGCCAGCAGGCGCTCGACGGCTTCCTCGCCGCCGCGCATGCGCTGCACATCGTCGCCACCGTGGCGGTGATGGCCGAGGCGCGCGACCTGCAGAAGGCCGTGGGCAGCGGCGATGGCGCCTGGTTCGCCACGCCCGACGCGAACGGACGCGCACAGTTGCGTTCGGGCATGAGTGACGCGGATGCCATTGCGCATGGTCCGTTCATTCCCACGCTCTACCTCTACGACGCCTTCCCCGGCGGCGTCGGGCTCAGCGCGCCGCTGTACGAGCGCCGCGAGGACCTGGTACGGCTCGCCCGCGAACTGGTGCAGCGCTGCGATTGCCGGCACGGCTGCCCAGCCTGCGTGGGTCCCGTGCTCGCCGCCGACGAGCGAGGCGAGCACTCGCTGAAGTCGCTCGCCACGCGCGTGCTCGACCTCATCGCGGCGCTGTGAACGCGCTGGCCGACAAGCTGCGCGGCCTGCGTCGCCAGGCCGGCGTCACCGTGGCGGCGCCCGCGCGGCGCCCCGAGCCGCTGGCGGACAACCTGCGCGCCCTGCTCGGCGTGCGCCAGCGCGCCACCCATCCGACGCAACGCAAGGCGATGGAGCCCGCCGCCCTGCCCGGCCACTGCATCGCCCCCGGCCTGCAGCTGAGCGAAAGCCTGGGCGACTGGCCGCCGATGCCCGCCGCGTTCGACGCCGGCTTCGCCCGCGTCGCCGGCACCATCGCGCCCGAGCGCCTGCTGCTGTTCGACACCGAAACCACCGGACTGGCCGGCGGCACCGGCACGCGCGCCTTCATGATCGGCGTCGCCGACTGGCACGGCGGCCGGTTCCGCGAACGCCAGCTGCTGATCACCACCCTGGCCGGCGAAGCGGCCATGCTCGACTGCTTCGCCGCCTGGCTGCGGCCGGACAGCGTGCTGGTCAGCTACAACGGCAAGTCCTACGACGCGCCCCTGCTCAAGACGCGCTTCCGCCTGCACCAGCGCGCCTGTCCGCTCGACGGATTGGCGCATATCGACCTGCTGCACCCGGTGCGCCGCCGCTGGCGCGGCGTGTGGGAGAACTGCCGCCTCGCCACCGCCGAGCGCCAGTTGCTGCGCGTGGTGCGCGAGGACGACCTGCCCGGCTCGGAAGCGCCCGCCGCCTGGCTCGGCTACCTGCGCGGCGGCGCCAGCGGCCCCTTGCACCGCGTGGCCCGCCACAACAGCCAGGACCTGCGCAGCCTGGGCGGCATCCTGTGTCATTTCGCGCAAGGAGCCGAGGCCTGAGAGCCTGTTCACGATCTCCCCGTGGCCCGCGCCGGGAGCTGTTTGCACGCAGGACAAGGAAGAGCGAGGGAGTGTACGTCCGTACACGACCGAGCGATGACGCCGGCCTGGGGGCAAACAGACCCGGCCCGGAGGGTTGCGCCGGTGTGCCCGCCAGGAAGCCGCGCGCGGCTCGACCTGACCGCCAGTCAGGCGCTTCGCCACGCTCGATTCCCTGGCGGGCACACCGGCTCAACGCGGGCTACGGGGAGATCGTGAACAGGCTCTGAGAACCGCCGCCCTTTCGCCGCGACTGACGCACTTGATCGAAGGTTCGCTATCGCGCGAAAAGTCGCAGTGCGTCAAGAACGGGCCGGCTGCCCTTCGAACCCATTGAAGGCCCAGCGCAGCCCAAGCAATAGCAGTCCCGGCGCAAGCAGCCCCGCCATCGTAAGCCCCAGCGTCGTGGCCTCCCAGCCATAGGACGATGCGAACAGGTAGGTCCGGATTCCAAGGTAGGCAAGCCACACCAGCCAGAACACCAGGTACAACCTGGTCAACCCGCGTTTCCAGTTCATCGGCGATCTCCCTTTCTCGTCAATGTTGCCCCGCACCAAAACATCCGATGGATTCCAACCCAGGCAGATGCTCCCCGATATGTAGCATGACGGCCGCATGATTGTCGTCGCAAGCCGCCGGCATAAGCAGCCATCAACGAGCGGTGTGGCCAGCCGATGCAAGCCCGAGGGCCGCCGCGACCACGTCGGTATATTTCAGGCCGGCTCCCGTGTTGAACAGGACCACTCGGTCCGAGGCGCTGAGCACGCCCGATGCCAGCAGCTGATCGTAGGCGGCCGTGGCCGCCGCGCCCTCCGGCGAGAGGAAGATGCCCTCGTTCGCGGCCCAGTCGCGCAGCGAGGCGAAGATGGCCTCGTCGGATACGGCCACGGCCTGGCCACCGGAAGCGCGCAGGATGTCCAGGATGATGTAGTCGCCATAGGCCTTGGGCACGCGCAGGCCCGAGGCCGCGGTGGCCGGGTCCTGCCACATCCGGCTGGCGCTGGCGCCTTCCTCGAAGGCCTGCACCACCGGCGCGCAGCCGGACGACTGGATGGCGAACATGCGCGGCCGCTTGCCGGGCCTCACCCAGCCCAGTCGCTCCAGTTCCTCGAACGCCTTCCACATGCCGATAAGGCCCACGCCGCCGCCGGTGGGATAGAACACCGCGTCGGGATATTCCCAGCCGAGCTGCTCGACCAGTTCGTAGCCCATGGTCTTCTTGCCCTCGACGCGGAAGGGCTCCTTCAGCGTGGAAATGTCGAACCAGCCCTCGGCCTGCTTGCGTTCGCCCACGATGCGCGCGCAATCGGAAATGACGCCATCGACCAGGGTGACCTTGGCGCCATAGGCTGCGGCTTCCACCGCATTGGCCAGCGGCACGTCGCGCGGCATGAAGATATGCGCCTCGATATCCGCGGCCGCGGCATAGGCGGCCAGCGCGCCAGCGGCATTGCCCGCCGAGGGGATCGCCAGCTTGCGCAGGCCGTAATGCCTGGCCATGGTCACGGCCAGCGCCAAGCCGCGCGCCTTGAAGGAGCCGGTGGGATTGGCGCCCTCCTCCTTCAGGAAAACGCCGCCGTGCCGCTTGCTGCGCAGCATCGGCGTCCAGCCCTCGCCCAGCGTCACCGGCGCCACCTCGGGAAGCACCGCGCGATAGCGCCACATGCCGCTCCATGGCGAGGAGGCGTCCTCGCCGACGACCTCCCGCGGCGAACTGCCGTGCAGGTGGGCGAGGTCGTACCTCACATAGAGCGCGCCGGCGGGCTGGTCCGTGCATTGTGTGCAGAGCGTTTGCGGCACGTCGGCCGGCAGGCGCGCATGGCAGCGGGAACATTCAAGATAGGCAATGGCAGGCATGGGACCTCGACAGGTACGTAACGATGGAAGGAAAGAAGAGCGTCATGGATGGCCGTCCCCAGGCACCTGCCCGGCGCGCCGCTCCCAGGAAGCGACCACGGTGGCGGCCACGGCATTGCCCACGATGTTGGTGGCCGAACGCCCCATGTCGAGTACGTGGTCGACCGCCAGCACCAGCGCCAGGCCGGCATCCGGCAAATGGAAATCATGCAGCGTCACCGCCAGCACCGCGATGGCGGCGCGCGGAACGCCGGCCAGGCCCTTGGTGGTCACCAGCAGCATGCCGAACAGCGACAGCTGCTGCGCCCACGTCAGCTCGATGCCGTAGGCCTGCGCGATGAACAGGACGGCAAACGTGCAATACATCATCGCCCCGTCCAGGTTGAAGGAATAACCCAGCGGCAGCACGAAGCTCGCGATACGGCGAGGAATGCCGAATGCCACCAACTCCTCGAGCAGGCGCGGATAGGCCGCCTCCGACGATGACGTGGCGAACGCCAACCACACGGTTTGCCGGATGCCGGCAAGCAGGCGCAGGCCGCGCAGCCCGACGACGATCGCCAGCGCCCCGGCCAGCAATGCCCACAGGATGCCCAGCGAAAGATAAAACCCCGCCACGAAGCGCGCATAGGTTCCCACGATGCCCATGCCATGCACGCTTATCGCGCTGGCCAAGGCGGCGAAGATCGCCAGTGGCGCGAACCGCATGACATAGTCCGTCACCCTGAACATGACGGCGGACAGCTGCTCCACCAATTCCACGAACCGCTGCGCCCGTTCCTTGAGCGACGCCATCGCCGTGCCCATGAACAGCGAAAACACCACCACCTGCAGGATCTCGTTGCCGGCCATCGCCTCGGCGATGGAACGCGGTATCAGGTGCGCCACGAAACCGGCCAGCGAGAATCCCGACGCATCGGCGCTTCCAGGCATGGTTGTCGGCAACGACGGCGCCTGGATATGCAACGCCGCTCCCGGCTGCAGCCAATGCGCCATGCCCAGGCCGACCGCCAGCGAAACGCACGAAGCGCCAAGAAACCACGCCAGGGCCTTGAAACCGATACGCCCGACGTCGCCCGCGCCGCCCATGCGCGCGACGGCCGAGGTGAGCGAGGCGAACACCAGCGGCGCGATAATCATGCGGATCAGGCGCAGGAACGCATCGGTGACGACCGACAGGCCCGCCGCGACGGCGGCCGCCTGCGGCGGCGCAAGGAACCGATGGCACAGCCATCCGGCGGCGACGCCAAGCAGCGTGGCCGCGACCAGGAACGCCGCGAACACATGCTGCCCGACCCCACGCCATGACCACGCCCTATGGTTACTCAATGCACGACATCCCACCTGGTGTCGCCCGAGAGTACCTTATTCAGCCATCTGGATGGCCAATCAAAATCATGCGGCCAGTGCATATAACCAGGCGTTCTGGCGATATACATCCTTCTTATATACAAGACTCGATCGTATGACGCTCCGGTTTTGGCTTGTCAGATGCCTTGGACCGATGGCTGGAACGGTGCACAACCAGTGCCCTTGTCCGGGGCGTTCGCCAGATAGTCGAGCGAAAGCATCACTTGCTCTCGTCCCGCGGCCTTCAGGGCATCCTGGACATAGGGACTGGCCCGTAGCGCCATGGCGGCGCTCCTGGTCGTCGCCCGGTTGCCCTCGTTCATCGCGCAATACGCGCTGGCCGCGAGCAGGCTTTGCACACCGGCGGCCCTCACGTCGTAGTCCACGATCTCTTGCACGGTCCGTGCGCGGCCGAGCCCCATGTTCGCCAGATGAGCGGCCGTTGCCGCATAGTCCCGGGCAACGACACCCGCAGGTCCATCCAGCACGACGAAGTGGTATCGGTAGTAGGGAATGAAGGTACCGAGAAAACCGGCGATGGCTCCCATGAGCAGACCCGTCACGAAGACCAGGACCAACACGAGCTTTCGCTGTTGCCTAGGCATTGCTCCCCCTGTGGATCAGTCTGCTACATCATTCTTTGACCGAATCAGCCGTACCTGTCCGCCAATGCATCCGTGGCGCTCACCAGCACGTCGACGATGGCCGGATCGGCGGCGCTATGGCCCGCCAGCACGATGCGCAGACGTGCCTCGGGCCAAGCCTGGCCCAGGTCGTGGGCACTTTTCACCGGACAGATGATGTCGTAGCGGCCATGCACGATGGTGGCCGGGATATGCCGGATGCGACCGATGTCGCGCAACAGCTGGCCGGGTTCCAGGAACACGGCGTGGCGGAAATAGTGGGCCTCGGCGCGCGCCACGTTGATCGCCACCTGCGGGTCGCCGAAGCTGCCCGGCTCGTCCGGGTCATGGACCAGCGCAGTGCTGCCGCCCTCCCAGTTTCCCCAGGCCATGGCGGCGGCCAGGCGCACCGCCTCGTCGTCGCTGTCCAGGCGGCGCCAGTAGGCTTCCACCATGTTGCCGCGCTCGGGCTCGGGAATATGCGCGAGATAGCGCGCCCAGCGCTCGGGAAAGATCCACGAAGCGCCGCCATCACATTCATTGAACCAGCGCAGTTCGCCAGGCCGTCCCAGGAAGATGCCGCGCAACACCAGTCCGAGCGCCCGCTCGGGATGCGCCTGCGCATAGGCCAGCGCCAGCGTCGAGCCCCACGAACCGCCGAACACCACCCAGCGCTCGATGCCCAGGTACTCGCGGATGGCCTCGATATCGGCCACCAGGTGCCAGGTCGTGTTGTGGCGCAGCTCCGCCGGGGGCGTGGACTTGCCGGCGCCGCGCTGGTCGAACAGCACGATGCGGTAGCGCGCCGGATCGAAGAAGCGGCGGTGGTAGGGCGACAGTCCCGCGCCCGGCCCGCCATGCAGGAACACCACCGGCAGCCCTTGCGGATTGCCGCATTCTTCCACGTACAGCTCGTGGATATCGTCCACCGCCAGGCGCAGCGTGCGATAGGGTTCGATCTCCGGATACAGCTCGCGCACCATGCGGCTCCCTCAAGGCATGTCCGCGAGCATAGCCCACATGCCGATGATGAATGAAAGGACTGCCGCTAGTCGGCGGGGCGGCAGTCGGTGATGCAGGCGAACCAGGCGGCGCCCGCCGGGTAATCCAGCGTCATGCGGAAATGCTGGAAGATATTGCCGCCTGCCGCGCCGGTGACGGGCTGGTCCGTATAGTTCGACATGCCCACGAAATTGGCGTCGAGGCGCTCGGTAAACCATATCGGCCCGACGCGCCAGCCGGCGATCTCCACCTCGGGCACCTCGATCAGCCGTCCGCCGGACATCCCGTCGCCATGCTCGATCACGCGCCACGACGGATGCGCGCGATGCCAACGATCCAGCACGCTGGTGGTGATGTAGGAGGTCACGCCGACGCCCCGCCCGTTCAACGGCGCCGTGGCCTTGCCCGCGTCGGTCGGCTTGGCGGTGGCGCCGGTATCGAGCAGCAGGTCCAGGGACTGACCATCCACTTTCAACGCGATGCGCCCCATGCCCAGGGTGACGCGGCCATGCGCATTTCGAGGCAGGTCGAGCGCGATGCGATGCATGTCCGGCTGCGGCTTCCAATCCGCCCGCTCCAACCAGAGCGCCCGGGCCGGATAGTCGAAGGTCCATAGGCGTCCGGGCAGATAGCCGGCGCCGAGCTGGCCATCTTCGTCGTCGCCAGGGGCAAGGCCGTCGATGACCAGCGCCGCCGAGCGGCAGGGCGTATCGATGGAAGCGGGCAGGCCCTGCCCAGCGCGGAACGGTATCGCCTCGACGACGTCGACCGTCGCCTCATCGAACTTGCATGGGCTGGTCTTCAGCCCCAGCCGCGAAGCGGCCGATCGCGCCATGACGTACCAGCCGCTGCCGCCCCCACCTCCGGTATCCACCAGGAGCCGCAGCGAGCGGCCATCGGCCAGCGTGGGCGTGGCGTAGAAATGCCCCGCCTCGTACACCGTCGGCAAACGCTGGCGCTCCTGCGCTGCAACCATCGAAGCCATGCCGGCCAGCACCACGCCAACCCATACGCCGCGCTTGCCCATGCCACGTCCCTGTCTGTTGCGTTACCCGCATGGTAGCGGGCTTCGGCTTGCCGCGAAGCCCAACCGATGGCTTGCTACTTCACCGCGTCGTACACGTACTCGTGCTGTCCGTCGCGCAGCACCAGCTGGCGGTTGGCCGCCGTGCCGGCGACGACGAACTCGAAGCCGTCCGAACCCGGCGAGATGGTCACGAACGAGATCGAGCCATCGTCGTTGCGGCGCGAGGCCACCTCGCTGCGCCACGCGCCGAAGTTGAACAGTACCGCCTTGCCCTCGTGATCCACGTGGATGCTGCCCAGGGCCGGGTTGCGGTAATCGTCCGCCAGCTTCGCCACTTCGCCGGTATCGGCGGGCACGGCGAGCCGCTTGCGCTGGGCGGCGATCTGCGCCTTGAGCCGCTTCACGCCCGCGTCGATGTCGCCCTGCGCCAGCGGCTTGCCGTCGAACAGCACTTCCAGCAGGCGACGCTGGAATGGGCCACGCAGATAGGCGCCCGTGTCCGCGTTGGTGAGGATCACCGCGCCCACGCCCTGTTCTGGCAGCCACAGCATGTCCGAGTGGAAACCGGCCAGGTCGCCGCCATGGTGCACCACCGGCACGCCCCAGGTGCGGTCCACCATCAGGCCCATGCCGTAGCTGGCGGTGGTGCCGATGGCGACATTGGGCTTGCGGCGTTCCAGCAGGGCTTCCTTGGACACGTAGCGCTTGCCGTCCGGCAGCAGGCCCTCGGCCAGTTCCACCTGCACGTAGCGCAGCAGGTCGGCCACCGAACTCCAGGCGGCGCCGGCCGGCCGCGCGGCACGGATGGTGTCGTTGATGGCCATGCTGGCCACGGCCACATGGCCGTCCACGTCCAGCCCGTGTGGCGTGGCGTGGTCGCCCAGCATGGCGCGGTCGTAGTCGAAGGTGGTCTGGCGCATGCCCAGCGGATCGAACACCTGCTTTTGCATCGCCAGGTCGTAGGCCGCGCCCAGTTCCAGGTCGGGATACAGCACGTGCGCGCCGATGTAGCCGGCCGCGGCCGCCATCAGGTTGGAATACTGGAACAACTCGCCGAACTTGCTGGTGGGCTGCATGCCGGCCAGCGCCTTCATCACGGTTTCCGGCGTGGCGTCGCGACTGTTGAGCAGCCATTCCATGTCCTGGCGCGGCATGCCGGTGCAGGCACAGATCAGGTGGCGGATCAGCACCTGGCGCGTGGTGTCGGCGTTGCCCAGCTTGAACGAGGGCATCACCTCCACGACCGGCGTATCCCAGCCGAACTTCTTCTCGTCCACCAGGCGCGCCAGCATCAGCGTGGTCAGCGCCTTGGTGTTGGACGCGATCATGAACAGCGTCTCGGCATCGATGGGGTCGACC
Source organism: Dyella sedimenti (assembly GCF_022760995.1). Lineage (GTDB taxonomy): Bacteria > Pseudomonadota > Gammaproteobacteria > Xanthomonadales > Rhodanobacteraceae > Dyella > Dyella sedimenti. The sequence goes on along the minus strand of NZ_JAKWJO010000010.1, from coordinate 20,518 downwards.
TTGCCCACCTCGCGCACGCCCAGTCCGCCGGCGAACACCACCTTGCCATGGTCGATCAGGCCCAACCCCACGCCGGGTACGTCATAAGCCTTGCGCGCACCGTCCACGAAGTCCTTGAGCGCCTCGATGCGCCCGGCATCCAGCGCATGCGCCTTGCGATGCGCGAAGCTCTCGCGCTTGTAGCCCCTGGGCAGCAGGCGGTCGGAGATCGCGCGCAGCTGCGAGGCGCGCTTCTCGCCCACGTCGTTGGCCACGTCGTAGATCAGCACGGTGAATTGCTTGCCATGGCGAAAGGCGATGGCGCTGACGCCGCGCTTGTCGTTGGCGGAGGTTTCGTACTCGTAGATGCGGATCTGGTCCCAGTCGTCGCGTGGCGCGCTATCGGTGGCGACCTGCAGCGGCCAGTGCCTGGCCGGCGCATACGCCTTCCATGCCTGGGCCACCGCCGCGTCGGCATCCGCCGCCTTCACATCGACCAGCGCCACCTGCGAGCCCGCTTCCGGCGGCGCCAGCGTCACCTTGGCGCCGGCGGCATGCAGGGACCATTCGGCGGGCACGACGAACTGGGTGCCCGCCGAGGTGACCTTGGGCGTATCCGCCTTCGCCGCCACAGCGGCGGGCGGATGCGGACTGGCCGCCATCACCGGCATCGCCAATCCAAGCCAGGCCATCAGCACAACGCAACGCATCCACATGGAGGGACCTCTTCGCCGGAGGAATCACTCGTTCGTCGGTCATGCGCGCGGCAAGGCGCACGCATGGCGGTGTCATTGGCAACCGGGCCGAGTCTACACGGGTTGGGGGCGGTTGCCAGTGCAATTCCGATGAGGCGCATCGCCTCGATGGATGCGCACCGATGCCGCATGCGTCTGACTACAAGGCTTCACGTCACTCGCAATGCCTTGGTCGCCGCGCCATCCGTGTAATGACGACGGCCACATGCCGCGACACCGCCAGTCATTGAATTTGTTCAATGTCCTCGCAGCTCCCTCCCCAGGGGAGGGAGCAATGCGGGCGTGCTTTAAGGAAGCGTTGGATACGCCCGGCGACGTCGCATGGCATATCCGGTCAGTGCTTTTCCACGCTGCCCGGATGGGAGACGAAGCGCGGTGGCGTGGCCTCGTCGGCGAACTGCCAAGCGCTCAGGTAGGCCAGCTTGAGGATCTTGGCCATCTTCGGATAGTCGATCTTGTCGGCGGTGTCGCTGGGATGGTGGTAGTCCGGATGGAAGCCGGTGAACCACCAGAACGCCGGCACGTTGTGCAGCACGAACGGGAACTGGTCGGAACGGAAGAACACGTTGAGCGCGTATTCGTGGTCGAAGCGGTCGTCGAGCACGAGGCCCACCTGCTCGTTGGCCTTGGCCACGGTGCGCTGGTAGTCGGGGCTGTAGGCGGCGCCGATCAGGTTGAGCCGGTTGCCGGTGTCGGACGGCACCTGGATCAGGCCGTCGGTCTGCGGGCTGGGCTGCTCGTCGCGGCCGATCATGTCGAAGTTGATCATGGCGCGCGTGGTGTCCAGCGGGCGCAGCGGATGCGCGGCGAGATAGTACGCGCCCAGCAGGCCGCGCTCCTCCCCGGCGAACACGGCGAACAGGATGGAGCGCTTCGGCTTGGCCGGATTGGCGGCGAAGGCGCGGGCCAGCGTCACCACGCCCACCGTGCCCGAGGCGTTGTCGTCGGCGCCGTGCCAGATCTTGCCGTCGCTTTCGCCGTCATGGTCGTGATGCGCGCTGATGATGATGGTCTCGGGCGCGAGCCTGGGATCGCTGCCCTCTACCAGTCCCACCGCGTTCCAGGTCGTCGCCTCGCGGCGCGAGCTGTTGTGCAGATGCAGGCTGATCGCGGTATCCGGCAGCGCCTGCGAGCGCGGCTTGAGGTCTTTGTCGATGGCCGACTGCAACGCGGCCGGCGTGGTGCCGCTGGTGGACAGCAGCTGGTCGGCCACCGCCGCCGAGATCACCATGCTGGGAATATGCAGCGGACTGTCCGCCAGCGCCTGCGCGGGGATCGGATTGGCCGCGTGCTCGGCGTGGTGGCCGATGCGCGTGCGGATCTCCTGCGCGGAGGGATGGTTGTGCGAGGGCTCCGGCGCCAGCAGCACGGCCACCGCGCCGTGTTCCTGCGCATTGAGCACCTTCACGTAGCCGGTGGCGTAGCGCGTGTTGCCGGTGCCGTTGAAGATGGAATGCGCGTCGGTCTCCTGCGGCTCGTGGTCGAACACCACCACCACCTTGCCTTTCACGTCCAGGCCGGCGTAGTCGTCGTAGCCCAGCTCCGGCGCGGTGATGCCGTAGCCGGCGAACACCACCGGCGCGGCCACGTCCTGGTCGGTCGGGAAGGACCCCGATACCTCCGGGTCCTTCCATTCCACGGCCTTGCCCTGGCGCGTGAGCGTGAGCCGCGTGGCCTTCGCATCGGGACGGTATTCGACTAGCGGCACCGCCTGCAGGTAGCCCGGCTGGCCCTGCGCATCGGTGGCGATGGGCTTGAGGCCCGCCTTGGCGAATTCCGACGCCACCCACTGCGCGGCGGCATCGTCGCCAGGCTGCAGCGACATGCGCCCCTGCAGCGCATCGGAGGCGAGAAAACCGATATCGGCACGCAGGTCGCTCTGGCGGATCTGCGCAAGGCCGGGTTGTTCGGGCGTAGGCACCGCGGCGATGGCGGTGGCGGACAAGCTCGCGGCAAGCGCGAGGGCGATCAGCGTGCGAGGCATGGAGGCTCCCTGGTGGCGAGGGCCACCCGATGCCGGCCCCTTGGCCGGCAAGCGTGCCACGCGTGCGCCGGCCGAGCAAACCATTGGCGCAACACGGGCGTCAGCGCGCCGTGTCGAACACCGGCTCGCCCTGGGCATTCCAGTGGAAGCGCCGGATATAGGGCGCGCGGCGCGCGGTGCATTGCCAGCCGGGGCCGCCGTTGGCATGGAAGACGATCCAGTCCTGCTTGCCGTCCGGCGACTTGAAGAAGCCATTGTGGCCCGGCGCGTAGAACCCCTCGGCCGGCGAGCTGGCCAGTACGGGCCGATCCGACTTGCGCCATGACGATGGCGCGAGGAGGTCGGCGTTCGGACCGGCTTCAAGCAGGCCCAGCGAATAGCCGTCCGACCAGCAGGCGCTGGCCGAGTAGCTGAGGAACAGTTTGCCGGTCGGCCCCTCGATGAACTCCGGCGCCTCCAGGATCCTGCGCCCGCCCTGCATCTCCCACGCGAAGGTGGGATGGGCGATGTCCACCTGCGGCTCGCCCAATGTCCAGGGATTGGGCATCGGCGCAATGATGAGGTCGCTGTGGTCGCCCACGTAGGCCGAGTAGACGAAGTAGCGCTTGCCGCCGTGGTCGAACACCGTGCCGTCGATACCGGTGAGCCGGGTCTTGAGCATGCCCTTGTCGATCCAATGGCCCTGGGTCGGATCGGGCGAGGCGTTTTCCAGCACCCATACGTGGCGATGCGCATCGTCGTTGTGCGCCTGGTCGGCGGCGCTGTAGTAGAGGTACCACTTGCCATCGAGGAAATGCAGCTCGGGAGCCCAGATGGCCGCCGAGTTGGCGCCGCTCGCCGGCGGCCGCCACACCACCACGGGATCGGCATCGGCCAGCCGTGCCATGTCGCGCGTCTTGCGCAGCGAGATGCGGTCGCCTTCGGTGCTGGTGTAGTAGTAGAAGCCGTCGCGCTGCGTCACCCAGGGATCGGGTCCGGAAGGCAGCAACGGCCCGGCCGGCACCTCGGCCTGTGCGTGGAACACGCCGGCCAGCAAGGCCAGGCAAGCCAGCACGCGCCGGTTCATGCCCGCGCCATGGCGATCAGTGGGCCGCCGCATCGTCGCTTCCGTCCAGCTGCAGGTAATCGACATCCAGCACGTGCGCGCCACCATCGACGTCGATGGTGTTGAAGCCCGGCAACAGGTTGGCCTGCACCTGCGCCACCTGCCAGCCATCCGCCGAGCGGACGGCCTGCGCCGCCGGCAGGCGCGCGCCGTTCACCACCACCGAGGGCGTCGCGGCCAAGCCCAGGTCGGCGTAGCGCACGCGCAGGGTATGCGCGCCGCCCGTGGCGTTGACGACGAAACGCAGCCGTCCTTCCGGCCCCTGCCCCAGCCTCGCCTTGCGGCGGTTGGAGGCCTTCGGGTCGGGCACTGCCACCGCGCCGGTGAACTGGGCATCCTCCGCCTCGTAGCGGTCGAAGCGCAATGTGGCGGCGCCGAACAGGATCTCGTTGCGCCTCGCCTCGGTCGGTGCGTCGGGCGCGGAAGAGGACGTCACGTGCAGCAGGCTGCCGTCATCGCGCAGCAGCAGCGCCTGCGTCCAGCCCGCATGGATATTGCCGGTGCGCTTCTGCACCGGCGCGCGCACTTCCCACCAGGGACCGCGCCCGGACGCATTGTTCCAGTAGAGATCGCGCCCACCCTCGTCGGCGCCGCCACCGCCGCGCTGGGCGGACACCACGATCACGCCCTCCGGCCCGCCCAGCGGGAACCAACGCACCACCGGGCACGCCGCGGGCCAGAAGCCGGACAGCGTCATCACCGGCTCGCCGTGGCGCTGCGGATCGCCCCAGTCCAGCCCGTCCCGGCTGAACTTGATGAAGACCTGGCCGTTGCGCGGTCCGTCGATGTTTTCATACGTCATCGCATAGCGGTGGTCGGGCAGGCGCGTGACGATGGCCATGCCGGGGCGCTGGACGCCACCGGGAATGGCCACGTCCAGCGTCTCCGCGCCCCAGTGCTTGCCGCCGTCGGTGGACAGCTTGTGCGCCAGCACCTGGTTGTAACCTTCGGCCTTGTGCTGCTCGCTGGAGTAGTAGGCCACCAGGCGACCATCGTCGAGCACATGGACGTTGGATTCCCACACGCCCTTGTTGTCCTTGTCCTCCGGATGGCCGCCGCCCTGGATGATGGAGCTGCGGTAATGCCAGCTCTTGCCGCCATCGTTCGAGGTATAGAGCTGCAGGTCTTCCTCCACCACCCGGCCCTTCGGATCGTTGCCGGTGGCGTTCGCCGAAAGCACCAGCGTGCCTGCCGGCAGGTCGCCGCTGGCACGCGGCAACTCCGTGATGTGCGGCTGCCAGCGCAATTGCCAGCGCCGGTCGCCGGCATGCACCTGGTCGATGACATTCATCAGGAAACGCCAGTGCTCGCCGCCATCGCGGCTTTCCCACAGCGGGATGCCGTCCATCCCGTCCTGTTCGAACACCATCAGCAGGCGGCCACTGTCTCCAGCCGCGCCATGCTCGACGCGTGCCACGGAGACGTAGCCGGTGCCGTCGGCCAGGCGCGTGCCGACCGCCGCATCGGGCACCTCTTGCGCCGCGACGCGAGCGGCCAGTGCGCCGGCAATGCCAAGGACCAGGATGGAACCACCAAGCTTCGAGCGAGTCATGCGCAGATTTTCCCCATGTCAGGTCAACGGCGTCCGCCGGATCTCTCCCAAAAAAAGTGGCGGGGATCGGCATGCCACCACCGGTCCCCGCCCAGTGGGAGATTACATCTTGAAGCGCACGCCCAGGCCCACGGTGCGGTCCTGGTAACGGATGTCGCGCGGGCGGCTGTCGCCGTCGCCCCAGTACTGGTGCAGGTTGGCGCCGAGGATATTGGTGGCGTTCAACACCACGGTCAGGTACGAGTTGAGGTCGTAGGCCAGCGAGAAGTCGACCTGGTTGGCCGGCTTGATCTCGTCGTTCACGCCCGCCACCGTGGGCTGGTTGAAGCCGTCGATGAAGCGGCTGCGATAGTTGTAGGCCAATCGCGCGGACCAGCCGTACTTCTCGTACATCAGCACCGCGTTGCCGTTGTTCTTCGACACGTTCTGCAGCGGCGAGGTGACCACGGGGCCGCCGATGACCTGCGGCGAGCGGGTGGAACCGTCGATATAGGTGTAGTTGAACTGCACGCCCAGGCCGCTCAGGGCTTCCGGCAGGAAGTCGAAGAACTGCTGGTACGCCACTTCCGCGCCGTCCAGGTGGCCCGAGCCCGCGCTCTGCGGCGAATTGAGCTGGTAGGGCTGGCCGCCGATGGTCACGTCCGTCACGTAGTTCTGGATGTAGCCGTTGATGTCGCGATAGAACACGCCGCCGCTGACATAGCTGGCCGGCGCGAAGTACCACTCCAGCGAAGCGTCGTAGTTGGTCGAGCGGATCGGCTTGAGGTCCGGGTTGCCGCTGGTGGCGATGCCGGCACGGTTGATGGTGCCCGGGTTGAGCGACAGCGACGGGTTCAGCTGGCCGAAATCGGGATAGGTCAGCGTCTTGGCCGCCACCAGGCGCAGCTGCAGGTTGTCCTTCAGGTGCAGGTTGAAGCTCAGGTTGGGCAGGTAGACCGGCGCACTGGTCGAATCGGAGAGCGGCGTGTAGACGTTGGTCGAGGCATCGTAGGAGAACGCATCGAGGTGGCGCTTCACGCGCTCGACGCGCATGCCCAGCAGGCCGTCGAACGGCAGGCCGAACAGCTCGTTGCCGTAGCCGAGCTGGAAGTAGCCCGCGTACGACTTCTCGTCGATCTGGTAGAAGCGGCCCGGGTTCTCCGCGGCCAGGCCGGTCTGCACGCCATACAGCTGGCGGATCGCGTCGGCGTTGCCGGTCAGGGCGTTGAAGCAGCCGCTGAGCCAGGACACCGGAATCGCCGGCGTGGTCGGCTGGCTGCAGAAATAGCCGCTGGGGAAACGCGCGATGACCTGGTTGGCGGGATTGGGATTGAGCGCGATGTCGCCGGTGCCGCCGGGCGGCGGCGTGGATACCTCGATGCTGCCGTGGTAGTCGGCCTTGTGGTCGGAATAGCGCAGGCCGAAATCGATGTACTGGAAGAAGTCGCCGTTGAGGTCGTAGTTGCCGTCGCCACGCCAGGCGGTCTGGCTGCCGCGCTGGTTGTTCCAGGTCTGGAACAGGCCGTTGAGGTAGTAGTTGGCCGGATCGAGCTGCGGATTGCCCGCCAGCTGCCAGTTCTGCTGGCCGGTCCACACGGTGGTGATCGGCCCCTTGAGGAAGGTGTCCACGATGATGGTCTGCTCGTGGAACGAGGTCGAGTTGAACGACAGGTCGGTGGACAGGTTCAGCCGGTCGCCGTGCCACTTGGCGCCGATCGAGTTCTGGATGTCATGGCCCCATTCCTGGTGCGCCTGCGTACTGGTGGCGGCGTAGCTGTTGCCGCTCCAGGTGCCGCCGTTGGCGTCGCAGATGGTCTGCCCGTAGTACGACGAGCCGGTCAACTGGTCCGGATAGCAATGGTTGCTCACCGAGATGCTGCTCGGATCGACCGAGCCGGCCGGCGAGTTGAAATAGAACGGCTGGTTGTAGTTGTCCGAATCCCAGTCGTACAGGCCCTCGACATACACTTCCGTGCTGTCGTTGGGCTTCCACTGCAGGGCATAGTTGAATTCCTGCCGCGTGCGATCGCCGATGTTGTAATCCGCGCCGAACTCGTTGGGCACCGAGATGAGGTTGCCGCCCGAGCTGCGGATGGGATCGCCAGCGGTGTTGGTCAGCACTTTCGGCGCATCGTCCCAGACCGCGTTGTAGGCGTAATGCTGGCGGTCGTAGCCCACGTTGACCAGAGCGCCGATGTCGCCGATGTCGGTCTTCCAGCGATCGCTCAGCAGCACGCTGCCGGTCGGGTCGGTCCTGCCGCCGTACTTGCTGTGGGTGTCGGTGATGGTGGCGGCGACCTTGCTGCCGTCGAAGTCGAACGGACGGAACAGTTGCATGTCCACCATGCCGGCGATGCCGCCGTCGGGCAGGCTCGCCTCGCTGGTCTTGTAGACCTGCACGGTCTTCACCGCGGTGGCGGGCAGGTTCTGGAAGGCGAACGCGCGGCCCACGCCGCTGAAGATCTCGCGTCCGTTGAGAGTGGTGATCACGTTGGGCAGGCCGCGGATCACCACCGAGCTGGTCTCGCCCTGGAAGCCCTGCGCCACCTGCACGCCGGTGATGCGCTGCAGCGCGTCGGCCACGCTGTTGTCGGGCAGCTTGCCGATGTCCTCAGCCACGATCGAGTCGGTAATCATGCGCGAGTCCTGCTTGAGCGACTGCGCGCTCTGCAGGCTCTCGCGCAGCGGGGTCACCACCACGCCGGACAGGTTCACCGCGTCCTTCTGCTGTGCCTCGTCGCCGGTCGCCGCCTTCCTGGGCGCGCTGGCTGCCGGGCTGGCGGGCGGGTTGGTATTGTCCGTCGATTGCTGCGGACCGGCGGGTGCGGACGGCGCATCGGCCGCATGCGCGGTGCCGAACGAAGCGGCGATCGCCGCCGCCAGCAGGGTCCTATGGATGTGTGTGCGGATCATGGAAAAGCCTCCCCTCAGAGGTCGTGGCTCGCCGGGCATGCCGGCGGTGTCGTTATTCGGTTCGCCGACGGTCTTTGCCGTGGCGGGTGGATGTATGGAGGACGCGCCGCGCTCAGCGGCCCGCCGCGGACAACTGCATCGGATAACTCGCCGCCTCGGCGGGAACCACGCCGCGCGGGGCCTGCGATAGCGAACGGAGAATGTCGATCTCGCGCTGGCGGTACGCGGTGCCGTCGCCATGCAGCAGGTCGTGGAACCACAGCGTCGGCGGCTGCAACGTGTAGGGGTGCTGCCACGAATCCCACGGCAGGTTGGTCTGCTCGCGACCTTCGACGAAGCCCCAGTTGACCATGCCCACGTCCAGCTTCTTGCCCAGCGGCAGCACGCCGTCGATGGTGGAGCCGGCGCCGCGCGCCATGTATTCGGTGCAGATCAGCGGGCGACCGTAGCCGCTGAGCTGCTTCACGCGCGCGGCGAATTCCTCCGGCCAGCCGTAGTTGTGGAAGCTGATGACGTCGGACTGCTCGATCTGCGTGCGCTCGACCGGATTGAGCCGGGACGGATCGGACCAGTCCTCGTCATGCCACAGGCCGCTGGTCAGCGGCTGCGCCGGGGATACGCCGCGCGCCCAGGCGAACACCTGCGGCAGCAGCTTGGCGACGTAATCGGCCTTGCCCTTGGGTTCCTTCGGGTCGTAGTTGCCGCCGCCCGGGTTGTCCGGTTCGTTCCACACGTCCCAGGCAAGGATGCGCGGGTCCTTGGCGAAGCTGCCCACGATGTCCTTCACGTACTGCTCGAAGCGCGGATACTGGCTGGCGTCGGTCATCGCCACGCCCGGGCCCTGCACCCAGCCCGAATTGTGCACCCCGGGAATCGGCGGGCGCTGCGGCCCCAGCTTCGGCTCGGGGTCCCAGCACGAATCGAATAGCACGAAGATCGGCTTGATGCCGTGCTTGCTGGCGATGGCGAGGAAGGCATCGATGCGCTGCTTGAAGCCGGCGGCGTCCTGCTGCCACAGCAGGTCGTGCAGGAACACGCGCATGGTGTTCATGCCCATCTGCTGCGCCCAACCCAGTTCCAGGTCGATGCGCGCGGGATCGAACGTGCCGGCCTGCCACATTTCCAGCTGGTTGATGGCGTCGGCCGGCAGGTAGTTGCTGCCCAGCGGCCACCGCTGCCTGGCATACCAGGCCTTGGCTTGCGCAGGCGTCCAGCGTGCGGCGTCGCTTCCGTGCGCGGGTGGCGCCATCGCCACCGCCACACCCATCGCCATTGCCAGTAATGCGTATTTCATCGGTTCTCCCTCATGGATCGCGCGGATCGGCCGCGTCATCGCGGGACAAAACGGCCCCGTGAGCGCCCTTCCGGGCGCCCTTGCATCGAAGCTTGTTGGGTCAGCGCGCTCCGCCCGCCGACTCGGTGGTGAACTCGTACACGATCAGGTTGCGGTACTCGTGGCCCGGTTCCAGCCGGGCCGATCCGAACGACGCCTGGTTCGGCGTATCCGGATAAAGCTGCGGTTCCAGCACGAAGGCATCGCCCTGGCGATACACGTGCCCGCCGGTGCCCACGGTCGTGCCGTCGAGGAAATTGCCGGAATAGAACTGCAGGCCGGGCTTGCTCGATTTCAGCGTCAGCACGCGGCCGGATACCGGATCCTCCACGCGCGCCACCACGCGCGGCGACGTTGCCTCGTCGCGGCCGATCACCCAGTTGTGGTCGTAGCCATGGCCAGCGAGCAGTTGCGGATCGGCGTTGCGGATGTCGCGTCCGATCGGCTTGCCCTGGCGAAAGTCGAACGGCGTGCCGTCGACCTTGCGGATCTCGCCGGTCGGAATGGAGCCCGCATCGACGGGAAGGTAGGCGTCGCCCGGTATGGTCAGGCGCTGCGCCATCACGCTGCCCGAGCCCTCGCCGGAAAGATTCCAGTAGGCGTGGTTACTCAGGTTGACGATGGTGGGCTTGTCGGTGGTGGCGCGGTAGTCGATGGACAGGCGGTTGTCCTCGTCCAGCGTATAGGTGGCGCTCACCGTCAACGTGCCCGGATAGCCCATGTCGCCGTCGGGGCTCACGTAGCGCAGCGTCACGCTGGCCTTGCCGGCGTCGTGCGCCACCGCGCCGACCGTCCACAGCACCTTGTCGAAGCCGCGCGTGCCGCCATGTAGCGAGTTGGCGCCGTCGTTGACGGGCACCTGGTAGACATGGCCGTCCAGCACGAAGCGGCCCTTGGCGATGCGGTTGGCATAGCGCCCCACGGTGGCGCCGAAATACTGGGGCTTGGAAAGATAACCGTCGAGCGAGACATAGCCGAGCACGATGTCGGCGCTCTTGCCGTCGCGGTCGGGCACCTCAAGGGACTGCAGGCTGGCGCCGAGCGCGATGACGCGCGCCTTCATGCCATGCGAATTGCTCAGCACCACGGCGTCCACGTGCTTGCCATCGGGCATGGCGCCGAACGTTTCGCGCCGCGCGTCCGCCGCCTGCGCCGCCAGCGACCATGCCGCGAGGCCGAGCATCGAAGCCATCAAACCTGCACGCTGCATATCCCTGGTATCCCCTTGGGCGGTGTCACGAGTGGCCGCATGCAATCACATTGTATGATTATCGTGCAAGTGTTCATCGGCACCGATTTTTTCCTTGGTGCGATGCGTCATCGCATGGCGCATCGCGGCGCGGAAATCGCAAAGCGGCGTTTTCATGCGCGATGCCGCCGGAGCGGGCGCGGCGCGGCGCAGGCGACGCCGGCAAGAACTTCCGCACCGCGTCATCGCCGACCCATGCCGCCATCGGACCATTCGTTGCGCGTGGGCAAAAATTCCGGCACGAAACACCTTGGCACGGGCCAAGCAAGTTGCTTATAGTCAGTTTGTATGACAAACGCATCGGACAGCCCCTGGCCGCCCGAACAGAGCGCGGGCCAAGCCGACAGGAACCGGGAACCAGTGGATTTCATGAAGAAACCGATCGCAGTTCGCAGCCTGTACGGGCACGTCATGCATGAGCTGGGACAGCGCATCGTCAGCGGCAAGGTGAAGCCGGGCGAGGTGCTGCCGCGCGAGGAGACGCTCGCCGAAAGCCTGCAGGTCAGCCGCACCGCGCTGCGCGAAGCGCTCAAGGTGCTTTCGGCCAAGGGCCTGATCGAATCGCGCACCGGCGTGGGCGCCCGCGTGCTGGAAGAACGCTTCTGGAACCAGCTCGACGCCGACGTGCTGGCCTGGCGCTGCGCCTCCATGCCGACCGACGACTTCGTGGACAAACTGGTGGAGATGCGCGAGATCATCGAGCCGGCCGCCGCCGCGGCCGCCGCGCGGCGTCGCACCACCGCGCAGCTCGACGCCATCGAGGAAGCCTACCGGGCGATGGACGCCGCGCAGACGCTGGACGAGTGGTCGCAGGCCGACCTGATGTTTCATGACGCCGTGCTGCATGCCACCGGCAACGAACTGATGCAGTCGCTGTTCTCGGTGATCGAGACCTCGCTCGGCACCTTCTTCACTTTGTCCGCGCGCAGCGCCACCGATTTCAAGTACTCGCTGCCCTATCACCAGAAGGTGCTGGAGGCGATCCGACGCAAGCAGCCGGAAGTGGCGCGCAAGACCATGCAGGCCATGGTCGCCGACTCGCACGCCAACCTGCAGCGCAGCCGCGGCAGCCGCCCGCGCAGGAAGGCCGGCGCGTGACCACGGCGCTGATCGGCCTGGACTGGGGAAGCACGCAGCTGCGCGCCTATCGTTATGGCGAGCGCGGCGAGGTGCTGGACAAGCGGGTCCTGCCGCACGGCATCCGCCACCTGCCCGGGGGCGGCTTCGCCGAGGCCTTCGCGCAGGCCGTCGCCGGCTGGCCCGACGCCCCGCTGCTTGCCTGCGGCATGATCGGCAGCCGCAACGGCTGGCAGGAGGTGCCCTACCTGGACACGCCAACCGGCATCGAGCGCCTCGCCGGCGCACTGGGCGCCATGCGCACGCCGGACGGGCGCACGCTGCACCTGGTGCCGGGGCTGCGCGATCCCGGCCGGCCGGACGTGATGCGCGGCGAGGAAACGCAGGTGGCCGGCGTGCTGGCCCGCGCGCCGTCCGCCATCCATCGCGGCTGCCTGCTGCTGCCGGGCACGCACAGCAAGTGGGTGGAACTGCGCGACGGCGCGGTGACCGGCTTCGCCACGGTGATGACCGGCGAACTGTTCGGCCTGCTGTGCCGGCACTCCATCCTGGGCGCGCAGCTGCCACCGGCGCAGGACGACGAACGCGTGTTCCGCCGCGGCGTGGAAACGGCGCGCGACAGCGGCGCGGCCGGCGCGCTGTCGCGGGTGTTCTCGGCGCGCACGCTGATGCTCGACGGCCTGCTGCCGCCCGCTTCGGTACCCGACTATTTGTCGGGCCTGCTGATCGGCGACGAGCTGCGCATCGCGCTCGCCGCCGGCTGGATCGATCCGCTTACGCCCATCCAGATGGTCGGCGAGGGCGCGCTGTGCGAGCGCTACCTCCGGGCCGCCGCCCTGTTCGGCATCGACATCGCCACCACCCCGGACGACACCACCGCGCACGGCCTCTGGCGCATCGCCGTCGAGGCCGGCCTGGCTTCCCCCCTCGCAACGGCATGACACCCATGAAGGCTTGGCTCGATCCCCTCCCCCTGGTCGCCATTCTGCGCGGCCTGACGCCCGACGAATCCATCGACATCGGCCATGTGCTGGTCGCTGCCGGCTTCCGCATGCTGGAAGTGCCGCTGAACTCCCCGCAGCCGTTCGAAAGCATCCGCCGCCTCGCCGGCACGCTGGGCGAGGCCACCCTGGTGGGCGCCGGCACCGTGCTCGACCCGGCGGACGTGGCGCGCGTCGCCAATGTGGGCGGCCGCCTGATCGTGATGCCGCACGCCGACGTCGCGGTGATCCGCGCCGCCAAGCAGGCCGGCCTGTACTGCGTGCCCGGCGTGGCCACGCCCACCGAAGCGTTCGCCGCGCTCGCGGCGGGCGCCGACGCGCTCAAGCTGTTCCCCGCCGAGCAGTCCGCGCCGGTCGTGCTCAAGGCCTGGCGCGCCGTGCTGCCGGCCGGCACCGCCGTGCTGCCGGTCGGCGGCATCACACCGGACACCATGGCGCCCTGGATCGCCGCCGGCGCCGCCGGCTTCGGCATCGGCGGCGCCCTCTACGCCCCCGGCCGCCCCGCCGGCGACGTGGCCGCGCAGGCTCGCGCATTCGCCGACGCGTGGCAACGCCACTCTGTTTCGAAAGGATCGATGGCATGAAGATCACCCGCCTCACCACCTACGTCGTTCCCCCACGCTGGCTGTTCCTGCGCATCGACACCGACGCGGGCGTGGTCGGCTGGGGCGAGCCGATCGTCGAGGGCCGCGCGCATACGGTCGCCGCCGCCGTGGAAGAACTGTCCGACTACCTGGTCGGCAAGGACCCACGCCATATCGAGGACCTGTGGAACGTGATGTACCGCGGCGGCTTCTACCGCGGCGGCCCGGTGCTGATGAGCGCCATCGCCGGCATCGACCAGGCACTGTGGGACATCAAGGGCAAGGACCTCGGCCAACCGGTGCACCAGTTGCTCGGCGGCCCGGTGCGCGAGCGCATCCGCGTGTATTCGTGGATCGGCGGCGACCGCCCGGCCGACACGGCGCGCGCGGCGAAGGAGGCGGTGACGCGCGGCTTCACCGCCGTGAAGATGAATGCCACCGAGGAACTGCAATACGTCGATACGCACGACAAGGTGGAGCAGGTCCTCCAGAACGTGCAGGCGATCCGCGATGCGGTGGGCCCGCACATCGGCATCGGCCTGGATTTCCACGGCCGCGTGCACAAGCCGATGGCCAAGGTGCTGATGCGCGAGCTGGCGCCGTTCAAGCTGATGTTCATCGAGGAGCCGGTGCTGTCCGACCACCTGGAGGCGCTGCCCGAACTGGCCGCCCTGTCGCCCGCGCCGATCGCGCTGGGCGAGCGCCTCTACACGCGCTACGATTTCAAACGCGTGATGGCCATCGGCGGCGTGGACATCATCCAGCCCGATCCCTCGCATTCGGGCGGCATCACCGAGACGCGCAAGATCGCCGCGATGGCCGAGGCCTACGACGTGGCGCTGGCGCTGCATTGTCCGCTCGGCCCCATCGCGCTGGCCGCCAATCTGCAGCTGGACGCGGTGTGCCACAACGCCTTCATCCAGGAACAGAGCCTGGGCATCCACTACAACGCCGGCAACGACCTGCTCGACTACGTGCACGATCGCAGCGTGTTCGCCTACCAGGACGGCTTCGTGGCCATTCCCGGCGGCCCCGGCCTGGGCATCCAGGTCAACGAGGACTACGTGGCCGAGCGCGCCGCCATCGGCCATCGCTGGCGCAATCCGGTCTGGCGCCACGCCGACGGCAGCGTGGCGGAGTGGTGAGCATGAGCGCCTTCGCCACCTATCCCAGCCTGGCCGATCGCCATGTGTTCGTCTCCGGCGGCGCGACCGGCATCGGCGCCGCCTTCGTGGAGCACTTCGCGGCGCAGGGCAGCCGCGTGTCGTTCATCGACATCGACCAGGCCAATGGCGAAAAGCTGGCCGGGGGCCTCGCCGGCTGCCGCCATGCACCGCTGTTCATACGCTGCGACGTCACCCAGCTCGATGCGCTGGAGGCATCCATCGCCACCGCGCGCGAGGTGCACGGCCCCGTCGGCGTGCTGGTGAACAACGCCGCCAACGACGTGCGCCACCGTTTCGGCGACACCACCGCCGCCGAATTCGACCAGAGCGTGGCGATCAACCTTCGCCACCAGTATTTCGCCACCCAGGCGGTGCGCGAGGACATGCGCGCGCTGGGCGGCGGCTCGGTGATCTGCCTGGGTTCCACCGGCTGGATGAAGAAGAATGCCGGCTATCCCCTGTACGCCATGGCCAAGGCCGCCGTGCATGGCCTGGTCAACGGCCTGGCCCGCGAGCTGGGCCGCGACCGCATCCGCATCAACGCGCTGGTGCCGGGCTGGGTCATCACCGAGAAGCAGCGCCGGCTGTGGCTGGACGAGGCCGGCGAGGCGGAGATCGCCCGCGTGCAATGCCTGCCCGGCTACCTGATGGCGGACGACCTGGCACGCGCCGCGTTGTTCCTCGCTGCCGACGACAGCCGCATGTGCACGGGCCAGGACGTCATCGTGGACGGTGGCTGGGTATGAGCCTGCGCGCCACCGTCGCCATGCAGGTGCACAACACGCTGGGCGAAGGCGTCACCTGGTGCAACCGCGAGCAAGCGCTGTACTGGACCGACATCCACGCCGCCATGCTGTGGCGCTACCGCCCGCACGACGGCGCCCTGCACCAGTGGCCCATGCCCGAGCGGCTCGCCAGCTTCGCGCTGTGCGAGGGGGACGGCTGGCTGCTGCTCGGGCTCGCCTCGCGGCTGGCGTTCTTCCACCCGTCCACGCGGGCCATGGTGCCGCTCATGGCCGTGGAGGCCGGCCTGCCGACGCGGCTCAACGACGGGGCCTGCGACCGCCAGGGCCGCTTCGTATTCGGCACGCTGCACGAGCCGGCCGAGGGTCCCAAGCAGCCAGTGGGCGGTTTCTACCGGCTCAACCACGAGCTCTCGCTCGAACGCCTGCCGCTGCCCAGCGTGGCGATCAGCAACAGCATCGCCTTCAGCCCCGACGGCGGCACCATGTATTTCTGCGATTCACTGTCGCGCGCCATCCAGTGCTGCGACTACGGCGATGCGCCAGGCGCGCAGCGCCTCTTCGCCGCGCTGGACGACCCGCGAGGCGAGCCCGATGGTTCGACGGTGGACCGCGACGGCGGCTTGTGGAACGCACAATGGGGCCTGGGCCACGTGGTGCGCTACACGCCGGACGGACGGCTGGACCGCATCGTCGAGGTGCCCGCCATGCAGGCGACCAAGCCGGCCTTCGGCGGCACCGACCATTCAGTGCTCTACATCACCAGCGCGCGCGACGGCCTCGCCGGCGATGCGCTGGCCGCCCAGCCCCATGCCGGCGCGCTGTTCCGTGCCGACACGGGCTTCCATGGCCTGCCGGAACCGCGCTTCGCCGGTCCGCCACCACACGTCATCGCCGCCGCATAGGGACTGCGGTTCGTCCTCATCGCCCATCCAGGCGCCCACTACCGTCAGCGGGGAACACCTTCCAATGAATGCCAATGCCATCGCGCCGTCCACGGCGCAATCGAAGGCGACCGTGATCTTCACCTGCGTGCTCGCCGCGCTGGCCGGCCTGATGTTCGGCCTGGACATCGGCGTGATCTCGGGCGCTACCCAGTTCATCCAGGACGAGTTCAAGGCCAGCGACCACACCATCGAGTGGATCGTCAGCGCCATGATGTTCGGCGCCGCGGTGGGCGCGGTGGGCGCGGGCTGGCTGTCGGCCGCGCTGGGCCGCAAGCGCTCGCTGATCCTGGGCGCGGTGCTGTTCGTGCTCGGCTCGCTGCTGTCGGGCCTGGCCTGGTCGCCGGAAACCCTGGTCGCCGCGCGCGTGGTGCTGGGCCTGGCCATCGGCCTGGCGACCTTCACCGCGCCGCTGTACCTGGCGGAAGTGGCGCCGGAGCATATCCGCGGCGCGATGATCTCCACCTACCAGCTGATGATTACCATCGGCATCCTGGTCGCCTTCCTTTCCGACACCGCGCTCAGCTACAGCGGCAACTGGCGCTGGATGCTGGGCATCATCGCCATTCCCGGCGCGTTGTTCCTGCTCGGCGTGCTGCTGCTGCCCGACAGCCCGCGCTGGCTGTTGATGCGCGGCCGCCGCGAGGAGGCACTCGGCGTGCTGCACCGCCTGCGCGGCGACGCCGCGGTGGTGGCTCGCGAGGCGGCCGACATCGAGGAGCAACTCAAGACGCCGCAGCGCGGCTGGCATCTGTTCCGGGAGAACCGCAACTTCCGCCGCTCGGTAGGCCTGGGCGTGCTGCTGCAACTGATGCAGCAGTTCACCGGCATGAACGTGGTGATGTACTACGCGCCGCGCATCTTCCAGGCGATGGGCTATGACACGACCACGCAGATGTGGTTCACCGCGCTGGTGGGCCTGACCAACGTGCTGGCCACCTTCATCGCCATCGCGCTGATCGACCGCTGGGGCCGCAAGCCGATCCTTTACACCGGCTTCGCGGTGATGGCCGTCGGCCTGGGCGTGGTGGGCACGATGATGCACGGCGGCATCCACGACCATGGCGCGCAGATCTTCACCGTCGCGATGCTGCTGGTGTTCATCGTGGGCTTCGCCATGTCGGCCGGCCCGCTGGTGTGGACGCTGTGCTCGGAGATCCAGCCGCTGAAGGGCCGCGACTTCGGCATCGGCTGCTCCACCTTCACCAACTGGATCGGCAACTTGGTCGTGGGCTTCACCTTCCTCAGCCTGCTCAACGGCATCGGCAACGCCGCCACGTTCTGGCTGTACGCCGCGCTCAACGTGGTGTTCATCGCGCTGACGTTCTGGCTGGTGCCCGAGACCAAGGGTGTCACGCTGGAGCAGATCGAACGCAACCTGATGGGCGGCAAGCGGCTGCGCGAGATCGGCCGCTGAAGTCCGCGCCCGCCGCGCGGCTCAGGTACCGCGCGGCTTGGCGCGGTGCGTGGGGGCGGCGGTCCAGGGGTCGTCCGGCCAGGGATGGCGCGGGTAGCGGCCCTTCAGTTCCTTCTTCACTTCCGGATAGGTGCGTTCCCAGAAGCCCTTGAGGTCCTGCGTGACCTGGATCGGGCGACCGGCCGGCGACAGCAGGTGCAGCGTGACGGGAATGCGGCCGTTGGCGATGCGCGGCGTGTCGGCCAGGCCGAACAGTTCCTGCAGCTTCACCGCGAGCACCGGCGGCTCGCCCCCGGCGTATTCCAGGCGGCGGTTCATGCCGCTGGGCACGCTGAGGCTTTCGGGCGCCTGCGCGTCCAGCAGGCGGCGCTGCTCGTAGTCGAACAGTGTGCCGAGCGCCTGCGAGAGCTCTTCCGCATCCAGCGCATCGAGCCGGCGCTTGCCTTCCAGGTACGGCGCCAGCCAGTGTTCCAGCGTGGCGAGCAGGGCGGCGTCGGAAACGTCGGGCAGGCCCAGTTCCGGCAACCAGGTGCGCAAGGCCTGCATGCGCGCGCGCAGGCGACGGGCGTGCTCGCTCCACGGCAGCGCGTCGAGCCCCTTGGCGCGGATGGCGGCAAGCAGCGCGGGCAATGCGTCCTCCGGTTTCACCGGCACGCCGCGCCGCTCCAGCACGATGGCGGCGAAACGCTGTTCCTCGAAGGCCTCCACTGCGTTGCGCTCGTCGTTCCAGCGCAGCGCGCGCGCGCGGCGGAACTGCGCTGGGTAGTCACGTTCGAGCACGCGCGGGTCCAGCGGCGCGGCGGCCAGCACCAGGCTGTCGCGCGCCTCCAGGCGCAGATCCAGCACCACCAGCCAGGGCTCGCCATGCAGGGCGGTGCCTTCGTGCAGGCGCGCGCCGCGCCCGTTGGCCAGCGTGTAGCGCAACGGGTTGCCGTCGTCACGGCGCGCCACGCGGTCGGGAAAGGCGTGCAGCAGCAGGTCGCCCACGGCGTGGCTATCGGGCACGCCGCTGGCCGCCGTGCGCACGTCCAGGCGCCGGCGCCAGCCCTTGCTGGCCTGCTCGATGGCGGCCAGCGCGCCGGCGTCGGCGCCGCCGCGCGCACCGGCGGTACGGCGGTCGCGCCACGCATGCAGGGCGCTGACCCGTGCACGGAAATCATCGCTGCGTGCCTGCTCGCCGCGCAGCGGCGAGCGCGCCTCCATCAAGGCCAGCAGGTCGGCCACCAGCGCATGCCGTTCCGGCGGCGCGCGCAGGGCCGCCGCGCCGAGGCGTGGCGCGGCGCCCAGTTCCAGCATGGCGCGGCCCAGCGACGTGATGCGCCCGTCGGCACCCAGCGCACCCAGCTGGGCCAGCAGTTCGCGCCCCTGCGCGAGCGCGCCGGGCGGCGGCGGATCGAGCCAGGGCAAGTCGCTGCCGCTGCCGGCGATGATGCCCCAGGCCGCCAGTTCCAGCGCGAGGCCGGACAGTTCGGCCTGGGCGATCTCCGCCGTGCGCGAGGGTTCCAGCCGCTTGCTCTGCGGCCACAGGCGGTAGGCGGTGCCTTCCGCCACGCGGCCCGCACGGCCCGCGCGCTGGTCGGCCGAGGCCTGCGAGATAGTCACCGTCTCCAGCCGGGTGAAGCCGGAGTTGGGATCGAAGCGCGGCTCGCGCGCCAGTCCACTGTCCACCACCGCGCGTATGCCCGGCAGGGTCACGCTGGATTCGGCCACATTGGTGGCCAGCACGATGCGCCGCGTGCCCGGCTCCGCCGGCGCCAGCGCCGCCTGCTGCTCGGCCAGCGACAGCTCGCCATGCAGGGCGACGATGTCGATGGCCTCGTCCAGCGCGGTTTCCAGCACCGCCTGCGCGCGCGCGATCTCGCGCCGCCCCGGCAGGAAGGCCAGCACGTCGCCGTCGTTCTCCGCCAAGGCCTGCCGCGCGATGCGCGCCAGATGGTGCTCCATGCTTTCCTGCACGCGGGCCGGCGGATAGGTCACGCGCACGGGAAAGCCGCGCCCGGGGCTGCTGATGCGCGGCGCATCGAGCCATGCCGCGATGCGCTCGCCATCCAGCGTGGCGGACATCACCACGATGCGCAGCTCCGGCCGCAGCGTGCCCTGCACGTCCAGCGCCAGCGCCGCGCCCAGGTCGCCGGCGAGATGGCGCTCGTGGAATTCGTCGAACAGGATGGCGCCGATGCCGGCGAGTTCGGGATCGTCCTGGATCAGCCGGGTGAGGATGCCCTCGGTCACCACCTCGATGCGCGTGGCGGCGCCGACCCGTGATTCGAAGCGGATGCGATAGCCGACGGTCTGCCCGACCTCCTCGCCAAGCTGGCGCGCCATGAACTGCGCGGCGGCGCGCGCCGCGATGCGTCGCGGTTCCAGCATCAGGATCTTCCGGTCGCCGAGCCACGGCTGCCGCAGCAGGGCCAGCGGCACCTGCGTGGTCTTGCCGGCGCCGGGCGGCGCCTCCAGCACCAGGCGCGGATGCGCCGCCAGTGAGGCGCCGATCTCGGGCAACAGGGGCGTGATGGGAAAGGACAGCGGATGGCTCATCCCATCCATGATAGCCGCCCCTCCCTTTCCGCCCTCTCCCGGCGGGGCGAGGGCAACCCGCCGCTACGGCTTGGGCGTGGTCGCGGCGGTGGGCGCGGCGCGCAGCGGGGCGAGCGACTCGAACTTGCGCTGGTACTCGTCCGTCACCTGCTTGGCCTCCTCGCTGCTGGTGATCACCCGCGGGGTGATCAGCACGATC
>NZ_JAKWJO010000001.1 GCF_022760995.1 Dyella sedimenti | reverse complement strand
GGCTGTCGCTTGCCTGCTCGATCATCTGCTTACGGAATCTTCCGGAGTTTTGTTAGCGGCTCTTAAACGTCGTCCATGAACGCGTAACGCTCAATCACCCGCTCGTAAAACATCTCGGCGCCGTTACCGCGTCTGTTCTGTACCGCCCAAGGTGATGCCGAAGAGCGATCCTTTGCCTCGTAATGAGTATGGTGTTACTTCACCACTCCGTTTCCGTGAGGAGCACTACCCAGCAAAAATTTCAAGAGAGGCCACGTGTCGTTTCTGATGATTTTCAGCTTGCCGCTGTCGGTAAGCTCGTCTTCGTGAGCAACTCCGTTCAATTCCTTTAGATGGGTCTTGAACTTCGTTCGTGATCTTGCGCACTCTCGCCGAACTTCGACTGGGAAATACTCGTCATGTGCGCATAGCCAATCGAGCGCGTCGCTAAACGTTGGGCGGAAAGCTCTCTTTTGTGCATCAGTGAACGGCCTTCCGTCGCGCTCCTGCTTTTCAAACACCATGCCCTGCACCGCGCGGTAATTTCCGGACAGCTTAATGTGTTCGAAAAGTGCTATCTCTACGATCGCACGCAACAAGAGCGACCCCGCATAGCAGTGCTCCACAGGAAGATTTTCTGCCTCTTCGACCATCGACCTGACTTTCTTGCTCGTAAGCGCGACCTCAACGTTCGGAAGAAGAAATCTCCACAGGTCATTATGTTCGTTCTTCTTCGGCTTAATTCGAGTTGGCGGTTCGGATTGGGGGCCAACCTGCGTGCCACCAGCCCCTTCCACTTCATGCTGGATAGTTTTCTTGCGGGATTGTCTGTTCTTCGCGCGATAGGCATCGGCCAGATTCTGCAGGCTATCGACTATCTGCCGAAATACTGGCGCGCTGGGTTCGATTGATGTTTTCTTTGTATCCCACGGAAGCTTCTCAGGGTCCTCGGCGACAAACCTCACCCAACCAACAAAGCCGTTATATTCCGGGTGCCAGCTGGTCTTCCATCCGAGATGGCGATCTCGGCTTGCAACCTTGACTATCCGATCATTGCATACGAAGTACCAGCCGTATTGGTCGCTCAGGGATGCGATCTTTGATTTGACCGTTGAATAGTCCTTCTCCCCGGTCAACCGATAGTCCGCATGCATTCCTGAGTCGATAAATACGCGCACTCCGTCCTTCGCCGGAAAGTTGGTTGACTTTCTTTCTACGGGACCTTTCAGCCGGATGGCGGGACCAAAAACCGGCACAGCCTTTCCGTTAACCGTAAGCTTGAGGCCCTTGGCAACGAAAATTCCATACCGCCTGGCAAGATTCTTCCGCACAATGTCAAGCCAGTCCTCAGCGCCAATTTCGTGTCTAACGCCATCACGGAGATCCGAGATGTGCACGATCGTTCGGGTCTTTTTCTTACTGCGAAGGCGATGTCCGACTAAAGGGACGCCAGGCCTATCGAGCATGTCGCTGGCGTTGAATTCAATCTTTGAAGATGTGCTTCCGTCATCCGTATGGAGAAGGTACGTCTTACCCAAGCGGATTAGCGAACGTTTCAAACCTATACCAAACCAGCCAAGACCAAATCGATGATGTGTTGCAGCACCGATAACGAATGTGCGATTTGTGAGGTCTTGTTCAGTAATGCCTGAGCCGTTATCCCTGAAAGTGATACTGGTCTTCGCAAATCGCAGCGAAACCTCCAGTCCTTCATAACTGGCTGGCAGCCCATACTCATCCGATGCCACAGCGGCATCCAGCAGGCGATCTCGAGCGGCATCGATGGAGTTATCGATAAGGTCGAATATGCCTTCGAGTACCGTGACATCTTTCGTCAAGATGCTCTGTAGGTAACGAGGATCGATCCCCTGATTGACCGCAAACGTGCTTGTCTTCGCCATTGTTAACGCCATCCATGAAGCTGAGCTTGTTGTCTAGACTATCGCCTCTTTATCGGCAACCACTGGCCCAGGCTTTAGGGCTGCGGCCTGTCGCCAACTGTGCATATCATTGCTCCAGCCCTTATGCAACTGAGGAAACGCCGGAGATATCCCCATGGCTGATCGCCTGACGCCTGCGCAGCGCAGTAGCCTTATGGCCCGCATCCGAAGTAAGGACACGGGAATAGAGCTCGTGTTGCGGTCGGGACTTCACCGTCGCGGCTACAGATTTAGGAAGCATGTGCGCACGTTGGCGGGATGCCCCGATATTGTTTTCTCAAAGGAGCGGGTCGCCATTTTTGTGGATGGCGATTTCTGGCATGGGTATCGATTTGCCAGTTGGCAACACACGTTACCGCCTTTCTGGCAGCAGAAGATTGAAAACAACCGAAAGCGCGACCGAAGGAATTTCGCCAAACTTCGTAGAGCCGGCTGGAAGGTAGTTCGGGTCTGGGGACACGAACTGAAACAATCACCGTCCGCATGCGTCGACCGGATTGCTGAGATCCTTATAGCGAGGCGGGGCTCCGCAATATAGCCTTGCAGAAATCGTCAGAACCGACTTTCCGCATGAGCGGACTGACGCTTATTTCCTATCTGAAGAAAGCGCGCCGAGCCCCGAGGCGTTCCACCCCCTCCCGCTACCTTTGACGCCGCTAATGCGGGGCGCCAGGCTAGATGCGAATGGTCGCGGCAGCTGGACAAGGCCCTAGTGCACGCGCAGGGAGAGCGCTATACCGCGATCAGTGGCAAAATGACTTCTAAGGCCCTGCGCCTGGGCCTAGGACGGACTGGCGATCACGCGGGAATAAGGAGCACATAGTGACAATGGCACGGGCTTTTCCGGCGAAAAGATTCTTCGTCGAAATGTTAGTCAGGGACATTGAGCTTAAGGACGCATTGCTCGACCTCCTAGACAATTGCGTTGATGGAGCAATGCGAATGACGCAACCTGCTGCAGACGCGGTTAACCCCTACGAAAATTATCGCGCTGACATCCGCTTTGACGAAAACTCGTTCACGATTACCGACAACTGCGGTGGAATTCCCTTCGATGTTGCCGAGCGAAGCGCCTTCCGACTTGGCCGTAAAGAGAAAGACCTGGATGAGGATCTTCCAACTGTAGGGTTGTACGGGATCGGCATGAAGCGCGCAATCTTCAAAATGGGCACTTCTGCGAAGGTTACGAGTCTGAGGGGGGACAGGTCTTTCTCAGTAGAGATCACTCCCGAATGGATGGGGAACGACGATTTGTGGGAACTGGAGATGGTCGACATCACCAATCGCCCCGATCAAGTCCATGGAACGACCATTCATGTCGAACAACTGCGACCCGGCATCTCCCGCAGCTTCTCGCAGGAAGAATTCCTAAATGAGTTCCTGGACGATGTAAGGGCGTACTACAGCTACATTATTGAGAAGGGGTTCACGGTCACCGTAAACGGCAAGGAGGCCGGCGCGAAGAAAATAGGCTTCCTGATGGAGGAGAAAAGGGATCACGCTGGCCAAGGGATCGCCCCTTATGTATATCGTCGCCAAGGACAGCCAGATGGTGTGGACGTTTATCTTTCCGTGGGCTTGTACAGAACATCACCCACTGAGGAGGAGGAGGAACAAGAGCTCGAAGGCCGTGCTTCGACAGAGAACGCCGGGTGGACGATCATCTGCAATGATCGCGTTGTGCTCTACGCCGACAAGACAAGGCTAACAGGGTGGGGCGAAGCGACGGTACCGGCGTATCACACTCAGTTCGTAGCGATCGCGGGTGTCGTAATTTTTAGATCGAACGACCCTTCCAAGCTGCCGCTTACAACAACGAAACGCGGCGTAGACGCGAACAGCGAGCTTTATTTGCAGGTCAAAGATTTTATGCGGGATGGCCTGAAACTATTTACTAACTATACGAACCGCTGGAAAAAACGCCCTACTGAGCGCAAGGAGCGGGAGGCGCAAAGCCCAGCCCTTACGACTGTTCTTCCGGAAGAGGTTGCAAAGCGCAGTGATCTGAAGTTCACGGCGATACGAAAGACCATTGGCGGCGAACAGTCACGTCCTGATCTTCCGGCTCCGCAAACGTTCACGGATCGATGGGTGAGATTTTCGAAACCAGAGTCAGAGATCAAGCTACTTTCCCAGGAATTCTTCGGGACGCCTGATGCCAAGCCCTCCGAGGTCGGTGAAGAGTGCTTTGCACGCGCACTCAGGGAGCTTGAAGTATGAGTGGCGGTAACATTGCATATCACCTGCGCCCGAATAAAGCAGTTGAGCGCTCTCTGTTTCTAGACGTTCTCAATCGAATCGGACGTACCTCGTTCAACATTTCGGACTACCAATACATCGGCTTTGGTGGTCCATTTATGGAGGATTTTAAGGCAATTCATTCCGCGACGCGCATCTCCAATATGGTGTGCATCGAGCGCGACCCAGTCGTTCAGGCACGGCAGAAATTTAATTGTCCATTGAGTTGCGTGAAGTTTGTTTTGCAGGACTCGTCCACCTATATCGACGAGTTCAACTCCGAGTTTCCCACAGTTGTCTGGCTGGACTTCACCTCACCAGGCGAGCTTAAACAACAGCTTGATGACACGGCGAAGCTCGTCAACAAACTGGCTCACGGGGATATTTTCAAGGTCACGCTTAACGCGTCGGTAGCTGCACTTAGGGAAGGTACCGCAGGCCTTTCTCCGAAGGAGCTAGTTACTCTAAGACGCCAAGAGTTCGAGGCCAGGGTAGGTGCTGACAAACCACTCACGATTACCGACGCGGACTTTAGGCCCGATAAATTTCCGACGTTGCTCCTTCACGCCGTGCATTTGGCAGCAAAGCGAGGGGTGAATGCATCGAACCTAGTTGTCCAACCCCTTACGGCGTTCGTTTACTCTGATGGCACGATGATGCTTACGGCAACTGGAATCGTCTTGGATCCAGCCAAGACTAACGTGCCGACTTTTCCGCAGGACAGCAGGTTGTGCCACTGGCCGTTTGCTCGCATGGACTGGCAGTACCCGCTTGAGATCGACCTGCCCGTTTTATCAGCGCGGGAACGTTTGGCGCTCGAATCCCTTCAGCCAAATGGAACCGTTGCGCAAGCCAAAAATCTCCTTGGCGAGTTGATTGCTCCCGAGGGTATCCCTGCGAAATCCGTGAATTCGTTCGGCACTTACTATCGAATCTATCCGGAGTTCGTCAGGGTCAGCTTGTAAGAGCTGCGCTAATTTTTGCCAGTAAGTGTTCCGCCACGATAGGGCTTACGCTGTTTCCGATCTGGCGGAACGCGTGCCACTTTGTTGGATGAAACACGAACCAGTCGGGGAAGCCTTGAAGCCTCGCGGCTTCTCTCGGCGATATAACGCGTGGTTTCTTTGGATGGATCGGCCGCACAGCTTGGTAGCTGCCCTTTTCTCTCGTTGTGCCCGCGCGGAGCGTCGGACAAAAGCCGTTTGGATCGAGCCGAGGGGAGCGATATACGGAATCGATCTCTCCGGCGCCAAGAGCGTCGAAGCGAGCAACGGTAGAGTCGGAGTGTTTCGTTCCCAAAAAACCGGAGACTTTCCTGGCAGCTACGCGTTCCAGCGCGCTCGGATTGCCAACACCTTCGGGGATGAACCCATTTAGGCGCTCTCCAAAACTTCCACCAGCATAGGGTTTGACCGTCCGCCAGCTCTGCGCCTCCGCCTGCCAGTCAGCGTCTACATCCGGCAGTCCTCGCAATGCGTGCTTTACGTAAACCGGCTCTATACCTGGGTCAGGAGCAAAGTTTGATGCCGTGAGTAGATTGATGCGCGACGGGTCGAATCCAATAAAGAAAACACGCGTCCGGATTGTGGGAGCACCATAGTCACTCGCCCGAACCTTGAGAGGGGTGAGGACCTGATACTGTGCAGGTAACCGGGCAAAGGCTTGTTGAATGATCTTTGCGTTTTCTTCGCGAAGGATACCAGGCACGTTTTCAGCGACGAAAAAGGCAGGACGCGTTTCGGCAACCAATCTGAAGAATTCGCCGAAGAGCTGGTTGCGCGGATCATTGCTATCGCGCCTACCGATTGCGCTGAATCCTTGGCATGGCGGCCCGCCGATAAGACCGGCCAACGCCGCTGACCGGACGCCGCATTCCCTCAGTAGGCCGCGGCCGGTCAGCATCGAGACATCCTCTGTCAAATGCTTTGTGCTTGGAAAATTGAAGGCGTGAGACGCCGATGCGATCTGGTCGAGCTCAACGCTTCCAGCGATTCTAAAGCCGGCGCGAGCTGCACCAAGGCTTAGGCCGCCGACGCCTGAGAAGAGGTCGATTACGGTAGGTTGATTCATTCGGCTAATACTATCTGCGTAGCCCTTTCCTGTCGATCGCTGGCCTCGACATCTGGCAGTTCGGGGCTCCTCCCGTCTAGGCACGGCAGGCGCCAAATCGGACAAGGTGACCCCCTATCCCGGCCTTCGTGCAAGATGCCATATATGCCCGTCACGCAGCCGGCTACCGCCGCAGCCAATAATGGCGTGACAGAGATCAGTGCCTCGACTGGAGAAGATGCGGCGGCAAAAGGCCATCCTTAGCCTAGAGGGATGACTTTTGACCTGGGCCGCACTTCCCTGACAGGCGGCTTGTCGGCGAGCCCGTCTTGGCCGGAGACCTGAGGCAGGTCAATCCAACCGAGTAGGGCGTTCTCCCTGGCCCCGCGCCAAAAAACGCCCCCGACAGACGGGGCGTTTAATTATCAACGAGTTAGAAAGGGATTCGCCAAACCATGGCCGCCCCCAAAATTTGGCTGGCCGATCTTGGGGCATTTGCTACCAATTAGCGTGGAGCGACGACAGGCGATCAGTAGCGCAGCAGCGCCGACGCCCAGGTGAAGCCACCGCCGAACGCCTCCAGCAGCAGGTTCTGGCCGCGCTGCACCTTGCCCGAGCGTACCGCGTAGTCCAGCGCCAGCGGCACCGAGCCGGAGGAGGTGTTGGCGTGCTCGTGCACGGTCACGATCACCTGCTCCATCGGCATCTCCAGGCGCTTGGCCGTGGCCTCGATGATGCGCAGGTTGGCCTGGTGCGGGATCAGCCAGTCGATCTGCGAGGCTTCCATGCCGGCGGCCTGCAGGGTTTCGTCGACCAGCGAGTCGAGCGTCTTCACCGCGACCTTGAACACTTCGCGGCCGGACATGTTGATGCGCACGCCATGGTTGGGCTCGTCGGTGAAACCGGCCGAGACGCCCACGGGGTTGTACAGGAGGTGCTTGAAGCCGCCGTCGGCGTGCAGCAGCGTGGCGTAGATGCCGGGCTCGCCGGAAGCTTCCAGCACCACCGCGCCAGCGCCGTCGCCGAACAGCACGCAAGTCTCGCGCTCGCTCCAGTCGACCATCCGGGTCAGCGTTTCCGCGCCGATCACCAGCACCTTCCTGGACTGGCCGCTACGGATGAACTTGTCGGCGATGCCCAGCGCGTAGACGAAGCCCGAACAGGCGGCGTTGACGTCGAAGGCGGCGCAGCCGTTGGCGCCCAGGCGGTGCTGCACCAGGCAGGCGGTGGAGGGAAAGATGATGTCGGGAGTGGTGGTGCCCAGCACGATCAGGTCGAGCTCGGAGGCCTTGACGCCGGCCGCCTCGAGGGCACGCTGCGCGGCCTCGGTGGCCAGGTCGCCGGTGGTCTGGCCTTCCGCGGCGATGTGGCGGCGCTGGATGCCGGTGCGGGTGCGGATCCATTCGTCGCTGGTCTCGACGATCTTCTCGAGATCGGCGTTGGTCACCACGCGCTCGGGCAGCGCGCTGCCGGTGCCGGTGATGCGGGCGTAAATCTGGGCCATTAACTTTCCATGCGGCGGATTGGGACGGGCGGGCGACGCAGGATCGCTGCGGCCGGCCTCCAAACCGCCAACGTTACGTGGGCAATCGCACAAACGCAAAGCGGCGCGAAATCGCGCCGCCATGCGTCACCGTCTCCCTTGCGGGAACGATCAATCCTCTTCGACCACCGAGGTATTGGTGTCGATGACCTTCTTGCCGCGGTAGTAGCCATCCTTGGTGACGTGGTGACGCAGATGCACCTCGCCACTGGTCGGATCGGTGGCCAGCTGCACGGTCTTGAGCGCATCGTGCGAACGACGCATGCCGCGGGTGGACGGGGTCTTGCGGCTCTTGGCAACGGCCATGGCGAATCTCCAGCTAAATCAACGTTTCTTGAGTTCGCGCAAAATCGCGAACGGGTTATCGGAACGCCCTTCGCCCGGGGTTTCCCCAGGCTCGGGACCTACTACTTCTTCCGGCAGCTTGCTGTCCGGGTTGACCGGCACCAGCGGCAGCGCCAACAACAATTCGTCCTCGATCACGTCCGCCAGGTTCAGCTTGCCGTCCTCGGCCACGAGCAACGGCTCGACCGCCGGCGGCAACGCCGATTCCTCCCGCTCGGTGCGGATCAGCCCCAGCCGGCTGTCCACCGTCACCGGCAGCACGAAAGGCTCCAGGGTACGTTGGCAGGTCAGCGTGAGCGGGGCCTGGACGCGAACGTCGAGGTACGCCGTACCCAGGTCGTCGCGGCCGAAATCCAGCTCGTATCGCACTGTCCCTTCGGTGCCGGCGAGCGTCTCCCCCAACCGCGCGAGGGCGGCCACGGGCAAGTCGCCCTGGAACGAACGCCGCGCCGAGACCATGCGCCAAGCGTCCACGGACTCTGGCAGTGTCACGGACATAGACGCGAAATCATAGGATTACGGCATCTTGAAGTCAACGACCCGGTCACGGGCCGCCAGCTTGACCGGACCATTTTGCCTGAATGTCCCCGGTACGGCAGACTGCGGCCACTCATTGACCAACGAGCCGGCCGTTTTTCGTGAACTCCTACCTGATGCTCGGCCTGGCGGCCCTGATCGTGCTGGGTGCGATATTGGCCGCCATGGCCTTGGCCTACCGGCGCCGCGTCGACCGCCGCACGGGCAGCCTGCACCAGTTGCTGGAGCTGGCCGACCGGCTGGAGGGCGACCTCAAGAGCTGCCGGGCGGGCCTGCAGCAGGCCCATGCGGTGATGTCGCTCAACCCCGATCTGCCGGCCCATGGCGAGCAGGAGGCGCGCCATGCGATCGACGCCGGCCTGCGCTCGCTGCTGCAGCAACGCATCTGGATCCGCGACCAGGCGCCCCGCGCCAGCCAGCAGCAACTGGACCAGGCCGTGCATGCCATGAACGACACGCGCGACCGCCTGCGCCCCCTGCTGGCCGCCCTGGACCGGGCGCAGCACGACCTGGACAGCGCCATGCGCGAACACCTGCGCCGGGAGCACGACGCATGAGCACGCCCACCCTGGTGCTCGGTTCCACCTCGCGCTACCGGGCTGAACTGCTGCGGCGCCTGTGGCCGGATTTCGAGCAGCGCGCCCCCGGCACCGACGAAAGCCCCCTCCCCGGCGAAACACCGCGCGAACGCGCGCTGCGCCTGGCCGTGGCCAAGGCCCGGGCAGTGGCGGCGGAACTGGAGGACGCCTTGGTCATCGGTTCCGACCAGGTCGCCGAACTGGAAGGCCTGGTGCTGGACAAGCCTGGCACGGCGGAGCGGGCGCGGGCCCAGCTCGCCGCGTGCTCCGGCCGCGAGGTGCATTTCCATACCGCGCTATGCGTGCACGACACCCGCAGCGGCGAGGACCTGGCCCATGTCGATCACACCCGGGTGTATTTCCGCGACCTCGATGACGGCGAGATCGCCCGCTACGTCGAGCGGGAACGGCCGCTCGACTGCGCCGGCAGCTTCAAGTGCGAAGGGCTGGGCATCAGCCTGTTCGAGCGCATCGATAACCAGGATCCCAGCGCCCTGGTCGGCCTGCCCCTGATCGCCCTGGCCCGGCTGCTGCGCGAGGCCGGCCTGCGTTTGCCTTAGAGCCTGTTCAAAATCTTGGTGGGCCCTCCTACCCCCTCCCTGTACGCAGCCTGGTAGGAGCGCACCCTGGTGCGCGACGCCTTTCGCCTCATGGCTCGTCGTCCCGGCGCACCCCGCAAAAGAAGGGGGGCAAGGGCCAGGATGACGAACGATGCGGACCGAGGCAAAAGGAGGTCGCGCACTGGGTGCGCTCCTACAGAGGGGACCGATCAGCGTCAGCGGGGAGGGGCCGAGCTGGAACTTCGAACAGTCTCTTGGAAGCGGATTCAGCCGCCGCCATCGGCGACGCGCGCCTGCTGCCATACTGGGCACGCATCGTCGGCGGCGGCAACCACCGGCAAGGCATGCGGCACCGTTCCCTCATAGAACGCCATGCGTCGGCGGCCGCCGTAGAGATCCAGCCGCCGCAGCGCCTGCGGCTGCCCGATGCGGCCGCACAGCGTGCGCAGCCACCCCTGCCGCTCATGGACCAGCAACGCCTTCTCGTCAACCGCCAGCAGCATGGGCTCGCCGCCATGCGCACGTCGCAGCGCGGTCTCGTCGAGTCCCCATATCGCCAGTTGGGGCGCCCGGCCATGCTTGGTGTTGAGCGGGCTGTCCAGCACATAGACCGGCGTGGCGCCATCCAGTTGGAAATCGAGCTCGGCCGCCAGCATGAAGTTGTCGGCCACCAGCACGCCAGGATGCCCGGCCCCCAGCTCCCGGGCCGCCTCACCGGCTTCGCGCCAGCCCACGAAGCGCGCGGGAAAGGCCTTCGCCCCGGCCAGCACCCGTGCCCCGCCCTCGTGCGCGGCCAACCCCAGGTACAGCAGCCCGCCGAGCTGGCCGAGCATCGCCAGCGCGAACGCGGCCGCCAGCCACGGCCTGGGCCATACCAGGCGCTCGCGCAGCAGCACCGGCAGCACCGCCAGCAGCGGCAGGTAGCCCGGCAGCGGCCAGTGCGCGCGGAAACGCAGGTCGTCGGCAAACAGGCCCAGCACGAAGTACGGCACGATGAAACTCGCCGATACCACGCCGATCACATCCCAAGGCGCGCCGTCGCTGCGGCGGCGCCAGCTGCGCCAGGCCGCCCACAGCAGCAGCAGGTAGAACAGCGGCGTGCAGGCCACCGCCTGCTCCAGCGGCTGCACCAGAGCATCGGCATGAAACCGCCAGGGATTGCGTTCGGCCACCTGGAAGGCCACGCCCGCGCCATGCTGCTGCCAGTTGGACACCAGCAGCGGCAGCAGCCCCAGCGCCGCCAGCGCCAGCGCCAGCCAGAAGCCGCCACGGCGCCACTGCGCCCTCCCGCGCGGCGTGAGCAGGCACAGCAGCAGCCCCGCCAGCATGGGCATGGCCGCGCGGTAGTGGGTGAGCCAGCACACGCCCAGCGCCAGGCCCAGCGAGCACCAGTCGCGCAGGCGGTCCCCGCGCATCGCCTGCAGCAGCGCCAGCAAGGCGCCCATGATCGCCACCGTGAGCGGCACATCCGGCAAGGCCATCACGCCCAGCGTGCCAGCCAGCGGCAGGGCCAGGCACAGCAGGCCGGCCTGCCAGCCCGCGCGTGCATCGAACGCCTCCCGCGCGAACGCCACCACCAGCCACGGCAAGGCGCTGCCGATCAGCAGGAAGGGCCAGCGTATACCCAGCAATCCATGCCCCGCCACGCTTTCGCCGAGCCGGATCAGCCACGCCGTCAACGGCGGCAGGTCGCTATAGCCCCAGGCCAGGTGACGGCTCTCCTGCCAGTAGAACGCCTCGTCGCCGAACGGCGACAGGCTCGCCGCCAGCATCAGCTTGGCCAGCAGCAGGACGGCGAAAGCCGTGACGAAGGTAGCTCGCCAGCGCGCAAGGCCGGCGGCTACACTGCGGTCGTCACGCATGAGCTTCGCCCCGCACCGCCCTTCCCCGTTGCCAGAATCCCATGTCAGCCATCACTCCCCTGCACGATGAAACGCTGCGCGCGCGCCTGGACGCCGCCATGGCCCAGGTCAATCGCGTGCTGTTGGGCAAGCCACGGCAGGTCAAGCTCGCCTTTGCCTGCCTGCTGGCCGGCGGCCACCTGCTGCTGGAGGACGTGCCCGGCGTGGGCAAGACCACGCTGGCGCACGCACTGGCCGCCAGCTTCGCGCTGGAGTTCCAGCGCGTGCAGTTCACCAGCGACCTGCTGCCCTCGGACATTATCGGGGTCAGCGTATACGAGCGCGAGACGGGCCAGTTCCGTTTCCATCCCGGCCCGATCTTCACCGGCCTGCTGCTGGCCGACGAGATCAACCGTGCCACGCCCAAGACGCAGAGCGCCCTGCTGGAAGCGATGGCCGAGGGCCAGGTGACGGTGGACGGGCAGACCCATTTGCTGCCGCAGCCGTTCTTCGTGGTGGCCACGCAGAATCCGCTCGACCTGGCCGGCACCTTCCCGCTGCCCGACTCGCAGTTGGACCGCTTCATGCTGCGCGTCTCGCTCGACTATCCCGACGCCGCCGCCGAGCGCGCCCTGCTCACCGGCAGCGATCGCCGCGACCTGCTGGCCACGCTCTCGCCCCAGCTCGACGCCGCCGGCCTGGCCGAACTGTCGCAACAGGTCCAAACCATCACCGCCAGCGGCGCCCTGCTCGATTACCTGCAGGCCCTGCTCACCGCCAGCCGCCGCCATGCCGACGTGCGCGTGGGCCTGTCCCCGCGTGCCGGCCTGGCCCTGCTGCGCGCCGCGCGCGCCTGGGCCTACCTGAGCGGGCGCCAGCACGTGCTGCCGGAAGACCTGCAGGCGCTGTTCGTACCGCTCGCCGCGCACCGCCTGGTCACCACGCGCGGCGCCAGCGGGGACAGCCTCGCGCGCAGCCTGCTCAACGACGTCGCGGTGGATTGATGCGGGCGACGCTGCGTCGCTGGCAGGAGTGGGCCGAGCGGCGCCTGCCCGCGTTGACCCGCCACAAGCGGCCCGAGCATCTCCCGATCCTGCTGCATCGACGGCGCATCTACATCGTGCCCACAGGCTTCGGCATGGCGTTCGCCGTGCTGCTGCTGGTGATGCTGGTGGGCTCGCTCAACTATGCCAACAACGCCGCCCTGCTGCTGACCTGCATGCTGGGCGCGGCCAGTTGCGCCAGCATGCTGGTGGCCTTCCGCAGCCTCAACGGCCTGCGCCTGACCGGCGTGCGGCAAGGCCGAGCCATGGCCGGCGAGCCGCTGGCGATCCAACTGGTGTTCGCCGGCGGCGACCACGACCATCGATCGGTGCATGCCGACATGGACGGCCAGGCCGAGGCGTTCGCGGTGGCGGCCCACGGCGAAACGCTGGTTCCCCTGAACCTCGCCACCGTCCAGCGCGGCTGGCAGCCGCTGCCGCGCCTCAAGCTATGGAGCCACTGGCCACTGGGCCTGTTCCACGCCTGGAGCTGGATCCATCCCGACCAGGCCGTGCTGGTCTGGCCCCGGCCGGAAACCGGCGGGCCGCCGCCGTCGCCGCATGGCGAGGCGCAGCAGCAGCCTCGCCTGCACCAGGGCGAGGACATCGTCGCGCTGCGTGACTACCGCGTGGGCGATCCGCAGCGCCATGTGGCCTGGAAGCACAGCGCCCGGCATCACAGCCTGCTGGTGAAGGATTTCGAGCAGCCCGAGGCGCAGGAGGAGTGGCACCTGGACTGGCGCCAGCTGCCGCAGCTATCCAACGAGGCGCGCATCGCGCGGCTGGCACGCTGGCTCGGCGAGGCCGAAGCCGTGGGACGCCCCACCAGCTTGTGGCTGCCCGGCGAGGAGATCGGCCTGGGCCACGGCCGCAGCCATTACACGCATTGCATGAACGCGCTGGCGAGCCTGCCGTGATGCGCTTGCACCTGTTCCGTCGCAAGCCGGTACCGCCCATCGGTACGCGTCCGTTCGACCTGCTGTGCCTGACCACGGCCGTGGTGCTGGGCGTGCACGCGCCGCACCTGCCGGTGTGGCTGACGGCGGCCCTGGCCGCCACGCTGGCGGCGCGCTGGTGGCAGCGGCGGCGGCGCGGCGGCATCGCGCCCGCCTACCTCAAGCTGCCGCTGGTAGCGCTGCTGGCGGCAGCGGTGGTGTTCCACTACGGCACGCTGTTCGGCCGCGAGCCTGGCGGCGCGCTCGCCGTGGGCCTGCTGGTGCTCAAGCTGCTGGAAACGGAAGCGCCGCGCGATGCCCGCGTCGGCGCCGCCTTCGCCTGCTTCGCGCTGATGACGGCCCTGCTGTTCGACCAGGGCCTGGTGTCCACCCTGCTGGTCGCGCTCGGCCTGCTGCCGGCGCTCGCCACCCTGCGCGCACTGGAACCGGCGCGGCCGGCCACCACGCTGCCGCGGGAGCTGCTGCCCGCGCTGAAGCTGCTGGGCGCATCCCTGCCACTGGCCCTGCTGGCCTTCGTGTTCGTGCCGCGGCTCAGCTCGCCGCTATGGGGCGCACCCAATGCGGCCGCATCGCGCACCGGCCTCAGCCCGGACATGTCGCCGGGCGACATGACGGATCTGCTCACCGACGACCGGCCGGCCATGCGGGTCGGCTTCGACGAGGCGCCGCCACCCGCCGCGCAGCGCTATTTCCGCGCTTATGTCATGTGGCATTACGACGGCCGGCGCTGGAGCCACGTCGATACCGGCGAAGCGCCCTCCACCGTCCAGTACGGCGCCACCCTCCGCTACACGGTGAGCCTGGAAGCCAACGGCCAGCGCGCATTGCCGGCGCTCGATATGCCCATCGAGGCGCCCGACCGCTCGCGCCTCGAACCGGACGGCGAGCTGCGGGCGGCCACGCCGGTCAACGACACCATGGTCTATACCCTGCACTCGGCCACCGGCTATCGCCTGCAAGCGCAGCTCGGCGAGCGCGAACGCCAGCGCGGCCTGCAGTTGCCGTCGGGCTTCAATCCCCGCGCGCACGCGCTGGCCGAAAGCTGGCGCACGCGGTACGGCGCCAACGACGAGGCCATCGTGCAGGCCGCCCTGCGCCTGTTCCACGATGGCGGCTTCAGCTACACGCTGGCTCCCGCGCCGCTCGGCCGCGACGCGGTCGACGATTTTCTGTTCGCCACCCATGAAGGCTTCTGCGAGCACTACGCCTCCGCCTTCACCGTGCTCATGCGCGCCGCCGGCATACCCGCGCGCGTGGTGACCGGCTACCAGGGCGGCTATTGGAACAGCCTGGGCAACTACCTGCTGGTGCGGCAATCGGATGCGCATGCCTGGAGCGAGGTATGGATGCCCGGGCGTGGCTGGCAGCGCGTCGATCCCACTGCCGCAGTGCGGCCGGAACGGGTCAGCCAAGGCGCCGCGGCGGCCGCCGCGACGGCCAGCGACTGGTCGCCCAACCAATGGTGGCTGGGCCTGCGCAACCGCTGGGACATCGTCAACCGCTGGTGGAACCAAGGCGTTATCGGCTTCGACACGCTACGGCAGCATGGATTGCTGACGCCGTTCGGCATGCGCGACGCCAACGCGGGCATGTTGGGTCTGGTGCTCGCCGTCGGCGGTTCGCTGATGGCCATGCTGGGTCTGCTGTGGGCGGTATGGACGCGTCCCACCGGCGATCCGGCACGCGAAGCGTTGCGTCTGTTGGAACGACGGCTGGCCGCGGCGGGCGTGGCCCGTCGCCACAGCGAGGGACCGCAGCACTACTTCAGCCGCGCGGCGCGGGCCTTCCCCAGCCAGCGCGCGGAGCTGGAGCGCCTGATGAGGACATACCTGGCATTGCGCTATGCGTACGACGAACCGCCGGCTGGACTGCTGAAGAACTTTCGACAGGCCGTGCGGGACTTTCGACCGCGTCGCGTGGTCAAATGATATTGAACCGTGGATGCACTGCATCCACTACACGATGGAGAAAGCGTCATGTCCATGTACAAGCCGTTGATTCTCGCGACCGCCGTTGCCACGCTGGCCGCCTGCGCAACGGTACCGCAGCCGCTGCAAGGCACGTTCACCGACATCACCTCGGTAGCCGCCCAGCAAGGCGGCGGCGGTGCCGTGCAGGTACGCTGGGGTGGCCAGATCATCAAGACCGAGCCGGGCCCGCAGGAGACCTGCTTCTACGTGCTGCAGCGGCCGCTCGACGACGAGGCGCGCCCGAAGGCACCCAGCAGCAACAGCGAGACCCAGGGCCGCTTCGTGGCCTGTCGCGCCGGCTTCTATGATCCCGAGGTGTTCACGCGCGGCCGCGACATCACCGTCACCGGCGTGCTGCAGGGCACCAAGCCGGAGAAGATCGGCGAGTACACCTACGCCTACCCGCGCGTGGAAGCCAGCGTGGTCTACCTGTGGCCCAAGCGCGTGGTCAATCCGTACCCGCCGGGCTGGTACGACCCGTACTGGGGCCCGTACTGGGGGCCCTACTGGGGACCGTGGGGTTGGGGTGGCGGCTACTGGGGCGGTTATTACCCGACGCGCGTGATCGTGGCGCCGCGTCCGGTGCCGCCGCCGCATCGCTGATGCCGATGGCCGCATGAAAAAACGCCGGCTCCGCGCCGGCGTTTTTTTCGGACGGGCCGTCAGCCCGGAGGCCAATGCATGCGGCGACCGCCCAGCAGGTGCACATGCAGGTGGAACACGGTCTGCCCGCCATGCTCGTTGCAATTGATCACGGTGCGGTAGCCCGGCCCGGCCAGTCCTTCGCGGCGCGCGTAGGCGGCGGCGGCCAGCAACAGCTTGCCCAGCAGTTCGGCATCCTCGGCGCCGGCCTCGTCCAGCGTGGCGAGGGGCTTCTTCGGCACGAACAGCACATGCACCGGCGCCTGCGGATTGAGGTCGCGGAAGGCCAGCACGTCCTCGTCCTCGTAGACGATGTCGGCGGGGATTTCGCGGCGAATGATCTTGCCGAAGATGGTATCGCCCATGGCTAAGCTCCTTCTTTGTTCAGACGCAGCAGCATACCGTGCGCCGCCGGCGACGCGCAGCGCGAGATATTCCTCGCTGCCGGGATCTCCAGGGCGAGGCGTAATGTGTCGCTCATGGATTCATTCCAGCGCCTGGCGGCTGCCGAAGGCATGCGCCAACGTGCCGCGATCGACGAATTCCAGCTCGCCGCCCAGCGGCACGCCATGGGCCAGGCGGGTGGGCCTGACGTTGGCGGCGCGCGCCAGCTGGGCGAGATAGTGCGCGGTCGCCTCGCCTTCCACGGTGGGATTGGTGGCGATGATCATTTCCTCGATCTCGCCCTCCATCAGGCGCTCGGCCAGCCGGTCCAGGCCCAGCTCCTGCGGGCCCAGCCCGTCCAGCGGCGACAGCCGGCCCAGCAGCACGAAGTATTGCCCGCGATAGCCGGTGGCCTGCTCGATCGCGGCCAGCTCGGTGGGCGACTCCACCACGCACAGCACCTGCTTGTCGCGGCTGCTGCTGGCGCACAGCGGACACACCGGCGTCTCGCTGAAATTGCGGCAGCGCGAGCAGTTGCCGATCTGCCGCATGGCCAGGTCGAGCGCCTGCGCCAGCCGCAGTCCCCGCGCGCGATCGCGCTCGAGCAGATGGAAGGCCATCCGCTGCGCGCTCTTGCCGCCCACGCCGGGCAGGCAGCGGAGGGCTTCGATGAGGTCGGTGAGGAGTTTGCTCATGAATCGACGATTCGCTGTAGGGGCGCACCCTGTGCGCGACCGGGCGCCACGACGCTACCGCTTCGCAGGAAGGTCGCGCACAGGGTGCGCTCCTACAAAGGCGAAAGCCTCAAAACGGCATCTTGAACCCAGGCGGCAGGTTCAACCCCGCGGTGACGCCGCCCAGCCTGCTCTTGCTGACCTCGGCCACCTTGTTCACCGCGTCGTTGACCGCGGCGGCCACCAGGTCCTCGGCCATCTCCGGATCGTCGGCGAACAGCTTGCGGTCGATCTGCACGCGGCGCACTTCGTGGGCGCCGGTCATCTGCACGGTGACCAGGCCGGCGCCGGCGCTGCCGGTGACTTCCA
This sequence comes from Dyella sedimenti, assembly GCF_022760995.1. GTDB lineage: Bacteria > Pseudomonadota > Gammaproteobacteria > Xanthomonadales > Rhodanobacteraceae > Dyella > Dyella sedimenti. The sequence goes on along the minus strand of NZ_JAKWJO010000001.1, from coordinate 1,144,295 downwards.
GCTTGGCGATCTCTTCCTGCGCACGCTTCATGTCTTCCTGCATGCGCTGGGCCTGCTGCATCAGCTGGCCGATCTGTCCTCTCATGGCACTACTCCACTATCTCTGGTCAGTTCTCGTAGGGCTTGATCGACTGGGGCACCACGCGCGCGCCGAACTCGCGCTTGAGCGATTGCACCAGCGGATCGTCTTCGATGGCCTGCTCGGCGGCGGCCTGCGCGGCCTCGCGGGCGTTGGCGGCGCGCGCCGCCGGGGTTTCGGCGGCAGCGCCGTGTTCCTCGACAAAACGCAGACGCACGCGCTCGCCCATGGCCTGGCCGATGCGCTCTTCCATCTGGCTCACCATCGGCTCCACCGCCAGGTGCATGTGCGCCGGCTGCAGGGCCAGGAGCAAGGTGTGGCCGTCGCGGCCGCGCAGCGCCGCGTTCTGCGCCAGTTGGCCCAGCGGACCGCGCAGGTTGGCCTGCTCGATCAGGCTGTCCCAATGCGGCAGGCCGCGCGCATCGACGGCCACCGGCGCGCGTGGCGTGGGCGAGGCCGGTGCAGGCGCCGCTGGCGCGGGCACCGGGGTGGCCGCGGCACGCGGCGCCGGCGGCTCGGCCACGCTGGCCATGTGCATGCGCTCGTTCGCTGCCGGCGTCGTTCTCGGCGGCGGCGCCGAAGGCCGCGCGGCGGGCGGCGCGGCGCGCTCGACCGGCGCACCGCCCCCCTCGCCTGGACGGAACGCCAGCATGCGCAGCATGGCCATCTCGAAGCCGGTGCGCGCATCCGGCGCCAGCGACAGGTCGCGGCGGCCGGTGGTGGCGATCTGGTAGTAGAGTTGCACGTCCTCGGGCGCCAGTTGCTGGGCCAGCGCGACGAGGGCGTCGTCGTCGCCGCCGCCCTCGTCGGGACGGTAGCCGGGCACCAGTTGGACCAATTGGATGCGGTGCAGCACGCTGGCCAGGTCATCCAGCACGCCGCCGAAGTCCGGCGAGAACGAGGCGATGCGCGCGCACTCGGCCAGCAACGCCTCGCCGTTGCCCCCGGCCAGCGCCTGAAGCAGGCCCAGCACCTGGCCTCGCGCCACGCTGCCGAGCATGGCGCGCACGTCGTCCACGCGCAACGTACCGCCGCCATAGGCGATGGCCTGGTCCAGCAGCGACAGGCCATCGCGCAGCGAACCGTCGGCGCCGCGCGCCAGTTCGGCAATGGCGGCATCCTCGTAGGGAATGTTCTCGGCGGCGAGGATATGGCGCATCTGCCCCGAGATCTGCTCGGGCAGTAGCCGCTTGAGGTTGAATTTCAGGCAGCGCGACAGCACGGTCACCGGCAGCTTCTGCGGGTCGGTGGTGGCGAGCAGGAACTTCACGTGCGGCGGCGGTTCCTCCAGCGTCTTCAGCAAGGCGTTGAAGGCCGGCTTGGAAAGCATGTGCACCTCGTCCACCAGGTACACCTTGAAGCGGCCGCGGGCGGGCGCGTACTGCGCGTTCTCGATCACCTCGCGCACGTCGTCCACGCCGGTGTTGCTGGCCGCGTCGATCTCCAGCAGGTCCACGAAGCGGCCGGCATCGACGGCGGTGCAGACCGCGCACTCGCCGCAGGGATCGGCCGACTCGCCGCGCTCGCAGTTCAATGATTTGGCGAAGATGCGCGCGATGGTGGTCTTGCCCACGCCGCGCGTGCCGGTGAACAGGTAGGCGTGGTGCATGCGCCCGGTGTCGAGCGCGTTGGTGAGCGCGCGCACGACGTGCTCCTGCCCGACCAGTTCGGCGAACTTGCGGGGGCGCCACTTGCGTGCGAGTACCTGATAGGACATGCGTAGCCTGATCTTGGGGCGAGGACCGATTGTGCCAAGTCGGTGCCGGCAAGTCAGTAACGGCTGCCGCAAGGCTCGCAGGGAGGCCGTAAAGGCGGCGGCCCTGCCAGCCACACCCCGGCACCCGAATCATTCGCTACCGTTGCTCCCTTCCGGGCCTGGCGGGGTTTACGAACTATCGTCGCGGGGGGACCGACAGGGCCACCATAGACTTCGACGGAGGCGTTGGCCTGTCGTCTCGATTTTCCGCGCCGGCGATCAAGCCGTCGCGTTGTTCAAACTGGCGGAGAGGGCGGGATTCGAACCCGCGATACGGGGATAAGCCGTATACACACTTTCCAGGCGTGCTCCTTCAACCACTCGGACACCTCTCCGCACGCAAAACCCTTTGCTGCCTTGCCGGATGAACCTGCCCGGCAAAGAAGCGGAAGGATAGCGGCACGGGGCCAGCCGCACAAGATAGCGCAAGGGCCTGGCGTTCCCTAGCCCGCGCCGGGGCCGGGAGGCAACGGCGCCGGCAAGGCGATGCGTTCGCCGGAACGGGCGATGGCGTAGCCCCTGGCGGCCAGCACGGCCCCATCGGCCTTGCTGCCGTAGTGGTATAGGCACAACCGCTGGCGCAGGGCCGGCGGGTATTCCCGCTCGATGTCGTCGATGCCGGTATGCGAGGGGTTGCCGACCAGGCCGCAGTCGTGGGCGATCCGTTCCGTGCCGCCCGCCACGCGCGCCAGCACCTCGGGGATCGGCCGGGTGTCGCCGGTGTAGGCGAAGCTGCCCGCCAGCGCCACGCCGTAGGACGTGCCGGCCATGTGGTGCCGCGTGCCGAACACGTCGAACCAATGGCCGTCCAGCCAGAACCCTCGCGTGCACGGCACCAGCCGGAACGCCTCCCAGAAATTCGCGCCCCCCTCGGCCAGCACGTTCGGGTAGTCGGCCACCCGTGCCTGCAGCCAGCCCATCAGGCCCGCATGGATGAACACGCGCGTGCGGCCGCGCCACTGCTCGTCGAACCACAGGCGGAAGAACAGGCGCTCCATGCCACCCACGTGGTCCATGTGCGTATGCGTGATGTACAACGCACGCGGCGGTTCGCCATAGGCGGCCTGGTAGCGGTCCAGCGTATCCGGGCCGCAATCGATCAGCAGCACCGGCGCGCCATCGCGTTCCAGCACCGCCGCCGAGGAACCCAGTTCGACGGCATGCGCTGCGCCGACGCCAAGGAAGTGCAGAGTCCAGTTCATGCGTGCAGGGTACGCTCGTAGCGTTCGAGCAGGGGCTGCCACAGCTGCGCCTCGAACACCGCCTCGCCCTGGGCGGCAGCGCCCAGTTTCAACAGCGAGCGACGCAGGCGCCGCAGGTTCGACCGCCGCCAGCCATCGGCCGGCGCGCGCCGGCGGCCGCGGTCGAAGTCGATCAGGTAGAGCTGTTCCGGCGTCACCAGCACATTGTGCGCGTTGAGGTCGGCGTGCCAGATGCCAGCGCGATGGAAGCGGGCCACCAGCATGCCGACCCGGCCGGCCAGTTCGCCATCCAGCCGCCCATACCCAAGGCACTCGGCCAGCGTCCACGCGCCAGGGATGCGCCGAGTGATGAGATCGGCCGTATAGAACAGGCCATGCCGGCGATAGCGGCAGGCCACGGCGACGGGACCCGGCAGGCCCAGCGCGGCGACCGCGACGAGCAGGCGGAACTCGGCGAAGCAGCGCGTGCGATCGGCGCCGGTCCACAGGTAGCGGTCGCCCATCAGGCGCGCCACCATGCCGCCACGCCGGTAATGGCGCAGCACGCATTCGCCCGCCGGCGTGTCGATGACGGCGACGCCGCCGCGGCCGCCGCCTTGCTGGCGCAACGCATCCCTCGCGCGCCACACTGCCGGATCGAACCAATCGTCCCCGACTTGTGACGACACCGCGGCGTCGCACAGAATCGCACCGGCGGCACCCTCGCGGATTCGTTCCTGCATCGCCATGCCTCGTGCTTCAGCCCCAGCCCAAAGTCCCGCGATTCTAGCCCAATGCCCGCACCCGCCTCGATCTGCCTGCTCCGCACCTCCGCCATCGGCGACGTCACCCACGTCGTGCCGCTGGTGCGCACGCTGCAGGCGGCCTGGCCGCAGACGGAGCTGGCCTGGATCGTGGGCAAGCTGGAACGCCGGCTGGTCGGCGACCTGCCCGGGGTGAACTTCGTGACGTTCGACAAGGGCGCCGGCCTGGCCGGCATGCGCGCGGTCGGCGCGGCCCTGCGCGGCCAGCGCTTCGATGCCTTGCTGCAGATGCAGGTGGCGCTGCGCTCCAATCTGCTGAGCCTGTTCGTGCGGGCGCGCCGGCGCATCGGCTACGACAGCGCGCGCGCGAAGGATGGCCACGGCCTGGTGGTCAACGAGCGCATTCCCGCGCGTACCGGCGAGCACGTGCTCGATGCCATGGGCAGCTTTTGCGAGCCGCTGGGCCTGAAGCAGACCCAGGTGCGCTGGGACATCCCGATTCCGGAAGAGGACCACGCCTGGGCCGCCGGGCAACTGCCCGGCGAGCACCCCACCCTGCTGGTGAGCCCCACCTCCAGCCACGTGCTGCGCAACTGGCGGCCGGAGCGCTATGCCGCGGTGATGAACCATGCCGCGGCGAAGGGCTGGCGCGTGGTGCTGGTCGGCGGCCCCTCGCCGCTGGAGCGCACAATGGCCGACGCCGTGCTGGCCGCCTGCCGCCATGCGCCGCTCGACCTCACCGGCAAGGACACCCTCAAGAAGATGTTGGCCATGCTCAAGCGCGCGCCCATGCTGCTGACACCCGACTCCGGCCCCATGCACATGGCCAACGCGGTGGGCTGCAAGGTGCTGGGCCTGCACGCCGCCAGCAACCCGAACCGCTCGGGCCCCTATTCCGACCGCCGCTGGTGCGTGGACAAGTACGACGAGGCCTCGCGCAAGTACCTCGGCAAGCCGGCCAGCGAGATTCCCTGGGGCAGCAAGATCGAGCGTCCCGGCGTGATGGACCTGATCGGCGTGGACGAGGTGATCGAGCGCTTCGAGGCCTGCGCGGCGCACCTGGGCCTCGGCTAGCTTTCTCTCTGTGGGAGCGCACCCTGTGCGCGACGGCATCACCACCGGCACGTCGCGCACAGGGTGCGCTCCCACAAGGACAGGCAGTGGTGGGCCTCAGGGTGTGCGGTAGTCCTGGTAGGACTTCTCTTCCACCAGTTGCGAGCCGAGCTTGAGGTTGATCTCGCGCTTGACCGCCGCGCGCACGTCGTTCTGCACATACACCGAACGGGCCAGCTCGATGAACTCGCCGTCGAAGGCCTGGGCCTTTTCCTTCAGCCGGATGCGGTCCTCGATATCCCACAGCGCCTCGTTGACCGCCAGCAGGCGGGCGCGCTCGGCGGCGATGTCGGTGCGGGACGCCGGGTGGGACGCCCAGGTGGTGTTGAGCAGGTCCAGCTCGGTGCGCACATTGGCCAGCTTGGCAGGGTCGGCGATCTGCCGGGACTTGATTTCCAGGATGGTGATCTTGTCGATCAGCTCGCCGTAGGAAACCGGGACTTGGATAAGGCTCATGGAGACTCCAGGAAAGGCGGGGCCGGCGCGGCGACGGCCCCGTCACCGCGGCCGGCTGGCAAGGTGCCCATCATAAGCGGTCTTGCCCATCGGTTCAGTCTGTCCTATTAGACTGGCGCGGCAACCTACCCCAAGGAGAAAGTCCATGCTTAGCCCCCGTCTTTTCCTGTTGCCCCTGGCCGCGGCGCTGGCCGCCAGCTCGTTCGGCGCCAGTGCACAGGCGGCCCGCAACGGCGTGCTGGTGCGCAACGACGGCATCTATCTTCGCTGCGACCAGTGCGGCACCGTCGAGGCGATCGACCAGAACATCAGCCAGGGCAGCGACCACAGCGTGGCGGGCACCATCATCGGCGGCATCGCCGGCGGCGTGCTGGGCAACCAGGTCGGCAGGGGCAAGGGCAATACCCTGGCCACCGTGGCCGGCGCGGTCGGCGGCGGCTACGCGGGCAACCGCATCGGCGCCAACAGCGGCGGCGCGCGCCAGAGCTTCACGCTGCGCATCCGCATGGGCAACGGCGGCTACGCCAACGTCACCGTGCCGGACGCCAGCGCGATCCGCACCGGCGACCTGGTGCAGATCGACCCGAACGGCAACATCACCCGCATCCAGTAAGCGGACGCCCCCTTCAAAAAAAGCCGGCTCTCAAGGGCCGGCTTTTTTCATGCCCAAGGACGCGCGTCGCACGCGCCCTTCCAGTTCGTCATAGAAAGACTTTGGCAGCGACGCCTGCACCGGCACCGCCCACCAGTTCGCCTTGGCGAAGGCGCGGCATTTGACGGCATCCTTCTCGGTCATCAGCACCGGCTGGCGGTCGCCGAAGCCGAGGTCCTGCGCGTTGAAGGCATGGTGGTCGGGAAAAACATGTTCGATCACGTGCAGGCCCTGGGCGCGCAGGCCGGCGAAGAAACGCTGCGGATGGCCGATGGCGGCCACGGCGTGCACGGTCCGTCCGGCGAGATCGGCCAGCGGCATCGTTCGCTGGCCGACCAGCGCCCGCGCGGTGCCACCCTGCAAATGCATGGGCACCTCGCCGGGTTCCATCACGCCGCCGTTGCAGATGCGGAAATCGACCTTGCGCAACCGCGACAGCGGTTCGCGCAGCGGTCCGGCCGGCAGCAGGCGGCCATTGCCGAAGCGGCGCACGCCGTCGATCACGCAGATCTCCACGTCGCGCGCCAGGGCGTAGTGCTGCAGGCCATCGTCGGCGATCACCACATCGCAACCCGCATCGATCAGCAGCCGGGCCGCGGCGGGACGATCGCGCCCCACCGCCACCGCCACGCCGCTGGCGCGGATCAGGCAGGGCTCGTCGCCGACCACCGCAGGATCAGGCGTCTCGTCCAGCAGCCGCGGCCGCTTCTGCTTGCCGCCATAGCCCCGGCTCACCACGCCCGGCGCATGGCCGCGTCTGCGCAACGCCTCCGCCACGGCGATGGTCAGCGGGGTCTTGCCGGTACCGCCAGCGGTGAGGTTGCCGATCACCACCACCGGCACCGGCAACCGCGTGCTGCGCAGCAGCCCGGCGCGATACAGGGCACGCCGCAGTGCGCCCAGGGCGCCGTAGAGCCATGCCAGCGGCCGCGTCCACCAGGGCGCGCGCCCCTTGCCGTACCAGGCCGATTCGATGCGCCCGGCCACACTCATGCCATGGGCCTCAGTCACCGTTCTGGCTATGGAACTGCATGCGATGCAGCGCGGCATACTGCCCACCCAGGGCCAGCAGCTCGGCATGGCTGCCGCGCTCCACGATGCGCCCCTGGTCCATCACCGCGATCTGGTCGGCGTGCTCGATGGTGGACAGGCGATGGGCGATCACCAGCGTCGTACGGTCTCGCATCAGGTCCTGCAACGCCTGCTGGATCAGGCGCTCGGACTCGGTGTCGAGTGCGCTGGTCGCCTCGTCCAGCACCAGGATCGGCGCGTTCTTGAGGATGGCGCGCGCGATCGCGATGCGCTGGCGCTGGCCGCCGGAGAGCCGGTTGCCGCCTTCGCCGATCGGACTGTGGATGCCCTCGGGCATGCCGGCGATGAATTCCATCGCATGGGCCGCCTCGGCGGCGGCGATGATGTCCCGCTCGCTGGCGCCGGCCAGTTCGCCATAGGCGATGTTCTGGGCCACGGTGCCGTCGAACAGCACCACGTGCTGTCCCACCCAGGCGATCTGCCGGCGCAGCGAGGCCAGCGTGTAGCTTTCGTAGTCCTCGCCGTCGAGCAGGATGCGCCCGCTGGTCGGCTCGTTGAAGCGCGGCAACAGGCTGGCCAGGCTGCTCTTGCCGCTGCCCGAGCGCCCCACCAGGGCGGTTACCGTGCCCGGCGCGCAATGCAGATCCACGTCGGCCAAGGCCACGGCATCGCCGCGCGGATACACCAGCCCCACCTTGTCGAAGCGCAGGTCGCCCTGGGTGCGCTCCAGCACCTTGGTGCCATGGTCCACTTCCGGCGGCAGGTCAATGACCGCGAACAGGTTCTCCGCCGCCGAGATGCCGGTCTGCATGGTGGACTGCACGTTGGTGAGCCGCTTCAGCGACGACAGCATGCCGCCCATGGCGGTGAGCACGGCGATGAACACGCCGGGGGAGATATGGTCGATCTCGGCCGGGCGCGAAGCCAGGTACACCATGCCGGCCAGCGCCAGCGAAGCCACCGTCTGGATCGACGAACCGGAGATGGCGCTGGTGGCGACGATCTTGAGGTTGAGGTAGCGCGCGCGGTCGGACACTTCCTTGAAACGCTCGGCCGCCTGCTGCTGCCCGCCGTAGATGCGCACTTCGCGGTGGGCCTTGAGCATCTCGTCCACGGTGCCGGTGACCGAGCCCATCATGCCCTGGATGCGCCGGCTGACCACGCGGTAGCGGCGGCTGACCGCCGAAGCGATCAGCACGATGGCGGGCACCAGGATCAGCAGGGCGGTGGTGAGGTAGAGGCTCTTGTACAGCATCACCACGAACATGCCGATGACGGTGATGCTCTCCGTCACAGTCACCTTCAGCGCATCCGTGGATGCCCCGGCGACCTGCTCGCTGGTATAGGTGATGCGCGAGACCTGGTGGCCGGAATGCTCGCTGCCGAAGAAGGACGCCGGCAGGCGCAGGTAGGCGGCGAACACGTCGCGCTGCATGGCCTGCACCACGTTGCGCGACACGTAGCCCATGCCGTAGTTGCTGATCAGGATGGCCACGCCGCGCACCATGAAGATGCCGATGATCCACAGCGGCATCCAGCGGATGAGGTAGGGATCCTTCTGCTGCAGCAGCTTGTCCATGATCGGCTGCAGCTTGCTGGTGAAGAGCGCCAGCGCGCCGCCGTCCACGGCGAAGCCGATGATGGAAATCAGGATCACCGGCCAGTAGCGGGCCGAATAGCCGAGCAGGCGCTTGTAGACCCGCCGGCTGTTCGCATCCCACAACGCGACTTTCTTCTTGCCTTCGCTCATGGCCCCGTGCCCGACTGCGTCGGCGTGGTGGCGATGGATAGCTTGGTGAAGCCCAGTTGGCCCAGCGCGTCCATGGCGGTGACCACGTTCTGGTGCGCCGTCATGGCATCGGCGCGGATGGTCACCTGGCGGTCGCGGTCGTCGCCGGCCGCGCTGGCGATGGCCTGCTTGAGCGGCTCGATGCCCTGCCCCATCACCTCGTCGCTGCCCACGTAGAAGTGGCCGTCGCGATCCACCACCACGGTGAGCGCGGGCACCTGCATGTCGCGTTCCTCGGCGCTGGCCTGGGGCAGGGTCACCTGCATGCGCGAGTGCTGGATGAAGGTGGTGGTGAGCACGAAGAACATCAGCAGGGTCAGCAGCACGTCGATCAGCGAGATCACGTTGATCTCGAAGTCGTCCTGCCGGCGGTCGTTACCGATACGCATCGCTCAGCCCGCGCTCGACTCGGTGGTGCGGGCGGCGCGCGGGCGCGCAGGGGCCGGCTGGTTGACGGTCAGCTCGTCGAGCAGCGCGGTGGCCTGCTTCTCCATCTCCACGCAATAGCCGGCCACCTTGGAGCGGAAATAGCGGTGCAGCACATAGGCGGGAATCGCCACCACCAGGCCGGTGGCGGTGCAGATCAGCGCCTCGCCGATGCCGCCGGCCATCTTCATCGGGTCGCCCACGCCGCCGCGCATCACCTCCATGAACATACGGATCAGGCCGATCACGGTACCCAGCAGGCCGAGCAACGGGCCGATCAGCGCGATCGTGCCCAGCGTATTCAGGTAGCGCTCCATGCGATGCACCACATGGCGGCCGGTGTCCTCGATGCGCTCCTTGATCAGCTCGCGCGGACGGTTGCGCACGGCCAGCGCGGAAGCCAGCAGTTCGCCCAGCGGCGAGCCGTTGGCGAGCGTGGCGAGATGGCCGGGATCGAGCTGGCCCGAACGGGCCCAGTTGCGCACTTCCTCGCCCAGGCCGGGTGGGAGCACCGAACGGCGGCGCAGGGTCCAGCACCGCTCCAGCACGATCGCCAGGGCGACCGCCGAACAGATCAGGATGGGCAGCATCGCCCAGCCACCAGCCATCAGGATTTCCAGCACAACGACTCCGCGACACTTAGATCGTTTAGGAAGCGCGCATCATAACAGTCCCGCTTCGCCATTCCGCGGCGCCGGTGGCAGTTGCCGCGATCCGTCCGGTCACTACCCGCAACGCCTTGCCTGGCCTCATTCGCGCCAGTAGCGAGACTGTCGCTGCCGCCACTGCGCCGTCACCCTGGGCGGCCCATCCGGTGGCGCATCGACCTGGATCGCCCCGGCCGTCGCGGTGTTCAGCCAGGGCACGCCGGCCTGCTCGTAGCGCTCGATCACCCGCGGGTGCGGATGGCGGAAGCGATTGCGCCAGCCAGAGGAAACCAGCGCCTGCGACGGCGCCACGGCCTCGATGAAGGCCGCACTCGATGAACTGCGGCTGCCATGGTGCGGCACCACCAGCACCAGCGGCGGCCCGCCGGACAGGGCCGCCGCCACTGCCGGCTCGATGCGGGCGGTGATGTCGCCGGTCAGCAATGCGCGGCCGCCCCGCCCTTCCACCAGCAGCACGCAGGAGCGGTCGTTGCTCGCCCCCGTCGGCGAGCCGGACGGCAACACGCGTATCTCGACGCCGTCCCAGGACCACGACTGCCCCGCCGCGCATGGCGCCATCCCGATCGGCAGCCGCTCCGGCTCTCCCGAATAGCGCGCCGCCGAGGGAAAGGCCGCCGCCACGGCGGGAATGCCACCCGCATGGTCGTTGTCGGCATGGCTGGCTACCAGCAGGTCGAGCCGCGTCAGGCCCAGCGCGTGGATCGACGGCAACACCGCCGCCTCGCCCAGGTCGTAGTCGGACGGGTAGCGCGCGCCCGCGTCGTAGAGCAAGGCGTGGTGCCGCGTACGCACCAGCACCGAGAGCCCCTGCCCCACGTCCAGCATCCACAGTTGGAAACCGCCCGGCGCGGGCGGCTCCCGCGCGGGAAACAGCAGCGGCAGGCACAGCAGGCCGCCCAGCCAGCGCACCGGCGCGCCACGCGGCGCGAACAGCCACAACGCACCGAGCATGGCCAGCAGCAACGCCCACAGGCGCACTTCAGGCAGGTACCAGTGCGCGCCCGGCCAGCCGGCCATGTGGTCGAGCAACCACCATTGCGCCCGCGCCAGTTGCCCCGCCAACCACAACAGGGGTGCGGCCAGCGGCGGCCACAGGCCCAGCAGCAGCACGCCGGCCAGCGTGATCGGCACGATCACCAGGCTCACCAGCGGCACCGCGACCAGGTTGGACAGCGCACCGACCAGCGACGCCTGGCCGAAGAACCACAGGGTCAACGGCAGCAGGGCCACGGACATCAGCAGTTGCGTCGCGGTGAGCTCGTGCAGGAACCCGCGCCAGCCTTGCCTTCGCCCATCCATGCACAGCATCAACAAGGCCACCCCGACGAAGGACAGCCAGAAGCCGCCCGACAGCACGCACAGCGGGTCGAACAGCAGCACCGCCAGCAGGGCCAGCGACAGCGATTGCAGCCCGTGCGCCGGACGCCGCAGGCACCGCGCCAGCGCCACCGTGGCGATCATCAGCAAGGTGCGCGAGGTAGGCAGGCCGAAGCCCGCCAGCGCGCTGTAGAGCGTCGCCAGCAGCAGGGCCGAGATCGCCTCCACCGGCGGCCTCGGCACGCGCAGGGCCCAACCGGGGAAGCATGCATAGAACAATCGCGCCAGCCATGCGCCGAAGATGGCCGCCACGCCCACATGGAAGCCTGAGATCGCGATCAGGTGCGAGATGCCGTTGGCGCGGGCGACCTCCCAATCCTGCGCGGTCAACCCGCGCGTATCGCCGACGGCCAGCGCACGCACGAAGGCGGCGGCACGCGGCTCGGCGATGCGCGCGCCAATGGCGCGGCTGATTGCATCGCGCAGGCCATCGACGCAAAAAGCCGGCGCCGCGCCTTTCTCGCCACCGTGGCTGCGCACATAGCCGGTCGCCACGAGGCCCCGCTCCAGCGCACCGCGCTCGCCATCGCCGCCCCCGGGATTGACCAGGCCCCGCGGCCGCTTCACGCGCACCGTCAAATGCCAGCGGGAGCAAGGCGCCAGCGCTGGCGCCCCCTCGTACCAATTCACCCTCAGGCGGCCATGCAGGTCCAGGGGCGCATCCCGCCAGGCCGCGCTTTCCACCGCCAGCAGGAAGGCGGTGGCGTCCGCGCGCGCCTGCGGCAGGTCGGCGACGGTGCCAACCACCTGGATGTCCTGTCCTTCCAGCTCGCGCGGCAGCCGCGCATCCATCGCGCCGCCGCCGCGCCAGCAGGCCCATGCGAAGCCCAGCAGGCACCAGCCCAGCATGCGGGCGTAACCGCCACGCCATACCAGGGTGCCGGCGGCCGCCACGGTCGCGAGGCATAGCCAGCGGGGCGGCAACGCCACCAGCCACTGCACCGGCAGCACGCCGAGCAGCAACAGGAGGCCAGGCCACACCGCACCGTCCCTGCACACCCTCGCCCCTCTCCTGGAGAAAGGGTTCAGGTTAGGACCATCCCCCGTACGCGGGGACCGAAAAACGTGTAGGTTCCGGCCGCCGCCGGCGGCAATCAGGCGTGGACCTTGTCCAGCAGCATGCCGTTGTGCAGTTCCAGCGTGCGGTCCATGCGCGAGGCCAGGCGGTTGTCGTGGGTCACCAGGATGAAGCTGGTGCCGATCTCGCGGTTGAGTTCCAGCATCAGGTCGTAGACCTGCGCGGCGTTGCCTTCATCCAGGTTGCCGGTGGGCTCGTCGCCCAGCACCACCGCGGGACGCGTCACCAGCGCGCGCGCCACGGCGCAGCGCTGGCGTTCGCCGCCGGAAAGCTCAGCGGGCTTGTGGTGCAGGCGCCGGTCCAGGCCCACCCGGCCGAGCAGCGTGCTGGCCTGCCGCTGCGCCTCGGCGATGGCCATGCCGCGGATCAGCAGCGGCATGCACACATTTTCCAGCGCGGTGAACTCTGGCAGCAGGTGATGGAACTGGTAGATGAAGCCCATCGATCGATTGCGCACGCGGCCGCGGTCGGCGTCGGAAAGGCGGGAGAGGTTCTGGCCCTCCACTTCCACCTCGCCGCGCGTCAGCGTGTCCAGGCCGCCGATGATGTGCAGCAGAGTGCTCTTGCCCGAGCCGGAGGCGCCCACGATCGCCAGCGTCTCGCCGCGCTTCAGCGTGAAGCTGACATCGGCGAGCACGTCGGTCTTCAGGTCGCCTTCCTCGTAGGTCTTGGCGATATGGCTGGCGCGCAGCACGATGCCGGTGGAATGGTTCTGGGGCTTATTCATAACGCAGCGCCTGCGCCGGCTGGGTGCGCGAGGCGCGCCAGGCGGGATAGAGGGTGGCCAGCAGCGAGAATATGAAGGTGATCAGCGCCACCCAGCCCACGTCGCCGGCCTGCAGCTTGCTCGGCAGTTCGCTGATGTAATAGACGTCCGGCGAGAGGAAGGTGACGCCGGTGACATGCTCGATCCACTTCACGATGCCGGGCAGCTTCCACGACAGCAGCGAGCCCAGGCCCACGCCGAAGCCGATGCCGACGAAACCCACCAGCACGCCCTGCACCATGAACATGCCCATGATGCTGCGCGGCGTGGAGCCCAGCGTGCGCAGGATGGCGATGTCGGCCTGCTTGTCGGTCACCAGCATCATCAGCATCGAGATGAGGTTGATCACCGCGACCAGGATGATCAGCGAGAGGATGATGAACATCACCTTCTTCTCCATCGAGATGGCGGAGAAGAAATTGGCGTGACTGTCCATCCAGGTATCCACGCGATAGACCTGGCCCAACTGGTCGGCCAGTTCGTGCGCCACCTCGCGTGCGTTGAACATGTCGTCCAGTCGCAGGCGGATGCCAGTGGGACCGTCGAGGCCGTTGAGCCGCTCGGCGTCGCGCATGTTGGCCAGGGCCAGGCCGGAATCGAATTCCTGCATGCCCATCTCGAACACGCCCGACACGGTGAACGAGCGCAGGTTGGGCACGCTGCCGGTGATCGGCGAGGACTTGAAGGTGGGCACCGCCACGATCACCTTGTCGCCCACCGCCACGCCCAGCTGCAGCGCCAGCTCTCGCCCCAGCACGACGTTCCAGCTGCCGGGCGTGAGGGAATCCAGCCGGCCCTCGACCATGTGCCGGTCGATGTCCGATACCTTCGGCTCCTCGGCCGGCTCGATGCCGCGCAGCAGGCCGCCGGTGGAACGGCGCGCCTGCAGGAAGGCCTCCGACTCCACGTAGGGCGCGGCTCCCTTCACGTGCCGGTTGGCCTCGGCGATCTGCACCGCGCGCGGCCATTCCTGCACGCTCTGTCCTGGCATGCCCGACACCGTGGCGTGCGAGATGGCGCCGAGGATGCGCGAGCGCAGCTCGTCGTCGAAGCCGTTCATCACCGACATCACCGTGATAAGCGCGGTCACGCTGATGGCGATGCACACGATGGAGACGGTGGAGATGAAGGAGATGAACTGGTTGCGACGCTTGGCGCGGGTGTAGCGCAGGCCGACGAAAAGCTCTAGCGGTCGAAACATTAGGGCGGTCGCTTGTGGAGTTCTTGGGGGCGGGCCGCCCGGTCGGCGCGATTATCGCCCGAGACGCGGCCAAACCGTAGGACCGCGTTCAGCGGAAAGAGTGCCTGGGAACCTCGGCGGCCGCCGCGACGGCCAGGCGCATGCGAAGGCGGCGGCGGATATCCGCATCGCTGTTGTCGGGCCCGAGCAGCAGCGGCACCCTGCCCAGCTGCGACGCCTGCAACCATAGCCACACATACTGGCTCGCCAGGACGCGGTGGCCCACCAGGGTGGCGGGCACGTCCTGGCCGTCGCGGGTATGCAGGGTCCAGTTGCCGTCGCGTCCCAACCCCACCGCGCTGACGGCCGTGCGCCCGAAGCGGGCCAGGGCGCGCCGTACCGCGGCGACGGCAGCCAGCGACAGCGTGATCTTGGCAGCCATCGGCACGGCGCTCAGCCACAGGGAGCACAGCGCCAGCAGGGCCAGCGGCCACACGACGCGCCGCAACCAGCGGGATGGCCGGTATTCAAAGCCGATGGCGGGCGCGGATGTCATCGATGATCGCCTGCCAGTCGGCACGGTGGGCCTTAGCATGACCCATCACCCAGTCCCACAGGTCCGGGTCCTGCACGTCGAGCAATTCGTCGAAAGCCTGGCGCTGGGCCTCGTCGGCATCGGCGAAACGCTCCTCCAGCCAGCCGCCGAACAGCGCGTCCAGTTCGCGGGTGCCGCGGCGGGTACGCCAGCGCAGGCGCTTGATGCGGGCTTCGTCCATAGCGGTTTTGCCTCCTGCTTTCTTCCTCTCCGGGGAGAGGACCGGGGTGAGGGGCCCATCTTGCCTCAGTCTTGGCAATGGAAGCTCTTTCGCGAGCACCCACCCCTCACCCTACCCTCTCCCCGGAGGGGAGAGGGAAAAGCGCGGCGCTTACGCCCGGCGCTCCACGATCAGCTTCTTGATCTCCGCGATCGCCTTGGCCGGGTTCAGGCCCTTCGGGCAGGTGCGCGCGCAGTTCATGATGGTGTGGCAGCGGTAGAGCTTGAACGGATCTTCCAGGTCGTCCAGGCGGGCGCCGGTGTCCTCGTCGCGGCTATCCACGATCCAACGGTAGGCCTGCAGCAGGATGGCCGGACCGAGGTAGCGGTCGCCGTTCCACCAGTAGCTCGGGCAACTGGTCGAGCAGCAGGCGCACAGGATGCACTCGTACAGGCCGTCGAGCTTCTTGCGGTCCTCCGGCGACTGCAGGCGCTCCTTGTCGGCCGGCGCCGGGCTCTGCGTGCGCAGCCACGGCTTGATCGAGGCGAACTGGGCATAGAAATGCGTCAGGTCCGGCACCAGGTCCTTCACCACCGGCATGTGCGGCAGCGGATAGATCTTCACGTCGCCCGAGGCGCAGTCCGCGATGGCCTTGGTGCAGGCCAGCGTGTTGGTGCCGTCGATGTTCATCGCGCACGAGCCGCAGATGCCTTCGCGGCACGAGCGGCGCAGGGTCAGCGTCGAGTCGATCTCGTTCTTGATCTTCAGCAGCGCGTCCAGAACCATCGGGCCACACGAGGCCATGTCGACCTCGTACGTGTCGATGCGCGGGTTCTGGCCATCGTCCGGCGACCAGCGATAGATGCGGAAGGTGCGCGGCTTCTTGGCGTCCTTCGCCGGGTAATGCCTGCCTGGCTGGACCTTGGAATTCTTGGGTAGCGAAAACTCGGCCACGTTTGCCTCACTTATCTCGTGCTTGCCGTAACAGCTCGCCTGGCGAGCGCCGGTACAACATTGAAAGAACCACGAGGGTTCCGGCCTTGGATCAATAGGTACGCTTCTTCGGCGGCACGACGTCGACGTCCTTGGTCATGGTGTACATGTGCACCGGACGGAAATCGAAATTCGCCTTGCCCGCCTCGTCGACCGACACCAGCGTGTGCTTCTGCCAGTTGGCGTCGTCGCGGTCCGGGAAGTCCTCGCGGGCATGCGCGCCACGGCTCTCGGTGCGCTGCTCGGCCGAGTAGATGGTCGCTACCGCCTGCGACAGCAGGTTGGACAGCTCCAGCGTCTCGGTGAGGTCGGAGTTCCACACCAGCGAACGGTCGCTCACGCCCACGTGCTGGAAGGAGTCGTAGATCTTCGAGAGCTTCTCGCAGCCTTCGCGCAGCGAGTCGCCGGTGCGGAACACCGCCGCGTCGGTCTGCATGGTGCGCTGCATGTCGGCGCGGATCTTCGCCGTCGGCAGCTCGCCCTTGGCGTGGCGCAGGCCGTCGAAGCGGCCCAGCGCCTTGTCCAGCACGCTGGCCGGCAGGTCCTTGTGCGGCGCATTCGGCTTGATGATCTCGGCGCAGCGGTGCGCCACTGCGCGGCCGAACACCACCAGGTCGAGCAGCGAGTTGGAGCCCAGGCGGTTGGCGCCGTGCACCGACACGCAGGCCGCCTCGCCGATGGCGAACAGGCCCGGCACCACGGCATCGACGTCGTCGCCGCGCTTCTGCACCACTTCGCCGTGGTAGTTGGTCGGGATGCCGCCCATGTTGTAGTGCACGGTCGGGATGACCGGGATCGGCTCCTTGGTCACGTCCACGCCGGCGAAGATGCGCGCCGACTCGGCGATGCCCGGCAGGCGCTCGTGGATCACGCCCGCGCCCAGGTGCATCAGGTTGATGAAGATGTGGTCCTTGTGCTCGCCGACGCCGCGGCCCTCGCGGATCTCCATGGTCATCGCGCGGCTGACTACGTCGCGCGAGGCCAGGTCCTTGGCGTTGGGCGCGTAGCGCTCCATGAAGCGCTCGCCGTTGGAATTGGTGAGATAGCCGCCCTCGCCGCGCACGCCCTCGGTAATCAGGCAGCCGGCGCCGTAGATGCCGGTCGGGTGGAACTGCACGAACTCCATGTCCTGCAGCGCCAGGCCCGCGCGCAGCACCATGCCGCCGCCGTCGCCGGTGCAGGTGTGCGCCGAGGTGGCGCTGAAGTAGGCGCGGCCGTAGCCGCCGGTGGCCAGCACCACCGCGTGGCCGCGGAAGAAGTGCAAGGTACCCTCGTTCATGTCCAGCGCGAGCACGCCGCGGCACACGCCCTCCTCGTCGAACACGAGGTCGATGGCGAAGTACTCGATGAAGAAGGTGGCGTCATGCGCCAGCGCCTGCTGGTACAGCGTGTGCAGGATGGCGTGGCCGGTGCGGTCGGCGGCGGCGCAGGTGCGCTGCGCGGTGCCCTTGCCGTAGTGGGTGGTCATGCCGCCGAACGGGCGCTGGTAGATCTTGCCTTCCTCGGTACGCGAGAACGGCACGCCGTAGTGCTCCAGCTCGATGATGGCCGGGATCGCCTCGCGGCACATGTACTCGATGGCGTCCTGGTCGCCCAGCCAGTCCGAACCCTTGATGGTGTCGTAGAAGTGGAAGCGCCAGTCGTCCTCGCCCATGTTGCCGAGCGCGGCCGAGATGCCGCCCTGCGCCGCCACGGTGTGCGAGCGGGTCGGGAACACCTTGGTGATGCACGCGGCCTTGAGGCCCTTCTCGGCCAGGCCGAAGGTGGCGCGCAGGCCCGCGCCGCCGGCGCCGACCACGATCACGTCGTACTTATGCTGTTGGATCTTGTAGCTTTCCATCGACTTCAGGCTCCCAGCGCCAGACGCAGCACGGCCATCAACGTCGCCAGCGTGCCGAGTACCGCAATGAACTTCACCAGCACCAGGAGGGCGACCTCCTTCCAGCGGGTATGGACGTAGTCCTCGATCACGATCTGCAGGCCGAGCACCGCGTGCCAGCACATGGTGAGCACGAAGGCCACCAGCAGCACCGCGTTCCACGGCTTGGCGACGATGCTGCGCGCCGTCGCATAGTCCGCGTGCAGCGCGCCCAGCACGGTCACCACGAACCACAGGGCGAGGAACACCAGCGCCGTCGCGGTGACGCGCTGCGTCCACCAGTGGCCGACGCCGGACTGCGCCGAGCCCAGGCCGCGGGCGCGCTTCAGGGGATTGCGCATCTGGCTGCGCACGTCGAATTGCTGGCCGTTCTCGCTCATGCCGCGCCTCCGGAGGTCAGGACGTAGGCCCACACGATGATGGTCAGCACGATGCTGCCAATGATGGAGAGCCAGCTGGAACGGACGAACTGCGGGATCGCATAGCCCATGCCGCCGTCCTGGAACAGGTGACGGACGCCATTGCACAGGTGGTAGAACAGCGCCCAGGTCCAGCCCAGCAGCAGCACCAGGCCGATCGGGCTGCCGACGCAGGCCTTGAACTGGTTATAGCTGTCCTCGCCATGGGCCAGGGAGAACACCCCCCACAGCACCAGCAGGGTTCCAACGGAAAGGGCGATGCCGGTGGCGCGATGCACGATGGAGGTCACCATCTGTACCTGCCACTTATAGATGCCCATGTGGGGAGAGAGCGGTCGTTGCGTGTTTGCCATGGCGGCTATCCTGGGTGGAATCGCTGATGCCCTTTACCGCTCTTCCCCTTATCCGACGACGCCGGCGCAGAGCCGGCGCGGCAGATCAGAAGTCGATACAGCGCCCGTTCTTTTCCCAATCGCCGTAGCGGGTGGGGTCGGGCGCCGGCCGCTCCACCAAGGCCTTCTCCGCGTCCGGAACGGCGGGCACGGCGGCTTGCTCCGCGGGGACGGGAACAGGCGTGGACTTTGGTTGGGAGGACGTATCGGACATGGTATGTGAAAGCCCCAGAAGCGTAATACTTGCGTAAATTCAGCACAACCTTGACGGCGACGCGATCGTCTGCCAGTAGGCCGACCACTCTTGCATGGCGCCGGCGCCGCCCTCACCTCGTCCGCCTATGACCACTCACCACTCCGCACAGATCCTGCTGATCGAAGGCGCCGACACCAACGCGTTCGCGCAGGCCCAGTTCAGCAGCCAGGTTCCCACGCTGGCCATTGGCCGGTGGCAGTTCAGCGCGTGGCTGGATGCCCAGGGACGCGTGCTGGCATTGTTCCACCTGGCCCGGCTGGCCGACGACGCCCTGCTGCTGTTGCTGCGCGGCGGCGACGCGGCATCGATGGCGCAGTCGCTGCAGCGCTTCGTGTTCCGCGCCAAGGTCAAGCTCACCGTCCTCGATGCACGCACGCTCGGCACCGGCCCTGCGCTCGAGGCCCATGCCTTCGACCGCGAAGGCGATGCCTACATCCTCGGCTGCGGCGACCACAGCATGGTCGCCGGCGCCGGGCATCCGGACTCGTCCTGGCGCCTTCCACAAATCCAAGCGGGATGGCCCTGGCTGCCGGACGACGTCCTGGGCGCATTGTTGCCGCCCGCGCTTTCGCTGGAGCGCCTGCAGGCCGTCGCCTTCGACAAGGGCTGCTATCCCGGCCAGGAGATCGTGGCGCGGCTGCATTACCGCGGGGGACTCAAGCGGCATATGCATTGCGTCGTATTGCCGCAAGCCTTGCCCGGAGGCACCGTGCTGCGCCAGGGCGACAAGGCAGCCATCCAGTTGCTCGACGTCGCCCCAGGCGACAAGGATGTCGCCGCACTCGCGGTGATCGACGACGACGCCGTTCACTCGCTGGAAACCAGCGTATTGCGCCATGGCGATATGGACGTCTCTCTTCGCATCGCGGAGAGTTGGCCGGCATGACTCGCGTGGCCGCGCAAGGTTTCACGAACGCATCACGGCAAAGGTGAGCACGACGTGAACCTGAACGGCCAGGCACTTGCCAGATCGGAAACCGGCCACTAGTCTCCGCCAGCCAATTCGACGACATCCCTGCCCATGGATGTCGACATACGCGACGAACCGGAGGGGTCCGGATCGGCGCGACCCGGCAGCGATGCCGGCGTATCCCCCGCCTTCGTGCGGAATGCAGTTGCAGCCACTCGGTGGTCAGTACCCGAGCAGTGCTTTGCAGCAGACAAGTTGAGAGCGGCACCGGATCAGCCGTTCGACTGGCCACAATCCCGTGGCAAACCGCCTGGCCACAAGTTTCGGCCGAGGTGTTTCAATCCAGGTGGAACGGCCTGCCCGCCCGTCCACCGCAACGGCGCGTGATGCCAGCCGCATCGGCCTCGCGCGTACAGCACGCTGGAGGCAGACAATGAAACTTTCCATGCTGTTGTGGCTAGCGTCCGTGCTGCCCCAACCCCTCGCGGACCAGACCTGCCTGGCCACGACGGTATATCTCGAGGCACGCAGTGAGTCGACCATCGGCCAGTACGCCGTGGCCGAAGTCGCCCTCCGTCGCCGCGACCGCGGCACCTGGGGCGGCAGCGTCTGTGAGGTCGTCACCTCACCGCGTCAGTTCGCGTTGACGACGACCGCGCAAAATTTCGAAGTGACCGATCTCAATTCCTGGACCAAGGCATGGAAGATCGCCGGCGACTCCATCAGCAACTGGAGCCTGCCCACGGGCGAACGCACGGTCTACGTGCCGCAAGCCGATCACTTCGCCACACTGGCCGTCGCGCCCGCCTGGTCGACGCGACGCATCGTCAGGACCATTGGCGATCACGCCTTCTATGCGGTGAACTGAAGCCATCGCCATCGCGCATAAAAAAAGGCCCTCGCAAGAGGGCCTTTTCATTTGGACGCCCAGACGTCTTTACGTCAGAGTCGATAGACCAGGTTGTTGCGGATCTGCACGTAGTCGCCGGGACGAACCTGCGGATCGGCCGCCTGCGTGACCGTGGCATAGCGCCCGTCGTCCAGCTTGATGGTGACCTGCCAGGCGATGTCCGGGCCGCTGGCGTTCTTGCCGACCTGGTTGCCGACGGCGCCGCCGGCGACCGCGCCGGCCACGGTGGCAAGGGTCCGGCCACTGCCGCCGCCCACCTGGTTGCCCAGCACGCCGCCGGCGATGCCGCCGATGACCATGCCCAGCGGCGATGCTCCCTTCTGGGTCTGGATCTGCCGCACGTCGCTCACCACGCCGCACTGCTCGCAACGATTGGAATAACCGCTGTAGACCACCTGCCGCTGCGGCGGCGGCGTACAACCGGAAACCAGCGCGATGGCCAAGACCAGGCCCATGACAGTCAATTGTCTAAGCAGTGTTTGCATGGCGTAAATCCTCAATGAGCGTCGGAAACGGCAATCACCCCTTCCTGCACCTGCAGCCTGTCGCCCGGATCGTGGTCCATCCGCACGGTGCGGGTAACGCCGTTGTACTCGTAACTGACGTCGTACGCCACGACCTTGTCCCCTCCATTGCCGGGAACGGTGGTGCAGCGACGCTGCGTGCTGGAAACGGTGGCGTTCTGCTGGTGGTTGGCTTGGATCTCGTGGCCCGCATAGCCGCCACCCACGGCGCCGGCCACGGTGGCCAGGGTCCGGCCCTTGCCACTGCCGACCTGGTTGCCGAGCAAACCGCCGGCGATGGCGCCGATCGCCGTACCTGCGATCTGGTGCGTGTCCTGCACGGGCTTGTGCTGGGTGACCACCTCGTCATGGCAAACCTGCTGCGGCGCACTGGGCGCCTCGTGCACCGGAGTCACGCTCACCACGCGGGCGTACTTGGGACCGCCCTGGGCGGCGGCCTGCGCCGACGGCGCGGCGCCCACGCCGCCATCGGCATTCGCATCGCGGTTGCATGCCGAAAGACCAAGAACCAGCGCCGCGCCAAGTCCGAAATTCAGCGCTGAAACGACCAACCTGCTCATAATGCTCTCCTGTCTGGATCGGCGGAGCACCCCGCTTCCGCCCGATTCGATCCGAACGCGCTTCATTGAACCCTCGATTCACTGAATATTCGCTTAGACCGAAGCCGGCCATTCTCACGGGACAGGACCCTGCAATCTGTGCTCGAACTCACCGACAGCCACGCCCATCTCGACGACGACAGCTTCCAAGGCGACGGCGAAGCCATGCTCGCCCGCGCCGCCGAGGCCGGCGTCAGGCACATCGTGGTGCCCGGCATCGACCGGGCGTCGTGGGAACGCATCGCAAACCTCGGCGAGCGCCACGCGCACATTCATCCCGCCTATGGCCTGCATCCGATCTACATCGACCGCCACCAAGCCGCCGACCTCGACGCGCTGCCCGCGCAATTGAAGGCGCATCGCGCCGTCGCCGTGGGCGAAATCGGGTTGGATTTCTTTCTTCCCGAACTGGATGTCCAGCGGCAGCGGGACTATTTCGCAAGGCAGCTGCGCATCGCGCGCGAACTGGACCTACCGGTGATCGTGCATGCGCGACGCGCCATGGACGAGGTCACCTCCACCATCAAGCGGATCGGCGGACTGCACGGCGTCGTGCACAGTTTCTCGGGCAGCCTGCAGCAGGCCGGGCGGCTGTGGGACATGGGCTTCCATCTCGGCATCGGCGGCCCGGTGACCTACGAGCGGGCGCAACGCCTTCGTCGCATCGTGGCCGGCATGCCGATCGAGCGGCTGCTACTGGAAACCGACGCGCCCGACCAGCCCGGCGCCGGCCATCGCGGGCAGCGCAACGAACCGGCCTACCTCACCGAGGTGCTGCGCGAAGTGGCGCGGCTTCGCGGGGAAAGCGAGGCGGATGTCGCGGCCGCGACGACGGCGAATGCCCGCCGCCTGTTCGGCTTCGCCTGACGCGGAACCCGATCGCCCCATCGCAGCGGGGAGGCTTGTGCCCGTCGCCGCCACGGTGCTAGCCTGATAGTTCACCAGCGAATTATTCTTTGATGAAATGAGTCGGATGCAGACCTGCCTGGACCATATGGATGCCGGCATCGCCCGCGTGGCCGGCATGCTGCCGGACGTGCCCCAGCAGGAAGTGCGCATGACCCGCCTGCTGCTGCTGGTGGGCGGCTCGCTGCTCGACGTGCTGGAAAGCAACCTCAAGCCGCATGGTCTCAATGACAGCGATTTCCGCACGCTGATGATCCTGTACAGCAGTCCGGAAGGCGCCACGCCCAGCGAGTTGTGCGGGTTCGCGCAGCAAGGCGCCACCAACATGACGCGCATCGGCAATGTCTTGGTGAAAGCCGGGCTGGCGACGCGCGTGCCCAGCGCGCAGGACCGGCGCCGCATCGTGCTCAGCATCACGCCGGCCGGCAAGCGCCTGGTGCGCAAGATGCTCCCGCCGCTGTTCCCCAAGGTGCTGGGCGCTTTCGCCTCCCTGAGCGCCTCCGACAAGCGCGCGCTGGAACGCCTGTTGCGCCAGGTCGCCCTCAACCTCGATTCCTTGCAGCCAACGGACTCCCGTCCATGACTCCACGCGTTCCGATTCGTCGCCACGCCGCGCTTGCCTGCGCCATCGCGCTGGCGTTGGCCGGCTGTTCGATTCCCGCGAAGCTGGACCGCCCCGCCATCCGCGACGACGTGTCGCTGGCGGGACTCGACGTGGCCGCCCGCGCCGGCTGGCCCGACGCCCAGTGGTGGCGCCAGTACGGCGATCCCCAGTTGGACCAGTTGATCGCCCTGGCCATGAAGGGCTCGCCCGATCTCGCCGAGGCGCGTTCGCGCGTGGCGTCGGCCGAACAGTCGATCCGCGCCGCCACCGCGCAGGCCGGGCTCAGCGTTAGTGGCAGCGCGCAGGTCGAGCGCCAGCGCCTGAGCGATACCGGGCTGATCCCGCCCAAGTTCCTGGGTTTCACCTGGTACAACCAGGGCGACCTGGGCGTGCAGGCGCAGTACGACTTCGACTGGTGGGGCAAGAAGCGCAACACCATCGAGGCCGCCATCGACCAGGCGCACGCCGCCGAGGCGCAGCACAGCGCGGCGGCACTGGCCATCCAGACCACGGTGGCCGACACCTACCTCGGCTGGCTCGCCGACCAGACGCGCATCGGCATCGCCCGGCAGGCCGTGGAGACGCAGAAACAGTTGCTTGCCATCGCCGAACTGCGCGTGCGCCAGGGCGTGGATCGCCCCGACACGGTGCAGTCGGCGCGGGCGCAGCTCGCCGCCGCGCGCCAGACGCAGGTAACCATCGAAAGCTCGGCGCGCATCCGCTTGGCCGCGCTTGCCAGCCTGGTCGGCGTGTCGCCGGCCGAACTGCCGCCGCTGCGGCCCCGCCCGCTGCCCGCCGCCGCCGCCGGCTTGCCGGACAACGTGGGCGTGGACCTGATCGCCCGCCGCCCCGACATCGCCGCCAGCCGTTGGCAGGTCGAGTCCGCACTACGCCAGACCGACGTGGCGCGCGCGCAGTTCTATCCCGACGTCAGCATCAGCGCGATGGCCGGCCTGTCCAGCATCGACCTCGACCAGATGTTCCATTCCGGCAGCCGCGTGTTCGGGCTGACGCCCGCGCTGCACCTGCCGATCTTCACCGGCGGCCTGCTCGAGGCCAACTACGGCGTGAGCAAGGCGCAGCTGGAGGCCGCCGTGGCGCAGTACAACGGCACCGTGCTGGGCGCCGCGCGCGACGTGGCCACGCAAAGCCTCACCGCCCAGCAGTTAGCGGGACGGCGCAAGGAGCAGGCCCGCGAGATCGCCGCCAACCAGCAATTGCTCGCCAGCGCGCAGTCGCGCGTGCAGCGCGGCGTGAGCGACCGGCGCGAAACCTTGGGCGCCCAGGCGCAATTGCTGCTGCAGCAGGACGACGAGGTCAGCCTGCACGCGCAGGCGCTGTCCACCGACATCGCGCTGATCAAGGCCCTGGGCGGTGGCTACCGCGCCACCGCGCCGGACCAGGTATCCAGCGACACGTCCCCTTCCTCCCCGACGAACCTCCCCGGAGACGCCCCGCATGAGCGCCACTGATTCCGCCAAAGCGCAGGACAACGACAGCGGCATGGCCGCCAAGGACCCGGCCAAGCGCCGTCGCGCCCTGCTGATCGTCGCCCTGGTGTTCGTCCTCGCGGCGGTCACCTGGGTGCTGCTGTGGCTGTTCGTGTTCTCCAGGCGCGAGAGGACCGACAATGCCTACGTGGGCGGCAACCAGGTCGCGATCTCGGCCCAGGTCGCGGGCACCGTGGTGGCCATCCTGGCCGACGACACACAGCGCGTGGAGGCCGGCCAGGTACTGGTGAAGCTCGATCCCACCGATGCCGAGGTACGCCTGCAGCAGGCCAGCAGCACGCTGGCGCAGGCGGTGCGCCAGGTACGGGGACAGACCGATTCGGCCAGCAGCGCCGATGCGCAGGTCGCCAAGGCGCAGGTGGACCTGAAGAAGGCCCAGGCCGACCTGGCCCGCCGCCTGCCGCTGGTCGCGGCACAGGCCGAGGCGCCGGAAACGGTGCAGCACCTGCGCGACGCGGTCGACCAGGCGCAGGCCTCGCTGGATGCCGCCAAGGCACAGGCCGCCTCCGCGCACGCCGCCATCGAGGGCACCGAGATCGCCACCAACCCGGCGGTGCAGCAGGCCCGCGCCAACTTCCGCGCCGCCTGGATCGCCGCCCAGCGCAATGCCATCTATGCCCCGGTGACCGGCTACGTCGCACAGCGCAGCGTGCAGGTGGGCAACAGCGTGCAGGTGGGCCAGCAACTGATGACGGTGGTGCCGCTGCACGACCTGTGGGTGGACGCCAACTTCAAGGAGAACCAGTTGCGCCACATCCGCGTGGGCCAGCCGGCCCGGATCGAGGCGGACGTGTACGGCGGCAGCGTAGAGTTCCATGGCAAGGTGATCGGCCTGGGCGCCGGCACCGGCAGCGTGTTCTCGCTGCTGCCTGCGCAGAACGCCACCGGCAACTGGATCAAGGTGGTCCAGCGCGTGCCGGTGCGCATCGCGCTGGACGACAGGGAGCTGGACCAGCATCCGCTGCGCGTGGGCCTGTCGACCGAGGTCACGGTGGATATCACCGACGACAAGGGCCCGATGATGGCGCCCGCCGGCAGCGGCCAGCCGGTCGCCCAGACCACCGTCTACGACCAGATGGCGAGCAAGGCGGACGAGGAAGCCGAGAAGATCATCCAGGCCAATCTGAGCCAGCGCGGCGCCGACTGAGCCGCCCACGGAACCCGCCATGGCCACTTCCCCCGATGACGCCAAGCCGCTGCCGCCGCTTCATGGCACGGCCCTGGTCCTTTTGACCATCGCGGTCGCGTTCAGCACCTTCATGGAGGTGCTCGACATGACCATCGTCAATGTCGCCGTGCCGCACATCGCCGGCAGCCTGGGCGTCAGCGCCAGCGAAGGCACCTGGACGATCAGTTCCTATTCGCTGGCCAGCGCCATCATGCAGCCGCTCACCGGCTGGATCGCGCGCCGCTTCGGCGAGGTCAGGACCTTCGTCTTCTCGGTGATGCTGTTCGTGGTGTTCTCCATGCTGTGCGGCCTGGCCACCTCGATGCCGATGCTGGTGTTCGCGCGCCTGATGCAGGGCGCCGGTTCCGGCCCGATGGTGGCGCTGTCGCTGACCCTGCTGCTGGCCAGCTACCCCAAGGCCAAGCAGGGCATCGCGCTGGCGCTGTGGGCGATGACGGTAGTGGTGGCGCCGATCTTCGGACCGATCCTGGGCGGCTGGCTGACCGACAACTTCTCCTGGCCGTGGATCTTCTACATCAACCTGCCGGTGGGCGTGCTAGCCGGCGCGATCACCTGGACCCTGCTGCGCAAGCGCGAGACCCGGACATTCCAGTCGCCCATCGACGTGGTCGGCCTGGTGCTGCTGGTGGCGGGCGTGGGCTGCCTGCAGTTCATGCTGGACAACGGCAACGACCATGACTGGTTCGCCTCGCCGATGATTACGGCGCTGGGCCTGGTCGCGCTGGTCTGCCTCACCTTCCTGGTGGTGTGGGAATTGCACGCCAGGCATCCGGTGGTCGAGCTCGGCCTGTTCCGTCAGCGCAATTTCACCGCCGGCGTGATCGCGCTGTCGCTGGGCATGTTCGCCTTCTTCGGCATCAACGTGGTGTTCCCACTGTGGCTGCAGACCACCCTGGGCTACACCGCGACCTGGGCCGGCCTGGCCACCGCGCCGGTGGGCATCCTCGCCTTCCTGCTCTCGCCCATCCTCGGCCGCAACATGCAGCGACTGGACCTGCGCATGGTGGTGACCTTCGCCTTCGCGGTGTTCGCCGCCACGGCGTACTGGTTCTCCACCTTCGACAGCTCCGCCTCGTTCGCCACCCTGGTGCTGCCGCGCTTCGTGATGGGCATCGCCATCCCCTGCTTCTTCATCCCGCTCAACCAGATCTACCTGGCCGGTCTCCCTGCCAATGAGATCGCCAGCGCGAGCGGCCTGGCCAATTTCTTCCGCACGCTGGGCTCCAGTGTCTCCACCGCGGTGACCGTGACGCTGTGGCAGCACCGCGGCATCCAGCACCACGCCACGCTGACCGAGAACGTCGCCCCGGCCAACCCGGCTTCCGGCCAGATCCTCAGGCAGCTGACCCACGGCGGCATGAGCCAGATGCAGGCCCTGGGCTATACCGACCAGTTGGTCAACCGAGAGGCGCTGACCCTGGCGGTCAACGACATCTTCTGGTTGTGCGCCATCCTGTTCATCCTGCTGATCCCGGTGATCTGGCTGGCCAGGCCGCCATTCGGCTCGGCAGGCGGCGCGGTAGGTCACTGATCTTTAACGATTGCTGCACTCAAGAGTGCAGCATGACCTTCGCCACGGATCACTGGTGCGGCGCAATACCTTCTGCTAGCTTGTGTCGCATGGCACAAACGATCCGCATCATCAAGAAGTATCCGAACCGCCGGCTCTACGACACGGAGATCTCCAGCTACATCACGCTGGAAGAGGTCCGCCAGCTGGTGCTGGACGGCGAAACCTTCGAGGTCCGGGACGCCAAGAGCGGTGAGGACCTGACCCGCTCGGTGTTGCTGCAGATCATCTCTGAGCACGAGGAAAAGGGGCAGCCGATGCTGTCGCCGCAACTGCTCAGCCAGATCATCCGCTTCTACGGCGACTCCCTGCAGGGCTTCATGGGGCCCTACCTGGAACGCAGCCTCCAGGTCTTCCTGGATCAGCAGCAGCAGTTCCGCACCCAGCTCAACAGCCTGCTCGGCCAGACGCCCTGGTCCATGCTCAACGACCTGACCGAGCGCAACATGGATGCCTGGCGCACCATGCAGCGCGGGCTGATCGACGCCGCCACCCAGGTGCACTCGCCGCGCGGCGGCACCAAGAAGCCCGGCTAAGCCATCCCGGCCGGCGCGCGCCAGCGTGCGCCGGCCCCCTTCCCGTCCATGCGCCGCTGCGGCACAACACGTGCTGCCTTGCGGCATGTCCACGAGTCCTTCACATGAGTCCATCCGCCCGCACTCCGCGCGTCGCCGTCGTGACCGGCGGCATCGGCGGCCTCGGCACCGAGATCTGCCGCCAGCTGGCCCAGGCCGGCCGCCGGGTGATCGCCGTGGACCTGCCCGCGCGCGCCGAGCGCCTCGACGCCTTCCGCACCGAACTGGCCGATCTCGATGGTGCGGTGGTTTTCGAGCCGGGCGATGTCAGCCAGTTCGATAGCTGCGCCGAACTGGTCGGCCGCGTCGAGGCTGCGCACGGCAGCGTCGATATCCTGGTCAACGCCGCCGGCATCACCCGCGATACCAGCCTGCGCAAGATGAGCCCGCAGCAATGGCACGAGCTGATGCGGGTGAACCTCGATGGCGTGTTCAACATGTGCCGCAACGTGGTCGAGGGTATGAGCACGCGGGGCTTCGGCCGCATCGTCAACCTCAGCTCGGTCAATGGCCAGACCGGCCAGTTCGGCCAGACCAACTATTCCGCCGCCAAGGCCGGCGTGCACGGCTTCGGCATGGCGCTGGCGCGCGAGACGGCGCGCAAGGGCATCACGGTGAACACCGTCTCGCCCGGCTACTGCGATACCGCGCTGGTGGCGGCAGTGCCGGCCGAGATCCGCGCGCAGATCGTCGCGGACATCCCGGTGGGCCGGCTGGGCGCGCCCGGCGACATCGCCCGCGCGGTGACCTTCCTCACCGCCGACGACGCCGGCTATATCACGGGCGCCAACCTGCCGGTCAACGGCGGGTATTTCATGAGCTTCTGAACTGGCGCGAGGTTGGGTCGCGCACGGGGTGCGCTCCCACAGGATATTCGGCCTGTGCGGGGGCGCACCCTGTGCGCGACTGACCCGCGACCCGCTACTCTTGGCGCCCACGCGACTGCCAACCCATAGCGGAGCTACATGGCGCATCCCATCACCCTTATCGGCGGCGGCCTGGTCGGCGCGCTGCTGGCGCAGCAACTGGCCGGCCGCGGCTTCCAGGTGGATGTGTTCGAGAAGCGCCCCGATCCGCGCGTGGCGGGTTTCGCGGGCGGGCGCTCGATCAACCTGGCGCTGGCCGAACGCGGACTGCACGCGCTGCGTCAGGCGGGCCTCGCCGAGGACGTGCTGCAGCGCGCGGTGATGATGCGCGGACGCATGGTGCACGCGCGCGATGGCCGCTCCGGCTTGCTGCGCTACGGCGTGGACGACAGCGAGGTGATCTGGTCGGTATCGCGCGGCGCGCTCAACATGCTGCTGCTCGACGCGGCCGAGGCCGCCGGCGTGCGCTTCCATTTCGGCCAGTCGCTGGCTGGCGCGGATTTCGATGCCGGCCGCATCCGGCTGGCGGACGAGCACGGCGCCACGCGCGAACTCTACGCGCCAGTGGTGATCGGCGCGGACGGCGCCGGCTCCGCCCTGCGCGCCGCCATGCAGGCCCACGCGCCGCTCGGCGAGCGGGTGGAAGCGCTGGGCCACGCCTACAAGGAACTGGAAATCCCGCCGGCCGGCGGCCTGTCCGCCGAACTGGTGGGCCGCAGCGGCGGCCATGACCAGTTCGCGCTGGAACCGCACGCGCTGCATATCTGGCCGCGCGGCGGCTACATGTGCATCGCCCTGCCCAATACCGAGGGCAGCTTCACCGTCACCCTGTTCCTGCCGGCACAAGGCGCCCACCCGAGCTTCGCCACCCTGCCCGACGCGCGCGCGGCGCATGCGTTCTTCGAGGCTGACTTCCCAGACCTGCTGCCGCTGATTCCCGATTTCGCGACAGACTACGACGGCCACCCGGTGGGTACGCTCTCCACGCTCTACCTCGATCGCTGGCACCTGGGCGGCCGGGCACTGCTGGTGGGCGATGCCGCCCACGCCATCGTGCCGTTCCACGGCCAGGGCATGAACTGCGGCTTCGAGGACACCGTGGTGCTGGCCGCCCTGCTCGCCGAGGCACCGGACGATGCGCCCGAGGTGTTCGCCGAGTTCCAGCGCATCCGCCAGCCCAACAGCAATGCCATCGCGGCGATGGCGCTGGAGAACTACGTGGAGATGCGCGATTCGGTGGCCGACCCGCACTTCCTCGCCAAGCGAGAGCTGGGCGTGCGGCTGGCCGAGCGCGCGCCGCAACATTTCATGGCGCGCTACCGCATGGTCACCTTCACACACCTGCCTTATGCCTACGCCTACGAGCGCGGCCGCGCGCAGGACCAGTTGCTGGAGCAATTGCTGCGGGGCTCCACGGACGCCGGCACGATCGACCTGGATGCCGCCGTCGCCGCGCTGCGCGCCACCCTGCCCCCGCTGCCCGACACGCGGCATGGATGAACGCCTGCTCGCCGCCTTCCTGCGCACGGACTACCGGGTACGCCTGGATGGCGGCGGCTGGGCCGGCATCCGGATCGGGCAGGCACTGCCCGCCGCCCTGCGACCCATCGTGGGTACGCGTGAGTGGGGTTTCCTCACCGCCTGGAATCCCCGCTCCCGGCCACAGCCGCGCCAGCACAACCGGCAGGCGCAGCGGCAATTGCTGCGAGCCTTGCGCGAACTTGCCGGCATCCAGGCCATCCGCGCGGCGGTCGGCGTGGGCGAGGATGGATGGAGGGAGCACAGCCTGTTCGCGGTAGGTCCGGCCCGGACGGACTTCGATGCCCTGGCCCGCCGCTTCGGCCAGCATGGCTATGTCCATGGCCAGGATGGCGGCCCGGCGCAGCTCCGACTGTTTTCGTAGGCCGCCCCTCACTGGCGGCACAGCGCCGCATGGACAAGCCTGTCGGCCATTGCGGACAATCGCGCGATGACCTCCCTGTCCGCCACTGCCCCGGTTCTGTTGGAAGCGCGGGCGCTTTCCTTCCATCGCCAGGACGAGCCCGTGTTCGGGCCGCTGGACTTTTCCCTGCATGCGGGCGAGGTGGCGCTGGTCGAGGGCAACAACGGCAGCGGCAAGACCACCCTGCTGCGCATCCTTGCCGGCCTGCTGCACCTGGACGAGGGTGAGCTGCGCTGGCGCGGCCAGCCCTGGCGCCGGACGGAACACCTGGGCGATACCTTGTTCCTCGGGCACCACCTGGGCCTGAAGGCCGATCTCAGCGCACGGGAGAACCTCGCCGTGGCCGCCGGCCTCTATGGCACCCGTGCGGGCCGCGACGTACCCGGCGTGCTGGCCGACATCGGCCTTGCCGGCTACGAGGACGAACCGGTGCGCCGCCTTTCCGCCGGCCAGAAGAAGCGCGCCGCGCTGGCGCGCCTGCTGCTGCTGCCGGGCACGCTGTGGCTGCTGGACGAGCCCTACGCCAACCTCGACCGCACCGGCATCGAATTGGTGAACCGCCTGCTGGCGATGCATGCCACCGAGGGCGGCGCCGCATTGGTGACCAGCCATGGCGCGGTGAGCTTCCTCGATGGCGAGCCGACCCGGGTGCGCATGCATGCGTAGCACTCGGGATGTGTCGATGGTGCGCCTCCGGCGCGCAGGGAGCGGCTGGGAGGGGATGAGCCCTTTCGCCAACCTCTTGGATGCCCCCAGCCCAGCCCTCCCCTGCCAGGCAGGGAAGGGAGCAGAGCATGCGGGGGCGCATGAGTAGCCCTCGGCTTTCCACCGCCTGCGCCGCCGTGCTGCGCCGCGATCTCACCCTGGCCTGGCGTCGCCGCGGCGACATCGTGATGCCGGTGTTGTACGCCTTGATCGTCGTCACCCTGTTCCCGTTCGCGCTGGGCCCCGAGGAGGCCCTGCTGCAGCGCATCGCTGGCGGCGTGGTGCTGGTGACCATGCTGCTGGCCATGCTGCTGGCGCTGGATGCGATGTTCCGCGGCGACATCGAGGACGGCTCGCTGGAACAATTGATGCTCTCGCCGCAACCCTTGGCGCTGATGCTGGGCACCAAGATCCTGGCTCACTGGATTACCACCGCGCTGCCTTTGATCGTAATCGCTCCACTGCTGGCCGCCATGCTGCACCTGCCCACGGCGGTGATGCCGGTGCTGCTGTATGCACTGCTGCTGGCCACGCCGCTGCTCAGCCTGCTCGGCGCGGTGCTGGTGGCGCTGACGGCCGGCACGCGGCGCTCT
The DNA here is from genome assembly GCF_022760995.1 of Dyella sedimenti. Taxonomy (GTDB): domain Bacteria; phylum Pseudomonadota; class Gammaproteobacteria; order Xanthomonadales; family Rhodanobacteraceae; genus Dyella; species Dyella sedimenti. The sequence continues at coordinate 1,111,880 of NZ_JAKWJO010000001.1, read as the reverse complement.
GGTATGCTGCTGGCACTGATGCTGCTGCCGCTGTGCGTCCCCGTGGTGATCTTCGCCGCCGGCGCCGTCGCCGCGGCACAACAAGGGCTGCCGTGGCTTGCGCCCATCGCCTGGCTGGGGGCCGCGCTGGTCATGGCCCTGGTGCTGGCGCCGCTGGCCTGCGCCGCCGCACTCCGCATTGCCTTGGACGCCTGAACGTTATGGCCAACTGGATCCCGCTCTGGGTGCACAAGCTCAGCTCGCCGCCGAACTTCTACCGCTTCGCCGGTGCCCTGCGCCCCTGGGCGCTGGTGCTGGCCCTGCTGCTGGGCGCCATCGCGCTGTACGGCGGCCTGGTGCTGGCGCCGGCCGACTACCAGCAAGGCGATGCCTACCGCATCATCTTCATCCACGTGCCCTGCGCCTGGATGGGACTGTTCATCTACGGCGTGATGGCGGTGGCCTCGTTCATCACGCTGGTGTGGCGCATCAAGCTGGCGGAGGTGGTGGCGATGGAATCGGCGCCGATCGGCGCGGCCTTCACCTTCATCACCCTGGTCACCGGCTCGCTGTGGGGCAAGCCCATGTGGGGCACCTGGTGGACCTGGGACGCCCGCCTCACCTCCGAGCTGGTGCTGCTGTTCCTGTACCTGGGCGTGATCGGCCTGTACCACTCCTTCGAGGACCGCCGCCAGGGCGCGCGCGCCGCGGCCTTCCTCGCCATCATCGGCATCATCAACGTGCCGATCGTGCATTTCTCGGTGAACTGGTGGAACACCCTGCACCAGGGCTCCACCATCCGCATCCTCGGCCCCTCCAAGATCAGCGGCGACATGCTGTGGCCGCTGCTGACCATGATGGTCGCCACCAAGTGCTACTACGTCGCCAGCCTGTTCGGCCGCGTGCGCACGGACCTGCTGGCGATGGAAAGCGGCAAGGACTGGGTGCGCCAGATCGCCGAAAGCGCGCAGGAAGGCCGCCGATGACGTCGTTCTCCTGGGACCACTTCCTTGCCATGGGCGGCTATGCCGCCTATGTGTGGCCGGCCTATGCGGTGTTCTTCGTCGTGCTGGTCGCCGACTACCTCAGCCCGGGACTGCGCCGCCGGCGCAACCTGCGCGAGCTGCGCGGCCGCCTGGCACGGCAGGCCGCGCGCCAGCAACGCAACCCTTCATCACCCTGAGGGGCACTCACCCAACCATGATGAATCCCACCCGCAAGCGCAGGCTCACCATCGTCCTTCTCGTGATCGCCGCCGCCGCCGTCGCGGTGGGGCTGACCGTATTCGCCCTGCAGCAGAACATGAACTACCTGTTCACCCCGAGCCAGGTGCAGTCGGGCGAGGCGCGCAGCTACAAGAATTTCCGCCTGGGCGGCATGGTCAAGGCCGGCTCGATCCAGCGCAGCAGCGACTCGCTGAAGGTCACCTTCACCGTGGTGGATGCCAGCGGCACGATGCCCGTCGAATACACCGGCATCCTGCCGGACCTGTTCCGCGACAACCAGTCGGTGATCGCCACCGGCCATATGGACAACGCCCGCTTCATCGCCACCGAGGTGCTGGCCAAGCATGACGAGACCTACATGCCCAAGGAGCTGAAGGACGCCATGGCCAAGGCGCACGCCGGCAAGCAGGTGAACGAGGAAGCCGGACAGGACAAGCCGCTATGACCCCCGAACTCGGCCAGCTCGCCCTGATCCTCGCCCTGCTGCTCGCGCTGGCGCAGGGCATCCTGCCGCTGCTTGGCGCCTGGCGCGGCAACCGCGCGCTGATGGCGGTGGCCCGCCCCGCCGCCGCCGGACAGGCGGTGTTCGTGGCGATGGCCTTCGCGCTGCTGGTGTGGGCTTTCCTGCGCTTCGACTTCTCGGTGCAGTACGTCGCCGACAACTCCAACCTCGCCCTGCCCTGGTACTACCGCATCGCCGCGGTGTGGGGCGCGCACGAGGGTTCGCTGCTGTTGTGGATCTTCATCCTCAACCTGTGGACGCTGGCGCTGGCTGCATTGAGCCGAAACCTGCCCGAGGTGTTCGTCTCGCGCGTGCTGGGCGTGCTGGGGCTGGTGGCAGTGGGTTTCCTCGCCTTCATCGTGTTCACCTCCAACCCGTTCCTGCGCCTGCTGCCGATGCCGCCGGACGGCGGCGACCTCAACCCGGTGTTGCAGGATCCCGGCATGACCTTTCACCCGCCGGTGCTCTACATGGGCTACGTGGGTTTCTCGGTGGCCTTCGCCTTCTCCATCGCCGCGCTGCTGGGCGGCGAGCTGGAACAGGCCTGGGTGCGCTGGGCGCGGCCATGGACCAACGTGGCCTGGGGCTTCCTCTCCGCCGGCATCGTGGCCGGCAGCTGGTGGGCCTATGCGGAACTGGGCTGGGGCGGCTGGTGGTTCTGGGACCCGGTGGAGAACGCCAGCTTCATGCCGTGGCTGGTGGGCGCGGCGCTGATCCACGCGCAGGCGGTGACGGAAAAGCGCGGCGGGCTGCGCGCCTGGACCATCCTGCTGTCCATCTTCGCCTTCTCATTGTCGCTGCTGGGCACCTTCCTGGTGCGCTCGGGCGTGCTCACCTCGGTGCACGCCTTCGCCTCCGATCCGCGGCGCGGCCTGTTCATCCTGTGCTTCCTCGCCATCGTGGTGGGCGGCTCGCTGCTGCTGTATGCGCTGCGCGCGCCCAAGGTGGCCGGCGGCAAGCCGTTCGGCGTGGTGTCGCGCGAGACCGCCATCCTCATCGGCAACCTGATGCTGACCGTGGCCGCCGCCATGGTGCTGCTGGGCACGCTGTTCCCGCTGGTAGGCGACGCGCTGAACCTGGGCAAGGTCTCGGTGGGCCCGCCCTACTTCGGCTTCCTGTTCACCCTGCTGATGATCCCGGTGGTGGTGCTGCTGCCGTTCGGCCCTTACCTGCGCTGGGGCAGGAGCGACATGCCGGTGCTGAAGAAGCTGCTGTGGCGTGCCGGCCTTGCCACGGTCGCCTGCGCCATCGTGGCGGGCCTGCTCACCAACGGCGAATCCAAAGCCATCGCCGGTACCGCCGCCGCGGTGTGGTGCATCGTCGGCACCCTGCTCTACGTGGCCAAGCGCTGGCGCGAGATGCCGGCCGGCCGCCGCTATCCGGCGGAGATGGCCGGCATGCTGCTGGCACATGCCGGCGTGGGCGTGTTCCTGGCGGGCGTGCTGCTGACCAATGCGTTGAGCGTGGAACGCGACGTGCGCATGGCGCCGGGCCAGGTGGCCAGCATCGGCGGCTATGACTTCCGCTTCGACGGCGTGCAGCAGACCCAGGGGCCGAACTGGCAGGGCGACCAGGGCATGGTGACGGTGCTGCGCGATGGCCGCGAGATCGCCGTGATGCACCCGCAGAAGCGCACCTATTCGCGCGGCCAGGTGCAGACCGAATCGGCGATCGATCCCGGCCTGTTCCGCGATCTTTACGTGGCGCTGGGCGAGCCGATGGACCGCAATCAGCCCGAAGGCGCCTGGGCGCTGCGCCTGTACGACAAACCGTTCGTGCGCTGGATCTGGGCCGGCGGCCTGCTGATGATGCTGGGCGGCTTCTTCGCCGCCGCCGACCGGCGCTTCCGCGCCAAACGCGCGGTCGAGTCGGCAGCGGAGCCGCTGCCGGCGCTGCGGGAGTCGCGCGCATGAGCCGGCTGCTGCCTTTCCTCGGTTTTCTCCTGTTGGTGGCGCTGTTCGGCTTCGGCATCTGGTGGAACACCCAGCACGACCAGCGCGAGGTGCCCTCGCCACTGATCGACAAGCCCGCGCCGGCCTTCGTGCTGCCCAGGCTGGACGATCCCGCGCGGACGGTGAGCCGCGAGGCCATGCTGGGCAAGCCCTACCTCATCAACGTATTCGCCAGCTGGTGCATCGCCTGCGGCGAGGAACACCCGGTGCTGATGACCCAGGGCAAGGCCATCGGCGTGCCCCTGGTCGGCTACAACTACAAGGACGCACCGGAGGACGCCAAGGCTTGGCTGGCCCAGCATGGCAATCCCTACGACCTGGTGATCGCCGACCAGGAAGGCCGCACCGCGATCGACTTCGGCGTGTACGGCGCGCCGGAAAGCTTCCTGGTCGATGGCAAGGGCGTCATCCGCTACAAGCACATCGGCCCGCTGACACCTGAGGTGATCGCCAGGGAACTGAAGCCTGCCATCGCGGCGCTGGCCAAGGAGCCCGCTCCATGACCCGGCTCCTTGTGGGAGCGCCCCCTGTGCGCGACAGCCGCGCGCTGCGTCATCGCCGAAATCGCGCCCTGGGTGCGCTCCTACAGGTGGCGCTGATGCTGTTCGCGGGCGTGTCGTTCGCCCAGGCCATCGACCCGCTGCCGTTCAAGGACCACGCGCAGGAAGTCCGCTTCCAGAACCTCACGCGCGAGCTGCGCTGCCTGGTCTGCCAGAACGAGAACCTGGCCGATTCCAACGCCGACCTGGCGCGCGACCTGCGCCACGAGGTGTTCGACCTGATGCAGCAGGGCAAGAGCGACGCACAGATCAAGCAGTACCTGGTCGACCGCTATTCCGATTTCGTGCTGTACGACCCGCCGGTGCAGTCCAGCACGCTGCTGTTGTGGTTCGGCCCATTGGCGATACTGATCGCCGGGGCTCTTGCGGTGGTGGTCACGGTGCGCCGGCGCGGACGCGCCACCGCCGCCGTCGCTCACGACAGGCCGGCCGACGAAGGGGACGACTGGTGAAGCTGGCTTTCTTTGTGATCGCCGCGGTGATGATCGCCGTGGCCCTGCTGCTGTTGCTGTTGCCGCTGCTGCGTCACGGACGAGCGCAAGGCCGCTCGCGCGGTGTGTTCGTCCTGGCCCTGGCGCTGGCCCTGCTGTTGCCCATCGCGGCAGTGGGACTCTACCTCGCGGTGGGCACGCCGGTAGCGCTCAACGGCGTGCCGCGCCAACAGAACATGAGCATCGACCAGGCCGTCGACGAGCTGAAGGCGCACCTGGCGCAGCAGCCCACCGACCTGCAAGGCTGGCTGTTGCTGGCCCAGACCTACACCGTGATGCGCCAGCCGGCCGCGGCGCGCGACGCCTACGACCGCGCGCTGGGCCTGGACGGCAACAACAGCGCCGCCATGGTGGGCTGGGCCGAGACCGACTCGATGCTACGCGACGACCACCGCATCGAAGGCCGCGCGCTCGACCTGCTGGAACGCGCCGTCAAGCTCGACCCGCAGAGCCAGCGCGGCCTGTGGCTGCTGGGCATCAGCCAGTTCCAGCACGACCGCTATACCGAAGCGGCCGCTACCTGGCGCCAACTGCAACCGCAGCTCGACCCGGATTCCAACGTGGCCAAGGCCGTGGCCGAACAGATCGCCGTCGCCGACGCGCGCGCCAACGGTGGCACGCCGTCCACGCCAGAAAAGCCCGCGAACGACGAAGCCAGGGGCCCCGCCCTGCAAGTGCAGGTCTCGCTGTCGCCCGCGCTGAAGGACAGGCTCGCCCCGGGCGATACGCTGTTCGTCTATGCGCGCGCCGAGCAGGGCCCGCCGATGCCGCTGGCGGTGGCGCGGCTGGACGCCAACACCCTGCCCGCCAGTGTCACGCTCACCGATGCGATGGGCATGACGCCCCAGTTCAAACTATCCTCGGCGCAGCGCGTGTTCGTCGGCGCCCGCATCAGCAAGAGCGGCCAGGCCATCGCCCAGGCAGGCGACCTGGAGGGCGATGCCGGCGTGGTGGCCGTGGACACGCACACGCCGATCAAGATCAGCATCGACAAGGTTCACCGATGACCGACGCGCGCCGCTACTTCGCCCTGCCCTCGCCCTTTGCGATGAAGCGCGGCGGAGAACTCCACGGCGCCCGCGTCGCCTATGAAACCTGGGGCGAATTGAGTCTGGCGCACGACAACGCCATCCTCATCCTCACCGGCCTCTCGCCCAGCGCGCATGCCGCCTCGAACGCCGAGGATCCCTCGCCCGGCTGGTGGGAAGCGATGATCGGCCCCGGCAAGGCCATCGATACCGACCGCTGGTTCGTCATCTGCGTGAACTCGCTGGGCAGCGACAAGGGTTCCACCTGCGCCGCTTCGATCAACCCCGCGACCGGCGAGCCGTACCGGCTCGATTTTCCCGAGCTGTCGCTGGAAGACGTGGCCAACGCCGCCCACGCCGCGGTAAGCGGCCTGGGCATCGGGCAGCTCGCCTGCCTGATCGGCTGCTCCATGGGCGGCATGAGCGCGCTGGCCTACATGGTGCTGCACCCGGGCAGCGTGCGTGCCCATATCAGCGTGGATACCGCACCGCAGGCGCAGCCGTTCGCCATCGCCATCCGCTCGCTGCAGCGCGAGGCGATCCGGCTCGATCCGCACTGGAACAACGGCCACTACGACCATGAGCACTATCCCGAGGCCGGCATGAGCATCGCGCGCAAGCTCGGCGTCATCACCTACCGCTCCGCGATGGAATGGAACGGCCGCTTCGCACGCATCCGCCTCGACCCGGAACGGCGCGACGACAACCCATTCGGCCTGGAATTCGAGGTGGAGTCGTACCTGGAAGGCCATGCGCAACGCTTCGTGCACACCTTCGACCCCAACAGCTACCTCTATCTCTCGCGCGCCAGCGACTGGTTCGACATCGCCGAATACGGCAACGGCAGCGTGATGGAAGGCCTCAAGCGCATCCATATCCAGAAGGCGATGGTGATCGGCGTCAGCACCGACATCCTGTTCCCGTTGGAGCAGCAGGAACAGATCGCCGACGGTCTGCGCGCTGCGGGCGCCGAGGTGGAATTCGTCGCGCTCGACTCGCCGCAGGGCCACGACGCCTTCCTGGTCGACATTCCCAACTACAGCCGCGCCATCGGCGGCTTTCTCGGCCAACTCTGAACGGCCTTCGGCGCCCTTGGGTTCACGCTGCTAAGATGGCCCGGCAGCACCGCAGCCCGAGAACGCCATGCTCACCCTCGACTTCCCCGGTTCCCGCCAACTGATCGACGCCATCGACGCCGCCGTGGTCCAGGACGATACCCGCGCCGTCACCGACAGCCTGCGCAACAGCCTGTGCAAACTGATTCGCAGCCAGGAGGTGAAATTGCCGGACTGCGTGTTCGAGACCGCCGAGGGCCGCTACGCCCGCCGCGAACTGTACCGCAGCGAACAGCACGGCTACTGCGTGGTGGCGATGACCTGGGGCCCGGGCCAGGGCACGCCCATCCACGATCACTGCGGCATGTGGTGCGTGGAAGGTGTCTGGAGCGGCGCGCTGGAAGTGGTGCAGTACGAGCGCCTGGCCGACGAGGACGGCTACTACCGCTTCCAGCCGGTGGGCTCGATCCAGGCCGGCCCCGGCTCCGCCGGCAGCCTGATCCCGCCCCACGAGTACCACACCATCCGCAACCCCAGCGACGACGCCGTGGCGGTCAGCCTGCACATCTACTCCGGCCCCATGACCCACTGCGCCACCTTCCAGCCCCTGGACCACGACCACTACCAGCGCGCCGACCGCCAGCTGGGACTCGACCCCGTCCACTGAACCCGGCATAATCGACGGCTGCAATGCCGGTGTGGCGGAATGGTAGACGCGGCGGACTCAAAATCCGCTTCTGGCGACAGAGTGTAGGTTCGAGTCCTATCACCGGTACCAATGTTTGAGGCGCCCTTGTGGCGCCTTTTTCGTTTCCGCAGCACCACCGAAGAAAGAAAAAGGCGCCAGGCAAGCTGGCGCCTTTTCCGGGCATGAAACGAAGCCTCAGGCGACTTCGAGCGACGGATAATCCGTGTAGCCTTCCGCGCCGCCCGCATAGAACGTCTGCGATACCCAGGGATTGAGCGGCGCATCGCGTTCCAGGCGCAACGGCAGGTCGGGGTTGGCGATGAACAGCTTGCCGAAGGCGACCGCATCGGCGTCGCCACGGTCGAGCAGTTGCTGGGCGGTCTCCTTGGTCAGCGATTCGTTGGCGACGTAGGGTCCGCCGAAGAGCTTCTTGAGCTGCGGACCCAGGCTGTCGTCGCCGATGGCCTCGCGTGCGCAGATAAAGGCGATCTTGCGCTTACCCAGTTCCTTGGCGACGTAGCCGAACGTGCCGAGCGGATCCGAGTCGCCCATCGAATGGGCATCGCGGCGCGGCGCGAGGTGCATGCCGACGCGGTTGGCGCCCCATACCTCGATGCAGGCATCGGTGACTTCCAGCATCAGGCGGGCACGATTCTCGATCGGGCCGCCATAGGCATCGGTGCGCTGGTTGGTGCTGTCCTGGAGGAACTGGTCCAGCAGGTAACCGTTGGCGCCATGGATCTCGACGCCGTCGAACCCGGCACGCTTCGCGTTCTCGGCGCCCTTCTTGTAGGCCGCGACGATACCGGCGATTTCGCTGGTGTCGAGCGCGCGTGGCGTCACGTAGGGACGCTCCGGACGCACCAGGCTCACGTGCCCCTTCGCCGCGATCGCGCTGGGCGCGACGGGCAATTCACCGTTGAGGAAGATCGGATCGGAAATGCGGCCGACGTGCCACAGCTGCAGGAAGATCTTGCCGCCCGCCTCATGCACCGCCTTCGTCACCAGCTTCCAGCCCTCCACCTGCTCGTCCGACCAGATGCCCGGCGTGTTGGCATAGCCGACGCCCTGCGGTGTCACCGAGGTCGCCTCGGACAGGATCAGGCCAGCGGACGCGCGCTCGCGGTAGTACTCGGCCATCAGGGCATTGGGCACGCGCGCCTCGCCAGCGCGCGAGCGCGTGAGCGGCGCCATGAATATGCGGTTCTTCAGGGTCAGGTCGCCGATCTGGATGGGGTCGAAAAGATTCGCCATGTGTCGTTTCCAATGAATGCGGGGATTGCCCGGTCCGGCTAGCGCCTCAGAGACCGGTGTTCATATGGGCCAGGAAGGCCCGGATCACGTCTTCGTTACGCTTGAAATACACCCACTGCCCGACCTGACGCGTGGTCACGAGTTCGGCGCGCTGCAGGGTCGCCAGATGCGCCGACACCGTCGACTGCGACAGCCCGCAACGACCATGGATCTGGCCCGCACAGACGCCATAGGCGATCGGATGCGCCTGCTCGGGGAAATGGGACTCCGGCTCCTTGAGCCATTGCAGGATGTCCCGCCGGACCGGATTGGCCAGCGCCTTGTGGATCGCGTCGATGTCCATGGGGGTCAGACGGGCTGGCATGGGGCAGGCATCGGGCACGAGGGCACCGAACCTTCCGGGTGCAATGCGCCCGGCGGTTTCGGTCTCGATGGACCCGCGTCGTATATCGTCATGCGGCGAATCATATATCGTACAAATACGATATGCACCTGCGGCAGGCACACCTTGCCATGCTTCCCCTCGCCGCCTAAAAGCGTGCTCCTTCACCCATTTTGACGTAGCGGTTCAGGCAAACTTGGCGCCGGTCTGCGCTCAGGCCATCGGTATTCCACAGGGGGAATCCCATGAAGCACCCAGCCACGGCCCGCCAGGGAGCCGGCTTTACGCTGATCGAACTGATGATCGTGGTGGCGATCGTCGCCATCCTCGCGGCTATCGCGATCCCGGCCTACCAGGACTATGTGATCCGCTCGCAGGTCGCCGAAGGCTTCGAGCTGGCGGAAGGCTCCAAGACCGCCATCGTCGAGTACTACTCGAACTACGGGCACTTTCCTTCGACGCAGGCATCCGCGGGGTTGCCCAACGATTCGCTGATCTCGGGCAAGTACGTCAGCCACGTCAACGCGACCGAACGGCAAGGGATGATCCTTATACGCTTCGATAACACGGGTGCGCAACACGCCAATTCGCACATCGCCACCCTTCAACTGGGCCTGTCGGCGGTAACCAGCCAGGGCTCGATCTCCTGGACGTGCAACAACCCGAACATCACCGACACCCAGCTCATGAAGTATCTGCCCAGCAATTGTCGAGGCTGACGGATCGGCTGAGCAACGTTTCCGGCTTGGTCCGCTCGCGTCCGTATGGGCTGCCCATTGATCCGCGCATGCTCGCCCCACCTACCCAGCCGAGGCCATTTGGCCAGTGACGGTGCGTAGCCCTGGTTTGCTAGGTTCGGCGCATGGATTCGCCGAGCGGCGAGGTCCAGCCAGGCAACCAGGGGGGAAGCCATGAATACGGGGATCGTGCGCGCCTGCGTGCTTGCATGGGCGTTGGCGCTTGGCGGCTGCGCCACGGCGTATCAGTCCAAGGGCTTTGGCGGCGGTTTCAGCGAGACGGCGCTGTCGCCGGATACCTTCAAGATCGATTTCGCCGGCAATGGCTTCACCAGCGCGGAGCGCGCCTCGGACTTCGCCATCCTGCGGGCGGCGGACAAGTCGCTGGAGCTGGGCTGCCATTACTTCGGCGTGATGAACGAGGCCGACAGCGCCACGGTAAGTTCGGCCACCATCGGCACGGCGGGCTGGGGCCGGCACAGCGCGTGGGCCTTTTCCAATACCGTGCCGATCGTGACGCCGAATACCGTCTTGCTGGTGAAATGCTTCCGCGAGCCGGTGGCCGGCATGAATCTTTTCGATGCGCATTTCATAGCGCGCTCGATCCGCGCCAAGTACGGCATGAAGGGTGGCCCCGTCGACTCGACCACCATCGTGGTGCATTCGAATCCGGCGGCAACCGACGAGACTCCCGCATCCAGGATGGCCATGGCTGCGCCCGTGCAGGACATTGCCGCCGTCGTCCGCTCCGCCCAGCAGATCGCGTCGCAGCAGGGCTGCGCCGAAGTCCACTCGACGGGCGGCTCGACGTTCCAGGCCTCCTGCACGACGTTCACGCTGGTGATCGATTGCGATGGCGGTTCGTGCCGCCCGTTGCGGGCCATCCAGAACTGACCGGACTGGCGGGATTCGACATGCCGGCGGCGTCAGGCATCGGCCATGCCCGATTCGAGCCGGGCCAGCAGGACCTCGAGCGCCCGCAGGTGGCGGAGCAGTTCGTCCCGCTGCTGCACCACGCTGCCGCTGCCGGCGGGCAACTGGTTGTCCACCAGCCGCAACGCGCCCCGGATGCGGTGCAGGATGTCCCGCTGGCGCTCGGCGTCGTTGCCCAGGCGGGCGTGCTCCAGCTCCCGCAGGTCCTGGCGCGTGGTGTCGAGCAGGCCTCGCAGCAGGTCCCTCACCTGCCGTGCCGAACCAAAGACTTCCTTCAGGGTGCGTAGGCGCCCGTCCACGGCGGGGTCGGCCTCCGGGGTCTCCCGCCCGACCTTGGGCGAACGACCTTCGAGGCTGGCGGACAGCATGGCGTCCAGGGTGGACAGCTGCACGGGCTTGGCCAGGAATTCGTCCATGCCCGCCTCGTGGCAGCGCACGACCTCTTCCGGCAGCGCACTCGCCGACAAGGCGATGATGGGAAGGTGCGTATCGCTGCCCGCCTCGCCCTCGCGAATCCTGCGCGCCAGCGTATAACCGTCGAGCAGCGGCATGTGGCAATCGGTGATCAGCAGGTCGTAATGGCCGTTGGCCAGGGTGCGCAAGGCCTCCTGGCCATTGTCGACGATGGTATGCGCATAGCCCAGGCAATCGAGCTGGCGACCGAGCACGGCGCGGTTGATCGGATGGTCTTCCGCCACGAGGATACGCGCCGCGTGGCGCACCGGCGACACGCCGGGAACCATCGGGCGGGCAGGCAGCGAGATGCCCAGGACCGTGTGGCAGGCTTCCATGGCCGAGCGCCACAGCAGTGGATAGCCGCTGAGCGCGACATGCCCTTCCTCCACGAAAAAGCCGCGGGGATCGGGCGCATCCAGCAAGCGGATGACGCGAACACCAGGAGGCAGCGCCCCGCCGCGCGCCAGGGCCGCATCGACTACGTAGATATCGACGTTGTGCGCGTCGCTCTCGGGCAGGTCCCTGGCGTCGGCGCCGATGATGGACAGGCCCAGCGCGGACAGCGTATTGGACAGCTCGCGCTCCAGCAGGATGTCGCCGGTGCACAGCAGCGCCCGCTTGCCGGCCAGCGCCGGTTGCGGCCGCAGGGCCTGCGCCACCGGCAGCCGCACGTCGAACGTCACGCTGGTGCCGAAGCCCAGCGAGCTGGTGATGCGGATCTCGCCCTCCATCATGTGGGCCAGCCGCTGGCAGATGGTCAGTCCCAGTCCCGTGCCGCCATAGCGGCGCGAGGTAGAAGCGTCGGCCTGCACGAAGGGCTGGAACAGCCGGTCGAGCTGCTCCTGCGCGATGCCGATGCCGGTATCGTGGACGGAAATGGCCATGCGTTGCCCGTCGGGGGCATCCTCGAGCAGTTCCATATGCAGCTCGACATGCCCCTTGGAAGTGAACTTCAGCGCATTGCTCAAGAGGTTGGTGACGATCTGCCGGATGCGTGTCATGTCGCCCCGGTATTGCGCCGCCAGCCGCCAGTCCAGCGTGGCGTACAGGGCCAGGCCCTTTTCGCGCGCCAGCGTGGCGAACAGGCCGAGCACGCCGTCGGTCATCGCCCGCAGGTCGAAGGGATGCTCGCTCAGCGTCAATCGCCCGGCCTCGATGCGCGAGAAGTCCAGGATGTCATCGAGGATCTGCAGCAAGGCGCTCGCCGAATCGCGCACCATGTCCAGCATGTGCGATTGCTCGCGGTCCAGCGCCGTCTTGCCGAGCAGTTCGATCAGGCCGAGCACGCCGGCCATGGGCGTGCGGATCTCGTGGCTCATCATGGCGAGGAAGGCGCCCTTGGCGGCGACCGCCGCCTCGGCCGTGGTGGTGGCCTCGACCAGGGCCTGCGCCTGCGCCTTCTCGGCGGTGATGTCATCGCAGTAGATGCTGCAGAAGACGGTGCCGTCGTCCTCGCGGCGCGGCAGGCCGAACGAGGCGTGCCCCCATCGCAGGCCGGACGGCAGGGCGATGCGGTATTCCACGCCTTGCGGCCCGAAGCCTTCCTTGGCGCGCTGGACGGCCTGGCGCATCGCGGGCCGGTCATCCTCGAGGATGACGTCTGAAAGTCGGCGGCGCCCCTGCGTGAGTTCCCCGTGGGTCAGGCCGAACAGGGCCTCGCTATCGCCGCCAACATAGTCAAACCGGCTCGATCCATCCGGCATGTAGCACGCGCGCAGCACTACGCCGGGCAGGCTTTCGTTGGTGTCGATCAGCTTCTGCTCGGAAGCGAGCGCGCGCGCCTCGGCCTTGCGCAGCTCGCTGACGTCCACCAGGGTGCCGAGCAGGCAGGTGCCCTGCCCGCCGCCGCGATTGAAGACGTGCAGCCATAGCAGGGAGTCGCGCGTGCCGCCGGAAGCGTCCGGGGGACTGACGTGCAGCTCGTGATGGCTGCCGCTGCCCCGGGCCAACTGTTGCATGTCCGAGGCGTGCAAGGCATCGGCATCCAGGCCGGCGACATGCCGCGTCTCGGCCAGGGTATGACCCAGCAGGTCGTCGCGCGAGGCATGGAACATAGCCTCGTAGGCGCGGTTGACGGCGATATAGCGCCCTGCGTCGTCCTTCACGAACACCGGGTAAGGAATGGTTTCCAGCAGGGCCTGCTGGAACCGCAGCTGGGCCGCCAGGGACTGCTCCGCTGCATGCTGCGCGCGCATGGCGCGCCGCTGGCGGAAATAGGAGATGGCCATGCCCCCCAGTACCAGCAGGGCCGCCAGCAGGCCGGTACGCACCCATCGCCACGGCACGCCATAGTGGTATTGCGCGGTCAGCCAATGGCTGCGGATGGCCTGGCGCTGGCGGTCCGACACGCCGGTGAGCACGCGGTTGATGAGAGGCACCAACTGCTCGTAGCGGTTGACCACGCCGATCGACAGATCCTGGTCGAAATCCGCGGGCCCGGTCACGCGCAGCGTGGCCGCATAGCGGTCGCGAATCAGGGCATCGACCACCGGCAGGGCGCCGACATAGGCATCGGCCCGGCCGGACGCCACCATCGCCATGCCCTCCTCGGCGCTGCCGACCGATAGCCAGCGCGTGGTGGGCGACAGCGCCTTCAGGCGGAACAGCAACCCCATCTCCTCGCGTACCGCCACGGTACGGCGGGCCAGGTCTTCCGGACCCGACAAGGTCGGGCTTTGCACCTGCGCCACGATGACCTGCGGAAAATGCTCGTAGGCCCGGCTGAATACCATGTCGCGCGAACTGAAGTCGTCGGGCGTCGCCGCCGCCACCAGGTCGACCTCGCCGTCATGGACCATGCGCCGGAGCTGGTTCCAGTCCTTGGCGGGCACGGGCTGTACGCGCAGCCCCAGCGCTTCCTGCACGATCTCCGCGTAGTCCGCCGCCACGCCGCTCAACTGGCCCTGGCTGTCCAGGAAGGTATAGGGGAAGCGGTCGATCTCGAACCCCAGGCGCAGCGGCGGCAAGCCGTGCAGCCAGTCACGCTCGGCGCTGGTCGGCGCCTGCACGGAAGCCGCGGCCCCAGCCTCCGCGCGCACGCCCCAGCGCGCGCGCAGGCGCGTCACCTCGTCCGCGGACAAGCCGGCCTCGGCCTTGCGCAGGATGTCCAGCAGCATGCCGCGGTCGCGCGGCACGGCGAGGCCGACCATCAGGGGCGGCAGTTCCAGCGATTCCAGCACGACCAGGGCATCGTCGTGGCGGTCGGGCAACGACAGGCGCATGCGCGACAGGGTCGTGCCGAGGTAGACGTCGGCACGGCCGGAGGCCAGCAGGTCCAGTGCCTGGCGATCATCGTCGGCGGCCACCAGCACCGCATGGGGATAGCGCCGCGACAACACGTCCGCGATGTCACGGGCATCGCTCGCGATGGCGATGCGCATGGCGGCGAGGTCGCGTTCCGTGTGGATACGCTCGTCGCCCTTGCGCGCCACCGCGACCATGCGGCCGGCGGCATAGGGCGTGAGCAGCTCGAAGCCCGCCCCGGCCGCCTGGCCGGGCGTCATCGCGGTCAGCAGGTCGTACGGCATGCCCGTCCCGACGACCATCACCGGTTCGCTGTAGGGATGAAAGTTCAGCCGTAACCCGGCCTTGCCGGCAAGCAGCCGGGCGTAGTCCACGCCAAAGCCATCGGGCCGTCCCGCCACCCAGGTTTCGGCAGGCAGGTGATCGCCGGCCAGGACGCCCACCTGGATCACCGGATGTTGGCGACGCCATGCGTCTTCCTCCGGCGCCAGGGAGAGCAGGCTGTCTATCGGATCGCTGACAGCCGATACCGAGCCGCCGCGTGCGGGAACATCCTGTGTCGCCTGGGCGATCCCCCACACGCCGGCCAGACAGGCCAGCAGAAGGGCCAGGCCATACGCCCGCCAGCCCCGCCGTTCCTTGTCCCTCGGCAACCGGCGGCAAGGCCACGCGCCACCGCATAAATCCGTATATACGTCCATCGATGCGCCCAGGTTCCAACGTGATCTGCAAAGGTTCAGCCTAGTGCGCCGGCTACACCATCTGCCATGAGAATCGTCTGAAGAACACCCGGCATTGCGTAGGAAAACGCCTAATCTGCTTGCCACGTCGAATCGGCTAACCTTGCACTTTTGCAGGCAGCGGAATCGTGAAGGCATGACCATGCGCATCATTCTGGCGGATGACCATCCCGTCGTGCGTAACGGGGTGCGCATGGTGCTGGAGGCCAGTGCGCAGGCCAGCGTGGTCGCCGACGTCGGCTCGCCCGCGGAGCTGCTCGATGCGATCGAGGACCATCCGTGCGACCTGGTGCTCACCGACTTCAGCATGCCGGGCGGGGAGATGGCCGACGGCCTGCAGATGCTGGGGCTGATACGCCGCCGCTGGCCGCTGCTGCCCCTGATCGTGCTGACCATGGTGAACAACGCGGGCGTGCTCAGCGCCATTCTCGCGACGGGCGTGCGCGGCCTGCTGGGCAAGTCCGATGCCTTGGCCGAATTGCCCCTGGCCGTGCAGGCCGTGTCGCACGGGCGAAGCTACCTGGGCGCAGGCATCCGCAAGACACTGAATGCCGCCCAGGCCTCGGGCGCCGCTCCGGTCCAGGCGGTACTTTCCAAGCGCGAGGTGGAAGTGCTGCGTCTGTTCGCGCTGGGCTTCACGGTGTCCGAGATCGCCACGCAGCTCAGCCGCAGCGTCAAGACCATCAGCCGGCAGAAGATGGACGCCATGTCCAAGCTCGGCCTCAAGAGCGACCTGGGCGTCTACGCCTATGCCCGCGAGCACGGCATGCTGGGCTGAGAGAGCCTGTCCATGAAAAGACCGCCCCAAGGCGGTCTCTTGTCGTGCGAAGCATCGATGGCGGCCCCGGCGGGGTTCGAACCCACAACCTCACCCTTAGGAGGGGTGCGCGCTATCCAATTGTGCCACGGGGCCATCGAGCGGAAAGGATAACAAACATGGCGACCCCGAAGAAGAACGCGGCTTTCCGCGCCTGCGAGCCACGACGGCGCCGATCCTTCGCACGCCAGCACGCCGGCAAGGTCAGCGGGTGGCGATGGCGACGCTACAATGGGGTTGCACGCAGCCTCCCTGGCCCGTCAATACCCAGGCTCCGGGAGCGTCCGCCCAGGCATAGGTCCAGAGCTGTTCGCCGCCGTCCGGAATCTCGTTCGAGATGGTGACCCGCTGCCCCGTCGTTCCCACCGCAGGCAGGCCGGCCGGCAGCAAGCCTTGCGGCGCCGGCGCCACGTCCGGCATGACGGGTACGGGCGAAGCAGCCGGCGCGCTGGCGCCATCCGATACCGCCGTGATGGTGATGCGGCCGACGCCCTTCACCGCAGGCGAAACATCCTTGCGCGCCTGCTGCTGCCGTATCCATTCGCTCCATCCTGCATAGGCCGAGGAACCGGGCGTCAACGCATATGTTTGCTTCGACGACTGGAGGGCCGGATCCCCGACCTCACCGGCGAACGCCGCAGCGGGAATGGTCGATGCCACCGCCACTGCGAATGTCAGCGCACTGCCAAACCTTTTCATACAGATCCTTTGCTGATGGATGGAAAAGTTCCAGCGGGGGCGCCGGATGGCATCCAGGCGCGGGCCGGGGCGACGCCAGGGATTCTGGCATGGCCCGGCGGCCAAGGCGATCCATGGCGGGGGGCCTGCTAGAATGCCTGTTTTCTCTACTGGCGGCCTTGCCGCGCCACGGTCCGGAGTCACGCATGTCCCACGCCATCCTCACCGCACTTGGCCTCGGCGCCACCCAGTCGGGCACCTACCTGGGCAACGGCGAGTGGTCCCGCACCACCGACGCCGGCACGCTGCAACCGGTCAACCCGGCGACCGGCGAGGTAATCGCCACGGTGCATGCCTCCAGCGCGGCGGACTACGAGACCCTCGTCGAGCGCGCCCAGGCGGCCTTCAAGGTATGGCGCACCACGCCGGCGCCGCGTCGCGGCGAAGCCGTGCGCCTGTGCGGCGAGGCGCTCCGCAGACACAAGGACGCGCTGGGCTCGCTGGTGGCGCTGGAGATGGGCAAGATCAAGCCCGAGGGCGATGGCGAAGTGCAGGAGATGATCGACATCGCCGACTTCGCGGTGGGCCAGAGCCGCATGCTGTACGGCTACACCATGCATTCGGAGCGCCCGGGCCACCGCATGTACGACCAGTACCACCCGCTGGGCCTGGTCGGCATCATCAGCGCGTTCAACTTCCCGGTCGCGGTGTGGGCCTGGAACGCATTCCTGGCCGCCATCTGCGGCGATATCTGCGTGTGGAAGCCTTCGCCCAAGACCCCCCTGTCGGCCATCGCGACGATGCGGATCTGCAACGAGGCGCTGAAGGCCGGCGGCTTCCCCGACATCTTCTTCCTGTTCAACGATGCCGGCACCGAGTTGTCGCAGGCCTTCGTGGACGACAGGCGCATTCCGCTCATCAGCTTCACCGGCTCCACCAGGGTGGGCCGCCTGGTGGGCGAGCGCGTGGCGCGGCGCATGGGCCGCTCGCTGCTGGAGCTGGGCGGCAACAACGCCATCATCCTGGACGAGAGCGCGGACCTGAAGCTCGCCATCCCGGCCATCGTGTTCGGTGCCGTGGGCACCGCCGGCCAGCGCTGCACCACCACGCGCCGGCTGTTCGTGCACGAGTCGATCATCGACGACGTCACCGCCAAGCTGGTCACCGCCTATAAGCAGGTGGAAAGCAAGATCGGCGACCCGACCCTGCCCACCACCCTGATGGGCCCGCTCAACAGCAAGGAGGCCGTGCAGGCCTACCTCGCCGCCATCGAGAAGGCCAAGGCGGCCGGCGGCACCGTGCGCACCGGCGGCGCCGCGCTCAGCGATCGTCCGGGCAACTTCGTGCTGCCGACCCTCGTCACCGGGGTGAAGAACAGCGACGAGGTGGTGCAGACCGAAACCTTCGCGCCGATCCTGTACGTGATGCCGTTCAAGACGCTGGACGAGGCCATCGAACAGCAGAACAGCGTGCCGCAGGGGCTGTCCTCGGCGATCTTCACGCAGAACCTGAAATCGGCGGAGCAGTATCTGTCGGCGGCCGGCTCGGACTGCGGCATCGCCAACGTCAACATCGGCACCTCCGGCGCCGAGATCGGCGGCGCCTTCGGCGGCGAGAAGGAGACTGGCGGCGGCCGCGAGTCCGGCTCGGATGCGTGGAAGGTCTATATGCGCCGGCAGACCAATACCATCAATTACTCGAACTCGCTGCCGCTGGCGCAGGGCATCAAGTTCGACCTGTAAGACGGCAAGGCCAACGGCAGCAAGCGGATCACATCGACAACGGGGGTATGACGATGGAAAGCGCACGACAGGTACAGGAAACACCGACGTACAGCATGCTGGCGATCTACAGCCTGGTTTTCGCCATCCTCGCGTGGACGCTGCTGCCGGTGATGGGGCTGGTGCTCGGACCGGTCAATCCGGTCCTTCCCATGGTGCTGCCGCTGGCTGGATCCGTCATCGCCTCGATCTCCGGCTGGAAGGCACAGAAAATCATTACCGCATCGGGTGGCCTGCTGCGGGGCGAGGGACTGGCCAAGGCGGCCCGGATCATGGCCTATACGCAGTACAGCCTGCTCGCCCTATTGCTGTTGTTCAGCCCGTTGATCCTATCTCCAGTATTGGTACACCACGTCGTTTTCCCGGCACCGAAATGACCTTGCCGCCTTTGTCCGCCCTCGGTGTCAGCGGCTACCGCGTCGTCGTCGCGGGCGGCAGCAAGGGCATCGGCCGCGGCATCGCGCTGGCCTTCGCCGAGGCCGGCGCCGCCGTCTCGGTGTGCGCCCGCGGCCAGGATGCGCTGGATGAAGTGCGCGGCGCCATCGCCGCGCAAGGCGTCACCGCGCATGCGCGCACCTGCGACCTTGCCGATGGCGCCGCCATCGAGGCCTATATCGGCGAGGCGGCCGAGGTGCTGGGCGGCATCGACGTGCTGGTGAACAACGCCAGCGGCTATGGCTTCGCCGATACCGACGAGGCCTGGCTGGCCGGCTTCAACGTGGACCTGATGGCGGCCGTGCGCGCCTCGCGCCATGCCCTGCCCCATCTGAAGGCCTCGGCCCATGGCAGCATCCTGCACATTTCCTCGATCGCCGCGTTCCATCCCGGGGTGCGCGGGCCGGCCTATGCGGCGGTGAAGGCCGCGCTGAGCCAGTACACCACCTCGCAGGCGCTGTCGCTGGCGGAACACCGCATCCGCGTCAACGCCATCGCGCCTGGTTCCATCGAATTCCCCGACGGGCTGTGGGACCGCCGCCGCAGCGAGGCGCCCGAGCTGTACCAGCGCACGCTGGCCAAGATTCCCTTCGGCCGCTACGGCGTGCCGGAGGACATCGCCCACGCCGCCCTTTTCCTCGCCTCGCCGTTCGCGCGCTGGATCACCGGCCAGACGCTGTGCGTGGACGGCGGCCAATTGCTGACAGGCTGACCCATGACCGACCTCAAGCCCACCGAGCGTTTCAGCGACCGCGTCGCCGACTACGTGCGCTACCGGCCCGACTATCCCGTGGCGATGCGGGAATGGCTGGAACGCGAGCACGGCGTGAATCCCGAGTGGCGCGTGGCCGACATCGGCGCGGGCACCGGCATCTCCGCCAGGCTGTTCCTCGATGGCGGCTACCGCGTGACCGCGGTGGAACCCAACGAGCCGATGCGCCGCGCCGCCGAACAGTGGCTGGGCGACAACCCGCGCTTCCGCGCCGTCGATGGCAACGCCACCGCCACTGGCCTGGACGGCGGCAGCGTGGACCTGGTCATCGTGGCGCAGGCCTTCCACTGGTTCGACCAGGCGGCGGCACGGCGGGAGTTCCAGCGCATCCTGCGGCCCGGCGGACTGGCCGCGATCATCTGGAACTCGCGGCGGCTGGTCGGCACGCCGTTCCTGGAAGGCTACGAGGCGCTGCTCAAGACCTACGGCACCGACTACACCAGCGTGGCCGAGCGCTACGGCGACGAGCCGCAGCTGCGCGCCTGGTTCGGCGCCGGCTATCGCGGCATGGGACGCTTCGACCATGGCCAGTGGCTGGACTACGACAGCCTGCAGGGACGCCTGATGTCCTCCTCCTACGCGCCGCGCGCCGGCCATCCGCAGCACGAGCCGATGCTGCGCGCCTTGCGCGAGCTGTTCGACCGCTGCGCGGTCGATGGCCGCATCAGCTTCGACTACGACACCGTCATCTACGTAGGCACGCTGGCTTGAACGCGTACGAGCTGATCCGCCCGTTGCTGTTCGCGCTCGATGCGGAGAGCGCCCATCGCCTGACCCTGTACGGGCTGGACGTGGCCTGGCGCAGCAACCTCGCGCACCTGGTCGCCAAGCCTCCGGCCGAGCTGCCGACGACCGCGTTCGGCCTGCGCTTTCCCAATCCCGTCGGGCTCGCCGCCGGCCTGGACAAGAACGCCGACCATCTCGACGCACTCGGCGCGCTGGGTTTCGGCTTTATCGAGGTGGGCACCACCACGCCGCGCCCGCAGCCGGGCAACGACAGGCCGCGCATGTTCCGCCTGCCCAACCACGAGGCGGTCATCAACCGGCTGGGTTTCAACAACGACGGCGTCGATGCGCTGGTGCGCAATGTGCAGAAGTCCGGCTATCGCGGCGTGCTCGGCATCAACATCGGCAAGAACAAGGACACGCCCAACGAGAAGGCGGTGGACGACTACCTGTTCTGCCTGGAGCGCGTCCATGCGCTGGCCAGCTACGTCACCGTCAACATCTCCTCGCCCAATACCCAGGGCCTGCGCGACCTGCAGGAAGAGGACACCCTGCGCCGCTTTGTCGAGGCGCTGCGCGAGGCGCAGGAACGCCTGGGCTCGCAGAGCGGCGCGCGCAAGCCGATGCTGCTGAAGATCGCGCCGGACCTGGGCGAGGCGGAACTGGACGGCATCGCCGAGGTGCTGCTGGCGGCCAGGGTAGACGGCGTGGTCTGCACCAACACCACCATTGACCATGCCGCCGTGGTTAGCGACCCGCACGGCCATGAAACGGGCGGACTGTCGGGCAAGCCGTTGTTCGCCCGCTCCACCGCCGTGCTGCGCGGCATGCGCCAGCGCGTGGGCGACAAGCTGGACATCATCGGCGTGGGCGGCATCCTCGACGGCAGCGACGCGGCAGACAAGATGGCCGCCGGTGCCTCGGTGGTGCAGCTCTATTCCGGCCTGGTCTATCGCGGCCCCGCCCTGGTCGCCGAATGCGTGGAGGAAATCCGCCGCCAGCAGGGAGTCGCCCATGGTGGCTGAGCGCGTGGACATGGGTGGCTACACGCTGATCGAGAACGCCCCGCTGGGCGCGCGCAACACGTTGCGCGTCAACGCCCGCGCCCGGCTGCTCGCCGAGGTCCGCGACGCCGCCAAGCTGCCCGAGCTGCTGGACTTCCCCGCCGTGCGCCAGGGCAAGCTGCTGGTGCTGGGCGAAGGCAGCAACCTGCTGCTCACCGGCGATGTCGACGGCACCGTGCTGGCCATGGCCACGCGCGGCGTGCAGGTGGAACAGGAAGGCGACGTCACCCGCATCGCCGTGGCCGCCGGCGAGCGCTGGGACGACTTCGTGCGCTGGACCCTGGGCCAGGGCTACGCGGGGCTGGAAAACCTGATCCTGATCCCCGGCACTGTCGGCGCCGCGCCGATCCAGAACATCGGCGCCTACGGCGCCGAGGTGGCCGAATTCGTCGAGAGCGTGGAAGCCTGGGACACGCGCGAGCGCCGCGTGGCGATACTCACGCGCAGGGACTGCGCCTTCGCCTACCGCGACTCGGTGTTCAAGCACGAACCCGGCCGCTACATCGTCACCGCCGTGCGCTTCGCCCTGCCCCGCACCCACGCACTGCGCCTGGACTACGCTGGCATCCGCGAGGAACTGGTGCGCATGGGCGTGGACAAGCCAGCCCCGTTCCACGTCGCCGAAGCGGTGGTGCACCTGCGCAGCCGCAAGCTGCCCGACCCCGCCGTGATCGGCAACGCCGGCAGCTTCTTCAAGAACCCCATCGTCGATGCCTCGGTAGGCGAGGCGCTCAAGCGCGAACACCCGGAACTGGTGGCCTGGACCGGCGCCGACGGCCGCTGGAAACTCTCCGCCGCCTGGCTGATCGAAGCCAGCGGTTTCAAGGGCGTGCGCGAAGGCGACGCCGGCATTTCCAACCGGCACGCGCTGGTACTGGTGAACCATGGACAGGCTACCGGTGCGGAACTGTGGGCGTTCGCGCAGCGAGTAATGGCCGAGGTGCGGGAGAAGTTCGGGGTGGGGCTGGAGACGGAGCCGGTGGTGGTCTGAAGGCGGGTTTCCCCGTCCCCCAGCGTAGACCGGGATGACGGGCAAGGAGGAAGGCTACCCCCGCCAGCGTCACGCCTCCCTCCTCTCCAGGTTCGGCAGGAACGCCGTGATCACCCCGATCAGCGGCAGATACGCACACACCCCGTAGACATACTCGATCCCGCGCGCATCCGCGACATGCCCCAGCACGGCGGCGCCGATGCCGCCCATGCCGAAGGCGAAGCCGAAGAACAGGCCGGAGATCATGCCCACGCGGCCGGGGATCAATTCCTGCGCATAGACCAGGATGGCCGAGAACGCCGAGGCCAGCACCAGGCCGATCACCACGGTGAGCGCGCCGGTCCAGAACAGGTTGGCGTGCGGCAACAGCAGGGTGAACGGCGCCACGCCCAGGATCGAGGCCCAGATCACCCACTTGCGTCCGATGCGGTCGCCGATGGGTCCGCCCAGCAGCGAGCCGGCCGCCACCGCGAACAGGAACACGAACAGGTGGGTCTGCGCGTTCGGCACGGACACGCCGAACTTGTGGATCAGGTAGAAGGTGTAATAGCTGCTGATGCTGGCCAGGTAGAAGTACTTGGAGAAGATCAGCGTGCCCAGGATCAGCAGCGACCAGGCGATCTTGCCGCGCGTGAGCGGTACCAGCGCGGCGTGCCGCGGCTTGCCCTTGCCGCGCACGGCATGGTGGTCGCGGTACCAGCGGCTGACCTGCAGCAGTACCGCGATGGCCAGCAGTGCCGCCAGCGAGAACCAGGCGATGCTGCCCTGGCCGTGCGGCACGATGATCCAGGCGGCCAGCAGCGGGCCCAGCGAGGCGCCGGCGTTGCCGCCGACCTGGAACAGCGATTGCGCCAGCCCGTGGCGGCCGCCAGAGGCCATGCGCGCCACGCGCGAGGATTCGGGATGGAACACCGACGAGCCGGTGCCCACCAGCGCCGCCGCCAGCAGCAGCACGGCGAAATTCGGCGCCACCGCCAGCAGCAGCAGGCCGCACAGTGTGAAGCCCATGCCCACCGGCAGCGAATACGGCATCGGCTTCCTGTCGGTGACCATGCCGACCGCCGGCTGCAGCAGCGAGGCGGTGAGCTGGTAGGTCAGCGTGATGGTGCCGATCTGCGCGAAGCTGAGGTCGAAGCCGCTCTTCAGGATCGGGTAGATGGCCAGGATCAGCGACTGGATCATGTCGTTGAGCAGGTGCGAAAAGCTGATCGCGCCCAGGATGCGGTACTCGGTGCCGTGTTCGCCGCGGACGGCGGGTGCCGTGGGCAGCGGCAAGTCTTCAACGCGTGTTTGCATGGGGACTCTTGTCATGGGGTGCGTCAAGGCGCCGCAGCTTGCGATGCCAGGGGCGCCACCTTAAAGTGACTCGCTCCGGCCCGCACACGCCAATGGGTCATTTTCTATCGAATCCGGGCCAACCCCGTGCGTAACGCCCGCGCCGACGCCTACGACAACACGCCCCGCGATGTGATCGCCACGGGCAACGACTATCCGCCCCACTACGTGCTGCCGGCCCATTCCCACCGCCGGAGCCAGTTGCTGTACGCCTCCACCGGCGTGCTCACCACCATCACCAGCGAGGGCAGCTGGGTGGTGCCGCCGCGCCGCGCACTGTGGATCCCCGCCGGCATCGCGCACGAGGTGCACATGGGCGGCCCGGTCGCCACCCGCAGCGTCTACGTCACGCCCGAGGCGTCGCGCGCGGCCGCCCTGCCGCCGCACTGCCAGGTCATCGCGGTGTCGCCCCTGCTGCACGAACTGTTGCAGGTGGCCGTGGACCTGCCGGCGGAATACGCGTTGGACGGCCGCGACGGCCGCGTCATGGCGTTGCTGCTGGACGAGATCCGCCGCGCGCCGGCCTTGCCGCTCAGTGCGCCGCTGCCCCACGAGAAGCGTCTCGCCGCGCTGTGCCGCGAGCTGCTGGACCAGCCCTCACAGGAGGCGAGGATCGATCGCATGGCCCAGCGCGCGGGCATGAGCCGCCGGCACTTCACGCGCACCTTCCGCGCCGAAACGGGAATGAGCTTCACCGCCTGGCGCCAGCAGGCCTGCCTGCTGGCGGCGCTGACGCGGCTGGGCAACGGCGAGCCCATCACTCAGGTGGCGCTGGACCTGGGCTACGGCAGCCCCAGCGCCTTCACCGCCGCGTTCCGGCGCGTGCTGGGGATGGCGCCGAGCCGGTATCTTGGGGGGTGAGTGGGGGTAGGCAAAGGGGGCGCGAAGGCCGTTTACGGCTGGTTGGCATCTTTAGTCGCGCACAGGGTGCGCTCCCACAGAAAAGCGCGCGCATTCTATTGTGGGAGCGCCCCCTGTCACGAATCCGTCAAACCAACCGCGCAACATGTCCATCGCGTGACAGCCCCGGTCACCGACGGCGCTGCCATGGTCCCGTCTCAATCGGCGCCGTACCATGTCCCTTTGCGGACCCGCGCATCGCATGCGCACCCGCCCACTGAACGGTGAGCCGATGAGCAACGACGTCATTCGTTCCAGCGAAGCCAGCGATAGCGACGCCCCGGACGTCATCGCGGCCAAACCTGCCCCCGCGGTTACCGAGGCGGCCACGCCCGCGCCGGACCTGAACGACCCCAGCCTCTACATCAACCGCGAGTTGTCGCAGCTGCAGTTCAACATCCGCGTGCTGGACCAGGCGCTGGACGAGAGCAAGCCGATCCTGGAACGGCTGAAGTTCCTGCTGATCTTCTCCAGCAACCTGGACGAATTCTTCGAGATCCGCGTGGCGGGCCTGAAGAGCCAGATCGCCTTCGACCACGAGATCGTGGGGCCGGACGGCATCGCGCCGCGCAAGGCACTGGCCGAGATCAGCGAGATCACGCACAAGCAGATCGAGCGCCAGTACGCCATCCTCAACGATCGCATCCTGCCCGAGCTGGCGCGCCACGGCATCCGCATCGTGCGGCGCAACGAGTGGTCGCACAAGCAGAAGCTGTGGGTGCGCCGCTATTTCCGCCAGGAAGTGGGGCCGCTGATCACGCCGATCGGGCTGGACCCCACGCATCCCTTCCCGCTGCTGGTCAACAAGAGCCTGAACTTCATCGTGCAGCTGGAAGGCACCGATGCGTTCGGGCGCGACTCGGGCCTGGCCATCGTGCCGGCGCCGCGCGTGCTGCCCCGGCTGATCCGCCTGCCGGACGACGTGAGCGAGGGCGACGAGAGCTTCGTGCTGCTGTCCTCCATCATCCACGCGCATACCGAGGAGCTGTTCCCCGGCATGTCGGTGCGCGGCTGCTACCAGTTCCGCCTCACCCGCAACGCCGACCTCACCATCGACCCGGAGGACGTGGAGGATCTGGCGCGCGCGCTGCGCGGCGAACTGTACTCCCGCCGCTTCGGCGATGCGGTGCGGCTGGAAGTGGCCGACAATTGCCCGCCGGAGCTGACCGACTACCTGCTGCGCCAGTTCGGCCTGACCGCCGCCGAGATGTACGAGGTGAACGGCCCGGTGAACCTGGCCCGCCTGTTCGGGCTGGCCAGCAAGACCCACCACCCGGACCTGGAATACCCGCCGTTCACCCCGGCGATTCCCAAGGCGCTGAAGAAGGCCGAGGACCTGTTCACGGCGATCGGCCGCCAGAACGTGCTGCTGCTGCACCCCTACGAATCGTTCGCGCCGGTGGTGGACCTGCTGCACCAGGCGGCCAAGGACCCGAACGTACTGGCGATCAAGCAGACGCTGTACCGCAGCGGCGCCAATTCCGAGATCGTCGATGCGCTGGTGGACGCCGCGCGCGCCGGCAAGGAAGTGACGGTGGTGATCGAGCTGCGCGCGCGCTTCGACGAGGAATCCAACCTCACGCTGGCCTCGCGCCTGCAGCAGGCCGGCGCGATGGTGATCTATGGCGTGGTGGGCGTGAAGACGCACGCCAAGCTGATGCTGATCCAGCGCCGCGAGGGCGAGGAGCTGGTGCGCTACGCCCACCTGGGCACCGGCAACTACCACACCGGCAACGCACGCCTGTATACCGACTACAGCCTGCTCACCTCCGACCAGGCGCTGTGCGAGGACGTGCACAAGCTGTTCAGCCAGCTCACCGGCATGGGCAAGCTGTTGCAGATGAAGAAGCTGCTGCATGCGCCGTTCACGCTGAAGAAGACGCTGCTGGAACTCATCACGCGGGAAACCGCGCACGCGGCGGCGGGCAAGCCGGCGCAGATCATCATCAAGGTCAACGCCGTCACCGACGCCAAGATGATCCGCGCGCTGTACAAGGCCAGCATGGCCGGGGTGAAGGTCGACCTGATCGTGCGCGGCATGTGCTGCCTGCGGCCCGGCGTGCCGGGGGTATCGCACAATATCCGCGTGCGTTCCATCGTGGGACGCTTCCTGGAGCACAGCCGCGTCTACTGGTTCCTCAACGGCGGCGAGGAACAGTTCTACCTCGCCAGCGCGGACCTGATGGAGCGCAACCTGGACCGCCGCGTGGAAACCGGCTTTCCGGTCGAGGGCAAGAAGCTGCAGGCCCGCCTGAAGAAAGAGCTGGAGCTGTACCTGGCCGACAACGCCAGCGCCTGGCTGCTGCACGCCGATGGCCACTACGTGCGCGCCAAGCCCAGCGCCAACCAGCCGGTGCGCAACGTGCAGACGCAGCTGCTCGACAAGCTGTGCGGCACCGGGGCGGCGAGCGAGGTTTGACACCCGCCTACCCTGTGGGAGCGCCCCCTGTGCGCGACGCCTTTCGCCTCATGGCTCGTCGTCCCGGCGCACCCCGCCAAAGGGGGCAAGGGCCAGGATGACGAACGATGGAGACCGAGGCAAAAGGAGGTCGCGCACAGGGTGCGCTCCCGCAAACATGGCAACGTCGCCTTACTTCTTCCGATGCAGCTTCACCCAGGCCACGTAGCGGTCCACGAAACCCTGCAGGAAGGTGCGGGTGTTTTCCACGCCGATGTTGCCCTCGGCGTCGATCAGGCCTTCCTTGTGCTGGATGAACACCTCCGGCTGGCCCAGCGTCGGCACGTCGAGATAGGCCAGCACGTTGCGCAAGTGCTGCTGTGCCAGCGCCGTGCCGGTGGAACCCACCGAGATGCCTAGCACCGCCCCCGGCTTGCCCGCGAACGAATTGGTGCCCCAGGGCCGCGAGGCGATGTCGATGGCGTTCTTCAGCACGCCAGGAATCGAACGGTTGTACTCGGGCGTGACGAACAGCAGCGCGTCGGCCGCCGCGATCTCCTGCTTCAGGCGCTTGCACTCGGCGGGGTAGTCGCCGTCGAAGTCCTGGTCGTACAGGGGCAGGTTGTCGATGCGCAGGTGCTCGAAGCCGAAATCGTCGGGCGCCAGCTTCTCCACGGCCCGGGCCAGCTGCCGGTTGAAGGAATCCTTGCGCAGGCTGCCCACCAGTACGGCGACGCGGATCTTGCTCATGCCTTGTGCTCCGTCGGAAAGGGAGGCTCAAAGCATGACAGCCGCACTGGTTAATCCTCCGTGATCGCGGGGCCACCGCACCGTACCGCGGCGTTGTGGCATGCTGGGCGACCGTCCAGGCTTCCGGCCGGCAGGACCCGCCCAGTCAGGGGGCGCCCCTGCGGCATGACCGGAGTCGACACGGCAATACGCACTGCCTTCTGGGAAGGGAACGCAGTGCGTCACAGGGGAAAGCGATGGGCAGGGGGATGGCTGCGACAGCGAGGCATGGCCTGTGGCGGATGCTGTGCATCCTCGCCCTGCTGCTGCCTGCCTCCACGCACGCCGGCATCGCCTTTACCGGCGCCGCCCGCGAGGTGCAACCGGGCGACACGCCGGCATCCGTGCTGGCCGCGTTCCATCGCGGCGAGCTGGCCGCCTTCGATCCCCATCGGCTGCAGCGTTTCCCTTCGCAGCAGCACGGCACCTGGGTGGTGCTGCAGCCGCTGCCGCCACTGGTCGACGAGGAGCGCGTGCTCTCGATCGCCCCGCCGCCACTGGTGCCGGTGACGATGTACGACGCCCGGGGCGCCGCCATCACCCTGTCGCTGGACGACTTCGCCGCCTCCGCGCACGGCCATGGGCGCATCGCCTACCGGATGACTCCGAACATGGCCGCTTCCGCGCCGATCCTGCTGCGCTTCGACCCGGCGCCTGCGCGCACCATGCCGGCGGGCTTCCGGCTGCAACCCTGGAACGAGTACCTGCAGGACGACGCGCACTGGCTGGCCTTCGCCAGCGCCTGCTTCGCGGTAATGCTGGTGATGTCCCTGATGGCGCTGTGCCTGGCTGCGATGCTGCGCGACGGCACCTTCGCCTGGTACGCCGGCTACGTGCTCTGCTACGCGGTGATCCAGGGCATGCAGACCGGCTACCTGTTCCACCCGCTGGAACTGACCTGGCTGGCCGGCACGGCACCCTCGGTGACGGCCTCGGCCATGGCGCTGTCGCTGGCCTTCGCGGCGATGTTCCTGGCGCGCTTCTGCGAGCTGCCCCGCTACGCCCCGCTGCTGCATACGCCGACGCTGGCACTCGCGGTGGGCATGCCGCTGGTGGTGTTGCTGCGCATCTGCCAGATCCCCGTGCTGCAGCAGACCGCCCAGGTGCTGCTCAGCCCGCTGCTTATCCTCGGCACGCTGTTGCTGCTGGTGGCCGCCGTGGCGGCAGCGGCGCGCGGCGCGCGGCCGGCCTGGTTCTTCCTGGCCGGCTGGACGCCCCTGCTCACCCTGACGACGCTGCTGAACAGCCAGATGAACGGCATGCTGGCCGACGTCGGCTGGCTCAGCGACGCCTGCCTGGCGGCGGGCGCGTTCGAGGCCGCCCTGCTGTCGCTGGGCCTGGCCGACCGCGCGCTGATCATGCGGCGCGACCACAGCCTGGTGCAGGAACTGGCCGACACCGACGCCCTCACCAACGTGCTCAACCGGCGCGCCTGGAGCGAGAGCGTGGCCAAGGTGCTGGCCAGTGGCGGCGGCCAGCCGGTGGCCCTGCTGTTCCTCGACCTGGACCACTTCAAGGCGCTCAACGATCGCCAGGGCCATGCCGCCGGCGACCGCGCGCTGGTGGCGGTGGCCGATGCCCTGCGCCACGAGCTGCGCCCGCACGACCTGCTGGGCCGCTATGGCGGCGAGGAATTCGTCGCCATGCTCTACGGCGTCGAGCAGGCCACCGCCATGCAGGTGGCCACGCGGCTGTGCCGGCGCGTGCACCGGCTGGACATCCCGGTGAACGATGGCGGGCTGGTGCTCAGCGTCAGCATCGGCATCGCCATGCGCGCGCCGGACGACACGGTGGAAACCCTGGTGGCGCGCGCCGACCAGGCCATGTACCGCGCCAAGCTCGCCGGGCGCAACCGGGCGCGCCTGGACGAGCAGTTGGAGACCCGCATGCGGCGCAGCTGGCCCCGCGCGGTGGAAGGCGACCGTCACTCCTGAGAGCTTGTTCAAAATCTCGGTGTCATCCCAACTCCCCTCCCCGCCGACGCTAATCGGTCCCCTCTGTAGGAGCAGGCTGCGTGCCCCGAAAAGGGACTCCCTACGGTCGCAAGGGAGGGCTGGGGAGGGGCGCCTGTGGCCGCGCATAGGCAGGAAGTCATGCTGGGAGAAGGATGACGGCTCGCTTACAGTCGGGCGTGATCGTCCCATCCATTCACCCGACCGGGCCGGCCGCCGCATCGGCCGCCCGCGTGGAGGCTCCTTCCCATGCGCGTCCGCCGTACCCTGCTCGCCGCCGCCACCCTCGCCGCCTTCGCCGCCGCGCTCGCCCAGGCCCAGACCGCGCCGCTGACCCCGGACGTGCCCAAGACCTTCGAGCCCACCCGCGCCGGCTACGACTACGTCAAGCGCGAGGTAATGATCCCGATGCGCGACGGCGTGAAGCTGCATACGGTGATCGTGATCCCCAAGGGCGCGCAGCACGCGCCGATCCTGCTCACGCGCACGCCCTACGACGCCAGCGGCCGCGCCGAGCGCTACGTGTCGCCGCGCATGGACGCCACCCTGCCGCAGGGCGACGAGGTGTTCGTGCACGCGGGCTACATCCGCGTATTCCAGGACGTGCGCGGCAAATACGGCTCGGAGGGCGACTACGTGATGACGCGCCCGCTGCGCGGGCCGCTCAACGGCAGCGAGGTCGACCACTCCACCGACGCCTACGACACCATCGACTGGCTGGTGAAGAACCTGCCCGAGTCCAACGGCAAGGTCGGCATGCTCGGCTCCTCCTACGAGGGCTTCACGGTGGTGATGGCGCTGATCCATCCGCACCCGGCGCTGAAGGTGGCCGCGCCGGAAAGCCCGATGGTGGACGGCTGGATGGGCGACGACTGGTTCCACTACGGCGCCTTCCGCCAGACCAACTTCGACTACATCTACGGGCAGACCATACAGCACGGCAAGGGCGGCCCGGTGCCGCGCGTGGGCTACGACGACTACAGCAATTTCCTCGCGGCCGGCTCGGCCGGCGACTACGCGCGCACCTGGGGCCTCGAGCAGCTGCCGTTCTGGCGCAAGCTGCACGAGCACCCGGCCTACGACGCGTTCTGGCAGGGCCAGGCGCTGGACAGGATCATGGCGCAGCAGCCGCTCGCCGTGCCCACCCTGTGGCTGCAGGGCCTGTGGGACCAGGAGGACATGTGGGGCGCCATCCACAGCTACGAGGCGATGGAGCCCAAGGACACCGCCAACGACAAGAACTTCCTGGTGATGGGCCCATGGCGGCACAGCCAGGTGAACTACGACGGCAGCACGCTCGGCCCGATGCAGTGGGACGGCGACACCGCCCTGCAGTTCCGCCGCGACGTGCTCAAGCCGTTCTTCGACCAGTACCTGGTGGACGGCGCGCCCAAGGCGAACACGCCGCCGGTGCTGATCTACAACACCGGCGAGAACCACTGGGACCGCTACAAGGCCTGGCCGCTCAGCTGCGACCAGGGCTGCGCCAACCGGCCCAGGGCGCTGTACCTGGGCGCCAACGGCACGCTGTCGTTCAACGCGCCGGGCGCGGACGCGGCCAAGTACGACGAGTACGTCTCCGATCCTGCCAAGCCGGTGCCCTACCAGCCGCGCCCGGTGCATTTCGCCGACCACGACGCCTGGACGCACTGGCTGCTCAACGACCAGCGCTTCGCGGATGGCCGTCCGGACGTCCTTACCTACGTCAGCGAGCCGCTCACCGCGCCGCTGCACATCGGCGGCGCGCCGCAGGTGAACCTGGTGGCCTCCACCAGCGGCACGGACAGCGACTGGGTGGTGAAGCTGATCGACGTCTATCCGGACACGGTGCCCTCCAACCCTGCCATGGGCGGCTACGAGCTGCCGATCTCGCTGGACATCTTCCGCGGCCGCTACCGCACCAGCTTCGAGCACCCGCAGGCGCTCGTGCCGAACCAGCCGCTGCTGTACGCCTTCGGCCTGCCCACCGCCAACCACGTGTTCCAGCCGGGGCACCGCATCATGGTGCAGGTGCAGTCCAGCCTGTTCCCGCTGTACGACCGCAACCCGCAGACCTTCGTGCCGAACATCTTCGACGCCCGGCCCGCCGACTACCGCAAGGCCACGCAGCGCGTGTGGCATGCGCCGGGGAACGCGAGCTTCATCAGCCTGCCGGTGGTGCCGAACGGCTGAAACCCCTCCCGGCCTCCCCCTGTAGCGGAGGAGGCACCAGGAAGGCATGCCCACGAAGATGTCAGCCAGGCGAGATCGAACGGCCCTGGCCGACAGCTGCCCTCCCAGCCTCCCAAGGGTCCCGCGCTGGCGCTACCCGCGCCGCGCCAGCGCCACCTTGCGAATCGCCTCGGCATGCGCCAGCAGATCCCGGCGCTCCAGCGCGAACACTCCCATCGCCCCCACCTTGAACTCGATCCACACGAACGGCACCTCCGGCAACAGCTGCACCAGCGCGTGCTCGCTTTCGCCCACTTCCACGATCAGCAGGCCGTCCTCGGTGAGGTGGTCGGCGGCCTCGTCGAGCATGCGCACGCAAAGGTCCAGGCCATCCTCGCCGGAGGTGAGGCCGAGCTTGGGTTCGTGGCTGTATTCGCCCGGCAGTGCGGCGTATTCGTTCTCGGTGACATAGGGCGGGTTGGAGACGATCAGGTCGTAGCGGCGACCGTCGAGACCGCTGAACAGGTCGGACCGGATCGCCTCGACGCGGCCTTCCACGTGCTGGAACGCGATGTTCTCGCGCGCCAGCGACAAGGCCTCGTCGCTGATGTCCACGATGTCGACCTGCCAGTCGGGGTTGTACTCGGCCATGGCGATGCCGATGCAACCCGAGCCGGTGCACAGGTCCAGCGCACGCTCGACGTGGCGATGGTCCAGCCACGGGGTGAAGCCGGACTCGATCAGCTCGGCGATCGGCGAGCGCGGCACCAGGGCGCGGCGGTCGCTCTTGAACTTGAGCCCGGCGAACCAGGTCTCGCCGACCAGATAGGCCACCGGCAGGCGCTCGGTGACGCGGCGCTCGATCAGCGCCAGCACACGCTCGCGCTCCTCGCGGGTCAGCCGGCCGGCGCCGTAGGCGGGCGGGATGTCCGGCGGCAGGTGCAGGCTGGCCAGCACCAGGTGGGTGGCCTCGTCGATCGGATTGTCGTGGCTGTGCCCGAAGGTGAGCCCGGCCGCCGAGAAGCGGCTGGCGCCATAGCGGATGAAATCGATGATGGAGGCGAGTTCGTCGGTCACGGCGGGCGTCCGGGCGTCAGGGGATCGCGAAGTATAGCCGCAGCCGGGCCGTTCCCCCTGACGCAAATCGTTCATACTTGCGGGATGACCTTCAACGTTCTCCTGCAATACCTGCTGCCCCACCGCGCCCTGTCACGGGTGGTCTACTGGGCCACGCGCTGGACCTTCAAGCCGTGGAAGAACTTCCTGATCGGCACCATCGTGCGCAAGTACCAGGTCAATATGGCCGAGGCCGCGCAGTCCGATCCGCTGGCCTACCAGCACTTCAATGCCTTCTTCACCCGCAAGCTGCGGCAGGACGCCCGTCGCGCGGACGCCGACGCCACCGCCCTGCTCTCGCCTGCGGACGGCAGAATCAGCCAGGCCGGCCGCATCGTGGCCGGCCGCATCTTCCAGGCCAAGGGCCAGGAGTACACCGCCGCCGAGCTGCTGGGCGGCGAGGCCGACGCCGCGCCCTACCGCGACGGGCGCTTTGTCACCATCTACCTCTCGCCGCGCGACTACCACCGCGTGCACATGCCACTGAAAGGCACGCTGCGCGAGACCGTCCACGTACCGGGCCGCATCTTCAGCGTGGCGCCGTTCGCGGTGGAGGCGATTCCGCGCCTGTTCGCCCGCAATGAACGACTGGTCTGCCATTTCGAGGGCGAGCACGGCCCGTTCGTGCTGGTGATGGTGGGCGCCATCCTGGTCTCCAGCGTGGCCACCGTGTGGGATGGCCTGGTAATCCCGCCCTACGCCCCCGCGATCCGCCGCAAGTCCTTCGCCGGCCAGGGCATCACGCTGGAACGCTTCGCCGAGATGGCGCGCTTCAACATGGGCTCGACGGTGATCCTGCTGTTCCCCGAAGGCGCGGTGACGCTGGACGAACTGGCGCCGCAGCAGCATGTGCAAGTGGGCCAGCGGCTCGGTGTGCAGCCCGGTGCCTGACCGGCGATCCGTCAATACTTTGACGCACGAGTGACGTTTTTCGTCGTTTTGTGACCTTTTCGGCGCACTGCCCGGATCGGCGGGGCTAAGCTCCCCGTCCGGTGCCGCCGGGCGCGGGCGCCATCCCAGGGCACATACCGAGGACACCCATGCGTATCGTCACCCAGCTCATTGCGTTCAACCGCGGCCGCCAGCTCGGCCGACAGCTGCGCGAGATCGAACGCAGTATCCGCGCCCTGCCCAAGCGCAACCGTGCCCGCCTGGGCACCCTGGCCCTGCGCGAGATCGGCCAAGCGTCGCGTTGCGATTTCCCACACCTGTACGGCACGCCTCCACAGGAGCGCTACCTGCCCTGGGGCCAGGGCACCGATATCGGTTTCGCGCGCTCGCGCTCGGACAATCCCGAGGTCGCCATGCGCGGCATCGCGCTATGGCTGGCGGTGGCCTACCACGAGACCAAGGACACCCCGCACGCCAGCCTGCAGCCCCACCATCGCGACCTGATGCGGCTGCTGCGCGAACTCAAGGAAGCCCATCGCACCGACGACGTACAGGACTGGTTGCATACGCCGGCCGCCGCCTAGCTTTCCGCCACTTGCCCGTGGAACGAAGACGCCGCGCTCCGCTGGAGCGCGGCGTTCTTCTTTCTAAATGCTTGCTTGTGGGAGCGCACCCTGTGCGCGACTGAGGGCAAAGGACACGTAGAGAGGGTGCTGCAAGCCCGCGCCTCTGTCGTCCTCTGGAAAACAGCTCCTGGTGGTCGGATTTGGCGCCCCGCGACTCATCCCTCGTCCCTCGCCTCCCCCAAGTCGCGCACAGGGTGCGCTCCCACAAGGGAGAGGACGACGGCAAGGCCGGCCCTACCGGCAGACCGGCACGCGCAGGGTCTGGCCGGGCTTGATGTGCTGGTGGTTGAGGCCATTCAGCTCGGCCACCTCCTGCACCGAGGTGCAGCCCACCTTGTTGGCGATGCTGGTCAGCGTGTCGCCACGCCGGACCACGTAGCCGCGGGTCCGGCCGGTGGTGCCAGGGGAACGCGAGACCGAAGCGGGCGCCGGGGCCGGTGCGGGCGGCACCACCGGCAGCACGGCCGTGTGCAGGTCGTTGGCGAGGATCGGCCAGGGGCCGTCGGTGCAGCGCGCCTCGTAGGGCTTCTCCAGCACCTTGGGCACCAGGATGCGCACACCCGCCGGCTGCGATACCTGCGGGTCCAGGCGCGGGTTGAGGTTGCGCAGGGTGCGGAACCAGCCATCGCTCATGCCCGCGGCGGAGCCGAGGCAGACGGTCAGCTCGGTCAGCGAGGCCGGGCGCTTGAGCACGATGCTGCCGGGCGCGCCGTCCACCCGCGGGAAGCGCAGGTTGTAGCTTTCCGGATGCAGGAACAGCCATGCCGCGGCGAGCACCGCTGGCACGTAGTCGCGCGTTTCCTGCGACAGCTGGTTGTAGATGGCCGGGTCGTACAGGCTTGCCGCGGTGTTGTCGCCGACCAGCCGGCGCATGCGCCCCTCGCCGCCGTTGTAGGCCGCCAGGGTCAGTTCCAGGTTGTTGTTGAAGGCCTTGAGCTGCTCGTCCATGTACGCGGCGTTGGCGCGGGCGGACTCAGCGGGATCGAAGCGCGAGTCGAAACCGTCCTCGGTGTTGAGGCCGAAGCGCAGGCCGGTGGCGTACATGAACTGCAGCGGCCCGGCCGCGCCTGAGCGCGACACCGCATGCACCTTGCCGCCCGACTCCTTGGCCAGGATGCCGAACAGCAGGGCCTCGGGCAGGTCCTGCTTCTGGTACTCGGGCCACATCTGGTAGCGCAGGAACTGGTAGTTGATGTAGGCATCCATCAGGTTGCCGCGCCATTGCGTCAGCCACATCTCCAGCGCGGCCTTGACCGGGCCGTTCATGGCGATCAGCTGCGAGAGCTGCTGGCCGCGCAGCAGGGTGACGCTGCGCTGCGCCTCGGGCAGGCTGGCCGCGCCGGTCTTGCCGCTGTCGCTGCCCTCGGGCACGTCGCCGCCCACGCTGGCGAAATCGTCGCCCACGTCGAAGTTGCCGTCCTTCAGGCGCAGCAGGTGGTCGAACACCGAGAAGAAGCGCTGTGGGTCGCAACCGGCCGTGCCGGGGCAATGCGCGGCGGCATCCTTGAGCTGGTTGAGCGCGGCGTCCAGGGTCTGCTGCGAGGCCTGGGCCCGACCCTCGCGGGCCTGCTGCAGGGCGGTTTCATAGCCTTTGCTGGCCTGGTCCAGTTGCGCATACAGCTGGTTGGCCTGGGGCGTGGCGCCGGGGTGCGCGCCGCCGCCGCTCGCGCAGGCGGCCAGCAGGATCGCGCCAGCCAAGGGCGCCATGCGCATCGCGCGGGAAAAAACGGGGAACACCATGGACGACGTCACAGCCGGATCGAAAGGACGACATTACTGCGCCCGGCCCCGGCGACTCAACCGGCGCACGCCGCTTCACGATGCGCGCCCGCGCCGTCGCTACAATCACCGGGCAACCCTAGGGACGGATGCCATGAGCGAGATTCTGATAGGACGCAACGACCACGCCGGCGTGAGCCTGGACCCGCGCTATGGCAACCGTCACGGCATGATCGCCGGCGCCACCGGCACCGGCAAATCGGTGTCACTGATGGTGCTGGCCGAGGGCTTCTCCCGGCTCGGCGTGCCCTGCTTCCTGGCCGATGCCAAGGGCGACCTCGCCGGCCTCTCGATGCCGGCCGCCGAACCGGGCGACAAGCTCAAGGTGCGCCTGCAAAAGCTCAAGCTG
The DNA here is from genome assembly GCF_022760995.1 of Dyella sedimenti. Classification (GTDB taxonomy): domain Bacteria; phylum Pseudomonadota; class Gammaproteobacteria; order Xanthomonadales; family Rhodanobacteraceae; genus Dyella; species Dyella sedimenti. Next base: position 1,075,104 of record NZ_JAKWJO010000001.1, on the reverse strand, counting down.
GCCGACTGGAAGCCACAGGCGAACCCGGTGATCTTCTGGGACATCTACGGCAGGCTCGGCCACCCGGTGCGCGCCACCATCAGCGAGATGGGCCCTACCCTGCTGGGCCGCATGCTGGAACTCAACGACACCCAGGCCGGCGTGCTGGAGGTGATCTTCAAGGTGGCCGACGACCAGGGCTGGCTGCTGCTGGACCTCGCCGACCTGCGCGCCCTGCTCGGCTTCGCCAGCGAAAACGCCAAGGACATCTCCGCTCACTACGGCCTGGTCGGCACATCGAGCATCGCCGCGATCCAACGCGCCGTGCTCAGGCTGGACCAGGACGGCGCCGACGCGTTCTTCGGCGAACCGGCGCTGGAGCTGGCTGACCTGATGCGCCAGGACATGAACGGGCGCGGCGTCATCAACGTGCTCGCGGCCGACCAGCTGATCCTCAAGCCGCGCCTGTATTCGACCTTCCTGCTGTGGCTGTTGTCGGAACTGTTCGAGCAGTTGCCGGAAGTGGGCGACCTGGACCAGCCCAGGCTGGTGTTCTTCTTCGACGAGGCCCACCTGCTGTTCGACGATGCGCCGCCGGCGCTGCTGCAGCGGGTGGAGCAGGTGGTGCGGCTGATCCGCTCCAAGGGCGTGGGCGTGTACTTCTGCTCGCAGAACCCGGACGACGTGCCGGGCAACATCCTCGGCCAGCTCGGCAACCGCGTGCAGCATGCGCTGCGCGCCTTTACCCCGCGCGACCAGAAGGCGGTGAAAGCCGCGGCGGAGACCTTCGCGGCCAACCCGGCCATCGACGTGGCCGAGGCGATCACCCAACTCGCCGTGGGCGAGGCGCTGGCCTCCACCCTGCGCGAAGGCGGCGTGCCCTCGCCGGTGGAACGCGTGTTGGTGACCACGCCCACCGCGCGCATCGGCGCCATCAGCGAGGCCGAGCGCGCCACGGTACGCCAGCGCTCGCCGGTGGGCGGCAAGTACGACACGCCGGTCAATCGCGAATCGGCCGCGGAGATGCTGGCCCGGCGCGCCGCGGAAAAAGCCGCCACGCCGGAGGCGATCACGCGGCCGGCGCCTGGCGACGCGCCCGCCAAGGACGGCCCGGGCTGGACCGACGCCGTGCGCGACGCGTTGCTCGGCACCGGCCGCCGCCAGGGCATGATCGAGGCGATGGCCAAGTCCGCCAGCCGCGCGGTGGGCTCGCGCCTGGGCCAGCAGATCGTGCGTGGCGTGCTGGGCGGCATCTTCGGCGGCAAGCGCTGAGCCGCGGAAAACGCCCCCCCGCACCGGCCATCCACCCGGGAGATGAGGAAGAAAAGGACGCCATGCCCCGCATCGAAGTCGCCGACGCCCGAGTCCCCTTCCACCAACGCTTCCTTGGCGGCCTGGGCTATCCGCTGCGCGGCGCGGGGCTGGTCTCGTGCCTGGCGCTGGCGGCGCTGCAGTGCCTGGCCAGCCTGCTGCCCTCCTACCTGGGCTTCTTCGCCAGCCTGGCGCTGTGGGCCGCCACCTGGCGCTACGGCGCGAGCTGCCTGCTGCATACCGCCAACGGCTATGCCAACCCGCCCGACGCGGCCCTGGAGGACGACCCCAACGCCGGCAATGGCATGATGGCCATCCACCTGTTCGCCATGGCGCTGTGCGTGCTCAGCGCGGTGTTCTATCCGCCGGCGCTGTGGCCGCTGATGGTGCTGTTCGCGCTGATGCTGCCGGCCATCGACATGTCGCTGGCCTTCGACGGCAACCTGGAGCTGGCGCTGAGCCCGGTCACCTGGTGGCAGGTGATCCATCGCTTCGGCGCGGCCTATGCGATTCCCGTGCTGCTGAACCTGGCCACCGGCGGCATGATCGTGCTGGCCTCGGTGGCCACCGCGCAGCTACCGCCGCTGCTGGCGCAGCCGCTGTTCGGTTTCGCCTATACCTACCTGATCGTGCTCAACCTGCACCTGATGGGCGTGATGATCCACCAGCGCCACGAGCAGTTCGGCCTGCAGCCGGAAGCCGAGGCACTGGCGCGGGCCGGCGGGCAAGGCGACGACGACCGCCTGCTGGCGCGGGTACACATGGTGGCCTCGGCCGACCGCCGCGCCGCCATCGCCCTGCTGGTGGACCGCATGCAGCGGCGCAGTTCGCCGGCCTCGCTGCACCAGGCCTATCGCGAACTGCTGCGCGCGGAAGGCTTGCGCGAGGGCCTGCTGGAACACGGGCAGATCTGGATCGCCGCGCTGATGGCCGAGGGCGAGCCGCGCCGCGCGCTCGGCCTCGCACAGGAATGCCTGGAACTCGATGCCGGCTTCGTGCCCGACGACCCGGGCAACACCGACGCCCTGGCCGGGCAGGCGGCGCGCACCGGCATGGCCCGGCTGGCTCTGAAGCTCTGCCGCGGCTACCTCGCCAGCTGGCCGCGCTCGCCCGAGGCGCCGCGGATCGGCCTGCTCGCCGCGCGGCTGCTGGGCGAGGAGCTGGGCCAGCGCGCCGAGGCCGGCGTGCTGCTGGGCAAGCTCGCCGCCGCCTGGCCCGAGCATCCGCTGCGCGCGGAGATCGAGGCGCAGGCGCGACGCCTGCGGCAGCAGCCCGGCGCGGCCTGACGATAGAATCATCCATTGACGACGACGTGCAACGGATGTTTCCCGCATGAGCCGATGGCGCCCGCCTTCCCCCAGTTCCACCGCCATCATCACGCGCGAGGGCTTCGAGAAACTCAAGGCCGAACTGGACCACCTGTGGCACACGCTGCGCCCGGAGGTGGTGAAGGCACTGGCCGCCGCCGCGGCGGAAGGCGACCGCTCGGAAAACGCCGAATACACCTACCGCAAGAAGCAGTTGGGTGAGATCGACCGGCGCGTGCGCTACCTGAGCAAGCGCATTCCCTCGCTGAAGGTGGCCGAGGGCGCGCCGGCCGACCGCGAGGCGGTGTTCTTCGGCGCCAGCATCACGCTGGAGCACGCCGACACCGGCGAAAGCGTGTGCTATCGCATCGTCGGGCCCGACGAGACCGATGCGCGCCGGGGTTGGATCAGCATCGATTCCCCGCTGGCGCGCGCGGTGTTGAAGAAGCGCGTGGACGACGAGTTCGAGGTCGACCTTCCCGGCGGCCGCACGCGCTTCGTGATCGTCTCGGTGGATTACTGAGCGCCGGCTTCAGTGTCCCTGCAGCAGCGCATCGACTTGCGCCTGGTGCGAGTCGACGAAGCGCAGGTTGTCGGGATTGATCCAGACCTGGTTGAGGTTGCCGGCCATCGCCGGATCGTTGCGCGCCTGCACCGCCATCACCGCGTTCATCAGCGCGATATTGGCCAGCATGAACTCGCGTGGGGTAAAGCCGTACTTCTTCACCAGCGCGGGAATGCGCGGGTCGCTGGCCATCGCCTGCGCGGTCAGGTCGTCGAGGCTGCGGACCCTGGCCGGATCCGGCGCGGCCTGGGGCGGAATGCCGGTGGCGCGCGCCTCGCGGGTGGCGGCGGCGAGGCGCTCGAACACGTCGTCGTTGAGCGTGTACTTCTTGATCTGCTGCTTGTCGGCATCCGGCAGGCCGGCCGGCGTCAGCTGGGCGTGGGCGAGCGGTGCGGCGAACGCCAGCGCCAGCAGGACCAGGCGGCAGGCGCGGCGGATGCGATCTGAAACGGGCATGCGAGGGTCTCCATGAGTGGCCAACGGCGCACCCTAGCATCTGCCGCTTGAATCCTAGCCTAGGGCGCGGCCGCCCCCGTTGCGGCGACCCTCAGTGCCGCTGCAACTGGCGCACGGCCTGCTGGTAGTCGGCGTCGATCTGCGCCAGCCGCGCATCGCGCGCCTGCTCGTCGACCCAGCGTCCATGCGCCGCCTGTTCCCGCATCAGCTTGAATTCCAGATCGATGAAGGGCCTGAGCACGCCGTTGTCCGCCGCCGCGAAACCAGCCAGGTCGGGGATGCGGGCGAGGTTGGCACGTTCGCGCTCGCCGGCCGCGCCCGGCGCCTGGCCGTAGCCGCGCATGAAGGCGACCAGTTGGCCGCGCAACGGCTCGGCCAGGCCGTCGCGGACCACCAGCACGCCGGAGGGAATCAGGGTGGAGCGCCAGATCACCCGGATCTGCGCCGCCTCGCCGGGAAAATGGCGCCGGAACAGGTCCAGGTCGGGATTGTTGCCGCTGGCCACGTCCACCTCGCCATTGGCCACCGCCAGCGCGTTGTTCTGGTGGTTGCCGACCCGCACGCTGGCGAAGAAGGTGTCCGAGTTGAGGCCGCGCGGCGCGAACACCTCGGCCTCGGGCGCCACGTAGCCGGTCACCGACAGCGACTCGCCGCGCGCATAGCGCAGCTGGCCCGGCCGGGCCAGCAGGTCCTTGAGGGTATGGACGGGACCATCGGCTCGCACGATCAGCATGGCCACGTTGCCCTTGGCCCCGTCGTTGCGCACGAATTGCGCCACCACGCTCATGTGCTGGCGCTGCACGGCCTGGATCGCCAGCCGCCCGGACAGGAAAGCGATATCCACGCGCTGGTCGCCGATGGCGCCGGAGAGCCCGGCATAGCTGCTCACCGACACCGTGGTCACCGGATGGCCCAGGCGCTTTTCCAGGTCGTCCAGCAGCGGCCGCCATTGCTCGCGCGATTCGGCGGCGCTGCCGATGGGCAGGATGCCGAAGCGGATGGGGAGCGGGTTGTCGCCCGCCGCGTCATCGGCCGCCCGGGACGTCGGCGCCAGCGCCAGCAGGCCAGCCAGCAGCCCGGCCAGGAGCGGCCTCGTCCATTCCATGCCCAAGCGCACCCGCCAAGCCCGGTCCATGCCCTTCCCCCAGCGCTCCGCTGCGGACGGTTTTAGCGCGATCGCGGCGCCACCGCAATTTCATCCGGGCGAGACGCGAACCCTCACGCCAACGGCGGCGGATAGACCCGGCCCTCGCGCCGCGGCTGGTAGCACGCCGCATGCCGGTGGAAGGCCTCCCTGTCGCCGTCCGGATGCCAGCCGGGAATGCCCGGCAGCGGCAGCGGCCGCAGCTCCAGCGGATCGCGCAGCAGCCGCCCCGAGGCGATCGCCCCGGCGCAGCGGGCGCCGACCCCCACGCCGCCCTCGCCGGCCAGGAACACCAGCGCCTTGCCCACCAGCAGCTTGCCCGGGGTCAGCGCATGTTCCAGCAGGGCATGGCCGAACACCTGGACCTCGATGCGCCCGTCGCGCCAGGCCTCGCGCTCGCGCCAGAACAGGCCGTGCCAGTCGTGCGCGTCCCACAGCGCCAGCAGGCGAGGATCGCGCAGCACCACCAGCACGCCGGCCTCGTCGAAATGGGTCATCGCGCACTGCGGGCGCGAGCGGCGCTTGGTGCCCATGGTGGCGATCTCGGCCACCTGCTGCGCATTCAGCGCGCGCTTGACCGGCGCGTGGCGCAGCCATACCAGTGCATTGAACAGGTCGTGCCAGTTCCCGGGGCGGGTGGCGATCTCCCCACGTCCGGCGATGCGCTGCTCGTAGTGCAGCCCATCGGCCAGCAGCGCCGGCGTCTGCGCCACGAAGCGCTCGCGCATGTCCGGCGGGCGCGCGGCGTTGAGTTCGTCGATGACGGGCCAGCTCGCGCCTTCCAGCCAGGCGGCGGGCGCGCGCCAGCTCCGCAGTGGCTCGCGCGCGAACACCCCGGGATCGACCGCGGCGCGGGCGGGCGCGACGTAGCGCATCACGTTCCCCCCGCGCGCGGCTCAGCCCGCCAGGCGCGCATGCAGGTCGTGCTCGTCGGCGGCTTCCACCACCACCTCGACGAACTGGCCCGGCTTCAGGCGCTGGCCGTCGGCGATGCGCACCACGCCGTCGATCTCCGGCGCATCGGCGGCGGAGCGCGCGACGGCGCCCTCGGTGCCGGCCTCGTCCACCAGCACCTGGATGGTGCGGCCGATCTTGCGCTGCAGCTTGGCGGCGGAGATCTCCGCCTGCACCGCCATGAATTGCTCGAGGCGGTCTTCCTTCAACTCCTCGGAGACCGGGTTGGGCAGCTCGTTGGCCTTGGCGCCGTCCACCGGCGAATAGGCGAACGCGCCGACGCGATCCAGCTCCGCCTCTCGCAGAAAGTCCAGCAGTTCCTCGAACTCCGCGTCCGTCTCGCCGGGAAAGCCGACGATGAAGGTGCTGCGCAGGGTGATGTCGGGCACCTGCCTGCGCCAGGCCTGGATGCGTTCCAGCGTCTTGTCGATGTTGCCAGGGCGCTTCATCAGCTTGAGGATGCGCGGGCTGGCGTGCTGGAACGGAATGTCGAGGTACGGAAGGATCTTGCCCTCCGCCATCAGCGGCATCACCTCGTCCACATGCGGATACGGGTAGACGTAGTGCAGGCGCGTCCACACGCCCAGTTCGGACAGGCCCTCGCACAGCTCGGTCATGCGCGTGCGATAGCTCCTGTCGCGCCAGGGGCGCTCGGCGTACTTCACGTCCACGCCGTAGGCGCTGGTGTCCTGCGAGATCACCAGCAGTTCCTTCACGCCGCCCTTCACCAGGCGTTCGGCCTCCTTCAACACCTCGTCGACGGGGCGCGAGACAAGATCGCCGCGCATCGAGGGAATGATGCAGAAGCTGCAGCGATGATTGCACCCCTCGGAAATCTTCAGGTACGCGTAGTGCTTGGGCGTGAGCTTGATGCCCGTGTCCGGGATGATGTCCAGCAGCGGGTTGCGCCTGGGTGGCAGCGCCGAGTGCACCGCCCCCATCACGCTGGCGTAGTCCTGCGGGCCGGTGATGGCCAGCACGTCCGGGTAGGCCTCGCGGATCAGCTCGGAGCGCTTGCCCAGGCAGCCGGTGACGATCACCTTGCCGTTCTCGTGCAACGCCTCGCCGATGGCGTCCAGCGACTCCTGCACGGCCGCGTCGATGAAGCCGCAGGTGTTGACCACCACCGCATCGGCCGCGCCGTAGCTGGGCACGATCTCGTAGCCCTCCACTTTCAGCTGGGTGAGGATGCGCTCGGAATCGACCAGGGCCTTGGGGCATCCCAGGCTGACGAAACCGATCTTGGGCGAAACCTGCGACATGGACACGACCGTAACTATGCGGAAAACGGACCATTATAGCTTAGTGCCTGTTCCCGAATGACTAGAATGCCCTCTTCGCCACTATGGGAGTCCCCGCCATGGGCCAGACCATCAGCCTCAACACCACGCGCATGCAATGCATCGGCGCCTACCTCGCCCAGCCGGCGGGCAAGCCCAAGGGCGGCATCGTGGTGATCCAGGAGATCTTCGGCGTCAACGAGCACATGCGTCGCGTCACCGACGGCTTCGCCGAAGCCGGCTACACCGCCATCGCGCCCTGCTTCTTCGATCACCTGGAAACCGGCGTGGAACTGGGCTACGACGAAGCCGGCTACCAGCGCGGCCGCGACCTGGTAACCGAACTGGGGCTGGACCGCGCGGTGGAGGACGTGGCCAGCGCCGCCGAGGCGATCGCCTCCGCCGGCCGCATCGGCACCGTCGGCTATTGCTGGGGCGGCACCGTGGCGCTGCTGGCGGCACTGCGCCTGGGCCTGCCCTCGGTGAGCTACTACGGCGCGCGCAACGTGCCGTTCCTCGGCGAGACGCCCAAGGCGCCGGTGATGTTCCACTTCGGCGAGAAGGACAAGCACATCACGCCTGACGTGGTGGAAAAGCATCGCCAGATGCTGCCGCAGATGGACGTCTATACCTATCCGGCCGACCATGCCTTCAATCGCGACGTCGGCCCGCAGTACGACGAGGCCAGCGCCAGGCTCGCCTGCCAGCGTACGCTGGCCTTCTTCGACAAGCACCTGGCGCAGGGCGCATGAGCCAGCCCGGATTCGCGCTGGACCCGCGCCTGGCCAACGACACCCGCCACGTCGCCATGCTGGCGCTGTGCGAGGTGCGGCTGATGGACGACGCGCGCTTTCCCTGGCTGGTGCTGGTGCCGCGCCTGCCCGGCCTGGTGGAGATCTACGACTTGCCGCCAGCGCAGCAGGCCGTGTTGTGGCAGGAAGCGAACCGCGCGGCGCAGGCGCTGCGTGCGCTGGCGCCGTTCGACAAGCTCAACCTCGGCGCGCTGGGCAATATCGTGCGCCAGCTGCACGTGCACGTGGTGGCACGGCGCGAGGGCGACGCGGCATGGCCGGGACCGGTCTGGGGCAGCGGCACGGCCACACCCTATGAAGCCGACGTCCTGGCGCGGATGCTGGAACGGCTGCAATCCGCGCTATCGCCTTGAGACACTCGCCCGAATGAAAGAAGCCCGCGGATCGCTCCGCGGGCTTCTTCGCATGCAGCAATCAGTAATGCTGTTGCGGCGGGGGCGCCTCGGCCTTCGGCGTCGCCTTGTAGTCTTCCAGGTCGCGCGCCTTGGTATCGACCACGCTGATCTTCTTCAAGGTGCCGCCGTCGTCGTAGTACACGGTGAATCCGTAGTCCAGCTGCAGACGTGCCATGTACTGCAGGTGCTGCTTGCGGATCTTCGAATCGTCGCTGCGTTCCAGCAGCACGGTCTTGGGCAGGCGGCCCTGGTCCTTGAGGTAGGCGAAGTGGCTGCCGGTATCCAGCGCCGACAGCACGGCGCCATCGACGATGAACTGGCCGTTCTTGTAGGCCTGCAGCACCGTGTCGAACTGGTTCTTCATGTCCGCGGTGCGCACCTGGTCCTTGGTGCTGCCGCGATGGCAACCGGCCAGCACCAGCATGCTGCCCAGCAGGATGGCCGCGGCCGCGCGGGCCAGCAGCGTGGAAAAACGGGTCATGCGGGATCTCCTGCAATGCATCGGTAGGAACAATCGAAGTGTAGCGCCGCGCCGGGCCAGCGCACCGGGCCTGGACGGCCGCCATTCAGGTGCCTCCCGTGACCGCGTTCGCACGCCGCGGAAGGCTGGGCACTCACGTGCGCGGCAGGGTCACGCCCTGCTGGCCCTGGTACTTGCCGCCGCGATCCTTGTAGCTGGTCTCGCATTCCTCGTCGGATTCGAGGAAGAGCATCTGCGCCACGCCCTCGTTGGCATAGATCTTGGCGGGCAGCGGCGTGGTGTTGGAGAACTCCAGCGTCACGTGGCCCTCCCACTCCGGCTCCAGCGGCGTCACGTTGACGATGATGCCGCAGCGCGCGTAGGTGCTCTTGCCCAGGCAGATGGTGAGTACGCTGCGCGGGATGCGGAAGTACTCGACCGTGCGCGCCAGCGCGAAGGAATTGGGCGGGATGATGCACACATCCGCTTCCACGTCCACGAAGCTGGTGGGGTCGAACGCCTTGGGGTCCACGATGGTGGAGTTGATGTTGGTGAAGATCTTGAACTCGCGCGCGCAGCGCACGTCGTAGCCATAGCTGGAGGTGCCGTAGGACACCAGCTTGTCCCCTCCACGCTGCTTGATCTGCCCCGGCTCGAACGGCTCGATCATGCCGTGCTGCTCGGCCATGCGGCGGATCCACTTGTCGGATTTGATGCTCACTCGTGCTCCCGGAGGGCTGGCCTGTCGCGCCAGATGGCGTAAAGACGGGGAAAATAACGGAAATGGCGGTCGGGCCGCCAGTCGCGGGACCAGCGTGCCGCTTTTGATAGCGCCCCTACGGTGTCCCCTGCACCATGATCTTCCCCAGCCCCAGCGACTTGTTCCGCGGCAGCCGCGACAGCCGTCCCGCCGCATTCCGGGCGATCCCGCGATAGCGCGCCGCCAGGTCGGAATCGGGCATGGCCGCCACCGTGGGCATGCCGCCGTCGGCCTGTTCGCGGATGCGGATGTCCAACGGCAGCGAGCCGAGGTAGGCCACGCCGTATTGCCCGGCCATGCGCATGCCGCCGCCTTCGCCGAAGATGTGCTCCTCGTGGCCGCAGGCCGAGCACACGTGGGTGGCCATGTTCTCCACCACGCCGAGCACGGGGACCTCGACCTTCTCGAACATCTTCAGGGCCTTGCGGGCGTCCAGCAGGGCGATGTCCTGGGGCGTGGTGACGATCACCGCGCCGGCCACCGGCACTTTCTGCGCCAGCGTGAGCTGGATGTCGCCGGTGCCGGGCGGAAGGTCGACGATGAGATAGTCGAGCTGTTCCCAGCGGCTGTCGTTGAGCAGTTGCATCATGGCCTGGGTGACCATCGGGCCGCGCCAGATCATCGGGGTTTCCTCGTCCACCAGGAAACCGATGGACATGGCCTGCAGGCCGTGCGCCTGCATCGGGATGATGCTCTTGCCGTCCGGCGACTCCGGCCGGCCGGAAATGCCGAGCATGCGCGGCTGGCTGGGGCCGTAGATGTCCGCGTCCAGCACGCCGACCCGGGCGCCTTCGGCGGCCAGCGCCAGCGCGAGGTTGGCCGACACGGTGGACTTGCCCACCCCACCCTTGCCGGAGGCCACCGCGATGATGTTCTTCACCCCCGGCAGGGGGGCCAGCGCGCCCTGCACCTTGTGGGCGTAGATGCGGCTGCCGACCGATACCGAGGCCGCATCGATGGACGGGTCCGCTTCCAGCGCTTGCCTGGCGCGGGCGGTGAGCTCGCCCAGCACGCCGGCGGCGGGGTAGCCGAGCTGGATGTCCACCGACACCCGGCCGCCGTCCACGCCCACCGCGCGCACGGCCTCGGCCAGCGGGGCGCCGGTGTGGGGGTCTTGCAGCTCGCCGAGGATGCGGCGGACCAGGGCTTCGCTCGCCTGCGTCATATCGATCATGCGTTGTCGTGGGGGTTGCCCATTATGCCAGCCGGGGCGCCCTGGCCGCCCAAGGCGGCTTTCGCAATGCAGCTTGACGGCCCCGCAGGGGCTCGGTCAGGCTCAGTCCATACGCTTTCGTACGGGAGGATCGCCCATGAAGTCATTGCTGCGCATTGCCGCCGCCACCGCCCTGCTGCTCGGCGCCGGCGCCGTGTTCGCCGCCGAGAACACGCCGGTAGGCACCTGGAAGACCATCGATGACGATACCGGCAAGCCCAAGTCCATCGTGCAGATCACCGAGAGCAACGGCGAGCTGAAGGGCACGGTGCTGCAGGTACTGCAGTCCGACGAGGGCCCGCACCCGATCTGCCACTACTGCGACGGCGAGCGCAAGAACCAGCCCATCGAGGGCATGAACATCATGTGGGGCGTGCGCCAGGACGGCGACGTGTGGGACGGCGGCAAGATCCTCGATCCCAAGAGCGGCAAGGTCTACAAGGTGAAGCTGCAGCCCTCCGACAACGGCACCAAGCTCACCGTGCGCGGCTATATCGGCTTTTCGCTGATCGGGCGCACCCAGGTGTGGGAACGCCAGCAGTAACCCGGGAATGGGAAGGCAAGCCTAGGCTTCCTGCACCGCCACGGCGCGGTGCACCGCCACGCCACGGTTGCCGAAGGCCGCGCGGGTGGCGCGATCGGCCGAGTGCTCCACCACCAGGTGCTGCACGCGCGACAGCTCGGCCACCTGGTGCGCGGCCACCGCGCCGAGCTTGTCGTCAGTGGCCACCACCACGGTTTCGTCGCTGGCCTCGATCATCGCGCGCTTGAACAGCGATTCCTCGCTGTCGAAGCCCCACAGGCCATGCGCCGCATCGATAGCGCAGGCGCCGGGAAAGCACAGGTCCGCGCGCAGCCGGCGTACCTGCTCCACCGCCTGCGCGCCCACGGTGCCGCCGATGGCCAGATCGATGCGCCCGCCGATCAGCAGCACCTCGAAGCCCTCGCGATCCAGCAGCAGTTGCGCGATATGCGGCGCATTGGTGATGACGGTCAACCCCGCCTCGCGCGGCAGCGCCGAGGCGATGGCGGCGTTGGTGGTGCCCGCATCGATCAGCAGGGTCTGTCCTGCCTGCACCAGCCCGGCGGCCTTGCGGGCCAGGGCCTGCTTGCGCGCGGAATGCTCCGCGCGGCGCTGCTTGAGCGGGGTATGCATGGCGGCGGGCAGCAAGGCGCCACCATAGACGCGCTTGCACAGCCCCTGCGCCGCCAGCTCGCGCAGGTCGCGGCGGATGGAATCCTCCGACACCTCGAAGGCCAGCGCCAGCTCGGCCGCGACCACCCGCCCCTCGCCGCGCAGGCGCGCCAGGATGCGCTGCTGGCGTTCCTGCGGCAGCGCGCCGCTCTCGTTTGCCGCCGCCTTAGCCATGCGTCGCCTCGCCATCCGGCAGCAGGCCGAGCCGCGCCAGTTCGCCATGCAGGCCGTCCGCGCCCTGGAACCACCAGCCATGCATGCCCAACGCCCGCGCGGCGGCCACGTTGCGCTCGGCATCGTCGATATAGAGCGCCGTGCGCGGGTCCACCGCGTAGCGTTCCAGCAGTCGTTGGTAGATGCGCGGATCAGGCTTGACCAGGCGTTCCTCGCCGGACACCACGATGCCCTCGAACCAGCCCAGGAAATCGTAGCGTCGCAAGGCGACCGGAAAAGTCTCCCGCGACCAGTTGGTGAGCGCCAGCAGGCGCACGCCGCGCGCCTTCAGCGCGGCCAGCAGCGCCACGCTGCCCTCGATGGGGCCCACCAGGGTTTCTTCCCAGCGCAGGTGATAGGCGTCGATCAGCGGCGCGTGCTCGGGGAATTGCCGGCGCAGGACCTCGGTGGCCTCGGCCCAGGAGCGTCCCGCATCCTGCTGCTCGTTCCACGCGTTGTTGCACACCTCGCGCAGGAACCATTCCATGCGCGCCTCGTCGTCGATCAGCTGGCGGTACAGCCGGCGCGGGTCCCAGCCGATCAGCACGTTGCCCAGGTCGAACACGACGGTGGTGATGGCCGGGTTCATCGCTGCACCACCTTCGCCGACAGGCCCACCAGCACCAGCAGCACGGCCACGCCGCCGAAGGCCACCGGCAGGCTGCTGGCATGCGCCACGAAGCCGATCAGGGCCGGGCCGATCAGCAGACCCAGGTAGCCCAGCGTAGTGGCCGTGGCGATGGCGATGGCCGGCGGCGTGCCCGGCAGGCGTCCGGCCGCGCTGAACAGCACCGGCACCACGTTGGAGGCGCCCAGCCCGATCAGCACGAAGCCGGCCAGCGCCACCATCGCGCTGGACACGCTGGCCACCACCACGAAACCCGCCGCGGCCAGCGCGGCGCCGAGGCGCACGGCCCAGGCCGGCCCATGGCGCCCCACCAGGCGATCGCCCGCCAGCCGCCCCACCGCCATGGCCACCGAGAAGCAGGCATAGCCGAAGCCTGCCGAGGCCTCGGCCACGCCACGGAAGTCGCGCAGGAACACCGCGCTCCAGTCGAGCATCGCGCCTTCGGCCAGGAAACTGACGAAGCACAGCACGCCCAGCAGCCACACCAGCGTATGCGGCATGGCCAGGGCGGACCGCTGCGCACCGGCCGCCGCGGGGACCTCGTCGTCCAGCAGGCCGCCGCGCAGCCCCAGCACCAGGGTGACCAGCAACACCGCGACCAGGCCGGCGGCGGCGACCAGCGGCACCCCCAGCGCCAGCAGGCCGCTCATCAGCGCCGCGCCGGCCAGGCCGCCCACGCTGAACAAGCCATGGAAGCCGGACATCAGGCGGCCGCCATCCAGCCGCTCCACGTCCACCGCGTGCGCGTTCATCGCCACGTTGACGGCGCCGAGCATCATGCCGAAATAGAACAGCGCGGCGACCAGCCCCGCCAGGCTGCCGACATGGGCCAGCACCGGTAGCGCCAGGCACATCAGCAGGCCGGAACCCACGATCAGCAGGCGGCTGCCCAGCCGGTGCGCCAGCCAGCCGACAAACGGCATCGACAACATCGAGGCGCCACCGAACACCAGCAGGGCCAAGCCCAGCCGCGCGTCGTCCAGCCCGAGACGGGCCTTGGCATACGGCACCATCGGCGCCCAGGCCGACATGCCGATGCCCGACACCAGGAAGATCAGCCGCGTCGAACGCCGCGCGGCGGCCAGCGCGGGAGGCGGGCCGCCGATGGCGGCGGCCTCGGGAGTAGGTTCCACGGAGGATTCCTTGGCGGGATTCAACGGGCACAAATGTATACAAACGTGCAAAAACATGCAAACAACAGCTAGGACGCGAGGGAAAAGCGGCTGGATGACTCGCTGCGCTCGCCCCTTCGGGGCCGCCCTACGGGCGTTCTACGCGCTTCGCGCTTGTCCGGCCTTCGTCGGGATGACGGAACAGGGAGCGCCATCGATAGCCATCCCACGGCCGTGGGCATGCCCCTCCATGCCATAATGGCCGACCCCATACGCCGCCATCGCCGCCCATGAGCCGACGCCTCCTCGTCACCAACGCGCTGCCCTACGCCAATGGCCCTCTGCACCTGGGCCACCTGGTGGGCTACATCCAGGCCGATATCTGGGTGCGCGCGCAACGCATGCAGGGTAACGAGGCGGTCTATGTCTGCGCGGACGATGCCCACGGCACGCCGATCATGCTGGCCGCCGAGAAGGCCGGCCTGTCGCCGGAGCGCTATATCGAGGGCATCCGCGTCGGCCACGAGGCGGACTTCGCCGCGTTCGGCGTGGCTTTCGACCACTACCACTCCACCCATTCGGAGGAGAACCGCGCGCTGGCCTCGCTGATCTACACGCGCCTGCGCGACGGCGGCTACATCGCCCGCCGCGACATCCAGCAGCTGTTCGACCCGGACAAGCAGATGTTCCTGCCGGACCGCTACATCAAGGGCACCTGCCCCAACTGCGGCACGCCCGACCAGTACGGCGACAACTGCGAGCACTGCGGCGCCACCTACGCGCCCACCGACCTCATCAACCCCTATTCGGTGATGTCCGGCGCCACGCCGGTGCTGCGCGACTCGGAGCACTATTTCTTCGAGCTGGGCAAGTTCGAGCCGCTGCTGCGCGACTGGTTCGCCGGTAAGCTCACCGGCGGCCGGCCGGTGGCCAATGCCGGCGTGGTGGCCAAGCTGCGCGAGTGGCTGGACGGCGGCCTGAAGGATTGGGACATCTCGCGCGACGCGCCCTACTTCGGCTTTCCCATCCCCGGCGCGCCGGGCAAGTTCTTCTACGTGTGGCTGGACGCGCCGGTAGGCTACCTGGCCAGCTTCAAGGCGCTGTGCGAGCGCACGGACCTGACGTTCGAGGATTTCCTCGCGCCCGACAGCCGCGCCGAGCTGCACCACTTCATCGGCAAGGACATCATCAACTTCCACGGCCTGTTCTGGCCGGCGATGCTGCACGGCGCGGATTTCCGCACGCCCACCGCGCTGCACGTCAACGGCTACCTGACGGTGAACGGCGCGAAGATGTCCAAGTCGCGCGGCACCTTCATCCAGGCCCGCACCTACCTGGATGCGGGGCTCAACCCGGAATTCCTGCGCTACTACTTCGCCAGCATGCTGAGCGACACGCCGGTGGACGTGGACCTGGACCTGAAGGCCTTCGAGGAGCGCGTCAACTCGCACCTGGTCGGCAAGTGGGTGAACATCGCCAGCCGCACCGCCGGCTTCGTGCACAAGTATTTCGACGGCCGCCTGGCCGCCACCTTCAGCGCGGAGCAGCAGGAACTGTGGCGCGTGCTGCTGTCGCACTACGACAACGTGCCTAAGCTATACGACACGGGCGAGTTCGCTGAGGTAACGCGCACGTTTGTGCTGATGGCGGATCTGGTCAACGGCCAGATCGCCGATGAAGCACCGTGGTCCATGGCCAAGGACGAGTCACGCTACGACGAATTGCACCAGATATGCTCGTTCGCGCTGGCCGCCTTCCGCCTGCTGGCCGGCCTACTTAAACCCATGCTGCCGGCCACGGTAGAGGCAGCCGAGCGGTTCCTGGCCGCGCCCATCAACGGCTTCGACGACGCCCTCGCCGAACTGCACGGCCACACCGTCAACGCCTTCGAGCCGCTGCTCGGCCGCATCGATCCCAAGCAGGTGGTGGCGATGGTGGAAGCCTCCAAGGATTCCCTCGCGCCCGCCGAAACCAAGCCCGCCCCCAAGAAAACCAAAGAAGCCAGCAAGCCCATGAGCGAAGCCAGCGCCACCCCAGCCGCCACCGACGCCCCCGCCGTGATCGGCATCGACGATTTCGCCAAGCTCGACCTGCGCGTGGGCAAGGTGACCGCGTGCGAGTTCGTGGACGGCTCGGACAAGCTGCTGCGCTTCGAGCTGGACGCCGGCCCGCTGGGCACGCGCCAGATCTTCTCCGGCATCCGCGCCGCCTACGGCGAGCCGGAGAAGCTGGTGGGTCGCAACGTGGTGTTCATCGCCAACCTGGCGCCACGCAAGATGCGCTTCGGTGTCTCCGAGGGCATGATCCTCTCCGCCGGCGACGGCGGCAGCGACCTGTTCCTGCTCGATGCGGACCAGGGCGCCAAGCCAGGCGCCACCGTCCGCTGAGCCTACGCGCCCCATGACGCTGGCCGACCGCATCGACGCGCTGCTGCCGCAGACGCAATGCGAGCAGTGCGGCTACCACGGCTGCCGGCCTTATGCGGAGGCGATCGCACGCGGTGAGGCGAATATCAACCAATGCCCGCCGGGCGGTGCCGCCGGCATCGCCCGGCTCGCCGCGCTGCTGGACGTGCCGGCGCCGCCGCTCGATCCCGCGCATGGCGTGGAAAAGCCGCGCACGCTGGCACGCATCGTGGAGGTCGACTGCATCGGCTGCACCAAGTGCATCCAGGCCTGCCCGGTGGACGCCATCGTGGGCGCGGCCAAGCTGATGCATACGGTGATCGCCGACGACTGCACCGGCTGCGAACTGTGCGTGCCGGCCTGCCCGGTCGATTGCATCGTGCTCGAACCCATGCCGCTGGCGCAGGTGAACGACCCGGCCCATGCCGATGCCGCCCGCGCCCATTTCCAGCGCCGCGAGGCGCGGCTGGCGCGCGAGCAGGCCCGGCGCGAGGCCGAACTGGCGGCGCGCAAGGCCGAGGTGGCCGCCGCCACGCAGACCAACCCCGTGCTCGCGGCCCTGGCGAGGGCACGCGCGAAACAAGGAAAGCCCACGTGAAGAAAGCCGACGTCGTCGAGCTGTTCACCCGCCTGCGCGAACTCGATCCGCATCCGACCACGGAACTCGACTACACCACGCCGTTCGAGCTGCTGGTGGCGGTAGTGCTGTCGGCCCAGGCCACCGACGTGGGCGTGAACAAGGCGACCAAAAAGCTCTACCCCGTCGCCAACACGCCGCAGGCCATCCTCGCCCTGGGCGAGGAAGGGCTCAAGCGCTACATCAGCACCATCGGCCTCTACAACGCCAAGGCCAAGAACGTGATCGCACTATGCCGCATCCTGGTCGAGCGGTACCACGGCGAGGTGCCGCGCACGCGCGAGGAACTGGAAGCCCTGCCCGGCGTGGGCCGCAAGACCGCCAACGTGGTGCTCAACACCGCCTTCGGCCATCCCACCATCGCGGTGGACACGCATATCTTCCGCGTGGCCAATCGCACCGGGCTGGCGCCGGGCAAGGACGTGCGCGCGGTGGAGGACAAGCTGGAGAAGGTGGTGCCGACGGAGTTCAAGCAGGATGCCCACCACTGGCTGATCCTGCATGGCCGCTACGTATGCAAGGCGCGCAAGCCCGACTGTCCCCGGTGTGTCATCCGCGACCTCTGCCGCTACAAGCACAAAACACCCGCCTAAAAGCCTGGCGGCGCGCAAACGGCACGAAAGCCTCACGATTCCCTCGGCGTTCCGCGCGACTTCATCAAGCCTGCCGACCTCCGCACGGCTAGAGTCCAGCCTCCCCCGGATGCTCCCCGTCAGGAGGCCACCACCATGAAACGCCTGATCCTTCCCGCCGTCGCCGCGCTCGGCCTTGCCTGCCTCCACGGCCAGGCCCATGCCGCCATCGAAACCTACCAGGTCAATCTCAACGGCTACGCCGTCGTCGGTTTCGTCGGCAGTACGCCCGAGGAGTTCGCCCTCGCCCAGCGCCAGGCGAACACCTGGGAAATGCAACGCCATCTCATGCTCAAGCCGCAGTCGATCAAGGCCGTGGCGATCGACCAGTCCAAGAGCCTCGCCCTGAACCAGGAACAGTTGCGCCAGGCGATCGTCTCGGCGGCCCTGGCCAAGGTGCCTTGAGCGGATACGGCGCGTTTCGGCGCCAGTCCTTGGCGCCCGGTACAGGGAACAAACAGGACAGCGAGCCACGGCTCGCCGTCCTTGTTTGCGCGGGCGGTTGACGGCACTCTCCCCACGCGCCAACGTGGTGTCCTCCGGCATGCACGGCGCCGGCAAAAGATCCACAAAAGGATGGCCAGGGATCATGGCGCCGGGCGGTGGCATGGCCACGGCCTTCCCGAGAACGAAACGGGTGCCATGGCATGCATATCCTGCTGGTCGAAGACGATGCCGAACTGGGCGCGGCGATCAGGCACGCGCTGGAGCACCAGTCCTACGCGGTGACCTGGCTGCGCGACGGGCGGGAAGCCACCGAGGCCCTGCGCGGCGACCCGGTGGACCTGGTGCTGCTGGACCTGGGCCTGCCCGGCAAGGACGGCATGGAAGTGCTGGCCGAGGCGCGGCGCACCGGCGTGAAGACCCCGGTGCTGGTGATGACCGCGCGCGACGCGCTGGAAATGCGCATCCGCGGCCTGGACCTGGGCGCCGACGACTACCTGGTCAAGCCGTTCCACCTGGGTGAACTGGCCGCGCGCATCCGCTCGCTGACCCGCCGTACCCAGGGCCTGGCCGACAACCTGGTCGAGGTGGGCGGCCTGCGCCTGAACCTGGCCACGGCCGAGGTGGAGTTCCGCGGCGAGAAGGTCAGCCTGACCCGCCGCGAGTTCGCCGTGCTGCGCGTGCTGATGGAACGCGCCGGCCGCATCGTGCGGCGCGAGGCGCTGGAAAACTCGGTATACGGCCTGGACATGCCGGTGGAACGCAACGCCATCGAGGTGCAGGTGCATTGGCTGCGCCGCAAGCTCAGCCCCGAGGTGATCCATACGGTGCGCGGTATCGGCTACATGGTTCCCCGCGAGCCACGATGAGCGCACGACGAGCCATGGGGACGGACGTCCATCCCGCCAGCCTGCGCACCCGCCTGACCTGGCTGATCATCGCGGTGATGGTGGTCGTGCTGATCCCGTTGGGCTGGATCAGCTACCGCCGCGAGCTGCGCGAGATGAACGAATTGCTGGACGGCCGCCTGGCCCAGGCCGGTCGCACCCTGGGCACGCTGATCGCCCACGGCGAACTGCCCATGCGCGACGCGGACCTGCCGGACATCGCGCAGAACGGCGAGGTCCGCCACCACGGCGTGGTGGTCTCGGTGCATCCGCGCAACTACGAACCGGAGGTGGGCTTCCAGGCCTACGACCCGCAGGGCGAACTGATCGCCGCCACCGCCAACCTCGCCGACCTGCCTGCCCCCACCAGCGACGAGCGCGGCTTCCGCGACATCCGGCGGGAAGGGCGGCAATGGCGCACCTTCACCCTGCAGAACCGCGCCAACCTGGTGATCCGCATCGGCGAGCGCTCGGACAACCGCGAGGACATCGCGCGCGGCCTGGTGATCGAGCACACGCTGCCGCTGCTGATCGGCCTGCCGCTGCTGGCCCTGCTGGTGAGCCTGGCGGTGAAGCGGGGCCTGCGCCCCGTCGCGGTGCTGACCCAGATGCTGGACCGCCGCACGCCCGGCAGCCGCACGCCGATGCCGGCCGACGTCGCCCCCAGCGAGATCAAGCCGCTGATCGTGGCACTCAACCAGCAGTTGGAACGGCTGGAGGACGCGCTGGACCGCGAGCATCGTTTCGCCACCGACGTGGCGCACGAGCTGCGCACACCGCTCGCAGCCACCATGATCCATCTGGAAAGCGCGATGATCGCCGACGATCCCGCCGAGGTGACCTTCACCGTGCGCCATGCGCAGCAGAGCATGGCGCGGCTGGCGCGACGCATCGAGCAGATCCTGGCCATGGCGCGGCTGGAGGCCGGCGCGGCGTCGCAGCAGCGCACGCGATTGGATCTGGCGCGCATCGCTACCGAAGTGATCGAGGAACTGGCCCCGCTGATCGCCGAGAAGGACATCGCGGTCAGTCTCAGCCACGACGATGCGCCGCTGGCCGTGCTCGGCCACGAAGTGGCGCTCGCCGCGATGTTCCGCAATCTGATCGAGAACGCGCTGCGCTACACCGAGCCGGAAGGCCAGGTCGAGGTGACCATGCGGCACGCAGGCGCGCAAGCGGTGGTCGACATCTGCGACAACGGGCCGGGCATCCCCGAGGCGCGCCGCCAGGCGGTGTTCCAGCGCTTCCATCGCGAGGTGGAAAGCGCCACGCGCGGCTACGGCCTGGGCTTGAGCATCGTGCAGCGCGCGATCGAGCTGCACGATGCCTCGATCGAGCTGCTGGAATCGCCGCTGGGGCGTGGCCTGCTGGTGCGCATCCGGATGGCGGCGGAGCCGGCATAACCGTCGCCGCCCTCCTGTAGGAGCGCACCCTGTGCGCGACCGCCTTGCGCCTCGGTCCTCACTACCTTCGCTGAAGGGCGTCCAGGGGCGGGCAGCCAGCCTTCTTTCAGCCATCCAAAAGGTTCCCACAAGATTGACTTGCGAAGATGCGGGCATCGGGCCTGTGCCCTGCATCGAGTCGACCATGACGATCTGCCGCCGCACACCGGGTTCCGGACCGCCTCGCTGAACCACGCCTCGCTTGCTTCACCGAGATGACGCCCACGGCGCCACGCCGCGGCGCCGCACGCGCCGACGTACCGCTGGAATCCCCCATGCTTGGCCTAGTCCGCATTGCCCTGTCGCGACCGCTCACGTTCATCGTGCTGGCGGTGCTCATCCTGATCGCCGGCCCGCTGGCGGCGCTGCGCACGCCCACCGACATCTTCCCGAACATCGGCATCCCGGTGATCAGCGTGGCGTGGACCTACAACGGCCTGCCGCCCGACCAGATGTCCGGCCGCGTGGTGTACTACTACGAGCGCCAGCTCAGCACCTCGGTCAACAACATCGAGCACATCGAGTCGCAGTCGCTGCCGGGCATGGGCATCGTGAAGATCTTCTTCCAGCCCGGCGTGGACATCCGCACCGCCACCGCGCAGGTCACCTCGATCTCGCAGACGGTGCTCAAGCAGATGCCGCCGGGCATCACCCCGCCGCTGATCCTCAACTACAACGCCTCGACCGTGCCGATCCTGCAGATGGCGCTGTCCAGCAAGGAGCTGCCGGAGTCGAAGATCCTGGACCTGGGCCTGAACATCATGCGCCCGATGCTGACCTCGGTGCCCGGCGTGGCGGTGCCCACGCCCTACGGAGGCGCCGCGCGCCAGGTGATGCTGGACCTCGACCCGCGCGCGCTGGCCGCCAACGGCCTGTCGGCGCAGGACGTGAGCAACGCGCTGGCCGCGCAGAATCAGATCATCCCGGTGGGCACGGCCAAGATCGGCACCTACGAGTACCACGTCCAGCTCAACAACAGCCCCGACGCGATCGATGCGCTCAACCAGTTGCCGGTAAAGACCGTGCGCGGCGCCACCATCACGCTCGGCGACGTGGCCCACGTGCGCGATGGCGCCGCGCCGCAAACCAACATCGTGCGCGTGGACGGCCATCGCGCGGTGCTGATGCCCGCGCTGAAGGTGGGCGACGCCTCCACCCTCGCGGTGGTCGCGGGCATCAGGCGGCTGATGCCGCTGGTGAAGGAATCCGTGCCCGATACGCTGAAGGTCTCGCTGCTCAGCGACCAGTCCACCTTCGTCAAGTCGGCGATCACCTCGGTGGCGCGCGAGGGCATCATCGCGGCGCTGCTCACCTCGGTGATGATCCTGGTGTTCCTGGGCAGCTGGCGTTCCACCGTGATCATCGCGGTGTCGATCCCGCTGGCCATCCTCTCGGCCATCGCCCTGCTCTCGGCCACCGGCCAGACGCTCAACGTGATGACGCTGGGCGGCCTGGCGCTGGCGGTGGGCATCCTGGTGGACGATGCCACGGTGACCATCGAGAACATCAACTGGCACCTGGAGCAGGGCAAGGACGTGATGACCGCCATCATGGACGGCGCCAGGCAGATCGTGACGCCGGCCTTCGTTTCGCTGCTGTGCATCTGCATCGTGTTCGTGCCGATGTTCATGCTCAACGGCATCGCCGGCTTCCTGTTCCGGCCGATGGCGCTGGCGGTGATCTTCGCGATGACGTCCTCGTTCCTGCTGTCGCGCACGCTGGTGCCGACCATGGCGATGTACCTGCTCAAGCCGCACCACCTCGAACCCGGCGTGGGCGACCACCCGGAGGACGAGTACCTCAACCACCACGAGGGCGACCAGCATCCGCCGCGCCGGCGCAGCGCGCTGGTGGCCGCAATGGTGGGCTTCCAGCAGCGTTTCGAGCAGCGCTTCTCGCAGATACGCGACGTCTACCACGCCACGCTGGAAGTCGCCCTCACCCATCGTCGCCGTTTCATCGTGGGCTTTCTCGGCTTCGTGCTGGTGTCGTTCGCGCTGCTGCCCTTCCTCGGGCGCGACTTCTTCCCCGACGTCGATGCCGGCGCGATCGCCCTGCACGTGCGCGCACCGATGGGCACCCGCGTGGAGGAAACCGCCGCCGAGTTCGATCGCATCGAGGCAGCCATCCGCCGCGCGATCCCGCCGGACGAGCTGGATACCGTGATCGACAACATCGGCCTGCCGCTGTCCGGCGTGAACATGGTCTACAACGCCAGCGGCACCATCGGTCCGCAGGACGGCGACATCCAGGTAGTGCTGAAGGAAGGCCACGCGCCGACCGCGGACTACGTGCGCCAGCTGCGCGCCCTGCTGCCGCGCCAGTTCCCGGGCACGCAGTTCGCCTTCCTGCCGGCGGACATGAGCTCGCAGATCCTCAACTTCGGCGCGCCCGCGCCGCTGGACGTGACCGTCGCCGGCCGCGACCTGAAGGCCAACGAGGCCTACGCCGCGCAGATCATGAAACGCCTGCGCGAGGTGCCCGGCATCGCCGACGTGCGCCTGCAGCAGAGCACCAGCTACCCGCAGCTCAACGTCGACGTCAACCGCACGCGCGCCGACGAGCTGGGCGTGACCGAGCGCGACGTGACCAACAGCATGGTCGCCTCGCTGGCCGGCAGCTCGCAGGTGGCGCCGACGTTCTGGCTCAATCCCAGGAACGGCGTGTCCTACCCGATCGTGGCGGCCACCCCGCAGTACAAGATGGACAGCATGGCCGACATCGCCAGCCTGCCGGTGACGCCCGCCGGCAAGGGTGCCAACCAGGTGCTCGGCGGTCTGGCCACCTTCGCGCGCGTGCCCAGTCCCGCGGTGGTGTCGCACTACAACATCATGCCCTCGTTCGACATCTACGCCTCGGTGCAGGACCGCGACCTGAGCGCGGTGGCCGGCGACGTGCGGAAGGTGCTCGACCAGTTCGCCGCCCAGCGCCCGCGCGGCACGCAGGTCAGCCTGCATGGCCAGGTCGGCACCATGAACGATGCCTTCGGCGGCCTGCTGTTCGGCCTGGTCGGCGCGATCGTGCTGATCTACCTGCTGATCGTGGTGAACTTCCAGTCGTGGCTGGACCCGTTCGTGATCATCACCGCGCTGCCCGCCGCGCTGGCCGGCATCGTGTGGATGCTGTTCCTCACGCACACCACGCTGTCAGTGCCCGCGCTGACCGGCGCCATCATGTGCATGGGCGTGGCCACCGCCAACTCGATCCTGGTGGTGAGCTTCTGCCGCGAGCGGCTGGCCGAGCACGGCGACGCGATGAAGGCCGCGCTGGAAGCCGGCTTCACCCGCTTCCGCCCGGTCTGCATGACCGCGCTGGCGATGGTCATCGGCATGCTGCCGATGGCGCTCAGCCAGGAACAGAACTCGCCGCTGGGCCGCGCCGTGATCGGCGGCCTGATGTTCGCCACCTGCGCCACGCTGCTGTTCGTGCCGGTGATCTTCAGCATCGTGCATGGCCGCGAGCAGCCCCAACCGTATTCCGATTCCCTTGCTGGAGAACCTGTCCATGTCGCATGAGGCCACCATCGCCACGCCGCAGCAGCCGCCCAGGCTGGGCCGCGCGGTGCGCATCGGGCTGGCGGTAGCCGTACTCGCCACCATCGCCGGCCTTTCGGTACGCGCCTACGATTACCACCGCGTCGTGAAGTGGACCGATGCGCAGGTCGTTCCCAGCGTGCAACTGGTGACGCCCACCACCGGCGCGGCCCAGCAGGCGATGACCCTGCCCGGCCACCTGGACGCCTGGATCAGCGCGCCCATCCACGCCCGCGTCGGCGGCTACCTGAAGACCTGGAACACCGACATCGGCGCCAAGGTCCGCGCTGGCGACACGCTGGCGGAGATCGACACGCCGGAGCTGGACCAGCAGTTCGAGCAGGCCAAGGCCGACCTGGTGCGCGCCAAGGCCACCGCCAAGCTGGCCGCGCTGACCGACAAGCGCTGGCGCAATCTGCTCGCCTCCAACTCCGTATCCAAGCAGGAGGCGGATGAGAAAGCCGGCGAGGCCGAGGCCGCGCAGGCCAACGTGCTGGCCGCGCAGGCCAACGTGGACCGCATCGCCGCGCTGGAGGCGTTCAAGCACGTCACCGCGCCGTTCAGCGGCACGGTGACCGCGCGCAACACCGACATCGGCGACCTGATCAGCGCCAACAACGACGGCGACCGGCCGCTGTTCACCGTCTCCGACACCAACCGCATGCGCCTGTACGTGGAAGTGCCACAGGGCTATGCCGATGCGATCCGCCCCGGCATGACGGTGAAGCTGGACGTGCCCGATCATCCCGGCGAGCAGTTCAACGGCCACCTGATCGGCAGCTCCGGCGCGGTCAACCAGGCCTCCGGCGCGCTGCTGGCCCAGTTCGAGGTGGGCAACCCCAAGGGCGACCTGCTGCCCGGCGCCTATGCCGAGGTGCACCTGCCCCTGTCGGCCAACAGCCACACCATGACGGTGCCCGCCACCGTGCTGATCTTCCGCGCGCAGGGACCGCAGGTGGCGGTGCTGGGTCCGGGCGACAAGGCCGAGCTGCGCGACGTGCATATCGCGATGGATCTCGGCGACCGCCTGCTGATCGACCAGGGACTCAAGCCCGGCGACCGCATCATCGACCACCCGCCGGATTCGCTGATGCAGGACGATCGCGTGCAGGTGGCCAAGGCCAGCGCCGGCGACGGCCAGCCAAAGAAGGAGTGACCCATGGCCCGTCCGCTCTCCCCTCTGCGCCGCTTGCTGCCGCTGGCCCTGGCCGCCGCGCTGCCGGCCTGCTCGCTGGCGCCCGCCTACCACAAGCCCGACGTGGGTCCGCTGCCCGCGGCCTATGCGGGACAGACCGCCGACGGCATGTGGTCGCCGGCCCATCCAGCCGATACCGCCACGCGCGGCTCCTGGTGGTCGGTGTACGGCGACGACGCGCTCGATCGCCTGGAAAAACAGCTGGACACGGCCAATCCCTCGCTGGCCGTCGCGCTGGCGCGCTATGACGCCGCGCGGGCGATCGTCGGCCAGCTGCGCTCGGACTACTACCCGCAGCTCGGCGTCGAACTGGCCGACTCGCGCAACCGGCAGTCGAACAACCGGCCGCTGCGCGGTTCCGGCCAGCCCAACGAATACAGCGCCGAGACCGCGGGCTTCGGCGCCAGCTACGAGCTGGACCTGTGGGGCCGCGTGCGCAACGAGGTGGCCGCCGGCAAGGCCGAGGCCGCGGCCGCGGCGGGCGACCTGGCTTCGGTGCGGTTGAGCCTGGAGGCGCAGTTGGCCGACCTCTATATCCGCCTGCGCGGCTACGACGTGCAGGACCGCATCCTCAAGGACACGCTGGATGCCTACCAGCAGGGCCTGGCGCTGACCGAGCGCCGCTTCGAGGGCGGCATCGCCTCCGGCCTGGACGTGTCGCGCGCCAAGACCCAGCTATCCGACGCGCAGGCGCAGGTATCGGAGGTGGAGGCGCAGCGCACGCTCACCGAGCACGCTATCGCCAGCCTGGTGGGCGTGCCGGCTTCCCGCTTCACGCTGCCGCCGGACACCAAGGCGATCGACGTGCCGGCGATTCCGCTCGGCGTACCGTCACTGCTACTGGAACGGCGGCCCGACATCGCCGCCGCCGAGCGGCGCGTGTTCGCCGCCAACGCACAGATCGGCGTGGCGCGCGCGGCCTTCTTCCCGCGACTGAGCCTGTCGGCCCTGCTCGGCTGGCAGGACACCGGCATGGGCAACCTGCTCTCGGTCGGCAACCGCTACTGGGCGCTGGGACCGGACCTGACGATGCCGCTGTTCGACGGCGGGTTGCGACGCTCCAAGGTGCAGGAGGCGCAGGCCAACCTCGATGCGGCCTCCGGCCAGTACCGCGGCATCGTGCTCGGCGCGTTCCAGCAGGTGGAGGACAACCTCACCCTGCTGCAACAGTTGGGTATGGAAGCGCACCAGGAAGACGATGCCGCCAGCGCGGCGCGCGATTCGCAGACCATCGCCACCAACCGTTACCGCGAGGGCGCGGTGAACTACCTCGACGTGGTCAGCGCGCAGACCGCCGCCCTGCAGGCCGAGCGCAGCGCCGAGCAGGTGCGCACCCGCCGCCTGCAGGCCAGCGTGGACCTGATCCGCGCCCTGGGCGGCGGCTGGGATGCCTCCCAGCTGCCTGCCGCCGACATGGCGGCGGCCGATGGCCCCCAGGCCCGCTGACGCGGCGCTTTGGCTACACCCAGCTCCTCGCATTTACCCCCTCCCAACCTCCCCCTGCAAGCAGGGGGAGGCCAAAAACATGCACGCACTGGCCCTCCCTGCACGTAGGAGGGAGGAGCCAAAGCATGCACACACCGGCCCCTCCCCTGCGTGCAGGGGAGGGTTGGGGAGGGGTGCTCTGCTCTGACGAAACGAGGTCTCCGTGCGCGCCGATGAGCCTGGCCGATGGGCGTTCAGCCGTCCAAACCGGTATCGCCGATGGCGCAAAAACAGAAACGGCGGGCCAGGCCCGCCGTCTCTCCATCCTTGGGTGGAACTCCCTTGCGATAGCCGTACCGCTTAGAACGGGTAGTAGCGGAAGGAGGTGAAGAACATGTCTTCCTTGGCCTTCGGCGAAGCCGCGCCGTTGACCAGCACGCCGTTGACGAAGCCCTGGCCGGCGAAGGCTTCCTTCTCGGTGTGCGAGTACTGCGCGCCGAACTGCATCTTGCCGAACTTGCCCTGGTAGAACTTCCACCAGAAGCCGGCGGTGCCCTGCCAGATGTTCTTGGCGTTGCCCACGCAGGTGCCGCCGACCACGTCGCAGCCGCTGTTGTTGTAGGCCGGGTTGCCGTAACCCAGGGCCACGCCGTTGTAGTCGAAGTCCTTCTTGCTGTCGGCCTCGCGGCCGCCGAACAGGTAGATGTCCAGGTCCGGGTTGGCGTGCCAGGTCAGGCCGGTCAGTATCATGTTCTCCTTGATCGGAGAGATGCCGCCGTTCGGGCTGAAGGTCACGTCGGAGAGCTGGGCGCTACCGTAGCGGCCGATGCCCTTGCCTTCCATGCCGGAGATCTGCCAGTCGAGGACCTTGTCCACCAGCGGCAGGATCGCGCCGAAGCCCCAGCCACCGCCCCAGGTGTCGTGGTTGGAACCGTTGTAGCGGTTGTAGAAGGCGCGGCCCAGGCCGAACACTTCATAGTGGCCGTAGCCCGGGTCGGCGGCGAACTTCACCACCACGTCGGGGATGTGGTTGAGCGACAGCGTGTTGGCCGAATCGAAGCCCGAGCCGGCCGCGATGTTGTAGGCCTGCTGCTGGACCGGCGCCTTGGCCTGGTTCGGGCTGGAGTAGAAGGTGGTCTGCGGGTTCTCGAGCGAGATACCCAGCCAGTACTTCTTGTCCCAATCCTTGACCAGGCGGATCTGTGCCTGGCGGGCCCAGGTGAAGCCCGGGATATATTGGGCATCGATCTGCGGCGGGGTCAGTTCGTTGCGGGGCATGATGCCCTTGCTGTTGAGCGTCAGCAGCGACCAGTTCTGGCCGGCCAGCAAGTGCAGGCCCGAGTTGTCCCAATCGGAGGTCAGGTACACGTTGCGGATGCGCGGGTTGAACGAGTTGCTCTCGTTCGAGTTCGCGGTCTGGGCGCCGCCCAGGAAGTCCATTTCGATGTAGCCGGCCAGATGCGTATCCGGGTTCACGTCGCCCTGGACGAGAGCCGACAGACGGCTCTGGCGAGCGGTCATGCGGAACTCGTTCATGTGCGCGGTCTGCACGTTCCGGTACGGCATCGCGCTGTAGTTGGAGGCGATGTCCGCGCCTTCCTGGGCCGAGCGATAAATCGATTCGGCCGCCAGGAAGCCGCCCAGGGTGATGTTCACGCCCTTGTAGGACAACTTGTCGGAGGACTTCTTCACCTGCGCGTCGGTGGCGGCGACCTGCTTCTGCACCTGCTCCACGGCCTGGCCGGTGGAAACGTTGATGTCAGACTGCGCATCCGTGCGCTGTTCCAGTTCGATCACCTTGGCCTGCAGGGCCTGCAACTGAGCCTTCAGTGCTTCGATCTCGGTGGCCTGAGCAGACGCCTGGGCCTGGCTGCTCTTCGTCGACTGGGCCGGAGCCGGGTCGGCGACCACGTGGAAGCTGGTAACGCCCAAACCGGCAGCAATGGCTACCGCGAGCAACTTGGAACGCATGGATTTTCTCCGCATGTAGGTAAGAACTACCTGGACGGCCCCCATTGATCCCCTATTGATCTCTGGCCGTCCAAGCACGATCGATGCGCAGAATGGGCTTCGCCCTTTACCGTTACATGCACGTTATGTGACAAAACGGAGACATCCGGCCGCGCATGTCTCATCGGCGACATGCGCGGCGCCGGTCCCGGGCCGCCGCCCACGGCTGATATGCTTAGCGAATGGATAACCTCTGCAACAGCATGGCCGGCCGCATGGCCGAGCGTTTCCGCGGCTTCCTGCCGGTGATCGTGGATGTGGAAACCGGCGGTTTCGACGCCGAGCGCGATGCGCTGCTGGAAATCGCCGCCGTCATCCCGACCATGACGCCCGAGGGCTACCTGCAGCCCCTGCCCGCCGTCTCGGCCCACGTGCAGCCGTTCCCGGGCGCCAACATCGATCCGCGCGCGCTGGAAATCACCGGTATCGATCCCGACAACCCCCTGCGCGGCGCCCTGGACGAACGCCTGGCGCTGGACCACGTGTTCAAGCCGATCCGCGATGCGATGCGCGACATGGATTGCCAGCGTGCCATCCTGGTCGGCCACAATGCCGCATTCGACCTGGGCTTTCTCAATGCCGCCGTACGGCGCACGGGCCACAAGCGCAACCCGTTCCACCCCTTCAGCTGCTTCGACACCGCCACGCTCAGCGGCCTGGCCTATGGCCAGACGGTGCTCAGCAAGGCCGTGCAGGCGGCGGGCCTGCCCTTCGACACGCGCGAGGCGCACTCCGCTATCTATGATGCCGAGCGCACCGCCGAGCTGTTCTGCACCATCGTCAACCGCTGGCGCCGGCTCGAAGTGCTCGAACGCGAACAGCTCGGCGTTGAGTCCCTGTAAAGGCGCGGGGCCATCCTGGGCACGGATCGGCCACCTCGCTTAATCCCTTCTTTATCAGCGCTCTATGACAGCACATGGCGAATTGTCATATGCCTGAAACATTGGGCTCATTTCATTGCAACACGGCACGCATGAAATAACAGCGGGCGGGAATCCCCCGAGACCCTACGCTTAAGGAGCCACCGTGTTGACCTCAACCAAGTATCTGTCCCGCATCGGCACCACCGCCGTGTTCGCCGCGGCATCGCTGTTCGGCGTGGCTGCGCACGCCACCGATATCACCGGCGCCGGCTCGAGCTTCGTCTACCCGGTGCTCTCGAAGTGGTCCGCGGGCTACGCCGAAAAGACCGGCAACAAGCTCAACTACCAGTCCGTCGGCTCGGGCGCCGGCGTGGCCCAGATCAAGGAAGGCACCATCGACTTCGGCGCCACCGACGCGCCGGTGAAGGCCGAGGACCTCGCGCAGTTCGGCCTGGGCCAGTTCCCGGTCGTGGTGGGCGGCATCGTGCCGGTGGTCAACATCCCGGGCGTCGAGGCCGGCCAGATCAAGCTTGACGGCGCCACCCTCGCCGACATCTTCCTGGGCAAGATCACCCAGTGGAACGACCCGAAAATCGCCGCGCTCAACGCCGGCGCGAACCTGCCGGCCAAGAAGATCACGGTCGTGCACCGCTCGGACGGCTCGGGCACCTCGTTCAACTTCACCAACTACCTCTCCAAGGTCAGCAACGAGTGGGCGACCAAGGTGAAGTTCGGCACCGCCGTCGACTGGCCGACCGGCGTGGGCGGCAAGGGCAACGAGGGCGTGTCGCAGTACGTCAAGCAGATCAGCGGCTCGATCGGCTACGTCGAGTACGCCTATGCCGTGAAGAACAAGATCAGCTGGGTGGACCTGAAGAACGCCGCCGGCCAGGTCATCGCGCCGAGCGCCGAGGCCTTCGCCGCCGCCGCCGCCACCGCCGACTGGGGCAGCGCCAAGGACTTCAACGTCATCATGACCAACGCCCCTGGCGCGCAGGCGTGGCCGATCACCGCCACCACCTGGGTGGTGATGTACAAGTCCCCGAAGAATGCCGAGCACACCAAGGTGGCCTTCGAGTTCTTCAAGTGGGCGCTCGAGAACGGCCAGAAGGACGCCGCCTCGCTCGACTACGTCGCCTTGCCGGACAGCCTGGTCAAGAAGATCGAGGCTTACTGGAGCACCGAGTACAAGCACTGAGGCCATCGTCTCGCCGGTCATGCAACGGCAACCGGCAAGACTTACCCTGAGCGCTTGACCGCACGACAACGGCCGCCCGACTCACCTCGGGCGGCCTGTTGTTGAAAGGCGCCGCGATCCGGCGCATCGTCCACGGACCGGAACGGCCTTCGCGCCGGCCGGGTCCGCCTGACTGCCGAGGAATCCTCCGCACATGCAAGCGAATGTAGGCGCCGTCGCCGCCGCGTCCCAGGCACAGGAAGCACGCGCGCAGCGCGACGCACGGCAGGACCGCCTGTTCTCCTGGCTGCTCAAGGGCTGCGCCCTGCTCGTGCTGGCCTGCCTGCTGGGCGCCGCCGGCGCCACCCTGTGGGGCGGCCGCCACGCCTTCGGCACCTTCGGCTGGCATTTCCTGTTCAGCGCCGAATGGGATCCCGGCACCGATACCTACGGCGCCCTCGTGCCCGTCTACGGCACCATCGCCACCTCGCTGATCGCGCTGATTATCGCCGTGCCGGTGAGCTTCGGCATCGCCATCTACCTCTCCGAGGTGGCACCCGCCTGGCTGCGCACGCCGGTGGCCTCGGCCATCGAACTGCTGGCCGGCATCCCCTCGATCATCTACGGCATGTGGGGCCTGTTCATCTTCGCGCCCTTCTTCGCCGACCACATCAAGCCCTGGCTGACCAGCTACCTGGGCGACAAGCCGGACGACGGCAAGCTGTCGTGGGTGGCCGCGCACGTGCCCTTCGTGGGCAAGCTGTTCGGCAGCGACTATCCGTTCGGCGCCAGCATACTCACCGCGGGCATCGTGCTGGCGGTGATGATCGTCCCATTCATCTCCTCGGTGATGCGCGAGGTGTTCCAGACCGTTCCCTCGCGCCTGAAGGAGTCGGCCTATGCGCTGGGCTCCAGCACCTGGGAAGTGTCCTGGGACATCGTGCTGCCCTACACCCGATCGGCGGTGATAGGCGGCATCTTCCTCGGCCTGGGCCGCGCGCTGGGCGAGACGATGGCGGTGACCTTCGTGCTGGGCAACGCAATGAAGCTGTCGCCCTCCCTCCTGGATCCGGGCGCCTCGATCGCCTCCACCATCGCCAACCAGTTCAGCGAGGCCGCGGGCCTGCAGAAATCGACGCTGATGGCCCTGGCCTTCCTGCTGTTCGTGGTGACCTTCATCGTGCTGCTGATCGCCCGCTGGATGCTGCGCCAGATGGCCCACAAGGAGGGTCGCTGATGGCCGCCGACTCGCTGCTCTATACGCGCCGCCGCGTCGTCAACGCCATCGCGCTGGCGATGAGCACCCTGGCCACCGTGATCGGCCTGGTGTTCCTGGCCTGGATCCTGTGGGAAACGCTGCGCCAGGGCATCAGTGCGCTGCACCTGCAGCTGTTCACCAAGATCACCGCCTATGGCGAGGACGGCGGCCTGCTCAACGCCATGGTGGGCAGCTTCATCATCGACCTGATCGGCATCGTCATCGCCACGCCGATCGGCGTGCTGGCCGGCACCTGGCTGGCCGAATACGCCAGCGGCACCAAGCTGGGCGAATCGATCCGCTTCCTCAACGACATCCTGCTGTCGGCGCCGTCGATCGTGCTGGGCCTGTTCGTCTACACCATCGTCGTGCTGCCATCGACCACGCTCACCAACGGTTCCACCACCTTCTCCGGCTGGGCCGGCGGCGTGGCGCTGGCGCTGATCGCGCTGCCGGTGATCGTGCGCACCTCCGACGAAATGCTGCGCCTGGTGCCCTCCACCCTGCGCGAGGCGGCGCTGTCGCTGGGCATCCCGCAGTGGAAGCTCACCCTGCAGATCCTGATCCGCGCCGCCCGCTCGGGCATCATCACCGGCGTGCTGCTGGCGCTGGCGCGCATCAGCGGCGAGACCGCGCCGCTGCTGTTCACCGCGTTCGGCAACAACTACCTGACCTTCAACCCGATGGACAAGATGTCCAGCCTGCCCCAGGTGATCTACCAGTACGCCAACGATCCCGGCGAGGGCCTGCATGCCATCGCCTGGGCGGGTGCGTTCGTGCTCACCATGTTCGTACTGCTGCTGAGCCTCGCTTCTCGCCTGGTCCTTTCCCGCAACAAGGTGTCCCATGACTGAGTCCGCTGCCGCCGGCATCCATCCGCAATCCGCGGCCACGCCCGCGCCGATCGCGCCGACCAAGCTGAAGGTGCGCGACCTGCACTTCTACTACAACGGATACCATGCGCTGAAAGGCATCAACATGGACATCCCGGAAAAGAAGGTGACAGCCATCATCGGCCCTTCCGGCTGCGGCAAGTCCACCCTGTTGCGCATCTTCAACCGCATCTACGCAATCTACCCGAAGCTGGAGGCCAAGGGCGAGATCGTGCTGGACGGCGAGAACATCCTCGATCCCGGCTACTCGATGAATCGCCTGCGCAGCAAGGTGGGCATGGTGTTCCAGAAGCCGGTGCCGTTTCCGATGACCATCTTCGAGAACGTGGCCTACGGCATCCGCCACCACGAGAAGCTGTCACGCGCCGACATGGAGATCCGCGTGGAGCAGGCGCTGCGCAGCGCCGCCCTGTGGGACGAGGTGAAGGACAAGCTCAAGCAGAGCGCGCTCGGCCTCTCCGGCGGCCAGCAGCAGCGCCTGTGCATCGCCCGCGGCATCGCCCTCAAGCCCGAAGTACTGCTGCTGGACGAGCCCACCTCGGCGCTGGACCCGATCGCCACCGGCCGCATCGAGCAACTGGTGGAAGAACTCAAGAGCGAATACACCATCGTCATCGTCACCCACAACATGCAGCAGGCGGCCCGCTGTTCCGACCTTACCGCCTTCATGTACCTGGGCGAACTGATCGAATTCGACCGCACCGAACAGATCTTCACCAAGCCGAGCAAGAAGCAGACCGAGGACTACATCACGGGTCGCTTTGGCTGATCGAGCAGGGAATAGGGAATGGTGAATCGGGAATAGCAAAACCCGCCGCCAGACCTGTTCCCGATCCCCTATTCTCTATTCCCGAGAACGCTTATGACCGGCAGCAGCAAAGAACACATCATCAAGAGCTACGACGACGAGCTGACGCGCCTCACCGGCGAGATCGTCCGCATGGGCGAGCTCGCGGTGGGCCAGCTGGAAGCGGCCATCGACGTGATCGACCGTCGCGACGAGCGCGCTGCCCAGCATGTGGTCAACAACGACGACGCCATCGACCAGCTCGAACAGGAAATCAGCCACGACGTGGTGCGCCTGCTGGCGCTGCGCGCGCCCATCGCCAGCGACCTGCGCAACGTGTTCGCCGCGCTGCGTATCGCCGCCGACATCGAGCGCGTTGGCGACTACGCCGCCAACGTGGCCAAGCGCTCGATCCCGCTTTCCATGGTGGCGCCGATCGCCCCGACCAGCGGCCTGGGCTACCTGGCCGAGCTGGCGGCGCAGGAAATGCGCGACGTGCTGATCGCCTACCGCGACCGCGACCCCGAGCGCGCCTACCAGGTATGGAAGGACGACGCCGAGCTGGACGAGGCCTATACCGGCTACTTCCGCCAGCTGCTCACCTACATGATGGAAGACCCGCGCAACATCACGCCATGCACGCACCTGCTGTTCATGGCCAAGAACATCGAGCGCATCGGCGACCACGCCACCAACATCGCCGAAAGCGTGTGGTACCAGGTCAATGGCGAGCCGCTGAACGCCCAACGCGCCAAGCGCGACTTCACCTCCAACCCGGAGCCAACCAAGCTCGGCCACAAGGACTGAGCAAAGCAGCCGGTTTTTCTGTGGGAGCGCACCCCGTGCGCGACAACCTGACGACGCAGCGACCATATGCCGCCGCAGTCGCGCACGAGGTGCGCTCCCACCCCCATGTCCACGGGCAAGGCCACCTGGCCGCACGTACCCTCAGGACGTGATCTTCCCGCCCAGCTCCCGCGCCTCGCGCCGCGCGCGGGTCGAATGCGCGATGCCGTACACGCCGATGACGATCCAGGCGAGCTGCATCAGGAAAGCCGGCCAGTTCATCTGCGTCGCGCCGAACACCAGCGACAACGCCACGCCCAGCGCGCCCAGCACGTTCATCAGCTGGTAAACCAGCCCGTTGCCGTGCAGCTTGTGGGCCTGCAGCAGCAGGAACGCCAGCAGTACCAGCGCCACGCCGATGTAGCCGGCCCAGTCGTGCCATTGGAAGGTCATCGCTTTTCGCTCCTTTGCCGCAGGGCCTCGAACAGGACGATGCCGGTGGCGACGGAGACGTTGAGGCTCTCCATCGCGCCGGGCATCGGGATCTTGGCCACGAAATCGCAGGTCTCGCGGGTGAGGCGGCGCATGCCCTCGCCCTCGCTGCCCAGCACCAGCGCCACCGGACCGCGCAGGTCGATGCCGTACACGCTCGTATCCGTATCGCCGGCCAGGCCGGTGATCCATACGCCCGCATCCTTCAGCGTACGCAGGGCGCGCGCCAGGTTGGTGGCGGCGATCAGCGGCACGCGGTCGGCGCCGCCCGCCGAGGCGCGGCGCACTACCGGGGTGAGACCCACCGCGCGGTCCTTCGGCACGACCACCGCGGTGACCCTGGCCGCCGCCGCGCTGCGCAGGCAGGCACCCAGGTTGTGCGGATCGGTGACGCCGTCGAGCACCAGCACCAGCGCCTCCTGCCCCGCCTTCTCGAGCAGGCCCGGGAGATCGTTCTCGCCGCCCATCGGCGGCGCCTCGTAGCGTGCCGCCACGCCCTGGTGGCGCGCCTCGCCGGCCAGGCGGTCCAGTTGCTCGCGTGGCCGGTGATGCACCGGGATGTTCAGGGCCTTGGCGCGCGTGGCCAACTCCTGCACGCGTGCGTTGCGCTGGCCCTGCTCCACCAGCACCTCGCGCACGCGCGACGCATCGTTGCTCAGCGCGCCCTCGACCGGGTTGATCCCGACGATCCAGCTCTCACTCATTGCTAGCCTTTCTTCTTGCCGCCCTTGCGAGCCTTGGAGGTTGCCTTGGAGACGGCGGCCTTCGCCGCCTTGAACTTGCCCTTGGCCGCCGCCTTGGCCTTGGCGAACATGCCGCCGCCGGCCTTGCGCGACGGCGCCGGGCCGGCATTATCGCCCGCCGCGGGGCGCGACGTCGCCTTGTGCGCGGGCAGCGAATAGCGTTCGCCCGAGGCGGCGTAATCGTAGCGGCGTTCGCTGCGCGGCGGCTCGGCGGCCTTCTCCTTGCGCGGCGCCACCAGGCGGAAATCGATCTTGCGGTCCTCCAGCGAGGCGCGCAGCACCTGTACCCGCACATGGTCGCCCAGGCGGAACTGGGCGCCGCTGCGCTCGCCCTTGAGCAGGTGCCGCACCGGATCGAAATGGTAGTAGTCGTTGGAGAGCTGGCTGATGTGCACCAGGCCCGAGACCTTCGACTCGTCCAGCTCCACGAACAGGCCGAACGAGGTGACGCCGGTGACGGTACCGTCGAACTCGCTGCCGACGTGCTTGGACATCCATGCGCACTTGAAGCGCTCGTCCACGTCGCGCTCGGCCTCTTCCGCACGGCGCTCGCGCTGCGAGCAGTGCACGGCCATCGCCGCCATCTCGGCCGCGCTGTAGGTATAGGCGGAAGGCTTGCCGCCGGCGATCGCATAGCGGATCGCACGATGCACCAGCAGGTCCGGGTAGCGACGGATCGGCGAGGTGAAATGCGCGTAGGCCTCCAGCGCCAGGCCGAAGTGGCCGCGGTTGTCCGGCTGGTAGGCAGCCATGCTCTGTGAACGCAGCAGCACGGACTGGATCAGCTCGCGCTCGGGCCGGTCCTGCACCTGCTTAAGCACCTTGGCGAAGTCGCCGGGCTTCACTTCCTCCACCGACGGCATGCGCAGCTTGAACTCGCGCAGGAACTGCTGCAGGTCCTCGTATTTCTCGGCCGGCGGCGGCTCGTGGGCACGGAACAGCGCGGGGATCTTCTTCTTTTCCAGGAACAGCGCCGCCTGCACGTTGGCCGCGATCATGCATTCCTCGATCAGCTTGTGTGCGTCGTTGCGCTCGGTGGCGCCCATCGACTCCACTTCGCCGCGCTGGTCGAGGCGGAACTTCACCTCGGGCGTCTCGAAGTCGATCGCCCCACGGCGCTTGCGCTGCGCCGCCATCAGCCTGTAGAGCCCGTGCAGGTGCTCCAGCTGTGGCAGCACGTCGGCCA
Organism: Dyella sedimenti; assembly: GCF_022760995.1. GTDB lineage: Bacteria > Pseudomonadota > Gammaproteobacteria > Xanthomonadales > Rhodanobacteraceae > Dyella > Dyella sedimenti. Next base: position 1,038,525 of record NZ_JAKWJO010000001.1, on the reverse strand, counting down.
GCTCGTGCCGCGCGTCGGCATCGTTCAGGCCGATGGCCTGCCACACGCGGTCGTAGGTGAGCCGCGCGTGCGAACGCATCACCGCGTCGTAGAACTTCGAGCGGGTCACCTCGCCCTGCGCGTCGACCGTCATGTCGCAGACCATGCACAGGCGCTCGACCTTGGGATTGAGCGAGCAGATGCCGTTGGACAGCGTCTCCGGCAGCATCGGCACCACGAAGCCGGGGAAATAGGTGGAGGTGCTGCGCTCGTAGGCTTCCTTGTCCAGCGCGGATCCCACCTTCACGTAGTGCGATACGTCGGCGATGGCCACCACCAGGCGGTAGCCGCCGCCTCGCCGGGGTTCGGCATAGACGGCGTCGTCGAAGTCGCGGGCGTCGGCACCGTCGATGGTCACCAGCGGCAGCGCGCGCAGGTCCACCCGGCCCTCGCGCTCGGCGGCGGTCACCTGGGGCTCGACCTGCGCGGCCTCGCGCGTCACCGCGTCGGGCCACTCGTGCGGCAGGTCGTAGCTGGCGATCGCCATCTCCACCAGCAGCGAGGGTTGCAGGCGCTCGCCCAGCACCGCGCGGATCGCGCCCAGAGGGCCACGGTGCGGCGTCGGCGGGTCGGTGATTTCCGCCACCACGATCTGGCCGGAACGCGCGCCCATGTCGTGTCCCGGCAGGATCATCACGTCCTGGTGCAGGCGTCGGTCGTCCGGCGCCACCAGCATCACGCCATTCTCCAGCACCACGCGTCCCACCAGGCGCGGCGAGCGGCGCTGCAGCACTTCGACGATGGCGCCCTGCTTGCGGCCGCGCCGGTCGATACCGACCACGCTGGCCAGCACGCGGTCGCCGTGCAGCACCGTGCGCATCTGCTGCGGGGAAAGGTAGAGGTCGTCGCCGCCGTCGTCCGGCCGCAGAAAACCATAGCCCTCGGCGTTGGCCAGCACGATGCCTGGGATCAGGTCGAGCTTGCTGGCCGGCGCGTAGCCGCCGCGACGACCCAGCAGCAACTGGCCGTCGCGCACCATCGCACCCAGGCGCTTGCGCAGAGCATTGAGTTCGTATTCGTCATGGAGCGACATCGCCTCGGCGATGCGCGCCTCGGTCAGCAGCTCGCCGCGTTGCTCAAGCAAGGCAAGGATCGCCTCTCGGCTCGGAATCGGCCGCTCATAGCGTTGCGCCTCGCGCTCGGCATGCGGATCGTCCACCCGCCCCGCCGGGGCGCGCGATGGATCGAGCGCCGAGCGCTTGACGCGGGCGGCGCCCTTCGCCGGTTTCGGCGCGGCAGGCCCGGACTTGGCGTCCTGTCGGCGCTTGCGTGGTTCTTTTGTTTTGGTCACTTCCTTGCCTTTTCGTCGGATCGGCACCGCGGATGCCGCGGTCCGTAAGATGGGGTGAAAGAATAGTTGACAATCCGCCGACACATGCCTAATCTACGCGGCTCACGCAGCCGACAAAGCACAGCGTGACACCTGCCCAGGTGGCGGAATTGGTAGACGCACTAGTTTCAGGTACTAGCGGGTAAAACCGTGGAGGTTCGAGTCCTCTCCTGGGCACCAATTGTAGACGAAGCCCGCAGCGATGCGGGCTTTGTCGTTTCCGGGGATTGGATCGGTGCCTGGTACGCGTGCGCGGCTCCGAGAGCGAGACGTTTCACCAGCGCCACATCGCGTTGCCACGCACGCCCCAGCGCTACGAGCCAACCGGCGTGTATCCGCGCTCGGCCATGGTCTTGGCGACAGCCGCCTCGACATTCGCGATCACGACATCAAGCGGCTGGTTGGCGTCGATCTCGACGATCGGCGCGCCGCTATAGCGAAGCTGCGGCGTCACCGCGATCTTCCTGGCGAGCGCCTCGCGGCGATGATCGGGCTTGCGCGCGCATGCGGTATCGAGATCGACGTTCAAGCGCAGTACCAGATCGGGACGATGGCTGGCCATCCACTCGAACACCGCGTGCTCGTACCGCGCCAAGCGCACCACCAGCCGCGATCCCTGCGAGGTCTCGGGAAAACCGGGGCCATCGTATGCGCCAGGAATTTCCACCTGCGGGTAGCGATCGGTAACGACGATGAGTCCCTGGCGGCGAAGCGCGAGCATACGCTTGAAGCGACGCTTGCGGCGCAGGGTGAACGCGCTCATCACCAGCGCGGGGAACAGCTTCGGCTGGAGGTCGGCCTCGATGCGGTCGTTGACGCCATCGACCTTGCGCTTGATCGCGCGATCGAGCAGCGGGCCGATGAGCGGCCAACGCGCCATGGCGCGCGCGACGTTGCCCGACTGCTTGCCGAGATGCACGCGGCCCGCGGGGCCGTAGCGGGTAATCCAACTGGCGACGTGATCACACACTGTCGATTTGCCCGAGCCATCCGTGCCGATGATCGCGATCAGGGGAGCCAGGGTGTTGGGTTGGGCGGGCATGCAATTTCCGTATCCAGGGGAAGCATCGGCCGAAAAGGATAGCAGCGCATGCCGGGCGCGGTCCCGGCAAGGCCTCGTAGACGCATGTGACCGCGCGGGCATACCATAAATAGTTGTCTGCAACTCCGCGCCCGGTGGGCTCCTACGTGTCCGAACATCCCAATCGCCTCCCGCTCCTGCCGGTTATCGCCTTGACCGGCTGCGATGGATCGGGCAAATCCACCTTGGCCGAATCACTTGTCGCCCGGCTTCGCGACCTGGGCTCCGTCCAGCAGCTATACCTCGGCCAGTCCTCCGGACGCATCGGCGACTGGGTACGCGACCTGCCCCTGATAGGGCCGCCCCTCGGGCGATACCTGACCCGGAAATCCGACCAGGTGCACGATCGCCCCAAGCAGGCACCCGGTGGTGTCACGGCGCTGGCGATCTACCTGCTCTCCCGTTGGCGGGCCCATAAGTACCGGCGCATGCTGCGGCTGTGCCGTGCGGGCACGCTGGTGGTGACCGACCGCTACCCTCAGTCGGAAATCCCCGGCTTCCTGTTCGATGGCCCGGAACTGGCCAAGACCCAAGGGGGTTCATGGTGGGTCCGCTGGTTGCGCGCCCGCGAGCAGAAGCTCTATGCATGGATGGCTTCGGGCGTGCCGATGATCGTGATACGGCTCAACGTCGATGAGGCGACCGCGCATGTACGCAAGCCCGATCACAAGCTCTCGTCGCTGCGCGCCAAGATCGCCAATATTCCGCTGTTGACCTTCAACGGCGCCCGCATCGTGGATCTCGATGGCCGTGACGATGCCGGCTCCGTCCTGGAAGCATCGCTGCGCGCCATCCATCAGGCGCTGGAGTCGGTGAAGGCATGAGCATCGATGCACACGACGAAGCCCCGCTTCCGCCGATCCCCGGCCTGATCGCCGTCGTGGGTTGCGACGGCACCGGCAAATCCACGCTCACCCATGACCTCGCGCGGATCCTGGGCAAACACACGCCCACGGAACGCCGCTACCTGGGGCTCGTCTCCGGGGAGAGCGGCGCCAAGATCAAGGAACTGCCGTTGATCGGCCCGCGCCTTGAAAAGCGCCTGGCGGCCAAGGCCGCGCACGCGCAGGACATGCGCAACAAGGCGCCCGGCATGTGGGGCGCGCTCATCATGTATGGCCTCTCGGTGTGGCGCGAAGCGCATCTGCTTAAGGTTTGCCGGCTCGCCGAAAGCGGCACGCTGGTCATTACCGACCGTTTCCCGCAGGCCGAGGTCAACGGCTTTCGCTACGACGGCCCGGGCCTGGGCCTCGAACGCAGCAACCATTGGCTGGTGCGCAAGCTGGCGGAGCGCGAGCAGCGTCTGTACAAGCGCATGGCGCGCTACCGGCCGGCACTCGTCATCAAGCTCGACATCGATCTGGCGACGGCGCATGCGCGCAAGCCCGACCACAGCCGCGCGGAGCTGAGCGACAAGATCGCGGTGATGGCGCGTCTTCGCTACAACGGCGCCCCGGTGTTCGACCTGGATACCCGCGCACCGTACCCCGACGTACTGGAGAAGGCGCTGCACGCCGTGGCGGCCGCGGTGCCCGCCCTTGCATCCATCCTTGAAAACCCAGCCCAGGTATCCGAGGCGACGTGAACACAACCCTTTCGAACGCTCCCCAAGCGCCGCTGTGGCGTCGCTTGCTCATTCGCTCCGGCAAGCATTTCCTGCGCTGGAGCGGCCATTTCCAGGCGAAGCACTCCATGGTGGCCACCACGCCGGTGCTCCCGAACGACACGTTCGATTGGGTGCCGCGCCTCGAAGCCGCCTGGCCCGAGATCCGCCAGGAACTCGACCACCTGCTCGAGCATCCGGAGGACATCCCGGCGTTCCATCAGATCTCGCCCGACCAGAAGCGTATTTCCAAGGGCGATAACTGGAAGACCTTCGGTTTCTATGTCTATGGCCAGCGGGTGGATGAGAACTGCGCGGTCTGCCCGAAAACCGCGGCCGTGCTGGATACCCTGCCCGGCATGCGCAGCGCCATGTTTTCCATCCTGAAACCGCGCTATCGCATTGATCCGCACAAGGGACCGACCAAGGCCGTGATTCGTGCCCACCTGGGCCTGCGGGTGCCGCAGGACTGGGAAAACGTCTGGATCCGGGTCGACGACCAGATCCTTCACTGGCGTGAAGGCAAAGTGGTGCTTTTTGACGACAGCTATGAACATGAAGTTCACAACGACACGGACGAACTCCGCGCGGTGCTGTTCATCGATATCGAGCGTCCCTCGGATCGACTCGGGACTGCCTTTAACCGCTTGATTCTGAAACTAATCCAAATCAGCCCTTACGTCAGGCAGCCCCTCAGGAACATGGCGAAGTGGAACCAGGATCATGCCCGCAAGTAACTGCTAGCCCGTGCTTGCTTAACTGAAAATTTACAAATTCAGGCGCGAAGGCTTACGAAAATCTAAGTAGATTCTTAACAAAGCCGCTAATTAAGGTACCATTAGGTTCAGTAATGGCCTTGCAACACTACGGTGCTGCCCCCACTGACGCGAACTTCGCGTCAAACAGCGGTAAGAATAATGAGCGCAGACGGAAGCATTTCTCGGACTGGATCACCCACGCCCACCATCAATACCGTACCTTTGCGCCGCGCGGACTTCGCCACCTTGGCGGAAGTGCTCGACTACGCGGCGACGGGTGCGACCGGGGCAAATTTCTACGCCGGCGGCAAGCTCGTCACCGCCCTGCCCTATGCAACCTTGCGAACGCAGGCCATCGACCTCGCGCAGCGCCTGGCATCGCTGGAGCTGCCGCGTGGCGCTCGCGTTGCCATCGTCGCGGAGACCAGCCCCGACTTCCTGCGCTTCTTCTTCGCATGCCAGTACATGGGCCTGGTGCCCGTGGCGATACCCTCGGCAGTTAACCTGGGCGGGCATGACGCGTTCGTGAAAAAGCTGCACGGCATGCTGCAGGCATGCGATGCCGCCGTGGCCGTGGCCTCGGAATCGTTCCAGGGCTTCCTCGAGGAAGCGGTGCGCGGACTGCGCGTGCTGATGTGGGGCGAGCCATCGGCGTTCGACGGGCTGCCCGCGCAATCCGCGCCGTTGGAGCCGATCGGCCCTGACGAGGTCGCCTACCTCCAGTTCACCTCGGGCAGCACCGGCGCGCCGAAGGCGGCGGTAATCACCGAACGCGCGCTGCTTGCCAACCTGCGCGGCTCGATCAACCACGGCCTGGTATTGCGCGAGGACGACCGCTTCGTCTCGTGGCTGCCGTTCTATCACGACATGGGCCTGGTCGGTTGCCTGCTGACCGTGATGGGGGGCCAGCGCTCGATCGATTACCTGGACACCCGCGAGTTCGCGATGCGTCCGCGCCGCTGGCTGGAACTGATGAGCCAGTCGAAGGCGACCATCGCCTACAGCCCGCCGTTCGGCTACGACATGTGCGCGCGCCGCGTGCGCCCCGGCGACATCGCTTCGTACGACCTCTCGCACTGGCGCATCGCCGGCATCGGCGCGGAGCCCATCCACCCGGACGTGGCCAACAAGTTCGCCGAGCTGCTCGCGCCGGCCGGGTTCGACGCGAAGGCGTTCGTGCCGTCGTACGGCATGGCCGAGGCGGCGCTGGCGGTGAGCTTCTCGCCGCTGGGCAAGGGCATGCTGGTCGACTGGATCGATCCGGCGGACCTTTCCGACCACCTGCGCGCGACGCCGGTGGCCGAGGGCCAGGGCACGGCGTTCGTGCGCTGCGGCCCGGTGCTCCCGGAACACGAACTGCAGATCCGCGACGATGCCGGCCACGTGCTGGCAGATCGCCGCATCGGCAAGATCCTCGTGCGCGGACCGAGCGTGATGTCGGGCTATTACGAGCAGCCCGAGCTGACCGCGGACGTCCTCGACGGCGATGGCTGGTTGGACACGGGCGATATCGGTTACCTCGTCGATGGCGAGGTCGTGATCACCGGCCGCCACAAGGACATGATCATCGTCAACGGCCGCAACATCTGGCCGCAGGAAATCGAGCGCATCGTCGAGCGGCAGCCCGAGCTGCGCTCGCAGGATGCCTCCGCGTTCAGCGTGCCCGGCCCCACGGGCGCGGAAATCGCGGTGGTCGTGGTCCAGTGCAATACCGACGACACAGCGGTTCGCGTCGCGCTGGTCCAGCGCATCCGCCGCGAACTGCTGGAGGAACTCGGCGTCGACTGCCTGATCGAGCTGGTGCCGCGCCATACGTTGCCGCGCACCTCCTCGGGCAAGCTTTCCCGCTCGGCCACGCGCAAGGGCTACCTGGAACGCCAGGCCCAGGAGCAGGTCCTTCGGGTCGCGGGTTCGCGATGAGCGACGGGCTGGACGCCGGGAGGCCGGTCGTTGCGTTGACCGGCGCCACCGGCTTCATCGGCGCCGCGCTCAGCGAGCACCTCGTGCGCGCGGGATACCGCGTCCAGGCCTTGTACCGGCCGCGGCGCGGGCGAGTGATGCGGAGCGCGCCGGGCCTACAGTGGATCGCCGGCGATCTCGACGACCAGGCCGCGCTCGCCGCGGTCATGCAGGGCGCCGAGGCCGTCATCCACTGTGCCGGCAGCGTTCGTGGCGCGACGCGCGCCGACTTCGACCGCGTCAACGAACAAGGCGTGATCCATACCGTCGATGCCGCGCTGCGCGAGCCCGCATGCCGGCGGTTCCTGTTGATCTCATCCCTGGCCGCGCGCGAGCCGGCGCTGTCCGACTACTCGCGCAGCAAGCACCTGGGCGAGCGCGCCCTGGCCGCGCGCGCGGGCCGGCTCACGTGGGCGGCGATACGCCCACCCGCCGTGTACGGCCCGGGCGACCGCGAGATGCTCCCGCTCTTCCAGGGCATGGCGCGCGGCGTGGCGGCGATTCCGGGCTCGGGCAACGGTCGCTTCTCGCTCATCCACGTCGCCGACCTGGCGTCGGCCGTCGTCGCGTGGCTCGGCGCCAGCGACCGGAGCGGCGCGATCTACGAGCTGGATGATGGCCATGCGCGGGGCTACGACTGGGATACCGTGCTGGCCACGGCGGCCCAGGTGCTGCGCAATGGCGCGCCCATCCGCCGCCTGCGGATTCCCGTGCCCGTGTTGCGCGCGGTGGCCGGCATGAACCGGCTGTGCGCGCGCCTCTTCGGCTATGCGCCGATGCTGACCCCCGGCAAGGTGCGCGAGATCACGCATGCCGACTGGGTGTCCGACAACACGGCCTTCGTACAAGCCACCGGCTGGCGGCCCGCCTTCGGTTTCCGCGAAGGCCTGGCCCAGACGCTCGGCAAACCCCTGCCGCATTGAACGGAATACCCCTATGACTCACCAAGACGTCGTTGCACAACTGATCAAGCTGGTGGAGCCCTACGCCGAAGGCCGCGTGGCGCACATCACCGCGAATACCGGGCTGACGGGGGAACTGGCGCTCGATTCGCTCAAGGTGATGGATCTCATCACGGACGTCGAGGACCATTACGAGATCTCGGTACCGCTGAACACCCTGGCCGACATCAAGACCGTGGGCGACCTCGCGTCGCTGATCCAGAAACACGTAGGCAACGACGCATGAAAGAGAACCCCCGGCTCCTGGCGGTACGGGCGGTACGCCAGGAACTGGCGACGCTCGGCATCGATCCCTTCGGGATCCAGATCGACGAGATCCTGTCCCCGACCGAAGGCCTGATCCAGGGCCGCCGGACCATCCTGGCCGGCACCAACAACTATCTCGGCCTGACCTTCGACCCCGACTGCATCGCCGCGGCGCGGGACGCGCTGGAAAGCGCGGGCACGGGCACCACTGGCTCGCGCATGGCCAACGGCAGCTATGCCGCGCACCGCGAGCTGGAGCTGGACCTGGCGCGCTTCTACGGCAAACGCGACGCTATCGTGTTCTCCACCGGCTACCAGGCCAACCTCGGCATGATCTCGGCCCTGGCCGGCCCCGGCGACACGGTGATGATCGATGCCGACAGCCACGCGAGCATCTATGACGGATGCAACCTGAGCGGCGCGAACACCATTCGCTTCCGCCACAACGACCCGAACGACCTGGCCAAGCGCATGGGCCGACTCGGTGCCGAGGCGTCCCATGCCCTGATCGTCGTGGAAGGCGTCTACAGCATGCTCGGCGATCGCGCGCCACTGCGCGAGTTCGTCGAGGTCAAGAAGGCATTCGGCGCGACGCTGCTCGTGGACGAAGCCCATTCCATGGGCGTGCTCGGCGAGAAGGGCCGCGGCCTCTGCGAAGAGATGGGCGTCCTCGGCGACATCGACTACGTCGTCGGCACCTTCAGCAAGAGCCTGGGCAACACCGGCGGTTTCTGCGTGGGCGACTCGGACGAGATGGAAGTGCTGCGCTACGCCAGCCGCCCCTACGTATTCACGGCTTCGCTGCCACCGGCGACGATCGCCGCCACCCGCACGGCATTGCGCAAGCTCGCCGCGGCGGACGACCTGCGCCTGCGCATCCGCGAAAACGCGGCACGCCTGCACGCCGGCCTGGCCGCGCTGGGCTTTCGCCTGGGCGCGCCGGCCAACGCGGTCGTGGCCGTGCTCGCGGGCGAGAAGGTGGAAGCGCTGCGTTTCTGGCATCACCTGCTCAAGCAGGGCGTCTATGTGAACGTGATGGTCCCACCGGCCACCCCGGGCAACGAATCGCTGCTCCGCTGCAGCGTCAGCGCCGCCCACACGCCGGAGCAGGTCGACGCCATTTGCGCGGCGTTTGCCAGCTGGCCGGGCGCGAGGGTGTAATGGCCATGCCTCTCACCGCTCTTCGACGATGAAACACTGGTTTTCCGATGGCGCATTCCGCGCCATCGTGCGCAACGCCTCTTACCTCGGCTCGAGCAACGTGGTCGGCGCGCTGCTCGGTTTGCTGGCGCTCGCCTGCGCCGGCCGCGCCATGCATCCGGCCCTGTTCGGCGTACTCGTCGTCGTCCAGGCCTACGCCAAGAGCGTGAGCGACTTCGCCAAGTTCCAGACCTGGCAATTCGTGGTCCAGTTCGGCACGCCCGCCCTGGCGCACAACGACCTCAACCGCTTCCGCGACGTCGTCGGCTTTTCCTTCGGCCTCGACCTGGCGAGCGGCGCCATCGCGCTGGTCGGCGGCATGATCCTGCTGCCCCTGCTCGGGCATGCGGTCGGCATCCCGCCCACGGATTTCTGGTGGGCGCTGGGCTACTGCACCCTGATCCCGACGATGACCGCCGCGACGCCCACCGGCATCCTGCGCGCGATCGATCGCTTCGACCTGATCGCCGTGCAACAGGCGATCACCCCGTTCCTTCGCGCCATCGGCAGCGTGATCGCCTATGTCGGCCATCTCGGCTTTCCCGGCTTCATCGCCACCTGGTACGTCTCCAGCCTGGCGGGCGACGCGGCACTGTGGTGGTTCGCCGCGCGCGAACTGCGCCAGCAGTCGATCGGCGACGCGCTGCGGCCGCGGCTGGTCAGCGCGGCCCGGCGCATCAAGGGCGCCTGGAATTTCGTCTGGACCACCAATTTCGCCCACTCCATCTGGTCGGCGCGCAACGCCGGCAGCAACGTGCTCGTGGGCATCGTGCTGGGCCCCGCCGCGGCCGGCGTGTTCAAGGTCGCGCTGACCTTCTTCGACGCCGCCGGCACCCCGGCCTCGCTGATGCAGAAGAGTTTCTACCCGGAGATCCGCCGGCTCGATCCGGCCAGTGACCGCCCATGGAAGCTGGGGCTGCGCGCCGCGCTGCTGGCTGGCGGCCTGGGGGTACTGGTCGCCCTGCTGGTCATCGCTGTCGGCAAGCCCCTCATCGGCTCCGTCTTCGGAAAGCAGTACCTGGAGGCCTACGACCTGCTGCAGGTGATGTGCGCCGCGCTGGTTGTCTCCATGGCCGGGTTCCCGCTGGAATCGCTGCTCTACATCGCCAGCCGCCAGCGCGCCGCGCTGGTCGCCCAGGCCCTGGCGGCCGTGCTGTACGTGGGGCTGCTCATCGGGCTCAGCCATGCCTTTGGCATCATGGGCGCGGCGGCGGCCTATTTCGGTGGCCAGTGCCTCGAGGCGCTGTTCTCGCTGATCCCGACCGTTGCCGCCTATCGCCATCGGCACACGCTCACGTTCTACGCGCCCGAGGAAGCGAAGCCATGAACGGCATGGGTGGCCTGCGCTGGCCGCGATTCCCGAAGGAGATTCTCCGGCGACTGTTCGACGCCGTCGATACCGACGATGTGGTCGACGCCCACGTCGCCCTGCCCGACCCCATCGTGCTGGGATGCCCCGACGAGTGGATCGGACGCTGCTACGCCCTCTGCCTGCAGTTCTGGGAAGATGGCGTGACGCGCGAGGAGCTGATGCAACTGGTCGAAAAGCTGCTGCGCAACGAGGGCCTCAGCGCCGACGAGCGGCTCCAGTACAAGTACATCCGCGCGCGCTACAAGCACCTTCGCTTCGCCCAGCGGCTCTACGGCAAGCGGCACCGTTCGGGCTTCCTGTTCGACCTGACCACTCGTGTGATGGGCCACCTGCAGGACGCCTTTCGCAGCGGGCAGCACAGCGCGGTCGTGCGCCAGGGCCTTACGCTGAAGCTCTTGCTGTCCAGGCCGGTCTGGCGGATGGTCCATCGCGGCCTCATCGATATCGAACTGGACGACGAGGCTGGCTTCATCGCCCACCAGCGCGCCGAGATCGGCCGCCTGAAAAAGGCGATGGCACGCACCATGTTCGCCGGCCACCAGTTCCACACGATCCGCAAGATCATCAGCATGCAGGTGTCGTACTACGACACCGTCCGTTCGTTCGGCCCCGACGAGCACGCTTACCGGATGTCGCGCTTCCTGGCTGCGATCAACGGACTCATGGGCTACCGGCACGACGAGATGGTGGCCGATTCGATCTCGGGCCGGCGCGATTACCGCACGCCGACGCCACTGGCGACGCAGACGCGCATCCGTCTGGAAACCCTCATCGCGCACTACCCGCTTTAAGAGCCTGGCGTTCGCAAGCCCGTACCTTCACCCTCTCTCCCGGCGGGACCGGGGCCAACCTGCGCCGGGATGACGCCGAAGACTGAGGCGAAAGGCGGTCGCGCACAGGATGCGCTCCTGCAGGGCCTGCCCCCAACCGCAGGGGGATACTCAACTCCACCACGCGATGGTCCTGGACCAGCACCTCAGCGTTCGGCGGTCGCGTCCTTGCCGGCTTCGGGCTGCCAGCCGCCGCCGAGCGCGACGATGAGATCCACGCTGGCATCCAGGCGACGGCGCCGCAGGTCCAGGTCGCCCCGGACCGCATTGAGCGCGGCGTTCGCCGCATCCACCACGGCGGGGTAGTCGGCGACGCCTTCTCGGTACTGGTTCTGTATCACGCGGTCGGATTCGGTGGCTGCCTTCGCGGCATCGGCATGCAGCGGCGCGGCATCGGCCAGGGTGCGGGTCGCGATGAGGCCATCCTCCACCTCGCGGTAAGCGTCGAGCACCGTCTGCCGGTAGTTGGCCACGGCCTCGCTGTAGCCCGCGTCGGCGTTCTCCACCCCGGCCTCCAGGCGGCCGCCCGCGAACAGCGGCGCGTGGGCATCCACGGTGCCAGTCGGGCCACGGCGCACACCGAGACCCGCGACCAGGTCGATCGACGGCAGGGTGTCGGCCTTGGCCACGCCGATACGGGCGCTGGCGGCGGCCATGCGGCGCTCGCTGGCGACCACGTCCGGACGGCGCTCCAGGAGCGTCGCCGGCAGGCTGGCGGGGATGACCGGCACGTTCACGTCGAACGGCGCGGGCGCGATCGAGAACTCCGCCGGCGGTTTGCCGAGCATCACCGCGATCGCGTGTTCGAGCTGCGCGCGGGCGCTCTTCGTATCGGCCAGCTGCAGTTGCGCGCTGCTGGCGCGCATCAGGGCATCGGCCACGTTGGCGCTGGAAGCCTGTCCCTGCGCGTACTGGTTTTGGACCATCTGGTGCCAACGCGTGCCCACGTCCGCCGCGCGTTCCAGCAAGGCGATCGTCGCATCGTCCTCGCGCAGGGCGAAGTAGCTCTGCACCAGCCGCGCCTGCATCGATAGCGTGGCGGCGGCGAGATCCGCCTCGCTGGCCTGGGCGGAGGCCCGGTGCGCCTCGACGTCGCGTCGGATGCGGCCCCACAGATCGAGTTCCCAGCTGACGCCCAGGCCGAAGTCGTTTTCGTTGCGGCGGCCCGACTTGAGCGAACCGAGGCCGATCGACGGGTACGCGGCGCCCCCGGCCGCCTTGAGCAGCGCCTGGGCCTCGCGCACGCGCGCGGCCGAGGCGGCCAGCGACTGGTTGTTCACCTGGACTTGCGAGACGAGCTCGTCCAGGGCGGCATCGCCGTAGATGGACCACCACTTGCCCGCCGGCAACGCCGTGGCCTGCGCATCCGGCCCGGCGGTTTCCTTGTACGCCGCCGGCGTCGGCGCGGCCGGCCGGACATAGTCCGGCCCCACCTCGGCGCATGCGGCGAGGGCAACCGTGACGCCGGCCACCGCCAACGTGCGCAGCAGCGAATTCACGGGCAGCACGGTCATGCGAGCGGTCCCTCGCCATCGGTCGACCACCCCGCGTCGCGCCGGGTCCCGAAGCTCTGCAGCCATTGGCTTGTCCACCTGCTGAAACGATCAAGATAAAGGTACACAACCGGGGTCGTGTACAGCGTCAACACCTGGCTGAGGACCAGGCCACCGCCCATCGCGATGCCCAGCGGCTGGTGCATCTCGGCGCCATTGCCGCGCGATACCGCGAGCGGCACCGCGGCGACCATCACCGCCAGCGAGGTCATGAGGATGGGACGGAAGCGCAGCCGGCACGCCTCGCGGATCGCCTCCAGCGGCGTCATGCGCCCTTCGCGGGCGGCCGCAAGGGCGAAGTCCACCATCATGATCGCGTTCTTCATCACGATGCCGACGAGGGCGAAGATGCCCACCAGCGCGATCACGTCCAGGTCCGTTCGGAACAGCATCAGCGCGAACACCGCCCCCACGGCGGCGGAAGGCAGCGTGGACAGGATGGTCAGCGGATGCACGCAGCTCTCGTAGAGGATGCCCAGCACGATGAACAGGGTCAGGAAGGCCGCCAGGATCAAGGCCGGTTCGCTGTCGGCGACCTGGCGGGCCGCGCCAGCGGAACCCTGGAAGCTGCCCCGGACCGAGGTCGGCACGGCGAGCTGGCGCATCGCCCGCTCGATCAACTGGGACGCCTGCGCGAGCGAGACACCCGGCGCGCGATCGAACGAGATCGTGGCCGCCACCGATTGCCCATAGTGCGCGATGTCGAGTGGCGTATCGAACTGGCGCATATGGCCCAGCGCCGGCAACGGCACGCTGCCGCCACCGGCGGCAGGTACGGTGAGGCGGTCGAACGCCTGCGCGGATGGAGCCTGCTCCGCGGCCACGCCCATCACGACCGGGATCTGGCTGGCGGGCGTGAATACCGTCGTGACGCGACGGTCGGCGAAGGCGTCGCGCAGGACGCCGTCGATGCGGGCGTAGGCTACGCCAAACTGGGCGGCCGTATCGCGATCGACATCCAGTGACGTGGCCGTACCGATATTGCCTGCATTGCCGTGCACGTTGCGCAGCTCGGGCAGCGCGAGCATCGCCTGCACCACGCGCGGCGTCCATTCGCGCAGTAGCGCCGGCGAATCGGCCTGCAGGGTGAATTCGTTGGACGAGCGGCTGCGTCGGCCGCCCACGCGAATGTTCTGCACCGACGTCACGGTGAATACGCCGCCGGGCTGGGTCGCCAACTGTGCATTCAGCCGGGCGGCCACGTCGTCGGCCGTCGCCGTCCGCTCGGAAAACGGCTTGAGGGTCACGAACAGGGAGCCGTCGTTCTGTTCCAGGTATCCGGCGACCGAGGCCACGGCGGGATCGGCGCGCACCGTGTCGATGAACTCGGCCAGGCGAGCCTTGGCCAGCGGAAAGGCGGTGCTTCCGCCGGCATCGAAATCGCCGGTCAGCTCGCCCGTGTCCTGGCGCGGGAAGAAGCCCTTGGGGACCACGATGTACAGGACCACGCTGAGGCACAGCACGCCCAGCAGCGACAGCATCGTCAGTGGCGCATGGCGGAGCGCCCAGATCAGGGTCTTGTCGTAGCCCCGCTGCAGGCGCGCCAGCCCGCGCTCGCTCCATTGGTAGACGCGGCCATGCATGCGGGTTGCCCGGGCCGGGCGCAGCCACTGGGCGCACCACATCGGCACGACGGTCAACGACACCATCAGGGAGATCACGATCACGGTCGCCAGCGTGACCGCGAACTCGCGCACGAACAGCCCGACGTAGCCGCCCATCAGCAGCAGCGGCAGGAAGACCGCGATGAGCACGGCGCTCATGGACACGACGGTGAGGCCCACCTCGCCTGCGCCCCCCCGTGCCGCCTCGCGCGGCGGCAGCCCGGCCTCGAGGTGCCGCGCGATGTTCTCCACGACCACCACGGCGTCATCGACGGCGAAGCCGACGGCGATGGTCAGCGCCATCAGCGAGAGGATATCCAGGCTGTAGCCCAGCGCCTTCATCACGATCATGGCGCCCAGCATCGCGATGGGCGCCACCGCGCTCGCGATGAGCGCGGCCCGCCAGTCGCGCAGGAACAGCAGCATCACCACGACCACCAGCACCACTGCGAGGATGAGCGTGTGTTCGGCCGCGCGCAGCGAGGCGCGTACCGTGGTGGCCCGGTCGACGATGACGCTCACGCGCATGTCGCCGGGCAGCGAGGCGCGGAGCACCGGCAGGCGCTGCATGACCCCATCGATGACCGCGATGGTGTTGGAACCCGGCTTGTGCCGCACCAGCGCGAGCACCGCGGGCTCGCCGTTGGCCAGCGCGGTGGTATGCGGATCGCGCATGCCCGCGGTCACGCGCCCCACCTCGCCCAGCCGCACCACCGCGCCGTCGCGATGGGCCACGACCAGCGACTGGAACGCCTGGACCGAATCCAGCTGGCCGTTGATCGCGACCTGCAAGGCACGGTCGCCCACCTCCACCACGCCCGTCGGCTGGTTGGAGACGGCGGCGGCCAGCGCATGGCGCACGTCCTCCAAGCCGATGCCGCGCTGGCTCAGGGCCTGCGGATCCAGCGCGACGCGGAACGCCGGCACGGAACCGCCGACGAGTTCGACATCTCCCACGCCATCGACCTGCGCCAGCGTCTGGCTGAAGGTGGTGGAGGCGACCTCGTACATCTGCCCCGGTGTCGCGTGCCGCGAGGTCAGCGCCAGCACCAGCACGGGGGCGTCGGCCGAACTGACTTCGCGATAGCTCGGACTGCCGGCGAGGTCGGACGGCAGGTCGCTGCGCGCGGCATTGATGGCGCCCTGGACGTCGCGGGCCGCACCGGCGGTATTGCGCGAGAGATCGAAGGTGAGCCGGATATCGGTCTGCCCGGCGGTGTTCACCGAGGTCATCTCGGTGAGGCCGGCGATGCGTCCGAGCGACCGCTCTAGCGGCGTCGCCACCGCCGACACCATGGTTTCCGGACTCGCGCCTGGGAGCGCGGCCGAGACCTTGATGGTCGGCACGTTCACCTCGGGCATGGAGGCGATGGGCAGCAGGCGCCACGTAAAGGCCCCGGCGATCACCAGACCAAGGCACAGCAGCGTCGTCGCCACCGGTCGATCGATGAACAGCCGGGACAGGTTCATGCCCGGCGTCCCATGCGCAGCACGCGCTCGAAGGCAAGGTAGATGACTGGGGTGGTGAACAGGGTCAGCAGTTGGCTCACCAGCAGGCCCCAGAAGATGCCCACACCCAGCGGATGGCGCAGCTCCGCGCCCATGCCGCCGCCGAGCATCAGCGGCAGCGCGCCCAGCATGGCGGCCAGGGTCGTCATGATGATCGGGCGGAACCGCAGCAGGCTGGCCTGCACGATCGCATCGCGCGGCGCGAGCCCCTGCCGGCGCTGCGCATCGATCGCGAAGTCGATCAGCATGATCGCGTTCTTCTGCACGATGCCGATCAACAGGATGATGCCGATCAGCGAGATCACGTCGAGCTCGAAACCGCCCACCAGCAACGCGAGCAAGGCGCCGATGCCCGCCGACGGCAGCGTGGAAAGTATCGTCAAAGGATGGATGAAGCTCTCGTAGAGCACACCCAGCACGATGTACACCGTGATAAGCGTCGCGAGGATCAGCCACGGCTGGCCTTCGCGCGAGACCTGGAACGCCGCCGCGGCACCCTCCCAGCGCAGTTGCGTGCTCGCCGGCAGGTTGAGTTCCTTGCGCACCTTCTCCACCGTGGCCATCGCACCATCCAGCGCCGTGCCCGGGGCGAGATTGAACGACACCGTGGCGGCCGGCAGCTGATCCAGGCGGGTAACGACCAGCGGCGCGGTACGTTCGCTCACGTGGGCGATCGACGAAAGCGGGACCAGTGGACTCGAAGCATCGGCCGAGCCGGCCGCGCCCTTCCCCGCGTCGTCCTGGCCGGCGAGATAGATGCCGCGGATCGCCCCGGCGGTGTCCTCGGCATTCGGAAGCGCTCCGAGGATGACCCGTCGCGGATTGGCCAGGGAGAGCAAGGTGCTCACCTGGCGCTGGCCGAACGCATCGTACAGCGCGTCGCCCACCGCCACCGAGGTAATGCCATACCGGCTCGCCAGGTCATGGTCGACCTGGACATAAGCCTCCAGGCCGAGATCGTCCTGGTCGCTGGTCACGCCGGCAAGGCCGCGCACGCCGCGCAAGGGCTCGACGATGCGCGGCACCGCCTGGGCAAGCTGCGCGGCATCGGCATTCTCGAGCGAAAACTGGTATTGGCCGCGGCTCATGCGGTCGTCGATAGTGAGATCCGGCACCGGCTGCATATGCAGCGTGATGCCATCCACCTTGCTTGCCGCGTCGGCGATGCGAGCCATCACCGTGGGCACGCGGTCACGCTGGGCGAGCGGCTTCAGGTGGATGAGCACCTGCCCGGTGTTGAGCGCCGCGGCGCCGCCTTCCCCACCGATGAAGGAGGCGACGCCGGCGACCGCGGGATCGCGCAGGATCGCCTGCGTCAGTGCCTGCTGGTGGCGGCTCATCGCCGCAAAGGACACAGTGGGCGAAGCCTCGGTGATGCCCTGGATATCGCCGGAATCCTGCACCGGGAACAGTCCGCGCGGCATCGCCACGTAGAGGCCGATCGCCAGCACCGCCATCGCGGCCACGGCGACAAGCACGCCGGCCTGCCGCGCCAGCACCCACTCCAGTCCGCGCGCATAGCGCGCGAGCACGTCATCGAGCCAGGCCTTGCCATCGCGCGCGATACGTCCCTGCTTCGCTCCCGGCACGCGGCGCAGCATGCGTGCGCACATCATCGGCGTCAGCGTGAGCGACACCACGCACGAGATCAGGATCGCCACCGCCAGCGTCACCGCGAACTCGCGGAACAGGCGCCCGACCAGGCCCCCCATGAACAGCAGCGGGATGAGCACGGCGACCAGCGATACGGTCAGCGACACCACCGTAAAGGCGATCTGGCGCGCACCCTTCAGCGCCGCGTCCAGCGGCGTTTCGCCCGCCTCGATATGGCGCGAGATGTTCTCGATCATCACGATCGCATCGTCGACCATGAACCCGGTCGCCACGATCAGCGCCATCAGGGTCAGGTTGTTGATCGAGAAACCGGCCAGGTACATCACCGCGAACGTGCCGACCAGCGACAGCGGGACCACCACGCCCGGGATCACCGTGGCCGTGCCGCTGCCGAGGAACAGGTAGATCACCAGCACGACCAGCGCGATGGCGAACAGCAGCTCGACCTGCACGTCGCGCACGGCGGCGCGCACCGTTTCGGTACGGTCGGTGATGGTGGCGACGTCGACGGCGGCGGGAAGCGTCGCATGCAGCTGTGGCAGCACCGCGCGGATGCGGTCGACCACGTCGACCACGTTGGCGCCGGGCTGGCGGCGAATGCGCAGGACGATGGCCGGCGCCTCGTCCGACCACGCCGCCTGGCGCGTGTTCTCGACGCCATCCTTGACATGGGCAACGTCGCCCAGCCGCGTCACCGCGCCGTCGCGATGGCTGACGACCAGGTCGCGCAACCCTTCCACGTTGTCGGCCGGGTGATTGAGCGCAATGTTGGAAATTCGCTCCGGCCCCTCGATCGCCCCCTTCGCCTGGTTCGAGTTCGCGTCGCGAATCGCCGTGCGCAGGTCATCCAGGGTCAGGCCCAGCGAGTGGAGCCGGGAAGGATCGGCCTGCACGACGATCGCCGGCTGCTGGCCGCCATCGATGCTCACCAGACCCACGCCCGCTACCTGCGAGAGCTTGGGCACGAGGCGCGTATCGGCCAGTTCGCGAAGCGTGCGCAGCGGCAAGGTGCGCGAGGTCAGCGCCAGCGTCATCACCGGTGCATCCGCGGGATTCACCTTGCGGTAAATCGGCGGCTGGGACATGTCCGGCGGCAGCGAAGGCGCCACGGCGTTGATCGCCGCCTGCACTTCCTGCTCGGCCACGTCGAGCGGCAGCGAGAGGTTGAAGCGCAGGGTGATCGTCGACGTGCCGACGGCACTCGTCGAGGCCATCTGGCTCAGGCCCGGCATCTGTCCGAGCTGGCGTTCCAGTGGCGCGGTGATCGACGAGGCGACCACCTGCGGTCCCGCCCCGGGATAGGCGGTGACCACTTCGATGGTCGGGAAATCCACCTCGGGCAGCGCGGAGACCGACAGGAAGCGATAGCCGAACAAGCCCACCAGGAGCACCGCCAGGGCCAGCAGCGACGTCGCCACCGGCCTCAGGATAAAGAGGCGGGAAGGACTCACGGTCGAACGGACGATGCGGAGGTAGCGACGGCCTCGCCTGGGCATGCCGTTGCGGCTGCTGGCGTCGCGGCCGGTGCCGCCGGTGCCGCCGTCGCGTTGACCGTGGTGCCCGCACGCAGCCGGTCGGCACCCTGCACGACCACCCGCGCGCCCGGGGCCAGCCCCGCGCGGATGACCGTGGCATCCGCGTTACCGGGCCCCAGCTCGACCGGCACGGCGGCCGCGACCTTGTCATCGCCGACCACGTAGACGAACGCGCCCTGGGCGCCCTGCTGGACGGCGGCCGTGGGCACCAGCGTGGCAGCCGGCAAGACTTCCACGGGAAGCTTCGCGGTCACGAACTGGTTGGGCAGCAGCTCGCCATTGGCGTTCGCGAACTGCGCCTCGAGCTTGACCGTTCCCGTGGCCGGATCGACTTCGTTGTTGGCGGCCAGCAGCCGGCCGGTGGCCAGCGGACGATCGGGATCGTCGCCGTAGACGGTGACCGGAATGCAGGTGCCGCCGCGCAACCGTTCCAGCACGTGGGGCGCATCCTGCACGGACACCGCGAACACCACCTTGCTCGGCTGGGACTGGGTCACCGTCACGATGCCGCGTGCATCGGAGGGGCCGACGAGGTTGCCCGGATCGACCCGGCGCAAACCGACCGTGCCGCTGACCGGCGCGGTGATGCGCGTATTCGACAGCTGCAGGTTCGCGGTGTCGATGCGGCCCTGCTCGGATTTCACCTCGCCGGCATACTGGGCGACCAGCGCCTGCTGGTCGGCCACCCGCTGGCGGGAGATCGAATCCTGGGACAGCAGGGCCTGGTAATGCTTCAACGTCTCCTGCGCATTGGCGAGCTGCGCCTGGCTACGCGCCAGGTCGCCGGTGGCGAGCTGCAGTTGGGCCTGGAACGGGCGTGGGTCCACTTCGGCCAGCAGGTCGCCCTGCTTGACCTGCTGGCCGCCGGTGAAGGCGACGCGGACCAGCTCACCGTCCACGCGGCTGCGGACCACCACGCTGTTGGCGGGGGTCACCGTGCCCGGCTGCGACCGGGAGACCGCGAAACTGCCCTGCCGGGCGACGGCGGTGACGACGGCCACGGGCTGGCCTTCCGCCGGGCCGTTCGCCCCCGATCGGTGGCCGGCCCACCAGAACGCGGCCACCAGCAGGATGACGGCCAGCGCCACGACACCAGTCCGGGATGATGGCTTGCTCATGAGAGATGCTTCTCGTAGACGCGATAACGCTTGTAGTCCCGGCCACCGATGGTCTCGGCGATGTTCCGCATGCCCTCGTTGTCCTCGAGGATCCACGACATCTCGACCTGCTCGACGCCACGTGCCGTCAGGTGATGTCGCACGGCATCGATGACGAGGAATGCCAGGCCGGGGCCGAGCGGCGTGTTGTGGAAGCTGCGGCGCACGCCCATCAGCGGCACGCGCGCCGATTTCGGGAAGCGCTTCTTCAGGCCCCACAGCAGCTTGATCCAGTTGAAGGGGAACAGCTTGCCGTTGAAATCCTTGATGACTTCGTTGACGTTGGGCAGCGCCGCGACGAAGGCGGCGGGCTTGCCATCGACCTCGGCGATCTGGATCAGCTCCGGCGCGATGAGCAGCTTCAGGCTATGCCCCAGGTCCTTGAACTCCGCCTCGGTGAACGGCACGAAGCCCCAGTTGTCGGCCCATGCATCGTTGAAGATCTCGCGCAGCACGGCCAGGTCTTCGTCGAAACGGGCATTGTCGAGGGGACGCACGCGGACCGTCTGCTTGGAGCTGCGCAGCAGGCGGCTCATGACCTTCGGCGCCGGGAAATCGGGTGGGACCATGTAGGCCAGCACGTCCTTGGCCTTCGCATAGCCCGCGCTTTCGATGTGCTCGCCGTAGTACGGCCTGGCGTGGCCCATCATGAACACCGGCGGCGTATCGAAGCCATCGACCAGCAGGCCCACCTCGTCGTTGATCGAGAGGTTGAGCGGCCCGCGCACGCGCTTGATCCCTTCGCTGCGCAGCCACTGCTCGGCGGCGTCGATCAGCGCGGCGAAGGTTTCCGGGTTGTCCTCGGCGTCCAGCATGCCGAAGAAGCCGGTCGCATCCTCGTAGCGTTCCAGGTACAGGTAGTCGATCTGCGCACTGATGCGGCCGACCGGCTGGTCGCCGCGATAGGCCACCCAGCCTTTCCACCGCGCGTGCTGGAACCACGGATTGGTCTTGGCCCCGAGGTGCAGGCGGCGTTCCAGCAGCAGCGGCGAAATCCAGTTCGGATCCGATCCCAGGATGGCGTTGGGTACCTTGAGGAATTTCCCTAGTTCCGCCTTGCTTTCAAGCGGAACGATGCGCAGCGGAGCGGGTGTATTCAATCTCTGAAGTCCGGTAATCGAGCGAAACGACGTCGACGCCGGACGATGCCGCCGAGGCGCTATCCGTCGCTTCGGCGGTATCGTGGGGCGGGACGGCCACGAGGAATTTGAAAGATAAGTGTAATGATGGCGGGGGCGAATTGGTATACCCATGGGTATAGGAAGTCGCGACAGGCCCCTCAGCCGCCCTTGCGACCCGAACAGGGGACTGCCTGCGAGGCTAATTCCCCTCTGTTAGGAGCGCACCCTGTGCGCGACCTCCTTCCGCCTCATGGCTCGTCGTCCCGGCGCACCCTGCAAAAAGGGGCAAGGGCCAGGATGACGAACGATGCAGACCGAGGCAAAAGGCGGTCGCGCACAGGGTGCGCTCCTACAGAGGAGACCGATGAGCGTCAGCGGAGAGGGGCCGAGCGACGATTTTGAACAGGCTCTTAGAGCATGTTCGACATCGCGATCTCACCCGCGGTTGCAGGGGATTACACAAGATTTCGAACAGGCGCTTACAGCGGGCTCGCCGGGATAAGGCCGGGACCATCCCGCACGCGGCGAAACGCCGCCCGCCGCGTGATACGGGGCCTCCCCTCGCTCAGCCTTCCACGCGCAAGGCGAGCAGGCCACCGGCCAGCGAATGCACGCCATCCAATCCTTCCGCGCGCAGCAGCCGTGCGGCATGGGCGCTGCGTCGCCCGCTTGCGCAGACCAGCAACTGGCGGCCCTGCGCCAGTTCGGCGGCATGCGCGAGGATCTGCGTGGCGGGAATCTGCCGCGACGCCGTGATGCCCAATGGCTCGGCGGCAATTTCCCCGGCTTCGCGCAGGTCGACCAGCTGGAAGCCTGCCTCGATGGCGTCTTCCAGGCTGTCGAAGACGAGGTCGATATCGGCTTCCTCCTGCGCGCGCCCCAGTGCCTGCTGCGCCATGGCGCGGCAACCGCCCTGCAAGGCGCAGCCCTGCTTCGCATCGATGGGCAGGCGGGTGATGGCCAGGTCGAGCAGGTTGACCAGCGACAGGGCCGGATCGCGCGGGCGCGGCAGGTCGAGCAGGATCTTCAGTGCCTCCATCGCCTGCATGGCACCCAGCACGCCGGGCACCGGGCCCAGCACGCCGGACAGTACGCAACTGCCCACCGCTTCCGGTGCCGGTTCATGAGGCCATAGGCAACGCAGGCAAGGCGCGCCGGGTTCGATCACCTGCAGCTGCCCTTCGTACTGGTACACGCTGGCCAGCACCAGCGGCGTGCCGCTGAGCACCGCCGCATCGCTGCTCAGGTAGCGGCTACGCATGTCGTCGGTGCACTCGATCACCAGGTCGAACTGGCCGAACACCTCCACCGCGTTGCCCGCGTGCAGGGGGTCCAGCCAGGTGCGCACCTGCACCGAGGGGTTGAGCGCGGCGACGCGGTGCGCGGCCAGCATGGCCTTGGGCTCGCCGACGTCGCGCGCGTCGTACAAGGTCTGCCGGTGGAGGTTGCTGGCGTCCAGGCGATCGCCATCGACGATGCCCAGCGTGCCCACGCCCGCGCCAGCCAGGTAGCTGATGACCGGGCAACCAAGGCCGCCGGCGCCGATCACCAGCACGCGCGAAGCGGCCAGCCTGGCCTGCCCCGCCTCGCCCACCTCGCGCAGGCGTACCTGCCGCGAATAGTCGGGCACGAAGGGCGCGGCCATGTGCGGTGCGTGATGGTGGTGATGCAGCTCGTGCTCGTGCTCGCGATAGACATGAGTACAGGCCACCCAGTCGGACTCGCCGGTGACGTAGTGTTCCTTCTTCCAGATCGGCAGCCGGTGCTTGATCTCGTCGATGATGTAGCGGCAGGCACGGAAGGCTTCGTCGCGGTGCGCGGCGGATACGCCCACCCATACGGCCAGCCCGCCCACATCCAGGTCGCCGGTGCGGTGCACGCAACGCGCATCGGTGACGCCGTAGCGCGCGAGCGCCTCCTGCAGAATGCGCTCGCCTTCGGCCTCGGCCAGCTCGGCGTAGGCCTCGTAGGACAGGCCATCGACCTCGCGTCCCTCGTTGCTGTCGCGTACCCAGCCCTCGAAGGAACAGAAGCCGCCGCTGCCGGGATGCCGCATGGCATCGCGCAGCGACGCGGTATCCAGTTCGGCGCCGGACAGTCGGAAGCGCATCAGCCGCCCGCCACCGGAGGAATGAACACGATGGTGTCGCCGTCGCGCAGCGGATGGTCCCAGCCGCAGAACTGGGCGTTGACCGCCACCTTGAGCGCTTCGGCGGCCAGCGTGAAATCGTGGCGCGCGCACAGTTCTTCATAGAGCTGGCGCACGTTGGCGGCGCTGGTGGCAAGCTGCTCGCCGCTCCGCCCGGCCTGCTCGCGCAGCTGCGCGTAATACTGGAGATGGACCACGGTCATGCCATCGACTCCATCCGTTGCTGCATCTCGGTACGTTCCTCGGGGGTGTTCACGTTGTCCAGCGCATCGCCCGGCGCGGGCAGCAGCACGGTGCGCGACTGGATCAGCGCCTTGCGTGGGCAGTAGCTGCCGGCCTGGTAGCGTTGCAGCAGCAGCGCGTGGCTGGACGGCTCCCAGATCGCGCACAGCGGTTCGGGCAGGCCGTCGTGCCGGCTGGTAAAGGCGGTGGCGTCGGCGCCGACATCGCGCGCATCGACCAGTTGGCGCAGGGTATCGGCGCCGAGCAGCGGCAGGTCGCAGGCCAGCACCAGCCAGGCCGCCTCGGGGAAGCGGTCCTGCGCGGACAGGATGCCGGCCACGGGACCGACCGCCTCGTAGCTGTCCACGATCTGCGGCAGCGCGGCGCGCAGCGGATCGGCGCGCTGGTTGTCGCGCACCGAGACGAAGGCCTGCTCGGTCGCCACCTGCAGCAGCCGCCAGGCACGCAGCAGCTGCGGTTCTCCACGGTAGGCCAGCGCGGCCTTGTCCTGGCGCATGCGCTGACTGGCGCCGCCGCTGAGCAGCAGGCCGTACAGCGGTGGATGCCTGGCGCTCATGCCGTCTCCTGCCATCCGAAGTCGTGCTTGCCGCCGGTCTTGCCCAGCAGGCGGATCTCGCCGATCACGATGTCGTGCGACATCGCCTTGCACATGTCGTAGATGGTCAGCGCCGCGATGGAGGCGCCGGTCAGCGCTTCCATCTCCACCCCCGTGCTGCCGCGGCAGGCCACCGTGCAGTCGATCAGCGCCTCGTCGCCTTCCATGCGGATGGCGACGTCGCAGCGGTCGATGGCCAGCGGATGGCACAGCGGTATCAGTTGCGGCGTCGCCTTGGCGCCCATGACGCCGGCGATCTGCGCCACGGTGAGCACGGCGCCCTTGGGCGTGACGTAGCCGGCCGCGCGCAGCGCCTGTGCCACCTCGGCCGGAAAGGCCACGCGTGCGCGTGCCTGCGCGACGCGGCGCGTGGCCGGCTTGGCGCCCACGTCCACCATGCGCGGCTGCTGCGCGTCGTCGACATGGGAGAGGGTGGCGGGTGAGGAAGTCACGGAGGATCCCGGCATGGTCGTTCGCATGGTCCCGATTATCGGCTCGTCGCGGGGCGCTGGCATTAAGAAACCGTCTAGGCGGCGCGTGCCGCTAGCCGCCGATATAGTGCATCTCGATCTTGTGCTTGCGCCGGCCGTGGCGTTCCGCCCTTTCCTCGCTGTAGCGGTCGGCGCGGCGCAGCCACACCTCGCGCAGGCGCCCGGTGAGCTGCTCGTCGCTGGCGCCGCCGCGCAGCAGCTCGCGCAGGTCGGTGCCGCGCGTGGCGAACAGGCAGGTGTAGAGCATGCCCTCGGACGACAGCCGCGCGCGCGTGCAGCCGCCGCAGAACGGCTGGCTGATGGAAGAGATCATGCCGATCTCCCCGGCGCCATCCTGGTAGCGGTAGCGCGTGGCCACCTCGCCGGGATACTTTGGCGGCACCGCCCGCAACGGCCAGCGCGCATGGATCCGCTCCACCAGTTCCTGCGAGGGCACCACGGCGTCCGGACGCCAGTCGTTGTGGTTGCCCACGTCCATGTACTCGATGAAGCGCACCACGATGCCGGTGCCGCGGAAGCGCTCCACCAGCATCGGCACGGTGTGTTCGTTCACGCCGCGCTGCACCACCGTGTTGAGCTTGAGCCCGTGCGGGAAGCCGGCCGCCTGCGCGGCCTCGATGCCGGCCAGCACGTCGTCCAGCGCGCCGCGACCACCGCTCATGCGGTGGAACAGCGCGGGATCCAGCGTATCGAGGCTGACGGTGACGCGGTCCAGTCCCGCCTCGCGCAATTCGGCGGCGTGCCGCGCCAGCAGCACGCCGTTGGTGGTCATGGCCAGGTCGGTGATGCCCTCCAGCCGCTTGAGCCGGGCCACCAGTTCGGCCAGTTGCGGGCGCAGCAGCGGCTCGCCGCCGGTCAGGCGCAGCTTGCTCACGCCCAGGCCCGCCGCCAGCCGGCACAGCCGCTCGATCTCGTCGAAGCTCAGGCGCTGGTCGTTGCGCAGGAAGGTGTAGTGCTCGCCATAGGTCGATTCCGGCATGCAATACGCGCAGCGGAAGTTGCAGCGATCCATCACCGAGATGCGCAGGTCGTGCAATGGCCGGCCGTGCCGGTCGAGTGGCAGGGTCGTGGCGGCGGCATCGTCGGCGGGAATGGCGTTCATGTCACCACCGGTAGAGCGGCAGTACCGTGCCGACGGATACGGGCCGGTCGCCGGACGGAACCTGCACCACGCCATGCGTGCGCGGCAGGGAGGAGAAATCGCCCGACGTGCGCGCAGGCACCGGATGTGCCAGCAGCCGTCCCTGCCCGTCCGTGCGCACGTGGACCGGCACGAAACAGGCCAGCGAGGCATTCGCCTCCACCTCGGCGTCCAGGCAGACCTGTTCCGGCGGCGCGGCGGCCAGGCCCATCGCCGCCAGCAGCGCCGGCCTGGCGTAGCGCACGGCACAGACCAGCGCCGACACCGGATTGCCCGGCAGCGCGAACACCGCCTGCCCCCGCGGCCCGATGCCGAACCACATCGGCTTGCCGGGCCGTTGCGCGATGCGATGGAACACGCGGCGCACGCCCAGCGCATCCAGCGCCGCCGGCACGTAGTCGCGCTGCCCCATGGAAACGCCGCCGGAAAGGATCAATACGTCGTGCTCGGCCAGCAGGTGGGTCAGGGTATCGCGGGTGGCCGCCTCGTCGTCGACCACATGATCGAGCGTCACCCGGTCGAAGCCGTGCAGGCGCAGCGCGGTGGCCATGGCGATATCGTTGGAGCGGCGGATCTGTCCCTCGCCGATCGGCGCGGCCACCGACACCAGTTCGTCGCCGGTGGAGGCGATGGCGATCGACGGCACCCGCGCCACCTCGACGCTGGCCAGGCCATTGGCCGCCAGCAGCGCCATCTCCGGGGCGCCGATGCGCGTGCCCGGCTCCAGCAGCAAGGTGCCGGCCACGCAGTCGGAGCCTTGCCGGTGCACGAACTGCCCTTGCAGCGGCCGGTAGCCATCGAGCAGCCGGTAGCGCGCGCCTTCGCGCTGGAGCTGCTCCACCGGGATCACGCAATCGCAGCCGGCCGGCAGCATGGCGCCGGTGGTCACCTCGATGCAGGCATCGCCGGCCGCCAGCGTCTGCAGGCGCATGCCCGCCATCTGCGCGCCGGCGATCGCAAGATCCCGCGGCAGCGTTGCGCGCCAATGCACGGCGATGCCATCCATCATCACGCGGTCGAACGGCGGATGATCGTGCTCGGCATGCACCGCCTGCCGCAGGATGCGGCCCGCCGCGCGCTCCAGCGGCACCCGCTCGCTGCCGAAGGACGGCATGTGCCCGGCAATCAGGGCCTGGGCCTGGCTGACGCTGATCAATTCGGTCATCGGCATGACACCAACAAGGGCTGGCCTCCGACCGCCGTGGGGCGGTGCTGCGAGGGATTATGGTAACGGCTCGGGACGGGTACAACCGGAACGCCGATCCGTCCATTCATGCGCCGAGCGCCACGGCCTTGACCTGCGCCCACACTTCCACGCCCGGCGCCAGTCCGAGGGCATGCCATGAACGCCGCGTGATGCGCGCCAGCAGGCGGCTGCCGCCCGCATCGAGCTGCACCAGGCATTGCGAGGGATGGTCCGCCCCGGCCATCGCCACCACACGGCAACGGAGCTGGTTCAACGCGCTGCTGCCTTCCTGCGGCGCGAGGGCAAGCACGACGTCGCGCGCGCCGATGCGGCAGCGCAGCGCCTGGCCCACCACTTCCCGCCGTCGCGGCAGCCATAGCCGCCCGCCGGCAAAGGCCAGTTCGATGAGCTGGTCGCGCGCATCGCAGCCGACTACCTCGCCCTCGATCACGGCGCCCACCGCCTCGCCCAGGGCCGGCGGCAGGTCCAGCCGGGTCAGCGTGTCCTGCAGGCTACCCTGCGCGGCCACGCGGCCGCCCTCGATCAGCACGATATGGTCGGCCAGCCGGGCCACCTCGTCGATGTTGTGGCTGACATAGACCATCGGCACGTCCAGCGCGGCGCGCAGGCTTTCCAACTGGCCCAGCAGCCCGGCGCGGGCCGCGTCGTCCAGCGCCGAGAGCGGCTCGTCGAACAGCAGCAGCACCGGATCGGACAGCAGCGCACGCGCCATGGCGACGCGCTGCCGCTCGCCGCCGGACAACGTGGCGGCGCGGCGATGCAGCAAGGCGCCCAGGCCGAAGCGTTCGACCAGGCCGTCGCGGTCCAGCTGCGCGGGCCGCCCGGCCCGGCGGAACCCGTAGTCGAGATTGCCGGCGACCGAAAGATGGGCAAACAGGCTGGGCTCCTGGAACACATAGCCAATCCGGCGCCGGTGCGGCGGCACGAATACGCGGCGCGGCGTGTCCTGCCAGACCGTGTCGCCGAACGCTACCCGGCCCACGCCGTCGCGGTCGAGGCCGGCGATGGCGCGCAGGCAGCTGGTCTTGCCGGCCCCGGAAGGACCGAACAGCGCGGTGATGCCGTGCGCCGGCAAGGCCATGGCGATCTCCAGCGCCAGCGCGCCACGGCGCCACGACAGGCTGGCGTCGAGCCCGCGCCTCGCTTCAGCCACGCGCGTGCCTGCGGGGACGCAACAGCGACATGGCCAGCAGCGCGGCGAACGACGCTACCAGCAGGCACAGCGACAGCACCTGCGCCTGCGGGTATTCGCCGGCCTGCACATGGTCGTAGATGCGCATCGACAGCACGCGCGTCTGCCCGGGGATATTGCCGCCGATCATCAGCACCACGCCGAATTCGCCAACGGTGTGGGCAAAACCCAGCACGGTGGCCGTGGCCACGCCCGGCAGCGCCAGCGGCAGCGCCACCGAGCAGAAGCGGTCGAACGGCCCGGCGCCCAGGCACGAGGCGACTTCCAGCGGCCGCGGCCCGATCGATTCGAACGCATCGTGCAGCGGCTGCACCACGAACGGCAGCGAGTAGAGCATCGAGGCCACCACCAGGCCACGGAAGGTGAAGGGCAGCGTGGCCAAGCCCATCGCCTGCATCGCCTGCCCCACTGCTCCCTGCGGTCCGAGCAGCAGCAGCAGGTAGAAACCCAGCACGGTGGGCGGCAACACCAGCGGCAGCGCCACCACGGCGGCCACCACGCGGCGCCAGCGCGAAGGCGTATGCGCCAGCCACCAGGCCAGCGGCATGCCAAGCAGCAACAGCAGGGTGGTGACGGTGGCCGCCAGGCGCAAGGTCAGCCATAGCGCCTGCAGATCCTGGCCGGACAACAGGGCCATGGCGCCAGGCTCAGTGCCCGCCGTCGGCGGGCAGGCTGAAGCCGTAGCCGGCCAGGATGGCCCGCGCCGGCGCGCTCTGCACGTAGCGCGCGAAATCCTGGGCCAGCGCATTGCCGGCGCCGCGCTGGGTCAGTACGAAACTCTGTCGCAGCGGTTCGTACAAGTTCGCCGGCACCGGCGCATAGCTGCCCTTCACCGGCGACGCGATCGCCAATGACTCGGCGATCAGCCCGACCTGCGCATTGCCGCTCTGCGCGAACTGCGCCGTCTGCGCGATGTTCTCGCCGAACACCAGCCGCGGCTGCACGGCATCCCATACGCCCGCCGCGCGCAGGGCCTCCTCGGCGCGCTTGCCGTAGGGGGCATGCTGGGGATTGGCGATGGCGATGCGCCCGAAGCGCGCCTGCGCAAGGTCGGCCACCTGCACCTGGCGCATGTCGATGCTGGCGCTCCACAGCACCAGGTGCCCCATCGCATAAGGCACCGGCTGGCCGCCGGCCTTGCCGTGGTCCACCAGTTGCTGCGGGTAATTGCTGTCGGCGGAGAAGAACAGCTCGAACGGCGCGCCCTGCTCGATCTGGCTAAGCAAGGTGCCCGAGGCGCCGTAGACCACCTCGACCTTGCTGCCCGGATGCTGCTGCCGATAAGCATCCGCGACCTTATCCAGCGCCTGGTGCAGGTCCGCCGCCGCCGCCACCGTGATGTGGTCGTCCGCCGCGGTCGCCACTGTCCAGGGCGCCAGCAGCACGGCCAGCGCCACCACGCCACGCAACAGGAAACGTGTCATGCCACTCTCCTCGGGTCGTATCTGCCTAACGCAGGCAGCGCGAGCGTAGCCCAATCGGCGCGGGGGAACGAGATCAGGACGAGCGGCGCTGGCGCACGCTGTCGCGCACGTCCACGTCGAACAGCAGGGTAAGCGTCCCGTCCGGCTGCCCGGTGGGCAACGGGAAGCTCAAGCCATCGCGCGAGGGAAGCCTGGCGGCCAGCCCGCGCACGGCCGCGTCGGGCAGATCGATCCGCCAGTCGCCGGGCTGCCCGCCCATGCGCGCCGCGTCGCCGCCATGCAGCGCCAAGCGGCAGCCGATGTCCAGCCCCGGCGCCAGGTGCGTATGGGCGTCGATGGGCTCGCCGGCGAGCAGGCGGGCGAGCTCCTCCTCGCCGATGCGTACGCGAAGATGCTGTCCTTCGATCTGCAGTTTCATGCGAGGGCTCCTTCAGTGACCGGTGATCGAGGGCGCCACGCCCGGCTGCAGGCTGGCGAACTCCACCCGCGTGCCGGCGGGGCAATCGCCCGCCTCCTCGGGCAACACGACCCAGCCGTCCGCCTCGGCGAACGGCCGGATGCGGAACGGCTGCTGGTGGCTTTGCACGTGGGCGAGCAGGCGTCCGTCGCCATCCTGGCTCAGCGTGGCGCGCAGGAAATGGCGCAGTCCCGGCTTGGGCTGCTGCGCCGAGGCAAGCACGGCGCGCAGACGCCCTTCTTCGCCCTGCCCCTGCCAGGCGCGCAGCAGCGGCACGATGAAGAAGCGAAACCCCACCGCGACCGCCATCGGCGTGCCAGGCAAGGCGAACACCAGCGGGCCCTGGGGCAGGCGCGCCGCCAGCAAGGGCTTACCGGGACGGATGGCCACCTTGTGGAACAGCAGGTCCGCGCCCAGGCCATGCAGCGCCTCCGGCACGAGGTCGTAGCGCCCCATGGACACGGCGCCAGTGCTGACGATGAGGTCCGCACCCTCCTCGCAGGCGCGCCGCACGGTCCGGACATAGGCCTCCACCGTGTCGTCGACGGCGACGCATGAGAGCACCGTCGCGCCGAGGGCGGTGAAGGCGGCCTTGAGGTACGGCCCGTTGGAGTGATGGATCTGCCCGGCGGCCAACGGCCGGGCAGCGTCGTCCTGCAGTTCGTTGCCGGTGCCGATCAGGGCCACGGTCGGCCGGCGCGCCACCTCCACGCGCGCCACGCCGAGCGCGGCCAGCAACATGATGTGCGCCGGCCCGATGCGGGTACCCGCCGCCATGACATTGGCGCCCGCCGCCACGTCGCTGCCGGCGAGGCGCACGTTCGCCCCCTTCGCCACGTCCTCGGTCAACCGGATGCGCGCCGGCATGCCGCCCTCGCGCATCGCCAGCAGCTGCGTGCGTTCGACCGGCACCACCGTGTCCAATCCCTCGGGCAGTTGCGCGCCGGTCATGATCTCCCAGGCCATGCCGACGGAACCGCGCGCCGGGTCGCCCGCGGCCTGCGAGCCAAACACATCGTGTTCCGATCCCGCCGCCAGCGATCCAAAGGCGTTCAGCGCATAGCCGTCCATCGCCGCATGGTCGAACGAGGGCAGCGCCATCGGGCTCACCACGTCGCGTGCCAGGATGCGCCCCAGCGATGCCTGCGCCGCGCACGGCTCGGGGGGCAGGCGCTGGCCGGACGCGAGCAATCGTTCCATGGCCTGGGCGTAATCGATCATGAGACTCGTGGCATGCGGGACCCGCGAGGTAGCGTGGGCCACATGCTGCGTGCACAACACGCCCGTTGCAAGCCGCGCGCCGCCGCTTGCCTGGCGGCATGCTGCATTGCAGCAACCATTCGGATACGTGCGCCCCGTCCCGGCACTGTCATCGCAATGCAAGAAACATCCCTTCGACTTAAGTCGGGTGGCGCGGCAAGTTGTCGCGCCTTATTAGTTCGACCTGATGCCCGGTCCATCGGCCGGGCGACAACGCGGGGGAATGGCTCATGGTTAGCGTACCGGAGACAGATGTCCTTAAGGCGGCGAACGGAAGCGCGCCTGGTTTACTGGCCAGGGAACGCACGATCGCAGGCCCCCGCTTCAACCGCTGGCTGGTCCCGCCCGCGGCTTTGGCCATCCATTTGAGCATCGGCATGGCCTATGGCTTCTCGGTGTTCTGGCTGCCGATGAGCAAGCTTCTGGCGAACGCTGACGCCGCCTGCGCCAACCTGGGCTTCTGGGCACAGTTGTTCACCACCAGTTGCAACTGGTCGGTGGCTTCGGTGAACCACGTTTTCGAGACCTTCATCGCCGTGCTCGGCATCTCGGCGGCGATCTGGGGTGGCTGGCTGGAACATGCCGGCCCACGCAAGGCCGGCTTCTACGCCGCGCTGTGCTGGGGCGGCGGACTGATCGTCGGCGGCATCGGCGTGAAGCTGCACCAGCTGTGGCTGGTCTACCTGGGCTGCGGCATCCTCGGCGGCATCGGGCTGGGGCTGGGCTACATCGCCCCCGTGTCGTCGCTGATCAAGTGGTTTCCCGACCGGCGCGGCCTGGCCACCGGCTTCGCCATCATGGGCTTCGGCGGCGGCGCGATGATCGGCGCGCCGATCGCGGTGGCGCTGATCCAGAAATTCACCGCCGATGGCGTGCCCGGCGTGGCCGGCGCGCTGGCCTGCCTGGGCGTGATCTACCTGATCGCGATGGCGGCCGGCGCTTTCGGCTTCCGCGTGCCGCCCGCCGGCTGGAAGCCGCTGGGATGGACCGCGCCGGCGCAATCGTCCAACAAGCTCATCACCCACCGCCACGTGCATCTGGACAAGGCGTGGAAAACGCCGCAGTTCTGGCTGATCTGGCTGGTGCTGTGCCTGAACGTGACCGCCGGCATCGGCGTGATCTCGATGGCCAGCCCGATGCTGCAGGACGTGTTCGGCGGCAGGCTGCTGGGCCTGGACGCCAATGCCGCGCTCGATGCCGGCCAGAAGGCCGCCATCGCCGCCGCCGCCGCGGGCCTGGTCGGCCTGGTCAGCCTGTTCAACAGCCTGGGCCGCATCATCTGGGCCTCGGCCTCGGACTACCTGGGACGCAAACTCACCTACTTCCTGTTCTTCGCCCTGGGCATCGTGCTGTATTGCGCGCTGCCGACGCTCGGCCACGTGGGCCTGGCCGGGCTGTTCGTGGTGGCGGTGTGCATCATCCTGTCGATGTACGGCGGTGGCTTCTCCACGGTGCCGGCCTACCTGGCGGACATCTTCGGCACCCAGATGGTGGGCGCCATCCACGGCCGCCTGCTGACGGCCTGGTCGGTGGCCGGCGTGGTGGGCCCGTTCCTGATCGCGGCGGTGCGCGAGGCGCAGCTCAACGCCGGCGTGGCCAAGAACCTGGTCTACGACCGCACGCTGTATATCCTCGCCGCGCTGCTGCTGGTCGGCATGGTCTGCAACTTCCTGGTCAAGCCGGTGAAGGAAGACCACCACATGACCGATGAGGACCTGGCCCGCGAACGCGCGCTGCAGCACGAGTCCTCGACCACCTCGGCCACGGCCGAGGCCGCCGCGCGCGGTGCGTTCGGCGCGGTGGGCGCGGTGGCATGGCTGCTGGTGGGCATCCCGTTCCTGATCGGCCTGTGGATCGCCGTGCAGAAGGCGACGCCCCTGTTCCACTGAGCTAGGACTACAATCGGTACATCCCCCGGCCTACGCAGGCCCGGGGAACCATCCGACCAGCCGCCCCATGCCAATCGATGGTGGATCCATGAAACGTGCCAATGGCGCGGCGTTGCCCGACGTTCCCGAGAACGTCCGCGCCGCCGTCCTCGAGGTCACCGCCCGGCTGAAGGATCTGCCCGGCGCCCTGCTTCCCGTGCTGCACGGCGTGCAGGACGCGCTCGGCCATGTACCCGAGGCAGCCCTGCCATTGATCGCGCGGGAGCTGAACCTCTCGCGTGCCGATGTTCACGGCGTCGTCACCTTCTACCACTACTTCCGCCGGCATCCGCCCGGGCGGCACATCGTGCAGCTGTGCCGCGCCGAGTCCTGCCAGGCGGTGGGCGCCGATGCGCTGGAACGGCATGTGAAGCATCGCCTGGGCATCGACTTCCACCAGACCACCGCCGATGGCGCCTATACGCTGGAGCCGGTGTATTGCCTGGGCAACTGCGCCTGCTCGCCGGCGATGATGGTCGATGGCGAATTGAAGGGCCGGGTGACGCCGGAGCACTTCGACGCCTGGCTCGCCACGGAGGCGACATGAGCACCACCGTCTACGTACCGCGCGACGCCAGCGCCCTGTCGCTGGGCGCCGAGGCGGTGGCCGCGGCCATTGCCGCCGAGGCGCAACGGCGCGGCGCCGACGTGACGATCGTGCGCAACGGCTCGCGCGGCATGATGTGGCTGGAACCGCTGGTGGAAGTGGCCACCGCGCAGGGCCGCGTGGCCTACGGGCCGGTGCGGCCGCAGGACGTGCCCGCGCTGTTCGACGCCGGCTTCCTGCAGGGCGGCGCGCACGCCCTGGGCCATGGCCCCACCGAGGCGATCCCCTACCTGGCCAGCCAGCAGCGGCTCACCTTCGCGCGCGTGGGCGTGACCGACCCGCGCCGCCTCGACGACTATCTCGCGCACGGCGGCTATCGCGGCCTGGAAGCGGCGCTCAAGCTCGACGGCGCCGGCGTGGTGCAGGCCGTGCTCGACTCGGGCCTGCGCGGCCGCGGCGGCGCGGCCTTCCCCACCGGCATCAAATGGAAGACCTGCCTGGACGCCAGGGCCCCGCGGAAATACGTGGTGTGCAACGCCGACGAGGGCGACTCGGGCACCTTCGCCGACCGCATGCTGATGGAAGGCGACCCGTTCGTGCTGGTCGAGGGCATGACCATCGCCGGCCTGGCGGTCGGCGCGACCCAGGGCTACATCTACCTGCGCGTGGAATATCCCCATGCGCGACGCGCGCTGGAGGCGGCCATCGCCGCCGCCGAGGTGGCCGGCTACCTCGGCGACAATGTGCGCGGCAGCGGCAAGGCGTTCCGCCTTGAGGTGCGCATGGGCGCCGGCGCCTATATCTGCGGCGAGGAAACCTCGCTGCTGGAATCGCTGGAGGGCAAGCGCGGCCAGGTGCGCGCCAAGCCACCGCTGCCCGCCCTGCAGGGCCTGTTCGGCCAGCCCACGGTCATCAACAACGTCATCAGCTTCGCCTCGGTGCCGGTCATCCTGGAGCGCGGCGCCGCCTATTACCGCGACTACGGCATGGGCCGCTCGCGCGGCACGTTGCCCTTCCAGCTCGCCGGCAACCTCAAGCGCCCGGGGCTGGTCGAGCGCGCCTTCGGCCTCACCCTGCGCGAGCTGGTGGAGGATTACGGCGGCGGCACCGCCAGCGGCCGTCCGGTGCGCGCGATCCAGGTGGGCGGTCCATTGGGCGCCTACTTGCCGGCCTCGCGACTCGACACGCCGCTGGACTACGAGGCCTTCGCCGCCGCCGGCGGCATGCTCGGCCACGGCGGCGTGGTGGTGTTCGACGATAGCGTCGACATGGCCGCCCAGGCGCGCTACGCAATGGCGTTCTGCGCGCTGGAATCCTGCGGCAAGTGCACGCCCTGCCGCATCGGCTCCACCCGCGGCGTGGAGGTGATCGACCGCCTGCTGGCGGGCGACATCGCCGAACGCGAACGGCAGGAAACGCTGCTGCGTGACCTGTGCCACACCATGATCGACGGCTCGCTGTGCGCGCTGGGCAGCATGGCGCCGTTCCCGGTGCTCAGCGCGCTCGACCATTTCCCCGAGGATTTTGCAGACGAAGCGCGCCAGAGCGCCGCCTAGGAGACCCACCCATGCTGTCCATCGTCGAGATCGATGCCGGTACCCCCAAGGCGACCTCCACCACGATGGTCGCGCTGGAGATCGACGGCCGCCGCATCCAGGTGCCCGAAGGCACCTCCGTCATGCGCGCCGCCTCGCAGGCCGGCATCGGCATTCCCAAGCTGTGCGCCACCGAGATGCTGCAGGCCTTCGGCTCGTGCCGGCTGTGCCTGGTGGAGATCGAGGGACGGCGCGGCTACCCCGCCTCGTGCACCACGCCG
Organism: Dyella sedimenti; assembly: GCF_022760995.1. Classification (GTDB taxonomy): domain Bacteria; phylum Pseudomonadota; class Gammaproteobacteria; order Xanthomonadales; family Rhodanobacteraceae; genus Dyella; species Dyella sedimenti. Next base: position 1,002,602 of record NZ_JAKWJO010000001.1, on the reverse strand, counting down.
GTCAGCGAGGGCATGAAGGTCAGCACGCAGACGCCGCGGCTGGCCGAGATCCGCCGCGGCGTGATGGAGCTGTACATCTCCGACCACCCGCTGGACTGCCTCACCTGCCCCGCCAACGGGCACTGCGAGCTGCAGGACATGGCCGGCGTGGTCGGCCTGCGCGGGGTGCGCTACGGCTACGAGGGGGCCAATCATGTGTTTGCAAGCGTCCCGGCTCGCGAAGATCAAAAAGCGAGTCCTCCTTCCCACACGGACCGGCAGGCCAATCCGCTTTTCGCGGCGAAGGACGAATCGAATCCGTACTTCACCTTCGATCCGTCCAAGTGCATCGCCTGCTCGCGCTGCGTGCGCGCCTGCGGCGAGGTGCAGGGCACCTTCGCGCTGACCATCCAGGGCCGCGGCTTCGAATCCAAGGTGGCCGCCAGCCAGGGCGACCGCTTCCTCGATTCCGAATGCGTCTCCTGCGGCGCCTGCGTGCAGGCCTGCCCTACCGCCACGCTGTCGGAGAAATCGCTGATCGAGAAGGGCCAGGCCGAGCACAGCGTGGTCACCACCTGTGCCTACTGCGGCGTCGGCTGCAGTTTCCGCGCCGAGATGAAGGGCCAGGAGATCGTGCGCATGGTGCCCAACAAGGAAGGCCACGCGAACCATGGCCATTCCTGCGTGAAGGGGCGCTTCGCCATCGGCTATGCCAGCCATCCCGACCGCATCACCACGCCGATGGTCCGCGCCAGGACCAGCGACCCGTGGCGCGTGGTGAGCTGGGAAGAAGCCATCGCCCATGTGGCCAGTGAATTCAAGCGCATCCAGGCCACCTACGGCCGGCATGCCGTCGGCGGCATCACCTCCTCGCGCTGCACCAACGAGGAGACCTACCTGGTGCAGAAGCTGGTGCGCGCCGGCTTCGGCAACAACAACGTGGACACCTGCGCGCGCGTGTGCCATTCGCCCACCGGCTACGGCCTCAAGACCACGCTCGGCGAGTCGGCCGGCACCCAGGACTTCGACTCGATCGAACTGACCGACGTAGTGATGGTGATCGGCGCCAACCCCACCGACGCCCACCCGGTGTTCGGCTCGCAGATGAAGCGACGGCTGCGCGCGGGCGCCCGGCTGATCGTGATCGACCCGCGCCGCATCGACCTGGTGCGCTCGCCTCACATCAAGGCCGACTACCACCTCAAGCTGCGCCCCGGCACCAACGTCGCCCTGCTGGATTCCCTGGCCCACGTGATCGTGACCGAGGGCCTGGTGGACGAGGACTTCGTCGCCCAGCGCTGCGAGCCCGAAGCCTTCGCGCGCTGGCGTGCCTTCGTAAGCCAGGAGAAGTACAGCCCCGAGGCGATGGAAGCCACCACCGGCGTGCCCGCCGCGCTGGTGCGCGGCGCCGCAAGGCTCTACGCCGCCGGCGGCAATGCCGCGATCTACTACGGCCTGGGCGTCACCGAGCACGCGCAGGGCTCCACCTCGGTGATGGCCATCGCCAACCTGGCCATGGCCACCGGCAACATCGGCCGCGAAGGCGTGGGCGTAAACCCGCTGCGCGGGCAGAACAACGTGCAAGGCTCGTGCGACATGGGTTCGTTCCCGCATGAGTTCCCCGGCTACCGCCACGTCAGCGACGACACCGTGCGCCATCTGTTCGAGCAGGCCTGGGGCGTGCCGCTGCTGGGCGAGCCTGGCCTGCGCATTCCCAACATGTTCGAGGCCGCGCTGGACGGCAGCTTCAAGGGGCTCTACATCGAGGGCGAGGACATCGCCCAGTCCGATCCCGACACCCAGCACGTCACCGCCGCGCTGTCGGCGATGGAATGCATCGTGGTGCAGGACCTGTTCCTCAACGAGTCGGCGAAGTTCGCCCACGTGTTCCTGCCCGGCAGCTCGTTCCTGGAGAAGGACGGCACCTTCACCAATGCCGAGCGGCGCATCTCGCGAGTGCGCAAGGTGATGGAGCCCAAGGGCGGCCATGCCGACTGGGAGATCACCCAGTTGCTGGCGCAGGCCATGGGCTATCCGATGCACTACGCGCACCCTTCGGAGATCATGGACGAGATCGCGCGGCTCACTCCCACCTTCCACGGCGTGAGCTTCGACAAGCTCGACCGGCTCGGCTCGATCCAGTGGCCGTGCAACGAGGAACATCCGCTCGGCACGCCGGTGATGCACGTGGACGAGTTCGTGCGCGGCAAGGGCCGTTTCATGCTCACCGAATACGTGCCCACCGCGGAGAGGGTCAGCACCGAGTACCCGCTGATCCTCACCACCGGCCGCATCCTGAGCCAGTACAACGTGGGCGCGCAGACGCGGCGCACCGACAACGTGCTGTGGCACGGCGAGGACCGCCTGGAAATCCATCCGCACGACGCCGAGGAGCGCGGCCTCGCCGATGGCGACTGGGTCGGCATCGTCAGCCGCGCCGGCGAGACGGTGCTGCGCGCACGGATTTCCGAGCGCATGCAGCCGGGCGTGGTCTACACCACCTTCCACTTCCCCGGCTCGGGCGCCAACGTCATCACCACCGAGAACTCCGACTGGGCCACCAACTGCCCCGAGTACAAGGTCACGGCGGTGCAGGTCACCCGCGTCACCCAGCCATCCGAATGGCAGAAGCGCTACCGGGCCTTCACCGAGACGCAGGAAGCCCTGCTGGAACGATCGGTGAAGCCGCTTGACCACGCCTGAGCAGGAAACGTCGCCCAACGGCTATGCCGTCCGTCCCGTCGAGCGCTGGCGCCACGGCGCCGCCTCGCGCGAGGACGACTGCGTGGCCGAGGAAATGCCGGTGGCCATGGTCTACAACGGCGACACCTTCGCCGTGATGATGGCCACGCCGCACGACCTGGAGGATTTCGCGCTCGGCTTTTCGCTGAGCGAGGGCCTGATCGAGCGACCGGACCAGTTGCTCGACGTGGTGGTCCACACCCTGCTCGAAGGCACCCAACTGGCCATGCGCGTCGACGAAGCCGCGCCAGGCGCCCGCATCGGCCAGGAGGAACGCGCACGCCTGCTGCCCGGCCGCAGCGGCTGCGGCATCTGCGGCACGCGCGACCTGGAGCACGCCATCCGCCAGGGCGCACCGGTCGGCCCCGGGCACACGCTGACGCACGAGGCGCTGGAGCAGGCGCTGCGCCAGTTGCACGGCCTGCAGCCAATGAACGCCGCCACCGGCGCAGTGCATGCCGCCGCCTGGGCCGATCGCCAGGGACACGTGCTGCTGGTGCGCGAGGACGTGGGCCGCCACAACGCGCTGGACAAGCTGATCGGCGCCATGCACCACGCCGGCATCCAGCCGGGTGACGGCCTGGCCCTGGTGACCAGCCGCGCCAGCTACGAGATGGTGACCAAGGCCACCAGCGCCGGCATCGCCGTGCTCGCCGCGATTTCCGCACCGACCGCGCTGGCCGTCGAGCTGGCACGCAGCGCCGGCATCACCCTGGTGGGCTTCGCCCGCCCGGGCAGCCACAATGTCTATACCCATCCCGGCCGGTTGCAGCCAGCGACAGAGCAGAATCCGTCATGAAGATCGAACGACTCGTCACCATGGCCAACGACATCGCCACCTTCTTCGCGGTGGAGCCCGACCATGCCACCGCCGTCCATGGCGTGCGCGACCACATCACGCGCTTCTGGGATCCGGCGATGCGCAGGCAGATCAGGACCTATCTCGACGAAGGCGGCGAAGGCCTGCATCCGCTCGCACGCGAAGCCGTGGCCGGCCTCGAAGTTTCCGCCGGCAACCCGGCCTGACCCCACCCCAGCCGTTTCACGCCCGGCCCTGCATGGGCCGTCCGCTGGACTGCACCGTTATATAGGCGAGCCCATAACGGCGCGCCACGCCGCGTCCTTCCTGGGTTCACGACGCTTTCACCGGTAGCGTTGTGCTCTTGGCGAAATCCGCCACGCAGGGCGGGCTTCCTGTCGAGGCACGCATGGCAACGTTCACGGAGATGGCAAGCAGGCGCCAGGAACGTACGGCCTTCCTGTTGCTCGCCGTCGCCCTGTTTCCCGTGCTTGCCGTGCTGACCGTGGCCTCCTACGGGTTCGCGGTCTGGTTCTGGCAGATGTTCGTCAGCGGGCCGCCCGGAGGCTGACCATGCATGTGCCGCCCAGCCTTCGCCATGGCCGTGACAACGCGCCTCCCGCGGCAAAGAGAAACGCCATGAACCACGAACAGCACATCTCCAGCCTGCTCGTGCTGCACCGACCCGATGCTTTGTCGCGCCTGCAAGCCCTGGTGGATACCCGTCCCGGCCTGTCCATCGCCACGCATGCGGAAAGCCGCTGCGTCGTGCTCTGCGAGACCGACAGCCAGCGCGCCATCGTCGAGCACGTGGAGGCGATGGAGGCGGTGCCCGGCGTCATCAACGTGTCGTTGATCTACCACCACGCGGAGCCGCGAGACGAGCTCGACGCACCGCTCAACCCGATCGCTTCGACATAGGGAGGTGACTCATGCACATGACGCGACGCGAATTCATCCGCAACACGGCCGTGGCCGTCGCCGCCAACGTGGCGGGCATCGCCCTGCCCGCTGGCGCCACCAACGTGCTGCTGGAAGGCGATCTCACCCAGCTCAAGTGGAGCAAGGCGCCGTGCCGCTTCTGCGGCACGGGCTGCAGTGTCAACGTAGCGGTGAAGAACGGCCAGGTGGTGGCCACCCATGGGGACCAGCTGGCCGAGGTCAATCGCGGGCTCAACTGCATCAAGGGCTATTTCCTTTCCAAGATCATGTACGGCGCCGACCGCCTGACCGCGCCGATGCTGCGCAAGAAGGACGGCGCCTATGCCAAGGACGGCGAGTTCACCGAAGTCTCCTGGGACGAGGCCTTCGACGTGATGGCCGCCCAGTTCAAGCGCGTGCTGAAGGAGAAAGGCCCGGAAGCCGTCGGCATGTTCGGCTCCGGCCAATGGACCGTGTGGGAAGGCTACGCCGCCAACAAGCTGTTCAAGGCGGGCCTGCGCAGCAATAACATCGATCCCAACGCGCGCCATTGCATGGCCTCGGCGGTGATGGGCTTCATGCGCACCTTCGGCATGGACGAGCCGATGGGCTGCTACGACGACATCGAGGCCACCGACGCCTTCGTGCTGTGGGGCTCGAACATGGCGGAGATGCATCCGATCCTGTGGACGCGGGTGACCGACCGGCGCCTGTCGAACCCGCACGTGAAGGTGGCGGTGCTGTCCACCTTCGAGCACCGCAGCTTCGAGCTGGCCGACATTCCCATCGTGTTCACCCCGCAGACCGACCTGGTGATCCTCAACTACATCGCCAACCACATCATCCAGAGCGGCAAGGTCAACAAGGATTTCGTCGACCGGCACACCACCTTCAAGCAGGGCGTCACCGACATCGGCTATGGCCTGCGGCCTGACAATCCGCTGGAATTGAAGGCCAGGAACGCCAAGGACCCCAACGCCGGCGAGGCGATCGACTTCGCGCGGTTCGCCGCCTTCGTGGCGCCCTACACGCTGGAGAAGGCGGTGGCGATGACCGGCGTGGAGAAGGGCTGGCTGCAGCAGCTGGCCGAGCTGTACGCCGATCCCGGCACCAAGGTGGTGTCGTTCTGGACCATGGGCTTCAACCAGCACACGCGCGGCGTGTGGGCCAACAACATGGTCTACAACATCCACCTGCTGACCGGGAAGATCGCCACGCCGGGCAACAGCCCGTTCTCGCTCACCGGCCAGCCCTCCGCTTGCGGCACCGCGCGCGAAGTAGGCACCTTCAGCCATCGCCTGCCGGCCGACATGGTGGTGAACAACCCCGAGCACCGCAGGCATGCCGAGGACATCTGGGCCATCCCGCACGGCATCATCCAGCCCAAGCCCGGCTTCCACGCGGTGGAGCAGAACCGCAAGCTGCGCGATGGCGTGCTCAACGCCTACTGGGTGCAGGTCAACAACAACATGCAGGCCGGCGCCAACCTGATGCAGGAGACCTATCCCGGCTACCGCGATCCGCGCAACTTCATCGTGGTGTCCGACGCCTACCCCACCGTCACCGCGCAGGCCGCCGACCTGATCCTGCCCGCCGCGATGTGGGTGGAGAAGGAAGGCGCCTACGGCAACGCCGAGCGCCGCACGCAGTTCTGGCACCAGCTGGTGAAGGCGCCGGGCCAGGCGAAGTCGGACCTGTGGCAGCTGATGGAATTCTCCAAGCGCTTCACCACGGACGAGTGCTGGCCGGCGGACATCCTCGCCGCCCATCCGTCGTTCAAGGGCAAGACCCTGTTCGACGTACTGTTCCGCAACGGCAAGGTCGACCAGTTCCCCACCTCGCAGATCGAGGCCGGCTACGACAACGACGAGTCGGCCGCGTTCGGCTTCTACGTGCAGAAAGGGTTGTTTGAAGAATACGCCTCGTTCGGCCGCGGCCATGGACACGACCTGGCACCGTTCGACGCCTACCACCAGGCGCGCGGCCTGCGCTGGCCGGTGGTCGACGGCAAGGAAACGCGCTGGCGCTACCGCGAGGGTTCCGATCCCTATGTGAAGGCCGGCACCGGCTTCCAGTTCTACGGCAACCCCGACGGCCGCGCGGTGATCTGGGCGCTGCCCTACGAGCCGCCCGCCGAGATGCCCGATGCCGAGTACGACCTGTGGCTGTCTACCGGGCGCATCCTCGAACACTGGCACTCGGGCTCGATGACCATGCGCGTGCCCGAGTTGTACCGCGCCTTCCCCGAGGCGGTGGTATTCATGAATCCCGACGACGCCAAGGCGCGCGGCTTCAAGCGCGGCGACCAGGTCAAACTGGTGTCGCGACGCGGCGAGATGCGCTCGCGCGTGGAAACGCGGGGCCGCAACCGCATGCCGCGCGGCGTGGTGTTCGTGCCGTGGTTCGACGCTGGCCAGCTGATCAACAAGGTCACGCTGGACGCCACCGACCCGATCTCCAAGCAGACCGACTACAAGAAGTGCGCGGTCAAGGTCGTCGCCGTCTAGGGAGGGAACGAAGATGCGTGACAAGCCGCTTGTCGCCCTGGCCATCGTGGTGGTGCTGGCCGCGATCGCCGTGGGCTATGCGGTGGGTCGAAGGAAGGCCCCGCCGCCACCATCGCCGGCCGCGGAAACCACGACCGCGTATTCGCCCGCCGACAATGCCGGGGCGCCGCCCGCGAGCGGCCAGATCGATGCCATCCGGCGCGGCATCCCGGTCGACCAGGAAGGCGAGCCGCCGCTGATGGCCCGCGTGGAGAACACCGACGTCAAGCGCAACCGCGCCTACCCGATGCAGCCGCCGACCATCCCGCACAGCATCGACAACTACCAGATCGACAGGAATTCCAACCGCTGCCTGCTGTGCCATGCGCGCGCCAACGCGGACAAGTTCCAGGCGCCGCCGGTCAGCGTCACCCACTACATGGACCGCGACGACCAGTTCCTCGCCACCATCTCGCCGCGCCGCTACTTCTGCAACCAGTGCCACGTGGTGCAGACCGACGCCAAGCCGCTGGTGGCCAACAACTTCAAGGACATCGACACGATCCTTTCCGGGCAGATCGACCAGCCGCAGCAGAAGGCGAATTGAGCATGGGAGCCAGGATCAGGTCATGGCTCGTCGCGGTGTGGCGCACCATGCGCCGCCCCAGCGTGCACTACAGCCTGGGCTTCCTCGTCCTGGGCGGGTTCATCGCCGGCGTGATCTTCTGGGGCGCGTTCAACACCGCGCTGGAAGCCACCAATTCCGAGGCGTTCTGCACCGGTTGCCACGAGATGCGCGACAACGTGTTCCAGGAGCTGAAGGCCACCATCCACTACACCAACCGCTCCGGCGTGCGCGCCACCTGCCCCGACTGCCACGTGCCGCACCGGTGGACGGACAAGATCGCGCGCAAGATGCAGGCCTCCAAGGAAGTGTGGGGCAAGCTCTTCGGCACCATCGACACCCGCGAGAAATTCCTCGACCACCGGCTGGAGTTGGCCGAGCACGAATGGGCGCGCCTGAAGGCCAACGATTCGCTGGAATGCCGCAACTGCCACAACTACGCCTCGATGGACCTTACGCGCCAGTCCGCCCGCGCCGCCGAAATCCACAAGCGCTGGCTGGGCAGCGGCGAAAAGACCTGCATCGACTGCCACAAGGGCATCGCCCACCACCTGCCGGACATGACCGGAATACCGCAAGGCTAGGCCCTTGCCCGCCCCCGGGGGCGCCGCGGTGTCCCGGATGGATTGAGACGGCGCCGCCGCCGGGGAGGCATTCCGGCCCCGGGCGCCCTATAATCGCCGTTTAGCGTGTGGTGGGAGAAGCGGCGCGAGCCGCTGCCGAAGGCGCAACGCCCGTAATCGCTCAGGCCCCATACCATCATCCGCTCCAACACTCTGGAGAGACCGGTTCGATCCGGCGCCGAAGGGGCACGAAGCGACCGCTTCCAAACTCTCAGGCAAAAGGACAGAGGGGCGCTTCGCGTGCGGCTTGCACGCTACCTTCGGACGCCCTGCCATGAGCCACAACCCCTCCCTGCGCGACCTCGAGCACCACGACGCCTTCATCGAACGCCATATCGGCCCCAACGACGCGGAAATCGCCAGCATGCTCGGCGTGCTCGGCTACGCGTCGCTGGAGGCGATGACCGACGCCATCGTGCCGGGCAAGATCAAGTCGCCGGCCCCGCTGGACCTGCCCGCCCCGGTCACCGAGGTGGAGGCGCTGGCCAAGATCCGCGCCATCGCCAGCAAGAACCAGGTGTTCAGGAGCTTCATCGGCCAGGGCTACTACGGCACCCACACGCCCAACGTCATCCTGCGCAACATCCTGGAGAACCCGGCGTGGTACACGGCCTACACGCCGTACCAGGCGGAAATCTCCCAGGGCCGCATGGAGGCGCTGATCAACTTCCAGACCATGTGCGCCGACCTCACCGCCATGGAGATCGCCAACGCCTCCCTGCTCGACGAGGGCACCGCCGCCGCCGAGGCGATGACGCTGGCCAAGCGCTCGGCCAAGTCCAAGTCGAACGTGTTCTTCGTCTCCCGTGGCGTGCATCCGCAGACCCTGGCCGTGATCCGCACGCGCGCCGAGACGCTGGGCATCGACCTGCACGTGGGCGAGGACAGCGAGGCGGCCAGCGTCGACAGCTACGGCGTGCTGCTGCAGTACCCCGACACCTTCGGCCAGATCCATGACTACCGGGCGCTGGCCGATGCGGTGCACGCGCGCCAGGGCGTGGTCTGCGTGGCCACCGACCTGCTCGCGCTCACCCTGATCGCCGCGCCGGGCGAATGGGGCGCCGACATCGTGGTGGGCAACACCCAGCGCTTCGGCGTGCCGTTCGGCTTCGGCGGCCCGCACGCGGCCTTCATGGCCTGCCGCGACAGCTACAAGCGCTCGATGCCGGGCCGGCTGATCGGCGTGTCGATCGACGCCGAGGGCAAGCCGGCCTACCGTCTCACCCTGCAGACGCGCGAACAGCACATCCGCCGCGAGAAGGCCACCTCCAACATCTGCACCGCGCAGGTGCTGCTGGCGGTGATGGCCAGCATGTACGCCGTTTACCACGGTCCGGAAGGCCTCATCCGCATCGCCCGCCGCGTGCACCGCCTGGCGGCGATCCTGTCCGTGGCGTTGCGCCGGGCCGGCATCGCCACCAACACCCATTTCTTCGATACGCTGCACATCACCGGCGTGGACGCCGCCGCGCTGCATGCCAAGGCGCGGGCCGCCGGCATCAACCTGCGCGCGATCGACGCCGGCAGCGTCGGCATCAGCCTGGACGAGACCACCACGCGCGCCGACGTGATCGCGCTGGCTTCGCTGTTCGGCGCCGACCTCGCCGACGATGCGCAGGGCAGCGCGAGCGTCGCAGCAACCATCGATGCGCTCGATGCGGAAATCCACGACGCCCTGCCGCCCCACCTGCTGCGCAAGAGCAAGTTCCTCACCCATCCGGCCTTCAACACGCACCACAGCGAGCACGAACTGCTGCGCTACATGCGCTCGCTGGCCGACAAGGACCTGGCGATGGATCGCACCATGATCCCGCTGGGCAGCTGCACCATGAAGCTCAATGCCACCGCCGAGATGATACCGGTGACCTGGCCCGAGTTCGCCAATATCCATCCGCTGGCCCCGGCCGAGCAGGCCGCCGGCTACAGGCAGCTGATCGACGAGCTGGAAGCGATGCTGGTCGAATGCACCGGCTACGACGCGGTTAGCCTGCAGCCGAACTCCGGCGCGCAGGGCGAATACGCCGGCCTGCTGGCGATCCGCGCCTACCACCGCTCGCGCGGCGAAAGCCATCGCGACATCTGCCTGATCCCGGAATCCGCGCACGGCACCAACCCGGCCTCCGCGCAGATGGCCGGCATGCAGGTGGTGGTGACCAAGTGCGACGCCAACGGCAACGTGGACGTCGAGGACATCCAGCGCGCCGCCGAGAAGTACAGCGACCGCCTCGCCGCGCTGATGATTACTTACCCGTCCACCCACGGCGTGTTCGAGGAAGACATCGTGCGCATCTGCGAGATCGTGCACGAGCACGGCGGCCAGGTGTACACCGACGGCGCCAACATGAACGCGTTGGTCGGCGTGGCCAAGCCCGGCAAGTGGGGCTCGGACGTCTCGCACCTGAACCTGCACAAGACCTTCTGCATCCCGCACGGCGGCGGCGGCCCGGGCGTGGGCCCGTGCGCGGTGAAGTCGCACCTCGCGCCGTTCCTGCCTGGTACTTATGCCGACATCCCAGTCGGCGAAGATCAAGAAGCGGCCATCCATGGCCGCACTTCTCACAAAAGCGTGGGCATGGTCTCGGCCGCCAGCTTCGGCTCGGCGTCGATCCTGCCGATCAGCTGGATGTACATCACCCTGATGGGCGCCGCCGGCCTGCGCCGCGCCACCCAGGTGGCCCTGCTCAACGCCAACTACATCGCCAAGCGCCTGGCGCCGCACTACGAGACGCTCTACACCGGCCGCAACGGCCTGGTGGCGCACGAGTGCATCCTCGACCTGCGTCCGCTCAAGGACGCCACCGGCATCGGCGCCGAGGATGTGGCCAAGCGCCTCATCGACTTCGGCTTCCACGCCCCGACGCTGAGCTTCCCGGTGGCCGGCACGCTGATGGTCGAGCCGACCGAAAGCGAATCGCAGTACGAACTGGACCGTTTCATCGACGCGATGATCCAGATCCGCAACGAGATCCGCGCCATCGAGGAAGGCAAGCTCGATCGCGAGGACAACCCGCTCAAGCACGCTCCGCACACGGCCGTGATGGTGTCCGCCTCGCAGTGGACCCACGCCTATCCCCGCGAGCTGGCCGCCTTCCCGCTGCCCAGCCTGAAGTTCCAGAAGTACTGGTCGCCGGTGGCGCGCGTGGACAACGTCTATGGCGACAAGAACGTGTTCTGCAGCTGCGTGCCGGTGGAAGCGTTCAAGGGCGAGATCGAGGCCTTCAGCGAACCGAGCGTCGCGTAAAAGACCTGCCCAGCGCTGTCATCAAAAGGGCTCCGCATGCGGAGCCCTTTTTCATGCCCCCATCTCACCTCTCCGCTGTAGGAGCGCCCCCAGTGCGCGACAAGCTGTGGAGCGTCGAGGCCCAGCGGTCGCGCACAGGGTGCGCTCCCACAAGGGGATCGAAGGACAGAGTCAGACAACGTTGTCAGCTTTCCTTTACGGCGGTCATTGCTGCATCGCAGTACATAACTTCTTTGCCATAAGGACCTTCGCGGACCGCCATTTCCCCGCCCGGCATCACAGTTCCTTCAAGCCATTGGGGACAACGTTGTCATCCTGGGGACACAAAGACGACAGCGCTCCACCATGGCTTGCCGCCACGGCGCACAGGACTACCTGGAACGAACCGTCCCTGACGGCCATCGGGAATCGGCCGGTCGTCGCCTAACACTCACCCTGACGTTGCAATGCCACAGGAGAAACCCTATGCGTATGAAGCAATCGGTGATGTCGGTACGGACGGCGCTGCATGCCCTGGCAAGCATGGCCGGCGGCGCGATGGCGATGAGCCTGATGACGATGGCACCCATGCAGGTAGCGCACGCACAAAGCACGCCCGCCTGCGCGGCCGCCTGGAATGCGGGCACTGCCTACTCGGGTGGTGCGGTAGTCAGCGAGAACGGCACCAACTACGTAGCCAACTGGTGGACCCAGGGCAACGACCCGGCCACCAGCAGCGGCCCCACCGGCTCGGGCCAGCCTTGGACCTCGCAAGGCGCTTGCGGAGGCAGTTCCGGAGGCGGCTCGGGCGGCGGCAGCGGCGGTGGGTCGTCGGGCACCTGCGCGGCGGCCTGGGTCGCCACGCAGGTCTATACCGGCGGCCAGGTGGCCAGCGAGAACGGCATCAACTACGTGGCCAACTGGTGGACCCAGGGCAATGACCCGGCCACCAGCAGCGGTCCCACTGGCTCGGCCGAGCCCTGGACTTCGCAAGGCGCGTGTACGGGCGGTGGTGGCGACTCGGGCGGTGGCTCCGGTGGTGGCTCCGGTGGTGGCTCGGGAGGTGGTTCCGGTGGCGGTTCGGGCGGCGGCGGCACCGCCAACCCACCGGGCACCGGCGCCAACCTGCTGTTCAGTCCCTACAAGGACGTCACCATCAACCTCAACTGGAACACCAACGTGATGCAGACCGCCGCCGCGACCGGCGCATCCATCCCGGTAGTGGGCAGCGGCAGCCTGTATGCGAACTACGTATCCAACCTGAGCGCCATCACCCTCGCCTTCGCCACCGGCGAATGCGGCAGCGAGAACTGGGGTGGCGTGCCCGGCGCCAGCTTCGCCAGCGCCAACATCACCGCGTTGTCCAACGCGGGCCTGCCCTACGTGGTCTCCACCGGCGGCCAGGCCGGCGTGTTCACCTGCGGCAGCACGGCCGGCTTCGCCAGCTTCCTGTCGCGCTACATGTCGCCGCAGATGGTGGGCGTGGATTTCGACATCGAGGGTGGCCAGTCGCAACAGACCATCGACAACCTGGTCGCCGCGGCCGTCTACGGCCAGTCGCTGTATCCCAACCTGCGCTTCTCCTTCACGCTCGCCACGCTCGGCGCATCGGACGGCAGCTACGGCGGCGTGAACAGCCTGGGCGACATGGTGGTGCGAGCCATCAAGGCCTCTTCGCTCACCCACTACACCATCAACCTGATGACGATGGACTACGGCTCGGCCGGCGCCGGCGTCTGCGTGGTGTCGGGCGGATCGTGCGACATGGGCCAGACGGCGATCCAGGCCGCGGTGAACCTGGAACATACCTACGGCATCTCGCCCAACAAGATCGAGCTGACCCCGATGATCGGCGTGAACGACGTCTCCAGCGAGAACTTCACCGTCGCCAACGCCGACGCCATCACCAGCTATGCCGTGAGCAACGGCCTTGCCGGCCTGCACTTCTGGTCGCTCGATCGCGACAACCCGTGCAACCAGACCACCGCGTCGCCCACCTGCAACTCCGTGCCCTCCAGCACGAACCTGCAGTTCACCAAGCGCTTCCTCAGCGACCTGGGAAGATAAGCGCCATCGATCCAGGGGGACACCCAAAAACAGAGGGCCCCGTCAAACGGGGCCCTCTGTTTACTACATACTGAGGACCGCTTTCGGTCAGCCGCCGTTCTTCGCCAGCCAGGCATCCACCGACGGCAGGCGTTCGTTGCGCACCATCATGCGGTATTTGATGTTGGCCACGGCGGTCTCGGCATCGCGACGCGAGCTGGGCGCCAGGTACTGGGTGGCGTAGGCGTTGATCTTGTCGATCATGGCCTGGTCGAACGCACTGGTACCGAGCGCGGGGTAGTAGCGGCTGCGCGAGCTGCCGTCGACCACCTTGTCGACCTGCTCGCGGTGCGCCATGGCGAAATCGAAGGCCAGCTCCGGATGCAGGCGCGACACGATGCGGATCATGCCGGCGCTGTTGGTGGCGCCGGGCTCGTCGGTCAGCGCGAGATCGAGGGCACGCCTGGCGAGCGCTTCGTCTTCCACCGACGCCAGCTGCGCGTACAGGCGATCCTTCACCAGCGGCGTCGTCTCGGCCTTGGCGGCGGCATGCATCTTGTCCCAGGTGGCCGCGTCGGCGTGGGTGGCCACGATCGCCAGGATGGTCTTGCGCAGCTCGGCGGGCACGGCCTTCGGGTCGGTGGCCTGCGCCGCGTAGCGGCGACGTGCCTCGCCGATGGTCGCGCTGTCGCCCAGGCTGGACAGCGTATTGATCAGGTGGCTGCGCAGGATCGTGGTCGGCACGCTCTCGTTCGGCCTGGCTTCCCAGCCTACGCGCGCAAACACCGGCGACAGGCGCTTGATGGCGTACGCGCGGAACGTCGCCTGGCGCTTGGCATCGCTGCGATAGTAGTCGTTGAGCGCGGAGAAACTGCCGGCCACTTCGTCCCAGATCTGCGGATCGGCATCGATCGGCATGGCCTGGGCCATATCCAGGAAATCCGCCACGGGTTGCAGGCCGGCCATGCTCAGCGCCCAGGTGTCGCTCATCACGCCGAGCTGGTCGATCGGCTCGAGCTTGGCGAAGCTGCCCTTGATCGCCGCGACCTGCGCCGGCGCGTACAGCGTGCGGTAGTAACCGCTCTGCCCCGCATTCACCAGCACCGGACCGCAACCGGGCACGGCCAGCGTGGCTTCGCCATCGACCAGCGTGCGCACCGGCTGGCCGCCGATGCTCTGCGCGGTCACCGGCACGTGCCAGCGCAACGGCCTCTTGTCTGGGCGATCCTTGGTGAACTCGCCCTGGGTGAGCTTGAGCGTCACCGTGTTGTCCGCGCACGCGCCGGCTTCCACGCGAATGAGCGGAATGCCCGGCTGCAAGGTGAATTCATGGGCGATGGTAGTGACCTGCTTGCCCGGCACGACCGCATCCATGGCGTGCCACAGGTCGTCGGACACCGTGTTGCCGTAGGCGTGGGCCTTGATGTAGTTGCGCACGCCGGTGCGCCAGCTGTCGGCACCCACGTAGTTTTCCAGCATGCGGATCACCGACTCGCCCTTGGAATAGGTGATCGAGTCGAAGGCCTGGCTGGCCTGTTCCACCGTGTCGATGCGCTGCACGACCGGATGCGTGGTCGCCACGGCGTCGCGCGACATCGCGCCTTCGCGGATGCCGACCGCATCGAGCTTGGTGTTCCACTCCGGATGCAGGCGATCGGTGGTGCGCGAGGCCATCCACGAGGCAAAGCCTTCGTTGAGCCACAGGTCGTCCCACCAGCGCATGGTCACCAGGTCGCCGAACCACTGGTGCGCCATTTCGTGCGCGGCCGTGCCGAACACGTTCTGCTTGTCCTGCAGCGTGGAGAAGGACGGATCGAGCAGCAGCGCGTATTCGAAGGTGTAGATCGCGCCCCAGTTTTCCATCGCCGAGAAGAACTGGCTGCTGCCCGGCGAGGCGACGTTGTCGAGCTTGGGCAGCGGATACGGCACGCCGAAATAGTCGTTGTACTCCTTCAACACCGCCTTGCCCGATTCCAGCGTGAAGGCGCCCTGCGAGCTCAGGCCCTTCTGCGTCACCACGCCGATTTCCACGCCTTCGGAGGTCGTGGTGATGCGATCGAACTCGCCCGTGCCGAAGAACAGCAGGTAGGTCGACATCTTCGGCGAGGTCTTGAACGTGATGTGCGAGAGGCCGTTGCCGGCGTCGGTCTTCGACGCCACCGGCATGTTGCTCACCGCCATGTCTTGGGACGGCACGGTCACGTCGAGATCGAACGTGGCCTTGTAGTTCGGTTCGTCCCACGACGGGATGAAGCGGCGCGCATCGGAATTCTCGAACTGCGTGTACAGCGCGCGCTTCTTGCCGGCCTTGGTGTCGTAGTCGATGGCGAACAGGCCGTTGGCCTGCGTGCCGATCTTGCCGGTGTAGCTCATCGACAGCCGGTACTTGCCCTTGGCGACCGGCTTGTCGAAGGTGAAAGTGGCGGTCTGCGCATCGTTGTCCGTACTCACCTTCGGCACCAGCGCGGAGGCGCCCTTGCCCGCCGTGAGCTCCACCTTGCCGAAGCTCATGTCGATGGCGTTGAGCGTGATGCTGTTGGTGGGCGCGAGCACTTCCACGTCCACCGTCACCTTGCCGTCGAAGCTCAGCGTGGATGCATGCGGCGTGATCGACACCGCGTAGTGCGAAGGACGCACGGCGCGCGGCAACTGGGTGGTGGTCTGCGCCATCGACGCGGCATCGGCAGCCAGGGCAGCACCGGTGAAAGTCACGCCGGCCAATGCAAGCGCAATGGCGGAAACCAAGCGAGTACGCATGTTGTATCCCCTCGTTGGTGGGCCAAGCGGGCGGCCCTGAAATGGTGCAAAACACATCGATCGTCGCGCATGCGGGCGCCAGTCGACAAGGCCGGAAGTCATGGTGGGCCGGCACCGCGCCCCTTCTGTAGGAGCGCACCCAATGCGCGAAAAGCCGGCGGAGCGATGACGTCGTGACTCCGCGGTCGCGCACTGGGTGCGCTCCTACAAGGAAGGGCGTGTGCGTGGCGCAACAAAAAGCCCCGCCATGCGGGGCTTTTTGGGTTCTGCACGTGAGGTCGCTCGATCAGGCGAACGGATCGTCCAGCACGATGGTGTCCTCGCGGTCGGCGCCGGTGGCGACGAGCGAGAGCTTGCAGCCGGAGAGCTCTTCCACCGCGCGCAGGTAGGCGCGGGCGGCGGGCGGCAGCTTGTCCCACTCGCGGATGCCCGCGGTGGATTCTTCCCAACCCGGGAACTCCAGGTACACCGGCTTGCACTCGGCCCAGCCGTCGGCGTCCAGCGGCGCCAGCTCGCGGCGCTTGCCGCGGTATTCGTAGGCGATGCAGACCTTGATGCTCGGCAAGCCGTCGAGCACGTCGAGCTTGGTGATGGCCAGGCCGTTGATGCCGTTGATCTGCACGGCGCGCTTGAGCGCGACGAGGTCGATCCAGCCGCAACGACGCGGACGGCCGGTGCTGGCGCCGAACTCGTTGCCGACCTTGCGCAGGCGCTCGCCCATCTCGTCGTTGAGCTCGGTGGGGAACGGACCGCCACCCACGCGCGTCGCATAGGCCTTGCAGATGCCCAGCACGTAGTCGATGTCGCCCGCGCCCACGCCGGTGCCGGCCAGCGCGCCGCCCACCGTGGTGTTGGACGAGGTGACGTAGGGATAGGTGCCGTGGTCGATGTCGAGCAGCGCGCCCTGCGCGCCTTCGTACAGGATATGACCGCCTTCCTTGCGCACGTCGTGCAGGATGGTGGCGACGTCATCGACCATCGGGCGGATGAATTCGCCATAGGCCAGCGCATCGTCCAGTACCTGCTGGAAATCGACCGACTCGGCCTTCAGCCACTGGGTCAGGATGAAGTTGTGGTACTCCACGGCCGCCTTGATCTTCTCCGGCAGCTCATGCGGGTACATCAGGTCGGCGACGCGCACGCTGCGGCGGGCGACCTTGTCCTCGTAGGCGGGACCGATGCCGCGGCCGGTGGTGCCGATGGCGCTCTTGCCGGCGGCGATTTCGCGCGCCTTATCCACGGCAATGTGGTACGGCATGATCAGCGGCGTGGCCGGGCTGATCTTCAGGCGCGAACGCACTTCCACGCCCTGCGCCTCCAGCTCTTCGATTTCCTGCTTGAGCGCCTGCGGCGACAGCACCACGCCATTGCCGATCAGGCACAGCGCGTCGTCACGCAGGATGCCCGAGGGAATCAGGTGCAGCACGGTCTTCTTGCCCTTGATCACCAGCGTATGGCCGGCGTTGTGGCCACCCTGGAAGCGCGCCACGGCCTTGACCTGCTCGGTCAGCAGGTCGACGATCTTGCCCTTGCCTTCGTCGCCCCATTGCGCGCCGAGGATGACTACTGACTTGCCCATGATGTTGCTCTCGTCAATTTGAAAGGTCGGCGCCCTGACGGGCGCATTCGTTCCGCAGCCTGGCTTTCCGTCGGCAAGCGACTTGCCGCAACCGCCACGCCCCGCATGTTCACGATGGTTTTGAACGGCCCATCCGCCGCATCACATCAATGCATCAACTGCAACGCGACCAGTCCGATGCCGATCGCCACCGCGCCGAACAGGCGCAGCGTGCGCGGGCTCAGCTTCACCACCTCGCGCATGGTGGCCTGCCAACCGCGCGGCGCGGCGAACAGCACCAGGCCCTCGATCACCAGCACCAGGCACAAGGCGGCCAGCAGCTCACGCGACATCGACCCTCACCCGCTCAATGCCTGGACGACGCGCCGTCGTTGAAGTACCTCAGGAACTCCGAGTCAGGCTTGAGCACCAGCACGCCCTTGCCGTCCTGGAACGACTTACGGTACGCCGCCAGGCTTCGATAAAACGCGAAGAACTCCGGATCCTGCCCGTAGGCCTGCGCATAGATCGCCGCGGCCTGGGCGTCGCCCTCGCCACGCACCTTGGCGGCGTCGCGCTCGGCTTCGGCCTTGATGACCTGGGCCTGGCGGTCGGCGTCGGCCTTGATCGTCTCGGCGGCCTGCTGGCCGGTGAAGCGCAGCTCGTTGGCCAGCTGGGCGCGCTCGGCGCGCATGCGCTTGTAGACCGATTCGCTCACCTCGTCCGGCAGGTCGATGCGCTTGATGCGCACGTCAACCACGGTGATGCCCAGGTTCTTGCTGGCGGCCGCGTCGGTCTGCCGGCGCACGCGCTCGGTGATGTCCTTGCGCCCGGCAGCGACCAGTTCCTGCAGGGTGCGGCCGTTGAACTCGAAGCGCAGCGCGTCCTTGACGATGGGCGTCAGGCGGTTGGCCGCCTGTAGCTCGTCGCCGGCGGTGGCGCGGTAGTAGGCGGCGTTGTCGGCGATGCGCCACTTCACGTAGAAGTCGACGTTGACGCTCTTCTTCTCTGAGGTGAAGTACCGCTCCGGCGGCGCTTCCAGGGTGAGGATACGGTTGTCGAAAGTCATCACCTGCTGCACGAACGGCAGCTTGGCGTGCAGGCCGGGCTGGTCGCCGGTGCGCACGATGCGGCCGAACTGCAGCACCAGGGCGGTCTGGCCCTCGCGCACCACGAACAGGCTGTTGAAGCCGATCAGCACGAGCAGCACGGCAACGATGCCGGTGGCGAACTTCATGGCTGCTTCTCCTTGCCGGCCAGGCCGTCGTTGCCCGCGGACTGCATCACCGCGCCCACGCCCGGCACGTCCTTGCCGGTGGCGCGATCGAGCGGCAGGTAGATCATGTTGCGGCCGCCGGAACCATCCAGCACCTTGGGATTGTTGGACATCACGTCCTCGATCGTTTCCAGCCACAGGCGGCGGCGGGTCACGTCCGGCGCGGCCTTGTATTCCTTGAGGATGAGATTGAAGCGGTCGGCATCGCCGGTAGCGGTGGCCACGCGCTGGGCGGCATAGCCCTGTGCCTCGGCGGCAATGCGGGCGGCGTCGCCGCGGGCCACCGGCACCACTTGGCTAGCGTAGGCGCGGGCGTTGTTCTCGGTACCCTGCTTGTCCTCGCGGGCGGCGTTGACGTCGTCGAAGGCGTCCTTCACCTCCTGCGGCGGGGCCACGTTCTGGAAGCTGACGTCGGTGACCACCAGGCCGGCGTCGTATTCGTCGAGGGTGGCCTGCAGGATCTCGCGGGTCTGCTGCTGCAGCGTGTCGCGCGTCTGCGCGGCGGCGGCCGCGGCGGCCGAGGTCGCCATCACCGAGGCCTCGGCCGACGGCACGACGGCGGTGCTGGCCGTGGCCGGCGCCGCGGCGGCCTGCTGCGCGCCGGTCTGGCTGGTGAGGATGTTGTCCATCACATTGGCGCCGACCACCGTGCGCACCGCGGCCTCGGCGGCCTGGCGCAGGGTGTCCTCCGGCGGGCCGCTCAGCGAGAACAGGTACTTGCGGGCATCGGAAACCTGGTACTGCACGTTGAAGTCGACCGAGATGATGTTTTCATCGCTGGTCAGCATGCGCACCTTGTCCGATACCGAGCGGATCTCGGTGGTGCCGACCTTGGTAACCGTCTCGATCGGCCCGGGCAGCTTCAGGTGGAAGCCCGGCGGCAGGGTGCGCGCGTACTTGCCGAAGCGCAGCACGACGCCGGCCTGGCGGGCATCCACGATGGTATAGCTGCTGTAGACCACCCAGACCAGCGCGAACGCCAGCACGATGGTGAAGAGGCCGCCGGGACCGCCGCCGAGCCGCCCCAGGCGGTTGCGCCATTGCCTGAGCAGATCCTCCAGGCCCGGCTTGCCGCCGGCAGGGCGATGCTTGCCCCAGGGATCACGTTGCCCGTTGCCGGGTTCGTTCCAGGCCATGGTCAGTCTCCTTGAGGCCGCTGGGAGGCCGGCAACATTGGCCGGGAAACGCGTTGAACGGGTTTGGACATGATGTCGGTGCTTGTCCTGTGCAATGCGCCGCCCCAGGCACGGAAGGCCGCACAAACACCTGCCATTCTACCAGAGCCTGATGGCGATTCCTTCCCCGGATGCACCCGTCGCCTTGTAGGAGCGCACCCTGTGCGCGACCATGGTGTGGGGAATGGGGACGGGTAGTGGGAGCGCCAAGTCCGGCGACCAGAAGCAAGTTTGCATGCCGCGACAGACTTTCGAGCTTGCGCCCCCCGCCTCCACAGCCCCTGCCTGTCGCGCACAGAGTGCGCTCCTATAGCGCCGTCTGTTCCTCGGCAGCACCCAGCAAGCCTCGCAACAGCGCGGCCTCGTCGGCGCTACCGCCGCTCAGGGGGGCGATCACGCTGCGCGGCGCGTCGATGTTCAGCCGCCAGCCCTGCTCGTCCACTTCCTCGCCGGCGATGGCGCCGGCCGCCTTGAGGCGGGCATGCAGGCGACCGGCGGACAGCGGCAGGCGCAGCTCGGACTGCACGCGATCGCCGCCCAGCAGTTCGCCCAGGGCCTGCCGCAGCAGGTCCAGCCCGATGCCAGTGGCAGCCGACAGCCACACCGTGACCGGCCGCCCCTGCTCATCGCGGTCGATGCGCGGCGCCAGCCCGGCCAGGTCGATCTTGTTCATCACCCGCAGCTGCGGCAGCTCGCCGGCGTCGATTTCCTCCAGCACGCCGTCCACCACGCTGGCCAGGCGCTCGCGCTCCTCGTCGGCGGCATCGCTGACGTGCAGCAGCAGGTCGGCGTCGCGCGCCTCCGCCAGGGTGCCGCGGAACGCGGCCACCAGGTCGTGCGGCAGGTCGCGGACGAAGCCCACCGTATCGGCCAGCACCGCCGGGCCGCAGGACAGGCCATCGAGCTTGCGCACGGTGGGGTCCAGGGTGGCGAACAGCAGGTCGGCGGCGAACACCTCGCCTTCGGTGAGCGCATTGAACAAGGTGGACTTGCCGGCATTGGTGTAGCCGACCAGGGCCACGCGCGGCACCGTGTTGCGCAGGCGCGCACGGCGTTGCTGCCCGCGCTGGGTCTGCACCTTCTCCAGGCGCTTGGTCAGCATCTTCACCCGCTCGGCGAGCAGGCGGCGGTCGGTTTCCAGCTGGGTTTCGCCCGGGCCGCGGTTGCCGATGGCGCCACCGCGCTGGGCGTCCAGGTGGGTCCAGCCGCGCACCAGGCGCGTGGCCAGGTGCTTGAGCTGAGCCAGCTCCACCTCGAGCTTGCCTTCGTGCGAACGGGCGCGCTGGGCAAAGATGTCGAGGATCAGCCCGGCGCGGTCGACCACGCGGACGTTGAGCAGTTTCTCGAGGTTGCGCTCCTGCACCGGGGAAAGCAGGTGGTCGACCAGGACCAGGTCGGCGCCAAGCGCTCGGGCCGCCTCGGCGATCTCGTCGGCCTTGCCGGTACCGATGTAATAGCGGGGGTTGGGCACGTCGACGCGCGCCGCGATGGTGGCGAGAATCTCGGCGCCAGCCGAGCGAGCCAGCTCGGCGAACTCGTCGGCGCGCCGCGCGGCATCGCCCTCGCCGCGGGAGTGCGGAAGCACCAGGACGGCACGCTCGCCTTTCTTTTGACGATCAAACACGTGGGGGGAGGGACCTATGGAAGCGCCGTGCCGCGAGCGGCAGGGCCGCGGCGCCAGGCTGGAGTGGGAAGTGTATGCCGATACGGCCTGATCGCAGCGTGACGCTGGGCCAGGCCTCTTCCCCTACCAGATGGGGTGGCCGGTCCGTCGAATCAACCTTCCGCGTCGGTGGCGGTGGCGACATCGGCATGGCCCTCATGGCCATTGCCGACGCGCACGTTGCGGCTGGGCACCACGGTGGAGATGGCATGCTTGTAGACCATCTGGCTCACCTGGTTGCGCAGCAGCACCACGAACTGGTCGAAGGATTCGATGGTGCCCTGCAGCTTGATGCCATTGACCAGGTAGATGGCGACCGGAACGCGCTCCCGGCGCAGTGCATTGAGAAACGGATCCTGCAACGATTGCCCTTTGGACATTTCTTGTTCTCCCCTCGCGAAACGGACGGGCCGGAGAAAAAGGCGTGCACGACGCCCCGGCCCAAGACGGCATGAATATTAACCACTTTTAAATCGTTGATGAAAGACTCAATGCGAGCTTTCGCCGGGTGTAAAAAAGACGTTCAGGCCAAGCCGTCGAAGGCACTCGCTCACGCATCGAGAAACAGCGCCAGCGCATCCAGGGCACGTTCAAGCAGGCCGCTGCGCTCCGGGTCCAGCGTCCTCGCATCCAACTCGCCACGTAGCCAGGTGATCTGCCGCTTGGCGAGCTGGCGCGTGGCGAACACGCCGCGATCACGGAATTGGGCCGCATCGGTCTGGCCGTCCAGATGCTCCCAGGCCTGGCGATAGCCGACGGCGCGGATGGCCGGCAGGTCGGCGTGCAGGTCGCCGCGCTCGCGCAGTGCGCGCACCTCGTCGAGAAATCCTGCGGCGAGCATGGCATCGAAGCGCTGGGCGATGCGCGCATGCAGCGGCGCGCGGTCCGCCGGCAGCAAGGCCAGCTTGAGCACCCGCCAGAGGAAGCGCGCACCATTGCCACCCCGCTGCTGCTCGGACAGCGGCCGTCCGGTCAGCTCGATCACTTCCAGCGCGCGCTGGATGCGCTGGGCATCATTGGGACCGATGCGCGCGGCCGCCGCGGGATCGAGCTGCCGCAGGCGCTCGTGCAGCGCCGGCCAGCCGATGCGCGCAGCCTCGGCGCCCAGCCGCTCGCGGATGGCGGCGTCTGCTTCCGGCAATGGCGACAACCCTTGCTGCAAGGCGCGGAAATAGAGTCCGGTGCCGCCCACCAGCAGCGGCACCCGTCCCCGCGAGGCGATATCGCGCATCGCCTCGATGGCGCCGGCGCGGAAATCGGCCGCCGAATAGGGCTCGGCGGGATCGCGGATATCGATCAGGCGGTGCGGGTAGCGCTGCAGGGTCGCCGCGTCGGGCTTGGCCGTACCGATGTCCATGCCGCGATAGACCAGCGCGGAGTCCACGCTCACCAGTTCCACCGGAAACCGGTCGCTCAAGGCACAGGCGAGCGCCGTCTTGCCCGACGCCGTCGGGCCCATCAGGAACACGGCAAGCGGGCGCTGGTCGATCGGCATCCGGTCATTGTAGCGGGCGCCCCGTCCCCTCCGGCGGCCGGGGCGACGCTGCACTGCATGAAGCCGGCGCCCCTCCCGCCTCCTATAATGGCGGTTTACCCGCCCTTCCCCACGGAAATCCCATGCCTCAGACGATGAAAGCCCTGGTCAAGCGCAAGCCCGAGCAGGGCATCTGGATGGAAGAAGTGCCCGTTCCCGAGGTCGGCCCCAACGAGGTGTTGATCAAGCTGGAAAAGACCGCGATCTGCGGCACCGACCTGCACATCTACAAGTGGGACGAGTGGTCGCAGCGGACCATCAAGCCCGGCCTCACCATCGGCCACGAGTTCGTCGGCCGCATCGTGGAGATCGGCCCGGGCGTCACCGGCTACAAGGTGGGCGACCGCGTCTCGGCGGAAGGCCACATCGTGTGCGGCCATTGCCGCAACTGCCGTGCCGGCCGTCAGCACCTGTGCCCGAACACCATCGGCATCGGCGTGAACCGCAACGGCGCCTTCGCCGAATACATGACCATGCCGGCCTCCAACCTGTGGCCGATCCCCGACCAGATCCCCTCCGAGCTGGCCGCCTTCTTCGATCCCTACGGCAATGCCGCGCACTGCGCGCTGGAATTCGACCTGATCGGCGAGGACGTGCTGATCACCGGCGCCGGCCCGATCGGCGTCATCGCCGCCGGCATCGCCAAGCACGTGGGCGCGCGCAACGTGGTGGTCACCGACGTCAACGACTACCGCCTGAAGCTGGCGGCCGACATGGGCGCCACCCGCGTGGTGAACGTGGCCAACCAGTCGCTGAAGGACGTGATGAAGGACCTGCACATGGAGGGCTTCGACGTGGGCCTGGAGATGAGCGGCAACCCGCGCGCCTTCAACGACATGCTCGACTGCATGTACCACGGCGGCAAGGTCGCCCTGCTCGGCATCCTGCCCAAGGGCGCCGGCATCGACTGGGACAAGGTGATCTTCAAGGGCCTCACCCTGCAGGGCATCTACGGCCGCAGGATGTACGAGACCTGGTACAAGATGACCCAGATGGTGCTCACCGGCTTCCCGCTGCAGAAGGTGCTCACCCACCAGATCCATATCGACGACTTCCAGAAGGGCTTCGACCTGATGGACGCGGGCAAGTGCGGCAAGGTGGTGTGCTCCTGGGTCTAAGAGCCTGTTCACGATCTCCGCGTGGCCCGCGCCGGGAGCTGTTTGCGCGCAGGGCAAGGAAGAGCGAGGGAGTGTACGTCCGTACACGACCGAGCGATGACGCCGGCCTGGGGGCAAACAGACCCGGCCCGGAGGGTTGCGCCGGTGTGCCCGCCAGGAAGCCGCGCGCGGCTCGACCTGACGGCCAGTCAGGCGCTTCGCCACGCACCACTCCCTGGCGGGCACACCGACTCAACGCGGGCTACGTGGAGATCGTGAACAGGCTCTAAGCATCCACGAAACCATCACATAATCGGTTTTTACGCCGGCATGGCCCGGCGGAAAAGCCTGCTACCCCGGCGGTCGCCCTAGTACACTCGCACCAGGGCGCGCCGACAGCACCATCAGGATCATGCGTTGCCAGGCCTGCAAGGCCGGGCATGGTCGGCTCGCGATGACCAAGGGAGCATCGCCGGCATGGCTGATCTGTTCAGCAATCCCCGTCTGGCCGCAGGACGCGACCGCGCCCTCGCCGTCTATCGGTCCCACCGCATGCGCAAGGCGCTGCTGATCCTGGCCATCGTGCTGGTGGTCTTTGGCCTGCTCGGCTTCCTCGCGGCGCCGTCGATCATCCGCGGCCAGATCGAGAAGCGCGCCAGCGCGGCCCTCGCGCGCCCGGTGACGCTGGGCGCGGTGCACCTCAATCCCTATACGCTGCGCCTGCAGCTGGACCGGCTGCATATCGCCGACCGCGACGGCAAATCGCCGTTCGTGGACATCGACCAGGCCGTCATCAATACCTCGTGGTCGTCGGTGTTCCGCCTGGCGCCGGTGCTGGACCAGCTGTCCCTGCAGCGCCCGCGCATCCACATCGTGCGCACCGGCGACCAGCGCTTCAACTTCAGCGACATCATCGACCGCTACGCTTCCCAGCCTTCCGACCCGAACGCCTCGCCCGCGCGCTTCGCCCTCTCCAACATCAGCGTGCACGACGGCGACATCCAGTTCGACGACGAGGCGATGAAGGCCAGCCACCATGTCGAGCAGTTGGAGCTCGGCATCCCCTTCATCGCCAACCTGCCCAGCGACGCCGACGTGTTCGTGCAGCCGCTGCTGTCGATGAAGGTGGACGGCAGCGCGCTGCGCATCGTGGGACAGACCAAGCCGTTCGCCGATACCCTCGACTCGACCGTCCACTTCCAGCTGGACCACCTGGACCTCGCCCGCTACCTGGGCTACGTGCCGGCCAAGCTGCCGGTGGCGATTCCCAAGGGCCAGCTCAGCGGCGCGCTGGACCTGCATTTCGTGCAAGCCAAGCCCACCCCGCAGCTGCAGCTCACCGGCAGCCTGCAGCTGGACGATTTCGTCCTCGACAGCAGCCGTGGCGAGGCGATCGTGCAACTAGGCCATGGCAGCGCGGACCTGGAGGACGTGCAGCCACTGGCTTCGCGCTACCACTTGCGCGCGCTCAAGCTGGACCAGGCGCAGCTCTACTACACCCTGGACGCCGACGGACACGGCAATGTCGACACGCTGACCGCCTCTTCCCCCGCGCCCGCGGATGCCGGCAAGCAGGCCACGCCCACCGACCTGCGCATCGCCGCGCTGCAGTTGAGCGACAGCGCCGTGCACTACACCGACGCCGCGCAGAACAAGCTGGACCTGACCAACCTGCATGGCAGCCTGCAAGGCCTCAGCCTGCTCCCCGCGCCGGCGGGCAGGCTGGACCTGGCCGGTCAGCTGTTCGGCGGCGACGTGACCGCCAAGGGCCCGCTGGACCTGGCCGCCTCCCAGATGTCCGCGACGCTGGGCCTCAAGGGCGTGGACATGGCGCCCCTGCAGGCGCTGGCCGCCTCCTCGATGTCCGCCCGCCTGGCCAAGGGCAAGCTCGATGCCGACGGTCAGCTTCAGCTGACCTGGGGCAAGGCCTTCAATGTGCATCTCGCCAACGCCCATGCCACGGCGAGCGACTTCGCGCTGGAACCGCCACCCAAGGGCCATGACGCACCGGTGGCCTGGAACACGCTGGCCGTGGAGATTCCCCTCATCGACCTGGCCAGCCGCCAGGCCCAGTTGGGCACCGTGACGCTGAGCGGGCTGGGCCTGGACGTCCGCCGCCGCGCCAACAAGAGCATCGACCTGCTGGACCTGGTCGCCGCCAAGCCCACCGGCCACAAGGCCGCGCCGGCAGGCGAGAGCGGCCCGCCCTGGCATTGGAGCATCGCCCACCTGGTGCTGGACGACGCCTCGGTCGCCTTTACCGACCTGGCTGCCGGTCCCCAGCCGGTGAAGATCAAGCTGCAATCGCTCAAGGGCGGCGTGGACGACCTCAGCGACCGGCTCAACGAGCCGCGCGCGATGAAACTGGAGGGCCAGGCCGGCCGCGGCAGTTTCAACGTCACCGGCAAGGTGCAGCCCATCCCCGCCGTGGCCGACCTGCAGCTCGCCACCAGGCAACTGGACATCTCACTGTTCGAGTCCTACATCAGCGTGCCGCTCAACGTGACCATCTCCAGCGCGCGCCTGAGCAGCAACGGCAAGCTGCACTACGACGGCCGCGGCAAGACGCCGAAGCTCGCCTACCGGGGCAACGTGGCGCTCGAACAGGTCCGCGTGCAGGACAAGCTCACCGGGGACGACTTCCTGCGCTGGCGCACGCTCAGCGGCTCCGGCGTCAACGTGGACTACGGCCCAGGCACACCCCGCCTGCATATCGGCGGCCTGGTGCTCAGCTCGTTCTATGCGCGCATGATCGTCAACGCGGACGGCAAGCTGAACCTGTCCGACGTGGTGGCCAATCCGGAACAGGCGCCGGTATCGGTGACGCGCGCCGAGACACCGTCCGCGCCCGCGCCTGAAGCTCCCAAGCCGCCACCACCGGCCGGCAACGCCACCGCCGCGGTCCCCGCGCCGGCGGCGCCGGAAACGCCCGCGGCCGACATCCATCTCGGCGGCATCACCCTGGTCAACGGCCAGCTCAACTACACCGACAATTTCATCAAGCCCAACTACACCGCCAACCTCACCAAGCTCACCGGCAAGATCGGCGCTTTCGGCACCAAGCCCGGCGACCCGCCGGCCGACCTGTCGGTGCAGGCGGCGCTCGACGACAACTCGCCGGTGGACATCGACGGCACCATCAACCCGCTGCAGCCGGTGGCCTTCCTCGACATCAAGGGCAAGGCCGATGGCGTGGAGCTGACCCGGCTCACCGCTTATTCCACCAAGTACACTGGCTATCCGATCACCGCCGGCAAGCTCACCGTGGACGTCCACTACATGCTGGACAACCGCAAGCTCAATGCCGACAACCACATCTTCATCACCCAGCTCACCTTCGGCGACCGTGACGAAAGCCCCGGCATCAAGCACCTGCCGGTGAAGCTGGCGGTCGCGCTGCTGAAGGACACCCAGGGCAACATCGACGTGAACGTGCCGGTGTCCGGCTCGCTGGACGATCCCCAGTTCAGCATGGGCGGCCTGATCTGGCGCGCCATCGGCAACCTGATCGCGAAGGCGGCCACCGCCCCGTTCCGCCTGCTCGGCGCGGCGTTCGGCGGCGGCAACCACGAGGACCTGGGCTACGTGGAGTTCGACCCGGGCTCGGACGTGCTCAACGCCGCGGCGCAGGAACGCCTGGGCAAGGTCGTGGCCATGCTTAACCAGAAGACCTCGCTCAACCTGGACATCATCGGCCGCGCCGATCCCGCCAAGGACCAGGACGGCCTGCGCAAGTTCACCGTGGACATGATGGTGCGCCGTGAAAAGGCGCTGGACGATTCCGGCAAGCAGGCCGACACCTCCAACGCCGCGCTGGCCAAGGTCAACGTGACGCCTGACCAGTACGAGAAATATCTCAAGCGCGCCTACAAGAACGACGACTTTAAGGGCAAACCGAAGAACATCATCGGCCTGAAGAAATCGCTGGAGCCGGACGAGATGCGCAGCCTGATGGAAACCAACGTCGCGGTGGACGACAACGCCATGCGCGAACTGGCCCAGCGCCGCGCCACCGCGGTGCAGGCCTGGCTGAAGGGCAAGCTGGACGACAAGCGCGTGTCGCTGGGCAGCCCCAAGCTCAACGCCGACGGCATCGACGACAAGGGCGCGACCACGCGGGTGGAGTTCGGGCTGCATCAGTGACGGTTGGCGGAACGGCCTTCAAGACCGTCATTCCGGCGCAGGCCGGAATGACGGCTGGGCGACTTCCTTCACAGCCCGGCCGCGAGGGATCAAAATAGCCCTTTGCCTACCTGGAACGTCCCGATGAGCTACCCCGGCCAGTCGCGCTTCGCCGCCGAACTCGAATCCATCCGCGAGCAGGGCCTGTTCAAGGCCGAGCGCATCATCGTCTCGCCGCAGTCAGCGAAGATCCGCCTCGACAGCGGCAAGGAAGTACTCAACTTCTGCGCCAACAACTACCTTGGCCTGGCGGACCATCCGGCGGTGATCCAGGCCGCCAAGGAAGCGCTGGACACCCATGGCTTCGGCATGGCCTCGGTGCGCTTCATCTGCGGCACCCAGGACCTGCACAAGGCACTGGAGAAGAAGATCGCCGAATTCTTCGGCACCGAGGACACCATCCTCTACGCCGCCTGCTTCGACGCCAACGGCGGCCTGTTCGAGCCGCTGCTGGGCGAGGAGGATGCGATCATCTCCGACGCGCTCAACCATGCCTCGATCATCGACGGCATCCGCCTGTGCAAGGCCAAGCGCTTCCGCTACGCCAACTGCGACATGGCCGACCTGGAGAAGCAGCTGCAGGCGGCCGACGCCGCCGGCGCGCGCACCAAGCTGATCACCACCGACGGCGCGTTCTCCATGGACGGCTTCATCGCCCCACTGGACAAGATCACCGCGCTGGCCGAGAAGTACGGCGCGCTGGTGCACATCGACGAATGCCATTGTACCGGCTTCCTCGGCGACACCGGCCGCGGCTCGGCCGAGGTCAACGGCGTGCTGGACAAGATCGACATCATCACCGGCACCCTGGGCAAGGCGCTGGGCGGCGCGCTGGGCGGCTTCACCACCGGCCACCGCGAGGTGATCGAGATGCTGCGCCAGCGCTCGCGCCCCTACCTGTTCTCCAACTCGCTGCCGCCGCACGTGGTGGCCGCGGGCATCAAGGTGTTCGACATGCTTTCGGCCGCCGGCGACCTGCGCGACCAGGTCAAGGCCAACACCGCCTATTTCCGCGAGCAGATGGGCAAGGCCGGCTTCGACATCAAGCCGGGCGTGCACCCGATCGTGCCGGTAATGATCTACGACGCCAAGAAGGCCCAGGCCATGGCGACCGAGCTACTGGACGAAGGTATCTACGTCACCGGCTTCTTCTACCCGGTGGTGCCGCAGGGCCAGGCCCGCATCCGCACGCAGATGAGCGCGGCGCATACCCGCGAGCACCTCGACCAGGCCATCGCCGCGTTCACCAAGGTGGGCAGGAAGCTCGGCGTGATCTGAGCAGACAGCGCCATGAAGAGGGCTTTGACGAGCCCTCTTCCGCCCCTCAAAAAGCTAACGTGTCCGCGAAAAGCGGTCGCGCACAGGGTGCGCTCCTACAGGCCTAGCGCCTGCACCTCGGCTTCGCTGAGGTGGCGCCACTGCCCCTTGGCCAGGTCGCCCAGCGCCAGCGGACCGATCGCCACGCGAACCAGCCGCATCACGGCGATGCCATGCGCCGCCAGCAGGCGGCGGATGTGCCGGTTGCGCCCCTCGTCCAGCACGATCTCCAGCCAGGCGTTCTTCTCGCCCTGGCGCAGCAGCACGGCACGCCGCGCCGCCAGGCGCTCCCCCTGCTCCACCACGCCAGCGACCAGCGCGTCGAGCAAGGCCTGATCCGGTATCGCATCCACCTGCACGTGATAGGTCTTATCCACGTGGTGACTGGGCTCGGTCAGGCGCGCCGACCATGCGCTGTCATTGCTGAGCAGCAGCAGGCCCTCGCTGGCCTTGTCCAACCGCCCCACCGGCCCCAGCCATGGCAGGCCGGCATCGCGGAGCAGGTCGTACACGGTATCGCGGCCGCGCTCGTCCGCCGCGCTCACCACGATGCCGCGCGGCTTGTTGAGCGCGATATAGATGCGCTCGCTGGCCGCCACCATCCCGCCGTCGAGAACGATGCGCTGGCGTTGCGGGTCGGCGGGCCGCTCGGGGTCGAGTACCACCCTGCCATCCACGCTGACCATGCCTGCCCGTATCGCCTTCTCCGCCTGGCTGCGCGAGCACACGCCCAGCTTGCTCAGCACGCGCGCCAGCCCATGGCGCGGGGCTTGCGTCGCAGGGGAACGCATGGGTGGGCGGGCTGGACGCATGGAGCGAGGCGGAGGCACGGTGGACACCACGGCATGGTAGGCGATCGCACGCCGTGGCGCGCGTCATGCAAAAGAAAAGCCCGGCTTGCGCCGGGCTTTTCGGTACGGCTGCGGACAAGTCCGATTACTGCTGGACCTGCAGCTCCGTACGACGGTTGCGGGCGCGGCCGGCATCCGTGTCGTTGGTGTCGATCGGGTCGTTCTTGCCATGGCCGATCGGGCCATCCAGACGGCTGGCGGCGATGCCGTGCGCGGTCAGGTAGTCGTACACGATCTTCGCGCGGCGCTCCGACAGCGACTGGTTGTAGGCATCGGTGCCCACCGCGTCGGTGTAGCCGGCGACGGTCACGCGGACCTGCGGGTAACGCTGCAGGGTGTCCACGGCCTGGTCGAGGATGGCGACGGAGTCGGCGGTCGGCTCAGCCAGCGCCTTCTTGATGTCGGTCTCGCCCTTCTTCGGACGGTCGAACTTGAAGTTCACGCCGCGCAGGTCGATCACCACCTTCTGCGGGCAGCCATCCGGACCCACGATCGTGCCTTCCGGCAGATCCGGGCACTTGTTGTCGCACAGGTTCACGCCGTTGCGGAACTGCTTGGAGCAGTCCGGCGCGGCCGGGGCCGGGGCGGGAGCCGGGGCCGGGGCGGCAGCGGGCTCGCCGAAGCGCGACACGATGCTGAAGCCCAGGAACCAGTCGCCGTAGCCGTTCTGGCTCGGCTGGGTCTTGTCGTCCCAATCGTAGCGATAGCCGGCTTCCACGCGGAAGTCCGTGCTGTCGGTGATGGTCTTGGACAGGCCCACGCCCACCTCGGCGGCCGGCGACCAGCCGTTGTCCGACGCGTTCTGGTGGTAGCTGCCCATCACGCCCACGAGGGCGTACGGACGCCATGCGTTCCAGTCGCCGTAGTAGAAGCGGGCGGCCACGCCGTAGTTGTTGTTCGCCCAGCGACCGCCACCCAGCGAGTTGTCCACGTCGCGCTTGGTACGATCGAAGAACAGGTCGATCGAGGTGTTCGGGGCGATGAAGCGACCAAAGCCCAGGCCGTAGTAGACCTGGCGGCTGTTGGTGTTGCGATCGGTGTCGTTGTAGTAGCCGCCAACGGTCGGCGCGATGTACCAGCGGCCGTCGTAGCCCGGCGCGGTCGTGGCGCCGGCAGTGTTGTCTTGCGCGTGAACGGCACCTACGCCGCCCAGGGCTAGGGCAATCAGGAAATACAAGCCCTTACGATTCATCAGGTGTCTCCTTATTTATTGGTATTCGCGTCCGTTCCACCCCAGACGGAAAACGCGCATCAAAACTGACTTCCACTTGCAGGACCCAACCACTGCCCTGCGCTTTGCGTCCCGATCGAGAAAGTGTCACAAGATTCAAAGCGGGGCGAAGTGTAGCAAAACCGTTAAGGCCATCGCACGCCTGCAGAGACGACGCCGGTGAAGCATGGTTCAGGCTGGCATTGCATGGGTTGCCTTGAAACACCCTTGATGCGACAACATGTCGCGTCTCGGCCCACCTAAAACGCTATTGCTTATCCCCCGACCCTGTGCGAGGGCGCTCCCCCCAAAAGAAAAGCCCGGCTTGCGCCGGGCTTTTCTCTTCGTCCCTGATGGAACCTGTTACTGCTCCACCTGCAGCTCGGTGCGGCGGTTGCGGGCGCGGCCGGCTTCCGTGTCGTTGGTGTCGATCGGGTCGTTCTTGCCATGGCCGATCGGGCCATCCAGACGGCTGGCGGCGATGCCGTGCGCGGTCAGGTAGTCGTACACGATCTTCGCGCGGCGCTCCGACAGGCCCTGGTTGTACTGGGCCGTACCGATGCCGTCGGTGTAGCCGGCAACGGTGACGCGAACCTGCGGATAGCGCTGCAGGGTATCCACGGCCTGGTCGAGGATCGCCAGCGAGTCCTTGGTCGGTTCGGCCAGCGATTTGGCGATGTCGGTCTCGCCCTTCTTCGGACGGTCGAACTTGAAGTTCACGCCGCGCAGGTCGATCACCACCTTCTGCGGGCAGCCATCCGGACCCACGATCGTGCCTTCCGGCAGATCCGGGCACTTGTTGTCGCACAGGTTCACGCCGTTGCGGAACTGCTTGGAGCAGTCCGGCGCAGCCGGCGGCGGCGGCGGCGGCGCCGGGGCGGCCGGCGGCGGCCCGAGGCGCGAGACGATGCTGAAGCCCAGGAACCAGTCGCCATAGCCGTTCTTGCTCGGCTGTGACTTGTCGTCCCAGTCGTAGCGGTAGCCGGCTTCCACGCGGAAGTCCGAACTGTCGGTGATGGTCTTGGACAGGCCCACGCCCAGCTCGGCGGCCGGATCCCAGCCGCTGTCGTACGGGTTGTGGTGATCGCTGCCGATCACGCCGCCCAGGATGTACGGGCGCCAGTCGGTCCAGCCGAGGAAGTAGTAGCGGGCGGCCACGCCGTAATTGTTGTTGAACCAGCGGCCGCCGCCGGCACTGTCGTCGATCGTGCGCTTGGTACGGTCGAAGAAGAAGTCCAGCGAGAAGTTCGGCGAGAAGAACCGGCCGAAGCCCAGGCCATAGTAGAACTGGCGGCTGTTGGTGTGACGATCGGTATCGTTGTAGTAGCCGCCCACCGTCGGCGCGATGTACCAGCGATCATCGTAGGAGGTCGTCGTCGTCGAGGTCGGCGTGGAGCTGGAAGTGTTGTCCTGCGCATGAACGGCGCCTGCGCCGCCCAGGGCCAGGGCAATCAGGATGTACAAGCCCTTACGTTTCATCAGGTGTCTCCTCGTTTATTGGTGTACGCGTCCGTTCACCCCAGACGGGAAATACATCAGCCGTGGATCGCCACTCCTCTCGAACCCACGGATTTGACCTTCGAACCCTTGAAGCTTGATTTACCCGAAACGGGCGCGGAGTAGCTTAGCAAAAGTTAAACAATTGCAAATCGACCCCAAACGCCCGTTCATTTTCGGCTCACGCCGTCTTTACAGCGTGAAGAGACCCAGGAAGGCCTGAACCGGCATGGCGTCCAGCTTTGCCGGGTCCGCCGTGGCTTCCAGGATGGCCTTGACCCGGTGGGCCGGCAAGTGGCCGCGCATGGCCGCCTCGAACTTCTTCAGCAGCACCGGGATGCCCTCGGCGCGGCGCTTGCGGTGGCCGATCGGATAGTCGATGGAGACCTTCTCGGTGCTGGTGCCGTCCTTGAAGAACACCTGCACCGAGTTGCCGATGTAGCGCTTGTCCGGATCGAAGTAGTCCTTGGTGAACTGCGGGTTCTCGCTGACCACCATCTTCTCGCGCAGCGCATCGATGCGCGGGTCGGCGGCGACCTCGTCGTTGTAGTCGGAAGCCTCCAGGCGGCCGAAGATCAGCGGCACCGCCACCATGTACTGGATGCAATGGTCGCGGTCGGCGTAGTTGGCCAGCGGACCGGTCTTGTCGATGATGCGCACGCCCGCTTCCTGGGTCTCGATCACCACCTTTTCGACCTGGTCGAGCTTGCCGGCCACCGCACCGTGCAGCTTCATGGCGCACTCCACCGCGGTCTGGGCATGGAACTCGGCCGGGTAGCTGATCTTGAACAGCACGTTCTCCATCACGTAGCTGCCGAACGGGCGCTCGAACTCGAACGCGTTGCCCTTGAAGGCCACGTCGTAGAAGCCCCAGGTCTTGGCCGAGAGCGCCGACGGGTAGCCCACCACGCCGCGATACACCGCGTTGATGGCGTGGGTGACCGCGCGACGGCAGGCGTCGCCGGCGGCCCAGCTCTTGCGCGGCCCGGTGTTGGGCGCGTGGCGGTAGGTGCGCAGGGCGCCGTTGTCGATCCAGCTGTGCGACACAGCGGTGACGATCTGCTCCTTGCTGCCACCCAGCATGGCGGTGGCCACGGCGGTGGAGGCCAGGCGGACCAGGATCACGTGGTCCTGGCCGACCCGGTTGAAGCTGTTCTTCAGCGCGTAGCAGCCCTGGATCTCATGCGCCTTGATGGCATAGCCGAGCACGTCGCGCACGGTCAGCGAGGTGCCGCCGGTGCGCTCGGCCTGGCGGCCGAGGTAGTCGGCCACGGCCAGGATCGCGCCGAGGTTGTCCGACGGGTGGCCCCACTCGGCGGCCAGCCAGGTGTCGTTGAAGTCGAGCCAGCGGATCTGCGTGCCGATGGCGAACGCGGCCTGCACCGGGTCCAGTTCGTGGCTGGTGCCCGGCACGCGGGCGCCGCCCGGCAGGGTCGCGCCCGGCACGACCGGCCCCAGGTGCTTGACGCACTCGGGAAACTTCATCGCCATCATCGCGGTGGCGAGCGAGTCCAGCAGCATGTAGCGCGCGGTGTCGTACGCCTCGGTCGAGTCGATCGTGTAGTCGGCGACATAGTTGGCGACATCGACCATGGGCTGGTCGGGATCGGGACGCTTGGCGGAACGGATGTCATGCGCGCTCATGGGGCTCATCTCGTGGCAACGGGGAAACCGCCATTGTAACGGGAGAAAGCCTGCTTCTTAAGCGGCTTGCCTTGACTGGTATGCACGCTGACATCGACAATGGTCGAACACTGACTCCAAAAGGGAGTAGTTCCGGGCACGTGTCCTTTCGTGCCCACGCGGCGGCCGTCATCACGAGCGAACCACACGCTCCGGTCACCGCGGCGGCCACGCCGCGAACGAGACTTTTGCAGTAGCGACGGGCCGCGCGCGTCCGTCGCCGCTGCATTCGTCCGACGCGCGGAGACCGATGCATGGAACTGACGGGTACCGACTTCCTCTCTGGCCTGCTGGCCATCGTGCTGCTGGACCTGGTGCTGGCGGGCGACAACGCCATCGTGATCGCGCTGGCCGCGCGCAACCTGCCCCGCCACATCCAGCGCAAGGCCGTGCTGTGGGGCACGATGGGCGCCGTGGCGGTGCGCCTGGCGCTGACCGCGGTGGTGATCTACCTGCTCGAATTGCCCGGCCTGATGCTGGCGGGCGGCCTGTTGCTGCTGCCGATCGCCTGGAAGCTGCTGCGGCAGGAATCCAGGCCGCCGCACGAGGTCGATGCCGCCGGCAACTTCTGGGCCGCCATGCGCACGATCGTGGTGGCCGACGCGCTGATGGGCCTGGACAATGTGCTGGCGATCGCCGGTGCGGCGAAAGGCCACATGCTGCTGGTGGCCCTCGGCCTCGCCATCAGCGTGCCGCTGGTGGTGTGGGGCTCGTCGCTGATCCTGCGCCTGATCGAGCGCTTTCCGGTCATCGTGTACATCGGCGCGGCGGCGATCGCCTGGACCTCGGCGCGTATGATCGCCCACGACCATTGGCTGGCTCCCTGGTTCGACGCGCGCCCCTGGGCGATGTATGTGCTCGACGCGCTGCTGGTGGCCGGCGTGTGCGCGGGCGGCTGGCTGGCGCGCTGTTCCCGGTCTCCGCGCGGGGATGGAGGCTCCAAAGAACACTAGAACATCATCGGCACACGCACGGTCACCGTCGCATCGGGCGAATCGCGCGTGACGCCGACGCCCAGGGTGAAGTTGAGCGTGCGCTTGTCGCTGAAGCGCCACGAACCGCCGATCAGCAGCGTGCCCAGCACGGTCTTTACCGAGCCGGGCACGGTCTTGTTGTTCTGCTTGGTGATGCCTACGAAGCTCTGGTCGTAGCCGATGCTGATCGAGGCCTTCTCGTTGAGCGAAAGGCCCATGCCCACGCTCACGTCGGCCACGTCGCCCACCTTGACCTTGCCCAGGTACTCGGTGCCGCCGAGCAGGATTTTCCGGCTCACGTTGTCGCGCGCCACGTTGTACAGGTAGCTCACGTTGCCGAAGAACACCACCGGATCGGAGGGATAGAGCCAGGTGACGCCGGGCTGGATCGACCAGAAGCCCGAGCCTGTCGGCTGCTGCAGCGGCAGGCCGGTGCCGGTGGCGGAGAGATCCACCGTGTCGATGACGTTCTCCACGCAGCGCTGGACGCAGTCGGTGGTGACCTGGAACGGGTCCTTGCCGGTGCGCGACTTCACGCGCAGCCAGCCCACGTAGAACGCCTTGTCCGGCCCGCCCACGTTGAGCTGGTAGCGCGCGGTCGCCTCGATGTCGCCCAGGCCGTGGCCGCTCGAGCCGAACGCGTTGTCGGTGGCGGCGCCGGTGAAGATCTCGCGGCTGACCGTGTCCTGGTGCGCATAGACGTAGGGCACGCGCAGCTCCACCTCCAGCCGGTTGGTGATGCCGTAGCGTCCCGTCAACCAGCCGATCTGGGTGGTGTCCTTGACCTGGCGCGCATCGATCAGGCCGATCAGGATGGCCGGGATCACCGTATAGCCGACCAGCGCCACGCGATCGACCGAGGAATACTGGTACTGGTAGGCCGGCTCGATGATGAACTTGCCCTTGGGCGTGAGCACGCCGGGTTGCTGGAAGATCGGCGCCACTTCCGGCGGCCGCGTGTCCTGCTTCGGCGCCTGCCCGACTGGCTGCTGGGCCGACTGCGGATCGGGCGACGGCGCATTGGACGCTACCGCTTCCGAGGCGGGCATGGGCAGGGCCGAGGCCAGCGGACCGCCAGCGGCGATGCTGCCCGCGCGCTGCTTGTCCAGCTCGTCCATGCCTACCGCGTGCCGCAGCGACTGGTAGTCCGCTTCCTGCTGCGCCAGCGCGCGCTTCATGGCGTCGAGCTGCTCGATCTGCGCGCTGATCTGGCTGCGCATCGCCTCGATGCGCTCGCCCTGCTCCTGGACTTGCCTGCGCAGCTCATCCGGCGGGACCGATGATGCCGGGGCCGCCGCTCCCGCCGGCGGCGGTGGTTCCTGCGCCGCGACCGGCGCGCCGAGCAGGGCCAGCCCGGCACATCCCGACGACCAAAGATACCGCCACGCTGCGTGTCGCATCATGCTTCCCCATGATTCCCGGTATGCCTTCGTGCGCAGACGAACACGCCGCGGGTATCGGCCGCGGCGCGCCCGTGGATGGAAACGGCTGGCGGTGGCGCGCGTCCCATCTCAATGTCCCAGGGACTGCAGTTGCGCCTGCTGCAACGCGCTCTGGAAGTTCGCATCGCGGAACGCATTGAGCGAGTTGACCGAGGTGTTGAGCGTGGTGATGCTCTGGATGTTCTGGTTGTCCAGCGTGTTCTGGATCACCGTACCGGCGGAGGTCTGGCCGAGCGCCGAGGGATCGAAGGTGTTGTTGGGCCCGACCTGGGTCAGCGACATCGCATTGAGCGCGGTCGCCATCGCCGCCGCCTGCGCCTGGGTCATGCGCGCGATGTCGGGGATGTTGAAGCTGGTCGAGGCGACCAGGTCGCCGTTGACGTAGACAGCGCGGTCGATGCCGAACGACGCCATCAGGCCGTTGCCCACGTCGAAGCCGCCCCGCGTCTCCGCCAGCGTCTGCTGGCTCACCGGCGCCGTCCAGTCGGCAAGGCCCGCCACGGCGGCCGCGGCCTGCGCCCTGGCGCCAAGGCCCCAGGTGCCGGCGGCGACAAAGGCCGTACCGAGACAGATCACGCGTGTCGTGGCTCGCATCGTCGGGTCCCTCAGAGATCGTCCGGCCCTTTCTTGGGCATCACGAGGTTGAAAGTGCTGTTGCGGTCGACGGCGGTATCCAATGGCGCGGGCGGCGCCACCTTCCAGTCGCCCAGGCTGTTGAACACCGCCAGGTCGCGCCGGTTGTGGATGACGAACACCAGCCCGTTCTTCCACATGGCCATGAAGCGCGCGCGCGCGATCACCCGCGTGCCCCGCGCCGGATCGCCAACCAGCACACGCTCGTTGCGCAGGCCCTTGATGACCACGAAGTGGTGGTAGCCCTTCTCGTCGATCAGCACGATGGCCGGCAGCCGTTCCTGCGCCAGCTTGTCCAGCGGCACGCGGAAGCCGTCGGCATCGAAGCCGTTGGCCGCCAGGAAACGCTTGATGTCGAGCAGCGAGAAGCCTTCCCTGGTGATCTTGGCGCGGTCGCCATGCACGTACATCTGCTCGAAGGCGACCTGCTCGTTCACCGGGTAGCCGTACTGGTAGGTGAGCAGCGTGGCCACGGCCGCCGAGCCGCAGCTGAAGTCGTACTTCTGGTGGATGGTGCTCTTGTAGCGCGCCTCCTTCAGGCTCGTCAGGTGCACCGTGAAGGTGCCCGCCCCCGGGCTGACCACGCCCATGGGCGTGGAAGCAAGGCTTCCGAGCGGCAGTGCCGCCAGTCCCATCAGCAGCACCGCCCACCTGTTCATGGCTTGAATTGCACGTTGAGGACGGTGGCGTTCTGGATCAGCACGTTGTTGCCGGAGTTCTGGATCACCACCGGGATGCCGGCCTCGCCGGCGAACGAACTGCCCATGATGACGTTGTCACCGGTGACCACGTGGTTCGCCGTGTCGTTGGAGACGGTGCCGGTGAGCGCGGTGTGCTGGATCACCATGGTGCCGCCGCTCATGCCGGCCAGCGCGGCGTTGTCCACGCGCTCGCCCAGCCCTGCATCCATCGCCGCCTCGCCATCCGCCTGCGCCGCCGACGCATAGACGGCGATGGGCGAATCCGCGCCTGTCGCGAGATAGCCGGCGGGCGCAGGCGCGTCTTCCGCGCAGGCTCCGGCCGGTACCGCAGCCGCACAGGCAAGAGTAAAACCAAGCGTCCATTGGAGAGCTTGCACGGCCTACCTCCCAGCTTCGGTTGTCGCCACGGCAGGGATGCAAACGCTCCTGCCCTTTCCGTCAGGCTTTCGCGATCCGCATCCGGCACGGCGGGGCGCAAGCGCCCCACCGTGCGGGTCCCGCGGATTTCAGTGGCCGAGGTTGAGGTTGGCCTGGACGTTCACGCTCTGCTGAACCAGCGATGCCGCACCGCTGTTCTGCGCCATGATCGTGACGCCCGCGGCAGCCGCTGCGGCATTGTTCATCTGGTTGGACATGTCGAACGTGCCGGCATCGGCATAGGCCGTGCCGCCCGTACCGCCCGCGCCACCCGAGCCGCCCGAACCGGCACCGCCGGTGCCGCCCGAGCCCGAGCCACCCGCGCCACCGCCACCGGCATCCGCCGTGGATGCGCCGCTGGTGCCGCCCGTCGCGCTCGCATAGCCGCTGGTGCCGGTCGAGGTGCCGGCGCCGCCCGCGCCACCGGTCGATTCGCCGCCGGCGCCCGAGCTGTTGGTGCCGCCGCCTGCCGAACCGGCGCCACGGTTGTGCGCATGGCTGTCGGCATCGCCGGAGCTGCCGCCGTTGGAGAAGCCGCCCAGCGAGGCGCTCAAGGCGCCGGCATCGCCCGAATCGGCGCCCGATCCGCCGGCCCGGCCGCTGTGCGAAAAGGCGTTGCCGCCATCGCCGCCGCTGGCGCCGTTGCCGCCGATCGCCTTGCCGCCGATGCCCTTGCCGCCGCTGCCGCCACGGCCGCCGCTGGCCGCGCCGTTGTTCTGCGCCCAGTTGCCGATGCCGCTGACGCCGACATCGCTGACGGAGCCGGAAAGCTCGCTGTTGGCCACCGCGATGTTGGTGTTGAACGAATCGGAGAACGTCGCGGTAGCGGTGCCGCCATTGTTGGCCGCCGCGGTGCCCTCACCCGAAGTGGTCGCATCGCCTGGGTTGAAGGCATCAGTAAAAGTCTTGGTATGCGTGCTCGAGTTGGTGTGCGTGCTCGAGTCGGTCAACGTGCTGCTGCCATGGGAGGTGTTGTCATCCGCGAAGGCCGGGAGGGCCAATCCCAATCCCAGTACGATCGCGGTCGCGATTAGAGTCTTACGCATAGTCATTACTCCTGGAACGATGCGGTGACCCCCTGTAGTGCTGGCGTTGCGCCATCCAGCACGCCTTTATCGCAACATGCATGCCATGCACCGGATTGGCGCAAGCATGCCTGCGACGGCTGCGAAATCAGTGACTTGAAAAGACTCTTTCCTCCCGGGGCCGGCCAGGGCGAATCGCCCGCGGGCTCCGGCTGGCGCACGGCTGTTACACCTGCCGGAATGGCAGGCGCGGGGCTGCGTTCATAACCGCGCGGACATGAGTCGGGCGATCAGCGGCTTGCGGCACCTAGCGCACAACGCACCTCGCTGTGGAACAGGCGTAACAGGCCTGTTACACCGATGCGCACGAAACGATAGCAATGTCGTACAGGGTCCTGAACCGAAACGAAAGACGGCAAAGAAAAAGGGAGCTTTCGCTCCCTCTTCCTTGCGCCGCGCCGTCGATGCGATCAGCGCTTCTCGATCGGCACGTAGGCCTGGTCTTCCGGCCCCGTGTAGTTGGCGCTGGGGCGGATGATCTTGCCGTCCTGGCGCTGCTCGATCACGTGAGCGCTCCAGCCGGAGGTACGCGAGATCACGAACAGCGGGGTGAACATGGCGGTGGGCACGCCCATCATGTGGTAGGCGCTGGCCGAGTACCAGTCGAGGTTGGGGAACATCTTCTTCTGCTCCCACATCAGCTTCTCGATCTTCTCCGACACGTCGAACAGGGTCGGGTTGCCACCCTCGGTGCAGAGCTTGCGAGAGATCTCCTTGATGATCTCGTTGCGCGGGTCGGACACGGTGTAGACCGGGTGGCCGAAGCCGATGATGATCTCCTTGCGATCCACCCGGGCGCGGATGTCCGCGTCCGCCTCGGCCGCGCTGCGGTAGCGCGCGATGATCTCCATCGCCACCTCGTTGGCGCCGCCGTGCTTGGGACCGCGCAGCGCGCCGATGGCGCCGGTGATGGCCGAGTACATGTCCGAGCCGGTGCCGGCGATCACGCGGGCGGTGAAGGTGGAGGCATTGAACTCATGCTCGGCGTACAGCACCAGCGACTTGTCCAGCGACTGCGCGTGCAGGTCGCTCGGCCGCTTGCCGTGCAGCAGGTGCAGGAAGTGGGCCGCGATCGACTCGTCGTCGGTCTCCGTCTCGATGCGCTTGCCGTTGTGGCTGAAGTGGTACCAGTACAGCAGCATCGAGCCGAAACTGGCCATCAGGCGATCGGCGATGTCACGGGCGCCGGTGACGTTGTGGTCGTCCTTCTCCGGCAGCACGGTGCCCAGCATCGAGCAACCCGTGCGCAGCACGTCCATCGGATGGGTGGCGGCCGGCAGCAGCTCCAGCGCGCCCTTCACCGGGGCCGGCAGGCCGCGCAGGCGCTTGAGCCTGGCGCGGTAGGCGTTCAGTTCCGCCCAGTTCGGCAGCACGCCGTACACCAGCAGGTAGGCCACTTCCTCGAAGCAACCCTTGGCCGCCAGGTCGTGGATGTCGTAGCCGCGATAGTGCAGGTCGTTGCCGCTGCGGCCGACCGTGCACAGCGCGGTGTTGCCCGCGGCCACGCCCGAGAGGGCAACGGATTTCTTGGGCTTGGGGAGGGTGGTTTGCTCGGTCATTCGGTGCTTCTCCTGAAGACGTGCAGCGTCGAAAACGGATCAGGTGGAACGGGGGCCGCGGTCAGCCCTTCCTGGCGAAGAGCTCGTCCAGGCGGCGCTCGTAGTCGTGGTAGCCGATGCGGTCGTACAGCTCCTCGCGCGTCTGCATCGTGTCGATGACGTTGCGCTGGTGACCGTCGCGGCGAATGGCCTCGTAGACGTTCTCGGCGGCCTTGTTCATGGCGCGGAAGGCCGAGAGCGGATAGAGCACGATGCCCACCCCGGCGGTGGCCAGTTCCTGCACGCTGAACAGCGGCGTCTTGCCGAACTCGGTGATGTTGGCCAGCACCGGCACCTTCACCGCGTCGACGAAGCGGCGGTAGGTCGGCAGGTCGTAGGCCGCCTCGGCGAAGATGCCGTCGGCGCCGGCCTCCACGCAGGCGATGGCGCGCTCGATGGCGGCGTCCACGCCGTCCACGGCGATGGCGTCGGTGCGGGCGATCAGGAAGAAATCCGGATCGGTCTTGGCATCGGCCGCCGCCTTCACGCGATCGGCCATTTCGCTGACCGGGACGATCTCCTTGCCCGGACGGTGGCCACAGCGCTTGGCGCCCACCTGGTCCTCGATATGGCAGGCGGCCGCGCCGAACTTGATAAGGCTTTTCACCGTGCGCGCGATATTGAAGGCGCTGGGACCGAAGCCGGTGTCGATGTCCACCAGCAGCGGCAGGTCGCAGACGTCGGTGATGCGACGCACGTCGGTGAGCACGTCGTCCAGCGTATTGATGCCGAGGTCCGGCAGGCCCAGCGAGCCGGCCGCCACGCCGCCGCCCGAGAGATAGATGGCGCGATAGCCTGCGCGCTTGGCGAGCAGGGCATGGTTCGCGTTGATGGCGCCGATCACCTGCAAGGGGTGCTCGGCCGCGAGGGCAGCGCGGAATGCCGCGCCGGGGGATGCGATGTGGGCCATGGAACCTCCGCGTAAAACAGCAATTTTACCGCAGCGCGCGTTTACACCCTGTTGCGCGGCAGCATGAAAGGTTTCGCATGCTGTATGAGATGTTGCTTCAGGGGCGAGGGCTTTCTTCCCCGCGTCTTGTAGGAGCGCACCCTGTGCGCGACAAATCCGCGGAATGGGGCGTCGAAACGCCGCGGTCGCGCACTGCGCTCCTACAGGGAAGCGTAGGTCAGGTGCCCTGGTCCGGGCCGCGATCCAGCGCGCGGCGCACTTCGTCCAGGGCGTTGGGATCGTCCAGGGTGGACAGGTCGCCCGGATCGGTATGCTGCACCAGCGCCTGCAGCGAGCGGCGCAGCAGCTTGCCCGAGCGCGTCTTGGGCAAGGCGTTGACCACGTACACCCGCGCCGGCCTGGCCACGCCGCCAAGCTGTTCCACCACGCGCTGCTGCATCGCCTTCGCCACCGTCGCGGCCGGTTCGCCCACGCCCTGCTTGAGGGTAGCGAACACCACCGGCACCTGGCCCTTCAACTCGTCCTGTACGCCCACCACCGCCGCCTCGGCGCAGGCGGGATGGGTGGCGACCGACTCCTCGATCTCCCGCGTGCCCAGGCGGTGCCCGGCCACGTTGATCACATCGTCGGTGCGGCCGAGGATGGTGGTGTAGCCGTTCTCGTCGCGGATGGCCCAGTCCAGCGAGCTGTAGAGCAGCTCCTTGAAGTGGCTGAAATAGCTGTTGACGTAGCGCTCGTCGTCGCGCCACACGGTGGTCAGGCAGCCGGGCGGCAGCGGCGGCTCGAACACCAGCACGCCCTTGCGGTACGGTGGCAGTTCCTCGCCGGTGGTCTCGTCGATCACCTTCAGGCGATAGCCGGGACTGGGCAGCCCGGGCGAGCCGAACTTCACGGGCTTGAGGTCCAGGCCCGGCATCAGGGTGATCGCCGGCCAGCCCGTCTCGGTTTGCCAGTAGTTGTCGATCACCGGCACGCCCAATCCCTCGGTGATCCACTGCGCGGTGGGCTCGTCCAGCGGCTCGCCGGCGAGGAACAGCCATTTGAGCCTGGACAGGTCGTACTTCTTCAGCCAGCCAGGGTCCTGCTTCTTCAGCACGCGGATACCGGTGGGCGAGGAGAACATGGTGCGCACGCCATAGCGCTCGCACAGCCGCCACCAGACGCCGGGATCGGGATGGGTG
The DNA here is from genome assembly GCF_022760995.1 of Dyella sedimenti. Lineage (GTDB taxonomy): Bacteria > Pseudomonadota > Gammaproteobacteria > Xanthomonadales > Rhodanobacteraceae > Dyella > Dyella sedimenti. The sequence goes on along the minus strand of NZ_JAKWJO010000001.1, from coordinate 958,420 downwards.
GGCAGCCCCTCGTACAACAGCGAGGTGGCGCCGCCGACCAGCGGGCCGTACACGTTGTACGAATGCCCCACCGCCCAGCCCACGTCGGAGGTGGAGAACATCACCTGCCCCGGCGCGATGTCGAAGATGTCGGCGATGGACATGGCCATCGCCACCGCATAGCCGCCCACGTCGCGCTGGATGCCCTTGGGCCGGCCGGTGGTGCCGGAGGTGTAGAGCAGGTAGCTGGGCTCGTTCGATTCCAGCCAGGCCACCGGCACCTCGGCGCCCTCGTAGGAAGCGCGCAGGCTGGCGTAGTCAAGGTCGCGTCCCGCCACGCGGGTCATCTGCGGATCGAGCCCGCGATCCACGATCAGCACGTGCGGCGGCTTGTGGCTGGCCTCCTCCAGCGCCGCATCGACCAGCGGCTTGTAGGGAATGACCTTGCCGCCGCGCATGCCCGCGTCGGCCGCGACCAGCAGTTTGGGCTGCGCGTCCTCGATGCGCAGCGCCAGATTGTGCGCGGCGAAGCCGCCGAACACCACCGAGTGGATCGCGCCGATGCGCGCGCAGGCCAGCATGGCGAACACTGCCTCGGCGATGTTGGGCAGGTAGATCACCACGCGATCGCCCTGGCCCACGCCCAGCGAGGCGAGCACGGCGGCGAACGTATTCACCTCGCGATAGAGGTCGCGATAGGTCAGCTCGCGGGTGACCCCGGTTTCGGTGGAGACGGCCACCAGCGCCAACTGACCGCCGCGCGCCGCCAGGTGCCGGTCCACCGCGTTGTAGCAGAGGTTGGTGGTGCCGCCGACGAACCAGCGCCGGAACGGCGGGGCGGAAACATCCAGTATCTTCCGTGGCGGCGTATGCCAGTGGATGCGTTGGGCCTGCTCGCCCCAGAACGCTTCCGGCTGCTCGATCGAACGCTGGTAGAACGCCTCGTACCGCATCGCTCCCTTCCTCCGGCTGCCGCGGGTCAGGACCTAGCCTAGACCAGCGGCACGGAGTGGACCTTGCGACCTTGGTCGAGCCGCAGCCTTTGAGGCGTCAGAGGCAGGACACGGCGGCGTCGCGGTACGCCGGGTTGTAGTCCTTCTTGGGATTCTGGGTCTCGTACATCATCACCTGCGCGCCGGTGCCATCCGGCGTCACGCTGAGCATCTCGCGGGCGCCCTCCTTGTTGGAGCCGGTCAGCGTACCCTCTTCCTTCTTCTTGTCCGACAGGCTCACCTCGCCCATCTCGGCCCACTTCGCATGCACGCACTCCAGGTAGGTCGGGATGTCCTTGTTGGTGCGGCTGCTCATCTTGGGCAGGTTGTCGCGCATGCCGTGCATGCCGCCGCAGGCGGCGAGCAGGATGCAGAGGGAGGAGGCAAGAAATCGCTTCATGTCGGGGTTCCAGTCGGTGCTCGGGGCATTCTACCGATCCTCGGCGTGGCCGCCAGGGATGGCCATGCCCGAAAAGCGGAATGGGCGGCCAGGGCCGCCCATTCCAGTCGACGCCATCGCGGAGGCGTGGCTTACTTCTTGGCGAACAGGTGCTCGACGCCGGCGCGCTCCTCGCGCAGTTCCTTGTTGGTCGCGTCGATGCGCGCCTGCGAGAACGCGTTGATCTCCAGGCCCTGCACGATGGCGTACTGGCCGTCCTTGACGGTCACCGGGTAGCCGAAGATCACGCCCGGCTCGATGCCGTAGGAACCGTCGGACGGGATGCCCATCGAGACCCAGTCGCCCTCGGCCGTGCCCAGCGCCCAGGTGCGCATGTGGTCGATCGCGGCCGAGGCGGCCGAGGCGGCCGAGGATGCGCCACGGGCCTTGATGATGGCCGCGCCGCGCTGCTGCACGGTGGGGATGAAGTCGCTCTCGTACCAGGCCTGGTCCACCAGCGACAGCGCCGGCTTGCCGCCGACGGTGGCGTGGTGCAGGTCCGGATACTGGGTGGAGCTGTGGTTGCCCCAGATGGTGACCTTCTTGATGTCGGTGGTGTGCTTGCCGGTCTTCTCGGCCAGCTGCGACAGCGCGCGGTTGTGATCCAGGCGCACCATTGCGGTGAAGCGCTTCGGATCCAGGTCAGGGGCGTTCTGCTGGGCGATCAGGGCGTTGGTGTTGGCCGGGTTGCCGACCACCAGCACGCGCACGTCGCGCTTGGCGTGGTCGTTCAGCGCCTTGCCCTGCGGGCCGAAGATGGCGCCGTTGGCCTCCAGCAGGTCCTTGCGCTCCATGCCCGGGCCGCGCGGACGGGCGCCGACCAGCAGCGCGTAGTCCACGTCCTTGAAGGCGACGTTGACGTCGTCGGTGGCCACCACGCCGGCCAGCGTCGGGAACGCGCAGTCGTTGAGCTCCATCACCACGCCCTGCAGCGCGGGCAGCGCCGGGGTGATTTCCAGCAGGTGCAGGATCACCGGCTGGTCCGGGCCCAGCATGTCGCCCGCGGCGATGCGGAACAGCAGGGCGTAACCGATCTGGCCGGCAGCGCCGGTAACGGCAACACGAACGGGGGCTTTCATCGGGGAAACTCCTTCAACATAGGCGAGTACAAAAAACGAGGCCCATGCCATGCGGCACGGGCCCCAAGACCATCAGGTCAGTTCATCGAAGAACGCCTGGATGCGTTCCAGCCCGGGCCGCAATTGTGCGGACGGGCAGGTATAGGAAATGCGCATGGCGCGCGGCTCGCCGAAGGCCGAGCCGGGCACGCACGCCACGCCCTTGGCTTCCAGCAGCGCGGCGCACAGGTCGACGTCGCTGTCGATGCGCACGTCGCCGTGGCGCTTGCCGAACGCGACGGAAATATCGGGAAAGGCATAAAACGCGCCCTGCGGATAGGGGCACGCCACACCGGGAATCGCACGCAGCGCGGCGACCACGAGGTCGCGCTTGGCGGCGAATTCCTCGCACTTGGCGCGCGGGATGTCCTGTGGACCGGCGAACGCGGCCACCGCGGCAGCGGCGATCACTTCCGGCAGGCTGGTGATGTGGTTGGAATTGAGCGTGGTGACGGCCCTGGCCACATGCTCGGGACCGGCGATCAGGCCCACACGCCAGCCCGGCATGCCGTAGGTCTTGGACACCGAATCGACGAACACCAGCCGCTCCTTCAGCTCCGGCTTGATGTGCACGAAGTTGTGGTAGCCCAGCCCATCGAACACCATCGCGTTGTAGATGTCGTCGGTGACGATCCAGGTATCCGGATATCTCGCCAGCACCTCGGCCAGCGCGGCGATTTCCTCGCGCGCATAGACCATGCCGGTGGGGTTGGACGGGTTGTTGAACAGGAACACCTTGGGGCCACGTGCCAGCGCGGCTTCCAGTTGCGCGGGCGCCAGCTTGTAGTTCTGCTCCGGGCCGCAGTGCAGCACGTTGGCCCGTGCGCCCACGATGTCGGCGATGTCGCGGTAGGTGGTCCAGTACGGCGCGGCGAAGGCGATCTCGTCGCCCTCGTCCATCAGCGCCTCGGCCAGGTTGTACAGCACCTGCTTGGCGCCGATGCCGACCGAGAGGTTCGCGCGGCCGTAGCCGGCGAAGCCCAGCTTTCCGATATGCGCCAGGAAGGCGTCGAGCAGCGCATCGGCGCCGCGGTTGCTGCCGTACTGGCCGGAGTCATGTTCAAGCGCCTCGCGGGCCGCGGCATAGACGTGCTCACCCGGCAGGAAATTGGGTACGCCGATGGAGAAACTGATGATGTCGCGCCCGGCAGCCTTGAGCTGCCTGGCCTTCTCGGCGATGACCATGATCGCGCTGGGCTTGGCGCGACCAACGCGCTGGGCGAGTGGGGGCATGACTTCCTCGGTGGGGACGAAGACAGCAAACCGGGCGATTTTAGCATGCAGCGGCGCGGCATCCCCGTCGTCCGATGGTCGACCCCGCCTCGCCCGCCTTCACGCGCGACCGGAGGATGGCGGTGGCATGATGCGCAAGCCGCCGCAGTCCGGCCGGGAGAGAGGATGGCGGCGGAGATGGCCGGGCCCGAGACAGCTCGGCAGGACGGCCCGGAAAACCTTACGAACACTCACCAAGGACACGCGAATATGCACTGGCTATGGGTATTCATTGTCGGTCTGGTCGTAGGTGTGATTGCCAAGGCGCTGACCCCTGGCAAGGAGGCGATGGGCTTCATCATCACCGCCATCCTCGGCATCGTGGGCTCGTTCATCTCCACCTTCATCGGCGAAAAGCTGGGATGGTGGGGTGAGACCGGCTTCGTGCACTTCCTCGGATCGATCGGCGGGGCGGTGATCCTGCTGGTGATCTATCACGCATTGTTCCGCCGCGGCGCCACTTCGTGACGCCGTCGTCCCCGGCGGCGCCTTGCGCGCCGCCGGGGATCGGAGTGTGAACCTTCAGGCCGCGCTGCCGAACAGCTTGCCCGCCAGCGAGGCCAGCGAACCCAGGTCGAACCCGCCCTGTCCCTGCGCCGGCGCCTGGCCGTCAGGGGTGAGATGGTCGACCGCGTGCGGCAGCACCTGCGAGAGCTGGCCCAGCAACTGGCCCGGATCGACGCCCAGCTTGCCCGCCGCCTCCTGCACCAGCGGCCCCAGCCCGCCGTTCTGCAGGGCCTGTCCCAACTGGTCGCCGGACACTGGCTGGTTGGCGCCGGTGCCGACCCAGGACTGCGCGGCCTCGCCCAGCCCGTGCTGCTGGAGTATGGCCACCAGGCCTTGCACACCGCCCGCTTTCTCAATCAACTGGCCGGCAATCGATACCAGCGAGGAACCGCCGGCCTGGCCGCCCTGCACGGCGCCAAGCAGATCATTGAGGAATGACATGGCTACATCTCCTTGGGAATGGGATGACATACGTCGCGTGCCGCGTGTAGCCACCCGATCTTAGGCCGCCCATAGATACCGCTTCGTGAAATCAGGCCATGAAAAAAGCCGCCGTCCTCGCGAACGGCGGCTTCGAAACCCCACTGGCGAATGGCTCAGCCGCGCTGATCGAGCACCGCGTTCCATTCCTCCACGCGGTCGGCCTGGGCGGCCAGCAGCGCGTCCACGTCGCCGTCGACGGCGACCTTCTCGATGACGTCGCCCTGGCGGATGGCGTCGACCACGGCCTGGTCCTCCGCGCCCACCACTTCGCCGAACACGCTGTGCTTGCCGTCCAGCCACGGCGTGGCGCCATGGGTGATGAAGAACTGGCTGCCGTTGGTGCGCGGGCCGGCATTGGCCATCGACAGCACGCCCGGCTTGTCATGGCGCAACGAGGGATCGAACTCGTCCTCGAAACGGTAGCCCGGGCCGCCGCGGCCGCTGCCTTCGGGGCAGCCGCCCTGGATCATGAAGTCGGCGATCACGCGGTGGAACGACAGGCCATCGTAGTAGCCACGGCGGGCCAGGTTGACGAAGCTGGCCACGGTCACCGGGGTCTTGTCGTCGTGCAGGCGCAGGTGGATGGGGCCGCGGTTGGTGGTCAGGGTGACGTGGATGGTCATCGGAAATCCTTGGGTTTTTCAAAGACAGGCCGCAACGACGGGCGCACTGCGGGCCGGCAAGGATACTCCAGCCGGCGTCATCGGCCGATCTTGCCCCCGGAGAAGCCCGGCGATCAGGGGCCCACGGTCCACGCCGAAGGCAGCCCCAGCATGGCTTGGGTCAACGCGGCCGGACCGCGTGGCCGGGGCGTCGGCGCAGGCGCCACCGCCGGCCAGGGCGCGCCCTGGTACAGGTGCGCCCACAGCCGGTCCAGCGCGGCATAGCCGTACGGCAGCAGCGGCACGTGCCTGTCGCCGAAGCCCGGCAACGCCAGGAAGGCGTCGAAATGCTGCGCATAGGGCACCTTCCAGTACAGCGGATGCGCACCGTTGGCGCGCAGCCAGGCCACATAGGGCTCAGAGGTGAAGGCGGTGGCGAGCAGGCCGTCGGAGGCGCCATGCACTACCCACAGGGGCAGGCTCGCGCGCGGCGGCTTCACCGCGGTGGCGGCCACGCCGTCGCGCAGCGCCTGGGTGCTGGCGTCGGTGTCCTCCCACAGCGAGCGCAGGCACAGCGCGCCCGGCAGGGTCGGGTCGGCCGAATGATCGGTGCCGCCATACAAGCCTACGCCATTGCCGGGCGGGATGCCCGAGGCGTCGGCCCACCAGCCGGCGCGCAGCGGCGCCGTCGCCACGCCAGGCGCACCGCCGGCACCGGTGGCGTCGTAGTGGAAGCCGCAAGGCATGTCGTCCGCGCCGCGGCGCATATAGGCCGAGGCATAGGCCGCGCTGATCGCCCGCCACAGGTCGAAGGCGGTGGTGGAGGCGGCGGTGGCCATGGCCTCGTCGGTCCAGCCCGAGGCCCGCAGGTGCTCCAGCGCCTGCGCGGCCTGGGTGGCGATGGCCGAACCGCTCACCATGCCGTGCAGGTGCAGTTGCTGGCAGCGCTGTGCCCAGGCGGGCGGCAGCTCGCCCTTCGGCGTGCGCGCCAGCGGGACATCCTGGAAATGGTTGTCGGTCAGTGCGCAGGGCAGCCAGATCGAAGCCTCGGTGGCATAGTCGAACAGGGCGCGCCCCTGGTCCGGCGCGCGCACGTTGGGCTCCAGCGCGACCACGCCCGCCAGCAGGTGCGCGTCGTCCAGCCCGGCCGCCTGCAGCACCGCGCCGCCGCCGTTGGAAAGCCCGGTGGCGATGATGCGCGTGTTCTGCGCGGTGAACGGTGCCTGCCCGGGAAAGGCGCGGTCCAGCATGGCCAGGCCGAAGCGGGCCGCCTGCAGCACGTGGCGGCCCCAGTCGGCCTCGGGGTTGTCGCCGGAATGCGCGTGCTTCACCGCCAGGTGGTGGATGCCTGCCGGCGGCTCGAATTCCAGCGCCGCGCTGCCGCGTCTGGCGCGCGTGCCGTCCAGCGCCACGCCGGTATCGTCGGCGGGATCGAAATAGCCGGCGCCGGTGCCTTTGTCCGTATAGGCCACCGCGCAGCCACGCGGCAAGCCCCAGGCGCCGGCCAGCGCGATGGCACCATAGATGCCGCGCGATCCGGAGGATGCCGTCACCACCAGGCATCGCCGTGCCTGGTCGAAGTGGTCCGGTACCTGTAGCAGCACGCGATGCGGCGACTGCGCGCCGGGAATCCAGGCGAAGGCCTGGTATTCGCGGCCCGACACGTCCGGCACGGCGCCATAGACGCTGCCATAGCCGCCCAGCGGCCCGAGGTCGGCGATGCCTTTCCAACTGGCCTGGATCGCGCGCCGGCGCAGTTCGGCGGGCGTGGGCGACGATGGGTCGGCGAATGGCTCGGGGGCGGCGGCCAGGCCGGCGAGGCCCAGGCCGGCGCTGAGCAGGTCGTCGCCCGCGCGGTGCTCGGTGACGCGCACATCGCCGCGCACGAAATCGGGAATGGACATGCCGGGCTCCTTGGGAGCGCTTGCGGTGCCGCACGACGCGAGCAACGGCGCCAGCCACACCATCCAGCGGAAAGGTCGATTGGTCATGCCCGCCACCATAACCCTCGGGAAGGTTCCCGCCATCGTACGAAAGTCCAGCACGGCAGGCTGCCGTCGCCGGGTGGCGCCGTGACTTTCCGAACTCGACGCAGGCCGTCGCCCCGGCTAACGTCGGCGTCCATGACACGCCTGCTGATCGCCGACGACCATCCGCTGTTCCGTGCTGCATTGCGCCAGGCCGCCAACGAAAGCGTGGACGGCTGCGAGGTGATCGAGGCCGCCGACCTGGCCGGCGCGCTCGACGCCCTGGCGGCCGACCCCGAGATCGACCTGGTGCTGCTGGACCTGCACATGCCCGGCAGCCAGGGCCTGTCCGGGCTGGCGGCCCTGCGCGGGCAGTTCCCGACGGCGGCGGTGCTGGTAGTGTCGGCGCACGACGAGCCGCGCACGGTACGCCGCGCGCTCGACCACGGCGCCGCCGGCTTCATTCCCAAGAGCGCCAGCCCGGCGGAGATCGCCGAAGCGATCCGCAACGTGCTCGGCTGCGGCAGCTGGCTGCCGGCAGGCTTGGCCAGGGCCGTGGCCGCCCTGCCCGCCGATCCCGCCGACGTCGACCTCGCCGGCCGCCTGGCGCGACTGACCGAGCAGCAATACCGCGTGCTCGCCCTGCTGGGCGAAGGCCTGCTCAACAAGCAGATCGCCGACCGGCTCACCATCCAGGAGCGCACGGTGAAGGCGCACGTGACGGCGATCTTCGAGAAGCTCGGCGTGCGCAACCGCACGCAGGCCGGCGTGCTGCTGCGGTCATTGGACCTTGGCGATTCGATGCGCCCCTGACCAGTATCGGTCTCTGTGGGAGCGCGCCCTGTGCGCGACAAGCCTACGGTGCGGTAACGCCATGTCGCCACAGTCGCGCACAAGGTGCGCTCCCACAGAAAGCCAATGCGGCGCGCGATGGATTGCACCCGGCAAACCCGCAATGTCCCCTCCTATGGGAGCGCACCCTGTGCGCGGAGCGGTAGCGCCATGCCGCCGCGGTCGCGCACAGGGTGCGCTCCTACAGATGGCGCGCCACGGCCACGCGCTGCAACACCTGCCGTAGCGCCAGCGGCTTGAGCGGCTTGTAGAGCACGCCCAGGCCCTGGTCGAGCAGGCGCTGGCGCAGGTCGCCATCGCGGTCGGCGGTGAGGATCACGGTAGGCACGTCGCGTGCCGCCTCGCCCAGCGATTGCAGCACGTCGAGCCCGGTGCACCCCGCGTCCAGGTGATAGTCGAAGAGTTGCAGGTCCGGCCGCCACGGCGCGGCGCGCGCCTGCTCCAGCGTGCGCGCGGCATGCACCTGCCAGCCCCAGTTGGCCAGCAGCACGCTCAACGCGGAAAGCGCGGCAGGCTCGTTGTCGAGCACCAGGGCCCGGCCGGCGGGCAGCGGTTGCGGCTCGGCTACCGCCATCATGGCCGGCACGGCCGCGCGGGCGCGCGGCACCGCCAGCTCGAACACGCTGCCCTGCCCCAGCCACGAGCGCAGCCCGATCGGATGGCCCAGCAAGGCCGCCATGCGCTGCGCGATCGACAGGCCCAATCCCAGCCCCTGCCCGCCGGAAGCACTGCCGCGACGGAACTCCTCGAAGATGAAGCGCTGCTCGCCAGGCGCGATGCCCGGCCCATTGTCCCATACCTGCAATTGCAGGCGTTCGCCCTGGCGGCGCACGCCCAGCAGCACGCGGCCGCGTTCGGCGTAGCGCAGCGCGTTGGACAAGAAGTTCTGCAGCACGCGACGCAGCAGCTGCGGATCGGAACGCACCCACTGGCGATTGCCCACCACGTCGAAGCGGATGCCGCGATCGGCCGCCATCGCGCGGAATTCCGCCGCCAACGGGTCGAGCACGTCGGCCAGCGGGAAATCGCGCGGCTGTGGCTGCAGGCGGCCCGATTCCAGGCGCGCCATGTCGAGCAGGCCGGCCAGCAGTCCTTCCGTGGCGGCCAGCGCGCCGTGCAGGTGGCGTGCCGTCTCGCCATCGCTGCCGCGCTCGGCCAGCGTGTGCGCGAACAGCTGGGCCGCGTGCAGCGGCTGCATCAGGTCGTGGCTCACCGCGGCCAGGAAACGGCTCTTCGCCTCGTTCGCGCGCTGGGCCTCCTGGGTGGCGGCGGCCAGCGCGAAGGTGCGCTCCTCCACGCGCAGCTCCAGCGTCTCGTTGGCGCGCTTGAGCGCCTGCTCGGCCTGGCGGAAGGCGGTGACGTCGGTGAAGGTGGCCACGAAGCCACCGCCGGGCATCGGGTTGCCGCGGATCTCGACCATGGTGCCGTCGGGAAAGCGCCGCTCGGAAAGATGCCGCGTACCGGCGCGCATATGCGTGAGCCGCCGCTGCACGCGCGCCTCCGGCTCGCCCGGGCCGATCATGCCGCGCTCGATGTTGTAGCGCGTGAGGTCGGCCACCGGGCGTCCCACCCGCAGCAATTCGGGCGGGTAGCCGAACAGGCTGGCGTAGCGGCCGTTCCACGCCACCAGGCGCAGCTCGGCATCGACCACGCAGATGCCCTGGCTCATGTTCTCCAGTGCCGCCTCCAGCACGCGCTGGTTGAAGCGCAGGTCCTGCGCCGCCTCGCCGACGATGGCGGCGACGGTATCCAGCTCGTCGCGGCGCTGCCGCCGCACCACTTCCAGCAGCAATCGCGCGGACGAGGCGCCGATCACCGCCGCCAGCTCGTGCTCCACCGCGGCGATGCGCGCGCCGCCGGCCACGCCGCTGGCCGGGGCATCGTCGAACAGGTGCGTCACCCGTTCCGGCGGCAGGAAGCGCGAGGCCAGCGCGCGCAGTTCCATCACGCCGATATCGCCCACGCTGGCCGAACGCGGCGAGCGGCCCAGGCGTGAACCCGCCACCGCGAACATCACCGCCGTATTGGCGACCAGGCTCAACACCACAGCGCGGCCGAGACGGCTCCAGTCGTCCAGCCCCAGCAGGCCATCCGGCGACAGCCACGACCAACCGAAGGGCCCCTCGTGCCACCAGGCCGGTCCATGCCGCTGCATCGAGGGCAACAGCACGTACAGCCACACCAGCGTGCCCACCGCCAAGCCCGCCGCCACCGCGCGCGGGCCCAGCTGCGGCCGGTACACCGCCGCCAGCAGCGCCGGCCCCAGGCCGGCCAGCGCGGAGAACGAAATCGCGCCGATATCGGCCAGCGCGTCATTGCGCGCCAGCACGCGGCTGTAGCACCACGCCAGCAGGATGATCGCGAGGATCGCCACGCGCCGCTGGTTGAGCACCTCGCCGCGCAGGTCGCCCTGCTCGTCGCGGCCCCAGCCCGCGCGCACGCGCAGCGGCGCGATGAAGTGGTTGACGATCATCAGGCTCAACGCCAGCGTCGCCACCACCACCATGCTGGTCGCCGCGCTGAGCCCGCCGAGGAAGGCCAGCAATGCCAACCCGTGCTGCCCGCGCGCCAGCGGCAGCGCGAGCACGTACAGGTCCGACGGCACGCCGCCCGGCCCCAGCCAGGCGTCGCCCAGCCGCGCCAGCGGCAGGATGGGCAGCGCGATCACCATCATGTAGAGCGGGAACAGCCAGCGCGCGGTGCGCAAATGCGCGCCATCGCGGCACTCCACCACGCCCGCGTGGAACTGGTGCGGCAAGGTGAACATGGCCAGCGCGCCGAGCAGGATCAGCGCGGGAAAGCCGGTGCTGTCCTGTTGGCTCGCCGTGCCGGCCATCAGGCGATGGCTGGCCGGCGACAACACCAGCGTACCCAGCGCCAGCATCGCGCCCAGCTTGAAAAGCGACTCGAACGCCATCGCCAGCACCAGCCCGCGGTTGTGCGCCATCGCCGAGGCGCGGCGCGTGCCGAACAGCATGGCGAACAGCGCCATCAGCAATGCCACGTAGAGCGCGCTGTCCTGCCAGGGATCGGCCTCGGACAATTGCCCCCGGCTGAGCATGCCGTAGCTCATCGCCACCGCCTTCAGCTGCAAGGCGATGTAGGGCACGATGCCGATCACCACTACCGCGGTGACCAGCGCGGCCAGGCCGGTGTGACGCCCCAGCCGCACCGCGATCAGGTCAGCCAGTGAGCCCGCGTTGTAGTCGCGCGCCAGCTGTACCAGCCGTCGCAGCACGGTCACGCCGAACACATACATCAGGATCGCGCCGACGAAGGTCGGCGGCAGCCACCAGCCGGAACGGCTAGCCTGGGTGACGGTGCCGTAGAAGGTCCACGAGGTGCAGTGGATGGCCAGCGACAGCGCATACACGACGGCCCAGCGCCGCTCGAACAGCGCCGGCCGCCGCTCGCCGATCACCGCCACGCCGAACAGCAGGCCGAGCCAGACCAGCGCGGCGGTGGCGATAGTGGGGGCGGTCAGCATGGAGCGACACCAGCCCATCGATGACCGATCACGCCATGTCGCTCCACTCCATGCTCGTCATCCCGGCGCAGGCCGGGGTGACGGCCGCAAACGTGGTGCCTTGCAATCAGGGCAGCCCCAGCGCCTTGACGGCGCCTATCAACCAGCGCAGCTGCACGCCCTGGCGGCTGTCGTAGTCGTCCCCGGAATAGCCCCACCAGTCCCAGCATGCTTGCGGATTCAAGGGCGCGGTGCTCGCGCGGGTCTGAGGATACAGGACCGCCACGTCGTAGACGTCGGCCCAGCGGTTGAAGCCGGCGTCCTTCACGAAAGCCTCACCTACCGCGTCCGCGTTCTGCTTGCAGCCATGGAAGGCCACCAGCAGGCCGCAGCGCTTGCCGGCCAGGCAGTCCGGCGGCAGGTAGACATAGCCTTCCGGCGCGAGGAAGGCGTCCGCGCCATCGGGACGGTAGGCATCCTGGTTGAAACGCCGCAGCTCGCCCTTGGCCTCGCCGGCCGCATGCGCGGGCTTGCCGTAAAGCTGGCGGAAGATTTCCCCCGCCGCATCGAAGCCGCAATGGCCGAGGTAGGGCGACACGGACTTGTCGCAATCGTCGCCGGTCGCGGCGACCGGCAGGTTGTGCGCGAAGGTGCGCCCGCCGTCGTCGTGCACCTCGAACGCTTTCAACGCGGGATCGCCTTCGCGCAGCAGGGTGTAGAAGCGCGCGGCCGACTCGGCCACCACCGGCGCTACCACCGCGTCGTCCTTGCCGTGCAGCAGGTAGACGCGGCCATGGGCCAGATCCTTCAGCGGCCCGATCTCGCCGGCCTGCGAGCGCTGCCGTGCCTTGTCCGCCAGCGCGGCGGCATCGGGCACGGGCACGCCCTTCATGCAGGTGCTGAGCGCCAGGTCCAGCCGGCCGGCCGCGCAGCCGTAGGGACCGCCGGCAACCAGCGCCGCCGAGGGGAAGCGTTCCGGATAGGCCAGTTGCGCCTGGGTGGCCATGTACGCGCCCGAGGACAACCCCGCCACGGCAACGCGCGAGGCATCCAGCGCGAGCCGCGGCAATGGCGTATCCGCTGCCCATGCGGTGCTCGCCAGCAACACAGTACAGATCAGGCCGGACCAGCGTCGCATGGGCATCTCCTTGAACGGTGGGTCAGAAGGTATAGCGGGCCGTCAACGTCACCATTCGCGGCGGGCCGTAGAAGCCGGTGACGATGCCGAGCGCGGCGATGTTGTAGCCGGTGGTGCGGTAGGCTTTGTTGGCCAGGTTGCTGCCCTGCAGGCTCAGCGTCCACGGCTGGTCGATCTGCCAGACGATACCGGCATTCCACAAGCCGTAGGAAGGCTGGTAGATCAGCGGCGACAGCGTGGTCTCCGGATACACGCCGGTCTGGTAGGTGTAGTTGATGCGTCCGCTGATGCTGCCGCCGTTGTCCAGCGGGATGGTGTGCTCCAGGTTCAGCCCGCCCGACCATTTCGGCGCGTTGGTGAACCGCTGCGTGTCGGCGATGTTGACGCCGCCGCTTTCGAAGTCGGTGTACTTGGTGTGCAGGTAGGCCCAGTTGCCGCTGAAGGTCCAGTTCTCCGCCGGCTTCCAGGCGAACTCCTCTTCCCAGCCGTCGATATGGCCCTTGCCGGCGTTGGTGAAGTCGCCGAAGAAGCCCTGCGTGCCGTTCGGCAAGGTGTAGGAGGTGAACACCGACAACTGGATGTTCGAGTAGATGTTGTGGAACAGCGCGGTATTCATCATCAGCGTGTCGTCGAAGAACGACATCTTGCTGCCCAGCTCGTACGAGGTCACCTTCTCGTCGGCGATCGGCCGGCACGACTCGGGAATCGCCGAGCAGTTGGCGCGGATGTTGTAACCGCCGGAATGGAAGCCCTGGCTGAAGCTGGCATACAGCTTGATCTGGTCGGTGGCCGCATAGTCCAGCGACAGCTTGGGCGAGACGTTGTGCGAGGTGTGCGATCCGGAAAAGTCCGCCAGGGTGGAGATCGGCGTGGTGAAGGTCTCGTCGGCGAACCCATAGTTCTGGATCACCGCCGACTTCTTCTCGCTGGTGTAGCGCACGCCCAGGTCCAGACTCCACTGCGGGTCGATGTCCCAGGTGAAGTCGCCGTAGCCGGCATAGCTCTTGGTGCCGATGCTGCCGCCGGTGCTGCCGTACTGCGAGAACGCGGGGTAGTACGGCGGCGATCCCAGGAAGATATTGTCGATGGCGCCCTTGGCGGTACCGTCGAAGTAGTACAGGCCGAACACGCCGTGCACGGCGCCGCCGTTGTCGTAGTTGGCCTGGAATTCCTGGCTGAACTGGTGGTCCTTGTACACCGCGTAGACGTCGGCGATCTTCTCCGGCAGCGTATCGAAGTCGATGTTGCTTTCGGTGGAGGAACCGCGATAGGCCGAGATGGACTTGAGCGTCCAGTCCTGGTTGACGATCCAGTTCAAGGTCAGCGAGGTGCCCCACAGCGTGGTGTGGTTGAGCTGGGCCATGCCGCTGCGCGTGTCGTAGTTGTTGGACAGCGGCGCGTAGCCGGGATCGAACGAGTTGACCGTCAGCAGCTTGGCGCCGCGCGGGTTGGAATTGTCGCGCAGGCCATCCACCGACAGCTGGGCGTTGAAGTCGGAGCTGGGGAAGAAACCCAGCGAGGCGCGCGCCGCGTTGGTGTTCTTGTCGCCGTTGCGGCTGTCGTTGAGCTGGTCCTTGCCGTAGCCATCGTTGTGCTCGCTGGCGTAGGCGATGCGTCCGCGCCACACGCCATCGGACGAGGCGCCGCCGAGGGCGGCCTTGATGTCCTTCTCGCCGTGCGTGCCCACCGTGGCCTCCACCGAGCCCTGGGTCTTGGTGGGCAGCGGGTTGGAGACGTACTTGATCGCGCCACCGATGGTGTTCTTGCCGTACAGCGAACCCTGCGGGCCACGCAGCACCTCGATGCGGTTGACGTCGAACACGTCGAGCATGGTGCCCTGCGGGCGGGCCATGTAGACGTCGTCCAGGTAGATGCCCACCGCCGGATCGAAACCCCAGGTCGGGTCGGCCTGGCCGATACCGCGCAGGTAGGCGGTGAGCGTGGTGTTGGAACCGCGCGCGGCATAGATCTGCAGCGTCGGCACCTTGCCCTGCAGGTCGGCGAGGTTCTGCACGTTCTGGTTGAACAAGGTCTGCGCGGTGAACGCGCTCACCGCGATCGGCACGTCCTGCAGCGTTTCCTCGCGCTTGCGGGCAGTGACCTTCACGCCTTCCAGTTGGGTCACGTTGGCCGGATTGGGGGCCGGCGCGGCAGGGTTGCCGCTTTGTTGCGGTGCGTCGTCCGCATGCGCGAAGGCCGTGAAGGACAGGCCCATCACCAGGCCGATCGCCAGACTCAGATGCGTGCGTTTCATAGCTCCCCTCGCTTGGACGCATCCTGGGTACGCAGGATGCCGAATGCCGTGGAGCTTAGGCAGCGCCATGCGCGGCCACACTTGTACCTTCGTACAGTGCCGCCGACGCGCGATGCTTCCGATACTCGCCGCTCAACGATGCCCACGATGGGTGTCCCGGGAATCGACCATGGCTTTTCTGATCGTGCTGGCCGCGCTGTGCTTTCTGATGCTGGCGGCCTACCGTGGCTACAGCGTGATCCTGTTTGCGCCGCTCGCCGCGCTGGGCGCGGTGCTGTTGACCGAGCCGTCGCTGGTGGCGCCCATGTTCACCGGCCTGTTCATGGACAAGATGGTCGGCTTCCTCAAGCTGTATTTCCCGGTGTTCATGCTCGGCGCGCTGTTCGGCAAGCTGATCGAGCTGTCGGGCTTCTCGCAGTCCATCGTGGCGGCCACCATCGGGCTGGTCGGCCGCGGCCGCGCCATGCTCTCCATCGTGATCGTATGCGCCCTGCTCACCTACGGCGGCGTGTCGCTGTTCGTGGTGGTGTTCGCCGTGTACCCGTTCGCGGCCGAGCTGTTTCGCCAGTCGGCCATTCCCAAGCGGCTGATCCCCGGCACCATCGCGCTGGGCGCCTTCACCTTCACCATGGACTCGCTGCCCGGCACGCCGCAGATCCAGAACATCATCCCCACCGCGTTCTTCGGCACCAACGCCTGGGCCGCGCCATGGCTGGGCACGCTGGGCGCGGCGTTCATCCTGGTCACCGGGCTGCTCTACCTGGAATCACGCCGCCGCGCCGCAGTAGCCGCCGGCGAAGGCTATGGCGGCAGCCTGGCCAACGAACCGGCGCCATTCGAAGGCGGACGCCTGGCCCATCCCCTCATCGCGCTGCTGCCGCTGGTGCTGGTGGGCGTGTTCAACAAGCTGCTCGGCGATGCGATTCCCCGCTGGTATGGCTCCAGCCAGTCCTTCATGCCCGCCGTGATCGGCGACGCCAGGCCGGTGGTGCAGGAGGTGTCCAAGGTCGCCGCCATCTGGGCGGTGGAGGGTGCGCTGCTGCTGGGCATCGTATGCGTGCTGGCGTTCGCCTGGCGCCCGGTGGCGCGGCGCTTCGCCGAGGGCAGCAAGACCGCGGTGGCCGGCGCCCTGCTGGCTTCGATGAACACCGCCTCCGAATACGGCTTCGGCGCCGTGATCGCCGCCCTGCCCGGCTTCAAGGCGATCGCCAACGCCCTGCACGCCATTCCTCATCCGCTGGTCAACGAGGCGGTCACCGTCACCGCGCTGGCCGGCATCACCGGCTCAGCCTCCGGCGGCATGAGCATCGCTTTGGCCGCCATGGCCGACACCTTCATCCACAACGCCCAGGCCGCCGGCATCCCGATGGAAGTGCTGCACCGCGTAGCCGCCATGGCCTCCGGCGGCATGGACACCCTGCCCCACAACGGCGCGGTGATCACCCTGCTCGCCGTCACCGGCCTCACCCACCGCCAGTCCTACCGCGACATCTTCGCGGTCACCGTCATCAAGACCCTGGCGGTGTTCGTGGTGATCCTGGCCTACGGCCTCACCGGGCTGGTTTGAGACAACCCTTCCCCTGTGGGAGCGCACCCTGTGCGCGACCAGCCATGGCAGCGTGCCGCTGCGTAGGCTGGTCGCGCACAGGGTGCGCTCCCACAGATTCGCCGGCCCTTGGTCTCAGGCGTCCGCCAATACGCGGAAGTACGACCTGGACAGGCCGATCAGGAACGTGGCGAACATCGCGGACCACCACACCAACCCGTCGGAACGGCGATCCAGCGGCCCGAACAGGAACATGACGAACAGGAAATAGGTCGCCATCAGGACGCCCATGAACAGGACGGCGGACATTGCCGCCACCGCGCATCCGGCAATAGCAACCGCCACCTGGTACCTCCTGGCCAGGTTTACATGGACGCCAAAGACCGTGAAGAGCAGGTAGGCCAAGGTGACCAGGACTATCACCACCCGCAGGGGCACATTCTCGGTGTTGAAAAAGATCACGCCAGGGCCAGCGATGGGGAGCTCCGCAAGCAACAGTAGCCACTGCCGCTTGCCTTCATGGATGCCTGCCTGGAGATCCGGCGCGAACCGGTAGCCAAGCATCATCGACAACAGGACAAGCGCCGTGAGCATGGCTGGCACGGCGCCGCCATGGCTTATTCCCATCGCGTGCCCCTGACGATCATCTTCCACGCCAGGTCAGCCTCGAACCGCAACCTGGTCAGGTAGGACTCGCCGAAAATCCGGACCACCCAGGCAGGATATCGATTCAGAATGGCGGGCACGAATACCAGCGCGGTGGTGAATGGCAGTATGAGAAAACCAAGGACCATGTGGACTATGATATCAGTCGCGATCTCAATCGCCTGGACCTTTTTCACCACGAAAAGGACCACAATAGTGCAAGTAGCAACTCCGTTAACGAAGGCCAGCGCCAGCATTAAGCGCCTTGCCACTGGATGGATGGCAAGCTGCATGGGCAATACGGTTCTTTTTGTCATGATTGAACTGGTATTCGATTGAAAATGCGAAGCGGGAATTACCCCCGCTTCGCTTTTAATGGGTTACGCGGCCATTAGACGCGCCGCGGTATAGACAACGATGTAAGTTCCTGCTGCGGTGACTATTCCAACGGGCCCCAAAGAGGCGCCGATAAGCAGTGAAGTCCCAAGGCCAATACCAAAGGCCCCGGCCGTCACACCGTCACCACCCGAGACCTGGTCG
The DNA here is from genome assembly GCF_022760995.1 of Dyella sedimenti. Classification (GTDB taxonomy): domain Bacteria; phylum Pseudomonadota; class Gammaproteobacteria; order Xanthomonadales; family Rhodanobacteraceae; genus Dyella; species Dyella sedimenti. Next base: position 940,620 of record NZ_JAKWJO010000001.1, on the reverse strand, counting down.
GTTTCCTGCAGCGTCAGTTCTTGCATGTTCCATCTCCTTTGAAGCGAGCGCCCTTCGGGCCGCATGTCCGGCGGGGCGCATCGCCGGCAAGGCGCCGGCCCTTGGCATATCGCTTATGTCTCGCATGCCATGGCCAGAGACAGCACTAGGCCATAGCCTCCAGGGCCACGAAATCAGGAAAAACCAGGAACTCTTGTAAGGGCATGCCTTGGATGACATCGGACGTCTAAACGTCCTCATTGCAAATCCATCGCCAGTCCTGCCGCGACGTCTTCGCCGGACCGTCATCAGGATCCTGGCAGTACTCGCGGTGATACTGGCCGGCCCGGCTTCAGCCCCGGCCCCTGTGGGAGCGCACCCTGTGCGCGACCAGGCATGGCAGCGTGCCGCTCCGTAGGCTTGTCGCGCACAGGGTGCGCTCCCACAGAGGCATACGTGGGCGCTGCCGGGCAACATATCGTAATATTTTGCGATTCCAGTGGGCTTCTTGGGCAATCTGCCCGAAACACCTTGTTGAACAGCCATCCAGGCAAGTTGTCACATAAGTCCGTATAATCGACGGGTTATCCCTACAGAAACCTCACGCGGCGGCCTCGTGCCGCCCGAGCCGACCTCATGTCCATCGAAAATCTGCGCAATATCGCCATCGTCGCCCACGTCGACCACGGCAAGACCACGCTCGTCGACCAGTTGCTCAAGCAGTCCGGCACGCTTTCCGAGCGCACCGTGCTGGCCGAGCGCGTGATGGACAGCAACGACCAGGAAAAGGAGCGCGGCATCACCATCCTGGCCAAGAACACCGCCATCACCTGGCAGGGCAACCGTATCAACATCGTCGATACGCCAGGCCACGCCGACTTCGGCGGCGAGGTGGAGCGCGTGCTGTCGATGGTGGATACCGTGCTGATCCTGGTCGACGCGATGGACGGCCCGATGCCGCAGACGCGCTTCGTGACGCAGAAGGCGTTCGCGATGGGCTTCAAGCCGATCGTGGTGGTGAACAAGATCGACCGCCCGGGCGCCCGTCCCGACTGGGTCGTGGAACAGGTGTGGGACCTGTTCGACCGCCTCGGCGCCACGCCGGAGCAGATGGAATTCCCGATCGTCTACGCCTCGGCCCTGAACGGCTACGCCAGCCTCGATCCCGAGGCCCGCGAAGGCGACATGACCCCGCTGTACCAGGCCATCATGGAGCACGCGCCGAAGCCGGACGTGGATCCGGACGGCCCGTTCCAGATGCGCATCAGCCAGCTGGACTACAACAACTTCGTGGGCGTGATCGGCATCGGCCGCATCCAGCGCGGCACCCTGAAGAAGAACATGCCGGTCGCCGTGATCGACCGCCACGGCAAGAAGCGCCAGGGCAAGATCCTGCAGGTGCTGGGCTTCCTCGGCCTGGAGCGCATCGAGCAGGACAGCGCCGAGGCGGGCGACATCGTGGCCATCTCCGGCATTCAGGAACTGACCATCTCCGACACCGTCACCGCGCTGGATGCGCCGGAAGCGCTGCCGGCGCTGACCGTGGACGAGCCCACCATCAGCATGACCTTCCAGGTGAACAACTCGCCGTTCGCCGGCAACAAGGACCTTTCCGGCGGCAAGTTCCTGACCAGCCGCCAGTTGAAGGACCGCCTCGACCGCGAGCAGGTGCACAACGTGGCCCTGCGCGTGGAGCAGGGTTCGGACGCGGACAAGTTCCTGGTGTCTGGCCGCGGCGAGCTGCACTTGTCGGTGCTAATCGAGAACATGCGCCGTGAGGGCTATGAACTGGCCGTGTCGCGTCCGGAAGTGATCATCAAGGAAATTGACGGCCAGCTGATGGAGCCGATCGAGCAGCTGGTGGTCGACGTGGAGGAAATCCACCAGGGCCCGGTGATGGAACGTCTGGGCATGCGCAAGGGCCAGCTCAAGAACATGGAGCCGGACGGCAAGGGCCGCGTGCGCCTGGAGTACATGATCCCGGCGCGCGGCCTGATCGGCTTCCAGAACCAGTTCAAGACCCTTACCCAGGGTTCGGGCCTGCTGTTCCACGTGTTCGACCACTACGGCCCGAAGGAAGAAGGCCAGATCGCCAAGCGCCCCAACGGCGTGATGATCGCCAACGCGGCCGGCACCACGCCCGCCTATTCGCTGGGCCCGCTGCAGGAGCGCGGCAAGCTGTTCGCGGCCGAGGGCGACTCGGTCTACGAGGGCCAGCTCGTCGGCATCCACGCCAAGGACAACGACCTGACGGTCAACGCGATCAAGCCCAAGCCACTCACCAACATGCGCGCCTCAGGCAAGGACGATGCGATCCAGCTCACCCCGGCGATCAAGTTCTCGCTGGAGCAGGCGCTGGATTTCATCGACGACGACGAGCTGGTGGAAATCACCCCGAAGGAAATCCGCCTGCGCAAGAAGCATCTCACCGAGAACGACCGCAAGAAGGCCGCGCGCGGCGGCTGATTGCCCCGCCATCGGCAGCCGTTGCGAAAGGCCACCTTGCGGTGGCCTTTCGTTTTTTCGCGCAGCGCTGACAAAGCGTTGACACAAGCCCGCGGCATAGTCACCATGCGCGCGCCCTGTACCGGGGCGCCCCCAAGAAATGACCTGACCCATGGACAGCGACCCTGCCAGCCGTGTCCGCACGCTTCGCCTGCGCGAGCGTCGGCACGCCTCGACCACGATCACGGCACGGCCGTGAGCGGCCTTCCGTCCTGACGGGTCCGCTCGTGACCGTGCCCATGCACGGAATGAGCGATGAAAACCGCACTCACCCTCCTGGCCGCCTGCCTGGCCGCCATCCCGGCGCTGGCGCGTGCCGATGACGGCACCGACGACAAGTATTTCGTCCCGCAGTGGCTGGGCGCGCAGTACACCTTCATCGACCAGCACCAGTATTCGCTGCACTCGCCCTATCAGGGCGAGCTGAGCTTACGCCCGCAGGGCGACACCGCGCGCTCGCACACCTTCGGCGCCTACACCGGCGTGAACCTGCCGATGCACCTGCAGATCTACTTCGACGTGGAGATGTTCAAGGGCGAGGGCGTCTCCGGCGCCACCGGACTGGGCGGCCTGACCAATGGCGACGTGATCCGCTCCGGCAGCGCCGGCCTGCCCAAGAAGCCGTACGTAGCGCGCCGCTTCCTGCGCTGGTCGCTGCCGCTGGGCGACGAGACGGAAGACGTGGAAGGCGCGCAGGACCAGTTGCCCGGCAAGGAGGCGGTGCGGCGCATCGACGTGAAGCTGGGCAAGATGGCCGTCAGCGACGATTTCGACAAGAACCGCTACGCCAACAGCACGCGCACGCAGTTCATGAACTGGGCGCTGTTCAACAACACCGCCTGGGACTTCGCGGCCGATACGCGCGGCTACACCGATGGCGTGATGATCGCCTGGATCAACCCGACCTGGGCCCTGCGCTATGGCATCTACCGCATGCCCTACGAGGCCAACGGCCAGAGGCTGGTACCTGCGCTGGGCAGCGCCAGCGGCCAGCAGATCGAGCTGACGCTGCAGCCGCGCGCCGATGGCTGGGCGCTGCGCCTGCTGGCCTTCCGCAACGAGGCCCGCATGGGCATCTACCGCGATGCCATCGCCATCGCGCAGGCCACCGGCCAGGTGCCCGACATCGTGGCCGACGATGCACCCGGCCGCCACAAGTACGGCTTCACGGTGAACGGCGAGCTGCCGCTGGCCGACCACGGCGACACCGGCCTGTTCATGCGGGCCGGCTGGAACGACGGGCGCACCGAATCGTTCGCGTTCACCGAGGTGGACCGCACGGTCAGCGGCGGCTTCCAGCTGTCGGGGACGCACTGGGGCCGGCCCGACGACCACCTCGCCATCGCCGGTGTCATCGACATGCTGTCGCCGGCGCACCGCGACTACCTGGCCCTGGGCGGCAATGGCTTCGTGCTGGGCGATGGCGCGCTGCACTATGGCCACGAGCAGATCATCGAGGCGTACTACAACTTCGCGGTGTTCGCGCACCTGACGTTGAGCCCGGACTTCCAGTTCATCCGCAATCCTGGCTACAACCGCGACCGCGGTCCCGCACGCTTCGCCGCCGTTCGCGCGCACGTGGAGTTCTGAAGCACGTGGAATCGCGCACTGGGTGCGCTCTTACACACAACCGTCAGGCCGGTAGTTGCGCCCGCTCCAATGCCGCCACGCGGCGCTCCAGGCGCGGGCCCAGATAGCAGTGCGAGCCGCATGGCATCAGGCCCGCCTCGGAGAACGCCTTGAGGTACCAGGCGGGCGCGCGCGCATGGAAGCCTTCCAGGTCGCCGGCCACGCCATCCTTGCTGGTGAACACCTCGAGGAAGGCCACGCCTTCCAGCATGTCGCCGATGCCGACGAGCCCCGCGCGGATCTCCGCCGGCTTGAGGTAATGCAGCACGTCGGTGCATACGATGACGTCGAAGCGGCGGTCGAAACGCAGGTATTGCAGCTGCCCGAAGCGCGCCAGGCCGATGTTGCGGCGGCGCCCATAGCGGGCCACCGCGTATTCGCTGGCGTCCAGCCCCTGGTAATGGATGCCTGGCCGCAGGGCGCGCAGCGGCGCGCGCCAGGTGGCCTCGCCGCAGCCCACGTCCAGCACGCTGCGCACCGTACGCCCGAGATAGTACTCGGCCTGCCCCACCACCATCGCCACCTTGCGCCGCAGTTCCGCTGGCGAACCCACCGCATGGTCGGGGTGGCGGTACCACTTGTCGAAATAGGCGCGGTCGTAGACTTTGGGCACGTGGCATCTCCAGCAAACGGGGCATTCTACGGCCTGCGCGCTCCCTTGCCGGAATCACCTGGCGTGGACATGGCTTGAGCCAGCATGGCGGCCGCTGGAACCTGGGAGGACCGCCCCATGCCCACGATCCGCATTCGCCTGACCGGCAGCCGCGACGACGCGGACACCCTGCTGACGACACTGCACGGCATCGATGGCATCGAACACGTCGAGGAAATCGATATTCCGGATGAATATCCCGATGACGACTCCAGCTCCAGCGAGCTGGTCGACGACAACGGCAGTGAGCTGTTCCTGATCGAGGTGCAGGCTTCCGACAACCTGCACGCCGACGCCGTGCGCGCCGTCACGGAAGTGGAATCCGGGCTGCTGGGCGCGGTGGTGGAGTTCGTGGACGAGTTCTAGGCTGTTGCTGCCTTCTTCCCGCCGGGATGAGGGTCAATTCCGCCACGATGCCTGTCCACACGCATGAATCCGCGCCGAACAAGCCCACCCGCCGGGTAAGCCTTGCGGCGGCGACCGCGTTGACATGACCAGGCCTACGCCGTCGTTCGACCTTGCCGCCAGGAATCCCGACGCATGCGTGACACGCCGAACCGCCTTTCCCACGGCAAGCGCGCCTTGCCTGTCCTGTTCGGCCTGGTCCTTGCGCTGGGCCAGGACGCCGCCATCGCACGGGAGCATCCGCTCTCACCGGACGACGTGGCGTGGCTGCGACGCGACGGCTTCGACCTGGATAGCGCCACCGTGGCCCGCTACCGCGAGCTGGGTCGCTCCCGTTTCCTCGACCAGCAGTTGGAGAGCCGCGACGACGATGCGCTGCCCGCGCCGATCGCCGCCTTGATCGGCAGCTATGAAGCCGCCAGCACACCGGCTGGGCAGTTGCTGGCGAACCTGCGCCAGACGCAGGAGACGATCAAGGCCATGCCCGATGGCCCCGACAAGGCCGCCGCCCAGAAGGCCCAGCAGCAGCACGCCAACGACCTGCTGCAACAGGCCCAGCAGATGGAACTGCTGCATGCCGTGTACGGCGAGAACCAACTGAAGGAACAGATGGTGTGGTTCTGGCTCAACCACTTCAGCGTGTACGGCGCCAAGGGCCGCGTACGCTGGGTGGCGGCCGACTACGTGGAGCACGCCATCCGCCCGCACGCGCTGGGCAAGTTCCGCGACCTGGTGATGGCCACGCTGGAAAGCCCGGCCATGCTGGAATACCTGGACAACGCGCAGAACGCCAAGGGCCACGTCAACGAGAACTACGCGCGCGAACTGATGGAACTGCACACCCTGGGCGTGGGCTCGGGCTATACCCAGCAGGACGTGCAGCAGTTGGCCCTGATCCTCACCGGCGCGGGCATCGCGCCGCAGCGCGACCACCCCACACCGCCAAGGCCACCGAAGGATGCCGCCCTGTTCGTGCAGGACGGCCTGTTCGAATTCAATCCCGCGCGCCACGACTTCAGCGACAAGACCTTGCTGGGCCATGCCATCAAGGGCGGCGGCTTCGACGAAGTGACCCAGGCGGTGGACCTCATCACACGCCAGCCAGCCTGCGCGCAATTCATCTCACGCAAGCTGGCGGAGTATTTCGTGGCCGACGATCCGCCGCCCGAGCTGGTGGCGAAGATGGCACGCACCTTCCAGCGCAGCGACGGCGACATCGCCGAGGTGCTGCGCACCCTGTTCGAATCGAAGGCGCTGGCCACCAGCTACGGCCGGAAATTCAAGGACCCCATGCAATTCGTGGTGTCCTCGGTGCGCCTGGCCTACGACGGCAAGCCCATCGCCAATGCCAGGCCGCTGCTCAACTGGCTCAACCAGTTGGGCGAGCCGGTGTTCGGCCGCCTGACGCCGGACGGTTGGCCACTGGATGCCAGCGGCTGGTCCAGTTCCGGGCAGATGGCCAAGCGCTTCGAGATCGCCGGCGCCATCGGCACCGGCAACAACCGCCTGCTGACGCCCGAGGGCCAGCCCAAGCGCGGCGGCGACTTCCCCATGCTGGCCACGCGCCTGTACTACGACACCTTCGACCCGCGACTGGGTACGGCCACGCGCGACGCGCTGGCCAAGGCCACCTCGCAGCAGGAATGGAACACCTTCCTGCTGTCCTCCCCCGACTTCAATTATCGCTGAGGCCGACCGCATGAATCGTCGCCAATTCCTGCTCGCCGCCGCTGCTGCCGCCATCGCGCCTGCCTTCAGCTTCTCCGGCAGGCTGTTTGCCGCGCCCGCGGGAAGCCCGCGCTTCCTGCTGGTGTTCCTGCGCGGCGGCTACGACTGCAACCACCTGCTGGTGCCCTACGCCAGCGATTTCTACTACGCCGCGCGCCCCACGCTCGCCATCGCCAGGCCCGACCCAGCCAACGCCAACAGCGCCATCGCCCTAGACGGCACCTGGGGACTGCACCCGGCACTGCGCGACTCGATCTATCCGCTGTGGCAGAAACGGCAGCTGGCTTTCGTACCATTCGCCGGTACCGACGACCTGTCGCGCAGCCATTTCGAGACACAGGACAATATCGAGGCGGGCGAGCCCACCGACCGGCGCGGCGATTTCCGGTCCGGCTTCATGGCGCGCCTGTCGGGACAGATGGCCAACACGCCTTCCATCGCCTTCACCGATGCCCTGCCGCTGAGTTTCCAGGGCGGCGCGCGCGATATTCCCAATATCTCGCTGCGCGGCAATCCCAAGCCTGTGTTCGACCAGCGGCAGGCCAGCATCCTGGCCGGCATGTACAAGGACACCGCGCTGGCCTCGGCCGCCTCCGACGGGCTGGAGCTGCGCCAGAACGTATCCAGGGAATTGCAGGACGAAATGACCAAGGCCAACCGTGGCGCGCCGAACGCGAAGAATTTCGCCGAGGAAACCCAGCGCATCGCCACCCTGATGCGCGACCAGTACCGGCTGGGCTTCGTCGACGTGGGCGGCTGGGACACCCACGTCAACCAGGGCGGTGCCAGCGGTCCGTTGGCCAACAACCTCGCCAACCTTGGCCGGGGCCTGGCCGCCTACGCCGATGCACTGGGCGCGGAATGGAACAACACCGTGGTGGTGGTGGTTTCCGAGTTCGGCCGCACCTTCCGCGAGAACGGTAACAAGGGCACCGACCATGGCCATGGCACCGTGTACTGGGTGCTGGGCGGCCAGGTGAACGGCGGTCGCATCGCCGGGCCGCAGGTAGCGGTGGATGCGGCGAACCTGCTGCAGAACCGCGACTATCCCGTGCTCACCAACTACCGCGACCTGCTGGGCGGACTGCTGGGGCGCATGTGGGGACTATCCGGCAGCCAGTTGCAATCCGTATTCCCCGGCGCGCGCACCGTGGACCTGCAACTGGTGTGATTCAGTCCTCGACCGAACGCACCAGCAGGCCCTTGGCGATGGCGCCATGCAGCTTGCCCAGGCCACGGACCAGGTGCAGCGTGGCGAACAACAGCACGATGCCGAGCGCGCAGGCCAGGATCGTCAGCCACCAGTTGTTGCCGCCGCACAGCCAGTCGGGGCCGCCGCAGTTCCAGATAAGCACGTCGATGTCGTCCAGGACCTTGAGCACCGGCGTGGCGATCAGGCCCAGCGACAGGCACAGCATCACCACCGTCAAGGTGAAGTAGACGATGCCCAGCGGCAGCAGCAGCACCATGTAGAACAGCGTGGTCCAGGTGCGGGCGTCGGTGAAGATCGCGCCGATGCGCTGGCCCAGCGACGTGCCGGTATGGAGCGGATATGGCGGGCGCCTGGGCATGCGCACGCCCAGCATGGTTTCCACGATGCGGCCTTCCAGCAGCGATAGCGCGCGCACCGTGCCCAGGAACAGGATCACGAACGGGATGCCGATGATCAGCACCGCCAGGCCCAGCGACAGCGAGATGCCGGTCACCGCCCAGGTGAAATAGAAGATGCCCGTGGCCAGGACCAGCAGCATGTAGAACAAGGCGCCCCAGGTGTGCGAATCGGCAGCCACCCCGAAGAAGCGCCCCAAGGCGGAGCGGTGCCTGGGCGGCGGCGGCGGGCGCAACGCGCGCTGGATCTTGACCTCCTGGTCGCGGTAGATGTCCGCCACTTCCTCCGGCGCGCCGTAGGTGCCCACCACATGGGCCAGCATCTCGGCCTCGCTGCGCTGCGGGTTCTCCGCCAGCTCCGAACGCAGGTGCTCCTCCGCGTCGTACAGCGCATCCTGGATCAATGCCGGGTCCGCCCCGCGCAACGCGACGCGCAACTGCTTGAGGTATTCGGCGATCGTACGCGGCGTACTGTTCATGACACCCCTCCTTGCAAGACGGCATCGACGGAATCGCGCGTGGCGTTCCAGGCTTCCACCCAGTCGCGCAGCACCTCGCGCCCCTGCTTGGTAATGCGGTAATAGCGGCGCGGCGGCCCGCTGACGGAAGGCTCCACCTCGCTCGCCAGCAACCCAGCCCCTTCAAGGTTGCGCAGCACGGGATACAGCGCGCTCTGCTTGCCTGCCAACACGCCCTCGCCCACCTCTTCCAGCCGCTTGGCGATCTGGTAGCCGTACATCGGCCGCCGCGACTGCCCCAGCACCGCCAGCAGCACCAATGACACGGTGCCCGCCGACAGCTCCTTCTGGAATTTCTTCAGATGGCCCGCGTTGTCGTCCACAACCCACCCGCACTGCTGCTTACCATGGAGTACACCATAGTATTGAGTTAACACTAGTGCATGGGCCTGAAGTCATGGCCGGCGACACTTAGCACACACGTACGCACGATATCCGGCATGTAGGGAATCACCACTCATCGTTAGAAACGTGACGAATAACGCATCAGTATTGATGCTCTCTTAACACAAGTGTTTGCTATATCTCACTACGGGGCGCCCATACGGCGCAGACAACTCGGATGTCACACAGGGGACTCAGACATGTTCGTTCGTCGCGCAGCGTTGGGCGTCTGCTTTTTCGTCGTGCTCGGATTATGGACATCACTCGTCCATACGACACCATCTGCAACAGATGGCAACGAACCTGCCCATGCTTCAACTGCATCAAATCGTGCGGGAAAATTCTCAATAAACATCACGAAATCACAGCCGCACACCACATCGCTGGCGACAACGAACAACACTACTTATTACGGTCCTCCTTACTACCAATACGGTTATCGTAATTACGGCCCCTGGGACTCCATAAGTGAAGCCATATCGATTTGGTGGCCAGACTATTTGCTTTACTATCATGTGACCGAGGCACAGTGTTCTTATAGTGTGACCCTTACCGACCCAACCTCTTCCAACAATATGGATGGCAGGGTCGGAAATGTGGCCATCATGCCCCTACATGGCCAGTGTGGTGGCTGGGGACGAGTCACCGGGACCGCCTATCTCTATAAACCAGGTAAGACCACAGGCAAGCCTTGCAACTGTGTTGGAGACCCTATCAACTTCGGTACAGGCAACGAGTATCGCGACGATGTCGACATAGCGCTTACTTCCTTAAGCTTGCATCGCCACTACAACAGTCATGCAGCTACCGCTACCTCCCATATTGGCAAGCACTGGCGCCATACATTTGACCGCAACCTTGAATATCTAAGTGACTCTACAAATGGTGTAGTGACGATTTACCGTCCAGATGGACTGCAAGTCGTCTTTACACTCCAGTCGGGTTCCTGGGTTACCGACTCGGATGTCGCCGATACGCTTTCGCCAATCTATGACGCTGCAAGCAGCAGCTTGGCAGGCTGGTTCTACACCAACGCAGCAACACGCGAACTGGAAGACTACGACGCACAAGGCCGCTTACTTTCCATTACCGACGTCAACAAGCAGCTCACCGTCCTCACCTACAGCGATACCTCGACGCCCACGAACATCGCCCCGGCTGCGGACCTTTTGCTGACGGTGACCGATCCCCTTGGACGGCAACTGGCATTTACATATAACAGCCAAGGCAATGTCGCGACGATCACTCAACCCGATGGCGGCGTGATCAGCTATAGCTATGACGTAAACGGCAATCTCATCAAAGTGACCTATCCTGATAGCCGGTTCAGGCAATACGTCTACAACGAAGGTGCGCTGACCTCCAATATCAATCTTCCGAACGCACTGACAGGCGAGATCGATGAAACGGGAACACGTCTGACGGATATCGGCTACGACAGCCAGGGGCGCGCGACCCTATCGCGGATGGCTGGAACCGTTGATGTCACCCAGGTCAGCTATGGAACCAATGGCACCAACACGGTTACATACCCCAACGGCGTGCAGGTGACGTACGGCTTCAGCACCCCGAGCGGTTCCGTGCATGCCAGTTCCGCAAGCGGCCCTTGTGGCCCAGGCTGCGGCCAAGGCTTCGCATCACTGACTTTTGACGCGAACGGCTATCCCGCGACCGGAACGGATTTCAACGACCACACCACTCAGTCCACCTACAACACTCAAGGCCTTGTTATCTCACAGGTCGAGTCATCAGGTGAAAGTACCCAGCGCACGACGGCGACTACCTGGGATGTTGCCAACCGAGTCCCTTTGACCCGCTCAGTCATGGACGTAAGTGGCACGGTGGAAGCCATGACGACCTGGGGCTACAACAGTCGAGCCCAGGTCACGGCCCGTTGCGAGATCGACCCCACAAGCAATGCCGCCAGCAGCTATACATGTGGCAACAGCGGCACACCTCCTGCGGGCGTTCGCCGCTGGACCTACACCTACTGCGACGCCGTCGATACCACCCTATGCCCCCTCGTCGGCTTGCTGCTCTCGGTCGACGGGCCGCGTACGGACGTCACCGATGTCACGCAGTATCGCTATTACCTCACCACTGACGAATCCGGCTGTGGCACCCTGGGCGGCGCCTGCCATCGCGCCGGTGATCTCTATCAGGTCATTCGCCCTCTCGGCCAAACCACGACCTATGTCGCCTACGACAAGAACGGCCGCGTGGTGCGCCAGTCCGATGCCAATGGCGTGATCACCGATTTCACCTATCACCCCCGTGGCTGGCTGCTGACCCGCATCGTGCGTGCCAACGCCGATGGATCACCCTCCAGTGGCGATGCCGTGACCACCGTCGGCTATACGCCCTATGGTGCCGTGGCCTCCCTGACCGATCCCGATGGCGTCGCGCTGTCCTACACCTACGACGCCGCCCACCGCCTCACCGACATCACCGATGCCCTGGGCGATCGTCTCCACTACACCCTCGATGCGGCGGGTAACAAGACCAAGGAAGAGATCTTCGATCCCAGTGGCACCGTACGCCGCACGCTTTCTCGCACCTACAACACCCTGGGCCAGCTCACCCAGGTCACCGATGGCCTGGGCCATGCCGTATTCAACGCCGGCTTCAGCGACAGCTACGACGGCAACGGCAACCTGGTGCACAGCGCCGATGCCTTGGGCATCCAGCGCCAGCAGGGCTATGACGGCCTCAACCGCCTGGTGCAGACCCTGGATAACTACCACGGCACCGATACGGCCACCCAGAACACCCAGAGTGTGTTCGCCTACGATGCCCTGGACCGGCTCCAGGGCGTCAGCGACCCGGAAGGCCTCAACACGATCTATGGCTATGATGGCCTGGGCAATGTCACCTCGGTACAGAGTCCGGATACGGGCCATGCCACGAGTGCATACGACTCGGCTGGCAATCGCACTCAACGCATCGATGCGCGAGGTGTCGTCACCCAATATACCTACGACGCACTCAATCGCCTGACGCAGGTGATGTATCCCGCGCATCCCCAGCTGAATATCACCTACACCTACGACCAGCCCTCGCCGATTGCCGGTTGCCCTACCAATTTCAACATCGGTCACCTGACCACCATGACCGATGCCTCGGGCAACACCTCATGGTGCTATACCAACCAAGGGGACATTCGCGAAGTCCGGCAGGTCATCAACGGTGTCGCCTATCTGCACGGCTATGCATATACGGCTGGGCGCCGGCTCAAGTGGTTGCAATATCCGTCGGGTTTCGAACTCCTGTATGGCTTCGATGCGGCCGGCCGCGTCACGACCATCGGCTACCTGCAACAACCTGGCCCCTATGGCAGCTATGCCAACAGCACGGTCACGCCACTTATCACCGGCGTGTCCTACTTCCCGTTCGGGCAGGTATCGGGCTACACCTGGGCCTTAGGCGGCCAGTCAGTCGCGCGCACGCTGAACGCCAATGGGCAGGTAACGGACGTTACCAGCAGCGCCTTGAACCTGCATTTCCGCCGTGACGACATGGGACGCATCGCGGCCGCAGGCGCCTTGCCCGGCGCGAACCCCGCCACCGAGAGCTACACGTACGATCCCCTTTCCCGCCTCCAGGCGCTGGACGACGGGAATGGTGCCGCCGAGCAAGCCTATACCTACAACCGGACCGGCGACCGGCTCAGTGCGACGATCGGCACGCAGCCCACTCTCAGTTATACCTATCAGGCTGGCACGCACCGGCTCAATGCCGTGGGCGGGTTGTCTCGCTCCTTGGATGCCAACGGCAACACCACCGCCTTGACGGACCCCAATGGGACGCTGGTCGGGCTGGGGTACGATGACCGCAACGTCCTCACCGCAGTCACGTCGGGCAGCACGGTCATGGCCAACTACCAGTACGACGGGCTGGGCAACCGCGTCTGGCGCACCATCACCTCGCCCAGCACGGGCCAGATGGCCGCCATCTACGATCCGGCCGGCACCGGCAACCTGTATGGCGAATACTTTGCCGAGGACTATCGCGAGTACGTCTATCTGAACGGCATCCCGGTCGCCTCGGCCACGGATGCGGGTCGCGCCGCGCCCGCCATCAATTACCTGCATGCCGATCACCTGGGTACATTGCGTGCGGTGACGGATACCAGCGGGACCATGGTCTATAGCTGGCCTTGGCAGAACAACGCCTTTGGCAACCAACCCACGACGGGCACGGCCAACTTCTACTTGCGGTTTCCGGGGCAGTACTACGATGTGGAGACAGGGCTGCATTACAACGTCCGACGCCACTACGAATCGGCCACAGGCCGGTACGGCCAGCCTGATCCGCTGGGACTTGCAGCAGGGCCTAGCCTATATGCCTATGTGGGTGGCAATCCGCTATCCAATACTGACCCCATGGGACTTGCCTGCAACGGTCAAGGTTGTTGGAACACGCCCCAAGAGCGGGCCTATGCCCAGGCTGGTGACTGGAAGAACTACTACGCCACCGCATGTGCCGGCGGTGATCCCTACGCTTGCGAGGGAAGCAACGTCGCCAACAACATCGGTGTTTTGTCTGGGATAACCAATTATCGCCTTGCGTCTTTGATTTCAGATCACCTTCCACCGGGCAAGACATGTGCCGCTGACCGGGCGATTACTGACAAGAAGATGGAAGCGATTCGCGAGGCTTTGGTCGCTGCGCGAGCTGCACAGCTAGACGCAGCCAACGCGTCACCCACCAATCCTGTGACTGTGAGTGGGCAATCAATCGCAGATTTTCACAATGATATCTTTCGGGCTATCGGAGGCGGCTCAGTGTCCTCTTGGGGCATTCCCGTATTCGGTGGCGACCTTCCCGGCAGTAATGCCCTAGTGAACTGGTGTACCGCGCCCGCATGTCATCCATAACTATCACCCGACGCCCGATTTGGCTGGCAATCGTTATCACGCCGCTATTGACTCCCTTGGCGTTTTTCCTTGCCTATGTCACATATTTTGTCGCCATGGGCTACAACCGCCCCGGCCTCTCTTGGGGGGGGGCTTTAGCTTTTATGTATCTTTTTGGAGTTCCAGTCGGCTATGTAGCCATCGCTACTCTCGGCTGGCCATGGATAGCCAGCTTGGTTCGTTGGCGAAAGCTGACTGTCGGATACGTATGCGGTGGGTCATGCATCATCGGCATGTTTGCGTTCTTCCTATTTGCCACACTAATCAGTGGTAACAAGCAATTTGCATTAAGCGGAACGGCTCAACAGCTTGCGACCGGCCTGGTCCTCGGCCTGCTTTCAGGGTTGATTTTCTGTGTCGTCGCTGGAGTTCCATATAAACCTAGGAATTGATGCCCTGCATGCGGCATAGCTATGGCAATGCAAGCGAACATGCAAGACATGGAGCATGTCATGCTGACTGTCGAGGCAATGCTCTGCGATCACGCCAATTCAATCCGTCGAATCCGGCTTCGTGAGATGAGCACCACGAGCACGTGACATCGGTAGCGCGATAATCCGCTACCGATGTCACGTGCCAGAAGAAAGGCTGATGAGCTAATGCCACCGATGACGCCGAGATGTCGAGCACCCGGGAAATCTTCTTCCATTGCCGGGGCAAGCTCTCGAATGAGATCCTGCGAGAGAGGGCAAAAAGTCAGCCTGATGCGCAATGCCTGGCTAGCCTGGAAGGGTGATATCCCAGCGTCGACTTCCCTCAAACCGCATCTGCGACCAAAAGCCCGGCAACGCCTAGCGTGCCGGGCTTGTCGCTCCGATCGTAACGGAGGTCAGTCGTGGGACTTGGCCACGACGCTGCCGTCGTTGGGGTCGACCAACAGGTCGACGTCGCGGCCTCGGGAGGTCTTGGCGCTGGCGCTCCAAAGACCCTTGTCGTAATTCACGTGCCCGACGTCTTCGTAGCCGTCGGCGGCGAGCTTGGCCTTTACTTCGTTCTCATTGAGCCTCGATGGCGCATCGGCCGTGTAGACCCGGCCATTGACGGGGCCGACCGCAAGCTTGACCCATTGCTTGTTGCCGCCGCGCGCCTCGCTGCGCCATACGCCGTCCTTGAACTTCAGGTCCTTCACTTCCTTGTAGCCGGCGTTGGCGATGGACGTCTTGATGGCGTCTTCGGTCAAGGCGCCCGTCGGTGGCGTGGACGTCCAGGTGGTGACCGTGGTGGTGGTTTGCTGGGTAGCGCTCGTCACTGGTGGCGTGGCGCTGGGCATGGTGTCCTGCGCGAAGGCGACGCCGCAGCCCGACAATCCGATCAACAGGACAAGCAGACGCTTGGTCATGGCAAGCTCCTCCTGAAAGTGTGGGGGCAGCTTGCGCAGGCATGGCTCAACCCGGTGTGAACTTCGCATGCGTGGAATGCTCATGACGATCGCCGGTTAAGCGAGCTGAAGCTACGCTCACTGGCGCCGCTTCGTCTTCACCTGGCTTGCAGCCATGGAGGGTTAGTGCCGGGCAAAGTCTTCGCGTGAACCAAGAGCACACCCCTCCCAGCATCCCCCTGCATGCAGGGGGAGGGGCAAAGCGTGCAGCACTCGCTCCCTCCCCTGCACGCAGGGGAGGGTTGGGGTGGGGTGCTTGTGACCAAACGCAGATTTTGGACTGGCCCTAGGCCAGGTCCGCATGCATCGTCCCGCCCGCATGGATGACGGAAGGTCCATCGCCGTCGATCACCAGCCATTGGTCGGCCAGCGCGGCTACTTCGCGGCGGTGGGCGACCACCACCAGGATGGTGCGGGGCAACCGGCGGCGGAGTGCGGCAAGCACCTTGCTTTCGGCGGCGGGATCGAGCGCGCTGGTGGCTTCGTCGAGTACGGCGAGGCGGGGTTGGCGCAGGATCACCTGGGCCAGCAGCAGGCGTTGCAGTTCGCCGCCGGAGAGGCGGCTGGCGGAACCGTGCAGTTCGGTATCCAGCCCTTCCGGCGAGTTCGCCAACCGCTTGTCCAGCCCGACATCCGTCACGGCCTGGCGCAGCGCTTCCTCGCTGGCATCCGGGGCCGCCCATAGCAGGCATTCGCGCACGGTGCGCTGCCAGGGCCGCACGCTCTGGCTGACGTAGGCGCCGTGCCTTACCTGCTCGCGGTACGCGGCAAAGTCGATGGCCTTGCCGCCCACGCGCGCGGCGAATGCCTGCGGCGACGCCATGCCGGCCAGCACGTCGACCAGGCTGCTCTTGCCGATGCCGGAATGCCCGGATACCAGGGTCATTTCGCCAGGCGCGAGTCTCAGGTCACGCACTTCCAGGCCCACCGTGGGAGGCGTCACCCGCAGGTACGCGATATGCAGCGCGCCATCGGCCGGCGGGCGCACCATGGGCGTAGGTCCATCGGCGTCCGCCAGTCGCATGTATCGTTGCCAGAGCGCGATCGCCGGGATGGCCGAACGCAACTGCTGGAAACTCTGTCGTGTCGATACCAGGTAGGGCAGCAGGCGGCCGAGCAGCAGGCATACGGCGATCAGCGAAGCCTGGTCCACGCCATGCCAATGCTCCGCCAGCACGAAGATCGCGGCGATGCCGGCGGCGGCCAGCCATTCGAGCACCAACCGGCCGGAGGCCACCAGTTCCAACTGACGTCCATAGCCTTCGCACAGGCGCGCGGCGACGTCGGCATAGCTGGCCCGCTCCGCGTCCTCGCGCCCGAATGAACGCACGTGACGCAGGCGCCTTGGGAAATCCTCGCTGTGCCAGAACAGGCGGGTCATGTCGGCGATGTAGCCACGGCTTACTTCCGCTTGCTCGCGTGCGAACAAGCGCGAGGTGGCCAGGCCGATGCCGGCCAGCACGGGCGCGGCCAGCACCAGCGGCGGCGATACCCATAGCGCCAGGCCCAGGCTCGCCACGCAGGTCAGGCTCGCCACCAGCAACTGTAGCAATGCGCTCAGGCCCTGGATGGCGATATCGACGTTGTAGGTGAGCACGTTGGCGATTTCCGCCGAGGTCGAGTCCGCCAGCGCGGCGAGCGAGGCGCCGGTCAACCGCGCGTGCACTTGCCAGCGCAGCCGCAGGCCGTAGCGACTGACCAGGCGTGCGCCCAGCCGCGCCGTCCACCAGCGCAGCAGCGCAAACAGCGCGGTGATGCCACCGAATATCACGGCCTGGGCGCGCGCACCGCGCGCATGCAGCACGGCGTCGGCGAACGGCAGCGGATGCCCGGGCTGGATCAGCGGCACCAGCGATAGCGCCGCCACGCCGCCGGCCAGCGCGGCCGCCAGCGACAGCGCGACATATAGCGCGATGTCCCTCAGGTCGCCGCTGGCCAGCGTACGCAGCACGGTACGCAGCGGGTCATGCTCTCGATCGCCGGTTCGCGGTGGGTGGCCTGCCATGTTCACTCGCCCGTGCCACGGCCTGGCCATCCAAACGGCCATCGCGGCGATATCGCGTGCCGGACTCTTCCGACACGAACTCGACCGTGGGTGCCATGGACGCGGGAAAAGGTTGTCGGCTCAGCCCAACAGCGCCAGCAGGGCATCGACGGAATCACGGGGATGATCGCCGCGCCGCAATACATGCACGCCCAGCGGCGCGAGGCGCTGCAGGAAGCGCTGCCAGCCGGGCTGGCTGGCGGCATAAGGCTGGTCGCTGGCCAGCCGCGCGGCAGCCTCGTCGGCGGGGATGGCTTGCAACAGCGCCGAGGCATCGCCCGCCCGCTCGGCCGATACGAGCACCGCGCCCACCAGCGCCAGCGGCGCGACCGCGCATGCGCCCGGCCACTGGCGCAGGTCGGCTTCGTGCTTCTCCACGCCGCTGCGCCGGCGGATCATGGGTGCCTGCGCGATCCAGCGCTTCGCCGCCGGATCGTCCACCAGTTGCAGCGCCTCGGGCCTCATGTGCAGGAAATTGGCCACGCCGGTGGCGAGCATATGCTCGGGATGCACGAACACCGCATCCTCCGCCAGGAAATCCAGTCCGTGCAGCAGGCTGTGCAGGGCCAGGGTCGACTTGCCCGCCCCGCTCTCGCCCATCAGCAATACGCCGCGTCCATGGCGACCAACGCAGGCGCCATGCAGCGGTACCAGCCCCTGCCTGCGCGCGGCCAGCATGAACACCGCGAACTCGATCAGTTCGTAGCGCAGGTAATAGGCGCGATCCAGCATGTCCTGCGAGGCCACCACCAGCGCCCTGCCCTGCTCCGGCGAAAGGACGACGTAGTTCGACGCATCCATCACGCCGCACAGCAGGCCCGCGCCCGATTGCATGCGCACCGGCGGCGGCTCGCCGCCATCCGTTGCGGCAAGGCGCGGCGCCAGGCGCAGTTCCACCTCGAACACGGGCGCGTCGCCAGGCAGGCGATGCGGCGGCAGGCCGGCATAGGCCTGCTCCACCAGCCGCAGCAGCGCGGCGCTTTCGCTACGGAAGCGGAAATCGCCGCCGAGCACCTGCCCGCGCACGACACCGCCGCCTTGCCGTTCGGGGAAAGCATCCAGGCCGGCGTCGCGCGCGTGGGAAAGGGAAGTCGGGGTCATGGTCGGCGATCGTTTTGGCGCGCCATGTGATAGCACATCGCCACGCGAACGGACATCCAAATATTTTTCCCGCCGCAGGCAACCCCCGCCCAACGGTTCGGCACTCACGTCCAACCAAGCGCCAACGCGGCCGGCGGGAAATCCCTGTCCGCCGCCCAGGCGCGGTTGCCGCTCGTCCCGATAGAGGCGTCCCAGACATGCTGAAGATCCAGGTTGGCCATTCCTACTACCTTCGGCTCGATCCGAAACAGTGGGAACGCGGCAAGCCTTATCCTCCGCTCGCCACGCTGCAGGTGGCGGCGCTGCTGCGGCAGCGCGGCCATGAGGTGGCGCTGTTCGACGCCATGCTCGCCGATGGCGTGGAGGACTACGCGCCCGCCGTGCGCCAGCAGCGGCCGGACGTGGTGGTGCTGTACGAGGACAACTTCAACTACCTCACCAAGATGTGCCTGGACCGCATGCGCGAGGCGGCCTGCCAGATGATCGGCGAGGCGCGCGCCCAGGGCGCCCGTGTGATCGTCGCCGGTTCCGACGCTTCCGACCAGCCGGGGGCCTTCCTTGCGGCCGGCGCGCATGCCGTGCTGATCGGCGAAGGCATCGCGCCGCTGATCGAGCTGATGGCGCGGCTGGAGCGCGATCCCGCCATCGATACGCCACAGTGGACGGCGGGCCTGGCCGGCGTGGCCTCGCTGGCCGACGCCCAGACCCGGTTGACGCGCGTGGGCGTGATGCCGCCCGATCCGCGCATCGTCGGCCATCCCGCCTGGGATCTGGTGGACATGCCGCGCTATCGCGCGCTGTGGCGGGAGCGGCATGGCCTGTTCAGCCTCAACATGGCCGCCTCGCGCGGCTGCCCGTTCCGTTGCAACTGGTGCGCCAAGCCCATCTGGGGCAACCACTACAACCGCCGCGACGCGCGCGACGTGGCCGAGGAGATGGCCTATCTCAAGGCCGAGTACCAGCCCGATCACATCTGGATGGCGGACGATATCTTCGGCTTCCACGTCGAGTGGGTGGAGGCGTTCGCCGCGCACCTGGAAAGCATCGGCGGCGCGGTGCCCTTCACCATCCAGACCCGCGCCGACCTGATCAGCGAGCGCATGGCCGCCGCGCTGAAGCGGGCGGGCTGCGCCGAGGCGTGGATCGGCGCGGAGAGCGGCAGCCAGCGCGTGCTGGACCGCATGAACAAGGGCACCAAGGTCGACGACCTGGTGACCGCGCGCGAGCGGCTCGGCCGGCAAGGCATCCGCGTGGGCTTCTTCATCCAGTTGGGCTACCTCGGCGAACAGTTGGAGGACCTGCTGGCGACGCGCGCGCTGATCGCCCGCGCCGCGCCGGACGACATCGGCGTGAGCGTGTCCTACCCGCTGCCGGGCACCCGCTTCTACGAGCAGGTACGGGCTCAGCTTGGCGCCAAGACGCATTGGCGGGACAGCGACGACCTGTCCATGATGTTCCGCGGCGCCTACGACTCGGAGTTCTACCGCCGCGTGCGTGACCTGCTGCACGCGCAGGTGAACCTGCAGACCACGGCGCCGGATGCCGCCGGCCGCGACGCGCTGGATGCCCGCTGGGATGCGCTGATCGCCAGCGAGCATGCGCACCGCACGGTACCGGCGGCGATGCCGCTCGCCGCGCCCGCCGACAAGGTCAAGGCCACGGGCTGACCGCCATGTCGCCATCCATGAAAACCCTGCGGCAAGGCCTGCGGCGCACCACCGAGGCGCTGGCGCGCCAGCTCGCGCGGCCGACGGAGGCCACGCCGGACTGGAACGAACTCGAATGGCAGCTGGCCATGGCGGTCGCCGCCGCGCATGGCGTTTCGCCGCTGCTGGGCACACTTGCGCCATGGCAACACGGGGCGTGGTCGCGCTTCGTTGCCGAACAGCGCGCGCACGTGCTGCATCGCCACCGTCGTATCCAGGTCCTGCTGGAACGCCTGGCCGAAACCGCGCATGCCGCAGGCGTGGCGCTGGTTCCCCTGAAGGGTGCCGCGCTGCATGGCCCCGGGCTCTACCTGCCCGGCGACCGGCCGATGGCCGACATCGACCTGCTGGTCGATGGACGCGATGCCGATCGCGCGGCACGGTTGCTGCTGGAACTGGGCTACGAGGAATCGTTCGCCCAATGGAAGCATCGTGTCTTCAAGCCGGTCGCGGACAGCCCGCCGGCCGTGCTCGGCGAGCACCGCGACACACCGGTCAATATCGAACTGCATACCCGCATCCAGGAGCGCCTGCCGCTGTCCACGGTGGACGTCACCGCGCGCATCCTTGCGCCGGATGCCCGGCCCGGCCTGAACGCGTACCCGTCGAATGGCGCCCTGATGTGCCACCTGCTGTTGCATGCGGCGGGCAACCTGTGCAACCGCACGACGCGGCTGATCCAGTTGAACGACATTGCCCTGCTGGCGATGCGCATGCTGCCGGACGACTGGAATGTGCTGTGGCAGGCCACCGACGGCGAGGCGCCGTGGTGGGCGCTGCCGCCATTGGCCTTGGTCGCGCGCTACTACCCGCATGCCATCAGCCCGGACCTGCTGGCGCGGCTGGCGGCATGCTGCCCGCCCGTGCTGCGCGCGGTGGCGCGGCGGCAGGACCTTACCCGGATGTCGTGCTCGGCGCTGTGGCTGCACCCGCTCGCGGGCATCGAATGGTCGCGCAGCCTGGGCGAGGCACGGCACTACCTCGCCAACCGGATCAGCCCGCCGGCAGAGGCGATCGCGGAACGGCAGGCGATGGTACGCACGCAGCTATGGTTGCAGGGGCAGCGCTGGGTCGGCCTGTCGCGCGGGCGCCGCATGCTGGCTTCGCTGGCCGGACGCGCGCCGCGCATGGATACGCTCTATGTCGTGCGGACGGCGCTGCGGCAACCGTGATGGCGCTGGCCGGCGTGGCTCAGCGCCCCAGGCCCTTCGCCAGCAACTGGACATACAAGGTCTCGAAGGTGCGCGCGGTCTCCTCGGCATCCTCCTGGATCGCACGCCGTTGAGCCGATAGCGCCAGCCGGAGGCGCAAGGCCTCGTCGCCGAGCACCTGGTGGATCGCCCCCGACAGCGCGGCCCAATCCCCCACCGGTACGGCCAGCGCCGCATTCGGTGCCCATTCGGCGATATGTCCCACGGCGGTGCCCACCGTCGGCACGCCCATCACCGCCGCTTCCAGCGCGACCAGGGGACCCGCCTCGTGCCGCGAGGACATCACCAGCAGGTCGGCCCCGGCCATCAAGGGGCGCAGTTCATCCTGCGTCCGGAAGCCCAGCAGATGCACGTGCGCTTGCAGCCCCAGTTCCTCCACCAGCCGGTGCACCTCGCCGTCCAGCGTATCCACGCCCACCATGTCCATGCGGAACGGCACGCCCGACTGCGCCAGCACGGCCAGCGCGCGTAGCAGCGTCGCCTGGTCCTTGACGCGGTTGAGGCTGGCCACGTGGATCAGGCGCGCACACGCATGCTCGCGCCGGCGCGGGGCGAGCGGCGCCCAGCGACACAGGTCCACGCCCAGCGGCACCCGCCGCGCCTCCACGCCCAACCGATGCAGCGAGTCGACGATCGGCGCGCTCGCCGCCGTCACGCGGTCGGCGGCGCGCAGCACCACCGCCTCGCGCAGGCGCGCTCGCCAGGTGAGCCGCCCGCCGTAGCCGATATCGCGCAACGCCACCAGCTCACCGCCGGCGATGTGCACCAGGCTCGGCAGCCGCAGCGAACGGGCGGCGCCGACGGCCACCAGGCTGCACGATCCGGAGAAGATCGCCTGCATCAGGTCGAACGGCGCGCGGCGGTGCTCGGCGCGGATCGCCGCGATGGCGCGCAGGCGCTGCCAGCCGTCGCCGATGTTGTGGATGGTGGCGCCGGCCAATTCCCAGCGATCCGGCCGGGCCTCCTGCCGCAAGGCAAAGACATGCACCTCGTGCTCGCGCGCCAGGCGCTCGATCAGCGCCAGCAGCACGGGGATCACCCGGTACTTGCCCGTGCGGTCCACCCCGCCCGGCACCACCAGCGCCAGCTTCATCGGTGGCCATCCAGCAATTGCGCATAGGCGGCCGCCCATTGCCGACCGACCGCCGCGAACGACAGGTTTGCATCGAAATGCGCGCGCACGCGCTCGGCCGACGGCCGATGGGTGGCGATGCCGAGCAGCGCATCGGCCAGCCCTTGCGCATCGCCACAAGGCCACAGGCGGCCGACATCACCGACCAGCGCGCGGTGCGCGGGTATGTCGGTGACCACCGGCGCCACGCCACAGGCCATCGCCTCCAGCAATGCGTAGCCGCAGCTTTCCGAGCGGCTGCCCGACACGAACAGGTCGGCGGCGCGCAGCAGGGATTCCACTTTCGCATGCGCGAGCTTGCCCAGCAGATGCACGCGGCCGGCAAGGCGAGGATCGCGCTCGATGCGCCGCCGCACCTGCGCGAGCAGGGGCGCACTGCCGAACGCGCACCACAGGTGCAGTCCGGGCAATCGGTCCGCTACGCGGGCGATGCCTTCCAGCACGGTAAGGGGATCCTTGCCCGCGTTGAGGTGTCCGACCCAGGCCACGCAAGGGTCGCCGTACAGGCCGGTTTCCGCCCAAGCGCCGGCGCGGCTGCCGCGCGTGAAGCGGCTGCTCGATTCGGGAATGGCGAACACGCGTGTCGCCGGTCCGAACAGCCTCGCCTGCACGAAGGGCCGCGCCAGCACCGGCGCGGTGAAGGCCACGCCCGCCGCCGCGGCATACCAGCGGCGCCATGGCGCGCGGCGCCACCAGCGCGGCGGCCGGCTCGCATGGTCCTGCAGCAGCATCGGCCGTCCTGGCAGGTGCCGCGCCACGGCGTGCGCCGCCTCGGCAAAGCCCAGCCCGTGTACGTGCAGCACGTCGGCGCCAAGGCCTTCGAGCAAGGCGGCCAGCGGACGGCCATCGTCGGCCATGGCCTGGGCCGCATCGACGAAGAGATACTCCACGCCTTCGCGCGATATGCGCTCCGCTCGCGCCGCCATCTGCACCACCGATACGCGTATGCCGCTACTTGCCACCGATTCGGCGATGTCGGCCACGCTCGGCCATCGCTCGAACATCTCCGCCGACGCCCAATCCGGCGGCAGTGGCAGGAAATTGATCTGGGCGACGTGCAAGGCCGGCTCCGCGCTACAGGCCCGACACCTGCGGCAGACGCAGGCGCACCAGCCGGTTGGCCAGGTTGAGTTCCCACGGCTGGTCGTAGCGGCGGAAGCGGTACCGCCACGCGGCCGCCGCGCTCAATGCGCGCTTGGCCCAGGGTGGCGAGCGCAGGTCCTGCACGGTGGGAAAACGGCAGCGCAGCACGGTGACGAAATCGTGGATGCGCTGGCGCATCCTGTCGGTGAGCCACGGCGCATCGGCATGGCAGGCATAGGCGACCCACTGCGGCTGCGTCCATTCCTCCGGCGTGCGCGGGAACACCACCGGTTCGCCATGCACGTCCAGCAGCGGCGCGGAGGGTCGCCTGCCGCGATCCTTCTCGTGGCGGCTGCTCTCGGGCAGCGGCGTGTAGATGTAGACGACGATCTCTGCCTGCGGGTTGATCCGCTTCAGCTCGCGGATGAACTCGAAGGTGAGCTCGGTTTCCTCCTCGGTGTTCTGCGGCGGCGCCACCATGAAGGAAAGCTCGGGGATCACGCCGTGGCGGCGGCACAGTTCGGCCACGGCCAGGGTCTGGTCCGGACGCGTGCCCTTGCGGATCTCCTTCAGCATCGCCCCGCTGGGCGACTCCGCGCCCACGTAGGCCATGCGCAGCCGGCTGCGGCGCACCAGCTTCCACGAGCTTTCCGACAGCTTCATCAGGGCGTCGGCGCGCGCATAGCACCACCAGGGCAGCTCATGCCGGGCCATCACTTCCAGCAGGGGCACCATCTCTTCCTCGCGGTCGAAGAAATTGTGGTCGAAGTACTGCACCGAGTCGGCGCCCAAGGTGTGCTTGAGATAGCCCAGGTCGCGGTCCAGCCGCGCGGCGGCGGGCAGCGCCGTGGCGCCGCCGAACATCGCCGCCACGCCGCAGAAGGTGCAGCGGAAGCGGCAGCCGATGGCCGCCTGGTGCGCCACCGTGCGTCGCCCCAGGAAGGTGGATGCCAGGTAGCGGCGCGGGTCGCCGAGCTTGTCGTAGGGCAGCACCGTGGCCTGCTCGGCCATGGCGATGCGGCGATTGGGGTTGTGCACGATGGCGCCGTCGCGCTTCCACGACAGGCCGCCGATGCGCTCGATGGCCGAACGGTCCCCGCGCGCGAGCGCGGCGGCCAGTTCGCCCAGCGCTTCCTCACCCTGGGCGCGCACGGCGTAGTCCACGTAGGGTGCCGACAGCGCCGTGTCGGGATACAGCGTAGGGAAATAGCCGCCCCATACGATGGGCAGCGCCGGGAAGTGCTCGCGGATGGCCTGCGACACCGCGATGGACGGCGCCATTTGCGGCCCGCCCATCACGCTGATGCCCACCACGTCGAAGCGCTCGCTCGCCAGCGCGCGCAGGGTGTCGTCGATGAAGTCGCGATCGACGTTGCCGTCGATGATGCGGCTTTGCCCGGTGCGGTCCAGCGCCGTCGCCAGGTGCAGCAGCGAGAGCGGAAAGCGCGCGCTGGCGCGCGAGGTGATGGTCGGGTTGATCAGTAGCGTGTTGGCCATGGCGGCAGCGTGGCGTTGGGGTCAGGGCAGCCGTCGGAGACGGAACACGAGGACGACGGGCACATTCAGCGCCATCGAGTCGAAGTGCGCTCCGGCCGGTATGTCGGCCGGGTCCAGCATGGGTTCGAGCACCTGCTCGATGGCCAGCCCGAGATGGGCGCAGGCGGCATGCCAATGGCTGTACAGGTGCGGCGTATGCCGCACGGCATAGCGCCGCCCGCCCGACTTGAAATCGCGCCGCCATCCCAGCGCATGGCCGATCGGATGCACATCGCTGCACAAGAGCGTGCCGCCCGGCCGCGTCACCCGGCACAACTCGGCCAGCGCGGGCGCCAGCTGTTCCAGGTGGCCTAGCACCAGGCCGCACACGGTGAGGTCGGCCCAGGCACTGGACACCGGCATCGCCTCCACGCTGCTTTCCAGCAGTTCGATCACCGCCTCGCCGCCGGGCCCGGCCAGTTCCTCGCCGGCGCGGCGCAGCATGGCGGGCGAGGCATCCACGCCGGTCAGGCGGGTAGCGCCGCGTCGCAGCGCATGCAGCAGGTAGCGCCCGCTGCCACAGCCCGCGTCGAGCACGCGGCGGCCTGCCAGGCCGGTGGGCATCAGCGAAAGCATGGCGCGTTCCTCGGCCTGCATCACCGGGTTGTGCGCGTGCGCGGGATAATGCTCGGCCCACAAGGCATAGGCCGCGAGGGGATCGAGGATGGGCGTCGCGCTCATGGTGCGCGCGCCTCGGCGACGGCGCCGCGGCCGTGCCACGCATGAGGCATGGCAAGTTCCAGCCCCGGCTCCAGTGCCACCAGCGCGGGTTCGGCCAGCGCCTTGTCCAGCAGCTTGCGCCGGCCGTCCAGCCACACTGGCACGGTTTCCACGCCGGCTGCCTCGAACCACTCGGCGAAATCCTCGTCCGCGATGCGTGGCATGCCATCGCGCACGACGGCGCGGATCGCATCGCGCCCGATACCCATCAAACCGCTCGCCGGATCGCCGCCACGGTCCTCGACGATCACCATGTCCGCGTGCGCGCCCGGCGCCAGGTGACCGCGCCCGAGCAGGCGCAGGATGGTCGCGGCATGCGCGGTGGCCATTGCCAGCAACTGGCGCGGCGCGAGGTCGCCCTGCGCAAGCACGCCGCGGATTTCCTCCAGCAGGTCGCGTGCGCCGCTCAGCCGCGAGTCGCTGCCCAGCGCCAGCCGCCCGGCGGCGAACAGGCGCCTTGGATCGAGCGTCTCGCCAAGCAGGGCGCGATTGCTGGCCGGGCACCACACCACGGCGGCGCCAACTTCGATGATGCGCTCGATATCGCGCTCGCCCAGGCCCACGCCATGGATCAGCACGCTGTTGGCCGCCAGGCAGCCGAGCCGGTCCAGCGTTGCCAGTTCGGCCCGTGCCTGCTCGTCGGTGCCCTCGGCGAGATGGATCATCCAGGGCCGCATCGCGGGCGTCGCCAGGAAACTTTCCCGTACCGGCGGCCCGTAATCGGGCCAGTCCAGGGCATAGCTCCAGCCGAAATGACGCAGCAGGGCCACGGGAAAATCCGCCGCGTCCAGCGCCGTGTGCCAGGGATCGTGATGAGCCACGCAGGTGACTCCCGCCAGCAGGTTCTTCAGCGCGCCGTGCCGCATCCTCAGGGCCTTGGGCAGCCGCAGCGCGGCCGCCACTGCCGGCTCGTGGAAATGCGCCTGGAAGGCCTCGATCCAGGCGTAGCTGTTGGGGAACGGCGCCCCCGCGCGCAACGGCGGCACGGCATTGACGTGCAGGTGGTCATGCGCATTGATAAGGCCGGGGAACACCAGGTGGCCACGAAGATCGACCCGGTAAGCCCCTGCCCGCGGAGTAGCGCTCACCCGTCCTTCGCTCACATGCAGCGACGCGTGCAAGGCGTCGCCGGACGCGATGATCGCGGCGTGGCACAGGCTGGCGTTGGCGCCGGGCAGCGGGAGCTTCATCGCCTCAGCACCGGCGCATCACGATCAGGAAATGGTCGCCCATGTCGCGCAGCAGGGGCAGCGCGCCGAGGCGGTCGTCGAGCCGGCCCAGCCATTCGCTGCGGCGGGGATGACGGCGGTAATGCTCCACCAGGTAAGGCGGCGGCAGGAACAGGCTCAGCGCGCGATAGCCCTCCAGCGTGAAATGCCCGGCGAAGGCGCGGTAGAACTCGCGCGGCAGGTAGTAATAGGTCCAGATGGTATGGCGGTTCATGCCGACCGCGGTCGCGCCGCGCCGGGCACGCACGGCGGCCCGCTTGAAGCGGCCGCGCAGCGCATAGTGCGCCACTTCCCACGGGCAGATCCGGCCGATCACCGAGAACACCAAGTGCCCCCCGGGCCGCAGCAGGCGCGCGCATTCGGCGGCGACCGCCGGCAGGTCCGGCACGCAGTTGAGCGGGCCGAAGTTCGAGTAGATGCCGTCGAACGCCCCCTGCAGCCGGTCGAGCTGGTGGATGCCCAGGTGCGTGGCCGTCACGTGCGATTCCAGGCCCGCCATGGCGGCGCGCGAACGCGTGCGGCCCACCATCTGCGGCGACCAGTCGGTGGCGGTCACCTGGTAGCCGCAACGCGCCAGTTCGATGGCATCGAGTCCGGTGCCGCACCCCAGGTCGAGCAGGCTGCCGCCGGTGGGCACCTTGTCGAGCACGGTCTCCCACAGGGAAAGCCGCATGCGCTGGATCAGCTCGTTGTTGCCGCGCGGGCCGTCGTAGTCGGCGGCGACGCTGTCGAAGGCGCGCTGCGTGTCCAGCAGGCGGTCCTCTTCCCGCGTGGCGTCATGCGCCGGGGTTTGGACGTCCATTCCGAACACGGCGCCATGCCGCCCGCTACCCAACCCATGTCGCCCACTCATGTCCATCCACGCTCCGGCTGTTCACCCATGCCACGCCGCCTGCCGGCGTGGCGCATCTATTCATGCGGTGAGTGCCGGCGCGGGACGCTTTGGTTGTCGGAAACTTCGGATGGTTGAGTCTCCACGGTGGTCGCGGGGCGTGCCGCCATAGTCGATCATTGAGACACGGCGCTCATCGCCCTCCCCCTTGTAGGAGCGCACCCTGTGCGCGACGCCTTTCGCCTCATGGCTCGTCGTCCCGGCGCACCCCGCCAAAGGGGGCAAGGGCCAGGATGACGAACGATGCAGACCGAGGCAAAAGGAGGTCGCGCACAGGGTGCGCTCCCACAAAGGGGACCGGCGTCAGCGGGGAGGGGCCGAGCGACGATTTTGAACAGGCTCTTAGAGCCTGTTCAAATCTCTTGGGGGGAGGAGAGGATCGTGGACAGGCTTTCAGCGCATGCGCCGCGTTGCATTCCTCGCCACGGCGGCGAACATGCCCAGGCACAGCCCGGCCAGCAGGCCGATGCCCCAGGTGATCGCGGGATTCGGGAAGGCCTGCCCTTCGGGCACGTAGACCGGCCAGGGCAGGAAGGTCTCGTAGGTGTAGTTGGCGCTCAGGCGCATCAGCAGGTCGTTGCGCTGCATCTGCAGGTTGCGGATGTCCTCGCTCATGCCGGCCAGCAGCACGCCGGCCAGCGGCGGCGCCTTGGCGCCGGCATCGTTGCCGTCCGCCGCCTGCAGCAGGCGATCGCGCTCGGCCAGGGCGTTCTTCAACTCGGCCTGCACTTCGTCCAGGCGAGTACGCGCCAGCGACAACGGCGCCGCCGCGATCGCCCTGTGGATGGCGCGCAGCCGGTCCGCCGTGGCCTGCGCCAGCTGACGCGCCTGCTGCGGCGAATACGCGCGCACGCTCAAGCGGACCATCGGCCCCGCGTAGGGCATCGGTTCCAGCTTCATGCTGCGGTGGTAGAGCTTGGCTTCCGGCGCATCCGGCGCAAGGCCGACGCTGCGCATGACATCCGCCTGGAAAGCGGTCGTCTGCAGGCGCTCGATGACTCGCAGCAGCGGTTCCACCTTGGGGTCCTGCCCCGAGGGCGCCGGCCCGACCTGTCCGATCTGGATCCACGCGGTAGCCTCCCACTGGCGCCTCGCCAGGTGCGCGAAGGCATAGGTGGCGACCAGGGCCAGCAGCAGCGCCGCCGCGCACCACTTCCACTCGCGGCGCAGGATGCGCCACAGGTCGAACAGGTAGATCTCGTCTCGTTCCATGTCGTTGGCTCGCTGGGAAAGTCGTCAGGGGATGGGCCGCGCGGCCGTGGCGGGAGCCGCCTCGGTCCGGTGGTCTGGCAGCAGCGCGGCGAATGCCTGCAGCACCAGGCAGAGCGCGATGAAGCCGGCGTTGGTCCAGGTGAACGCCTGCGGCGCGAACGGCGACATCACGCACACGTAGGCCATGCGCAGGAAGATCAGCAGGGAAAACAGCGACACGCGCGGATACAGCCGCCGCACGCTCCACCGCTGCAGCGCATACAGCGCCGCCATCGAGAACGCCGCGCCGAACGGGCCGAGCGCCAGCAGGAACGGCAGGAACTCCGAGCCGACGTTGATGTTCGAGGCGTCCAGCGGAATGTCCGTGCCGGCGGTGGCGATCGATCCGGCCATCGGCACCAGCTGGTTGATGAGGAAGCTGGCGTTGGCGTAGTGCTTGGCCAGCATCGCGGCGAAGTTGTACGGCCCCGCGCTCGCATAGAGCAGCAGCCAGCGGATGCCCACCGGCATCGCGCGGTAGGTGTCGCTGAAGGGCAGCGTCACCGTATCCAGCGTGCCCGAGCGCAGGATGCCCAGCACCGAGAACACCGTGCCGCCCGCGATGGCCAGCAGGCCGACGGTCTTCCAGGGCAGCGGCCTGGACTCCTCGCGCCGGAACAACAGGACCAGCGCCGTCGCGAACAGCGCGGCGAACACCCGGTTGCGGTCGATCACCAGCACGGGAAAGGCGAAGCCGAAAACCATCAGCGCGCCGCGCAGCCAGCGGTTGCGGGTGCACAGCAGGCCGATCGGCGGCAGCACCCAGCACATGTCCGAGATATGCCGCACGTGCGCGCGGCCGCCTTCCATCTGGGCATAGGAGGCCGGCGCGTCGATCAGCGGGATGGGAAACAGCGTCAGGTCCAGCAGGCAGAACAGCACGATGCCCGCGGCGAACGCCAGCGCGACCAGGGCCTCGCGGCTGCCCGCGTAGTCGCGCGCGCGGAAACGGCTCGCCTCGGGCAGCCGCAGGCCCGCCAGCAGGTCGAACAGCATGATGGCGAGCGACACCGCCACCAGCAGCACGATGCCGTCCAGGTAGCCCGGCGGCAAGTCGTAGGCCAGCAGGGTGAGCCCGCAGGTGAGCAGCATGGGCAGCCCGAGGTAGGCCGACGGCAGGCGCAGCAGCGACCTCATGCGCCCTCCGCCAGCCGCAGGGGCGTGCGCCGCCGGACCCGGGATGCCGCCACCAGCGACAGGTAGGCCAGCAGGTGCAGCGACAAGGTTCCGGGATGCCGCTGCAGGAAGGCGATCTTGGCGCCGATCAGGTGCGACTGCGCCCTGAGCAGGGTGCGGTACGGCTCCTCGAACAACGCCTCCCGCCGCAGCGCCACGCCCTGCGATTCGAGCAGGTTGAGGATGCGCGCGCGGGTGTCGCGCGTGCGGCTGACGTTCGAGCCGTGCAGGCGGTAGGCGCATACCGGGACGTCGATGAAGCCGATCGCGTCGTGGGCGGCCAGGCGCAGGAAGAAATCCCAGTCGTCGATGCGCAGGCTCTCGCTCCAGCCGGCCACGGTTTCCAGCGAACGCTTGCGGATCAGGGCCACCGGGCCGCCGATGGCCCAATGGCTGATGACCGCGCGGCGGATGCCTTCGTCGGAGCCATACAGGCGCTTGTCGGCGCGATGCAGGTCGCGCATGCCGCTGTCGTGCAGCGGCCGGCCCTCCCTGTCCACCACCCGCGAGTCGCCGATCACCGCCCACTTGCGCGGATGGGCGAGCAGGTAACCCACCTGGGCCTGCAGCCCGCCGGGCAGCAGATAGTCGTCGCTGGCGCCCAGGCGCAGGAACTCGCCCCGCGCGCGCGCCGCCAGCTCGTTCATGGTGGCCGCGATGCCACGGTTGGGCCGGCGCACGTACTCGATGGCGATCTCGCCACGGTGCCGCCGCGCCCAGGCCGCGATCCGCTCGCCGGTGCCGTCGGTGGAGCCATCGTCGATGACCACCAGTTCCTTGGCCGGGTACGGGTCCTCCAGCACGCTGTCCAGGCAGCGGCGCACGTAGCGCTCATGGTTGTAGGCGGGGATCAGCACCGACACCAATGGCGGCGCCGCCCCCTTCAGCGATGCGGCATTGGCCATGGTTCCTGCCCTCCCAGGTAGCGGCGCGCCATCCACAGGTTGAACGCCAGGTACAGCACGTAGTTGAGCGCGAACGCATAGACCGCCCCGGCCAACCCGAGGCGCGCGGTGCATGCGTAGACCAGCGCGAGATAGCTCGCCGCGAACACGCACTCGGACACGACGAACAGCCGCGTCATGGCCTTGGCCAGCATCAGGTAGGAAAGGACGAAGGACGCGATCTTGACCACGTCGCCGGCCAGTTGCGGCGCATACAAGTCGTTGGCCGGCGCGAAGTCGGCGTTGAACAGCACCGCCGTCACCCAGCGCCGGGCCAGGTAGATGACCAGGGCCATCGCCGTCACCAGCGGCAGCAGCACGCGGAACGCCTGCCGTAATTCGAGCCGCAGCGCCGCGCGGTCGGCGATCGAGGCGAGCCTGGGCAGGTAATACACGTTGATGGCGGAGGTGACGAACAGCAGGTAGGCGTCCGACACCCTGGACACCGCCTGCCAGTAGCCCACCTGCCGCCAGCCCAGCCCGGCGGCGAGATGGTCGCGCACGGCGATGTTGACCAGCGGCGACACCAGCGCGGCGGTAAGCGTCATCACCGAGAACGCCGCGAGCCGGCCGACCATGTCGCGGTCGAAACGCACGCGCAGCATCGCGCGCTGGAAATACGGGCTGCGCCACCAGGCCGGTAGCCCCACCGCCAGCCACAGGCCCTGCCCCACCACCAGCGCCAGCAGCGCGCCGTACAGGTGCAGCCATTGCGCCAGCCACGCCACCAGCGCGATGTTCAGCACCGAACCCGCCACCTGCACCAGCGCCAGCCGGCGCACGTCCATGAAGCCGTTGATCACCGCCAGCACATAGTTGGCCAGCGCGATGCCGAGCTGGGCCGCGGCGAGCACCCGCACCAGGCTGGCGTAGCGCGCGTCCGCCAGCAGCCATTGCGCGACCTGGCGGCTGAACAGCAAGGTGAGCACGCCCATCACCAGCGAGGCACCCAGCACGTACCACAGCGCGGCGCCGAGCAGGCGCGCCAGCCGTTGCGCATCGTCGCGGTATTCGGCGATGTACTTGACCAGCCCCGTGCTGATGCCGCCGCCCGCCAGCACCGCGAGCAGCGACATGAAGCTCATGAACTGGCCCAGTTTGCCCACGCCTTCCGGGCCGGCGAACCAGGCCACCAGCTTGACGATCACCAGGCCGGCCAGCAGGCGCGAGGCCGTGGCGGCGGCGCTGTAGAAACCGGCGCGCAACAGGCTCATGGCGCCGCCCCGAACGATTGGCAGGCCACGATCACGCGCGCCACGGCTTCATCGGACAGCGCCGGCCCCATCGGCAGGCTCAGCACGTCCCCGTGCAGGCGCTCGGTCAGCGGCAGCGGACCGTGCTTCAGGCCGGCATAGGCGGGCTGCCGGTGCGGCGGCACCGGATAATGCACCTGGCTGTGGATGCCGTGCGCGCGCAGGTGGCGCTGCAAGGCATCGCGCTGCGGGCAGCGCACCACGAACAGGTGCCAGGCGTGGCGATCCTCATCGGCCACACCGGGCAACGCGATCCGCGCATGGTCGATGCCCTGGCGGTAGCGGCGCGCCACCTCGCGGCGCCGAGCGATTTCCTCATCCAAGTGCCTGAGCTTCACGCGCAGCATCGCCGCCTGCATCTCGTCCAGCCGCGAATTGACGCCGCAGAGCGGATGCTCGTATTTCACCCGCGAGCCGTAGTTGCGCAGGGCCGCCACGCGTTCGGCCAACGCGGCGTCGCCGGTGACCACTGCGCCGCCGTCGCCCAGCGCGCCCAGGTTCTTGGCCGGGAAGAAGCTGAAGCCCGCGGCGTCACCGAGGGAACCCGCCTTGCGGCCATCCCACGCCGCGCCGTGGGCCTGCGCCGCGTCCTCGATCAGCAGCAAGCCATGCTGGCGGGCGATGGCGGCCAGCGCCGGCATGTCGGCCAGTTGGCCGTACAGGTGCACGGCCATGATCGCCCGCGTGCGTGGGCCGATGGCCTCCTCCACCCGGACCGGGTCGATATTGAAGGTGGCGGGGTCCGGCTCCACCGGCACCGGCACCAGGCCGCTTTCGCTCACCGCGAGGAGGCTGGCGATGAAAGTGTTGCCCGGCACGATCACCTCGTCGCCCTCGGCAAGGGCGCCCAGCGAGCGATAGGCGCGCAGGATCAGCGTCAGCGCATCCATGCCGTTGCCCACGCCGACGGCGTGGGCCGCGCCGCAATAGGCGGCGAACTCCCGCTCGAAGGCGGCCAGTTCCTCGCCCAGGATGTACCAGCCCGAATCGATCACCCGCGCCGCCGCCGCCTTCAGCTCGTCGGCATAGCGCGCGTTCACCGCGCCGAGGTCGAAGAACGGCACGTCCATCAGAGCACCCATTCGTAGAAATCGTGCGCGATGGCGCGCGCGCCGAAGTATTCCTTCTGCGCGACCAGGCCGCCGTTGAGCGCCTGTCCTTCCCGCTCGGTGGAGATGCCGAAGGAGAAGTAATGCCGATCCGCGTAGCGGTCGAGCAGTTCCGCCAGCAGCAGGTTGAGCGCATTGAGGCGCCGCCCTTCCTCCGAGGCTGCCATGTACTGCGTATGCACCACCCGGCCAAAGTCATAGACGATCACGCCGGCCAGCAGCGCACCCTCGCGGCTCGCCTGGTGCAGTGTGATCCGGCCGGGAAAGCGCGAGCGCAGCAGGTCCAGTTCCGCCACGCTGTGCGTCGGCACGGCATGGTGCCTGCGCAATACCTCGGTGAGCAGCGCGTGGAAACTGGCCAGGTCGTCGCCAATGCCGGTCCGCAGGCCCGCCCTCTTCGCCTTGTCGACGGCCCGGCGGCGCTCCTCGGTGAAGCGGAACGGCTCGTGCAGCGCGATCACGGAGGACAGGTCGCGCCGCTTGAGCCGCGCGCCCAGCCGGTGCAGGGCATACAGGTCCTCTTCGCAGGGGTACGCATGGAACACGTGCGGCACGGCCTTGTAGACCACGCGCTCGACACCTTGCGCGCGGTAGTGCTCGCCGATCCGCTCGAACACGGCCAGCGTCGATTCGGCGCGCAGGGCGCGCGTCGCGATCAGGCCGGCATAGGTGAGGCCGCCGTGGCTCACCACCGCGCCGCCCTGCCGGTTGGCCGGAAACACCGCCACCGGCTCGCCGTCGCGCTCGACCAGCAGCGACTGATCGACGAAGCGGTCGGCGTGGTAATCCATGTAGTCGCGCCGATGCAGCAAGACGCCGTTGCGCGACGACGCGACTACGCCGTTCCAGACCGCCGCGTCGGCGGGCGCATAGGGCCTAACCGCAAGCATGCGGGCCACCCTCGGCATGCGGCAGGCGCGCTTCGGCCACGCCGAAGCCGTCCACGCCCATGTCGTTGCCGTTGTAGAACATCAGCAACCGGTCGCGCTGGCGGATCAGCGCGGGATAGCACAGCGTGCGCGAATCCCAGCCGCTGGGCGACAGGGACAGGCCCAGTGCCTCGTCGTGGCGTTCCCAGGCCAGGCCGTCCGTGCTGTAGGCCACGCCGGGGAAGTACGCGCCGGCCACCGTGCCGCGCGTGAAGTACATGACATAGCCATCGCCGAGGCGATACACGCGCGGGCGTCCGATGCGGTACTCGCCGCCGCGCGGCAGCAGGCATAGGTGGTCCTCGCGCGGGATCGCCGCCAGGTCGTCCGTCTCCACGCAGCGGATGTGGTAGCGCGGGAACGGCCGGCCGTCGATGTATTCCCAGTCGTCGCCCACGGCGTACCACAGCCGCCAGCGGTCGCCCTCGCGCAGCACCGAGTGCACCGCGCCGATGGTGCTGCGGCCCGGCGCGCGGTCTAGGATCGGGGTCTCCTGCACGCGCTGGAAATGCTCGCCGCCATCGCGGGAAACGGCCAGGCCGGTAAAGGCGAGGAACTTGGCCCGGGCCACGCGCTGGAAGCCGACGTAGAACAGGTACAGGCCGTCCGGCGCCTGGACGACGTCGCCGAGGATCATGCCGTTGTCGTCGAAGCAGCCACCCCTGCCGACGTCCAGCACCGGCTCGGCGCTGACGCGCGCCACCACCGTCGGCTCGTCCGCGCGCACGTCCACGTAGCCGATGCGGCTGACGCCGTCCCCGTCGCGGAAACCCGCGTAGACGCGGATCAACTCGTCGTCGAGCCGCCAGGGCGTGGGCGTCAGCGCGGAATGGGCCATCCAGCCGCCCACGCCGTGGCGGGCGGTCTCGAACACCAGCCCCTTCTTGGTCCACTCGACCATGCGCCTAAAGCCTCACATCGAAGCTGGAGCGGTCCGGCACCGCGCGCGCGGGCGAGCCGACGTAGACGCGGCCCGCCTCCGTGTCGCGGGTGACCAGGGCGCCGGCGCCGATCACGTTGTCCGGCGCGATCTTCACGCCATCGTTGAAGGCGCTGTTGACGCCGATGAAGCTGCTTTCGCCGATGTCGCAATAGCCGGAGATCACCGCATGCGAGGCGACGAACACGTGGTCGCGCACCACCGTGCGGTGGCCGACGTGGTTGCCGCTCCACAGGATGCAGTTGTTGCCGATGCGCACGAACGGCTGGATCACGTTGTTCTCGAAGATGAAGCAGTTCTCGCCGATCTCGGCGTTGCGCCACACGAAGGCGCGCGAGCTGACGTAGCTGGCGAGCCGGTAGCCCTTGCGCCTGGCTTCCAGGTAGAAGCGCGTGCGCAGGCGGTTGAGCTGGCTGGCGGGAATGGCCACGAAGGCGTCGTAGTCCGCGGGCGGATACGAGACTTCCAGTTCGTCGAACGGCACCACCGTCCGGCCGGCCAGCGTGGGCTGCGCCAGGTAGTCGCGATCGACGCTGAAGGCGGCCACGTCGCGCCCGCCGTCGTGTTCGAAGTATTCGCAGGCGATCAGCGCAAGCTCGCCGGCCCCGATGAGCACTAGCGGCCTAGGCATGCTGCCCTGTCTCCCGAATGGCCTGCGCCGGCTACCTCGCGCAGGAACAGGTCGTAGTCGGTGATGTAGTCCGCCGGGTCATAGAACTGGTCGGCCAGCACCATCAGCACGCAGTCGTCGCTGAAGTCGTACATCTCGCGCCACACCATGCGCCGCAGCAGCAGGCCCTGCGAGGGGTCGTCGAGCACGACCTCGTGCGGGCCGCTGCCGTCGTCCAGCAGGAAGGTGACCGAACCGCGCACCGTCACCGCCAACTGGTTGAGGTTGCGATGCGCATGCATGCCGCGATGCACGCCGCCCTTGGTGGCGAACAGGTAGTACACGCGCCGGATCTCGAACGGCACGTTGCGGTCCTGCTCCAGGGCGATGAGCATGCCCCGGCTGTCGCCATGCTTTTGCAAGGGAATACGTTCGATGTCCATGTCCACGACCAGGCAGGGAACGCTTGAACGCAAGCGTCGCTAGCTGAGTGCCGGCCGTGCGAGGAAAGGTTGCGTCGGCGGCATGCGCGGCGCGGCTCGCGCCGCTTGCCGATGCATGCAACCTTTCGCGGCGATGGCGGCACCCACCCCGCACAAAGATCACGCCCGCTTCGCGCCTTGCATCCTCCCCGGATGCGAGGCGGCACGGCGAATCACGCATGGGGACACCGTGGAATGACCGCGATGCACGAGGACAATCCGGATATGGCCTGGCAGAACCAGGCCGGGAGCAACGGCACGCTTCCCTCGCAGGAGGCTCCGGTGCCCGCGCCGACGCGTCCCCGCATGCTGGTAGCCTTGCACTGGCTGACCGCGCTGCTCCTGTTGCTCGGCGTAGCCTTGATCCTGCTGCGCGACCAGTTGGATGGACGCGCCGTTCGCCTCTGGCTGCTCGAGGGCCATCGTCATGTCGGGCTGCTGGTGCTGCTCCTGTTCTTCGCGCGCGCGCTCCTTCGCCTGCGCCTGGGCAAACTGCCCTCCACCGAGGAAGGGCACGTGGCATGGCCGCTGCGCGCCGCGGCCGCCGTGAACCACGCCGCGCTGTACCTGCTGATCCTCGCGCAGCCGCTGCTCGGCTGGGCGCTGAGCAACGCCGAGGACAAGCCGGTGCATTTCCTCGGCCTCACCCTGCCGGCGCTGGTGGCGCCCGACGAGGACCTCGCGGACAACCTCAGCGACTGGCACCAGGACGCCGCATGGCTGCTGCTGGGCCTGGTCGCGCTGCACGTGGGGGCCGCGCTCTGGCACCACTTCATCCTCAAGGACCGCGTGCTCCGCGCCATGCTGCCCCGGCGCCGGCGCTGAGCTCCATCCATCAAGACAAGGGAGATCCCATGCCTACCGCTTCGATCCAACGCGCGCGCGACAGGCAGGCCACGCGCGGCGCCGCCCGCTGGTTTCCGTGGCTTGGCCTGGTGGCGGCCATGCTGCTGTTCGCCAGCCACGGCGCGCAGGCCACGCCCGCCTACGCCAGGCAAACCGGCTCGGCCTGCGCCGATTGCCATGCCGGCGCCTATGGACCCGCGCTGACGCCCTACGGCATACGCTTCAAGCTCAATGGCTACACGGATACGGGCGGCAAGGGCGGCAGCCTGCCGGCGGCGATCCAGCTGATCGGCACGCGCGCCGTGCCGGCCGGCAGCAACAGCAAGGACACGACCCAGCTGACCGAGGCCGATCTTTATCTGGCCGGCCGCATCAGCGACAACGCGGGCGGCTACGTCAAGGTGGAGACCGACAACGACGGCCACGACCATTTCCATACCAAGCTCAGCAACGTGGACCTGCGCTACGTGGCCAAGGACCTCACGCTGGCCGGCCACGACGCCATGTTCGGCGTGAGCGTCAACAACAGCCCGGGCTTCGAGGATCCCATCAGCGTGCTGCCGAGCGCCTCCAACTTCGGCCCGCCGGCCAACTCGGGCACGCTGCTCAATCCCTCCAGCCCCAATCCGCTGGCGACCCACGTCATCGGCGCCGTCGCCTACGGCCTGTTCGACGGCAGCTGGCTGGGCGAGCTGGGCACCTACAACTCGCTGCCGCGCTCCACCCAGTCGGACGTCGGCTACACGCCATCGAGCGACCCGGGCAAGCTCAGCGACACGGGCTACCTGCGGCTGGCCTACATGAAGGACCTGAAGCGCCAGTTCTTCTCCGCCGGCCTGGTGGCGCTGACCACCAAGCGGCAGCTGCCGCGCAACGCGCCCAAGGACGACATCACCGACCTGGGCTACGACCTGAGCTACCAGTTCCTGGGCAACCGCGAGCACATCGTGCAGATGAGCTACGTGAACATCCTCGAACAGCGCGACTACGGCAGCGTCTTAGCCGGCCCCGTGCCGGGCCTGACCAGCAAGCAGCACGTGGCCGCGCACGACCAGACCCTGAGCGCCACCTACACCTTCAGGCAGACCTACGGCATCACCGTGGCGCACCTGCGCAGCACGGGCACCAGCGATCCCCTCCGCTACCCGCCGTTCGGCGACCCGGCGGTCACCAGCAACCTATACACCCTGTTCTGGGCGCCGTTCGGCAAGGAAGGTTCCTTGACGCCGTTCGCCAACCTGAAGATCGCCGCCACCTGGTTCCGCTTCACCCGCTTCAACGGCACCAGCAGCAACGTCTTCGGCGCGCCGCCGGGCTTTCCCGTAACCAATGCGCGGGACCTGGACGAGTTCTCCATTTCCGCCAGCCTTGCGTTCTGAATCACGTCACACGGGAGCCATGCAAGTGATCAAGTCGTCGTTTGGGAAGATCCTGGGAATAGCCGCGGCCGGCGTCATCGCCGCCGGCGGGATGCTGGCGTCGCCGGCCGCCACGGCCGGTGACGCGGCCGCCGGCTCGGACGTGTTCAAGAGCGAATGCTCCGAGTGCCATAGCGTCCAGCAGGGACGCAACAAGAAGGGCCCCAGCTTGTTCGGCATCGTGGGGCGCGCGGCCGGCACCCTGCCGGACTACAACTATTCCGACGCGCTGCGGCACGCGCCCTGGACCTGGACCGCGGACAAGCTGCACGGCTACCTGTCGCAGCCCGCCAAGCAGGCCAACCCCGGCACCAAGATGAAGTACAGCGGCCTGGACAACGCCAAGCAGTTGGAGGACCTGATTGCCTACCTCGACACCCTCCACTGACCGCCACGCCGCCAGGCCGGCCTTATAGAATCGCGGGCATGGCGCACGCCCCGATCGTGCCGGCAAGGGATCACGCAGACAATGAGCCGATGTGGCGAGACGACTGGCAAGCCGCCTTCCACCGCACAGCCCCTTCCCCGCGCCACGGAGATCCGTGGCGCAACGGCGCCTGATGCGTCCATGAAGCCCCCTGCCGACAGATCCATGGCGTTCGCCTCGCCCGCCGCGCGGATCGGCCGGCTCGCGCTGGCCCTCGGGCTGGGCCTGCCTTTGGCGGTCCACGCCCAGTCGGGCAGCGTGAGCGGTTCCGTGGCCCTCAGCTCGCAGTTGGTGGACCGGGGACAGGCGATCACGCCGCAGACGCCGGTGCTGCAGGGCGCGGCCGCCTGGGCCGTCGCGTCTGGCTGGAATCTCGGCGCCTCGGCCAGCATCGAGACACGTTCGCCGGACCATGTCGCCGAGGCGCTGGTGCAGGCTATGCGCTACTGGCGGCTTTCGGCCGACTGGCAGATGCAGGCGAATGCGCTGTACGACAACTACCCCGGCCACGACCGCCGCAAGGCATTCGACCGCGCCGAGGCCGGCCTGGGCTGGCTCTACCGCGACGTCCTCTCGCTTGGCCTGTCGGCCATCCATCCCGTGAGCGGCAGCGACCATCGGCTGCGTGGCGCGGTGGACCTGGGCGTGCACTGGCCGCTGCCCTGGCGCCTCGCCCTTTCCGCCGGGGTGGGCATCGCCCAGCCCACGCCGCTGGCCTACGGCTACTATGCTGATGACCATGCGGCCGACCACGGTGACGCAGAATCTTACGGATACGGCAGCACCCGGCCCTATCGCTACGGCCATGTCGGACTGCTGTGGAGCCATGGTCCCTGGCGCATCGAGGTCGACCGGGTGGCGACCGACGGGCTGCCGCGCGTGCCGGACGACCTGCGCACCGCCGCCTGGGTCGCCACGGCGTCCTGGTCTTTCTAGGAGCCTGTGAACAGGCTCTTGGAGCCAGACAACCTTTTCGCGCCGACAGGGCACTCACCGGGCGAGCAACCACCCTTCCGAGATGGTCATGAACGACGCCGACATCGACGCAGACGCGACAGACCGCATGCTGCTCCAACGCATGTCAGGGGGCGACCGCGCCGCGCTGGCCGTGCTGTACCGCAGCTACCACGGCCGGCTGGTCCGCTTCCTGTCACGCCTGACGCGCCGCGCCGACGTGATCGAGGAGGTCATCAACGACTGCTTCTGGATCGCCTGGCAGAAGGCGAGCGGCTTCCACGGCGACTCGCGCGTGTCCACCTGGATCTTCGGCATCGCCTACCGCTGCGGCCTGAAGACGCTGCGCCAGCACGGCGACGAGCCGGTGGAGGACGACGGCCGCGAGGACCGCATGCCTTCGCACGACCCGGGCGAGGACCGCGAGCTGCGCGACTGGCTTGCCAAGGGCCTCAAGCACCTTTCGGCGGACCAGCGGGTGGTCGTCGAACTGGTCTACGGACTGGGCCATACCCTGGAGGACGTCGCCGTCATCATGCAGTGCCCGGTGGGCACGGTGAAGGCCCGGCTGTTCCATGCGCGGGTCAAGTTGCGCAACACGCTACCGGCGCTCGCGGGAGAGCCGCCTTTGCAGAAAGAGAAAACGCCATGAAATTTCCAATGGACGTCGGCAAGGATTGCGCCCGTGCCTGGGAGATCATGCCCTGGACGCTGCAGGGCAGTGCCCCGCAGGCACAGGACGAATGGCTGACCCGGCACCTGGTCGAGTGCGAATCGTGCCGCACCGAGTTCGCCCAGCAGCAACGCCTGCGCCGCGCCGTCGCCCTGCCGCCGGACATCGCGGTGGATGCCGATGCCGGCCTGCGGCACCTGCTGGCCCGCATCGATGCGCCGGATATCCAGGAAACGTCGCCGCGCTCGCGGACCTCCTGGACCATGCGCGCCCTGGTCGCCGCGGTGCTGGTGCAGGCGTTGGGCATCGGCGTGCTGGGAGCCAGGCTGTGGTCCGAAAGCCAGCACCCCGCCTACCGCACGCTGAGCCAGCCGAGCCTGCCCGCGCCCCAGGGTGCGATCCACGTGGTGCCCGACGAGGCCATGAAGCTGGCCGACTGGAACGCCCTGCTGCACAGCCTGCGGC
Organism: Dyella sedimenti; assembly: GCF_022760995.1. GTDB lineage: Bacteria > Pseudomonadota > Gammaproteobacteria > Xanthomonadales > Rhodanobacteraceae > Dyella > Dyella sedimenti. The sequence goes on along the minus strand of NZ_JAKWJO010000001.1, from coordinate 898,787 downwards.
TGCGGGTGGTCGGCGGCCCCAACGACGTCGGTGCCTACACCGTAGTGCCGGCGGCCGACACCGCCGCGCCTGACGACACGCTGCGCAAGCTGCGCGCCGCCCATGGCATCCGCCTGGCCGAGCCGGTCGCCACCGCACCATGACGCGACGCGTCCGCCTTGCCCTGCTGGCCCTGCTGTTGGCCCTGCTGGCCGCCTGTGCGGCACCGCGCCCCGTCGCGCCGTCGAGCGACGGCAGCGTCGAGGCCACGGCCGCCAGCGCAGCCACCATGGATGCCCGGCGCGACATCGTGCTGGCCGTGGCCAATCCGGTCGAGCCCCCCGCCACCCACGCCGGTTCCAGCCTGCTCGGCTACGCGCCCGCCGGCAACTACGGTGCCGGCCAGCGCGCGGTGTCCACCCTGGACGAGCTCAAGCAACGCTACGGCATCCGCCAGATCACCGGCTGGCCGATCAAGGCGCTGGACCTGTACTGCATCGTGCTGGAGCCGCCGCCGGGCATGAGCCGCGAGGCGCTGCTCGCCGCGCTGGCCAAGGACAGCCGCGTCGCGCTGGCGCAGCCGCTGCAGGACTATGCGGTGTACTCGGACGACACGGCCGGCGCGCACCACTACAACGATCCCTATGCCAACCTGCAGCGCGGTTTCGTCGAGACCGACGCCGCCCTCGCGCACAACATCAGCCAGGGCAGCGGCGTGCATGTCGCGATCATCGACACCGGCGTGGACATGATGCATCCGGACCTGAAGGGCCGCATCGTCGCGGCGCGCAACCTGGTGGACGCCGACGCGAGCGCCTTCGGCGCCGATGGCCACGGCACGGAAGTGGCCGGCATCATCACCGCCGTCGGCGACAACCACCAGGGCATCGTCGGCATCGCCCCCAAGGCGGAGCTGAGCATCTACAAGGCCTGCTGGTACGGCTCGGCCGGAACCGGCGCGCGCTGCAATTCGTTCACCCTGGCCAAGGCGCTGGCGGCGGTGATCGACACCGACGCGCGCATCGTCAACCTCAGCCTGGGCGGGCCGTCGGACCCGCTGCTGGACAAGCTGCTCGGCCAGTTGCTGCAACAAGGGCGCATCGTGGTCGCCGCGATGCCGCCGGAAGGCAATCCCGACGGCTTCCCCAACGATCGTCCCGGCGTGCTCGTGGTCCGCATGAGCGGCGCCCAGCCAGCGCCTCCCGGCATCCTGAGCGCGCCAGGCAACGACATCCTCACCACCCAGCCCGGCGGCGGCTACGACTTCACCTCGGGCTCGTCCATGGCGGCCGCGCACGTCAGCGGCATCGCGGCGCTGCTGCTCTCACTGTCGCCACGCTTGGACGCGCGCACGCTGCACGACATCCTCCTGCGCAGCAGCCGGGTGTCCCACGGCATGCTGCAGGTGAACGCCGCCTCGGCCATCGCGATGCTGCGCACGCAACAGAAAGCGCCGCATTGATACCCTCCACGCACGCCGATGGCGGAGAACCCCGATGAAGCACCGCGACCACCGCATCCTCGCCCTGCCCGACGTGGCCGTGGAAGCCCCGCGCGACACGGCCGGCACGCTGGACTGGGTCGGCATGGCCGGCATCGAACTGCCCATCGCCTTCGATGCCGGGAATGGCGAAACACAACGATGCGGCGCCCGCGTCGACGCCTTCGTCAACCTCACGCGCGCGGCCAGCCGGGGCATCCACATGTCCCGCCTCTACCTGCTGCTGGACGGGCACCTGGGCGGCGGCAGGCTCGATGGTCCCGTGCTCGAACGGCTGCTGCACGCCTTCCTGCGCTCGCAGGATGGCCTCGCCGATCGCGCCCGCGTCAGCCTGCGCTTCGAGCATCTCGTGCGCCGTGCCGCGCTGCGCAGCGGCAACAGCGGCTGGCGCGCCTATCCGGTGCTGGTCGAGGCCCTGCTGGACGAGCGCGGCTTCCGCTGGGAGCTGGAAACCGCGGTCACCTATTCCTCCACCTGCCCCGCCTCCGCCGCGCTGGCGCGCCAGCTTATCCAGCAACAGTTCGCCGGCGACTTCCGCGCCGACGCCCCGCTGGACCATGCGGCCGTCATGGCGTGGCTGGGCAGCGAGCGCGGCATCGTCGCCACGCCCCACGCGCAGCGCAGCACGGCGCAAGTACGGGTACGCCCCGCACAGGACGCGCCACTGGATCTGCTGCCGCTGCTCGACCGCATCGAGCAGGCGCTGGCCACGCCGGTGCAGACGGCGGTCAAGCGCGAGGACGAACAGGCCTTCGCCCTCGCCAATGGCGGCAACCTGATGTTCTGCGAGGACGCGGCGCGGCGCATCCAGCGCGCGCTGCACGATGGCGCGGGCATCGCCCGCTATCGCGTGCGCGTGGAACACCATGAAAGCCTGCACCCACATGACGCCGTGGCGCACGCCAGCGGCGGCGAGGCGGCGGGCGGCTGGATCGGCGGCTAGACCTCGGCGTCGTTCGATTTCCATGTAGCACAAGCCCCCCTCCCAACCTCCCCCTGCACGCAGGGGGAGGGGCCAAGAGCACCGCTCCCCTTCCCTACTGTGTGCCCTCCACGCAGCCTTGTAGGAGCGCACCCTGTGCGCGACGCCTTTCGCCTCATGGCTGGTCATCCCGGCGCATCCCGCCAAAGGAGGCAAGGGCCAGGATGACGGACATGGAGACTGAGGCAAAAGGCGGTCGCGCACAGGGTGCGCTCCTACAGAGGGAACCGATTAGCGCCGAGGGGTAGCTGGGATGACATCGAGATTTTGAACAGGCTCTCAGACGCTGCTAGCCTCGCTACGTTCCCAGCGCGCCAGTTGCTGGCGCAGGGCCTCGTTGTCCGCCTTCAGCTCGGCGACCTCGGCGACCAGTTCGGCCACGCGGCGGCGCAGCGTGGGCAGGTCGTCCTCCTGCGCGGCCGCCGCTTCCTTCGGCGGCTTGCGGCGCGATTCGCGCACGCGTCTGGCGACCTGCTTCAACTCCTTGTCGCCGGCCATCGCGGCGGCACGCTGCTCTTCCTCCGGCAGGCTGGCCACCGCGGCCGCCGCGTTGATCGACAACGCGCCGGACTTCACCGCGGCCACCACTTCCGGCGCCGCCTGCTTGTGGATCTTCTCGATCAGCACGACCTGGCTGTTGCTCAGCCGCGCCTCGCGGGCGAGCGCCTGGCGGCTCGGCAACGGCTCGGACGGCGCCGATGCGGGCTCGTCGGCCATCACTGGCACCGCCTCGTCGGCGGTCGCAGGCGGCGCCTCCACCGCCTGCGCGCGGACGCGGCGCGCGGCCAGGATTTCCCGCTTGCGCAAGGCCAGCACGCCGCGCTGGAAATCGGACACGCTGCGCCGGCCCAGGTGCTGCTCGATCATCCATAGGTGCACGTCCTCGATCGACTGGAAATGCGTGTTCTGCACGGTCTGGAACGGCAGGCCGTGCTTGCGGCAGATGCCGTAGCGGTTGTGGCCATCGACCAGCACGTCGCCCCACAGCACCAGTGCGTCGCGGCAGCCCTCGGCGAGCAGGCTGCGTTCCAGCGCCTCGTACTCGTCCGGCGTCAGGGGATCGATATAGGCCTTGAGTTCTTCGTTGACGACGATATCCATGGGCGGCGTGCGGACGATGCGCTGAAAAGGGGCGGCATTGTAGTGAAGCCGGGCCGCCTCCGCCGCTCTTGACGATTCGCGCCGCCGGCGTCCTGCGAGGGCGGCGTCCCGGCACGCGGTCTGCTAACGTCCGGCTACCGATCCCAGGGGGAACCTCATGCCGCTGCGCCACTGCCTCGCCGCCGCCGTCGTACTCGCCACGATCCTGCCCGCGGGCATCCTGGCCGACGACGCCACGCCGGCCCATACGCCCACGCCCAAGGAACTGCTCGCCAAGTCGCGCCCGCAGGAATGGCGCGCTCCCGACCCGCAGAACCTGCTGCTGATGCAGTTGCCGCAGGGCCAGGTGGTGATCGAGCTGGCCAGCGACTTCACCCCGCTGCACGCCGCCAACATCCGCACGCTGGTGCGCGAGCACTACTTCGACGGCCTGGCCATCGTGCGCGTGCAGGACAACTTCGTCACCCAGTGGGGCGATCCAGAAGACGACGACGACGGCGACAAGAGCAAGCTCAAGCCGCTGGGCTCGGCCAAGGCGACCCTACCGCCCGAATATACGCGCCCCATCGAGGGCGCCCCGCCGTTCACGCCGCTGCCCGACGGCGACGTCTACGCGCCCGAGGTGGGTTTCTCCGAAGGCTTCCCGGTGGCGCGCGACAAGGCCAGCGGGCAGGAATGGCTGGCGCACTGCTACGGCATGGTGGGCGTGGCGCGCGACAACGATCCGCAGACCGGCAGCGGCAGCTCGCTGTACGCGGTGATCGGCCAGGCCCCGCGCGGGCTGGACCGCAACCTCGCCATCGCCGGGCGCGTGCTGCAAGGCATGGAATACCTCTCCGGCCTGCCGCGCGGCACCGGGCCGCTGGGCTTCTACGACAAGCCGGCGCAGCGCGTGGCGATCCGCTCGGTGCAGCTGGTTTCCGAACTGCCGCCCGCGCAGCGTCCGGCGCTCGAAGTGCTGCGCACGGACAGCGCCACCTTCGCCGCCCTCATCGATGCCAAGCGCCATCGCCGCGACGACTTCTACCGCAACCCGGCGGGCAAGGTCGACCTGTGCAGCGTCACCCTGCCCGTGCGCGAGGCCAAGGCCACGCCCTGAGCCCGGCGGCCGTCCGCCGGCATGGCCTGCCATCGCGATCGAACGCTTTCCCCATCCCCCATGGAGACCTGCCATGACCCGACATGCCCACCAGATGCAACGCCACACGGTCATCCTGCGCGAGATCGAGGTTCTGCGCGTGGAGCGCCTGACGCCCCACATGCAACGCGTCGTATTCGGCGGCGATGCCCTGCGCGGCTTCCTCAGCGTATCGCCGGACGACCACGTCAAGCTGTTCTTCCCCAACCGCGAGGGCAGGCTGGTGCTGCCTTCGCTGGAGCAGGGCCGGCTGGAATTTCCCGAAGGCGCCGAGCCCTCGCCGATGCGCGACTACACGCCGCGCCGCTACGACGATGAACTGAACGAACTGACCGTGGACTTCGTGCTGCACGGCGACGGTCCCGCCTCCGCCTGGGCCGAGCAGGCGGCGCCGGGACAGCGCATCGGCGCCGGCGGCCCGCGCGGTTCCTTCATCGTGGCGGAGGACTTCGACCACTACGTGATGATCGGCGACGAGACCGCCCTGCCCGCCATTGGCCGCTGGCTCGACGAACTGCCCTATGGCGCGCATGCCGTCGTGCTGGCCGAGATTCCCGGCAGCGCCGACCGCCAGCCGCTGAGCTCGCGCGCCGAGGTCGATCTGAGCTGGTTCGAGCGCGACGGCATCGATCCCGCTGGCAGCCAGTTGCTGGAGAACGCCCTGGAACGCCTACCCGAGCTGCCTGGCGACAGCTTCTGGTGGATCGCCGCCGAATCGGGGCGCGCGCGGCGCATGCGCCAGTACCTCAACGAGGCATTGGGCGTGCCCAAGGAATGGGTGCGTGCCACCGGCTACTGGAAGGCCGACGGCACCGTCGAGGAAGCGTGACGGCATGAACCAGCGCTGAGCGCTTCCACCCAGCGACAACGAAAAATTGCCACCGCCGCCGTTATCACTGGACGCACCGACCGGCTTCGGCCGGTCCCGCACGGGAGAGGGCGATGGCTGGACGTCGAAGCAAGCTGGTGTGGTTCGTCTACACGCCGCTGGCCATCGTGGTGCTGCTCGTCGTGGTGGCGATCGTGGTGATCGCCACCTTCGACTGGAACCGCCTCAAGCCCACCATCGACGACCGCGTCAGCCAGGCGATCGGACGTCCATTCGCCATCCAGGGCGACCTGAGCGTGAGCTGGGCCCGCGACCCCCGGGAAGGCGGCCTCGCCGCGCTGGTGCCCTGGCCCCGGCTGGAGGCGCGCGACATCGTCATCGCCAACCCCGATTGGGCGAAGCAGCCCCAGTTCGCGCAGCTCGACGCCGTGCGTTTCCGCCTCGCGCCGCTGCCGCTGCTGGCGCATCGCGTGGAGATCCCGGTGCTCTACCTGGTGCACCCGCGTGTCGACCTCGAACGCGATGCGCAGGGGCGCGCCACCTGGACCTTCCAGTTCGCCGCCAGCGACCAGCCCTCGCCCTGGCAACTCGACCTGCGCGCCATCGGCTTCGACCGCGGCCAGATCGCGCTGGACGACGCGGCCAGCAAGACCACGCTGCAGGTGACCATGGAAACGCTGGGGCGGGCGATTCCCTACGACCAGATCGTGGCGCAGCAATCCACCGCCGCGCGCGAGCAGGCCGGCAAGACCGTGGGCGCCAGCGCACGCGAGGCGCTGGCCAAGGAAGCCGACCGCGAGCAACCCGGCCATACGAGCGCGGCCTACCAGTTCGCCTGGCAGGCCACCGGCCATTACCAGGGCGCGGCGGTCAAGGGCAGCGGCAAGACCGGCGGCGTACTGGCGCTGCAGCAGGCCGACCAGCCCTTCCCGCTGCAGGCCGACGTGCACGTGGGCGACAGCCATATCGCCCTGGTGGGCACGCTGACCGATCCGCTGCACCTGGCGGCGCTGGACATCCGGCTGTGGTTCTCCGGCAGCAGCATGGCCAAGCTGTATCCGCTGATCGGCGTCACCCTGCCCGACACCCCGCCCTACGCCACCGAGGGCCATCTCAAGGCCAACCTCTCGCGCAGCGGCAGCCATTATTCCTACCAGCACTTCCGCGGCCGTGTCGGCGGCAGCGACTTGGCCGGCGACCTGGCCTTCGATACCGGCGGCCCCCGTCCCAAGTTGAGCGGCAAGGTGGCCTCGCAGTTGCTGCGCTTCGCCGACCTGGCGCCGCTGATCGGCGCCGACAGCAACGCGCAGAAGCAGCAGCGCGGCGACGCCACGCCGCAACCGGCGGACAAGGTGCTGCCGGTCGAGCCGTTTCGCACCGACCGCTGGCGCGCGATGGATGCCGACGTGGCCTTCGACGCGGCGCGCATCGTGCGCGAGGCCTCGCTGCCCATCGACAACCTCTCCACCCACGTGATGATGGACAACGGCGTGCTGCACCTCGATCCGCTCACCTTCGGCCTCGCCGGCGGCAAGATCGACAGTCGCCTGAAGCTCGACGGCAGCCGCACGCCCATGCAGGGCGACATCCACCTGGGCGCCCGCCACCTCAAGCTCAAGCAGCTGTTTCCCACCTTCCAGCCGATGCAGACCAGCTTCGGCGAGATCAACGGCGACGCCGCCCTCGCCGCGCACGGCAATTCCGTCAGCGAATTGATGGGCTCGTCCAGCGGCGAGGTGAAGCTGCTGATGAACGACGGCGCGATCAGCAAGGCCCTGCTGGAAACGGCCGGGCTCAACGTGGGCAACGTCATCATCAGCAAGCTGTTCGGCGACAAGACGGTGAAGATCCACTGCGCCGCCACCGACCTGGCCGCCAGCAACGGCCTGTACCAGACGCGCCTGTTCGTATTCGACACCGAGGACGCCACCATCCGCATCGACGGCACGGTGAACTTCGCCAACGAGCAGCTCAACCTGGACGTGCGCCCCGATTCGAAGGGGCTGCGCCTGCTGTCGCTGCGCTCGCCGCTCTACGTCAAGGGCACGCTCAAGAACCCCGACGTCGGCGTACAGCCCGGCCCGCTGATCCTGCGCGGCGGCGGCGCCCTGGCGCTGGGCGTGCTCGCCGCGCCGGTGGCCGCGCTGCTGCCGCTGGTCGCCGCCAGCAAGGGCGCGCCGGACAACACCTGCGTCAGCGTGCTGGAGCAGATGCGCCATCCGCCGAAGGCCGGGCCGGCGGTCGCAAAGCCGCCGGCCGCAGCCGCTCGCTGAAGCACCCCAGGGCCCCATGGCCGTTGCGAGGCGTCCGCACCGGGCGCGCGCGGCCGCTAGAATACGCGGCCATCCCCACGGCCATCCCAAGCGCATGCAAGCCGCCACCCAAGCCCGCTGGCAGATCCACTTCTGCGTCCTGCTGTGGGGCTTCACCGCCATCCTGGGCAAATTGATCACCCTGCCCGCCTTGTCGCTGGTGTGGTGGCGCATGCTGCTGGTGACCGCCGCGCTGCTGCTCAGCCCCAAGGTGTGGCGCGGCCTGATGACGATGCCGGCGCGGCTGCGCTGGGGCTATGCCGGCATCGGCGTACTGGTGTCGCTGCATTGGCTCACCTTCTATGGCGCGATCAAGCTGGCCAACGCCTCGGTGGGTGCCACCTGCATCGCGCTGGGGCCAGTGTTCCTGTCCCTGCTGGAACCCTGGATCGCGCGGCGCCGGTTCGATCCGCGCGAGCTGCTGATCGGCGTGGCGGTGGTGCCCGGCGTGGCGATGGTGGTGGGCGGCGTGCCGGTGACGATGCGCGCCGGCATCGCGGTGGGCGCGCTATCCGCGCTGCTGGTCGCGCTGTTCAGCGCCTTCAACAAGCGCCTGGTGGAACATGGCGATCCACTCACCGTCACCTGCATCGAGCTGGGTACCGGCACGCTGTTCCTGACCCTGCTGGCGCCTATCCTGCCTCACGCGGGACCGGCTTTCGCACTGCCCGGCCTGCACGACGCCACGCTGCTGGTACTGCTTGCCTTCGGCTGCACTTTGCTGCCATTCGCGCTGGCACTGGTGGCGCTGCGCCACATGAGCGCCTTTGGTACGCAGATGGTGACCAACCTGGAGCCGGTCTACGCCATCGTGCTGGCCATCCTGCTGCTGGGCGAGCAGCGCGAGCTGGATGGCTGGTTCTATGCGGGCGTGGCGGTGATCCTCACCGCCGTCTTCACCCATCCGCTGCTCACGCGCCGCCGGCGTCAGCCCACCCAGCCGGAACTGGTGGGTACGGCGGAAAGCCACGGCGTGGTCGAATAGCCCCTCGCAAGGGCGCATCATGGAGCTCGCCATGCACCCCATTTCCTCCCTTGCCTGGAGCATCTATCCATGAAGATCGCCCTGTTCGGCGCCACCGGCCACGTCGGCCACGCCATCCTCGACGAAGCGCTCGCGCGCGGGTATTCGGTCACCGCCATCGTGCGCGATCCGGCGCGGCTGGCGACCCGCCACGACCGTCTCGACGTCGTCGCCGGCGACGTGGCGAAACCGGAAAGCTGGCTGGACGCGGTGCGCGGCGCCGACGCCGCGGTGGCCAGCCTGTCTGCCCGCCGCGACGGCACGCCGGACAGCATCCCGGCCAACGCGGCCATCCTGCTCGAGCAACTGCCGCGCGCCGGCGTGAAGCGCCTGGTCTGGGTGGGCGGCGCGGGCTCGCTGGAAACCGCGCCTGGTGTGCGCGTGATCGACGACCCGCATTTCCCCGAGGCCTGGAAGGCCGAAGCCACCGGCCAGGCCAAGGCACTGGACGTGTTCCGCCAGGGCAAGGCGGAGGTGGAATGGACGTATATCAGTCCAGCCGCCCTGCTGGAGGACGGCCCGCGTACCGGCACTTACCGCGTGGGCGGCGACCAGCTGCTGGCCGATGCGAACGGCAACAGCCGCATCAGCGTGCCCGACTACGCGGCCGCCCTGCTCGACCGCGTGGAGAAGCGCGACGCGCGCGACCGGCGCATCACCGTCGCCTACTGAAACTCCCGGGGGGGCGGCCTTCCGGCCGCTCCCCGCTTTCCGCACGTCAGAACCACAGCCTCACGCCGGCCACCCAGGTCGTTTCGCGCGCGCGCCACGGCGGCGCGCCCGGCCGTTCGTCGCCATCGCCGAAACGCCGCGTCCAGGTCACGCCGAGGTAAGGCGCGAACTTGCGGCTGAACTCGTAGCGCAGGCGCAGGCCCGCCTCCAGGTCAGACAGGCCGGACGAGACCTCGCGCCGCGGATCGCTCTTGCCGTAGAAGTTCAGCTCCAGCCGTGGCTCCAGGATCAGGCGCTGGGTGAACAGCAGCTCGTGGCTGCTCTCCACGCGCAACGCGGTGCGCCCCTGCTCGCCCGCATAGAACGTTGCCTGCGTCTCGAACCAGTAGGGCGCCAATCCCTGCACGCCCACGGCGGCCCACTGGCGGTTCGGCCCCTGCCCGAAGTCCTGGCGGGCGCCCAGCTGCCAGTCCCAGAAGTTGCTCCAGGCGTGGCTCCACAAGGCCTCGACGCGGCCCTCGGTACCACCGCCGTCACGCTCGCCCTCGGTATTCAGCCACAGGCGATCGAGCGCGGTGCCCCACCAGCCTTCCGTCTCCCACGCGGTGGCGTAGTCGCCGCCGGTGCCGCGGCCGCGCTCCAGCCGGTCGAACTGCCACATGCCGAGCGTGGGCTCGCCTTCCATGTGCATCATCGAGGCCGACGGCTCGGCTTGCGGCGGAGGCGGCGCCACATGGTCGTTGGGTGGAAGCATCGGCGTGGCCTCCTGCGTGGCAGCGTCCCCGTGGCTATCCTCGTGCGCATGGCCGGCGTGCGCGTCGGCCGGCGCGGGCGTCATCGGCATGTCCTGCATGTCCATGTTCTGCGCCCAGGCCAGCGCCGGCCAGGCCGCGCACAGTGCCAGCACGCCGGTCAAGCGACGTGGCGCGTTCATGCGATCACCACCTCGCGGAACATGCCCGCGGCCATGTGATAGAACAGGTGGCAGTGGTAGGCCCATCGCCCCACGGCATCGGCGCTGACGCGATAGCTCAGCTGCTGCGCCGGCTGCACCGACACGGTGTGCTTGCGCGCCAGGAAGCCGCCCTCCGGCGTTTCCAGCTCGCTCCACATGCCATGCAGGTGGATGGGGTGCGTCATCATGGTGTCGTTCACCAGCGTGATCCGCACGTGTTCGCCATGGCGCAGGCGGAGCGGCCCGCCCTGCGGCGGCCGCTGGCCGTCGAACGACCACAGGTAGCGTTCCATGTTGCCGGTGAGGCGCAGGTGCAGTTCGCGGTCCACCGTGGGCGAGATGGGCGCATCGATGGCATGCAGGTCCGCGTAGGCCAGCACGCGGCGGCCGTTGCCGCGCAGGCCCACGCCGGGATCGTCCAGATTGCGCCGCGGCGTGGCGACCCGCATGTCCACCTCGGGTCCCGTTTCCAGGGACGGCGCCGGCTCCTGCGCCATCGGCATGGCCATCCCCGGCATCATGCCCATCATGTCCATGCCCGCCATGTCGTGCCGCATGCCGGCCATGTCGTGCCCCATGCCGCCGTGGTCCATCGCACCCATCATGTCGGCCATCGACAGCAAGGGACGCGGATCGAGCGGGGGCACCTCGGCGCTCATGCCCGCGCGCGGCGCCAGCGTGGCGCGCGCGTAGCCGGAGCGGTCCATGCTCTGCGCGAAGATGGTCCAGGCGCGGTCGGCCGAGGGCTGCACGATCACATCGTAGGTCTCGCCCGGGGCGATGCGCAGCTCGTCCACGCTCACCGGCTCGATGTCCTGCCCGTCCGCCGCGACCACCCGCAGCGTCAGGCCGGGAATGCGCACGTCGAAGAAGGTCATCGCCCCGCCGTTGATGAGGCGCAGCCGCACGCTCTCGCCGGGCCCGAACAGGCCAGTCCAGTTGCCCACTGGCGACAGCCCGTTGGCCAGGTAGGTGTAGGTGGCGCCGGAAACGTCTGACAGGTCGGTGGGATCCATGCGCATGCGGTTCCACATGCGCCGATCCTCCAGCGCCTTCGCCACGCCCTCGCGCCCGGCGTCGCGCATGAAATCACCGACCGTGCGCTTGCCGTGGTTGTAGTAGCCGCCCTGCTTCCTGAGGTTGGCGTAGAGCGTTTCCGGGTCCTCATCGGTCCAGTCGCTGAGCAGCAGCGTGTAGTCGCGCTGCACCTGGTGGCGCTCGCCGCCGCGCGGCTCGACCACGATGGGCCCGTACAACCCGGTCTGCTCCTGGAAGCCCGCGTGGCTGTGGTACCAGTAGGTGCCCGCCTGGTTCACCGTGAAGCGGTACACGTACTCGCCGCCGGGCGGGATGCCGTCGAAGCTCAGGCCCGGCACGCCGTCCATGTCCGCCGGCAGCACGATGCCGTGCCAGTGGATCGCGCTGGGCACGCGCAGGCGGTTGCGCACGCGCAGCGTCACCGTGTCGCCCTGCCGCCAGCGCAGCAGCGGCGCCGGCAATTGCCCATTGACCACCGTGGCCAGCCGCTTGCGCCCGGTGAAATCGACCGGCAGCTCGTCGATCTCCAGTTCGAAATGCTGGCCGCTCAGCTCGGTACGCGGCGCCGGCGCCTGGGCCAGCGCATTGCCGCGCCAAAGCCCGAGTCCGGCCGCCACGCCACCCAGCGCGAGCCCCTGTACGAAACGCCGCCGCGGCAACCGTATGCCGTGCGGTTCCTGCTTGTCCATGTGCTTGCTCCGTCAATCGTGTCCGTCACGCGGACACATCGAACCGGCCGATTGGCCGACTATGGCGTTGAGCGGAGAATCAGGCGACCGGCGGCCGCAACGGGGGATCGTAGACCGGCTGGGGCGCATCGATCCGATGCCGCTGCCAGGCCAGTCGGCCGGATGGCACGGGTTGGACATGGCCGATCGCTGAAGGCGGCACCTGCGCCGCCGCATGCGCGCAACAGGTGTCGGATGCCAGCGTGGCGCCGTGCATGGGCGCATGGTCCGGCGCCGCCATGGCCTGCGCCATGTCCGGCCCCATCGATGCGCAACAGTCCTCGACAGGCATGGCCCAGGCCACGCTGCCCAACGCCAGCCAGGCGCACAGCGCCAGCGCGAACAAGGCGCGGCATCGACGCAGATGGCGGAACAGATGGCGGGTCATGCGCGGGAGCATAGCCACGGCGCTGCCATGGGCTCAACTCTGGAGGTGGCTCCATCAGCACGGGCACGGCTCTTTTGTGGGAGCGCACCCTGTGCACGGCAGCGACGCTGCGGCGTTTCCGCTCCGCTGTGCAGTCGCGCACAGGGTGCGCTCCCACAGGAGCCGGCGGGCCGGCCGTATAATCGCCTGCCATCCGGCGCAAGCATGCCCATGAACTATCGCCACGCCTACCACGCCGGCAACTTCGCCGATGTCCTCAAGCATTCGGTGCTGTTCGCGCTGATCGAAGCCTTGCGGGCCAAGCCCACGCCGTTCGCCTTCATCGACACGCATGCGGGCAGCGGCTGCTACGCGCTGGATGGCGTCGAGGCCGGCAAGACCGGCGAATACCGCGACGGCATCGCCCGCCTGCTGTTCCCCGACTTGTCCGGCGCCCATGGCGGGCCACTGCCGCCATTGCTGCGCCACTGGCTGGATGCCATCCTGGCCCTGCCCGGCAACGAGCACGGCCTGAAGCTGTATCCGGGGTCGCCATTGCAGGCGGCCAACGCCATGCGCGTGGAGGACAGCGCGCAACTGTGCGAGTTGCACCCGGAAGAGGCCGCGCGGCTGCGCGAACTGTTCCACCGCGACCGCCGCGTGCACGTGCATCAGCGCAACGGCTACGAGGCATTGAAGGCCCTGCTGCCGCCGAGGGAGAAACGCGGCCTGGTGCTGATCGACCCGCCCTACGAGGCGCAGGAGGCCGAGTACCGCCTGATCGAGCAGGCGCTCAAGGCGGCACTGCAGCGCTGGCCCAGCGGCGTCTACGCGGTGTGGTACCCGATCAAGCTGCGCAGCCAGGTCCAGCCCTTCCACCGCTGGCTGCAGCATTGCGGTGCGCGCCGCGTGCTGCGCGCCGAACTGCTGGTGCATGCGGACGACTCACCATTGCGGCTCAACGGCTCGGGCATGGTCATCCTGAATGCGCCGTGGAAACTCGACGACGCGCTGCGCGAGCCGCTGCGCGCGATGGCGCCGCTGCTCTCGCAGGGACGCCCCGCGCAATGGCGGCTGGACTGGCTGGTGGAAGAAAGCGCCGGCTGAACGCCGGGTTCCCGCGGCATCCGCCGCCTACCCAGCCCATGGCGCGCCCGCTAAGCTCGTGGCAACCCACGCGCGGAACCACGCCATGTCCAAGTTCGCCATGTCCCATCCCGTCCGCGGCGTCCTCGCCGCCAGCATGCTCGCGCTGGCCGCCTGCGCGCCGGCGCCGATCTACAAGCCCACGCCCGCCACGGTGGCCGCCGCGCCCAACATGGTGGCGCAATCGCCGGAGCGCTACGCGGGCGCCGACGTGATCTGGGGCGGCCGCATCGTGGCGGTGCGCAACCTCGCCGACCACAGCGAGGTGGAGATCGTCGGCTACCCGCTCGACAACTCGCAGCGCCCCAAGGCGGACAACGGCGGCGGCTGGGGTCGCTTCATCGCGGTGATGCCCGGCTACGTGGAGTCGTTCGACTATCCCGGCGGCGCCCTGATTACCCTCTCCGGTCGCATCTCCGGCACGCGGGCGGGCGCGGTGGGCCAGGCCGACTATGTGTTCCCGCTGGTCAGCGTGGCGCAATCGCACCTGTGGACGGCGGCGGAGCTGCAAAACGGCCGTGGCAACGTCAACTTCGGCGTGGGCGTCGGCGTGGGCATCCGCTGACCAGCCGAGGCAGCATGGGCAAAGCAGGCGCCCGGGGAGTACACCTTCTACCGATAAGGAAGTGACGGATGTCCGGCCACGCCAATTCGCTCAGGGCCATCCTGCTCGCCCTGGGCGCCAACTTCGCGATCTTCCTCAGCAAGCTGGTGGCCGCGCTCGTCACCGGCTCCGGCGCCATGCTGGCCGAGGCCGTGCACTCGCTGGCCGACTGCGGCAACCAGGGCCTGCTGCTGCTCGGCATGCGCCAGGCCGACCGGCCGCCGTCGGAGGAATACCCCCTGGGCTGGGGCCGCGCGCTGTATTTCTGGTCCTTCCTGGTGGCCATGCTGCTGTTCAGTGTCGGCGGCATGTTTTCCATCTACGAGGGCGTGCACAAGCTCAGCCACCCGGAACCCTTGAAGTGGCCCTGGCTGGCGCTTGCCGTGCTGGCCTTCGGCGTGGTCGCCGAATCGTTCTCCATGCACGGCTGCCTGAAGGAAGTGAACAAGGCACGCCAGGGCCGCAGCCTGTGGCGCTGGTTCCACGAGACGCGATCCAGCGAGCTGCTGGTGATCTTCGGCGAGGACCTCGCCGCCCTGTTCGGCCTCAGCGTGGCGCTGGCGGCGGTGCTCGCCACCATGCTCACCGGCAATCACCTCTATGACGCCGCCGGCACCATCGTCATCGGCGTGCTGCTGGTGATCGTGGCGGTGGCGGTGGCCAACGAGGTGAAGGACCTGCTGATCGGCCAAGGCGTCGAGTCCGGACGCCGCGAGGCGATGATCGCCTTCATCAACGCCCGCCCCGAGGTCGACGTGGTGCTCAACCTCATCACCTTGCAGATGGGACCCGACGTGATGCTCGCGGTGAAGGCGCGCATGGCCCCGATGCCCGACCAGTCCGCGCTGGTCGAGGGCATCAACAGCGTCGAGCGCGCCATCAAGGCGCAGTTTCCCGACGTGCGCTGGAGCTTCTTCGAACCCGACGTGGCCGATTGACCCGCTGCCACCCACAAAAATAAGCCGGCTCCCTCAGGCCGCCTTACGCTGCAACAGGTCCCACCGGTTGCCGTACAGGTCCTGGAACACCGCCACGGTCCCGTAACTTTCCTCGCGCGGCTGCTCGCAGAACACCGCGCCAGCCGCCTGCATGCGTCGGTAGTCGCGCCAGAAATCGTCGGTGTGCAGCAGCAGGAACACGCGGCCGCCAGTCTGGTTGCCCACCCGCGCCGCCTGTTCCGGCGTGGCGGCCCTGGCCAGCAACAGATGGGTCTCGGCGGCGCCCGGCGGCGACACCACCACCCATCGCTTGCCGCCGCCCATGTCGACGTCCTCGACCAGGTCGAAACCGAGCACCCGGGTGTACCAGGCGATCGCCTCATCGTAGTCGGCCACGATCACGGCGATGCTTCCGATGTATTGCTTCACGTGTCCTGCTCCGGGGGCCAGGGGCCAAGCGCCGCCTGCATCTTCTTGGTGAGCCGCGCCCGCACCAGCCCATAGGAGGTCCGGATCAGGGCGGCAAGTTCCTCGGTGGCGAAGCGCCAGGGCTCGATGACACCGACCCAATGCGAGCGCGCGAGATAGGGGGACGGGATGATACCGGGCTGGTCGGTGAGTTCAAGGAAGCGTTCCTCCTCCACCTTGAAGGTGAGGCGGCCACCCTCGACCGGCGTAATCACGAACATCTTGCCGGCCACGCTGAACACCAGGTCGGCACCCCATTTGATGTCCACCGTCACGCCCGGCCAGCCACGGCACAGCGCCTCCAACTGCCGTGTGGTCATGCCCCGCCTCGCCATGGACTTCACTCCCCATCGACGCGCCCGCGCCGCCATGGGCGCATTCTGCCCACTGCCAGATGGCGATGGCGCGCAGGCAGCCCGGCAACTGGCCATGCAGTGCGACACAAAACCGCCCAATACCCCGTTTCATAAGGCGATTTATTCATGTTGCGATGCACACAATACGCTAAAGTATGGACATGAACGCCGCCATCGACTATGACAGCCATCGCGCCATGCTTCCCCCGCGCAGCAACGAGCGCTTCGCCCGGCCCCGGCTGATCGAGCTGCCCCGTCCCGCCAAGGGCGAACGGGTGCAGGCCCACGATGGCCGCGAACTGCGCCTGCGCCATATCGAACCCGGTGACATGGCCGCCCTCAAGCGCCAGTTCGCCCGGCTGTCGCCCGAGGACATCCGCCGCCGCTTCCTGCATTCGATGAGTGAGCTACCGGAACCCATGGCGCAGCGCCTGTGCCGCATCGACCCCGCCATCGAGACCGCCTTCGTGCTGATGGACGAGACGGTGAAGCCCGCCGAGCTGCGCGGCGTGGGCCGCATCTACGTGGACGAGGCCGCCAACAGCGCCGAGTTCTCCGTGCTGGTGGAACCCTCGTGGACCCGCCAGGGCCTGGGCGCCCTGCTGATGCAGCGCCTGGTGGACGACTGTCGCCGCCGCGGCCTGCACGAAATCTGGGGCTACGTACTGCTGGAAAACCGCCCCATGCTGCAGTTGTGCAAGGAACTGGGCTTCAAGCGCCGCCCCAGCCCCGACGAACCCGGCACGACGCAGATCGCATTGCAGCTCTAGGGCTGCGCCTCCATATGCCGATGTGAACCACCGCCCCGGTCTTCCGGGGCGGTCGCGTTACACTTGCCCGCTTTCCCGGTGCGGCCTGCTGCCGCGCCCACGAACGTCACGTCTGCATGCCCCATACGATTCCGCATCCCTCCCTGCCCACCAGCCCCAAGCAGCGCCGCTTCTGGACGTCGCCGCACGGCTCCTCGCGTGCCCTGCTGGTGGCCGAGGCCGCCCGCTCGCATCCGGGCCTGCTGGTAGCGGTCGCCCGCGACACCCAGCGTGCCCATGCGCTGGAGGACGAGCTGAAGGTCTTCGCCGGCGGCTTGCCGGTGCTGCACTTCCCGGATTGGGAGACCCTGCCCTACGACGTGTTCAGTCCGCATCCGGACATCGTCTCCCAGCGCATCGCCACACTGTTCCAGTTGCCCGGCACCCAGCGCGGCGTACTGGTAGTGCCGATCGCCACGCTGATGCAGCGCATCGCGCCACGCAGCCACATCACCGGCAGCGGGCTGATGGTGAGGAAGGGCCAGAAGCTGGACCTCGCCGCCGAGCAGCGCCGGCTGGAGGCCGCCGGCTACCGCAACGTGCCACAGGTGGCCGAGCCCGGCGACTTCGCCGTGCGCGGCGCGCTGATCGACATCTTCCCGATGGGCACGGCCGAACCGTACCGCATCGAACTGTTCGACGACGAGATCGAGTCCATCCGCAGCTTCGATCCGGAAACGCAACGCTCGCAGCAGCAGGTGGAGCGCATCGAGCTGCTGCCCGGGCGCGAGTTCCCGCTCACCGAGCATGCCGCCAAGGATTTCCGCACGCGCCTGCGCGAACGCTTCCCCATCGACGTGCGGCGCTGCCCGCTGTACCAGGACATGAAGGAAGGCGTCACCCCGGGCGGTATCGAGTACTACCTGCCGATGTTCTTCGAGCAAACCGCCACGCTGTTCGACTACCTGGCCGACAACGCGGTATTCCTGCTCGGCGAAGGCGCGCTGGAGGCCGCCGAGCAGTTCTGGACGCAGACCGGCGAGCGCTACGAGCAGCGCGCCCACGACATCGAGCGGCCGGTGCTGCCGCCGACCGAGCTGTACCTGGCGCCCGAGCAGTTGCGTGAGCAGCTCAACCGGCGCCTGCGCATCGAACTGGTGGAGAGCGGCCACGAGCATGCACTGCCCAGCGGCACGCAGCCCGCGCCGGAGCTGCCGCTCAACCGCAAGGGCGAGGAACCCGGCACCTCGCTGCGCCATTTCCTGGCCAGCTATCCGGGCCGTGTGCTGGTTGCCGCCGACTCGGCCGGCCGCCGCGAGGCGCTGATCGAACAACTGGCCAGCGCCGGCCTCAAGCCCGACACCATCGACGGCTGGCAGGCCTTCATGGCGGGCGACGCGACGCGCCTGGCGATCACCATCGCTTCGCTGGAACAAGGCTTCGCGCTGACCAAGCCCGCGCTCACCGTGCTCACCGAGCGCGAATTGTTCGGCGAACGCGTACGCACCGAGCGCAAGCGCCGCCGTGGCGCGGCGCGCGATCCGGACAGCATCATCCGCGACCTGACCGAGCTGACCATCGGCGCGCCCATCGTGCACGTGGACCATGGCGTGGGCCGCTACCAGGGCCTGGTGTCGATGGAACTGGGCGGCATGGAAGGCGAGTTCCTCACCATCGAATACGCCAAGGGCGACAAGCTCTACGTGCCGGTGGCGCAACTGGGCCTGGTGAGCCGCTACACCGGCACCGCGCCGGAACTGGCGCCCCTCCATTCGCTGGGCGGCGACGCATGGGAACGCGCCCGCCGCAGGGCCGCCGAGAAGGTACGCGACGTGGCGGCGGAACTGCTGGCCATCTACGCCCAGCGCGAGGCGCGCGGCGGCGAGTCGCTGCCGATCGACCGCCAACTGGTGGAAGAATTCGGCGCCAGCTTTCCCTTCGAGGAAACGCCCGACCAGCAGCAAGCCATCGATGCCGTGCTCAGCGACCTCGCCGCGCCGCGCGCGATGGACCGCGTGATCTGCGGCGACGTCGGCTTCGGCAAGACCGAGGTGGCGCTGCGCGCGGCCTTCGCCGCCGCCACCGCCGGCAAGCAAGTCGCCGTGCTGGTGCCAACCACCCTGCTCGCCCAGCAGCACTACCGCAATTTCGCCGACCGCTTCGCCGACTGGCCGGTGCGCGTGGATGTGCTGTCGCGCTTCAAGTCAACGAAGGAAGTGAACGAGGCGCTCAAGCGCCTGGCCGATGGCCAGATCGACGTGATCGTGGGTACCCACAAGCTGCTCGCGCCCGAGGTGAAGTTCAAGAACCTGGGCCTGGTGGTGGTGGACGAGGAGCAGCGCTTCGGCGTGCGCCAGAAGGAACAGCTGAAGAAACTGCGCGCCGAGGTGGACCTGCTCACCATGACCGCCACGCCGATCCCGCGTACGCTCAACATGGCGATGAGCGGGCTGCGCGACCTCTCGCTGATCGCCACGCCGCCGGCGCACCGCATGGCGGTGCGCACCTTCATCTCGGCCTGGGAGCCGGCGCTGATCCGCGAGGCCTTCCAGCGCGAGCTGCAACGTGGCGGCCAGGTGTACTTCCTGCACAACGAGGTGGACACCATCGAGCGCACGGCGCGCGAACTGGAAGAGCTGATTCCCGAGGCGCGCATCGGCATCGCCCACGGCCAGATGCCCGAGCGCGAACTGGAGCGCGTGATGGCGGACTTCCATCGCCAGCGTTTCAACGTGCTGGTGTGCACCACCATCATCGAGACCGGCATCGACATCCCCACCGCCAACACCATCATCATCAACCGCGCCGACCGCTTCGGACTGGCCCAGTTGCACCAGTTGCGCGGCCGCGTGGGCCGCTCGCACCATCGCGCGTACGCCTACCTGGTGGTGCCCGACCGCAAGGCGATGACCGCCGACGCGGAAAAGCGCCTGGAGGCGCTGGCCTCGCTGGAGGAACTGGGCGCCGGCTTCACCCTGGCCACGCACGACCTGGAGATCCGCGGCGCGGGCGAACTGCTGGGCGACGAGCAGTCCGGCCAGATCCAGGAAATCGGCTTCGGCCTCTACACCGAGCTGCTGGAACGCGCGGTGCGCGCGCTGAAGTCGGGCAAGGTGCCGGACTTCGACTTGAGCAGCGAGCACGAGACGGAAGTGGAGCTGCACCTGCCCGCGCTGATTCCGGACGACTACCTGCCCAACGTGCATACGCGCCTGACGCTGTACAAGCGCATCGCCAGCGCGCGCACGGACGATCACCTGCGCGACCTGCAGGTTGAAATGATCGACCGCTTCGGCCTGCTGCCCGACGCCACCAAGCAGCTGTTCGCCATAGCGCAACTCAAGCGGATGGCCACGCCGCTGGGCATCCGCAAGCTGGACTTCGGCGCCAACGGCGGCCGCATCACCTTCCGCGACAAGCCCGAGGTCGAGCCGATGGCGATCCTGCGCCTGATCCAGGGCCAGCCGCGCGTGTACAAGCTCGATGGCCAGGACAAGCTCAAGGTAAACCTGGAGCTGCCCGGCGCCAGCGAGCGCATCCGCGCGGCGCAGGAGGTACTGGTGCAGTTGGGCGCGCGCCGGCCGGGCTGAGCGGCTGGCCGATCACCGGACACCTGCCCGGTGCGCCATGGGCAGCGCAGCATGCCGGCTGTTGCCGTACCATCGGGCCTTGTTCGCCCGATGGGCCGCGCGTGGCCTAACGCATCGGCACCGGCCATGGAGCTGCCCATGTTCCACCCCAAGCTGCTCGTCCGCCCCGCCATCGCCTGGATCACCGTCAGCCTGTTCCTGGTGTTCGGCTCGGACTGGATGGCCCATCTGAGCCGCCACGAGATCGGCCTGGCATTGTTCGCCTGGCTGTTCTTCGTGATCGTGTGGGTGGCATTCGGCGTGGTGCACGAGGCCGAGGAACTGGCGGTGCTGCTCGGCGAACCGGTCGGCACGCTGGTGCTCACGCTGTCCATCGTCATCATCGAGGTGGTGTTGATCTCCGCGGTGATGCTCGGCGCCGGCGACACCTCCACGCTGGCGCGCGACACCATGTTCGCGGTGCTGATGATCGTGCTCAACGGCGTGGTCGGACTGGGCCTGCTGATCGGCGGCATCCGCCATCACGAGCAGGCGTACAACCTGCACGGCGCATCGGCCTATCTCGCCGTCATCATCCCGCTGGCCACCATCGCGCTGGTGTTGCCCAACTTCACCGCATCGACCTCCGACGGCACGCTGACTTCGGTACAGGCGATCGCGTTCTCCCTGCTCACCCTCGTGCTCTATGGCCTGTTCCTGTGGCTGCAAACCGGACGGCACAAGGGCTATTTCGTGGCGCCCCGATCCGATTCCGACGCCAATGTGCCGGAAACGCCGCCACCGCCGCCGCCCCGGCCAAGCAAGGGCGAATTGCTCTTCCACGTGCTGTTGTTGCTGGTCAACATCCTGCCGATCGTGATCCTGTCCAAGAGCCTGGCCAAGGTGCTCGACTATGGCATCGCGGCCACCGGCGCCCCGCAGGCGCTGGGCGGCATCATCATCGCCATGCTGGTGTTCACGCCGGAGGGCCTTTCCGCGCTGATCGCCATCCGCCGCGACCAGCTCACCCGTGCCATCAACCTGTGCCTGGGCGGCGCCGCGTCCACCGTGGGGCTTACCGTGCCGGCCGTGCTCGCGATCGGCCTGTTGACCGGCAAGCCGGTAGTGCTGGGACTGCCGCCGGCCAGCATCGTGCTGCTGGCCTCCACCCTGGTGCTGGGTACGCTGACCTTCTCGGGATGGCGCACGACCATGCTGGAAGGCGCCGTGCACCTGTCGATGTTCGCGGTATTCCTGGTGCTGGTGTTCAGCCCCTGAGGCACGCCGCGGTCAGTGCCGCAACGATCCAGCGCGCACCAGGTAGTACACCGCGAACATCGCCTCGGGATCGGTCCAGGCGCGCGCCACCTCGAGCCCCGCCTTGCCAGCCAGCGCGTCGAAATCCTCGTGCGAGTACTTGCAGCTGTATTCGACCTGCATGGCTTCCTCCATGCCGAACGGCACCTGCAAGCGGCCCACGCGCACCCTCTGCTCGCGGGTGCTGACCAGGAAGGTCTCGATGCGGCCGGCCATGGTGTTGTAATGCGCCCGATGGCGGAAGGCGCCCAGGTCGAAGTCGCTGCCGATCTCGCGGTTCAGGCGCACCAGCATGTTCAGCGTGAACTCGGCGGTGACGCCGGCGCGGTCGTTGTAGGCCGCCTCGATCGTGGCCGCATCCTTCTTCAGGTCGGCGCCGATCAGGATGCCGCCGCCGTCGCCCATCTCGTTGCGCATCTTGCGCAGCAGCTCGGCGGCCTCGCGCGTCTCGAAATTGCCGATGGTGGACCCGGGGAAGTACACCACGGTACGGCGCGACGCGCGCGGCGGAATGGGCAAGCGCAACGGACGGGTGAAGTCGCCCAGGTGCGGCTGTACCGTCAGGCCGGGAAAATGCTCGGCCAGGTCGCGCATGCAGCGGCGCAGCGGCTCGGGTGAAATCTCCACCGGCACGTAGGCCACCGGCGCGTGCAGGTGCTGCAACAGCATGCGCGTCTTCACCGCATTGCCGCTGCCGTATTCCACCAGGCGCACTTCCTCGCCGAGCACGTCGGCCATGTCGGCGGCGTGCCGCGCCATCAGCGCGACCTCGCAGCGGGTCAGGTAGTACTCCGGCTGCTCGCAGATCGTCTCGAACAGCCGGGAGCCGCGTTCGTCGTAGAACAGCCAGGACGGCAGCCGCTTGGGCTTCAGGCGCAGACCTCGCTGCACGATGCCGGTCAGGTCGTCGACGGGTGGGCGGCGGTCGTCGTCGCGGAGGTCGTAGGCTTGCACATTCATCGGTCCTGCCCCAAACGTATCCCCATGAACTGCCAGCGCGCATGGGGAGGAAAGAAATTCCGGTAGCTTGCGCGGATATGGCCGCGCGGCGTGGCGCACGAACCGCCGCGCAACACCCACTGTCCGCACATGAACTTGCCGTTGTATTCGCCCAGCGCCCCCGCCAACGGGCGGAAGCCGGGATAGCTGACATAGGGCGAGGCGGTCCACTCCCACACGTCGCCGTACATCTGCAGCAGGCCCGGCCGCGACGGCGCCGGGCGCGGGCACGGTACCTGGTCATCGAGCAGATGGCCTTCGACCGGCAGCGGCGAGGCGGCGCTCTCCCACTCCGCCTCGGTCGGCAGCCGGGCATCGGCCCAGCGCGCGAAAGCGTCGGCCTCGTAGTAGCTGACGTGGCACACCGGCGCATGCGGATCGATCGGCTGCACGCCGGCCAGCGTGAACTCGCTGGCGAGATCGTCCTGCCAGTACAGCGGTCGTTGCCATTGCTCGCGGCACACGATGTCCCAGCCATCGGACAGCCACAGCGACGGCTCGCGGTAGCCGCCGTCATGCACGAAGGCGGCGTATTCCGCATTGGTCACCAACCGGTTCGCCAGCGCATGGGGCGACAACAGCGCGTGGTGCCGGGGCAACTCGTTGTCGAAGGCGAAGCCGTTGCCGCCATGGCCGATCTCGACGATGCCCTCGCGACCCGCGATGAAATCCAAGGGCGCGACGGCCGTCGCGGCCGCCGCGGCCGGTGGTCCGGCATAGGCGGGCAGCAAGGGATGGGAAGCCAGCGCATGCTTGATGTCGGTGAGCAGCAATTCCTGGTGCTGCTGCTCGTGGTGCAGGCCCAGCTCGACGATCGCGCGGGTGGCGCCGTCCATGCCGCGTTCCAGCCATTCGCCCACCGCGTCGTCGATGCGGTCGCGGTAGTCCAGGATCTGGTCGACGCCAGGCCGCGACAGCAGGCCGCGCCGCGGGCGCGCATGCATCGGTCCCACGGACTGGTAGTAGGAATTGAACAGGTAATGCCATTCCGGATGCGGCGGCCGGTAGGCCGCATCGCGCGCCAGTACGAACTGCTCGAAGAACCACGTGGTATGCGCCAGGTGCCACTTCGCCGGGCTGGCGTCGGGCATGGACTGCACCATCATGTCTTCGGCGCTCAGCGGCGCGCACAACGCCACGCTGCGGGAGCGGACTTGCCGGAATCGCAGAACCAGCGCCTCGGCTTGCACGGCCGATTGCGCGAAGCTCATTGCCGCCTCCGGCGCGGCGGACCGGCATTGCCTCCATCGAGGGCGGCCGGGTTTTTCTTATCTGGGGCGTCACTCGGCAACATGCCGGCCACCATGCCGCAGCAAGCGTTCACATCGTGTGATGCGGCGATGGCGAATGCTTGACAGCGCCACGCGTGGCGCCGCCACGCCTGGCTTTGATATGGGATGATCCCGCTTCCAGCGAGGTGACTGCCATGAAGTCCATGACCGCCCTTCTGCTTGCCGTCCTGCTGCCCGCGGCTGCCTCACCGGGCCTTGCCGCCACCCCGCCCCGCCCGCCGGCCTACACGCCACTGCGGCCCGTGAGCGAATGCCTGCGGCCCGACCGCATCAACGAATGGCATGTGGTCGATCCGCATACCGTCATCGCACGCACCGGCCCGAATCGCTACCTGGTCAAACTGCGGACGCGATGCCCCCGCCTGGGCATCGGGCAAAGCCTGCGCTTCCAGGCCAACCCGTCCAACCGGACGGTGGGCATGGGCGCCCTGTGCGGCGAGGCCGGCGAAACCGTCGCCTCGCGTGACCAGGCCCCTTGCCCCGTCCAGTCCGTCGCCAAAATCGACAAGGCCCGGTTTGACCGGCTGAGTGCCAAGGCCACCCGGCATGGCACCCAGCCATGACCCGGAAACGACGAAGCCCGGCCAATGCCGGGCTTCGTTGCGTACCTGGCCGCTATGGCGCTCAGTGGCCGTAGTAGCGATAGCCGCCGCGATAGTAATAACCGCCGCGATGGTAGTAGCCCGGATGGCCGCCTACCACGACCGTGGCGCCCACGGCCGGGCCATAGACCACTGGGGCCGGGCCATACACGACCGGAGCCGGCGCGTACACGACCGGCGGCGGCGGGGCGTAGACCACCGGGGCCGGGGCGTAGTAGCCCGCGCCTACCACCGGCAGGCCGATGCCGACGTTCAGGCTCACATGGCCAGCGAAGGCAGGGGCGACCGCCACGCAGCCGACCAGCATGGCGGCAGCCAGGGCGACGCGCTTGACGGTGGAAACCTTTGTCTTGTTCATATGAATGTCTCCCAAGGGAGGCTTGATTCCGGCAGAAGGGCTATGGGTAGGGTTGCCTTCTGTCGCTCTTTGCCGGGATCCATGCTCTGACTTTTGCGCTGAATCGGCACTGAGTGGAACGGCCTTTTTCACTCAACGTTTAGCCTGCTTGCGGACATGGTTCACACTCTCCATCCAGGGCGATGCCTGGGGGTGGAAGCGCAGCAGCCAGCAGCCATGGATGTCGGCCCGCCGGGCGAAGTCGAACGGGATGCTGGCCGTGCTCCAGTCCTCGATGCTGAACCGTTCGTCCAGCGCCTCACGATCCAGCTTGAAGCGGCGGAAATTGTTGGAAAACACGATAACTCCATCCTGCGCCAGATGCTCGGCGCAAGCCAGCAGCAGGGCCGCATGGTCGCGCTGCACGTCGAAGTCCTCCGCCCGCTTGGAGTTGGAGAAGGTCGGCGGGTCGACGTAGATCAGTCCGTAGCGCTCCCGGTCCTGCTTCAGGAAGGCCATCGCATCCGCCTGCACCAGGCGGTGCTGGCTGCCGGCGAAGCCATTCAGCGACAGGTTGCGCGAGGCCCAGTCCAGGTAGGTGCCCGACAGGTCCACGCTGGTGGTGTCGCGCGCCCCGCCGGCCGCCGCGTAGACGCTGGCCGTGGCGGTATAGGCGAACAGGTTGAGGAAGCGCCGGCCCTCGGCCAGCCCGCGCAGCTTCTGCCGCACCAGCCGGTGGTCGAGGAACAGGCCGGTGTCCAGGTAGTCGGTCAGGTTGACCAGGAAGCGCAGGCCGCCTTCCTCGACCTCGATGAACTCGCCGCGCTGGTCCAACTGGCCGTACTTGGAGCCGCCCTTGCCACGCTCGCGCGTCTTCAGCGCGATGCGCTCGCGGGGCACGCCGAACACCTCGCCGGCCACGCGCACGATCTCGCGCAGGCGCTGGCGCGCGGTCTCGGCGGGAATCTCCGCCGGGGCGCGGTATTCCTGGACGTGCAGCCAGGGCTCGCCGTCCACCCGGGCGTAGACGTCGATGGCGGCCGCGTACTCGGGTAGGTCCTGGTCGTAGGCACGCCAGCAATGGATGCCCTCGCGCGCCAGGCGTTTGCGCAGGTGGCGCAGGTTCTTCTCCAGCCGGTTGCGCAGCATCTGCGCGCCTTCCGAGAGCGGCCTGGCCTCACGCGGGGCTTCGCTGCGCGCGTGCAGCTCGAACACCAGCAGCTGGGTTTCCAGCGCGCCGTTGTAGAGCGTGTATTTCTTCTCCGCCCGCAGCGGCATGGCGTGCCCGAGCTCCGCGTCGCCGGCCAGCACCGCCGCCCGCCAGCCGGCGAAGCGTTCACGCAGCGCCTCGCCCAGCGCCCGGTACAGGCGTGGCAGCTCGGCGCGGTCGCCCAGGCGTTCGCCGTAGGGCGGATTGGTGATGACCAGGCCGCGCGCGTAGCCCGGCGGCGGCGACACGTGGGTGGCGTCGTGCCGGTCCAGGGTGAGGAAGCCGGCCACGCCCGCTTCCTGGGCGTTGCGCTTGGCGGTCTGCACCATGCGCGGATCGGCATCGCTGCCGAAGAAGCAGGCGCGCAGCGAACGCAGGCCGGCCTCGGCGCGCTGGCGGGCCTCCTCCAGCAGGCGGCGCCACAGCGCGATGTCGTGCCGCGCCCAGCCCAGGAAACCGTAGTACTCGCGGTGCAGGCCCGGCGCCACGTCGGCCGCCATCCATGCGCCCTCGACCAGCAGCGTGCCCGAGCCGCACATGGGATCGAGCAGTGCGCCGCCCTCGGCGTAGATCTCCGGCCAGCGCGCGCGCAGCAGCATGGCGGCGGCGAGGTTCTCCTTCAGCGGCGCCTCGCCTTGCAGTTCACGCCAGCCGCGGCGGTGCAGCGGCGAACCGGACAGGTCCAACGACAACGTGGCGCGATCGCGGCGCAGGCGCAGGTTGAGCCGCACGTCGGGCTCGTCGGTATCCACGCCGGGCCGCGAGCCTTCGCGCTGGCGGAACTGGTCCACCACCGCGTCCTTCACGCGCTGGGCGATGAACTGGCTGTGGGTGAGCCGGCTCTGCGCCGTCACCGCGTCCACCGCCAGGGTGCCGTGGGCGGCGAGGTGTTGCGACCAGTCGATGGACTGCACGCCCGCGTACAGCGCCTCGTCGGTGGCCGCGTCGAACTCGGCCAGCGGCATCAGCACGCGGCTGGCCAAGCGCGACCACAGGCAGGCGCGGTAGGCAGTCTCCAGCGAGCCGGCGAAATGCACGCCGGCCAGCGCCTCGCGCACGTCCTCGGCGCCCAGCGCGGCCAGTTCGTCGCGCAGCAGGTATTCCAGGCCCTTGGGGCAGGTGGCGAAGAAGGCGCTCATGCCGCCGGCGCCAGTTGAGCCAGGAACAGCCCGAACTGCTCGACGATGCGCTCCACGCTGCCGCCCAGGCGATGGTCGTCGTCCACCATGATCAGCGGCAGGCGGCGGCGCGCGGCGAAGGCGATCACGCCCTCGGGCGGGCAGACGTCGTCGCGCCAGCCATGGTAGAGCAGGCTGGGCACGCCTTCGGGCAGATCGAACGCCTGGCGATAACCGGGAATCTCGCTGGGCGTGGCGAGCAGGAACAGGCCCGCCACCGGCCGCTGCAGGGACGCGAGCCCGGACACGAACGCGCCCATGCTGGAGCCGACCAGCACCGGCGGCACATCCAGCGTATCGATGGCGGCCACCAGCCGCCGGATGCGCGGATCAACCGCGCCGGCGTAGCCCGGCAGGTCGTCGCTGCGGTAATCGGGGCGCTGGGTCTGCCAGCCCAGCGATTCGGCGAAGGCCGCCAGCACGCTGACCTTGGTGGCGTCCGGACCGGAATCCGACCCATGCGAAAGAATGATCTGGCCGCCCATCGCGGTCTCCGAACGACATCTGTAAGGCCGCGCATCGTAACAGGCGACGTCTCGAGGCACGCCGGATAGACTGCTGGTCATGCCCCTGAACATCGTCGACCAGCCCCTGCCCTACGTTTCCCTGCTGCCCGAGCGGCCAGCCGAAGCGGTGGACATGGTGGTGATCCACTGTACCGAACTACCCGACCTCGCGATGGCGCGCGAGTACGGCGAGCGGGTGCTTTATGACAGCGGGGCCGGCGCCAGTGGGCACTTCTACATCGACCGCGACGGCAGCGTTTACCGGTACGTGCCCGGCACGCGGGTCGCCAACCACGTGCGCGGCCACAACCCCAACTCCATCGGCATCGAGCTGGTGAACCTGGGCCGCTACCCTCACTGGTGGGATTCGCGCCACCAGACCATGACCGAGCCGTACACCCTTGCCCAGCTCGATGCGCTGGACGCCCTGCTGGGCGAACTCAGGCGCGAGCACCCGAACCTGCGCCGGATCGCCGGCCACGAGGACCTGGACACCGCCCGCCTGCCCTCCACCGACGATCCCTCGGTGGAGGTGCCGCGCAAGCTCGACCCCGGCCCGCTGTTCCCCTGGGCCGAGGTACTGGAGGGCAGCGGCCTGGTGCGGACCCGTGACGGCCGCTGATGCGCCGGGGGACGCCGGCTATAATCGCCGGCCTCCTTCGCCTGCACGCACTCCCATGACGGAAACCCACGTCCGCGAACTCATCGACCTGCTGGAACTGGAACGGCTGGAAGACAACCTGTTCCGCGGCCAGAGCCGGGACATCGGCACCCATTTCGTGTTCGGCGGCCAGGTGCTGGGACAGGCCCTGGCGGCCGCGCAGCGCACGGTGGAACCCACGCGGGAGGCGCATTCGCTGCACGCCTACTTCCTGCGCGCCGGCGACATCAACGCCCCCATCGTCTACAGCGTGGAGCGCACCCGCGACGGCGGCACCTTCTCCTCGCGCCGCGTGGTGGCGATCCAGCATGGCCAGCCGATCCTGAACGGCTCGATCTCGTTCCAGGTGCCGGAAACCGGCTTCGAGCACCAGATATCCATGCCCGAAGTGCCCAGGCCCGAGGACATCGAGCCGATGCAGCCGCTGCCGCCGGAACAGTTGGCCAAGCTGCCGGAGAAGCTGCAGCGCTGGCTGGGTGTGGATGCGCCGTTCGAGTTCCGCCACGTGTGGCCGCAAGACAAGCTGCACCCGGTCAAGCGGCCGCCCTACCAGCACATCTGGTTCCGGCTGAGCGCGCCGGTGGGCGATTCGCCCGCGCTGCACCGTTCCCTGCTGGCCTATGCCTCGGACTTCAACCTGATCGGCACGGCCACGCTGCCGCACGGCATTTCCTACTACACGCACAACGTGCAGATGGCCAGCCTGGACCATGCGCTATGGTTCCATCGTCCGCTCCGGGTGGACGAATGGCTGCTGTACTCCTTCGACAGCCCGACCGCGCAGGGCGCGCGCGGCCTGGCGCGTGGCCAGATCTTCGCCCAGGACGGGCGGCTGGTGGCCTCGACCGCCCAGGAAGGACTGATCCGCCTGCGCAGCTGACCCGCCGGGGCAGCGTAGTAACATCGCCCCTCGCCGGGCGCCCGCCCCGCCGCCCGGCTGCCCTCCGGGCGACGAACACAGGTTTCCCCATGCGCCAGCTCTATACCTCGCCCCGCCAGGAAAACATCGACCGCGTGGTCGCGCTGCTGTCCGAGCAGGGCATTGAGTGCTCCGTCGAGAACCGCTCCAACTACAACCGGCCCAGCTACCAGCGCTTCAGCTATTCGCAGCGCACCGAGAACCGGGAAAGTTGGCCCCAGGTCTGGGTAGCCCGGGCCGATGACTACACCCGGGCTCGCGCCGCATTGAGGGAGCTGGGCATCGAGCCGGTGGTCCGCCATGGCGAGGAACTGGCCCTGGCCCGCAACGCCACCCCGGACATGCGGCGGAAAGGGATGGCCAACCGGGTCCGGCGCATCGTCATGCTGGCCCTGGCCGGCGCCTTCGTGGTGCTGATGCTGCGCTATATGGGCGTCATCTGAGGCCCTGACGCCACGAGCAGGCTCGGCTGACGGCATTTGTCGGCTTTTTCCTACTCACACGACGGGCCGGGGCGGACATAGAATCGTCCCCATGCGCTCCGACCGTGTCCGCCTCTTCCAGACCCTGCCGCACACCTGCGGCTATTTTGCCGAGCGCACGGCACAGAACCTGGTGATCGACCCGGCGGCCCCGCAGCTGGACCAGTTGTACGGCCCCGCCCTGGAGCGCGGCTTCCGCCGGGCCGGCGGCCACCTGTACTACCCCTATTGCAGCAGTTGCCGGGCCTGCACGCCCTGCCGCATCGACGTGGCCCGGTTCGCGCCGGACCGCGCCCAGCGGCGCTGCCTCAAGCGCAATGAGAACGTGCAGGTGATCGAATCCATGGCCGGCTACAACGCCGAGCGGCATGCGCTGTACGAGCGCTACCTGCGCCAGCGGCATCCCGGCGGCGGCATGGACGAGGCCGACGCCAGCGATTTCCGGCGCTTCCTCACCGCGCCCTGGAGCCCCACCCTGTTCCTGGAGTTCCGCGAGGGCCCGCGCCTGCTGGGCGTGGCGGTCACCGACGTGTGCCTGCAGGGCCTGTCGGCGGTCTATACCTTCTACGATCCGGACGAGACCGCGCGCGGCCTGGGCACCTTCGCCATCCTGCAGCAGGTAGCGATGGCGCGGCGCCGGGGCCTGCCCTGGGTGTACCTGGGTTTCTGGATCGCCGGCCATCCCAAGATGGACTACAAGCGGCGCTTCCGACCGCTGCAGATCCGCACCAGCGAGGGCTGGGTGGAGATGCCCGAAGGGTGACCGGCAGCGGTCCCGCTCATTCCGCCGCCGCGGGACGAGCGGGACTCCTGCCGCCATTCATGCCTTGCCGATATCCAGCACCACGCGGCCCTGGATATGCCCCTCGCGCAGTCCCTGCAGCACGTCGTTCACGGCCTCCAGCGGCCGCCGCTCGATGGTCGCCTTCACCTTGCCGCGGGCGGCGAAGTCCACCGCCTCGGCCAGGTCCTTGCGGGTACCCACGATGGAGCCGCGGATGGTGAGGCGCTTGAGCACCACGTCGAAGATCGGCGTGGCGAAGTCGCCGGGCGGCAGGCCCACCAGGGCCATGGTGCCGCGGCGGCGGATGAAGTTGAGCGCCTGCGAGAACGCGGGCGGCGACACCGCCGTCACCAGCACCCCATGGGCGCCGCCATGGGTGGCGTCGAGCACGTGCTGCACGGCCTGCGGATCGCGCGCATCCACGGTGGCCGCGGCGCCCAGCTGGCGCGCCAATGCCAGCTTTTCCTCGGCCACGTCCACGGCCACCACCTGCAGGCCCATGGCGGCGGCGTACTGCACGGCCAGGTGGCCCAGGCCGCCGATGCCCGAGATGGCGATCCACTCGCCGGGGCGCGCCTCCGTCTCGCGGATGCCCTTGTAGGTGGTCACGCCGGCGCAGAGGATGGGCGCCATCGCCGCGTAGTCCACGTCATGGGGCAGGCGCGCCACGTAGGCGGCGTTGCCGATGGCGTACTCGGCGAAGCTGCCGTTCACGCTGTAGCCGCTGTCGTGCTGCGTCTCGCACAGCGTTTCCCAGCCGCTGATGCAGTACTCGCAATGCCCGCAGGCGTCGTGCAGCCAGGCGATGCCGACCGGATCGCCCAGCTTCAGGTGCTCGACGCCCTCGCCCAGCGCCGCCACCACGCCCACGCCCTCATGGCCGGGAATGAACGGCGGCTGCGGCTTCACCGGCCAGTCGCCGTCGACCGCGTGCACGTCGGTATGGCAGACGCCGCTGTAAAGGATCTTCACCAGCACTTCGCCGCGCGCTGGCGCCGGCACGGGCACTTCCTCGATACGCAACGGCTCGCCGAAGCGGTAGGCCGCGGCGGCTTTCATCGTCCTGGGTGCCATCAGGCCTTCTCCTGTCAGGTCATGGAATCGTGCGGCCCGCGGAAGCGGGCTCGACCTTGGCAAAGATGCCGCCCCTCGTGTGATGAACGAATGACCAGGATCAACGAAACCACGTATCGTCAGGACGAGAGCGCGGCCTGCGGCATCACCGGATAGGGATGCAGCTTCACCAGCGGCACCGACAGGCCGTCATCGCCGACGATGCGGCAATGCGTGCGATCGAGCTGGCGTGGCTCGTCCACGCCGCAGCTGTGCGCGATGATGCCCACCTCGTGCATGACATTGGTGGCGTAGTTGGCCACCCGCTCGCTCTTGTCGGTGACCACCAGGCCGCGCTGCAGCTTGGGATTCTGCGTGGTGATGCCGGTGGGGCAGGTATTGCGGTTGCATTGCAGCGACTGGATGCAGCCCAGCGCCAGCATGAAGCCGCGCGCCGAGTTGACGAAGTCCGCGCCCATCGACAGCGCCCAGGCGACGTCGTAGGCGGTGATGCACTTGCCCGAGCAGATCACCTTGATGCGCTCGCGCAGCCCCTTCACGATCAGCATGTCCACCAGGGCCGGCAGGGATTCGTGCAGCGGCAGGCCCACGCCTTCCATCAGGGTCTGCGGCGCGGCGCCGGTGCCGCCTTCCGAACCGTCGACGATGATGAAGTCCGGCGCGCTCTCGATGCCGCGCTGGTGCACTTCATCGCACAGCTCGCCGATCCAGTCCACGCCGCCGAACACCGCCTTGAAACCGACCGGCTTGCCGGTGAGTTCGCGGATGTGGCCGATCGCGTCCATCAGTTCCCGCACGCTGCCGATGTCCAGGTGGCGATTGGGGCTTTGCGAGTCCTCGCCCACCGGAATGCCGCGGATCTCGGCGATCTCCGGCGTGACCTTGGCCGCGGGCAGCAGGCCGCCCATGCCCGGCTTGGCGCCCTGGCCGAGCTTGATGCTGACCATCTTCACCTGCTTGTGCGCGCAGATCGCCAGCAGCCGGTGGTCATCCAGCTTGCCGTCGGGCGTGCGCACGCCGTACTTGGCGGTGCCGATCTCGAAGATGATGTCGCAGCCGCCCTCCAGGTGATAAGGCGCCAGGCCGCCCTCGCCGGTGTCCATCCAGATGCCGGCCTTGGCCGCACCGTGGGACAGCGCGCGCACGGCCGGCGCGGACAGCGCGCCGAAACTCATCGCGGAGATGTTGAAGAACGCGGCATGCTGGTAAGGCTCGCGCGCATAGGGCCCCAGCGTCACCGGCCGGGGCTCCACGTGCTTCTCGCCCAGCGCCGGGAACGGCGCGTTGACGAAGAACGGCACGCCTTCGCCGCGCAGGTCGCGGGTGGAACCGAAGGCATTGGTGTTGTCCGCGTTCTTGGCCGCGCGATAGACCCAGGTGCGCTGGGCGCGGTTGAACGGCAGTTCCTCGCGGTCGCTGGAATACAGGTACTGCCGGAAGAATTCGCCCAGGTGCAGGAACCAGTAGCGGAAATGACCGACCACCGGGAAGTTGCGCAACACAGAGTTGCTGGTCTGGTTGCGGTCGACGAACCACACCACCAACACCACCACGACCAGCAAGGCCAGCAGCAGCAGGAACAAGGCGGCGAAGGTCTCGACGACCACCACCAGCCAATGCGCGAATTCCGTCGATGCCATCGTTCGTCTCCGTTGTCTTTTTTTCCCTCCGGTCAGGGCGAAGGGATCGTCTTGCGATGCGATTTATCCGAGGCGTTATAGCTCCACGCGCAAGGCCCTCGCCGCCGCGATGGCCTTGGCCTTGGCCGTCTCGATGCTCTCGTCGCGCGCCAGCGTCACCGCCATGCGCCGGCGCCCCTTCACCGCCGGTTTGCCGAAGATGCGCAGCTGCGTGTCGGGCTGCGCCAGCGCCGCCTCCACGTTGAAGTAGCGCGGCGCCGCGCCCTCGCCCTCCACCAGCACCGCGCACGATGCCGATGGCCCGAACTGGCGGATCGCGGGAATGGGCAGGCCCAGGATCGCGCGCGCGTGCAGGGCGAACTCGGAGAGATCCTGCGAGATCAGCGTGACCAGGCCGGTGTCGTGCGGGCGCGGGCTCACCTCGGAGAAGATCACGCTGTCGCCCTTGACGAAGAACTCCACGCCGAACACGCCCCAGCCGCCAAGCGCGCCCGTGATCGCCGCGGCCTGGCGCTGCGCCTCGGCGAGGGCCGCCTCGCTCATCGGCTGCGGCTGCCAGGACTCGCGATAGTCGCCGTCCTCCTGGCGATGGCCGATGGGCGCGCAGAAGCTCACCCCGTCCTTGTGGCGCACGGTCAACAGGGTGATCTCGTAGTCGAAATCGACGAAGCCCTCGACGATCACGCGTCCCTTGCCCGCGCGGCCGCCGGACTGGGCGTAGTCCCAGGCCGGCTGCAACTCGCTTTCCCGCCGCACCACGCTCTGCCCCTTGCCGGAGGAACTCATCACCGGCTTGACCACGAACGGCAGGCCGATGGCGGCCGCGGCCTCGCGGTATTCCGCCTCGGTGTCGCAGAAGCGGTAGCGCGAGGTCGGCAGCTTGAGCTCCTCGGCGGCCAGGCGGCGGATGCCTTCGCGGTCCATGGTGAGCCAGGCGGCCCGCGCGGTGGGGATCACGCGCAGGCCCTCCTTCTCCAGCGCGATCAGCGTGGGGGTGTGGATCGCCTCGATCTCCGGCACCACCAGGTCGGGCCGCTCCTGCTCGATCAGCGCGCGCAGGGCTGTCCCATCGAGCATGTCGATCACATGGCTGCGGTGCGCCACCTGCATGGCCGGCGCATGGGCGTAGCGATCCACCGCGATCACTTCCACAGCGTAGCGCTGCAGCTCGATCGCCACCTCCTTGCCCAGTTCGCCGGAGCCCAGCAGCAGCACGCGCAGGGCATGGTCGGAATAAGGCGTGCCAAACGGCTTCATCGGCGTCTCCACGGGACAAAGCGCCATTGTAAGCGGCGCGGCCGCCATGCCCCATCCCCTCTTGACGAAGGCCATCGACCAGCATTGACTGTCTCCATCGCCGTCCCCCGCGGAGCAACCATGCGCAAGCGGTTTGCCGTGCTGTGGCTGTCGCTGTGGCCTCTTGCCTGGGCCGGAACGACGTCGGCCGACACCACCTGGATGAGCGTGCTGCTGGGCGGGCGCAAGATCGGCCACCTGGAGATCCAGCACCAGCGCTCCGGCGGCGTGGTCACCACCACGCAGAACCTGGTGATCGAGCTCAACCGCAATGGCAACGGCGTCCCGCTGGGCGTGCTGACCCGCAGCGTCGAGGACGCATCCGGGCAGCCGCTGGCCTTCTACTCCCGCAGCACGCTGTCCCATACCGAGAGTTCGGTCGATGGCCGGCGCCAGCCGGATGGCAGCTTCATCGTCACCACCAGCGTCGGCGGCGCCACCCGGCGAACCGTGCTGGCCTGGCCGGCCGGCGCCGTGCTGAGCGAGGGCCAGCGCCTGATGCTGAGGCAGGCGGCCGCCCATCCGGGCCAGCGCTATACGATGAGCATGTTCGACCCGGCCAGCCAGACGGTGGCCCATGTGGACATGCAGGTACTCGGCAAGGAGCGGGTCGCGCTGCCGGACGGTCCCGAAGTGCTCGACCACCAGCGCCAGGTGCTGCACACGGCCCGCGGCGAGCAGGAGATGGACCTGTGGCTGGACGATGAGGGCGTGGCCCGCAAGGGCGCCCTGCGCATGCTGGGGCAGGAACTGGACATGCTGGCCTGCAGCCAGCCTTGCGCCGTGGCGCCGACGCAAGGCGTGGATATGTTCCGCGCGGCCATGGTCGAGGCGCCGCGCCTGCTGCCGGTCTACCTGCGCGGCGGCTTCCTGCGCTACCGCATCCGCATGGCCGATGGCGACGCGCCGCCGGCGATCGATACGGACGAGCAGCGGGTGACCCGCCTCGGCCGCGGCGACTGGCTGATCGACGTAGGCAACGCCCAGAGTGGCGGCGAGCCGCCGCCGAGCGCACAGGACACCCAGCCCAACGACTGGGTGCAGTCGGATGCACTGGAGATCCGCGATCTCGCCGCCAAGGTAGCCGGCAGCGCCCAGGGCGACCTGCAGAAAATGCGGCGCCTGCGCGGTTTCGTCAGCGGCTACATCGTCCAGCACGGGCTGGACGTGGGCTATGCCTCCGCGCTGGAGGTGCTGCACACCCGCCAGGGCGATTGCACCGAGTACGCCGTGCTGCTGGCCGCGATGGCCCGCGCGCAGGGCATTCCCACCCGGGTGGTCAGCGGCATGGTCTATGCCGACCGCTACGGCGGTACCTCGCGCGTATTCGTGCCGCACGCCTGGGTGCAGTCCTGGATCAACGGCCGCTGGCAGAGCTTCGACGCCGCCCTGCGCCGGTTCGACAGCGGCCACATCGCGCTGGACGCGGGCGACGGCGACCCATGGCATTTCTTCAATGCCGCCAACCTGTTCGGCCAGATGCGCATCGAGGAAATCACCCCCACCACGGAGCTGGCGGGCAACCTGCCGCCGCCCTCGTCCTGACCGCCCCGCCGGGGCTGGCTTGCATGGAGATATCATTTTGATATCTAATTCTTCCCACCTAGGGAGGAACCACCATGAACGAACGTCAGGGTTTTTCGGTTGCCGGCATCCCCACCGTCGTGGTCTGCCTGCTTCTGGCGCTGCTTGGACTCGCCTTGTTCACCGGCATGGCGGGCGGCAGGCTGAGCTGGGAGGTCCTGGCCGGCATCGGCATGGAGGTGCTCGTGGTCCTCATGCTGAAAGGCTTCTTCCAGGTCGCTCCCAACGAGGGCCAGGTGCTGCAGCTGTTCGGCAAGTACGCCGGCACCGTGCGCGCCGAGGGCCTGCGCTGGACCAACCCGTTCTGCAGCCGCCGCCGCGTCTCGCTGCGCGCGCGCAACTTCGAGAGCGGCAAGCTCAAGGTGAACGACAGCGACGGCAATCCCATCGAGATCGCGGCGGTAGTGGTGTGGCAGGTGGTCGATACCGCCGAGGCGGTGTTCTGCGTGGACGACTACGAGAACTTCGCGACCATCCAGAGCGAGTCGGCCCTGCGCCAGATGGCGCAGAACTATCCCTACGACGCGCACGAGGATGGCAAGCCGGCGCTGCGCAGCCACGGCGAGGTCATCAATGACCATCTGCGCGACGAGATCCAGGCCCGCCTGGACAAGGCCGGCGTGCGGGTGATCGAGGCGCGCATCAGCCACCTCGCCTATGCGCAGGAGATCGCCCAGGCCATGCTGCAGCGCCAGCAGGCCAGCGCCATCGTGGCCGCGCGCGAGCGCATCGTGGAAGGCGCGGTGGGCATGGTCGCCATGGCGCTGGACAAGCTGCGCCAGCAGGGCGTGGTGGAACTGGACGAGGAACGCAAGGCCGCCATGGTCAGCAATCTATTGGTGGTGCTGTGCGGCGACCGCGCCACCCAGCCGGTGGTGAATGCCGGCACGCTCTATGGCGGCTGACAAGAAGGCCTATCCCCTGCGTATCAGCGCCGTGGTGCTCGAAGCCATGCAGCGCTGGGCGGACGACGATCTGCGCAGCGTCAACGCGCAGATCGAGTTCGTGCTGCGCGAGGCCTTGCGCAAGAACGGACGGCTCAAGCTCAGGCCCTCCGAACCCGTCGAGGACGACGGCGATTGATCGACCGACGCCGCAGCTTCGACGCTGCATGCACGGTACGCGC
Source organism: Dyella sedimenti (assembly GCF_022760995.1). Classification (GTDB taxonomy): domain Bacteria; phylum Pseudomonadota; class Gammaproteobacteria; order Xanthomonadales; family Rhodanobacteraceae; genus Dyella; species Dyella sedimenti. Next base: position 861,324 of record NZ_JAKWJO010000001.1, on the reverse strand, counting down.
GCTACGGTGGCACACCGACATCCACCTTGCGGAGAACCACCATGGCCGACGATTATCGCCCGCTGCCCGACGGCCCCGTGCTGTGCGAAGCCTGCTCCCGGGCCGGCCAGCCGGTCGAGATGGAACCGCAGGACTCGCTGCCGCAATCGGCGCGCGAATGGGCTGACGAAGAGGATGCCGAGCTGCAAAGCTACCGCTGTCCGGCCTGCGAGAGCGTCCAGGTGTTCCGCGTCGACTGATCCGCCGCGCAAGATCCGGATGGCGGCGACGGAACGCCGGCGCGACGCTGTGTTCCCCTTCCCAGGAGCACATGCCATGCACTTCCGCATCACCGGCCTTCCCGCCGAACCGTTCGCCGAACTGTTCACGCTGTCCGACGAAGCCCTGGCCGCGCGCCGCGCCGTGCGCATGGTGGCGGACCAGGCCCACGGCTATCCCTGCCGCATCAGCCTGACCGACGCGGAGCCGGGACAATCGCTGATCCTGCTCAACTACGAGCACCAGCCCGCCGATACGCCGTACCGCTCCAGTCATGCGATCTTCATCCGCGAAGACGAGCGGCAATACGACGAGATCGACGACGTGCCCGACCAATTGCGCCGCCGCCTGCTCTCGGTGCGCGGCTTCGACCGTCACGGCATGCTGCGCGATGCCGATGTGGCGCAGGGCACCGCGCTGGAACCGCTGGTCGAGCGGCTGTTCGGCGACGGGCACATCGCCTACCTGCACATCCACATGGCCCGCTACGGCTGCTATGCGGCGCGCGTGGACCGCGCCTGACGCCAGTCAGTGCGGGTCGCGCGCCAGCAGTGGCGCCAGCGCCAGGCCCAAGGCCAGCCATCCCACGATGAAGGACACCCCGCCCACCGGGGTGATGGCGCCGACCCAACGCGGCGCGCCCAGCGCGAGCGCGTACAGGGTGCCGCAGAAGACCACGATGCCCAGCGCGAAACAGGCGGACGCCACGCGGCGCGCGCGGCCCGGCGCGGCGGACACTGCCAGCACCAGGGCCAGCGCATGCCAGAAGTGGTAGCTCACCGCGGTATGCCACAACTCGGTGCCGCGTGCGTCGAGCACGTCGCGCAAGGCATGGGCGCCAAACGCGCCGAGCATGACCGCGCTGGCCCCGGCCAGGCCAACCAGGAGTCCAACAGTGGGGATGGATCGTCGCATGGGCGTATTCCCTCGAGAGGCCGTGTGCCGGCCGCCGGGCAGTGTCGTATGCTGGCGGGATGATTCCCATCCCCTTTCGCATGACATGTCGTCGCGCCGCCCGCCTGGCGCTGCTGCTGGCCCTTGGCCTTTGCGCACTGGCCCTCGCGGGTTGCCATCGCGGCGATGCGGTCGCCTGGCGCCTCACCGACGTCACCGGCCACATGCCCGACCTCGACTTCCGCCTGATCGACGACCACGGCAAGCCCGTCACCGGGCAGGACTATCGCGGCAAGGTGGTGCTGCTGTATTTCGGCTATACGCACTGCCCCGACGTATGCCCGCTCACCCTGGCCCAGTTGCACGTGGTGATGCAGCGCCTGGGCCCGCTGGCCGATGGCGCGCGCATCCTGTTCGTCAGCGTCGATCCGGCGCGCGACACGCCCGAGGTGATGCACGCCTACGTCAGCGCCTTCGATCCTCGCGCGGTAGGCCTCAGCGGCCAGCCGCGCGACATCGAGGCCCTGAGCAAGCGCTACCGCTCGGCCTTCACCCGCGAGCCGGACCAGGGCAACGGCCAGTACGAGGTCAGCCACAGCTCGGCCATCTATATCTTCGACCGCAACGGCAAGGCGCGGCTGCTGTCCACGCCGGACCGTTCGCAGGACGATCTCGTCCACGACCTGCACCTGCTGCTCGATCCCGGAGTATCCGCATGAGGTTCCGCATCGCACGCGCCCTGCCCTGGCTGCTGGGCGGCCTGTGCCTGGGCGCCGGCGTCCATGCCGGCGAGGCCGACCACATCCACGTCAGCCAGGCGTGGATCCGCCTTCTCCCCGGCGACCTGCCGGCCGGCGCGTACGCCACGCTGGAGAACGACGGCGACCAGCCGGCCAGCCTGAAAGGCGCGAGCAGCACCCGCTACGCCAGCGTCATGCTGCACCAGAGCAGCCACGAAGGCGGCGTGAACCGCATGGCCATGGTGGACAGCATGGCGATCCCCGCGCACGGCAGGGCCGCGCTCGCTCCCGGCGGCTATCACCTGATGCTGATGCAGGCGGCCGCACCGGTGAAGGCGGGTGATACGGTAAAGGTGATGCTGCACTTCGGCGATGGCAGCACGCTGGATGCGGACTTCCTCGCGCGGCCGGCGAATGCGACGGATGCCGGAACCGGCACGGAACACACGCACTGAATCTACCAGGGTGGCCGGCCGGCGGCGCGGCTCAATCCTGCACGGGTATCGCCGTCGCGGCGCGACGCGCGGGCCACGGCTTGCGGCGGATGCGCCCGCTACGCGACAGGCGCAGCCATTGCCGCATCGCCAGCAACCCGCCGATCGATTCAATGATCGCCGCCGGCACCCACATGATCACACCACCCACCAGCTGCGCGGTGATCACGTTGAAGGTAAAGGCGCGCCCGCAGATCTCGAAGATCGGGTAGAGATCGGTCTTGGAAAACGTGACGATGGCGCCGGCGAGGATCTGCGGCGTCATGGTGAGGCCCGGCGACAGCACGCGCAGGCCCGGCGTCATGCGGCCCGGCGGACGCGGGCGGTGATCGAGCACCAGCCACCAGTAGCTGAAGCCGCTGGCCAGCATCGACCAGTTCATGAAGCGGTAGATGCGCCAGTCCAGCATGGCCAGCGTCTGCATCGCCGGAATCAGCCAGAGGAGGATGAAGGCGACGAACAGGATAGTCACCACGGTGGGATTGAGCAGCACCGCACTCGCCGCGCGCCATGGCCAGGAACGCGACAACGGCTTCAACAGGCGCAGGCGCCAGGCCAGCGGCAGACCCTTGCGCAGCACCGTGCCCGGGTACGAGGCAACGATCAGCAGCGGTGCCAGGTGATGCAGCACGATCTGCTGGATGCGATGCATGAAGAATTCATGCTCGAAGAAAAAATCCAGATAGGTGTGCAGCGACACGTAGATCATCGCCATGCCGATCCAGAACGCCAGGCGACGCCCCAGGCTCACCGGCAGGCGACGGCTGCCGCGCAGGTAGAGCGCGCCGCAGGCCACGAAGGCCAGCAGGAACACCCAGGAGAACTCCCAGGGCACGATCCACTTGAGCACGCTTGCCATCATCGATCAGGTCCGGGCCGGGTCAGCGGCGACGAGGCCATGATAGCCCGGCCGTGCATGCGGCTTCGCTTGCGCCGCAGCATCGGGACCTTGCATCCGGCATGCCCCGTGGCCTTCCCCGCGACGCAGGAAATCACGCCTGTAGGAGCGCACCCTGTGCGCGACCGCCTTTTGCCTCATGGCTCGTCATCCCGGCGCACCCCGGGGGGCAAGGGCCGGGATCCAGTAACGGTACCGCTCGGTTGTCGTGTTATCGCCAGGTTGCCGCCTACGACCGAAGGAAGTCCCCGTGGGACGCGGCGGGCGTTTCGACGCCCTGCCGGCGACGCGAAGCTAGGACCTGTCATCAATTAAGCCAAGCGATGGCCGCAGCGAGGTAGATGGCACCGAGAAAGTTGCGAGCGGTCTTGTCATAGCGCGTGGCAATCGCTCGATACGGCTTGAGCCGTACAAAGAAGTTTTCGATCAGGTGGCGCGCCTTGTAAAAATCACGATCCCAGCGGCGAGTGCGCGGCATACAAGCTTTGTAGGCTCCGCAAGCCGAATCAGTTTTCCTTCCGCCACACACCGCGGCTACCCCGCGGAGCGGCGGTGGACCGAGGACTTAGAGCCTGTTCACGATCTTAGAGTCAGCGGAGCGGCTCAGGCGCGGCGCCGGTTGCGGCGCGAGCGCCGCCAGCCGTACAGCAGGCCGGCCACCGTCACCAGCAGCGGCACCAGCGCGATATTGATGAATTTCAGGCGCAGCCCCAAGGCGTCGATCTCCGCATTGAACTGGTGCTGCACCTCGCGCAGTTCCCGGTTGATCGCCAGCTGGCGCTGCAGGAACTGCTCGATCTCCGCGCGCTGCTCGGCATTCAGGGTATCGCCGTGCGCACCCTTGGCCTGCTGCAACTCGCTCAATCGCGTGCGGGTGACGCCCAATTCGCGCTGCAGCTCCTGCATCTTGGCGAGGTAGCGCTGGTCGGCGGCGCTGCGCAGGGCCAGCACGCGCGCGAACGGCCGCTGCGAGCTCACCCGGCCGTGGATGGACAGCAGCGCCGAGGAGCCGCTGAGGTTGTCGGCGACGTTGGTGATGAAGTCGCCGTTGTTGGCGATCGCGCTGAGCTGCGGCTGCCCCAGCAGGCTCTGCGTGTAGGACACCCACAGGCGATCGCTGAGCAGGTCGGTATCGGCGATCAGGATCACCTCCGCCGTCTCCCCGGACGAGGCCAGGTGTCCAGGCTGCTTCGCGCGTTCCGGGAAGGCGCTGGTGAACTGGCCGCGCAGCCGCGCCGCGATGACGTAGCGGTTGTTGTCCGGCCGGTAGCCGTCGAGCAGCGCGGCGGGATTGCTGATGGATTCGCGCACGCGCTGGCTGGACACCACCTCAGCATCGACGGTGCTCTGCATCAGCGGCACCAGCCGCGAGGCGGTGCCGGGCGCCAGGTCGAAGTAGCCCACGCTGGACGTATTGACGCGCTGCAGGCTCGCCGTGATCACGTCATCGTGGTTCAGCTCCTGCTGCCCCAGCCCGAGCATGGCCGGGTGCCCCATCGCGCTGCTGTCGGCCAGTTCGATGCGCAGCGCGCGCGAGCGGTCCAGCACCACCTTCTGCGGGTCGTACTGCACGCCCCAGGATTCGAACAGGCGCGACAGGTTGGAATTGTGATCGTCGATGTTGCCGCTGCTGTCCACGAACGGCGTGTTGTCCATCTCCGCCACCGGATCGACGAACACCACTAGGTGGCCGCCCCGCAGCACGTACTGGTCGATCGCGTACAGCGCATCGGCCGGCAGGTGCTTGGGATGGACCAGCAGCAGCGCCTTGATGTCGCCATCGACCTGCTTGAGCGTGGAAGGATCGAGGGTCTTGACGTCGAACTGCTGGCCGAGCTGGCGCATCACCGTCCACGGCTGCTCGCCGATCACCGGGTTGCCTTCCACCGGCAGGCTGCTGATGAGCCCGATATGCGGCTTGGACGGCTGGTCCAGCTCGTAGAGCAGCTTGGCGATGTCGTATTCGAGGAAGGTCTCGCGCGAGGGATCGAACAAGGGAATCGCCAGCGTCTTGACCGGCAGGCGCTCGTCGCCATCGCCGTCGGCATCCGCGTTGGCCGGCAGTGTGCGCCCCACCAGGCCGAAGAACACGCGCTCGCCGTTGGTGCCGCCGGCGACCGGCGTGAGCCCATAGCCCTCGGCGCTGGCCTCGTCGTCGGAATACGGCACCGGATCGACGATCTGCAGGCGTAGGCGGCCGCGCGCGCGCGCCACCATCTCCTGCAGCATCTCGCTCACGCGCTGCTCGTAGGTACGCATCTGCGGCAGGTCGCGCGCGGCATGGCTGGAGAAATACAGGGTCAGGCGCAGCGGCGCGTGCAGGCTGTCCACGATATGCACGGTGCCCGGCGTCAGCGTGTAGAGCTTGTCCGCGGTGAGGTCCACCCGGGCCACGCGCAGCCAGCGGCTGCTGCCGAGCACGAGGGCCACAAAGACCAGGGCGAGCAGCACCAGCAGGGCGAACAAGGCGGCGCGGCGGCCGGAACGAAGGCGCGGCATGGTCATGGCGTGCGCTTCAGGTCGAGCACCAGCATGCCGGCAACGAGCCACGCGGCCATGCTGAGCAGGAAGTACAGCAGGTCGCGCAGATCCAGCACGCCGCGCGAGATGGCCTCGAAGTGCCGCAGCATGCTCAGGTGCGCCAGGCCATTGACCAGCTTGCGCGGCAAGGCGCCCTGGAAGAATTCCATCACCTGCGGCTGACCCACCAGTATCAGCAGGAAACACACCACCAGGGTCAGCACGAAGGCCACCACCTGGCTTTGCGTCACCGCCGAGAGGCAGGCACCGATCGCCAGGAAGGCGCCGGCCATCAGCCAGCTGCCGAGGTAGCCGGCGAGGATCACGCCGTTGTCCGGCGAGCCCAGGTAGTTCACGGTGATCCAGATCGGGAAGGTCAGCAGCAGGGCCAGCCCGATGAACAGCCAGGCCGCCAGGAACTTGCCGAGCATCGCCTGCGCCAGCGTCAGCGGCAGGCTCAGCAGCAGTTCCAGCGTGCCGCCCTTGGCCTCTTCCGCCCACAGGCGCATCGACACGGCCGGCACCAGCACCAGGTACAGCCAGGGATGCATCGCGAAGAACGGCTGCAGGTCTGCCTGGCCGCGCTCGTAGAAATCGCCAGCATAGAAGGTGAGGATGCCCGCCAGCACCAGGAAGATCACCAGGAACACGTACGCCACGGGCGTGACGAAATAGCTGCGCAGCTCGCGCCGCATCACCGCCATGACCGGGCTCATGCGCGTCCCTCCGTGCCGGTGGTGATGTGGCGGAACACCTCGTCGAGGCGTCCCCGCTCCAGCTGGATTTCCGATATCTCCAGGCCCTGCTGGCGCAGCAGCGACTCCACCGGCTCCAGGATGCGCTCGCCGGGACGCGGGAACACGGTGATGCGCCCGTCCAGCGGATCCACCTCGATCGAGGCCACCTGCGGCAGCCGCCCCAGCATCTCCTGCGATACGCCGCTGCCCTGCGCGCTGAACGACACTGCGCCGTGGTAGCGCGAGCGGGCTTCCAGTTCGGCCGGCGTCGCATCCGCCAGCAGCCGGCCATTGGCGATGATTACCACGCGATTGCACAGCGCGTGCACTTCTTCCAGTAGATGGGTGGAGATGAGGATGGTGCGGTCGCGCGCCATCGCGTCGATCAGCTGGCGCACGGTGTGCTTCTGGTTGGGATCGAGGCCGTCCGTGGGCTCATCCAGCATCAGCACCTGCGGGTTGTGCACGATCGCCTGCGCCAGGCCCACGCGGCGGCGTAGTCCCTTGGACAGCGTGTCGATGCACTGGTCCAGCACGCCCTCCAGCTGCAGGCCGCCGACCACGCGCTCGAAGCGGCGGTAGCCCTCGTCGCGCTGCAGGCCGCGCATGCGGATGATGAAGGTGAGGAACTCGCGCACGGTCAGCTCGCCGTAGCTGGGCGCGCCCTCGGGCAGGTAGCCGAGCAGGCGCTTGGCCTTCAGCGGTTCCTTGCGCACGTCGTGGCCGCACACGCGCGCCGTGCCCGAGCTGGGCGCGAGGAAGCCGGCGATCATGCGCATCACAGTGGTCTTGCCGGCACCGTTGGGGCCGAGCAGGCCCAGCACTTGTCCGGGTTCGGCGCGGAAGCTCAGCGCGTCCACCGCCGTCAGTGCGCCGTAGCGCCGGGTCAGCTGTTCGGTTTCGATCATGTCCGGTCGGAGCAGGAAGCGGGCGTCGGCCAGCGGCACGATGCCGGCCGACCGAAGCGAATCGACTCGCAATGTAACCGAAAAGTTCGCCCATGCCGGGCCTTGCGCGCCCGGAAATGAAAAGGCCCTCCGCGGGGAAGGGCCTTTTCGAGACTTGCCTGGGAAGGATTACTTGCCTGCGCTGGCGGCGCTGGCCGGCGCGGCGGCGGAACCCGAGGAGGCCGGCGCCTGGTCGCTGTTGTCGTCCAGCGACGGCGGCTTGATGCCCGCTTCCTGTTCCGGGGTCTGGTCCGGCGCCCAGCTCAGCGGCAGGTACACGTCGTACTCGGCGTATTGCTTCACGTCGTCGCCCTGCTTCACTTCCGGCTTGGCCTCGATGTCGTAGAAGCGGTTCACCACTTCGTCGAACTTGTAGCCGTGGGTCTGCGAGTAGGCCTTGAGCAGGTCGCGGGTCTGCGGCACGCCGGCGGCGGTACCGTTCCACACGGCCTTGAGGGCCGGGCCGCCGAAGGCCAGGAAGGCGCGTACGTCGTTGTCCACGATCAGGCGGCCGAAGCGGTCGTGGCCGCCCGGGGTGTTGTCGCCGGACGCGGCGGCATTGGCGCTGGTGCTCGCCTCGGCGGGAGCGGTGGACAGGTCGGGCGACTTGGCCGCGGCCAGCTCGACGGTCTGGCCACCGACGTTCAGGCTGGTCGCGCTGATCGGCATCGCCACGTCGAAGGTGTAGGTCTGGTCGCCGTAGTTGGTGGTGTAGATGATGCGCGGACCGGTGGTGGTCACGCCCAGCTTCTTGGCGGCGGCCTGGATCTGGCCGATGGCCTTGTCGGTGGCGTCGTTGAGCGCCTCGAGACCGCCCTTGCGCTCGATCGAGGTGGACACCAGCAGCACCGGGGTCGGCTGGGTCTGCTCGATGTACGGGATCAGCTTGGTGTAGTCGACGTTCTGGACCGAGGCCAGCACGTTCTGCAGGTTGTTCACGGTGAACTGGATGAAGGCATCCGGATCGCCGTGGATGTAGAGATTGGAATAGCGATTGATCAGGTTGAAGCCGTAGTCGACGTCATACGACCAGGTGACCTTGGTCAGCTGGCCGCGGCTGCCCTGGCGCTCCAGGTCGAGCGTGAAGTGCTTGTCGTTGCCGCGCCAGTCGTTGTCCAGGTTCCACACGATGGTGGCCTTCTTGGCCTGCGCGTCGACCTTGTCGAAGGTCGGGTCGGCCGAAGCGATGGTCAGCTTGCCGTTGCCGACCTTGTCGTCGGTGCTGGACCAGCTCAGTTCGGCGCCCGGGCCATAGGCCTTGCCGCCGAAATCGAACTTGACGTTACGGTCGTACTCGCGCTGCACGGTGTATTCCGGGAAGCGGCGGAAGTTGTTCAGCACGTCATAGACCTGACGCATGTCCTTGCCGACGACCAACGACCTTTCCACGTGGCCGCTGCCGGGCATGACCACGCCCACCACCACCGCCACGACGGCGACGATGACCAGGGCAACAATAAATTCAAGAACACGCATCATTCCGGGGTTCTCCGCACGTCTCTCTGTATACGGCACACAAGGGCAGTCGCCGGAGACCGGCCCGCCACGGGAGATGCCCGAAGGATCGCGTCATGACAGGGGGTCGGCCAGCGCCGAAGCCACCGATACTACTTGCTCGCGCGCAGGAACGCCATCCGGCCGTGGATTGGCCTTCCAGACGCCTGCGAATGGCGCCGGGCAAGGCCCGGCAACGGAACTCCCGCCGATCGGCGGTAGCTCATACGATGCCCAGCTCCAGCGCCTTGAGCACGGCCCGGGTGCGATCGCGCACGCCCAGCTTGGAGAGGATGTTGGAAACGTGGTTCTTCACCGTTCCCTCCGCCACTTTCAGGGAGTTGGCGATCTCCTTGTTGCTGTAGCCTCCCGACAGCAGGCGCAGGATCTCGGTCTCGCGCTCAGTCAGCGGGTCGGGCTGCTCCAGGCTGGTGAACTGGTTCTGCATGCGGCCCACCCCAGCCAGCAGGCGCTGGGTGACCATCGGCGCCACCAGCGAGCCGCCCGCCGCCACGGTGCGCACGGCCTCCACCAGTTGCTCCAGCGAGACGTCCTTAAGCAGGTAGCCGCGTGCGCCGGCCTTCAGGCCCTGCAACACCAGCTGGTCGTCGTCGAAAGTGGTCAGGATGATGGTGGGCGGCAACTCGTTGCGCGCGGACAGCGCCTGCAGTACTTCCAGGCCGCTCATGTTGGGCATGCGCAGGTCCAGCAGGACCACGTCGGGCTTGACCCTCGGGATGTCCTGCACAGCCTGGGCGCCATCGGCGCACTCGGCGACCACGCGGATGTCCTCCGCCAGGTCCAGCAGCGAACGGACTCCCTGGCGCACCAGGTTCTGGTCATCGACAAGACAGACGGAAATCATCGCGGATCCTCGAAACGGTGCCGGCCTGCGTGCGATGCCCGCGGCCAGCGGGGAAAAGAGCCTATGCCATGTCGACACATGATTGTCGGGCAAGCAGCGCCCGGCACGGCCCCTGTGCAGGCATGGCATAGGCTCTGACGATGCGGCTATCCAAGCGGCGCATTTTGGCATGACATGGTGACAAGGCGTGAATTCCTGCGGCCCTAAACCATGCCCAGGGCGGGCGGCTCGAACCGTGACGGGGTATGCGCCAGTTCGGGCGCCTCGCCCAGCGGCAGCCGCACGGTGAGCGCGAACCCCTGGGCCAGCGCCTGGTCCACCGTCACGCTGCCCTCGAACTCGTTCAGGCGCTCGCGCATGCCCGACAGGCCGTTGCCCGGCCTGAAGTTGGCCGCGCCGCGGCCGTCATCGCGCGCGGACAATTCCAGCAGGTTGGCGTTGACGTAGTCGAAGCGCAGCCACAGGTTGCGCGCGCCGGCATGCCGCGCGGTATTGGTGATGATCTCCTGCGCGCAGCGCAGCAGCACCTGGGCGCGGCGCGGGTCCTCCACGCTGAAGCGCGGCGGCGTCTCCACGTTCACGCGCAGGCCCGGCACGCCCTCGATCAGGCTGCGCAGGGCCTGGGTCAGGTCGATGGCGTCGTCCTGGCGCAGCTCGCTGACCACCTCGCGCACGTCCGACAGCAGGTGCTTGGCGGTCACCTGCGCCTTCTGCACGTGCTCGGCCGCCTGCGGGTTGACCAGGTGGCTGGCCACTTCCAGGTTAAGGCTGAGCGCGGTGAGATGATGCCCCACCAGGTCGTGCAGGTCGCGCGCGATGCGCATGCGCTCGGCGATGCGGGTGGATTCGGCCAGCAGCGCGCGGGTGGCGCGCAGCTCGGAATTGAGGCGGCGCTGGGCCTCGCGTTCCTCGGCTTGCAGGCTGGCGATCATCGAGGTGAAGAACACCAGCGCGGAGATGCCCAGGTACATGCACACCTGCAGGATCGCCGTCACCGTGGTCCAGCCCTTGTAGCTGGCGATGATGGGGATCAGCAGAAGGTTCTGCACCAGCATCCACACCAGCCCCGCCCCTACCGGCAGCTGCCACGGCAGCACCACCGCGATCACCAGCATCAGCATCGCCGACAGGCCGCTCTGGCTGAACCAGCCCATGGCGATGGCCGAGCCGGTCAGCATCACCAGGCCGACGAAGCGCGCCGGCGTGGGCAGCCCGCTCTGGCGGGTCACGCTGGAACGGCGGGTCAGCAGCAGGTAGGTGAGCCCGAACATCAGATAGGAAACGATCCAGCCGCTGATGTCGGGATTGCTCCACCACGAATTGACCTGCGCCAGGCTCCAGCTGCCGGGCAGCAGCGGCAGGGCGACGCACAGATAAGTGGTCAGGCCAGCATATCTCAGCAGCCGGATGTGATTGATGTTGGACCAGGCCATGGGCGCATCATCGGCCGCCGGCGGGCATGGTGCAATGCGCGAGAAGTCATTGCCCTCCCCCTGCCGGAAGCCATGGCTGCGGGCGCTTTACAAAGGTTTTACATGGTGCGGCGTGCTGTGTGCGCCCCCCGCACGCATGCCATAATGCCTCCCTGTCACGCGGGGCCGAACCAACGGTCTTGTCCTCGAACCATACCAATGCGGAGCACCGAATGGCCCTTGCCATCCGCGACGTGCGAGAGCACGACCTGGATGCCGTACTGGCGCTCAACAACGCCGCCGGCCGCACCATCCTCGCCCTGGACGCGGCCCAGCTGCGCTACTTCTACGACCATGCGGACTATTTCCGGGTGGCCGAGATCGACGGACACCTGGCCGGCTTCCTGATCGCCCTGCGCGAAGGCAGCGACTACGACAGCCCCAACTACCTCTGGTTTTCCGGGCACTATCCGCAGTTCGCCTACATCGACCGCATCGTCATCGCCAACGCCTACCGTCGCCACGGCCTGGGTCGCATCTTCTATTGCGACGTCACCAGCTATGCGGAGGTGCGCGTGCCCCTGCTGACCTGCGAGGTGTTCCTGGAGCCGCGCGACGACGTGGTGGTGCTGTTCCACGGCACCTACGGCTTCCAGGAAGTGGGCCAGCAGCGCATGGGCGCCGACGGCCCGCAAGTCAGCCTGCTGGCCAAGGACCTGCCCAGCTACGCCTACGTGCGCGAAACCTACCTGGACCATGGCAGCCTGCCCGACGAGCCCTGGCTGGCCGAGCGCCCCCGTCCGTCCCTTTCCGATGCCACCCAGCGCCGCCTCGCCGGAGAGCGGCGCCCATGAATGCACGAATGGATACCCAAGACGCCTGCGACCTGCGCTTCGGCCAGGTCGGCATTGCCAACGTGCGCGTGCGCCGCGCCGACGCCGCCGCGCTGTGCGAGGAGCTGGAACGCCGCGTGCGCGCCGCGCCGCAGCTGTTTTCCCGCGCCGCCGTGGTGCTGGACCTGAGCCACCTGCTGGACCTGCCGGACGACGGCACCATCGACGCCCTGCTCGAAGCCGTGCGCAGCGCCGGCATGCTGCCGGTGGGACTGGCCTACGGCACCAGCGAAGTCGAAGCGCTGTCGCGGCGCATGGGCCTGCCGCTGATCGCCAAGTTCCGCGCCGCCTACGAGCCGGCCGACGGCGGCAGCATCGCGCCGCCCACGCCCGCTGCCCAGGCCGAGGCGCCCCGCGATGCCGAACCGGCGCGCGATGAACCTGCCGCCGCCTCGCTGGGCGCGCAGCATGTCGATGGCACGGTGCGCTCGGGCCAGCAGGTCTATGCGCGCGACCGCGACCTAGTCATCACCGGCGCGGTGGCCAACGGCGCCGAGGTGATCGCCGACGGCAGCATCCACGTCTATGGCAGCCTGCGCGGCCGCGCCATGGCCGGCGCACAGGGCGATGAGAAGGCGCGCATCTATATTTCCGACTTTCGCGCGGAACTGGTGGCGATCGCCGGCCACTACCGCGTCTTTGAACAAATTCCCAAAGACCTGGAAGGCCAGTCTGTGCAATGCTGGCTCGAAGGGGAGAAACTGTTGATCGCCAAGCTGTGATCGACGGCCATTACTACAACAAAGCATGATGCGGAGATGAGCCTTGACTGCTGAGATTATCGTTGTCACTTCGGGCAAGGGTGGCGTAGGCAAGACCACCACCAGTGCCTCGCTTGCCACGGGCCTGGCCATGGCCGGCAAGAAAGTCGCGGTGATCGATTTCGACGTCGGCCTGCGCAACCTCGACCTCATCATGGGCTGCGAGCGTCGCGTGGTGTACGACTTCGTCAACGTCGTGCACGGCGAGGCCACGCTCAAGCAGGCCCTTATCAAGGACAAGCGCTACGACAACCTCTACGTGCTGGCCGCCAGCCAGACGCGCGACAAGGACGCCCTCACCCAGGAAGGCGTGGAGAAGGTGCTCGAGGACCTGGGCAAGGAAGGCTTCGACTACGTGGTGTGCGATTCGCCCGCCGGCATCGAGAAGGGCGCGCACCTGGCGATGTATTTCGCCGACCACGCGGTGGTGGTGGTGAACCCCGAGGTCTCTTCCGTGCGCGATTCCGACCGCATCCTCGGCCTGCTCGCCAGCAAGACGCGCCGCGCCGAGCGCGGCGACGGCGCGATCAAGCAGCACCTGCTGCTGACCCGCTACAACCCAGCGCGCGTGGCCATCGGCGAAATGCTCAGCGTCAAGGACGTGGAGGAAATCCTCGGCATCAACGTGGTCGGCGTGATTCCGGAATCGGAGAACGTGCTGGCCGCCTCCAACGCGGGCGTGCCGGTGATCCTCGACGACAATTCCCATGCCGGGCAGGCCTATAGCGACACCGTGGCCCGCATCCTGGGTGAAGAACGTGCCCTGCGCTTCCTCGACGCGCCCAAGAAGGGCTTCTTCCAGCGCGTATTCGGAGGTTGATCGCGATGGGTATTCTTGATTTCCTGAAGCGCAAGCCGGAGCCCACCGCTGCCGTCGCCAAGGAGCGTCTTCGCATCATCGTGGCCCAGGAGCGCTCCACCCGCGGCGCGCCCGACTATCTGCCGCTGCTGCGCAACGAACTGCTCGAAGTGATCAAGAAATACGTCCACGTCGACCTCGAGGCCATCAACATCAACGTCGAGCGCGACAGCGGGCACGAGGTGCTCGAGCTTTCGGTGGCGCTACCCGATCCGGCCGAAGCCAAATCGGGCTGACCTGGCCCACGGCGCGTCCCGCGCGGCGCGCCGCGACGCCTGGCCGGAACCGCCACCACCATGCCATCAGCGCCCACCCTCACCGAAGCCGACGTGACGCGGCTGGACCAGGTCGGCTTCGCGGCCGCGGCGGGGCTGTTGGCGCGCTACGGCCTGCAACTGGTGCACGTGGCGCCCGGCGAGGCCATTCCGGGCAGCTTCTGGGGCGACGAGGAAGCCGGCATCATCGGCACCACCGTCTATGCGCGCGGCGACACGCCGGTGCACTCGCTGCTGCACGAGGCCGGCCACCTGATCGTGCTGCCGCCCGAACGGCGCGCCTTCGTGCACACGGACGCCACCGACTCCATCGACGAGGAGGACGCCACCTGCTACCTGCAGATCGTGCTGGCCGACGAACTGCCCGGCGTGGGGCGCGACCGCCTGATGGCGGACATGGATGCCTGGGGCTATTCGTACCGGCTCGGCTCGACCCGAGCCTGGTTCGAGCAGGACGCCGAGAACGCGCGGTGCTGGCTGGTGGAGCATGGCCTGCTCGACCGCGAAGGCCGGCCTGTGTTCGGCTGAAATCGCCCGCCCTTCGACTCTCCCCAGTAGGAGCGCACCCAGTGCGCGACTGGGCAGACCCTTCCAGTGCTCCAGTCGCGCACTGGGTGCGCTCCTACAGGAAGCAAGAGGCTGGCATGGACAGGCGATACAATGCCCGGCCGTCCGCCAAGCCCTTCGCCATGTCCGCAACGCCCTCCCATGCCCGTCTCGCCGTGATCGGCGGCGGTCCCGCCGGACTGATGGCGGCCGAGGTCGCGCATGCCGCAGGCTTCGAAGTCGATGTGTTCGAGGCCAAGGGCTCGGTCGGCCGCAAGTTCCTCATCGCCGGCAAGGGTGGCATGAACCTCACCCACGGCGAGCCCAAGGCGGACTTCGTGCAACGCTACGGCGCGCGTGCGCGGGAGATCGGCACGTGGCTTGAGGATTTCGACGCCGACGACCTGCGCGCCTGGGCACGCGGGCTGGGGGTGGATACCTTCGTCGGCAGCTCGGGCCGGGTATTCCCCAGCGACCTGAAGGCGGCGCCGCTGCTGCGCGCCTGGGTCCACCGGCTGCGCGAGAGCGGCGTGCGTTTCCATGTGCATCACCGCTGGCTGGGCTGGCATGGCGACGGCAGCCTGCGCATGGCCACGCCCGATGGCGAACACGCCCTGCACGCCGACGCGGCGGTATTGGCCCTCGGCGGCGGCAGTTGGCCGCAACTGGGCTCCGATGGCGCCTGGCAGCCATGGCTGGCCGGCCGAGGCGTGGCGGTGGCGCCGCTCGCGCCATCCAATAGCGGCTTCGACATCGGCTGGAGCGAGCACCTGTCCGGCCGCTTCGCTGGCGCGCCGCTCAAGCCGGTGGTGCTGCACTGGCGAGATCCCGCCGGCCGCGAACATACACGCCAGGGCGAGTGCGTCATCACCGCCACCGGCATCGAGGGCAGCCTGATCTACGCCTTCTCGGGCCCGCTGCGCGAGGCCATCGCCGCCCATGGCGCCGCCACCATCGCGCTGGACCTGTCGCCCGGCCGTTCCCTGGAACGGCTGCGTGCCGACCTGGCCAGGCCCAGGGGCAGCCGCAGCATAGGCGACCACCTGCGCCGGCAGGCCGGCATCGACGGCATCAAGGCCGCGCTGCTGCATGAATGCCTGGCCCGCGAATCGTTCCGCGACGCGGACGCCCTGGCCCGTGCGATCAAGCGCCTGCCGCTGCGCCTGGTACGGGCGCGCCCCATCGAGGAAGCCATCAGCAGCGCTGGCGGCGTGCGTCTGGAAGCGCTCGGCGAGGACCTGATGCTGCAGGCCCTGCCCGGCGTGTTCTGCGCCGGCGAGATGCTGGACTGGGAAGCCCCGACCGGCGGCTACCTGCTCACTGCCTGTTTCGCCAGCGGGCGCCGCGCGGGACAGGGCGCCGCCGCCTGGCTGCGGGGTCGGGCGCCCGCTCTCCACGGCTGAGCCGCACGTCGCAGAACCGCCGATTGACCCTATAGGTCTCCCGCCCGGTGCCGATACAGGAGCGGAGCGAAAGCGGGTCGACGGGGAGCGGGTGAAGCTGATGATGGGTTTCTGGGGTCGATGGTTCGCGCGTGAACGCAGGCCCGCCACGCCAGCGTCGCATCGCCCTGCGAACGAGCAGGCCACGGAAACCCCCATCCTGGCGCCTGACGGCACCATTCCCGGCCACCAATTGGAGGAATGCTTCTACCGCTTCGTCCTCGACCTGCCGGCAGATACCGGCGAGAACGTGCATGCCGCGCGGGAACAGGCCGTGCTGCAACGCCTGAAGGAATGGTGCGACAGCGGCCGCTTCGACGTGCGCAGCCTGCCGCGCATGCCGAGCGTGCTGCCCCAGCTGATGCGGGCGATGAAGAGCGACAACCTCAACGGCGCCCAACTGGCCGGCCTGATCCGGCGCGATCCGGTACTGGTGGGCGAGGTCATGCGCGTCACCGGCAGCGTGGCCTACCGCACCGCCCACCCGGTGGGCAGCCTGCAGCACGCCGTGGTACTGCTCGGCCAGATCGGCCTGCGCCACGTGGTGTCGGTCTACGTGATGAAGCCGATCCTGATGGCCAGCGCCGGCGCCCAGGGCCAGCTGGCGGGCCAGCGGCTGTGGGACCACGCCGAGCGCTGCGCCCATGCCGCGGTGTTCCTCAGCAAGGGCCAGTGCGATCCGTTCGAGGCCCAGCTGGCCGGCCTGGTCGGCTACAGCGGGCTCGGCGCGGTATCGCGCCTGCTCGGCAAGGAACTGCAGGATGCCCTGCCCGCCTGCTCGCCGGCCTTCATCGCCGGCTGCGCGCGCGTCGCCGCCAGGCTCACCGTGCAGGCCGGTCAGCACTGGGACCTGCCGCCGCCGGTCCTCGACGCCTTGATCGAGCATGCCAACGGCGATGCCGACAGCCTCACCCTGCCGATGAGCCGCGTGCTGCATGCGGCGCAGCGCCTGGCCATGTGCCAGTTGCTGGCCGAGCAGGGCCTGCTGGACGACGAGGCCCACTACGCCGACGACTCGGTCAGCCTGTTCCCTTCCCCGCTGCTGGCCCGCTGCCGGCAGGACCTCCGCCGGAACTTCGCAGCCATCGACGCCCCCTGAGAGCCTGTTCACGATCTCCCCGTGGTCCGCGCCGGGAGCTGTTTGCGCGCAGGGCAAGGAAGAGGGAGGGAGTGTACGTCCGTACACGACCGAGCGATGACGCCGGCCTGGGGGCAAACAGACCCGGCCCGGAGGGTTGCGCCGGTGTGCCCGCCAGGAAGCCGCGCGCGGCTCGACCTGACCGCCAGTCAGGCGCTTCGCCACGCTCGATTCCCTGGCGGGCACACCGGCTCAACGCGGGCTACGGGGAGATCGTGAACAGGCTCTGAGGGCCTCAAAATCCAGGCGTACTCCAGCTAATCCCTCGGCACCGGCATGGCGCTGCCTCGCCACGCCGAGCCACTCTGCCGGGTCACGCGGCGGCAGCCATGCACTGGCGCACCTCTGCCACGAGTTCGAACGAGCGGCAGCGCGCCTCGTGGTCGAACACATTGGCGGTGACCATCAGCTCGTCCGGGCGATGCCGGGCGATGAAGGCCTCCAGGCCCTGCCGCACGCTACCGGCATCGCCGATCACCGCGCAGGCCAGCGCATGCTCCACACCGAACTTCTCGGTAGGCGTCCAATAGCTCTCGATATCGTCGATGGGCGGGGGGATCAGGCCGGGACGGCCGCGGCGCAGGTTGATGAAGCTCTGCTGCTGCGTGGTGAACAGGCGGCGCGCCTCGGCGTCGCTGCCCGCGGCCACCACGTTGATGCCCAGCATCGCGTAGGGCGCCTGCAAGCGCCGGGACGGCCGGAAATCGCGGCGGTAAAGCGCCAATGCCTCGTCCATCGCGTCGGGCGCGAAGTGCGAGGCGAACGCGAACGGCAAACCCATCGCCGCCGCCAGCCGCGCGCTGAACAGGCTGGAGCCGAGCAGCCATACCGGCACCTCGATCCCCGCGCCCGGCACCGCGCGCACCGGCTGCCCGGGCGTGGCCGGCTCGAAATAGGCCAGCAACTCCGCCACGTCCTGCGGGAAGGCGTCCGCGCTGTCGAAATAGCGGCGCAGCGCGCGCGCCGTGGCATGGTCGGTGCCCGGCGCGCGGCCAAGCCCGAGATCGATGCGCCCCGGATACAACGAGGCCAGCGTGCCGAACTGCTCGGCCACCTGCAGCGGCGCGTGGTTGGGCAGCATGATGCCGCCCGCACCTACGCGGATGGTCGAGGTGCCGCCCGCGACATAGCCGATCAGCACCGCCGTCGCTGCGCTGGCGATGCCGGGCATGTTGTGGTGTTCGGCCAGCCAGTAGCGCGTATAGCCCGATCGTTCGGCACGGCGGGCCAGGTCCAGTGTGTTGGCGAAGGCCCGGGCCGGGTCGCTGCCTTCAGTGACCGGCGCCAGGTCGAGTACGGAGAATGGGATCATCGGGTTTCCTCATGCGGGAAGCCCCCGATGTGGGGACGGCGCCCCCAATTGCCAGCGGCAGATGGACGCTCAGCCGTAGCGCCAGGTGCGCTGCTCGACGCGGCCGCACCGGGCGCATTCACGACGGCCAGGCTCGGGGCGAGTCCACTTGTGCCTGAAGATGCGGCATAGCAGCCGCCTTAGCCAAGGCTTTCCTGTCATGCCCCCGTCTCCTTCATGAACCGCACGCTCGAAAACGTGCTATGGCTCACAATCCTACAACTGGGACAGGGTCATAGCGATAACAGCAGGATGACGGCAGTTTATGACAGCACGGTTCATTTCTGCCCCCCGCCTCGCGGTGCTCTACTCGTCGAGCGGGCGGATGCAGGGCCGGCACGACCCGGCGCCAACTCCGCAAGGGGGCAAGGCGTTTCCGCCCTGCCCCGCACCGCCATCAGCGCATGATGCCGGTATGGCCCAGCGAGTAGCGGCCCGGCTGCGGCCACACGGCGAGGCCGTGCGGTTCCTGGCCCACCTTGACGAAGCGCACCTGGCCGGTGGTGGTGTCGAAGGCGTACACCACGTCGTCGAAGCGGCCGGACAGCCATAGCGTCTTGCCGTCGGCGCTGACGTTGCCCATGTCCGGGCTGCCGCCGCCGGGGATCGGCCAGGTCGCCACCACCTTCTGCGTGGCGAAGTCGATCACCGATACGCTGCCCTTGCCGTGCCTGGGGCCATGTACCTTGTTGGAACCGCGGTTGGCCACGTACAGCTTGGTGCCGTCGCGGCTGGGGTACAGGCCATGGGTGCCCACGCCGGTCTTGATGAAGCCGACCTGCCTGAAGCTCTTGCCGTCGATCAGGTAGACGCCGTCGGCCATCATGTCGGCCACGTAGAAGGTCTTGCCGTCGGGAGAGGCGCGGATGTCCTGCGGCATGCCGTGCTTGGCCAGGTCCAGGTAGCCCAGCACCTTGCGGTTGACCATGTCGATCTTGGTCAGCTTGCCGGTGAACTCGCAGGTGAAGATGGCGTAGGTGCCATCGATGGCGAACTCGGCATGGTTGATGCCCTTGCACTCCGGCGCCTCCAGGCTGGAATGCATCGCCATGCTGTGGGCGTCGCGGAAGTCCAGGCGCGCATGCGCCTCGGCCACCACGATGGCTTCCTTGCCGTCCGGGGTGAAGTACATGTTGTACGGGTCGTCGACCGGCACCGCCTTGCCCGGCTTGCCCGTGCGCGGATCGATCGGGGTCAGGCTGCCATCGCTCTTGCGCTCGGCGTTGTTGGTCACCCACAGCGTGCGCAGGTCCCACGAGGGCACCACGTGCTGCGGGCCCTCGCCCACCTTGAACTTGTCCACCACCTTGTAGGTGGCCGGGTCGATCACGTAGACGTCGTTCGAGCGCAGGTTGGGCACGTAGATGCGCGGCAGGTCGTTCTTCACCGCAGGGCTGAGGTGGCCGAGCCCGGCCTCGCTGTACATGTTGGAAGGATCGGCCACCGGCGGCATGCCAGGGACGGTGGCGACGGACGAGGCCGCCAGGGCGGAGCCGGCGGCGCACGCCGCGGCGAGCGCGAACGGGGCAAGGCGGAACAGACGGGACGAGCGCGTAGAGGTCTTGTTGGCCATAGAGGGAACAGCTTGGAGTGGTCCGGAGGGAGAGAGGAAGTCAACGGCCCTGCGTGTCTCGGCGCAGGGCGTCGACGGTATGTAACACGATAGCATCCACGCCCAGCTGACCCAGCGCAGCCGACGCGCGGCGCGGATCGCCGCCATAGACCCCGTCGGCCGGTCCCAGCCTGGGGCCGTGCTGGAGCTGGTCCAGGCGCACCATCTGCGGCGCCACGGCCAGTTGCAGCGAGGTGTCGGCCAGGCCGGCATGGGTGCCGATCTCGTCGTCGCGATAGCCGCGCTGCCGCAGCAGTTGCGCATAACCATCCGACGAACTGGCGTAGTACTCGGGCGGCACGATGGCGCGCGCCTTGCCGGCCCAGCCCTTGTTGAGCCGCGCGGCCACGCGTTCCAGGTCCTTCTGGTAGCCGCCGTGGTCGCCCAGGAACACCACGTAATGGAAGCCGTGCGCGGCGAAGCTCTGCGCCGCCGATTCCAGCATCTGCTCGAACACCGCGTCGGGCACGGTGATGGTGCCGGGGAAGCGCATGTGCGAGCTGGGCGGCGCATAGCCACCCTCGGGCACATAGGCCACCACCGGCGCGACCAGCGCATCGCCCAGCGCCTCGGCGATCCGGCGCGAAAGGAAGGCGGCGCGCGCGTTGTGCTTGCCCACCGCGATACCCGGCCCGCTCTGCTCGGTGCCGCCGATGGGGATGATGAGGGTGGTCTTGCCGGCATGCACCTGGTCGCGGATCTCGGTCCAGGTCAGGTCCTCGATCAGCACGCTGTGCGGCGGTTGGGCAAGGGCCGCCTGGGCGGCGAACAGCAGCAGGCCACATGCCAGCGCACGCAACGAGGGGTAGTGCATCGGACGGTCCAGCCAAACGGAGCCGCCAGTGTAAGGCGATGCCCGGTGGCCACGCATCATGAAATCCTGCCGCGGCGCTCCCGCCAGGGGGCGCCGTTCAGTCGGCCGGCTCGCCGGGATGGCGCGCCTTCCACGCCGCCAGTTCTTCGCGGTAGCGTCCCATCGCCTCGTCGTAGAGGTCGAAGACGCATGGCACGCAGCCCTGGCCGCAGCAGTCCTCGTCGTCCGGCCGCTGGGGCTTGGTGGGGGGCGGATCGCGGGAGGGCGCCGCAGCGCCCTCCGCCATGGGGTCGTGCAGTGAATCGGTCAAGCCATCATCCCGGCTTGCGGAAGCGGTAGACGAACTGGTCGGTGTGGCCGCGTATCGACTTGTCGAACACCTTGATGTCGTGGGGATCGGCCGGGTTGCGCAGCACGTCGCTCTCGCCGTCGAACACGAAACCCGCCGATTCCACCTGCTTGCGCACGATGGCCGGGTCGATGCGGTGCAGCGTGTCGGTGTCGCGCATGCCCGAGCCGGCCTCGGCCACGTGGTCGATCACCACGAACAGGCCGCCGGGCTTGAGCGCATCGAACACCTGCTTGTCGAACACCACCGGATCGACGTTGCCCATGAACTTGTCCGGGTAGTCGTGGTAGTTCTGCGAGGTGAACACCAGGTCCACCTTCTCGGGCGTCCTGAACTCCTTGGACGGCACCATCAGCACGCCCACGTTGGCGTAGTGCGGGTTGGCCACCAGCGCCTTGGACGCCTGCACCTCGGACTTCGCCTCGGCACCGTATTCGTTCGGCCATACCGCGTACACGCGCCCCTTCGGCCCCACGATGGCGCTGAACACGCGGGTGAAATAGCCGCTGCCGGGGATCAGGTCCACCACCGCCTGGCCGGGCTTCACCTCGGCGAAGGCCATGATGTCGGCGATCTTGCGGCGGTCGTCGTTGACGGTGTCGTCCTTGCGGGCCGGATCGTTGACGGCCGCGGCGACGTAGGACGGCATCGCGGTGGTATCCGCCGGCTCGGCCAGCGCCGCGGCGGCGGGAAGAGCGAGGGCAACCAGCACGGCAAGGATGGTCGGTCGCATGGCGAACTCCGTGGTCAGGGATGGGGGGGCGATCTTGCGCCTTCACAGGATAAACCGCAGCAGGACCTTCGGCACGAGCAGCGCGTCAAAAACTTTCGCCCCTACGGCTGCAAACGCCATGCATCGAGCATCTGGTAGGCCCCGCCCCCGACGATGCTATGCAGCAGCGCGAAGCCGTCCACCCACCAGGCGATCGGCTCGATCGGCACTGTCGGCGGCAGTGCGCCATGGGCATACGCGTAGGTGACGTGCGGGGTGAACTGCGGCGACAGGTGCCCGCCGACACCGGCCCGCACCAGCGCAAGGCGCAAGTCCTTCCATAGCGCCTGCAGGCCGGCGGGCGATTCGGTGCAGCGCAGCACGCAGGGCGGCTCCCGGCCATGGAAGGCCGACGCCGTGTCGAGCACCAGCTCGAACGGCTCGGCGCGCACCTGACTCGCCGCGGCCATGGCCGCACGGGCCACGTCCTCGCGCCGCATGGGGGAGTCACCCAGGAAATGCAGGGTGAGATGGTAGCGCGCGGGCCGGACCATCCGTGCGCGCAGCGGCTGGCTTGCCGCCACGGCCGCGGCGGCGGCCTCGATGCGGCGCGCCACCGCCTCGCCCGGCAGCAGCGCAAGGAACAGACGATGCGTGGGTTGCGGATGGTTGCCGCCCAGCAGGTCCAGTTGCGGCGAGGAAGAAACGTGGCGAGGCATGGATGGCCGGACGGCGAGGCAGCGCAAACGCCGATTGTAGGTCCCGCACCGCCCGCATGGGCCCCATCCGGCCGAGCCGCCTCGTCCGGCCGTTGAGCCACCATGCACATTTCCTGCCCTAGGCTTGCGGGTATGCGACCATTCCGTCGCACCGCAGGAGGGAATACCGATGAAACACGCCCCATCCTTCGCCCTACGCCACCGGATCGCGGCGGCCGCCGTCGCCGCCGTCTGGGCAGCGATGCCGCTGTCGGCGCTGGCGCAACACTACCGCCACGGCCCGCCGCCCCCGCCGCGCTACGACCGCGGCCACTATGACCGCCATCGCGGCGGCCGCGACAACACCGGCGCCATCGTGGCCGGCGCCCTGCTGGGCGTGGCGGCCGGCGCGCTCATCACCAATGCCGCCACGCCGCAGCCGCCACCGCCGGTGGTGTACAGCTCGCCGCCGCCCCCGCCGCCACCCGGCGTCGTGTACTACGACCAAGGTTATTGAGCCCATCCGGCCAAGCGGCCACTACGCATTGGAGCACCCGACATGACATTGTCCATTCGACGCATGGCCCTACCGGCGGCGCTGGCGTTCGCGCTGATCGGCGCGAACGCCTGGGCACAGACCACGCCCACGGCGCCCGCCCCGTCCAGCCCGACCGCAACCGGCAAGACGCCGGCGCAGAAGCGCGAGGACGCGGTGGAGCGGCGCATCGCCGACCTGCACGACAGGCTGCAGATCACCGACCAGCAGTCCAAGCCATGGGACGCCTTCGCGCAGACCATGCGCGACAACGCCAGGCGCGCCGACGAGGCCTTCCACCAGCGCGCGCAGAAGCTGGCCACCATGACCGCTTCCGATGCGATGAAATCCTATGCCGATCTCACCGCGCTGCATGCGGACAACATGAAGAAGCTCTCCTCCGCCTTCGACGACCTGTACGCGGCGTTGTCGCCGGAACAGAAGCAGATTGCCGATGACTTGTACCGCCACCCCGACGGTCCGGGTTCCCGCGGGCCGCACAAGGGCGGCGGCAAGGGCGGCAAGGGCAAGAGCGCGCCCGCCAGCGCTTCGTCCAGCGGCAGCTCCGGCACGTAAGATGGGGACCGCCGCCATGCGCCGCCGAAACGAGGCGCATGGCGGTACGGCTCAACGGGCGGCCGGCACTTCGCCGGCATTGCCCAGCGCCAGCCGGTGATGGTCGCGCAAGGGACCAAACTGGCGGCGCGCCTCGTAGGTGACGTAGCGCAGTTCATCGACGGCCAGCGACACCGGCGGCGCGGCGAGGACGGCCAGCCGCTGCCGCACGACATCGGCCGGCACGCATCGCCGGTACAACCCCAGCGTCACGTGCGGCACGTAGGCGGCCTGGCGAATTTCAGGCCCGGCCCGCTCCAACAGGGCGCGCCAACCGGCCAATCGCCCCTGCGGATCGCCGACCGGAATAACCGCCGCGCTGGCGAAGCTGTCCGGCCGCGCCAGCGGCAGCGGGCAAGGCCGTTCGGCCGCCGTTTCCAGCAAGGCGAGCTGCCGCGCCAGTTGCGCGGGCGTGAAGTCATCGTCCAGCCGCCGCGCTGGCTGCGGGAATCCACAGACGAACACGGTGAGGTGCGGCTGCCGCCGCGGACAGGGATGCAGCAGGTCGGCGAGCTGCCGCCGCGCCGCCTCGATGTATGAGATCAGCTCGGGCTGCAGCACCGGCACGATCCACACGCCATAGCGCTCGCGTCCGCGATGCCACTCGGGGTAGTCGCGCAGTTCGGCCGCCAGCGTGCAGGCCGGCGCGTGCCTGGGATCGGAAAACAGCATGTGTCCATGGTAGCGCCACGTCGCCCGGTCGCCCATGAGGAAGGGCATATCGCCCACGGCTCTGCCAGCGACTAGAGTGGGTCCCGCTTCAGGACGAGGCACCGCGCATGCAGGACGCCCATCCAACGGAGACCACCATGCCACGCACACGCCATCCGGTTGTTTCCGCCATCCTGTGGGGTGGCCTGATCGCCGGCACCGTGGATATCGGCGCCGCCGCCCTCATCACCGGCCTCGGTCCGCTGATGGTGCTCAAGCTCATCGCCGGCGGCCTGTTCGGCAAGGCGGCCATGGCGGGCGGCCTCTCCGTCGCCGTGCTGGGCCTGCTGCTGCAATGGGCCATGTCAGTCGTCATCGCCGCCATCTTCGTGCTGGCCATGCGGCGGCGCCTCGCACGCCTGGCCTCGTGGCCGCTGTGGGGCGCGGCCTATGGCGTGGCGGTCTTCGTGGTCATGAACTATGTGGTGCTGCCCCTCTCGGCGCTGCACGCCAGCCCGCACTTCGGCGTCGCCGGCTTTATCGCCAACCTGGTCGCCATGCTGCTGTTCGGCTGGATCGTGGCCTTCGTCGCACGGATCTTCCTGGCATCATCGGCGCCGGTGCAAACCTGACGGAAACGCGATGGCGACGGAACACGACTCCTGGTGGCTCTACCTGATCGAATGCCGGGACGGCTCCTACTACGCCGGCATCACCAACGACGTCGATGCGCGCTATGCCGCGCATGCCGCCGGCAAGGGCGCGCGCTACACGCGCTCGCATCCGCCGATGCGCCTGCTCGGTGCGCGCGCCTATGCCGACCGCTCGCAGGCCTCACGTGCCGAATGGGAGATCAAGCGGTTGCCGAAAGGGCGAAAGCTCGCCTACCTGGAGATGGCGGGCGATTGACATCGCTTGCGCCCTCTTCCCAACGGAAAGAGGGCGCAAGTCGTGGCTTTAAGTCCTCAGTGCGTCGATGCACCGCGGGGTAGCCGCTGGGTGTAGCTGAAGGAGAAGCTGATTCGACTGGCGAGGGCTGCAGGGCTTGTATCTACCGCAGTGCTGCGCTTCCTCACCGCCATGGCGCGTTGCGGGGTAGCGACGCCGTTCGAGGTAGCACGTCACTTACCGGGCTGGCTTCAATCCACCGGGCTTGTATTCAACACAGCGCTGCGAGCCTTTGAGGCCATTCTCTTTTCTCTTGGGCCAGCTGAGAAAAGTGACTCGAGCGCCGGCAGGCGATTGAAACGCCCGCCGCGTCCCACGGGGACTCCCTTCGATCGTAGGCGGCAACCTGGCGATAGCGCGACAACCAGATACCGAGGCGCTGGACCCCGGCCTGCGCCGGGGTGACGAGCAAGGCAGACCGAGGCGGAAGGAGGTCGCGCACAGGGTGCGCTCCTACAAGGGAGGGCTGATTAGCATCCAGTCTCAGCCGGGAACCGTAGGAGTCCAGGAAAAGCAAAACACGACCCTTCGGTACGCATCGCCTCCCTATGACTTTTCCAGCAGCGCCGTGATCCGGTCCAGCTGCGCGCGATAGCCGTCCAGCACCTTGGCAGTCGCCTTCGCGTACTGGTTTGCCTCGTCCCAGCGGCGGGCCTCCAGCGCCTCGCGCACGCCCGGCACGGTCTTCACCTCGTAGCCGGTGAGCAGGCCCGGGGCGTAGATCATGTGCTGGAACCAGGGGCGGCCCGGCAGGCCGGCGCGGTCGGTGAGCGACTGCTCCATCCTGCCGATCAGGCCGTTCACTTCACGCAGCCGTTCGGGCGGCAGGTCGAAGCCGCTGGCGGCGCGCTGCGCATAGGCCGCCTCGAAGGCCTGCGCGCTCTGCGTGAGCGCCTCGGCCGCCTGGTCCAGCGGCGCGAGCCGGATGTCGGCCACGTCGGAATCGCGCGCCGGCGGTCCGACCGGACGCGTGGGATCGACTACCAGCGCATAGGCGCGCCCATCGATCAGCTGGTGCTGCTGCTCGGTGTCCTTGCGCGTGCTGTCGGTGAGCTTGTGCAGTTGCTCGACGTAGCGGCCCAGCGTGTCGCTGAAGTCGCCGAAGTGCAGCGGCACCACGCTGGCATCCACCGTGCGCAGCACGATATGGCCGGCCACCTTGGACAAGGCCACGCCGTACTGGAAGGTCGGGTCGCCGAAGCGTACGTAGTGGTCGAAGGTGTCGTATGCCGAGTGGTAAATGCCGCCGTTGTCGTCCTCGCCGTCGAAGCCGAGGTCGAGCGAGGCGATGCCCAGGTGTTCGAGGAAGGCGCTGTAGTCGGAACCCGAACCCAGCGCGCCGATCGGCACGTCGCCGCCCTTGGCCGCCAGTTCGGCGTTTTCCTTGGCCTGCGGCTTGGCGTCCTTCGCGCTGCCGGCGACCAGCATCCGCGCACGCATGCGGTCGAGCACGCTGGCCTTGGTTTCCGGATCGGTGACGCCGGCCGCCACCTGGTTCACCAGGTGCTGCAGCGAATGGCTGCCGCCGGCATTGAGGAAGCCGCGTCCGTTGGTGTCGGAATTGAGGTACAGCACGGCTTTCTGCCGCAACTCCCGGGCATGCGTCTCGGCCCATTCGGTGGAACCGAGCAGGCCCGGTTCCTCGCCGTCCCAGCTGGCGTAGACCAAGGTGCGCTGCGGACGCCAGCCCTGCCGGTAGAGCGTGCCGATGGCCTTGGCCTCGGCCAGCAGCGCCACATTGCCGGCGAGCGGGTCCCACGCGCCGAACACCCAGCCGTCATGGTGGTTGCCGCGCACGATCCACTGGTCGGGCTCGGTGGAACCCTTCAAGGTGGCAATCACGTCGTACACCGGCTTCTGGCTCCAGTCCGACTGCACGACCAGGCGCACCGACGCCGTGCTGGGACCCACGTGGTAGGTCAACGGCAGCGAGCCGCGCCAGCCGGCCGGCGCGACGTCGCCGGTCAATGCCGCCAGCAGCGGCGTGGCGTCGGCGTAAGAAATGGGCAATACCGGAATGGAAAGAATGGTCTTGGCGTCTTTCAGCGCCAGCCGCTTGGCGCCCGGCGTGGAGCCGATGCCGGGCGTGAGCGGATCGCCGGGGTATTGCTGCATGTCGGCCACCGAACCGCGCTGCACGCCGTCGGCCGGGCGCCAGCCGCCCTGTGGGTAGGCGTCGCCCGCGGCGTAGCCGTCGTCGTGCGGGTCGGAATAGATCAGGCAGCCCACCGCGCCGTGCTGCTGCGCGAGCTTGGGCTTGAGGCCGCGCCAGCCGCCGCCGTAGCGCGTGATGACGATCTTGCCGCGCACGTCGATGCCGCGGCGCTCCAGTTCCTTGTAGTCGTCCGGCATGCCGTAGTTGGCGTAGACCAGCGGCGCGGTGACGTCGCCGTCGCCGCCGTACACGTTGTACGGCGGCAGCACGCCCGGCTGCGTGGCCGGCGTGCTGTCGCCCGGCACGTCCGGCTCGCGCAGCCGGGCGGTATAGGGATGCGGCCCCTGCAGCTCCAGCGCCACTTTCTTCGGGGTGGGATAGAGCACGCTGAAGGTCTCGATATGCGCGTCCCAGCCCCACGCCTTGAACTTCGCCAGCATGAACTCGGCATTCGCCTTGTCGTGCGGCGAGCCGACCTGGTTGGGCCCGGCGGCCATCTGCTTGAGCCATTCGCGCTGCTCGGCGGGATCCAGCAGAGCGTCGAAGCGCTGCTCCAGGTCCTGCTGCGCCGCCGCGCCGGCGGCGGTGAAGCCGAGCATGCCGCCGGGTTGGCCGGCACCGTCAGTGGCCAGCGCGCTACCCATGCCCACGAGTAGGCAGGCGGCCAGCAAGGGCCGCATGGTGATTCGAGTCATGCCGTGTCTCTCCCCGGAGTGGACGTACCAGGCAGTTATAGCAAGCGCACGGCCCTGCCGGGCTAGGACAAAGGTCACGTCACCGTATCGCAAGAGTTTCCGGCCGTCTGGACGGCCGGTGCGCTAGGCCGTCCGCGCCGCCTTCCAGGCGGCCAGCCGCTCGTCGATGTAGCGCAGGCAGTCCGCTTCCGTGGCGAGCGCCGGCATCGCATGGTGCGTACCGCCCTGCGCATCCGGCACGGGCAGGCGCGATGCCAGTTCGGCATACACCTCAAGCAGGTGCGAGGGCTTTCCCGCCGCCGGATTGCTGCCCTGGGACACGGGTACCGTCACGCCGGCCAGCGGATCGTCGGTGCGCGGGCTGGCCAGGCTCAGCACCGCGCCCACGTCCATGGCCGCCGCATCGCGCGCGGTCAGCGCGGGCACGTTCCAGCGCTGCTGCACCGTGCGCAGGATCGAGGTGTGGTCGAACGGCATGCCGCCTTCGGGTACCCGCAGCACCGTGCCGGCGGGGATCAGCGGCGAGACCAGCACGGTGGGCACGCGCGGCCCGAAGCGCGTGAAGTCGAAGCCGTACTCCCCCGCCGCGGCATCCGGCGGCACCGCGCCGGAGGGCGGCGGCACGTGGTCGTAGCAGCCGCCGTGCTCGTCGTAGGTGATGACGAGCAGCGTCCGGTTCCACGCCGGGCCATTGCGCAGCGCGTAGTAGACGTCGTGGATCATCTGCTCGCCCAGCGCCACGTCGTAGTTGGGATGCTGGCTGTTGCCACTGGATCCCCAGCTCGGCTCCAGGAAGGTATAGGCCGGCAGCGTGCCGGCGGCGGCCGCGGCCTGGAAATCGGCGAAGCGGCCGAAGTTGGCGTCGGGCGCGCCGACCAGGTCGGTGAAGGTCATGCGTGTGAGCGGATCCGCGTCGTAGCCGTGTACTCGCCACGACACGCCGTGCTGGCTCAACGCCGCGTAGATGGTCGGCGCGGTGAACGACTTGGTATTGTCGTCCATGTGGCCTTGCGATGTGGCCGCATGCATGAACGCGCGGTTGGGCAGCGTCTCGGTGGGCACCGAGCCGTACCAGTGATCGCACACGGCGAATCCTCGCGCCAGCGCGGACAGCACCGGCAGCGTCTGGGGCGTATGCATGCCCATGATGTCGCCGGCGACGGTGCCGGGCAGGATCGACCATTTTTCCTTGGTCTCCCAGCCCAGCGTATAGACGAAGTCGCCCACGAAGCCCTGGTTGGTCGCCAGCGGCGGGCTGGGTGCCGTGGTGCTGCCGAACAACTGCGAGTTGGTGGCCTTGTAGCCCTCGCCCGGATCCGCGCCCGGCATGAAATAGGTGCTGGCGGTATCCGGCGCGATCCTGAACACGCCGACCGGCGCCCCGCCGGCATCGCCCGGGTTGGATTCCTGGCCGGTCAGCCCCTCGAAGGGCTGGCCGCTGGGCGAGACATTGCCGGCATCGGCATAGAGAAAGCCCAGCATATGGTCGAACGAACGGTTCTCCAGCATCAGCACGACGATGTGCTCGACGGCTGCCAGGCCGTTGGATGGCACCGCGGTGGACATGGCTGCTCGCCTCCTTCCTGTCGGTCGCCCGGCCATTGGAGCAGGCGCGCATGTCCGAGGGATGAACCGGCCCGGGGCATACTGAAGTTCCGCGCGCCGGCGCCGATAACCCGGGCATGCCTTCTTCCGGGCGCGCCGGCGGCGTGCCCGATCCTCGGGACACCTATGCTGCACACGGCGCCGAACCTCGCCTATCTCAAAGCCGCCTGGGCCGCCTTCGCCGGCATCAGCGGCCCCAATGCCAGGCAGAGCTACGAAGCCGCGGGGCTGAGCTTCGTCCGCGTCAACCACTCCACCCTGGTGCGCAAGAACGACGTACAGGTCTCCACCATGCCCGTGCGCTACTCGCGCCACGACCTGCGCGTGGGCTTCCTGGGCCGCATCGAGAACGAGGTGCGCAAGGTGGTGGCGCAGATGGAGCCGATCCTGCGCGAGACGCTGCGCGTGCCACGCGGCCATGAGATGGTGATCGAGCTGGAGGAATGCCTGCGCCTGCTGCGCCGCAAGGGCAACCGTTCGCTGTCCATCCTGGTCCGGCCGCTCGACCCGTCCGTGCTGCCCGCCACCCTGCGGGTGGAGATGCGCGTGTTCCTGGACGCCCCTCGCGCCTGCCTGTTCGCCATCGTCACCCACGAGGCGACGCGCCAGCACATCGACCTGCTGGCGGAGGCACCCAAGCGCATGCGCGTACCGCGCGCGGACAACTATGCCGAACTGGCTCAACGGATGTGCGAGACCATCAACGCCGCGACCGATCCCGAGCCGCCCTCGCAGCTGGCTGCCTGAACGCCGCGCGGGGGCATGTCGATTTTCTTCGCCTCCGTCCGTCGTCGATGGTAAGGACCGCCTCGCCGCCACAGGCGAGGCACCCCGCCCCTCCACCGCCGAGGCCATCGACATGACACACGCTTCCCCGCTCGTCCCCGCCGCCGAACTGGTACGGCGCAATGGCGTGCGCTTTCCCCGCGAAAGCGAGGACTACCGCCGCGCCCGCGATGCCCTGCTGGCCGAGGAGATCGAACTGCGCCGCCACATCGAGCGCGTGGCCGAGCAGCGCCGCGCCCTGCCGCCGGGGCCGGAAGTGGTGGGCGACTACCGCTTCATGGGCGAGGACGGTCCCACCGACCTCGCCGGCCTGTTCGGCGACAAGCCGACCCTGGTGACCTATAGCTACATGTTCGGCCCGCAGCGCGAGCGGCCCTGCCCAATGTGCACCTCGCTGCTGAGCGCCTGGGACGGCGAGGCCCGCGACATCGGGCAGCGCGTGGCGCTGGCCATCATCGCCCGTTCGCCGATCGAGCGGTTGCTGACCTTCAAGCGCGAGCGCGGCTGGCGCCACCTCAAGCTGTACTCCGACCTCGACGGGCATTTCAGCCGCGACTACCGCGCCATCGGCGACAACGGCGGCGACGAGCCCGCCTTCAACGTATTCACCCGCCGCGACGGCCGCATGCGCCTGTTCTGGGCCGGCGAGATGGAGGGGGCCACCGCCGATCCCGGCCAGGACCCGCGCGGCGCGCCGGACCTGATGCCGATCTGGACCGTGCTCGACTGCGTACCGGAAGGACGCGGCACCGACTGGTATCCGAAGCTGGACTACGCGGACTGACATCCGCCGCCCATGCCCGGCGTCATTCGCCGGGCATCTTCAGGCAGTTGACCATCCAGCCCTTGCCGTAGCGATCGGTCAGCAGGCCGAAGCGGTGCGCCCAGAAGGTCTCGCCCAGCGGCATCTGCACGCTGCCGCCCTCGGACAGCGCATGGAACACGCGCTCGGCCTCCGCCGGCGTGCCCACGTCCACGTTCACCACGCCGCCACGCGTGCTGGAGCCTGGCGGGCCATCGGCGCCCATCAGGATGCCGCTGGGTGTTTCCAGTTGCGAGTGCATCACGCGCCCGTGGGTTTCCGGCGGCATCTCCCCAGCCATGGGCGATTCACCGAAGCTCATGCGCGCGGTGAGCTTGCCGTTGAACGCCGCGGCATAGAAGTCGAACGCCTCCCGGCAATCACCGTCGAAATTGAGGTACGGGATAAAGCGCATGGGTCCTGCTCCTGTATCGATGGCATGGGACGCCACGCGCATCCACGCGACGCCTTCCATCAGGACGTCGAACGAGGCGAGGCCGGATCGACCGGCCCTCCTCCCCGCACTTCACATTCCGCTTTCCCCGGCGGCGTACCCTTGGCCGACGCCACCAGGAGGGCCGGACCATGCTGCGGCGCATCACCATCCTGCTCTGTGTGTTGTCACTGTCCATCCCCATCGCCCAGGCCACCGGCACCGTGCCGCCCGCCAAGGACATCACCCTGCAGCAGGCCGTCGCCGGCAGCTGGCGCCCGGCGGCCAACAAGGCCCGCGACGTCTACCGGCACCCGGTGGAAACCCTGCAGTTCTTCGGCATCCAACCGGGCATGACGGTGATCGAGCTGTCGCCGGGCGGCGGCTGGTACACCGAGATCCTGGCGCCCTACCTGGCCGCGCACGGCCAGCTGATCGAAGCGGCGCCGCCCAAGGCCGACAAGTTCAACGCCAAGCTCAAGGCCCAACCCGAGGTATTCGGCCATATCAGCAAGGTGATCCCGTTCGTGCCGCCCGGCCAGGTGGACCTGGGAACGCCCGGCTCGGCGGACATGGTGCTCACCTTCCGCAATACCCATGACTGGCTGATCGACAGCCCGGAGACACTGGACGCCGTGTTCAAGGCCGCGTTCGAGGTACTCAAGCCCGGCGGCATCCTGGGCATCGAGGAACACCGCGCCAGGCCATTCGCCGATGCGCGCGTCACCGCCGGCGCGCTGCACCGCATCCCCGAGGACTACATGATCGCGCAGGCGATCAAGGCCGGCTTCCGCCTGGCCGACGTCTCGCAGGTCAACGCCAACCCCA
This sequence comes from Dyella sedimenti, assembly GCF_022760995.1. Lineage (GTDB taxonomy): Bacteria > Pseudomonadota > Gammaproteobacteria > Xanthomonadales > Rhodanobacteraceae > Dyella > Dyella sedimenti. The sequence goes on along the minus strand of NZ_JAKWJO010000001.1, from coordinate 828,562 downwards.
ACGACCCGGAAGACATCAACGTGCACCGCCTGCCGCCCGACCTCGCCGGCCCCGAGGAGGAGCACGCGAAGATGAAGGCCATCGGCGAGTCGGACCGCATGACGCTGAAGTTCATCAAGCCTTAGCGACTGTTCAAAATCTTGGTAGGCCCTCCTCCCCCCTGCACGCAGCCTTGTGGGAGCGCACCCTGTGCGCGACGCCTTTCGCCTCATGGCTCGTCGTCCCGGCGCACCCCGCCAAAGGGGGCAAGGGCCAGGATGACGAACCATGCAGACCGAGGCAAAAGGAGGTCGCGCACAGGGTGCGCTCCCACAGAGGGGACCGATGGGCATCGGCGGGGAGGGGTTGCTGGGATGACACCGAGATGTTGAACAGGCTCTTAGCGCCTGTTCACTTGCGGGGCGCGTCGATATCCACGCCGCCCTCGCGCAGCAGGGCCTTGTACTCCTGCCACTCGTCGTAGTGCTTCTGCATCCTCATCCAGAAGATCGCCGGCACGTCCAGGTAGGCCGCCAGCCGCACGGCGACGTCCTGTGTGATGGGACGCCGCCCCTTCACGATCGCCCCATAGTGCCGTGAGGGAATGCCCGTCGCCCGTGCAAGGGCACTCAGACTGATGCGTTGGGGTTTCAGATATCTATGGAGCAGGACAATGCCTGGATGAAGAGCTGGACGCTTCGTCATGATGCCACTCGCCGTTGATCCGCCCGGCTCGCGGTGGGCCGGCGGGAATCGCCACATGCCATGCAGGTCCTTCCGAAAACGGCGTGCCTCGCCATGGGTGCGGCACGCCGCGGAAAGGATCACAGGACTTGGTATGCCGCTCCGGGCTCAGGCCCGGGAGCCACGGATCGCCGTCGCCACCATGGCAGGCGACAGGGAAATGCCGTGTAGCCGTAGCTCACCCCACGTGTGCAGGAATGGGAAAACGCGGCGGGGAGAAAGGGCGAAGGTGTCGTCGGCGGGAACCGACAAGCGTGCAAGTGCCGTATGATCCGGCGCAGCCATGATCAACTCCTTGGTCTAGTTGGTAATGGCCAGCGGATCGCGTGAGTTGCCGCTCACACGATCCGCGCTACTCATTGCATGCCTGCAATGGCCATCCACGGTGTTCCGTCGAGGCGCCACGTGGATGGCCGGCCGACCATAGCAAGCCCATCCCGCCCGGTCTGTAAGTTTCGTCTACCGGATGGGATCGTTCCCGGCTACAAACGTGGTAGAGCAACCCTCAGCGCGGTGACGGGTTTCGCCATCGCGCCTACCACGGAATGACCGACACGCACCCACGAATCTTTACGCGTTCCATATGCGCGCCACGCAAGTCCGCATCGCTTCTTTACGGGGGGTGCTCGCAGAATGGCGCCATGAAGCGACCGCCGTCCCGGCATCGACTGGCGTCGAGGTCCAGAAGGCTTGTTAGAGCCTGCGGCTCCGGTTGCAAGCCTTCTGGACTTCGCCTGGCGCTCAACCGAGCTTGAACGGGCCGCCGCGCTCCAACGCCCTCTGGTAGGCCGGGCGCGCGCGGATGCGCGCCACGAACCGCGCGATGTGCGGCAAGCGATCCACCATGCCGCTGCGCGCCATGGCCGCCTCCAGCGGAAAGCTCATCTGGATGTCCGCCGCGCTGAAGGCATCGCCCACGAGCCAGCCGGTAGCGGCCAGGGCGCGATTGATATAGGACAGATGCAGTTCCAGTTGCGGGTCGACGAAGCTCGCCTGCAAGGTGTTGGCGATCCTGCGGGCGATGGGCCGGGCGAAGAACGGCATCGGTGCGTTGGCGATGCGCTGCGCGACCAGCTTCAGCAGCAGCGGCGGCATGGCCGAGCCTTCGGCGTAGTGCAGCCAGTAGTTGAAGCGCAGCCGTTCCGGCATGCCGCGCAACGGCGCCAGCTGGCCCGCGTCGTAGCGGTCGATCAGGTACTCGATGATGGCGCCCGACTCGGCCAGCGTATGGCCCTCGTCCTCGATCACCGGCGACTTGCCCAGCGGATGGATGGCGCGCAGCGCCGGCGGCGCCAGCAGGGTCTTGGGATCGCGCTGGTAGCGGACGATGTCGTAGGGAACGTCCAGTTCTTCCAGCAGCCACAGCACGCGCTGGGAACGCGAATCGTTGAGATGATGGACGATAAGCATGGGGAGTCCTGCAGGGCTGGCAGATGCAAGAGGGGATACGCGTATTGTCGCGGAAACGCCGCGCGCCTGCCTCCCTTCGCAAGGGCGCCGCGTGGAAGCCCACGCCGCCCGGCAGGACCTCCCCTCGCCTTTTCCTCTCCCCGCGGGAGAGGAAAAGGTGGATCCGCTACATGTTGCGGCGGTATTCGCCGCCCACGTCGTAGAGCGCGTGGCTGATCTGGCCGAGCGAGTTGTATTTCACCGCTTCCATCAATTGCTCGAACACGTTGCGGCGCTCCCGCGCGGCGTCCTGCAACGCCTTCAGGCTGTCCGGCGCCAGGCCGTTGCGGGCCTTGCCGAAGGCCTGCACGTTGTCGATCTGCTGAGCCTTCTCCGCCTCGGTGGAGCGGATCAGCTCGATCTCGGTGGCGATCTCGCCGCCGTGGTCCTTGGGCAGGAAGGTGTTCACGCCGATCAGCGGCAGGCTCCCGTCGTGCTTCTTCTGCTCGTAGAACATCGACTCTTCCTGGATCTTGCCGCGCTGGTACATGGTGTCCATGGCGCCGAGCACGCCGCCGCGCTCGCTGATGGCTTCGAACTCTTTGTAGACGGCCTCTTCCACCAGGTCGGTGAGCTCTTCGACGATGTAGCTGCCCTGCCAGGGGTTCTCATTGAAGTTGAGGCCCAGTTCCTTGTTGATGATCATCTGGATCGCCACCGCGCGACGCACGCTCTCTTCGGTCGGCGTGGTGATCGCCTCGTCGTAGGCGTTGGTGTGCAGGCTGTTGCAGTTGTCGAACAGCGCGTACAGCGCCTGCAGCGTGGTGCGGATGTCGTTGAACTGGATTTCCTGCGCGTGCAGTGAGCGGCCGGAGGTCTGGATGTGGTACTTCATCATCTGGCTGCGCGCGCTGGCGCCGTAGCGCTCGCGCATGGCGCGCGCCCAGATGCGGCGGGCCACCCGGCCGATCACGGTGTATTCCGGGTCCATGCCGTTGGAGAAGAAGAACGACAGGTTGGGCGCGAAGTCGTCGATCTTCATACCTCGCGCGAGGTAATACTCGACAATCGTGAACCCATTGGACAGCGTGAAGGCGAGTTGGCTGATCGGGTTCGCGCCGGCCTCGGCGATGTGGTAGCCGGAGATCGACACCGAGTAGAAATTTCGCACCTTGTGGTCGACGAAATACTGCTGGATGTCGCCCATCATGCGCAGCGCGAACTCGGTGGAGAAGATGCAGGTGTTCTGCGCCTGGTCCTCCTTGAGGATGTCGGCCTGCACGGTGCCGCGCACGGTGCTGAGGGTTTCGGCCTTGATGCGGGCGTAGGTTTCCGCGTCCACCAGCTGGTCGCCGGTGACGCCGAGCAGGCCTAGCCCCAGCCCTTCATTGCCCTTGGGCAGCTCGCCGGAATACTGCGGGCGGCCGTGGGGGAACATCGCGGCGATCTGCTTTTCCGCCGCGGCCCAGCGCGTGGGGTCTTGCTTGAGGTGCTTCTCGATGTTCTGGTCGATCGCGGTGTTCATGAACATCGCGAGGATGATGGGCGCGGGGCCGTTGATGGTCATCGATACCGAGCTGGTCGGCGCGCTGAGGTCGAAGCCGGAGTACAGCTTCTTCATGTCGTCCAGCGTGGCGATGTTGACGCCGGAGTTGCCGATCTTGCCGTAGATGTCCGGGCGCGGCGCCGGGTCCTCGCCGTACAGCGTCACCGAGTCGAACGCGGTGGACAGGCGCGTGGCCGCGCCGCCCTGGCTGAGGTAGTGGAAGCGCCGGTTGGTGCGCTCGGGCGTGCCCTCGCCCGCGAACATGCGGGTCGGGTCCTCGCCGGTGCGGCGGTACGGGTACACGCCGCCGGTGTAGGGATAATGGCCGGGCAGGTTCTCGCGCATCAGGAAGCGCAACAGGTCGCCCCAATCCTTGGTCCTGGGCGGCGCCACCTTCGGGATCTTCTGGTGGCTGAGCGATTCACGGTAGTTCTCCACCCGGATCACCTTGTCGCGCACCTTGTATTCGTTGACCTCCTCGGTCACCGACTGGTAGCGCGCCGGCCACTCGTGCAGCAGGTGGATAGCCTCGTGGCTGAGTTCCTTGATGGCCTCGTTGTAGCGCTGGCGCAGCGTGAGCAACGTGCGGTCCGCGCCTTCCTCGTGCAGCGCTTCGGATTCATAGCGCGCCAGCTCACGCGGCAGGTGCGCGTCGCCCAGTTCCTTGAGCGACTCGTAGTAGTGCTGCGCCTTGCTGGCGAACCCGGCCTCGCGCTCGATCTCGCGATTGATGCCGCGTCCCTGCTCGGCGATCTCGGCCAGGTAGCGCACGCGGCTGCCGGGAATCAGCACGGTGGCGCGCGGCTCCTTCAACGAGGTATCGACCTCGGGTGTCCACTTCTCGGCGGGCAGGTGGAGCTTCTCGCGCAGCAGGCGGCACAGGCTGGCGAACATCCAGGTCACGCCGGGGTCGTTGAACTGGCTGGCGATGGTGGGAAACACCGGCACCTGCTCGTCGCTGAGCGTAAAGGCGGTGCGGTTGCGCTTCCATTGCTTGCGCACGTCGCGCAGCGCATCCTCCGCGCCGCGCTTGTCGAACTTGTTGAGCACGACCAGTTCCGCGAAGTCGAGCATGTCGATCTTCTCCAGCTGGCTGGCCGCGCCGTAGTCGCTGGTCATCACGTAGGCGGGGAAATCCACCAGGTCGACGATCTCCGAATCGCTCTGGCCGATGCCGGCGGTCTCCACGATCACCAGGTCGTAGGGCTGCGCCTTGAGGAAATCGATGCAGTCGCGCAGCACCGCGCTGGTCGCAGCGTGCTGGCGGCGCGTGGCCATCGAGCGCATGTAGACGCGATGGCTGCGCAGGGAGTTCATGCGGATGCGGTCGCCCAGCAGCGCGCCGCCGCTGCGGCGCCGGGTCGGGTCGACGGCGAGCACTGCGATGCGCATCCCGGGGAACGCATGCAGGAAGCGCAGCAGCAACTCGTCCACCACCGAGGACTTGCCGGCGCCGCCGGTACCGGTGACGCCGAGCACCGGGGTCTGCTTGCCGGCCATCTTCCACTGCTTGCGCAGGTGGTCGAGCTCGGCTTCCGACAGCTCGCCTTCTTCCAGCGCCGACAGCACGTGACCGACGGCGATCTCGTCGGCGATGTCCACCAGCGGCTTCACCGTCGTGGCCGCGCCGTCCTTGGCGCGCTTCACCGCCGCCGCGCGGGCGCGATGCATCACGTCCTCGATCATCTCGGCGAGACCGAGCTTCATGCCGTCGTTGGGATGGTAGATGCGCTCCACGCCGTAGGCCTGCAGCTCGCGGATTTCCTCCGGCGTGATGGTGCCGCCGCCACCGCCGAACACGCGGATATGCGAGGCGTTGTGCTCCTTGAGCATGTCCACCATGTACTTGAAGTACTCGACGTGGCCGCCCTGGTAGGACGACAGCGCGATGGCGTCGGCGTCCTCCTGCAACGCGGCGCGCACCACGTCCTCCACCGAGCGGTTGTGGCCCAGGTGGATCACCTCCGCGCCTTGCGACTGGATGATGCGGCGCATGATGTTGATCGCCGCGTCGTGGCCGTCGAACAGACTGGCCGCGGTGACGAAGCGCAATGGACGGGTTTCCGCCTGGGCGGCGCTGGCGGGAACGTGCTGGGCGGGGGAACTCATGGGGACTCCGGCAACGGCTGTGCGGCTGGTCCCTGGATTTTAGTGGATGGTTACGTTTGGAACATGTTGCGGCGCGGTGGAAAGCCGCTGCGCCGGGGATTTCTCCACCGTCGCGCACAGGGTGCGCTCCCACGGGAGAACGCAACCATTGCGGGAGCGCACCCAGTGCGCGATTCGACGCCTCAGCCATCCCCAAATGGCAGATTCGGCGACGACACCACGCGTTCGCCGATGGCCTCGCCACGCAGGAAGGCCAGCGATGCCTCGACCACCTCCGGCGCGTCCAGCACGCGATGATGCCCCAGCCCCTGGGTGGTGAGCAGCCGCGCGCCATGCCAGTGGCGGGCATAGCGTTCGCCCTCAGACCAGGGCACGTCGCGATCATCCATGTCGTGCACGATCAACGCGGGCTGCCCCAGCGACGGCAGGTGACGATGCACCTGCAACTGATGGATGTCGAAACCGGTCATCGCCCGCAACCCGTCATGCAGGCGCCCATGCAGGTGTTCGCCCAGGCGCACCAGGCGCGTGAAGCGCTGCGTCGCCGCCACCGGATCAGCGGCGGGCGCAATCAGGATGAGCTTATCCGCATGCCAGGTTTCGCCCTGCGCCAGCGCGGCCGCGGCGCCACCCAGCGAATGCGCCACGGCCAGCGCGGCATGGCCATGGTGGCGTCCCACTTCGCGCACGGTATCGATGAAGTCCGGCAGCGTGCAGGTGCATCCTTCGCTGAGGCCATGCCCCGGCTGGTCGAACGCCACCAGCGCGTAGCCCAGCGCGCGCAGCGGCGCTACCCACGGCAGGTAGCGCAGGCCGAAGCTGGACCAGCCGTGGATCAGCAGCGCATACGGCTGGCGCACGGGATCGCCCCAGGTATAGGTGGCGATGCGCCGGCCATGGACGACCAGTTCGCCACGCCGCATCTCCGCATCGGGCTGCGCGCGTTGCGCCCGCGCGCGGCTGCTGGCGAAAGGGGTGACGAACAGGCGCAGCGCCTGCGCCACGGTGCGCGCGGGCGCCAATCGGCCGCCCACCGCGAACCCGGTGCGCACCGCCTTGAGCTTGAACGCGCCGGGGCCGTGCGAATGGCCCTTCTTGCGCGGGAATGCCGTGCGCTTCATGGCGCGCCTCCCTGCCCGCCCTGCGGGCGGTAGCTGGCAAGCAGGCGCTCGAACGCCGCCCATGCATGCCCTTGCGCCTCGTCGAAGCCGAACAGGGCGGCATCGTGGTGCAGGCCCAGCATGAGGGCATGGATCTCGAAGGCGATCCGGGTGGGCTCGGCGCCCTGGCGCAGTTCGCCGTTTTCCACGGCATGGCCGATGGTGCGCACCAGTTCGCGACGCCAACCGGCCTGCTGCTGGGCGACCTTGTCGTGCAGCGGGCCTTCGCGTCCGTCGTACTCGCTGGCGGCCGCCAGCAATACGCAGCCGCTGGGATAGGCACGGATCCAGCCGATCCAGGCGCCGATGATGGCGCGCAGGCGCGCCAGGCCGCGCGGCTGCGACAGCGCAGGAAATTTCACCTGTTCCAGGAAGCGCTGCTGCCCGGCCTGCAGCACGGCCAGCTGCAATTCCTCGCGCGAGCCGAAGTGGGCGAACACGCCGCTCTTGGACATGCCCACGTCCTGCGCCAGGGCGCCGATGGAAAGACCTTCCAGGCCCTCGCGGCGGGCCAGCGCGTAGGCGTGGTCCAGGATGAGTTCGCGCGTGGCGGCCCGCTTGCCAGGGTATATCGATGCGTTCATGTCACGAAAATAGCACGATCGTTCGTTCTTTTGCCCGACCGACTGAACGGAAGCCACCGCGCAGCCATCACAAAGCTGAACGAGCTCAAGAAATGACGTCAACACCCTGCGACGCGTTGTCGTTTCCCGCCATGAAGCCGCCCATCGCGGCCATCACCAGGAGAAAACGTCATGCTGAGCATTGCCCGCAAACTCGCCCTGCTTGCCGTGGTTGGCATCGCAAGCGCGGGCGCCGTCTATACCCCCGCCGCCACGGCCGGCGTCGCGGTGGGGATCGGCATCAACGTCGCCCCGCCGGCGCCGGTCTACGAGGTGGTGCCCCCGCCGCGCCCCGGCTACGTGTGGGCGCCGGGCTATTGGCGCTGGGAGGGACATCGCCACGTATGGGTCCACGGCTACTGGATCCCGGCCCGCCCGGGCTTCGTCTATCACCAGCCCCACTGGGAGCACTACCGCGATGGCTGGCGCTTCCACGAGGGCTATTGGGGCCATTGAGCCCCGTAGGCGATGGCTGATGCCTGCGTAGGCTCCAACCAGCAAGGAAGACCGGCGCACCACCGCCATACGCACGGGCTTTGATGCGGCGCAGAACCAGCGGCCAGTCGGCGCGTACTACAATAGGGATCTCGACTCATCGCCCCAGCCCCCGCTGGGGCGTTTGAGTTTCAGGCGTTTTCAGCCTTGGCGGGACATGCTGGATCGTTCCCGCCGCCATCCCGGCGTGCCGTCCCCGGGCACACAACTTTGGAGTTTGCGTTCCAATGATTTTCGAAACCATCGCCAACACGGGCCACGAAGAAGTCGTCTTTTGCCACAACAAGGACGCCGGCCTGAAGGCCATCATCGCGATCCACAACACGGTGCTGGGCCCCGCGCTCGGCGGCCTGCGCATGTGGCCGTACAAGAGCGAGCAGGACGCGGTCAACGACGTGCTGCGCCTGTCGCGCGGCATGACCTACAAGAACGCCGTGGCCGGCCTGAACCTCGGCGGCGGCAAGGCCGTCATCATTGGCGATCCGAGCAAGGACAAGTCCGAGTCGCTGTTCCGCGCGTTCGGCCGTTTCGTCAACTCGCTCAACGGCCGCTACATCACGGCCGAGGACGTCGGCATCGACGTCAACGACATGGAATACGTGTTCCGCGAGACCGAATACGTGACCGGCGTGCACCAGGTGCACGGCGGCTCGGGCGATCCCTCGCCGTTCACCGCGTTCGGCACCCTGCAGGGCCTGATGGCCGCGCTGCAGGCCAAGCACGGCAACGAGGACGTGGGCAAGTACAGCTACGCCGTGCAAGGTGCCGGCCACGTGGGCAGCGAGTTCATCAAGCTGCTGCGCGAGCAGGGCGCCAAGGTGTTCGTCACCGACATCAACAAGGACGCCGTGCAGCGCTGCGTGGACGAGCTGGGCTGCGAGGCCGTGGGCCTGGACGAGATCTACGACGTCGACGCCGACGTGTACTCGCCGTGCGCGCTGGGCGGCACGCTCAACGAGCAGACCATCGACCGCATCAAGGCCAAGATCATCTGCGGCGCGGCCAACAACCAGCTGGCCACCGACGCCATCGGCGACGAGCTGCAGCGCCGCGGCGTGCTGTACGCGCCGGACTATGCGGTGAACGCCGGCGGCGTGATGAACGTGTCGCTGGAGATCGACGGCTACAACCGCGAGCGCGCCATGCGCATGATGCGCACCATCTACTACAACCTGGGCCGCATCTTCGAGATCTCCCGCACCCAGGGCGTGCCGACCTACAAGGCGGCTGACCGCCTGGCGGAGGAGCGCATCGAGTCCATCGGCAAGATCAAGCTGCCGACCATGGGCAACCACGGCCCGCGCTTCGCCGGTCGCATGCGCGGCCAGTAGGCGCCGTCGCAAGTCCCAGGAAAACGCCGGCCTCGCGCCGGCGTTTTTCTTTCCGGTTTCACCGGCGCACCGCGGCCTCCGCATCGTATGCTGGACACATGCCCGATACCCTTGCCCATCGCTGGCGCCGCCTGCGCGGTTCCGACCGCTTCGCCGAATGCCTGCGCGTGTTCCTCGCGCTGGGCGGCGCCGCGGCGTGGTGCTCCGGCAGCGGGCATATCGACGATGCGCTGGCCATCCTGCTGGGCGTGATCGCCTGCGCGCTAGCGGAAACCGAGGAACACTGGCGCAACCGCGCGGGTACCCTGCTGCTGACGCTGGCCTGCTTCGCGGTGTCCTCGTTCGCGGTGCAATGGCTGTTTCCCTATCCCGCGCTGTTCGCGCTGGGGCTGCCGCTGTCGACCTTCGTGCTGGTGATGCTGGGCGCGGCCAGCGAACGCTACGCCACCATCGCCGGCGCCACCCTGTTGCTGGCCGTCTACACCATGATCGGCGCGGACCAGGCCATGGACGTGCCGGTGGCCGCCTGGCGCCAGCCGCTGCTGCTGCTCGCCGGCGCCGCCTGGTACGGCGTGCTGTCCCTGCTGTGGAGTGCGCTGGCGCCGCAGCAGGCGGTACGGCTGTCGCTGGCGCGCCTGTTCGACACCCTCGCCGCCTATCTGGAAGCCAAGGCCGCCCTCTTCACACCGGTGCACGGCGTGGACCGCGAGGCCCTGCAGCTGTCGCTGGCGATGAAGAACGAGCGCGTGGTCGAGGCGCTCAACGATACGCGCACGGTGCTGATCGACCGCATCGGCGCACGGCGCCCGCGCGGCAGCGCCGGCACGCGCCTGCGGCTCTACTTCATGGCACAGGACATCCACGAGCGCATCAGCTCCGCCCACTATCCCTACGACGCCCTGGCCGAGGCGTTGTTCCACAGCGATGTGCTGTTCCGCTGCGAGCACCTGCTGCGCGAGGAAGCCATGGCGTGCCGCCGACGCGCCGACGCCCTGCGGCTGCACACCACCGCGGCCGCCGACGACGGCATGCGCATCTCGGTGGAAGACCTGCGAAGCGCGCTGGCCGCCCTGGGCGCTCGCCCCCAGCCGCCAGCCGCGCACCTGCTGCGTTCGCTCGAGGCCCTGGTGAACAACCTCGCCGCGATCCAGCAGCAATTGCAGGGCGACCAGCCGATCGGATTGCCCGCCAAGGGCCGGCAAAGCGTGCTGCAGAATCCCGAGCCGCAGTCGCTGCGCGAGGGCTGGGAACGCATCCGGGTCCAGCTCACGCCACGCTCGTTCCGCTTCCGCCATGCGCTGCGGCTGGCCCTGGCGCTGCTGGCCGGCTACGGCGTGCTGCACCTGATCCATCCCCGCCATGGCTACTGGATCCTGCTCACCACCCTGCTGGTGTGCCAGCCCAGCTACGGCGCCACGCGCCTGCGCCTGGTCCAGCGCATCATCGGCACCACCATCGGCCTGGTTCTGGGCTGGGCTGCCTTGCGGCTGCTGCCCTACGGTCCGTGGCAGATGCCACTGATCGTGGTCTCCGGCGTGGTGTTCTTCGCCGCCCGCCTGCGCCGCTACCCCACCGCCACCGCGGCCATCACGCTGTTCGTGGTGCTGTGCTTCAACCAGCTCGGCAAGGGCTACGAGGTGATGCTGCCGCGCCTGCTGGACACCCTGCTTGGCGCCGCCATCGCCGCGCTGGCCATGCGGTTGGTGATGCCCGACTGGCAGGGCCGCCGCTTCGACGATGTGCTCGCCGATACCCTGCGCTGCGACGCCCGCTACCTGTCACGGATCATCGCCCAATACGCCTGCGGCCGCCGCGACGACCTCGACTACCGCATCGCCCGCCGCGACGCGCACAACGCCAACGCCACTCTGAGCGGCGTGCTGGCCAACATGCTGCGCGAACCCGGCCAGCACCAACGCGGCGCCGAACGCCTGATGCGCTTCCTCGCCGCCGCGCACACGCTGCTGGGCCAGCTTTCGGCCCTGGGCGTGCATCGCCAGGCCATCGCCTCCGCCCCGGCACGGGAAGCGGTGGCGCGCGCGGGCGCCCTGGTCGTGGCCACGCTCGACCACCTGGCTGACGCGCTGGCCCAGGGCCACCACGCCGCTCCATCGGCCGACGACCCGGTACTGGCCGAAACCCTGGCCTTGCGCGACGGCGACGATGTCACGCGGCTGGTGCTGGGGCAACTGGGACAGGTGCTGGCGCAACGCGATCGACTTGCGGAGTTGGCGAATGCGGTGCATGCGGGATGAGCGTGAAGCGCTCTGCTCTGAAGAGCGTCATGCTCCACGCATCCATCCGTGTACCAAAGTTGTGCGACGCGCAACGGCCCGTCACGCCGTGCGCGTTACCATTGCCTACCCACCTGCACCCGGAGTTCCAGGCATGCGTCCCTTCCCGCTGGGCGAAGACATCGACCTGCTGCGTGAAAGCGTCCACGCCTTCGCCGAGAAGGAGATCGCGCCCCGCGCCGATCACATCGACCGCGAAAACCTGTTTCCTGCGGACCTGTGGCGCAAGTTCGGCGACATGGGCCTGCTCGGCATCACCATTCCCGAGGAGTACGGCGGCAGCGGCATGGGCTTTCTCGCGCATATGGTGGCGATGGAGGAAATCTCGCGCGCCTCGGGCTCGGTCGGCCTTTCCTACGGCGCGCATTCCAACCTGTGCGTGCAGAACATCTTCCACAACGGCAACGAGGCGCAGCGGCGCAAGTACATTCCCAAGCTGTGCTCGGGTGAGTACGTGGGCGCGCTGGCGATGAGCGAGCCGGGCGCAGGCTCGGACGTGGTCGGCTCGATGAGCTGCAAGGCGGAGAAGAAGGGCGACGCGTGGGTCGCCAACGGCTCGAAGATGTGGATCACCAACGGCCCCGACGCCGACGTGCTGCTGGTCTACATGCGCACGGCGCCGCGCGTGGCGGGCAGCCGCTGCATGACGGCCTTCATCGTCGAGAAAGGCATGAAGGGCTTCAGCACGGCGCAGAAGCTGGACAAGCTGGGCATGCGCGGCTCCAACACCTGCGAGCTGGTGTTCGAGGATTGCGAGATCCCCGCCGAGAACATCGTGGGCGAGGTGAACGAGGGCGTGCGCGTGCTGATGAGCGGCCTGGATACCGAGCGCCTGGTGCTGTCGGGCGGCCCGATCGGCCTGATGCAGGCGGCGCTGGATATCGCCCTGCCGTATGTGCGCGAGCGCAAGCAGTTCAATGCGCCGATCGGCACCTTCGGGGTGATGCAGGCGAAGATCGCCGACATGTATACCGCGCTGCAAAGCTCGCGCGGCTTCGCCTACATGGTGGCGTCACAGTTCGACCGTGGCGTGAAGTCGCGCATCGATCCCGCCGCCTGCCTGCTCAACGCCTCGCAGAATGCGGTGAAGGTGGCGCTGGAAACCATCCAGACCCTGGGCGGCAATGGCTACATCAACGAGTTCCCGGCCGGCCGCCTGCTGCGCGACGCCAAGCTCTACGAGATCGGCGCCGGCACCAACGAGATCCGCCGCATGCTGATCGGCCGCGAGCTGTTCCACGGCAAGGCCTGAGCCAGCCATCTCCCTGTGGGAGCGCACCCTGTGCGCGACTGGATGATGACGATGCCACGCCAGTCGCGCACAGGGTGCGCTCCCACAAGAAAGCGCGGGGCAAGCTCGCCTAGAAATCCAGGCGGTAGTTGAGCATGCCCATCATGCCCTGGTCGCGCTGGCCGAAGTACTGGTCCATGCCGAACCGCAGGCTGGAACGCGAGGACAGGGTCCAATCCAGCGTGACGCCCGCCTGGCCCTGGTGGCGCGACAGGCCCACGCCGCCCACCGGCGCCCACTGGTCCAGCGCGGTGAAGCTGGCGTCGAACGCGTCGCCGCGCGTGGCGAACGCCTGCTGCCATTGCAGGCGCCCCTGCAGGCTGAGGCTGCCGCCACCGGCAAGCGCCCAGGTATGGCCGGCGCGCAGGCCGAAGCCCGCCTGCCAGCGGTCCACCGTTTGCGAGGCGGATTTCAGGCCGAAGCCGTCGCCGCCCAGTTCGTTGAAGCCATCGCGCTCGATGCGTGCGTATTGCAGGTTGGCGTACGGGGTGATCTGCACGCCGCCCAGGTTGGCGCGATAGCCGCTTTCGCCATAGGCCACGCCGTAGCGGCCGTTGCTGTCGCTGGCCACGGCGGCCACGGCACTGCCCAGTTCCAGGTGGCGGCGCATGTCCTGGCGATAACTGCCGTAGCCAAGGCGCCCCATGCCGTACCAGGCGTCGTGCACGAAGCCGGCGTACAGCATGCCCTCGACCGCCTGGCTCCGGCCCTGGTCGGCGTATTCGCTCAGACGCCCCAGGCCCTGGCTCTGGCTGACCGCGAAGCCGACGACGCCGTTGCTGCCGAAGCGGCGGTCCTGTCCCACCATCCATCCGCTGAGGTCGTAGCCCACGCTGTCGTAGCCGCTGCGGCTCATGCTGCCGTGGTAGCCCAGCGTCTGCGCCCAGCCGCCGACCGTTTGCGTGTCGGCCAGGTTGCCGAAACGGTCGGACAACGCACGTGTGCCCGCGTCGATCGCCTCGAAGGTCATCGCGGCGCTGGCCGCGTGCAGCTGGCCGGACAGGCTTTCCAGCGAGCGCTGCAGCGCGGCCGTGGTGGGCGTCTGCTGCAGGCTCGCCGCACCGGCGAGGAAGCCGGTGGGCATCGGGCCATTGCCGGCCATGCCGCCCCCTTGCCCCAACTGCGTGTTGATCTGCCCGTAGGCATTGTCCACGCGCTGGGCCGCGCTGAACGAGGCTGCGGTGTAGCTCATGCCGGCCACGGCGGTGGCCTGCACCTGGCTCACGTTCAGCCATGCGCTGGTGCTGTTGTAGTTGAGCGTCGCTGACAACAGGATGCCCTGCGCCACGTCCAGCCCGGAGAACTGGCCGGTAAGGCCGCCGGTGGCGGTAACCACCTCGGTATGCGCGTTGGCGACGTAGCCCTGCGCGGCGCCGATCACGTACAGGTCCCCGCCCGCCAGCGTGGCCTTGCCGTCCACGCGCAGGGCCGAGCCCAATTCGAGTGCCAGCCGGCCGGCCTGCGGACTGGCGGCGTTGAGGCCCTGGTCGTAATTGCCGGCAATGTGCACATCGCCGCCGGCCACCACCAGCGTGCCCAGGTTCCGCACGTTCTTGCCGAAGCTGTGCGCGCCGCGCATCACGGCGTCGACGTTGTCGATGTACAGCGAGCCAGCGAGCGATGGCGCGGACAGCACGCCGTGCACGACATGAGTGTCGCCCTGGTAGCTGGGCGCCTGGGTCAGCGTGAGCGTGCCGCTGCCGTCCTTGGTGAGGCCGCCGGTGCCGCTGATCGCGTTGCCCCAGGTGGAGTCGATGTTGAGGGTGGCGTCGAAATCGCCCCAGTCGAAGCGCGCCGGCCCCTTCACCGCCTTGCCCACGTCGAGCATGCCGTAGCCGAATACCGGGTCCACGCCGGGTGCGCCGAGATCGTCCGCCGTGCCCAGCAGCGTCTGGCGCACCTGGTCGTTGGTGAAGTACGGGAAGGCTTGCCATACCAGCGCCGCGGCACCGGACACGGCGGGCGCCGCGAACGAGGTGCCCTTGACGATCCAATAGCCCTCGCTGACCTTGGTGACGTCCTTGTCGCTGACGATCACGTCGCCCGGTGCGGCCAGGCAATAGTTCATGGCGATGCCGCATTGGTTCGAATAGCTCGCCAGCTGCGTGGGATGGTTGCTGTCCACCGCGACCACGGCCAGCCAGCCCTTCCCCAGATCCGGCGCGAGGCTCGGCAAGGCCGCGATGGTGCTCGGGTTGGCTTGCGAGGCATTGCCGGCGGCAAATACCACCAACCCGCCCCACGCGTTGACGTAGGTGTCGTACGCGTCGTGGAACCCCTTGGTCGTCGCCGTGTCGGATGCATCCCAGGCGATGCCGCCCCACGAATTGTTCATCACCTTCACGCCGGCATCGATCAGGTCGGCGTTGATGAACCGGAAGATGTAAGCGTCGTCGGCGGTGACCATGGAAGGCGGGGTCGAGCCATTATCGCTGGGCGCCTTGTCGGAAATGATGCGTGCCGAAACCAGGTTCGCGCCGGGCGCCACGCCGCCGGGAAAACTCCCATAGGCCTTGCCCGCGGCGATCTGCGAAACCCAGGTGCCATGGCCGATCACGTCGTCCACCGACGTGTTGTTGATGGACGGGTCGATGTAGATCAGCTCCTGCGTGACCCGTCCGGCCAGCGCGGGATGGTTGCGCATGATGCCGCTGTCGATCACGCCGATGGTGACGCCGGCGCCGTTGAAGCCCGCGGCGTGCGCGGCATCGGCATGAGTCAGCGATAGCTGCGCATCGAACGGCGGCTGGTCCGACGGCGGCGACGTGGGCGTGGTGGGCGTGGCCGGATTGCCCGGAGCCGTCGGTGGCGTATAGCCGGGGCCTGGCGGGATATAGCCCGGACTGGGGGGCGTGTAAGGTCCGGCCGGCTTGACGTTGCCGTTGCCGCCGCCACCGCAGGCGCTCAAGCCCAGCGCCGCCCACACCAATACCGACATCTGGCGGAAACGCATTCCGCGCACACCACTGTCCATAGTTTCCCCTGTGCCCCTTAGCGAACCGTGCCATCCACGCGCGGCGGTCCCCGACTGACTGGACTCCGCCAGCAACTCCTTGCGAAATATTCGCACAATTTTTCGATGACGGGATCGCCGGTCCTTGCGCCCGCGAATGGAAGGGCGAGGGCTTACACGGATGCCAGGGTTTTATGGGGCACGCACAGGGTGCGCGCCTACAAAAAACGCAGTGTGCTGGCGCTGCTCAGAAGTCCAGGCGGTAGTTGAGCGTTTCCATGCGACCGCGATCGTACTGGGCCACGTATTCGTCCAGGCCCAGTGACAGGCGGGCGTGTCCGGACATCGCCCAGTCCAGGCTGAGGCCCGCCTCGCCGCCATAGCGGGACAGCCCGATGCCGCCTACCGGGGCCCACTGGTTGAGCACGGCGAAGCTGGCATCCGGCAGGGCGCCGCGCATGCTGAAGGCGCGCTGCCACAGCAGATGGCCCTGCAGGCCCAGGCGACCGCCGCCGGCCAGCGGCCAGTCCTCGCCGGCGCGCAGGCCGGCGCCGGCCTGCCAGCGCTCGATGGCTTGCGCATTGGCCTTGAGGCCGAAGCCGTCGCCACCCACTTCGTCGAAACCGTCGGTATGGATATTGGCGTACTGCAGGTTGAGATAAGGCGTGATGCGCATGCCACCCAGCGACAGCCGATAGCCGCTTTCACCATACGCGATGCCATAGCGTCCGTTGCTGTCGCTGGCCACGCCCTCCACGTCGCTGCCCAGTTCAAGGTGGCGGCGCATGTCCTCGCGATAGCTGCCGAAGCCCAGCCGTCCCATCGCGTACCATTGGTTCCGCACCAGCCCGCCGTAAAGCATGCCCTCCACCGCCCGGCTCCAGCCCTGGTCGGCGAATTCGTCCAGGCGTCCCAGGTTCTGGCTCTGGCTGACCGCGAAGCCGGCCACGCCGTCGCTGCCGACGCGGTGGTCCTGTCCCACCATCCAGCCGCTGAGGTCATAGCCCACGCTGCCGTAGCCGCTGCGGCTCAGGCTGCCGTAGTCGCCCAGCGTCTGCGTCCAGCCGCCGGCACCGGCGACATCGCCGAGTTGGTCGAAGCGGGACGACAGCGCGCGCGTGCCGGCATCCATCGCATCGAAGGTCATCGCCGCGCTGGCGGCGTGCAACTGGCCCGACAGGCTGGACAGCGACTGCTGCAAGGCACTCAGCGTGGCGGTCTGCTGCAATCGGGCCGCGCCGCTGACGAAGGAACTGGGTGTGCCGCCGTTGACCGTACCGCCTTGCGAGACCTGCGAGTTGATCTGGCTGAAGGCGCCATCGATCCGCTGCGCGGCGCCGAACGAGGCCGGCGTGTAAGTCATGCCGGTGACCGCGCTGGCTTGTACCTGGCTGACGTTCAACCAGGCATCGTTGGCGCCGTAGTTGAGCGTGGCCGTCAGCAGCACGCCCGTCGCCGTGTTGAGCGTGGAGAAGGTACCACTCAGGCCGCCTTGCGCGGTCAGCACATCGGTGTGCGAATTGACCTGGTAGCCTTGGTTCACGCCCGTCACGTAGAGGTCGCCGCCGGCAAGGCTGGCGGTGCCGGCCACCCGCAAGGCCGAGCCCAGCGATACCGCCAAACGGCCCGCGCCCTGCTGGGTGTAGTTGCCGCCCACGGTGACGTCCGCGCCGCCGGTGGCCAGCACGCCGGCGTTGGTCACGGAGCCGGCGATGGAAGGCGTCTGGCTGAGCACGCCCTGCGCGCCGATGCTGACGCTGGAGGCCAGCGATCTGGCCACCAGCATGCCGCCCTGCACCTGGGTCAGGCCGGTGTAGCTGGATGACTGGGTCAGATAGAGCGTGCCGGTGCCCTGCTTGACCAGGCCGCCGGCACCGGAGATCGGGTTGTTCCAACTGGAGCTGCCGCTGAAGCTGACGGTGACGTCGCCCCAGTTGAACTGCTCCGGGCCGTTCACCGCCTTGCCGACGTCCAGTGCGCCATAGCCATAGGTCGGGTTGGGCTGCGAGCCTCCCAGCGGGTCGGCGGTGCCCAGCAGGGTCTGCCGTACCAGGTCGTTGCTGAAATACGGGTAGGCCTGCCACACCAGCGCGGCGGCGCCGGTCACCTGCGGTGCCGCCAGCGAGGTACCCTCGACGATCCAATAGGTCGCGCTGCTGGCGCTGGTGTCGTCCTTGCCGCTGACGATCACATCGCCGGGCGCGGCCAGGCAGTAGTTCATGGCGATGCCGCACTGGTTGGAATAGCTGTCCAGTTGCGTGGGGTGGTTGCTGTCCAGCGCCACCACCGCCAGCCAGCCCTTCTCCAGGTCGGGCGCCAGGCTGGGCAGAGCCGCGATGGTGCTCGGGTTGGCCTGCGAGTCGTTGCCCGCGGCGAACACCACCAATCCGCCCCAGGTATTGACGAAAGTGTTGTAGGCATCGTGGAAGCCCTGGGTGGTGGCGGTGTCGCTGGAACTCCAGCTGATGCCGCCCCAGGAGTTGTTCATCACTCTCACGCCATTGGCGATCAGGCCGGCGTTCACCTGGCCCAGCGGCACGGCATCGCTGGCGCTTACCGGCGCCGGCGCGGTGCTGCCGTTATCGTCGGGCGCATTGTCGTCGATGATGCGCGCCGACACGATGCTTGCGCCCGGCGCGACGCCGCCGGCGAACTGGCCGAACGCGGTGCCCGCCGCGATCTCCGCCACATAGGTGCCGTGCCCGTTGACGTCGTCGATGTTGAGGTTGTTGGTGCTGGGATCGACGTAGGTCAGTTCCTTGGTCACGCGCCCCGCCAGCGCCGGATGCGTGGCCATCACGCCGGTATCGACGATGCCGATGGTGACGCCCGCGCCGGTATAGCCGGCCGTATGCGCCGCATAGGTATCGGTGAGGCTCAGCTGCGCGTCGATCGGCGGCTGCGCGACGCTCGTGGCGGGCGGCGGCGTCGAGGGCGGCGGAGGCGGCGGCGAGGTGTCGCTGGACTGCGCTGGCTTGACGTTGCCGCCACCGCCGCCGCATGCGGACAGGCCAAGCGCCAGTCCCACCAGCACCGCCGCATGGCGGTACCGCACCCCCCGCATCCCCGTACCCATAGGTCCCCACCCCTCAAAGCACATGTCCCGAACGGCGTGGCGCTGCCCCTTGCCACGGCAACGCGCGACGGCGCCCATCGTCGCACAACGAAAACGCAACTCAATGCCCGCAAGATCGCACTGCCAGCGCAACCGCCCTGGTTTGCCCCGGTCCGGCGCGGACTGCGATAATCGTCGGGCTAATGCCTGGGCACTACCTGCCCCATCAAGTACTTGCGGAGATCCCCATGTCCGACGTCAGCGTTGTTATCGCCGGTGCCAAGCGCACCGCCATTGGCTCCTTCCTCGGCCAGTTCACCGGTGTCCCTACGCCCACGCTCGGCGCCACCGCCATCCGCGCCGCGCTGGAACAGTCGGGCCTGGCGGCCACCGACGTGAGCGAGGTCATCATGGGCTGCGTGCTGCCCGCCAACCTGGGCCAGGCCCCGGCGCGGCAGGCCTCGCTGGGTGCGGGCCTGCCGCCCGCCGCCGGTTGCACCACCATCAACAAGGTGTGCGGCTCGGGCATGAAGGCGATCATGCTGGGCCATGACCTGATCAAGGCCGGCTCGGCCGCCGTGGTGGTGGCCGGCGGCATGGAGTCGATGACCAACGCGCCGCACATGGTCAACGCGCGCACCGGCATCCGCTACGGCGACGGCACCCTGGTCGACCATATGGCCTGGGACGGCCTGACCAACCCGTACGACGGCAAGGCGATGGGCGTGTTCGGCGAACTGTGCGCCGACAAGTACCACTTCACCCGCGAGGAGCAGGACGCCTTCGCCACCGCCTCGGTCGAGCGCGCCAAGGCCGCGCAGCAGTCCGGCGCCTTCGCCGGCGAGATCGTCCCGGTGACCGTGGCCAGCCGCAAGGGCGAGGTGCGGGTGGATACCGACGAGCAGCCGGGTCGCTCCGACATCGGCAAGATCCCCTCGCTCAAGCCCGCCTTCCGCAAGGAGAACGGCACCATCACCGCCGCCAGTTCCTCGAGCATCTCCGACGGCGCCGCCGCGGTGGTGCTGCTCTCGGCCGACGACGCCAAGGCCCGCGGCATCAAGCCGCTGGCACGCATCGTGGCCCACGCCACCCATTCGCAGGAACCCGAGTGGTTCACCACCGCGCCGGTCGGCGCCCTGCACAAGGTGCTGGAGAAGGCCGGCTGGAAAGTCGCCGACGTGGACCTGTTCGAGGTCAACGAGGCCTTCGCCGTGGTGGCCATGGCCGCCATGCGCGAACTGGAGATCTCCCACGACAGGATCAACGTCAACGGCGGCGCCTGCGCGCTGGGCCATCCGATCGGCGCCAGCGGCGCCCGCCTGGTGGTCACCCTGGTCAACGCACTGAAGACCCGTGGCCTCAAGCGTGGCGTGGCCTCCTTGTGCATCGGCGGCGGCGAAGCCACCGCCGTCGCGGTGGAGTGCCTGGACTGACACCCCTCCTTCACGGCGGCTGGACGTCCGGCCGCCGATGAAAGCGGGGTTAACCGGATTTGGCGTTTTACATAAATAGGTGGCGCATTTTCCGCGAAAGCGCTATTAATACGCCCGCCAAACGGCATTCCACGGCAAAGGAGATTCAACATGAAGTTCACGCGTACCCTTCTCGCCTCTGCGCTCGTCGCGCTGCTGGCGGCTTGCAGCAACGGCGCGCAGGATTCCGCGCAGGACGCCCAGAAGTCCGCTGACCAGGCTCAGCAGGCTGCTGACCAGGCTCAGAAGGCTGCTGCCGAAGCGCCGGCGGCTGCTCCGGCTTCGACCGCCGCTGCCCCGGCCGAACAGCCGGCTCCGGCTTCGACCGCCGCTGCTCCGACCGAACAGCCGGCTCCGGCCACGACCTCCGGTCACTAAGAAGTACCTTCGCGTACTTCCGAAAACCGGCCGCCTCGCGCGGCCGGTTTTTTTGTGCGCGCACGACGATGCTGCGCCGCCGATTTAGCCGGCTGGCACGCGCCGCTATCATCCGGGGTTCTCCTTGAACGGCAGTGCCAGCCCATGAGCGTCATCGTTTCGCAGATCGATCCCCGTTCCGCCGAGTTCCAGGCCAGCAGCGCACAGCTCAAGGGGCTGGTGGACGACCTGCGGCATGAACTGGCCCGCAGCGCCGAGGGCGGCGGCGAGAAGGCCCGCGACAAGCACACCGCGCGCGGCAAGCTGCTGCCGCGCGAGCGCATCCGAGCCCTGCTCGATCCGGGCTCGCCCTTCCTGGAGCTGTCGCCGCTGGCTGCCCATGGCATGTACGACGATGCCGCGCCGGCGGCCGGCATCATCACCGGCATCGGCCGCGTCAACGGCATCGAGGTGGTGGTGGTGGCCAACGACGCCACCGTCAAGGGCGGCACCTATTTTCCGATGACGGTGAAGAAGCACCTGCGCGCGCAGGAAGTGGCGCTGGAGAACCGCCTGCCCTGCCTCTACCTGGTCGATTCCGGCGGTGCCTTCCTGCCCCTGCAGGACGAGGTATTCCCGGACAAGGAGCACTTCGGCCGCATCTTCTACAACCAGGCGCGCATGTCGGCCCTGGGGATACCGCAGATCGCGGTGGTGATGGGCTCGTGCACGGCCGGCGGCGCCTACGTGCCGGCGATGAGCGACGAGACCATCATCGTGCGCGAGCAAGGCACCATCTTCCTAGGCGGACCGCCGCTGGTGAAGGCCGCCACCGGCGAGGTAGTGGACGCCGAGGCTCTGGGCGGCGCGGACGTCCATACGTCCGTCTCCGGCGTGGCCGATCACTATGCCGAGAACGATGCGCATGCGCTGTCCATCGCCCGCGACATCGTGGCCAGCCTCAACCGCATCAAGCCCATGCCACTGGCGCTGCAAGCACCCAGCGAGCCGCTCTACCCGGCCGAGGAGCTGTACGGCGTGATCCCGCAGGACACACGCCGCCCGTTCGACATCCGCGAGGTGATCGCGCGCATCGTGGACGGTTCGGCCTTCCACGAGTTCAAGGCCCGCTACGGCAAGACCCTGGTGTGCGGTTTCGCGCATATCCACGGTTACCCGGTGGGCATCGTGGCCAACAACGGCATCCTGTTCTCCGAGTCCGCGCTCAAGGGCGCGCACTTCATCGAGCTGTGCAACCAGCGCAACGTGCCGCTGGTGTTCCTGCAGAACATCACCGGCTTCATGGTCGGCAGGAAGTACGAGAACGCCGGCATCGCCAAGGACGGCGCCAAGATGGTGACCGCCGTGGCCTGCTCGCACGTACCCAAGTTCACCGTGGTGATCGGCGGCAGCTTCGGCGCCGGCAACTACGCCATGTGCGGCCGCGCCTACGGCGCGCGCTTCCTGTGGATGTGGCCGAACGCGCGCATCAGCGTGATGGGCGGCGAGCAGGCCGCCTCGGTGCTGGCCACGGTGCGCCGCGACGGCATCGAGGCCGGTGGCAAGCAATGGAGCGCAGAGGAGGAGGAAGCCTTCAAGGCGCCGATCCGCGAGCAGTACGAGCGCCAGGGCCATCCCTACTACGCCAGCGCGCGGCTGTGGGACGACGGCATCATCGACCCGGCCGACACCCGCCGCGTGCTGGGGCTGGCGATCTCCGCCTCGCTCAATGCGCCGATCGAGCCGCAGCGCTACGGCGTGTTCCGCATGTAGCGGCGCGGCATCCATTGGACTAGGTGAGGTCCAATGCGCCGCCGATCACCCCCGCCTCGGTGCGATGCAGGTCCAGCACCAGGATTTCATTCGCGCCCTTGCGCAGCCAGGCCGCCGGGCAATACAGCCGGTGCTGCGGCCCGATGCGCCAGTAGCGCCCCAGCAACTGGCGGTTGACCCAGACGTAGCCCTTGTCCCAGCCGCTCATGTCCAAATAGCAGTCGCCCACCTCGGCCAGTTCGAAGCCGGCGCGGAAGAACAGGCCGGGCCGGCTGACCGGTTGCCGCAGGGGGCGCAGGCCCGCCAGATAGTCCATCGCCAACGGCAGGCTGCAAACCTCCCAGTCCCGCACCGCCTGGCCGTCCAAACGGATGCTGCCCAGGATGCCCTTGCGGTCGGCCATGGCCGCGCCATAGCCCACGTGTCCGAAGCTGTCGACCAGGATATCGAGCACCGCCTCGTCGCCCGGCGGCAGCGCGATGGGCGCCGGGGCCTGCAGCCCCGGCTTGCGCACGCGCGACAGGTAGCCGAGGTAGCGGCCGGCGTGGCTGACGGTGGCGTAGTCGCGCACGCCCTCGACGTCCAGCGTGGCGCCGCCGCGCACGCGGCGGCGATACAGCACCATGCCATGGTCCTGCCCGAGCAACAATTCATTCGCCTGAGGCTCTTCGACATGGCGCGCCTCGGGCAGGTTTTCCCACAACGATGCCCACGGCCGCGCCTTCAACTCCGGCAGCGCGATGGTGGGCGGCGCCGGAGGCGGCTCGGGCAATTGCCTGCCCAGGTGCGCGCCGATCGCGGTGCGAAAGCGATGGTAGTCGGCCGTGGCCTCGCCGCGTTCGTTGATCGGCGCGCCATAGTCGTAGCTGGTGATCACCGGCTCGAAGTTGCCGTAGTCGTCATCGGCGTTGGCCCCGGCGCCGTAGCCGAAGTTGGTGCCGCCATGCACCACATAGAGATTGAATGAGCGCCCCTGCCCGAGCAGTTGCCGCAAGGTATCGAGATAGTCGCGATGCTGCAGCGTGGCGTCGCCCCAATGCGTCAGCCAGCCGGGATAGCCCTCGCCAATCCATACGGGTGCATCGCCGGCGATCGGCTGGGCCTGACCGAAGTCGGTATCACCATCCAGGCCGAGCGCCGCACCGGGCAAGTAGCCGCGTTGCTCGCGCAACTGGCTGAGGCCATCGGAGATCGAGAAGGGTCCGTCGATGCCGCGCTCGCGCCACATCGTGCGCAACTGCTCCAGATAGGCCAGATCATGCCCGAACGAGGCGTATTCGTTCTCGATCTGCATCATCAGGATGGGGCCGCCTCGGCTCGCCATCAGTGGCGCGATACGCGGGGCGATCGCATCCATGTAGCGTGCCACCGCCCGCATGTAACGGTCGTCGTTGCGATCGCGCACGCGGATATCCGGCTCACGCAGCAGGTACGGCGGCAATCCGCCGTAGTCCCACTCGCCGCAGATATACGGTCCCGGTCGCAGGTAGACCCACATGCCATGCGCGGCGCAGCGCTGGATAAAGCGGGTGAAATTCCGATTTCCGCTATCGAGATCGAATACCCCCGGCTCCGATTCCAGCGCATTCCACATCAGGTACAGGGCGATGGTGTTGAGGCCCATCGCCTTGGCCATCTGGATGCGATGGTCCCAGTAGTCGACCGGGATGCGGATCGGATGCATCTCGCCGCTGCGGATCTGGAACGGTTGGCCGTCCAGCAGGAACTGCCGGTGGGACAACGCGAAACGGTGCGGCCGGCCGTCGGGCCGTGCCTCGATGATGGGGCCCACGGGCGCCGTGGCGGCGATGAGCGGCTGCCCCATCGTCGCCAGCGGCATCAAGGCGGTCAGGCGTAGGAAGTCTCTGCGCTGCACGGTATCCCCTTCGGCATGAAAACGTCCGCGATGGTTCAGTGAATCGGCGTCAGCTCCAGCGTAAGCACCTCGAACGGCGCCAGCGGGACCGTGGCCTGGGTATCCGCATCCAGCTCACGCGGCACCCCGGTGCCACCGCTCCGCCACACATCGCCGACGCTGAAGCGTCGCGGCGCGCCCGCGGGCAGCTCCAGCTGCCGCTGCAGGTCGATCACGCCGATCTGCGCGTGGTCATAGGGATTGCGCAGCGTGATGAACGATTTCGCCGGCGACCATGCCGCCCATCCGTAGACGTCCAGGCGCATCGGATCACCGCCGATCCAGTGCGTGTCGCGCAGCACGTCGGCATTCGCGCGCGACCACCGGGCCGCCTCGGCCAACATGTCCCAATCCCGCGGACTCAACAGGGATGGAGTGATGTACATCTCCTGCAGCTGCGTGCCGGTGGCGAAGTACGAGTGCACTTCGTTAGGGAAATCATGGCCCGGGTCGGTGTTGAGCCGCTGGTTCATCTGCGCATAGATGATGCCGTGGAGCATCAGGGAGTTGAGCGGGAACAGCGGTCCCTTCTGCACGATGTTGTGGTAGGTCTGCGCGTCGCGATAGGTGATCCAGCGCTCGCGGTTGCTGCCCACGCCCGCCAGGTAGTCGTCCTCGCCGCCGCGCCAGATGGAGTCGGCGTAACGCAGCCAGAAGGGCGAGGCCCAGGTACCGGTGGTCAGGTTGATGAAGACCGAGGGCTTGTCGGCGCGTATGTCCTTGATCAACTCGATCGCCGCGGCAAAGTCACTGTCGAAACGGCTGCCGGGAAACACGCTGTCGACGTTGCCGGTACCGTCGAACTTGAACTGGTTGATGCCGTTCGTGTCGAGCAGGCTCATGACCACGTCGTGGAAGCGCTGGTAGTACTTCGGCCCCGACAGCGCGAAGCCGTGGTTGATGATTTCATAGCCCGCCGCGCCGCCATGGCTGACCCGCTCCTGCTTCGGCTTCTCGTAGCCGCCCCATGGCGACAACCAGATGCCCGGCGCCGCGCCATATTTCGCCGCAGCCTCCTTCAGCGGTACGAAGCCCTGCGGAAAGTCCTTGCTGAAATGCCAGCTGCCCGAACGATCGTCCCAACCATCGTCGAACAGGAAGGAGTCCAGTTTCACGCCGCGCTTGACGCTCAGCTCCTCGCCGAAGGCATGAATGCGGTCAAGGGCCTGTTCCTGCGTGTAGGGCGTGAGATAGCCGATGTCGTACCACGAGTTGTAATGCAGGAAGGGACGATAGGGGTGCGCGCGCTCCCGCTCGATATAGGTCGCGAAATCGCGCCGCAGCTGCCCATCGCGAACGGTGCCGACCACCGCGGAATATTCGATCGACTGCCCCTTGCGCAATGGCAGGCTGCGCTCGATGGACAGCTTCACGCGCGAGCCGTGCACCTCGCTTTCGGACAACGGATTCTCGAAGCCGAGGTAGTAGTTGCCGGAAACGACGGGCGATCCCTTCACGTCGCCATAGATCGTGGCGCCGATGGCATCATGGGTATCGAGCAACCGCACTTCCGCGATCGGCTCATCCTGTTTCAGCGCGGTGATCGTGACGCGTTCGCGCAGATAGGCCGAACCGTCACGCTGTTGCAGCTGCCAGTCGATGCGGAAACGCCCCTCGGCATCGCGGAAGCTGGCCGTGGCCTCTTCCCCCGCGAAGTGCTCCGCCAGGCGCGAGGCGGTGGCGTCGGCCGTCAGGTCACGCTTGCCGGGCATGCCGAGTAGCGCCATGTCCGCTGGCGTGATCGTCTTGCCGTCGGCAAGCACGAGCGCGAACGGCGCCAGGATGCCGAGTCGCGCGCCGCCCGCATGGTCGGTGAAGGCGAGGCCTGCCAGATGGCCATCGGCCATATCCCACGAGGCGGAGATCACCCCGTTGCCAAGGCTCGCTGTTCCCTTGCCGAGCGTCAGCACAGCGGCGTTGGATCGGTCGGCATCCGCGCCACTCGCCGACGCCACCATGCCGGCAGCCAGGCCAAACGTGACGGCCACCGAAGCAAGTGTGGACCGGACTCGCGCACGCCGCTTGTATGCGCCGCAAAGGGAAGAACCTATATGCATGGGGAAATCTCGTCTGTCCGATGAATCAATGCGTTGCCGGCACGGCCGCCGCCACCAATGAAACCCGATCCAACACGTACAGCGGGCCGTCGGTGGGCGTGGCGTAGATCAGGCATAGCGCGTGTTCGCCGTGCTGCGGCTTGGGCAAGGCCGCTTGCAGCGAGAACTGGCGTGCGCTGCGGGTCGGATCCGGCAGCGGCAGCATGGCCAGCACCGGGCCGTCGCAACCATTTCCATGCACCACCAGTTCGCCGAAAGGCGTGCTGTTCGGATGCGGCACCGCATGGCGGGTTTCATACGTCAACAGGAAATTGTTTTCCAGGCGCACGGCACGTACATGGATAGCCGCCACGCCATCCATCCGCGTGGCCGGAAGCTGCTGGCAATGATCGTACAGGTTCACCACGTAGACCGGTTGCGTCGAGACCGCATCGGGCATCGGTTGCTCGCGCTGGCGGAAATCGCTGCCGGGGCAGTTGACCAGTTCATCGCCGCTGAAGCTCAGCAGGCTGGCTCGGTCCAGCACGCGCCGACTCGGCGCGGCGAGCGCACTGCCATCGGCGGCAAAGGTGGCGGCACGCACGGTGGTCGGAAGCTTGACCACGAAAGGCGCGCGGTACAGTGGCGCACGCAGGTCCGGCGCGCTGCCATCCAGGGTGTAGTGGATGGCGCCATAACCGGCCTGGTCGGACAGGCTCACCTGTGCGCTGCCGCTGGCCAGCGCCTGGTTGCGGTCGATGTCGATGTCCGCCACGAACGCGCTGTCGGCATAGCCGATGCCCTGGGTGCGGTAGCGCGCGAGTTGCGCCATCAGCCGGTCGAGGAACCCCGGCCATCGGCGCGACGCGGCAGGCGACCAGACCACCTCGCTGAACGCGGCCAGCCGCGGGAACGCCGCATGCTCCACGTGCGCCATCGAGTTGACAATCTCGGTCCATACATTCGCCTGTGCGCCCAGCACGTGCCGGGCCTGCGCCGCGTCGAGCGCCTTGGGTACCGGCTCGTAGTCGTACACGCTCTTGAGGCTCGTCGCCGGCAGACGGCCGGCATAGGTATCGTCATGCTCGCTTTGCACGTAATCGAAATACAGCCGCTGCGACGGCGACAGCACCGTGTCGTGGCCGGCCCTGGCGGCAGCCACGGCGCCGTCGATACCGCGCCAGGACATCACGGTGGCGTCGGTGGGCACGTTATCGCCTTCGAGGATCTCATCCCAACCAACCAGCCTGCGTCCGTGCACGGCGAGATAGCTGCCGATACGGCCGATGAACCAGCCTTGCAGCGCATCCTCGTCCTTGATGCCCAGGGCACGCATCCTCGCCTGCACCGCCGGCGAGTTCTTCCACTGCGCCTTGGCCGCCTCGTCGCCGCCCACGTGGATATACGTCGACGGGAACAACGCCATCACCTCATCGAGCACGTTGTCGATGAACTGGAAGGTCGCATCGTCTACGTTGTAGAGCCAGGGGTGGACGCCCCAGTCCACCGACACCGACGGGCGCTGGCCGGTGACGCCGACCTGTGGATAGGCGGCGATCGCCGCCATCGCATGGCCCGGCATGTCGATCTCCGGCACGATGGTGATGTGCCGCGCCGCGGCGAACGCGACCACCTGGCGAATCTGCGCCTGCGTGTAGAAACCGCCGTAGCGCAACGGCTCGCCATCGTGCCCGGCATCGGGCGGCGTGCGCCATGCGCCGATGCGGGTAAGTTCGGGGTAGCGCTTGATCTCGATGCGCCAGCCCTGGTCGTCGGTCAGATGCCAGTGGAATATGTTGAGCTTGTGCTGGGCCATCTGGTCGAGCAGGCCTTCGACCTCGTCCACCGACTGGAAATGCCGCGCCGAATCCAGCATCAGGCCACGCCAGCGGAAGCGTGGCCAGTCGCGGATGCGCAACGCCGGCACGCGTACGGCCCCGCGCTGCGCATCGGGCGTCAGCCATTGCCAGAGCGTGATCGCGCCGTAGAACAGGCCCGCGTCGTCGCGGGCGACGACGCGGATGCCCTGCGGCGTGACGTCCAGCGCATAACCTTCCGGCTCCGCCACCGGCGCCTGCGGATCGCGCTGCAGGACGATGGCATGCGCCGCGCCAGCCGCCGGGGCCACGCGCAAGGACAGGCCACGCGTGCGGGAAAGCAGCCCGGCCAGGTAATCGGCCGTCTGCCGGGTCGAGGCGTCATGGTCGCCGACGGCGATAAGCGTGCCGGCATCCACCTCGAAACCGCCATCGGCGTATTCGATCTGCGCCGGCAACGGAATCAGCGGAGGCACGGAAGGCGATTGGGCCAGCGCCACGGTGGCCAGTCCGCAGAAGGACAGGAAGGCGAGAAAGCGTGCGATGCTCATGGCGCGTACCGTCGGCAGGAAAAGAAAGCGGTGGCCCGATCGAACCGCCCATGAGCCGTCCGGCAGGATGTCGGCAAGCCGCATTCTTGCATTCTTCGGGTCATTGGGCCTTCCATGGCCCACAACGTTTCTTTCGATGTTCCGTCAGAACTGGTAGCACACGCGCGCGTAGTAGTACCCGCCGTCCCAGCCCATCTGCGAGTTCAAGAGGTCGTACTGCTGGCCGCCCACCGCCACGATGTACGGGATCTTGGTCGGGTAGCGGTCGAACGCGTTGTTGGCGCCGACCGCCAGTTGCAGGCCCTTGGTGACGTTGTAGTCGACCTCGAAGTCGGTGGTGTACATCGGCTTGTTGTACATGTTGTAGAAGTTCGAGATCGAATACGCATCCGGGCCGGACGAATACGAGAGCTTGTCGCTGGTGGAGCCCCAGCGGTTTTCGCGCAGGGTCACGCTCCATTTGCCCGCGTGCCACGTGGGGCCGAAGATCACGCGGTTGTGGGGCGTGGACGAGGTCAGGTAGCTGATCTGCTGCAGGCTCAGCTGCGGCTCGCCTGCCGCGTTGAGCCCCACGTGCGTGACGCGGGTGTTGTTGATGTTCGCCGACAGGTTCCAGTCCACCTTGCCCCAGGCGTTGTAGTCGGCATGGTAGACGCTGGTGATGTCGACGCCCCGGGTACGCGTGTCGGCGCCGTTGGTGAAGTACCACACGCTGACGTTGTTGGCCGGTATGCCGGGCACGGAAATCCCGGAGGCGGCCAGGGCGTCGAGCGCGACCTGCCCCGATTCGGAGCCGCCGGAGACGATGCGATGGCGGATATTGATCTGGTAGGCATCCGCCGTGATGTTCCAGTTGTCCAGCGGGTTCAGCACCAAGCCGAGGTTGAGGTTGGTCGATTCCTCCGGCTTCAGCGGCTGGGCGCCGAGCGCCTGGGCGGCCGGCGAATTGGGCGCCAGCTGGCCGGTGGCGCTGGACGGGTTCACGCCGAGCGTGGAGAAATGCTCCTCGGCCAGCGACGGCGCGTGGAAGCCGGTGCTGGCGCTGGCGCGCAGGGCGATCCGCGGCGTGAAGTCGTAGCGGGTGGAGAGCTTGGCGTTGCTGGTGCCGCCGAAATCGCTGTAGTGCTCGTAGCGGCCGGACAGGTCGGCCTGCCACTTCTCCGTGATGTGCGTGGCGAAGTCGACGTAGGCGCCGAGCACGTTGCGTTCCCACGAACCGGAATTGAGCGGGTTGAAGCCCAGCTCTGACGAGGAACCGCCGTACTGGTACGAATCCTCGTCGCCCGGCTGGATCTGGTAGGTCTCTCGGCGCTGCTCGAAGCCGAAGGAGAAGTTCAGCGGCTGGGCGAACGCCGACAGCTGGAACGGCCGCGTGAAATCGAGATTGGTCGTCAGCTGCGTATTGCTGACCGCGCCCAGGTCGAAGCTGGTCGGCGAGTCCGCGATCGACGCATTGATCGAGTGCAGCAGCCCGAGGTTGTTCCGGTCGCCGCCGTAGGTGATGCCCAGGTCGACGTCCCAGCCGTGGAAATCGCTGTCCTTCACGCCGCCCGTGATCGAGTAGTCGTTCTCATGGTCGGTGAAGGTGGGCGTGAAGCCGTTCGGATAGACCGAGGGCGCCACGTAGGGCGGGCGATAGTTCTCGTAGCCTTCGGCCTCGCGATGGCCGAAGGTGCCGAAGGCATAAGCCTCGACGTCGTTGCTGAAATCGTAGCCGGCGTTGAAGCCCACCAGCTGGCGCGTGCTGGCCGTATCGCCCGTGGTCAGGTTCTTGTAGGCCGGCCCGACCGGGAATGTCGGGCTGTAGCCGTGCGCCGCGATGTACGCCGCCGCGTCGCCGTGGCCGTAGGCGCCGTCCGCGTAGTCGGGACCGGTGCGGATCGTGTGGTTGACGCGATCGTATTCGGCGCTCAGGTCCAGGAAGCCGTTCTGGCCCAGCGTCGTCGCGATGCTGGCGGTCTCGGTGCTGCGGAAGCCGTCGCCCTGGTAGGTCTGCCCGTTGGTACTCGACACCGCGCCGCCGCTGGTGTTGTCCTTGAGGATGATGTTGATGACGCCGGCGATCGCATCCGAGCCATACTGGGCCGCCGCGCCGTCGCGCAGCACTTCGATATGGTCGATCAGGTCGGTGGGGATCATGTCCAGATCCACGCCGGTCGAGCCCTGGTCCAGGCCGCCGTCCTCGATCATGTTGGCCGAGCCGTGGCGGCGCTTGCCGTTGACCAGCACGAGCACGTGGTCGGGGCTGAGGCCATCCATCTGCAGCGCATCGGTGAGTTCCGCGTTGTCGGAACCGAAGGAGGTGCGGGTGATCGACGGCTGGAGCGTGATGAGCGCGTCGCGCAGGTTGACCTGGCCGGTGGACTGCAAGGTCTGCGCGTTGATCACGGTCACCGGGGTCGCGCTCTTGCCGACCGTGGTCTGCACACGCGAGCCCGTTACCACGACCGCGTCGAGATCCGTTGTATTGGCCTTGCTGGGCACCGCCGGGGCCTGCGATGGCGTGGCGGGACTGCTCGCCTGATCCGCCGATGCGCTCTGTGCCCAGGCCGCCCCTGTTACCTGGGCCAGCGCCAAAGCTATAGCCGACGCAATGAATGAACGCTTCATACAGCTTTTCATCGTTGAACTTCCTCCCCGGTGTTGTCGGTTTTATTCGACTTGTGCTGTCCGAAAGCCAAGTCAGTTCGGCTGGTCAGCCGCTAGGTCGTGTAACGTCCCATCCCTGATGCCGCGCCGCTCGATGACCCGGCGCACCTGGCCCAGCCATCCCACAACCCGACCTCCCCGGCCGGACAACATGGGTCCAAGCGTTGTGTCGAAGACCGCCCTCGGCTTGACGGGCACCATCCAGGCTTGACGTTCGACACCATTCGATCCTTCGTATTGTTACGTTTTCTATCATTGCGTAAAGAACCTGTCAACAATTGCGAGAGTGGCAATTTTTTTTGCCGTTGCTAGACTTCGTATTCTTTCGTTAGTACCGGAGCCATCGTGCCGGCCCATCTCCACGCCAGCCCACCCCGCGCGCGCCTTTCCAGCGCTGCAAGAAGCCATGCGCGCGATCGCACTTCCCTCCTGACGCCCATGCGGATGCCAACACATCGATCGACCAGACCCGGCAGGTTCCAGGGCAGCCACAGGCCATGAGCAAGGCACGCCACTACTACGGCTTCGACATCGGCGGCACCAAGATCGAACTGGCCTGCTACGACGACGAACTGCGCCTCGTACGCCAATGGCGAATCCCCACGCCGACCCGCGACCTGGGGCAGTTCCAGGATGCGGTGGTCTCGCTGGTCCACCAGGCCGATGCGCATGTCGGCGGGCAAGGCCATATCGGCATCGGCTTGCCGGGCATCGCCGATCCCGTCACCGGCTGCCATCTCAGCGCCAATGTGCCCGCACTGACGAACCAGAACCTGTCCGCCCTGCTGATCGAACGCCTGCAGCGCCCCATCGCGATCGGCAACGATTGCCAGTGCTTCGCGCTCTCCGAGGCGAACGGCGGCGCCGCCGCGGAGGCGCCCACGATGTTCGGGCTTATCCTCGGCACGGGCATGGGCGGCGGCTATTGCGTGGGGCAGCGCCTGATCCGCGGATCGAACGGCATCCTGGGCGACGTGGGCCACGTCCCGGTGCCGGCGGTGACGCTGGAACGCTATCGGCTGCCGGTGCTGGATTGTCCCTGCGGCCTGCGCGGCTGCATCGAGCGATATGCCTCAGGCAGCGGCATCAGCGCCATCCATGCCCATTTCACCGGGCAGCAACTCGATGCCGTGCAGATCGTCGGCCTGGCCCGCGACGGCGACACGGCAGCCCGCTACAGCCTGGACGTGCATGTCGCGGTACTCGCCCACGGCATCGCCACGCTCGTCCTGCACCTGGACCCGCACGCCATCGTGCTTGGCGGCGGCCTGTCCAAACTCGATGAGCTCTATACCCGCTTGCCGCCGCTCATCGCCACGCATCTTTTCGCTGGCCCACGGCCGCCGCCGATCCTTCGCCCGCTGTTCGGCGATGCCAGCGGCACCCGCGGCGCGGCGATCCTGGCCCAGCAAAGTCATCGAGGTTAGTGCCATGTTGCGGCAAGTGTATGGACGTATCTTCACGCCCGCGGGCTGGCTGCTGGGCGCCGTGGTATTCGACGAACGCATTCGCGAACTGCAGTCGATGCCGTACGAGGCGCTGGTCCGTGTGGCCGGCACCCCGGCGCTTCCGCTCATCCTGCCCGGCTTTATCGACCTGCATGTGCATGGCGCCCGCGGGGTCGACGTGATGGAGGGCGGCGACAGCACGCAGGCCATCGCGCGCGCCCATGCGCGACACGGCACGACCGCGCTGCTGGCCACCACCATGACCGACAGCATCGAGCGGATCACGCAGGCCCTGCACGGTATCGAGCGCGTCAAGGCCGCGCCGGCTACCGACGCGGCGCGCGTGCTGGGCACGCACCTGGAAGGACCCTTCATCAGCGCCCATCGCCTCGGCGCCCAGCCCGACCGCGTCGTCACCGCCACGCTGCCACAAGTGGAGGCGCTGCATGCGATCACGCCGATCCGCGTATTGACGCTGGCGCCGGAGGTTCCTGGGCACATGGAACTGATTCCCGCGCTGGCCGCGCTGGGCATCCGCGTGCAGATCGGCCACAGCGCCGCCAGTTACGAGCAGGCCGTCGCCGCGCTGCGCGCGGGGGCTTCGGGCTTCACCCACCTGTTCAACGGCATGACCGGCGCCAGCCACCGAGAGCCCGGCGTCGCCGCGGCCGCGCTGGCCCACGGCGAATACGCCGAACTGATCCCGGACCTGGCGCACGTGCACCCGGGCGCCATCCATGCGGCGCTGCGCGCGATTCCGCGCCTGTACGGCATCACCGACGCCACCGCGGCCACCGATATGCCGGACGGCACCTACAGCCTCGGCACGCAGCGCGTGACCAAATGCGCCGGCTGCGTGCGGCTGGCGCATGGCGACTCCCTCGCCGGCAGCGCGCTCACCATGGACCAGGCTTTGCGCAACCTGATCTCCATCGGACTGGATGTGGGCGACGCCTCCAACCGGCTGTCGCGCTATCCCGCCGAATACCTGGGCCTGCAGGATCGCGGATGGATCCGTCCCGGCGCGTGCGCGGACCTGGTCGTGCTCGACCCGCAGTACGCGCTGACCCAGGTGTTTATCGAAGGAGCCGAGGTAGCTCCCGCTTCGCCTCCCTAAGCGCCGGTTCGCTCAATCGGCCTGCGCGCAAGCCTGTGCGTACTGGCGCACGACATGCGCCACACCGGAGCGCAGAATGCTGCCCGCCGAGTTCGCCAGCCAGCCGGCGCGTATCTCATCGTGCTGGCGCGGCAAGTACTGGCTGAGCAGGGCCAGCGGCAAGGCGCCCTTCGGCGACAGCGCATTGAGATTGCGCAGCAGCGTGTCGCAGGCTTCGCGCACCCTGGGATACGCCCAGTAGTAGCGCATGCGATCGCTCAGGCTGTACTGCAGGTCCAGCGCCAGGCGGTTCTCATCGGTGTAGTACTTGTTCCAGTACTTCGGCTCGGCGCGCATGACATCGAGCACGGTGCGGCGCAGTTGCGAGCGCTGCGCGGCCACCACCACCTCGTCCTCGATGAAGGACAGCGCCCACAGCGTCTCGCGCAGGGCATAGGTAACGCCCGGGCCGACCTTGAGTATCGCGAAGTGACCACGCACGAGGGCGGCCAGCGCCTCGGGGGTCTGGTAGTCGGTGGAGTGCGCCTCATAGAGCAGGCCGGGGTAGGCCTCGATGGCGGCGCTGAGGGCGCGCGCCTTCTCCGGCTTGTAGTCGACGACATCGTGGTGGTCGAACTCGACCCCGGGCTGTACGACCAGGCCGATCACGCGCCGCCACGCCTCGCCGAGGTCCTGCCTGGCGAACGCGTCGCGGTGCGCCTCCACGGTCGCCGCCATCGCCTCGGGACGCGTCACCTGCAATTCGTCCAGCTCTTCTTTCGCGCCACCCGGCACCGGCACTTCGGTGCCGACGATGTAGACCGGCGCCTCGCCGCCGCTACGCTGCCAGGCACGCTCGGCGACCACGGCAAGACGCGCGGCGCGCGCGGCCACCTCGGTGTCGGGCAGCACGTGCGGATCATCGGCGCAGGACATCGAGCAATCGAGATGGATCTTGCGGAAGCCTGCGGCGACGTACTCGTCGATCAGCGTCTCGGACTTCGCCATCGCCGAGGACGCGGATTCGTCCTGCCAGCAGTTCGGTCCCAGGTGGTCGCCGCCGAGCAGCACGCGCTCGCGCGGCAGCCCAGCCCGGTCCGCCTTGTCTATCACGAAGGCATGGAAATCGACCGGACGCATGCCGGTGTAGCCGCCGAACTGGTTGACCTGGTTCGAAGTCGCCTCGATAAGCACCGGCTGGCCGCTGTCACGGCCGTGGCAGAGCGCGGCGTCCAGCACCACCGGATGCGCCGAGCAGATCGAGGGGATACCAACGGCGTGGCCGGCGCGATGCCTGGCGACGATGTCGAGCAATGCTTTCATGGAATATTCCGAACCCGCGTTTCGTCCAACACCTCAACCCACTCCACGCTTGCCGGCGCCGTCGGGGAACCGGCCGCCGGCCCGGAAGCCATCAGTGGATCGCAAAATCCTCGACCACGCGGGTCAGCACACCCTGCGAGGGGGTATCCGGCTTGCCGCCCTGCGACAGGCAGCGGAAGAACGCCAGCAGCTGGCCGGCGGCGATGCCCGCCAACAGGGCCGGCACCTCTTCATGGGCCTCCGCCGCCAGGCCATCCAGTTCGATCGCCACATCGTCGGGACCGACCAGGTCGGCCGGGATGCCCTCGCCCACCAGCAGCCTCGCCAGGCCCAACCGCTTGCGCGAGAGTTCGCGCAGCAGGTCGACCTCGAAGGCGCGCGTGGCGGGATCGGGCGACAGCAGCCCGAACACCAGCGTCGACGGATGCACGGCGGACATCGGCCCATGGCGCAGGCCAAGGAAGGTTTCCGCCATGGTCAGCACCTGGCCGCCGGTCATCTCCAGCATTTTCAGCGCGCACTCGTGCACGGCGCCGAGCGCGCCGCCGCTGCCGAGATAGACCGCCGTGGAAAACTCGCGGCGGGCCAGCGCCGCCACCGCATCGGCCTGCCGCTCGAAGATGCGCTGCGCGACCGCTGCCGCCCGGTCGATGGCGGCCGGCGCGATGTCGCCATGCCGCCCCTGGATCAACCCGGTGCCGGCCAGCAGCAGATTGGTGAAGCTGCTGGTCATGACCAGGCTGCGGTCGTTGGTGCGCTCGTCGAGCACCAGCACGGTCACGCGCGGATCGTCCGCATAGCGGGTAGCCAATTTGCCGTGGGCGTTGCAGGTGATGACCAGGTGGCGCCAGGCCGGCGCCTCGGCCAGCAGGCGATCGACCACGCCCGCGCTCTCCGGGCTGTCGCCGGAACGCGCCAGCGAAACCAGCAGGCCCGGCTGCGGCGGCAGCACGCCGCGCCAGTGCGTGAGCAGGGTGCCGGCCGTGATGGCCTGCACCGGCACGCCCAGCCCCAGTTGCAGGGTGGGCGCCAGGCATTCGCCGATGTACATCGAACTGCCCGAGCCGGTGAGCACCACCTGGCCGGGCATGGGCTCCAGGGCGTGGGCGATGGCCTGCTGCGCCGTCCTGCCCCGTAACATGCCGGCGG
The DNA here is from genome assembly GCF_022760995.1 of Dyella sedimenti. Taxonomy (GTDB): domain Bacteria; phylum Pseudomonadota; class Gammaproteobacteria; order Xanthomonadales; family Rhodanobacteraceae; genus Dyella; species Dyella sedimenti. Next base: position 792,007 of record NZ_JAKWJO010000001.1, on the reverse strand, counting down.
TATCGCGCCAGGTGGCGGGCTGCTGGAGGATCTCGCGCAGGGTATCGGCATAGCCAAGCTCCCGTTGCTCCGCCGGGGGACGCGCCTGCAGTTCCGCCAGGGTGACGATTGTTTTCGTTTTCTTGTCAATGCTTGACATTAGTCCCCAATCCGTCCAAATTCGAAGCCGAAAGACTGAAAAGCACAGTACTCGAAATGAAATTATCTTTCAATACTGTTCGATATCTTCTAAAACCCTTCGAGACTACCGCTTTCAGGACCTCGCCATCCGCACCACAGGACACACCGATCCACGTCCGTACGCCATGACCATGGAACCGGCCGTTGCATTCGTGCCAAGGGCACGAGCCGACTCCATGCCCGCCATCATCGCTTCCCCTCTCCGCCGGCTGCCGCGCCTGGCTTCCCGTTTCGACTCGCCGCGGCCGGCGGCTTTTTCATGCACGGCAACGGCGGCACCACGCGGGGGCGCAAGTCCGGCACGAATCGTGCGCGGGAAGCTTCCTCGCCACGCCGGCATAAAGGCATCGTGGCCAGGCATGCGATAGCGTCTTTTGCGGCGCGTGAAGGCTCCGCGGCGGCCTGGCGTCGGCGGTGACGCCGCCGGTTCAATCACAGGGGGAATCCATCCATGTCGTCCATCACGCCCACCGGCGAAGCGCCACATCCATCCAGCCTGCTGCCGATGACGATCATCGGCGTGCTGTTCTTCACCATGGGCTTCTTCACCTGGCTCAACGGGCCGCTGATCTCGTTCGTCAAGGTCGCCTTCACCCTGGACGACGTCAACGCCTTCCTGGTGCCGTTCGCCTTTTACCTTTCCTACTTTGTGCTCGCCCTGCCGGCCGGCGCGGTGCTCAAGCGCACCGGCATGAAAAGAGGCATGGCCCTGGGCCTGTTCGTCATGGCGATAGGCGCGGCCGTGTTCGGCCAGTTCGTGCGCATCCGCGTCTATCCGGGCTCGCTGACCGGCCTGTTCGTGATCGGCGCGGGCCTGTCGTTGTTGCAGACGGCCGCCAATCCATACATCAGCATCCTCGGCCCGATCGACAGCGCGGCACGGCGCATCGCGCTCATGGGCATCTGCAACAAGTTCGCCGGCGCCCTGGCACCGCTGGCCTTCGGCGCGCTGGTCATGTCCGGCATCGATGCGTTCCTGGAACAGGCCACCCGGATGGCGGCGAGCCCGGCGCGCGAAAGCCTGCTCGACGCATTCGCCGCGCGCGTGTTCTGGCCGTATCTGGGATTGGCGGGACTGCTGGTGGCGCTGGCGGCCTGGATCCTGCTTTCCCCCCTGCCGGACGTCAAAGCCGCCGAAGCGAAAAACGAAAACCCGGCCCGAGGCCAGGGCGGCATCTTTGGCTTCCCGCACCTGTGGCTGGGCGTGCTGTGCCTTTTTCTCTACGTGGGCGTAGAGGTGATGGCCGGCGACGCCATCAATACCTATGGCCAGGGCTTTGGCCTGCCGCTGCGGGTGACCTCGCACTTCACCACCTACACCATGTTCGCCATGCTGGCCGGCTACCTGTTCGGCTCGGCGATGATCCCGCGCTTCATTTCGCAGCAGCGCTACCTGGCCGTGTCGGCCGTGCTGGGCGTCCTGTTCGCGATCGGCGCCTTCGTCACGCACGGCCTTCCGTCGGTAGCCTTCGTCGCCGCCCTGGGCTTCGCCAACGCCATGATGTGGCCGGCCATCTTCCCCCTCGCGATCAAGGGACTGGGCGGCCATACCGAGCAGGGGTCGGCCCTGCTGGTCATGGGCATCGTGGGCGGCGCGCTGGTGCCTCAGGTGTTCGTGCACCTCAAGCAGCACGTCGATTTCCAGCTGTCCTTCGCGCTGGTCACCGTGCCCTGCTACCTCTACATCCTGTACTACGGCATGCGCGGCCACGCCGCCGGCACGCGCTGAAGGCAGGCCGCATCCTGGAGAGACAGCGAACGAAGGTTTCGATTATGCTCCTGCCGCCATGCGCCGCAGGAACGCCGGCCGATGACGGCGTCCCACGTGAGTTCCTGCGCAAGCCAAACAACGCCGCCCGCCTGCCTGGAAAGGACCCATGACGACACGACGCAAGGCCGCCACGCCCCCGCCGCCCAAGCTGCTGGTGGAAGAACGCCGGCGCCGCATCGTGGAGCGGGTGAACCAGCAGGGCCGCGTCACGGTGGACGAACTGGTGACGCTGTTCGACATTTCCGCCGTGACCATCCGTGCCGACCTGGAAGCGCTGGACCGCGCCGGCGCCATCAGCCGTTCGCACGGCGGCGCCCTGCCCGCCGCGCCCAACGCGCTTGACACGCCGCTCGACATCAAGGAAACCCGCCACCACGCGCAGAAGCGGCGCATCGGCCAGGCCGCGGCGCAGCTGATCCAGGACGGCGACACCATCATCCTCGACTCGGGCACCACCACGGTGGAGATCGCGCGACAGATCCGCCAGCAGAAATGGACCTCGCTCACGGTGATCACCAACGCGCTGAACATCGCGATGGAGCTGTCCGCCCTGCCCGCCGTGCGCGTGATGATGCTGGGCGGCCTGCTGCGCCAGGCCTCCTATTCGCTGGCCGGCCCCGACGCCGAGCAGGCGCTGTCGCGGCTTTCCGCCGACCGCCTGTTCCTGGGCGTGGACGGGCTCGACCCGGACGTGGGCGTGACCACGCCCGACCCGCTGGAAGCTTCGCTCAACGCATTGATGATCCGTGTCTCGCGCCAGGCCGTGGCGGTGCTGGACGCCAGCAAGTTCGGCCAGCGCAGCCTGTCGGTGATCGCCCCGGTGGGCGACCTGGACATCGTCATCAGCGACACCGCCGCGCCCGCCGAGTATGTGCAGGCGCTGGAGGCCAAGGGCGTAAGGACGATGCTGGTGTAAGAGCCTGCTCGCAGGCAGGCCCCAATGTCAGCGCGGAACGCGCAGGCTGGAGTCGCGCAGCGCGGCCTCGTGTTCCAGTTCGTCCTGCGAGGCGATTTCCACGTTGTCCAGCAGATGTCCCGGCGGATGGCGCAGGGTCGGCTGCGGCACGGTGGCGTCGGTGGCCTCGCCGGCCGGCAAGGTCGGATCCATGGGCGATGTACGGTGCATGGGAGACTCCTGGGGGTCGGGCGATTCTAGCCGGCTTTTCGCCGGTGCGCCCGTCATGCGTCGGAGGCCCGGGCTTGGGTACACTCGTGGCATTCCCACAGGGGGTCGTCAGGGATGATCGTCGGCATCGATCTCGGTACTACGCATTCGCTCATCGGCACCTTTGGCGACGAGGGTGCCGTGCTGTTTCCCAATGCGCTGGGCGAATACCTCACGCCCTCGGTGGTGAGCGTGGACGACGAGGGCCACGTCATCGTCGGCCAGGCCGCGCGCGACCGCATGGTGAGCCACCCGGAGGCCAGCGTGGCCACCTTCAAGCGCTGGATGGGCACGCCCCGCGAGACCCGGCTGGGACCGCACAACTTCCGCCCCGAGGAGCTTTCCGCGCTGATCCTGCGTTCGCTGATCGCCGATGCGGAGGCCGTCACCGGCGAGAAGGTCGCCGAGGCGGTGATCAGCGTGCCGGCCTATTTCTCCGATGCGCAGCGCAAGGCCACGCGCGCGGCCGGCGAACTGGCCGGCATCCGCGTGGAACGGCTGATCAACGAGCCCACCGCCGCCGCGCTGGCCTATGGCCTGCAGGAACAGCACGACGGCGCGCGCTTCCTGGTGTTCGACCTGGGTGGCGGCACCTTCGACGTTTCCGTGCTGGAGATGTTCGAGGGCGTGGTCGAGGTGCACGCCAGCGCCGGCGACAACTTCCTCGGCGGCGAGGATTTCCTGGACGCGCTGGAAACCGCCTTCGCCGCCGACCAGCAGCTGTCGCTCGACGAACTCACGCCGCAGGAACGCGGCCAGCTGCGCCGGCGCCTGGAACAGGCCAAGCGCGAACTGGGCGCCAATGCCGTCGCCCGCATGGAATGGCGCCGGGACGAGCGCCCCTTCGCCTGGGAGATCGACGAGGAACGCTTCGCCCGGCTGTGCGAACCGCTGGTGCAGCGCATGCGCACCCCGCTGGAGCGGGCCATGCGCGACGCGCGCCTGCAGCCCGCGCAGCTGGACGAGATCGTACTGGTGGGCGGCGCCAGCCGCATGCCGCTGGTGGCGCGCATGGTGTCGCGCATGTTCGGCCGCCTGCCGCTGCGCCACGTCAATCCCGACCAGGCCATCGCCCTCGGCGCTTGCGTGGCCGCCGGCCTGAAGAGCCGCGACCAGCGCCTGGACGAGGTGATCCTCACCGATGTATGCCCCTACACCCTGGGCACCAAGGTCTCGCGCCGCGACGACAAGGGCAACGAGCAGACCGGCTTCTTCGCGCCGATCATCCACCGCAACAGCACGGTGCCGGTGAGCCGCGAGGAAGTCTTCCAGCCCATGCGCGACCACCAGGCCAAGCTCACGCTGGAGGTCTACCAGGGCGAGAACCCAATGGTGGAGCGCAACATCAAGCTGGGCGAACTGGAGATCCCGCTGCCGCCCAAGCGCACCGCGGCGGAAAACGCGGTGCGCCTGCGCTTCACCTACGACATCAACGGCGTGCTGCAGGTGGAGGCCGAACTGATCGCCACCAGGCAGCATTACGAGCTGGTGCTGGAACAGAACCCGGGCCTGCTTGACCCGGCCGAAATCCGCAAACGCCTGGCGGCGCTGCAGGACATCAAGATCCATCCGCGCCACAAGCAGGAAAACATCGCCATCCTCGCCCGCGCCGAGCGCCTCTACGAGGAATACGTCGCGGCGCGCGCCCAGTTGCAGCAGTGGATCGCCTACTTCCGCTCCATCCTGGACAGCCAGGACGAGCAACTGATCCGCGAACACCGCCGCCAGTTCGGCGAGGCGCTGGACACGCTGGAGGCCAATGCATGAGTTCGCCGCTGGCATGGTTCGGACTGCCTGACGATGCCGACGAGCGCACCATCAAGCGCGCCTACGCGCAGCGCCTGAAAAGCGTGCGGCCGGATGCCGACCCGGCCGGTTTCCAGCAATTGCACGACATGTATCGCCAGGCGCTGGCGTGGTCGCAACGGCAGGCGACTCCCGCCTCGCCTGGGATGGAACCGCCGTCGCCGCCCATGCAAGGCGGCGACGACGCGCCAACGCCGCACGACATGCCGCCCGCCGATGCGGCACATGTACCGCCGTCCGGCGACACGCCACCGGCCACGCAACCGCCCCTGCCCGGGCCACGCATCGCCACGCTCCCCGCCGCGCCGCCGTCGTCCCCGCATCCACCGGCCTCCACGCTGCCGCGCCCGCCCGCGACGGATGGCAGGCCGTTGCCGCCACGGCCTGCCTTCTCGGCCAGCCAGGCGCTGACCTCGCAGTTCGATATGGACGTCTTTATGGCCGACGTCCTGGAGGTGGCCATCCGCCAGGATGCCCGGTCCGTGCAGGCATGGCTGGAACAGCGGCAGGAACTGTGGTCGCTGCATCTCAAGCACGAGGCCGGTCGCGCCGTGCTGCAACGCCTGTTCCGCGATCCGCCGCCCATCGACACCGCCAATGTCGAGGCCATGCTGGCTTTCTTTGGCCTCGACCATGCGCTGACAGGCGTCGACCCGCTGCAGATGATGCAGCTGCGCGAAGCCATGCAGCAGCGGCACGCGCTGGTGCGGCGGATGCAACCGGCGGTGCAGCCCTGGGGCGCGAACCGGCGGCTGCTGGATGTGCCGGCGTTCTTCGCCTGGTTCTGCCAACTGGCCATGATGGGCGAGGACGACGCCCTGGCCGCCACCATGTCGGTGCAGCCGGCGTTGCTTTCCCTGGCGGTGCGCCAGCGGGTCGCCCCGAGGCTGCTGGAACGGCTGCAGCGCGAGCTTCCGCCGATGCCGCAGGCGTGCACCGGCCTGCTGCTCAACGCATTCGGCCTGGGCGCGCTGCTGGCGCAGGCCAACCAGCCGCCGGGTGAACTGGTGGCCAGGCTGCACATGCAATGGCTGATGTTGCCAAGCCAGACGGGCAAGCTCGTATTGCAGGTGAAGGAGCCCACCGAGCGCTACGGCGACCCGGGCCTGGCCAAGCGCCAGCTGCATTGGCTGCAGCGACCCTTCCGCTGGTGGTGGATCGTGCTGTCCTCCCTCGTGCCCAAGCGGTTGTACCGGTTGGGCCTGTTCGCCTGGCGCCTGAGCGGCGGCGTGCCTCCACGCCTGGACCACTTCTTCAACGGGCGCCTGACCCGCTTCTGCATCGCTACCGCCGACCGTACCCGCATCACCTGGCCGCGCGTGCTGGTCGGCGCGATCCGCTGCGTGGCGGCGCTGCTGGCCTGCGCCGCGCTCAACGCCTGGACCCTCCGGGTCGATGCCTTCCCGCACCCCGGCGATGCCTGGCTGCCACTGATGCTCGGCGGCGGCATCACGGCGGGCTGGCTGTATTACCTCGGCTTCACCGCGCTGCGGCTATGGCAGCAGCGCCCCGAGGAGCCGGTGCAGCCACGCCCGTTGCTGCGCATGGGGCTGATTCCCGCGCTGATCGCCGCCGGCCTCGCCCTGGCCTTCGGCGTCGACCAGCTAGTGGCGGCGCAGGCCGTACTGATCACCGCGGCCGGGCTCGCCTACACGCGCTACCGCCAGCGCAATCCGCGCGGCAAGGCAACCAGCGCCGCCGGCAACCTGGTGGTGCTGGTGTACCTGCTGGCCATGGTGTCGTGGGTGGTGCTGCGCTACCCGGCCGTCACCGCCGGCATCGCGCTGTTCTACTGGGTGCTGGACCTGGCCAGCCAGCGCAAGCAACTGCGCTTCCGCTATCGCCCTGCCGACGATGGATCTCCCGTGCCCGACGCCGCCTGAAGGCACGGCCGCGCCCGCATGGCGATGCGCCATGCGGCGCCATCCTCCCCGGTGCCGGACCACCGTTGCCCCACGCCAGCGTTGGGAGTAGCGTGCATGCGTCGAAATTCTCATGCAGGCACCGAGGTGTCGCCATGAACAGGCAACGTGTTTCGAGCTTGCGTCTGCTGTGCCTCGCCGCGTTTCTTGCCGCGTCCCCGGGTGCCTTCGCCGGCAGCGACGCGACGCTGCCCACCATCCCCGTGGATACCAGCGGCGCACCGCCCAAGGTGGTGAGCTACCGCGCCACGCCGGACGTGCCCACCAGCCGTACCGACGCCTTCAACACGCCGGTGGACGACGCCCGCCCGGGCGAATACTTCTTCTACCTGGGCGCGCTGGCCAACCAGCGGCACGACTACGCGCACGCCATCGCCATGTACAAGGTCGCCGCCTCCTGGGCGTACAAGCCGGCGGAGTACAACCTGGGCGTGCTCTATCTCAACGGCCACGGCTCGCCGGTGGACCTGCCGCGCGCCATGGCATGGTTCGCGCTCGCCGCCGAGCGCGGCGGGACGCAATACGTCTACGCCAAGCAACTGCTCTATGCGCACCTGACGCCGGAGCAGTTCGAGGAGGCCAACCGGATCTGGCGCGAGCTGCTGCCGACCTACGGCGATGCATCCGCCCTGGTGCGCGCCAAGGCGCGCTGGCGCGAGGTGCGCTACTCGGCCACGGGCTCGCACGTGGGATCGGCCGCCGACCACGTGATGGTCGGCGGCATGGTCGGCATGAACAATCACCAGGCACCACTGAACTACGACGTCGGCAACGGCGGCATCCTCGCTGTCACGCCGGGCGAGGTCACCGGCGTGCACCAGACGGACGGCTATCTCGCCTACCTGCCGCTGCGCGCGACGGACGATCCCTACGATCCGAAGTTCATGACCGACCTGCTGTCGGGCACGGTGACGGTGGGCATCCTCACGCCAGTCAAGCCGGACGATCCGGCCATGCGCAGGATCCATCCGCCGATGGACGATGACCCGCCGAGCCATCCCTGAAACCTGGGAGCCTGTTCAATCTCGGCGTGGCCACGGGGGCAGCCACCCACAGCTGTAAGAGCGCACCCTGTGCGCGACCGCTCTTCGCCTCGGTCCGCCCCGCTCGTCGTCCCGGCGCACCCCACAAAAGGGGGCAAGGGCCGGGATCCAGTAACGGTATCGCTCGGTTGTCGCCTTATCGCCAGGATGCCGCCTACGACCGAAGGAAGTCCCCGTGGGACGCGGCGGGCGTTTCGACGTCCTGCCGGCGACGCGAAGCTAGTCCCCGTGGGGCCGCCGAGTCACGTTTCTCTTGCTGGCCCAAGAGAAAAGTAAAAGAGAATGGCCTTAAAGGCTCGCAGCGCCGTGTCGAATACAAGCTCGGGAGCCTGAGGCCAGTCCGATCAGTGACGTGCTACCTCAAACGGCGCCGCTACCCCGCAACGCGCCATGGCGGTGAGGAAGCGCAGCACTGCGCGGCATACAAGCCATGCAGGCCTCGCTAGCCGAATCAGCTTCTCTTTCAGTTACACACCGCGGCTACACCGCGGAGCGGCGATGGACTGAGGGCTTAGAGCCTGTTCAAGATCCCGGCGTGCCTTCTACGGATCTCGGCTGAGACTCGACACTGATCGGGCTGCTTGCACGGGGAGGTTGGAGTACGCCGGGATTGAACGGGCCTTCACTTGGCCCGAGGGCGGAATTCCAGCGGCTGCGCGTCGCGCGCCGAGGCCGGCGGCTTGGGGCCGCAGGCACCACAGGTGCTGCAGCCATCGCTACAGTTGCCGGTGGCCTGCCGGGGCTGCAGGCGGCGTCCCAGCGCACGCTGCCAGCCGGCACGGCCGGGGCGGTCGGCATACAGGGCCAGCGCGGCCAGCCAGCGGTTGGTGAGCTGCGGCGCCAGCTTGCGGAAGGTGAGCAGCGCGCTGACCAGCACGGCCAGGCCGATCACCACGTATTGCGCGAGCAGGCCGGTACTCATGTCAGCAGGTTGGTGATCTGGTAGGTGAGGAACGAGGCCACGTACGCCACCGCGAACATGTAGCCGAACGAGATGCCCACGTTGCGCCAGGAATTGGTCTCGCGGCGGATCACCGCCAGCGTGGACATGCACTGCGGAGCGAACGCGAACCACACCAGCAGCGACAGCGCGCTGGCCAGCGGGAAGTTGGCCGCCAGCGCCTGGGCCAGCCCCGCGCCCTCGGCGCCGTCGCCACCCACCGCGTACACCGTGGCCAGGGCGGCCACCGCGGTCTCGCGCGCCGCGAAGGCGGGAATCAGCGAGACGCAGATCTGCCAGTTGAAGCCCAGCGGAGTGAAGATGACCAGCAGCCCCCGGCCGATATAGCCGGCAAAACTGTAGTCGATGGCCGGGCCGGTGGCGCCCTGCGGCGGCGCCGGGAAGCTGGACAGGAACCACATCAACACGGTCAGGCCGAGGATCACGCCGGTCAAGCGCTTCATGAAGATCATGCCGCGCTCCCACAGGCCGATCGCCACGTCGCGCACCTTGGGCAGGCGGTACGAGGGCAGCTCCATCAGCAGCGCGTGCTCGCTGCGGTCGCGGCGCAGCTTCTTCATCACCCAGCCCACCGCCATCGCGCCGATGATGCCCGCCGCATACAGCGCGAACAGCACCAGCCCCTGCATGTTGAACACGCCCAGCACGCGCCGGGTGGGAATGAACGCGCCGATCAGCAGCGCATACACCGGCAGGCGCGCCGAGCAGGTCATCAGCGGCGCCACCAGGATGGTGGCGAGGCGGTCGCGCGGGTCGGTGATGCTGCGCGTGCCCATGATGCCGGGAATGGCGCAGGCGAAACTGGAAAGCAGTGGGATGAACGAACGCCCGGTCAGCCCCACCGACACCATCAGGCGGTCGAGCAGGAAGGCCGCGCGCGGCAGGTAGCCCGATTCCTCCAGTACCAGGATGAAGAAGAACAGCACCAGGATCACCGGCAGGAAGCCCACCACCGTGCCCAGGCCGCCGAAGATGCCGTCCACGATCAGGCTCTGCAGCGGCCCGGCGGGCATCCACGTGGTGGCGTGCTCGCCCAGCCAGGCGAAGCCGTCGCCGATCAGGTCGGTCATCGGCTTGCCGGCGGCGTACACCGCCTGGAACACCAGGAACATCACCGCCGCCAGGATCGCCAGCCCGAACACCGGATGCAGCGCCCAGCGGTCCAGCGCATCGTCCAGCGCGTCGGTGGCGCGCGGCATGGTGACGGCGGCGGCGAGCAGTTCGCGCACCTGCGTGTGCAGGTCGGCACGGCTCGCCGGATCGTCCGGCAAGGCCGGCGGTGCCTGCGGGATCTCGCCGTCCACCTGGGCGATCAGCGCCCTTACACCATCGCGCCTGACCGCCACGGTCTCCACCACCGGGATGCCGAGGCGGCGCGACAGCTCGGGCACGTCGATGGCCACGCCGCGGCGGCGCGCTGCGTCCATCATGTTCAGCGCCAGCACCACTGGGCGGCCCAGACGCTTCACTTCCAGCACGAAGCGCAGGTGCAGGCGCAGGTTGGTGGCGTCGGCCACGCACACCACCAGGTCCGGCGCGGACTCGCCCGGGTAGTTGCCTTCCAGCACGTCACGGGTGATCTGCTCGTCCGGGCTGGTGGCGTCGAAACTGTAGGTGCCGGGCAGGTCCAGCACGTGCAGCACGCGGCCGGAGGGCGCGGTAAAGCGGCCTTCCTTGCGCTCCACGGTGACGCCGGCATAGTTGGCCACCTTCTGGCGGCCGCCGGTGAGCTGGTTGAACAGCGCGGTCTTGCCGCAGTTGGGATTGCCCACCAGGGCGATGCGCAACGTGCCGGCGCTCATGCCGCGGCCTCCGCTTGGACCAGCACGCGCGCCGCCTCGTTGCGGCGCAGCGCGAAGCGGGTCGAGCCGATCTGGATCAACAGGGGATCGGCACCCACCGGCCCGATCGCCACCACGCGGACCGGTTCGCCCGCCACGAAGCCCAGGTCGCGCAGGCGTTGCGCGATCGGGTCGGAAGCATGGGCATCGTCCACTCGGTCCACCACGGCAGTAACCCCTTTCGGCAGGTCGGACAGGCGCACTGGTCACCAACTTAAATAAGAATAGTTCGCATTGTAGCCTAGTCGCCTGCTGCCTGCAGCGTAGTCATATGCCGCAGCGCGCGAGCGCAAAAGCCTTCGTCCGGTGTCGGCGGACAAGCAAGAACCTGCTGGCCCCACCACTGAATGGCAGGCCATGCCTTCCGGCACAGTCTGCTTGGAAACCGGCGCGGTGCCCCGATACGAGGACGATGACGCCGTGCTCGCCGCGGCGATCCCCGGCTGCCCGTGCGGGCGCCATGCCATGCAGAGGTCGATATGCCCTTGTTTGCCCGCCACGCCAACGGACTTCGCCTGGAGCGCATGCGAGCTTCCGCGCAGTACGCCGGCGAAAGCTTCGTCAACACCTACCCGGCCAGCACGCCGCGCGTCATGGACGATCGCCCTTCGCTGGCCGATTTCTTCTTCCGCAACGAGGGACGCGTGCCGGGCAAGGCGCTGCCCGCGCTCGATCCCCGCGCGTCGTGGCGCAAGCCGGCCGGAACCGGCCTGCGCGCCACCTGGCTCGGCCACTCGACGGTGCTGCTGGACATCGACGGCGTACGCGTGCTGACCGACCCCGTATGGGGCGAGCGCGCCTCGCCGTTCTCCTTCCTCGGTCCCAAGCGCTTCCAGCCGGTGCCGGTGGCCATCGAGGAACTGCCGCCGCTGGACGCCGTGCTGGTCTCGCACGATCACTACGACCACCTGGATTACCCGAGCATCCGTGCACTGGCCAGGCGCAACGTGCCGTTCATCACCTCGCTGGGCGTCGGCGTGCATCTGGAAGCGTGGGGCGTGCCGCCGGAGCGCATCACCGAGCTGGACTGGTGGGAGCAGGCGGAACTGCCCGGCGGCCTCGCCATCACCGCCGCGCCGTCGCACCATTTCTCCGGCCGCAACCTGAAGGATCGCAACGCCACGCTGTGGTCCTCGTTCGTGCTGCGCGGCACGCGCCACGCGGTGTACTTCAGCGGCGACAGCGGACTGTCGCCCCACTTCGCCGAGATCGGCCAGCGCCTCGGCCCGTTCGACCTGGTGATGCTGGAAGTGGGCGCGTTTCACCCCTCCTGGGGCAACGTGCACCTGGGCCCGGACAATGCGCTCGCCGCCTGGCGCCAGCTCGGCAGCGGCCGCCTGCTGCCGGTGCACTGGGGCACCTTCAACCTGGCCATGCATCCCTGGGCCGAACCGGCCGAGGTCCTGCTGGCCAAGGCGCCGGAAGGCCTGCTGATGCCGCGTCTGGGCGAGGCGATCGAGCCGGCGCACGTGGAAACCGTGACCCCGTGGTGGCGCGAGGCGATGCCCGGCCATCGCGGCCAAGCGCGCGAGGCGGCGGAGTTCCTGGCCCTGCCGGTAAAGGACTAGCGGCCAGTTTCAGGCGGTGCTGTCCAGCCGGTAATGCGCACCCAGGCTGGTACGCCGCTGCTGCGCGGCCTCCAGCAAGGGCTGCGCCAGGCGCGCCTGCCAACCTTGCCCAGCCAGTTCGGCGCAGCGCTGCAAGGCGCGTTCGAGCGTGGACTCCTCCCTGACCGGCCCGGCCGCCTCCCATAGCAGGCGGCGTAACTCGATCCGCCGCGGCTCCGGCAAGGTGTTGCCGCGCCGCGACCAGCGGAAGGCGCCCTTGGGCTGGGCCTGCGGCATGCGGGCCAGGTGCCCGCCCAGGCGCTGCCCGCACAGGATGGCCTCCAATAGCGAATTGCTGGCCAGCCGGTTGGCGCCGTGCATGCCGTTGCAGGCCACCTCGCCCACCGCGTACAGGCCGAGCACGGTGGTGCTGCCATTGAGGTCGGTGGCGAGCCCGCCCATGTGGAAGTGCGCCGCCGGCGTCACCGGGATGCGCTGGTGGCGCGGATCGACGCCGTGCGCCGTGCATGCCGCCAGCACCGTGGGGAAACGCCGCGTCCAATCGCCGGTGACCTCGCGGGTGTCCAGCCAGGCGCCCCACCCTTCGCGCTGCGCCTGCCATACACACCTGGCCACCACGTCGCGCGGTGCCAGGTCGCCTTGCGCGTGCACATCCCGCATCAATGGCGCGCCCGCACTGTCCACCAACCGGGCGCCCGCGCCGCGCAAGGCCTCGGTAATCAGCGGAAGGCAATGGCCGCCATCGACGTCAAGCGCCGTGGGATGGAACTGGACGAATTCCAGGTCGCGTGCCACCGCGCCGGCCGCCAACCCAAGGGCCAGCCCGCTGCCGTCCGCTCCCGGCGGATTGCTGGTGCGCGCGAAGGCGGCGCCGATCCCGCCGGTGGCCAGCACCACGGCGGACGCCTCGATTTCCTCGCTGAAACCGCCCTCGCCGCGCACCCGCACCCCGCACACACGGTTGCCGCGCAACAGCAGCGCATCGACGTCCACGCCTTCGCGGTAGTCGATGCGCGATTCCCCCTGCACTTTCCGGCGCATGGCGCGCGCCACCTCGGCGCCGGTGGCGTCCCCGCCCGCATGCACGATGCGAGCCGCCTGGTGGCCGCCCTCGCGACCAAGCTGCAGTCCCCCGTACTCGTCGCGGTCGAAAGTCACGCCCAGCGATACCAGCCAGTCGATCGCGGCATAGGCCCTGGTGCACAACCAGCGCACCAGGGCGGCATTGTTGTAGTCCGCGCCCGCCGCCATGGTGTCGGCGGCATGGCCGGCCGCGCTGTCGCCCTTGCCGAGCGCGGCCGCGATGCCGCCCTGCGCCAGCGCGCTGGCGCTGCCCTGTCCGCGGCGCGAGCGGCACAGCAGGCGTACCGGCATCGGCGCGGCGGCGAGCGCGGCCGCCAGGCCGGCGGCGCCGCCGCCGACGATCACCAAGGGCCGCCGCCCGCTCATCGAACCGCCTCGCATCGGCCGACCGCCAGCATCCGCTGCAGGGCGGCCCTTGCGCGCTCCGCCACGTCCTCCGCCACGTCCACCGCATGCCGCAGGTCGCGCAGTGCCGCGTAGATGTTCGGCAAGGTGATCTGTTGCATGTGCGGGCACAGGTTGCACGGCTTGATGAACTCGATGGCCGGGAATTGCACACGCAGGTTGTCGGCCATCGAGCATTCGGTAATCAGGGCGACGCGCTTGGGCTTTTCCTGTTCCAGCCAGCGCCCCATGGCGGTGGTGGAGCCGACGAAATCCGCTTCCGCCAGCACCGCCGGTGGGCATTCGGGATGCGCCACCAGCCTGGCGTCGAATTGCTCGCGCGCATGCCGCGCCTGCGATGCCGTGAATTTCTCGTGCACCTCGCAGCGGCCCTTCCACAGCACCAGTTCCACCTTGGTCTGGCTGGCGACGTGGCGGCCGAGGAACTGGTCAGGGAGGAAGATCACCTTGGGCGCACCCATGGATTCCACCACCTGCACGGCGTTGGCCGAGGTGCAGATCGCATCCGACTCGGCCTTCACCGCCGCCGAGGTGTTGGCATAGCTGACCACCGGTACGCCGGGATGGCGGCGACGCAGCAGGCGCACGTCCTCGGCCGTGATCGAGGAGGCCAGCGAGCAGCCCGCCTCCAGGCTGGGGATCAGCACGGTCTTTTCCGGTGCCAGGATCTTGGCGCTCTCGGCCATGAAATGGACGCCGCAGAGCAGGATCAGCCCGCTGTCGCACTCGGCGGCCGCCTGCGCCAGCCCCAGCGAATCGCCGGTGACGTCCGCCACGCCGTGGAAGATCTCCGGCGACTGGTAGCTGTGCGCCATGACCACGGCGCCGCGCTGCTTCTTCAACCGGTTGATCGCATCGATCCACGGCAGGTGCATGGATACTTCGAGGCACGGAATGCGCGAGGCCAGCCGCTCGGTCAGCTCGGCATATTCCTCCGCCAGCTCGTCGCGCCACGTCGGCAGGGGCAGGTCCAGGAGAACAGTCATGAGGGTCGTCAGCGCCGATGGATCCCAGGGAGAAGATGCGCACGGCGCGCGGCACGCCACGATGTGCAACGACACGCATCCACGAAGCCTTCACGACGGCGCAAGCCCATGAGCCCGCGCCGTCGTGAAGGGCGACGCCTATCTTCTTGAGGAAAGCGGCTACCCGACCCTGATGCAGATCAAGACGCGGAAGCAGGGCCGCGGCATGTCATCCCGCGGCTCACTGTCCGGTTCGGTACCTACTTGCGCGGCGCGATGATCTCGCTCAAGTAGTCGGGCGTGCCCTCGACGCGCACCAGGTGCGGGTATTGCAGGCCGCCGTGGTAGTCCACCGCCACCGTGCGGAAGCCGCCCTGGTACTTCAGCATCAGCTGGATCGGCGCCTTGCCGGTCTTGGCCGCGGTGATGGCGTCTTTCAGCACGTCATTGGAAAAAGCCTGGCCATTGACGGCGACCAGGGTGGCTCCCGTGCTGACGCCGGCCTTGAACGCGGGGCCATCCCAGCGCACGTCGTTGACCTGGCCCTGGTCGTTCAGGGTCAGCCCGATCGACCAGGCGAAGTTGTACAGGTGGCGCGGCGATTGCGGGCGGCTGTTGTACTGCTTTTCGTACTCGCTTTCCTGCTCGGTGTAGACCAGCTTCCAGCCGGTCGCCGCGATGCCGTTCTGCAGCGGCGGGTTGAGCGTGGCCACGCGCTCGCGCAGGAAGCCGGCCCAGTCGTAGGGGGCCACGCCATCGAGCGCCTTCGCCACGTCGTCGAAGGTATAGGTCCGGGGCACGTAGCTGCCGTCGTCGATGCCGAAGAACGCCTTGGCGAAATCGTCCAGCGACTTCCGGTCGTGCGTCAGCGCGCGCAGCTTCGCGTCCACCTCCAGCCACATCATCTGGCCGCCGCTGTAGTAGTCCTCGCTCATCTGCCAGCTGCGGTACGGCAGGCTGGAACGGCGGGCGGCGGTGGGATCGTTGGTGGTGTCCTCCAGCGTGCGCCACTGGAAGCCCTCGCGGTTGCGCTCGTAGTTGGCCGCGACCATCGCCAGCGCGTCGCGGAATTCCTGCGGCGACCACAGGCCGGCGCGAGCGGTCAGCACGAACCCCCAGTACTGCGTCTGTCCCTCGTACACCCACAGCAGCGAGTCGCCCATCGGCACGTTGAAGTTGGGCGTCCACAGATCGGCCGGGCGGCGGAACTTGCCGTTCCACGAATGGGTGTATTCGTGCGCCAGCAGGTCGCGGTCGGGCGCGGATTCCTTCCAGGCGGTGAAGTAGTCGGCGCCCAGGCCGTCCTCGCTCGACTGGTGGTGTTCGGTGCCGTTGCCGCCCAACTGGTCCGACAGCGAGAACAGGAAGTCGTAGTGGTCGTAGTGATGCGAGCCGAACAGCTTCACCGCCTGCGTCACCAGCTCGCGGTGCGCCTTGAGCTGGTCGGGCGTCATCTCCAGGTACTTCGGCTCGTCGGCGACGATGTCCAGGCGCACCGGCGCGCCTCCGCCCGGATTCAAGTCGACGCGCTTGAAATACCGCCCGGCGTAGATCGGCGAATCGACCAGGTTGTCATAGGCCACCGGCTTGAAGGTGGTGGTATCGCCCGATTGAGAGGCGGTTTCCAGCGCGGTGCCGAACTGCCAGCCATGGGCCAGCGTGACGCTGGGAGCAAAGGTGATGCCGCGCGTGTAGTAGCCGGCCGGATAGAGCGACACCTTGCTCCACTCCATGTCCATCATGCGGTCGGTGATCTCGAAACCCTGGCTCTCGGTGCGGCCCGACAGGTACTGGAAATCCACGTCGATGGCGGAGACGCCCTCCGGCACGTCCAGGTGGAACGCGTACACGTCGTACTCGTCGCGCTTCCACGCCAGCGGCTTGCCGTTGGCGCTGATCTTCAATCCGGCCAGCATGGCGACCGGGCCGGTCGGCGAATGGTCGCCGGGAATCCACTGCGGATAAAGCAGCGTCAGCGCGCCGGCCTTCACCGGCAACGTCTCGTGGACGCGGAAAATGCCCTGCCGCGTATCGCTGGCGTCCACCCGCAGGTTCACCGTGCCGGCATACGGCGTGTCCTGCGGCGGCGGCACCTTCGCGCCCTGTGCCTGGGCGGCGCCGGCCACAAGCACCATGGCGGTGGCCAGGGCGAGGCGCGAGAACTTGCGGCGCGCGGCGATGGACAAAACGGCAGGAAGCACGAGCGACATGAGGACTCCGGCAAGCGACTGGGCAATTCCTTCAACTTAACATTACCGCTTCCGGAAAGTGCCGCCTGCACCCACCCCAGTCCCACGCCGAAGCCGTCGCGCCGGCAAGATGTTCACTCCGGCCCACCGCGGTTTTCTACAGCGCGTCGAAAAATCCTAGAATCCGGGCATCTGGCCCTTGATGGCCCATGACAGGGCCTGCCTTGCGTAGGCGCCCCTTCCATCCGGCAGGAACCCGATGACTTCCAGCATTCAGATCACCGACCACGCCGGTATCCGCCGCATCGCCCTGAACCGGCCGCAGGTGCACAACGCCTTCGACGATGGATTGATCGCGGAACTGACCACGGCGCTGGAGCAAACAGGGCGTGACGCAGGAGTGCGGGCCGTGGTGCTGACCGGCGAAGGCGCCAGTTTTTCCGCGGGAGCGGACCTGCAGTGGATGCGTGGCATGGCGGCGGCGAGCGAGGCGGAGAATCGCGAGGATTCGCGGCGGCTGGCGCGACTGATGCGCACGCTGCAATACCTGCCCAAGCCCACCATCGCGCGGGTGAACGGCGCGGCCTACGGCGGTGGCGTGGGGCTGGTGGCGTGCTGCGATATCGCCATCGGCGTAGACAGCGCGCGCTTCGGCCTTACCGAGGTGAAGCTCGGCCTGGTGCCGGCAGTGATCTCGCCCTATGTGATCCAGGCGATCGGCCTGCGTCAGGCGCGGCGCCTGTTCCTTACCGGCGAACTGTTCGACGCCGACACCGCGTTGCGGCTGGGGCTGCTCCATCAATGCGTGCCCGCCGGACAGCTGGATGACGCGGTCGATGCCACCCTGGCGCTGCTGGCCAAGGCCGGTCCGGTGGCGCAGGCCGAGGCCAAGCGGCTCGCCCTGCGCATGGCCGGCGCCAGCGAGGCGGAAGCCGAGCGGCTGGACGAGGAGAACGCGGTGCTGATCGCGCGCCTGCGCGTATCGGCGGAAGGCCAGGAAGGCCTGGGAGCCTTCCTCGACAAGCGCCCGCCCGCGTGGTGCGCGCCGGGCTGAATACGAAGGAGAGCGAACATGCTGGACCATGTCGGATTGCAGGTATCGGGCTACGCCCGCAGCCGCGAGTTCTACGGCAAGGTGCTGGTGCCGCTGGGCGGTACGTTGGTGATGGAAGTGACCGCCGCGCAGACCGGCGATGGCGACCACGCCGGCTTCGGCATCGGAGGCGTGCCCATCTTCTGGATCGGCACCTCGCGCAAGGCGCCCGCGACGGGCCCGGCCCATATCGCCTTCACCGCGGCCAACCGCGAGGCGGTGGATGCCTTCCACCGCGCGGCGATCGCCGCCGGCGCCAAGGACAACGGCCCGCCTGGCCTGCGTCCCCACTACCACGAGCATTACTACGGCGCCTTCGTGCTCGACCCGGACGGGAACAACATCGAGGCGGTCTGCCACCAGCCGGCGTGATGGCGACCCAGCCTCCCGACTTTTCTGTAGGAGCGCACCCAGTGCGCGATACCGGCGCAAGAGGGCGGTCGCGCACTGGGTGCGCTCCTACATAAGTCCCACACAAGGTGGGCAAGTCCATGCTGCGGCGCGCATCGGCGGCGGCGCGGCGATCTGCTAGGTTTAGCGGCTCGGCTTCCCCTCCGGACTTCGCATGTTCGAGCGCGTACTCATTGCCAACCGCGGCGAGATCGCCTGCCGCGTGATCCGCACCTGCCGCCGGCTGGGCATCCACACCATCGCGGTGTATTCGCAGGCCGATGCCGACGCCCAGCACGTACGCCTGGCGGACGAGGCCTGGCCCATCGGCGGCCCGCGCCCCGCCAAGTCGTACCTGCGCGGCGAGGCCATCCTGGAGGTGGCGCGACGTAGCGGCGCGCAGGCCATCCATCCCGGCTACGGCTTCCTATCGGAGAACACCGCGTTCGCGCGGGCCTGCATCGAGGCGGGCATCGCCTTTATCGGGCCGCGCCCGGAAAGCATCGACGCCATGGGCTCCAAGGCCGCCGCCAAGGCGCTGATGGAAAAGCACGGCGTGCCGCTGGTGCCCGGCTACCACGGCGAGGACCAGTCGGCCGACGTGCTGCGCGAGCAGGCCCGCCGCACCGGCTTCCCGCTGATGATCAAGGCCGCGGCGGGCGGCGGCGGCAAGGGCATGCGCATCGTGCGCGCGGAGAGCGAGTTTGCCGACGCGCTCGCCTCCGCCCAGCGCGAGGCGGCCGGCGCCTTCGGCGATACGCGCGTGATCCTCGAACGCTACGTGGAACATCCGCGCCACATCGAGTTCCAGGTGTTTGGCGACAGCCACGGCCGCGTCATCCACCTCAACGAGCGCGAGTGCTCGGCGCAGCGCCGCTACCAGAAGGTGCTGGAGGAAACGCCCTCGCCGTTCCTGGACGAAGCGCGCCGCGCCGCGATGGGCGCGGCGGCGGTTGCGGCGGCCAAGGCGGTCGACTACGTGGGCGCCGGCACGGTGGAATTCATCGTGGGCCAGGACGGCGCGTTCTTCTTCATGGAGATGAACACGCGCTTGCAGGTGGAGCATCCGGTCACCGAGGAAACCCTGGGCCTGGACCTGGTGGAATGGCAGCTGCGCGTCGCCGCTGGCCAGCCGTTGCCGCTGGCGCAGGAACAGGTCCGCGCGCAGGGCCATGCCATCGAGGTGCGCCTGTACGCCGAGGACCCGGACCAGAACTTCCTGCCCGGTTCCGGCAAATTGCAGGTGCTGCGTCTGCCCGCGCCGTCGCGCCATGTGCGCCTGGACGGCGGCGTGGTCGAGGGCGACACGGTGACGATCTTCTACGACCCGATGATCGCCAAGCTGATCGTCTGGGACCAGGATCGTCCGCAGGCCCTGCAACGCCTACGCGACGCGCTGGCCGCGTGCGAGATCGTGGGGCCGAAGTCCAACATCGCCTTCCTGGAGCGCTTGGCGCGGCATCCCGTCGTGGTCGAGGGCCGCATCGACACCGGCTACCTGGACCGTCACCTGGATGAGTTCCTGGCGGGCGATGCATCGCCTGCCGACCGCGTGCTGTTCGCCGCCGCGGTCGCCGCCCTGCTGCACGACGAAGGCGCCGCGGCGAGCGATGCGCGCCACGGCGCCGATCCGTTCTCGCCGTGGGCGCGCGCCGATGCCTGGCGCGTGGGACACGCCGGCAAGCGCATCGTCGCCCTGTCGCTGCAGGGCCAACGCCACGAAGTGGAAGCCCATGGCCATCGCGGCGACTACCGCCTGCAGCACGGCGAGGTCGTCACCGAAGTGCGCGGCGCACGCCATGACGGCGAAACGCTGGGCGCGCGCTTCGATGGCGAGGCGCAACGCTTCCCCGTGCGGGTCGATGCCGCGCGCGTCACCGTGCACGACGCCCAGGGCTACCGCCATGCCTTCGAGCGCGCCGCCGCCTTTGCCTGGCAGTCGAAAGAGACCGGCGGCGGCAACCAGGTGGTGGCGCCGATGCCGGGCCGCATCGTGCTGGTGAAGGCGCAACCCGGCGACGTGGTGGAAGAAGGCCAGGAACTGCTGGTGATGGAGGCGATGAAGATGGAACTGGCCTTGAAGGCACCACGCGCCGGCACCATCGAGAGCGTAAGCGCCGCGCAGGGCGATTTCGTCGAGGCCGACAGCGTGCTGGTGCGCTTCGTTCCCTGAGAGCCTGTTTACATAGCCCTCGTTGAGCCGGTGTGTCGCCAGGCTGGCGTCATCACTCGGTCGTGTACGAACGTACAC
Source organism: Dyella sedimenti (assembly GCF_022760995.1). Taxonomy (GTDB): domain Bacteria; phylum Pseudomonadota; class Gammaproteobacteria; order Xanthomonadales; family Rhodanobacteraceae; genus Dyella; species Dyella sedimenti. Next base: position 771,374 of record NZ_JAKWJO010000001.1, on the reverse strand, counting down.
TTTTTCTTCCTTGGCCTGCCCCGGCAATCGAGGCGCGCCAGGATCAGTGATCGTCGTAGTGGAAACGTGCCTGGATCACTGTGATCGAATCTTTGTCGAAGGCATAAACCAGGCGATCTTTCTTGCTGATGTTCCTGGCCCAGAAGCCGGCCAGGTCGCCATGCAACTCATGTGGATCGCCTGCACCCTCAGCAGGCGTTCGACGTGCCTCTTTGATCAATGCGTTGACCTTCTTGAGGGTTTTCCTGTCGTCGAGCCAAAACTGATAGTCCTCCCAACCTTCATCCGTGAAGCAAAGCTTCCTACTCAAGCGTTCTCCTCCTCCGTTTCTTCGACCAATTCCCGCTTCTTGGCCTTGCCGGCCTTGAACTGAGCGATGGCCTTAGCCAGGCGCTCGCGGTTGCTCTTGGTGCTCATCAGGTGAATGGTGTCCGCCATCGAGTTGTAGTCCGCAAGGGACATCACTACTGCGTCCTCGTGGTCGCGGCGATGGATAACCGTGATGGAACAATCGCTCGCTACGGTATCCAGCACTTCCTTGAGGTTGTTACGGGCGTCGGAAAAGCTGACGACACGCATGAGGTTCTCCTGTCTTGCCTGCGCTCATATGACTTGTGCAGTTTGTTGCACAAGTTGAGTGTAGCGAAGTCGCTACAGGACAACAAGCGTTAGTCGGGGAAAACCTAGATCCATGTTCATGATTTTATTAAATTTACCTGCCATAGGCGCCTTCGAGACCAAATCCAGGAAGCACCTTGGTGCCAGACAGGTAATCAAGTGCTCCAGTGCCCCTCCTCTGGCCTGGGCAGAAGTGGCCAAAGCCCAAGGAGAGCCAGGGGGCGGGATAAGGGATAAGCATGTCGGCACGCTTCGTTGCCGCCAGTGGGGCAACGATGATGAGGCGAGACGCGCGAAGAATCGCCGCGCCGACCTATCCGCCCATGATGGGTGCGGGTTCTGTTTCCCCACTTCCTGAAGCGGATGCGCCTCGATGAACGCATATGCGCCCATCGCCGGGATCGCGCTATGCTCGCCGTTATGCATACGAGCGACCACGTCCGCCTCGTCGAAGTCGGCCCGCGCGACGGCCTGCAGAACGAGAAGACCCTGCTGCCGACCGACGTGAAGATCGCGTTGATCGACCGTCTGTCCAGCACCGGCCTGCAAACCATCGAGGCCACCAGCTTCGTCAGCCCCAAGTGGGTGCCGCAGATGGCCGACGCGACGGAGGTCTACCAGGGCATCCGCAAGGTGCCGGGGGTGGGCTATCCGGTGCTGGTACCGAACGAGCAGGGCTACGAACGCGCGCGCGCGGTGGGCGTCGCCGAGGTGGCGGTGTTCACCGCGGCCTCCGAGGCGTTCAACCGCAAGAACGTCAATGCCTCCATCGACGAGTCGATCGAGCGCTTCGTGCCCGTGCTGGAGCGCGCCAGGGCCGATGGCGTGAAGGTGCGCGGCTACGTCTCCACCGTGCTCGGCTGCCCCTACCAGGGCGAGGTGCCGGTGGGCGACGTGGTGCGTGTGGCGCGCCGCCTGCACGAACTGGGCTGCTACGAAGTCTCGCTGGGCGACACCATCGGCGTGGGCACGCCGGCCAAGGCGCGCGCCATGCTGCACGCGGTGGCGCAGGAGGTGCCCATGCACGCGCTGGCGGTGCATTTCCACGATACCTACGGCCAGGCGCTGGCCAATATCCTGGCCTGCCTGGAAGAAGGCGTGCGCGTGGTGGACAGCGCCGTCTCCGGCACCGGCGGCTGTCCCTACGCCAAGGGCGCCACCGGCAACGTGGCCAGCGAGGACGTGGTGTACATGCTGCACGGCCTGGGGCTGCATACCGGCATCGACCTGGACATCCTCGTCGCCACCGGCGCCTGGCTGGCCGGGCAGTTGCACAAGGAAACCGCCAGCCGGGTCACCCGGGCGCGTACCGCGGCGTAGCGCCGCCGCCGGGTATCCCGTGGACGATGACCTTTTCGTCGAACCGCGCTTCGCGTCGCGCGGGCGCGCCTATGTGTATCTGCTGCCCTGCCGCGAGCAGGACCTGCTCAAGGTGGGTTTCTCGCGCGATCCATGGCAGCGCTTCCATACCCTGCACCGGCGCTTCCACGACTTCTTCGACCTGGATCGCGGCCTGCTGGTCGAAGCGGAACGCGTGGCCCAGGCGCGGCGCATCGAGCGGCGCCTGCATGCGGCCTGGGCCGCGCATCGTGCGCCCGCGCCGCTGGCCGTACCGGATTCGGCGGCGGGCCATACCGAGTGGTATCGCGGCATCGACGCGCAGGTGACCACCCTCGCTCGCCAGTTGGCCCACGAGGATTCCTTGCCGTGCCATGAGCCGCTGCGTCCCTGGCTGGCGGCCCGTCTTGCCGGGCGCACGGAGGCCCTCTACGGCTGGAGCGAGACGATGCTCGCCCAGGCCCGGCTGGAGCGCGAGTACACCGGAGCCGCCGGCCCGTGCGAGCGCGCCTTGCTGGATACGCTGGCCTTGTGCGAGGCGCTGGGCCCATCCCTGGCGGACGTGCTGCCGGAGGCGGTGCTGGACTGGTACCGCCACGGCCCGCATCGCTCGCTGTTCGGGGCGTAGCCTTCGCGGCTCCTGGCCTCCGTCGCGGCCTGCGGCGGTTCCGTCGCCGCCTTCCCGGTTTCGTCGCCCGGGCCCGCCCCTGCTCGCACCGGCTGGGTATGCTCCGCCCATTGCCATCGCCGCCAGGGATTCCGCCGTGATCAAGAGCCTGATGTTCGTCGCCCGCCTGGTGGTGGCCTGGTTCCTCGCCCTGCTGTTCATCGCCCTCGTGCTGGGCGAGAGCCCGCCATTCCGCTACCGCGACACCGGCGGCGTCACCATGCTGCTGATCTTCCTGGCCCTGCTGATGGTGGTGACCGGTGCCGTCTCGCATCTGCGGCGGGTGCGGCTGATCGCGGGGCACATCGACAGCGACACTCTGGGCAATCGCCAGCGGCGGCGCGTGGAAGTGCCCTTCGAGGCGGACGAGGCGTTCGACCTGCTCGACGCCGCCATCCGCGAACTGCCGCGCACCGAGGATATCGAGAGCGCCCGCGACAGCCTGCAGATCCGCGCCAAGGTGAAGCGTCCGCTCACCTACGGGCGCAGCCCGTTCGAACGGCTCAACCCCGGCAACTGGTTCGGCCACCTGCGCAACCAGATCTACGCCACCGTGACCCCGGGCAACGGCGCCGGCAGCGTCACCCTGATCTGCGAGCCGGAGGCCGGAGCCTGGAGCGACTGGTTCCGCGTGGACGACGGCACCAACCTGGAGAACGCCGAGGCGATCACCCGTGCCATCACCCGCCGCGTGGCCGAGAAGCGCCGCCAGGAAAAACGGCGTGCCGAGCAGTCGGAAAGCGAGAAGGAGCGCACCGTGGCCCGCCTCAACCTGCTGCACGCGCAGGTGGAGCCGCACTTCCTCTACAACACGCTGGCCAGCGCGCAGTACCTCACGCGCAGCGAGCCGGCGCAGGCCGACCGCATGCTCGGCCACCTGATCCACTACCTGCGCCACTCGCTGCCGCTCAACGACGACGCGCTGTCCACCGTGGGCGACGAGCTGGAGCGCACCCGCGCCTACCTGGAGATCATGCGGCTGCGCATGGGACCGCGCCTGTCGCTGCAGATCGAGGTGCCTGACGCCCTGCGCGCGGTGCCGCTGCCGCCGATGATGCTGCAGACGCTGGTGGAGAACGCGATCAAGCACGGCCTGGAGCCCAAGCCCGGCGGCGGCACGGTGTGGATCACCGCGCGCCGCGACGACGGCGCCATCGCGATCACCGTGGCCGACGACGGGTGCGGCTTCAGCGAGGCCACCAGTGGCACCGGCATCGGCCTGAAGAACGTGCGCGAGCGGCTGCGCCTGATCTACGGCGGCGCCGCCACGCTCTCGGTGGTGAGCAATGCGCCGGAAGGCGTGGCCAGCACCATCACCGTGCCGGCACAGGCGCCGAAAGCGGGTGACGCGCCATGAGCACCGCCATCCTCGCCGAGGACGAAACCCTGCTGCGCGACGCCTTGCGCGAATCGCTGGCGCAGGCCTGGCCGGAGCTGGCCATCGTGGCCGAATGCGAGGACGGCGCCAGCGCGCTGGAGGCGATCGCCGAACAGCGGCCGGACGTCGCCTTCCTCGACATCCGCATGCCGGGCCTGAACGGGCTGGAGGTGGCCGCCGCCGCGGCCGAGGCCAGCCCGGGCACCCGCGTGGTGTTCACCACGGCCTACGACCAGTACGCCATCGATGCCTTCGAGCGCGGCGCGGTGGACTACCTGCTCAAGCCGATCAGCCCCGAGCGCCTCGCCACCACCGTGCAGCGGCTGAAGGCACGGGGGGCGGCCTCCGCGAGCGATGCGGAGACGCTGGCCTCGCTGCTGCGCGAGCTGGCGGTGGACCGCGGCCAGGCCGCGCCGCCGCTGACCTGGATCACCGCCAGCCACGGCCGCGAGACGCGATTGGTGATGGTGGACGACGTGGCCTATTTCCGCGCCGACAGCAAGTACACCCTGGCCATGACCGCCGAGGGCGAGTTGCTGCTGCGCACGCCGATCCGCGAACTGGCCGGCCGGCTCGATCCGAACCTGTTCAAGCAGATCCACCGCTCCACCATCGTCAACCTCAAGGCCGTGGCCTCCATCGTCCGCGACGATACCGGCAAGGGCACGCTGCGCCTGCGGCAGCGTCCGGAAACGCTGGTGGTCAGCCAACCCTTCATGGCCTTGTTCCGCCACATGTGAGGCGCAAAAGCGCCGCACCGGAGGTCGTCATGCACAAGCTGATCCTGCTGTTCTACCTGGCGCTCGCCCTCACCGGCTGCGGGCGTGGGCACACTGTCGCCACCCACGTGGTCGTCGATGGCGAGGAAGTGATCGACAGCCAGGTCCGTATCGTCGGCGAACTGGCCACCTTCCGCTGCCTGCGCAGCAAGAGCGGCATCTGCCACTACACCGTGCTGCCCGGCACCTGCGCGGCCAACGGCGTCGGCTGCAAGCCACCGCTCTCCACCTTCAGCATGCGCCAGGGCGATACGCTGGTGCTCACCACGCTGCCCGCTGATTTCCGCAGTTGCGTGACCGCCGATCCCTCGGCGGCCAGCGAGTGCGCCTCGCAATTCGCCGACGCGTCCCTCGCCGTATTCTGAGCCGCGACTCGCGGCGGGACGCCGTGCCTCGCTAGAATCAGTCCATTCGCGGGGCGGGAGCGGTCGATGCGGTGGAATCGGTGGACACGGGGATGGGGTGCGTTGGCGGCCATGCTGATGGCCGGCACGGCATCGGCGGCGGCCCCCCAAGGCGACACCCTGCTGGTGCCCGCGCGGGTATGGACGGCCGAAGGTGATGCCGCGCACGGCGGCTGGGCCGTATTGGTGCATGACGGCGCGATCGCGGCGGTAGGGCCTGAATCGGGTATCCAGGCACCCGCCGGCACCCGGCGCATCGCCCTGCCCGGCACCACGCTGACGCCCGGCCTGGTCGACCTGCATTCGCACCTGTTCCTGCATCCGTACAACGAGACGCTATGGAACGACCAGGTGCTGAAGGAAGCGCAGGACTACCGCACGCTGGAGGCCGCCGCGCATGCGCGCGCCACCCTGCTGGCCGGCTTCACCACGCTGCGCGACCTGGGCACGGAAGGCGCGGGCTTCGCCGACGTCTCGGTCAAGCGCGCCATCGACGAGGGCATGATCCCGGGGCCGCGCCTGTTCGTGGCCACCCGCGCCATCGTCGCCACCGCCAGCTACGGTCCCGGCCCGCGCGGCTTCCGCCCCGACATGGAACTGCCGGGCGGCGCGCAGGAAGTGAGCGGCACGGCCGCGGCGATGGCCGCCGTGCGCGAGCAGGCCGCGCGCGGCGCCGACTGGATCAAGATCTATGGCGACTACCGCGTGGGGCCCGATGGCGCCACCGCGCCTACCTTCACGCCGGAGGAGTTGAAGGCGCTGGTGGATACCGCGCACCAGCTCGGCCGCCCCGTCGCCGTGCACGCCGCCAGCGAGGCCGGCGTGCGCATGGCGGTGGAAGCGGGCGTGGACAGCGTCGAACACGGCTATGGCACCAGCGAGGCCACCTTCCGGCTGATCAAGCAGCGCGGCGTGGCCTACGAGCCCACGCTCACCGCGGTGGAGGCCACCGCGGAGTATTTCGAGCACTACGTGCCCGGCCAGGGCGAGCCGACCGCGCGCATGAAGGAAGCCGAGCGCGCCTTCCGCACCGCCTTGAAACTGGGCGTCACCATCGGCAACGGCAGCGACGTGGGCGTGTTCGCCCATGGCGAGAACTGGCGCGAGCCGGCCAACATGGTGCGCGACGGCATGACGCCGTTGCAGGCGCTGCATGCCGCCACCGACGTGGCCGCGCGCATCCTGCGCCAGCAGGAGCGCTTCGGCCGCATCGCGCCGGGCCTGCGCGCCGACCTCGCCGCGTTCGAGGGCGATCCCAGTGCCCATATCGACGATCTGCAGCACGCCGTGTTCGTGATGAAGGACGGCGTCGTCTACCGCACACCGCAAGCCATGCCATGACCGACTACCGCATCCGCCCGATCGAGCCACGCGACAACGCCGCCATAGCCCGCGTCATCCGCGCCGTCATGCCGGAATTCGGCGCCGACGGCCCTGGCTTCGCCATCCACGATGCCGAGGTGGACGCCATGTACGAGGCCTACGCGCGGCCGCGCAGCGCGTATTTCGTGGTGGAACGCGACGGCGCGGTGCTCGGCGGCGCCGGCATCGCCCCGCTGGAGGGGGGCGAGCCCGACGTGTGCGAGCTGCGCAAGATGTATTTCCTGCCGCCGGCGCGCGGCATCGGCGCCGGCGGCGCCATGATGCAGCGCTGCCTGGAAGCGGCCCGCGCCCACGGCTTCCGCCGCTGCTACCTGGAAACGCTCACTGGCATGGACGGGGCGCAGGCGCTGTACCGCCGGCATGGCTTCGCCCCGCTGTGCGCGCCGATGGGCGGCACCGGCCACTTCAGTTGCGACCAGTTCTATCTCCGCGAGCTGTAGAGGTGTCCATGGCCAGCCACGATCCGCGCGTCGATGCCTACGTCGCCCAGGCGGCGCCGTTCGCCCGGCCCATCCTCGGCCACCTGCGCGAGGTGGTGCATGCCACCTGCCCCGAGGTGGAAGAGGGCCTGAAATGGGGCAAGCCGTTCTTCAGCTACAAGGGTTCGCCGATGTGCCTGATGGCGGCCTTCAAGCAGCATTGCTCGTTCGGCTTCTGGCTGCACCAGGAGGTGATGGGCACCACGGCCGGGGAAGGCATGGGCCAGTTCGGCAAGCTCGCCACGCTGAAGGACCTGCCCTCCCGGCGGGAACTGGCCGGGCATATCCGCAAGGCCATGGCGCTCAACGAGGCGGGACAGAAGGTGCAGCGTCCCAGGCGGCCGGCCACCGACGTGCCCGTGCTGCCCGACGACCTTGCCGCCCTGCTCGCGCAGAAGAAGCATGCCGCCGCGCGCCGGCACTACGAGGGCTTTCCACCCGGCGCGCAACGTGAATACATCGCGTGGATCAACGAGGCCAAGACCGAGGCCACGCGGCAGAACCGCATCGCCACCGCGCTGGCGTGGCTGGCCGAAGGCAAGCGAAGAAACTGGAAATACGAGTGATGATGAAGATTCCCGCGCTACGCTTCGGCATGGACGATCCCACCTCGCCCGACGTCGCGCCACTGCTCGAACAGCTCGATGGCCACCTGGCGCAACCCCATGCCACCGGCCCTAACCCGCCGATGGCGGTGGATGAGCTCCGGCAACCCCATGCCACCTTCCTCACCGCGCGGGTGGACGGCACGCCGGTGGCCTGCGGCGCCTGCCTGTGGCACGAGGACTACGTGGAGGTGAAACGCATGTACGTGCTGCCCGCCTGCCGCGGCCTGGGGCTGGGCAAGCAACTGCTGGAAGCGCTGGAGGCCAAGGTCAGGGAGCGCGGCGGCCGGCTGGTGAGGCTGGAAACCGGCACCGCCCAGGCCGAGGCGCTGGAGCTGTACGAGCGCGCCGGCTATCGCCGCTGCCCGCCGTTCGGCGGTCACCGCGCCAGCGCCCGCAGCATCTGCATGGAAAAGGTCCTCGCATGATCCGCATCGCCCACGGCGACGATGCCGGCGCCTTCCACGACATCTACACGCCCTCGGTGCTGCACGGCGTGGAGACCTTCGAGACCGAGCTGCCCGGCGTAGCTGCCATGCGCGAACGCGTCGAGACACGCCTTCGCCACTATCCCTGGCTGGCCTGGGAACAGGATGGCCGCGTGCTGGCCTATGCCTACGCCAGCCGTTTCCGCGAGCGCGCCGCCTACGACTGGGTCGCCGAGACCTCCATCTACGTGCACGCCGACGCGCGCCGGCGCGGCATCGCCCGGCGGCTGTACGGCGCGCTGCTCGATGCGATGCGCCTGCAGGGCATCAACCAGGCGATGGGCGTGATCACCCTGCCCGGCGCGAGCAGCGTGGCCATGCACGAATCCATGGGATTCTCGCCGGCGGGCGTATGGCGCAGCGCCGGCTACAAGCTCGACGCCTGGTGGGACGTCGGCGTCTGGCAGATCGAGCTGCAGCCGCCGCAGAACCCGCCACGCCCCGTCACGCCGTTCGCCGAGTTGCGGGGAACCCCGGCATGGGCCGAGCTGCTGCGCCACGCCAACGCCTGACCCCGATTCCCCCTGCCCTTGTGGGAGCGCACCCTGTGTGCGACGGCCTGGCGCTGAAGGGGCAAGAGACGAATCCCACGTAGCCGTCGCGCACAGGGTGCGCTCCCACAAGGGCAGGGCGACGCGGCCCGACCTCGGCTACCATTCCGCTTTTGGCATCCCGAGGACTTCCCATGCAGCTCTCCCAGGTCAAGGCGATCATCACCGGCGGCGCCTCCGGTCTCGGCCATGCGGTGGCCCAGTACCTGGTGGCCCAGGGCGGCCAGGTCGCGCTGTTCGACGTCAACGAGGCCAAGGGCCAGGAGGCGGCCGGGGCGCTGGGCGGGCATTTCTACCGCACCGACGTCACCTCCGAGGAAGGCGTGGCCGCCAACGTCGCCGCCGCGCGCGAGGCGCTGGGCGGGCTGAACGTGGTGGTGAACTGCGCCGGCATCCTGGGCGCGGGCCGCATGCTCGGCAAGGAAGGCCCGATGCCGCTCGGCACCTTCGCCACCACCGTGATGGTGAACCTGGTGGGCAGCTTCAACGTGGCCAAGGCCGGCGCCGCCCTGATGCAGCACAACGACGCGGGCGAGGACGGCGAGCGTGGCGTGATCGTCAACACCGCCTCGGTGGCCGCCTATGAGGGCCAGATCGGCCAGGCCGCGTATTCGGCCTCCAAGGGCGGCGTGGTCGGCATGACGCTGCCGATGGCGCGCGAGCTGTCGCGCTTCGGCATCCGCGTGGCCACCATCGCCCCGGGCATCTTCTGGACGCCGATGGTCGACGGCATGCCGCCGCAGGTGCAGGAATCGCTGTCGGCCTCCATCCCCTTCCCCTCGCGCCTGGGCAAGCCGGAGGAATTCGCCAATACGGTGGGTTTCATCCTCGGCAACCGCTACATCAACGGCGAGACCATCCGCCTGGACGGCGCGGTTCGCTTGCAGCCGAAATGAAAGCGGTGAATGGTAAATAGTCCATGGTGAATGGAGAGAGCAAGAGCCCGCGCTTTCGCTCCACTCCGCCCAACTATTTATCCTGGCGCCGTCTGCAACATGGCCAGACGCTGGCACCACCTCGGTCCGCTCTATCCATTCACCATTTACCACTCACCATTTACCCAAAATCATGAAAGCTTCCGACGTCAAGAAAGGCAACGTGGTCGAACACGAAGGCACCGTCTACCAGGTGCGCGACATCGAGCGCAGCGCGCCCACCGCGCGCGGCGGTAACGTCACCTTCCGCTTCACCATGTATTCGATCCCCGGCGGCCGCAAGTTCGACCTGAGCCTGCGCGCCGACGACGACCTGAAGGAAATGGACCTAGTGCGCCGCGCGGCGAACTTCTCGTACATGGACGGCGAGGCCTACGTGTTCATGGACAACGAGGACTACACCCAGTACACGCTGCCGCCCGAGCTGGTGGGCGACAACGCCGGCTACATCGTGGAAGGCCTGGAGGGCTACTACGTGCAGCTGATCGACGATGCGCCGGTCGGCCTGCAGGTGCCGACCAGCGTGGCGCTGACCGTGGTGGACACCGCGCCGGAACTGAAGGGCGCCAGCGCCACCAAGCGCACCAAGCCGGCCAAGCTCAACACCGGCATCGAGGTCCAGGTGCCCGAGTACATCACCAACGACGAGAAAGTGTGGGTGAACACGCTGACCGGCGAGTTCGCCGGCCGGGCCTGATCCCGGCCCGCCCATGCGTTGCCGCGGCGCCCGGGACATCGGGCGCCATCGCGCTTCCGGCTTGACCGCGATGCGCCGCTGGGGCAGCTTCGCCGCCATGCCTTCCCTTCCCCCGCGGCGTGCGCTGCTGTCCTGCCTGTTGCTGGCCCTGCTGGGCGCCTGCGCGCCCGCGCCGGTGCGCAACCCGATCGCCCAATGGGTGCCCTCGCCCAACCATGACGCGCGCCGCCCGGTGCTGATCGTGCTGCACTACACCGACGAGCACTCGGCGGCGCAGGCCCTGCATACCCTGCGCACCGCCAACAGCGGCGGGCCGGTGAGCGCGCACTACCTGGTTGGCGACGACGGCCGCATCTACCAGCTGGTGGCCGACAGCGAGCGCGCGTGGCATGCCGGCGCCGGGCGCTGGGGCACCATCACCGACGTCAATGCGGCCTCCATCGGCATCGAGCTGGACAACGACGGCGACTCGTCCTTCACCCAGGTGCAGATCGACAGCCTGCTGCGGCTGCTGGCCGACCTCACCGACCGGCTGCGCATCCCGCGTACGCAGGTCATCGGCCACGAGGACCTCGCGCCGGCCCGCAAGGACGATCCGGGCCCCCGCTTTCCCTGGCGGCAACTGGCCCAGGCCGGCTTCGGGCTGTGGCCGCAAGGGCCGCTGGTCGATCCGCCCGAGGGCTTCGACCCATGGATGGCGCTGGGCTTGGTCGGTTACCCGCTGGACGACCGCGCCGCCACGGTGCGTGCGTTCCACCACCATTTCCGCGGCATGGACGGCGATACGCTGGATGACCAGGACCGGCGCATCCTCTATGCGCTGTCGCGGCAGCTGGGCGGCTGAGCGACATCGCCGCCCGTCGCGCGCGCTTCAGGCGCGTTGAGGCAAAATCGCCGCGTCGTTTAGGAGCGAACGAAGCGTCATGCCATCGAGCGGTTATTCGCTGCGCGCCACCGTCGTCGACAGCCTGCTGACGGCCAAGCGGCCGGACGTGCCGCCGCGCGTGGTGATCCGCAACACCGCCGCGGTGGTGCTGCCGCTGGCCATCGGCATCGCCAGCGGCCATCCCGGCATCGGACTGGGCATTGGCGCCGGCGCGCTGGACACCATGTTCTCCGACCAGCCAGGTCCCTACCGCCAGCGCATGGCGCGCCTGTTGCTGGCCTCGCTGGCGGCCGGGCTCGCCTCGCTGATCGGGTTCGTGATCGGCGACCAGCTGGTGCCGATGCTGGTCGCCACGGCGGTGTTCGGCTTCTGCGGCGGCCTGCTGGTAGTGTTCGGCACCGACATGACGCGCGTGGGCATGACCAGCATGATCCTGCTGGTGGTCACCGCGGCGACGCCGCGCCCGCTGCATGAGGCGATCGGCGCGGCCAGCCTGATCTTCGCGGGCGGCCTGCTGCTCACCCTGTTCTCCGTCGCGGCCTGGCCGCTGCAGCGCTATCGGCCCGAGCGCCATGCACTGGCCGCCGTGTATCGCGGCCTGTCCACGCTGGCCAGCCAACAGGCGCATGACGATGCCGACGTGCCCGCGCTCACCGACGCCATGACCACCCTCCAGCACACCCTGCTCGGCCGCCACCATGCGCGCGGCCGCGCGATGGAGGCGTTCGGCGTGCTGCTGGAACTGGCCGAGCGCATCCGCCTGGAACTCACCGCGATGGCGGAACTGCGCGCCAACGCCACCATCCACGCCATGTTCCGCGGCGATGCCTCGCGCGTGCTGGCCGCCATCGCCGACGCGCTGGAGGCGGGCGACCCGCCCCGCCAGGCCGAGCATGCCCTGCAGACCCTGCAGGCCAGCGAGAATGCCCTGCTCGGCAACGGCGGCAACGCGGACGGCTTGGCCACGCATATCCATGCCCTGTCCGGCCAGTTGGCCGCCGCCGTGCGCAACGCCAACTGGGCCGGCAGCCGCGGCGAACTGCGCGCGGCCGCCGCCGAGACGCCGCTGCCCGCCGCGCTGCGCAGCGGCTCGGCGCGCGCCACGCTGCGCGCCAACCTGACGCCGCATTCGGTGGCGTTCCGCCATGCCGTGCGCAGCGCGGTATGCCTCACCGCCACGCTGTTCGTGGCGCGCGAGCTGGCGCTGCCGCACGGCTACTGGCTGCCGATGACGGCGGCCATCGTATTGCGGCCCGATTTCGCCGCCACCTTCAACTTCGGCCTGCTGCGCGTGGTCGGCACCGTGCTGGGCCTGGTGCTCACCACCGCGCTGCTGCACGTCACGCCGCACGAGGTATGGGCGCACCTGGCGCTGATGGCGGTGCTGTGCATGGCCTTCCGCTACCTCGCCACCGCGCACTACGGCGTGGCCGTGGCGGCGCTGACCGGCACGGTGGTGATCCTGCTCTCCTTCGAGGGCGTCAATTCCAGCGACGCGGTGATGGACCGCGTGATCAACACCGCGCTGGGCAGCGGCATGGCACTGGTCGCCTACGTGCTATGGCCCACCTGGGAGCGCGGGCGGGCTCGCACGGCCCTGTCGGACATGCTCGACGCCTATGCCGACTACCTGCACGCGCTCGCCCGGCCCGAGCGGCACGACGGCCGCCGCGAGGCGCGCACCGCCGCGCGCACCGCGCGCAGCAACGCGCAGGCCTCGCTGGATCGCATGCGCGCCGAGCCCGCCACGCCGGCGATGCTGCTGGAACTGGCCAACGCGCTGTTCGCCAACGGCAACCGCCTCGCCCGCACCGCGATGACGCTGGAAGCGCTGATCGACGACCACGCCAGCCTGCCCGAGGCAGCGGAACTGTGCGCCTTCATCGACCATGGCGCCAACGCGCTGCACGAGATCGCCGCCGCGCTGCGCGCGCAACGCCCGCCGGAACAGCTGCCCGACCTGCGCGGCCTGCAACGCACCTATGCGGCGCTGCTGGGCATGGCGGAGGATCGGCAGGTGGCCGAACTGCTCACGCGCATCAGCGACCGGCTGGTGGACAATATCAACACCCTGGCCCATATCACCGGACGCAGCCGCAACAAGTCGGCGGCGACGGTGTAAACCGATTCCGATCGAATATTGAAAAGGCTTTAAGTCCTCAGTCCCTCGCCGCCCCGCGGTGTAGCCGCGGTGTGTAGCGGAAGGGGAAACTGATTCGGCTCGCCAGGGCCTGCAAGGCTCGTATCTATCGAAGTGCTGCGCTCCCTCTCCGCCACGGCGCGTTGCGGCGTAGCGGCGCCGTCCGAGGTAGCACGTCACTGATCGGACTGGCCTCGGTCCACCGGGCTTGTATTCACCACAGTGCTGCGAGCCTTTAAGGCCATTCTCTTTGGGTTACTTTTCTCTTGGGCCAGCAAGAGAAAAGTGACTCGGCGGCCGGCAGGGCGTCGAAACGCCCGCCGCGTAGGCGGCAACCTGGCGGTAGCGCGACAACCGAAGACCGACACACCTGGATCCCGGCCTGCGCCGGGATGACGAGCAAGGGCGGTCGCGCACAGGGTGCGCTCCTACAGGAGAGAGGGACGATTAGCGTCGGGTCTCAGCCGAGACCCATAAGGTGCCTGGCGGCCCAGTGTCCATCCATGGCGACATGGAGATGCCCAGCCGGGACTTCGCGCCCACCGGGCTGACGGACGTCAGGACAGCAGGGGCATGATCTGCTCGCGGCTCAGTCTCGCGATGGGCACATCGCAAGGCGCCGCCGGATCGATCCAGCACAGCGCCTCGATCTCCGCCTGCGCTACGAACGGGCCATCCGCGCGGACTTCGTAGACTTCCGCCTCCACCACATATCCCGGCTCGTTCGCCGCCGGCGCGCTGAAGCATCCCAGCCAGCGCGCGCCCTCGCGATGCATCGTGCAGCCCAGTTCCTCATGCAGTTCGCGCGCCAACGTATGCAGGTCGTCGCGGTCGCCCGCATCGCGCTTGCCGCCCGGCTGCTGCAACACCTCGGTGCCGCGCTTGCGCACCATCAGCACCCGTCCCCGCTCGTCGCGGATCACCGCGGCGACGATGCGGATCAGCCTCGCGCCGCTCACAGCCGCGAGTACGTCCAGGACTGCATGCGCCCGTCCTTGTACGGCATCACGCCGTGGAACGGGCGCGGGTCGTCGTCGAATACCAGCGGCAGGAAATGGCGGTCGCCCTCCCACATCGGCAGGTCCATCAGCCGGTCCAGCGCCACCCACTCCAGCGTGCCCTCGTGGTTGCCCGCGTGCGGCGTGCCGCTGTAGCGGTCGATGACGAAGATGAAGCCCAGCCAGTCCTCGCCCTGCTTGCCGAAGCCGGGCCAGTTGAGCGTGCCGCGCAGCGACATGGATTCGCAGACGATGCCCGCCTCCTCCCCGATCTCGCGGCGCATGCAGGCGGCGATGTCCTCGCCCGGCTCCATCTTGCCGCCCAGGCCGTTGTACTTGCCCAGGTGCAGGTCGTCCGGGCGCGCGTTGCGGTGGATCATCAGGACTTGCCGGCGATCGGGCGACAGCACGTAACCGAGGGTGGCGACGATGGGCGTATAGGGCATGGGACTGCGACACCGGGGAAAGACTCAAGTCTAAGCCATGCGGTCCCGGGCTTGCGCCGATCGCACCGGCCCGGCGACCATCTGGGGCATGCACGCGTCACCTTCCCGACGTTCGCCGCTTCGCCGCCTGCCCTGGCACCTGCTGGCGCCGCTGCTGCTGTGCGTCCTGAGCGGCTGCGAGCCACAGGCACGCGCCGTGGACAGCGGCGAGCGCGTGTTCGAGGGACAGAACTTCCGCGTGGTCGGCATCGACCTCAGGCGCGAGACGCTCAGCCTGCACTGGAAGGACCCCGAGAACGGCGAACCCTACGGCACCATCAATGCGCTGCGCCAGTGGGGCATGTCGCACGGCCGGCGCCTGCTGTTCGCCACTAACGCGGGCATCTACGACCGCCAGTACGCCCCGCTCGGTCTGTACGTGGAAGATGGCAAGACCGTGGTGCCGCTCAACCTGGCCCACGGCAACCCGGCCTCGGGCAATTTCTCGCTGCTGCCCAACGGCGTGTTCGCCGTCTATCCCGACGGCCACGCCGCCGTGCTGACCAGCGCCGCCTTCAAGGCCGAGGGCAAGCCGGTGCAGTGGGCCAGCCAGTCCGGTCCCATGCTGGTGATCGGCGGCAAGCTCAACGACCAGTTCATCGACGACTCCAACAGCCTGAAGTGGCGCAGCGGCGTGTGCGCGAAGACACCGCACCAGGTGGTGTTCGCGGTGAGCGAGGCGCCAGTGAACTTCCACACCTTCGCGCGCCTGTTCAAGGACGAGCTGGGCTGCCGCGACGCGCTGTACCTGGATGGCACCATCTCGCAGTTCTACGTGGACGGCGAAGGCTATGCCGGCGCGCCCACCTTCATGGTGAAACCCTACGCCGGCATCTTTGCGGTGTTCGCCCAACCCACGCCCTGACCGGCGCCCGCATGCGGCCGGTTTCGTCTTTCCACTTTTCCAACGGACCGAGCCCTACGCGCCATGACCCCATCCCGACGCTTCCGCTGGCCCCGCTACCTCCTCGGCACCTTGCTCATCCTCATCGTCGGCGCCTTCGCCGCCGGCTGGTACCTGCTCGCCGGCAGTCTCGCCCGGCTGGACGGCGAGGTCCACCTCGCCGGCCCCAGCGACGCCGTGGCGATCAACCGCGACGCCCTGGGCATCGCCACGCTGCAAGGCAAGAGCCGTGACGACGTCAGCTACGCCCTCGGCTACGTGCACGCCCAGGAGCGCTTCTTCGCGATGGACCTGATGCGCCGCCTGCCCGCCGGCGAGCTGTCCGAGCTGGTGGGCGCCAAGGCGCTGGACACCGACATCAACCATCGCCGCCACCGCCTGCGCAGCGTGGCCCAGGCCGCCTATGCGGCGCTGCCGCCGGAACAGAAGCGCACGCTCGTCCGGTACACGGCGGGCGTCAACGCCGGCCTGGCCGGCCTGCGCGTCAGGCCCTGGGAATATCTGCTGCTCGACGCCAGGCCACAGCCCTGGAAGCCGGAGGACTGCTTCCTGGTGATCGCCTCGATGTACCTGGACCTCAACGGCGACGGCAGCAACCAGCGCGAGCTGCATATCGCGGAGCTGCGCTCGGCGCTGCCCGCCGCCGTGGCCGATTTCCTGCTCTCGCCCGATCCGGACTGGGAGGCACCACTGCAGGGCGATCTGTCGCGCCCGCCGGTGATTCCGGGCCCCGAGGTACTCGACCTGCGCAAGGCCGCCCCTGCGACCCGCGCCGACAACAGCGCGTTCACCGCGGCCCTGCTGCCGGCGCTCGACCAGCCGCGCCCCGGCAGCAACAATTTCGCCGTGGCCGGCAGCCTGACCGAGGAAGGCGCGGCCATCCTCGCCAACGACATGCACCTGGGCCTGCGCGTGCCCAACATCTGGTTCCGCGCGCGGCTGCGCTATCCCGACCCCACCGCGCCCAACGGCCAGCGCGACGCCAACGGCGTCAGCCTGCCCGGCACGCCGGCCCTGGTGGTGGGCTCCAACGGCCAGGTCGCCTGGGGCTTCACCAACAGCTACGGCGACTGGATGGACTGGGTACGCGTGATACGCGATCCGAACGATCCCTCGCGCTACAAGGTGCCCGAAGGCTGGGCGCGCATCGAGACGCACGACGAGGTCATCCGCATCAAGGATGCGCCCAGCCACACACTGGTCGTGGAAGACACCCGCTGGGGGCCAGTCATGGGCAAGGACGTGGACGGCACGCCGCTGGCGCTGGCTTGGATCGGCGACTACCCGCGCGGCTACAACCTGGGCGTGATGCAACTGGAGCACGCCGCCAGCGCGCACGCCGCGCTGGACCTGGCGCCGACCATGGGCATGCCGCCGCAGAACCTGCTGGCCGCCGACAGCGCCGGCCATATCGGCTGGACCGTCACCGGCAACTGCATTCCGCTGCGCAGCGGCTTCGATCCGCAACGGCCGGCGGACTGGTCGACGCAGGACGCCGGCTGGCAGGGCTGCGCCGATGCCTCGCGCTATCCGCGCATCGAGGACCCCGCCGACGGCCGCCTGTGGACGGCGAACAACCGTACCGTCGACGGCGCGGCGCTCGACCTGCTGGGCAACAGCGGCTACGACCTGGGCGCCCGCGCGCAGCAGATCCGCGACGACCTGCGCGCGCGCAGCAGCTTCACACCGGGCAACCTGCTCGACGTGCAGCTGGATAACCGCGCGGTGCTGCTCACCCGCTGGCAACGCCTGTTGCAGGACACGCTGGCCAGCACGGCCGATCCCGCGCTGGAGCAGCTGCGCCAGCTCACCGCCACCTGGAGCGGCCACGCCGCGCCGGAGAGCGTGGACTACCGGCTGGTGCGGCTGTTCCGCGACAAGGTGAAGGCGGCCGTGCTCGAACCCTTCGTGGCCCAGGTGAAGTCTCGCCACGACGATTTCAGCTGGCCCGGCATGATCGACGCCGAGGCCGCGGTGTGGACCCTGCTGCGCGACCGCCCGCCCCACCTGCTCGATCCGAAGTACGACAGCTGGAACGCCCTGCTCACCGCCGCCGCGCACGCGGTGGTGGACGAACTCGGCAACCAGCCCGGCGGCCTCGCCGCGCGCAACTGGGGCGAGGTCAACCGCACCGGCATCCGCCATCCCCTGTCGCGCGCGCTGCCCAGCGTCATCGGCCGCTGGCTCGACATGCCCGACGAGCCGGTGGCGGGCGACCACAACATGCCGCGCGTCGTCTCGCCCGGCTTCGGCGCCTCCGAACGGCTGGACGTGATGCCCGGCCACGAGGCGCAGAGTATCCTGCACATGCCCGGCGGCCAGAGCGACCATCCGCTCTCGCCCTACCACGGCGCTGGCGAGGCCGACTGGGTCAACGGCCGCCCCACCCCGCTGCTGCCGGGGCCGACGCAGCATACGCTGACGCTGTTGCCGGCGGCGCCCTGAAAGACTCAATACCCTCTGTAGGAGCGCACCCAGTGCGCGACCTGGCTTGACGTAGCCTTGATCGCGCACTGGGTGCGCTCCTACAGGGAAAGGCAAGCGGAGGTCGTCAGGAAAGCAGCATCCGCTCGCAGATCGCCCGGTAGAGCGCCGGCAGGCGCTCCAGGTCGGCCACGGCCACGCATTCGTCGACCTTGTGGATGGTGGCGTTGACCGGGCCCAGTTCGACCACGTCCGCGCCCAGCGGCGCGATGAAGCGGCCGTCGGAAGTGCCGCCACCGGTGCTTTCCTCCGGCGCGATGCCGCACAGCTCGCGGCAGACGGCCACGACGGCGTCGCGCAGCGCGCCGCCGGGAGGCGTAAGGAAGGGCTCGCCCGACAGCGACCAGTCGATCCGCCAGTCCAGCCCGTGCTTGTCGAGGATGGCCTCGGTGCGCGCGCGCAGGTCCTCGGCGCGGCTGGCCGTGCTGTAGCGGAAGTTGACCAGGGCAGTCAGCGTGCCGGGAATCACGTTGTTGGCGCCGGTGCCCGCATTGAGGTTGGAGACCTGGAACGAGGTGGGCGGAAAGTCCGCATTGCCTTCGTCCCAGCGTTCTGCCGCCAGTTCGGCCAGCGCGGGCGCGAAGGCATGGATGGGGTTCTTCGCCTTTTCCGGATACGCCACATGGCCCTGCACGCCGCGCACGACGAGCTTGCCCGAGAGCGAGCCGCGCCGTCCCACCCGAATCAGGTCGCCCAGGCGTTCCTTCGAGGACGGCTCGCCCACCACGCACCAGTCGATGCGCTCGCCGGTGGCGCGGAAATGCTCGGCCACGCGGCGCACGCCGTTGAGGTTGTCCGGGCCTTCCTCGTCGCTGGTCAGCAGCAGGCCCACGCGCCCCCGGTGATGCGGATGCGCCGCGACGAAATCCTCCAGCGCCACCGCCATCGCCGCCACCGAACCCTTCATGTCCGCGGCGCCACGGCCGTATAGATGGCCATCGCGCGCCACCGGATCGAACGGATCGCTTTGCCAACTTTCCACCGGCCCCGGCGGCACCACGTCGGTATGGCCCAGGAACACCAGCAGCGGACCGCCGCTGCCGTGCGTGGCCCACAGGTTGTCCACCTCGCCGAAGCGCAGGTTCGCCACCTCGAATCCCGCCTGCGCCAGCCGTTCGCCGATCAGGGCCTGGCAGCCGGCGTCCTCGGGCGTGACGGAGCGGCGGCGGATCAATTCGCGAGTCAGGGCAAGTACGTCGGACATGGATTCCTGCGGGCTGGCGGGTTTGGCGAGTGAGCATAGCAAGGCCCCTGCCCCGGCGCGGGCCGCATCCGCCGCGGCCTTATCCGGCCAGGGCGGTACCCAGCACGTGCCCCACGGCATAGGTGATGCCCGCTGCCGCCGCCGTAATGCCCAACTGGCGTGCGATCGAGAACGCCATGCTGCGCCCGGTGAACAGGGCGGTGCCCATGCCGATCAGCACCAGCCCCGCCACGGTGGAGGCGATGCTGCCCATGAAGGCGGCATGCGCCTTGAGGAACAGGTAGGGCGCCACCGGGAACAGCGCGCCGAGGGCGAACAGGCAGAACGAGGAAATCGCCGCGTCATAGGCGGAACCGCCCAGTTCGTCCGGGTCGATGCCCAGGTCCTCGCGCACCAGGGTATCGAGCACGGTGCGCGGCCGCTCGGCGATCTGGTCGGCCAGCGCCCTGGCGGTGTCCTGCTCCATGCCCTTTTCGCGATAGATATGGGCGAGGCTGCGCGCCCCGTCCTCCGGCGCCACCGCCAGGCGTTCGGCGCGCGCGGCGATCTGTGCCTGGTAGAACTCGCGCGAGCTGTTGACCGACAACCACTCGCCCAGCGCCATCGAGCAGGCGCCCGCCACCAGGCCGGCGAAACCGGCGAGCAGGATGGCGTGGTCGCCCGTGGTGGCGCCGGCCATGCCCATCACCAGGCTGCCGTTGGAGACCAGACCGTCGTTGGCGCCCAGCACCGCGGCGCGCAGCGTGTTGCCGCTGCGCGTGCGATGGCGGCCGCGCGTGTCCGGCGCAGGCGATTCGACGAAGTGGTCGCGATGCCTCTCGCGATCCACCGGCGTCGGCAGGTGGTCGGCGTGTTCCAGCCGCGCCACCGTGGGTATCACGAACTCGGTGCCGAAACGTCGGGCGAACCAGGTGAGCACCTTCACGCGCACGCCGATGCGCGGCGGCGGCACCGCCACGCCCATGCGTTCGAGCTGCCCTTCCCAGAACGCCGCGTTGGCACGCTCGCCATCCGCGATACGGCGGTAGGCCAGGCCAAGCCGATGATCGGATGCGAGACCGGCAAGGCTGTCGTAGAGCGCGGCGTTGTCGCGCTCGATGCGCAGGTTGTTGCGGTAGTGCCGCTGCCGGTGGTTCTTCATGGCGTCTCCAGGTGGCTCACCCGTCCAGTTCGTCCTCGCGCTGGCCCAGGTAAAGCAGCGCGGCCGGCAACACCAGCACGGATGCGCTTCAACGACCGAACAGCTTCTTGAAGCCGTTGTCGCTGAAGCCCACGCTGACCGAGCCATCCGCCTGCTGCACCACCGGGCGGCGCACCAGCGCGGGATATTCCTTGAGCAGCAGGGTCCACTCCGGGTCGCTGCCCGGGTTCTTGCGCTGCGGCAGCAGGTTGCGCCAGGTGGTGGACGCCTTGTTGACCAGCTTCTCCCAACCGCCCAGTTGCTGCGCCCACGCCTTGAGCGTCGCCGCCGGCACCGGGTTGGCGCGGTAGTCCACGAAGGTATACGGCACCTCGAAGCGGTCCAGCCAGTTGCGCGCCTTGCGGCAGGTATCGCAGGTGGTGAGGCCGTAGAGGGTGAGGCTTTGAGTCATGGGCGAGGCCTTTATGGAAAAGCGGTAGTGGGAGATGGGTCGTGGGGGCGCGAAAACCGCAGGCTTGCGTTGGGGCGAAACCTTGCGCCCCCGCTACCCGCCCCCCACCATCATTCCGCGCTGCGCAGCAGCTCGTTGATGCCGGTCTTGCTGCGCGTCTTCTCGTCCACCTGCTTGACGATGATGGCCGCGTAGAGGCTGTGCGTGCCGTCCTTGGAGGGCAGGCTGCCGGCCACCACCACGCTGCCCGCTGGCACGCGGCCGTAGCTGACCTCGCCGGTGGCGCGGTTGTAGATGCGGGTGGACTGGCCCAGGAACACGCCCATGCCGATCACGCTGCCCTTCTCCACGATCACGCCCTCGACCACTTCCGAGCGTGCGCCGATGAAGCAGTGGTCCTCGATGATGGTCGGGTTGGCCTGCAGCGGCTCCAGTACGCCGCCGATGCCCACGCCGCCGGAGAGATGCACGCCCGCGCCGATCTGCGCGCACGACCCCACCGTGGCCCAGGTATCGATCATGCTGCCCGCGCCCACGTGGGCGCCGATGTTGACGTAGCTGGGCATCAGCACCGCGTCCTTGGCGATGTGCGCGCCACGGCGCACCAGCGCGCCCGGCACCACGCGCGCGCCCAGTTCCCGCAGCTCGGCATCGTTGCCGTGGGCGAAGCGCAGCGGCACCTTGTCGAAGGCCAGCGCGGAACCGCCGTCCACCACGCGGTTGCCGCTGATGCGGAAATACAGCAGCACCGCCTTCTTGATCCACTGGTTCACCGTCCAGCCGCCCTTGCCGTCGGGCTCGGCCACGCGGCGCTCGCCGGACTCCAGCAGGCCGAGGACCGTTTCCACGGCGGGACGCAGGTGCGTCTCGATCTCGGCCTGGGTCAGTTCGTTGCGACGCTCGAAGGCGTCGTCGATGAGGGTTTCGAGGGTTTGCATGCGAGCGGTGAAGTCCTTGGGTCCAGGCCTTCGCATGCTAACCCAGCCCCGCATCGCGGAGAACCGCCCGGCGCGGCGTTTCCGCACCATCGGCGGCAATGGCCGTCCAAATGCCGGCCCGCTAGGCCGCCTTGGTCGATCCCAGCCGTCCCAGCAAGGCGTGCAGCAGGCGGTCCTGCAGCTCGATGCCCAGCGGCGCGTCGTGGCGGTCGGTGATGAGGAAGAAGTCCTCCACGCGCTCGCCGAAGGTGGCGATGCGCGCGTCGTGCACGCGCACGCCCGCTTCCAGCATCGCCTGCGCCACCGCGGCCAGCAGGCCAGGGCGGTCGCTGCACACCAGGGCCAGTCGCGTGCGCCCGTTCACCGTGCCGAAGGCGATCTTGGGCGCCGCCTGGAAGTGCTTCAAATGGCGCGACATGCTGCGCCGCGACGGCTGGTGCGCGTGGCCGGGCTGCGACAGCGCACGATGCAGGCGCTGCTTCAGCTCCTCCGCGCGCTCGGGCGAGGCAGGCTGCTGGGTGTCCGACTCCAGCAGCAGGAAGGTATCCAGCGCCATGCCGTTGGAGGAACTCAGGATGCGCGCCTCCATCACCGAGAAGTGCAGGCGGTCGAGCATGACCGCCACCGCCGCGAACAGGCCGTCGCGGTCCGGCGTATAGACGAACAGCTCGGTGGTGCCGCGCACGGACTGCGGATGCACTGCCACCAGCGGCGTGCTGCCATGCGCCTCCAGGATGGCGACGGTCTGCCAGGCGATCTGCTCGGGGCGATGGCGCAGGAAGCTCTGCTCGGGGAAATTGCGCCACACATAAGTGCACGCGTCGCGGCCGACACCCTCCGCGCGCAGCAGCGCCAGCGCCTGCGCGCGGCAGTTGGCGACGCGCGCGGCGGCGTCGGGCGGCAGTTCCTCATCGCTGCGCAAGGCATAGCGGGTGGCCGCATAGAGGTCCGCCAGTAGGCGGTCCTTCCAGCCGTTCCACAGCTTTGGGCTGGTGCCGATGATGTCGGCGATGGTCAACAGGTACAGGTAGTCCAGGCGCTCCACGTTGCCCACCGCCTCGGCGAAGCGCTGCACCACCTCGGGATCGGTGATGTCCTGGCGCTGGGCGGTGGTGCTCATCAGCAGGTGCCAGCGCACCAGCCAGGCCACCAGCGAGGTGTCCTCCTCCGGCAGGCCGAGGCGATGGCCGAACGCCCGAGCTTCCTCCTCGCCCAGCACCGAGTGGTCGCCGCCACGCCCCTTGGCGATGTCGTGGAACAACGCAGCCAGCAGCAACAGCTCTGGCCTGGGCAGCGTGGGCCAGACCTCGCAGGCGATGGGAAACTCGGCAGCCGCCGCCGGATCGGCGAAGCGGGCCACGTTGCGCAGCACCCGCAGCGTATGCTCGTCCACCGTGTAGACGTGGAACAGGTCGTACTGCATGCGCCCGAACACCTTGCCGAAGGCCGGCAGGATGGCGGCGAGCAGGCCATGGCGATTCATCCGCCACAGCGCCTCCACCGCTGGCGCGCCCAGTCGCAGCAGGCGCAGGAAGGCCGCCAGCACCTCGGCATCGTCGGCCAGCGTGGGGCCCAGCGCGGCGGTGGCCTGGTGAATGCGCCGCATGGTGTCGGCGGTGAAGCCGGTGATGCCCGGCGCGCCCAGGCGCACGATGAAGGCCTCCACCAGCGCCGCGGGCCGGCGCATGAACAAGCCGGGATCGCGGACGGCGAGACGCTTGCCGTAGCGGACGAAATCCTCGCCCACCGGCTGCGCCGCCGCCGGCGGTTCCAGCATTTCCTCGAAGCGCTCGACGATCTGCACGCCCAGCCGCTCCACCTGGCTGGCCGCGCGGTAGTAGCCCTGCATGAACTGCTCGACGCCGAGGTTCTTCTCGTGCTCGTCCTGGAAGCCCAGCCGCGACGCCAGCGCGCGCTGGTAGTCGAACAGCAACCGCTCCTCGGCGCGCCCCGCTTCCAGGTGCAGCGCGTAGCGGTAGCGGCGCAGCGTGGCCTCGGCCTGCTCGAGCGTGTCCTTCTCGGCCGGATCGAGCAGCCCTTCGGCCACCATGTCCTCGAAGTCGTCCGCATGGGCCAGCCGGCGGCCGAGCCAGCGCAGCGAATCGAGCGTGCGCAGGCCGCCCGGGCCATCTTTGAGGTTGGGCTCCAGGTTGTAGGCGGTGTCGTTGAAGCGTGCGTGCCGCGCGTCGCGCTCGGCCAGGCGCACCGCCAGGTAGGCGGCGGGCGGCCATAGCGCCTGATCCTCGACGATGGCGCGCAGGCCCTCCTCCATCGCCGGGTCGCCGGCCAGCCGCCGCGCGTCCAGCAGGCTGGTGAACACGCTGGCGTCCTGCGCGGCCAGGGCGCGGCACTGGGCCAGGTCGCGTACCGCATGGCCGACCTTCAGGCCGATGTCCCACAGCGTGGCGAAGCATTGTTCGAGCGCGCGCAGGCGCGCCGGCCCGGACGGGCCGACCAGCGCCAGCAGATCGACATCCGAATGGGGAAACAGCAGGCCGCGGCCGAAGCCGCCCACGGCGAACAGGGCCGCGTCGCTCACCTCGCCCAGGCAGGCGGTCCACACGTGCGCCACGATGCGCTGCACCGACTCGCTGCGCCGGTGCGCCAGCGCGGTGGCGTCAGCGCCATCGCGGAAGGCGGTGGCCAGCGCGCGATCCACGTCGCCCAGCAATTGCCGCAGCGCGCGTCGCGCGTCGCTGGACACGCCCGAGCGCGGCACCGCCGTGGGCAGGCGCGGCAAGGGAGGCAGCACGATCGGGGCAACGGACATGGGGACGCAGGCGTGTAGGCGATACGGCAAGTCTGCCACGCCCGCGCTCCCACAGGAGGCGAGAACGTCAGGCGGCGTCCGGCCAGGGCGTGAGGATCTCGAAGCCGTCGTCGGTCACGGCCACCGTGTGCTCCCACTGCGCCGACAGCGAATGGTCCTTGGTGACCACCGTCCAGCCATCCGGCAACTGCTTGGTCTGCGGCTTGCCGGCGTTGATCATCGGCTCGACCGTGAAGGTCATGCCCTTCTTCAGCTCCAGGCCGGTGCCGGGACGGCCGTAGTGCAGCACCTGCGGCTCGTCGTGGTAGACCTTGCCGATGCCGTGGCCGCAGTACTCGCGCACCACCGAGAAGCCGGCGGCCTCCGCGTGCTTCTGGATCGCCGCGCCGATGTCGCCCAGGGTGGCGCCGGGCCGCACCGCCTGGATGCCGCGCATCATCGCCTCGTAGGTGGTGTCCACCAGACGCCTGGCCAGCACTGTCGGGGTGCCGACGAAGTACATGCGGCTGGTGTCGCCATGCCAGCCGTCCTTGATGACGGTGACGTCGAGGTTGATGATGTCGCCGTCCTTGAGCACCTTGCCGGGGCTCGGGATGCCGTGGCAGATCACATGGTTGACCGAGGTGCACAGGGTCTTGGGAAAGCCGTTGTAGCCCACGTTGGCCGGAATGGCCTTCTGCACCTGGGTGATGTGCTCGTAGGCGAGCCGGTCCAGGTCCTCGGTGGTGACGCCGGGCTTGACGTGCTCCTTGAGCATGGCCAGCACCTCGGCGGCCAGCTTGCCGGCCTCGCGCATGGCCTGGATGTCTTGGGGGGTTTTGAGGGTGACTGCCATAGCTGTACTCATATGGCGGCAATCGCCCGGGACTCAATTCCTTGAATCCACAGCAACTTGCCGCGCTGCCGGCGCACCGGCTACAATTTCCAAGTTTTGCTGGCCGGCGTGTCGGATTCCATCGACGCCGCCGGTCGTCGCAAAGCGGGGAAGATTGTAACCGCGTTGCGGTACAACCCCTACAAGTCCTTGATTGGACTACTTAAACGCCACACACGCATCGGCACCGCCTTCGGGGTGCCCCGCCCAGCCCATCACCAACCAAGGGCCGGCGGGGTCGAAGCCGGGGATGCGTGGAGGTCCCAACCCCCGGGCCACTCCCCGCAAAGGGCGGCCCAACAACTCGGAGTTTTACCCATGGCCCAAGTCACCATGCGCCAGATGCTCGAAGCTGGCGTGCATTTCGGTCACCAGACCCGCTACTGGAACCCGAAGATGGCCCCGTACATCTTCGGCGCGCGCGGCAAGATCCACATCATCAACCTGGAAAAGACCCTGCCGCTGTTCACCGACGCGATGAACTTCCTGTCGGCGATCGCGCAGAAGCGCGGCACCGTGCTGTTCGTCGGCACCAAGCGCTCCGCCCGCGAGCCGCTGGCCGAGGAAGCCGCCCGCGCCGGCATGCCGTTCGTCACCGCCCGCTGGCTCGGCGGCATGCTGACCAACTTCCGCACCGTCAAGCAGTCCGTGGCCCGCCTGAAGGAGCTGGAAGCGGCCGAGACCGACGGCAGCTTCGACAAGCTGGTCAAGCACGAAGTGCTGGCCCGCCGCCGCGAGCGCGAGAAGCTGGAGAACTCGCTGGGCGGCATCAAGGACATGAACCGCCTGCCGGACGCCCTCTTCATCATCGACATCGGCCATGAAGACATCGCCGTGCAGGAAGCCAAGAAGCTCGGCATCCCGGTCATCGCCGTAGTCGACACCAACTACAACCCGGAACTGGTCGACTACGCCATCCCGGGCAACGACGACGCCATCCGCGCCATCCAGCTGTACGCCCGCGCCGCCGCCGACGCCATCCTGGAAGGCAAGGCCGCCGCGCCGGCCGCCGCCCAGGGCGACGCCAACGAATTCGTCGAGCTCGACGAAGAAGGCAACCCGGTCGCCAAGGAAGAGCGCAAGGCCGCGCCGCGCCGTGACGACCGCAACAACCGCGGCCCGGCCCGGAAGGGTGCCGGCGCGCCGCGTCGCGATGGCGGCCGTGGTGGCCGCGGCGGCCGCAGCGACGAGTCGTCGGACGGCGAGTAAGCCCTCCCTGCCCCGGCCCGCGAGGACCGGGGCGCATCAAAGCTTTTGAGGAACCCAGATGACCGCCATTACCGCAAAACTGGTTAGCGAACTGCGCGAGCGCTCCGGCGCCGGCATGATGGATTGCAAGAAGGCGCTGGTCGAGAACAACGGCGATATCGACGCCGCCATCGAGTACCTGCGCAAGACCGGCTTGGCCAAGGCCGACAAGAAGGCCGACCGCGTGGCCGCCGAAGGTCGCATCGCCACCGCCCAGGCCAACGGCAAGGCCGTGCTAGTCGAAGTGAACAGCGAGACCGACTTCGTCGCCAAGGCGCCGAACTTCATCCAGTTCACCAACGACGTCGCCGAGGCCGTGCTGGCTTCCGGCGCCGCCGACATCGACGCCGCCAAGGCCGCCGCCTTCCCGGGCGCCGACAACGTCGAGTCCGCCGCCAAGGCCCAGACCGCCACCATCGGCGAGAAGATCGAAGTGCGCCGCGTGGCCCGCATCGAGAACGATGGCCCACTGGCCACCTACTCGCACGGCGGCAAGATCGGCGTGATCGTGGCGCTCAAGGGCGGCTCGGAAGAGCTGGCCAAGGGCATCGCCATGCACGTGGCGGCCATGAACCCGCCGCACATCAAGCCGGAACACGTCCCGGCCGAGTTCATCGCGAAGGAAAAGGACATCGCGCTGAGCCAGATGACCGAGAAGGACAAGGCCAAGCCGGCCGAGATCCTCGAGAAGATCATCTCCGGCAAGATCAACAAGATCGTCTCGGAAGTGACCCTGGTCGGCCAGCCGTACGTGATCGACACCAACGTCACCGTGGGCGAAGTCCTGAAGAAGGAAGGCGCCGACGTCGTGGCCGTGGTCCGCCTGGCCGTGGGCGAAGGCATCGAGAAGGTGCAGGAAGACTACCTGGCCGAAGTCGCCAAGGCGATGCAGGGCTAAGGCTTCCCGCTTCATGTGATACCCAGGAAAAGCCGCGGGAAACCGCGGCTTTTTTTGTTGCCTCGTGGAAACTGGGGATGGGGGATAAGGGATGGGTAGCGGCAAGCATTGTTCGCCGCTTCTTGTCGGTGCGCACCGGCATTACGACGGGCAACGCTTTTCGCGCCCCCATCCCACCACTCCAACCATCCGCTACAATGCGGCGGTTTGCACCACACAATCCGGAGACCCCATGAGCGCACCGCTTACCTACCGCCGCATCCTGCTCAAACTCTCCGGTGAAGCCCTGATGGGCGAGGCCGACTACGGCATCGACCCGAAGGTGATCGGCCGCCTGGCCGACGAGATCATCGAGGTACAGAAGGCCGGCGTACAGATCGGCGTCGTCATCGGCGGCGGCAACATCTTCCGCGGCGCCGGCCTCGCCGCCGCCGGCATGGACCGCGTCACCGGCGACCACATGGGCATGCTGGCCACGGTGATGAACGCGCTGGCCATGCAGGACGCCATCGAGCGCCGCGGCGGCTACGCCCGCGTGATGAGCGCGATCCAGATCCACGACGTGGCCGAGGACTTCATCCGCCGCCGCGCGATCCGCCATATCGAGAAGGGCCGCATCGTGCTGTTCGCCGCCGGCACC
This sequence comes from Dyella sedimenti, assembly GCF_022760995.1. Taxonomy (GTDB): domain Bacteria; phylum Pseudomonadota; class Gammaproteobacteria; order Xanthomonadales; family Rhodanobacteraceae; genus Dyella; species Dyella sedimenti. The sequence goes on along the minus strand of NZ_JAKWJO010000001.1, from coordinate 742,991 downwards.
GGCAACCCGTTCTTCACCACCGACTCGGCCGCCGCGCTGCGTGCGGTGGAAGTGGGCGCCGACCTGCTGCTGAAGGCCACCAAGGTGGATGGCGTCTACACCGCCGACCCGGCCCGCCATGCCGATGCCACCCGCTACGACACGCTCACCTACGACGAGGTGATCGAGCGCAAGCTGGCCGTGATGGACACCGCCGCCATCGCCCTGTGCCGCGACCACGGCATGCCGCTGCGCATCTACGACATGACGGTGCCCGGCAACCTGATGCGCATCATGCGCGGCGAGGCGGTGGGGACGATCGTGTCGGGCGACTGAAAGCGAGCCGGTGGCTCGTGGCTGGAGCTTAGGGGTTAGAGGTGAGTAGCCCCTCAGCCCTCCCCAATGTTCCCCCAACCCCCTGCTATACTTGCCGGCTTGCACGGCTCTAAGGGGTGTTTCCCATGCTTAACGACATCAAGAACGATGCCCAGACCCGCATGGGCAAGAGCATCGACTCGCTCAAGCACAGCCTGACGCGCCTGCGCACCGGCCGCGCCAGCACCGCCCTGGTCGATGGCATCAAGGTGCCCTACTACGGCTCGGACATGCCGCTGAACCAGGTGGCCACGGTCGCGCTGGGCGATTCGCGCTCGATCATCATCACCCCGTTCGAGAAGACCCTGGTCGGCCCGATCGAGAAGGCCATCATGGCCTCCGATGTCGGCATCACCCCGAACACCGCCGGCACCACCATCCGCCTCAACATGCCGCCGCTCACCGAGGAGCGCCGCCGCGAACTGGCCAAGCACGTGGCGCACGAAGGCGAGGAAGCCAAGATCGCCATCCGCAACGTGCGCCGCGACGCCATGCAGCAGGTCAAGGACCTGCTCAAGGAAAAGCTGATCACCGAGGATGACGAGCGCCGCGCCGAGGACGAGATCCAGAAGCTGACCGACCGCTTCGTCAAGGACGTCGACGCCGTGGTCAAGCACAAGGAAGAGGAGCTGATGGCGCTCTAAGGCGCCGTCGCTGAGCTTCCGCCCATGACCGGCGCCGATACCGCGCGGATTCCGCGCCACATCGCCATCGTGATGGATGGCAACGGCCGCTGGGCAAAGCTGCGCCACCGGCCGCGCAGCTTCGGCCACAACGCCGGCCGCAAGGCCGTGCGCAACGTGGTGGAGGGCTGCCTGCGCGAAGGCGTGAAGGTGCTCACCCTGTTCGCGTTCTCCAGCGAGAACTGGCAGCGCCCGCAGGACGAGGTGGGCGCGCTGATGGAGCTATTCGTCCGTGCACTCGACAAGGAAGTGGACGAGCTGCATGCCAATGGCGTGCGCATCCGCTTCGTGGGCGACCTGGCCAGTTTCGAATCCAGCCTGCGCCAGCGCATGAACGGCGCCATGGCGCGCACCTCCGGCAACGATGCGCTGCACCTGAACATCGCGGTGAGCTACGGTGGCCGCTGGGACATCGTGCAGGCCGCCCGCAAGGCGGCCGAGGCGGTGGCCCGCGGCGAGATCCGCTCCGACGAGATCGACGAGGCGCTGCTGGGCCACTGGATGTGCCTGTCGGACCTGCCCCCGCTGGACCTGTTCATCCGCACCGGCGGCGAATGCCGGGTCAGCAACTTCCTGTTGTGGCAACTGGCCTACGCGGAGCTGCATTTTACCGATACCCTGTGGCCCGACTTCGACCAGGCCTGCCTCAAGGGCGCCATCGAGGATTACGCACGCCGCGAACGCCGCTTCGGCAAGACCGGCGAACAGGTCGCCCAGAAGGCGTAACTCAAGGATCCGCATGCTGCTTCAGCGCACCCTCACCGCCCTGCTGCTCGCTCCGTTGGTGATCGGGTTGATCCTGCTGGCACCGACCTGGCTGTTCGCGCCGATCGTCGCCATCGCCTTCCTGGCGGCCATGTGGGAATGGAGCCGCCTGTCCGGGCTGAAGGCCACCGCCCCCCGCGCCGCCCTGCTGGCGCTGACCGCCATCCTGCTCGTGCTGTGCTGGCTGATGCGCGGCACCCTCGGCTGGCCGCTGCTGATCGGCCTGGGCGTGGCCTGGTGGATCGCCGCCGGCCAGTGGCTGCGCCATTTCGCCTTCGGCGCCGCGCCGACCCGTGAGAACCGCATGGTCAAGCTGGGTGCCGGCCTGCTGGTGATCGTGCCGGCCTGGGTGGCCGTCGTCGCCATCCACGGCTCGGGCGAATACGGCCACTGGTGGACTCTGCTCGCGCTGTTCCTCGTATGGGCCGCCGACATCGGCGCCTATTTCAGCGGCAGCACCTTCGGCGGCCGCAAGCTGGCGCCCACCATCAGCCCCGGCAAGACCTGGGCCGGCGTCTATGGCGCCTTCGCCGCGGCGGCGCTGGTCGCCTTGGCCGGCGGCCTGCTGCTGGGCGTGGCGGGCGGACAGCTGGCGGGGCTGCTGGTGCTGTCGGCTCTGACCGTGGTGGCCTCGATCGTGGGCGACCTGCTGGAGAGCCTGATGAAGCGCCACGCCGCGGTGAAGGACTCGGGCAGCCTGTTCCCCGGCCACGGCGGCCTGCTCGACCGCCTCGACAGCGTGTTCGCCGCCCTGCCGGTGTTCGCCGCCGGCAAGCTGCTGCTGGGCCTATGAGCAACGTCCCGTTCCGCAAGGTCGCCGTCTTCGGCGCCACCGGCTCGATCGGCGGTAGCACGCTCGACGTGATCGCGCGGCACCCTGAGCGTTTCCGCGCCAGCGTGCTGGTCGCCCATCGCAACGTGGCTGCGCTGGCCGAACTGTGCGTCCGTTTCCGGCCGGACCTCGCGGTGATCGCCGATCCGGCGCTGGAAGGCGAACTGTCGCGCCGTCTCGCGGCGGCGGGCATGCGCTGCGACGTCGCCAGCGGCCATGACGCCATCGCCCAGGCTGCCGCCAGCCCGTTGTGCGACACCGTGGTGGCCGCCATCGTGGGCGCCGCGGGCCTCGACTCCACCCTGGCCGCCGCGCGCGGCGGCAAGCGCCTGCTGCTAGCCAACAAGGAATCCATCGTGATGGCCGGCGCGCTGCTGCTGGAGGCGCTGGCCGCCGGCGGCGGCGAGCTGATCCCGGTCGATTCCGAGCACAACGCCATCTTCCAATGCCTGCCCGGCGGCCGGCCGAAGCTGGACGACAGCGGCGTGCGCCGCCTCATCCTCACCGCTTCCGGCGGGCCGTTCCGTGGCCGCACGCGGGCGGAACTGGCCGGCGTCACGCCCGAGCAGGCCTGCAAGCACCCCAACTGGGTGATGGGCCGCAAGATCTCGGTGGACTCGGCCACGCTGATGAACAAGGGCCTGGAGGTGATCGAGGCGCATCACCTGTTCGGCGCGCCGCCGGACCGGATCGACGTGCTGGTGCATCCGCAGAGCCTGGTGCATTCGCTGGTCGAGTATGTCGACGGCTCCGTCCTGGCCCAGCTCGGCAACCCGGACATGCGCACCGCCATCGCGCACGCGCTGGCGTGGCCCGCGCGCATCGAGGCCGGGGTGGCGCCGCTGGACCTGGCCGCCACCGCCCCGCTCGCCTTCCAGCACCCGGACCTGGCCACCTTCCGCTGCCTGGCCCTGGCGTTCCAGGCGTTGCGCGCGGGCGGCGACGCCACCGCCATCCTCAACGCCGCCAACGAAGTGGCGGTGGAGGCCTTCCTGGCCGGCGGCCTGTCCTTCCTCGGCATCGCCGACCTGGTCGAGAGCGTGCTTGCGGAACTGCCACCGCAAGCCGTGGTCGATGTGCAGACCCTGAATGAACGCGACCGGCTGGCCCGCGAGGCCGCCCGGCGCATCCTTCGCAACGCGTGCTGACAAGCCTGATAAGCTCTTGCAGATGAATAGTCTCCTCGGTTCCGTGTTCTGGTTGCTGGTCACGCTCGGCGTGCTGGTGACCTTTCACGAATTCGGCCACTACTGGATAGCACGGCGCTGCGGCGTCAAGGTGCTGCGTTTCTCCGTGGGCTTCGGCAAGGCCATCTGGAAGCGCACGGCCAAGGACGGTACTGAATACCAGGTCGCCATGATCCCGCTGGGCGGCTACGTGAAGATGCTCGACGCCCGCGAAGGCGAGGTCGATCCCGCCCTGGCCGGCCAGGAATTCACCGGCAAGCCGGTATGGCAGCGCATCGCCATCGTGGCGGCCGGGCCCGCCTTCAACCTGATCTTCACCGTGGCCGCGTTCTGGCTGATGTTCATGCTGGGCAAGCCGGACTACGCGCCACTGGTCACCGCCGCGCCGCAGAGCATGGCCGCCGAGGCCGGCATCCATCCCGGCGACCGCCTGCTGCGCATCGACGGCAAGCCGGTCAGTACCTGGAGCGACTCGCTGGATACCGTGGCCAACGCCCTGCTGGGCCGCGCGCCATTGCCGCTGGACGTGCGCGGCACCGACGGCCGGGAGCGCCGCGTGGTGCTGCCGCTGCAGCAGTTGCCCGCCGGCCAGGGCATCGACCAGTACCTGGACAAGCTCGGCCTGCGGCCTGCCCCGCTGCCGGCCGTCGCCGCCACCGTCACCGAGGGCGACCCGGCCCAGGTCGCCGGCATGCGCGGCGGCGACCGCCTGGTCAGCGTGAACGGCCAGGCCGTGGCCGACTTCGAGGCCTTCGCCACGCTGGTGGCCGGCGAGGCAGCCAAGTCGCCGGCGCTGACCGTGGTGGTGGAGCGCGCCGGCCAGCCGCTGACCCTGCACATCAAGGCCCGCTGGGAATCGAAGGAAGGCCGCCCCGCCCAGTGGCTGGTAGGCGTGCGCCCGCCGCCGGCCGAGCAGGCGCTGGTGCGCTACGGGCCGCTCAAGGCCTTTGGCGTCGCCCTCGACACCACCTGGGAGCGCGCCGCCTCGATCTTCAACATGATCGGCAAGATGGTCAGCGGCCAGGCTTCCACCAAGAACCTGTCCGGCGTGATCGGCATCGCCCAGGTGGCCAATGCCTCGGCCAGCATGGGCCCGGCCTGGTTCATCGAGTTCCTGGCGCTGGTCTCGCTCAGCCTCGCCGTACTCAACCTGATGCCCATCCCCGTCTTGGACGGTGGCTGGCTACTGTATTACCTTATCGAGTTGGTCAAGGGCAGCCCTGTCAGCGAACGCGCAATGATGGCCGGTCAATATGTCGGCCTGGTCTTGCTGTTCACGTTGATGGGACTGGCCTTCTACAACGACATCCACCGCTTCCTGCCCTCGTGACGCATGCCGGCTTTACCGAAGTCGCACAGTGTCCGGGGGACGAGGCGTGCCCGGGATGCGTGCGACGGCACGCGCGCCACGGGAACACGGCGGTGGGCCACCCGACGCATCCGGGGATGATGCAAGCACCCTTTGGCTGGGCCCGTCCTGGCTTCACGTATTTGATCGGGGCGGTCCAGGCCGCTCCATCGGAATAAAAAACAACGGAATCGACGATGAAGCGTATCGCCGCCCTGATCCTGCTTGCCTCTCTTTCTGCCAATGCCCTCGCATTCGAGCCGTTCGTCGTTTCCGACATCCGCATTGATGGCCTCAGCCGCATTTCCGCCGGCACGGTGCTCAACTACCTGCCGATCGGCAAGGGCGACCGGTTGACCAACGACGGCGCCCAGCGCGCCATCCGCGCCCTTTACCAGACCAAGTTCTTCAGCGACGTGGAGATCGACCGCGAAGGCGACATCATGGTCATCAAGGTGGTGGAGCGTCCCTCCATCGCCAAGCTGAACATTCGCGGCAACAAGGACATCAAGGAAGACGACCTGCGCAAGGGCCTGAAGGAGATCGGCCTGTCCGAGGGCGAGACCTTCGACCGCCTGTCGCTGGACCGCGTGCAGCAGGAACTGGTGCGCCAGTACTACAACCGCGGCAAGTACAACGTGTCGGTCGACCCGCACGTGACCAATCTCGACCGCAACCGCGTCGCCATCGACATCGAGATCCGCGAGGGCAAGGTCGCCAAGATCAAGGAAATCAACATCGTCGGCAACAAGGCGTTCACCGACAAGGCGATCCGCAAGGGCTTCGAGTCTGATACCAGCAACTGGCTGTCCTGGTATTCCAAGGACGACCAGTACTCGCGCGAGAAGCTCTCCGGCGACCTTGAGAAGCTGCAGTCCTACTACATGGACCGCGGCTACGCCGACTTCGGCATGGACTCCACCCAGGTCACCATCGCGCCGGACAAGCGCTCGATGTACATCGCCGCCAGCGTCAAGGAAGGCGATATCTACACCATTTCCGACGTGCACCTGCTCGGCGAGCTGATCCTGCCCGAGGAATCGCTCAAGCAACTGGTGTACGTGCACAAGGGCGACACCTTCAACCGCAAGGCGATCGAGGCCAGCTCCAACGCGATCAAGACCATCCTGGCCAGCATTGGCTACGCCTTCGCCAAGGTGACCCCGGTACCGAAGCTGGACAAGGACAAGCGCACCGTCGACCTCACCCTCTACATCGAGCCGGGCAAGCGCGTGTACGTGCGCCGCGTGATCTTCCAGGGCAACACCCGCACGGAAGACGACGTGATGCGCCGCGAAATGCGCCAGCTGGAAGGCAGCTGGTACTCGCAGCCGGCGATCGACCGCTCCAAGATCCGCCTGCAGCGCCTGGGCTACTTCAAGACCGTCAACATCGACAAGGCCCTGGTGCCCGGCACCGAGGACCAGGTCGACCTGACCGTGAAGGTGGAGGAACAGTCTGCCGGCAGCCTGATGTTCGGCGTGGGTTACTCGCAGTACTCGGGCATCATCCTGTCCGCGTCGGTGTCGCAGAACAACTTCATGGGCACCGGCGACAGCTTCACCGTGGGCGCGTCGCGCAGCGACTACTCCACGGCGATCAACGCCAGCTACTTCAATCCCTACCTCACCGACAGCGGCGTGGGCATCGGCTACAGCGTCGGCTTCACCAAGTCCAACTACGGCGACACCAACAGCGACTTCGTGAACTACGAGAGCTCGGAGAAGTCGTTCTCCAGCTACCTGAGCTTCCCGATCTCCGAGACGGACACCATCCGCGCCGGCCTGGGCCTGAACAGCAACAAGATCAACCTCAGCTACCAGTACCTGACCACCGACGAGAACGGCAACATCGTCACCGAGACGGCCAATTACTCGCCTCAGGTACTGATCGACTACCAGAACGCGCTGGGCCACCAGACCATCCACACCTGGGACGCCACCCTGGGCTGGACCCACGACACGCGCAACGGCTACTGGGCGCCCACCCGCGGCGGCCTGATCTCGCTGTCGACCGACGTGGCCCTGCCCGGCTCCACCGTGCAGTACTACAAGATCTTCGGTGAGGCCAACCACTACTGGCCGATCGGCAAGGGCTTCGTGCTGTACCTGGACGGCCAGGTCGGCTACGGCGACACCTATGGCCAGACCTTCGACTACAGCAGCGCCGACGGCCTCTACCAGGCCGGCCAGAAGATCCCGTTCCCGTTCTGGGAGAACTACTATTCCGGCGGCGTGCGCGACGTGCGCGGCTTCGAGGACAACACCCTCGGTCCCCGCGTCTGCGTGGGTACCACCACCGATCCCACTACGGGCAAGACGGTCCCCATCACGCCTGCCCGCAACGGCTACTGCAACGGCAGCGTGTACTCCTACGCGCAGCCGCTGGGCGGTGCGTTCAAGGTGCTGGGCACGGCCGAGATGTACCTGCCGCTGCCGTTCCTGAAGGACATCAACACCGCCCGCGTGTCGTGGTTCGTGGACGTCGGCAACGTGTACGAGAACTACCAGAGCTTCTCGGCCAAGACGCTGCGCGTATCCACCGGCCTGTCGCTGCACTGGCAGGCGCCGATCGGCCCGCTGATCATCAACTTCGCGTTCCCGATCCGCACCCAGCAGGACGACAGCCACTACGAGGAGCGCATCCAGTTCACCTTCGGCAGCCAGTTCTAAATGCGCTGAATGGCCGAAGGCCAGTAGCAAGGAGGGCGCGGCCATGCCGCGCTTTCTTTTTTGCATGCGGCCGGCGACGGCGCCCCCTACAATGGCCCGATCGCAGGGAGTCAACATGAGCGCTTTCAAGACAACCGTGTCCGAGCTGGCCGTGCGCTTCGGGCTCGCCTTCCACGGCGACGGCAACCGCCTCATCGACGGCGTCGGCACCCTGGCCGGCGCCGGCCCCAGCCAGCTGAGCTTTCTCTCCAACAGCAAGTACGCCTCGCTGCTGGCCGGCACGCGCGCCGGCGTGGTGGTGATGCGCGAGGAGAACGTCGCCGACAGCCCCGTGCCCGCGCTCGTCGCGCGCGATCCCTACGTGGCCTACGCGAAGATCGCCGCGCTGTTCGAGCGCCTGCCCCACGCACCGCAGGGCATCCATCCCAGCGCCGTGGTCGCGCCGGGCGCGAAAATCGCGCCCACCGCCAGCATCGGCCCCGGCTGCGTCATCGACGCGGGCGCGGTGGTGGAGGACGGCGCGATCCTCGGCCCCCATTGCATCATCGGCACCGATTGCACGGTCGGCGCGCAATCGCGCCTGGTGGCGCGCGTGACGCTGGTGATCCGCGTGACCCTGGGCAAGCGCGTGCTGGTGCATCCCGGCGCGGTGCTCGGCTCGGACGGCTTCGGTCTCGCCTTCGACCGCGACCACTGGATCAAGCTGCCGCAGCTCGGCGGCGTGCGCATCGGCGACGACTGCGAAATCGGCGCCAACACCACCATCGACCGCGGCGCGCTGGACGACACCGTGCTGGAAGAGGACGTGCGCCTGGACAACCAGATCCAGATCGCCCATAACGTGCACATCGGCGCGCACACCGCCCTGGCCGGCTGCGCCGCGGTGGCTGGCAGCGCCAAGATCGGCCGCTACTGCATGATCGGCGGCAATGCCGGCGTGCTGGGCCATCTGGAAGTGGCCGACCGGGTTACCATTACCGCCAAGAGCCTGGTCACGCACTCCATCCGCGAGCCCGGCGAATATTCCTCGGGCGTCCCGCTGCAGGAAAACCGCCAATGGCGGCGCAACGCGGCCCGTTTCAAGCATCTCGACGAATACGCGCGCCGGCTCTCGGCGCTGGAGAAGGACAGCAACAATGAGTGAGCTCACCGTGCCCTTCCACCTTCCGGTGAACGTGGAACAGATCCGGCAGCTGCTGCCGCACCGTTATCCGTTCCTGCTGGTCGATCGCGTCATCGAACTGGTGCCCGACAAGAGCGCGGTGGCGATCAAGAACGTGACGATCAACGAGCCGTTCTTCCAGGGCCACTTCCCGGACCATCCGGTGATGCCGGGCGTGCTGATCGTGGAGGCGATGGCACAGGCCGCCGGCCTGCTCACGCAGATCTCCAGCCGTCTCAAGGGCACCACGGGCAGCCCGCTGTTCTACCTGGCCAAGGTGGACAACGCGCGCTTCAGCGCGCCGGTGGTGCCGGGCGACCAGCTGCGCCTGGAGGTGGAGCTCAAGCGCCTGCTGCGCAGCATGGGCCTGTTCGAGGCGCGCACCCTCGTGGACGGCAAGGAGGTGGCCAGCTGCGAGCTGATGTGCGCGGCGAGGGCCGACAAATGATCCACCCCACCGCGCAGATCGATCCCTCCGCCATCGTCGGGGCCAACGTCAGCATCGGCGCGTACAGCGTCATCGGTGCCGACGTCGAGATCGGCGAAGGCACGGTGATCGGCCCGCATGTGGTGATCGAGGGCCCCACGCGCATCGGCCGCGACAATCGCATCAGCCAGTTCGCCTCGCTGGGCGGCGCGCCTCAGGACAAGAAGTTCAAGGGCGAGCGCACCGAACTGGTCATCGGCGATCGCAACCAGATCCGCGAATACGTCACCATCAACCGCGGCACGGGCGACGGCGGCGGCGTCACGCAAATCGGCGACGACAACTGGATCCTTGCCTACGTACACATCGCGCACGACTGCAAGATCGGCAACAACACGGTGTTCTCCAATTACTCGGCGCTGGCCGGCCACGTCGAGATCGGCGACTGGGTGGTGATGGCCGGCTTCTCCGGCGCGCACCAGTTCTGCAAGGTCGGCGCGCACGCCTTCATCGGCATGGGCTGCCTGCTGGGCTCGGACGTGCCGCCGTTCGTGATGATGGCCAACGAGCAGCGCGGCCGCCCGCGCGGCATCAACAGCGAGGGCCTCAAGCGCCGCGGCTTCGACGCCACGCGCATCTCGGCGATCAAGCGCGCCTACCGCACGCTGTACATGGCCGGCCTCACCCTGGCCGACGCGCGCGAGCAACTGGCCGCCCAGGCGGCGGACAGCGAGGACGTGCGCGCGATGCTGGAATTCCTCGAACGCAGCGAGCGCGCGTTGGCGCGCTAGCGCGGGGAGTAGTGAACGGTGAATAGTGAATCGGGAAAACTGCCTGGACCTCCCGCCACGCAGGACGGAGCGCGCGCTCCCATTTCCCATTCCCCATTCCCTATTCCCGGCGCGCCCACCATTGCGCTGATTGCCGGCGAGGATTCCGGCGATCAGCTCGGCGCCGACCTGATAGCGGCGCTGCGTCGCCGCTATCCCGGGGCGCGCTTCGTCGGCATCGGCGGTGCGCGCATGCAGGCGCAGGGCTTCGAATCCTGGTACGACATCAGGGAGCTGTCGCTGTTCGGCTTCGCCGAGGTGATCTCGCACCTTCCGCGCCTGCTGCGCCTGCGCAATGCGCTGGTCTCGCGCCTGATCGCGGCGAAACCGGCGGTGGTGGTCGGCATCGATGCGCCGGATTTCAACCTGGGCGTGGAGAAGCGCCTGCGCGACGCCGGCCTGCGCACCGTGCACTACGTCAGCCCTTCCGTATGGGCATGGCGCGAGAAGCGCACGGAAAAGATCGGCCGCAGCGCGAACCGCGTGCTGTGCCTGTTCCCGATGGAACCGGCCATCTACGCCCGCCACGGCATCGACGCGCGCTTCGTCGGCCATCCGCTGGCCGACCGCTTCGCCATGGTCTCCGATCGCGCGGGCGCGCGCGACGCGCTGGGGCTGCCTCAACAAGTACCGGTGCTGGCCGTGCTGCCGGGCAGCCGGCCGTCCGAGGTGGCCATGCTGGGGCCTGGCTTCATCGAGGCGGCCCGGAAGGTGGCGGCGCAGCTGCCCGGGCTGCGCATCGTCGTTCCCGCCGCCAACGAGCGCGTGCGGGCGAGTATCCAGGCCCTGCTCGGCAACGCGGCCGGCGAAGGCTCGCCGCTGCTGCTGGATGGCCATGCCCACGAGGCCATGCTGGCCGCCGATGTGGTGCTGCTGGCCTCGGGCACGGCCACGCTGGAGGCCATGCTGGCCAAGCGGCCGATGGTGGTGGGCTACCGCGTGTCGCCGGTGAGCTACCGCATCGCCAGGGCGCTCAACATGCTCAAGACCGACGTCTACGCGCTGCCCAACATCCTGGCCCGGGCCAGCGGCATGGGCCGCGATGCGATGCTGGTGCCCGAGCTGATGCAGGACGACTTCACCGCCGGCAAGCTGGCCGAGGCCACGCTCGCGCTGTTCCGCGACAGCGAGCGGCGCGGGCATGTCGTGGCCGCTTTCGAGCAATTGCATCAGGCATTGCGCGGCGACCTGGATGGCCACGCCGGCGACCTGGCGGCGGCGGCCGTGGCGGAGCTGGTGGAGGCGCCCCATGTCAGCTAGTGCGCCCAAGGCCACCCCGGCGGCCGACGCATGGCGCATCGCCGGCGTCGACGAGGCGGGACGCGGCCCCCTGGCCGGACCGGTGGCGATCGCCGCGGTCATCCTCGATCCCGCCCGCCCCATCGCCGGACTCGACGACTCCAAGAAGCTTTCCGAAATGCGGCGCGAAGCGCTCTATCCGCAGATCATCGAATGCGCGGTGGCGTATTGCGTGGTGATGGTGGACCGCGAGGAGATCGACCGCATCAACATCTACCAGGCCACCATGGTCGGCATGTGTCGCGCGCTTGCCGGCCTGACGCCCTCGGCGCACGAGGCCTGGATCGACGGCAATGCCCTGCCCCGGGAACTGCCCTGCGCGGGACGCGCCATCGTTGGCGGCGATGCGCTGGAGCCGGCCATCAGCGCGGCCTCGATCCTGGCCAAGGTGACGCGCGACCGCTATATGGTCGCGCTCGACGGCGCGCATCCCGGCTACGGCTTCGCCGACCACAAGGGCTATGCCACGCCCGCCCACCTGGAGGCGCTGAAGCGGCTGGGGCCCTGCCCCGAGCACCGCCGCAGCTTCGCGCCGGTCAAGCTGCTGCTGGACCAGGGCGTGCTGTTCTGACTCCCGGCGAATGGACGTCCATATGCCCGGGCGCCCCACCATGCATGGGAAAGGCCAACACGCCCGCGCCGGGGCATGCCCAATGGCCCACGTCGCCCGCATGTCACCGGATTAGCATAGGCTCGCCTGTACGGAACCAGCCGCGGGCCAGGCAACCTTTTCCGTCGCGGACGCATCCCAGCAGGTACGGGAAACGAAGCCACCGGGCCATCCCCAGCCCATGCTCCCCCCGGGGCGCCATGCCATGGCGCGATGCGCTTCCATCAAGGCAGGGACGCGGGTCTCAGGCGGCCCCCCAGCGGCCTGGGTCATTCGAGACTCCCCCATCGCGCGCATCCGCCGCAGGAGTCGTGTCATGACGCTATTCCATCCGTCGAGCCGCAACGCCGACCCTGGCATCCACCCGGACGTGACGCCCGCGCCGCAGCGCGCTCCCGGCGGCACCGCCGCGGTCGAACCCAAGCACGTGGATTACGACAGGCATCCGCTCAAGGTACAAAGCCTGGAACACTACATCGCGCCTCCCGTGGGCGACGAGCGCTTCCGCATCTCGTGACGCCACGGGCATGGTGGATGGCATTGCCCATCCGCCATGGGATGCGCGCGATCAGCCGCGCGCGCGCAGGCGGCTGTGCCGATAGCCGTAGCCGGCGTAGATCAGCATGCCAAGCGTGGTCCAGCCCGCCAGCAGCAACCAGTTGCCGAGGTTCATCTGGGCCAGCAGGAACAGGCAGACCAGCACGCCCAGCGAACACACCAGCGGCGCGGCCGGCACGCGGAAGCCACGCGGCAGCTCGGGCCGCGTGCGGCGCAGCACCAGCACGCCCACGCAGACGGTCGCGAACGCCAGCAGCGTGCCCATCGACAGCAGGTCGCCCAGCAGGCTGAGCGGGAACAGCGCCGCCAGCACACCGCCCACCGCGCCGACCAGCAGGGTGGTCCGATGCGGCGTGCGGAAGCGCTGGTGCACGGCACCAAACGTGGCCGGCAGCAGGCCGTCGCCCGCCATGGTGTAGAGGATGCGCGCCAGCCCCAGGTGCATCACCAGGATCACCGAGGTGAGCCCCGCGACGGCGCCGACCTGGGTCAGCAGCTTCAGCCAGGCCAGCGGCGGGTGCGCCGCCAGCGCGGTGGCCACCGGCTCGGCGGTGGCCAGCTGGGGATACGGCACCAGGCCGGTCAGCACCGCCGCCACCACGATGTAGAGCACCGTGCAGACGGCCAGCGAGATCAGGATGCCGGCAGGCACGTTCTGCTGCGGGTTGCGCGTTTCCTGCGCCGCCGTCGCCACCGCGTCGAAGCCGATGTAGGCATAGAACACGCTGGTGGCCGCGCGGAACACGCCCGCCCAGCCATAGCGGTCGCCGCCCTGGCTGGGCGGCACGTAGGGATGCCACAGCGAGGTGTCGATGTACTGCAGGCCGAATACCACGAACAGCATCACCACCAGCACCTTCACCACCACCACGATGCTGGCGAACAGGGTCGACTGGCGCGTACCCGCGTAGAGCAGCGCGGTGATCGCCGCCACCACCAGCAGCGCCGGCAGGTTGATCCAGGCGCCGGTGGCCACGAAATGGCCGTCGCGGAAGGCCAGCGGCGCATTCGACAGCACCGCCGGCACGTCGACGCCCAGGCTGTGCAGCAGGCCCACGCCATAGCCCGACCAGCCCACCGCCACCGAGGACACCGCCAGCAGGTACTCGGCCACTACGTTCCAGCCGATGAACCAGGCCAGCAGTTCGCCGAAGGTGGCGTAGGCATACACATAGGCGCTGCCCGACACCGGCAGCATGGCGGCGAACTCGGCGTAGCTCAGCGCCGCGAGCGCCGCCGCCAGGCCGGCCAGCACGAAGGAAAGAGTGAGCGCCGGCCCGGCATGCTCGGCCGCGGCCTGCCCGGTGATGACGAAGATTCCCGCGCCGATCACCGCGCCCACGCCGAGCACGATGAGATCCTTCAGTCCCAGCGTGCGGCGAAGGTTGTCGTTGGCGGTGAGCGACGCCTCGATGGGCTTGACGGTAAACAGCGAGCGGAGCAATGACATCGACGGTTTCCGGACCACGGCCGGCGAGATGGCCCGCCGGCGCACAAAGTCCGGGACCATGCCAGCCCGCGCGGCAACCCGCAACCGCCATTGGTTGGCTTTCGCGGCGTGCCGGACACGGCCGCCGGCCCTTGGCTGGCGCGCAAAAACGCGCCGCGGGGATGATGTCAATCCTTGCCCGCCTCCGGTCGCGCCGGTAGGCTGATGCTCCATCCTGCGCGCACGCCATGTCCGTCCGCTTCGCCCACCTCCACCTGCACAGCGAGTACTCGCTGGTCGATTCGACCATCCGCATCAAGGGGCTGGTCGAGGCCTGCGTGCGCCTCGGCATCCCGGCGGTGGCGCTCACCGACGAGAGCAACATGTTCGCGCTGGTGAAGTTCTACAAGGCCTGCAGCGCGGCCGGCATCAAGCCGATCGGCGGCAGCGACCTGTGGGTCAGCGTGCCGGACGACCCGCGCCCCTGGCGCCTCACCCTGCTCTGCCAGAACCGCGAGGGCTACCTCAATCTCTCCCGCCTGGTCTCGCGCGCCTGGCGCGAGGGCCAGCACAGCGGCCGCGCCATGGTCGACATGGCCTGGCTCACGCCCGACGCGACGCAGGGTCTTATCGCGCTGATGGGCCGCGAGAGCGAAGCCGGCCGCCTGGCGGTGAACCAGGGCGTGGATGCCGCCGCCGCGCGGCTGCGCCCGTTCGCCACGCAGATGGCCGACCGCCTGTACCTGGAGCTGACCCGCACCGGCCGCGAGGGCGAGGAAAGCTGGAACACCGCCGCGCTGGCGCTCGCCACCGCGCTGGACCTGCCGGTGATCGCCAGCAACGACGTGCGCTTCCTCAAGCAGGACGACTTCGAGGCGCACGAGGCGCGCGTGTGCATCAACCAGGGCCGCGTGCTGGCCGACCCCAAGCGCCCGCGCGACTACAGCGACCAGCAGTACCTGAAGTCGCCGGAGGAAATGGAGGCGCTGTTCGCCGACCTTCCCGAGGCGTTGGAAAACACCATCGAGCTGGCCAGGCGCTGCACGCTGGAACTGAGCTTCGGCACCTACTACCTGCCCGACTTCCCGGTACCCGAAGGCCACGACCTGGCCAGCTACATCCGCGAGATCTCGCGCCAGGGCCTGAAGGAACGCCTCGCCGCCGCCGGACTGGCGCCGGGGCGCACGCTGGAAGAATACGAGGCGCGGCTGGAACGCGAGCTGGACGTCATCATCAAGATGGGCTTCCCCGGCTACTTCCTGATCGTGTCGGACTTCATCAACTGGGGCAAGCAGAACGGCATCCCGGTGGGCCCGGGCCGCGGCTCGGGCGCGGGCTCGCTGGTGGCGTGGGTGCTCAAGATCACCGACCTGGACCCGCTGCAGTTCGACCTGCTGTTCGAGCGCTTCCTCAATCCCGAACGCGTGTCGATGCCGGACTTCGACATCGACTTCTGCATGGACCGCCGCGACGAGGTGATCGACTACGTCGCGCGCAAGTACGGCCGCGACCACGTCAGCCAGATCATCACTTACGGCTCGATGGCAGCCAAGGCGGTGCTGCGCGACTCCGGCCGCGTGCTCGGCATGGGCTACAACGCGGTCGACCGCATCGCCAAGCTGATCCCCGCGCGCCCGCTCGACCTCACCCTGCAGTGCGCGCTGGGCCGCTCGGAGAAGGCCAGGAAAGAACCCGACCGCATCGTCAAGGAATTCTGCGACCTCTACGAGCAGGACGAGGAAGCGCGTACGCTGATCGACCTGGCGCTCAAGCTGGAGAACCTCACCCGCAACGTCGGCAAGCACGCCGGCGGCGTGGTGATCGGCCCCAAGCCGCTCACCGAGTTCGCCCCGCTGTACTGCGAACAGGGCGGCGGCGGCGTGGTGACGCAGTACGACAAGGACGACGTGGAAGCGGTCGGCCTGGTGAAGTTCGACTTCCTCGGCCTGCGCACGCTCACCATCATCGACTGGGCAGTGAAGGCCATCAACGCGCGCCGCGCGCAGGCAGGCGAGGCGCCGCTGGACATCGCCGAGCTGCCGCTGGACGACGCCTACACCTACCAGCACATCTTCCAGAAAGCACAGACGGTCGCGATCTTCCAGTTCGAATCGGCGGGCATGCAGCGCATGCTCAAGGACGCCAAGCCCGACCGCATCGAGGACATCATCGCCCTGGGCGCGTTGTACCGCCCCGGCCCGATGGACCTGATCCCCAGCTTCGTCGCGCGCAAGCACGGCCGCGAGGAAGTGGAATACCCCGACCCGCGCGTCGAGCCTGTCCTGAAAGAGACCTACGGCATCATGGTCTACCAGGAGCAGGTGATGCAGATGGCGCAGATCGTGGGCGGCTACACGCTCGGCGGCGCTGACCTGCTGCGCCGCGCGATGGGCAAGAAGAAAGTCGAGGAAATGGCGAAGGAGCGCGCCAAGTTCCGCGAGGGCGCCGCCAAGGACGGCCTCAGCCAGGACAAGGCCGACGCCATCTTCGACCTGATGGAGAAGTTCGCCGGCTACGGCTTCAACAAGTCGCACGCGGCCGCCTACGCGCTGGTCTCCTACCAGACCGCCTGGCTGAAGGCGCACTACCCCGCCGAATTCATGGCCGCGACGATCTCGTCGGACATGGACAACACCGACAAGGCGGTGACCTTCATCGACGAGTCCAAGGCGATCGGCCTCACCGTGCTGCCGCCGGACGTCAACGCCTCCGAATTCATGTTCGTGGCGGTGGAGCCCAAGGTCATCCGCTACGGCCTGGGCGCCATCAAGGGCGTGGGCCAGGGCGCCTGCGAGGCGATCGCCGAGGAACGCAAGCGCGGCGGGCCGTACAAGGATCTCGCCGACTTCTGCCGCCGCGTCGATTCGACCAAGCTCAACCGCCGCGTGCTGGAAGCGTTGATCCTGTCCGGCTCGCTCGACGCGCTGGCGCCCAACCGCGCCAGCCTGATGGCGCAGCTGCCCGGCGCCATGAAGGCCGCCGAGCAGCACCTGCGCGACAAGCAGAGCGGCCAGAACGACATGTTCGGCGCCTTCATGTCGGATACGGGCGGGGGCAGCGCCGCGCCGGTGGTGCAGGTGGAGCTGCCGGTGGTGGCCGAGTGGCCGCTCGAACAGATCCTGCAGGGCGAGCGCGACACGCTGGGCCATTATCTTTCCGGCCACCCCACCGACCCGTGGCGGGACGAACTGGCCCAGCTTTCCACTTGCCCGCTGGGCGAGATCGCCGAACGCTACCAGCCCCCCAAGCCGCGCAAGAGCGATGGCGAGGAGAACCGCTTCCGCCGCGGTCCGGATACGCCGTGGACGGTGGCCGGCATGGTCACCGCCGTGCGCAAGCGCGGCGACAGCGATGCCTTCGTGCGGCTGGAAGACGGCACCGGCATCATCGAGGTGAGCTTCTTCGGCGAGTTGTACCAGCAGGTGGCCCCGCTGCTCACCCGCGACGAACTGCTCGTGGTGGAAGGCGGCCTGCGCATCGACGAATTTTCCGGCGGCGGCTTTGCCCTGCGCGCCCGCAGCGCCTGCACCCTGGGCGATGCCTGCCGCCGCTATGCCCGCCTGCTGCGTTTGAAACTGAACGGCGTCGGCCCCGGCTTCATCGAGGAACTGCGCCGCACCCTCGCCGGCTACCGCGGCGGCCGCGCCAGCGTGATCCTGCACGGCTACCACAACCGCCTGGCCCAGGCCGACCTGGAGCTGGGCGAGGACTGGCGCGTGGATGCCATCCCCGAGCTGCTGCGCGCCATCCGCGCGGTGCCGGGGGTGGAGGCGGCCAAGCTGCGGATCGTGAGGACAGAAGAGCGAGGAGTTAGGGGTGAGTAGCGAAGGCGCCAAGTCTGGCCACTGAGTCAAGACGATGAGCCGCGGCAGAAACTGTCGTCAGGTGGTGTGTCCGCCCCCGGTGGCCAGATTCGGTGCCCCCGCTACCCACCCCTAACCCCTGCGCCCCCATACGCCCCCGTTCCCGCGATTTTCCGCGGACCGGTATACTGCCGCGCTTCCGTGTTCTGAACTGCACCGAATGAATCCCAACTTCCTCGATTTCGAACAACCTATCGCCGAGCTGGACGCGAAGATCGAAGAGCTTCGCCACGCCAGCCATGGACAGGCGTTCAACATCGACGAGGAAGTCGCCCGCCTGCGCGAGAAGCTCAAGCTCAAGACCAACGAGATCTTCCGCAACCTCACGCCGTGGCAGGTCACCCAGCTTTCGCGCCATCCGGCGCGGCCGTACACGCTCGACTACATCAGCGTGATGTGCGAGGAGTTCCATGAACTGGCCGGCGACCGCGCCTACGCGGACGACGCCGCCATTGTGGGTGGCCTGGGCCGCATCAACGGCCGCTCGGTGATGATCATCGGCCACCAGAAGGCACGCGACACCAAGGGCAAGGTGCGCCGCAACTTCGGCATGCCGCGTCCCGAGGGCTACCGCAAGGCGCTGCGCCTGATGAAGATGGCCGAGCGCTTCGGCCTGCCGCTGCTCACCCTGATCGACACCCCCGGCGCCTACCCCGGCGTGGGCGCCGAGGAACGCGGCCAGAGCGAGGCGATCGCCCGCAACCTGCTGGAGATGGCCGACCTCAAGACGCCCATCGTGTGCACGGTGATCGGCGAGGGCGGCTCCGGCGGCGCGCTGGCCATCGGCGTAGGCGACCGCACCGTCATGTTGCAGTACTCCACCTATTCGGTGATCTCGCCCGAGGGCTGCGCCTCCATCCTGTGGAAGAGCGCGGACAAGGCCCGCGACGCCGCCGAGGCGCTGGGCCTCACCGCGCCGCGCCTGAAGGAACTGGGCCTGATCGACAAGGTGGTGCGCGAGCCGCTGGGCGGCGCGCACCGCAACCCGCATGCGATGGCGGTGCGCCTGAAGGCCGTGCTGCTCAACCAGCTCGACGAGCTGGAGGCGGTGCCGGTGAAGGACCTGATGGAACTGCGCTACCAGCGCCTGCGCGGCTACGGCGCCTTCACCGAATAACCCGCCTAACCGCACCTTTCAGAATTAGGGTGTAGGAGCGCACCCAGTGCGCGACAAGCGCATGAGGCATCGCGACACGTCGCGGTCGCCCACTGGGTGGGCTCCTACAGCTTCATCACGCCACCGCGCTACCATCCACGGCATCTCCGCCAGGAAACGCGACATGGCTACCGACAGCACCAAGCTCGCCGTCCTCATCGACGCCGACAATGCGCAGCCCGGCATCGCCGAGGCCCTGCTGGCCGAAGTCGCCAAGTATGGCACCGCGCACGTCAAGCGCGCCTACGGCGATTGGACGTCCAATCACCTGAAGAGCTGGAAGGAGCAACTGCTCACGCAATCGATCCAGCCGATCCAGCAGTTCGGCTACACCAGCGGCAAGAACGCCACCGACTCGGCGATGATCATTGACGCGATGGACCTGTTGTACTCGGGCCGCTTCGACGGATTCTGCATCGTCTCCAGCGACAGCGACTTCACCCGGCTGGCCGCGCGCATCCGCGAATCGGGACTGATCGTCTACGGCTTCGGCGAGCGCAAGACGCCCGACCCCTTCGTGGCCGCGTGCGACAAGTTCGTCTACACCGACATCCTTGCCGCCAAGCCCGACGAGGAAACGCCGCTGGTGCCGCGCACCGCCACCCAGCTCAAGCAGGACTCCAGCCTGGTGAACCTGCTGCGCAACGCGGTGGAGGCCGCCTCCGACGACGATGACTGGGCCGCGCTCGGCGGCGTGGGCTCGATCATCACCAAGCAACGCCCCAACTTCGATGCGCGCAGCTACGGCTACAACAAGCTCAGCGAGCTGATCGCCGCCACCACCCTGTTCGAGATGGACCGGCGCAGCCCCGGCGAGGGGCGGCCCAAGGTGATCTACGTGCGCAACAAGACGCGGAAACCGTCCACCCGTGAATGAACTGGTGGAGCACCTGCGGCGCACCCTGCGCGAGCAAGTGCCTGGCGCATGGTGCGTCGCCTACAGCGGCGGCCCGGATTCCACCGCCCTGCTGCATGTACTGGCGCGGTTGCCGGAAGCTCGCGAACGCGGACTGCGCGCGCTGCACATCGACCATGGCCTGCACGCGGACAGCCATGCCTGGGCGACCCATTGCCGCGAACAGGCCCTGGCGTGGGGTGTTTCCTGCGAAGTGCTGCGCGTGGACGTGGACCACGCGCGCGGCTACGGCCTGGAAGCCGCCGCCCGCGCCGCCCGCTACCGTGCCTTCGCCGGCGCGCTGCACCCGGGTGAATGGCTGCTGCTGGGCCATCACCGCGACGACCAGGCCGAGACGGTGCTGCTGAAGCTGCTGCGCGGCGCCGGCCCCGAGGGCCTGGGCGGCATGCGCGCGAGGCGGCCGCTGGGCCAGGGCATGCTGTGGCGGCCGCTGCTCGACCTGCCCCGCGCGGTGCTGCGCGATTACGTCCATGCGCATCAGCTGCCGTGCATCGACGATCCCTCCAACGCCGACAGCGCGCTGTCGCGCAACTTCCTCCGCCACGAGATCCTGCCGCGCCTCACCCGGCATTGGCCGCAGGCGGTGACGTCCATCGTGCACAGCGCCAGCCTCAGCCGTGCCGCGGCGCAGGCGCTGGCGAGCCAATGGCGCACCGCGCTGGCGCAACTGGAGGACCCCGCGACCGGCAGCCTGGATGCCGCCGGCTGGCTGGCCCTGGCGCCGGCGCTGCGCCAGCCGCTGCTGGACGAATGGCTGCATGCGCGCGGCCTGCCCGCCCCCACCACCGCGCAGCGTGCCCAGATCGAGCGCCAGTGCGTCGCCGGCGACGGCCAGTTGCCATGCATCCGCTGGCCTGGCGCCGAACTGCATGTATGGAAGGGCCGACTCTGGGCGCTGCCGCCCGGGCCGGCGATCGATCTGGCCTGGACGGCACGCTGGCAAGGCGAGCCATTGGTCCTGCCCGATGGCGGCCGGCTCGCCCTGGAACCGGGAGGCCGACTGGCCGAGGTGCTCACCGTGCGCCTGCGCCACGGCGGCGAACGGCTTCGCCCGGCGGGCGACCGGCACACCCGCGAGCTGCGCGACCTGTTCCAGCAAGGCGCCGTGCCGCCCTGGCGCCGCCCCGCCTGCCCGCTCATCTACCTGGGCGAGGAACTGGTCGGCGCGGGTGATCGCTGGCTCACCGCGCGTGGCGCAGCCTTGTTCGGCCACACCCGCCCCCACTGGCAGCCGGGCCGCTGAAACTTCCCTCCACTGTGGGAGCGCACCCTGTGCGCGACTCGCGTAGCGGCACTGTCCCGCAGTCGCGCACTGGGCCGCGCTCCCACAACGACACACACGCCACGACCGCCTGCGGATTGATTCCCAGCGCCCCCTGCGCTAGCTTTGCGGGCCATGGCCAAGTCTGCTTCCGCCCCCGCCAACCCCGCGCCCGTCGCCGATTTCGAGCATTCGCTGGACGAGCTTGAACAGTTGGTCGCGCGCATGGAAGGCGGCGAATTGAGCCTGGACGAATCCCTCGCTTCCTTCGAGCGCGGCATCGGCCTCTATCGCCACTGCCAGCAGGCGTTGGAAAATGCCGAGTTGCGCGTGCGATTGCTGCTCGACCCCGATGCCCCAGACACTGCCGAACCGTTTGAACCCGAGCTCTGAACTCGGCGCCGATCTCAAGTCGCTGATCGCCCGCGCCGAGGAGGCGCTGGCCCGCTCGCTGCCCCCGGAAGACACCGCCCCGGTCGAACTGCACCGCGCGATGCGCTATGCCGTGCTCGGCGGCGGCAAGCGCCTGCGCCCGCTGCTGGTGTACGCCGCCGGCCATGCGCTGGGCGAGGCCGGCCCGTGCCTGGACGCCCCGGCCTGCGCGGTGGAGCTGATCCACGCCTACTCGCTGGTGCACGACGACCTGCCCGCGATGGACGACGACGACATGCGCCGCGGCCGTCCTACCTGCCACGTCGTGTTCGGCGAGGCGATGGCGATCCTGGCCGGCGACGCCCTGCAGGCGCTGGCCTTCGAATGGCTGGCGCACGACGTGGAGCTGGGCGTGTCCCCGGCCCGCTGCGTGGAGATGCTGCGCGTGCTCGGCCGCGCCTGCGGCGCCGAGGGCATGGCCGGCGGGCAGGCGCTGGACCTGATCGCGGTCGGGCACAAGCTGGGCCTGGCCGAGCTGGAGCACATGCACGCCTGCAAGACCGGCGCGCTGATCCGCGCCGCCGTGCGCCTGGGCGGCCTGGCGGCCGGCGCGTCCGACGATGCGCTGGAGGCACTGGACCGCTACGCCCACGCGGTGGGCCTGGCCTTCCAGGTGCGCGACGACATCCTCGACGTGGAAGGCGAGTCCCACGTGATCGGCAAGACCGCCGGCAAGGACGCCGCATCCGACAAGCCCACCTTCCCCTCCATCCTCGGCATGGAGGCTTCCCGCGAGCACCTGGCCCGCCTGACCGCCGACGCACTGGCGGCCATCGCGCCCTTCGGCAAGCAGGGCATCCTGCTGGAAGAACTGGCCCGCTACGCGGCGGCCCGCCTGCGATGAGTGTCAACTGGGGATCGCTACGGAACGTTTGAGGGCGGATCGTCCGCCACCGCCGTCCGCCATGCCCCGTTTCCGCCCGCTGCTCCGTCCGACCGGCCCCCTGCTGCCCGCGCTCTGCGCCCTGCTCGCCGCCGCGGCCCATGCCGCCACGCCGCAGGTGCCCGACCTTAGCGGTGCCTGGCGCCTGGACGACCACAACAGCGACACCGCCGACACGCTCACCACCGCCATGCGCAACGAGGCGCGCGCCGAGCAGCAGGCCAGCGCGCAGCAGGCGGCGCCTGCAGCCTCATCCTCCAGCGCCACGCCGCCCGCCAGCCATGGCGGTGGCGGCCACCGTGGCGGCAGCGGCATGGGCCACGGCGGTGGCATGGGCGGTGGCATGGGCGGTGGTGGCGGCATGGGCGGCGGCCATGGCCGGCACGGTGGCGGCAATGCCGGCAGCAAGCCCGCCGGCACCGACAAGGACCCGATCGCCACCGCCACCTACCCGATGCCGCCGCTGCTCAAGGCGGACTCGGTGCTGCTGGTGCAGCAGGATGCCAAGACCTTCCAGGTGCGCCTGGACAATGGCGACCAGCTCACCGGCAAGCTGGACGGCCAGCCCCGCCAGACGCTCAACGGCAATGCGATGGTGCGCGGCCATGCCGAAAACGGCCGCCTGTCGGTATCGATCCAATATGCCGACGGCACCCAGTTGGACCAGAGCTGGGTCCTGTCGCCCGATGGCCGGCAACTGGTCGTCACCGGCGCCTGGAAGGTGCCGACGCTGCAGCAGCCGGTGAGCTTCAAGCGGACCTACGTCGGCCTGCACTGAAGCAGGGCCGGCCCCGCCACGAACCTAGCCGATCAGGCGCAAGGTGTACGGATAGCGGTAGCGCACACCCTCGCTGGCGCGGATCGCGGCGAGCACCGTGCATACCAGCCAGCCCAGCCACACCACCACGCCCACCGGCCAGGCGACCAGCTTGCCCAGGCCCAGCGTGATCAGCACCAGCACCTTGAGCGCCACCATCACGATGGCCACGGTGATATTGAAGTTCAGCGCCTCCTTGGCCTGGTCGTCGACGAAGGGCATGGTCTCCTTCTTCACCAGCCATACGACCAGCGGCCCCAGGAAACAGCCCCAGCCGAACCAGGCACCGGTGATGACCACGCCGATCAGGGCGGACAGGTGGGCCACCACGGCCCAGTGCTTTTCCTCGGACGAAGGGGTGTCGGAAGTCTCCGACGGCGGCGGTACGACGGACTCGGGGGGAACGCTCATGCGCACATCTCCTAAGAGCCTGTTCATGGCCGGCACCCGGCCGGCGCCCCGATCCTAGCAAAGTGCCCGTTGCCGGCGGTGGCCGGCCTACTCGCCGGCGATGGTCATCCGTTCGAGCAGGATCGAGCCGGTGAGGATCTGCGAGCGGGGATCGACGTCCGATCCCACCGCCACGATGTTGGCGTACATGTCGCGCAGGTTGGCAGCGATGGTGATCTCCTCCACGGGGTAGGCGATCACGCCGTTCTCCACCCAGAAACCGGCCGCGCCGCGCGAATAGTCGCCGGTCACGGTGGATACGCCCTGCCCCATCACCTCGGTCACCAGCAGGCCGGTGCCCATGCGCCGGAGCATGCCCTCGAAGTCGTCCGGCGCCTGCTCGCCATGGCTCTGCTCGACGATCAGGTTGTGAATGCCGCCCGCATTGCCGGTGGAGGCCAGGCCCAGCTTGCGCGCCGAGTAGCTGCCCAGCACGTAGCGCGCCAGCACGCCGTTCTCCACCAGGGCGCTGTCGCGGCTGGCGACGCCCTCGGCATCGAAGGCGCCCGAGCCATGGCCGCGGCGCAGGAAAGGCCGCTCCACGATATGCAGCCACGAGGGCATGATCTGCCGGCCCGCATGGTCGAGCAGGAAGCTGGCGCGCCGGTACAGCGAGCCGCCGCTCACCGCGCCGACCAGATGGCCGATCAGCCCGCGCGCCACCTCCGGCGCGAACAGCACCGGGCACTGGCGGGTGGACAGGCGACGCGCGCCCAGGCGCGCCAGGGTACGCTGCGCCGCCTTGTCGCCCAGGGCCCGGGCGCTGATGAAATCGCCCGCGGCGCGCACGCTGTCGTACCAGTAGTCGCGCTGCATGCCCTCCTCATCGCCGGCGATCAGCGAGAGCGACAGCGAATGCCGCGTGCCGCGCTCGCGCCCGACGAATCCGTGCGAGTTGGCGTACACGGCCAGGCTTTCACCCATCTGCACGCTGGCACCATCGGAATTGGTGATGCCCGCATGGCTGCGGCCGGCGTCCTCGATCTCCTGGCCCAGCGCGATGGCCTGCGCGGTGTCGATCCGCCACGGATGCCACAGGTCCAGGTCAGGGAAAGCCGTGGCCATCAGCGCGGCGTCGGCCAGGCCGGCGGCCGGATCCTCCTCGGTGTAGCGGGCGATCGCGCAGGCCTGCTCCAGCGTGGCCTGGATCGAGTCCGGATTGAGGTCGGCGGTACTGGCCGAGCCCTTGCGCTGCCCGAAGTACACGGTAAGCCCGAAGCCCCGGTCGCGAGTGTGTTCCACCGTCTCCACCTCGCCCAGGCGCACGTTCACGTTCAACCCGGTGTCGATGCTGGCGGCCACCTCGGCCTGGCTGGCGCCGGCGGCGCGGGCGCGGCGGATCACGTCCTCGGCGAGCTGGGCCAGCCGGTCGAGTTCTTCCAGGCTGCGGTCCTGGTCGGGGGCAAGTTCGGTCACGCGTGGGCTTCCTAGGGTGGGACGGGTAGAATACGCGGTCCTATCCGCGCAGCCTCCCGACATGGGGGTGGCGCGGCCGTTTTGCAAAGAGCGTCCCGCGGAGACCGCCCATGTCGCCGACAGCCGGCATCTACCGCCACTACAAAGGCCAGCGCTACCGCGTCCTGGGCACCGCCCGGCACAGCGAGACGATGGAGGAAGTAGTGGTGTACCAGGCGCTCTATGGCGACCATGGACTGTGGGTGCGCCCCGCCGCGATGTTCTGCGAGACCGTGGAACTGGACGGCGAGCCGATCCCCCGTTTCGCCCTGGAGCGGGCCGAACCCGCGCCGTTCGACCACGCCGCGCCCTGACCGGAAGCCTTCCGTGAACCGTACCTACACCCACGAGCCCGACCACGACTACGGCCCCACGCGCACCCAGCAGCGCCGCGACGCGCTGGCCGTGTTGGCGCTGGCCAACCAGTTGGTCGAGCTGCCGCCGAGCAAGCTGGCCAAGCTGGACCTGCCCGAGGACGTGCAACGCGAAATCGCGCAGACGCGCCGCATTACCGCGCATATCGCGCGCAAGCGGCAGCTGGCCTTCCTGGCGAAGGTGATGCGCCGCCACGAGGCGGCCGTGTTCGATGGCGTACGTGCCGCGCTCGGCGAGAACCGCGAACGCCAACGCCAGGAAACCGCGGCCATGCATCGCCTCGAGGCGACGCGCGAGCGCCTGCTGGCCGATGCCGATGCCGCCATCGGCGAGCTGGTCGAGCAATACCCCTCCATCGACCGCCAGCACCTGCGCTCGCTGGTGCGCCAGGCCAAAGTCGAAAAGGACGGCAACAAGCCGCCGCGGGCGTATCGCGAGATTTTCCAGCTTCTCAAGCAGCTGGGCGAGGACGAGGACGCGGTGGAGACTGGGGAAGGCTGAGGCGCGACTCCCCTAACCCTCAATCCGCCATCGCCCGGAAGCGCGAACAGCTGTCCCCCGGCGACACCCACGCATCGTGCGCCTCACACAGCGCGCTCGCCCCGATGCTGGCGCCGTAGGCCGAGCCGAACGACGCCAGGCCCGGCACGCGCCGCTCCAGTTCGTCCGGATCGTCGCGGCGGAAGCGGCAACGCGCGCAGCATGCCGCGCGGCGCTCGGCGGCCGCGTTCATCCGCCCAATCCGTTCCAGTAGTCGGCGAACACGTGCACCGACAGCACGTAGCCGATCACGATGTTGACCGCCACGCCGATGCTGAAGGCCAACAGGGGACGCCAGCCGGTGGCGGTGAGCGAGCGCAGCCGCGTGGTCAGGCCAATGCTGAGGAAGCAGAAGGTGAAGGCCCAGGTACGCAGCGTGCTGATCGGCGCCACCAGGTCGGGCGTGACGATCTTGCGGTAGTCGGCCAGCGAATAGTGGCTGGCGATCCAGGTCACCAGCGCCGAGGCCAGCACGAAGCCGATCACGAACTTCGGGAAGCGCGCCCAGATCTCGCGCACGTCGGCCTTGGCCTGCACGCCGCCTTCCTCGTTCCAGCGCGTGGTAGCCACCCATGCCAGCACGAAGGCCCAGATGCCGATCCAGATATCGCGGCCCACCACCTTCATCAGGGTGAAGGCCTGCACGGCGGCATCCGGCGCGCCGGCGATCGCACCGCCCGCGTTGCGCGCGGCATCGCCATAGGCCTGCGCGGCCGCCACACCGGCCGCGTCGGCGAACTCCGAGGTGCCGATCCACGCGCCGGCCACGGCCGTGGACAGGCCCAGCGCGCGCGAGGCGAACGGCAGCACGAAGATCATCACGATGGCCCACAGCACCACCAGGGTGATCGCCATCGAGGTCTGCTCGCGCTTGGCGCGCACCGCGCCACCGGTGGCGATCGCGGCGGACACGCCGCATACCGCGCCGCCCACGCCCAGCACCGCGGCGAAGCGCTTGTCCAGGCCCAGCGCCTTGCCGGCGAGGAAAATCACCCCGAAGGTACTGAGCGAGACGATGGTCGCCTGCCCCACCGCCACCGGGCCGGCCCACACCAGCAAGGTCAGCGGCAAGGTGGCGCCCAGCAGCACGATGCCGACCTTGATGTAGAACTCCACGCGTAGTCCCGACTGGAACCATGCGGGCAGGGTGAACACATTGGACACCACCAGGCCCAGCGCCAGGGCGATCAGCGGCGATTCCAGGTTGTAGCGCGAGGCCTCGGTCCAGGCCGAGGCGGTGAAGATCAGCAGCGAGGCCGCGAACAGCACCAGGAAGCTGGGCAGGAAGCGCGACAGCGAATGCCCCAGCAGCGCCAGCGCCGTGCCGAACAGCAGGGCGAAGGCCGCGAACAGGGCGAGGTAGTTCGCCCCGTGGGCCGCGATGCCCTGCCATGCCTCGGCCAGCGTCTTCCACTTGGCCGGCGCCACTGCCAGCCACTTCAGGCTGCCGCCGTTGGCGAACAAGGCCCAGGCTACCACGATCACCAGCAGGCCGATCCACACCGACCACCAGTCCTCGTTGGAGAAAAGGCCGGCGCGGGGCGCCCGGACGGCAACGTCCGGCGTCCGCGCCTGGCCCGGCAGGATACGCGTGGCTTCGCTCATCGTTCGCCCCTCGTCGACACGGATGGAACCGGACGTCCAGACGTCCGGGCGGCCAACGGGAAAGCCGCAGCGGACACTCTCGGCGCACACGCGGCCGAAGCGAAATGAGTTTTCGTTCTATCGATATGCAGGAACGGCGCCGCCCCTCGTCCCGGTCTTCTTCCCGGCGGGGATCGTACTAGGACGCGGTGCCGCCCACCGTCATCGCATCGACCTTGAGCGTGGGCTGGCCCACGCCGACTGGCACGCTCTGGCCGTCCTTGCCGCACACGCCCACGCCCTCGTCCAGGGCCAGGTCGTTGCCGATCATGGAGACGCGGGTGAGCACCTCGGGACCGGCGCCAATCAGGGTGGCCCCCTTGACCGGGCGGGTGACCTTGCCGTCCTCGATCAGGTAGGCCTCGCTGGCGGAGAACACGAACTTGCCATTGGTGATGTCCACCTGGCCGCCGCCGAAGTTCACCGCGTACAGGCCCTTCTTGACCGAGCGGATGATTTCCTGCGGGTCGTGCTGGCCGGCCAGCATGTAGGTGTTGGTCATGCGCGGCATCGGCAGCTGGGCGAAGGACTCGCGGCGGCCGTTGCCGGTAGGCGCCATGCCCATCAGGCGCGCGTTGAGCTTGTCCTGCATGTAGCCGGTGAGGATGCCGTCCTCGATCAGGGTGGTGCACTCGGTGGGCGTGCCCTCGTCGTCCACGCTGAGCGAGCCGCGGCGGCCGGCCAGGGTGCCGTCGTCCACCACGGTGACGCCCGGCGCGGCCACGCGCTGGCCGATGCGGCCGGCGAAGGCGGAGCTGCCCTTGCGGTTGAAGTCGCCTTCCAGCCCGTGGCCGATCGCCTCGTGCAGCAGCACGCCGGGCCAGCCAGGGCCGAGCACCACCGGCATGCTGCCGGCCGGGGCGTCCACCGCCTCCAGGTTGACCAGCGCCTGGCGCACGGCCTCGTCGGCAAAGGCCATGGCGCGGCCGTTGTCGATCAGCTCGCGGTAGCCGTAGCGGCCGCCGCCGCCGGCATGGGCCTGCTCGCGGCGGCCCTCCTGCTCGGCGATCACGGTGACGTTGAGACGCACCAGCGGGCGCACGTCGGCGGCCAGGGTGCCGTCGGAGGCGGCCACCAGCACGGTGTCCATGGTGGCGGCCAGGCTGACGATCACCTGCTTCACGCGCGGGTCGCGCGAGCGCGCATAGGCATCCACCTCGCGCAGCAGGGCGATCTTGTCGGCATTGGGCAGGCTCTCCACCGGATCGATGGCCGGGTACAGCTGGCGGGCCCCGTTCAGCGCCAGCGGCTTGCCGGCGCCGTGGCCGCCCTGGGCGATGGCGCGCGCCGCGCGGGAAGCCTCCAGCAGTTGCGGCAGCACGATCTCGTCGGAATAGGCGAAGCCGGTCTTCTCGCCGCTGATCGCACGCACGCCCACGCCCTGCTCGATGGAGTGGCTGCCGTCCTTGACGATGCCCTCTTCCAGCACCCAGGACTCGCTGCGCGAATGCTGGAAATACAGGTCGGCGGCGTCGATGGACGGGCCCATCAGCTGGTTGAACACGCGGTCGAGGTCGGTGGCGGCCAGGCCGCCGGGCGCCAGCAGGCGGCGTTCGGCCTGCGCGATCAGGGAATCCATGAAGTCTCAGCCATGCGTAAAAGAAGGGACTTTAGCAAGTTGGGGCCGCCAGCCGGCGGTTTAAACCCTGCGGGCGCCGCTGCCCCTTGCACAGGCGTACCGGTGCGGGGCGGCGACTCGTCCCTAATCCCTCACCTGCCCATCCACCGGCTGTTCGCCGGCCGACGGAGGCGTGGCGGCGGGCACCAGCGGCACGTCCTTCTTCTCGATCAGGGTGATGACCGGCTTGTCCCAGCTGCCGGTGATCTTGTAACGGGCGCTGGCGGCATGGTTGATGCCGTATCCCAGGATGCTCTGCGCCACGAAGCCCGCCGCGATGCCGATCGGGCCGCCCACCACCGCGCCCACCACCGGCAGGCTGTTGCCGGCATGGGGCACCGCGTGGACCTGCAAGTCATAGTCCTTGGCGCGCACGCCGGTACGCCCCTTGATGGAAATCTCGGCGGCCGGGCTGCGGATGCGCAGGTTGTCGGTATTGGCGTTGCCGTCGCCCAGCTTGAAATCGCCGGTGATCGCATCGAAGGCCAGGCCCTTGCCGAACACGTCGCCGAAGTCGAACGACAGGCGGCGCGGTAGCTCCAGCACCGAGACCAGGCCGAACAGGCGCGCCACGCCGGGCGTCACCTCGGGCATGCGGCCATCGGTGACGTTGATGCTGAGCTTGCCGTCCATGTTGCCCAGCTCCATCGCCGACGGCGCACCCGGCCAGCTGGCGTCCAGCTGCGCGCGCACCTTGCCGCCGGCCAGCAGGCCCTCGTAGCCGAAGGCGCCCAGCATGTCGCCGAGGTTCTCCGCGGCGAAGTCGATGCGCATGCGCGAGGCGCTGTTGCCCGCCGTGCCGTCCCAGTCGCCGGTGCCGTTGATCTGCACGCCGTGCGCCAGCGTGCGCAACTGGTCGATATGCAGGCCGCGGTCGGTCGGCCAGGTCTCCAGCCGCGCGTCGCCCAGCTTGGAATCGCCGAAACGCAGGTCGCTGACCCACAGGTGGAACGGCGGCAGCGCGGAAGGCGTGATGCCGGTCGCCGCCGGGTTCGGCGCCGGGGCCGCCGACGCCTCCGGACTGGCCGGCGCCGACGATGCCGAGGCCACCTCGGCGCCGGCCCCGGCCGGCTTCGGCGGCACCACGTCCTTGGGCCAGTACAGGCGCTGCAGCCGCGCGGTGATGCCGCGCTTGCCGAGGTCGTTCAGCGGAATGGCGAAGCGGCCGGCCAACCCCGCGCTGTCCACGTCCACGGTGAGTCCCTCCGGCTGGGCGCTGGCGAGCAGGTGCATGTTGGCGAAGTTATGGCCGAACACCTGCGCCTGGTCGGCGCCGACGTCGATGCTTTCCAGGCCCGGACCGCCGGCGCTGCTGCCGGAGGCGGCGTACTGCACCCAGCCGGTCACGTCGAGCCGCGCGGCGCGGCCGCGCACGCGGATGCCTTTGTCCGGCAGGGTGTCGGGCGCCCGGGTGCCAAAGGCGAAGGTGGCCGCCATCGACTGGCCCTCGTTCTGCGGCAGGCGCAGGCGCGCGCGCATCACCTGCCCCACGCCCAGTTGCACGTCGCTGCCCTCCATCGGCAGGTTCATGTCCAGGTGCAGGGGCAGGATGTCAGTGGCGGCCTTCTTCAGGGGCACCGGGAAGGCGAGCGCCATGCCGACGAGGCCCGAATCCACGCTGAGCTGCTGCGTGGCGGCGGCACTGCCGCCCGCATGGGCGATGGTGAAGCCGATGGTGAAGTCGCTGCGCCCCTCCGACACTTGGTTCAGCCAGTCCAGTTGCTTGTAGCCCTGGGTCAGTTCGCCCATGCCGTAGCGGCCGGTGAGCCTGGCCGAAAGCACGGCATCGGGCTGGCCGGTGGCGCCGGCGATGGCCAGGTCCAGCTTCGACGGCTGCCCGCGAAAGCTCGTATCCAGGGGACCGGCGTGGAATCCCGCCTTGTCGAAAGTGGCCGGGCCGGTGAGCTTGTCCAGCCGCAGGTTCCACTCCGGCGCATTGAAATCCACGCCATCGAGCTGCGCGCGGCCATCGAGCAGGAAGTCGCTGGAAGTCGCCACCGGCAGCGACAGGTGGAAGTCGAAGGAACCGGTACCGCCCAGCCTCAGCTTGGCCAGGGTATCGGCCTGGTGACTGCCGATCGGGCTGCGGCGGATAAACTCCATCAGGCTCGCGCCGGTGCCGCTGCCGCTGACATTGAGATCGAGCACGGTATGGCCGAGTTCGGGAATCAGCGCCACGGCGCGGCTGACCTTGTTTCCCAGCGACTGTCCCTGGCTCGCCTCCACCAGCATGCCGCTGTTGACGAAGCTGGCCACCGCGCTGATGCCATCCGCATGCGGCCAGCTCCTGCCGTAGTCCAGCTCCAGCCCGCTGATCTCGGCACGCGCCTCGAAACGGCCCTCGTTGTGGTGGAACGGCCAGTCCTTGAGGTCGCCGCGCACCAGCACGTCGCCGCGGTCCACCTGGCCGGCGACCAGCGCCTGGTCGAGCCACTGCACCGCCGCCGGCGACATCGAATCGATCGGCCAGAACAGCTTGGCCGCCGCCACGTCGGCATGGCTCAGCGTGGCATACAGGTCGAGGAAAGGACGCCCGACCGCATCGGGCAGCGCCACCTCGCCGCGCGCCGCGCCCCCGAAATCGGCGCCCTCGAACACCAGCGACTCGGTGCCGATGTGCCAGGCGTCGTCCTCGTGCCACACGGCGACGTCGCCGCCCAGCCGCGACATCACGAACGGCTGGCGGAACGTGTGCGGGAAGCGCAACACCGTCGCCTGCACCGGCAGCGACAGCGCCAGGGCCTGCGCGTCGCCGCGCAGCTCGCCATGCAGGTTATCGATGCCAGGCAGCTTGCCGACCGGGTCGATGGCCAGGCCGGTAAAGCCGGCATCCAGCCCTTGCAGGCCGCCCGCGCGCGTCCAGCGCAGTTGCGCATGGGAGAACCGGCCGCGCGGCTGGCCGCCGCCCACCCATTGCGCCAGCGCGGGCGACAGTCCCGGCTTGAGCGCCAGCCAAGGCAGCAATGGCGCCAGTTGCAGGTCACGCGCAGCCACCGCGGCCTGGGCCTGGTCGCCGCCCATGCCCTGCAGGCTGGCCACCAGGGCGCTGCCGTCGTCGCCGGCCCAGCGCAGTTCATAGCTGTCGTTGCCGATCGTCAGCTGGGCCAGGCCGTCCAGCGAGGGCACGTTGGCTTTCACCCCGTCGGGATTGGCGATGGACAACTGCGACAGATGGAAGTGCGTGAGGCTGCGCACCACCTTGGCATGGCGCCAGTCCAGCCAGCTGTCGAAGGCGCCGCGGCCGCTGTCGGCCGTATAGCCGCCCAGATCGATGCCGGCCGACATCGCATGCAGGTCGAGGTCGCTGCCGCTGAGCCACAGGCGGCCATCGGCGCCGTCGTCGCTGAAGCTGCCCGCGCCGCGCAGTTGGCCCGGCGCGCCCTCGCGCCGCAGCAGCGCGCCGACGCGGATGCGCCGGCCCTGCCGGCTCAGGCGCAGCTGGTCCGCCAGCAGGGTGTAGTGGCGCTCCAGCCGATGGTCGGTGATGTCCAGCCGCGTATCGCGCAGCCATAGGCCCACCGACAGCTGCCGGAACGACAGGCTCTGCCGTTCCTCGCCGCCGGCCAGGCCAATGCCGTTGATATGCCAGGTACCGTCGGCATCGCGGCCGAGATCGAGTTGCAGGCCACGCACGCGCAGGTTCACCAGGTGCCGCGCCGGCAGCAGCCAGCCGCCGAAGTCGAGCTTGAGCTCGGCCTCCGGAATGCGCATCGGCACCTCGCCGTTGCCGGTGTCGATGCGCATGCCGCGCATCACGAAAAGCGGGCCGGCCGGCTGCCAGCGGCCTTCCAGCGCATCGAACGTCACCTTGCGCTGCAGCTTGGCGCTCAGCTGCGCCGCCACCCAGTCGGGATGGCTCGCCAGGGTGGGCAGCAGCAACTGGGCCAGCGCCATCGCCACCGCCAGCGAGATCACGGCCACGCCAGCGATCCAGGCCAGGGCCCGGCTGGCCAGGTGCATGTGGGATCGCCAATGCGTGTTCACGACGCGGCGTACACCGCGCGCTTACAACAGAACCACATCGAATTGTTCCTGCGAATAATGCTCTTCGGCCTGGAAGCGTATGCTTTTGGAGATGAACTCTTCCAGTTCGGCCACCGCGCTGGACTCTTCCTCCAGGATGCGACCGACCACCTTGGGGCTGGCCATCACCAGCAGCTTCTCGGTATTGAACTGGCGCACGGCGCGGGTGATCTCGCGGAAGATTTCGTAGGTCACCGTCTCGGCCGTCTTCACCGTGCCGCGTCCGCCGCAGGCCGGGCACGGCTCGCACAGCTGGCGCTCCAGGCTTTCGGTGGTGCGCTTGCGCGTCATCTCCACCAGGCCCAGCGCCGACATCGGATAGACGGTGGTCTTGGCGTGATCGCGCGCCAGTCCCTTCTCGAGCATGCGCAGCACCTGCCGCCGGTGCTCCTCGTCGGTCATGTCGATGAAGTCGATGATGATGATGC
Organism: Dyella sedimenti; assembly: GCF_022760995.1. GTDB lineage: Bacteria > Pseudomonadota > Gammaproteobacteria > Xanthomonadales > Rhodanobacteraceae > Dyella > Dyella sedimenti. The sequence goes on along the minus strand of NZ_JAKWJO010000001.1, from coordinate 708,974 downwards.
CGCCGAGGTTACGCAGCCGCAGCTGGCGCGCCGCCGCCTGCGCGGCCTCCAGGTTGGTGCGGTAGACGGTTTCCTCCAGGTTGCGCGAACCGACGTAGCCACCGGTGTTCACGTCGATGGTGGTCATCGCCTCGGTCTGGTCGACGATCAGGTAGCCACCGGATTTCAGCGGTACTTCCTTCTTCAGCGCACGCTGGATCTCGTCCTCCACGCCGTAGAGGTCGAAGATGGGGCGCTCGCCGCCATAGTGCTCCACCCGGTCGTCCAGGTGGGGCATGAACTTGTGCACGAACTTGACCACCTTCTCGAAGGTCTCGCGCGAGTCCACGCGCACCTTCTCGATGTCGTCGTTGAGCATGTCGCGCAGGCTGCGCAGCGGCAGCGAGAGTTCCTCGTACACGCGCTCGCCGACCTTGGCCTTGGCGATGTTCTCCTGCACCACGCGCCAGACCTTGCCCAGGTAGGTGACGTCGAAGGCCAGCGACTCGGCGGTCTGCCCTTCGGCGTTGGTGCGCACGATGTAGCCCAGCGGGTTCTCGCCGATCAGCCCGTTCAGCACGTCCTTGAGGCGCTGGCGTTCGGCCTCCTCCTCGATGCGCGCGGAGATGCCCAGCGTGCGCGCGTGCGGCAGCAGCACCAGGTAGCGCGAGGGAATCGACAGGTGGGTGGACAGCCGCGCGCCCTTGGTGCCGATGGGGTCCTTCACCACCTGCACCACGATCTCCTGGCCCTCGTGCACCAGTTCGCTGATGGACGGCGTGTGGCCATTGCCGTTGGCCGGCATCTCGGCGCCGTCGGCGGCCACCGGCAGCGGCGGGCGCAGGATGTCCGAGGCGTGCAGGAAGGCCGCGCGCTCCAGCCCGATATCCACGAACACCGCCTGCATGCCGGGCATCACCCGCTGCACGCGCCCCTTGTAGACATTGCCCACGTAGCCGCGCTTGGAGGCCCGCTCCACGTGCACCTCCTGCAACATGCCGTTCTCCACCACGCCGACGCGGGTCTCGCGCGGAGTCACGTTGATCAGGATTTCTTCGCTCACCGGGTGCTCCCGTGGATGGGCGACCTTTATAGCGGCAGTATGCGCACACTGTCGATGCATGCGCCTGCACGTTGGCGGCACTTTCGGCGACGTCGCCAACTGGCGCGCAGAAACGCCCTGGATCGCATGATTTTGTGTACCCGGCAGTCTTTCATTGGGTACGGGCGAGGCAGCCGCTATGCTTGCCGCGATGCGCGAACCGATCCTTCCCGACCTGTTGCAGCCTGGCCTGAGCCTGGTGTTCTGCGGCACCGCCGCAGGGCGGCGCTCGGCGGCGGAAAAGGCCTATTACGCCCACCCCGGCAACCTGTTCTGGCGGGCGCTGCACGCCGTGCGCCTCACGCCGCGCCTGTACGCGCCGGCGGAATATCCCCTGCTGCCCGCGCTGGGCATCGGCCTCACCGACCTGGCCAAGCACCACATGGGCAACGACGACGAACTGCCCCGCGATGCCTTCGACGTCGCCGCGCTGCGCCAGCGGATCGAACGCCACGCGCCGCGCCTGCTCGCCTTCACCAGCAAGGCCGCCGCGCGGGCCGCGCTGGGGCGCCAGGCCCCCTATGGCTTGCAGGTCGAGCGGATCGGCGACACCCGACTGTTCGTGCTGCCCTCGCCGTCGGGCCAGGCGCGCGGGCATTGGGACCTGGGGCCATGGCAGGCGCTGGCGGGCCTGGCAAACGCCAAGGCGTAGCCGCCGGTCACGCCATATAGGTTCCAGCGCCCCGGCCAGGTGCTCGAACAGCCGCCGCACGCCCAGGTTTGCCGCTCGCGGAAGGCGGCCAGGATCGGCGGCAACACTTCTCCGCCGATGATCTCGCTAGCGGTGAGCCGCACCGTGCCGCTCACCTCGCCGCGGCCGGCCGCTGCGCCGCATGCAGTACGGCGGCCGCTACGAGCTGGGCCACGCCTGGGCCTACCTGCCCGACGTGGGCGACGCGATGGCCCGCCTGCTGGACCGCGAATCCGAGCAGGGGCTCTTCGAGAGCTTCCACTTCGGCGGCCACTGGCTGGACGGCCACGCCATGCTCGCCGCCATCCGTCGCGCCGCCGGCCGGCCCGGGATCAAGGCGGGTTACTTCCCATGGTGGCTGGCGCGGCTGGCCTCACCGTTCAACGAGACGCTGCGCGAGCTATGCAAGATGCACTACCTGTGGCGCGAGCCGATCCGGCTCGACGATGCCAGGCTGCGGGCCTTCCTGGGCGACGACCTCTACACGCCGCTGGACGACGCCGTGCGCGCCGCGCTGGCCGGCGCCGGCTGCCTCGATGAACGGCCGCCGGCGTCAGGCGCCACGCTCAGTCGATCGGCGTGTGCCGGTACTTGATGACGTCGCGCTCCTGCACCAGCGAGGCATTGTTCGACCACGACTGGCGGATGTAGGTCACCACCGCCGCCACGTCGCTGTCGCTGAGCTGCTGGGCGAACGGCGGCATCGAATACGGCCGCGGGTTGCCCGCCGTCACCGGCGGGAAGCCACCCAGCAGCACCACGCGCATGGCGTTGATGCCGCTCGGTTCGTTGACCGAGGAATTACCGTTCAACGGCGGATAGACGCCGGCCACGCCGTTGCCATCCTTGCCGTGGCAGTCGGCGCAGCGCTCGGCATAGACCTTGGCGCCCTGCGCCAGGATCGGCCGGGTGTCGAGCGGCGACTTCTCGGCCGCTGCCGGCGTGCGTGCCGGCAGGGATTGCAGGTAGGTGGCGATGGCGTGCAGGTCGTCATCGTTGAGGTGCTGGGTACTCTGCGCCACTACCTCGGCCATCGGGCCGAATGCGGCGCCACGCGCGGACTGGCCGGTCTTGAGCAGGTCGACGATGTCCTGCTCGCTCCAACCCGCCAGCCCGCCGTTGGCCTGGGTGCTCAGGTCCGGCGCGTACCAGTTCTGCGCGGGAATCTGTCCTCCGGCCAGCGAAGGCTTGCTCTGCGAGCCGCCCAGCGAATCGCGCGGCGCATGGCACTCGTTGCAATGGCCAAGGCCCTGCACCAGGTAGGCGCCCCGGTTCCAGGCCACCGGCTTGGACGGGTCCGGCTGGTAGACGCCTTCCTGGAAATACAGCGCGCGCCAGGCGTTGAGGCTGCTGCGCACGCTGTAGGGGAATTCCAGTCCCAGCGGCTTGGCCGCCTGGCGCACCGGCGCCAGCGACTGCAGGTAGGCGAAGATCGCCAGCGCGTCGTCGCGGGTGACCTTGGTGAACGAGGTGTAGGAGAACACCGGATACAGCAGCTCGCCGTGGCGTCCCTTGCCGCTGTGCAAGGCCTGCCAGAAATCCTCGAAACGCCAGTCGCCCAGCCCGGTTTCGCGGTCGGGCGTGATGTTGGGCGCCGGGATATTGCCGAACGGCGTCGGCAGCACGCGACCGCCGGCAAAGCGGGTGCCGCCCTGTTCGGTGTGGCAGGAGGCGCAGTCGCCCACCCGGGCGAGGTATTCGCCCTTGGCGACCAGCGCCGGGTCCTTCAGCGCGGCCACGTCCACCGCTGCTGGCGAGGCCGGCTGGGGCGACGTGCCACGGAACAGCCACCAGCCGCCCAGGGCCAGCAGCACGACCACCACGATCAATCCCACGCGCTTCATGCGCCGCCCTCCTTGTCGCCCAGCACGCCACAATGCAGCGGCGGCTTCACCGAGCCCGGCGGTTGCGCATGCATGTCGGCGGGCAGCTCGCGCCCGGCCAGCCAGGCCGAGACCGCGCTGATGTCCGAATCGCCCAGGCGGTTGGCGATCTCGGCCATGCAGTCGGGGGCCACCGTGGCGCGGGTATGGGTGCGCCAGGAGCCGAGCTGCGAACTGATGTAGTCGTACGGCAAGCCGACCAGGCCCGGGATGTCCGGCTGCACGCCGGTGAGCTGGCTGCCGTGGCAAGCCATGCAGGGCGGGATCTTCCGCACGGGATCGCCATGCATCACCAACTCCTCTCCACGCTTCAGCGCGTCGGCCGACAGCCTCGGCAGCGGCGAGCGGCTGTAGGGCACCTCCTGCGCCGAGAAGTACTCCGCGATCTCGCGCATGTAGGCCGGGCTGAGCTGGCGCACGGTGTACTCCATCGGGCCGTACTTGCGCAGGCCGTCCTGGAAGTCCTTCAGCTGGCGGGCGAGATAGCCGGCCGGCTTGCCTGCCAGGCGGGGAAAGAAGCCGCTCTCCGGCGTGCCTTCGCCATGCACGCCGTGGCAGGCGGTGCAGGCGGCGATGCGCTGCTGGAGGGTGTCGGGAATGGCCGGATGCGGTGCCTCCTGCGCCCTCGTCCCGCCGGCCAGCGCCACGCCAGCCAGCAACACCCATGCGCCTAGCGCGCGCCTGGCGCGGCGCCACGTCACTGAAAGCCCTTTCATGCTGTCCCCATCATGCGCGTGGTGCGCAGCCGCCAGGACGGCGCGGCAACGCCGTGCGGACATTATAGGCAGTGACCCTCTCCGGGCGATGGCAAACCCCGACAGGCCGCACTCTTTGCGACATCATGTCGCACATCCTTGTCCAGCAGGGGCGGCTTGCGCGGCACGCCAAGGACTGGGCCGTGCCGGTTCTCCACGCGAGGGAGGCTATGCGTGCCAGGCCGGCACGGATCGGCTTGGCGGCACTTCAGACTCCAGCCGCAGGGCATCGTGCAGCAGGAGGGTAACGCGCAGATGGTGCTCGTCCCGGCACTCGTGCACCTGGCCCCCGTAGATCGAGGCGCGCTCGCGCACCGTGGCGAGGCCCTGTCCGTTGGTCCCCAGCAAGGCCACCAGCTGGCGCCACTCCGGCACGGGCCGGCCACGCAGCGCCGGGGTGGCCCGGACGGCGGTCATGCGCAACACCACCCAGCGGCGGCCGCGGCTGCTGCCGCCCCGGATCCGTACCTGGATGCGCCGCGCCGGTTCGCACGCCAGCAGGTACACCATCACCTCGCAGGCCTGGCGGTACAGCATCATGTGCACGTCCGGCGCCAGGTGGTCCAGGCCGCTGCCCGCCAGCTCGCAAGCGTAGCCGGAGCCGACCAGCGCCGCCGCCTGCGCCAGCGGCCCCTCCTGGAAGGTGGCCTTCAGGCCGTGCTCGCGCCAGGCGCGCGGATGCAAGGCATTGGCCAGGCGGTGCACCTCGCGCTGGGTCAGGTCGAGATGGCGCAGGTAGGCCTGCTCGACATTGGCCGGCAGCACGGGACGCAAGCGATCCATCATGCGCTTGTGCCCGTCGCGCATGGACAGCCCCAGGCGGTCGAGCGACTCGGCCACATGGCGCAGGCGCTGTTCTTCCTGGTAGAGCCCCTGTTGCGCCAGTTGGAAACCGCGCAACCGGTCACCCTCCTTCGGCTGGCCGGCGGCGGGCCTGGCCGGCGAGGACAGCCGCCCTCCGAGCATGAGCAGGCTCGATATGGCGAAGGCGATCAGTGCCTGTGCCTGGATGACCGCCGGATCGCGTACGCTGGGCATGGTCACCTGCACCGCCAGGCTAGCCAGCATGCCGGCGACGGCAGCGCCCTGCCAGCCATGGCGCATCGTCATCCACGCCACCGGCACGAACATGGCCATGCGCGCCACCTGCACGGCATCCGCGCCATGGGTCGCGGAAGCCAACCAGACCAGCAGCAGCAGCGGCGGCAGGGCCACGCCGAGCGCATCCCGCGCCAAGGCGCCGCTCGCCGCCGGCTGGCGCCAGCGCTGGATCAGCACCAGCACGAACGGCACCAGGGTGAGCGCCCCCAAGTAACCGCCCAGGAAATAGTTCAGCATGATGCGCCCGGTGATGGCGGGCGCCGTTTCGCCCGGCAAGGTGCGCATCACCGCCAGCGTGGCGGTGTTGGCCATGGTGTTCACGATGGCGCCGGCCAGCACGCACGACAGCAGCGCCGCCACATCGACTTGCTGCCCGCGAAGCAGGGTCGAACGCCCGCGATAGCAGGCGAAGGCCGGGGCCATCAACAGCAGCGGCGGCACCATGAACATTCCCATCCAGACCATGCCGAAGCGCTGGTGGTAGGGCCAGCCCTCGAACGCCAGGGCCGTCGCCTCGCCCAGGAACAGGCCCGGCCAAAAGCGGGTCGGCACCAGCAGCAGGCAAAGCACGCGCAGGCCCGACATGAGGTTCCAATGCGACACCGACACATGCCGCAGCAGCGCATGACAGACGGCATACGCCACCAGTACCGCCATCTGCTGCAGCGCCGTACGCGATGCCGTGCGCGTCCTTGTGTCTTCCGCTTCGATTGCCACCGTGCCCATCAACCGCCGCCCGCCCCTGTCCGAAAGGCGCCCTGGTTCACCACCGGGCACAGGGTCATTCTCGCAGGAAAACCCGCCCATGGTTCAGCCGGGACTCATCGTGCACGCCCGGCAGGACGCTCCGCGCTCAGGCCGACGGCACGCCCACCGACTTGCGCACGATCAGCATCGCCAGCTCCAGCGACTGCTCGTAGTTGAGCCGGGGGTCGACCATGGACTTGTAGGCGCGGTCCAGGTCGGTCTCGCTCAGGTCGCGGGCGCCTCCCATACACTCGGTCACGTCCTCGCCGGTCAGCTCCAGGTGCACGCCGCCGAGACGCGTGCCCGCCGCGGCATGGATATCGAAGGCCTGGTCCAGCTCGCCGCGGATATTGTCGAAACGGCGGGTCTTGTAGCCGTTGGAGGTGGTCTCGGTATTGCCGTGCATGGGATCGGCCACCCATAGCACGCGGCGCCCCTCCCGCTTCACCGCGTCCAGCAGCGGCGGCAGGGCCTTGGCGATACCGGCCTGGCCCATGCGATGGATCAGGGTGAGGCGCCCCGGCTCGTCTTCCGGATTGAGCACGCCGATCAGGGGCAACAACTGGTCGGGGGTGACCGACGGCCCGACCTTGACCGCGATCGGGTTGCGGATGCCGCGGAAGTACTCCGCATGGGCGCCGTCCAGCGCCGCCGTGCGCATGCCGATCCAGGGAAAATGGGTGGACAGGTTGAACCAGCCGTGATGCCGTGGCACCTGGCGGGTCAGCGCCTGCTCGTAGTGCAACAGCAGGGCCTCGTGCGAGGTGAAGAAATCCACCCGCGTGAAGCCGGCGATCGGCCCGGCCAGGGTCTCCATGAAGCGCAGCGAATCGCCGATCGCCGTCACCATCCGGCGGTACTCGGCGGCCAGTGGCGAATGCTCCACCCAGGCCAGGTCCCAGTATTCGGGATGATGCAGGTCGGCGAAGCCGCCGTCGATCAGCGCCCGCACGAAATTCATGGTCAGCGCGGAATGCGCGTGGGCCTGGATCAAGCGCTGCGGATCGGCCCGGCGCGCCTCGGGAGTGAACTCGGGGCTGTTGACCAGGTCGCCACGAAAACTGGGCAAGGTGACGCCATCGCGCGTCTCGGTATCGGCCGAGCGCGGCTTGGCGTACTGGCCGGCGAAACGGCCCACGCGCAGCACCGGCTTCTTCAGGCCGTGCACCAGCACCAGGCTCATCTGCAGCAGCACCTTGAGCCGGTTGGAGATGATCGGGCTGGTGCAGTCGGCGAAGCTTTCGGCGCAATCGCCGCCCTGCAGCAGGAAACGCTTGCCCTCCTGCGCCTCGGCCAGGGCCTGCTTGAGCGCCAGCACCTCCCACGAGGTCACCAGCGGCGGCAACGTGGCCAGTACGCCAGTGGCGCGGGCAAGCTCCGCGGCGTCCTCATAGGTCGGCTGCTGCAGCGCCTGCCGCTGCTGCCAGCTGGCGGGCGACCATTCGGAGGAAAGCGGCGCGGACTTCGGTGCGATCGGCATGGCGTGTGACATCGCGGTGACCCTTCAGGCGCGCTTGCGCGCGGCGGCCCAGAGCGCCAGGAACGCCAGCAGCAGGTACCAGAGCAGCGTCCAGGCCGGCATGGGCAAGCCGAATACCGGCTCGATCTTGGCGCATTCGCCCGAGCCGGTGAACACCATCTTCAGCACCTTGGCGAACGGGAAGGTATCCATCATGTAGCCGAGGTTCGGTCCGCAGGCGGGAATCTGATCCGCCGGCAGCGTCTGCAGCCACAGGTGGCGGCCGGCAGTGGCGATGCCGCCCAGTGCGCCCAGCAATGTGCCGCCCATGTAAACCCAGCGGGCGCCGCCCCGTGGCGCATGCAGGGCGCCCAGCAGGAAGAACAGGCCCATGACCATGAAGGCAATGCGCTGGAAAATGCACAGCGGGCAGGGATTCATGCCCTGCACGTGCTCGGCATAGAGGGCATAGCCCAGCAGGGCCACGCAGACCAGGAAGCCGGCGAGATAGGCGGTACGGTACGACCAGCGAAGAGGATTCATGGTTCGGCATGCTGCGTTGCGAAAGCGGGACATTACCCGCTTGCCCCGCCACTGTCAGCCCTGTCGGACAGCCCGGTTCCTTATCGCCCTCTCCCCCTTGTGGGAGCGCACCCTGTGCGCGACTGAGGATTCACCCAATCCTCGCCCTGCCCGCAGTCGCGCACAGGGTGCGCCCCCACAAGGGGAACGTCCGCCCCCAAAAACAAAACCCCGGCAGGTCGCCCTGCCGGGGTTTCGCGGTACATCGGCAACCGGCGATTACTCGTCGGCCGTCTCGGCGCGCGGACGGTCGACCAGTTCGACATACGCCATCGGCGCATTGTCGCCCGGGCGGAAGCCGCACTTGAGGATGCGCAGGTAGCCGCCGGGACGCTCGCGGTAGCGGGGGCCGAGTTCGACGAACAGCTTGCCCACGGCCTGCTTGTCGCGCAGGCGCGCGAAAGCGAGGCGGCGGTTGGCTACGCCATCGGTCTTGGCGAGCGTGATGAGCGGCTCGGCGACGCGACGGAGTTCCTTCGCCTTGGGAAGGGTGGTGCGGATCAGCTCGTGCTTGATCAGCGACGCCGCCATGTTCTTGAACATGGCCTCGCGATGGCTGCTCGTGCGGTTGAGCTTGCGACCGGATTTCTGGTGGCGCATGGCTTAGTACTCTCTTTGTCTGTTGTTATGAAAAGCCGGCGGTTATGTCCGACTTCCCGCGGTTACCCGCTGATGAAGCCCTTCGTGACACGGGCTCTTGTTGAGCAAGACGGCCAGGAAGGCCGTTCAGGGCGCCTGCAACATCCGAGGCGAAACACACTCGTCAGACGACCAATGCCAAGCGACCAAGGCGGCCGCCCGAAACTTCACGCGGCCTTGCGGGCCGCCTCTTGGCAACTGGCGAGCGCACCGAAGCACGCTCGCCAACCACCGATACCACGGGTGACCACGAACGGCCACCTTGAAACATCAGCCCAGCTGCATACCGTGCGACAAGCCCGGCGGCGGCCAGTTCTCGAGCTTCATGCCCAGGGCCAGGCCACGACCACCCAGCACGTCCTTGATTTCGGTCAGGGACTTCTTGCCGAGGTTCGGCGTCTTGAGCAGCTCGACTTCCGTCTTCTGCACCAGGTCGCCGATGTAGTAGATGCTCTCGGCCTTCAGGCAGTTCGCCGAACGCACGGTGAGCTCCAGGTCGTCGATCGGGCGCAGCAGCAGCGGGTCGAAACCGCCCTTCTCCGCCTTGTCCGTGGCGCTCTCGCGACGCGAGAAGTCACCGAACACCGACAACTGGTCGTTGAGGATCTCGGCGGCCTTGCGGACCGCGTCTTCCGCACCGATGGTGCCGTTGGTCTCGATGTCCAGCACCAGCTTGTCGAGGTTGGTGCGCTGCTCCACGCGAGCGGCGTCCACCTCGTAGGCCACGCGCAGCACCGGCGCGAACGACGCGTCGAGCTGCAGGCGACCGATCGGACGGGCCTCATCATCCGGATGCTGGCGCGCGCTGGCCGGCTGGTAGCCGACGCCGCGACGCACCTTCAGGCGCATGTTGAGGGCGATATCCTTGGTCAGGTGGCAGATCACGTGCTCGGGGTTGATGATTTCCACCGAGTGGTCGACGACGATGTCGCCGGCCGTGACCACGCCCTTGCCCTTCTTGGACAAGGTCAGGGTGACTTCGTCACCCGAGTGCTGGCGAATCGCCACGTCCTTGAGGTTCAGCAGGACTTCGATCACGTCCTCCTGCAGACCCTCGAGCGTGGTGTATTCATGCAGCACGCCATCGATTTCCACCTCGACGATGGCAGAGCCAGGGATCGAGGAGAGCAGCACGCGGCGCAGCGCGTTGCCCAGGGTGTGGCCAAAGCCACGCTCGAGCGGCTCGACCACCACCTTCGCGCGGTTGGGTCCAAGCTGCTCGACGCTGAGGCCGCGAGGCCGCAGCACGCTAGTTGACGAAACTGCCATGCAGGGCTCCGGTTGATTACTTCGAATAGAGCTCGACGATCAGGCTCTCGTTGATGTCGGTCGGCAGGTCGCCGCGGTCCGGCATCGCCTTGAAGGTGCCTTCGAACTTCTTGCTGTCGACTTCCACCCACTGCGGGCGCAGGTCCATGGTGTCGAACACGGTCGCCGCTTCCTGCACGCGCAGCTGGTTGCGGGCGCGCTCGGTCAGGGCCACCACGTCGCCCGAACGGACCTGGTACGACGGAATATTCACCTTCTTGCCGTTGACCAGCACAGCCTTGTGGCTGACCAGCTGGCGAGCCTGGGCGCGGGTGACCGCGAAACCCATGCGGTAGACGACGTTGTCCAGGCGGCTTTCGAGCAGGCGCAGCAGGTTCTCGCCGGTGTTGCCCTTGAGGGTCGACGCCTTGGTGTAGTAGTTGCTGAACTGGCGCTCGAGCACGCCATAGATGCGCTTGACCTTCTGCTTTTCACGCAGCTGCAGCGCGTAGTCGGACAGGCGGGCGCGCTTGTTGGCACCATGCTGGCCGGGCTTGTTTTCCAGCTTGCACTTCGAATCGATAGCGCGAGCCGGGCTCTTCAGGCTGAGGTCTGCACCCTCGCGACGGGCGAGCTTGCAGGTAGCTCCACGATAACGTGCCATGGGTGTGCTCCTTTAGACTCGACGCTTCTTGGGGGGACGGCAGCCGTTGTGCGGAATCGGCGTCACGTCGATGATGTTGAGAACCTTGTAGCCCAGCGCGTTCAGCGAACGCACGGCGGACTCGCGGCCCGGGCCCGGGCCCTTGATGCGCACTTCCACGGTCTTCACGCCGTAGTCGCCAGCCGCGCGGCCAGCCTTCTCGGCGGCCACCTGGGCAGCGAACGGGGTCGACTTGCGCGAGCCACGGAAGCCCGCGCCGCCGGCGGTCGCCCACGACAGGGCGTTCCCCTGGCGATCGGTGATGGTGACGATGGTGTTGTTGAAGGAGGCTTGCACGTGGGCCACGGCATCCGTGACAACGCGCTTGATCTTCTTCTTGGTCTTGACAGGCTTGGCCATGTTCGGAATCCGTTACTTCTTGATCGCGCGACGCGGGCCCTTGCGGGTGCGTGCGTTGGTACGCGTGCGCTGGCCGCGCACCGGCAGGCCACGGCGGTGGCGCAGACCGCGGTAGCACCCCAGATCCATCAGACGCTTGATGGCGATGCCGACTTCACGGCGGAGGTCGCCTTCGACCACGTACTTGCTGATTTCGTGGCGGAGCTTCTCCACCTCGCCCTCACTGAGGGACTTGATCGGCGTGGTGGGAACCACGCCAGCGTCCGCGCAGACCTTCTTGGCCCGGCTGCGGCCGATGCCGTAGATGCTCTGCAGGCCAACCCAGACATGCTTCTGGACCGGCAAATTGACACCCGCGATGCGCGCCATGATGTACTTTCTCCGATGCGTTTCGTGCGCGGTAAACGCGCAATTCTAACCGTAATTAACCCAACAGGAAAGCCCTGCGACACCAGGGGTGCCGCCGCCCTCCGATTTAGACCAACTTCCCACCACCCCAGCAGCCATCAGTTGCGGCGGAGATTGGCCTTCTTGAGCAGGCTTTCGTACTGGTGACTGACCAGGTGCGCCTGCACCTGGGCAGTGAAATCCATCACCACAACCACGACGATCAGCAGAGAGGTGCCGCCGAAGTAGAACGGGACGTGCCACGCCTTTTGCATAAACGAGGGAACCAGACAGACCAGCACCAGGTAGAGGGCGCCGACACCGGTCAGACGGGTCATCACGTTATCGATGTAATCGGCCGTCGAGCGGCCGGGGCGGATACCCGGAATCAAGGCGCCGGAGCGCTTGAGGTTGTCCGCCGTCTCCTGGGAGTTGAACACGATCGCCGTATAGAAGAAGGCGAACGTGATCACCAGCACCGCGAAGACGATGTCGTACAGCGGCTCACCCGGGGTCAGCGCCTGGGTCAGCTCGGTCAGCCAGCGCGACTGGTGGCCCTGGCCGAACCACGTTGCCGCGGTGGCCGGGAACATCAGCAGGCTCGATGCGAAGATCGGTGGGATCACGCCCGACATGTTGATCTTCAACGGCAGGTGCGAGGTCTGGTTCATGTAGGCCCGCTGCCCGCCGGAACGTCGCGCGTAGTTCACGGTGATGCGCCGCTGGGCGCGCTCCATGAACACCACGAACGCCGTCACCAGCAGGATCAGGGCCACCACCATGATCATCTTGATCACGGAGAGCTCGCCATTGCCGGCCATGGTCAGCGTATGCGCCACCGCGCCGGGCAGGCCGGCCACGATGCCGGCGAAGATCAGCAGCGAAATGCCGTTGCCGATGCCGCGCTCGGTGATCTGCTCGCCCAGCCACATCAGGAACATCGTGCCGGCGGTGAGACCGACGATCGAGGCCATGATGAAGCCCATGCCCGGGGTATACACCACCGGCGCACCGCCCGCCGCGACCTGCTTCTGCAGGGCCACCGCGATGCCGAACGCCTGGAAGGCGGCCAGCCCCACCGTGCCGAAGCGGGTGTAGGTGGTCATCTTGCGACGTCCCGCCTCACCTTCCTTGCGCAGCGCCTGCAGGCTCGGGATCACCGAACCCATCATCTGCACCACGATGGAGGCCGAGATGTACGGCACCACGCCGAGCGCGAATACCGAGAAGCGCGCCAGCGAGCCGCCCGAGAACATGTTGAACATGTTCATCAGGCCGCCGCCCTGCTCGATCAGGTTCGTCATGGCTTCCGGGTTGACGCCGGGAACTGGGATGAAGGAACCGAGACGGAAGACGATCAGCGCACCGATCACGAAGAAGATGCGCTGGCGCAGTTCCGTCAGCTTGCCGAGCGATCCGAGCGATGTGCCCTGGGCTGCCGCCACTGTGATTACTCCACGCTGCCGCCGGCGGCTTCGATCGCCGCCTTGGCGCCGGCCGTGGCCAGCACGCCCGACAGTTTCACCGCACGGCCGATCTCGCCCTTGGCGACGACCTTGACCTTCTTGGCGCGGCTGTCGATCAGGCCGGCCTGGTGCAGCACGATCGGATCGATCACGTCGGCCTTGAGGGTGGCCAGCTGATACAGGAACACTTCCTGGCTCTCGGCCTTCTTCAGCGAACGGAAGCCCACCTTGGGCAGGCGGCGCTGCAGCGGCATCTGGCCGCCCTCGAAGCCGTACTTGTGGGTGCCGCCCGCGCGGGCATGCTGTCCCTTGTGACCGCGGCCGGCGGTCTTGCCCAGGCCCGAACCGATACCGCGACCGACGCGAAGGCGGGTCTTGCGGGCACCGGCGGCCGGCTTGATGTCGTTAAGACGCATGGTGATTACTCCTCGACCCGCACCAGGTAGTAGACCGTGTTGATCAGGCCCCGCACCTGCGGGCTGTCCTTCAGTTCACGGACGTCGTTGAGCTTGTTCAGGCCAAGCGCCTTCACGCTCAGGCGATGACGGCTCTGCACACCGCGCAGGCCCTTGACCAGGCGCACGCGCACGGTGGCGGCGGTTTCGTTCTTCTTAGCCATGACCCAGCACCTCTTCCACGGTCTTGCCACGCTTGGCAGCGATATGCTTCGGCGAGGCAACGGCCTGCAGGCCCTTGATGGTCGCGCGGACCAGGTTGATCGGATTGCGCGACCCGACGGCCTTCGCCAGCACGTTCTTCACGCCCACCACTTCCAGCACGGCGCGCATGGCACCGCCGGCGATCACGCCGGTACCTTCGGAGGCCGGCTGCATGAACACGCGGGCCGCGCCGTGGTTGGCCTTGATGGCGTACCACAGGGTGCCGTTGTTCAGATCGATGCTCACCATGTTGCGGCGGGCGCGGTCCATGGCCTTGGAGATGGCGACCGGCACTTCACGTGCCTTGCCATAGCCGAAGCCCACGCGACCTTCGCCATCGCCGACCACGGTCAGCGCGGTGAAGCTCATCTGGCGGCCACCCTTGACGGTCTTGGCCACGCGGTTGACGGCAATCAGCTTCTCGAGCAGGCCGTCCGAATTTTCGCGATCGGTAGAAGACATGTTCTTTTCCGTATGCCTGGCGAACCAGGACTTTTGCTTGCGGCTGGGCCGCTTGGAGTTGTGGGTACTACATGTGGCTTCAAGTGCCGGGCCAACCCGGCACTCGATGCCAACCGGCTTAGAACTTCAGGCCGGCTTCGCGGGCCGCATCGGCCAGCGCCTTGATACGACCATGGAAGCGGAAGCCCGAGCGATCGAACGCCACGGACTCGACACCGGCGGCCAGTGCACGCTCAGCCACAGCCTTGCCGACAGCGGCGGCGGCGGCGAGGTTCTTGGTGCCCTTCAGGCCCTCGGCGACCGACTTCTGCACGGTGGAGGCGGCAGCCACCACGTTCTGGCCGGTGGCATCGAACACCTGCGCGTACAGGTGCTGGCCGGTGCGATGGACCGACAGGCGAGCCACACCGAGCTTGCGGATGTGGGAGCGAGTGGCCTTGGCGCGGCGCAAGCGGGATTCGTTCTTGTTCATCGTCATAATTCCTGGAAACGGATCGGCAAACAGCTTTGGCTCTTTTGAAGAGTGCAGCCATGGATGGCTGCTTCTTCGCGAGGGACCGCTTATGCCTTCTTGGCTTCCTTCAGGGTGATCTTCTCGCCCGAGTAGCGGACGCCCTTGCCCTTGTACGGTTCCGGCGGACGGATCGCACGGATCTTGGCGGCCACCTCGCCGACGCGCTGCTTGTCCGTACCCTTGATAAGGATCTCGGTCTGCGACGGGGTTTCGATGGTGATGCCTTCCGGCGCGTCGAACACCACCGGGTGCGAGAAACCCAGGGCGATGTTCAGCGACTTGCCGGCCATCGAGGCGCGGTAGCCCACGCCGACCAGCTCGAGTTTGCGCTCGTAGCCGTCGGACACGCCCTTGACCATGTTGGCCAGCAGGGCGCGCAGGGTGCCGCCGAACTTGTCATCGGCGCCCTCGGCCACGGCGATGTTCGCCACGCCGTTGTCGATGGCCACGGAAGCGCCCGGCAGGGCGTGGGTCGCCAGGGTGCCCTTCGGGCCCTTGACGGTGATGCCGTTGGCGTTCGAGGTGATCTCAACGCCCTTGGGCAGGGTAATCGGTTTCTTGGCAACGCGGGACATCGTCGGCTCCTTATGCGACCTGGCCGATGACTTCGCCGCCCAGGCCCTTGGCACGGGCCTGCGCGTCGGTCAGCAGACCGGCGGAAGTCGAGATGATCGAGATACCCAGGCCACCCAGGACCTTCGGCAGCTCGTCCTTGCCGCGATAGACGCGCAGGCCCGAGCGGCTGACACGGGTAATGGTTTCGATGGCCGGGCGGCCTTCGAAGTACTTGAGCTTGATCTCGAGCACCGGCTTGCCCTCCGCGCTGGAGGTCTTGGCGTCGAGGATATAGCCCTCGTTCTTGAGAAGATTGGCGATGGCCACCTTCAGCTTCGACGACGGCATGCTTACGGCCTGCTTGCCCGTGAGCTGGGCATTGCGGATGCGCGTAAACAGATCGGCGATGGGATCAGTCATGCTCATGAAAACATCCTTCAGAGTGCACCGATATCCGAAAAACCGGAAATCAATTGAATTGTGAGCCGGCATGGGGCCGACCTGCAGGAATGCAGACCGACGACTATATCAGCTTTTTTCCGGCTTTGCGAACAGCGGCGCGTAATCGCGCCAACGGCGGCAGGCCGGTTGGCCCGCCGCCGCCTCGGACGAGAGGCGGTTCATCCCCGCCCCTGCCCTGTGTGGGTCTTACCAGCTGGCCTTGCGCAGGCCAGGAACGTCGCCACGCATGGTGGCTTCGCGCAGCTTGTTGCGGCCGAGGCCGAACTTCTGGTACACGGCGCGCGGACGGCCGGTCAACGCGCAGCGGGTACGCTGGCGGGACGGGCTGGCGTCACGCGGCTGCTTCTGCAGCTTGGCCTGGGCTTCCATCTTCTCCTCGTAGGAGGCGGTGGGGCTCAGCACAATCGCCTTCAGTTCGGCGCGCTTGGCGGCGTACTTCTTGGCGAGCTTGGTCCGCTTGAGGTCGCGGTTAACCATCGAGGTCTTGGCCATGTGTCTCTCGCGGCTCTCTTAGTTGCGGAACGGGAAGCTGAAGGCTTCCAGCAGCGCCTTGGCTTCTTCGTCGGTCTTGGCGGTGGTGGTGATGGAGATATCCATGCCACGGATCGCGTCGACGGCGTCGAAGTCGATTTCCGGGAAGATGATCTGTTCCTTGATGCCGAAGTTGTAGTTGCCACGGCCATCGAAGGCACGACCCGACACACCACGGAAGTCGCGCGTACGCGGCAGCGAGATGTTGATCAGGCGATCGAGGAATTCCCACATCTGGGCACGGCGCAGGGTGACCTTGCAGCCGATCGGCCAACCGTCGCGGATCTTGAACGAGGCGACCGACACGCGGGCCTTGGTCTGGATCGGCTTCTGGCCGGCGATCTTGGCCATGTCGGCCACGGCGTTTTCGAGCACTTTCTTGTTGCCCGCCGCTTCGCCCACGCCCATGTTCAGGGTGATCTTGGTGATGCGGGGAACCTGCATCACGTTCTGGTAACCAAAACGCTCGGTGAGCTTCTTGATGACCTGGTCTTTGTAAAACGTTTCGAGACGCGTCGTCATAACGTGGGTTCCTTACGCGTCCACAACTTCGCCGCTGGAGCGGAACACGCGGACCTTGCGCCCATCGGAGAGCACCTTGGCGCCGACGCGTTCACCCTTGCCGGTGGCGGAGTTGAACAGTTGGACGTTGGAGATGTGGATCGAGGCCTCGCGCTCGACGATGCCGCCGGCCTGGTTGGCTTGCGGATTCGGCTTGGTGTGGCGCTTGACCAGGTTCACGTTGGAGACGAACACGCGGTCGCCCTCAACGCGCAGCACGTCGCCGCGCTGCCCCTTGTTCTTGCCGGTGATCACGATGACCTGATCACCCTTGCGGATACGGTTCATGGTCTTGTCTCCGCTCAGAGCACTTCGGGCGCGAGCGAGACGATCTTCATGAACTTCTCGCTGCGCAGCTCGCGGGTGACCGGCCCGAAGATACGGGTGCCGATCGGCTCGAGCTTGTTGTTGAGGAGGACCGCTGCGTTGCCGTCGAAACGGATCAGCGAGCCATCGGGACGGCGCACGCCCTTGGCGGTACGCACCACCACGGCGTTGTACACCTCGCCCTTCTTCACCTTGCCGCGGGGGATGGCATCCTTCACGGTGACCTTGATCACGTCACCGATCGCGGCGTAGCGGCGCTTGGAGCCGCCGAGCACCTTGATGCACATCAGTTCGCGGGCGCCGCTGTTGTCCGCCGCGGAAAGCGTGCTTTGCATCTGGATCATGTCTGCACCCTCCCTTAGACGTTAGCGCGCGTGACGATTTCGACCACGCGGTGATGCTTGGTCTTGGACAGCGGGCGGCACTCCGCGATGCGGACCACGTCGCCCTCGTTCGCGCCCAGGTCGTCCTGCGCGTGGAGCTTGGTCGAACGGCGGATGATCTTGCCGATCAGCGGATGCTGTTCCTGGCGCTCGATCAGGACCGTCACGGTCTTGTCCATCTTGTTGCTGATGACGCGGCCCTCGAGGGTGCGCGTCTGCTTCTGGTTGTCGCTCATATCGGCCGTCCCTTACTTCTTGCCGCCGAGCACGAACTTCGTGCGGGCGATGTCGCGCCGAACGCGGCGCAGCTGGTGCGGCTGGTTGAGCTGGCCGGTACCCTTCTGCATGCGCAGGTTGAACTGCTCCTTGCGCAGGTCCAGCAGGTGCTTATTCAGCTCGTCGGCCGTCTTGTTGGTCAGATCTTTGATGGCCATATCACATCACCGCCCGGGTCACGAATTGGGTCTGGACGGACAGCTTGGCCGCGGCCAGGCGGAACGCCTCGCGTGCGGTCGTCTCGTCGACGCCCTCGATTTCATAAAGCATGCGGCCCGGCTGGATCGGGGCGACCCAGTATTCCACGCCGCCCTTACCGGCACCCATTCGGACTTCGATGGGCTTCTTGGTGATCGGCTTGTCCGGGTACACGCGGATCCAGAGCTTGCCGCCGCGCTTGACGAAGCGGGTGATGCAGCGACGGCCGGCCTCGATCTGGCGGGCGGTCAGCGCACCGTGCGTGGTCGCCTTCAGGCCGAACTCGCCAAAGCTGACGAGGTTCGAGGAGAAGGCCAGGCCATCGTTACGGCCCTTGAACTGCTTACGGTATTTGGTTCGCTTGGGTTGCAGCATGGCAACTCTCCTTACTTCGCCGTCCGCTCGCGGCGGCCTTCACCGCCCTCGCGACGCGATTCACGACGACCCTCGCCACCTTCGCGGCGCGGCTGGGACTGCTCTTCCTTCGACTCCTGGTTGACCTGGGACAGATCGAAGATCTCGCCCTTGTAGATCCACACCTTGATGCCGATGACGCCGTAGGTCGTATGAGCCTCGGCGAAGCCGTAGTCGATGTCGGCGCGCAGCGTATGCAGCGGCACGCGACCTTCGCGGCTCCATTCGGAACGAGCAATCTCGGCGCCGTTCAGACGGCCAGAGACATTGATCTTGATACCCAGTGCGCCCAGGCGCATCGCGTTGCCGACCGAGCGCTTCATCGCGCGGCGGAACATGATGCGGCGCTCGAGCTGCTGCGCGATCGACTCGGCGACCAGCTGCGCGTCCAGCTCGGGCTTGCGCACTTCGCTGACGTTGATGTGCGCCGGAACGCCCATCAGGTCGCTGACTTCCTTGCGCAGCTTCTCGATGTCCTCGCCCTTCTTGCCGATCACCACGCCCGGACGGGCGGTGTGGATCGTCACGCGCGCGGTCTTGGCCGGGCGCTCGATGAGGATCTTGGAGATGCCGGCCTGGGCCAGCTTCTTGCGCAGCATCTCGCGGACCTTCAGGTCGGCGGCGAGGTACTGGGCATATTCGCCCTTATTGGCGTACCACTTCGAGTTCCAATCCTTGGCAATGCCGAGGCGGATACCGGTGGGATGAACTTTATGACCCATCGTCTACGTCCTCTCTCAGTTGCCAACGACCACGGTGATGTGGCTCGTGCGCTTCAGGATGCGGGAACCGCGACCCTTGGCGCGGGCATACATGCGCTTCATCGCCGGACCCTCGTCCACGAAGATGCGCGCGACCTTCAGCTCGTCGACGTCCGCGCCGAGATTGTTCTCGGCGTTGGCGACGGCGGACAGCAGCACCTTGCGGACAATGTGCGCGGCCTTCTTGTTGGTGAAATTGAGCACGTCGCTGGCACGGCCCACGGGCATACCGCGGACCAGGTCAGCTACCAGGCGTGCCTTCTGCGCCGAAATGCGGGCGCTGCGCAGGATCGCTTTGGCTTCAGTGCTCATCACTTGCCCTTCTTGTCGCCGCCATG
Source organism: Dyella sedimenti (assembly GCF_022760995.1). Lineage (GTDB taxonomy): Bacteria > Pseudomonadota > Gammaproteobacteria > Xanthomonadales > Rhodanobacteraceae > Dyella > Dyella sedimenti. Next base: position 689,431 of record NZ_JAKWJO010000001.1, on the reverse strand, counting down.
GCCCTTGAAGGTACGGGTCACCGCGAACTCGCCGAGCTTGTGCCCGACCATGTTCTCGTTGACCAGCACGGGGACATGCTGACGGCCGTTGTGGATGGCGATGGTCAGGCCGACCATCTCCGGCAGGATCATCGAGCGGCGCGACCAGGTCTTGATCGGACGCTTGTTGTTGGCGGAAACGGCGGCTTCCACCTTCTTGATAAGGTGCAGGTCAACGAACGGACCTTTCTTTAGAGAGCGCGGCATAGTCGTTTCCTATTACTTGCGACGACGCACGATGAACTGCTGCGTGCGCTTGTTGTTGCGGGTCTTGTAGCCCTTGGTCGGCGTACCCCACGGGCTGACCGGATGGCGGCCACCGGAGGTACGGCCTTCACCACCGCCGTGCGGATGGTCGACCGGGTTCATCACGACACCGCGAACGGTCGGACGGATGCCGAGCCAGCGCTTCGCACCGGCCTTGCCGAGCTTCTTCAGGCTGTGTTCGCTGTTGCCAACTTCACCGATGGTGGCGCGGCAGTCGACCGGCACCTTGCGCATTTCGCCGGAGCGAAGACGCAGGGTGGCGTAGCCGGACTCGCGGGCCACCAGCTGGACCGAGGCGCCGGCGGAGCGGGCGATCTGCGCGCCCTTGCCCGGCTTCATCTCGATGCAGTGGATGGTCGAGCCGACCGGGATCGAACGCAGCGGCAGGCTGTTGCCGGCCTTGATCGGCGCATCGCTGCCCGACACCAGGCGATCGCCCACCTGCACGCCCTTCGGCGCGATGATGTAGCGGCGCTCGCCGTCGGCGTAGCACAGCAGCGCGATGTGCGCGGTGCGGTTCGGATCGTATTCGATGCGCTCGACGCGGGCGGCGATGCCCTCCTTGTCGCGCTTGAAGTCGATGATGCGGTAACGCTGCTTGTGACCGCCGCCCTGGTGGCGGACGGTGATGCGACCGTAATGGTTGCGACCGCCGTTCTTGGCCTTGGCCTCGGTCAGCGCCGCGTACGGCGCCCCTTTGTGCAGGCCTTCGGTGCGCACGCTGACTGCGTCGCGGCGTCCGGGGGAGGTCGGCTTGTGAGTGATCAGTGCCATCTCAATTCAACTCCTGGCTCAGGCCTTGGCCGCCACGTCGATGGTCTGCCCATCGGCCAGGCGCACGTAGGCCTTGCGCTTGCCCTGGCGGCTGCCAGCGCGGAAACGGAAGGACTTGACCTTGCCCTTGGCATTGACGAGGTTCACCTGCTCGACCTTGACGTCGAACATCTGCTCCACCGCCGCGCGGACATCGGCCTTGGTCGCCTCGGGGGCGACCACGAATACGTACTGGTTCTTCTCGGCGAGGCGAGCGGCCTTTTCCGAGATGTGCGGCGCGCGCAGCGTATTCAGGATGCGTTCGTTGCTCATGCCAGCCACTCCTCGATCTTCTTCACCGCATCCACGGTCAGGACGACATAGTCGGAACCGACCAGGCTGACCGGATTCAGGGCCAGCACGTCCACGACGTGGAGATACGGAATGTTGCGCGCGGCCAGGAAAGTCGCCTCGTTGGCGTCCTCCGACACCAGCAGCACGCGGCCGGACACTTCCAGCTCGGCCAGCTTGGCGACCATCGCCTTGGTTTTGGGGGCGTCGATGCCGAAGCTCTCGACCACCTTCAGGCGACCGTGGCGGTTCAGCTCCGACAGGATGGAGCGGATCGCGACGCGATAGGCCTTGCGGTTGACCTTCTGCTCGTAGCTGCGCGGCTTGGCCGCGAAGGTGACACCGCCGCCCACGAAGATCGGAGCGCGGTAGTCGCCGTGACGAGCGCCGCCGCCCTTCTGCTTCTTGAACTTCTTGGTGGTACCCGACAGCTCGCCACGCGACAGCTGGGCCTTGGTACCGGCGCGACCGCCGGCCTGATAGGCCACCACCACCTGGTGGATCAGGGCCTGCTTGAACTCACCGCCGAACACATCGTCGGACACATTGAGCGGCTTGGCGCCAATGACATTCAATTCCATGGCGTCTCTCCTCAGCCCTTGGTCGTCGGACGGATGACGACGTCGCCACCGGTTGCACCCGGCACCGCGCCCTTCACCGCGATCAGATGACGCTCGGCGTCGACCTTGACCACTTCCAGGCCCTGCTGAGTGCGGTTCACCGCACCCATGTGGCCCGCCATCTTCTTGCCCGGGAACACGCGACCCGGGGTCTGGCGCTGACCGATGGAACCCGGCGCGCGATGCGACAGCGAGTTACCGTGGGTCGCGTCGCCCATAGTGAAGTTGTGGCGCTTGATGGTGCCCTGGAAACCCTTGCCCTTCGACACGCCGGCGACGTCAACGATCTGACCTACCTGGAACACGTCGTCGGCCTTGATCTCGGCGCCCACGCTGTACTTGCCGAGATCCTCGGCGGACACGCGGAACTCCCACAGACCACGACCCGGCTCGACCTTCGCCTTCGCGTAGTGGCCCTTCAGCGGCTGCGTCAGCAGGCTGGCGCGCTTGACGCCCGCCGCGACCTGCACAGCGCTGTAGCCATCGTTATCTTCCGTCTTCAGCTGCGTGACGCGATTCGGGGTGGCTTCAATCAGCGTCACCGGAATCGAGCGTCCGTCTTCAGTGAAGAGTCGGCTCATGCCGCACTTGCGGCCAACCAGTCCGATACTCATCTTCGTATCCTGTCTATCGCTCAACCAAGCTTGATCTGAACGTCCACGCCGGCGGCGAGGTCAAGCTTCATGAGCGCGTCCACGGTCTTGTCGTTAGGGTCGACGATGTCCAGCACGCGCTTGTGCGTACGGGTCTCGTACTGGTCGCGGGCATCTTTGTCGACGTGCGGCGACACCAGAATGGTGTAGCGCTCGATCTTGGTCGGGAGCGGAATCGGGCCGAGAACCGTAGCGCCCGTGCGCTTGGCCGTCTCGACGATTTCGCTGGCCGAACGGTCGATCAGACGATGATCGAACGCCTTGAGCCGGATGCGAATCTTTTGGTTCGCCATAAACCGTGTCCTGTTATCGAAAGAACTATCTGTGAACCGGATGGGCTTCTCACCCACCCGCACAACCCATTGTCGCTGCGGCACTTCCAGTCGATGCGGCGAGCGACAGCCAGTGCCGCGAATCGACCTTAAAAGACTAGGCAGGCCCGAAACGGGCCCGCCCAGACGGAAAAGTATAAAACGCGCGAAATGCCCGGGTCAACAAAGCGTCATGCTTCGCAACCCAAGCTCTCTTGCGTATTGACCATCCCGGTCAGCGAACTCGAAGCACTTCCTGTGCCTCATTTCGCGGTAAGGCCGGCCAGCCACCATGGCCCGCCGACAAGCAAGACCGAAACTATAACCGTAAAGGCGGCCAAAGGAAAGTGTTTCCTTTGGCCAGCCAAGCCGCTCGCTGGCGCGAGCTGTAAAGCCGGCAGCTTCGCTGCCTGGAAACGGTCAATGGGTAACAGCCTTGGCTCCTGCCCTTCACCATTTGCCCTTTACAGCCCGCCCCACCGGGGCGGGCGACTTACCACTCTACAGCTTACTTGATGACCTTCGCCACCACGCCGGCGCCGACCGTGCGGCCGCCTTCGCGGATCGCGAAACGCAGGCCCTGGTCCATCGCGATCGGGTGGATCAGCGTCACCGTCATCTTGATGTTGTCGCCCGGCATGACCATCTCCACGCCTTCCGGCAGCTGGATCGCGCCCGTCACGTCGGTCGTGCGGAAGTAGAACTGCGGACGGTAGCCCTTGAAGAACGGGGTATGACGGCCACCTTCATCCTTCGACAGCACGTACACTTCCGCCTCGAACTCCGTGTGCGGCGTGATCGTGCCCGGCTTCGCCAGCACCTGCCCACGCTCCACGTCGTCGCGCTTCAGGCCGCGCAGCAGCAGGCCCGCGTTGTCGCCCGCCTGACCCTGGTCCAGCAGCTTGCGGAACATTTCCACGCCGGTGACCGTGGTCTTCTGGGTCGGGCGGATGCCCACCACTTCCACTTCGTCACCCACCTTGATGATGCCGCGCTCGATACGACCCGTCACCACCGTGCCGCGGCCCGAGATCGAGAACACGTCTTCCACCGGCATCAGGAACGGCTGGTCGATCGCGCGCTGCGGCTCCGGAATGTAGCTGTCCAGCGCGTCCACCAGCGCGATGATCGCCGGCACGCCGATCTCCGACTGGTCGCCTTCCAGCGCCAGCTTCGCCGAACCCTTGATGATCGGGGTGTCGTCGCCAGGGAAGTCGTACTTGCTCAGCAGCTCGCGCACTTCCATCTCCACCAGCTCGAGCAGCTCGGCGTCGTCCACCATGTCGGCCTTGTTCAGGAACACCACGATGTACGGCACGCCCACCTGGCGCGACAGCAGGATGTGTTCGCGCGTCTGCGGCATCGGGCCGTCCGCGGCCGAGCACACCAGGATCGCGCCGTCCATCTGCGCCGCACCCGTGATCATGTTCTTCACGTAGTCCGCGTGACCCGGGCAGTCCACATGGGCGTAGTGGCGGGTCGGCGATTCGTACTCGACGTGCGCCGTCGAGATCGTGATGCCGCGCGCCTTCTCTTCCGGCGCCGCGTCGATCGCGTCGTATGCCTTGAACTCGCCTCCGAAACGCTCGGCTCCCACCTTCGTCAGCGCGGCCGTCAGCGTCGTCTTGCCGTGGTCCACGTGACCAATCGTGCCGACGTTGACGTGCGGCTTGGTGCGTTCGAATTTACCCTTTGCCATGACTTAAACCTCTAAAAAGAACGGATTAATTAGTGCGGCCATGAGTGGCCGCTTTTTGATCCACGCGATCACGGAATGATCGCACTAATTAAATAGAAGGCCTTATCAGGCCTTCTTCATGACCTGCTCGGCGATGTTGTTCGGCGCCTCGGCGTAGTGGTCGAACTCCATCGTGAAGGTGGCACGACCCTGGGTCAGCGAGCGGATGGTCGTCGCGTAACCGAACATCTCGCCCAGCGGAACCATCGCATTGATGGTCTTGCCCGACGGCGTGTCGTCCTGGCCCTGGAGCAGGCCGCGACGACGGCTCAGGTCGCCCATGACGTCACCGACGTAGTCTTCCGGCGTCACCACCTCGACCTTCATGATCGGCTCGAGCAGGACCGGGTCGGCCTTGCGGAAACCTTCCTTGAAGGCCATCGATGCGGCCAGCTTGAACGCCATTTCGGACGAGTCGACGTCGTGGTACGAACCGAACACCAGCTTGACCTTCACACCCACCACCGGGAAGCCCGCGAGCGGTCCGCTGGTGATGGTTTCGCGCAGGCCTTTCTCGACCGACGGGATGAATTCCTTCGGGATCACGCCACCGGTGATTTCGTTGAGGAACAGGAAATCGTCCTTGACGTCGGGGTTCTTCTTGTCCTCTTCCGTCATCGGCGACAGCTCGATCACCACGTGACCGTACTGGCCCTTGCCACCCGACTGCTTGGCATGCTTGTAGTCGGACTTGACGTCGCTCTTGCGGATCGTTTCGCGGTAGGCCACCTGCGGCTTGCCGACGTTGGCTTCCACGTTGAACTCGCGCTTCATGCGGTCCACGAGGATGTCCAGATGCAGCTCGCCCATGCCCGAGATGATGGTCTGGCCGGATTCCTCGTCCGTGCGCACGCGGAAGGACGGATCCTCGGCAGCCAGGCGACCCAGCGCGATACCCATCTTTTCCTGGTCGGACTTGGTCTTCGGCTCGACCGCCATCGAGATCACCGGCTCCGGGAACGTCATGCGCTCCAGGGTGATGATGTGGTCCTGCGAGCACAGCGTGTCACCGGTCGTCACGTCCTTCAGGCCGACCGCCGCGGCGATGTCGCCGGCGCGGACTTCCTTGATTTCCTGACGCTCGTTCGCGTGCATCTGCAGGATGCGGCCGATGCGCTCCTTCTTGGACTTGACCGGGTTGTACACCTGGTCGCCCGCGTTCAGCGTGCCCGAGTAGACGCGGAAGAACGTGAGCGAGCCCACGAACGGGTCGGTCATGATCTTGAACGCCAGCGCCGAGAACGGTGCCGAGTCGTCGGCCGTACGGGTGGCTTCCTTCTCGTCGTCGTCCACGCCCTGCACCGGCGGACGATCGACCGGCGACGGCAGCAGGTTCACCACCGCGTCGAGCATGGCCTGCACGCCCTTGTTCTTGAACGCGGTGCCGCAGTAGACCGGGATGATCTCGCTGGCCAGCGTACGCGTGCGCAGACCGCCGATGATCTCTTCCTCGGTGAGGTCGCCCTCTTCGAGGTACTTGTTCATCAGCTCTTCGGAGGCCTCGGCGGCCGACTCGACCATGTACGAACGGGCTTCGGCAGCCTTGTCCGCCAGGTTGGCCGGGATGTCCTGGTACTCGAACTTCATGCCCTGGGATTCCATGTCCCAGATGATGGACTTCATCTTGAGCAGGTCGACCACGCCCTCGAAGTTGTCCTCGGCGCCGATCGGCACCTGCATCGGCACCGGGTTGGCACCCAGGCGGGCCTTCAGCTGGTCCACGACCTTGTAGAAGTTCGCGCCGGTGCGGTCCATCTTGTTGACGAACGCCAGGCGCGGCACATGGTACTTGTTGGCCTGGCGCCAGACGGTTTCAGACTGCGGCTGCACGCCACCCACGGCGCAGAGCACGAACACCGCGCCGTCGAGCACGCGCAGCGAACGCTCCACCTCGATGGTGAAATCCACGTGGCCTGGGGTGTCGATGATGTTGAAGCGGTGCTCGGGCAGGGAGCGGTCCATGCCCTTCCAGAACGCCGTCGTCGCCGCCGACGTAATGGTGATGCCGCGCTCCTGCTCCTGCTCCATCCAGTCCATCGTCGCCGCACCGTCGTGCACCTCGCCAATCTTGTGACTGACGCCGGTGTAGAACAGGATGCGCTCCGTGGTGGTGGTCTTGCCGGCATCGATGTGGGCCATGATGCCGAAGTTGCGGTAGCGCTCGATGGGAGTGGTGCGTGCCACGGTCTTAACCTCTGAAAGTTCTAGCTGTACTGCTTACCAGCGGTAATGCGAGAAGGCCTTGTTGGCCTCCGCCATGCGGTGCGTCTCTTCGCGCTTCTTGATCGCGCCGCCGCGATTTTCCGAAGCTTCCAGCAGCTCGGCCGCCAGCTTGCGCGGCATCGAGGTCTCGCCGCGCTTGCGGGCGGACTCGATGGCCCAGCGCATGGCCAGCGCCATGCGGCGGCCCGGACGCACTTCGACCGGCACCTGGTAGGTGGCGCCGCCGACGCGACGGGACTTCACCTCGACCGCCGGGGCGATGTTGTTCAGGGCCTTCTCGACGAGCTGGACCGGCTCGGCGTGCTTCTCGCCCAGGTGATCGAGCGCGCCATAGACGATGCCTTCGGCGACGGACTTCTTGCCGCTCTTCATCACCATGTTGATGAAGCGGGCGATCAGCTGGCTGCCGTGCTTGGGATCCGGCAGGATCAGACGGGCGGGATGTGAACCTTTACGCGACATAGTTAATTCCTAAAGATCAGGACTTCGGGCGCTTGGCGCCGTACTTGGAGCGCGACTGGCGGCGCTTGGTGACGCCGGCGCAGTCGAGACTGCCGCGCACCGTGTGGTAACGCACACCCGGCAGATCCTTGACGCGGCCGCCGCGGATCAGCACCACCGAGTGCTCCTGCAGGTTGTGGCCTTCGCCACCGATGTAGCTGATGACCTCGTAGCCGTTCGTCAGGCGCACCTTGGCGACCTTGCGAAGGGCCGAGTTCGGCTTCTTCGGGGTGGTCGTGTAGACGCGCGTGCACACGCCGCGACGCTGCGGGCTGTTCTGCAAAGCCGGCGAAGCGCTCTTGTAGGACTTCGGGCTACGGGATTTGCGAACCAACTGGTTGACTGTCGTCATTGAAGCTGTTCCTGAGAAACATAAAGGCAGACCGAACCGGCTCGGTCTGCCAAGAAGCGGGAATTTAACATGGGCAGCCTGCCACAGACAAGCTAAGTCCCTGCCATCCTTAGCCCGAACACGAGGCGCCATCCATGCGCCTCATTTCGTATGTCAGCGAGCAGTGCCCGTGAGGGGCTTACTCCACACCAATGTCGCTACCGGTGGTGGCTTCCGCGAAGGAGGCCGGAGAGGCGGAGCCGGAAAGCGTTTCGAGCTCCGAGGCGGTCAGACCGCCCTGGCGATGACGCGATGCGTGATACGCCAGACCCGTACCTGCCGGAATGAGACGGCCGACAATAACATTTTCCTTCAGGCCGCGCAAGGTGTCGCGCGTTCCGCGGACCGCGGCCTCCGTCAGGACTCGGGTGGTCTCCTGGAAGGAGGCCGCCGAGATGAAGGATTCCGTGGCCAGCGAGGCCTTGGTGATGCCCAGCAGCACTGACTGGAACTCCGCCGGACGCTCGCCGCGGTTGATGGCACGCTCGTTCTCCGCATTGATGCGGACGCGCTCGACCTGCTCGCCGCGGAGGTAGTGGCTGTCGCCCGGCTCGGTGATCTCGACCTTGCGCAGCATCTGGCGAATGATTGCCTCGATGTGCTTGTCGTTGATCTTCACGCCCTGCAGACGGTAGACGTCCTGGATTTCCTTGACCAGGTACGCAGCCAGCGGCTCGACGCCCAGCAGGCGCAGGATGTCGTGCGGGCTGGGCTCGCCGTCCACGATGGTTTCGCCCTTCTCCACGTGCTCGCCTTCGAACACGATGACCTGACGCCACTTCGGGATCAGCTCCTCGTGCTCGTTGCCGTCCACGTCCTTGATGATGAGGCGCTGCTTGCCCTTGGTGTCCTTGCCGAAGCTGACCACGCCCGAACGCTCGGCGAGGATCGCCGGCTCCTTCGGCTTGCGCGCCTCGAACAGGTCGGCCACGCGGGGCAGGCCGCCGGTGATGTCGCGGGTCTTGGAGGTTTCTTGCGGGATACGGGCGACCACGTCACCCACGCCCACCTGCACGCCGTTCTGGATCGACACGATGGCACCGGCCGGGAGCATGTACTGCGCTGGCACGTCGGTGCCCGGCAGCTTCAGCTCGCGACCCTTGGCGTCTTCCAGGCGCACGATCGGGCGCAGGTCCTTGGCGGCCGTGCCACGGCGCTTCGGATCGGTCACCACCGCCGACTCCAGGCCGGTCAGTTCGTCGGTCTGGCTCTGCACGGTGACGCCATCGATGAAGTCGATGAAGCGCACGGTACCGGCCACTTCCGACACGATCGGATGGGTGTGCGGATCCCAGTTGGCCACGGCCTGGCCGGCCTTGACCGAATCGCCGTCCTTGACGGTGATGGTGGCGCCGTAAGGCACCTTGTAGCGCTCGCGCTCGCGGCCGTTGGCGTCGATGACGCTCACTTCGCCCGAACGCGACACCGCCACCAGGTGGCCCTGCGAGTGCTGCACGGTCTTGAGGTTGTTGAACTTCAGCGTGCCGGTGGTCTTCACCGTCACGTTGTCCACCGCGGCCGCACGGGAAGCCGCACCGCCGATGTGGAATGTACGCATGGTCAGCTGAGTGCCCGGCTCGCCGATGGACTGCGCGGCAACGACGCCGACGGCCTCACCCATGTTCACCAGGTGGCCACGGGCCAGGTCACGGCCATAGCACAGCGCGCACACGCCATGGTCGGCGGCGCAGGTGATGGGTGAGCGCACCTTCACCGACTGCACGCCGGCCTTGTCCAGCTTCTCGACCAGTGCCTCGTCCAGCAGGGTGTCGCGGGTGACGAGCGGCTCGTTGTCCTCGCCCGGGCCGTAGACGTCTTCCAGCGCCACGCGGCCGAGCACGCGGTCGCGCAACGGCTCGACCACGTCGCCGCCTTCCACGATCGGCTGCATGGTCAGGCCCTCGTCGGTGCCGCAGTCGGTCGAGGTGATCACCACGTCCTGGGCCACGTCCACCAGGCGGCGGGTCAGGTAGCCGGAATTCGCGGTCTTCAGCGCCGTATCCGCCAGGCCCTTGCGGGCGCCGTGGGTGGAGTTGAAGTACTGCAGGACGTTCAGGCCTTCGCGGAAGTTCGCCTTGATGGGCGTCTCGATGATCGAGCCGTCCGGGCGAGCCATCAGGCCGCGCATGCCGGCCAGCTGGCGGATCTGGGCCACCGAACCACGGGCGCCCGAGTCGGCCATGATGTACAGCGAGTTCATGGACTTCTGGTTGACCGTCTTGCCCTCGGCATCGGTCACCTTCTCGGTACCGATACCGTCGATCATGGCCTTGGCCACCAGTTCGTTGGTGCGCGACCAGATGTCGACGACCTTGTTGTAGCGCTCGCCGGCGGTGACGAGACCGGACTGGTACTGCTCCTGGATCTCGACCACTTCCTTCTCGGCCTCTTCCAGGATCGGCTTCTTCTGATCCGGGATGATCATGTCATCGATGCCGATCGAGATGCCCGCGCGGGTGGCGAAGCGGAAGCCGGTGTACATCAGCTGATCGGCGAAGATCACCGTTTCCTTCAGGCCCAGCCGGCGATAGCACTGGTTGATCAGGCGCGAGATGTTCTTCTTGGTCAGCTCGGTGTTGGCCAGCTCGAACGGCAGGCCTTCCGGCATGATCTCGAGCAGCAGCGCACGACCCACGGTGGTTTCCACCAGCGAGGTCTGCTCGGTGCGGCCACCCTCTTCGTCGAAGCGGACCTGCTTGATGCGCACCTTGATCTTGGCGTGCAGCTGCACGGCGCGGTTGTCGTAGGCGCGACGCACTTCGCCAATGCCCGAGAACACCATGCCAGTGCCCTTCGCGTTCACCAATTCGCGCGTCATGTAGTACAGGCCCAGCACCACGTCCTGGGTCGGCACGATGATCGGCTCGCCGTTGGCGGGCGACAGGATGTTGTTGGTCGCCATCATCAGGGCGCGCGCTTCGAGCTGCGCCTCGATCGAGAGCGGCACGTGCACGGCCATCTGGTCACCGTCGAAGTCCGCGTTGAACGCGGTACACACGAGCGGATGCAGCTGGATCGCCTTGCCTTCGATGAGCTTCGGCTCGAACGCCTGGATGCCCAGGCGGTGCAGCGTCGGCGCACGGTTCAGCAGCACGGGGTGCTCGCGGATCACCTCTTCGAGGATGTCCCACACCTGGCCTTCCTCGCGCTCGACGAGCTTCTTGGCGGCCTTGATGGTGGTGGCTTCGCCGCGGGCCTGCAACTTGGCGAAGATGAAGGGCTTGAACAGCTCCAGCGCCATCTTCTTGGGCAGACCGCACTGGTGCAGGCGCAGGGTCGGACCCACCACGATCACCGAACGACCGGAGTAGTCCACGCGCTTGCCGAGCAGGTTCTGGCGGAAGCGGCCCTGCTTGCCCTTGATCATGTCGGCCAGCGACTTCAGCGCGCGCTTGTTGGTGCCGGTGATGGCACGGCCGCGGCGGCCGTTGTCGAGCAGCGCATCGACCGATTCCTGCAGCATGCGCTTCTCGTTGCGCACGATGATGTCGGGCGCGTTGAGTTCGAGCAGGCGACGCAGGCGGTTGTTGCGGTTGATGACGCGGCGGTACAGGTCGTTCAAGTCGGACGTGGCGAAACGGCCGCCGTCCAGCGGGACCAGCGGGCGCAGGTCCGGCGGCAGCACCGGCAGCACGGTCAGCACCATCCATTCCGGACGGTTGCCCGATTCCAGGAACGCCTCGATCAGCTTCACGCGCTTGGTGAGGCGCTTGAGCTTGGTCTCGGAATTGGTGGATGCGATCTCTTCCTTCAGGCGCACGACTTCGCCCGGAAGATCCAGGGACTTGAGCAGCTCATAGACGGCCTCGGCGCCCATGCGGGCGTCGAACTCGTCGCCGTGCTCTTCCACCGCTTCCAGGTACTGGTCTTCACTGAGCAACTGGCCGCGCTCGAGCGCGGTCAGGCCCGGATCGATCACCACGAAGGCTTCGAAATACAGGATGCGCTCGATGTCGCGCAGCGTCATGTCCAGCATCAGGCCGATGCGCGAGGGCAGCGACTTGAGGAACCAGATGTGCGCGGTCGGCGAGGCCAGCTCGATATGGCCCATGCGCTCGCGGCGCACCTTGGCCAGCGTCACCTCCGTGCCGCACTTCTCGCACACCACGCCGCGGTGCTTCATGCGCTTGTACTTGCCGCACAGGCACTCGTAGTCCTTCACCGGACCGAAGATGGCGGCGCAGAACAGGCCGTCGCGCTCGGGCTTGAAGGTGCGGTAGTTGATCGTCTCCGGCTTCTTCACCTCGCCGTACGACCACGAGCGGATCAGCTCCGGCGAAGCCAGGGCGATCTTGATCGCATCGAAGTCAGGCGCGGTGCGCTGCTGGTTGAACAGGTTGAGCAAGTCTTTCATGGATGTCTCCGAAGATCGGGAATAGGGAATGGAGAATCGGTAGCCGGGAGAACGAGGAACGGAGGTTCGCTCCTCGTCTCCGCCTCAACTCACTTCACTTCTTCCAGATCGATATCGATACCGAGCGAGCGGATTTCCTTCACCAACACGTTGAAGGATTCCGGCATGCCCGCCGCCATCTCGTGGTTGCCGTCGACAATGTTCTTGTACATCTGGTTGCGGCCCTGCACGTCGTCAGACTTCACCGTCAGCATTTCCTGCAGGGTGTAGGCCGCGCCGTAGGCTTCCAGTGCCCAGACTTCCATTTCGCCGAAGCGCTGGCCGCCGAACTGCGCCTTGCCGCCCAGCGGCTGCTGGGTGACGAGCGAGTACGGACCGGTCGAACGCGCGTGCATCTTGTCGTCGACCAGGTGGTTGAGCTTCAGGTAGTGCATGTAGCCCACGGTGACCGGGCGATCGAACGCCTCGCCGGTGCGGCCGTCGTACAGCGTGGTCTGGCCCGACTCCGGCAGGTCGGCAAGCTTGAGCATCGCCTTGATCTCGGTTTCCTCGGCACCGTCGAACACCGGCGTCGCCATCGGCACGCCTTCCTGCAGGTTCTTGGCCAGGGCGAGGATCTCCTCGTCGGTCAGCGACTTCAGGTCGACATGCTGCACGGCGCCGGCGACGTGGTGGTTGTACACCTGGTCGAGGAACTCGCGGATCTGCGTGACCTTGGCCTGCGCCTCGAGCATCTTCTGGATCTTCTTGCCCAGGCCCTTGGCGGCCCAGCCCAGATGCACTTCCAGAATCTGGCCGATGTTCATGCGCGACGGCACGCCCAGCGGGTTGAGCACGATGTCGACCGAGGTACCGTCCTCGGAGAACGGCATGTCCTCCACCGGCACCACGTTCGACACCACACCCTTGTTGCCGTGGCGGCCGGCCATCTTGTCGCCCGGCTGGATGCGGCGCTTCACGGCCAGAAACACCTTGACCATCTTCAGCACGCCCGGCGCGAGGTCGTCGCCCTGGGTGATCTTGCCCTGCTTCTCCTTGAAGCGCTTGTCGAACTCTTCCTTGTGGCGCTTGATCTGGTCGGCGGCGCGCTCGAGGAACTCGGTGACGTCCTCTTCCTTGACGTTGATCTTGAACCAGTCGTCCTTCTTCAGGCCGTCCAGGTAGGCATCGGTGATCTCGGCACCGCGCTTGAGGCCGCCCGGGCCGCTCATCGCGGTCTTGCCGACGAGCTGGGTACGCATGCGGTTGTAGATCGCGCCTTCGAGGATGCGGAACTGGTCGTCGAAGTCCTTGCGGATGCGTTTGATCTCCATCTCCTCGATCTGGCGCGCGCGCTTGTCCTTCTCGATGCCGTCGCGGGTAAAGACCTGCACGTCGATGACGGTGCCGTCCATGCCCGGCGGCACGCGCAGCGAGCTGTCCTTCACGTCCGAGGCCTTCTCGCCGAAGATCGCGCGCAGCAGCTTCTCTTCCGGGGTCAGCTGGCTCTCGCCCTTGGGCGTGACCTTGCCGACCAGGATGTCGCCCGCCTTCACCTCGGCGCCGATGTACACGATGCCGGATTCGTCGAGGCGGGCCAGCGCCTGCTCGCCCACGTTCGGGATGTCGGCGGTGATTTCCTCGGCACCCAGCTTGGTGTCGCGCGCGATGCAGGACAGCTCCTCGATATGGATCGAGGTGTAGCGATCCTCCTGAACGACGCGCTCGGAGAGCAGGATCGAGTCTTCGAAGTTGTAGCCGTTCCACGGCATGAAGGCGATCAGCATGTTCTGGCCGAGCGCGAGCTCGCCCAGGTCGGTCGACGAACCGTCGGCCAGCGTGTCGCCCTTGGCCACCACGTCACCCACGTTCACCAGCGGACGCTGGTTGAGATTGGTGTTCTGGTTGGAGCGGGTGTACTTGGTCAGCGTGTAGATGTCGACGCCGGCGTCGTTGTCGCCGACCTCTTCCTCGTTCACGCGCACCACGATACGTGCCGCGTCGACCTGGTCGATCACGCCGCCGCGCTTGGCGGTGACGATGACGCCCGAGTCGCGCGCCACGGCGCGCTCGATGCCGGTGCCCACCAGCGGGGTCTGCGAACGCAGGGTCGGCACGGCCTGGCGCTGCATGTTCGCGCCCATCAACGCGCGGTTCGCGTCGTCATGCTCCAGGAACGGCACCAGCGCCGCCGCGACCGACACGGTCTGCATGGGCGAGACGTCCATGTAGTCCACCTCGGCCGCCGGACGCAGCTCGGATTCGCCGCGGAAACGGCAGGACACGAAGTCTTCGACGAAGCTGCCGTCCTTGTTGAGCGGCGAGTTCGCCTGCGCGATGACGTGGTCGCCTTCCTCGATCGCCGACAGGTAGTCGACGGTGTCGGTGACCTTGCCGTTCGCGACCTTGCGGTACGGCGTCTCCAGGAAGCCGTACTGGTTGGTGCGCGCGTACACGGCCAGCGAGTTGATCAGGCCGATGTTCGGGCCTTCCGGCGTCTCGATGGTGCAGACGCGGCCATAGTGGGTCGGATGCACGTCGCGCACTTCGAAGCCGGCGCGCTCGCGGGTCAGGCCGCCCGGCCCCAGGGCCGAGACGCGGCGCTTGTGCGTCACTTCCGACAGCGGGTTGTTCTGGTCCATGAACTGGCTGAGCTGCGAGGAGCCGAAGAACTCCTTCACCGCCGCCGCGACCGGCTTGGCGTTGATCAGCTCCTGCGGGGTCAGGCCCTCGGACTCGGCCAGGCTGAGGCGCTCGCGCACGGCACGCTCGACGCGCACCAGGCCAATGCGGAAGGTGTTCTCCGCCATTTCGCCGACCGAACGCACGCGACGGTTGCCCAGGTGGTCGATGTCGTCGACGGTGCCGTGACCGTTCTTGATGTCGATGAGCACCTTGAGCACGTCGAGGATGTCGGAGCGGTCGCCCTGCGAGGCGACCAGCGCCTGCGATTCCTCTTCCTTGCGGTCGGCGAAGTACTTCTTGTCGTACAGCACGCCCGGGCCGACGATCTCCTGGCGGCCCACGCGGCGGTTGAACTTCATGCGGCCCACGGCCGACAGGTCGTAGCGGTCGAAGGTGAAGAATAGGTTGTAGAACAGGTTCTGCGCGGCATCCTTGGTCGGCGGCTCGCCCGGGCGCATCATGCGGTAGATCTCCACCAGCGCCTCGAGCTGCGTCTTGGTGTTGTCGATGCGCAGGGTGTGCGAGATGTACGCGCCGCGGTCCAGGTCGTTCACGTACAAGGTCGGCACGACCTCGATGCCCGCCTTGCGGAAGTTCTCCAGCTGCTCGGCGGTGATCTCGTCATTGGCCTGGCCCAACAGCTCGCCGGTCTTCGCATCGACCACGTCGATGGCGAGGATGCGGCCGACCGGGTAGTCGTCCGGCACTTCCAGCGCGGTGATGTTTTCGGCGGCCAGCTGGCGCACGTGGCGCGCGGTGATACGCTTGCCGGCTTCCACCAGCACCTTGTCGCCCACGGTCAGGTCGAAGCTCAGCGTCTCGCCGCGCAGGCGCTCGGCGACGAGCTCCAGCGTGGTGCCGCCCTTCTTGCCCAGGTGGAACACGTTGTGCTCGAAGAAGATGGCAAGCATCTCCTCGTTGCTGTAGCCGAGCGCGCGCAGCAGCACGGTCACCGGCAGCTTGCGGCGACGGTCGATACGGGTGAACAGTGCGTCCTTCGGGTCGAACTCGAAGTCCAGCCACGAGCCACGGTAAGGAATCACGCGGGCGGAGAACAGTAGCTTGCCCGAGCTGTGGGTCTTGCCGCGGTCGTGGTCGAAGAACACGCCCGGCGAACGGTGCAGCTGCGAGACGATGACGCGCTCGGTACCGTTGATGATAAAGGTGCCGGTCTCGGTCATGAGCGGGATTTCGCCCATGTAAACCTCCTGCTCCTTCACGTACTTCACGGCCTTCTTGGAGGCCGGGCTGTCCTTGTCGTAGATGACCAGGCGCACGGTCACGCGCAGCGGCGCGCCGAAGGTCATGCCGCGGTTGCGGCACTCGCGTTCGTCGAAGGGAGGCTCGCCCAGGCGATAGTCGACATACTCAAGCGCGGCGTTGCCCGAATAGCTCACGATCGGGAACACCGACTTCAGCGCGGCGTGGAGACCCTTCTCGTCGCGGGCCTTCGGAGCGACGTGCTCCTGCAGGAACTCGCGGTAGGAATCGGTCTGGATGGTCAGCAGGTTCGGCACGCCCAGTACAGGTGGACGCTTGCCGAAGTCCTTGCGGATGCGCTTCTTCTCGGTAAACGAGTAGGTCATGGTGGGTACCGCCTCGGTTGTGTATTCGATGAATCGGAAACAGGGAATCGGGAATAGGGAATCGGAAAAGCTCGTTCGGAACTGTTCCCTATTCCCTATTCCCCATTCCCTTCAAAAAACAGGCAAAGCCCGGGGGCTTACGCCCCCAGGCTTGGCTTGACGCTGGATCAAACTGACGGCGCGCAAGAGCGCCGATTACTTCAGTTCGACCGTGGCGCCGGCAGCCTCGAGGTCCTTCTTGAACTTCTCGGCATCTTCCTTCGAAGCCTGCTCCTTCACGACGCCACCGGCCTCGGTCAGGTCCTTGGCTTCCTTCAGGCCCAGGCCCGTGATCGCACGCACAGCCTTGATCACGTCGACCTTCTTGTCGCCGGCGCTCTTCAGGATGACGTCGAACTCGGTCTGCGCTTCGGCAGCCGGGCCAGCGGCGGCCGGGCCGGCGGCCATCATGACCGGGGCAGCGGCGGACACGCCAAACTTCTCTTCGATGGCCTTCACCAGCTCCATCACTTCCATCAGCGACTTGGCGGCGACGGCTTCAACGATCTGTGCGTTGGTCAGGGACATTTGATTTACCTCTGGAAATTGATTCGATTTGGATAATCGTCGAACTTAGGCTTCAGCCGTGGCTTCCGCGGCGACTTCGCCACCACCCTGCTTGTCGGCCACGGCCTTGACGGCACGGGCGAACATCGCAGCGGGCTCGGCGAGCACGCGGGCCAGCATGGCCAGCGCTTCTTCGCGGGTCGGCAGCGAGGCCAGCACGTCCACGTGGGCAGCCGGCAGCAGCTTGCCTTCCACGGAGACGACCTTGGCCTTCAGCTTGTCGTTGCTCTTGGCGAATTCCTTGATCAGGCGACCGGCGGCGCCGGGCTCCTCGAGCGAGAACGCGTACAGCAGCGGACCGGTCAGGGCGTCCTTGACGACCTCGAACTCGGTACCGCCGACGGCGCGCGATGCCAGCGTGTTCTTGACAACCTTCAGGAACACGCCGGATTCACGGGCCTTCTTGCGCATCGCGGTCATCTGTTCGACCGTGGTGCCCGCGTACTCGGCAGCGACCAAGGAGTGAGCCTTCGCGGCAACTTCTGCCAGTTCGGCGACTACTTCTTGCTTCTGAGAGAGATTCAGAGCCATATCACTCCTCCACTTTTAAATCCGCTCGCGACTCCTGCCACTTGCGGTCCTGGGCGACGCCTTCCGTGACGTCGGGGATCGCATCGATCCCGGGTGGTGGCCTTTCCAGAAAACATTCCTAGAACATCAGGATTCCAGAAGGGGCAGCACCATCTGCGCAGGCCGGATCCGCGGAGGAACCCGATTAAGCGAACTCGCTTGCGACGACGGCGTTTCCTTGCCAACACGAGCTCCCTGCTCGTCGTCGCCGCGCGCTGTTCGCGCCTGCGGTCTTTGACGGCGGCTCCGGCCGGAAAGCCGGGCCTGCCCTCAAAAACGCGCCCGCACCGGCATGCGCCGGTGCGGGACTTCAATGCTTACTTGGTCGAGATCGACAGAGTCGAGGTGTCGACCGGCACGCCAACGCCCATGGTGGACGACAGCGCGATCTTCTGCAGGTACTGGCCCTTGGCCGTGGCCGGCTTGGCCTTCAGCAGGTCGTTGACCAGCGCGTTCAGGTTGTCCGCGAGCTGGGCGGCCTCGAAGGTGGCCTTGCCGATGGTGGCATGGATGATGCCCGCCTTGTCGTTGCGGAACTTCACCTGGCCGGCCTTGGCATTCTTCACGGCCGTGGCGACGTCGGCGGTGACCGAGCCGTCCTTCGGGTTCGGCATCAGGCCACGGGGACCGAGCAGCTGGCCGAGCTTGCCGACCACGCGCATCGCGTCCGGCGTGGCGATCACGCGACCGAAGTCGAGCTCGCCCGCCTGCATGCGCTCGGCCAGGTCGTCCATGCCCACGGCGTCGGCGCCGGCGGCCTTGGCGGCCTCGGCCTTCTCACCGGCCGGCACGAACACGGCGACCTTGACGGTCTTGCCTGTGCCGTGCGGCAGCAGCGAGGAGCCGCGCACGCCCTGGTCGGACTTCTTGGCGTCGATGCCGAGGCGGACGGCGACGTCCACGGACTCGGCGAACTTCGCCTTGGCGTTGGCCTTGACGATGTTCAGGGCATCTTCCAGGCCATAGAGCTTGCCCGGCTGCACAGCGGCCTGGGCCGCCTTCATACGCTTCGTGATCTTTGCCATGTCTTAGCCCTCCACCACCAGGCCCATGCTGCGCGCGCTACCGGCAATGGTGCGCACCGCGGCGTCCAGATCAGCTGCCGTGAGATCCGGCTCCTTCTGCTTCGCAACGTCTTCCAGCTGCTTGCGGGTGATCTTGCCGACCTTGTCGGTGTTCGGCTTGGACGAGCCCTTGGCGACGCCCGTGACCTTCTTGATCAGCACGGTGGCCGGCGGGGTCTTGGTGATGAAGGTGAAGCTGCGGTCCGAGTAGGCCGTGATGATCACGGGGATCGGCAGGCCCGGCTCCATCTTCTGCGTGGCGGCGTTGAATGCCTTGCAGAATTCCATGATGTTCAGGCCGCGCTGGCCGAGGGCGGGGCCCACCGGCGGCGACGGGTTGGCCTGGCCGGCCTTGACCTGCAGCTTGATATAGCCAGTTACTTTCTTTGCCATTGAATTTTCCTCGCGAGTTCAAGCGCCTTGCGGCTCCTCGCTGTGTTGTCGATCCCTGATGGGAGGGGAATCCGCCGCCCTGCGGACCCTGAAACACGGGCACGCCGGGGCAAGAATCCCAGCGTGAACCGCATACTATAGAGATTGATTAAGTTTTAAGCAAGGGGTGTGCCGTTGCACCCCTGTAAAGTCGCCCGCTGCGTGGGCTCCGAGTCGGCGGCTTGCGCCGCCTGTAAATGGCCAATGGCAAAAGCGCCTTGCCGGCCAAGCTCTTACCATTTACAGCCCACGCTGTGGGGGCTTTACCGTTTACAGCCCGCAAAGCGGGCGATTTCATCCTTTTACGCCTTTTCCACTTGGCCGAACTCCAGCTCGACCGGGGTCGAGCGGCCGAAGATCAGCACGGCGACGCGCAGGCGGCTCTTCTCGTAGTTGACTTCCTCGACCACGCCGTTGAAGTCGTTGAACGGACCGTCGATGACGCGGACCATCTCGCCCGGCTCGAACAGCACCTTGGGCTTGGGCTTTTCCACGCCCTCGCGGACGCGGCTCAGGATGGCATCGGCCTCGGAATCCCGGATCGGCAGCGGCCGGTCGGCGGTGCCACCGATGAAGCCCATCACCTTGGGGGTTTCCTTGACCAGATGCCAGCACTCGTCGTCGATGCGCGGCGCCTTGCCCTCGGTGTCCGTCTCGATCTGCACGAGAACGTAGCCCGGAAAGAACTTGCGCTCGCTGCGGCGCTTCTGGCCGCTGCGCATCTCGATGACTTCCTCGGTCGGCACCAGCACTTCGCCGAACCGCTCTTCCATGCCAGCCCGGCGGATCCGCTCGTCCAGCGAGCGCTTCACCTGGTTCTCGAAGCCCGAGTAGGCGTGCACCACATACCAACGCTTGCTCATGCCATCACCTCACGTACCGAGCTTGAGCAGCCAGTCGAGCACGACCGACTTCAGGATCAGATCGATCAGGCCCAGCAGCAGCGACAGGACGATAACCACGACAATGATGATGCCGGTGGTCTTGAGCGTCTCGTCGCGGGTGGGCCAGACCACCTTGCGCAGTTCGAACTGCGATTCACCAAGGAAGGCGCGTACGCGGCGGCCCGGCGCCGTAAAGGCGGCAATGGCCAGCGACACCGCCAGGGCGACCAGCACGCCGAGCAGGCGCACCGACTGCGGGATGGAGCCGTCGCCGCCGAACCACGAATACGCAAAGACGCCGGCCGCCAGCACCAGCAGGGCCAGCACCAGCTTGGCGATGTCGGCGCCGCTGGCGCCCTTGGTCGGTTCTGCCTTCGTATTCATGCGCCGTGATCGAATGAGGGAGGTACCGACCGGGTCACGGCCAGCATGCCATCCACCATCCGCCGTGGATCCTCGGAAAGATGGCACGCCAGGAGGGACTCGAACCCCCAACCTGCGGTTTTGGAGACCGCTGCTCTGCCAATTGAGCTACTGGCGTAGGAATTTGGTGAAGCCGCTCGCTGGCGCGAGCTGTAAAGCCGGCAGCTTCGCTGCCTGGAAACGGTCAATGGGTAACAGCCTTGGCTCCTGCCCTTCACCATTTGCCCTTTACAGCCCGCCCCACCGGGGCGGGCGACTTACCACTCTACAGCTTACTTGATGACCTTCGCCACCACGCCGGCGCCGACCGTGCGGCCGCCTTCGCGGATCGCGAAACGCAGGCCCTGGTCCATCGCGATCGGGTGGATCAGCGTCACCGTCATCTTGATGTTGTCGCCCGGCATGACCATCTCCACGCCTTCCGGCAGCTGGATCGCGCCCGTCACGTCGGTCGTGCGGAAGTAGAACTGCGGACGGTAGCCCTTGAAGAACGGGGTATGACGGCCACCTTCATCCTTCGACAGCACGTACACTTCCGCCTCGAACTCCGTGTGCGGCGTGATCGTGCCCGGCTTCGCCAGCACCTGCCCACGCTCCACGTCGTCGCGCTTCAGGCCGCGCAGCAGCAGGCCCGCGTTGTCGCCCGCCTGACCCTGGTCCAGCAGCTTGCGGAACATTTCCACGCCGGTGACCGTGGTCTTCTGGGTCGGGCGGATGCCCACCACTTCCACTTCGTCACCCACCTTGATGATGCCGCGCTCGATACGACCCGTCACCACCGTGCCGCGGCCCGAGATCGAGAACACGTCTTCCACCGGCATCAGGAACGGCTGGTCGATCGCGCGCTGCGGCTCCGGAATGTAGCTGTCCAGCGCGTCCACCAGCGCGATGATCGCCGGCACGCCGATCTCCGACTGGTCGCCTTCCAGCGCCAGCTTCGCCGAACCCTTGATGATCGGGGTGTCGTCGCCAGGGAAGTCGTACTTGCTCAGCAGCTCGCGCACTTCCATCTCCACCAGCTCGAGCAGCTCGGCGTCGTCCACCATGTCGGCCTTGTTCAGGAACACCACGATGTACGGCACGCCCACCTGGCGCGACAGCAGGATGTGTTCGCGCGTCTGCGGCATCGGGCCGTCCGCGGCCGAGCACACCAGGATCGCGCCGTCCATCTGCGCCGCACCCGTGATCATGTTCTTCACGTAGTCCGCGTGACCCGGGCAGTCCACATGGGCGTAGTGGCGGGTCGGCGATTCGTACTCGACGTGCGCCGTCGAGATCGTGATGCCGCGCGCCTTCTCTTCCGGCGCCGCGTCGATCGCGTCGTATGCCTTGAACTCGCCTCCGAAACGCTCGGCTCCCACCTTCGTCAGCGCGGCCGTCAGCGTCGTCTTGCCGTGGTCCACGTGACCAATCGTGCCGACGTTGACGTGCGGCTTGGTGCGTTCGAATTTACCCTTTGCCATACGTCTAAAACCCCGATGGAGTCAAATGATGAAAAGTGGGATGGAACCCGCGAAGCGCGGTGAGATGGTGCTCATGACTGGAATCGAACCAGCGACCTCTTCCTTACCAAGGAAGTGCTCTACCGACTGAGCTACATGAGCACGGAAAACACCTTACGACGACTTCAATGGAGCGGGAGACGGGAATCGAACCCGCACCATCAGCTTGGAAGGCTGAGGTTCTACCATTGAACTACTCCCGCCTGGTTGAATCAGCCTTTGCGGAAATCGTCTGGTGGAGGGAGGTGGATTCGAACCACCGAAGGCGTAAGCCAGCAGATTTACAGTCTGCCCCCGTTGGCCGCTTGGGTATCCCTCCAACAAAGAACGGCTATTGTGTGGATCGGCCCGGTGACTGTCAACACCCGCCGCGGGAATTTCGGCGTTTTCCCACGATCTTTTCCCGTGCGCCGAGCTCCCGGCGTCAGAGATCCTCGGCCACGTGCATATCGACCAGCCGCTCCATCTCCTTGGACAGCTCCATCAGCTTCATGGCCTGCTGCTGCAGCAGATGTTCCCGCTCGTCGTGCGGCTGCCAGGGCGGCACCGGCGTGGGCTTGCCGTCCGGCGCGTCCAGCGCCACGAACACCATCACGCAGCTGGTGGCGAGGCGATGCTCGTCTTTCTTCAGGTCGCGCGCCATCACGTCCACCGCCATGTGCATGCTGGAACGCCCGGTATGGATCAGGCGCGCGCGCACGGTCACCAGGTCGCCGATCAGGATCGGCGCCACGAACTGGATGCCGCTGACCGAGGCCGTCACGCAGTACGCCCCGCTCCAGCCCACCGCGCAGGCATAGCCGGCCTGGTCGATCCACTTCATCGCCATGCCGCCGTGCACCTTGCCGCCGAAATTCACGTCGGTGGGCTGGGCCAGGAAACGGAAGTTCACTTCGTGCTGCTTGCCGGGCATGGACCGGGGACTCCAAGGGCGGGAAAGCCGCATTATGCGCTGCGACGCCTAGTCGCACACAAATGAAATAGATCAATCGCAGCCAGAGACCCGGTAGATCATGGGAACGGCGACCACCCCGCCCCGCCGACGCGCCGGATCATCGTCGCGGACGAATCCCAGGTGGAGATAGAACGGCACGGCGCCCTCGGCCGCGTTGAGGGTGAATACCCGCGTCCCGGCCCGCCGCAGGCAGTCGCGGCGCAACCGCTCCCACAGCCGGCGACCGATGCCCCTCCCCTGGTGCCGCGTGCCGACGAACAACTGGGCGACGTGGCTGTCGTCGCGCACGGCGGCGATGCCGGCCAGCGCGCCGTCCGCATAGGCCAGGTGCATCCGGTAGCCGGCCAGCAATCTCGCCCGGACGGACGGCGTAGTGAAGGTCGCTTCCAGCGCCGCCACGCCCCCGGGAGGCTGCCCGGGGCTGATCCAGCGGCGCACGACCCGCCGCGCCAGCGCCGCGATGGCCGGCGCGTCCTCGACCCGAGCCAGCCGCAGCCGCAAGCTTTCCATCGCCGGATCACAGCATGCCCGGGAGTCCGCCTACAAGCCGTTCAGTGGGCCCCTGCCCCCGCATCGGACGACTTGGCCGCGAACGGCGGGCGGGTCAGCCAGACGAACACGATCAGACCCAGGAAGATCCAGCCCAGGGCGTGGAACAACTCGTTGAAGGCGATCTGGTAGCCCTGCTGGGTAATCATGCCGTCCACGATGCCCGCGCCCAACTGCACATGGCCGCCGCCCAGCTGGTTCACGGTGGCCATGGCGTCCTGGTCATAGACGGTGACGTGCTCGGCCAGCTGGGCATGGTGCAGCACGGCGCGGCGCTCCCACAGGAAGGTGGTGAGCGAGGCGGAGAAGCTGCCACCCAGGGTGCGCAGGAAGGTGGCCAGGCCCGAACCGGAAGCGATCTCGTTGCGGTCGAGGTCGGACAACAGCACCACCGTCACCGGCATGAAGAACAGCGCCACGCCCAGGCCCATCAGCAGTTGCATCGCGGCCACGTGGGCGAAGTCGATCTCCAGGTAGAAATTCGAGCGCAGGAAGCAGGTCACGCCCATCACCACGAAGGCGAAGGACGCCAGCAGGCGCAGGTCGAAACGCATCGCGTAGCGGCCCACCACGAAGCTGAGCAGCACCGGGAAGATGCCGATCGGCGCCGCGGCAAAGCCCGCCCAGGTGGCGGTATAGCCCAGGTTGCGCTGCAGCCACTGCGGCAGCAGCAGGTTGATGGCGAAGTACGCCGAGTACGACAGTACCAGTGCCAGCGTGCCGTACTTGAAGTTGCGGTGGCGCAGCAGCCTGAGGTCGACGATGGGATGCTCGTCGGTCAACTCCCAGATCAGGAACACCGCCAGCGCGATCGCCGAGACAAGGGTGGTGACGATGATGAAATTGGAGTGAAACCAATCCTCGTCGTTGCCCTTGTCCAGCATGATCTGCAGCGCGCCCACGCCGATCACCAGGGCGGCCAGGCCCACGTAGTCCATGCGGGGCCGCTCGGTGACCTCCACCTTGCCGCGCATCTGGTTGGCCACCACCATGCTGGCGAACACACCCACCGGCACGTTGATGAAGAAGATCCACGGCCAGGAATAGTTGTCGGTGATCCAACCGCCCAGGATTGGGCCGGTGATCGGCGCCACCACCGCCACCATCGACAACAACGACAGCGCCATGCCCCGCTTGTTAGGGGGATAGATGCCGATCATCAGGCTCTGCGTGATGGGATACATCGGCCCCGCCACCGCCCCCTGGATCGCCCGGAACAGGATCAGCATGCCCATGCTCTGCGAGACGCCGCACAGGAACGAGGCGACCACGAACAGCAGCGTGCACCACACGAACAGCCGCACCTCCCCGAAGCGCCGGCTGAGGAAACCGGTCAGCGGCAGCGAGATGGCCTGACTGACCGCGAACGAGGTGATGACCCAGGTGCTCTGGTCGCTGCTGACGCCGAGGTTGCCGGCGATGGTGGGCAGGGAGACGTTGGCGATCGTCGTGTCCAGCACCTGCATGAAGGTGGCCAGCGACAGGCCGATGGTCGCAAGGACCATGTTCGGTGGGCGGAACGAGGTGGTCATCGAAGTGCGGGCCAGGGAGGCCCACGGGCGGGCCCATGTCCATAATTGTTTATGTCATGACTATTATTGTCAAATGAACTATATGCATTCCAATGATTGACCTGCAAAGATTGTCCTGCCCCTGCCCCGGCGGACGCCCATGACCCGACCCCAGGATCTGCACTACGCCCTCACCGTCGCCCTCCAGCCCACCCGGCAGGCCTGGCAGCAGGCGGCCGGCATCGTGTTGGCCGGCGTCGGCCTGTCGGTCACGCTGGCTACGCCCGTCCTGCTGGTATCGCGCATGGGCGACGGCATCTCCCAGCAGGCGCTGGCCGAGCGCATCGGCGTCCACCCTGCCGCGCTGGTGCGAACCCTGGACCAGGCCGAACAGGCGCAACTGCTGGAGCGACGCGTGGTGCCGGGCAACCGGCGGCAGCGGGCGATCCACCTGCTGCCCGAGGGCAAGCGACTGGCCCAGGAGATGGAGCTGGCACTGAGCGCGTTGCGTGCCCAGGTGCTGGGCGACCTGCCTGCCGAGGACATCGACGCCGCCGTGCGCGTGCTGCAGGCGCTGGAGGATCGCGCGAGACGCTACAGCGAAAGCGCCAAGGATGACGCCAGGGACTAGGCGGTCATGGCCGGTGCCGCGCCATCTGTGCGCTGGTCGTCACAAGCGAGAACAGCCATCCGAACGACTTGCCGAGGTCATGTCCAGCATGGCTAGATGCGTCGTCCACGGGGGAACTGGCATGGTCTGGCGCAGCATCGCCTCACGGCTGTCTTTGGGGGTCCTCGCCGGCTCCGCGCTGGTGCTCGCCGTCGCCTGCGGCGCGCTGTTCCAGCGCGTCAGGCAGCAGACCCTGCAGCAATCCCACAGCGAGGCGGCCGCCCTGGCGAACGAGGCCGGCAACCGTATCGAGCAACGGTTGGCGCGCGTAGCCGACACGACCCAGACCCTGGCCGCGGTGGTCGCGCCACGGCCTGCGGAAGCGGAGGTGCTACTGCGGCGCGCACTGGCCAGGAACGAGGACCTTTCGGGATTGGCTGCCGTATTCACCCCCGACGATACCCCGAGCCTGGCCTCCCCGTTCCTGAGTCGGCAGGACGATGGCACGCTGGTCCAGCGCGACATGCGCAAGGACCCCACCCGGTATTGGGAAACGAACTGGTTCCTTGCGGGCCTGGCCTGTACGCAGGGTTGCTGGCAGCGGCACTTCTACTCGAAGTCGCGCAAGCGCGAATTGGTGGACTACGCCGTGGCGATCACGCGGGACGGCCACCCTATCGGGCTAATCAACGCCGACGTCAGCCTCGATTGGCTCAACGGCATCCTCAAGGCGCTTGCCAAACCGGCCGGCGCCTACGCCTTCGTATTGGACGACAGCGGCGCCTATCTCGCCCACGACGACCCGGCCATGGTCGGCCAGCGTGGTGCCCCCAGCCTGCTGCAAGCGCTGGCGCAGCACGAGGCGTCCCACGTACGACTGACCGTGGCGCCGCATCCCCAGGCGGAAGGCCAGCCGGTATGGATTTACTTCACGCCCATCGAGGGGACGCGCTGGCGTTTCGGCCTGGCCATGCCGGAGAACAGCATCTATGTCGGCGTGCGCCAGGCCTTCGCCTATACGATGGCCCTGGGCCTGTTGGCCCTCGTGGCGCTGGCCATGATCACCCTGGCGGTGGTGCGGCGCACCCTGGCCCCGCTCGGCACCCTCGCCTCGCATGCTGAGCAGGTGGCTCGCGGCGCGCTGGCCTTCGAACTACCTCCAGCGCGCCGCCCCGACGAGGTGGGCCGGCTCACCCAGGCCTTCGACCACATGCGCACCGAGCTGGCGCTGCACATCGCCGAACTCACCCGCAATGCCCGCGAGCAGCAGCGCCTGGCCAGCGAACTGGACATCGCCCAGCAGATCCAGACGGCACTGCTGCCCGGCCAGCATTACCTCGACGCGCATTGCGAAAGCTTCGAGCTGCACGCGCTGCTGCGTCCCGCACGCGCGGTGGGCGGCGACCTGTACAGCTACTTCATGCTGGACGAACGGCGCTTCTGCGTGATGGTGGGCGACGTCTCCGACAAGGGCATCCCGGCGGCCCTGTTCATGGCCCGTACCATCACGCTGGCCAAGGCGCTGGCGCCGCGCGCAGGCTCGCCCCGCCAACTGCTCTCGATGCTCAACCGGGAGCTTTGCCGCAACAACGAAAGCTGCATGTTCGTCAGCCTGTGGTGCGGCATGCTCGATACCTACACGGGCGAACTGGTCATGGCCAGCGCCGGGCACGAGCCCCCCGCGCTGTGCGACGCGGAAGGCGCGCGGCTGCTGGAACTGGAGACGGGCGCGGCGCTGGGGCTGGACGAAGAGGCCGGCTACCCGTCCCACACCTTGCGCCTGCAGCCGGGCCAGACGCTGCTGATGTATACGGACGGCATCACCGAGGCGACCGATACCCGGCAGGACATGTTCGGCACGCAACGGATGCTGGACTGCCTTGCCCGGCTACCCACGCGCACCGCCTCCGGCCTGGCCGACGGGTTGCTGGCCGAGGTGGATCGCTTCGCCGCCGACGCGGGACAGGCCGACGACATCACCGTCCTCGCGCTCAGTTGGCATCATGCCCTCGACGACAGGAACGCTCCCATGC
This sequence comes from Dyella sedimenti, assembly GCF_022760995.1. Taxonomy (GTDB): domain Bacteria; phylum Pseudomonadota; class Gammaproteobacteria; order Xanthomonadales; family Rhodanobacteraceae; genus Dyella; species Dyella sedimenti. Next base: position 661,841 of record NZ_JAKWJO010000001.1, on the reverse strand, counting down.
TGGACCTGACCATCCGCGCATCGATCAGCGACGTGTTCGACACCCTCGAACGCTGCGACGCCTCGCTGCGCGCCCAGGGCGTGGCGACCGACACGCGGGAGGATATCCGCCTGGTGCTGGAGGAACTGATGGTCAACATGGTGCAGCACGGGCAGGCCCACGCCGCCGGCGACAGCATCAGCCTGCACATGCGCCTGGGCGGCGATGCCGTGCTGGTCGAGCTGCACCACGACGGGCAACCGTTCGATCCGCTGCAGGCGCCCCTGCCGGAACTTCCCGGCGACCTCGCCGACCGGGACGAGATCGGCGGCCTGGGCATCCACCTGGTCCGCGCCATGGCCAACGAGTTGATCTACAGCCATGACGAGCAAGGCAACCACCTGCAACTACGCTTCCTCCACCCCGCACGTACGGAGCACGACCATGACGCTCACCCTGAGCACTGAAAGCGCATCGTCCGAGCGCGCCACGCTGTACCTCCATGGCCGGCTCGATGCACAGACGTTCGGCGAGCTCGACCTCGCCATGCTGGACCTGCTGCCCCGGATCGCCGAAGGTGGCACCCTGGTGCTCGACCTTTCCGCGCTGGAATACATCAGCAGCGCCGGCCTGCGCAGCATCGCCAAGATCCGCAAGAGCATGCGCGCGCACGGCGGCCACACCCTGCTGCTCAATCCGCAGCCGCAGGTGCGCAAGGTATTCGAGATCGTCAAGGCGGTACCGGTGAACGAGGTATTCACCAGCGCCCGGGAACTGGACGCCTATCTCGACAACATCCAGCGCCGGATCATGGACGGCGACGACCAGGAGCCTTGAATCACCCCAATGAAAAAGGGCCGCATCGCGGCCCTTTTCGTCAGACGTTGAACAGGAAGTGCAGGACGTCGCCATCCTTCACCACATAGTCCTTGCCTTCCTTGCGCAGGCGACCCGCGGCGGCGGCGCCGGCTTCGCCCTTGTACTGGATGAAATCGTCGTAGCTCACCGTCTCGGCGCGGATGAAGCCGCGCTCGAAGTCGGTGTGGATCACCCCGGCCGCCTGCGGCGCGGTGAAGCCGCGCTTGATGGTCCAGGCGCGCACTTCCTTCACGCCGGCGGTGAAGTAGGTCTGCAGGTTGAGCAGCTTGTAGGCGGCACGGATCACGCGGTTCAGGCCGGGCTCTTCCAGCCCCAGGTCCTTGAGGAACTCGTCGCGGTCGGCATCGTCCAGCTGCGAGAGTTCTTCCTCGATGGCGGCGCACACCGGCACCACCTCGGCGCCCTCCTCCGTGGCGCGGGCGCGCACGGCGTCCAGGTGCGGATTGTTCTCGAACCCGTCCTCGCGCACGTTGGCGATGTACATCAGCGGCTTGAGCGTGAGCAGGAACAGGTCGCGCACCAGTGCCTTCTCTTCCTCGTCCAGGCCCAGGCTGCGCGCGGTCCTGCCCTCGTTGAGGCCAGTGGCGAGCTTCTGCAGCACCGGCTTGCGGGCGATGGCCTCCTTGTCGTTGGCCTTGGCCGCGCGCTCGGCGCGGTTCAACGCCTTTTCCACCGAATCGAGGTCGGCCAGCGCCAGCTCGGTGTCGATGGTCTCGATGTCGGCGATGGGATCGACCTTGCCGGCCACGTGCACGATGTCGCTGTGCTCGAAGCAACGCACGACGTGCGCGATGGCATCCACTTCGCGGATGTGCGCGAGAAACTTGTTGCCCAGGCCCTCGCCCTTCGACGCGCCGGCTACCAGGCCCGCGATGTCCACGAACTCGACGGCGGTGGGGATCGTCTTTTGCGGCTTGACGATCTCGGCCAGCGCGTCCATGCGCGGATCGGGCACCGGCACCACGCCCACGTTCGGCTCGATGGTGCAGAACGGGAAGTTGGCGGCGGCGATGCCGGCCTTGGTCAGCGCGTTGAACAGGGTGGACTTGCCGACGTTAGGCAGGCCGACGATGCCGCATTTGATGCCCATGTTTGAATCCGTGAAGTCGGCGCCTACGGCGCCTGTCAATGGTGGAGTCGGCGCTTGCGCGCCTGTAAATGGTGAATCGTAGATGGTAAATGGAAAGAGCCAGAACCGCTGAGCCCGTATGCTTTGACCATTGACAGCGCCGCAGGCGCGACTTACAGCGAGCAACGCGAGCGACTTCACCCTACTGGCGTATGAAGCCTCTGCATCGCCTTGTCGAACTGCCCGTCGACCGCCAGCGGCAGCACGTCGAGCGCGCGCGCGATGCCGTCGACGATGGCGTCCTCGTCCTTGGCCGACGGGCGCCCGAGCACCCACGGCGTGACCTTGTCCTTGTGACCGGGATGGCCGATGCCGATGCGCAGGCGATGGAACCTGGCGTGCCCCAGGTGCGCGATGATGTCGCGCAGGCCGTTCTGGCCGCCGTGGCCGCCGTCGAACTTCATCCGCACGGTGCCCGCGTCGAGATCGAGATCGTCGTGCGCGACGAGGCACTCCTCCGGCTCGATCTTGTAGTAGCGCAGCGCCGAAACCACGGCGATGCCGCTCTTGTTCATGAAGGTGGCGGGCTTGAGCAGCCATACCGGCTGGCCGCCGATGCGGACCTTGCAGGTCTCGCCATGCAGCTTGCCGTCGAGGCCGAAGCGCTCGCCCTGCCCCGACGCCAGGGCGTCAACAAACCAGAACCCGGCGTTGTGCCGGGTTCGGAGATAGTCGGCGCCGGGATTGCCCAGCCCGACGATGAGTCGCAGACCTGTCATGCGGGCATGCGGCCCGCGCCCTGGTGGGACGCGGGCCGCCGCGGCTTACTTCTTGGGAGCCTCGGCCGGGGCGGCCTCGCCCTCGGCGGCCGGCGCTTCCTCGGCCTCTTCCTTCACCGTGTTGGCGGTGACCACGGCGGTGTCGTGGTCGGCGCCCAGGTGCAGGGCGACGATTTCCACGCCCTTGGGCAGCTTCAGCTGCGAGAGGTGGATGATGTCGCCGGGCTTGAGGTCGGCCAGGTCGAGCTCGATGAACTCCGGCAGGTCCTTCGGCAGGCAGGAGATTTCCACTTCCGTCAGATTGTGCGAGATCACCACGCCCGAGGTCTTGCCGGCCGGCGACTTCTCCTGGTTCAGGAAGTGCAGCGGCACGTTGACGCGCAGCGCGGCGTTCTCGTCCACGCGCTGGAAGTCCATGTGCAGCATCTGCAGCTTGTACGGGTGCTTCTGCCAGTCGCGCACCAGCACCTTCTGCACCTTGCCGTCGATGCTCAGGTCGAGCACGGACGAGAAGAACCACTCGTGCTTGGCGGCGAGCAGGATGGTGTTGTGTTCGATCTGGATGCTCTGCGGGGCCTGGCCGGCACCGTAGACGATCGCGGGCACGAAGCCGGCATGACGCAGGCGGCGGCTCGCACCTTTCCCTTCGTCCTTGCGGCTCTGCGCCTTGATTTCATGAATCATAGCCATGTTGGTATTGCCTATCGTAGGTGAACCGCCTCGCGGCGGCCGTGCGACTCCCCCGCGACCAGGGGAGCCGTGAAGCGGCGGCCGGCATGCGCCAGCCGCGAAAACTCAGTCGATGTACAACGAACTCACCGACTCGCCGAAGGCGATGCGGCGGATCGTTTCCGCCAGCAGCTCGGCGACCGAGAGCTGGCGGATCTTGGCGCAGGCGGCCACGTCGGGGCGCAGCGGCAGGGTGTTGGTCACCACCAGCTGGTCGAGCTGGGAGTTGTCGATGTTGCTCAGCGCCGCGCCCGACAGCACCGGATGCACGCAGTACGCCACCACCTTGCGGGCGCCGCGCTCCTTCAGGGCCGCGGCGGCCGCGCACAGGGTGCCGGCGGTGTCGACGATGTCGTCGACCAGCACGCAGGTCTTGCCGTCCACCTCGCCGATGATGTTCATCACCGTGGCGACGTTCGCCTTCGGGCGGCGCTTGTCGATGATGGCCAGGTCCGCGTCGTCCAGGCGCTTGGCCATCGCACGGGCGCGCACCACGCCGCCAACGTCCGGGCTGACCACGATCAGGTCGTCCATGCTGTAGTTGCGCCAGATGTCCGCCAGCAGCACAGGCGAGGCATAGACGTTGTCCACCGGGATGTCGAAGAAACCCTGGATCTGGTCCGCATGCAGGTCCACCGTGAGCACGCGGTCCACGCCGGCGGTGCCGATCATCTTGGCGACCATCTTGGCCGTGATCGGCACGCGCGCCGAGCGCGGACGGCGGTCCTGGCGGGCATAGCCGAAGTACGGGATCACCGCGGTGACGCTGGCCGCCGAGGCGCGCTTGAGCGCGTCCACCAGCACCAGCATCTCGAACAGGTTCTCCGCGCTCGGCGCGCCGGTCGGCTGCAGCACGAACACTTCCTGGCGGCGGACGTTCTCCTCGATCTCCACCTGGGTCTCGCCGTCGCTGAAACGGCCCACCAGCGCCTTGCCGAGGGGCACGCCAAGACGCTGGGCAACATCCTCGGCGAGCGCGCGATGGGCGTTGCCCGTGAAGAGCATCGGGCCGGTGGTGTCGAGAGCCATGTTTTTGTGGACCTGATGAGCCATGTGTGGAATGGCTGGGGCGGCAGGATTCGAACCTGCGCATGCGGGAATCAAAATCCCGTGCCTTAACCAGCTTGGCGACGCCCCAGTATCAACTGGAATTTCCTAGCCTGCCGCCCCGTCGGCACCGCGATGGCGCGCCAGGGCGACGAGCAGCGGAGAGACGTCCTCGCCCCTGGCCACGTGGGCCGTGAAACTGGCGGGACAACGCTCCGCAATGGCCTCGGCGCGCTCCGGGGATTCCGTCTCCAGGAACACACACGCACCGCTGCCGGAAAGCCTTGCCCGGCCGAAACCGTCGAGCCAGTCCAACGCCGCGGCGACGCGCGGGTGACGCGCGCGCACCACGGGCGCGAACGCGTTCTCGACCGTTTCGCCCGATGCAAAGGATGAAATTGTGGCGGGCGGAGCATTTCGTGTCAATTCAGGCGCTTGAAAAAGCGCTGCGGTGGGCACGTGTTCGTGGGGGTCCAGCACCACGTACCAGCGCGGCGGCAGGGCCATGGGCGTGAGTTTCTCGCCCACGCCCTCGGCCCAGGCTGAACGGCCGCGCACGAACACCGGTACGTCGGCACCCAGCTGGCGGCCCAGCTCGGCCAGGGCGTCCTCGCCCAGGCCGGCACCCCACAGCCGGTTCAGCGCCACCAGCACAGTGGCCGCGTCCGAGCTGCCGCCGCCCAGGCCGCCACCCATCGGGATGCGCTTGTCCACCTCGATGTCCGCCCCGGCGCCGGCCGGCGCATAGGGCTGCAGCAGGCGGGCGGCGCGCACCACTAGGTCGCTGTCGGTGGGCACGCCCGGCACGTCGGTGAGGCGGTGGACCTGGCCGTCGCGGCGGGGCCGCAGGCGGATCTCGTCGCCCCAGTCCAGCAGGCGGAATACCGTCTGCAGGTCGTGGTAGCCGTCGGGGCGCCGGCCGGTGATGCGCAGGAACAGGTTCAGCTTGGCCGGGGCCGGCCACACGGTCCAGTCGGCGGGATCGGGCGGCGCCAACGGGCGGCTCATGAACACGCGCAGGTCGTCGGGAAAGCCGTTCTCGCGGTCGCGCTCGCGGTAGAAGGCGAACTCCGGGCGGCTTTTGTCCACCGTCACGAACCCATGGCGGGCATAGAACGGCGCGTTCCACGGCACGTCGGCCAGGGTGCCCAGGTCCACCCGGTGGTAGCCGGCCATGCGCGCCCAGCCGCAGGCATGTTCCAGCAGGGCCGCGCCGATGCCGCGCTGGCCGTGCGAGGGCAGCACGTCCATCTCGGCCAGGCCGATCACCTCGCCGCCCGCCTCCGCATCCAGCCAGACGAAGCCGACCGGTTCACCGGAACCGATCACCGCCACCCAGACCAGCCCGCGGGCGATCGCCTCGCGCAGCACCTCGGGCGGCACCGAGACGCGCCGATAGGCATCCCAGGCGCGATGGCCACGGAACAGCGTCATCGCGGCGCGCTCGATGGCGCACAGGGCCTCGGTCTGGTCCAGGCGGGCGCGTTCGATATGGAAGCTCATGCGTATTCCGTTACCTGCTTTCTTGTTTTCATACACGGCGACGGACGCGGCCCAGGCAAGGCCGGCATGCCTGTCCATGCCACACGAACCAAAGATCGCCCATCAGCATAAACCAGTCGCGGCATCGCGCCGCGCCGGCCGAATCGGCGAATCATGTCATCGTCGATCCTGGCTATTCCCAAGGACATCAGCATGCGCGTGGCCCTTCTCCTGTGCGGCATGGCACTCGCCGCCCCCTCGTACGCCCAAGGCCACGGCGCGTCCGAAGCCCAAGCCCGCGTGGAGCCATCCTTCGCCGACTCGACGAAGCCGCCACAGCGCGAGATCGACAAGCTGACCAGCGGCTCCCTGGTCGAGATAGGCAAGGTCGAGGCCCTGCCCGCTTCGTGCAGGGAGGCATTCGCCAAGCTCACCCATGAGGCCGCTTTTGCCTTGGCGAACCCCGGTCAGCCCTACCAGGCGACGGACGCCATCGGGCCGGGCCAGCCGCTGCCCTGGCGGCGGCTGATCTTCGGCGGCCTGTCCCGCGACCGATGCCTCGTCTACTACGAGCTTGGGGGAATCGCGGCCACCCAGGCCGTGGTCGTGTTCGACCTGTCGGCGGCAGGCAAGGCCACGCTGAGCTGGGGCGGCGTGGATGGCGGAAGGGTGCCCGACCTGCCTTCGCTGGTTTCCCGGATGGCCGGCGGCGCCTTCAGGCAAGGCGGGCCTGGCCGCTGGTGAGCGCCCTTTACTGAAAGTGCCAGGACTCCACCGACAGGCGCACCGTGTACGGCGGATTGTCCGCGAAGACCTTGGACGGCACGGCCGGCTCGCGCGTGGTGTCCCACGCCGGGTAGGCCACGCTCCAGCCATCCTGGGCCAATGTCGAGGGCAGGCCGTCGTCGCCGAACTTCAGTTCCGCCGGACCGCTGTCCGCGCGCGTGCCCAGCACCCAGGCGCGCAGGTCGCGCAGCGGCACATGCCAGCCCAACGCGTTCTGCACCAATAGCTCGGGGTTGGGATCGCGCTGCGGACCGCCTTCCAGGCCCTCGAGCACCGCACCGTCCGGCGTCACGCTGAGGCGGAAGCTCTTGCTGCCCACCGGGCCATGCACCACGAATTCGTAGCTGTCGCCGTTCTGGGTCCAGGTGAGCGTGCCGCTGCCGCCGTCCTTCTTGCCGTTGACCACGCCGGAAACGCCGATCTTGCCTTGCAGCACCCAGTGGTCGGTGCGGGCCAACAGGTGTTCGCGGGCGCGCTGCTCGTCGAGCAGCATGGCGAAATCCGCCTTGGGCTGCGGCTTCACCGCCTCCTTGTGGGCGCAGGCGGCAAGCAGCAGCAAGGCTGCCGCGGCGAGGAAACGATGGGGATGCTTCATGGATTGAGGCGCTTGAGGGTGTCGTGGAGGCTGCTGCTCTGCGGGTCGATCTTACGCACTTCGTCGAAAACGCGCCGCGCGTCTTCCTGGCGCCCCTGCTTCCACAAGACTTCGCCCAGGTGTACGCCGACGTCCGCGTCCTTGTGCGCCGTCCAGGCGCCGCGCAGGGCTTTCTCGGCCTGGTCCAGGTGGCCCAGGCGGTACTGCAGCCAGCCCCAGGAATCCTGGATGGCAGGGTCGTCCGGGCGCGCGGCGCGGGCCGCCTGGATCAGCCGCTCCGCCTCCGGCAGGTCGCGATTGGCGTCGGCGAGCGTGTAGCCGAGCGCATTGCTGGCGTCGGTATCGTCGGGCTTGAGCTCCAGCAGGCGGTGGAAATCGTTGACCGCCTGGTCGGTCTGGCCTGCCTCGGCGTAGGCCAGGCCACGGCCATACAGCAGGGCCGGATCGTCCGGCGCCACCTGCAGCGCGCGGGTGAAGGCACGCTCGGCCTGGGCGTACTGCTGCTCGTTCATGTACAGCTCGGCGTCCACCTCATAGGCGCGCCGCAGCTGGGCCGGCTGGTCGAGGTAGTCGGTCTGCATCTGGGCCAGTTGCTCGTGGGCCTCGGCGCTACGGCCCAGGTCCTGCAGCAGCACGGCGCTGCGCAGGTCGGCGTCGAAGGCGTGGTCGTCGTCGTCCGCCACCTGGTCGTACCACTTCAGCGCTTCTTCCTTCTTGTCCAGCATCTCGGCCAGTTGCCCCAGCAGGTAGGCGCTGCCCTGGCGCACGTCGTCCGGCGAGCGCTGCAGCTGGCTATAGAGGCGGCCGATGGTCTTGGTGTCGTTGGCGCGGGCGGCCAGCGCGGCGCGCATGGCGTAGGTGTCGGAGTCCTGCGGGCCGCTGTCCAGCAGGCGCGCCGCCTCGGCGTAGTCGCCGCCCTGGCCGAGCAGGGTGGCGTAGGCCAGGCGCAGGTGCGGATTCTTCGGGTCCTTGGCCATGGCCTTGTCGAACAGGGCCTTGGCCCCGGCCTTGTCGCCGTCGTGATACTTCATCTGCCCCAGCCAGGCATAGGTCTCGGCCGTGCCGAAACGCTTGACCGCCGCCTCGGCGATCTGCCGGGCGTAGGCATGGCGGCCGAGTTTGTCGCCCAGCTCGCTCATCGCCATCCAGGCCTGCGGGTCGGCGGGCAGGCGCTGCGGCGTGGCCACGGCCTCCAGCAGCCGTGCGGCCTGGGCGGCGTCGCGGCTGCCCACCAGCACCCGGCCGAACTGGCGCCAGGCATCCGGATCGCCGGTACCCACCAGGATCTGGAGCTGGCGCAGGGCCTCATCGGTATCGCCCTGGCCCAGCGCCAGTTGGGCGCGTGCCTGGGCCAGCGGGGCCGGCTTGCCGCCCAGTGCCTGCCAGCGGGTGATGGCCGCCTGGGCGGCGCCGGTATCGCGCACGGCAATGGCCAGGGCGGCGGCCTGCTCGGCCACCTTGGGGTCGTCCGACAGCACCGCGGCCCGGCCATACGCCGCGGAAGCGGCCTTGAGGTCGGTGCGGGTAAGCGCCATCTCGCCTGTCAGCAACTGGGCCATCAGGTCGTGGTCCTCGTCCGGCGTCGCCACCACCAGGTGCCCCAGCGGCTGGCCGGAGGACGAGGAACGGCCCGACCCGCCCGGCATGGAGGCGCACCCGGCCACGGCCAGCACCACGGCCCCGCTGATCGCAAAATGCCGCAGTTGCTTGAACTTGAACCACCTGCTCAGCACACTATTCTCCGCTCATCCGTCCGTCACGGCCGTTGCCACACTGTAGAACGACCGTCGCCAAAGCCTAGTTTACGCCGCCGGATGTATCCCGCCCCGGATCGCTCCAAACCATGACGCTGATCGCCCTAGGGCTCAATCACCTCACCGCGCCGGTCAGCCTGCGCGAGCAAGTGGCGTTCGATACGGATTCCACCGGCACCGCCCTGCAGGCGCTCACCCGCGAGCCGGGCGTGGAGGAGGCGTTGATCCTCTCCACCTGCAACCGCACCGAACTCTACGTGAGCGTCGCGGCGGGCGCCGAGGAAATCCCGCAACTATGGCTGAGCCGCCACCACCAGTTGACTGCCGGCAGGCTGGACGAGTTCCTGTATCGGCACGATGAAGACGCCGCCGTGCGCCACATGTTCCGCGTCGCCACCGGGCTGGACTCGATGGTGCTGGGCGAGCCGCAGATCCTCGGCCAGGTGAAGGACGCCTACCAGGCCGCGCGCGACGCCCAGGCCCTGCGAGCCCCTATGGAGCGCCTGCTGCAGCACACCTTCGCGGTGGCCAAGCGGGTGCGCACGGACACTCGCATCGGCGCGCATACCGTATCGGTGGCCTTTACCGCGGTGCGCCTGGCCGAGCAGGTGTTCGCCGACCTGCGCCAGGCCTGCGTGCTGCTGATCGGCGCGGGTGACACCATCGAGCTGGCGGCGCGCCACCTGGTGGACAAGCAGGTGCGCCGGCTGATCGTGGCCAACCGCACCCTGGAGAACGCCCAGGAACTGGCCAGCCGCCATGGCGGCTACGCCATTGCCCTGGCCGACCTGCCGCAGCACCTGGCCGATGCCGACATCGTGATCAGCTCCACCGCGGCGCGCCAGCCGGTGGTCACCCATGCGATGGTGGAGAAGGCCATCGCCACGCGCCGGCGCAAGCCGATGTTCATGGTGGACATCGCCGTGCCGCGCGACATCGAGCCGTCGGTGAGTGAGTTGGGCGATGTGTTCCTCTACGGCATCGACGACCTGCGCCAGGTGATCGACGACAACCGCCGCTCGCGCGAGGCCGCCGCCCGCGAGGCCGACGCCATCATCGACCTGCAGGTGGAGCGCTACATGGCCTGGCGCCGCGCGCTCACCCTGCGCAATCCCGCCATCGACCTGCGCCAGCACGCCGAGCTTTACCGCGACGAAGTGCTGGTCAAGGCGCGCGCCATGCTCGCCCGCGGCAAGTCGCCGGACGAGGCGCTGGCCTTCCTCGCCAACACGCTGACCAACAAGCTGCTGCACCATCCCAGCGCCCGCCTGCGCGAGGCCGCGCTGAGCGGCGACATGGACCTGCTGCATGCGGCCGGCCGCCTCTACGGCATCGTCGAGCAAGGGGAGAGGGACGAGTAGCGAGGGCGCCCGTTCCGCCTCGCTCGTGCCCCACACCGTCGTGCGCTAACCTTGCGCCCCTCAAGCAGGCGCACGGGCTTGCGCCATCGCCACCAGACTCTCTCGCCCCTCACATGACGCCATCCATCCGCCGCAAGCTCGAATCCCTCGCCGAACGCCATGAGGAGCTCGGCCTGCTGCTGGCCCAGCCCGACGTGCTGGCCGACAACGCGCGCTTCCGCGAGCTGTCGCGCGAATACGCGCAGCTGGAGCCGGTGACCGCCGCGCTGCGCGAACGCGACCAGGCCGAACGCGAGCTGGCCGACACGCGCGCGATGCTGGACGACCCGGAGCTGCGCGAGATGGCCCGCGACGACGTCGGCCGGCTGGAACAGCGCCTGGCCGGGCTGGACGAGGAACTGCAGATCCTGCTGCTGCCCAAGGATCCGCGCGACGAAGCCAATCTGTTCCTGGAGGTGCGTGCCGGCACCGGCGGCGACGAGGCGGCGATCTTCGCCGGCGACCTGTTCCGCATGTATGCGCGTTACGCCGAGCGCCGCCGCTGGCATGTCGAGGTGCTCAGCGAGAACCCGGGCGAGCATGGCGGCTACAAGGAGATCGTGGCGCGCATCGAGGGCAAGGGCGCGTATTCGCGGCTGAAGTTCGAGTCCGGCACGCACCGCGTGCAGCGTGTGCCGGAGACCGAATCGCAGGGCCGCATCCACACCTCGGCCGCCACCGTAGCGATCCTGCCCGAGATGGACGAGATCGACGATATCGAGATCAACCCGGCCGACCTCAAGACCGACACGTTCCGCGCTTCGGGCGCGGGCGGCCAGCACGTCAACAAGACCGATTCGGCCATCCGCATCACCCACCTGCCCACCGGCATCGTGGTCGAGTGCCAGGACGAGCGCAGCCAGCACAAGAACCGCGCCCGCGCGCTGAGCCTGCTCAAGGCGCGCCTGCTCGACGACGAGCGCAGCCGGCAGGCCGCCGCGCAGGCCGAGTCGCGCCGCCTGCAGGTGGGCTCCGGCGACCGCAGCCAGCGCATCCGCACCTACAACTTCCCGCAGGGCCGGATCACCGACCATCGCGTCAACCTCACACTCTATCGCCTGCCGGAAGTGCTGCAGGGCGACCTGGACGAACTGGTCGATACGCTGACCCGCGAGAACCAGGCCGACGAACTGAAGGCGCTCACCGCGGGCTGATCCCGGCCAGGCGGCACCGCCAGTGGCCGACGGTGGATTGGCAGCCACCGCGCCCTGCGCTAGTTTGGGCGAATGACCGACCTCTTCACCCCCTCCTCCGAGGCTCTGACGCAGCAGATCGTCGAGCAGATCGAACGCGGCGCCTTCGCCGAGGCCGAGCAGTCCGCCCGGCAGGCGCGCGGCCACTATCCCGACGATGCGGAACTGGCCCGCCTGCATGGCATCGCGCTGATGCAACTGCGGCGCCATGCCGACGCGCTGCAGGCGCTGGAACATGCCGCCACGCTGGCCCCGCGGAGCATCGAGGTGCAATGCAACCTGGGCACAGCGCAGTTGAACAGCGGCGATGCCGATGGCGCCATCGAGCGCCTGCGCGCCGCGTTGCGCATGTCGCCGGGCAATCCCGCCGTGCTGCTGACCCTGGGCAACGCGCTGATGGCGGCGGCCCGCTACCACCACGCCCGCGAGTCCTATGCGATGGCGACCCATGGCGCGCCGGAACACCCCGGCCTGCGCCTCAACCTGGCCGCCGCCGAGCTGGAACTGGGCCACCTGGACCAGGCGCGTCTGCACACGGACGAAGCGCTGCAACTGCATCCCCGCTTCGACGCCGCCCATGCGCTGCGCGGCCGCATCCTGCAGAGCCAGGGCCAGCCCGCCCAGGCGACCGAAGCCTGGCTGCTGGCCGAGCGCCTCTCGCCACGCAACCCGCAGTATCCGTTCGCCGCCGGCCAGGCGCTGGAAGACACCGGCCGGCTCGGTGCCGCCGCGGAAGCCTACGAACGGGCGCTGCGGCTCCATCCGGACGACGGCCCGGCGCTGGGGCAATTGCTGTTCCTGCGCCGACGGCTGTGCGACTGGCACGACCTGGACGACCTGAGTGCCCGCTTCCAGCAGGCCGCCCGCGACGGCGAGGCGATGGTCAGCCCCTTCGTGATGCTGGCCGAGGACGTGGACGCCGCCCTGCAGCTGCGCTGTGCCACCACCTATGCCGCCGCGATCGAACAGCAGACCGCGCCGCTGCGCAAGCAGCTGGCTTTCAGCCATGCCAAGCCCGCGCCGGACGCACCCGTGCGCGTGGGCTTCGTCGCCGACGGCTTCAACGAGCATGCCACCGGCCTGCTGGTGGTTGCCCTGTTCGAGGCGCTGGCCGACGACGAGGACCTGGACATCCACCTGTTCGCCACCACCGTGGACGACGGCGGCCCGATCCGCCGCCGGCTGGCGGCGGCCACCACGCTGCACGACGTCTCCGCGCTGAACCATGCCCAGGTCGCGCAGCGCATCCACGATACCGGCGTGGAGATCCTGTTCGACCTCAACGGCTATTCCGGCCGCGACAACGCCGAGCTGTTCGCGCTGCGCCCCGCGCCGGTGCAAGTGAACTGGCTGGCCTATCCCGGCAGTTCCGGCGCGCCCTGGATGGACTACCTGCTGGCCGACAAGCAGGTACTGCCCGACGCCTTGCGCGCCCACGTCAGCGAGAAGCTGATGCGCCTGCCGCGCTGCTACCAGCCCAACGACAACACACGCACGGTGGGCACGCCGCCCTCGCGCGCCGAATGCGGGCTGCCCGGGCAGGGCACGGTGTTCGCCTGCTTCAACAACAGCTACAAGCTCAATCCCGCCGCGTTCGCGCGGCTGATGCTGGTGCTGCAACAGGTGCCCGATAGCGTGCTATGGCTGCTCAGCGGCCCCGAGGGAGCCGACGACCGCCTGCGCACCGCCGCCGGCGCGGCCGGGGTGGCGCCGGAACGGCTGGTGTTCCTTCCGCGCCTGCCGCACGCGGACTACCTGGCGCGCTACGTCCATGCTGACCTGTTCCTGGACACCTTGCCCTACAACGCACACACCACCGCCTCCGACGCACTGTGGGCAGGCTGCCCGATACTCACCTGCACCGGCGCCACCTTCGCCGGCCGCGTCGCCACCAGCCTGCTGCACCAGTTGGGCCTGCCCGAGCTGGTCTGCGAGGACGAGGAAGCCTTCCTGGCCATGGCCACGCAGCTGGGCAACGACCGCGAGGCGCTCGCCACGCTGCGCCAGCACCTGTCCCGGCAGCGCACGCGCAGCACATTGTTCGACATGCGCGGCTTCGCCGCCGACTTCCACCGCGCGGTGCAGGCGATGAGCGCCCGCTACCGGATCGGGCGCAAGCCGGTGGACCTGGATCTATAGGGAACGGCGAGGACATCCCGGGTGACGGGATGATCCACGCCTGCCGAGCCTCTTCACCCGTTTCTCCCGCACTGCATGCACAATGTCTTCCGGGTCGAACCAAGGAGACGCTCCGCATGGCCAAGAAAGGCAAGTCCTACCGGCGCACGATGGAGGCGCTGCAGATCGAGCTGGCCGGGCTGAACCAATGGCTCAAGCGCAGCGGCCATCGGATGGTGGTGATCTTCGAGGGGCGCGACACCGCCGGCAAGGGCGGCACCATCAAGGCCATCACCGAAGCGATGGACACCCGCGGCTACCGCATCGCCTCGCTGCCCAAGCCCAGCGAGACCGAATCCACCCAATGGTATTTCCAGCGTTACGTGGCGCACCTGCCCAGCGCCGGCGAACTCGTGCTGTTCGACCGCAGCTGGTACAACCGCGCGGTGGTCGAGCCAGCCATGGGGTTCTGCACCAAGGCGCAGTACAAGACCTTCATGGCCGAGGCGCCGGTCTTCGAGCGGCTGCTGGCGGACGACGGCATCATCCTGCTCAAGTACTGGCTGGCGGTGGACCAGGACGAGCAGGAGAAACGCTTCGCCGAGCGCGCCACCAATCCGCTCAAGCGCTGGAAGCTGTCGCCGAACGACCTGGCCTCGCGCGGCAAGTACACCGAGATCGGCCACCTGCGCGACGTGATGATCGAACGCACCCATCGCCCTCATGCGCCCTGGTTCGTGGTGGACTTCAACGACCAGAAGCGCGGCCGCATCAACCTGATCCGGCACATGCTGGAACAGGTGCCGCGGCACGACGAAACGATTCCCGAACCGAAGCTGCCCAAGCTCAAGGGCAAGCCCAAGACCGAGCATGTCACCCGCAAGGCGCTATGGGTGCCCGACACCTTCGGGGATGGCAACAGCGGCTAAACGCTTTATCCCGCCGCCGCGCGGCGCAGCTCGGCAAGATCCAGCTTCTGCATGCGCATGATGGCGTCGACCACCCGCGCCGCCTTGCCGGCATCGCCATCGGTGAGCAGTCCGGTCAGTTCCTCCGGCACTACCTGCCAGGACAGGCCGTAACGGTCCTTCAGCCATCCGCATTGCCGCGCCCGTTCGTCGCCGCCCGTCCCCAGCCGGTCCCAGTAGTAGTCGATTTCCTCCTGCGAGCGGCAATTCACCACCAGCGACACCGCCTCGTTGAAGCGGAACTGCGGGCCGCCGTTGAGCGCGGCGAACCGCTGGCCGTCCAGTTCGAAATCGATGGTCATCACCGAGCCCTCTGGCTGCCCGGAAGCGGCCGCGCTGGACGCGGTGAAGCGTGTGGTGGCGAGGATGCGCGAGTGCTCGAACACCGAGACGTAGAACGCCACGGCCTCCTCGGCCTGGCGGTCGAACCAGAGGAAAGGCGTGATGCGCTGGAAGCGGGATGGCATGGCATGCTCCGATGGAAGCGATTGGCTCATCCCTTCGACGAACGACAAGCAGCGGATTCGACAGGCTCGAGGAGGCGAAAGGCGGTCGCGCACAGGGTGCGCTCCCACAGGGAGGGAACCTAGCCCGTATGGAAACCGGGCGCCGCCGGCGTATCCCTCGCCTCGCGAACCACCCGTTCCACCTGGGCCGCCGGCGGTCCCTGCCACAGCCAACGCTCCAGTGCCTCCAGCGCCATCGACGAGCCGCTGGCCAGCACTTCCACGCGGCCGTCCGGCAGGTTCCTGGCATGGCCGTCCAGGCCCAGCGCGAGCGCTTGCTCGCGGGCGCTCGCGCGGTAGAACACGCCCTGCACCCGCCCGCTGACCAGGAAGCGCAGCGTGGCCACGGCTATTTGCCCAGGCCGGTGGCTTGGCCGAGCGAGACGTCGTTGACCGTGCCCACGAAGCGCTTGGCCACCTTGCCGTCCGGGCCGATCAGCCAGGTGGTAGGCAGGCCGCGTGGCTCGTCGAAATCCTTCAGCGGCTTGTCCATGGTGACCTGGGCCACCGGATAGCTCACCGGGTGCTTGGCCAGAAATGCCTGGATATCGGCCTTGTCGCTGTCGTCGTAGGCCAGGCCGATGGCGCTCACCTTGTCCTGGTGCGCGCTGACGAACCTGGAGATGTCAGGCATCTCCTTGATGCAGGGCACGCACCAGGTGGCCCAGTAGTTGACGATCACCCACTTGCCGCGCTGCGTGGCCAGATCGTAGGGCTTGCCGTCGAGCGTGGTCACCTTGATGGAAGGCTGCTCGGGCATCGCGGCCTGCGCCGTACCGGCAAGGGCCAGCACCAGCCCCAGGGCGGCAAGCGGCTTCAGCATAGTCATGGACGAAGTTCCTCGGATGGATGCGTTGCCGGCATCGCCGGCGGATAGATCTGGTCGAGACGGGTGTGCAGCGCCTCATCGAGCGACCCGGCCACGCCGTCCAGCAGCGCCACCAGCTCGGCCGGCAGGCGCAAGCCGTATTCGGCCGCTTCCTGCGCGGGCCGCAGCGGCACCCGGTACGCGCAATGAGCATACACTCGCCACAGGTCGATGCTGTCCAGGCTGCGGCCCAGCAGCCAGCCGCCGCCTTCCTGGCGGCGAATCACCCCCGCGCGCTCCAGGTCGTCGAAATAACCGGCGATAGCGGCACGGCGCAACTTCGGCTCGCTGTCGCGCACGGCCTCCGGTCGCAATTCGCGTCCCTGCCGGTGCGCCTCGATGAAACGCCCCAGCACCACCAGCAGGCCCAGGAAGGCCGCCTCCTCGGGCAGGTGCTCGTCGGATGGCTCGTACTCGAACGCCGACACCGAGGCGGCCACCGAGGCGGACAGGATCACGATCACCCAGGAGAGATAGATCCACAGCAGGAAGATCGGGATCGCCGCCAGCGCCGCGCCGTA
The DNA here is from genome assembly GCF_022760995.1 of Dyella sedimenti. Lineage (GTDB taxonomy): Bacteria > Pseudomonadota > Gammaproteobacteria > Xanthomonadales > Rhodanobacteraceae > Dyella > Dyella sedimenti. Next base: position 645,168 of record NZ_JAKWJO010000001.1, on the reverse strand, counting down.
CACCTGCTGGTAAGTGTGCGCGTGATGGATAAAGCGCGAAAATCCCCAGCGCGCGATTTCGAACAGCACCGAGCCCAGCAGCGCGCCGATGGCCGCCTCCTGCCAGCGCACCCGGCGGTTGGGCACCAGCATGTAGATCAGGCCGAGCGTGAAGAAGGTCACGATGAAAGGCAGCACACCCACCAGCCGCTGGCCCAGGCCCAGCGTGCCGGCGGCCTCGTTGAGCAGGGGCAGCGCGGTGGCGTAGGAGGCCACCGCGAGCCCGCCGACCACCAGCACCGGCCCAAGCGTCAGCGCCGCCCAGTACAGCAGCAGGCGCGAGCCCCAGCTTCGCTGGCGCTGCACGCGCCAGATGCGGTTGAGGCGGTCCTCGATGCTTACCATCATCGACAGTGCGCTGAAGAACATCACCAGCACGCTGATGCCGGTGAGCTTGCTGGCGTTGTCGGCGAAGCCGTTGAGGTATTCCTGCACGCGCTCGCCCGCCGCCGGCACGAAGTTGCTGAAGACGAACTCGATCAGCGTGGTGCGCGCCTCGGCGAAGGCCGGGAACGCGGCGAAGATCGCCAGCGAGGCGACGATCAGCGGCACCAGCGACACCAGCGTGGTGTAGGACAGCGCGCCGGCCGTCTCGAAGCACTTGTCGTCGATGAAGCGCCGCCACACGAAGCGGCTGAAGCTGCGCAGGCGATCGCGGTCGAAACGCAAGGCCATGGGGATTTCCTTGTGCACGAGTCGGCTCCTGCATGCCCCATGCCGCATGGGCACGACGTGAACAGGCCGCCAACATGGGCTTGATCGACCGGTACACTAACCGATCAACTCCCTGCGGCCCAAACCATGAGCCAAGACATCCTGGTGCTCTACTACAGCCGTACCGGCCACACCGCCCAGCTCGCGCGCCTTATCGCGCGCGGCGTGGAGGAAGTGCCCGGCATGCGCGCCCGCCTGCGCCAGGTGCCACCGGTGGCGCCGGTGACCGAAGTGGCGCAGCCGCCCGAGCCGGAGGACGGCGCGCCCTACGCCACCCGCGAGGATCTCGCCGAGTGCGCCGGCCTGGCCCTGGGCAGCCCCACGCGCTTCGGCAACATGGCCGCGCCGCTGAAATACTTCCTCGACGGCACTGGCGCCGAATGGGCCAGCGGCACGCTGGCCGGCAAGCCCGCCGCCGTGTTCACCGCCACCAGCACCATGCATGGCGGCCAGGAATCGACCCTGCTCACGATGGCGCTGCCGCTGCTCCACCACGGCATGCTGATCGTGGGCCTGCCATACACCGAGCCCGCGCTCGGCGCCACGCAGAGCGGCGGCACGCCGTACGGAGCCAGCCACGTGGCCGGCCCCAGGGGCGACCACGCCATCACCGAGCACGAACGCGAACTGGCGCGCGCGCTGGGCCGCCGCCTCGCCGACGTGGCGCGCCGGCTGGGCGGCGGCGCATGAGCGCGCCGCTCGCCGCCCCCTACCGCGTCGGCCTGGCCGCCTGGGCGGCGCTGGCCCTGCTGCAGCTGGCATGGCATGGCTGGCTGTTCCCTGCGCAGCAGTTGCCGGCGCCGTTGGTGCTGGCCATTACGGTGATCCCGCTGTTGCTGCCGCTGCTGGCCCTGCGCAACGTGCGCCGCGCCTTGTTGTGGGTGGGCATCCTCAGCCTGTTCTACTTCTGCCATGGCGTGTCCGAGGCCTGGAGCGCGCCCGACGAGCGCTGGCTGGCCTGGCTGGAGATAGCCTTCACCCTGGCCCTGATCGGCACGCTCGGCTGGGGCGTGCGCCACAAATCGGCGGCGTAAAGGCCCCGTTCTAGGTCACTGCGTAGCCAAGTACCCCTCCCCTGCACGCAGGAGAGGGAGTAAGTGCGGGCGTGCAGCTTGCGTCCGGCATTTCGGAAAATCCCGTATGCCATGACTTCCAGCAGGGATGCCGATGGTGGCGGCTGTGCTATCTCGGGACGATCACCCAGGGAGAATGCACGATGCTTCTTGCCACCGTTCGCCGGCGGGCGCCCTTCTTTGCCGGATGCCTGACCCTGCTGCTGCCGCTGGCCCTCCAGGCCGCCTACGACAAGCCGCCGGAACCCCTGCTCGGCGTGATGCACGCGCCGCTGCCGGCCATCCCGATGCTCGACCCCACCCGCCAGCGCATGCTGCTGGTCGAGCAGTCCCAATACCCGTCGATCGAACGCGTGGCCGAGCCGTACGTGAAGCTGGCCGGCCTGCGCATCGAGCCGCGCAACCACAGTCGTCATGACGCCTCCAATGGCTACGGCATCCGCGCCTGCCTGAAGAGCTTCACGCTGGAAGACGTCGCCAGCCACCAGCAGGTCCCGGTGATGCTGCCGGCCGATGCCTGCCCGAGCGTGCCGCTGTGGTCGCCGGACGGCCATCGGTTCGCCTTCACCAACACCACCGGCGAGCGTACCGAGCTGTGGCTGGGCGACGCCCTCACCGGCGCGGTGCACCGCGTCGAGGGCGCATCGCTCAACCCGGTGATGAAGGATGCCGTGCAGTGGCTGCACGGCAGCGATTCGCTGCTGGTCAAGCTGGTGCCGGCCAACCTCGGCGCGGCGCCCAAGGCGGGGGTCGAAGCCGGCCCGGAAATCAAGGAGTCCATCCAGGGTAAGGGCGAGAGCAGCACCTACGAGGCGCGCGACACGCTCGCCAGCCCGGAGGACGAGGCGCTGTTCGACTATTACGGCACGGCGCAGCTGGCCGTGGTCGACGCCGCCAGCGGGCAGACCCATGCCGTCGGCAAGCCCGGCGTGCTGGCCGGCGTGGCCGGCGCGCCCGATGGCGAGCACGTACTGGTGGAGACGCTCAAGCGGCCCTATTCCTACGTGACCACCTACGAGCGCTTCGCGCGCGACGTCAGCGTGCTGGACGTGCGCAGCGGGCAGTCCACACCCATCGCCACGTTGCCGGTGGCCGACCGCGTGCCGGTGCACGGCGTGCCGGTGGGACCGCGTGAGCTGGAGTGGCGCGCCAATGCGCCGGCCACGCTGATCTGGCCGGAGGCGCTGGACCAGGGCAACTGGAAGGTCAACGTGCCCCAGCGCGACAAGGTAATGCTGTGGAGCGCGCCGTTCACCGGCAAGCCCAGGGAGATCGCCCGCACCGCGCAACGCTTCAGCGGCATGCGCTGGCTGGCCCAGGGCGACGAGCCGTTCGTGTATGAGTTCGACGCCAACCGCCAGTGGATCCACGTCACGCGCATCGACGTGGCCCATCCCGGCAAGCCGGCGCGCACGATCTGGGACTACTCGCTCAACGAGGTCTACCGCAATCCCGGCTCGCTGCTGATGCAGGTGCTGCCCAACGGCGCCGCCGTGGTGCGCCAGGACGGCGACAACGTGTACCTGGCCGGACCGGGCGGCACGCCCAAGGGCGACCGTCCGTTCCTGGATCGCTACAACCTCGCCAGCGGCCGCACCGAACGCCTGTTCCGCAGCAGCGCCGATAGCTACGAACGGCCGCTGGCGGTACTGCCGGGCGGCGAACGTTTCATCACCGCGCGCCAGTCGCCGGTCGAGCCGCCCAACCTGTTCCTCTACACGCTGGGCCAGCCGGTCGCCAACGCCGCGGACGGCGAGGCGGCATTCGCCTCCACCCCGGCGGCGATCACGCACATCGCCGACCCGACGCCGCAGGTGCGCGGCATCGGTAAGCAGTTGGTGACCTATAAGCGCAAGGATGGTGTGGAACTGTCCTTCACGCTCTATACGCCGCCGGGCTACAAGCCGGGCACACGCCTGCCGGCGGTGCTGTATGCCTATCCGCAGGACTTCGCCGACCCCAGCCAGGCCGGCCAGATCAGCGGCTCGCAGCAGAAATTCGACGTGCTGCGCGGCTACCGCCTGTTGCTGCTGTCGGGCTACGCGATCATCGACAACGCCTCGTTCCCCATCGTGGGCGATCCGCGCACCGCCTACGACACCTATATCGACCAGTTGGTGATGGACGCGCAGGCCGCGGTCGACAAGGCGGTGGACATGGGCGTGGTGGACCGCAACCGCATCGGCGTCACCGGCCATAGCCACGGCGCGCTGATGACCGCCAACCTGCTGGCCCATACCGGCCTGTTCCGCGCCGGCGTGGCCACCAGCGGCAGCTACAACAAGACGCTCACCCCGTTCGGCTTCCAGAACGAGCGGCGCTCGCTGTGGGAGGCGCCGTCGGTGTACGAGCAGGCGTCCACCTTCTTCCATGCCGACAAGGTCAAGGCCCCGCTGCTGATCATGCATGGCATGGACGACGCCAACCCGGGCACCGAGCCGATCCAGTCGCAGAAGCTGTTCCAGGCCATCCGCGGCCTCGGCGGCACCACCCGCCTGGTGATGCTGCCGCACGAGCCGCATTGGTACACCGCGATGGAGTCGAACGAGCAGGAGGTGTACGAGATGCTCACCTGGTTCGACCGCTACGTGAAGAACGCCCCGGCCAAGGCCGACGCGGCCCCATCCGCCAAGTCCGCGCCGTAGGAAGCGCTGCGGGAGGGCACCCGGTGGTGTCCCTCCCCAGGTTCAGAAGCAACGGGCGAGCTGGCGCACTCCTTCGCGGATGGCCTCCAGCGACGCCCCGCCGTAACCCAGGATCAACCCGCTCCGCGCGGACTCGCCCAGGTAGCAGGGCGACAGCGGACGCACCGACACGCCGCGCCGCGCGGCCTCGCGCGATACCTCCACGTCGTCCACGCCCGGCGGCAGCAGGCCGGCCAGCTGCATGCCGGCATCGGCGCCGATTACCTGGAAGCGATCGCCCAGGTGGTCGCGCAGGCCCGCCAGCACGGCCTGGCGGCGCTGCCGATAGAGCGTGCGCATGGCGCGGATGTGCCGGGCGAAATGGCCTTCGCGGATGAATTCCTCCAGCGCACGCTGGTACAGCGTGGCGGTGAAGGTATCGATGGCGTCGCGGCCGGCGCGGAAATCCGCCACCAGGTCCTTCGGCACCACCAGGCAGCCCAGCCGCAGCGCGGGAAACATCACCTTGCTGAAGGTACCCAGGTAGATCACCCGGTCATGGCGGTCGCTGCCCTGCAGCGACGCCAGCGGGCGGCTGCCGAAGCGGTATTCGCTGTCGTAGTCGTCCTCGATGATCCAGGCATGGCGGCGCGCCGCCCAGTCGAGCAGTTGCATGCGCCGCGCGGCGCTCAGGGTGGTGCCCAGGGGAAACTGGTGCGAGGGCGAGATATAGGCCGCCCGCGCATCCACCGCGAGCGCCTCGCCCCGCGCCACGTCGAGGCCTTCCTCGTCCACCGGCACCGGCGCCATGCGGACGCCGGCGGTGGCGAAGGCCTGGTGCGCGCCCGGATAGCCCGGCTCCTCCATCCAGATCCGCTCGCCGGCATCGAGCAGTACGTGGGCGCAGATCTGCAAGCCCTGCTGCGAGCCGGTGGTGATCAGCACCTGCGAGGCGTCGCAGCGCACGCCCCGCATCGTGCCCAGGTAGCCGGCGACGGCCTCGCGCAGCGGCAGGTAGCCCATCGGGTCGTCATAGATCATCCCCTCGATGGGCAACTGGCGCGCATGCCGGCCGACCAGGCGCGACCACAGCGCGGCCGGGAAATGGTCCAGCGCGGGCATGCCCACGCGGAACGCGCCGAGGCTGTCGAGCCAGGTCTGCGCGGGCGGGCGCATCCCCGCGACGCGCTGGGATACGCGACGCGAGGCCGTCGCCTTGTCCACCGACACGGATGGCGGCAGGCACCGTGGCCTGAGCGGCCGCGCCAGGTCGTCGGGAAGGGCGCGGGCAACGCAGGTGCCGGCGCCCCGGAAGGTCTCCAGGTAGCCTTCCGCCTGCAACTGCTCGTAGGCGCCCAGCGCCGGAATGCGCGAGATGCCCAGTTCACCAGCCAGGCTCCGGGTGGAAGGCACCCGCTGCCCGGGGCGCAGGCGGCCATCGAGGATGGCCTGGCGAAGCCACTCGGAAAGCTGCTGGTAGAGCGGCGTGGAGCCGCTCGGGTCCAGCGCGATCGGCGGCAGGTAGCTGGCGGGCAGGCGACGCATGGCGGGCGGCTCCAAGTGGTCATATCCAGTCGACAGGAAGTGGTTATTCCAGGCAACCACTTCCCAGCCTAGCTTGCGCGCCATGAAGCAAGCGGCGCCATCTTCCTTCCCGCTCCTGCCCTTGGCCCGGCGCCTCGCCGGCCTGGGTGGGTTCGCCCTGGTATTCGCGATGGCGGCCCCGGTCCCGGCCTGCTCGCAGGAAGCATCGGTGGCCGCGCCCGAAAGCCGCGAGGACGCCTGGTGGACCGGCCCTATGCTGGCCAATTCGGCCGAGACCCTGCCGCCAAGCCACTGGCTGTTCGAGCCGTATCTCTACGACGTCCGCTCGCCCGGCGTGGACGGCTTCGGCTCGCGTACCTATCTCAACTATGGGCTGGCCGACCGCTTCACCGTCGGGGTGATCCCGGTGTTCGGCTACAACCGCGTCAGCGGCGGCCCGAACAGCAACGGCGCCCAGCTAGGCGACTGGACCGTGCAGGCGCAGTACCGCCTGCACGAGTTCCAGGAAGGCTACTGGGCGCCGACCGTGTCCCTGCTGCTGCAACAGACCTTTCCCACCGGCAGGTACGACCGGCTCGGCCATCGCCCCGCCGACGGCCTGGGCAGCGGCGCCTACACCACCACGCTGGGCATCGACACGCAGACCTACCTGTGGCTGCCGAACGGCCGCCTGCTGCGCCTACGCTTCAACGTATCGGCCTCCTTCTCCACCCGTGCCGGCGTCGAGGGCGTGAGCGTGTACGGCACCGACGCCGCCTTTCGCGGCCATGCCCGGCCGGGCGACAACCAGTTCGCCAACGTCGCGGCCGAGTACAGCCTGACCCGGCGCTGGGTGCTGGCGCTGGACCTCACCTACAGCCACACCACCGGCACGCGCGTCGGCGGGCAGGAAGTGGCTGCGCCCGGCGATCCTTTTCCTCCCGCCGCGCCGCTGGGCGCCGGCCCCACCAGCAACGTCGGGATCGCGCCCGCCATCGAATACAACTGGTCGTCCAACCTCGGCGTGCTGCTCGGCGTGCGGGTGATTCCCTCGACGCGCCGCACGCCCACCTCGGTCACGCCAGCCATCGCGCTCAACGTCGTGCATTGAGGCCGCCATCGGCGCGGCACAGTAGGATGGACGCGACACGCCCGCCAAGCCACGCCGGAGACGCCCGTGACCAAGCCACGCGAACTGCTGAAGGCCGCCGACATCGCGGCGATGCAAGCCACCGTCAAGGTGCATGCACTCAACCCCTTGGCGGTGCGCCAGCGCAAGTCGCTGGGTGATACCACCGGGCTCACCGCACTGGGCTTCCACCGCATCGAGCTGGCGCCGGGACACGACTCGAGCGAATACCACCGCCACCTGTACGAAGAGGAATGCGTCTACGTGCTGTCCGGCCACGGCACCGCGCTCATCGACGAGCGGGCCCATGCGGTAGGACCCGGCGACTTCCTCGGCTTCGCGCGCGGCGGCCCGGCCCATGTGCTGAGCAACAGCAGCGACGAGCCGCTGGTCCTGCTGGTGGTCGGCCAGCGCCTGGAGCAGGACGTGTGCGACTACCCGCATCGCGGGCTACGCCTTTACATCAACGGCAAACAGGAAGATCTGGTCGAGTTCGGCGCCATCCAGCCGGGCTAAAAGCCTGTTCACGATCTCAGCACGGGTCACACGGAGATCGTGAACAGGCTCGAAGGGCTGGCGACTATACTCGGGCGTATTGACCTGTCGGGAGCCGACCATGGGATTCGTGCAAGATCCGCCGCAGCTCGCCCACCCGTACCGCGAGGACCACCTGCTGCGCGCCATGCTCGACCGCGCGCTGCCACCCGCGCGGCGCGGCGCGCTGGACGCCGACCTGCAGGCGCTCGGCGACTACGCGGTGATGGCCTGGCAGCGGGTCGGCCGCAGCACGCGGCGCAAACCGGTGCTGACCCAGTGGGACGCCTGGGGCAATCGCGTGGACCGCATCGAGCTGACCGAGGCCTGGCAGGAAGGCCCACGCATCACCACCCGCCACGCCGTGCTGGCCGCCGGCCATGAGGCCAGCGAGCACGCGCGGCTGGAGGAATTCGCCCGCGCCTACCTCTATCACGTGGCCAGCGAGTTCTACACCTGCCCGCTGGCGATGACCGATGGCGCGGCGACGGCGCTGAAGGCCTCGGGCAACCAGGCGCTGCTGCAACGCGCCCTGCCCCGGCTGCTCAGCCGCGACCCGGCCACCTTCTGGCTCAGCGGCCAATGGATGACCGAGAACACCGGCGGCTCCGACGTGGGCAACACCGAGACGGTGGCGCGCCAGAATGCCGACGGGCAGTGGCGGCTCCATGGGCGCAAGTGGTTCAGCTCGGCCGTGGTGGGCGAGATGGCGCTGGCCCTGGCGCGGCCCGAGGGCGCCGGCCACGGTCCGGGCGCGCTGGCCCTGTTCTACGTGGAAACCATGGATGGTGGGCGCCGCCGGCCGGAACTGGTCATCGACCGCCTGAAGGACAAGCTGGGCACGCACGAGCTGCCCACCGCCGAGATCCACCTTGACGGCCTGCCCGCCTGGCCGCTGGGCGAGCTGGCCAACGGCGTGCGCCAGGTGGCGCCGATGCTCAACATCACCCGCACCTGGAACGCGGTGGGCGCCACCGCCAGCATGGCGCGCGCCATCGCGCTGGCGCGCGATTACGCGACACGACGCCAGGCCTTCGGCAAACCGCTTATCGAACAACCGCTGCACGCGCAGACCCTGGCCGACATACAAGCCGAGTTCGAGGGCGCCTTCGCGCTGACTTTCGAAGTGGCGCACCTGCTCGGCCGCGTCGAGCACGGCGCCGCGCAGCCGCACGAGGCCGCCCTGCTGCGCCTGCTCACGCCGCTGGCCAAGCTATGGACCGGCAAGCTGGCGATCCGGTTGTGCTCGGAGGCGCTGGAATGCTTCGGCGGCGCCGGCTATATCGAGGACACCGGCCTGCCCCAGTTGCTGCGCGATGCGCAGGTGTATGCGATCTGGGAAGGCACCACCAACGTGCTGTCGCTGGACAGCCTGCGCGCGCTGGCCGGCGATTCGTTCGCCGCGCTGCACACTGCCATCGACGGCTGGCTGGCCGACAGCATCGATGCCCACGCGCGCCAACGCATCCACGCCGCCCTGCAGGAAGCGGCAGCCTTTCTCGAAGCTGGGGCGAAGCAGCGCGACGCGCTGGAAGCCGGCGCGCGCGGCCTTGCCTTGACCCTGGCGCGCTGCGCGGCGGCGGCACTGCTGGCGCGCCACGACAGCTGGGCCGCGCCGCACGGCCACGCCCGCGCCGGCGCGGCACTGCGGCGCTTCGTGGGGCATGGGCTGTCGCGCCTGGGCGTGACCGATGCGACCGACACCGCGCTGCTGCTGGGTCCGCACTGAGCACGGGGCGGCACCACCGGCTAAAATGCGCGCCTCCCCACCTTGCGGCCCTCGACCATGCAGCACCTGACCATCGTCACCACCGGCGGCACCATCGACAAGATCTATTTCGACGACAAGTCGGACTACAAGATCGGTTCGCCGCAGATCGGCGAGATCCTCAGCCAGCTCGGCGTGGCCTTCCAGTTCGACGTGATCCCGATCCTGCGCAAGGACAGCCTGCACATGACCGACGAGGACCGCGCCCTGGTGCGCTCCACCATCGAGGCACAGCCGCACCGCCACGTGCTGGTGACGCACGGCACCGACACCATGGTCGAGACCGCGCGCGAACTGGCCAGCCTCAAGGGCAAGGTGATCGTGCTCACCGGCGCGCTGAACCCGGCACGCTTCCAGGGCTCGGATGCGGTATTCAACGTCGGTTGCGCCGTGGCCGCCGTGCAGACCCTGCCCGATGGCGTGTACATCACCATGAACGGCCGCGTATGGGACCCGGCCAAGGTGCGCAAGAACCGCGAGGCCAACCGCTTCGAGGAAGCGGGCGGCTGAACGCCCCCCTCCGAAAACCACGAAGGCCCCGCCTTGCCAGCGGGGCCCTCGGTTTTCAGGGACCGGTCATCAACCGAACAGCGCGCGTCCCACGATCAGCGGATCGGGCAGCCCCACCACCTTGGCGTCGCGGTTGTCGTATGGCATCCGGCTGAGCACATGGCGCATGGCGGCGAGCCGCGCGCGCTTCTTGCAGTCGGAACGGATCACGATCCACGGCGCATCGGCGGTATCCGTATGCGCGAACATCGCCTCCTTGGCCTTGGTGTAGGCCTCCCACTTGTCCAGCGAGGCCAGATCCACCGGGCTGAGCTTCCACTGCTTGAGCGGGTGCAGCTTGCGTTCCTCGAAACGGCGGCGCTGCTCGGCGCGGCTCACCGAGAACCAGAACTTGAACAGGTGGATGCCACTGCTGACCAGGTGGCGCTCGAACTCGGGCACCTGCCGCATGAAGTCATCGTACTCGGCGTCCGTGCAGAAGCCCATCACGCGCTCCACGCCCGCGCGGTTGTACCAGCTGCGGTCGAACATCACGATCTCGCCGCGCGTGGGCAGGTGCTGGATGTAGCGCTGGAAGTACCACTGCCCGCGCTCGGATTCGGACGGCTTCTCCAGCGCCACCACCCGCGCGCCGCGCGGGTTGAGGTGCTCCATGAAACGCTTGATGGTGCCGCCCTTGCCCGCCGCGTCACGCCCCTCGAACAGGACCACCACGCGCTGGCCGGTCTCGCGTACCCAGGCCTGCAGCTTCAGCAGTTCTACCTGCAGGCGGTATTTCTGCTTCTCGTAGTTGCGGCGCGACATCTTGTGGCGGTACGGGTACTCGCCCTTGCGCCAGCCGGGCGAGAGTTCGTCGTCAGGATGGCGGGAGCCTCCGCTGCGCAGGTGCGGGTCGCCTTCCAGCAGCAGGCTGCGCAGGCGCGAGGCATCGTCGGGCGAGAGCCCGTCCATGATGGTTTTCACGCTGTCGAACAGCGTGTCCGCCCCCGCCTCCTCTTCCTGTTCCGCGGCCTGTTCCAGGATGTCCTGCATGCCGTCGGCCATCAGCGACTGCGCGGACGCAATGGCGTCGTTGACCGCCCGGCGTTCGCTGGCGAGCGCGGGATCGTCGACGGTTGACGTGGCTGGAACGGACGGCGGAATGGTGGTCGACGACATGGTTTGTCACCCCTTGGGACGATGGACAGGGGAAGGCCGCCCCGGTTATGGCGCGGCGATGCGGACAGGCGCAGGGTTCAGGAGGCCGAGACGCGGCGCAGGATGGTGTAGAGCTGGTCCTTCAGCAGCAGCTTTTCCTTCTTGAGCTGCTCGATGGCCAGCGGGGCGGCAGGCACCACGCCCGACTCCATGTTCTTGATTTCCTGGTCCAGCTCGTTGTGCCGGTGGAACAGGCGGGAAAAATGCGGATCGCGGCCTTTCAGCTCGGTGATCAGATCGCGGAACTCGGGAAACATGCACGCTCCAGGTAACGGTCAGGCTGCGCAAGGCAGTCTGGCATCGCCCGGGACCCAGCTATTTGATGTTGGTCAGCCTGGTGCGGCCATAAGAGCCCCCTCCCCAGCCCTCCCCTGCGCGCAGGGGAGGGAGCCAGTGCGCGCGCTCTGGCTCATCCCTCTGAGGGACACTCTCACAGCATGCCGGTTTCGAGCTTGGCCGCGTCGGACATCATCGAGTGGTTCCACGGCGGATCGAACACCAGGTCCACGTCCGCCTCGGCCACGGTGGGGATCAGCTCCAGCTTGGTGCGCGCATCGTCCACCAGGATGTCGCCCATGCCGCAGCCCGGCGCGGTGAGCGTCATCTTCACGTACACCTTGCGCTGGCCGGGCGCCAGCTGTTCGAGCGAGACGTCGTAGACCAGCCCCAGCTCCACCACGTTGATCGGGATCTCCGGATCGAACACGGTGCGCAGCTGTTGCCACACCAGGGCCTCGACATCGGCATCGGTGGCATCGGCCGGCAGCTCGATCGGCGGCGGCGTCTCCTTGCCCAGGGCATCGGCGTCGTTGCCGGCGATGCGGAACAGGTTGCCCTCCACATAGACGGTGAAGCTGCCGCCCAGCGCCTGGGTGATGTAGCCGATCTGCCCCGCCGGCAGGCTCACCACCTCGCCCTGCGGCACCATGACCGCCTGGCAATCGCGCTCCAGGGTGAAGGGCTCGCTGCTAAGACTGAAACCGCTCATGCCGAATCTCATCGATGGGCGCGGCAAGGTGTCGCGCCAAGCTATCCATTATGCCGCCAGATGGCGGGGCATGCCCCGTAGGTCAGGCCAACGCCGGGGAATCTCAAGGGGCGGCCGACCCGGGCGGCGCGCTATCATGGGGGTTTTTACGCCAGAGAAGAATCGTGCCCGCCCAGCCCCATCCTGCCCGCGCATGAACGCACGGGCCGCTTTCTCCTGGCTCTTCGCCCTATTCAGCACCGCCATGCTCGGCCTGGCGGCCGGCGCGGTATGGATGGTGCCCATGCTCTACCTGCAGCGCCCGCTGCCCTGGCTGGCGCTGCCGGCCGGCTGGCTGCTGGGCAAGGCCGTCCGCCACTGGGTGCGCCCGGCGGGGACGGGCGCCGCGCTGCTGGCGGCTCTGGCCGCGCTGACGGCGGCGCTCTACATGAGCATGCTGACCGCGGCCGCGCGCATCGCCGGGCTGATGGGACTAGGCCTGGTCGATGCGCTGCATACCGCCGGCGTCGCGCTGCTGCTGCAACTGGCGAGGCTGGGCAATGCCCCGGCGGACAGCGCCTGGTACGCCATCGGCATCGGGCTGGCGGCCCTGACCGCGGGCCGCCTCGATCGCAACGGCCCGGCCGCCTGAGCGCGGCTCAGCCGTCCAGCGCCTTCAGTTCCGCCACCAGTTGGCCCGCGGCCGCCTGGCCGTCGCCATACAGCATGCGTGCGTTGTCGGCATAGAACAGCGCGTTCTCGATGCCGGCGAAGCCGGTGCCCTTGCCGCGCTTGATGACGATCACCTGCCGGGCGGCGGCCACGTCGAGGATGGGCATGCCATAGATCGGCGAGGACGGATCGGTCTTGGCCAGGGGGTTGACCACGTCGTTGGCGCCGATCACCAGGACCACGTCGGTGTTGGGGAATTCGGGATTGATGTCGTCCATGTCCGCGATCAGGTCGTAGGGCACGCCCGCCTCGGCCAGCAGCACGTTCATATGGCCCGGCATGCGCCCCGCCACCGGATGGATGGCGAACCTCACCTTCACCCCGCGCTCGATCAGCAGCTTGGCGAACTCCCACACCTTGTGCTGCGCCTGCGCCACGGCCATGCCGTAGCCCGGCACGATCACCACGCGCTCGGCATAGGCCATCATCACCGCCGCGTCGCTGGCCTCGATCGGCTTCTGGCTGCCGCCGATGGCCTGGCCCGCCGCGCCGCCCGCCGCGCCGAAGCTGCCGAACAGCACGTTGCCGATCGATCGGTTCATCGCCTTGGCCATCAGCTGGGTCAGCAGGGTGCCGGCCGCACCGACCACGGTGCCGGCGATAATCATCGCCTCGTTCTGCAGCACGAAGCCCTCGAACGCCACGGCCAGGCCGGTGAAGGCGTTGTAGAGCGAGATCACCACCGGCATGTCGGCACCGCCGATGGGCAGGGTCATCATCAGGCCGAACAACAGCGCCAGCACGAAGAACGCCGCGATCAGCGGCATGCTCAGCTGGCCGCCGGCGATCATCGCCCCCAGCACCACCGCCGCCGCCAGCACCAGCAGGTTGACCACGCGCTGGCCGGGAAAGGTGAAGCGCTTGTCCAGCCATCCCTGCAGCTTGGCGAAGGCGATCAGCGAGCCGGAGAAGCTTACCGAGCCGATCAGCGCGCCCAGGACGGCCAGCGCCAGCTGGGCAGTGCCCGGGCTGGCCGCGCCACTGGCGGTGAACTGCCCGCCATCGAGCAAGGTGATCGCATTGCCGGCGTAGCCGGCCAGCTCGGCGGCGCCGATCGCCGCGGCCGCGCCGCCGCCCATGCCGTTGTAGAGGGCCACCATCTGCGGCATGGCCGTCATCGCCACCCGGCGGCCCGACCACCAGGCCGCCGCCACGCCGATCAGCACGGCGGCCAGGATCAGTCCGAGGTGATGCATGTCCGGCAGGGCGAAGGTGGCGACCACCGCCACCAGCATGCCGAAACCCGCCCATACGATGCCGCCGCGCGCGCTGCGCGGCGAGCTCATGTGCTTGAGGCCGAGGATGAACAGCAGGGCAGCGAGGAAATAGCAGGCCTTGATCACCACCGGGAGCCAGGCCATCAGCGCGGCTCCTTGCCGGCGGCGGGCTTGCTGGCCTTGAACATCTCCAGCATGCGCTCGGTCACCACGTAACCTCCGGCGGCGTTGCCGGCACCCAGGAGTACGCCCAGGAAGCCGATGGCCAGCTCGAACGGGGTCTGGGCGTGCCCTAGCGCTATCATGGCGCCAACCAGCACAATGCCGTGGATGAAGTTGGAGCCCGACATCAGGGGCGTGTGGAGAATCACCGGCACCCGGGCGATGATCTCGTACCCCGTGAACGCGGCCAGCATGAAGATGTAAAGCGCCAGGAACCCGTCAATCATGACCCCTCCCCGCCAGGACATCGTTGTCCCCGCATCATACGGGTGCGGGTCAACCCGCGCGAGCCTCGGACGTTGATGCACGAAGACGTACCGATGGAGTCTCAGCATGCTCGATCCGGCGAAGCGGACGGCGACGACGCCATGAGCAGCGTCCTCTCCACCCTCGATGCCGAGCTGTTGGCCGATGGCGCCAGGGCAGTGCCGGCGTCGATGGACGCCTTCCTGGCGCAGGTCGAACGGCGTGCCTTTCGCATGGCCGAGCTGAACCTCGGCCACCGCGAGGATGCGCTGGACGCGGTGCAGGACGCCATGCTGCGGCTGGTCAAGCACTACAGTGACAAGCCCGCCCAGGAATGGACGCCGCTGTTCTGGGGCATCCTGCGCCGGCGCATCGTGGACCTGCAGCGCCGCCGCAAGGTGCGCTCGATCATGGTGGGCTGGCTGGGCGGAAGGGACGAGGACGGGGAGGACCTGCCCAGCTGGGAACCGGCCGACACCGCGCCGGGCCCACTGGAGCGGTTGCATGACGCCCAGTCGTACGCGGACATGGCAGCGGCCGTGAAACTGCTGCCCCAGCGCCAGCGCGAGGCCTTCATGCTGCGCGTGCTGGAAGGCCTGGACGTGGCGGAAACCGCCCAGGCCATGGGCTGTTCGGAAGGGAGCGTGAAAACACACCTGTCGCGCGCGCTGCAACGCCTGCGCGACCAACTGGAGGACTGGCGATGAATGCGCCTGACAACCACCTGGAACGCCGCGCCCGCGAACTGTATCGCGTGGCAGCGCGTCAGCTCGATCCCGCCACCGCCGCTCGCTTGCGCGCGGCACGGCGCGCGGCCCTGGCCGGCACCGAGGGCGGATCGCCGGCCCAGCGCCTGTTGCGGCTGCTGCTGCCTGCGGGGGCGTTCGCGGCGATCGCCTTCGCGGCTCTGATGCTGTCCACGCCGGTGGAAAACCCCAACAGCGCCACGCCCACCAGCCTGGTGCCGGCCCCGGTGCTGGATGCCGACAGCGAACTGCCGCCGGACGCCGCCGCGGCCGACCCGGCGCTCTACCAGAACATGGATTTCTACGGATGGTTGGCCAGGAACGGCGAAAGCCAGGCGAGCAGGTGACCATGCGTCGATGCGGTATTTGCGTGCTGATGCTGTTGGCTCTCGGGCTGAGCGGGATCACCTCCACCTCCCTCGCCCAGAACGCACCGCCGCCCCCGCCACCGGGGGCGGCGCCCATGGGACCGCCGGGCGTGCGCATGCCGCCGGGGCCACGCCCCTGGTCGAGCCTGTCCGCCGATGAACGCGACATCCTGGCGCCGCTGGCGAGCAAGTGGGACACGCTGCCGCCGGATCGCCAGGCCCATATGCTCGACCGTGCGCAGGAATGGAAATCGCTGCCGCCCGACCAGCGCGCGGAGATCCGCCAGCGCATCGACCAGTGGCAGAAGATGACGCCGCAGCAGCGCGAGCAGGCCCGCGAGAACAGCCGCCGCTTCCAGCAGCTGCCGCCGGCCGAGCGCGAGCGCCTGCACGCCGCGTTCCAGCACTTCCAGCAGTTGCCGCCGGACCAGCGCCAGGAGCTGCTGCGGCAGTGGCGCCAGGAAGTACCGGATGCGCCGCCCTTCCACGGGCCTCTTCCGGGCCTGCACGGGCCGCCCGGCGGGCCGCCGCACCATTGATCGGAAGAGCCCCGCCGTCGCGGGGCTTTTTCTTGGCGGCAAGCCGCCGCTCAGCCCTGGAAGTGCGGCTCGCCCTGGCGGGTCACACAGGTCTTGGCCACCAGTTCGTCGTCGAAGTCCGGTGCGAGCGCCTCGCCCTGCACCAGCAGCCCGATGAAGTTGAATACGTTGCGCGCGTACATCTCCGAGGCATGCAGCGGCGCGCCCGCCGGTAGGTTGAGCGGGCCGAGGATGGTCACCCCGCCATGCTCCACGCGCTGGCCCGGCCGGGTCAGCTCGCAATTGCCGCCGCCCTCGGCGGCCAGGTCGACGATCAGCGCGCCGGGCCTCATGCCATCCACCATGGCGGCGGTGAGGATGGTCGGCGAGGAACGCCCCGGCACCGCCGCGGTGGTGACGATCACGTCGACCGACTTCAGGTGCTCGGCCAGCGCCTGCTGCTGCGCCGCGCGCTCTTCCGCCGACAGCTCGCGCGCATAGCCGCCGCTGCCGGCCGCGCTGACGCCGAGATCGAGGAACTTCGCGCCCAGCGACTCCACCTGCTCACGGGTCTCGGGGCGCACGTCGTAGCCCTCGGTCTGCGCGCCCAACCGGCGCGCGGTGGCGACGGCCTGCAGACCGGCCACGCCCGCGCCGATCACCAGCACCCGCGACGGACGGATGGTGCCCGCCGCCGTGGTGAGCATCGGGAAGAACTTCGGCGCCGCCTCGGCCGCGATCAGCATGGCGCGGTAACCCGCTACCGCCGCCTGCGAGCTGAGCACGTCCATGGCCTGGGCGCGGGTAGTGCGCGGCAACAGTTCCAGCGCGAAGGCGGTCAGCCGGCGCTTGCCCATCGCCACGATGCGCGCGGCCGCGCCATAGGGCCGAAGCTGGCCGACCACGGTGGCCCCCTCGCGCAACCGGCCCCATACGGCATCGTCGGGCGGCAGCACGCAGGTGAACAGGTCCGCCTGGGCGAGCACGCCATCGGCATCGGCAAATTCGGTATCCGCGTAACTGTTGTCAGGGAAGCCCGCCGAGGCGCCGGCGCCGCGTTCCAGCAGCACGCGCAGTCCCTTGCCTCGCAGCTTCCGCGCCACTTCAGGGGTGATGGCGACCCGGCGCTCGCCGGCGGCGGTTTCACGCAATGCAGCCACGGTGATCGGCATCGTGCATCCCCTGCGGAAAGGTCCGTGCATCCTAGCCCATGCCCGAGCGCGCGAACCACCGGCCACTTGCGGCGGCCACGCCAAGGGAGTTAACTGGCCCGCCACCGGTCCTGGCGTCCCGCGAGGCCGCCGTGCCGATGGGGATCCCGCCATGGAGATCCCGATGACTGCTGTGGTTGTTTCCGATGTCCTGCTGGACTTGGCGCGCCAGGCGCGCGAACGCGCCTATGCGCCCTACTCCCGTTTCCTGGTCGGTGCGGCCCTGGTGACCAAGGACGGCCGGCATTTCACCGGCTGCAACGTGGAGAACGCCGCCTACGGCCTGTGCAACTGCGCCGAACGCACCGCCCTGTTCGCCGCCGTGGCCGCCGGCTGCCGGCCCGGCGACTTCGCCGCGCTCGCCGTGATCGGCGACACGCCCGCGCCGATCAGTCCCTGCGGGGCCTGCCGCCAGGTCATGGCCGAGCTGTGCGACGAGGCCATGCCGGTATGGCTGGGCAATCTCGCCGGCGCCGTGCAGAAGACCACCGTGCAGGCGCTGCTGCCCGGCTCGTTCCGGCTCGCCAGCTGAAGCCGGGCGCCACGGGAACGATGCCCCGCGCCATGCTCGCTTCACTCGCTGGCGGGGTTTAGCATGGCGGCTTTGCCCTGCCGGACCACCCCATGCCCCATCCCCTGTCCCTGCTGCTGCAACGCCACTCCGCCCCCTCCCGCCAGTTGGGCGAGCCCGCGCCGGCCGGGGATGAGCTGAAGGCCCTGCTGCACGCGGCCATCCGCGTGCCGGACCACGGCAAGCTGGTGCCGTTCCGGCTGATCCTGCTGCGCGGCGAGGCGAAGCGGGCGTTCGGCGAACGCATGGCGGCGCTGTCGCTGCGCCTGCATCCGGACCTGCCCGAATCCAAGCGCGAGAAGGAGCGCACGCGCTATGCCTTCGCGCCACTGGTGGTCGCGGTGATCGCACACCTGGACCCGGACAGCAAGGTGCCGGCGATCGAGCAGCAGCTCAGCGCCGGTTGCGTGGCCTACAACCTGCTGCTGGGCGCCCACGCGCTGGGCTACGGCGCGCAGTGGCTCACCGGCTGGGCGGCCTACGACCGCGAGGCAGCCGGCATCCTGGGCCTGGCCGCACACGAGCAGGTCGTCGGTTTCGTGCACATCGGCACGCCGCAGGTGGACGTGCCCGACCGCGAGCGCCCCGCGCTCGACGAGGTGCTGCGCGTATGGACCCCGTGAGCCGTCCAGCCGTCCATCTGGTCGATGGCAGCCTGTACGTGTTCCGCGCCTGGCATTCGATGCCGGACGAGTTCCACGACGAGGACGGCCATCCGGTCAACGCGGTGCACGGCTTCACCCGCTTCCTGTGCGAACTGCTCGAACGGACCCGGCCGGAGCACCTGGCGGTGGCCTTCGACGCCTCGCTGACCAGTTCGTTCCGCAACGCGATCTATCCCGCCTACAAGGCCAACCGCGAACTGCCGCCGCCCGACCTGGAACGCCAGTTCGTGCTGTGCCGCGAAGTGGCCCAGGCCCTGGGCCTGCCGGTGCTGATCGACCACACCTACGAAGCCGACGACCTGATCGGCAGCGCGTTGTGGAGCCTGCGCGGGCATGGCTTCCGCGGCGTGATCGTGTCCGCCGACAAGGATTTCGGGCAATTGCTGGGCGAGCACGACGAGCAATGGGACTACGCGCGCAACCTGCGCTGGGGACCGGGCGGCGTGCACGAGCGGCTGGGCGTGCATCCGCACCAGGTGGCCGACTTCCTGGCTCTGTGCGGCGACGCGGTGGACAACATTCCCGGCGTGCCCGGCATCGGCGCCAAGACCGCGGCGGCCCTGCTGGCCCACTTCGGCAGCCTGGACGCCTTGCTCGAACGCGTCGACGAAGTGCCCTTCCTGCGCCTGCGCGGCGCCGCCAGCTGTGCGGCGAAGCTGCGCATCCACGCGGAAGACGCGCGGCTCTACCGCCGGCTCACCCGCATCGCCCTCGATGCGCCGGTCGCCGCGCAAGCCGATGCGCTGCGGCGCCTGCGTGGCGATGCCGACATGATGGATGCGCTATGCGGACGGCTACGCTTCGGACCGCTGACCAGGACGCGGTTGAAGGCGTTGTTGGAAGGGTAAGGCGCGCCGCTTTAAGTCCTCAGTCCACTGACGCCCCGCGGGGTAGCCGCGGTGTGTAGCGGAAGGAAAAACTGATTCGGCTTGCGAAGCCTATAAGGCTTGTATGCCGCGCAGTGCTACGCTTCCTCTCCGCCACGGCGCGTCGCGGGATAGCGGCGCCGCTTGAGGTAGCACGTCATTTATCGGGCTGGCCTCGGTCTCCCGAGCTTGTATTCAACACAGTGCTGCCAGCCTGTGAGGCCATTCTCTTTGGGTTGGCGGCCCCCTCACGGGGACTAGCTTCGCGTCGCTGGCAGGACGTCGAAACGCCCGCCGCGTCCCACAGGGACTTCCTTCGGTCGTAGGCGGCACCCTGGCGATAGCGCGACAATCGAAGACCGACGCATCTGGATCCCGGCCCTTGCCCCCTTTTGCGGGGTGCGCCGGGATGACGAGCAATGGGGACTGAGGCGAAAGGCGTCGCGCACAGGGTGCGCTCCCACAGCCATGGACGACGTGGTTGTGGCTGCCACATCCGCGCGGCACCATGCCCCCTTCCCACCGCCATGGCCGACCACGATGCCCCACCTCGACGCAATGATCCCCCCCGACGCCCACGCCCCCGTGGAAACGCTCTACGTCGGCAAGTGGCTGAGTCTGCGCAAGCGTGGGCGCTGGGAGTTCGCCGAGCGCAACAATCCCGGCGGGGCGGTGATCATCCTGGCGGTGACGCCGGAGGACAAGGTGCTGTTCGTGGAGCAGTACCGCGTGTCGATCCTGAAGAACACCATCGAGATGCCGGCAGGCCTGGTCGGCGACCTGCACGAGCATGGCGACGAGGACGCGCTGCTGGCCGCCGGCCGCGAGCTGGAGGAGGAAACCGGCTACCGCTGCAAGCGGCTGCAATACGTCCATGAGGGGCCGTCCTCCTCGGGCATGAGCACCGAGATGATTACCTTCGTGCGCGCCTGGGAGCTGGAGAAGGTCGGTCCGGGCGGCGGCGACGAGACCGAGAACATCGTGGTGCACGAGGTGCCGCGCCGGGAAGCCGGCCAATGGCTGTTCGCCCGGGCCGCCGAGGGTTATTCCATCGACCCGAAGCTGTTCGCCGGGCTGTGGTTCATCGAGCACACCGAGCTGATGTCGCGAAGCTGAACAAAAAGCGTCTCCAAACCTTAAAGATCCGGGCGGATCTGCCGATGTCAGTCAGGCGTGCCTTTTGATTGACCCCTTTTCGACGGAACCCGCCCATGAAGACCCTGATTGCCTCCACCCTGCTGCTGTTCGCCCCGTTGGCGGCCCATGCCGCCTGCTCCGCCAACGATTTCACGGTGCAGGACTTCAAGATGAAGATTACCGGCGCCGGCGCCGGCGCCCGCCTGAGCCTGAGCGGCCAGTTGGTGAACCACTGCGCCGAACCCGCGGCCGCCCAGATCGTGATCGACGCGAAGGACGGCTCGGGCAAGGTGCTGCAGAGCAAGAAGGGCTGGCCGGCGGGTACCACCAACATCGGCCCCGGCCAGACCGTGGATTTCGACCTCGGCCGCCTGTTCCGTTTCGACCCGGAAATGCAGTCCTACACCATCGGCATCGCCGACGTGCGCACCTGGTAATGGTTTCCTCTTTTAGCTAACCCTTGTCTTACTTGAGGCCCCGCAAGGGGCCTCTTTTTTTGTGCCCTCCCCCCGGTGGCGCATGTCCGATGGCCTTCCATCCTGGCACAATGTGATCCAGTTCAAGTTTTTGACGTTTCGTCCGATATCCCGCTTGACCTGCGACGACAACGTCGATCCGCCAGCCTCGGCCTAGACCCAGCGCGTTCCGCCACACCGGGCGCAGCGGCACAAGGGAGCGCCATGCATCTGGACATACCGACCCTGACCCTGGTCAGCCTGCTGATGGGCATCAGCGCCTCGATCGGTTTCACGTCGCTCATGATCGTGCTGCACACCCAGCGCGTGCTGCGCATCTGGGTGACCGGCATCTGGATCGGCACGCTCGCCATCAGCCTGATCGGCCTGCGCACCCGTATCCCCGATGGCCTGTCGATCGTGATGGGCAACGGCCTGCTGGTGTTCGCCAACATGCTGTACCTGAAGGGCATCGCCGCCCACCTCGGGCTGCCGTGGCGCTGGCGCTGGCCGCTGGCCTTCGTGCTGGCCTATGCCCTGGGCATCTTCTGGTTCGCCTATGTCACGCCCAACCTGGGTACCCGCCTGCTGATGGGCAGCCTGCAGGCCATGGCGTTCTACCTGGTCTACGCCTACCTGCTGCTGCGCCACGGCGAACCGGACATCCGCACCAGCTGCCGCATCGCCGGCGGGGTGATGCTGCTCAATGGACTGTTCTACCTGGCGCGGGTGTTCCTGCCGGCCGATCCTGGCCATGGGCAGAGCATCATGCAGGCAGGCCTGCCGGTGGAGGCGACCTACCTGATCGGCATCCTGACCGGGCTGGCCTCCTATTTCGCCCTGCTGCAACTGGTCACCGAGCGGCTCATGGTGGACCTGCGCCATGCCGCCCGTACCGACGGCCTGACCGGCCTGCTCAACCGCAGCGCCATCGTGGCCGAGGGACGCGCCAGCCTGGAGCGCTGCCAGCAGCGGGGCCAGCCGTTCGCCTTGATTATCTTCGACCTGGACTATTTCAAGCAGATCAACGACCGCTGGGGACATGACGCGGGCGATGCCGTGCTGCGGCACGTCAGCGGCATCCTGCGCGAGATCACCCGCTGGCCGGGCTACCTGGCCAGCCGCTACGGCGGCGAGGAATTCGTGCTCGCCCTACCCGGCGCCACCCTGCAGCAGGGCGTGGAAGTGGCCGAGCGGCTGCGGTGGGCCCTGGCCCATTCGCATGCGCGCATCGACGACCAGCACATCCCGGTCACCGCCAGCATCGGCGTCGCGGTTGCGCATGCCGGCACCCGCTTCGAGCACCTGGTGCGCCAGGCCAACGAGGCGATGTATCGCACCAAGTTCGACGGGCGCAACGGCGTCAGCTCGGCGGATCTCGGCGACGCGCAGCTGATGGCGGCTGACGAGTGATATCTCCGCCGGCATGGCCCGGGTGCATCGGTATGCCGGAAAGAAGCGGAATGGGCAAATAGGTCGAAACGCCGCGAGCAGGCGATGTCGCCGGGCGGCTCCCGCCCCTCTCCCGGCGGGGAGAGGGGAAAGCCGGGTCAGTGCAGGACGAACAGTTTGTCGAAGCCGGCCACGCGCAGGGTGCCGCGCAGGCTGCTGTTGGCGTTGACGATGCGGATCTCCGAGCGGTCGGCGCCGGCGTACTCGCGCAGCAGCAGCAGCATGCCGAGCGCGGAGCTGTCCATGCTGGCGACTTCGCCCAGGTCGATCACGTAGCTGCGCGCGGGACGTCCGCTCAGGCAGGCGTCGTGGAAATCGCGGTGCACGCTGAAGTCGAAGCGCTCGCCCAGCTGCAGGGTGACGCAATCGAGTTCTTGGTCGTGGTGTACGGTCAGGCTCATGGCTCGCATCCCTTAAAACAGTTCGATCTCGCCGGCATCCATCGAGTTCTGCAGCGCCGGGCCGCGCGAACGCAGGCGCGCCTTCTCGCGCTGGATGGCCAGGCGGCTGCGCACGCGCTCGGCGCGCTGGGCCAGCAGCTCGGCGTCGATCGGGTTGCAGGCCAGCTCCTCGATGTCGCGCGTGCACTCGGTGGTGATCTCCTGCAGCTCGACCAGGCGCGTGCGGGTCTGGCTGATGAGCTGGCTGAGGATGTCCTCGAACTGCAGCGAGCGGATGGTGGTGGACACGTCGGTGCCCAGGCCGCGGTTGATCTCCACCACCTGATCGGCCACCGCGCTGGTGCGCGCGTCGCTCTCGGTGACGTGGGCCATCATGGCGTCGATGCCGCCCTTGGCCGACAGCGCCACGTTGAGGTCCTGCGAGGCCATGGTGCCGACCAGGCCGCGCAGCTGTTCCATCGCGGTGCGGGCGCGCTCGACGTGGCTGCCGATCTGCTCGTTGAACTGGTTGGAATGGCTGGCCAGGTTGCGGATCTCGCCGGCCACCACCGCGAAGCCACGGCCGGATTCGCCCGCGCGGGCAGCCTCGATGGCGGCGTTGAGCGCCAGCAGGTTGGTTTCCTCGGCGATGGTGTTGACGTTCTTCAGCAGGCCGAACACCGCGTCCATTTCCTTGGCCATGCCGTCGATGCGGTAGACGATGCGCAGGCTCTCGCGCGACATCTGCACCACCACGTCGACGAAGTGCTCCAACAGGTCGCCGGTGCGCGCGGCGAAGTCCTGCACGGACACGCCTTCGTTCTGCGCATCGATGATCTGGCGCAGCAGCGACTGCTGCAGGCCGGTCTTGCGCGACAGGCCGTCGAAGCCGCCGCCCAGCTCAGACACGGCATCGCGCAGCAGCTCCAGCGCCTGGTGCAGCTCGCGCGAGGCGTGGCCCAGCTCGTCCACCAGCGAGCTGCGCACCTCTTCCAGCGCCTCGCGCACCGGCGCGTGCTGCTCCAGCGAGTCGGCGATCACCGGCTCGGCCACGGGCGCGGCGCGACGCAGTTCGACGATCCAGGCCCCGGCCAGCAGCACCACCAGCACCGGGGCCAGCCAGGCCGAGGGCCACACCAGCGTCAGCAGCAGGGCCACCGCGCTGGCCGACAGGCCGACCACGGGGCGCACGCGCAGGAAGGAAAGAAAGGCATCCATGGAGATATCCGCAAGTCAGGCGGCCGGTGCGGCCGCGCGATGGTGAGGTGTGTGAGCCAGCGCCAGCAGGCGCGCGGCGATCTGTTCGAGGGGGAGCTTTTCGCTGGCGGCACCGAGTTTCCAGGCCGCGCCCGGCATACCCCATACCACGGCGCTTTCCTCGTCCTGCACCAGGGTCTGGGCGCCGCCCTGGCGCAGCTCGAGCAGGCCGCGCGCGCCGTCGTCACCCATGCCGGTGAGCAGCGCGGCGATCGCCGCCTTGCCCACGCTGGCCGCCACCGAGCGGAACAGCACGTCCACGCTGGGCTTGTGGCGGTTGACCGGCGGCCCGTTGTGCAGGCGGCAGACGTACTTGGCGCCGTCCCACATCACCAGCAGGTGCTCGCTGCCCGGCGCGATGTAGGCGTGGCCCGCCTGGATCGGCTGGCCGTCGCGCGCCTCGCTCACGCGCATGGCCGAGCAGGCGTCCATGCGGGCAGCGAACGGGCCACTGAAGGCGGCCGGGATGTGCTGGGTAATCACGATCGGCGGCGCGTCGGGCGGCATCGCTTCCAGCACCACGCGGATCGCCTCGGTGCCGCCGGTGGAGGCGCCGATGGCGATGATCGGGCTGCCGCCGCGCGTGCCGGCGGTCTGCGCGCGCGGCAGCACGGCGTCGGCGGAAAGCCTGGGCGGCACGTCGAGCTTGTGCACGGCGGTGCGCTGGCGCGGCTTGGCCAGCGCGGCGAGCTTGACCTTGGCGCAGATCTCCTGCGCGCCCTCGGCGAAGGTGCTGGCCAGGTCGTTGGCGGGCTTGGCGAAGAAATCCACCGCGCCCAGCTCCAGCGCGCGCAGGGTCACTTCCGCGCCTTCCTGGGTCAGCGACGACACCATCACCACCGGCATCGGCCGCAGCCGCATCAGGTTCTCGAGGAAGGTGAGGCCGTCCATGCGCGGCATTTCCACGTCGAGCGTGAGCACGTCCGGGTTGAGCTGCTTGATCTTCTCGCGGGCGATCAGCGGATCGGCCGCGGTGCCGACCACCTCGATGCCCGGGTCGCACGAAAGCATGGTCGACAGCAGCTTCCGCACCAGCGCGGAATCATCGACCACCAGGACACGTACTCTTTCCATCGCTTAGAAGTCTCGCCTTCGTGCGGGCTCTTGCGGGCCCGGATACTGCGGTGGGGAACGCCGCCGCGCGTGCGCGTCAGAACAGCTCCACCTCTCCCTTTATCGGATCGTTCGCCAAACGCTTGAGATACAGCCGCTCGCCGTCCGCCAGCACCGTCTCGGCGCGCCCGCTCAGCTGGCGCACCCGGGCCTTGCCGGTAAAGGGGAAGAACTGCACGTGGCGGGGATGCACGTCGCCCAGGTCCTCGGCGCGCACCGGCAGGTGCTCGGCCTGGAGATAGCGCCGCACGAAATCGATGTTGCGCTTGCCGATGTCGGTCATGGTGGCCAGCACGCGGCCGCCGCCGAACACCTTCACCTCCAGGTTCGCGCGCTGCCCGCCCGCCTTGAGGATGGCGTTGATGAGCTGCTCCATCGCGTCGTTGCCGTAGCGCGCGGCGCGTCCCACCGTGTCGGCCCAGCCGCCGCGCTCGCCGTTCAGTGGCTCGGGCAACATGAAGTGGTTCATGCCGCCGATGCCCCGCGCGGGATCGTAGATGCAAGCCGACACGCACGAGCCGAGCACGGTGGAGATCATCTCGTTCTGCATACTGACGTAGAACTCGCCGGGCAGCACCTTCACCGTGACGCAGGACTGCGCCGGATCCCAGAAGCGGCGCAGGTGCTCGAAGCCGGGCAGCACCCGGGCCGGGTCATAGCCGGCGCTGGCGGGAAGATTCAAGGCGGGGACGCTCATGCACTGCGTTTCCGGTAGACCGTGCGTCCGATCAGGTCGAAGCTGTCGTTGAGCCCGTGCATGGATTCGGAGTGGCCGAGGAACAGGTAGCCTCCCTCCGGCAGCAGGCCGGCATAGCGCTGGAACAGGCGCTGCTTGGTGGGCTTGTCGAAATAGATGACCACGTTGCGGCAGAAGATGGCGTCGAACGGCCCCTGCATCGGCCACTCGTGCAGCAGGTTCAGCGGCAGGATGCTGACCAGCTCGCGCAGGCGCGGATGCACGCAGGCGTAGTCGGCGTACTCGCCCTCGCCGCGCAGGAACCAGCGGCGGCGGCGCTCGGCGCTGACGCCCTCCAGCCGGTCGATCGGGTAGACGCCCTGGCGCGCGGTGTCCAGCGCCTGGGGCGACAGGTCGGTGGCGAGGATCTTCGCGTCGATGCCGGCGCCATGCTTTTCCAGCGCCTCGGCCAGCACCATGGCCAGGGTGTAGGGTTCCTCGCCGGTGGCGCAGCCGGCCGACCACAGCCGCAGCCGGCCGCCGTGCTTCTTCTCGGCGATCCAGCGCGGCAGCAGTTCGTTCGCCAGCAGATCGAAGTGGTGCGACTCGCGGAAGAACGACGTCACGTTGGTACTGATGGCGCTGGCCAGTTCGCCCAGCTCGCCCTGCGGATCGCGCCGCAGCAACTCGCAGTAGCTGGCGAAGTCGGGCAGCCGCAGCGCGCGCAGGCGCCGCAGCAGGCGACCCTGCACCAACTGGCGCTTGTGCTCGCCCAGCGAGATGCCGCAGTGCTCGTACACGAAGCCGCGCAGGAAATCGAACTCGCCGTCGCCGAGCAACGGCCCGCCCACGCCCGCCGCGGCGGCATTGCCATCCATCGCGGCGGGCTGGGCGGCCATGCTCAGAACTCCTTCCAAGCGCCCGCGTCGGCCGCCTCGGCGGCGCGCGGCTGGCGCGACGAGGCCGGAGTGTTGCGCACGGCGGCGAACACCGCCTCGGCCTCGGCCATCACGGTCTTGCCGCGCGCCTGCTCGGACGGCGCCTCGGACGAGGCCTGGCCGAGCTGGAAGAAGCTCACCTGGCGGGCCAGTTCGCCGGCCTGCTCGTGCATGGCGCGGGCGGCGGCGGCGGCCTCTTCCACCAGGGCGGCGTTCTGCTGGGTCATCTCGTCCATCTGCAGCACGGCGTGGTTCACCTGGTCGATGCCGGCTGACTGCTCCTGGCTGGCCGCGGCGATCTCGGCCACGATGTCGGTGACCTTCTTCACGCTGTCCACGATCTCGGCCAGCGCCTTGCCCGACTGGTCCACCAGCGACGAGCCGACCTTGACCTTCTCGGCGCTGTCGTTGATGAGGCCCTTGATCTCCTTGGCCGCGCCCGCGCTGCGCTGGGCGAGGTTGCGCACCTCGGTGGCGACCACCGCGAAACCGCGGCCCTGCTCGCCGGCGCGCGCCGCCTCCACCGCCGCGTTGAGCGCCAGCAGGTTGGTCTGGAAGGCGATCTCGTCGATCAGGCTGACGATGTCGGAGATCTTGCGGCTGGAGTCGTTGATCTCGCGCATCGCCGCGCTGGCCTGCGAGGCCACCTCGCCGCCGTGCTCGGCCTGGCGGCGCGTGGCCGTGGCGAGCTGGTTGGCGTGGCTGGCGTTCTCGGCGTTCTGCTTGACGGTGGAGGTCATCTCCTCCATCGAGGAGGCGGTTTCCTCCAGGCTGGAGGCCTGCTCCTGCGTGCGCTGGGAGAGATCGTCGTTGCCGCGCGCGATCTGCTGCGCGGCGGAGCTGACCGAACCGGCGCCATGGCGCACTTCGCCCACGATGGTGCTCAGGCGCTCGTCCATGGTGCGCAAGGCGGAAAGCAGCTCGCCCAACTCGTCCTTGCTGCGCACCACGATGTTATGACCCAGGCGGCCGCCGGCGATCTCGTTGGCGACCTTCACCGCCACGCCCAGCGCGCTCAGGATCGAACGCATCAGGAACACGGCCATCAGCGCTGCCACGAACAGGCCGCCGATCAGGGCGACCACGCTGAAGAAGCGGATCAGGTGGTAGCGCGAGACCTGTCCGTCATAGATCTGCTTGGCGTCGGCGCGCTGCGCATCGACCAGCTTGGCCAGCGAGTCCTGGCGCTGCATCATCAGCGGACGCACCTGCATTTCAAGCAGTTCGCCCGAGGTGGTGTCACCCTGCTTGAGCGCGTCGACCAGGGAATCCTTGGCGTCCTTGTAGTCGCCGTCGGTGGAGCTCCAGTCGGTGAAGTTCTTCTTCACCGCCTCGCTCATCGGAATGGCCTGGTACTGCTTCTTCATCGCGGCCATTTCCGCTTCCAGCTTGTCGTACTCGGCCAGCTTGGCCTTCACCTGGTCCGGCTGCTTGCCGACCAGGTTGCTGGCTTCGCCCAGCAGGATGAAGGACATCAGCGAACGGGTGGAGATCTGCGAGATCAACTGGGAGGGCACGATCTCCTCGTCGTAGATCTTGCCCATGCCATCGTTCTGCAGCTGCATGCCGCCCAGGCCGACGATGGCGCCGCCGATCAGCATCAGGCCCAGCAGGCCCAGCACGGCTTGCAACCGGTTGCGGACGGACAACGCGGGGATTTTCAGAGTGAACTTCTTCATGTTGGTTCCACTTCCGGCTAATTCGGTCAGGCTACGGCTTTTACATCGGAGGCTGCGGGCAGCGCGGCCTCCAGCATCTGGGCATCCTGAGGTTGCAGCAGCTTGTCCACGTCCAGCAGCAGCACCATGCGCTCGCCGGCCGAGGTCAACCCCTTCAGGTATTCGGTATCCACCGCGGTGCCCATGTCCGGCACTGGGCGGATCGCGTCGGCGACCACGTCGAGCACGTCGGACACCGCGTCCACCACCACGCCGAAGTTGCGGCCGGCCACGGTGATGATGACGGTGACGGTGGTGGGGCCGTATTCCTCGCGGGGCAGGCCGAAGCGCAGGCGCATGTCGATCACCGGCACGATGGCGCCGCGCAGGTTGAGCACGCCGAGCACGTAGTGCGGTGCCTGCGGGATGCGCGTCACCGGCGTCCAGCCGCGGATCTCGCGCACCGCGAGGATGTCGATGCCGTATTCCTCGTGGGCAAGGTTGACGGTGAGGTATTGCGTGTCGGACATGGTTTGCCTCTTCGTCGGGGCCGGCCGCGGTGGCCCCCTCTCTGGGTCTGAATCGGCTGCGGGAAGGGAAACTTGAGCGAGGTCAAAGGTGGGTTTTCGCCTCTCTCCCGGTAGGAGCGCACCCAGTGCGCGACCAGGCGACCGGCGTGCCATGGTCGCGCACTGGGTGCGCTCCTACCGGGGGATGGACGGGCCTAGAGGCCGGCCCAGCCGCTGGCCGTGGCCAGCTGTGGGGCGGGCCCCTGCGCCGGGGCCGGGCGG
Organism: Dyella sedimenti; assembly: GCF_022760995.1. GTDB lineage: Bacteria > Pseudomonadota > Gammaproteobacteria > Xanthomonadales > Rhodanobacteraceae > Dyella > Dyella sedimenti. The sequence continues at coordinate 615,870 of NZ_JAKWJO010000001.1, read as the reverse complement.
GTAACGGCAACCCTGGCGCCTTCCTGCAGGCGGAAGTAGCCGACCTGGCCCGCCAGTTCCTCGGCCTGTTCCTGCATGGCGCGCGCGGCGGCGGCGGCCTCTTCCACCAGGGCGGCGTTCTGCTGGGTGACCTCGTCCATCTGGGTGACCGCGCGGTTGACCTGGTCGATGCCCGAGGACTGTTCCTGGCTGGCCGCGGCGATCTCGGCCACGATATCGGTCACGCGCTGGATGCCGCCGACGATGTCGGCCAGCACCCGGCTCGATTCGTCCACCAGCACCGCGCCGGCGCGCACCTTGTCCGCGGTGTCGCCGATCAGCGCCTTGATCTCTCGGGCCGCGCCTGCGCTGCGCTGGGCAAGGTTGCGCACTTCGCCCGCCACGACCGCGAAGCCACGCCCCTGCTCGCCGGCGCGCGCCGCTTCCACCGCGGCGTTGAGCGCCAGCAGGTTGGTCTGGAAGGCGATCTCGTCGATCAGCTGCACGATCTCGGTGATGCGGCGGCTGGCCGCCTCGATCTCGTACATGGCCTCGCTGGTGCGCGCGGCCACGTCGCCGCCGCGCTCGGCCTGCCGGCGGGCGCTGCGGGCGAGCTGGTCGGCATGGCCGGCGTGGTCGGCGCTCTGGCGCGCGCTAGCCGTCATCTGTTCCATCGAGGCGGCGGTTTCCTCCAGGCTGGAGGCCTGTTCCTGCGTGCGCTGGGAGAGGTCGTCGTTGCCGCGCGCGATCTGCCGCGCGGCGCCGGAGACCACCTGCGAGCCGCGTTGCACTTCGCTCACGATCTCCACCAGCCGGGCCCGCATGCGCTCCAGCGCATCGAGCATGCTGCCTGGCGGGAAGCGCCGCTCGCCCTGGGCGGACAGGTCGCCGCCGGCGATGCGGGCCGCCATCGCCAGGGCGAAGGCCGGCTCGCCGCCGAGGTTGCGGCGGATGCTGCGCATGGACTGCCAGACCACGCCGATCACTAGCAGGCCGACCAGGCCGGCCTCCAGCAGGCTGATCGCCAGTGCATGCCGGAACTGCTGGTTGATGTCCACGAAGTAGGCGCCCGAGGCCACGTGGAGGTCCCACGGCTTGTACCAGGCGGTGTAGGTGATCTTGTGCTCGTCCTGCCGGCCGCCTGGCATCGGCCACAGGTACTCGGTGGCGCCATGGCCGTCGCGCTGGTCGGCCTCCAGCATCCTGCGGTACATGAAGGTGCCCTGCGAATCCGCCTCGTCGCGAATGTTCATGCCCACGCGCTTGGGCATGATCGGGTGCATGCGCATGACATAGCCCGAATCGAACAGGAAGACATAGCCCGTGCCGTTGTCCCAGCGCAGCGCGGACACCGCGGCCAGTGCCTGCTTCTTCGCCTCGTCCTCGCCCAGCTCGCCGGCGGCGGCGCGCGCGTGGTAGCTGTCCAGCAGCGACATGGCCGTGGCCACCTCGTCGCCCAGGGCGTTCACCCGGGCCTGCATCTGCAGCCGCCGGCTGTCCACGGCGGAAAGCAGGGTGAGCGCGGCCAGTCCCGCCACCACGAAGGCGATGACCAGCCATACCTTGGCCGCGAGGCTCAGGCGATCGATATACGTCAGGGAGAACTTCATGGGACGTGTCCTTGAGAATGAAAAGGCCGGGTTGCGATGTCCCCCGGATTCATTCCATGTACTGCTCTTCGCCGGCTATCGCGGCGGCCGCGGCTTCCTGTCGCGGCTTCGGGTAGGCTCCGCCGGCCGGCTAGCCGGCATGGCGAGGCGGGAAAGCGGAAAAAGCCCGGGCGATCAGGCCGCCTTGCGGCGCCCCTGCAGCCGGACCAGCCCGACGATGTCCACGATCAGCGCCACCGAGCCGTCGGCCAGGATGGTGGCGCCGGAAATGCCCTGCACGCGGCGATAGTTCGCCTCGAGCGACTTCACCACGGCCTGCTGCTGGCCGATCAGGCCATCGACGAACAGGCCCACGCGCGTGCCGTCGCCCTCGACCACCACCATCAGGCCCTGGTCGATGGCCTGCACCGCGCCGCTGCAGCCGAACACGTCGTGCAGGCGGATCACCGGCAGGTATTCGCCGCGGAAGCGGAACAGCTCGCCGCCGCCGGCCACGCTGCGCACCGCCTCGGCCTTCAGCTGCACCGATTCGACGATGGAAACCAGCGGCACGATGTAGCGTTCCTCGCCCACCGCGGCGGTGAGGCCGTCGATGATGGCCAGGGTCAGCGGCAGGGTGATGGTGAACACGCTGCCCTGTCCCGGCGTACTGCGGATAGTGACCGAGCCGCCCAGGTCCGCCACGTTGCGGCGGACCACGTCCATGCCCACGCCGCGGCCGGACAGGTCGGTGGTGACGGCGGCGGTGGAGAAGCCGGGCTGGAAGATCAGCTCGGCCACGGCATCGTCGCTCAAGCCTTCGCCGGAGGCGATCAGGCCGCGCTGGACCGCCTTGGCGACGATGGCCTCGCGGTTGAGGCCGGCGCCGTCGTCGGACACTTCCACCACGATGCTGCCGCCGCGGTGCGCGGCCTGCAGGGTGAGCGTGCCGACATCCGGCTTGCCCGCCGCGCGGCGCTTGTCCGGCGTTTCCAGGCCATGGTCGATGGCGTTGCGCACCAGGTGGACCATCGGGTCGCCGATCTTCTCCAGCACCGTCTTGTCCAGCTCGGTGTGCTCGCCGATCATTTCCAGCTTCACCTGCTTGCCCAGCTTCTGGCTGATGTCGCGCACCATGCGCGGGAAGCGGTTGAACACGGAGGCGATGGGCAGCATGCGGATGCCCATGACGCTTTCCTGCAGCTCGCGCGTGTGGCGCGCCAGCTGGGCCAGGCCCTGTTCGAGCACGGCCATGCGCGCGGCGTCGATCTCGCCCTCGCGGAAGGTGTCGAGCATGGACTGGGTAATCACCAGCTCGCCCACCAGGTTGATAAGGCCGTCGATCTTGTCGATCGACACGCGCACCGAACTGGACTCGGCGCTGGCCTCGCGCTGCGCGCGCGCCGCGCCCGCGTCGGCCACGGCCGCCGGGGCGGGCGCGGCGGCGGCCGCTGGCGCCACTACGTGCTGGGCCTCGATGGCGAGGTCGCACTCGTCCTCCACCCAGTCGAACACGGCGGCGATGTCCGCGCGCCTGGCCGGGCCTTTCAGCGCGATGGTCCAGCCCAGGTGGCACTCGGTCGGCTCCAGCGCCGCCAGCGTGGCGGGCAGGCGATCAAAGATCGGCGTCACCGCGATCTCGCCCAGCGCGCCCAGTTCGCGGATCAGCCGCAGCGGGTCGTTGCCACCGGCCAGCATGCCCGGATGCGGGCGGAAGCGCACGGTCCAGGCATCGGCCTGGTCCACCTCGCGCCGCTCCTGCGCGCCGCCCGCCGCCGCGCCACGGCCCATCGCCGCGGCCAGCTCGCCACGCAGCCCCGCGGCCACCGCGTCGTTGAGCGGCTCGCCGCCCTGGGCGCGGGCGAACATGCCGCGCAGGCAGTCCACCGTGCGCAGCAGCAGCTCGATGATGCCGCCGTCGATGGCGCGCTTGCCGCTGCGCACCTCGTCCAGCAGCGATTCGGCCTCATGGGTGAACGAGGAAATCTCGGGGAAGCCGAAGGTGGCCGCGCCACCCTTGATCGAGTGCGCCGCGCGGAAGATGGTGTGCACCAGTTCCCCGTCGCCGCCGTTGTCCAGCGCGAGCAGCGACGATTCCATCGTATCGAGCCCTTCCAGGCTCTCCTCGATGAACACCTGTTGGAACTGCGCCAGACCGGCCTTGCTCATGGGGATGCTTCTCTCATGGAACGGTGACTTGCGAATCGAGTCCCTTCTCCCCGTGGAAGAAGGTGCCGGCAGGCGGATGGGGATGCGGGCAGAGCGCTCCGTCGAGGGTTGCACAAGCCCCGCACCCTCTCCCCAACCCCTCTCTCAACGGGAGAGGGACTGTTTGCCCGCCCCCCTCAATCAGAGGGATCAGGAGCCTCAGCCCAGCACGCGCTTGACAGTGGCCAGCAACTGCTCGGGGTCGAACGGCTTCACCAGCCAGCCGGTGGCGCCGGCGGCCTTGCCTTCCATCTTCTTGTCGGTGTGCGACTCGGTGGTCAGCATCAGGATGGGCACGCCCTTGTAGGCCGGCATCGCGCGCAGCTCGCGCACCATGCTGATGCCGTCCATCACCGGCATGTTCACGTCCGCCAATACCAGGTCGAAGCTACCGCCGCGCGCCGCATCCAGCGCCAGCTGGCCGTTCTCGGCCTCGCTCACCTCGTGGCCCGCGCCGCGCAGGGTGAAGGCCACCATGCCGCGCATCGAAGCCGAATCGTCAACCGCAAGAATCTTCGCCATCTTCCACCTCAGTTTCAGGCCGGCATGTTCGCCGGCAATTCCAGATCTCGCGCCAGGCCAAGCACCCCGGCGGCATCGCGCATCACCTCGCTGACGCCCCGCCAGGCCGGCGACAGGTCGCGCGCCGCCGCTTCGCGGCGATAGGCCAGCAGCAGTTGCAGCGCCGCGGTGTCCACACGCTCCACCGCGCCACCGTCCAGTTGCGCCCCGGCCGCCTCGAGGGCCTCGACCAGGTCGGCCTTGACCCCGGCGACCGCGCCCAGCCGGAAATCCGCGGGCAGCACGATCACGCGCGCCCCATCGCCACCCTTGCGTTGTGCCGCCTTGCCCATTGCCTGACCTCGCCTCGCCCCCGCAGGGGTCTACGGCCTGCTTATCGGCCATGGCGGCGATCGCTTTAGGGGCTGTGCCGCACATTGGCGGCCCCCTCCGCCCGGCGACCGATCGCGAAATCGCGAACCGCGACACAAAACCGTGCTCAAGTTTCCACCGGGGCAGCCGATCCTCACAGGCACGGAAGGGCGCGCGCAGGACACCCGGCCGCAAGGAGTCTCGATTGGTCATACAACCCACCAGTTTCGCCGCCCTCACTTGGGCCGGCGCCGCTTCCGGCAGTGCCGCCGAGAGCTGGCGCATCGGCACGGTGCTGGCTGCGCGACCCCTGGGGATCAATCCGCAGGGGCTGCTGGTGCTGCAGATCGGCGCGCTGGCGGTGGAGGCCGAGGCGCCGCGCGGCCAGCTGCCTTCGCAGTTCCAGGTGCGCGTGCTGAGCCTGGGCGCGCAGCCGCAGTTGGAGGTGATCGCGCCGCAGACGCCCGAGCCGGCCCTGCAAGTGGCGCTGCGCGAGCGCCTGCCGCAGCAGAACGGCTATGCGCCGCTGCTGGCCACACTGGATGCGCTGGCCCAGCGTCCCGCGCTGCGCCAGCTGCCCGCCTACCTGCGCCCCGCCCTGGCCCTGCTCGAACACGGCGTGCGCACGCCGGCCGAGATCACCAGCGGCGAAGGGCTGCGCGAGGCGATCAACCGCAGCGGCCTGTTCCTGGAATCGCAGCTGGCGCAGTCGGAGGTGGACAACGCGGTGCTGAGCCAGGAGGACTGGAAGGGCGCGCTGCTGCGCCTGGCCAGCCTGCTGGACGACTACCTGCCCCCCCGGCGCACCGCCTCCGGCGGCAGCGAAACGCCGCCGCCGTTGCAACAACGCGGCCTGCAGGTGCAACCGCGCGTCACGCTGCCGCCCGAGCTGCTCAACGACGACGTGGACGCGCTGCTCGGCCGCCTGCATGGCGAAGTGCATGCCGCCCTGGCCCGCGTGGAGGTGGCGCAGTTGGAGGCCACCACCGTGCCAGCCTGGATGATCGAGATCCCGGTCCAAGGCGACGACGGCCGCGACATCCTGCAGATCCAGTTGCAGCAGCACGCCGAGGGCGAGGGCGGCTCGGCCTGGACCCTGGGCTTCGCGCTGGACCTGCCGGCACTCGGCCCCCTGCAGGGCGAGCTGCAGCTGCGCGAGCTACGCCTGTCGGTGCGGCTGTGGGCCGAGCGCCTCGGCACCGTGCAACGGCTGGAGCAGCAATTTCCCGGCCTGCGCCAGCAACTGGCCGCCAGCGGCCTGATCCTGGACCAGTTGAGCTGCCAGCAGGGCCTGCCGCAGTCGAGCGGCCCGCACAGCGCCATCCTGCTGAGAACCATGGCATGAGCACGCCCATGCCGCCCGCCCAGCGCCGCGTGACCCTGCGCCTGTCCAGCAGCACGCACGACACCGCGCCCGCGGCCAGCCTGCCGCCGGAATCGCTGGAAACCCTGCTGGCCCGCGCCCGCGCGCTGGGCATTCCGCTGCACCACGATCCGCAGATGGCCGCCCTGCTCGCCTCCCTGCGCCTGCGGCAGGACGTGCCGGCCACCCTGTACGCGGCGGCGGCGGCGGTGCTTTCCAGCATCTACGAGGCGTCCGAAGAATCCCACTGAGCCGGTCGCCGCGCATGACATGGCCTTCATGCGCCTTCGGCGACAGTAGTGCCGTTCCCCACGGGATTGGCCATGTCCGCATTCATCCATCTCGCCGCTGGCCCGGCCGGGCGGCGGCGCACGTTCCTGCCCTGCCGCGCCAGGCCCGGCGGCCCGGGCCGTGCCTGAAAGGGGGCAGCGATGTATCCCCGCCATCCCCTGTCGCTGCTGTTCGCCGCGCTGCCGGCGCCACGGCCCACCTCGCCCGCCCTGCCGATCCGGCCGGTGGACCAGTTGGAACTGGCACGGTACGCCGGCACCTGGCACGAGATCGCCCATCTGCCGATGCACTTCCAGCGGCCGCTCACCGACCACGTCGTCGCCACCTATACGCTGCGGCCCGACGGCAGCATCGCCATGCACCATGCCTGCCGCAGCCGCCGCGGCCATGTGCGCGCGGTGGCGCGGCAGGCCGCCGAGGGCGAAGGCGTGCTGCGCGTGCGCTTCGCGCTGGCCTGGCTGCCGCTGGCGTGGCTCGACTACTGGATCATCGAGCTGGACAGCGAGTACCACTGGGCGGTGGTCGGCAGCCCCAACCGGAAATGCCTATGGGTGCTCTCGCGCACGCCCAGCATGAGCCCGGAGCTGTTCGGCCGCCTGCGTCTGCGCGCGGGGCTGCGCGGCTACCCGGTGGACAGGCTGGTCACGGCGGCTGGCCTGGGCTGACGGTGGGGCTGGCGCCATCTCCTATAATGGCCGATTCCCCGAACCTGGATCGCGCGATGTCCGATATCCCCGCCTGCCCCCTCTGTGGCATGGACAACACCTACCCGGATGGCGATTTCTACATCTGCCCCGACTGCGCCCACGAATGGCCGCAGGTCGCCGCGCAGGCCGAGGAGGCCGCGATGGTGGTACGAGACGTCAACGGCAATCCGCTCGCCAGCGGCGACACCGTGGTGGTCATCAAGGACCTGAAGGTGAAGGGCTCGTCCATTCCGCTCAAGCAGGGCACGGTGATCCGCGGCATCCGCCTGGTCGAGGGCGACCCGGAGCACATCGAAGGGAACTCCGACAAGATCAAGGGCCTGGTGCTCAAGGTCTGTTTCCTGCGCAAGGCCTGAGAGCCTGCCCCCCGACTCATAGTGCTGAGGGCCGAGCGGATCGCTCTAAGCTTACGTCCCATTCTCCGGAAAACGCGAGATCGCCTGCTGGGCGGCCTCCTCCAGCGAATGCGCGACGTCGTCCACCTCGGCGCCCACCGGCAGGTTGAGTTCGCGCGCGGCCAATGGCTCGGGCAGGCGCATGACGATGATGCAGGCCTGCGGCACGCGGCGGCGAAGATTCACCGCGAGGGTATCCACGCTCTCGCGCTGGGCGGCCGGGTCGGTGCTGACGATGAAGGCGATGGACACCGCGTCAGCGGACATGTCCCGGTGCTCCTCGGCGTCGAACGCGGCGAAATCCTCCACCGCCAGGTGGCGCGCGTCGATGTGCAGGTCGCGCAGCACGCGGGTCAGCAGTTCGGTCGCCAGGTCGTCGACCACCGTGCCCATGCCCACGCACAGCACCACCGATCCCGGCGGCACCTTCAAGGGCCCCTGCCAGCGCCCACTGACGTCCTCGCGCTGCCGGCGCAGCCGGCGGCCGATGCTGACGTCGTCGAGCACGCTGCCGCGCCGGCGGCGCGAGCGGTGGCGGCCCTCGCCGCCCAGCGCCTCGACCACGGCCACGAGGGTGTTGCGAACGACGGCCTGCTGCTCCGGGCTGATCGCCCCATGGGAAAGGTCGATGCGCGCCAGCTGCAGCGCCGGCAGCAGCACGACATCGCAATAGGCGGCGAAGGTCTTGCGCTTGAGGTAGCCGCGCGCCTCGGCGACGATCTCGCCGGCATCGCCGGACAGCGCGCGCTGGTAGAGCCGCTGCGGCATGGTCAGCGCCGGCGCGTCGCCCAGCAGGATGGTAAGCAGGCCGAACGCCTTCATGTGCTGTCCCGCCACTACCAGGCACAGCGTGAGCGGCGTGGACATCACCAGCCCCACCGGCCCCCACAGCCAGCTCCAGAAGATCGCCGCCACCACCACCGCCAGCGGCGACAGGCCGGTGGTATGGCCGTAGAGGAACGGCTCGATCAGCTGGGACACGATCAACTCCACCGCCAGGTAGAGGACCACCGTCATCACCACCAGCGACCAGCCCTGCCCTACCGCGGCGGCGAACAGCACGGCCAGCGCCGCCACCAGCCAGATGCCGACATACGGCACGAAGCGCAGCGCCGCCGTCAGCGCGCCCCACAGCGGCGCGCTGGGCAGGCCGAGCAGGGACAGTCCCGCCCAGATCGCCACGCCCACGCCGACGTTCACCGAGAAGGTGGAAAGGAAGAAGCGCGACAGCCGCTCGCCCGCATCGTTGATCGCCGCCGTGGTGGCGCGCAGGTCGGCGCCGCCGGCCAGGCGGATGAAGCGGTCGCGCAGCGACTCGTGCTCCAGCAGCACGAACACCAGCACCACCAGCACGATGCCCGCCGTCTGCAGCGGAATCCACGCGGTGGAGAGCAGGCGCGCCATCACGGCCATCGGCGTGGCGGGCGCCGCGGTGGCCGCGGCGGCTCCCGCGTCTGGTGCCTGCGCGGACGGCGTGACGGCATGCCCCGGTGGCGATTCGGCGGCGTCGATCACTTTGCCGAACTCGCCGCGCACCAGCTCCAGCCGGCCCAGCGTCAGCGTGCGCAGGGTCTGCACCTTGCTGTGGATGGTGGCCTCGTACTGCGGCAGCCCCCGGGCCATGTGTACCACCTGCGAGCCGATCACGGCGGTGAGCCCGGCGGCGATCAGCACCGCCGCCAGTACCGCCACCAGTACGGAGGGGCCATGCCCCAGGCCGAGGCGCCGGTACAGCCGTACCCACGGTTCGATCAGCAGGCTGAGGAACAGCGCGAGCACGATGGGCACCAGCACCTCGCGTCCGAAATACAGCAGGGCCAACACGGTGGCGGCGGCCAACAGGGTGATGGCGTGCTGGCCGGCCGGGGCGGGCGGGGAGCTGGTTTCTGGCGTCATGGAGGGCTCGTCCTGCGATACCGCGAGGCAGGCCGAAGCATAGCCCACGCGGCGGCGGCGCAACGCGCCGCGCCTCCGGGCTCAGGCGGCCTCGCTTTCCTCCGGCAGGCGGCACAGCCGCCGCACGTCGAGCAGGGCGACGAAACCGCCTTGCCACGGCAGCACGCCATGCACCGGATCGTCGGCGCGGGCGGCGCCGCCCGGCAGCGGCGGCGCGATGTCGCTGCCGTTCTGGGTCAGCAGGTCGCCGATCGCATCTACGCGCAAGCCGACCAGGTGCTGGCCATAGATCAGCATGACCAGGCGGGCATCGGCATCGCCGCCCTGTTCGTCCGCAGGCAGGCCGAGCCGACGGCGCCCGTCGAGCACCGGCACGATGCGCCCGCGCAGGTGGCGAATGCCGAGCACGTCGGCGGCCGCCCCCGGTACCGGGGTCAGCTCGCCGTCGCGGATCACCTCCCTGACCTGCGCCAGCGGGGCGGCATAGAGCTGCCCGCCGATGCGGAAGGAAAGCCAGCGCTGGTCGCTGTGCTGGAACTGGGTATCGCTCAAGACTTCGACTCCCCGGCATGGGCATGCACGGTCATGGTCCACGCTCCGACGGCGCCTGGCGCGGCGCGGTCACCGTCACTGTGGCGGCGGCGCCCGATGGCGTGCCCCCATCCCTGACTGGCGCCGGCGGCACGGCCTTGCCGGCGGCCACGGGCAGCGGGGACAGTGCCGGCACCTGCGGCAGCGTGCCCGCCGCGACGGGCGGCGCGGCGGCCGGCTGGCCGGCCTCGTCCATTCCGGCGAACTGCCCCTGGTGCTCGACATCGTTGTAGAAGCGCTTGGGCGCATCCTCGGTGCTGAGCACCACGATCAGCACGCGGCGGTTGTGGTTGCGGCCGTCCTCGGTGGCGTTGTCCGCGCTGGGGCGGTATTCGCTCCAGCCGACGATGCCCAGCCGCGTGGGATCGACGCCCTGCTCGGCGAACAGCCGCGCCACGCTGGCCGCGCGGGCCGCCGACAGTTCCCAGTTGGAGGGATACAGCGCGGTGTTGATCGGGCGGTCGTCGGTATAGCCCTCGATGCGCACCGGGTTCGGGAACGGCTTGAGGATGCCGGCCATCTGGTCGAGCACGCCCGAGGCCGGCTCGGACAACCGGGCCACGCCGCTGGGAAACAGGATATCGGTGCGCAGCTCGATCTCCAGCCAGGAGGTGGTCTTGCGCACGATCACCATGTTCTTGTCGATCAGCGGCTGCAGCGCGCGCTGCACCTGGTCGCGGATCATCTCGAGGTTGCGCTCCGCATTGCGCTGCTGTTCGGCATGCTGCTGCGCGGCGCGCACGTCCACCGCCCGCATCGGCTGCGGGCGCTGCGGGATGGGCACCTCGATCGGCGTGGTGGCGGCGCCGGGCTGGCGCTGGGGCGCGGCCACGGCGGGGTCCACGTTGCGCGGCTTCACGCGGGTGGACGGCATCGGCGCGATCACGTGGCTGGAACCGTTGAACGCCTCGATGATGGATTCGGACATCACCCGGTACTTACCCTCGTTCACCACCGACACGGCATACATCACCACGAAGAAGGCCAGTAGCAGCGTCATCAGGTCGGCATAGGGGATCGCCCACGACTCGTGGCTGATGTGCGGCTCCTCGCGGCGCTTGCGGGAAGCCTTTTTCACGGCAGGTAGCCCAGCAGCCGCGCTTCGATCTGGCGCGGGTTGGCGCCCTCGGCGATGGCCACCAGGCCCTCGACCAGGATCTCGCGCATCTGCGTCTGCTGGTGGATCAGGCTCTTCAGGCGCGCGGCCATCGGCAGCATCAGCAGGTTGGCCAGCGCCACGCCGTAGATGGTGGCGACGAACGCGGCCGCGATACCGTGGCCGAGCTTGCTGGGATCGGCCAAGTTCTGCATCACCGCCATCAGGCCCATCACCGCGCCGATGATGCCCATGGTGGGCGAGAACACGCCGGCATGCTCGAACACCCTGGCCGCGGCGATGTCGGTATGCTCGCGCGATTCCACCTCCACCTCCAGCACGCCGCGGATCGCTTCCGGCTCGCTGCCGTCGACCAGCAGCTGCAGGCCCTTGCGCACGAAGCTGTCGCTCTCCGAATCGATCTGCGGCTCCAGGCCGAGCAGGCCCTGGCGGCGCGAGATCTCGCTCCAGCCCACGATGCGGCTGATCAGGTCCGACGGCTGGTGCTGCGGCGGTTTGTAGATCATCGGGAAGATCGACAGCGCGCGCTTGAGCACCCGGCCCGGGTTCTGCACCAGCAGCGCGGCGAAGGTGCCGACGAACACGATCACGAAGGCGGCCGGGTTCCACAGCGCTTCCACGCTGGAACCCTTCAGGACAGTGCCGACGATCACCACCAGGAAGGCCAGGATCGTGCCGATGAGACTTATCAGGTCCATGTCAGGCGCTTACTCTCAATGAAGGGAGAAGTTGGCCGTCGCCGCCCGCCAGCCCGGCCAGGTCCATCACCAGCGCCAGGCGGCCGTCACCGGTCACGGTGGCCCCCGCCACGGCGGGCACGCCTTCGAACAGGGGCCCCAGCGGCTTGACCATCACGTCCTCACGGCCCAGCACGTCGTGCACCAGGCAGCCCAGGCGCATGTGGCCGATGTGCAGCACCACCACGTGGCGCCCCGACGGGCCCTCGATGCCGACCCAGCCGGCGAGGTCGGCCAGGACCAGGGCGCGGCCGCGGTGCGCGGCCACCACGCGGCCATCCAGTTGCTGCCGCTGGCCGGCGGCCAGCTCGAACACTTCCTCGACATTGCCCAGCGGCAGGGCCAGCAGGCGCGTGCCCACGCGCACCATCAGCACGCGCTGGATCGCCAGCGTCAGCGGCACCGCCAGTTCCAGGGTGCTGCCGCGGCCCAGCTTCGAGCGCACCTGCAGCATGCCGCCCAGTTCCGCCACGCGGGTTTTCACCACGTCCATGCCCACGCCGCGGCCGGAAATGTCCGAGACGACGGCGGCGGTGCTGAAGCCAGGACGGAAGATCAGTTCATAGCATTCGTTCTCGGTGAGCCGCGCGGCCTGCGCCTCGTCGATCACGCCCTTCTCCACCGCCTTGCGGCGCAGGACGTCCGGGTTCATGCCGCGGCCGTCGTCGGACACGGTGATGACGATGCGCTCGCCGCGCTGGCTGGCACCCAGCGTCACCCTGCCCTTGCGCGGCTTGCCGGCGCGCTCGCGTTCTTCCGGCATTTCCACGCCGTGGTCGAGCGCGTTGCGGATCAGGTGCACCATCGGGTCGGCCAGCGCCTCGACCAGGCTGCGGTCCAGGTCGGTGTCCTCGCCCTCCTGCACCAGTTCCACTTCCTTGCCCAACTGGCGCGACAGGTCGCGCACGATGCGCGGGAAGCGCTGGAACAGGCGTCCCACCGGCTGCATGCGCATGCCGAGCACGGCGTTCTGCAGCCCGTCGGCCACGCGGTCCAGCTCGCTCGCGGCCAGCTCCAGGGTTTCGTCACCCTGCTTGGCCGCCAGGCTCAGCAGGCGGTTGCGCACCAGCACCAGTTCGCCCGCGCGGCGCACCAGCGTGTCCAGGCGTGCGGTATCCACGCGCACGGTGTTCTCCACCGGCGGCGCGGCATGGCGCGTCGCCGCGGCGGGCGCCGGGGCCGCCGGCGTGGGCGCGGGCGCGGCATGAGCACCCGGTACCCCGCCCTTGCCGTGCAGGTTGTCCAGCAGCGCCTCGAACTCGTCGTCGTTGATGGCGCCGGAAGCGGCCGGTGCCGGGGGCGCGGCATCGGACGAGCCCGGCGCGCCGCTCTTGCCGTGCAGGTTGTCCAGCAGGGCCTCGAACTCGTCGTCGGAGATGCCTTCCGGCGTGGTCGGCGACGCGGCCGGTGCGCCCGGCACGCCGCCGGCGCCGTAGAGGCTGTCCAGCAGCGCCTCGAACTCGCTGTCGTCGATGGTGCCGTCGGCGGGCGGCGGGGCGGACGGCTTGGGCGGCGCCGGTGGCGCCGCGACGGCGCCGTTCGGCGACAGCCGGCGCAGCAGATCCGGCGGCGGCATCGCCATGGCGCCGCCGCCGGCCAGCGCGACCAGCATGTCGTTGAGCAGGTCCAGCGCTTCCAACAGCGCATCCATACGCTCGGCGTCGATCACCAGCTGGCCGCTGCGCGCCACGTTGAGCAGGTCCTCGGCGTGATGGCACAGCTGCACCATCGGCTCGATGGCCAGGAAGCCCGCGCCGCCCTTCACCGTGTGGAAGGCGCGGAACACCGCGTTCAGCAGGTCGGCATCGCGCGGCGAGGCTTCCAGCCCGATCAGCTGTTCGCCCAGGCGCTGCACCAGTTCCCCGGCTTCCACCAGGAAATCGTTGCGCAGCTCGCTGTCCAGCGTGGGATCCATACCGTCAGAAGCCGAATTCGCTGAGCAGGCGGTCCGCCTCGTCCTGGCTGGTGACCCGGACCGGCGTGGCGGCAGCCTCGCCGTTGGCCAGCGCGCCGGTGAGACTCACCAGTTCCAGCAGCGAGTTCTCCACGCTGCCGATGAAGTTGACCACCTTCTTGATGCGCTGGCCGGACAGGTCCTGCCACGATTGCGCCACCACGAAATCGGCCAGGCCGTCGCGGCAATCGTTGGCGAAGGCCTGGGCCTGCCGGGCCAGCACGTTGGCCACGTCGCCCTCCGGCGTGCCGTCGATCACCTCGCTGGCGTTCGCCGCCAGCGCCTCGGCCTGCGGGCGCATGCGATCGGCGAAGTCGAGCGTGCGGTGGGCGGCCTGCGAACTCATCTCCAGCACGTCCTGCAGGTGCTGGCGCGCATCGGCCACGCTGCCGGGCACGCCCTCGTGCGCGAGGTCGCCGCCGAGGCGGCGCACCGCGTCGTGCAACTCGCGGGCCAGCAGTCCCAGCGCGCGGAACAGGCGCTGCTCGCGCTGGCGCACCAGCGCGTCCAGCGCCTGTTCGAAGGCGGCGCCGTCGGTGCTGTTGAGCAGGTCGTGCAGCTCTTGGGGCAGCGATTCGCCGGCCATCAGGGTTCCTTGGTCGTTCATGCAGTAGCTCCGCTGGCGGCAAGCCGCTCGAAGATCTTGGTGAGTTTTTCCTGCAGGGTGGCGGCGGTGAACGGCTTGACGATGTAGCCGTTCACGCCGGCCTGGGCCGCGGCGATGATCTGGTCACGGTTGTTCTCGGCGGTGACCATCAGCACCGGCATCGCCTTGAGCGAGGCATCGGTGCGAATGGCGCGCAGCAGCTCGATGCCCGTCATGTTGGGCATGTTCCAGTCGGTGACGACCAGGTCGAAGGCGTTCGCGCGCAGCATGGTGAGCGCGCTTTCGCCATCGTCGGCCTCCTGGATCAGCGCATTGCTGAAACCCAGCTCCACGAGCAGGTTGCGGACGATGCGCCGCATAGTGGAAAAGTCGTCCACCACGAGGATCTTGAGGTTCTTGTCCAAAGGGGGCTCCACGTGTTTCGAGGGAAAAGGGGGTGGTGTGGATCGGGAATCGGCAACGACGTGCGGTCAGCGGGCTTTGCTCCTTCCAGCTCCCCTCTCCCTGTGCCCGATTCCCTGACCCTCGGTCCAGCCGTCCATGCGCGCACGCAAGCGCACGATGGCCTGACCGTGGATCTGGCAGACGCGCGACTCGGTCACCCCGAGCACCGCGCCGATTTCCTTGAGGTTCAACTCCTCCTCGTAGTACAGCGACATCACCAGCTGCTCGCGCTCGGGCAGGCTGGCGATCGCCTCGACCAGCGACTCGCGCAGGCCCGCCTGCTCGACGCTGTCCTGCGGCCCCAGGCCGTCGGCATCGGCCACGTCGAACGCCGTGCCGCCTTCCGCGTCGTCCGGCGCGGACAGACTGAGCAGGCGCGCGCTCGCCGCGTCGGCCAGTACCTGGTGGTACTCCTCCGCGCCCATGCCCAGCCGGCGCATCACCTCGGCATCGTCGGCGTCGGCGCCCGTCTCGATCTCGATCTGCCGCACCACCTCGGCCATCTCGCGCACCTTGCGGTGCACCGAGCGGGGGGTCCAGTCGGTACGCCGCAGCTCGTCGAGCATGGCGCCGCGGATGCGGATGCCCGCGAAGGTCTCGAAGCTCGCATTGCGACCGGTGGCGAAATTGCGCGCCGCTTCCAGCAAACCCACCATGCCGGCCTGGATCAGGTCGCTCACGTCCACGCTCGGCGGCAGGCGGCCCATCAGGTGATAGGCGATGCGGCGCACCAGCGGCGCATGCTGGCGTACCAGTTCGTCGGCACTCTGCCGTTGCAGTTGCAGATATTCGGAAGCCACGCTCATCTCACCACCCAGTCGCTGCTGCGGCCTGCCTGCTGAAGAAGGCGATACGGTCCAGGCCCAGTCGCTCGGGTTCACCCCATGTATCGACCGCACCCGCCAATTGCTTGAATGCCTGGCCCGAGCGGCTGGACGGCCACAGGTCCACCACCGCGCTCTGGCGGCGGATGGCCTGCCGCAGCCGCTCGTCGCTGGGCACGTGGCCCATGAACTCCAGCGCCACGTCCAGGAAGCGGTCGCACACGCGGGCCAGCTTCTGGTGCAACTGGCGCCCCTCGCCCAGGGTGCGCACCATGTTGGCCACCATGCGGAAGCGGCGCACGCCGAAATCGCGGCTGAGCACCTTGAGCAGCGCGTAGGCGTCGGTGAGCGAGGCCGGCTCGTCGCAGACCACCAGCAGCACGTCGTCGGCGGCGGCGGCGAACATCGCCACGTTGTCCGACAGGCCGGCGGCGGTATCCACCAGCAGGTAGTCGGGCGGCGCCACCAGGTCGTCGAAGGCACGGATCACCGCGGCCTGCTCGCCGTTGCCCAGCTGCGCGAGGCGGCGGGTGCCGGAGCCGGCGGGCACGATCTTCAGGCCGTGCGGCGCGGGCAGCAGCAGGTCCTCGATGCCGCAGCTGCCGTCCAGCAGGTGGCCGATGTGGCGCGTGGGGGTCAGGCCCAGCAGCACGTCGATGTTGGCCAGGCCCATGTCGGCGTCGAGCAGGATCACCTCGCGGCCGGCCATGGCCAGCGACATGCCCAGGTTCACCGATACGGTGGTCTTGCCCACGCCTCCCTTGCCGCCGGCCACCGCGATGGTGCGGCAGCGCCGGCGCGGCGGGTTGGCCAGCCCCTGGGCCGGGGCGGGCGCGGGAGCGGACGCGGGCGGGCGGCCATGGCGTTCGGCCAGCGCGCGCAACATGCTTTCCAAACCCGTCGCCTGATGCATCGCAAAAGCTCCGTTCATACGCTTGCCACCGCCAGTCCAAAACGTTCCGCCATCAACACGTCGTCCGCCGGCAGGTTGCCCTTGAGCACCTGCGCGGCCCGGCACACCAGCACGCGCGCATCGGCTGTGGCGATGTCCTCGGGCACGCGCTGGCCGTCGGTGACGTAATCCAGTGCCAGCCGGTGCCGTATCAGCACCGACAGGGCGCCGCCGAGGCTGGGCGCCTCGTCGAGCTTGGTGAGAATGCAGGCGTGCGGCCGCACCGGCAGGTAGGCACGCACCGCTTCGTCCAGCGAGGACGCGTGGGCATTGGCCGCCAGCGCCAGGCAGGCGCGCAGCTCGCCGCCGTTGCCCAGCACCTCCAGTTGTTCGGCCAGGCGCGGGTCGCCGCCGGCCAGGCCCGCGGTATCGACCAGCACGGTATGGCAGCCGCGCAGCAAGGCCAGCACCTGGCGCAGGCTGTCGGCGTCGTAGGCGGGATACACGCGCACGCCGAGCAGGCGGCCGTAGTGTTCCAGTTGGGCGGCCGCGCCGATGCGGTAGTGGTCGGTGCTGACCAGGGCCACCTGCGAGGCGCCGTGGCGCATCACGGCGCGCGCGGCGAGCTTGGCGAGGGTGGTGGTCTTGCCCACGCCGGTGGGGCCGACCAGCGCGGTCACGCCACGCTGCTCGGCAAGGTCGCGGCGGCTGATCGACAGGCTGCGGCTCAACATGCCCAGCGGCAGGTAGCGCGCCTGCTCGGCATTGATCTGCGCCGGCAGCTCGTCAGCCAGTTGGCGGGCCACGTCCGGCTCGATGCCCAGCCGGGTCATCTCGCGCAGCACGCGGGCGCGCATCGGATGGCGCCGTTCCATGTCGTTCCAGATCAGGCTGGACAGCTGGGTTTCCAGCAGATCGCGCAGGCTGCCCAGTTCGGCGCGCACGCGGGCGGTGTCCTGCATGGCGCGTTCGACCAGCGGATGGATCGGCGCGGAAGGGTCCACCACCGGCGGCGTCTCGACCGGCGCCGGCGCGGCAGCCTGGACCGGCGCGGGTGCCGGGGCGGGCCTGGGCGCGGGCGTGGCGCGGGCCACGGGTTGCTCCCGGGCGTCGGCGGGATGCGCGGACAACGGCGCGCGGCGCGACCAGGTCACGCTGACGCCTTCGTCGTCGCGCCGGGAAACCGGCGGCAGCGGCGGCGGCATGGCGTCGGGGCGGCGGGGCAACGGGGCCTCGGCCGGCGCGCCGCGCGACTCCACCGGCAACGGTGCGCCGTGGCGTGCCGCCTCGCGCACCAGCGCCTCGTCGAAATCCACCGCGGCGATGATCTCGATGCCATCGTCCAGGCGACGCGTGGACAGGATCACCGCATCCGGCCCCTGTTCCTCTCGCACCTCGCGCATGGCCTGCCGCATGTCGGTGGCCACGAAACGCTTGATCTTCATTGCTCGCTCCGCTCGCGGGAATGGAAAATGGTGAATGGGGAATCGGTGCAGCTCGTACCGTCGAAACCCTGCTGCCGCCTGCTTTTCCTATTCACGATTCACTATTCCCGATTCCCAGGGCCGCATCAGCGGCCCAAAGCCTGCACCAACCGCACCCGGCGGTTGTCCGGCACCTCGTTGTAGGCCAGTACGTGCAGGTTCTGTGCCACATGGCGGGTGAAGCGCGCGAGCCAGGGGCGAAGCTGCG
The DNA here is from genome assembly GCF_022760995.1 of Dyella sedimenti. Classification (GTDB taxonomy): domain Bacteria; phylum Pseudomonadota; class Gammaproteobacteria; order Xanthomonadales; family Rhodanobacteraceae; genus Dyella; species Dyella sedimenti. The sequence goes on along the minus strand of NZ_JAKWJO010000001.1, from coordinate 597,711 downwards.
GCGCGACCAGCAGCACGGCCGGTTCGCCGCTCATTTCCTGCTTGCGCGCGGCCTCGGCCACGCCCTGCTGCAGGCGGTCGGCGAGGCCCGGTTCCACCGCGGCGCCCGCCACGCCGCCGTTGGCGAGCGATCCCAGCAGGATCTGCTCCAGCTCCGGCGCCAGCGTGATGACCGGGATCTCGGTACCCAGGCCGGCGATCTCCTGCACGATCTGGCGGCCGAGCGCGACGCGCACGGCGGCGGTGAGCGTGCCGGGATCCTGACTCTGCCCCGCGTGTTCCGCCAAGGATTCGACGATCGAGCGCATGTTGCGGATCGGCACCCGCTCGGCCAGCAGGTTCTGCATGACCTTCACCACCACGCCCAGCGAGAGCCGCTTGGGCACCAGGTCCTCCACCAGCTTGGGCGCGGTCTGCGCCAGGCGGTCCAGCAGTTGCTGCACATCCTGGTGGCCGAGCAGCTCGTGCGCGTGGCCCTGCAGGATGTGCGAGAGATGGGTGGCGATCACCGTGGCCGGGTCCACCACCGTATAGCCCAGGCTCTGCGCCAGCTCGCGGTGACCCGGCTCGATCCACATCGCCTCCAGGCCGAACGCCGGGTCACGCGTGGGGATGCCTTGCAGGCCCTCCTGCACGCGGCCGGGGTTGATCGCCAGCATGCGGTCGTTGTGTACCTCGGCCTCGCCCATCGGCACGCCCATCAGGGTGATGCGGTAGGTGTTGGGGCCCAGATCCAGGTTGTCGCGAATGTGCACCGGCGGCACCAGGAAGCCCAGCTCCTGCGACAGCTTGCGGCGCACCGACTTGATGCGGCCCATCAGTTCGCCGCCCTGGTGCTGGTCCACCAGCGGGATCAGGCGATAGCCCACCTCCAGGCCCAGCGGATCGACGCCGGCCACGTCCTCCCAGCCCAGTTCGACGCGCTCCGGCGGCGTGGCGGGCGGCGGCGTCTCGGTGGCGATCCTGGCCACGCGCTCCTTGGCCTCGCGCTCGCGCTTTATCATCAGCCAGGCTGAGCCGCCGCAGGCGCCGCCCAGCAACAGGAAGGCGATGTTGGGCATGCCCGGGATCAACCCCATCACGCCCAGCACCACGCCGGCCACCGCCAGCGCCCGCGGCTGGCCGAACACCTGGCCCAGCACCTGCTTGCCCATGTCCTGCGCCTTGGACACGCGGGTGACGATCACCGCGGTGGCGATGGACAGCATCAGCGAGGGCACCTGCGCCACCAGGCCGTCGCCGATGGTCAGCAGCGTATAGGTCTTGGCCGCGTCGCTGGCGGACAGGCCGTGCTGCATCACGCCGACGAAGAAACCGCCGACGATGTTGATGATGAGGATCAGGATGCCGGCGGTGGCGTCGCCGCGCACGAACTTGGAGGCGCCGTCCATCGAGCCGTAGAAGTCCGCTTCCTCGCGCACTTCCTGGCGCCGCTCGCGCGCTTGCTCCTGGTTGAGCAGGCCGGCGTTGAGGTCGGCGTCGATGGCCATCTGCTTGCCGGGCATCGCGTCCAGGGTGAAGCGCGCGGTCACCTCGGACACGCGGGTGGCGCCCTTGGTCACCACCACGAAGTTGATGATGGTGAGGATGGCGAACACCACCAGGCCCACCGCGAAATTGCCGCCGATGACGAACTCGCCGAACGCCTCGATCACCTTGCCCGCCGCGCCGGGGCCGTCGTGGCCGTGCAGCAGCACCACGCGGGTGGAGGCGATGTTCAACGCCAGGCGCAGCAGGGTCGCCATCAGCACCACGGTGGGGAACGCGGCGAATTCCAGCGGCCGCATCACGTAGATCACCGCCAGCAGGATCACCAGCGACAGCGCGATGTTGAAGCTGAACAGCATGTCCAGCACGAAGGGCGGCAGCGGCAGCATCATCATCGCCAGCATGGCGAGCATGATCACGGGCGCGCCGACACCGCGGCGTCCCAATGATTTGAGGCTATCGAGGGCGGAAGCGGAGGCCATGCGCATGTTCCGTCAGAACTGGTAGGGACCCATCAGGTCCGGATCGATCTCGGGCTGCGGCGCCTTCGGCGGTTCCTCGCCGCGCGCGGTGGCCTGCTTGAGCTGGAATACGTAGGCCAGCACCTGCGCCACGGCGACGTAGAGCGACGCGGGAATCTCGCGGTCGAGCTGGGTGGTGGCATACAAGGCGCGTGCCAGCGGCGGCGCCTCCACCGTGGGAATGCGATGGCTGCCGGCGACCAGGCGGATCTGCAGCGCCAGCTCGTCCACGCCCTTGGCGATCACACGCGGCGCGCCCATGCGGCCCTCGTCGTAGCGCAGGGCCACCGCGAAGTGGCTGGGGTTGGTCACCACCACGTCGGCCTTGGGCAGCTCCTGCATCATGCGCTTGCGCGCCATCTGGAACTGCAGCTGGCGGATGCGGCCCTTCAGTTCCGGATTGCCGTCGCTTTCCTTGGCCTCGTCCTTCAGTTCCTGGCGCGTCATGCGCAGGCGCTTGGTGTGGTCGTACTTCTGGTACAGCGCATCGGCGCCGCCGATCAGCGCCAGCACGGTGCCGAACAGCAGCGCGCCGCGCCCGAGCAGGGTCATTGCCCGCACCGTGCCGCTGGCGACGTCGCCGCGGCCGGTGCCCATCAGCTCGGTCTGCCAGTTCTTCATCACCAGCACCAGCACCGCGCCGATCAGCACCAGCTTGAGCAGCGACTTGCCCAGCTCCACCAAGCCGCGCATGGCGAAGATGCGGCCCAGCCCTTCCACCGGGTCGAGCCGCTCGAATTTCGGTTGCAAGGCCTCGGCGCTGAAGTTGAGGCCGCCCAGCAGCACCGGCGCGGCCAGCGCGGCCAGCACCGTGGCCAGCGCCACCGGAGTCAACAGCAGCAAGGCCTCGCGCATGGCCAGGCTCAGCACGCGGACCGGCAGCTCGTCGCTGAACAAGGCGTCGCGGCCATAGTCCAGGCCCAACCCATAGATGCGGCGCACATGCGCCATGGCGCCGTGGCCGCCACTGATCAGCGTGGCCACGCCGGCCAGCACCACCACCGCGCCGGACAGGTCGCGCGAGCGCGGGACGTCGCCTTTCTCCCGCGCTTCGCGCAGGCGTTTTTCCGAAGGTTGTTCGGTGCGGTCTTCGTTGTCCTGCTCGGCCATGGCGCCTCCCCTATCCGCCCGCCAGCTCGCGCATCAGCGACCAAGCGCTGTTCTCGAGCGATTCGAACGCCCCCGGCACGCTGCGCATCGACAGCCACAGCGCCACCAGGCCCAGGGTCAGCGTGATGGGAAAGCCCACCGCGAACAGGTTCATCGCCGGCGCCGCGCGGCTGATCGCGGCGAAGCCGATGTTGACCATCAGCAGCGAGGTCATCGCCGGCAGCGCCACCCGCACCGCGCCGCCGAACAAATGCGTGGCGAACGCCACCACCGCATGCAGCCCGTTGCCATCGATGGCCGACTGGCCCGGCGGCAGGCTGTGGAAGCTGTCCGCCAGCAGGGCGATCAGGCGCAGATGGCCATCCATCGCAAGGAACAGCAGGGTCACCGTCAGCAGATAGAACTGGCTGAGCACCGTCGAGCTGCCGCCGCCGCTCGGGTCCACCGTCTCGGCGAAGCCCAGGCTCATGCTCTGCCCCACCAACTGGCCGCCCAGCGATACCGCCTCGAACGCCAACTTCAGCACGAAACCGATGGCGGCGCCGATCAGCACCTGGCTCACCATGGTGGACACGCCTTCGGCACTCGTCAGGTCGATGGACGTGGGCGCCAGCGGCGCCAGCACGAAGGCCAGCACCATCATCACGCCCAGGCGGACGCGCTGCGGCGCCACGGCGTCGCCGAACACCGGCGCGATCAGGCACAGCCCGCCCGCGCGGCCCATCGCCCACAGCAGCGAACCGAGCAGGCGCTGGATCTGGGCGGCGTCGAGGTCGATCACTTGACCGCTCCCGGCAGGCTCTCGATCAGCTGGCGGGTGAACTGCACCAGGGTGCGCAGCATCCACGGCCCGGCGATCAGCGCCACCACCGCCATCGCGATGACCTTGGGAATGAAGCTCAGGGTCATTTCGTTGATCTGGGTGGCCGCCTGCACCACGCCGATGACCAGGCCCACCAGCAGCGCGGTGAGCAGCAGGGGCGCGGCGACCATCATGGCCACGTAGAGCGCATGCTGGCCGAACTCGATGACCGATTCAGGCGTCATGGCGCGCTCCGCTTTCACTCCCTCTCCCCGCCGGGGAGAGGGGTGGGGTGAGGGGTTGGGGCTTGCGAGGGAGCTTGTTGTCTTTGTTTAGGCGCATGGAATGAAACGCCACCGCGAGCACCCGCTCCTCACCCCGGAGGGGAACGGGAGAAAAAAGTGCTGCGGCGCTCACGAGTAGAAACTCCCCGCCAGCGTCCCCAGCAGCAGCGTCCAGCCATCCACCAGCACGAACAGCATGATCTTGAACGGCAGCGAGATGATGGTGGGCGACACCATCATCATGCCCATCGACATCAGCACGCTGGCCACCACCAGGTCGATGATAAGGAACGGGATGAACAGCAGAAAACCCATCTGGAACGCGGTCTTCAGCTCGCTGGTGACGAACGCCGGCATCGCCACGCGGAACGGCACGTCGTCCTTGCTGGCGTAGGGCTGCTCGTTGGCCAAGTGGGTGAACAGCTGCAGGTCGGCCTCGCGCGTCTGGTCCAGCATGAAGCGCTTGAACGGCGCGGCGGCGGCGGGCACCGCCTGCTCGGCAGCCAGCTTGCCGTCCATGTACGGCTTCACGCCGTCGGCGTAGGCATGATTGAGCACCGGCGACATCACGAACAGGGTGAGGAACAGCGACAGGCCCAGCAGGATCTGGTTGGACGGCGTGGACTGCGTGCCCAGCGCCTGCCGCAGGAACCCCAGCACGATGATGATGCGCGTGAACGAGGTCATCATCAGCAGCACCGCCGGCAGCAGCGTCAGCACCGTCATCAGCGCCAGCAGCTGCAGCGAGAGCGTCCAGTTCTGCGCGCCGCCCGGCGCGTTCTGCACGGTCAGCACCGGGATGCCGGCCGACGACGCCGGCATCTGCGGCATCTGCGGCATCACGGGCATCGCCGGCGCGGCCCAGGCGAACATCGGCACCAGCAGCAGCAACAGCAGGAGCCAGCGGCGGTGCCGGCTCATGGCGTGCGCTTCCAGCGGGCCAGCACGTCGCCAAAGCCCGGCATGGGCGGCGCCGGCTCTGATGCCGGCGCGGCGCCATCGTAGACATGCAGCGTGCGGATGCCGCCCTGCCCCACGCCCACCAGCAGGCGCTTGCCGTCGGCATCGATCAGCAGCAGGCGATCGCGCGCGCCCACCGCCATGCTCTCCACGCAACGCAGGCGGCGGCCGCCCGGCAGGCTACGTGCCTGCAAGCGCCGGCTCAGCCAGCCGGCGGCGAAGATCAGCACCACGATGCCGAGCAGACTCAGCAGCACGCGCACCAGTTCGCCGCCCACGTTGATCTCCGGCGCGGCGGCGACCGGCAGGGCCAGGGCAAGCACCATGGGGATCACCGCAGCTTGCGCACGCGCTCGGCCGGGCTGATCACGTCGGTGAGACGGATGCCGAAGCGCTCGTTGATAACCACCACTTCGCCGTGCGCCACCAGCGTGCCGTTGACGAACACGTCCAGCGGCTCGCCGGCGGAGCGGTCCAGCTCCACCACCGAACCCTGGTTGAGCTGCAGCAGGTTGCGGATGCTGATGCGCGTGCGGCCCACCTCCATGGCCAGCGTCACCGGCACATCGAGGATCATGTCCAGGTTGACGTCATGGCCTTCGGCGGCGGGGGCGGTAAGCGGATCGAACTCGACGCGCTGGGTGGCGCCGGCGTCATTGGACTGAGTCATGCGAGGCTCTTCTCCGGAATGAGGGTATCCGTCGACAGGCGTATTTCACGGCGGCCGGTCGGCGTGTGGAAACGAATGGCGTTGTGGCCGTTGGACTGGCCGTAGCGGCCGCGGAACACCGGCACGTCCTCGGCGAATACGGTGCACAGTTCGGGCAATTGGATCGGGATGACGTCGCCCGGGCGCAGGCTCAGGAATTGGCCGATGCTCAGCCGCGTCTCCAGCAGCAGCGCGCTCAGCTCCACTTCCGCGTCCAGCACCTCGTCCTGCAGCATCTCGGCCCAGCGGTCGTCGCGGTCCACGCGATCGCTCTGCACGCCCGCGTCCAGCAGGGTACGGATCGGCTCGACCATCGCGTACGGCAGGGTCAGGTGCACCTCGCCGCCGCCACCGTCCAGCTCGACGTGGAACTTGGACACCACCACCGTCTCGGTGGGGCTGACGATGTTGGCGAACTGCGGGTTGATCTCCGAGTTGAGGTACTCGAAGTGCAATGGCAGCACCGGCGCCCACGCCTCGGCCATCGCGGTGAACAGCTCGGTGAGCATGATCTGGATGACGCGGTTCTCGGTCGGGGTGAAGTCGCGTCCTTCGATGCGCGCATGGAAGCGACCGTCGCCGCCGAAGAAATTGTCGATGACGCTGAACACCAGGCGCGGCTCCAGCACCACCAGCGCGGTGCCGCGCAGCGGCTTGATGCGCACCAGGTTGAGGTTGCTCGGCACCACCAGGCTGTGCACGTACTCGGCGAACTTGATCATCTTCACGCCAAGCACCGACACCTCGCAGGTCTTGCGCAGCACGCCGAAGATGGCGCTGCGGAAGAAACGCGCGAAACGGTCGTTGACCATCTCCAGCGTCGGCAGGCGGCCGCGCACGATGCGGTCCTGCTGGGTGAAGTCGTACGGCACCACCGCATCGAGCGGCACCGGCTCGTCGTTGCCGGTCTCGACCGCGCCGCCCTCCACGCCATCGAGCAGGGCGTCGATTTCCTCCTGTGAAAGCAGGTCGCTCATCGGCGCCTTCCCCTCACTGCATCACGAAGCTGGTGAAATACAGCGCCTCGACGCCGGGACGGCCCAGGCGCGTCTCGACGATCTTGCGCACGGCGTCCAGCGCCTGCGCCTGCAGCTTCTGCTTGCCGGCGGCGTCGCTGAGGATGGTGTAGTCCTGGCTGCTGAACAGCATCACCAGGGCATTGCGGATCACCGGGTCGGCATCCTTGGCGACGGCCAGCGCGGCGCTGTCGTGCGACATCAGGCTCACGCCCACCTGCAGGAACCGCATGGACTGGTCGTCCTTGAAATTCACCACGAAGGGCGGATCGAGCGCGAGGTACTGTTCCTGCTTGGACAGCACCACCTTGGGCTCTTCCTCGTGGGGCGCATGACGCGTTCCCAGTAGCGCATAGGCGCTCACGCCGGCCATGACCACCAAGGCCACGCCCATGACGATCACGCTCCGTGGCACCCCGGTATTCACCGGGGGGGGCGTGGTTTCCGTTGTCTGCTCGTTCTGAGCCATGCCGATCTCGTCGTCAGTCAGTTGCCGATACCTTCCGGCCACCCGCCGGGGGCAGCCTCGTATCTGCTGGTAGCAAGCGCCATGCCATCGACGGAAACCGTTGTCGCCATTGGAGTTGCGGTGGTGGCGGTGGCGCCGGTGGCGCTTTCTTGACGCGTGTCGGGGATTAGGCGCGACGCCTTGCCGGCGGGGAGGAGGATGCGCGGGGGGGGGGACCCCGCTCCCCCGGTGCGCTCCTACACGGGGAAGAAGGAAGGCTTGGCGCACGCCAAACAAGAACCCCCTTCGCTACGCGAACATATCCAACAACCCCACCGCCTTCACCACCGGCGCCACTATCGCCCCCAACTCCGCACCACCCTCGCTCCCCGCATCACCATTCGAAGAGGAGCCCGACGACGACCCGCCGTGGCCAGCGTCACCGCCGCGCCCGCCCTGCCCCACCATGGCCTGTCCCAGGGAAAGGCCATGGTGCGCAAGCATGGTGTCCAGCTGACCCAGGGTCTGCTGCACTGCGTGCACGGCCTGGGGATGCTGGGCCATGAAGCTGACGTCGACACTGCCGCCGTGCTGCACGCTGACCTTGACGTCGAGTTCGCCCAGGTCTTCCGGGTGCAGGCGGATGCGGGCCTGCTTGATGTCCTGCCCGCCGAGCCAGGCGACTTGCTGGCCCAGCTCCTGCGCGAACGCGGGCGTGCCGGCGCTGGATTGCATGGCCAGCGCATGCGGCGCCGCCACCGTGGATGCCGGGTTGGTGGCCGGCGCCAGCGTGGGATTGGCCAGGGCGTGCAAGGCGTCGAGCGGGTCGCTGTGGTCGTCCTGGCGATGGGTCGTGTCGGTAGTGGCGGACTGCCATGCCTGGGCGAGCTTGGCGTCGATGGCCTGGGCCTGGCCGCCCGGCGACGATGCCGTCGCGCCGGCATCGCTGCCGTCATCGGCCGCATCCGCGTCGGCGGTGCCTTGCGTGTCCAGCGACAAGGCCTTGTCCTTGAGGCCATCCGGCGCCTTGGTGGCGTCCGTGGTGCTGCCCGCCTGGGCTCCGGCCTGGATCGCCCCCAGCAGCGCCACGTTCGATGCCGTGGCGGACGAGGCGTTGCCCGTCGTGCCGGCCGAGCCCACGGTGGCATCGTCGCCATCGTCGGCCGCGCTCGTGGCCGTGGCCGTGGCCGGCGACGCGGGCGCGGCCTGGGCCGGCACGCTCTGGCCAAGCAACGCCAGCATCGCCGCCGTGTCGTGGCTGGCATCCGGACCGGAGGCCGGATGATCGTCGTCCTTGTCGCGGGCATGCTTGCCGGCCTTGCCGTCGGCATGCGCGGCCTTGCCCGGCGAGGGTCGTTCCGGCGGCGTGGACGCGGCCTGGGATCGCTGCTGCGCCAGCTGCTGGTGCGCCTGCCGCCATGGCTTGCTGAAGTCGCTGGCACTGGACGGGGAGGTGTCGCGGGTGGCGCTGTCGTTCGCCGGCGTGCTGGCCGGCGGCGCCACGTTCGCCATCAGGGCAACGGGGGACGTCATGCGGGATTCTCCTTCATGGCGAGGGCTGGCCTAGTCATGGCTGCCTCGCGGTGGACGCCGGTATTGCATGCGTTCGTCGATCTCGGCCTGCTCGCGGCGTTCCTCGCTCTTGCGCTCCTGCTCGCGATAGCGGTCGATCACATGGTCCAGCGCCTGCTCGCGTGCGTGCGCCTCGCGCCATTGGCCACGCGCGTGGTCGAGCTGGCGCTGCTGGCGCGCGACCTCGACCGCCTGCTGGGCGATGACCTGGTCGATGCGCTCGACGAACTGGCGGCGGTTGAGCAGCGCGCTGACCGAGACGCCGCCGGAAGCCTCGGCGTATTCCTGGCGGTAGCGCTGCAGCTCGGCCAGCTGCTGCTCGGCCTTGGCCAGGCGCTGCTGCTGCTCGGCCAGTTTCTGCATGGCCGCTTCCTGGCGTTCGCGCGCCAGGTCGGCGGCCGGTTGCAGGCGATTGGCGCGCGAGTTCACGGCGCGCCTCCGGCAACCAGCTGTTCGAGCGAGGCGATGGACTGGGCCAGCGTGGTCGGCGCATCGACTTCCTGCTGCAGGAAGTCGCGCAGGCGCGGCCACATGGCGATGGCGTGGTCTACCTGGGGATCGGAACCCTTCTGGTAGGCACCCACCGCGATCAGGTCGCGCTGCTGGCGGTAGGCCGAATAGATCTGACGGAAGCGCTGGGCGGCGCGCAGGTGTTCGCGCCGCACCACCGCCGGCATCACGCGGCTGATCGATGCCTCGATGTCGATGGCCGGGTAGTGGCCGGCCTCGGCGAGGTCGCGCGAGAGCACGATATGGCCGTCCAGGATGGCGCGCGAGGCATCCGCGATGGGGTCGTGGCGATAGTCGTCGCCCTCGGTCAGCACGGTGTAGAAGGCGGTGATGGAGCCGCGTCCTTCGGCATCGTTGCCGGCGCGCTCCACCAGCGCCGGCAGCATGGCGAACACCGAGGGCGGATAGCCCTTGGTGGCCGGCGGCTCGCCGATGGCCAGGGCGATCTCGCGCTGGGCCTGGGCGTAGCGGGTGATCGAATCCATCAGCAGCAGCACGCGCTGGCCGCGGTCGCGGAACCATTCGGCGATGGCCGTGGCGTACTGCGCGCCACGCAGGCGCTTGAGCGGCGGCGCGTCGGCGGGCGCGGCCACGATCACCGCGCGCGCGCGGCCTTCCGGCCCCAGCGTATGCTCGACGAATTCCTTCACTTCGCGGCCACGTTCGCCGACCAGTCCCACCACCACGACGTCGGCGTCGGTGTAACGGGTCATCATGCCCAGCAGGGTGGACTTGCCCACACCGGAGCCGGCGAACAGGCCCAGGCGCTGGCCGCGCCCCACGCTGAGCAGCGCGTTGATCGCGCGGACGCCGGTATCCAGCGGGGTGTCGATGGGCTTGCGAGCCATCGGGTTGATCGGTTCGCGCTTGAGCAGCGCGTGCTCGTCCACGTCGAGCGGACCGAGCCCGTCCAGCGGCGCGCCATCGGCACCGATCACGCGCCCGAGCAGGGCCATGCCTACCGGCAGCCCGCCGGTATGCGCGCAGGGGCGCACGCGCGCGTTGGGCAGCACGCCATGCATCTCGGCGACCGGCATCAACAGCAGGCGTTCGTCGGCGAAGCCCACCACCTCGGTGTCCAGTTCGCTGCCGTCCGCCGTGGTGACCATGCAGCGCGCGCCCAGCGGCGCCTCGCAGCCTTCCGCCTCCAGGGTCAGGCCCACCACGCGGCGCAGGCGCCCCTCGACGGTGAGCGTGCGCGCGCCGAGCGCGCGCTGGCGACGCCGCGCCAACCGTTCCTGCCACAGCGCCGAAGGCGAATGGCCGGCGGCGGCGTTCATCCGCGTACCTCGTCGGCCGCCGCGTCGATGCCGTCGGCCTCGGCGCCCAGTACCGCGTCGACCACGGCCGCCAGGCGCGTCTCCACGCGCGCGTCCAACCGCGAGCGCTCGCTTTCCAGCAGGCAGTCGCCGCGTTGCAGGCTGGCGTCGGGCAGCAGTTGCCAGTCCGTTTCGGCCGCGCCGAGCGAGCGCAGCAGGGCGAGATCGTCCGGGTGCAGGCGCACGCGCAACTGGCCGGATGCGGCGGGCAGCGCCAGCGCGGCCTGCCGCACCGCCTCGACCACCAGGTCGGGCGAGGTGCGCAGTTCGTACGCCACCACCTGGCGGGCCACGGTCATGGCCAGGCGCGCCAGTTCCAATTCGACCAGTTCGTCCATCGAGCGCAGCGGGCGCGCGGCGGATTCCAGCAAGGCATCCAGCCGCGCCACGCGGGACTGGACCAGGTCGCGCGCCGCGGCCATGCCCTCGGCGTGGCCGGCCGCGTAGCCTTCGTCGCGGGCCTGCTGCTGCAGGGCTTCCAGTTCGCGCACGGTGGGCTGCGCGGCGGATTCCGCCGGCGCCGGCTCGGGCGCGCGCGGCTCGCCCATCTCGGGCGGCAGCCAGCGTTCGAACATCACGTGGTTGTCGCGGTTCATCACGGCGCTCATACCACCAGCTCGTCACCCGACCCGGAAAGGTTGATCGCCCCCGAATCGGCCAGCTTGCGCGCGATGGCCAGCACTTCCTTCTGCGCGGCATCGACCTCGCTGAGGCGGACCGGACCGGATACCTCCAGGTCGTCGCGCAGCATGTCGGCGGCACGCTTGGACATGTTGGCGAAGATCTTCTCGCGCACGCTGGGCTCGGCGCCCTTGAGCGCGGTGACCAGGCGCGCCGTGGGCACCTCGCGCAGCAGGGTCTGCATGCTGCGGTCATCGATCTCGGCCAGGTCCTCGAACACGAACATCAGTTCCTCGATGCGCCCGCTCAGGCCCGCGTCGTGGCTGCGGATGGCGGCCATCAGCTCGTTCTCGCGCGTCGACTCCATCGCGTTGAGGATGTTGGCCGCGGCCTTGAGGCCACCCACGTTGGCGGACTTGAGCTTCTTGGTGCTGCCGCCGGCGAACTGGCGCTCCATGATCTCGTCCAGCTCGTTGAGGGCATGCGGCTGCACGCCATCCAGCGTGGCGATGCGCATCACCGCGTCGCTGCGCACGCGCGGCGGCAGGTAGCCGATCACCTCGGCGGCCTGGTCCGGTTCCAGGTGCGCCAGCACCAGCGCGATGATCTGGGGATGCTCCTGGTTGATCATCTCGGCGATGGCGCGGCTCTCCATCCACTTGAGCGATTCCAGCCCCTTGCTGGAGCGGCCCAGCAGGATGCGGTCGATCAGGCCGCCGGCCTTGCTCTCGCCCAGCGCGTTGACCAGGATCTTGCGGATGTATTCCTCGGTGCCGACGCCCAGCGCGGTATGGCGGCCCATGTCCTCGTTGAGGCGCGTGAGCACCTGCTCCACCTGCTCGCGCGACACGTCGGTGAGGCTGGCCATGGCCGTGCCCACCGCCTGCACGTCGCGCGCGCTCAGGTGCTTGAGCACCTCGGCCGCATCCTGTTCACCGAGGGTGAGCAGGAGGATCGCCGCGCGCTGCGCGCCACCGATCTGCGATTCTGACTTCATGATTCGTTCCGCCCACTCGCCTGCATTGCCGGACCCGTCCGCCGCGCCGCGCCACGCAAGGCACGCCCATGTCTTATCGGCCGAACGCGGCCCGTCCCAAGCCCGATGGCGTGCTCAGCCGCCATCCTCGCCCACCCAGCTCTTGACCACCTGCGCCACCTGCTTGGGGTTGTCGCTGACCATGCGGCGCGCCAGGCCGATGCGCTGCTCGTAGGCCACGGTCGGCGCCACGCCGTTGTTGAGGCGGACCAGTTCGTCGCCCTCGTCCTTGTCGCCCACGCGCACCGAGATGGTCGGCGCCACCGGTTGCTGCGCCACCGCCAGTCCCTTGCCCGGCGCCGGGCCGCGGGCGAGGCCGCGCAGCAGCGGGCGCAGCAGGCCGAAGGCGACCAGCAGCGCCACCAGGATGCCGGCGGCCTGCTTGATAAGGTCGAGCATGCCGGGACGCTCCCAGAACGGCTGCTCCGGCAGCGCGGTATCCGGGGCAGCGTCCTGGTGGAAGGGCTGGTTGATCACACTGACGCTGTCCCCGCGCGCCTCGCTGTAGCCCACCGCGTTGCGGGTGAGCGTGGTGAGGTGGTCCAGTTCCTGCGCGGTGAACGGCACGCTCTTGGGCCCCTTGTCGCCAGGCACCGTCTTGTTGTCCACCACCACCGCCACGGTAAGCCGGGCCAGCCGGCCCGCCGGGTCGCTGACGTGGCTGATGGTACGGTCCAGTTCGTAGTTGCGCGTGGCGCTGCTGGAATTCTCGCCGGGCGGCGGCGGCGTGGCCACGGCGGCGGCATTGGCGCCCTTGCCGGTGGCCGGTTTGCCGGCATTCGGGCGGGCCGCCGTGGGTTGCGCCACCGTGTTGGGCGGCTGGTTGCTCAGCGCGCCCGGGATGCCGGCGTCGTTGGCGGTGCCGGTGCGCTGCTCGCTGCTGGTCTGCTCGCTGCGCAGCGCCGGGTGGTCGTGGCCATAGGTTTCGGTGGCCTTCTCGGTCTCGCTGAAATCCAGGTCCGCATAGACCTGCGCGCGCACCTTGCCGGGACCGACCAGCGGCGTCAGCAGTTCCTCGATGCGCTGCGCGTAGGTGTTCTCCAGGCGGGTGGCCAGGCGCATCCGCGCATCGCCGATGGCGCTGGCGCTGCCCGGGTCGCTGGTGGTGAGCAGTTGGCCCTGCTGGTCCACCACCGACACCTGCTTGGGATCGAGGTTGGGCACGCTGGAGGCCACCAGGTGCACGATAGCCGCCACCTGGCTGGCATCGAGCTGCCGGCCGGGATAGAGCGTCACCAGCACCGAGGCGCTCGCCTCGTGGCTGTCGCGGATGAACGCGGAAGGCTTGGGCAGCGCCAGGTGCACGCGCGCGGCGCGCACCGACTGCAGGCCGGCGATGGTGTTGCCCAGGTCGGTCTCCAGCATCTGCTGGTAGCGCGTGCGCTCGGCCAGGTCGCTCATGCCGAACGGCGAATCGCCGCCGGGTGTGGTAGCCGTCGCCACGCTGCCCTGCGGCAGGCCCTGCGAGGCGAGCTTGAGCCGGATGGCCGCCAGGTCGGCGGCGGGCACCATGATCGAGGCGCCGTCCGGCCCCAGCGTGTAGGGCGTGTTGGCGGCCTGCAGCGCCTGCGTGACGGCCGCGGCGTCCTTTTGGTCCAGGCCCGCGTACAGCAGGCCGTAGTTGGGACCGCGCGACCACAGCACCACGGCCACGCCCAGCGCCACGGCCGCGGCCACGCCCACCAGCAGCAGCAGCTGCCGCGTGGCGGGCGTGCGCGCCAGTTGCTTGAGGTCCAGGCGAGAACCGGCCTTGTCGTCGGTGGTCGCTAGGGCGTTATCGGCCATGAAGGAAGCTCGTGCGGTAGGGGTGCCGGAACGTGGTCGGGAAAATCGCTCAGATCGACATGTTCATGATGTTGTTGTACGCATCGACCAGCTTGTTGCGCACCTGGGTCAGGGTGTTCAACGACAGGTCCGCCTTGTTGATGGCGACCATGGTGCGGCCCAGGTCCGCGCCCGCGTCGCCACGCTCGAAACCTGCCGCGAGCTGGCCCGCCTGGGTCTGCGCCTCGGCCACGGAGCCGATGGATTGCTTGAGCAGCGTGGAGAAATCAGTCTGCGCGGGCGCCGCGCCGATCGCCTGCTCGGTATTGGGCTTGAGCTGCGAGGACAGCTGGCGCATCTGCGACAACAGGTTGTTGACGTCGATCTGGCTCATGTCGGAATTCCAACGCGTGACGATGTTCTAGGGGTGTAGAAGCACGATGCGTGCCACGGCCTTTCCCCCGCGCAGCCTCTTGTAGGAGCGCGAGGAGAGGGGCGAGGGCGAAGGCGTGTGTTACGCCTGCAGGCTCGGCTGCAGGCCGTACTTGCGCAGCTTCTCCACCAGGGTGGTGCGCTGCATGCGCAGCAGCTTGGCCGCATGCGCCACCACGCCGCCGGTGACGTCAAGCGCTTGACGGATCAGGCCCACCTCGATGTCGGCCAGGTGGTCCTTCAGGTCCAGGCCGCCCTCCGGCAGCATCACCAGCGAGTCGGCGGGCATCACCGTCATCGGCTCGGGCAGCACGCTGGACTGTCCCGTCATCAGGGAAAGCAACGCCGCGCCGCGCACTTCCTCGATCACCTGCTGGCCGCGGTATTTCTCCGGCAGGTCGTTCACGCGCACCTCGCTGTGCGGATAGAGGATGGCCAGGCGCTCCACCAGGTTGTACAGCTCGCGCACGTTGCCCGGCCAGCTGTAGCCATGCAGCGCATGCATCGCGCCCGCGCTGAAGCGCACGCTGCCCAGGCCGCGGCGCGCCAGGCGCTGGTTGAACTCGTTGACCAGTTCCGGCAGGTCGTCCAGGTGCTCGCGCAGGCCCGGCATCTCCAGCGGGAACACGCTCAGGCGGTAGTACAGGTCCTCGCGGAACCGTCCATCGGCGATGGCGGCCTCCAGGTTGCGGTGGGTGGCGGCGATGATGCGCACGTCGCATCGCTGCGTGCGGTTGCTGCCCACCCGCTCGAACACACGCTCCTGCAGCACGCGCAGCAGCTTCACCTGCATCGGCAGGCTCATGTCGCCAATCTCGTCGAGGAACAGCGTGCCGCCCTCGGCCAGCTCGAAGCGGCCCTTGCGGGTGCTGATGGCCCCGGTGAACGCGCCCTTCTCGTGGCCGAACAGCTCGCTCTCCAGCAGTTCGGCGGGAATCGCGCCGCAATTGATGGCGACGAACGGCTTGTCGCGCCGCGGCGAGCACTCGTGGATGCTGCGCGCCACCATTTCCTTGCCGGTGCCCGACTCGCCCAGCACCAGCACGCTGGAATCGAACGGGGCCACCTGGCGCACCAGCGCGTTGACGCGCGCCATCGGGGCAGAGCTGCCCACCAGCCGCAATTCCGGCCGGCGCGGGACGGCCTGCGCCTGCGGCCCGCGCAGCAGCTCGGCCAGCTGCTCGTAGCGCAGCGGGAACTCGAGGATGCCGATACGGCCGGCGCACGGCGAGGCATCCGCCCCCAGGCGCGACAACCAGGCCGAATCGGAGGCCAGCAACACCATCACATGCGCCGCGGCCGGTCCCAGCAGCGAGAACTGCCGCTCCGCCTCGGCATCGTCATCCACGCATCCCACATAGACGGCACGCCAGGCATGGGAGGCTTCGTCGAAGGTTTCGATCACTTCGCCATGCCGCGGTCGATAACCAAGGAACTCCATGGCCGCCATGACTGATTCCGCCCTGCGGTGATCCGCTTCGATCACCAGTACATCGAACTTGCCTGCGCCTGCTTCGCTTGCGTGCTGCTTCATCGGTAACCCCTGAACCGTGGACTGCGTGCTCGTTAGCGACGATCCCTCGTCACCCCTTGCCCGGGGTTCAGCAAGAAGAAGGCCAGTCCACAACGCTTTTTCGACGCAGGCGGCTGCCGGACAGCGTCACCTGTGCGGCCAATTGCCGTGGGGATTCGCAAGGGTGTGCAGCATGTCCATGAATTTACTGGCGTAAGCCAGCGAAGGAAGCTGCGCCGGAAAGTGACCTTCCGCGGCAATCGCGCGTGAAGCGCGTCAAAGTTTTTTCGTGTCGACTTTTCGTAACGTGATGTAGTTCACATAGTCGTTGTGTTGTCAGGTTACTTCCCAAAATCCTGTCAGCCGCTTGCCTGCCACTTTACGTCGGTGGTGACGGAACACGAGCCTCTCGATGGCGTCGAGCGTCACTTCGTCGAGCGCCTCGAACACCGCGAAAACGTGATCTACATCACACTCTTGTGCGGCGACAGGCATAAGCCGTGCCGAAAGTTCCAACGGCAGCGCCAGGCAACCGTCGAAATGCAGGCGCAGCAGCGCGGCGGCCGCGCCGGTGGGCCACAAAGCGCGCGGCAGCAGCGCACCGACGGCGTTGAAGCGGACCGCCCGGCGCGGCGGCAGCACCGCATCGCGCCGCAGCAACTGCTCCAGCATCGCCATCAGGACATTCATCTTGCTGTCCAGCCGCAGCAGTTCCTGCGCCAGCGGGTTTTCGTCGTCCAGGGCGTCGTTGCGCCGCTCGCCGAACGCGGCCAGCGTGCCGAGCACTCCCAGGTTGCGTTCGCGCATCGCCGCCAGTTGCTGCTCGCCTAGTGGGGCGGCCAGGGGCTCGCAGCCCGCGTGCAGCTCATCCTCGTAGCTGACCCGGTCGGTGAATGCGTGCCAGGGAGAGTCTTGCATGGGCGCCTCATTCGCTCCGCGGCGGCGCCGCTGGAATACGTCGGCATTATGCGCGTATTCGATGCGGCGACAGCCTCGAACTGGCGTCAGTCGATACCTACATGAAGATAGGTGCTCAGCGCCCGGTGGCGTTGGTGGTGCTGGTCCAGCGCATCGCGGGCCTTGGCCCGGGCATCCTCGGCCAGGGTGCGCAGCTCTTCGTTGTGGCTCAGCAGGACACCCAGGGTGTCGGCCGTGGCGGCCTCGGACATCGGCAGCCCGGCCAGCAGCCGGCGCCGCTCCTGGTCCAGCGCAGCCACTTCCAGCCATTCCCCCGCATGGGCCGAGGCGAGCATGCGCGCGCTGACCTCGAGGATCCCGGGCGCCGCCTGGGCGTTCATGCGGCGGCCACCGCGGCGGGACGCTGCGAGGCCAGGAAGGTCTCGCGGATCTGGCGCCAGGCGTCGCGGATCGGCGTCAGCAGGGCCACCGCCTCGTCCAGCGCGCGCTCGTCGTCGTTGAGCTGCGCCTGCAGCAGGCGCCGTCCCACATAGTCGTACAGCGCATCGAGCCGGCCGGCCAGGGTGGCGTCGGCGCCGTGGTCCAGGCTGGCGCGCAATTCGCCCAGGATGGCCAGTGCACGGCTGAAATGCTGGCCCTTCGCCGGCACGTCGCCGCGAACCATGGCGCCGCGTGCCTGGCTGATGCGGTCGAACATGCCGTCGTAGAGCATGCCGATCAGCTGGTGACGGTCCGCCCCCTCGACGCTGCCGCGCGCGCTGGTGTCCTGATACATCGCGCTGGCGTTGCGCATGTAGCCGTAGGTCATGGTCGCTTCCCCACGTTCAATTGTTCGAGCTGTTGTTGGAGTTGTTCAACTGCGCCAGCGCCGTGGTCAGGTAGCTGCTGGTGTTGTTGAGCGAGGACATCAGCGTGTCCAGCGCGGTGTACTGCTGCTGGAGCTGCGTCTGGTAGGTGTTCATGCGCGCATTGAGCGAGGTCTGCTGCTGGCTCAGCTGGGTCAGCGTGTCGTTCAGGCTGTTCATCCGCGTCGTGATGATGCCGTCGGACGACGTATAGGCGTCGATGGTCGTGTTCAGCGTGGTGGCATAGCCGTTGGTGCCGGTGAACAGGTCCTTCACCGCCGCGGAATTGGACTGGAAGGCCGAGGCCAGCTTGTCCGAATCCAGGCTGAGCGTGCCGTCCGGATTGCGCGTGATGCCGAGGCTGGCCAGCGTGCCGATGCTGTTGCCCTTGACCGAGCTGCTGAGCACCGAGCCGATCTGGCGCTGCACCGAGGTGAGCGTGGTATCGCCCAGCAGCGGCCCTGCGGTGCCGCTGGCCTGGCCGGCGACGCTGCTGGTCTCGCTGAAGCTGGACAGCTGCGACACCGTGCTGACATAGCTGTTGTACGCGGTGACGAAGCCCTGGATGGCGTTGGTCGCCGCCGTGTTGTCCTGTGCCACCGTCAGCGTGTTGGTGCCGGTGGCGGTGAGGTTGAGCGTGACGCCGTCCATCATGCCGGTCACGCTGTTCGTGGCACTGGTGACCGGAATGCCGTCGATGGTCAGCTTGGCGTCCTGGGCCTCGTTGGCGCCCGCGGTGTTCAGCGTGTTGGCCAGGCCGAGCAGGCCGTCGCTGCTGGTGGCGTCGGCGCTGACCGAGAAGGCATTGGCCACGCCGGTCTTGCTCGAGCTCAGCATCAGCTGCTGGCCGTTCACGCCATTGACGATGGTGGCGGTGACGCCCGGGTTGGAAGAGGAATTGTTGATCGCGCTGGCGATGTTGGACAGCGAATCGGTGGCCGACACCGAGACATTCATGGTGCTGGAGCCCACCGTGATGTTCAGCGTGCCCGCCCCCACCGCCGAGCCGGCCGTATAGGCGCCGCTGGCGCGCTTCTGCGCCGTCGCCAGCTGGCTCACCTCGATGCTGTAGGTGCCGGGGTGGGCGTTGGCCATGGTGGTGGCGGTGCCGATGCTGCTGTCGCCGCCCGGCGTCAGCGTGGCGGTATAGCTGCTGAAGGTGCTGGCCGAGGTGAGCGTGTCCAGCGCGTTCTGCAGGCTGCCCAGGGCGGAATTGAGCGAGGAAAGGCCGCTCAGCAGGGTATTGGTCTGGTTGGTGCGCGTGGTGATCTGCTGCTGCGGCGCGGCCGCGCGCGCGTTCACCAGCGCATTGACGATCGAGTCGACGTCCAGCCCCGAGCCGATGCCCAGCGAGCTGATGGTGCCGCCGCCCGAGGCGTTGCCGTAGGTGGCGCCCGTGGCGCTGCTGGACGAAGCGCTGCTGCCGCTCCCCGCGCCGGAAAGCTGGTTGAGCAGTGCACTGAGACTGTTGCCGGAGGTGGCATTGCCGGTAGAGCTCATCGCTTGTCTATCCCTTAATGTCCCGAACTGATCCCGCTGCGGGCGGGGGTATCGAGCCGCCGGCAAAATCCTCGCACGCCAGGACTTTGCCGGTGGCTCCCGTGACACCTGGCGGGCCGCTCGAAGCGGACCCGCCGGGTGGTACTGCCGGTCGCCGTGGCCACGCCCAGGGAGAGGCGTGGCCGGCGTGCGTCCGTTACTGCAACAGCTTCAGCACCTGCTGCGGGTTGGAGTTGGCCTGCGCCAGCACCGAGATGCCCGCCTGCTGCAGCACCTGCGCCTTGCTGAGGTTGGCCGTCTCGGCCGCGAAGTCCGCGTCCTGGATGGTCGACTGCGAGGCCTGCAGGTTGGTCGTCTGCGCCGCCACCGTGGAGATGGTGGACTGGAAGCGGTTCTGCACCGCGCCCAGCTGCGCCGAGAAGTCGCTGACCGCCTGCAGGGCCACGTCGATGCGCGAGATCAGCGCATTGGCGTCGTCCACCGTCTTTACGTCGGAACCGGCGAGCGAGCCGCTGGTCGCGATGGCCGTCGCGTCCGCCTGGGTATCGGCGGCACCGCTGAACTTCAGCGCGTTGGTCGCGGTGGAGGCCGCATCGGCCGCCGTGCCGTAGATGGTCAGCGCGGAGCTGGAGTACAGGTTGAGGCCCGTGCCATCGGCATTCACCGCCGCGCTCACGCTCAGGCTCGAACCATCGCTGTTCTTGTAGCTGGCGGCATTAATGGCATCGGCCAGGTCCTGCACGCTGGTGAAGGTGCCCGTGATGTTGGTGCCGTCGATGTTCAGGTCACCGGCAGCCAGGGTCACCGACTGGGCAGTGCCCGCCGCACCGTTGGTACCGAACTCGGCGGCGACGCCGGTGGTGGCGCCGGTACCCGGCGTAGCGGCGCCAGCGCTGGCCGCAGGCACGTTGGTCAGGCTCAGCGCGGTGGCTTCGGTACCACCGAAGGTGATCGCCGTGCCGGTGCTGTTGGAGAAGTCCAGCTCGCCGCTGGTCGCATCGACTGTGGCGATGTTGCCGCCGGCAGCCGTATTGATGGCATCGGCCAACTGCTGCGCGGTGGTGTAGGTACCAGCGGCAACGTTGGTGCCGTTGACCGTCAGGTCGCCAGCCGCCAGCGTGAGGCCGGCGCCGCCCACAGCGGCAGGCACGCCGGTGGAGGATGCCGTGCCGGGCACCGTACCCGTGGTCTGGGCGGCAACCGTCAGGTTGGCGCCGACCACCGTCGCGGCCTGGGCGCCGGCAAAGGTGACGGCAGTGGCGGAGCTGTTGGAGAAGTCCAGTTCCCCGCTGGTCGCATCGACCGAAGCAAAGTTGTTGTCGCCAACGGCCGTATTGATCGCATTGGCAAGATCCTGAGCCGAGGCATACGTGCCAGCCAGGTCGGTGCCATTGACGCTCAGGTCGCCAGCGGCCAGCGTCAGGCTCTTGGTGCCGCTGTTCTTGAACAGGCCGCTGATGTCGCCGGTCTTGCTGGTCGCGATCTGGCCAATGTCGCTGGCCTTCACGCTGGTGCCCAGGCTCACGCTGATGGTCTGGCCCACGTCGGCGCCGATCTGGAAGCTCTTGGTGCCCAGCGAGCCGTCCAGCACCTTCGAACCGTTGAAGGTGGTCTGGTTGGCGATACGGGTGATTTCCGCCAGGCGCTGCTGCACTTCCTGGTCCATCGAGTTGCGGTCGTCGTCGGTGTAGGTACCGTTGGCCGACTGCACGGCGAGGTCGCGGATGGCCTGCAGGTTGGCGGTGACCTGGTCCAGCGCGGAACCGGCGGTCTGCGCCAGGTTGATGGCGTCCGAGGCATTGGCGCTGGCTTGGGTCAGGCCGCCGATCTGGGTGGTGTAGCGCTGGGCGATGGCGAAGCCGGCGGCGTTGTCGGCCGCGCTGTTGATCTTCAGGCCCGACGACAGGCGCTGCGTGGCCTGCGACAAGGCGTTCTGCGACTTGGTCAGGTTATTCTGCGCGGTCAGCGACGAAATATTGGTATTGATAACGAGAGACATGGATTTCTCCTGCGGAACCGGTAGCCGGTCTGTTGGCGTTGTCGTTCCGGCGTCAGGGTTCCCGTTTGGGCTCACCATCCGCCTCGGTGAGCTTTTCGGCGCTGGCTCGGATTACTTGAGCCGATGGTGCCATTTCGTGATGCAGCTCACTTGTCGCGCTGACAAAACCGCAAGCTTGCGTTCCGTCTTGCCTCCCGCCCGAGGGAAAACCGCAACATCCTGCCCGTCGATCGCCATGCCTACTTGAGGTAGTTGAACAGGCTCATCGACTTCACCTGCGCGAACACCTGCTGCGTCGCCTGCAGCGCCGTCGATTGCAGCGACAGGTTGCTGATCGCGGTATAGGCGTCCGCGCCCTGCACGTCCGACAGCGCGGTCTGGTAGGTGACGTTGAGGTCGCTGTAGGTGCCTTGCTGCTGCGTCAACGTGTCCAGCCGTCCGCCGATGGCGACCTGGGTCGCGCTGATCGCCGACTGCGCCTGATCGATCGACTCGATCTGCCGGTTCATGGCATTGGTCAGCTGCGTATCGCTGCCACCGCCCTGCAGGGCGGCGATCATGTTGTTCAAGGTGCTGAACACGTCCTGCTGCTGGCCCGAGGCCACGCTGACCGTGTCGCCCGCCGCGGGCGTGCCGCTCATGGCGATGGTCATGCCGTTGAAGCTGATCGAGCCGCCATCCGTGTAGGTTCCCGTCACCGCGTTGCCGCTGCTGTCGAGCACCGGATTGCCATTGGCATCCGCGGCCGTCCAGTTGCCGTCCGCATCGAAGGTGATGGTATAGCCGCCACCGCTGCCGGCCAGCGCGCTGCTCCAGGCCGAAAGATCGGTGACGCTGTTGGAACCGACCACCAGCGTGCCGATATTGCCCGAACCGGCATTGGCCACGAAGGAGCCGTTGCCCTGCGGGATGTTCATGAACAGGCCCGCGCCCGAATCGCCGGTGACGACCTGCAGGCCCGAGCCGATGGCCGAGAACTGCTCGCCGCCGTTGCCGGAATAGCTGACCACGCCATTGGCGCCCACCTGGAACGGCGTGGTGGTGGTGCTGGTGCCGGCGAACAGCGCGTTGCCGTTGCTGTCGGTGGTGTTGGCCAGTTGCACCAGCTGGTCGCGGATCTGGCTGAGCTGGCTGGCGATGCTCTGGCGGTCGCTGTCCGACAGGGTGCCGTTGACGGCCTGCAAGCCCAGCGTGCGCACGGTGTCGAGCGCGCTATTGACCGAGCTGAGCGTGCTCGCCTCGGTATTCAGGCGGGTGGTGGCGCTGTCGATATTGGTCGAATACTGGGTATTGGCCGCGATGACGTGGTTGAGGCTGACCACCTGCCCCGCGCCGGCCGGATCGTCCGAGGCCACGTTGATGCGGTTGCCCGTATCGACCTGGTTCTGCGTCACCGCCAGCGCGCTCTGCTGGCTGAGCATGGTGGTGAGCGACTGCTGGTACATCCACGCGGTGGAGAGACGCATAACGGATTATCCCTGGATCGCCGTGATCAGGCTGGAAAAGATGGTCTGCGCGGTGGAGATCACCTGTGCGGAGGCCTGGTAGGCCTGCTGGTAGCGCACGAGGTTGGCGGCCTCCTCGTCGAGGTTCACGCCGGACACGCTCTGCTGCGCCGACATCGCCTGGTTGTACAGGCTGGTCTGCGTGGTGAGGTTGGTCTGGGCCTGGCTGCCCACCGTGCCGATATTGGTGGTCAGCGTGCCGTAGGCATCGACCACCGACTGAGTGCCGCCGGCAAGCACGCCCTTGTCGGCCAGCCCGGCCAGCGCCAGCGCGTTGCTGGTGTCGTTGAGGCCGTTGCTGTTGATGCCGATGCTGAAGCTGTCGCCCGCCGCCGGCGTGCCGGAGGGGGTGATGCTCCAGCCGTTGGCGCTGATGGTCTGGCCCGGCGCATAGCTGCCACTGGCCAACACGGTGACGCCATCGCTGCCGAGGACCTGATAGGTGCCGGCCGTCGGGAAACTGACGGTGGCGTTGCTGAGCAGCGCGGCATTGGCCGGATCGTCCACCGTCACCGAACCGATGCTGCCGTTGCCGGTGTTGCTGGTGGCCGCCGTCGCCGCCAGCGCCGCGGCGGCGGCGATATCGTTGGGGTCGGTCATGGTCAGCGCCAGGCCGGTGGCGGCCTGCCGCGTGGGCTGGATCTGGAAGCTGTCGCCCGCCTGCGCGGTGCCCGACAGGGTGAAGGTGAGGCCATCCGCCGAATAGGTGCCGTCGGCGTTGGCGGTCATCGCCACGCTCTGGCCACTGGTGGTCTGCAGGTTCCAGTTGGCGCCGTCGTAGCTCAGCACGTAGTCGTTGCTGGTGAGCTGGGATACGTCGCTGATGGCGGCCGATACGCTGGCGCTGCCCTGGTTGGCGGAACTGGCCTGCACGGCCGGCGAAGGCACGCTGAACATCGACCCGCCCTGCTTGCCGTAGAGATCCAGGCCCATCGACTGCTGCTGGTTGACACTGCTGGCCAGCGCCACGGCCGCCTGCCCCAGCTGGTTCTGCACGCCGTCCAGCACGTTGCTGCGGTAATCCAGCAGGGCGCCCAGGCTGCCGCCGCTCAGCTTGCTGCTGATGTCGGTGCCGGTGCTGTCGAACACGTCGGTGCGCGAGGCATCGTAGGCGTTGCCGCCGGTGGTCAGCGCGAACGACTTGTCCCCGCTGACCAGGGCCTGGCCGCTGGAGGCGTACACGCTGATGGTGCCGTCCTTCTGCGTGTAGGTGGACACGCCCAGGTAGCCCGACAGCGTCTGCACCATGCTGTCGCGCTGGTCCAGCAGGTCGTTGGGCGGGTTGTCGCCTGCCTCGCGGATCTTGGCGTTGAGGTCGGCGATGCTGCTGGCGACGCTGTTGATGCTGTTGACCGTGTTGCCGATCTGGCTGTTCACCTGGCTTTGCTGCGAGGCCAGCTGCTGGCCCAGCGTATTGAACACGGTGACCAGGGAGCTGGCGTTGCCCAGCAGCGACTGGCGGCTGGAGGCCACGCCCGGGGTGTTGGCCACCGTGCTGAAGGCGCCGTAGAAATTGTCCAGCGCGCTCTGCAGGTTGCCGCTGGCGCTGAGCGCGCCGTTGAGCGTGGTGGCCAGGTCGTTGTACGTGGTGGCGCGCTGCAGGCCGGAGTTGCTGCTCCACAGCGCGGTGGTGAGGAAGTCGCTATAGGCGCGCTGCACCGACTGCACGTCCACGCCGCTGCCGATGGTGTAGTTCCCCGCCGACTGCGTAATGCTCTCGACCTGTACCACCGTCTGGCGGCTGTACCCGGCCGTGTTGACGTTGCTGATGTTGTTGCCGACCGTGCTCAGCGCTACCTGCGCCGCGCTGAGTCCTGAAGCACCGATGTTGAGAAGATTGGACATGGGTCATTCATTCCGGGGGTCGGATCACTCGGAGGGATTCGGCGCGTCGCCGACTTTCTTGAGCGCCTCGCGGCGGATGGTGTCGAGTGCGTCACGCATCGCAGGGCTGTTGGCGATCGCCACGATTTTTTGCGCATACGAGGGATCGGTGGCGTACCCGCCGCTGACCAGGCCATGGGCGAAGCCCACCACGTCCTCGCCGCGGTTGAGCGCACGGGCGTAGCGCGGATTGTCCGCAATCAATTGCGCATAGTCGTCGAAGGATTCGCCCGGATTGGCATAGGCGCGGAACTGGGCATGGCGGCGCACCGGCACCCCGTCCTCGAATTCCAGGGTCGGCACGCTCACCTTCTCGCCGTCCCAGCCGCCACCGGCCTTCATGCCGAACAGGTTGTTGCTGGTGTCGCCATTGGCATGGGCCGGCAGGCGCTGGCCCCACTGGGTCTCCAGCGCGGCCTGGGCCAGCACGGCGCGCACCGACACGCCCAGCCGGTCGGCCGCCTTCTGCGCGTAGGGCGCCAGCTGGCGCACGAAATCCTGGGCATCCTGCGGCAGCCACTTGAGCACCCGCGCGCCCGCCGCGCGGGCCGTGCCCGCCACCGAGCGCAGCCGCTCGCGCCAATCGTCGTCCACCGCCGCCACGCTGGCGGCATCGGCGCCGTTGGTGCTGGCGCCGCCGAGCTGGCGCTCCAGCATCTGGGCGATGCCCAGCCCGTTGCCGTGCTGTGACAGCTCGATCGACAGCTGCTGGTCGAACATGTCGCGCCAGGCATCGCCGGCCTCGCTGTCGAACAGGCCGTCGCCCGCACTGGCCTCGCGCATGGACTTGAGCATCATCTGGGTGAAGATCGACTCGAACTGCCTGGCCACCGCCGGCAGGGTCGATTTCGCGTCGGCCTGCGCGCTCTGCCGCAGCGCCTGGAACCCGGACAGGTCGGTCCAGGTACTGAGGCTCTTGGCAGCATCGCCCGGCAACGCCATCAGATCACCACCAGCTCGGCATGCAAGGCGCCGGCTTGCTTGAGCGCCTGCAGGATGGAGATCAGATCGCTGGGCGAGGCACCCACCTGGTTCACCGCGCGCACGATGGTGTCGAGGTTGGTGCCGGGGCCGAACTTGAACATGTGGCCGCCGTCCTCGCTGATCTGCACGTCGCTCTGCGGCACCACCACGGTCTGCCCGCCCTTGCTGAAGGGACCGGGCTGGCTCACCTGCGGCTGCTCGCTGATGGTGACCTGGATCGAGCCATGCGCCACCGCGGCCGGCGTCACCCGCACCTCGGAACCGATCACCACCGTGCCGGTGCGCGAGTTGACCACCACGCGCGCGGGCGCCTCGCCCGGCGTCACGTCCAGTGCCTGGATGGCGCCCAGCCACGCCACGCGCTGGCTGGGATCGGCCGGGCCGCGCACGGCGACCGAACCGCCATCGATGGCGCTGGCGGTGCCGACGCCATAGGTACGGTTGATCGCCTCGGCGATGCGCGTGGCGGTGGTGAAGTCGGCCGTATTCAGGTCCAGCACCAGGTCGCCGCCATTGCCGAAGGTCGAGGCCACGGCCCGTTCCACCGTGGCGCCGTTGGGCACGCGCCCGCTGGCGGAAATATTCACCTGCACGCTGGAGCCGCTCCTGCCCGAGGCGCTGACGCCGCCGACCACCACGCTGCCCTGCGCCATGGCATAGACGTTGCCGTCGGCGCCGCGCAGCGGCGTCATCAGCAGCTCGCCGCCGCGGATGCTCTTGGCGTTGCCGATCGAGGCCACGGTGACGTCGATCGCCTGGCCCGGCTTGGCGAATGGCGGCAGCTGCGCGGTGACCGTCACCGCCGCCGCGTTCTTCAGCTGCGGGCGCACGTTGGCCGGCACCGTGATGCCGAACTGCACCAGCATGTTCTCCAGGCTTTGCGTGGTGAACGGCGTCTGCGTGGTCTGGTCGCCGCTGTTGTCCAGGCCCACCACCAGGCCATAGCCGATCAACTGGTTGCTGCGCACGCCGGCCACCTGGGCCAGGTCGCGGATCTTGTCGGCATGCAGCGGGGCCGAGAGGATGGCGAAGGCAAGCATGGCGAGGATGAAAGCCCACCCCCTCCCCAGCCCTCCCCTGTGCGCAAGGGCGGGAAAAATGCGGCGCCTGGCTTCTTCCCTGTCCACCGAGGGGAGAGAAGCACCATGCTCTGCTCCTCCTGCTTGCAGGGAGAGGCTGGGAGGGAGTGGCGCCACGCCAGCGCACGGCACCGGACCTGTGACGGACGCGTTCATCAATACGGCATCCACTTGGAGTTGAAGAAGCGCGACAGCCAGCCCTGCGTGTTCGCGTCGGCCAGCGTGCCCTTGCCGGTATAGGCGATCTGCGCGGCGGCCACGCGCGTGGACGGCACGCTGTTGTCCTGCAGGATGTCCTGCGGACGCACGATGCCGGAGATGCGGATCAGCTCCTGGCCCTGGTTGATGGTGACTTCCTTCTCGCCGCGCACCAGCAGGTTGCCGTTGGACAGGCGCTGCGCCACGGTGACCGTGATCGAGCCGCTGAGCTGGTTGCTCTGGCTGCTGTCGCCGCTGCCGTCGAAGGTGCGGTTGCTGTTGAGGCTGGAGTCGGCGGTCTGCCCGCCCAGTTTCAGCGTCTGCCCGAGCAGGGTGGGCGCGCCCATCGTGCTCGCATCCTTCTTGCTGGTATTGGTGGTGGCCTTCTTCGAGGCCTGCGTGCTCTCCACCAGCGAGATGGTGAGGATGTCGCCCACGCGGTGCGCGCGCGCGTCGTTGAACAGCTCCATGCCCTGGTCGGCATGGTAGATCGCGCCATCGGTCGGCGGCGGCGCGGCGCTCTCCACCGGCATGGTGGCGGCCCACTGGTGGTCGTCGCGCGGCGCCTGCATGACGCAGCCGGCCAGCGCGGCCAGCGACAGCGCGGCGGTGATTCGTGGCAGCAAACGGAAGGACGGCATGGCGGTGCTCACATCTTGTCGGTCAGGTCCTGCAGCATCTGGTCGGTACTGCTGATCGCCTTGGAATTCATCTCATAGGTGCGCTGGGTCTCGATCATGTTGACCATCTCGGCCACCACGTTGACGTTGGACGACTCCAGCGAGCCCTGCAGCAGCGAGCCCATGCCGTTGAGCGAGGGCTGCCCGGTCTGCGGCGCGCCGCTGGAGGCGGTTTCCACGTAGAGGTTCTGCCCCATCGGCTGCAGGCCCGCCGGATTGAGGAAATCGGCCAGTTGCAGCGTACCCAGCGTGGTCGGCGTGGCGGTGGCGGTGGTGGTCGCCGACACGGTGCCGTCCGCGCCGATGGTGATGCTCTGCACGCCCTGCGGGATGGTGATGGCCGGGTCCAGCGGATAGCCGTCCGCGGTCACCAACTGGCCGTTCACGTCGGTATGCAACGAGCCGTCGCGCGTGTAGGCCAGCGTGCCGTCCGGCATCGTCACCTGCAGGAAGCCGCGGCCCTGAATGGCCACGTCCAGCGAATTGCCGGTCTGGGTGATGTTGCCCTCGGTGAACAGCTTCTCGTTGGCCACCACGCGCACGCCGGTGCCCAGCATCAGGCCCGACGGCGACATGGTCTGCTCGGTGGTCTGCCCGCCGGGCTGGCCCTTGTTCTGGTACATCAGGTCCTGGAACGACGCGCGCGAGCTCTTGAACGCGGTGGTGTTGGCGTTGGCCAGGTTATCGGAGATCACGTCCATGCGCGTCTGCTGCGCGTCTAGGCCGGTCTTGGCGATCCACAGGGAAGAAAACATCGGTCACTCCACGGAAGGGCGGCAGGCTCAGCTGGACTGCAGCAGCTTGAGGGCGGAATCGGCGTTGTCCTCGGAGGTCTTGATGGACTTCACCTGCATGTCGTACTGGCGCGAAAGCGCGATCATCTTCACCAGCTCGGTGGAAGGATTCACGTTGCTGCCCTCGAGCTGGCCCGAGGCGATCGTGACGGTGTCATCGAGACCCGCCGCGCCACCGTCCGCCATGTGCATCAGGCCGTCCGCGCCCTGCGTGAGCTGGGCCGGGTCGGGATTGACCAGCTTGATGCGGTCGATGATCGCCAGGGCATTGGGACCCTCGCCCTGCGGCACGCTGGAAATCGTGCCGTCGGCGCCGATGCTGATGTCGGTCGCCGGAGGGATGGTGATGGGCCCGGAACCGCCCATCACCGGATTGCCCCGGCTGTCGGTCAGGCCGCCGTCGGCGGTGAGCTGCAGGTCGCCCGCGCGGGTGTAGCCTTCCGTGCCGTCCGGCGCCTGCACGGCGATCCAGCCGTCGCCGCGCACGGAGATATCCAGCGAGCGCCCGGTGTCGATCGGCGCGCCCTGCCCGCCGTCCTGGCCCACGCCCTGCGCCACGGCGTTGATGCGCGAGCCGGCGCCCTGGCCGAGCACCGGCACGCTCTGGAACGCCGACAGCTGGCTCTTGAAGCCCACCGTGGATGCGTTGGCCAGGTTGTGGCTCACCGCCTCCTGGGCGCGCATGATCTGCGTCGCCCCGGTCATCGCTACATAGACGGAACGGTCCATGGTCAGCGCCTGCTCGTGTCAGCCATCAGCGCGAGACGGCGTTGAACAGCGCCGAGGCCAGTGTATTGTCGGTGGACAGCACCTGTGCGTTGGCCTGGTAGTCGCGCTGCGCCTGGATCATATCCACCAGCTGCGAGGTGGTGTCGGCCGTGTTGGAGCTTTCCAGCGCGCCGGACTGGATGGAGCCGAACTGGCCCACGCTCGCCGTGCCCATCACCGCCACGCCCGAATCGGTGCTCGCCGCCCAGCTGGCGTCGCCGATCTGGCGCAGGCCTTGCACGTTGGCGAAGTTGGCGATCGCCACCTGGCCGATCTGGGTGTTCTGGTTGTTGGAGTAGTAAGCGGTGACCACACCCTTGCTGTCGATGTCGATGTTGGACAGCGTGCCGGCCTCGAAGCCGTTCTGCGAGATGGTGCCGGCCGAGTAGTCCGTGCCGTACTGGGTGGTGTCGGTCACGTTGAGCGACAGTGTCAGCGGGGCCGCGCCGTTGCTCAGGTTCACCGTGTTGAAGGCCAGCGTGCCGTTGGTCGGCGTGGTGAGCTGGCCGGTGGAATCGAAGGTCATCGCCTGCGTGCCGGCGTTCTGGCCGTCCACGTACAGGTTGGCGTCCCAGGTGTTGGTGCCGGTCTTGACGTAGTAGATGGTGGCCTGGTGCGAGCCGCCCTGCGAGTCGTACACGGTCACCGGCGCGGCCGCGTTGTAGCTGGTGGAATCGCTGGTGCTGAACGCGTTGGCCGGCACGCTGGCATTGGCCGGCAGGTTCGAGGTCATGGTGATCTGCGAGGTCGCCGTGGCGTTGCTCTGCGCCGTCACCCAGCTGAAGTCGGTGAGCGTGCTGGTGTCGAAGCCGCCGGCGCCGTTGGGCGGATAGATCTGCAGGCGCGAGCCGTCCGGCGTGGTGATGTAGCCGCTGGGGTCCTTCTGGAAATCGCCGGCGCGCGTATAGGTCACGCCGCTGCCGTTGTTGACCACGAAGAATCCATTGCCGCTGATCGCCAGGTCCAGGCTGTTGTCGGTGGTCTGGATGTCGCCCTGGCTGAACTGCTGCGCCACGTCCTGCAGGCGCACGCCGCTGCCCACCGCGGTGGAGTTGAGGTTGAGGCCGGTCACCGCGTAGATGTCGGCGAACTCCGCGCGCGAACCCTTGAAGCCCGTGGTGTTGGCGTTGGCGATGTTGTTGGCGATGACGTTGAGATCGGACTGGGCCGCATTGATGCCGCTGAGCGCCGTATTGAGTGCCATGTTCGGTTCCTCGTGATGAGTGCGCGTGGAGCGTTAGAGAATCTGTGCCACCTGGCTGAGCGGCACGCCGCCCACGCCAGCGACCTGCAGGTAGGTACCCACCGAATCGCCGCCGTAGCCCACGCCGGTGACCGTGCCGGCCACGTAGGTGTCCAGCGAGGCGCTGCCGGAGGTAGCCTTCAGCGTGTAGCTGCCGCTGGCCACGGCGTTGCCGCTATCGTCCTTGCCGTCCCAGGTGAACTGCGCAAGGCCGGCGTTCTGGCTGCCCAGCGGCAAGGTGCGGACCACGTTGCCGCTGGCATCCAGCACCTGCACGGTGACGCTGCCCGCGTTGGTCACGTTGACCGCGCCGGTGATGCTGTCGCTGCCGTCGTAGGTCGCCGTGCCCGAAGGCACCATCACCTCGCGGTTGACCAGGTTCGACGAATTGAGCACCTGCGAGGTCTGCAGCGCCGAACTCACGTTGCTGCTGAACGACTGCAGGTCCGTATCCAGCTGCTGCGTCGCCGACAGCTGGCTGAACTGCGCCATCTGCGAGACGAACTGCGAGTTGTCGACGGGGTTGGTGGGATCCTGCGCCTGCAGCTGGGCCGTCATCAGCTTGAGGAAGTCGGCCTGCGTCATAGTGCTGGACAGTGCCTGGTTCACGTTGGTGCTCGATGAACTGCCGGCGCTGTTGCTGGTGCTGCTGTTACTGGGAATGGTGGACACGTGGGCTTCCTCCCGGGCTTACTTGCCGAGGTCGAGGGTTTTGATCATCAGCTGCTTGGCGGTATTCATCGCTTCGACGTTGTTCTGGTACGAACGCGAGGCGGAAATCATGTTGACCAGCTCGTCGATGGGATTGACGTTGCTGCCGTAGACGTAGCCGTCCGCGTCGGCCATGGGATTGCCCGGCTCGTAGTGCGCCTGCACGTCGGCCTGGCTCTCGGTGATGCCCTGCACCTGCACGCCCACCGCACCGTCGCCCCCGGCCTCCTTGGCGCCGCCCAGCGAGCGCTGGACGGCGGCGAACAGCGGCTCCTTGGCGCGGTAGGCGCCCTCGGCCGTGCCCGACACGCTGTCGGCGTTGGCGAGGTTGCTGGCCACCGTGTTGAGGCGCAGCGATTGCGCGGCCATGCCGGAACCGGCCACGTCGAAAACCTTGAACATCGACATCAGCTCTGGCCTCCGGTGATAGCGGTGCGCAACATGTGGATCTGCGCGGTGATGAAGGAAAGGCTGGCCTGGTAATGCACGCTGTTGGCGGCGAAGTTGGCCTGCTCCACCTGGGTATCGACGGTATTGCCGTCCATCGTCGGCTGGCTGGGCACGCGATAGGCAAGCTGCTGCGAGGGCTGCGCCTGCGGGTTGATCTGCCCCGCCTGCGTGGTGGCCAACGGCAGGCTGTCGCCCTGCCCGCTGGCGCTGGCCAGGGCCTTCTTGAAATCGACGTCGCGCGCCAGGTAGCCCGGCGTGTCCGCATTGGCAAGGTTGCTCGCCAGCACTTCGCTACGCCGCTGCCACATGTCCAGCGCCTGGGTATGCAAGCCGAACAGGTTGTCGTTGATCGAACTCATCGCCCACTCCCGCGGAGGAGACCGCGGAAGGGTTCGAGCAATTTGCGTGCCACGGGGCCTGGGAACCGGCGCAGGGCCCGCCATGGCTGGGTTTGCGGGGTGGGGGCGGTGCTCCCGGGGAGGCCCGGGCATAGGGGGCGACGGAAATCCGACGCGGTTGGCAGCGGGTTCCCGTCGGGGCTTCTTCGGCATCCCTGCGAGGCCAGGGTGCGCTCCCACGGCACGGGCGCAACCACCCCCTCAAAACTTATCAAAATGCTCCGGCATCAACTCCAGCACCGTCTGCGCCAGCAGATCCGGCTGGAACTTCGCCACGAAGCGGTCGGCGTTCACCTCGCGCACCATCGCCTCGTTGAAGATGCCGCTGATCGAGCTGTGCAGCACCACCTTGAGCCTGCGCAGCTCCGGCGTCTCGCGGATGGCGCGCGTCAGCGCATAGCCGTCCATGCGGGGCATCTCGATGTCCGACACCACCAGGGTCACGCCCTCGCCCTCCGGCGCCTTCGCCAGGGACTTCAGGCGCTCCAACGCCTCCTCCCCGTCCTGCGCCACGATGCATTCCACGTCCATCTGGCGGAACAGGTTCACCAATTGGTTGCGCGCCACCAGCGAGTCGTCCACCACCATCACGCGGCGCGGCTGCAGGTCGTGCACGCGGGCCTGGCGCTGCATCGGGGCCGACAGTTCCGTCGGCGTGGCGTTGAGGCTGGCCAGCACCTGCTCCACGTCGACCACCGCCACCAGGGCGCCATCGACCCGCGTCACCGCGTTGACCCGGCTGCCGAAGCCCAGCGCGGGAGCCGGCGCCTCCAGCGAGGCGCCGTCGCAATGGACCAGCCGCTGCGGCTCGGCCACCAGGAAGCCCTGCATGGTGCGGTTGAACTCGGTGACCATCAGGTGCGCGGATGGAACGTCGCGCAGCGACGGATAGCCCAGCGCCACCGCCAGGTCGATCACCGGAATGGTGGTGCCGCGATAGTCGCAGCTGCCGGCCACCAGCGCATGGGCGCCGGGCATGCGTTCCAGCGGCGGGCGCCGCATCACCTCGCGCACCTTGAACACATTGATGCCGAACAGTTGCTCGTCGCCCATGCGGAACAGCAGCATGGCCACGCGGTTGTGGCCGGCCAGCCGGGTCTGCTGCTCCACCTTGTCCATCCACGTGCCGCTCATGCGGACTCCTCTCTGGCGGCCACGCCGCAGGCTACCTTTCGGCCTATCGGCCGGGCGGCCGCGCACTTGAGTGTCTCGCATGCCATGGCACGTCGCTTGCTTCTCAAGTTCCGACGGTTCCAGCCGATGTTGGAAGCGACCCTCTACAGGTAAGGAATAACCCACCCATGAGCCTGATCTGGAGCCAGCACCTCGCCGAGCTTGCACATGCCGCGGCGGCGGGCGATGCGGCGCGCGTGGCGCAGCTGTCCGCCCGCCACCCAAGCGCGGCCAGGGCGCTGGCGCCATTGCTGGCGGCCGTTTCCAGCACGCGGGCGCCGGCGGCCGTGGCCCTGCAGACGCTGGAGCAGCAGGGCCTGTTGCTCAGCGCCGCGCAGCAGCTGGCGCGCGAGCAGGCCGCCATGCACCAGTCCGCCCAGGAGAGCCGCGACGACGTCGGCCGCTTGACGGACGGCAGCGCCGGAATCTCGACGTCGCTGCAGCAGGTCGGCACCGGCCTGGACTATGCGCGGCAGACCGGCGAGGCTAGCGAGCGCAGCATCAGCGAGCTGGACGGGCAACTGCGCCTGCTGCGTACCGCGCTGTCGGCGATGAACCGCAACCAGAGCAAGCTGGCCGAGCAGGTGGCGCAGATCCGCAAGCTCACCGGCGTGGTGCAGGAGATCGCCCACCAGACCAATCTGGTCGCGCTCAATGCCGCCATCGAGGCCGCCCGCGCCGGCGAGGCGGGCCGCGGCTTCGCCGTGGTGGCCGACGAGGTGAAGCAACTGGCCGAGAAGACCAGCCAGACCACCGACGAGATCGAGCAGGTCACCGGCTCCATCGGCGACTTCTCCCAGCAGCTGGATGGCGACGTGCAGCAGGGCCTGCAGCGCCTGGAACGCGCGCAGAGCGGCCTGACCCAGACGGAAACCTCGCTGCACGACAGCGGCGAGGCCCTGCGCCAGATCGGCGAGCGCCTCGCCACCATGCAGAAGAACCAGGACGCCCAGCACGCGCGCGCCGTGGCCGCGCAGGCCGCGCTGGGCGTCTGGCACCGCCGCGCCGCCGAGGCGAGCCGCCAGACCGAAGCGCTGAACCGTGGTGCCCTGCTCGCCCACCGCCTGGCCCTGGATTGGCTGGAAAGCGAGAGCGGCACCGACCCGGCCAGCCTGAGCCTGACCGTGCGCGAGTCGGCCCAGGGCCTGCGCCAGGCCATGGACATGGCCCTGCAGGAACCGGCCGCGCTCGACCGCCGCTGGTTCGACACCCAGGCCCTGAGCCGCACCCTGCACCGCCTGACCGCCGGCCGCGAAGGCCATCCCGCCGCCAGCGCGCTGAGCGCCGCCGGCGAACGCCTGCGCGAACAGGGCAGCACCTTCGCCACCCTGCTGTGCGACGGCCAGTTGGAGCAGGCCAGCCAGTTGGTGCCGCAATTGGAAAGCGAGCGCGAGACCCTGCTGGCCCAGCTCAACGCGTTGCTGGCCGACCTATGACGCCACGCCCGCTGGCCGCCCTGCTGCTGAGCGCCCTGCTGCTGCCTTCCGCCCATGCCGCGGAACCGGCGCAGGCGGCGCGCGCCCAGGCGGAACAGTGGCTGCGCGGCCAATACGCCACGCCAGGCAGCCGCGTGGTGGCCCAGGCCGCCACGCTGGACTCGCGCCTGCAACTGGCCGCCTGTCCCTCGCCGCTGGCCGCCAGCCTGCAGGAGGGCACCCGCCTGATGCCGCGCATGAACGTCACCGTACGCTGCCCGGGCGAAGGCGGCTGGACCCTGCGCGTACCCGTGCAGATCCAGGTGTATCGCCAGGTGCTGGTGCTGGTGCGCCCGCTGCAGCGCGGCGATGGCGTGCGCGCCGACGACGTGCGCCTAGAAGAACGCGACATCACCCGCCTGGGCTACGGCTATGTCAGCGACCTGGCCGACCTGGAGGGCCGCACGCTGTCCCGGGCGCTGGGCGCCGGCAGCGTGGTGACTCCGGGCGCCCTGGGCGGCCGCACCGCCGTGAAGGCCGGCGACCAGGTCCAACTGGTATCCCGCCTGGACGGCATCGAGGTACGCGCCAGCGGCATCGCCCTGGGCAGCGGCGACAGCGGCTCGCGCCTGCGCGTGCGCAACGGCAGTTCCGGCAAGGTAGTCGATGCCATGGTCACCGCCCCGGGCGAGGTACTCGCCCTCCCCTAGCGGTGCCGCTAAAGTTTGCGGCCATCCGGCCGATCCCCTTGGTAACAGGGCCAAACCGCGTCAAGAGAACGGACCCATGACCACCACCATTTCCAACAATGGCTTGCCCAAGTTGCCCCAGCCCCCCAGCGGCCAGGGCAGCGGTGCCGCTCAAGGCACCGGCGGCGCCAGCAGCAGCGAGGCCGCCGGCGGCAGCGCCGGCGCGGACGACCGCGTGCAACTGACCGATTCGGCACGAGCCCTGCAGGAAGCCTCCCGCACCGCCAGCGGCAGCGCCATCGACACCAAGAAGGTGGAGCAGGTGCGCCAGTCGCTGGCCAGCGGCAACTACACGATCGATCCCGGCCGCATCGCCGACCGCATGCTGTCGCTGGAACGCCAGCTCAACGTGAAGCCATGAACCGCGCACTGCAAGCCGAACTGGACCATGCCCTGACGGCCGCGGTCGAGGAGATGCGGCTCGCAGTGGATCAATTGGCCGATACGCTGCAAGCCGAGCGCGCCGCGCTCGAATCCGCCAATGTCGATGCGCTCAACCGCGCCGGTGCCAGCAAGCACGGCCTGATGCTGCGCCTGGAACAGCTCGACGGCGAACGCGTGCAGCTCAGCCAAGGCGCCCCGGAGGCGGTGCGCGCACTGGCCCCGATGTGGCAGGACATCCTGCAGTCGCTGCGGGTCTGCCAGCAACTCAACCAACGCAACGGCGTGCTGGTCGGCGCCCGCCTGCAGCAGGTGCGCAAGGCGCTGGCCGTGCTGACCGGCAGCGACGCCGAGACCAGCGTCTACGGCCGCGCCGGCGAACTGCGCTCGAGCCTGCGCTCGCAAACGCTGGCACAGGCGTGAGCGTCATGCGACGCACGCGCCATCCGTCATCGTGCGTCCGCCTGCCGGCGGCCTGCGCCGCCCTGTCCCACCACCGCCATCACAGCGACCGATCATGAGCGAAGCCGTGGCCATCCCGCACGCCCCCGAGGGCTCCGCCGCCAGCGAACAGCCGTTGCCGGTCATCCGCCTGCCCATGCTGGACACCAAGCGTGAGCTGTTCGCCTACGAGATCGTGTTCCAGCACGAGAGCGAGGACGAGGCCGCCCTGATGCGCCGCGCGCTGGCCACCATCACCGATGGCGCGCTGGCCCGCCTGGTACGCGGCAACCGCACTTTCCTGCGCCTGACCCGCGAGCTGCTGATGGAGGAAACCGACGTACTGCAGCACCAGCCGCGCTTCGGCGTGGTGCTGCCGCCGGAAGCCGCCACCGACGCCCCGCTGGTCGAGCGCCTCTCGCGCATGGCGCAACGCGGCTGCCCGCTGATGCTCGATGCCGGCGACACCGTGCTGGAATACAACGCCGCGGTCGAGCCGCTGCTGCGGGTGGTGCAGTTCGTGCGCCTGGACGCCTGCAAGCTGGACCCGGCCACGCTGCGCTCGCGCAGCGAATACCTGCACACGCGCGGCATCCACGTGATCGCCGGCCACGTCGACGACCACGACACCTACCACCGTTGCGAAGAGCTGCCGCTGCAGGCCATCCAGGGCCGTTTCCTGCTCAAGCCCGAGCCGGTCGAAGTGCCCGTGCTCACGGCCAACCGGCTGAGCCTGCTGCGCCTGATGAAGGCCCTGCAAGAAGGCAATCCCGGGCCGGTGGAGCTGGGCCAGATCGTGCGCGACGACGCCATCCTCAGCTACAAGCTGCTGGGTTGCGTCAACTCCGCCTACTTCGCGCTGCCGCGCCAGCTCAAGTCGGTGCAGCAGGCGGCGATCTTCTTCGGCGCCACCCGCATGCGCAACTGGATCTACACCATGGCGCTGAGCGGCATGGCCGACCGGCCGCCGGAACTGCTGCGCGCCGCGCTGATCCGCGCCCACATGTGCGAGAAGCTGGCCCAGCACATGGCGCCGGAACAGCGCGAAATGGCCTTCACCGCCGGCCTGTTCTCGCTGCTGGATACGCTGATGGAAGCGCCGATGGATTTCGTGCTGTGGCACCTGCCGCTGGCGCGCGAGATCAGCAGCGCCCTGCTGGAGAACAAGGGCCCGTTCGCGCTCCTGCTGGAACAGATCCGCGCCTGGGAAGCGGGCGACCTGCGCGGCGGCGAGGCGCAACCGCAGCTGATCCGCCGCATGGCGGCGATCTACCTCGAGGCCACGCAGTGGGCCGACCATGTCTACGCCTTCGCGGACCAGCAGCCGAACTGACCTTCTCTTGGAGCCCCTCTGCAAGCAGGGGAGGGTTGGAAGAGGGGCGCTCGGCGGCCAAGCGGAGACTTTGAACGGGCTTTACTCGGTCGACGCGCGAATCCGCCATACGGCGAGCGCCATACCCGCCAGCGCCACGCCGAACCACGCGCCACCGGCCGCCATGTCCGTACCCAGCCACAGCGCACAGGCCACCGCGCCCACCAGCAGCGCGCCGGCGCCGGCGGCAAGCAGCAGGTCGTGGTGCGTGCGGTGGCGCTCGGGCAACAGCAGCAGCGCGCCGGACATGGCCAGCAGCAGCGCCACGACGCGCCGCAGCCACACGAAGGACGGCGCCTGCGGCACGTCGGGCACCACGTCGGCCAGGCTGCGGTCACCCACCTGCACGTCATAGCCCTTGCCGTCGGTGGCATGCGCGGCCGGCACCAGTTGGTCGCCGTTGATCTGCGCGAAGACGGTGACCTCCTGTGCCGGCACGGTTTCCCAACTCACCCGCAGGTCGCCCAGGCGCGGCTGATCCGGATGGCTGCTGGTGGTCAGGTAATGGTCGTAGAGCGAGAAGCTCGCGGCCAGGTTGGACGGCAGCGACTTCATGTCGGGTTGCAGCACCTCGCTGCCCGGCAGGGCGTGCAGCAGGGTGGGCGACAAGGTGTAGCCGCCCACGCGCACCCGCCCCGCATCGAACTGCTTGCCCTGGATCGGAAAGCTTTCGGGATTGGCATGCCCGGCCGGATGCTCGAAGTGGCGCGAATCGACCGGTCGCTCGACCCAGTCCTGCTCGTAGTGAACGTCGCCGCCCAGGCGTATCTCGCGCCACTGGAACATCGCCACGTGGCGGATCAGCACCGGGGCCTGCGCGCGCTGCCCGAACTCGGGGTCGTAGGGCGCCTCCACCACGTTGACCCGGCCGGCCACGCGCACCAGGTAGCCATGCTGGCCCGCGCTCGGCCCGGCATCGCCCAGGTCGAGGATCTGCCCGCCATGCCGGTCGGCGGCGTGGCGATGATCCAGCAGGCCCTGCTCGGTCATCGCCACCAGGCCGGCGCCGCCCAGCAACAGCAAGGCTCCCAGTACGCGTCGCAACCCTTGCTGCATATCGGCTCCCCTCCCCTGTCGCGGGTTCATTCCGCTAGCTTCGCAATTCGCGTTGCTCGTCCATCGTGCCATAGCGCCCGCGCTCGTCGCGCGTCACGACGGCGGCGGCGCATGCGTGGTCGTGGGTGAAAAACAGCCGTACCCCGCGCGCCAGCTTGTCGTCGAGGAAAGCCTGCTTCTCCTCGATGAGCGCTTCCGGATAGCGGTCGTAGCCCATGGTGATGGGCAGGTGCACCCAGAAGCGGCCAGGGATCAGGTCGGCGCAGAACGCCATTCCGCCCACCTCCGCCAGCATCAGCCCCGGCGTATGGCCGTCCGAATAGCTGAAGCGCACCGCCGGCCCCAGCGCCTGCGCGTGCTCGCCCTCCACCAGTTGCAGCCGCCCGCTAGCTTCCAGCAGCGGCGGCAGCTCGGGCACGAAGGAGGCGCGGTCGCGCGGATGCGGCTCCAGGGCGCGCCGCCAGTGGGCGGCGCCGACCAGATAGGTGGCCTTGGGGAACAGCAGCCGTGGCGGCTGCCCTTCCTCCCACGCGGCGAGCAATCCGCCCGCGTGATCGAAATGCAGGTGCGACAGCACCACCGCATCGATGTCCTCATGACCCAACCCGGCCCCGGCCAGCGAGTCGAGCAGCACGTGGCGATCCTCCACCACGCCGTAGCGCTCGCGCAGCGCCGGCGCGAAGAACGCGCCGATGCCGGTCTCGAACAACACGTTCCGGCCGTCCAGGTCCTTCACCAACAGGCAGCGGCAGGCCAGCGGGATGCGGTTCTGCTCGTCCGGCGCGATCCAGCGCGACCACAGCGCCTTCGGCGCATTGCCGAACATGGCGCCACCATCGAGCTTCTGCGAATTGCCCATCAACGACCACAGTTGCATGGCGGATCCTATTGCACCTTGCCCAGGCCCGACTCGCGGCGCGGGTCGCTGGCCGCGTCGAGCCTGTTGGTCTTCAGGTCCCAGGTCACCACGTTCATGTAGCCCCAGGGGCTGCGCTCCTTCAGCGTATGGCCCATGCGGGTCAGCGCGTCGGCGGTGGCGGGGTCGAACGCGCCCGGCTCTACGTCCACGCGGTCGGGCATGTACTGGTGGTGGTAGCGCTTCTGGCCCACGATGCCCGCGGCATCCTTGCCGTCGATGAAGGCCAGCACGCCCTCCAGCACCTGGGTGATGATGGTGGAGCCGCCCGGCGAGCCGATCACGCCCACGCGGTCGGCGCCGAACACGATGCTCGGCGTCATCGACGACAGCATGCGCTTGCCCGGCGCCGGCGCATTGGCAACACTGCCGAGCAGGCCGTAGACGTTGGGCTTGTTGGGCACCAGCGCGAAATCGTCCATCTCGTCGTTGAGCAGCACGCCGGTGCCCGCCGCCACGAAGGTCGAGCCCATGGTGTAGTTCACGGTCAGCGTGATGGAGGCGATGTTGCCGTCCTTGTCGATCACCGAGAAATGCGTGGTGTGCATGCCCGGATCGGTACCGGTGCTGACCGGCAGCATGGACGAGGGCGTGGCCTTGTCCGGCAGGATGGTCTGGCGCAGGCCCGCCGCGTAGTAGGGCGACAGCAGCATGTCCAGCGGCATCTTCACGAAGTCCGGATCGCCGAGGTAGTCGTTGTGGTCGCGGAACGCGCGGCGCATCGCCTCGATCACGAGGTGTGTGCGATGGGCCTCGTCCAGCTTGCCCAGGTCGTAGCCAGACAGGATGTTGAGGATCTCCGCCAGCGCCACGCCGCCCGAGGACGACGGCGGCGCGGTGACCACGCGGTAGCCGCGGTAGTCCACCACGATCGGCGCGCGCTCCTTCACCTGGTAGCCCGCCAGGTCCTTGGCCGTCCAGTTGCCGCCGGCGGCATGCACGGCATCCACCAGCTTCCCGGCGACCTCGCCGCGGTAGAAGCCATCGAAGCCGTGCGCGCCCAGCAGCTCCAGCGTGCGCGCCTGGTCCGGATCGCGCCAATGCTGCCCCTTCGTGGGCACCTTGCCGTCCGGCAGGTACTTGGCCACCGAAGCGGGCCAGCGGCGGATGTCCTGCTCGCGGCCGGCGATGGCGTCGGCAAGGCGGCCGTCCAGCTCGAAGCCGTCGCGCGCGATGCGGATGGCCGGCGCCAGCGACGCCGACAACGGCAGCTTGCCGTAGTGCGCGGCCAGCCAGGCCAGGCCGGCCGGCTCGCCGGGAATGCCGGCGGAAAGCGGGCCGTTCAACGCGGTGTCGCGGTTGGGCTCGCCGTTCTTGTCGAGGTAGTCCTTCGGATCGACCGCCGCCGGCGCGGTCTCGCGGGCATCGAGGAACACCTCGCGCCCGTCCGCACGATGCAGCACGGCCATGAAGCCGCCGCCGATGCCCGAGCTTTCCGGTTCCACCACCGACAGTGTGGAGGCCACCGCGATGGCCGCGTCGAAGGCGTTGCCACCCTTGGCCAGTACTTCGAGGCCGGCCTCGGTGGCGTGGAAATTCGCGCTGGCGATGGCGGCATGGCCGGGGCGTGCGGCGGGCGCGGGCGCATCGGCGCAGGCGAAGGACGAAACGAAGACCAGTAGCGCGGCGGACAGCCAGACGGCCGGCGTCCTCGATACGGGGGCAACCCTGTTCATCATGCGGGGAATCCTTGCGGCATTGCGGAGGCGGAACACGAAATGCGGCTCCGCAGCAAGATTACATCGAATGACGCATCTCTTCCCGCGCAAGCATTGGACCTCGCATAGCGGCGATCGACGCGCCGCCATGGATGGTAGGCACCGAGTGAGCGCGCCCATCCCGGAGGAAAGGCCGCGCCCCGGTCAGGCGGTGAGCTTGAGCGCCTCGCGCGCCGCGCGGGCGCCGTGCTCGAAAGCCCCCCGGTAGTTCTGCGCGCCGTTCAATTCGGAGTGGGCGATGATGATGCGGCCGTAGCCCTTGGCCACCACCTCGCGCGCGGGTGGCTTGCCGTCCCGGCCGTAGTAGAAGCCCGGCGGCTGGATCACCCG
This sequence comes from Dyella sedimenti, assembly GCF_022760995.1. Lineage (GTDB taxonomy): Bacteria > Pseudomonadota > Gammaproteobacteria > Xanthomonadales > Rhodanobacteraceae > Dyella > Dyella sedimenti. Next base: position 556,100 of record NZ_JAKWJO010000001.1, on the reverse strand, counting down.
CGCGTGCCCCCAGCGGTTGAGCACGATGCCGGCGATGTCGCGGGCGGGGTCGAAGCCGGTGCCGGCGAACATCTGTGCCATCTGCATCCGGATCTGCCGCTCGTACTGCGCGTAGCTGGTGGCAAGCAGGCGGGTGCGGCCCAGCACGCCCTGGGTGTGGGCGTCGTAGCCGGGCGTGTACAGGCCCATGTAGAAGGTCAGCAAGGCCGGCCGGTCCGGATGCAACGGCGGCTGGTGTCCGGGGGCCACGATATTGCGGCGGATATTGGCGGCGAAACCGAACAGGGTGCCGTCATCCATCCAGCGGACGGCCGGCGCCCCCAGCCGGTAGAGGAAGCGCCAGTGGCGCACGGCCACGTTGGCGATCAGCGCGGGGGCATAGCTGAACTCGCCATAGGCCTGGCGGATGGCATCGGGCAGGTCCGCCAGCACGTGCTTGTTGACCCAGCCGCCCGAGGCCATCACCACCGCGCGGGCACGCAGGCGATAGGTATTCCCGCCCTTCTCGTAGACGACGCCAACCGTCTCGCCCTGGCCCGCCAGCTGCTCGTGGGCCACCTGGATCACGGTGGCGCCCAGGCGAACCCGGGTCGGCTGGCCGGGGCGGTCGAGCAGCGCGAAGTTCACCTTGCCCGAGAGGATGCCGGCGAAGCTGGTATCCGCGCCCATCGAGCCAGGCACCAGCCCGCTCATCAGGTACCTGGCGAAGGTAGCGTTGCCGCCGGGGTAGGACATGGTCAGGTGCCGTTCGCCAGGGCCGGCAGAGGTCACCAGGCCGTGGCCCACCCGTGCCGACACCGCGTCCGCGCTCACGCCCCCCAGCAGGCCCACCATGGGCTGGGCGAACCGGGTCACCTGCGGGTCATAGCCTTTCACCACCTCCAGGTAGTGCTGGTAGGTGATGGTGTCGAGGAAGCGCGGATCGTCCTGCCCGCTGTGGCCGACGTCGGCACGCCAGCGCAGCAGATCCCGGCGTTCGGCCTCGCCGAAGGGCGTGCGCGCCAGTTGGTCGCTCCAGATGTTGAGTTGCCAGCCCGGGGTCTTGGCGCCGTCCTTCTCACCGAAGTAGTAGGCGACGTCGACCATGTCCTCCTGGAAACCGTCCATGTTGGAGTAGTTGTCCTGGGAGAAGCGCAAGGGCTTGAGCGAGGCGTCCCAGTCCTGCAGCGAGTATTCGCGCGGGATGGCGAAGTCGGTGAAGAACTCGTCCACCACGCCCGAGCCGGGCTCGGGCGGGTAGAAGTCGTTCGAGCCCTGGGGGCCGATCAGGTGCACGCCATCGACCAGGAAATCGTTCTGCCGCGCCTCGCCCCCGAAGATCGGGTGATTGTCCAGGATCAGCACCTTCCTGCCGCCGCCGCTGAGCTTGGCGTACTGGTGCGCGGCCATCAGCCCGGTGAGGCCACCACCGACGATCACCAGGTCATAGGCCTCGCCGGTGTCCTCGGGATGCGGTGGCGCGGCCTGGTATATGCCATCGCGGATCTTGTGCGCCGACTGCACCACCGCGTAGGTGTTGCCGTTGGCCTGGGCATAGTCGCCGATGCCGCCGTAGCCATTGAAGGCCTTGGCCGCGTCTCCACCCACCGGGGCGGCCTGCGCCAGCACGTGGGCCGGACAGGCCGCGCCGAGCAGGGCCACGCCCGAGCCCAGCAGCGCGCTGTTGAGGAAATCGCGCCGGGTCATGGCCACACCCATGCCCAGCTTCTCGTCTTCGCGCTTGTCGTTGCTCACCGCATGCCCCTCGTCCACGCCATGCCGACGGATCAGCCTCTGGCCATCAGGGCACGATACTTGAGGTCGAGCTGTTCATGCGTCTCCGTATGCTCGGGATCGACGATGATGCATTCGACCGGGCACACGTCCACACACTGCGGTTCGTCGTAATGCCCGATGCATTCGGTGCACAACGACGGGTCGATCACGTAGTACTCCTCGCCCAGCGAGATGGCCTTGTTGGGACAAACCGGCTCGCAGACGTCGCAATTGACGCAGGTATCGAGGATCTTCAGGGACATTCGGCAAGTTTACATGCTGGGCGCCGCAAAAATTCGCTGTGGGAGCGCACCCTGTGCGCGACTACCGGGCAGCGGCGCTAACGCCTCGTAGGCTTGTCGCGCACAGGGTGCGCTCCCACATGGGCATGGATATGAGCCCGGCAACGCCCAAAAGAAAGGCCCGCGGCACGAATGCCGCGGGCCCCGATGGATCGCTTCGGCGAACCGGCTTACATGTTCACGTAGCGCACGGTAGCGCCGGTCGGCTGCAGCGCGGCGGTGACGCGGTCCTTGTCGCCCGCATCGCCGATCACCAGCACGATTACGTCCTTGAACGAGCCCGGCTTGGCGTCCTTGAACGCCGCGGTCACGAAGTCGCCGGTCTTGGCCGAATCCGGGCCGGCGAACACCAGCATGTTGCCCGGCAGCACGCCGCGGGCGACGGTGTCCTGCACTTGCTCGAGCTGGCGCTGGCGCAGCGCATTGGCGTCGTCGGTGTCGCCCGCCGGCACCAGGTAGGGGAACGGACGGTCGGCCGTCATGCCCTGCATGTTCTTCTGGACGATCTGGCCCAGGTAGGCGTTCCACGCCTTGGAGTCGTTCGGATCGGTCGGCTTGGAAACGGCTTGCACCTGCTCGGTCGGCTGCTGGGCTTCTTCCTGCTGGCTGCAGGCGGCGAGGCCGGTGATCGCGAGGGCGGCGAGGAGAGCGTACTTGTACATGGTGGTCACCTTGGATGGTGGAATCTGGACAATGAATCCATTGGATGGCTGGACCATACGGCCGCCATGGCGACACCGCCGTGCGAGCCTTGCGCTTCCCCGGTCCGGCGAGCGACTGTCCTGTCCGCAGGATGCGGGCGAGGATACACGACGCCAGCCCTGGCCGACACTGGCAGGCGTGCTGCGCTGCGGCGTCACTCGGCCGTGCTGGCGCGGTCGCGCTGCCAACGCTGGCGCATCGCCTGCTGCACGGCCGGATGCACGAAGCTGGAGATGTCGCCGCCCAGGCGGCCGATCTCGCGCACCAGCGTGGAGGAGATGAAGCTGTACTGCTCCGACGGCGTGAGGAACAGTGTTTCCGCCTGCGGAATCAGGTGGCGGTTCATGCTGGCCAGCTGGAACTCATACTCGAAGTCCGATACCGCGCGCAGGCCGCGGATGATTACGCGCGCGCCCACGCCCTCGATGAAATGCGCGAGCAATCCGTCGAAGCCGCGTACTTCCACGTTCTTCAGGTCCGCCAGCGCCAGCCGCGCCAGCGCGATGCGCTCGTTGAGGCTGAAGCCCGGCCCCTTGCCCTTGTTGGGGCTTTCCGCCACCGCCACGATGATGCGGTCGAACAGCGGCGCCGCACGCGCCACCAGGTCGGCGTGGCCGTTGGTGATCGGATCGAAAGTGCCCGGATAGACGGCAAGGCGGTTGTTGACCGGCGGCTTGTTCACGAGACGGACCACTGGGGGGACAGGGGCGGCTAGCTTAGGCCGGTTCACCGCCCCCGCCTAGCCCATGCGGACCATACGCCCAGGTCAGGAAATGGCCGGCTGGCGACGGTAAAGCGCATAGCGCACCTCGCCCGCCCCGCCTTCCCGGTGCAGCGCCCAGGAGACCGGCAGCGCGGGCACCGCGCCCCTCGGTGATTCCACGTAGATCCAGGCCGATGGCGCGAGCCAGCCGCCCTGCTCAAGGCGCTGCGCCAGCGGCGCCCACAGGTCCAGCGCGAACGGCGGATCGAGAAACACCACGCCGAAGGGCTGGGCCGCGCCTTGTAGATAAGCCTGCGCATCCGCCTGCGCCACTTGCCCGCCCACCGCCTTCAGCCGCCGCAAGTTCGCGCGCAGGGCCTGCGCCGCGAGCGGATCGCGCTCCACGAACTGCACGGCCGCCGCGCCGCGCGACAGCGCCTCGATGCCCAGCGCACCGCTGCCCGCGCACAGGTCCAGGCAGCGCGCACCGGCGATCACCGGAGCCAGCCAGTTGAACAAGGTCTCGCGCACCCGCTCGGGCGTGGGCCGCAGGCCCGGCAACTCGTGGACGTCGAGGCGGGAATTGCGCAGCTGGCCGCCAATGATGCGGATGCGCCCAGGGCCTCGGCCGCTCATGCGGCCACCGGCTCAGCGGTGAGTACGGATGGGGGTGGTAGCATGCCGTCCATTGTCTTTGAATCACCGCCGCAATGCTCAAGTTCTGGAAGAAGAAACCCGCCGAGACGCCTCCGGGCCAGCCCGCCGTGCCCGCGCCGGCCGACGCGCCCGAGGCCGGTTTCGTCCACGCCACGGATGCCGCGTCGCTCGACCACGCCAGCCCCGCCCTGGGCGAGGCGCTGGTCGAGACTCCGCCGCCCGCCGAGGCCCCGGTCGAGGATGAAGCCTTCGAGCGCACCGCCATCGCCGCATCGGCCGGCCCGACCAGGCGCGGCTGGCGCGAACGCCTGGCCGGCAGCGCATTCGCCCGCGGCCTGTCCTCCCTGTTCAACCGTCACCCCAAGCTGGATGACGACCTGCTCGACGAGCTGGAGACCACCCTCATCACCGCCGACGTCGGCATCGAGGCCAGCACCGCGCTGGTCGAGGACCTGCGCAAGCGCATGCACAAGCGCCAGTTCGCCGATGCCGGCGCCTTGCTGGCCGCCTTGCGCCAGTCGCTGGTTGAACTGCTCACGCCCGTGCAGCAACCCTTGCACGTGGACGCGCCCAAGCCCTTCGTGATCCTCACCGTGGGCATCAACGGCGTCGGCAAGACCACCACCATCGGCAAGCTCGCCCGCCGTTACCGCGACGAGGGCCGCCAGGTGCTGCTCGCCGCCGGCGACACCTTCCGCGCCGCCGCGGTGGAGCAGCTCAAGACCTGGGGCGCGCGCAACAGCGTGCCGGTGATCGCGCAGGGCCAGGACGCGGATGCCGCCAGCGTGATCTTCGATGCGCTGCAGGCCGCGCGCTCGCGCGGCGCCGACGTGCTGATCGCCGACACCGCCGGCCGCCTGCACACCCAGGGCGGCCTGATGGACGAGCTGGGCAAGATCGCCCGCGTGTTGAAGAAGCTCGATCCCGGGGCCCCGCACGAAGTGCTGATGGTGATCGACGGCACCACCGGCCAGAACGCGGTGAGCCAGGTACGCCAGTTCCGCCAGGTCGTCGGCGTCACCGGCCTGGTGGTGACCAAGCTGGACGGCACCGCCAAGGGCGGCGTGGTGTTCGCGCTGGCCCGCGAGTTCGGCCTGCCGATCCGCTACGTGGGCCTGGGCGAAACCGCCACCGACCTGCGCACGTTCGATGCGCAGGCCTACGTGGACGGCCTGCTGCCCGCCAGCCTGGGCCAGGACTGAGGAGCCCCGCCGGTGCCGCGCTGGCTCCGACTCGGCCTGCTCATCGCCAGCAGCGCCATGCTGCTGCTGGTGGCGGTGGCACTGGTGGCGGTGCATGTGCTGCTGCAACCCGAGCGCATCACCGCCATGCTGCAATCGCAGGCGCGCCATGCCGGGCTGGAACTCAACCTCGCCAGTCCCGCCACGCCCGCCCTGTTCCCGCGCCCGGCGCTGGAGCTGGAAGGCATCACGCTCAACGCGCAAGGCGCCAGCATGCCGATCCTGCTCGCCGCGCGCGGCACGCTGGCGCTACCGTGGCGCACGCTGTTCCGCGGCGAAACGGTGATCTCCCAGATGCGTATCGATTCGCCGCGCGTGGACCTGGACGCGCTGCAATCGTGGCTGGCCGACCTGCCTTCCGGCCCGGCCACGCTGCCCGCCGACATCCCCCGCATCGACGCCGGCATCCACATCACGCGCGGCAGCCTGGTGCGCGGCAACCAGATGCTGCTGGGCGACGTGGCGCTCGACGCGGGCCGACTCGCTCCCGCCCATCCGTTCGTGCTCACCATCACCGCCAAGGATGCCCAGGACACGCCCATGGCGCTGCACCTGTCGCTCACCCCGCGCATCGATGGCGGTGCCTTGCGGCTGGACAACATCGCCCTGCGCCTGGCCCGCGACACCACGGTCACCCTGCAACTCGCCGGCAACGCGCGATGGCGTGGCGCGGCCGACGCCTCGGCGAGCCTCAACGGCAAGATCGACCACGCCCGCACCGGCATCTACGCCGCCTCGGTCGCCCTGACGCCGGCCAACGAGAGCAACCCCCTGATGCTGTCGCTCAAGCTCGATGGCCCCGACAACCATGCGGACCTGCGCCTGCCGCCGCTGGCCATGGCGGACTGGTGGGCGCTGCTCAACCACGATGACGGCCCGAGGCTCTCCGTACCGCCGGGCAGCGGACATGCCGAGATCGCCAACATCGATGCCGGCGACATCCACATCGAAGGACTCACCATCCAGACTGGCGACGATGTGCCCGCGCCCGCCGCGACCAGCGCCACGCCACCGTCCGCCGCCAAGCCCGCGGACGCCAAGCCCGCGACGCCACGCAAGACGCCATGAATCCCTTCGCCTCTGCCCTGCTGGCCTGGTTCGACGAACACGGCCGCAAAGACCTGCCCTGGCAGCATCCACGCGACGCCTACCGCGTATGGCTGTCCGAAGTGATGCTGCAGCAGACCCAGGTAGTCACCGTCATCCCCTATTTCCAGCGCTTCGTGGCGGCCCTGCCCACGCTGCGCGACCTCGCCGCGGCCGACGAGGACACTGTGCTCGCGCTGTGGTCAGGCCTGGGCTACTACCGCCGCGCGCGCTTCCTGCAGCGCGCCGCGCAGCTATGCGTGGAGCGGCACAATGGCGAGTTGCCGCGCGATTTCGAGGCGCTGGCCGCCCTACCCGGCATCGGCCGCTCCACCGCCGGCGCCATCCTGGCCCAGGCCCATGGCCTGCGCTTTCCCATCCTCGACGGCAACGTCAAACGCGTGCTTACCCGCTATCTCGGCATCCACGGCCATCCCGGCCAGGGCGCCGTGGAAAAAGCGCTATGGCAGCACGCCGGCGCGCTGACGCCAGCCGGGCGCGTTGCCGACTACACCCAGGCCATCATGGACCTGGGCGCCACCGTCTGCGTGCGCTCGCGTCCGCTGTGCGAGGCGTGCCCCTTCGCCGCCACCTGCGTGGCCAAACGCGACAACCTCACCGCCCAACTGCCCAGCGCCAAGCCGGCCAAGGCCCTTCCCACGCGCGACACCGTGATGCTGATCCTGCGCGACACGCAGGGCCGCATCCTGCTGGAACGGCGTGGACCGCAGGGCGTGTGGTCCGGCCTGTGGAGCCTGCCCGAGGCCGGCGACCACGACGGCGCATGGCGCGCCGCGCAGGCCCTGGCCAAGATCGACGACGCGCAAACACTTCCCTCTTTCATGCACGTGTTCAGCCACTACCGCCTGCAGGTGGAGCCGCTGCTATTCGACGCGGCGACAGCGCACCCGCGCATCGCCGATAATCCCGCCCTGCGCTGGTGCGACGCCGGCGAGCGGGCCGCCCTCGGCCTGCCTGCCCCCGTACGCACCCTGCTGCAGGACCTTTGAACCGCCACCGCGAGCCGTCATCCATGAGTCGTACCGTTCACTGCGCCAAGCTGGGCCGCGACGCCGAAGGCCTGGACTTCGCACCCTGGCCCGGCCCGCTGGGACAGCGCATCTACGCCGAGATCTCCAAGGAAGCCTGGCAGCAATGGCTGGCCCACCAGACCATGCTGCTCAACGAATACCGCCTCAACCCGCTCGACCCCAAGTCCCGCCAGTTCCTGAGCGGCGAGATGGAGAAATTCCTGTTCGGCGGCGAGGTGAAGCAACCGGAAGGCTATGTCGCCCCCGGTACGGAGTCTTGACGCAACCGGCCAGTTCCGATCTAATGCACGGCTCAACGCGGCATCTTCGATGCCCGTGGCCATCCTGGCCGGGTAGCTCAGTTGGTAGAGCAGGGGATTGAAAATCCCCGTGTCGGCGGTTCGATTCCGTCCCCGGCCACCATTGATTTCAAGGGCTTGCAGCGATGCAGGCCCTTTTCATTTTTGTACTCGCCTTCTCTGGTTGCCGCTCGGTTGCCGTTCGAAAAGTGCTCAGTCCGAGTAACAGTCTTTATGCGCCCAAACTTCGTGTCAGCGGACGAAGACCGGCGACGAAATAGGCAGCTTCAGCCTAAGCAAGTGCATCCAATGATGGCCCAGCCTGCTAAGACGATCTTATTCGGAGGCTACTTAGATGGCCCAAAGTTGGGTACCGATCATGTCTTTGGCTTCGTTGCAGGGCGCTCGCATGTCGACGCGGCACGAGTGCACGTTAATGCAAGATGGGTCCTGTCTGTCGACATCAGGGACTTCTTCCAATCAACACCGCAGCACCGCGTCGTTGATGCGCTGCAGGGGATCGGCTTCCCAGACGAGGGAGCAGAGCTCATAGCAACGCTCGCCTGCTTGCGAGGGTTCCTTGCTCAAGGTGCGCCAACAAGTCCAGTCATTTCCAACATCTGCTTCTCAGAGCTGGATGATTTCCTCAGCCAGATAGCCAACGACTATGACGTCAAGCTAAGCAGGTACGCAGATGACATCGTCTTCTCTGGAGAAAATGAGTATCCGAGCGAACTACACAGCCGGATCACTGCTCTTTTTGAAGGCGGGCCTTGGCAACTAGCCAGTCAGAAGACATCTATCGCAATCGCACCCAAGCGCCTGAAGGTCCATGGCTTACTCGTGAGTGGCAGCGAAGTGCGCCTGACCAAGGGCTACAGAAATAGGTTGCGGGCATACGACCATCTCACTAAGAAGAAGGGGCACGTCAAACCGGAAGACTTAGCCAAGATGCAGGGTCATCTTGCCTATGGCGACTTTGTGGCAAAGCTATCCAGCTCGGGCGTGGCGGCTCGGGACTTCCGGTAGTGATGTCCTCCAGTTCCTTTTGACTGGGATGGCGGGCATTGCCGCCGTGTTGCATTGACGGCAAGCTTATTGGGCCAGCTTTTAGGTTGGGCTTGAGCAATTAACCGTGAAAGGGGAGCGGGAACATGCGATTTCAACCGATCTGCGCCACGATTATTCTCGTGGTGTCTTCCGTCACAGTTGCCGGCTGCGCGACGTCCTCAAAGACCTACGGACCAGACGGCCGCGAGGCATACACGATTGGCTGTAGTGGCGCGGCTTTAGATTGGGGGCTTTGCTACAAGAAGGCTGGTGACATTTGTGGCAGTGCCGGTTACGACGTCGTTTCGAAGAATGGCGAACAAGGGGCCGTGGCCGGAGGTGGCAATGGCTCGTTCTTCGGCGGAACCACTGCGAGCCGTTCTTTGGTTGTTGAGTGCAAGAAGCCGTAGACGGCCGTGAACCGCCCCAGGAAGTTGGGAGGCTGGACCGCCCAGTTTTTTGTAGACATCTCGAAGCCATAATTCATGGCAACGACAGAGGTGTTTATGATCAGCAAGCAATACACGGATGAGTTCAAGGCCGAAGCGGTCAAGCAGGTGACCGAGCGTGGCTATCCAGTGGCCGAAGTGGCCAAGCGGTTGGGAGTATCCAGTCACAGCCTTTACGAGTGGCTGCGCAAGGCGAAGAACGCGGCACACGCGGCGGCAGCGATTCGGTGCTGCAATCGACGGCAAAGGATTCGGCGGAAGTACGGCGCCTGAAGGCTGAGCTCAAGCGCGTGACCGAGGAGCGCGACAGTTTGAACGGCGCTACGCGCAGAGCGGTTCCTGAGTGTCTAGGAAACTCTGGGCGGTTCAGGCGCTACGCGCAACACGGCTCGTGAGTGTCTACAAAAATCTGGGCGGTCCAGTTCCGACATGGCCAGAATATGAGTTTGGCCTAATCGGAATTCGCAGGCTTTGTGCTTTCCTCCTCGCTAAGCGCCTTTAGTCATACATGCAAAACGGGAGTCAAGATGGGTAAGTCGCGAGGGCCATTGTAGCCAGCACGATTACTAGGGAGTCGCACATGCACGTTCCTCAGAGAATACGTGCCAGTGCCGATGGCTGATGCTCCATGCCATGCGCCCCTACAGCTTCGAGCGGCACAGCGGACTGGCGTCCTCTCAGGAGGTCACCGCATCGGTGCGCCATGGCGGCGCGGCCTTCGCGGTTTGACGATAAGTCGCCAAGGGAACGCCATGCTTCTTCTGGAACGCCCGACGCATCACGTCCACGCTGGCGAATCCGCTCTTGCTGGCGATGTATTCCAGGCTCCAGTCGGTGGTGGCGAGATAGCGCGCGACGGCATCGAGCCTGAGGGTTTCGATGTGCTGGCCCGGCGTGGTCTTCAGTTCGGCGTGGAATAGCCGGATCAGCGTACGCCGGCTCACGGAAAGCCGCTCGGCGAGCCTTTCGATGGTGAGGTGCTTGTCGAGGTTTTCCAGCAGCCACACCTGCAAAGCCTGCAGGCGCTTGTTGGGCGTGTTCTGGCGTTCCAGGTGCAGGCTGTTCTGTGAATGCGTGGCGGAACGCCGGACGTAGAGCACCATCTCCTTGGCGATATCGTTCGCCAGCTTGTGGCCAAGGTCTTCCTCGACCAGGCTCAAGGTGAGATCGATGCCAGTCGAAAGACCGGCCGAACTGTAGAACTTCTCGTCCTTGACCCAGATCGGCGATTCGTCCACATCGATGGTCTGGTGCAGGCTAGACAACAAGTCGAGCAACCGCCAATGCGTCGTGACCCGCCGCCCGTCGAGCACGCCGGAGGCAGCCAGTGGAAAGGCTCCCAGGCAAACCGAACAGATGCGTCGGAACTGGTCCTGGTGCCGGACGATCCAATCCAAGGCATCGGTCGGATAGCAATTGATGGCAGACAGGCCCGACGTCACGATGAGGGTGTCGGTTTTTTCCAATCGCCCTCTATGCGACGACAGTTGCGCGACGGTCGCATGCGTGGAAAGGCTGACTCCGGCCTCGGTCTCCAGCATCGCCTCGTCCCTGGCATTGATGACCGTAACGGCATAGGGCGGATCCCGCGAAAGCAGGTTGGCGAGGCGAAAGACTTCAAGCGGTCCTGCAACATCGAGGATATCGACCGGCGGAAAGCAGAGGAGCGCAATGGATCGTGGATGCTTCATGCTGTTCACGCCGGCCTGTGTGCTTGCAACGGATGACAGGGTCTATGGCTTCCCTTCCGCTGGCGCCATCAGCATCAGGGCTCCGACGACCGTGAGATGCTCCATGACCACCAGCTTTTCCTTGAAGGCCTCCGTGCCGGTCATATTCCAGAAATCGTGCGCGATGGGAATGGTCAGCAGGGTGAAGAAGGCAAGCGCCCCCGCCCCTATCCATGCATGATGACCACCCCATATTGCCAGAATGGATCCAATCAGCAGGATCACGATGACAATGAAAACGAGTGCCCCGGCGGGGTAAAGATTGAAATGCTGGAACTCCTCCACCGTCCCCTGGAAATCGATGAGCTTGGCGAATCCGCTGAACCAGAACATGGAGGTGAGTATGAGCTTGGCCAGCGTGAGATATGCGGGACTTCGCAGGATTGGCTGCAATCCAGTCATGATGTTTCCTTCGAGGGAAAGGCCATGTCCGCAAGACATGGCTGGCATGGGTTCCGGGCCAGCATGGCCACAGGAACAGCGTAGTGATCGACGGCCGTGCGATGTTTCATGCCCTCGCCTGGGCATGAAAATCAGAGCGGCGAAATGTTAGGCACGCCCTGCCGGCATCGAGTGCCATTTTTCCGACGGATAGTGCCAATCGCTTGGGAAACGGCCTTTATGACGACATGCCGTGAGACGGATTGACGCTTTTGTGCCTATCGAATGCGTACCGCAATGGTCCCCGTGGTTCACTTCACAACCCCATTTATGACAACTCGACTATTGCCCGGAGTGCTCCTGCGCACTTGGGCACACGCGAGTTTGTGCATCCATAAAGACTACTCGATCATTCCAACGCCATAGCGCTCGTATCACTGCGCCAAGGCCAAGTTCCGCTGCCGAAACTCCCCCATTGCGGTGCGTGCGTGGTACGTAACGGAGGAATGCGCACTACTGCGCTCAGTCCTTGGCTTGTCATCTGCGACATCAGCAACCTTCGTGCCGGTGCGGTCACCCACTACCCGAGAGGACGTCGCTCATTTTCAATGGACCCCATGAGTCATCTTGGAAGCAGACAAACTACTTTTGAGACTCATCTGATTTCCTATAAACGTAGACACACAGAGTCTTTCATATGCCGATCGGCGGCCATCAACTCAGATCAAGGATAAGCCAATGAATGCGACAAGCAAGAAAGAGGAAATGGTGGAGTTAAATACAGAAGAAACCAATCTGATTTAGGGAGGAGTTGCGTTTGGTGACTTCTGGTGTGGCCCGGATGGTTGCTACGCACATGGCTGGTGGACTGAATTTTGGGCATACGAATCCTAGACGCGTGCAGCTACATTAGCTAGAAGCCGCTGGAATGTTCCAGCGGCTTCATATCCCATGACTGCTTATTCACGCCGCGCCCAAACTCACTTTATCTCTAGCCAGGCTTCAAGGATTCTCCGTACAATCGGACCTGCGTCCTGAGCTCCCCAGGCGCCAGCTTCAAGCATTGCCGCTGCAACGACGCGTGGCGCTTCAGCGGGCGCATAACCTATGAACCATGCGCGATGACGTGCTGCAAGATAGGCATTGTCTTTATTGCGATCATAATCGTTGGTACGGCGCGAAAAACGTTCCGCGGTACCACTCTTCCCCGCAACCACGTGTGGAAAACCATCGAACAGGCCTTTGGCTGTTCCTTCCTCGATAACCGCCTCCATACCAAGATTCACAACATCCCAGTGGCTTGGATTGCGGATCAACGTCGGCCCCTTGGGCGGACTGGGTAACAGTCTCGGAGGCTCTTTAAAGGAAGCGGCAGCCATCACCAATCTCGGCGCATAGGGCACGCCGCGCGCAGCGAAGGTTGCGGTAACATGCGCGAGCTGGAGCGTGGTGACATTCCAATAGCCTTGGCCGATTCCTGCAATAACGGTATCCCCCGAAAACCAAGCATGCCTGCCATGCAAAGCCTTCCATTCACGTGATGGCAAAATCCCTTCGGCCTCCCCCAGCAGGTCGATGCCCGTCTTTCTTCCAAAGCCAAGCGCTCCCATCCACTCGGTCATCCGGTCGATGTTCATATCCAGCGCAAGCTTATAAAAATACGTATTGGTCGAAAGCCGAATAGCTTTGACCATGTCCACCAAGCCATCGCCACCCTTCTTGTCATCACGGTAGCAACGCCGCTGCCCGGGAATGCAAAATTCGCCAGTGGACAGCACCGTGTCCTCTGGCCTACGGATGCCCATTTCCAGGCCTCCAAGCGCCAGAAATGGCTTGATTGTCGAACCTGGTGGATAAGCCCCCTTCAATGCTCTATTGAGCAATGGTTTCCTCTCATCCTCCAGGTAGGTCGCATAATCGGTGCGACTGATACCCATAACGAAAAGATTGGGATCGAAGCTGGGCACACTGACCATGGTCATCACTTGGCCATTACGCGGATCGATAACGACTGCCGATCCCGGCCTCCCTTCAAAAGCGTCCATTGCAGCCTTCTGCATGGCCATATCGATGCTCAGGTAAAGATTTTCCCCCGGTATGGGCTCATGCCTCTCAAGTATCCTTAGAACACGGCCATCCGCGTTCATCTCAACCAATTCGTAGCCCGGCTTGCCATGCAGTACATCTTCATACGAACGCTCCAGACCGTCGCGACCGATATGGCTAGTCCCCTTATAGATGTCTGCATCGATTCGCTTCAGATCATCCACATCGATACGACTCACGTAACCAATTACATGGGCAAGCAGTGGTCCATGTGGGTATCGACGCGATAGATAGGGCACCACATCCACGCCAGGAAAGCGCCATCGATTGACCGCGAAACGAGCGACCTCGTCTTCGGTCAAATGCATTTTCAATGGCACACTATCAAAGTGACGATTTTGGCTTAATCTCCTTCGGAACAAATCGATCTCATCATCGTCGATCGGTACAACACTGGAAATCGCCGACAGGGTCGATGTCATATCATTCACTTGCTCGGGAATGACTTCCAGGCGGAATGCCGTCACGTTCTCAGCCAGCAATATTCCATTCCTGTCATAAATCAACCCGCGTGCCGGCGGTATCGCACGCACTTTTACACGATTGCTTTCCGAACGCAGGGCCAACTCATCGTGGCGCCATATCTGTAGGTACTGATAACGTCCTATCAACAGACCAAAGCCTGCCCCGATAAGCAGGAAGCCAGCTACCGCGCGCGCGCGAAACAAACTACGTTTGTCACGTGAATTTCCGGACAAATGTTTGCTCACCATTTGATCCTGATACCAATAGCCATCGGGCTTTAGGCGACAACAAGGGACGCGGCCTTTTTCAAGGCATACGCCAACTCATTGGCCATGGAGCGTATCTCCGGCATGGCTATGCATTCCCAGAGGTTGCCGCACAGCATGGGACCGATGGCGTAAAGCCCCGGCCGGGCATGGCCCTGTGCGTCGATCAGCCGCCCATCGGGCTCGGCGGACAGTCCCAGTTGCAATGGGTCCGCCTTGACCAGGCCATCCCTGAGTAGCTGCATGATGAGCGGCCGGTCGGAAAGAGCGACTGACAGGTTCAGGCCGGTTGCCTGCACGACCATGTCTGCCTGCAAGACGGTCGGCTCGCCGCTCGCGCGCGTCCGCATCATGACATCCAGCGGGCCATCCCCATCGATGCCGACGACCCGTGCCGCCCTCAGCGTCAATCGCCCGCTGTCCAGCAAGCGCTGGATGGCCGCGGCCGACCGGGGCGGCGCGCGATGGCGCGAAACGTCCCATAGCCAGCGCAGATGGCGCAGGAACCGGCGACGCCCGGCCTCGCTCATGCCTTGCCAGAGTGTTGGATTATGGGGCCGCATGCCATCGATCAGGCTGCGCCAATCGAGGCCGGGATGGTCGCGCAAGGTACGACGGATCACTCTGAGCATCGCCAGCGGACTTCGGCATGACAACAGTGCCGCGTTCACCTCCGCTTGCGATGCAAAGACGGTAGTGGGCGCCTGCGCATGCACGGATGACCATAGGCCATGCCGCGAGACGGCGATGAACTCGGCATCCGGCCACCATGCGGATGCCGACAGCAACGTATCGACCGCCGTAAGGCCCGTGCCGATGACGATCACGCGATGCGGCGGGCGGGACGGGTACTGCGGCAAGTTCCATGGGTCCACCACATAAGCCCCGCTGGCGAGTGCCCGCGCGGTGGTGCCAGAAAAGGGAAGCGGCGGCAGGATGCCCAGGGCCAGCACGACGGCGCCCACCCGCAACGCATCGCCATTTGCCAGTTTCACCTCGTAGCCGCCACCATGTGGCGCGACGCTTACGGCCTCCAGGCCATGGAGGACATATGGCTGGCCCTTCGCCGCCGCCTCGGCCATGCGTGACGTAAGCTGGCTTTCGATGAAGTCGCCAAACAGCCACCGCGAGGCGAAATCCGTCTCAGGGAATCCCGGGCGCTGTCGGGCGCAGAAATGGGCGAAGCCCTCGTCCTCGTCCACGTACAGGCCCATGTGGCTGGCGCGAACGTTCAACAGGTGCCGTTCGTCCTGCGTGCCGTAGGCCACGCCGCGGCCCGGCACCGGCGTCTCTCCGGTCATCCAGTGCACGGTGCCCGCCGCGCCCCGGCGCAACAGCGATCCGAACACGGCTGCGCCTGCCGCGCCGCCACCGATGATTGCGATATCCGACATGGCTCCCTCACTCATGCTCACGTACCGATTGCTGCGCCGTAGCGGTCCAGCGCCCCGCTTCCTCGTCAAAACGGCGATAGCCGTCCAGCCATCCGCCGTAGAGATGCAGGGACAGGGCGGGATGCGTCGGCGATGGATTGCGACAACGGTGCGCATAGTCCGCATCGGTCACGCACAGGCAGTCGCCGGGCTGCGCCGTCATGGCTCCGCGGTAGTCGAGGCGCAGGCCGTCATCAGCCGATACCGCGAAGGCTTCCTCGTCCAGGGCGCCATCCAGCACGAACACCAGACCCCAAAGCCCGCCATGGTCATGGATGGGCGTGGCGTGGCCGGGCGGCCAGGCGATCAGCAGGGCCTCGTAAGCCTGCGCGTCCCGGCGCGTCAAGGGTATGCGGCGATAGGAGAACGCCTCGCCACGAAAGACGTCCTGCGCGTGCGGGCATCCATCCCAGCTGGCGATCGAGGCCAGCGCCTCCGACAGGTACGAGGCGTCGAGGCCACTCGATGCGCCGGCGAGGCCGTCCATGCAGGTGAGAAGGCGTTGCGTCCAGGCAGCGCGGCGTAACGCGGGCAGGTCATGCATGAGGGGGTTCCAACGGTGCCAAGGGCGTCGAGGACATGCATAGCCGATAGGATGAAGCCGATTCCCTGCGCCAATCAGCCATGACTGTGGCGTTATGACGCATTTATCCTTGGACCCACCCATATGGCGGCCGTTGCCGAGGAACCCTGATGGACGAGCAGAAAACCATCGATGACGCCTACCTGGATGCCATCCGCGGCATCTACGAGACCTTGTCGACGGAGATCCAACTGGCCAAGGGCGATGCCCGGCAGGAGGCCGAGGCCAAGGCGCGATTTACCGCGGGCATCGCCTTCGCCCGCCGTATCCATGCCATGGCCTCCGAGCTGATCGGCAAGCCGCCGGCGTCCTGACGGCAGCTTGCCCAGGCCCGTTTTCGCAAAGGTCAACGGTGTCTAAACGCATCGCGACGGCGATCTTGCAATCGCCCGGAGGCTGATTATTTTTCTGCTCCGCCGATCGCTACGGGATCGGCGGGCGCCGCGCCGACGGCGCGGTACAGTCCCTGAACCATGTTGCTACGAGAGGATATGGCTATGCGTACTGTTTTCGATCTTTCGCCCTTGCATCGGGCCAGCATCGGCTTCGACCGGGTCTTCGAGCTGCTCGAAACGGCCTCCCGCACCCAGGGGGACAATTGGCCGCCCTTCGACTCGGTCAAGCTCAGCGATGACCAGTACCGGATCACCATGGCCGTGGCCGGTTTCACCCGCGACGACCTGCAGATCTCCGTGCAGGACAACGTGCTGACCGTCAACGGCGAGCGCCACGTCGACCATGCCGGCGAGGTCCTGCATCGCGGCATCGCCAACCGGCCGTTCACGCGCAGCTTCGAGCTGGCCGATCACATGCAGGTCGTGAGCGCCAACCTGCAGGATGGCCTGCTGGTCATCGACCTCAAGCGCGACATCCCCGAGGCGCTCAAGCCTCGCAGGATCGCCATCGGCACCGAGAGCCCGCGCGGCGCCGACGTACGCCGCCTGGAGAGCCAGGCCGCGTAATCAGCGGCAGTCGGATGGTGCGGTTTCTTCGCCCGCGTGGCGGGATGGCGGCCTCGTGCCGCCATCCTTTTGTGGTGGTACCCCATCGCGATCCACTCTCCGCGCGCCAACCGGCGTCTTAGAGCTTGTTCAAAATCGTCGCTCGGCCCCTCCCCGCTGACGCTCATCGGTCTCCTCTGTAGGAGCGCACCCTGTGCGCGACCTCCTTTTGCCTCGGTCCGCATCGTTCGTCATCCTGGCGCCCTTTTTGCGGAGGCGCCGGGACGACGAGCCATGAGGCGAAAGGCGTCGCGCACAGGGTGCTCCTACAAAGGCTGCGTGCAGGGGGGAGGAGGGCCCACCAAGATTTTGAACAGGCTCTTACGCGCCGAGGATGGAATACAGGCGCTCAGGCAGGTGACCGCGTATCTCCGCGGGACCGTGCTGCACCAGGTTCTTGTCCACTTCCAGGATGACGCGCTCGCGCGTGGACACATCGAGGCGTTCGCGCAGGATGCCGAGAAAAGCCGGGGCGGCGACCAGGACCAAGGCATCGAACTTGCGTTCGGCGCCCGCCTTCTGCAGGAACCGGCTGAGCTCGATAGCGAAATGGTTCGCCTCGGAGACGGTGGCGGCGGTGTCCGGATCCTCGGCATGGCGCCCGGCGCCGACGCTGTCGAAGGTGCGCCCGGGGCGATCCGTCACCAGGTCGCCTTCCTGCAGCCGGCCTTCCGGATGAATGAATGCCTCCAGTTCTTCCAGCGGCCCGGTAGGCTGGCTGGCCTGGAACAAGCGCGCCACGGCACGGTTGGCCACCACGATCCACACTTTCTTTTTCATCTCGATCTCCCCAGGTCATGCCGCCAGGGATACCAGCCTGCACGGCGGGCCGAGGGCAGGTTCCGCGCGCCGGCGTCAAGCCGGTGTGAGCAATCCATGGATGCGATCGACGACCTGGCCCCTGGCTAGCCACAACGCCGTATGGCGTGGAGCAAGGCGGCCGCCCCGGCTTCCAGCGGGCTGCTTTCATTGACGATGGTCAGCGTCTTGTCGGGCATGGCCTAGCTTTCATGGCGCACCACGCGCTGCTCGATCTGCTCGGCCGTCCCCCCCGCCTTGCTCGCACAGGCGACTGGCCATGGTTTCGCGGCTGGCGGTGATGAGCACGGGACCCAGTTGCTCGAAGCGCGCGTTCGCCAACGGCAAGGCGGCACGCGAGCCGTTGACCAGCACGTCGGCGCCTTGCCACAGCCAATGCTCGATTTCCCGGCTTAGCCCGTGGCGCAGCCCATGCGCCTGCCAGGTCATGGCGAACAGCCCGCGCTATTCCCGCAGATCGAAATCCGCCGGGCTCAGGCCGATATGGCTTTCGCCGCCGACATGCTCCACCAGGGTGCCGTAGCGGTTCGCGCATACCACGCCGTGCGAAGGCCGTTTTCCCGCACCCAGCCGAGCACGCCGTCCTTCCCCGCCCCGGACGGCCCCATCACATAGTAGAGGCGCCCGGCGCTCATGCCGCCGAGGTCTTGCGCAGGGCGATACGCTCCAGTGGCTCGAAAGCCGCGCCCGGCGAAGATTCGACGCATAGCGTCAGGGCATCGATGCGTGCCGCGGGCAGCATGGAGGCACGAATGGACAGCCAGCGCTGCAGTGCCCGCTCCTCCTCGACGGTGGCGGGCGCGGACAGCGTCATATGGAACCGGTAACGTTCAAACACGTAGGGATATCCGTAGCGTCCAAGGTAGTGGGTTTCGATCACGTCGAGCCCAGCGGCGCGATGCTGGAAGTCGGCATCGGCGAGCGGTGCGCGCAACGGCTCCACCGCTTCCACGCAGGCCGCCGCGAGCGCATTCACCGCGCGGCTCTCGCTCACCGGGCGCAGGCAGGGAAAGCCCGCCAGCCGGGCACAGCGCAGGCTCAACTGGATCGGCCCATGCCTGCCGGCCACCTCGGCCAGCGCGCGACGCAGGTCGTCCACGTCATGGTCGGGCGACAGTTCGAAAGGCGAACGCAGCGTCGCGTGCCAGCCATAGCGGCGCACGTCGGCGAGCAGGCGGTTCCAGCGCTCGCGCGCGATGCCGGGAATACCGTTCGGCGCAAGTTCGGCGCTTAGCCAATCGCGCCCCAGCGCGGCCAACGCGCTCGCCGGGGCAGGACAGAAGTACACCGCGTAGCGCATCAGGCCGCCTCGCCCGATGCCGGCCACCGAAACGGCCCGCATGGCCGTCCGGAGCAAGCCCTGGTTGTGCAGGTGGCGCCGGCCTCGCCGTATCCGGACTGGCCTGCCGCCCCGTTCCGCTCGCTCATCCTCTGCCTCACTGCAAGTTCGATCCACCGGCTCCCGGAAGAGCCAGCCAGGATCGCCTAGCTAACTAGACCTTTGTGACAGGACGGGGAACCCCGCGCCGGCCACGCGGCCCGGCCGTGAAGCACGCACCCGTCGGACGCGACGTGACGCAGCGGTCAATGCACCGGCGCTTCGTGCCCGGCTGCCTGCCGCGCGCGGTCGAACAGGTCCAGCATCTGCTGCAGGCTAGCCTGTTCCTGCCCGCTCGGCGGATCGCCCAGGTTGATGACCTGCGCTAGCGCATGCGCGGCTTCGGCCACGGCGCCAGGCTCGGCCCGCGCCAGCAGGACCGGCAGGGCGTCGATGGCCGCTTGCGGATCGTGGCGGAGCAGGCGCGCCTGGCTGCGCACCAAGTGACGGAAGGCTCCCATGTCGACTGGAGGGCGGCCCTTCTCCTGCTGGAGGCGCAGCGCATAGCGGAATTGCCGCTCATCGCCCTCGCCGCGCTGCCTGAGCACATAGAACAGCGCGCGAATGGCGGCCTCGGCCAGGCCGCCCTCGCCCATCTGCGCATGCAGCCGCGCCATTTCACCGGCCAGGAAGGCCCGGTGCTCCGGCGAGTCGCCGGGGTGCGGGCGCGGCGACGCATGGTCGCCCATGCTCTGCCCTGCCAGCGCCTGCAACCACGGCGAGCCGTACAGGAGATGGAAAAGCAGGGCATAGATCTCGTCGCGCCGGTCGCGGAAGCGATCCAGCGCCTGCGCGATGACCTGCGAGTTCCTCGCCTGCGCCTGCCACAGCGGATGGTCCGGATCCACCGGCAGGCGTTCCTCGCGCACCTGTTCGGCGAGGCTGGCCACGATGGGCGCCAGCGGATGCTCGTCGGACCACCACTCGTAGCCCACCCGCAACGGATGCAGCGCCTGCAGCCAGCGTGCCGACGACGGCGTGGATACCGCGCGCAGCCATGGCTGCAGAAAATTGCGGTATAGGGCCAGGTTGATTTCCGACAGCCGCCGCGCCGCCGCGAAGTGGCGGTCGCTGGCCGGATCGGGCTGCACGATGGCGCGCACGTCCTCGATCCCACGCCGGCGGACCGACAGCAGGTACGGGCCCTCGATCAGTTCGCCATGCGGCAGGTCCGCGGCCTTGTCCTCCACGGTGGCCTGGTAAAGGCCGGCCGGCAGCAGGTCGATCAAATCGATGTTGTTGGTGAACTCGCGGTGCTCCCTGCGACCTATGCTGCCGGAAACGAAGATGCCGAGGTGGCCGATGGAGTCGTGCGTGGCGTAGACGATGGTCTGGTCGTACCCGACGATGTCGTTGTCGTCCTGGTAGAGGTCGGTGATCCAGCCCAGCGCCTGTGGCGGTGTGGTGATGTTGTCGCCGTAGGAGCAGAACACCACGATCGGCGAGCGGACGTTGCGCAGGTCGATGCGCACGCCATCGGAGGTGAACAGTTCGGCCGAGGACAGCCGGTTGCCGATGAACAGGTTGTCGACGATGTACTGCATCTCCACGTCGTTGAGGAACACGTGGCCGCCCCAGTACTTCTCGAAGCCCAGGTAGCGCGGCGCCTCGGTATCCACCTTGGCGTAGAGGTTGTACTGCTTGGCCCACAGCGTATTGGCCGGATCGAGGTTCTCGAAGTTCTGCACCAGCCAGGCGCCGTCGAAGCGGCCCGCGCCCGCGTCGCTGGTCGCGGCGGTCAGCCAGCTTCCACCCATCAGGCCGCCGGCATAGCGCATCGGGTTCTCGCCCGCCCAGTACGACAGCGGCGCGCCCGCCACGATGATCGGCCCGAACAGCTCCGGCCACACCGCCGCGGTCATCAGCACCTGCCAGCCGGCCTGGCAGTTGCCGATCACCGCCGGCTTGCCGGGGCTGTCCGGATGCAGCTCGGCGACGCGGCGCAGGAACGCCGCCTCGGCGCGCATCACGTCCTCCACCGTCTGCCCGGGCACCGGATCGGGCAGGAATCCGACGAAATAGCAGGGATGCCCGGCCTTCAGCGCCGCGCCGATCTCGCTGTCCGGCTTGAAGCCGCCGATGCCCGGGCCGTGCCCGGCGCGCGGATCGACCACCACGAATGGACGCTTCGCCGGGTCGGAAGGGCTGCCTGCCGCCGGCAGGATGCGCACCATCCCGTAGTTCACCGGCCGCGGCAGGTCCAGGCCGGACATCACCAGTTCGCTGGGGAAATCCAGCACGTTGGGGATCTTCTCGCGCAGGTGTGCCTGGTACTGGT
Organism: Dyella sedimenti; assembly: GCF_022760995.1. Classification (GTDB taxonomy): domain Bacteria; phylum Pseudomonadota; class Gammaproteobacteria; order Xanthomonadales; family Rhodanobacteraceae; genus Dyella; species Dyella sedimenti. The sequence continues at coordinate 534,385 of NZ_JAKWJO010000001.1, read as the reverse complement.
TGCCGCGCTCGCGCATCACGTCGGCGTAGAGCACGCTCCGTTGCCAGGCATCGACGGTGTAGGCGAGCGCACCCTCCAGCCACGGCACGTGGCCCAGGCCGGGCAGTTGGCCGGCCGATGCGGTCTGCGGTTGCTTCATGGCTTGCTCCCATGCGTTGCCGGATACGGCCGACTACTTGCCGCGCGCCGGTCCCTTGCCATCGGCCCAGGGCCACAGGTGCCCCCATTGCGCCATCAGGTCGTTCCATGGCGCCGCGGCGGCGGCATCGCCCGCGCCGCCCATCGCCCGCGCGGTGTCCTTCTGCCAGGTCTCGACGGCATCGCGCAGGCCCTGCGCGAAGTGCGCCTGCACGTTGGCGGCGATCTGGCCGGTGACGTTGGCGTCGCCCATGCGTTGCTGCAGCATGCGCCAGAAGCCATCCGCCGGCAGGGTCGACAACGCGGCCCAATCCTGCGCCTTCAGCAGCGCCTCCACGCGGGCCTGCGACTCGGCGATGCCATCGTCGGCCGCGCGGGTGGACAGTTCCAGCCACTTCTTCCAGTTCTCCATCACCAGTTTGTTGATGCGCAGTTGGAACTCGGTGTTGGCCTTGTAGAGGGCCAGGGGAAGGTCGCTTGCGTTGCTCATGGGTCATGCCCTCGATGTGATGCGTCTTGCGGTGGCCGCTTATGCCATCTGCCCGATAGCCTTGCGGAATCGTCGGAGCGACAGCGCGAACAATACGCTGCCGATCACCAGCAGCACCAGGAACGGCTTCCAAACCACGGAAAGCCCGGCCCCGCGGAACAGGATGGACTGGCCCAGCTCGACGAAATGTGTGGTCGGCGCCGCCAGCATCAGGTCGCGCACCAGCGCCGGCATGCTTTCCCGCGGCGTGGTGCCGCCGGACAGCAGTTGCAGGGGAATCAGGATCAGGATCAGCAGCAGGGCGAACTGCGGCATGCTGCGCGCGACCGTCGCCATGAAGATGCCCATCGCGGTGGTGGCGAACAGGCATAGCGCCGCGCCGGCCAGGAACAGGGGCACCGACCCCTGCACCGGCACGTGCAGCAGTCCTTGCACCACGAAGTGGAGGGAAGCGGCAACAGCGATCAATACCACCAGTCCCATCGACCAGACCTTGGCGAGCATGATCTCGGTCGGTGTCACCGGCATGACGAGCAGGTGCTCGATGGTGCCGTGCTCGCGCTCGCGGATCAGCGCGGCGCCGGTCAGGATGATCGACAGCATGGTGACGTTGTTGATGATCTGCATGAGGCCGCCGAACCAGGCCTTCTCCAGCTGTGGGTTGAAGCGCGCGCGCAGCACCAGGTCCACCGGCGGCGCGCCGGAACCCCGGTAGCGAGCGACGAATTCGTTGACCTCGCTCAATACGATCTGCTGGATATAGCTGCTGCCGGTGAACGCCTGGCTCATGCGGGTGGCATCGACATTGAGCTGGATCGCCGCCGGGCGCCCGGCCAGCACGTCGCGCTGGAGGTTGGGGGGCATGTTCAGCACGAAGGTGTAGCGCCCCGCATCCATGCCGGCATCCATCTCGCCCAGGCCGATCATGGCCGGCCGGGTGAACTGCGGTGGATAGAACGCGGTAAGGATGCGCTGGGACAAGGGCGAACCATCCTCGTCGACGATGGCGATGGAAGCATTGTGCAGGGCCTCGGGCACGGCCGAGGCCGAGGTATACACCGACACGGTGAAGGTATATACGATCAGGATCAGCATCATCGGGTCGCGGACCAGGCTCCATAGCTCCTTGACGCCCAGCCGGTAGATGTTCGTCAGCCAGCGCATGTCAGCGCTCCTGCTTGCGTAGCAGCGCCACCGCCACGCCCATGATCACCGGCATCGCCAGCAGCAATGGCCAGAACGCATCGCGCAGGTCGCCCAGCCCCAGCGCCTTGCTGAATACGCCGCGGCTGATGGTGAACATGTAGGTGGCCGGATAGATCCGGCCCATGAACCGGCCGAAGCCTTCCAGCGCGGACACCGGATCGGTCAGGCCCGAGAACTGCATGGCGGGGATCATGGTGCCGATCATGGCGAAGAACATCGCGGCGATCTGGCTGCGCGTCACCGCCGAGCACAACAGGCCCATGCCCGTGGAGATCATGCAGAACACCAGCGTGGCCAGCAGCAGCGCGAAGTAGTTGCCGGTGACCGGCACGCCGAACACGGTCACCGCCAGCAGGCTCATGGTCAGGAAATTGACCATCGCCAGCACCACATAGGGCAATTGCTTGCCCAGCAGGAACTCGATGCGCGTGACCGGCGTGACGTAGAGGTTCACGATGGAGCCCATTTCCTTCTCGCGCACCACCGCCAGCGCGGTGAGCATCGCCGGCAACATCAGCAGCAGCATCGGGATCACCGCGGGCACCATCGCCGGCAGGCTTCTCACGTCGGGGTTGTAGCGGAAGCGCGTCTCGATATCGACCGGGGCCACGGCCGACAGGCCCAGCCGCTCGCGCGCCTGCACCGCCAGCCATTGCTGGTGCATCCCCAAGACGTAGCCGCGTACCGTCTCGGCGCGGGCCGGCATGGCGCCGTCGATCCAGGCGGCGATGTCCGCGCCCTTGCCGCGCGCGACGTCCCGCGCGAACCCCGGCGGGATCTCGATGGCCAGCGACAGCTCGCCGGTGCGCATGCGGCGATCGAGGTCGGCGTAGTCGGCGATGGGTGGCCGCTCGATGAAATAGCGCGAGCCGGAAAGGTTCAGCGCATAGTTGTGGCTCAAACCGGTCTGGTCGCGGTCCAGCACGCCGTAGCGCAGGTTTTCCACGTCCATGTTCATGCCGTAGCCGATCACGAACATCAGGATCACCGAGCCGGCCAGCGCCAGCGTGGCGCGCACCGGATCGCGGCGCAATTCCAGCGATTCGCGCCACAGGTAGCTGAACATGCGCTGCAGACTGAAGCGGCGTGGCGGGTGCATGGCGTGGTCCGGCTCCGCCGCCGCGGACGGGGCAACCTCGTCCGTGGTGGGGCTGCCGCCGCCCGCATCGACCAGGTAGCCGATGAAGGCCTCTTCCAGCGTGGCGGCGCCGCGCTTGGCCACCAGCGCGGCGGGTACGTCGCTGTCCAGCACCTTGCCGGCATGCATCATCGACATGCGGTCGCAGCGCTCGGCCTCGTTCATGAAGTGCGTGGACATGAAGATGGTGACGTGGTCGCGCCGCGACAGCTCCACCAGCAATCGCCAGAAGTTGTCGCGCGCCACCGGGTCCACGCCGGAGGTGGGCTCGTCCAGGATCAGCAGCTCCGGCTTGTGCACCATCGCCACCGCCAGCGACAGGCGCTGGCGGATGCCGAGCGGGATGCTGTCGGGCAGGCTGTCCAGCACCTCGCCCAGGTTGAAACGCTCCACCATTTCCTCCACCCGAGGGGGCACGTCCGCCTCGGGCACGTGGAACAGGCGCGCATGCAGCACCAGGTTCTGCCGCACGGTCAGTTCCCCATAGAGGGAAAACGCCTGCGACATGTAGCCCACGCGACGGCGCGTGTCGAGGTCGCTGGAATTGACCGGCTTGCCGAACAGCCAGGCCTGGCCATCGCTGGCCGGCAGCAGGCCGGTCAGCATTTTCATGGTGGTGGTCTTGCCGCAACCGTTGGAGCCAAGGAAGCCGAAGATCTCGCCGCGCCGGATGCGGAAGTTCACGTGGTCCACCGCCACGAAATCGCCGAAGCGCATGGTGAGATCCCTGGCCTCGATGGCGATGTCGTGGTCGTCCGTCACCAGCGGCGGGATCACCACCGGCGCGTAGCCGCGTTTCTTCTCCTCCGGCAACAACGCGATGAAGGCGGTTTCCAGCGATGCGCTGCCAGTGCGCTCGAGCAACTCGGCGGGCGTGCCGGTGGCCAGCACGCGGCCATCGTCCATCGCCACCAGCCAGTCGAAGCGCTGCGCCTCGTCCATGTAGGCGGTGGCCACCATCACGCTCATGCCGGGCCGGGTGCGCCGGATGCGCGTGATCAGGTCCCAGAACTGCGCACGCGCCAGCGGGTCCACGCCGGTGGTAGGCTCGTCCAGGATCAAGAGATCCGGGTCGTGGATGAGCGCGCAGCACAGGCCCAGCTTCTGCTTCATGCCGCCGGAGAGCTTGCCCGCCGGCCGGTCCAGGAAGTCGTTCAGCCCGGTGCTGCGGGTCAGGTCGTCGATGCGGCGACGGCGTTCTGCGGCACCATGGCCGAACAGCCGCGCGAAGAACTGCAGGTTCTCCTCCACCGACAGCGTGGGATACAGGTTCTTGCCCAGGCCTTGCGGCATGTAGGCGATGAGCGGGCACACCCGGTCGCGATGGTGCTTGCTGGTCATGTCGCCGCCGAGCACGTCCACCTGCCCCTCCTGCACGGCGCGCGCGCCGGCGATCAGCGACATCAGGCTGGACTTGCCCACGCCGTCCGGCCCGATCAGCCCCACCATGCACCCGGCCGGCACGTCCAGGTCCACGCCCTTGAGCGCCACGGTCTTGCCGTAACGCAAGCGGACCGCGCGCAGGGTTCCCACGTACCCCGTCGACGCGGCTGGCATCGCGGCTGCGCCGGCCATCGGCTACTCCGGCAGCTTGACGGCAAGCTGCGGGGGCCAATCCTTGTCCGGATCGAGCTTCACCCAGGCCACGCCCGGCACACCGGTCTTCACCTGCTCCAGGTGCTTGCGCAGCAGCGCCGGCGGGATCTGCGCGCGAACGCGGAACATCAGCTTCTGCCGCTCGCTCGCCGTTTCCACCGTCTTGGGAGTGAACTGCGCGGCGCTCGCCACGAACGAGACCTTGGCCGGGATCACCCATTGCGGGATGGCGTCCAGCACGATGTGCACCTCGCTGCCCATGGCCACTTTGCCGGCCACCGTCTCGGGCAGGAAGAAGGTCATGTAGACGTCGGACAGGTCCAGCAGGTTGAGCACCTTGCCGCCGGCGCCCAGCACCTCGCCCGGCTGCGACACGCGGTACTGCACACGGCCGTCGCGCGGCGACTTGAGGTCGCTGTCGGCGATGTCCGCGTCGACGCGCGCGATGGTCGCCCGCGCTGCCTCCACCGACGAACGCAAGCCCACCAGTTGGGCCTTGGTCGCCTCCACCGCGGCGTTCGCCGAGGCAAGCCTGGCCTTGGCGGCCGCCACGGTGGCCTGCATGCCGCTGACCCGGGCGCGATCATCATCCAGTTCCTGCTCGGAGGAGGCACCCTCCTTCGCCAGCGTCTGCGAGCGCGCGAGCCGGCGCTGCGCATTGGCCAGTTCGCTCTCGTGCTGCGTGACCTGGGCCTGGGCGGCCGCCACGTCGCTCTGGCGCAATGCCACCTGCGCCTCGCCCGCGGCCACCTGGTGCCGCGCCTGCTGCTCGCCGGCCACCGCCTCGGCCCGCTGCGCCTGTAGCACGTCGACCTGCATCCGGGCCAGGGTCTGGCCGGCGCTGACGAAATCACCCTCGCGCACCAGGATGTCCTGGACACGTCCCGGCATCTTGGCCGCCACGTCTATCTCGGTGGCCTCGATGCGCCCGTTGCCACTGATGAAGCCCTCGCCAGGCCCGGATTGGCCCCACTTCTGCCAGGCGAACGTGCCCAGCAGCACGATCACCACCAGGCCGGCCACCAGCAGCAGTCTTTTCTTGAGCACGGGAGAGATAGCCATGGGTCTGGTTTCGCCTCAGGGACCTTGATGGGGCACGCCCGCTTCGGCGGGCGTGGAGACGCCGCCCCCCAGGGCGGCATACAGGCTGACCTCGCTGGACAGCAGGGCGCGCCGCGCGCGCACCAGCTCCTGCTCGGCCGACAGCAGGGCGCGCTGGGCATCGAGCACTTCCAGGTAAGGTATGGCACCGCTGTCGTAGCGCAGCTTGGCCAGGCGCGCGCGCTCGGTCTGCGCCGCCACCGTCTCGCGCTGGATGCGCACCTGCTCGACCAGCCACTGCCGGGCCGAGAGGGCATCGGCCACCTCGCGGAAGGCGTTCTGCACGGTGTTGTCGTAGTCGGCGACCGCGATGTCGCGGCGCACCTCGGACAATGCCAGGCCGGCCTGGCGGCGCCCGGCATCGAACACCGGCAGGGTCACGCTGGGCACGAACGCCCAGCTGCGGCTGCCTGCCTGGAACAGGCCATCGAGCTGCGCGCTGGCGGTGCCGAAGCTGCCGGTGAGCGCGATGCGGGGGAAAAAGTCCGCACGGGCAGCGCCGATATTGGCATTGGCCGCCTTCAGGCGGTATTCGGCCGCCTGGATGTCCGGACGGTCGGCCAGCAGGTCGGAAGGCAACCCCACCTGCAACGGCGCGAATACGCTGTCGTCGTCGAAACGCGTGTCGTCAGGCGCCAGGTCCACCGGTGCGCCGACCAGCTGCGCCAGGGCATGTGCCTGAGTGGCGCGTTCCTGCTCCAGCTGCGCGCCCAAGGCCTGGGCCTGGGTCAGCAGGGTCTGCACGTCGGTCAGTTCCAGCTTGGAGGCCGAGCCGACCTCATGCCGCCGGCTGAAGATGCGGTAGGACTCCTGCCGCGTCGCTATGGTCTGCCGGGTCAGCGCCAGGCGTTCGTCCAGCTCGCGCAGCGCCAGGTAGCTGTTGGCCACTTGCGCGACAAGGGTCAGCTGTACCGCGCGTTGCGCCGAGTCGGTGGCGAGGTATTGTTGCAATGCCGCCTCCTTGAGGCTGCGCACGCGTCCCCACAGGTCCAGCTCCCAGCTGCTCAGGCCCACGTAGAATTCGTAATCGGTGCTGATCACCGGTTGGCCGGTCACATTGAGGTCGCCCGGCACGCGCGCCCGGGTGCCCTGCGCCCCCAGGCCGATGGCGGGGAACTGCTCGGAGCGCTGGATGCGATAGGCCGCGCGCGCCTCGTCCACGCGCAGCATGGCCACGCGCAGGTCGCGGTTGTTGTCCAGCGCCGTGGCGATCAGTTGCTGCAGCCTGGGATCGACGAAATAACCACGCCAATCCAGTTGGACCGCGCGCGGCGCGCCCTCGGGCGCACCGGGCTGCACATCGCCCGGCCATGCGTTGGGCACGGCCATGGGCGGCGTCTGGTGCGGCGGCGCCATGCTCGCGCAACCGGCCAGCAGGGCCGCCCCCAGCAGCCAGCCGGGCCAGGCCAGTCGTCCGTCCGAGGACTCTGCCCCGCCCCTCGCCTCGTCGCCACTGGTTTGTTTCCTTGCTGTGCTTGGCACGGCTCAACCCCTGTGCGGCGAGTGCGCGGCACCGCGCGGTTCCTGTCGGAAAAAAATACCTGTCTCATCGTGACGCTTACGTCACGAATGGCCCTGCGCCATATCAAACGCGTGCGGCACGGCCATCCACTACCCGCCTTGACGGTGGATTGGCCATGGCTTTCCGCGCATTCACCGCATGTTGTTTCGGCGCATGCCAAAACTCGTGCCTCCCCTCCAGCAAAGAGGCATCCATGAAGAAGCTCGCTTCATTGACCATCGCGGCGGCATTGGGCGTTTGCGGCGCCGCCATGGCGCAGGAGGCGCTGACACAGCACCAAGTGCAGACTTCGCTCGAGCAGCAGGGCTACACCGAGGTGCACGGTCTCGAATTCAGCGATGGGGTATGGAAAGCCAAGGCCCGCAGCGCGAACGGCAAGCGCGTGAAAGTCCGCGTCGACCCCAGGACCGGGCAGGCCTTCCCGGACACCCAGGTCTCCCGGCTGAGCGAAAGCGAGGTGCGCGCGGCGCTCTCCACCGAAGGCTACACGCATGTGCACGACGTGGATTTCAGCGACGGCGTATGGACGGCCAAGGCGGACAGTCCCGCGGGCCAGAGCATCAGGTTGCAGGTGGATCCGGAGACGGGCCGGGTAATCGGCAGCGATCGCCGCTGAGCGGTGCGGCGGCGCCCCGGTGGATAGAGAGTCCGCCCTTCCCGGAGGCCCCGCCGTCGCGGCGGGCCGGCCATGCCACCAGGTGCGACGCAAAGGCCGCACCTGGCGTCCGATGTTATCGAATGGCTACGCTCAGAGCGCGGCGTCCTTCAGCTTCTTCAGCGGGCGAACCTTGATCTTCACCGTGGCCGGCTTGGCGGCGAACCACTGCTCTTCCTTGGTGAAGGGGTTGATGCCCTTGCGCTTGGGCTTGGCCGGCACGTTGACGGCGGTGATCTTCAGCAGACCCGGCAGGGTGAAGTGGCCGGCGCCCTTCTTGTGCACCGAGCTGGCCACGGCCGCTTCGAGCGACGCCAGCACCGCGCGCACGTCCTTGGCAATCACGCCGCTGGTTTCAGCGATGTGGGCGACCAGGCCCGACTTGCTCAATGCTTCCTTGATCGGCTTGTGAACGACTGCCTTGGCGGCGGTCTTCGGAGCCGCCTTCGGAGCGGCCTTCTTCTTCGCTGCTGCTTTCTGCGCCTTCGCCATACATTTCCCCGTGGTCATCAAAAGTGATGGTGTTTGGAATGCCTCTCGGCATGCGGAATGTATGGCATGCCAGCCCATCGCGCCAAGCTGCAGAACGGAAAAAATGCAGTTTTTTTGCCGCCTCGGGCTGACAGGGGTGAAGAAAGTCACTATCCGGCGCGTTCCGGACCTGTTTTCAAGGGGTTTTCCCGCATCCCCGGGAGGCCCAGGCCGACCGGCGGCTATGGACCCATGGCGGCGGCGCTCTCTACTATCGAGGTCCGTTTCCACGCCAGGTACCGCCCCATGAAGCGATTGGCCCTGTCCCTGCTCGCCCTGTCCGTAACGACGGCCCTGTTCGCCGCGGCCGCTCCGACCACCCCGACCATCGATCCGCATCGCCTGTCCGAGGAGGACAAGGCACTTTCCTCCGACGCCTTCGAGGGCCGCGGCCCGGCCACGCCCGCCGAGGCCAAGACCATCGACTACGTGGTCGCGCAATTCAAGGCCGCCGGCGTGCAGCCGGGCGGCGACCTGAAGAACGGCCAGCGCGAATGGACGCAGGCGGTGCCGCTGCTGCAGTCCGACATCGCCGGCACGCCCTCGCTGTCGTTCACGGTCAACGGCAAGACCGAAAAGCTCACCCAGGGCAAGGAAATCGCCGTGCGCGCCGCGCTGGACGGCTCCAAGGCGGTCTCGATCGACAAGGCGCCGCTGGTGTTCGTGGGCTACGGCGTGAAGGCGCCGGAGCGCCACTGGGACGACTTCAAGGGTGTGGACCTGCACGGCAAGATCGCCGTGGTGCTGATCAACGACCCCGACTTCGAGACCGGCGTCGGCGACTTCGGCGGCAAGGCCATGACCTACTACGGCCGCTGGACCTACAAGTACGAGGAAGCCGCCCGCCAGGGCGCCGCCGGCATGCTTATCGTGCACGAGACCGCGCCGGCCTCCTATGGCTGGGCCACCGTGGCCAATTCCAACACCAACACCCAGTTCGACGTGGTGCGCGACCATCCCTCCAGCGTGCATACGCCGGTCGAGGCGTGGATCCAGCGCGATGTGGCGGTGGACCTGTTCAAGGCCGCCGGCCTGGATTTCGAGGCGCTGAAGAAACAGGCCCAGACGCGCGACTTCAAGCCGGTGGAGCTGAAGGGCGAGAGCTTCTCGGCCAACTACAGGATCGACTCCAAGGTCATCACCTCGCACAACATCGTGGGTCGCATCGAGGGCAGCAAGCGCCCCGACGAAACCGTCATCTACAGCGCGCACTGGGACCACCTTGGCGTCGGCGCGCCCGACGCCAAGGGCGACCGCATCTACAACGGCGCCGTGGACAACGCCACCGGCACTGCCGCCCTGATCGAACTGGCCCGCGCCTTCGCCAGCCAGCCCAGGCCGGAGCGCTCGGTGGTGTTCCTCAACGTCACCGCCGAGGAAAAGGGCCTGCTGGGCTCGGAGTACTACGCCTCCAAGCCGCTCTACCCGCTGGCCACCACGGTGGCCGACATCAACATGGACGCGCTCGACCCGCACGGCCCGGCGCGCAATTTCACCATCTCCGGCAGCGCCAAGCTCGACCTGCTGGACGAGCTGACTGATACCGCCAAGCAGTGGAACCTGGTCTACTCGCCGGACCCGAAGCCGGAAGCGGGCCATTTCTTCCGCTCCGATCACTTCTCGTTCGCCAAGCGCGGCGTGCCGGCGATCTCGTTCGGCTCGGGCAACGACTGGGTGGACGGCGGCCTCGCCGCCGGCAAGGCCGCCGAGGACGACTACGTGGCCAGGCATTACCACCAGCCATCGGACGAATGGCAGGCCAGTTGGACGTTCACCGGCATGGCCCGCGACCTGCAGATCCTCTACAAGCTGGGCAGCGACCTGGCCAATTCCGATACCTGGCCCAACTGGAGCAAGGACTCGGAATTCCGCGCCGCCCGCGACGCCACCGCGGCGCAACGCAAGTAACCGTCCACGGATTCAGGCGAGGAAACGGCCCGCAGCGATGCGGGCCGTTTTTCATGGCGCGCCCTTCACGCCATGCTGATGTAGATGACGGCCGCCACCGTCCCGCCGCCTTCGCGCCATGGAACCGTCGCATGGGAATAACCAGCCAGTCACGCAAGGCTGGCAGGCTGCGCAGCATCCCCCATCGACCTTCGATGTCCCATGTTGGCGCAATACGTCTACCCGTCGAAGAACGGGCTTTTCCGCATCATCCGCCATGGCCGCCAATGGCGCACGCTGTGCGAGGCACGCGAGATCGGCCGCCACGAGACCGCCGAGGCGGCCCTGGTCGCCACCCGCATGGCCTGCCCCGAGGCGCGCCTGCCGGGCGAACTGGCACTGTGGCGCTTCGTTCCCGAGCAGGCGCTGGCGCATTCCCGGGTATCGGGTGAAGGCACGCGCTGGCGTTTGGCGGGATAGCCCCTTCCTCCTCTCCATGGAGGGGTCAGCGTCACTCCTGCGCGTTGATCACCGCCAGGAAGTCGCGCCCGTAGCGCTCGAGCTTGGCCGCACCCACGCCACTGATGGCCGCCAGTTCTTCCTCGTTCGAGGGCAATGCGCGCAGCATCGCCAGCAGGGTCGCGTCATGAAAGATCACGTAGGGTGGCACGCCGTGCTGCTTCGCCAGTTGCGTGCGCAGCTTGCGCAGGGCCTCCCATAGCGGCTGCTCGTAGGCCTCCACGCCCAGGCTGCCGCCGGTCACCAGCAGGCTGTCGCGGCGCTTGCGCACAGCGCGGACAGGTTGGGCGTCTTCGCGCAAGCGGACTTCGCGATTGCCTACCAGCACGTCGCGGCTGGCCTTGGTCAGCCGCAGCGTGCCGTAGCCTTCCGCATCGGCCTCCAGCAGGCCCATCGCCAGCAATTGGCGGAATACCGAACGCCACTGCTTCTCGTCCATGTCGGCGCCGATGCCGAAGGTGGAAAGACGATCGTGGCCAAGCTCGTCGACGCGCCCGCCGCGCTCGCCGCGCAGGATGTCGATGACGTGCCCCGAGCCATAGCGCTGCCCGCTGCGATAGACGGCGGACAAGGCCTTCTGCGCGGGCACGGTGGCGTCCCAGGTCCTTGGCGGTTCGATGCAGTTGTCGCAGCGTCCGCACGGCCCCTCGAACACCTCGCCGAAAGCCGCCAGCAACAGCCCACGGCGGCACTGCGTGGTCTCCGCATAGGCCAGCAGCGCCTCCAGCTTCTGGCGTTCGATGCGCTTGCGCGCGTCGGCCGATTCGGACTGGGCGATCATCTGGCTCATCGTCACCACGTCGGACAGGCCATAGATCATCCATGCATCGGCCGGCAGGCCATCGCGCCCGGCGCGGCCGGTTTCCTGGTAGTAGCCTTCCATGCTGCGCGGCAGGTCCAGGTGCGCCACGAAACGCACGTCGGGCTTGTCGATGCCCATGCCGAAGGCCACCGTGGCCACCATCACCAGGCCGTCCTCCCGCAGGAAGCGCCGCTGGTTCGCATGGCGCGTGGCCGCGTCCAGGCCCGCGTGATAGGGCAACGCATCGATGCCGGCCTCGGCCAGCCAGGCAGCCGTCTCGTCTACCTTGCGGCGGCTCAACGCATAGACGATGCCGGTATCCCCGCGCCGCTGCGCCAGGAAATCCGTCAGCTGGCGGCGCGCATTATGGCGCAACCCCACCCGGTAGCGGATGTTGGGACGGTCGAAGCTGGAGACGAACTGGCGCGCTTGCTGCAGTGCAAGGCGTTCGACGATTTCCTCGCGCGTACGCTCGTCCGCCGTCGCGGTGAGCGCAATGCGCGGCACCTCCGGATAGCGCTGGTGCAACACGGCCAGTTCGCGGTACTCCGGCCGGAAATCGTGTCCCCATTGCGACACGCAATGCGCCTCGTCGATGGCGAACAGGGCCACCTCCGTCCGTTCGAGCAGACCAAGGAAGCGCGGCGTCAGCAGCCGCTCGGGCGCCACGTACAGCAGGTTCAACTCGCCCGCCAGCAGGCGACGCTCCACCTCGCGCTGTTCTTCGGCATCCAGGCTGGAGTTGAGGTAGGCCGCCGCGACACCAGCCTCGCGCAAGGCATCCACCTGGTCCTGCATCAAGGCGATCAGTGGCGACACCACGATGCCGGTGCCTTGCCGCGCCAGCGCCGGTATCTGGTAGCAGAGCGACTTGCCGCCGCCCGTGGGCATCAGCACCAGCGCATCGCCCCCTTCGACCAGGTGTTCCACGATGGCCTGTTGCTGGCCGCGGAACTGGGTGTAGCCGAAAACGCTTTGAAGAATGTCCAGTACAGAAGGAAGCATGGGTGATCGCTATTGCCTTGAATCGCCGTGGCGATATTCAAAATGAACGGAATCGCATTTTCTTGCGATTTTCTCATCACCCCTAAATGGCTGCCATGTCATCACAATGTGAAAATCCCGTCTAAACGACTGTGTCACAGCCTTCACAACCATGCTAACGCGCTGTATTTGATGGAAATAGTTTCATACGTGACGAAAGTAGCGATGATTTGTTGACAATTTGTTATCGATCTACTTAAGGTCCAAGAAGGGAGGCAGGGGAGGATCGCAACTTCTTGCCGAATCAACAGGTGCCGGGCTCGTCATTAGACAGGCTCGCAGGCGGAGCCTTGCCTGTATCCCAGGTAATGCCACCGCAGCCTGCCATTCGTTGTTAACCACGATGTAGGGGAGTTCACACGTGAAGCCATTTGGAAATAGCAAGTTGGCCGTAGCCATCCGAGTCGGATTGGCCGTCGGCACGTTCGCCGCTGCCGGTACTGTGTTCGCACAGGATACCTCGGGCAACCAGTCCAGTCCCGATAACGCCAAGAAGCTCGAAACCGTCACGGTGACCGGTTCGCGCATCCGCAGCGTTGACGTCGAGACGGCCCAGCCCGTCATCAGCATCAGCCAGGCCGACATCCAGAAGACCGGCCTGACCAACGTCGGCGACATCCTGCAGAACCTGACCATCGCCGGCGAGCCCACCTTCAGCAAGTCTGCGGTGCTGCTGGCCAACACCGAGGAAGGCGGCCAGTACGTCAACCTGTACAACCTCGGCGAGAACCGCACGCTGGTGCTGGTGAACGGCAAGCGTTGGATGACCAGCCTCAACGGCTTCACCGACGTGTCCACCATCCCGGCCGCGCTGATCGACCATATCGACATCCTGAAGGACGGCGCCTCGTCCATCTACGGTTCGGACGCCGTCGCCGGCGTGGTCAACATCATCCTGAAGGACCACTTCGACGGTGCCGCGGTCAGCGGCTCGATCGGCCAGAACCAGGGTGGCGACGGCCGCCAGCAGGCCTATTCGTTCACCGTCGGCAGCACCGGCGAGAAGTCCTCGATCGTGTTCGCCGCCACGTACAACAAGACCGATCCGGTGTGGGCCAAGTCGCGCGACCTGACTGCTACCACTTACGGCCCGGACTATGGCATCTACGGCCTCAGCGGCACGGGTCCGTGGGGTCGCTTCAGCTATGACGGCAAAACCTACGTCCTCAACCATACCGGCAGCTGGAATGGCCAGGGTGTAGGCGCTGACTCGCGCGACCTCGCCAACTACCACCAAGGTGTGACGCAGGACGACTACTACAACCCCACCCAGCAGATGATGCTGCAGTTGCCCACGGAGCTGAAGTCGGTCTTCACCCAGGGCAGCTACAACCTGACCGACAACATCACGTTCAAGGCGACCGGCATGTATGCCGAGCGTGATTCGTCGACCCAGGTTGCCGGCTATCCGCTGACCAGCACCAGCCAGCCGAACTTCCCGGTCTACCTGAGCGGCGAGAGCTACTACAACCCGATCCCGGGCCAGGATCTGTCGTTCGCCCGCCGCATCGTCGAAATGCCGCGCGTCACCGACGATAGCGCCAAGTCCCTGCACTTCGACGGCGGCCTGGAAGGCGTGTTCCAGGTCGGCAGCTACACCTGGAACTGGGATGCCGGCTTCGACTACAACAAGTACGACATCGACCAGACCATCACCGGCAACATCAACCTGCTGAACCTGCAGAAGGCGCTGGGCCCGTCGTTCCTCAACAGCGGTGGCCAGGTGCAGTGCGGTACGCCGGACGCGCCGATCGCGATGAACCAGTGCGTGCCGTTCAACATCCTGGGCGGCCCGAGCGCCTCCACCTCGCAGGCGCTGAACTACATCGCCGCGCTGGAACAGGCCCGTCAGCAGTCGACCTCCAAGGATTTCACGGCCAACATCACCGGCGGCCTGTTCGAAATGCCGGGCGGCGCGGGCACCTTCAGCTTTGCGGCTGGTATCGAGCATCGCCAGACCAGCGGCTATGACTATCCTGACGAGATGGCCAGCGCCGGCTATACCACCGACCTCGCCGCCGGCCCGACCTCGGGCTCGTACACCACCAACGAGGCCTACATCGAGCTGAACATCCCGGTGCTGAAGGACCTGCCGGGCGCCAAGTCGCTGTCGTTCGACATCGCCAGCCGCTACTCGCACTACAGCAACTTCGGCAGCACGACCAACAACAAGTACAGCTTCACCTGGTCGCCGTTCGAGGACCTGCTGGTGCGCGGCACCTTCGCCAAGGGCTTCCGCGCCCCGACCCTGGGTGATCTGTTCGGTGGTGGCTCGCAGACCTTCGACGACTACACCGATCCCTGCGATGCCGTGTACGGCAGCACCAAGAACCCGACCGTGGCCAGGAACTGCGCGGCCGCGGGCCTGCCGGCCAACTTCCGCCAGGTCAACACGGCTGGCCAGCCGATCACGGGCCCGAACAACCAGAGCACCACGCCGTTCGTGACCGGCGCGGGCAACCAGTTCCTGCAGCCCGAGCACAGCACCACCCGCACGGCGGGCCTGGTGTACAGCCCGCACTACGTGGAAGGCCTGGACTTCACCCTGGACTACTACAAGATCAAGATCACCAACGTCATCACCGGCATCGGTGCCAACTACGTGCTTGATCAGTGCTACCAGTACTCGGTGCAGGACTTCTGCTCGCAGTTCCAGCGTGACGCCAACGGCCAGGTCGTGAACCTGCACGAAGGCAGCGCGAACCTGGGCTGGATCCAGACCTCCGGCTACAACTTCGCCGTGGGTTACCGCCTGCCGCAGTTCTCGTTCGGCCAGTTCAAGGTCACCCTGGACGCAAACTACCTGGACGAGTGGACCCAGGAGAGCGTGGCCGGTGCGCAGGCCATCAACTACGCCGGCCAGTTCTCCTATCCGAAGTGGCGCGCGAACGCGGGCCTGGACTGGCAGCTGGGCAAGTGGGGCGCCACCTGGGACGTGCGTTACTACGGCTCGGTGCTGGACGAGTGCTGGAGTGCCACCGAACACTGCAACATGCCCAACTACAACAGCGTGAACTGGGGCTACGGCCCGGGCGCGGACCGCATCGGCGCAATCGTGTTCAACGACGTGCAGGGTCGCTACGAACTGCCGTGGAAGGCCAACGTGGCGGTGGGTATCCGCAACGTGTTCAACAAGCACCCGCCAATCGAATTCCTGGCGGCCTCGTTCAACTCGTCGAGCTCGATCGATCCGGTGCTGGATCTGGGCCGTTACTTCTACGTCCAGTACAACCAGTCGTTCTAAGCCTGGCGGCCTTGCCGTCCATGAACCGGGGTCCGCAAGGACCCCGGTTTTTTTATGTGCGGAGAAACGAGGGGCTCAGCCGCCGGGCATGCCCCACAAGGCGCGATCGATGTCCGCGTCCAGCCCGAAGCTGGCCAGCGACACGCGCCCGTTGCGCACCTCCACGCCCTCCGCCTTGAGCCGGCGGCTTTGCTCGCGGAAGCCCTGGCTGCCCGGGGGGAAGGCGATCTGGCCGCTGGAACGCAGTACCCGGTACCAGGGCAGCTCCATCCCTGCCGGCACCTCGCCGAGGGCGCGCCCGACCAGCCGCGCCCTGCCCGGCAGGCCCGCCCGTGCGGCGATCGCGCCGTAGCTGGCGACACGCCCGCGCGGGATCGCCGCGATGGCGGCGTAGATGCGGGCATGCGCATCATCGATGGCAGGGTCCATGATCTTGAACAGCCTCTTTACACCGGGTCGTGGCACAGTAGCGAGGCTCGATCTGCCTGCCAAGGAGACCACGCCATGCATCATTTCGAAGCCGTGCGCTCCCATATCGGCAGCCTGCACCAGCTGCGCCACAACGACCCGTACCTGATCAGCTTCGACCTCACCCTGCCGCATGACCGCCACCAGGGCATCTACCTGGCCGAACTGGAAGACGAGGTGGGCCGACGCTACCTGCGCATCTCCACCCCCGTGGGCCCGCTGGCCGGCGCCGACCCGCGCCGCTGCCTGCGCTTCAACTGGGAGCAGCGCAACGGCTTCCTGGCCGTGGCCGACCTGGACGGCTCGCCCTACCTGCACCTGTGCGAGAACCGTCCCTACGAGCTGCTGGATGCGGCCGAGCTCAAGCGCCTGATCGAGGAGCTGGGTACCCTGGGCGATCAGCTGGAGCGCATCGTCGCCGCCGGCGGCGACGCCCTGTAGGCGCAAGCCTAGATCGTGGCCAGTCGTCGACAGGACTGTCGCGCATGGGATGCGCTCCCACAGCGTGGCGGGGGCTCAGAGCCTGTTCACGATCTCAGAACAACGCCGCCAGCCGCACGAAGCCATAGGCCAGCAGGGCGGTGATCGGCAGGGTCAGGATCCACGCCCACACCATGCGCTCCACCACCGACCAGCGGATGGCGCTCCAGCGCTTGGCCGCGCCCACGCCCATGATCGAGGCCGACACGTTGTGGGTGGTGGAGACCGGGATGCCGAACGCCGACGCGGTGAGGATCACCATCGCCGAGCTGCCCTCGGCCGCGAAGCCGTTGATCGGATGCAGCTTGACCATCTTGTGGCCCAGCGTCTTGATGATGCGCCAACCGCCGCCGGCGGTGCCGCCGGCCATGGTCAGCGCGCACAGCACGGCCACCCACGCCGGCACGTCGAAGCCGCCCTCGCTGGAGCCATGGATGCGCAGGAAACCCAGCCATGCCGGCAGGTGGTCGAGCTGGCCCGCCGCGGTGGCGCCAGCCAGGGCCAGCGCGATGATGCCCATGCTCTTCTGCGCATCGTTCATGCCGTGGGCCAGGCCCATGGCGCTGGCCGAGACGATCTGCGCCTTGCCGAAGAACGCGTTGACGAACGGCGTGCGGCCAAACCGGCGCAGGAAGCCCTGGCGGCTGGAGAACCAACTCAGCAGGGCATAGATCGCCCCCATCAGCAGGAAGCCGATCACGAAGCCCATCAGCGGCGACACCACCATCGGCATCACCACCTTGGGCAGCACGCCCTTGCCCTCCCACCAGTGCGCGCCGCCCTGCATCCAGATCACCGAGGCGAAATCATTGCCCGAGGCGGCGATGGCCGCGCCAACCAGGGCGCCGACCAGGGCGTGGCTGGAACTCGACGGCAATCCCAGCCACCAGGTGATCAGGTTCCACGCGGTGGCGGCCAGCAGGGCGCAGATCAGCAACTGCGGCCCCGCCTCGATCACATGGGTATCGATCAGGCCGGCCGCGATGGTCTTGGCCACGGCGGTGCCCCACAAGGCGCCGACCAGGTTGGTGGCGGCCGCCATCAGCACGGCCTGGCCGGGACTGAGCACCTTGGTCGCCACCACCGTGGCGATGGAATTGGCGGTGTCGTGGAACCCGTTGATATAGGTGAAGGCGAGCGCGATGAGCACGACGACGATGGCAAGGCCGATGCTCATGCACGGACCTCGCGCGCGACGGCCTGGACCCGGCAGGCGGCCGGGCGACGCGACTGGATGGGCGTCATCGGGCCGGCCTCAGGAGTTCTTCAGCACGATCGAATAGACGGTGTTGCCGACGTCGCGGCACTTGTCGATGGCTTTCTCGATCAGCTCGAACAGGTCCTTCGCCAGCATGGCGCGCATGGCATCGTTGCCTTCCACATACAGGGTGCGATACGGCGACAGCAGCATGCGGTCGCCCTCCGATTCCAGCGTCTGCATGCGGTCCTGCAGCTTCTTCACCGGATCGATGCGCAGGCCGCGGCGCAGTTCGCCGATCATCTCCGACACCACCTCGGTGGCCCGCTCCAGCACCAGCGCGCGGGCACCGAAATCCACGTCCGCGACGCGCGCGGCCACGATCTCGTAGCGCTCGGCGAATTTCTCGATGGTCTTGGGGATCTTGTAGAGCGCGGAGTTCAGCGCCTCGATATCCTCGCGGTCCAGCGCGGTGACGAAGGTGTTCACCAGTTCCTCGCTGATCTGCCCGGCCAGTGCCTTCTCCCTGGCGCGCGCGGCGGCAAAGGCGGCCATGACCGGTGCGTGGTCCTTATGGGTCACCAGTTCGTGCAGGGCCTTGGCGCTCTCGCGCGCCGCCTCGGCGCTTTGCTCGAGCAGGCCGTAGAACTTGTCGCCTTTGCCGAAAATCGTTTGCAATGAAAACATGCAGTTATTGCCTGGGGTGCGAGGACCGAAATGACAGATATGTTACAGGACGCGCCTGCCGCGCCGCATCACGGCCGCTCAGCCCGGTCTGTCGCACCCACCCCTGCGCCATGGCTTGGCCTTACACTGCGTCTCATGTACAAACGCGACCACCTTGGCGAACGGCCGCCCCGATGCTGACCGAGATCGTCACCGTCATCGTCCTCTCGCTGTTCAACGGTTTCTTCGCGCTCTCGGAGATGGCGCTGGTCGCCTCGCGCAAGACCCGCCTCAAGCAGATGGCCCGCGACAGCCGCCGCGCCCGCGCCGCCCTGCGCCACGCCGAGGCGCCAGAGCGCTTCCTTTCCACCGTGCAAGTGGGCATGACGCTGGTGATCCTGGTCACCGGCGCCCTGGCCGGCGACGCGCTGGGCGACCATATCGCCACGGCCATCCATGGCGGACGCGCGGCCTGGATGGAACCCTACGCCAGAATCATCGGCCTGGTGCTGGGCTTCGCGCTCATCTCCTTCATCCAGATCGTCATCGGCGAACTGGTGCCCAAGCGGCTGGCCCTGTCCGCGCCGGAAGTGATCTCGGGCCATGTAGCGATGCCGATGCTGCTGCTGTCCCGCATCGCCGCCCCCTTCGTATGGCTGCTGAACTTTTCCAGCGGCGCCCTGCTGCGCCTGCTCCGCGTGCGCAGCCGCGGCAGCGACGTGGCGACGGAAGAGGAAATCCGCCTGCTGGTGGCCGAAAGCGCCGAGCACGGCGTGCTCGACCTCGACGAACGCAACATGGTCAACCGCGTGCTGCGCCTGGGCGACCGCACCGTCGACAGCGTGATGACGCCGCGCACGCGCATCGTGTGGCTCGATGCTTCGGCCAGCCACGAGGAGAACGAGGAAATCCTGCGCAGCACGCCTTATTCGCGCTACCCGGTATACCGGGGCGACGAGAGCGACATCGTGGGCGTGGTGGAAGTGAAGCGGCTGCTGCGCGGCTACGCCGAGGGCAAGCCGGACGTGTTCGGCCAGTTGGCCAAGCCACTCTACGTCCCCGCCACCGCGCGCGCGCTGGACCTACTGGAGGAGTTCAAGGACGCCGAGACCCAGCTCGCCCTGGTGGTGGACGAATACGGCGACATCGTGGGCCTGGTCACGCTGAACGACCTGCTCGCCGCCATCGTGGGCGCCACCCAGTTGGGCGGCGGCGGCCAGGAGGAACATCCGCCGATCGTGCAGCGCGAGGACGGCAGCTGGCTGATCGACGGCTCGCTGTCTACCGACGACCTGCGCGAACTGCTGCATGTGGACGCCCTGCCCGGCGAGGAAGAACACGAATACCGCACCGCCGCCGGCATGGTGATGGCCGCGCTGGGGCATATCCCGCAGACCGGCGAGTCGTTCGAATGGCGCGGCTTCCGGGTGGAGGTGATGGACCTGGACGGCGCTCGCATCGACAAGCTGCTGGTCAGCCGCAAGCCGGCTGTCGATGTGGAGGAGGATGGTTTTTGATGAGGGGATCGCCTGGGGGGCGCGCACGCACCGGGTGCGTTCCTATAAGGAGGTTTGCGCGACCACAACCGACGATACGGTAGGAGCGCACCCAGTGCGCGACTGCCCCAAGACCCTCACCCCTTTTCCAGCTTCCCACTCGCGATCGCCGCCATGCGCTGCGCGTCGGCCAGGATGCCATGCAGCACGCGCAGTTCGCGCTCGTCCGGCTGGGCACGCTGGAACAGCTTGCGCAGGCGCAGCATGATCGTGGTCGGCGCGCGGCCCTTGTGGAAGTCGATGTCGTCCAGCGCCTGGGCAAGATGCTCGAAGAAACGCTCCATCCGCGCCGCGTCGGCGGGCGGTTCGGCATCGGCGCGCACCGGCGCCGCCACCTCGCCCAGCGAGGCCACGCGCAGTTCGTAGGCCATCACCTGAACCGCCTGCGACAGGTTCAGCGAGCTGAAGTCGTCCACGCTGGGGATACGCACCATGGCGTGGCAGCGCGCCAGTTCCTCGTTCTCCAGCCCGGTGCGCTCGTTGCCAAACACCAGCGCCACCTGCTCGCCGCGCGCGGCCGCCACCAGCGCCCGCCGGGCCGCCTCGCGCGGGGTGATCTCCTCCAGGTCCACACCCCGGCGCCGCGCGGACAGCCCCAGCGCCAGGCTGGTGCCAGCCAGGGCCTCGACCAGGCCCTCGCTGACCATGGCGTTTTCCAGCACGTCGTCCGCCCCCGCGGCCAGTGCCGAGGCCTCACGGTCGGGGAACCGGTGCGGCGCCACCAGGGCCATGCGATGGAAGCCCATGGTGCGGATGGCGCGGGCCGCGCTGCCGATATTGCCCGGGTGCGAGGTGCGCACCAGCACGTAGCGGAGGCGGTCGGCAAGGTCGGGCGGGGCGGTCATGGGCTGGCGGATGGCGGCAAACGGCCGCCAAGCTTGGGAACCGCCGGCCGCCCTGTCAAACCGCCACCCTCGCCGGACCTGAACAAAGGCGCCGCCTCTGCTAGACTTCGCGACCGCAACCCCGTTCTTTTGAAAGCCGAAGCCATGCCAAGACCCGCCGTCAATGTCGCGGTGCGCGCCGCGCGCGCCGCAGGAAACATCATCCTGCGCTACATGAACCGTATCGACGGACTCAACGTCGTCGAGAAGCAACGCATGGACTTCGCCTCGGAAGTCGACCGCCTGGCCGAAGCCGAGATCATCAAGGAACTCAAGCGCGCCTACCCCACCCACGCCTTCCTTGCCGAAGAAGGCGGCACGGCCGGCAAGGGCCCGCTGGTATGGGTGATCGATCCGCTCGACGGCACCCACAACTACCTGCGCGGCATTCCTCATTTCTGCGTGTCGATCGCCCTGCTCGACAAGGGCGAGCCGGTCTACGCGGTGGTATTCGACCCGCTGCGCGACGAGCTGTTCACCGCCAGCAAGGGCGACGGCGCCTACCTCAACGACCGCCGCATCCGCGTCGGCCGCCGCGAGGGCCTGGGCGGCGCGATGATCGCCACCGGCTTCCCCTACCGCCAGCGCTCCCACCTGGATGCGCAGCTGGCCATGACCCGCGCCATGCTCGGCCAGGCCGAGGACATCCGCCGCTCCGGCTCGGCCGCGCTGGACCTGGCCTATACCGCCGCCGGGCGCTACGACGGTTTCTTCGAGATCGGCCTGAAGCCCTGGGACATGGCGGCCGGTGCCCTGCTGGTGCGCGAGGCGGGCGGCCGCTACTGCGACTTCGCCGGCCGCGACGGCATCCCCGAGAGCGGCAACATCGTCGCCGGCAACCTGCACGTGGCGCAGGCCATGGTCGATGCGATCAGCGCCAACGCCACGCCCAGGCTGCTGATGGCCTGACCCGTCGAAAGAAAGGCGCCGCAAGGCGCCTTTTTCGTATCGATGTCCTGTGGGAGCGCCCCTTGTGCGCGACTGTGGCCGGCCTGTCGCGCACAGGGGGCGCTCCCACAGTGTTTCGTTTCCTCAGGCTCCCGGCTCCGCCTCTTTCAGCAACCCGCGCAGGAACGGCACGGTGATACGCCGCTGCGCCGCCAGCGAGGCCTGGTCGAGGCGATCGAGCAGGTCCAGCAGGGCGCCGAGGTCGCGGGCGTAGCGGTTGAACAGCCAGTCCAGCACGGTGTCGTCCAGCTCGATGCCGCGCGCGGCGGCCTGCTGGCGCAGCACGGCGCGGCGCTCGGCGTCGTCCAGCGGCTTGAGCAGGGCCTGCTGGCAGGCGCCCAGGCGCGAGCGCAGGTCCGGCAGGCCCAAGCCCAGTTGCGCGGGCAGCGCCTCGGCGGCGAACAGCAGGGCCGCGCCTTCCGCCCTGGCGCGGTTGTAGATGTCGAACAGCGCGTGTTCCGCCTCGCGGTCGCCAGCGATGGCGCCCAGGTCGTCCAGCGCCAGGAATTCGCTGCCGGCCACGCCCCGGATCGCCGCCGCGCGGTCGCGCAGGCCGGCCAGTGGCAGGTACTGCACGGTGCGGCCGTGCTCGAAGGCCGCCTGGCAGGCCGCCATCAGCAGGTGGCTCTTGCCGCTGCCGGCGGTCCCGGCCAGGTAGAGCCAGGGCGTGCCGGACCCGCGCGCCAGCTGCTCCACGGCCGCCAGCGTGGCGGCGTTGGCGCCGGGATGGAAATGTTCGAAACGCTGGCGGCGGGGCCAGCGCAGGGCGAGCGGCAACTGCGGGATCATGCGGGCGGTGCTGCATCCTTGTCGGCACGGTCGACGAGCGTGCTGGTTTTCACGGTACCCTCGGGGGTGTCCACCTCGATGTCCACCTCGGTGAGCACCGGGTCACCGCTGCCCTCCTCCGTATAGAGGTCGCTCTGGCGGTAGCGCTCGGCCAGGTAGCGCAGCAGCACCAGGATCACCGAGGCCGCCGGCAGGGCAAGCAGGATGCCCAGGAAGCCGAACAGATAACCGCCGGCCAGCACCGCGAAGATCACCGCCACCGGATGCAGGCCGATCTTCTCGCCCACCAGCCGCGGCACCAGCACGTAGCCTTCCAGCAGCTGCCCGGCGGTGAAGATGCCCACCACGATCAGCACGTGGTTCCAGTCGCCGTACTGCACCAGCGCGGCGACCAGGGCCGAGCCGAAGCCGACGATGAAACCCAGGTAGGGCACGAAGCTCAGCAGGCCCGCGACCATGCCGATCAACGGACCGACCGACAGCCCCATCACGGTCAACGCCACGCCATAGAAGATGCCCAGCGCCAGCATCACAGCCAGTTGGCCGCGCACGAAGGCACCCAGCACGCTGTCGGCCTCGCGGGCCAGGTGCGCGATGGTGGGTTCGACCGAGCGCGGCAGCATGCGGTCGATCCAGGCCACCAGGCGGTCCCAGTCGCGCAGCAGGTAGAACGCCACCACCGGGATCAGCACCAGGTTGGTCAGCCAGGACAGCACGCCGATGCTGGAGCGGGAAATCTTGCCCAGCACGGTGGAGGCGGCGTCGCCGATGGAACCCAGATGCGACTTGAACTGGTCCACCAGCCGGTCGACATCGAAGGCGTTGGGGTCCAGGTGCAGCTTGGCTTGCAGCCAGGGCAACGCCACGTTGACGGTCCAGTCCCCGTAGCGCGGCAGGTTCTGCACCAGGTTGTCGATCTGCCGGGAGATCAGCGGGATCAGCAGCAGCAGCGCGCCCACGGCGATCAGCAGCAGCACGATGAACACGATGCTCACCGCCAGCGTGCGGCCCAGCCCCAGGCGCTGCAGCCGGTCGGCCAGCGGATCGCCCAGGTAGGCCAGCATGCCCGCGATGGCGAACGGCATCAGCACCGGCGCCAGCAGCCAGAGCACGTACAGGATGACGGCAGCGATCGCCAACATCTGCCAGCGGCGTGAGGTGTCATGCGTCATCGGGGCACGTCGTCGGGTGGAGTGAGTCAGTGTGGCCCATGCGCCCTGGCATCGCCAGCGCACCCGGGCGGCACGCCGCCTGCCGGCGGCGCAAGGCGGGACGCCTCAATGGATCCAGCGCAGGCTGGCGTCCGCGCCGCCATGCGCATCGCCGACCAATAGGCGTCCGCCGGCCGACAGGTTGGTCGACAACGCATCCATCGGCAGGCTGGACTTCACCGCGAACAGGATGCCATCGCCCTGCGCGGCCACGGTGCCGACCTGGCGCACCGACGGGTCGGCGCGCAGGGTAGCCAGCAGGTTGGCGTAGTCGGTGGCCGAGTTGACCTGGGACACCCACAGCTTGCCGTCCACCGCGGCCGCGCCGATTACGTTCAGCTGCTTGCCCAGGCGGTCGGCCAGGCCGTTGCCGGCATCGGCCAGCACGGCCGCCGTGCTGGCGCCATTGTTGTTCCAGCGCTGCTGCGGGCCACCGGACACCAGCACCCAGTCGGCGCTGTTGCCGTGCAACTGGCCCAGCAGGATCAGGCCGGTCTTGTACTGGCGTGCCAGCTCGGCCACCTGGTCCGGCCCGGCGCTGCTGGTATTCGGCGTATCGGCGGTCTTGCCCGGGTCGGCCAGCGTCGTGGCGTAGCCGCGGGCGGCCACCGCCTGGGTCAACGCGGCCAGGGCGTCGCGGGTCAGCACGCTGCCGTCCTCGTCGCGCACCACCAGCAACACCGGCGGCCGGGGACCGGCGCTGGCCACGCCCAGTTGGGACACGGTGCGCTGCACCGCGGCCTGGTCGAAGGTCACCTGCAGGCTCAGGCCAGTGGCGGCCCGCTGGTACTGGTACTGCTGCACGATGCCCGAAGCCCCCTTGAGCGCATCAGCATAGCCCGGCTTGCCGCTCAGGTCCTGGCCGCCGGAGGTGCGCGCCAGCACCTGGGCCAGCGCGTCGCCGAAAGCGTTGTTGCGCGCCCCGTCGCTGGTATCGGCCACCGATACCACCACCGTATACGGCGATACCTGGCCCTGCGCATGCGCGGACAGCAGCGGGGCGAGGCCCAGCACGAGACAGACGAGCAGCAGGCGGGACAGGCGCATGGGGAGCGAATCCGGAGGGGAAACGCGGGGAAGTCTGCCCAATCCGGCCCGCAGCGTCCATCGAACCGGGCGCATTCCGGATGGCGGCCCCGGCAAAGTACACGCCCACGCTGCTACAATTCGATGTTTCTCCTCGCCGGGTTGCCCTCATGTCCGACGCCCTCACCTACCGCGCCGCCGGCGTCGACATCGATGCCGGCAATGCCGTGGTCGAACGCATCAAGCCGCTGGTCAAGCGCACCTTCCGCCCCGAGGTGATGGGCGGCCTGGGCGGCTTCGGCGGCCTGTTCGACCTGTCCGCCCGCTACCGGGAGCCGGTGCTGGTCTCCGGCACCGACGGCGTGGGCACCAAGCTCAAGCTGGCCCAGCAGCTGGGCCGCCACGACACCATCGGCATCGACCTGGTCGGCATGTGCGTCAACGACGTGCTGGTGCAGGGCGCCGAGCCGCTGTTCTTCCTCGATTACTTCGCCACCGGCAAGCTGGACGTGGAGACCACGGTGGCCGTGGTCGGCGGCATCGCCAAGGGCTGCGAGCTGGCCGGCTGCGCGCTGATCGGCGGCGAGACGGCCGAGATGCCGGACATGTACCCGCCGGGCGAATACGACTTGGCCGGCTTCACCGTGGGCGCGGTGGAAAAGTCGCGGCTGCTCACCGGCGAGGCCATCGCGGCCGGCGACGTGGTGCTGGGCGTGGCCTCCTCCGGCCCGCATTCCAACGGCTACTCGCTGGTCCGCAAGATCCTCGAGCGCGCCGGCAACCCGCTGGACCTGGACCTCGGCGGCGTGACCCTGGCCGACGCCCTGATGGCGCCGACCACCATCTACGTCAAGCCCATGCTGGAGCTGTTGGCGAGCCAGCCGGTGCACGGCATGGCCCACATCACCGGCGGCGGCCTGAAGGAGAACATCATCCGCGTGGTGCCGGACGGCCTGGGCATCCGGCTGGATGCCGCCGCCATCGTGCTGCCGCCGGTGTTCGACTGGCTGATGCGCGAGGGCAACGTGGCCCGCGAGGAAATGTGGCGCACCTTCAACTGCGGCGTGGGCTTCACCGTGATCCTGCCGCGCGACGCCGCCGATGCCGCCTCCGCCCTGCTCGCCAGGCACGGTCTGGCCAGCGCGGTGATCGGCGAGATCGTGGCCGCCCAGGGCGACGAGCGCGTCCACATCGGCTGAGTAGTACCACGCCATTCCTCCAACCGTCATCCCGGCACTGGCCGGGATGACGAGAGACAGATCGGTCTCGCATCGACATGCCTAGCCCACTTCGCGTCGCCGTGCTCGCCTCCGGCCGCGGCAGCAACCTGCAGGCCCTGATCGCCGCCCGCGACGCTGGCACGCTGCCGGTCGATTTCGCCGTGGTCGGCAGCGACAAGGCCAACGCCGGCGCGCTGGCGCTGGCGCGCGGGGCCGGCATACCTACCTTCGCGCTCGATCCCAAGGCCTTCGGCAGCCGCCGCGAGTTCGACGCCGAACTGTTCCGCCGGCTCGATGCCAGCGGCGCCGACGCGCTGGTGCTGGCCGGCTTCATGCGCATCCTCGACGGCGAGGCGCTCACGCCCTGGGTCGGGCGCATGATCAACATCCACCCGTCCCTGCTGCCCAAGTACCGCGGCCTGCATACCCACCGCCGCGCTCTCGAGGCGGGCGACGCCGAGCACGGCGCCAGCGTGCACTACGTGACGGCCGAGCTCGACGGCGGCCCGGTGATCGCGCAGGCGCGCATCGACGTCCGGCCCGGCGACGACGAGCACGGGCTGGCGCAGCGCCTGCTCGGCGTCGAACACCAGCTGTTGCCCGCCGTGCTTCGCCTGCTCGCCGCACGGCGCCTGGCGCTGCTGCCGCCCCACGGCGTGGCGCTCGATGGCCGTGCGCTGCCGGCCCCGCTGCAACTGCGCCACGGCGAACTGGTCGACTGAGCGTCCCTACAAGTCGTTCAGGCTGAACACGTAGACTGCGGTCCCCATGACCCAGCCCACTACCCTTCGCATCCTCGCCGCCGGCCTTGTGCTGGCCTTCGCTACCACCACCGCCGTGGCGGCCACCGCGCCCGCGCCATTCACCGCGACCTACCGGGTATCGCAGGGTGGCCAGGAAATCGGCCAGGCCGTGGTGACGCTCAAGCCCGCCGGCAACGGCCAGTGGGAATACCGCAACCAGACCCAGGGCACAGCGGGCCTCGCGGCCGCGCTCGGCGCCAACTCCTCCGAGACCACCCGGTTCCGCTGGAACAACGGCGCGCCGGAAACCGTCAGCTACGACTACAGCATGGACGCCGGCTTCAAGACCAAGCAGCGCCATACCGAGGTGGACTGGTCCACCAACCAGGTGACGGTGAACGACGGCAAGGGCCCGATGAACTATGCCGGCGCCCCCGGCTTGGTCGACCGCAACACCATGCCCTACGCCATCGGGCTGGCGCTGCGCGACGGCAAGCAGGCGCTGGCGCTGCCCGTCGCGGTGAAGCGCAGCGTGGAAACCCAGCAATTCAAGGTGGCTGCCAAGGAAGCCGTGAAGGTCCCCGCGGGCAGCTTCCAGACCGAGCGCGTCGTGCGCAACGACAGCGACAATGCCTTCAGCGCCTGGTATGCGCCGCAGAAGTATCCGATGCCGGTGAAGCTGGCGCAGGGCGACGGCGGCAATCTCACGCTGGAACTGGTGAGCTACAAGAGCGGCAACTGAAATCCCGCCGTCTGCCTGTAGGAGCGCACCCAGTGCGCGACCGACGAGGCGATGGCTGTCGTCGGTGGTCGCGCACTGGGTGCGCTCCTACAAGGGAAGCGAAAAGAAGGCCGCTTTCGCGGCCTTTTTCGATCCATCCTCAGGACGGCAACCGGCGGATCCTGGCGCCCAGCGTGCCCAGCTTTTCCTCGATGTTCTCGTAGCCACGGTCGATGTGGTAGACGCGGTCCACCGTGGTGTCGCCCTCGGCGACCAGGCCGGCCAGCACCAGGCAGGCGGAGGCGCGCAGGTCGGTGGCCATGATCGGCGCGCCGCTCATCTTCGGCACGCCCTTGATGATGGCGGTATTGCCTTCCAGGCGGATGTCCGCGCCCAGGCGCTGCAGTTCCAGCGCATGCATGAAGCGGTTCTCGAACACCGTCTCGGTAATCACGCCCACGCCCTCGGCCACGCAGTTGAGCGCAGTGAACTGCGCTTGCATGTCGGTGGGAAACGCCGGGTACGGCGCGGTGGTGATGTTCACCGCCTTGGGCCGGCGGCCACGCATGTCCAGCTCGATCCAGTCCGCGCCGGTGTCGATCTGCGCGCCGGCCTCCTCCAGCTTGCACAGCACCGCGTCCAGCGTGTCGGCGCGCGCGTTGCGGGCGCGCACCTTGCCGCCGGTCATCGCCGCGCCGACCAGGAAGGTGCCGGTCTCGATGCGGTCGGGCAGCACCTCGTACTCGGCCCCGTGCAGGCGGTCCACCCCGTGGATGGTGAGCGTGGACGTGCCGACGCCCTCGATCTGCGCGCCCATGGCGATCAGGCAATGCGCCAGGTCCACCACTTCCGGCTCCTGCGCCGCGTTCTCGATCACGGTGGTGCCCTGCGCCAGCGCGGCGGCCATCATGATGTTCTCGGTGCCGGTCACGGTGACCATGTCCATCGCGATGCGCGCGCCCTTCAGGCGGCTGGCGCGGGCACGGATGTAGCCATTTTCCACGGTCACCTCGGCGCCCAGCGCCTGCAGGCCGCGGATGTGCTGGTCCACCGGGCGCGAGCCGATCGCGCAGCCGCCCGGCAGCGATACCTCGGCCTCGCCGAAGCGGGCCACCAGCGGCCCCAGCACCAGGATCGAGGCGCGCATGGTGCGCACCAGGTCGTAGGGCGCGAAGTAGCGGTCGGTGGGGCGCGGGTCGACGTGCATCTTCATGCGGTCGTCCAGCACCAGTTGCGTGCCCATCTGGCCTAGCAGCTCGATGAAGGTGGTGACGTCGTGCAGGTGCGGCACGTTGCTGATCGCCACCGGCTCCTCGGCCAGCAGGCAGGAAGCGAGGATCGGCAGCACGGCGTTCTTGGCGCCGGAAATGCCTACCTCGCCGTGGAGCGGCTCGCCGCCACTGATCAGGATCTTGGC
This sequence comes from Dyella sedimenti, assembly GCF_022760995.1. Taxonomy (GTDB): domain Bacteria; phylum Pseudomonadota; class Gammaproteobacteria; order Xanthomonadales; family Rhodanobacteraceae; genus Dyella; species Dyella sedimenti. The sequence goes on along the minus strand of NZ_JAKWJO010000001.1, from coordinate 505,185 downwards.
CATCGAAAGTCCTTGCGAAAGAGGGTGCCGGGACCGCCGCGCCGCCTCAACGGCGCGCGGCGACCTCCGCGGGAGTGAGCGTCTTGAGGGCCAGCGCGTGGATCGCACCGCCCATGAGATCCCCCAGCGTGGCATAGACCAGGCGGTGCCGCGCCAGCGGCAGCTTGCCGGCGAACTGCTCGGCCACCACTTCGGCCTCGAAGTGCACGCCGTCGTCGCCGCTCACGGCCGCCCGCGCACCGGGCAGGCCTTGTTCGATCATTGCCTGGATGGTGGCAGCGTCCATGGGTTGTTCCAGTTGCGGGGTTCTCGTCAACGGTGTGGAGCTCCGCGCCAGCGGAACCCAACAGCATCGACTATGACGTTAAAATGCGAATATGCCATGGTAATGGAAAACCTCTGTCGCAGAAACGACACGAGCTGGCGGCGGCCTCCTTCCCGCGGACGCCACCGACCGCCAAGATCATGATTTGACGGGATATCCCGCACCGTCGCCGCCATTCAGGACCATGACGACCTGCTGGCCCTGCACCCGAGGACACATGAACGCCCACGCCGCCACCGCCAGCCATCACGCGCTCGACGCCGACTCCATCGTGCGCAACGCGCGCACCGTGATCGCCACCGAGGCGGCCGCCATCCGCGCCCTGGAGCCCCGCGTCGGCCCCGAGTTCGTCGAGGCCTGCCGGCTGATCTTGGGCTGCTCCGGGCGCGTGGTGGTCACCGGCATGGGCAAGTCCGGCCACGTGGGCCGCAAGATCGCCGCCACCCTGGCCTCCACCGGCACGCCGGCCTTCTTCGTCCATCCGGGCGAGGCCAGCCATGGCGATCTGGGCATGATCCTGCCGCAGGATGTGGTGCTGGCCCTGTCCAACTCCGGCGAGACCGACGAGGTGCTGTTCATCCTTCCCGTGATCAAGCGCCAGGGCATCCCGCTGATCGCCATCACCGGCAATGCGCAGTCCTCGCTGGCCGAGCAGGCCAACGTGCACCTGGACGCCAGCATCGCCGCCGAGGCCTGCCCGCTGGGCCTGGCCCCCACCGCCAGCACTACCGCGGCGCTGGTAATGGGCGATGCCCTGGCCGTCGCCCTGCTGGAGGCGCGCGGCTTCACCTCGGAGGATTTCGCCCGCTCGCACCCGGCCGGCAGCCTGGGACGCCGCCTGCTGCTGCACATCAGCGACGTCATGCATACCGGCGAAGGCATCCCGGCGGTACCGCCCAATGCCACGCTGACCGAAGCGCTGATGGAAATGACCCGCAAGCACCTGGGCATGACCGCGGTGATCGACGCCAGCAAGCACCTGCTGGGCGTGTTCACCGACGGCGACCTGCGCCGCGCGCTGGACGACGACGACCTGGATCTGCGCGGCGCCACCGTGGCCGAGCTGATGACCCGCGGCCCCAAGACCATCAGCGCGGACAAGCTGGCCATCGAGGCGGCCCAGCTGATGGAGAAACACCAGATCCACGCCCTGCTGGTGGTCAACGACGAGCAGCAGGTGGTGGGCGCGCTGAACATTCACGATCTGCTGCGCGCACGCGTGGTGTGATCCAGGGGGTTGGGAGATGGGTAGCGGGGGCGCAAGCATGCATGCCCGCCACCCGGGCGAGTGCACCATTGCTTCCCGCCATGCGTTCATGACATGCCCCGGCATCCGGTTTTCGTGCCCGCCCCCATCCCCCTCCCCTTTGACTACCGACGGTCCCCGCCAGTGCCCAGCTACCTCTCCGACCTCCCCGCCGACGTCCTTGCCCGTGCCGCCAAGGTCCGCCTCGCCATCTTCGACGTGGACGGCACGCTGACCGACGGCCGCCTGTGGTACGCCGAGGACGGCCATGAGACCAAGGTGTTCCACGTGCACGACGGCCTGGGCCTGAAGCGGCTGATGGCCCATGGCGTGCAGGTGGCCATCATGTCCGCGCGCATCAGCCATCCGGTGGCCCTGCGCGCGGAGGAACTGGACATCGCCCACGTCTACCAGGGCCAGGGCGACAAGCGCGCCTGCCTGCAGCAATTGCTGGAAGCCCTGGCGCTGGCGCCGGAGCAGGCGGCCTTCGTCGGCGACGACCTGCCCGACCTGGCGCCCATGCGCGATGTCGGACTGGCCGTCGCCGTGGCCAACGCCCATCCCTGGGTGGCCGAGCAGGCCCATTGGCGCACCCGCCTGAACGGCGGCCAGGGTGCGGCGCGCGAGGTAGCCGACATGATCCTGCTCGCCCAGGGCAAGGCCGGCGCCGAGCGGGAGCGCTGGCTGTGAGCCTGCGCACCTACCTGCGCGACCGCGGCCTGCCCGTGGCCATCGTCCTGGTCGGCCTGGCCACCGGCGCGGCCCAGATGCTGTACTGGTGGCTGGCGCCCGCCCCCCGGACCAACGACTTCGTGGGGCCGCCCCGTTCGGGCTACACGCTGACCAACTTCCGGCTGTGGTCCTACGACGTGGATGGCCAGCCCAGCTTCCAGATGGTCGCCCCGCACCTGGAACGGCGCGAGAACGACGAGTCGCTGTACATCAACACGCCCAAGTTCGAGCTGCCCTCCAACCAGCCGGGCGTGCCGCCGTGGCTGGGCGATTCGCTCTACGCCTGGGTCGACAAGAGCGGTACCCTGCTCAAGCTGCAGGGGCCGGTCTACATGCACCGGGCGGCTTTCGGCGACACCGACGCGGCGGAAATGCATACCTCCGAGGTGACCGCCTGGCCCAAGGAAAACCGCATGGTGACGGATGCCCCGGCGCACATGAAGCAGGGCGCACGTACACTTAACGGGGTCGGCATGCGTGCCAACCTCAACACCAATCATCTGGAGCTGTTCGATGAAGTCACCGGCTCGTTCCCGCCGCGCCCCAAGAAGTCCCAAGCTGCACCTCGGCCTGCTGTGCCTGGGGCTGCTCGCCCTGCAGCCGGCGCTGGCCAAGCAGGATGACCGCAACCAGCCGATGAACTTCTCGTCCAAGTCCATGGACGGCTTCAACGCGCCCAACACCATCACCACCCTGACCGGCAGCGTGGTGGCCACCCAGGGCACCATGAAGCTGACCGGCGACCTGGCCAAGCTGTACCTGGACGCCGACACCCAGGTGTCGCGCGCCGTGGTCACCGGCAAGCCGGCGCACATCGAGCAGCTCGACGACGCCGGCAACCTGATGCAGGGCGACGCCGCCCAGCTCGACTACGACAACATCAACGGCATCGCGGTGCTTACCGGCAACGCGGTGGTGCGCCAGCAGGGCCGCGGCGAATTCCACGGCGAGAAGCTCACCTACAACACGCAGACCGCGCTGATTACCGGCGAGGCCGGCGGCGACGGCCTGGTGCACGGCGTGATCCTGCCCAAGCAGAAGCCGGGCGCCCCGGCGCCCGCGCCGGCCAAGCCCGCCACCACCCCGGCGCCGCAGCCCGCCACCAAGCCGGCCGAGGGCCACTGATCGATGCTTTCCGCCGAAGGTCTGCAAAAAAGCTTCAAGGCACGCCAGGTCGTGCGCGACTTCGCCTTCTCCATCCGCGAGGGCGAGGTGGTCGGCCTGCTCGGCCCCAATGGCGCGGGCAAGACCACCTGCTTCTACATGGTGGTGGGCCTGATCGAGGCCGATGCCGGCGTCATCAAGCTGGACAAGCAGGACATCACCGGCCTGCCCATGCACCAGCGCGCCAAGCTGGGCATCGGTTACCTGCCGCAGGAAGCCTCGGTGTTCCGCCGCCTCAGCGTGGCCGACAACATCATGGCCGTGCTGGAGCTGCGCGAAGGCTGGGACGAGAAGCGCCGCGCCAACGAGCTGGAAAGCCTGCTGGACGAGCTGAAGATCGCCCACATCGCCGACCAGAAGGGCATCAGCCTGTCTGGCGGCGAGCGCCGCCGCGTGGAGATCGCCCGCGCCCTGGCCGCCCATCCCCGCTACATGTTGCTGGACGAGCCGTTCGCCGGCGTGGACCCCATTTCGGTGGGCGAGATCCAGCGCATCGTGCGCCACCTCAAGGAGCGCGGCATCGGCGTGCTCATCACCGACCACAACGTGCGCGAGACGCTGGGCATCTGCGACCGCGCCTACATCCTCAACGACGGCGAAGTGCTGTCGCGCGGCACCCCGGCGCACATCCTGGCCGACGAGAAGGTGCGCGAGGTCTACCTGGGCCGCGAATTCCGCCTCTAGCCGGAACACAGCCGCCCCGGTCGCTGTCCATGACAACCATCGCGCCCCGGCCGCCGCAGTCGTCCGGAGCTGCTACGCGGTTCCGCCTTTGACCTATGGCCGACCCCGGGGCCAGGAGTTAGGATGACCTCGACGTTCATCCTACCCGGCTGGCATGAAACCCGGACTGCAGTTTCGACTCAACCAGCAGCTCACGCTGACCCCGCAGCTGCAGCAGGCCATCCGCCTCCTGCAGCTGTCGCAGTTGGAGCTGGAGGCCGAGTTGCGGCAGATCGCCGAGAGCAATCCCCTGCTGGAGTTCACCGACGACAATCCGGAGAACGCCGACGGCGACGAGCGCGAGATCATCGAGCCGGTGCCGGCCAACGGCGCCGGGACCAGCGCCAGCGACACCGTCGATGACGCCGAGGCGCCCGAGTGGAGCGATGGCGATGGCGCCGGCGAGGACCCGATCGATTTCTCCGGCGGCGGCGCGTCCTCGCGCAACGGCGCCAGCCACGACGACGACAACTTCGAACCGCAGAGCGCCGCCCCGGAAACCCTGCAGGAACACCTGCTGTGGCAGCTCAACCTGAGCCACATGAGCGTGCGCGACCGCGCCATCGCGGCGGTGCTGATCGACGCGCTCAACCCGGACGGCTATCTCACCGAAAGCATGGAATCGCTGCTCACGGCCCTGCCCGGCGACCTCAAGGCCAGCGCCGCCGAGGTGGAGCACGTGCGGCGCATGCTGCAGCGCTTCGACCCCACCGGCGTGGCCAGCCTGGACCTGCGCGACTGCCTGCGCGTGCAGTTGGAGCAGTTCGATCCCGACACGCCGCAACGCGAGCTGGCCTTGCGCATCGTCGACAGCGAGCTGGAACTGCTGGCCCGCAACGACATCGCGCGCCTGGCGCGCAAGCTGCGCGCGAGCGAGGACGAGACCGCCGCCGCCGCGGTGTTGATCCGCAGCCTCGATCCGCGCCCCGGCGCGGCGCTGGACGTCACCCCGGTAGAATACGTGGCGCCGGACGTCTATGCCCGCAAGGAAGGCGGCCGCTGGCGCGTCAGCCTCAACCCGGATTGCCAGCCGCGGCTTGGCCTGAACCAGCATTACTGCGGACTGATCGCCCAGGCGCGCGGCACCGACGCGAGCTGGATGCGCGGCCAGTTGCAAGAGGCTCGCTGGCTGATCAAGAGCCTGGAATCGCGCGCCGAGACCCTGCTCAAGGTGGCCGAGGCCATCGTGCGCCGGCAGAGCGCCTTCCTCGACTACGGTCCCGAGGCCATGCACCCGCTGGTGCTGCGCGAGGTGGCCGAGGAAGTGGGCATGCACGAATCCACCATTTCCCGCGTGACCACGCGCAAGTACATCCACACGCCGCGCGGCACCTTCGAACTCAAGCATTTCTTTTCCAGCGGCGTGTCCACCGAGGACGGTGGCAGCGCGTCGGCCACCGCCATCCAGGCCATGCTGCGCAAGCTGGTCGATGCCGAGGACCCGCGCAAGCCGCTGTCCGACCAGGCCATCGCGGAGGAACTGCATCGCAAGGGCATCCAGGTTGCCCGACGCACCGTCGCCAAGTACCGCGAGGCCATGCGCATTCCCAGCTCCAGCGAGCGCCAGCGCGCCGGCTAGGCGCACGGCGGCAACCCGCCGGCATCGGGAAGGCACCTACCGCTGCGGCAAACGGCCCCGGGAACTTGGCGGCGGAAAAATCGTCCTCATCATCATGGACGGGACGATCCCGGGTGACGGCCGCCGTCATGGCACGTTGTAAAGGTTTGCATAACGCGGATGCCCCCGATATGGGTGCATAGTGACCATCACGACTTGGTGAGGAGGCCGGACACGTTCCACTCGACATTCCCAGGGCTTTCAAAGGTGCCCCGCCGCGTCCGCCGCGGCCTGCGCACCGACCCCAGCCGCGTCGGCGGCGAGTACCAGAGGAGGCGCAACATGCAAGTTCAGCTCAGCGGTCAGCAGATCGAAGTCACCCCGGCGCTAAGAGACCACGTGAACAGTCGGCTCGACCGCCTCAACCGCCTCGATGACCGGATCCTCGGCCTCAGTGTCGTGCTCTCCGTGAACAAGCTGCAGCAGCGCGCCGAAGGCACGTTGACCGTGTCGGGCTCCACCCTGCACGCAGAGGCCCTGGAGAACGACATGTACGTCTCCATCGACGTCTTGTTCGACAAGCTGGTGACCCAGTTGCGCAAGCACCGCGAGAAGATCTGCGACAAGCACCAGCGCGCCGCCCGCGAGGAACGCAAGTACGGCTGATCCCGCCCCGGCCCGCCCGTCCCGGGCGGGCCCTGCCCTCCCCCGTTTTCCGCCATCCAAGGCGTCCGCCGGTGCGAACTGGCACAATGTCCATGCAGCCGCCCGGAACCGATTGGGCTCCCCCTCGCGGCGCAAAGGACAAGGCTTGGACCGGCTCACCGCCCGACAACTCTACGATGGCGTCCACGAGCGCATGGCGCTGCGCTGGGTTTCCGGCATGCGCGGCGAATCGCGCGTGCTCGAACACGCCGCCACCACCACGCGCCGCCCGTCGCTGATCGGCTACCTCAACGTCATCTATCCCAACAAGATCCAGATCATCGGCACCGAGGAGCTCAACTTCCTCGACGGGCTGGATTCGCGCCAGCGCTGGGAGGCCATCAACAAGATCGCCGCCTACCAGCCGGTGGCGATGATCGTGACCAAGGACCAGCCCATTCCCACCGACCTGCGCGAGGTGGCGGAGGAAACCAACACCCCGCTGTGGATCAGCTCCAAGCGCGGCCACGAACTGCTCACCTGGATGCAGTACTACCTGGCACGCACGCTGGCGCCCAAGATCACCCTGCACGGCGTGTTCCTGGAAGTGTTCTCGATCGGCGTGCTGATAACCGGCGAATCGGGCTCGGGCAAGAGCGAGCTGGCGCTGGAGCTGATCAGCCGAGGCCACCGGCTGGTGGCCGACGACGCCACCGAGTTCACCCTGATCGCCCCCGACGTGATCGATGGCACCTGCCCGGAGCTGCTGCAGGACCTGCTGGAAGTGCGCGGCCTGGGCGTGCTGAACGTGCGCGAGATGTTCGGCCACACCGCGGTCAAGCCATCCAAGTACCTGCGCCTGGTGGTGCACCTGAAGCCACTGCGCGAGGGCGAGGACACCGACGGGCTGACCCGCCTCACCGGCGACATCGGCCACCGCGAGATCTTCGAGGTGCAGGTGCCGATGATCACCATCCCGGTGGCGCCGGGCCGCAACCTCGCCGTGCTGGTGGAGGCGGCGGTGCGCAACCATGTGCTCAAGAGCAAGGGCATCGACCCGGCCCAGACCTTCATCGACCGCCAGGCGCACCAGATGCGCCGGCTGCCTCCCTGGTGACCCCATGAGCGAGACGACCTCCAGCCCGGCCCTGCGCCCGCCCGACGCGATCCACCTGATCGTGCTCAGCGGCATGTCCGGCGGCGGCAAGACCGTGGCGCTGCGCGCGCTGGAAGACCTGGAGTTCTACTGCGTCGACAACCTGCCCACCGCGCTGCTGCCGCAGCTGGTGACCGCGGTGAGCCGCCACGAGGGCGGCCGGCATCGCCACGTGGCGGTCGGCGTGGACGTGCGCAATCCCAGCGAGGACCTGCGGCGCATGCCGGCCATGCTGTCCGAGCTGGCGGCCGCCGGCGTGCAGGCGCACCTGATCTTTCTCGATTGCCGCGACGAGGTGCTGATCAAGCGCTACTCGGAAACTCGCCGCCGCCATCCGCTGTCCTGGCAGGGCCTGTCGCTGGCCGACGCCATTGCCGAGGAACGCCGCGTATTGCGCCCGCTCTCGGCCATCGCCGACAAGGTGATCGATTCCAGCGAACTGAACGTGCACCAGCTGCGCCGCCTGATCGCCACCGGCTACGCCGGGGCCACCGAGGGGCTGACGCTGATGTTCCAGTCGTTCGCCTTCCGCCGCGGCCTGCCGCTGGATGCCGACTTCGTGTTCGACGCCCGCTGCCTGCCCAACCCGCACTGGGACCCCACCCTGCGCCCGTTGTCGGGCAAGGACGCGCCGGTGCGCGACTACCTGGACAGCCAGCCGCTGGTGGCCGAGTACTACGCGGACACGGCGCGCTGGCTGGACACCTGGCTGCCCCGCTTCGAGGCGGACGATCGCAGCTATGTCACCATCGCCATCGGCTGCACCGGCGGCCGCCACCGCTCGGTCTACCTGGTGGAGAAGCTGGCGTCCCATTACCGCGCGCTTCGCAATGGCGTGCTTACCTTCCATCGCGAACTCGAGTGATAGCCATGCTGCCCATGTTCCAGCTACCACGGACCGGCACGCCGCCATGAGCGTCGGCGTGCTGTTGATGACGCACGAGGCGGTCGGCAAGGCGCTGATCTCGGCCGCCCAGCACGTGCTGCCCAGGCTGCCGCTGCTGGTGGAGGCGGTCGAGATTCCCGCGCAGGCGGATCCCGACGTGATGCGCACGCTCACCGCCAGGCATGCGCGCGAACTGGACGAGGGCGACGGCGTGCTGGTGCTGGCCGACCTGTACGGCGCCACGCCCTGCAACATCGGGCTGTCGCTGGGCGCGCTGGGCGTGCGCCTGCGCTGCGTCTCGGGACTCAACCTGCCGATGCTGCTGCGCGTGCTCAACTACGCCGAGAAACCATTGGACGAGCTGGCGGAAATAGCGGCCACTGGCGGCCGCGGGGGAATCTTCATCGATCATGCTTGAAAAAGACATTGTCGTTTCCAACAAACTGGGCCTGCACGCCCGCGCGTCGGCCAAGCTGGTGCAACTGGTGCAGGGGTTCAAGTCCACGGTGTGGCTGATCAGCAAGGGGCGCGAGGTCAACGCGCAGAGCATCATGGGCGTCATGATGCTGGCGGCGGGCATCGGCACTCCGCTGACCGTGCGCGCCGACGGTCCCGACGAGGAGTCGGCCCTGAACGCCGTGGTCGAGCTGTTCGACCGCAAGTTCGACGAAGGAGCCTGAGTGGGGAAAGCCATCGCCCGAGCGCGCCACCCTGCGGCCGTGTTCACGGCCCGGTGGGCTGCGCCATGCGATCTTTTCCCGGGATGCCCTCGGTTCGCGCTGGCCGGAAGCCGGCGTCCATCCCGGCCTGACCGGCCATCCCGCCACGGAGGGTATGCATGAGACAGATACTGGCAGGCGCCACGGCGGCCAAGGGCATGGCCCTGGGGCGCGCCCGCCTGGTGCAGCCCAGCCGCTACCTGGTCGACACCCGCCCGCTCGGCGAGGACGAGGTCGAGAGCGAACTGGCCCGGCTGCACCACGCGCTGGACACCGCCCGGCAGGAACTGCGCGAGCTGCGCGGCAGGCTGCATGGCGCGCTGGCGCGCGAGGTCAACGAGTTCATCGACGCCCACAGCCTGCTGCTGGACGACCCGGAACTGCTGCGCGGCCTGGACGACCTGGTGCGCATCGGCCACTACCGGCCCGGCGCGGCGCTGAAGAAGCAGCGCGACCGCCTCGCCGCCGTGTTCGAGGCCATGGACGATCCCTACCTGCGTTCGCGCAAGGAGGACGTCGACCAGGTGATCGGCCGCGTGATCTCCGCCCTGCAGCGCCAGACCAGCCGCGAGGAACGCAAGCTGGCCGCTCGCGTGGGCGAGATCCTGATCGCCGACACCATCGCCCCGGCCGACATGGCCCACCTCGCCGGCGCCGGCCTGCTGGGCGTGGTGGCCAGTTCGGGCAGCCCGTATTCGCACAGCGCGATCCTGGCGCGCAGCCTGGACCTGCCGATGCTGGTGGGCGTGCGCGACGCGTTGTCCACCATCCACGACGACGACCTGATCCTGCTCGACGCCGAGCGTGGCGAGGCGGTGGTGCACCCCACCGCGCAGGACCTGGCGCACTATCGCGCCTGGCAGCGCGAGGCCGCGCAAGAAGGCCGCCGCCTGGCCACCCTGGCCCATGCGCCCACGCGCACGAAGGACGGCGCGGACATCCGCCTGCTGGCCAACGCGGAGATGCCGCCGGACATCGCCATGGCCCGCGCGCGCGGTGCCGACGGCGTGGGCCTGTACCGTACCGAATTCCTGTTCCTGCGCCAGAAGGGCCTGCCCACCGAGGACGAGCAGTTCAACGCCTACCGAGACCTGGTGCTGGGCATGGGCGGCCTGCCGGTGACCATCCGCACGCTGGACCTGGGCGCGGACAAGGCCGACGCCGCCGGCCTGGTGCTGCGCGGCGAGGACAACCCCGCGCTGGGCGTGCGCGGCGTGCGCCTGTCGCTGCGCTATCCAGCGGTGTTCACCACGCAGATCCGCGCCATCCTGCGCGCCGCCTGCTACGGCCCCGTGCGCGTGCTGGTGCCGATGGTGACCCAGCCGGACGAACTGATCGCCGTGCGCACGCTGTTCAAGCTGGCACGCCAGGAACTCAAGCGCGAGAACGTGGACCTGCCCGAGAAGCTCTCGCTGGGCGCGATGGTCGAGGTGCCGGCCGCCGCCATCAATGTGCGCGCCCTGCTGGAGCACGCCGACTTCCTCGCCATCGGCACCAACGACCTGGCCCAGTACGTGCTGGCCGCCGACCGCGGCAACGATGCGCTGGACAACATCTACAACCCGCTGCAGCCGGCGCTGCTGCGGCTGCTTTCCTACGTGATCGCCGAAGGGCGCCGCGCGAAGAAGCCGGTGAGCCTGTGCGGCGAGATCGGCGGCGACGTGCACTTCACCGCGCTGCTGCTGGCGTTGGGGCTCAACGAATTCAGCATGCATCCCAGCCAGTTGCTGCACGTGCGCGACCGCCTCGCCACGCTCGACCGCACTGTGCTGCGCGCCCATGCGCCACGCCTGCTGCGCGCGCGCACCCACGAGGAAGCCGAGGCGCTGCTCGCGCAGATCGTCGGCTGACCTGCTTGCCATCGGGTCCCCTGTGCGCGACCGCCCTTCGCCTCGGCCCCGTGCTCGTCATCCCCCCGCACCCCACAAGAGGGGGCAAGGGCCAGGATCCAGGGCCTCGGTATTTGGTTTTAGAACCTGTTTGACATCGCGATCGGAAAGCGCCTGCTCAACGCCCGGCGGCGCTGGCCAGGAAGGCGTCGATCAGTGCGCCGCGGTAGCGTTGCCGGTGCAGCAGCAGCGATAGCTTGCGCTGCAGGTCGAGGAACGGCGTGCGCAGCACCTTCAGGCGGCCGTTGGCCACGGCGTCGACCACCGCCACCTGCGGCAGGCAGGCGATGCCCAGCCCGGCGATCACGGCCTGCTTGATCGCCTCGGCCTGGTCCAGCTCCAGCACCGTTTCCCCCGGCGGCAGCACCGACAGCGCGCGCTCGCTGAGGCTGCGGGTGGCCGAGCCCGGCTCGCGCAGCACCCAGCGCGCACCGGCGAAATCCTCCGGCCGCAGCGAGCGCTTGCGTGCCAGCGGATGGTCGGGCGACGCGCACACCACCAGCGCATCGTCGCGCCAGGGCCGCACTTCAAGCGAGGGATGCGCCACCGGCCCTTCCACGCACCCCAGCTCCAGGGCATGGTCGAGCATGGCCGCGGCAATCTCCGCCGTGTTGGCCACGCGCAGCCGCACCGACACGTGCGGATGCGCGCGCACGAAATCGCCCAGCAGTTCACCGACGCGATAGTTGCCCACCGTGTTGCTGGCGCCCACGCGCAGTTCGCCGCCCAGCGCCTGCGCGCCGCCACTGCCGACGCGGCCAAACTCGGCATAGCGCTCCAGCAGTTCCTGCGCCAGCGGCAGCAGTTCGCGGCCGCGCGCGTTGAGCCGCAAGCGGCCGCGTTCGCGGGCAAAGACCGGGCCATCGAGCTGCCGCTCCATCTCGGCCAGCGCCATGCTGGCCGCCGGCTGGGTCAGGTACAGCGCCTCGGCGGCGGCACGCACGCTGCCCAGCCTGGCGATCTGCACGAACACTTCCAGTTGGCGGGGGCTGATGTTGATCATCAGCCTATCTTATGACATCTATCAGAAATTCAAAGTTTTCCTGATGCATGGCGACGCGGACAATGCCGCCAACGCAGGAGAACCGCATGAACGCCGTCACCGTCCCCGCCCCTACCGCCCCCACCCTGTCCCAGCGCCTGCCCGGCCTGGCGCTGGCGGTCGCCATCGCCCTGGCCGCGCTGGCCCTGGGCAAGCTGGCGCCGCTGGTCGGCGGACCGGTGTTCGGCATCGTGCTGGGCATCCTGGTGCGCAATACGGTGTCGCCTGGCGGCACCTACACGCCGGGCATCCAGTTCGCCGGCAAGCAGGTGCTGCAATGGTCGATCATCGCGCTGGGCTTTGGACTGAGCCTCGACCAGGTGGCCAGGACCGGCCTGGAGTCGCTGTCGGTGACCCTGGTGACCATCACGGTGGCCTTCCTCGCCGCCTGGCTGCTGGGCCGCTGGCTCAAGGTGCACGACCAACTGAAGATCCTGATCGGCGTGGGCACCGCCATCTGCGGCGGCTCGGCCATCGCCGCGGTGACGCCGATCCTCAAGCCGGACGAGCACGACACCGCCTTCGCCATCTCCACCATCTTCCTGTTCAACCTGGTGGCGGTGCTGCTGTTCCCGCTGCTCGGGCACCTGCTGCACCTGTCGGACCTGGGCTTCGGCCTGTGGGCGGGCACGGCGATCAACGACACCTCGTCGGTCGTGGCCGCGGGCTACAGCTTCAGCAAGCAGGCCGGCGACTACGCCACCATCGTCAAGCTCACCCGCGCCACCCTTATCATCCCGGTCTGCCTAGCGCTGGCCGTCATCACCGCCTGGAAGCACAAGAAGCACGGCACGGGGGATTTCAGCCTGCGCCGCATCTTCCCTTGGTTCATCCTGTGGTTCCTGGTCGCCTCGGCGGTGCGCACGGCCGGCCTGGTGCCCACCGCGATGCTGCCGGCGCTGCATGCCGCCGCGGAGTTCCTGATCATCGTGGCGCTGACCGCCATCGGCCTGTCCGCCAACCTGCGCAAGATGGCCTCGACCGGCCATCGCCCGATCCTGCTGGGCCTGGGCGTATGGGCCGCCGTCTCGGTCAGCAGCCTGTTGGTGCAGCTCGTGATCGGCCAGCTCTGAGCATTGCCCGCCATCCACCGGATGGGCAGACTGCAGGCCCCGCCTCTTCCGGAGGCGGGGCCTTTTTCCATCGCAACGACCGGAGCCCGGCCATGCTGATCCAAGGGACATGCCATTGCGGCAACATCGCCTACACGCTGGCCTGGCCGTCCGATGCCGAAGCCATTCCCGCGCGCGCGTGCGATTGTTCGTTCTGCGTCAAGCATGGCGGCGCATGGACATCGCACCCCGGCGGCAGCCTGCGCGTGACGATCGAGGATGCCTCGCGGGTTTCCCGCTATGCCTTCGGCACGCGGACATCGCGGTTCCACGTCTGCACCCGCTGCGGCGTGGTGCCCCTGGTGACCTGCCTGGTCGATGGCCGCCTGTATGGCGTGGTCAACGTGCATACCTTCGAGGGCGTCGATCCGACCCTGCTGCAACCCGTGCCGGCCAGCTTCAGCGACGAGGATGCGCCAGCGCGGCTGGCGCGCCGCCAGAGTCGCTGGATTCCGGACGTCGAGATCGTGGAAGGCGCCTAGGCACCGGACTGCCACATGCTCGCGGTGAGCGCGGCAGCCATCGCAGCCGGCCCACACCGGATGCGATGGCTTCGAGCCATGGAATCAGCGCGCGCCGCCGCCGGCGTGGATCAGTTCGCCAGTGAGCCAGTAAGCATCGTCCGAGGCGAGGAAGGCGACCACCGAGGCGATGTCGTTGGGCTGGCCGATGCGGCCCAGCGGCGTCTGCGATTCGGCCCAGGCCTGGAAGTCCGAGCCGATGAAGCCGGCGGTGTGCGTGCCCTCGGTTTCCACCATGCCCGGGTTCACCGAGTTGACGCGGATCTTGCGCGCGCCCAGCTCGCGCGAGAGCACGCCGGTGATGGCGTCCACCGCGCTCTTGGTGGCGGTGTAGACGGCGCTTTCCGGCGGCACGATGCGCGAGACCAACGAGCCGATGTTGATGATGCTGGCACCCTCGCCCATGTGGCGGGCGGCGGCCTGGGTCACCAGCAGCAGGCCCAGCACGTTGACGTTGAACTGCTTGTGGAAGTGTTCCTCGGTGATGTTGTCGAGCGCGCCGAATTCGTACACGCCGGAGTTGTTCACCAGGATGTCCAGGCGGCCGAACTGCGCGATGGCGGCATCGACGATGCCCTTGGCGTCGGCCGCCTTGGACACGTCGCCACCCGCCGCGACGGCCTTGCCGCCGGCCTTGGCGATCTCGGCGACCACCGCATCGGCGCCGGCCTTGCTGGACGCGTAGTTCACCACCACCGAAGCGCCTTCGGCGGCCAGCGCCTTGGCGATGGCGGCGCCGATGCCCTTGGAGGCGCCGGTGACGACGGCCACTTTGCCTTTGAGCTTGCTCATGTCGAATCCTTGAAAAGGGGAATGGGGTACGATCCTGGGAGTCGCTAACTCCCATAGTTCGAAACATACGAACTAAAGAACCCGATTTCAAGTGTTGCTAAAATGAGCATATGAGGCCGTTGACCCACCCCTCGATCGAAGACATCACCGTGGAGGGCATCCTGCATGCCCTGTCCGATCCCGTGCGCGCCGCCATCTACGCCCAGCTGGCCTGCGCCGAACGCGCCAACACCTGCTCGGCCTTCCTGCAGGTGGAGGACCGCAGCATCCCCAAGTCCACGCTGTCCCAGCATTTCCGCGCGCTGCGCGAAGCCGGCCTGGTCCGCAGCGAGCGCCACGGCGTGGAGATGCTCAACACCACCCGTTGCGGCGAAATCGAACAGCGCTTCCCCGGATTGCTGCCGGCCATCCTCAAGGCGCACAGCATCCAGTCCGCCGGCCGGCCGAAACCGAGCCGGCGCAAGGCGGCGGCCAAGCCGAAGGCCGGCTGATCCGCGCTCAGCCTTCCAGGGTGAAGCCGATCTTCAGCGTCACCTGCCAGTAGGCCACCTTGCCCTCGTCCACGTGGCCGCGGATCTCGGTCACGTGGAACCAGCGGATATCGCGGATGGTCTTGGAGGCGCGTTCGATCGCGCACTTGATCGCATCGTCGCTGCCGACCTTCGACGAGCCGGTCAGCTCCACGGACTTGTAGACGTGCTCGGACATGGGACTCGCCTCCGCTGGACAAGCCAGGAGTGCATACCCACGCTCGCCAAGGAGACGTGAAGGCGCTCTGTGACCATGCCGGGATTTTCAGGCCTTGCCCTGCTCCGCCAGCGTCAGCGCGACCTTGTCGCGCAGGTAGACCGGCAGGGCCTGCTCCGGCGCCAGCACACGGCCGGCCCGGAACTCCCGCGCGGCCAGTTCCGCCACGTGCCGCGCCTGCGGGTAGCGCTCGCCCTCGGCGCCAAGCAGTTCGCCGGTGAGCCGGCCGCGCAGCACGTCGGCATAGGTGGTCCAGCCCGTGCCGACCACGTGCCACGCCGCCGCCGATGGCAGCGGCAGCGCCCCGGGCGTGCACACGCGCTCCTCGTCCAGGGCAACCAGCCCGCCGTTGTCGTCGCGGCGGTAGCTCGCCGCGTAGATCTCGCCCATGCGAGCATCGATCACGGCCAGGATGGCGGCCTCGTCCTCCGGCGCTTCCAGCGCCAGCGCGGCCAGCGACGAGACGGTAATCACCGGCAGGTCCAACGCCAAGGCCATGCCCTGCGCCAGCGAGATGCCCAGGCGCACGCCGGTGAAGGCGCCGGGACCGCGCCCCACCGCGATGGCGTCGAGCGCGTGCCGTCCCAATCCGGCCTCGGCCAGCAGGGCATCCGCCATCGGCAGCACCAGCTCGGCGTGGCGGCGCGGCGCGACCTCGCTGCGCGCGATCACTTCATCGCCGTGGACCAGGGCGACGGAACAGGCTTCGGTGGCGGTTTCGATGGCGAGCAGGTTCATGGCCGCGCCATGATAGCCGCTGCCAGGCGCGGAAAACGGCTGGAAAAGCAACTCAGCCCGGCGGCTGCCACAGCTCGATGCGCGTGCCTTCCGGATCCATGATCCAGCCGAACCGCCCATACTCGCCCTGCTCGACGCGTTCATCCACGCTCACGCCGGCGGCGCGCAGCGTGGCCAGCAAGCCATCGAGGTCGTCCACGCGGAAATTGAGCATGTATGGCTGCGTGCTCGGGGCGAAGTGGTTCGTGTCGGCGGCAAATGGCGACCACAGCGTATAGCCGGGACGCGCGGCGTCCTCGTCGAAGCGCGCCCCGCCCCACTTGTCCACCGGCAAGCCCAGGTGCTGGGCATACCACTCGCCCAGCGCCTTGGGATCACGCGATTTGAAAAAGATACCGCCCAGTCCGATGACCTTGGCCATGCCCTGCCCTCCTTCGTCGTTGGCCGCCGTTCCGCCGCATCGGCGGTGGGGAGCTTCATTCCGGCGGATGGGCCAGCACCATATCACCGAAGAATGACCGCACGTCGGCCAGCTCGCGCGTGCGCGGCATCGGCGGCAGGCTGGCCAGGAACAGGCGGCCATAGCCCTTGCCGGTGAGGCGCGGGTCGCACAGCACCAGCACGCCGCGGTCATGCACATCGCGGATCAGCCGTCCCGCGCCCTGCTTCAGCGCGATCACCGCGCTGGGTACCTGCCAGCCCATGAAGGGGTTGATGCCCGATTGCTCCAGCGCTTCCAGCCGCGCCTGCAGCACCGGATCGTCCGGCGAGGCGAACGGCAGCTTGTCGATCACCACCACGCTGAGCGCCTCGCCGGCCACGTCCACGCCTTCCCAGAAACTCGCCGCGCCCAGCAGCACGCCGTGGCCGCTGGCGCGGAAATCGTCCAGCAGGCGATGGCGCGGCGCCGTGCCCTGCACGAACAACGGCCACGGCACGCGTTCGCGCAGCAAATCGGCCGCGCGGCGCAAGGCCCGGTGCGAGGTGAACAGCAGGAAGGCGCGGCCATGCGAGGCATGCAGCACGGGCAGCACGGCATCGAGCACACGGTCGGTGTAGTCGCGCGCGGCGGGGTCGGGCAAGCCCGGCGGCAGATAGCACAGTGCCTGGGTGGCGTAGTCGAACGGGCTATCCACATGCAGCGTCTGCGGATCGTCCAGCCCCAACTGGCGCGCGAAGTGATCGAAGCTGCCCGCCACCGACAAGGTGGCCGAGGTATGAATCCACGCCGCCTGCGTCTGTTCGCGCATGGCGCGCAACGGCGCGGCCAGATCGAGCGGCGTGGCGTGCAGGGCGAAGCCGCGCGGGAACAGTTCGTACCAGCGCACATCACGCTCGCTCTCGCGCTCGGTGATGCGGTCCAGCCGCTCGCTGAGCAGCGCCGCACGCTCGTGCGCGTTGGCAAAGCCGCGCGAGCGCTCGGCCTGCGAGGCCAGTACGTCGGTAAAGGCGGCGAGCACCTCGCGCACCTCGTGCAGGGCGTCGGCGATGGCGGTGTTGGCTTCCAGCATGTGGAACGGCCCGCGCTCGGCCAGCGTATCCATCGCCAGACGCAGCCGGCGCACGGTGTCCTGCAGCGCCTCGGCCGGCTCCAGCACCAGGCCAATCGCGCCGGTGACGCCGTTGCATTCGCCCAGGCTGTCCTGCGCCAGCTCGGCGAGCTGGCGCGCGCTGATGCTCTGCGAGAAGAACTGGCCGGCCAACTCGGGAATCTGGTGGGCCTCGTCAAGGATGAAAGCGCTGGCGCCGGGCAGGATCTCGCCGAAGCCCTCCTGCTTGAGCGCCAGGTCGGCGAACAGCAGGTGGTGATTGACCACCACCAAGTCCGCCTCCTGCGCCTCGCGGCGGGCCTTGACCACGTGGCAGTCATCGTAGAACGGGCACTCCACGCCCAGGCAGTTCTCCGGCGTGGAGGTGACGCGCGGCCACATCGGCGATTCTTCCGGCACCTCGGCCAGCTCCATGCGATCACCCCGGCGCGTGCGCGCCGACCATGCGCGGATCGCCGCCAGCTGCGAAGCCTGCGCGCGATCGAAGCTGGCGCCCTCGCGCACCGTCTGGTCCAGCCGGTACAGGCACAGGTAGTTGGCGCGGCCCTTGAGCAACGCCATCTTGAGGCGCGCATCGAGCACCGAGCGCACGCGCGGTAGGTCGCGGAAATACAGCTGGTCCTGCAGCGCCTTGGTGCCGGTGGAGACGATCACCCGCTCGCCGGACAGCAACGCGGGCACCAGGTAGGCGAAGGTCTTGCCGGTACCGGTGCCGGCCTCGGCGACCAGCGTCTCGCGCTCGGCGATGGCATGCTGCACCGCGCGCGCCATCGCCTGCTGGGCGGCGCGCGGGGCGAAATTGGGCAGCTCGCGGGCGAACGGGCCTTCCGCGCCGAGCAGCGCGGCGGCATCCTCGTGATCGATCATGGGCGAAGTATCGCCGACCGGAGCCCGCCCCGCGAATGTCCTAGACTGCGGGCGGCCCTCCACGGAGCATTGCCATGCCCACGCCCATCACCGGTATCGGCCAGATCGCCATCACCGTCAGCGACGTGGATGCCGCACTGGCGTTCTACCGGGACATTCTGGAACTGCCGTTCCTGTTCCGCCCCGCGACCAACCTGGCCTTCCTCGACTGCGGCGGCGTGCGGCTGATGCTTTCCACGCCGCAGGGCGCGGGCGCGGTGGGTGACAACTCCATCCTGTACTTCAAGGTGGCCGAGATCCAGGAACGCTTCGCCGCCCTGCTCAATCGCGGCGCCGTGGGCGAGCGCGAGCCGCAGGCCACCGCCGAATTGTCCGACCACACACTGTGGCTGGCCTTCCTGCGCGATCCGGATGGCAACCTGGTGGGCCTGATGGAGGAACGTCGCCGGGGGTGAGGACCGCAACCGGATGCGCGCCAGATGTTCCTGGCGCGCACCGCCCATGCGGATCCGGTCAACGATCACGCTCGCCGGACGGGAAGCGCGGCGGGGAGTCCGCTTCACCGCCGGCGGTCCCTGTTGGGCACAGGGTCGCCCTCCAAGCGGTCAGGACTTGCGTTCGCCGAAACGATAGGTGGCCTGCAGGTAGTAGGCGCGGCCGTACACGTCGTAGTTGGACGAGTTGTACGGAGCGCCGGACGTGCCGGGATAGCTGCCGTCCTTCGGCGGCATCGTGTTGAACAGGTTGTTGACCTGCAGCGCGAGCTGCAGGCTCGGCACCGGTTGGAAGGACACGCTCGCGTTGTAGCGGATCCACGGCGCCAGCGTGCCGGCGCCCGGATAGTCGTAGCCGTTGTTCTGGGCCAGGTAGTTGGGCGACTTGCCGTAGCGGTTGACGTACAGCGTGCTGGCCCAGCGGCCGGCGCTCCAGGTGGCCGAGGCATTGGTGCGGGTCTTGAACTCCGTGCTCCAGGTGGGATCGCGCAGCAGGTCGATCATCGGATCGCCGGTGTAGGGCTGGTAGCGGTGCTTGAGCATGTTGCTGTAGGAGGCGTTGAGCGACAGGTCGCCCCAGGCGCCCAGGCCGACGCCGTAGCGTGCATCGGCCACCAGTGCGTTGGTGACGCGGCGGGCGACGTTGACCTTGGGCCGGTAGATGCGGCTGATGGCGCCAATGGTGCCGTCGTCGGCCACGCCCACGCCGCGGGTGATCTGCGACAGCGCCGCCACGCACGAGGGCGAGTGGATGTCGCGCTCGCCCAGCCGGCACAGCATCTCGTCGTTGGACAGGGAGTCGGCGCTCTGCGTCTGCACCTCGCCGCGCACGTTCCAGTGCAGGTAGTCCAGGCTCACCGACATGCGCGCCAGCGGCGACCACACCACGCCGTAGCTCCATGCCTTGGCGCGGATCGGCTTGAGCGCCGGGTTGCCCTCCTGCTGGCTGAAGTACTGCACGTTGCCGTAGCGCGCCGGGCAGCTGTCGATGTTGGCGCCGCGATAGCCCAGCACGGCGCAGTTGTAGTAGTCGACCACGCGGCTGTAGGCGCCGCTCAGGCCCTGGAACTGATCCGACAGGCTGGGTGCCTTGAACGCCGTGCCCAGCTTGCCGCGCAGCAGCAGGGTGTCGAACGGGCGGTATTCCAGGCCCAGGTTCCAGGTCGCCTTGTCGATCTGCTTGCCGTTCACCTTGTAGTCGTCATAGCGGCCGGAGAGATCGACGGTGACCTGCTTGAGCACTGGCGCACGCAGTTCCAGCGTGCCGGCATAGCGCGAGCGATGGCCCGCGCCCTGCACGGCGGTGGTGCCCCACACGCCACCATTCATCAGGCGCGCATCAGGCGTGTAGTCCCAGCCCTGGTTGCCGCCTTCCACCACTGCGGCAAGGCCGGCATCGCCGCCGGGCAACGCGAACAGCGAGGCATTGGTGAGCTGGCCGCGCAGCAGGTTATCCCAGGTCTTGCTATGGCTGCGGGTGAAGCCAGTGAAGCTGCGAAAATCCTCCACCGACATCGGCTCGTAGAACGCCGCGTAGTCCGGCGCGTAGGTGGAATAGCCGCGCCCGCGCGGGTCCGGGCCAAGGTCGGGGCCGAGCACATGTTGCTCGAAGTAGTCGTTGATGGCATCGGCCCAGCGCGCGAAGCCGCGCTGGGTGAGCTGGTCGTCGGAATGGGTGAAGCCCAGGTCGTAGTCCCACTCGGTCGCGCCCAGCCGGCCCTGCGCGCCCAGGGCCAGCATGTAGGCGTTCTCGGTGTACTTATTCATGATCGAGCGATAGCCGCCCATGTCCTCGGGCGCGAAGATGCGCTGCATCTGCACGTAGTCCTGCAGATTGGGGTCGTAGTAATACCCCCATTTGCTGCTGGTACCCCACCAGGTATAGCCCGAGCCGCTGGCGAAGCGCGTCTCGTCGTAGTTGTAGAGCAGGTCGCCGTAGAACCGCACGTTGTCGCTGGCGTCGTAGGTGGCGTGCGTATAGGCCTGCGCACTCTCCTTGCCGTTGGAGAGGGTGCGGTAGCCCGGCGAATCGAGCGAGCCGCAATAGGTGCCGTTGGTCGGATGCGATGCCAGCATGGTGGTGCCGGCGTACTGGCCGGCGACGCGGCTGCAGGCGCTGTCGTCCACGCGGTCCACGTTGATGTAGCGGCCGGTGGTGCCGCTGGCCAGCATGTAGTCGCCGCTGGCGCGCGCCGGGCTGGTGCCGTGCTGGTAGCGGGTCGAGGTGAGCGGCCGGTCGTAGCCCCAGATCGGATCGATCTTCTCGTACTGCACGCCGCCCATCAGGTTGAAGCGGCCACGGTTGAAGCCGTCGCTGTAGCTCAGCCGCCGGCTGGCGCCGCCGCCGGCCTGGTAGAAGCCGTAGCGCACGTCGACGCTGGGCGCTTCCACCTTCTTCTTGAGGATGATGTTGACCACGCCCGCGATCGCGTCCGAGCCGTACAGCGAGGATTGCGCGCCGGGCAGGATCTCGATGCGGTCCACCAGTTGCATCGGGATGCCCGAGAGATTGTTGAACACGTCGCGTCCGTTGTAGAGCGCCGGGAAGTTGCCCATCGGGCGGCCATCGATCAGGTACTTGGTGAAGCCCGGCGGCATGCCGAACAGGCTCAGCGTCTCGGCGCCCTGGGTGAACGAGGCGGAGGTCTGCGAGCCCTGCACGCTGCCGCTGGCGAACGAGGACTGCTTGAGCGCGTCGGCCACGGAGGCGAAGCCGCGCGCCTTCAAGGTGTCGGCGGTAATGGTGATCAGCGGCGCGGCGGTCTCCACCTCCACCTGCGGGATCAGCGAGCCGGTGACGGTGACGGTTTCCATCCGCTTGGCGTCGCGCTGGCGGGCGTCGCCCTCCTGCGATTCGGCCTCCTCGCGGGATTCCTGCGGACCGGCCATCGCCACGGCGGGCGACAGGCCTGCGGCGATGCATAGGCCCAGCGAGGCGAAGGCGCGGGCGGAACGGCGGGCATGGCACTGCGGAATGGCATGGGTCATGGGTGGGTCTGCTCCCCTGATGGTGGACATGGCGGCCGGCGGCAGGCTTGCCGCACGGTGGGCTGGCCGGCGCGCAAGGCGCCGCGACGTCGCGTTCGACGCCGTCCAGGAGAAACAAACAAAAGCCATGTTCCAAGTCAAACTTGGTTTTCATGGCCACCAAAATCCCAAGAATGGCTTGGCAATGGGGCCCGGCAAAGCAAGGTTTGACTTGCCTACGACAAAACCAACCAGCCCTTACGCGGGATTCGCTGACCGCCTACAGCAAGCATGCGACGCGGCGGACATTCCCGAGGGCCGGGCACGCAGCCGCGCCCTCGCCACGCGCTTCGGCATATCGCCCGAGGCTACCCGCCAATGGCTGCACGGCCGCACCGTGCCGGAGGTCGGCCGCCTGCTGGAGCTGGCCGAGGAGCTGGAATGCAGCCTGGACTGGCTGCTGCTGGGCCGGCTGCCATCCAGCGGGCAGGTGCGCGAGCCCGGCGGCGCCTACAAGACGCTCTCGCCGCAGGAACGGGCCGTGGTGGCCGCCATGCGCAAGCTCAACGCCCGCCGCCGCAACGCGCTGGTGCAGCTGTTGGCGGATAGCTAAGACCATCGGGCGAGGATGCCCATACCGCTCGGCGCTCCGCGCCGTGTCGCGCACAGGGTGCGCTCCCACAACAGCAGACTGGTGGCCGGGCTCGGTAGCACTGTTTTGCTGGTGGGCACCTGAAGCCAGCAGGCGGAGGCGTCTGTAGGAGCGCACCCAGTGCGCGACCGCCGCGCCTCACGCTCCGCGCCTTGTCGCGCACTGGGTGCGCTCCTACGACCGGCAGGGCCGGTGGCCGGGCTCAGTAGCGCTGCAGCCCCTCGAAGTGGCACTGCGCCACCGATTTGTCGGCGTTGGCTGCGCCGGCATCGTCGCCCGCGTGCTGGCGCAGTTCGGCGATGGTCTGCCAGTTGCGCGCGCACAGCGGCCCCAGCTTCGGGCCCAGTTCCCACGAGCGGCGCGCGAGTTGCTCGGCGTGGACGTAGTCCTTCAGGTGGATGGCCAGCTCGGCACGGTCCTGCAACAGGTCCGGCGAATCGGGGCTGATCTTCAAGGCCTGGTCGAGCTTGCTGGCCGCGTCCTGGTACTTGCCGGTGCGCACGTCGCCGTCGGCGGCGTCCTGCAGCGCGGCCACGCCGGGGTCGCGCAGCGGGTTCACGTCGATGGCGGACTTCTCCTTGGCACCCGCGGCATGGATCGCGGCCAGCATCTGGTCATCGGACAGCGTGGGACGGGTGGCCTGCGCCGAAGGCGCGCTGGGCTGGCTGCATGCGGCCAGCAAGACGGCGGCGAAAGTGGCGGGAAGAGCGGAAAGACGGAGGCTACGACGCAACATGGATCAATCTCGTGCTGGAACCGTGGGGACTGGCGCGGGGGACGCATCACCGCCGCTGAAGAAATTGCCGACGCGTTGCCAGAAACAGCCTTCGGCATCCTGTGCAAGTGTACCGGCGACGACCGGCAGCTGGCGCGCTCCCTCGCAGCCTTCCTCCGAACGCTTGCCGTCGGCGGGATTGACCCAGGCCATTTCCAGCCCCTGCCCCGGCGCTGCCGACAGTGGCCGCGTGGGCAGCTTGCGGAACAGTTCCTGCCAGGCGCGCAGGCTGCCGGTGGCGCCATACAGGCCGCTGGGCTTGTTGTCGTCGCGGCCCATCCAGAACACCGCGAGATGGTCGCCGGTAAAGCCGGCGAACCAGCTGTCGCGCATGTCGTTGCTGGTGCCGGTCTTGCCCGCCGCGTTGAGGTAGGCCAGGCCCGAGCTGCCGATCGAGGCCGCCGTGCCCGAGCGCGCCACCTGTTGCATGGCCCAGGTTACCAGCCGCACCGCGCTCTGGTATTCGCCCGGGCCGGTCTTGACCTCGTAGCGCTTGATGGTCTGGCCGTTGCCGTCGACCACGCCGCGCACCGCCACCAGCGGCAGGGCGTGGCCGTCGGCGGCGATGTACTGGTAGAGCTGGGTGGCCTGCAGCGGCGAGAGATCCTCCGCGCCGATCAGCAACGACGGACTCGGGTTGACGTCGGTGAGACCGAACGATTCGAGGAACGCCTTGATGCGCGCCACGCCCACGTTCATGCCGAGGTTGATGGTGGCCAGGTTCCACGAATGCACCAGGCCATCGATCATCGGCACCGAGCCGTGCACGTCGCCCTCGTCGTTCTTGGGCGTCCAGTAGCTGCCGTCGGGCTGGCGCAGGCTGATCGGCGAATCCTCCACCGGACTGCCCAGGTTCCATCGCTCGGGATTGGCCAGCGCCACCAGGTACACCAGCGGCTTGACCAGCGAGCCGATCGGGCGCCGCGCATCGAGCGCGCGGTTGAAGCCCTGGTCGCCTGGCTCCTTGCTGCCCACGATGGCGAGCACGGCGCCGGTCTGCGCCTCGGTCACCACCGCCGCGGCCTGGGCCGCCTGGCCGCGCTTGCCGAGGCTGCCCGCGGTGGCGGTGATGGCCTGCTCGGCGTACAGCTGGGCGGCGGGATCGAGCGTGGTGAAGATGCCGAGGTTGCCCTTGGACAGCGTTTCGTCGTCGAAGTCGCTGGTGATCTGCGCGCGCACCAGCTGCATGAAGGCCGGGAAGCGGTTGTGCGGCAACTGTCCGTTGCCGGCGATGCCCAGCGGCGAGGCCTTGTAGGCCGCCGCCTGGTCGGGGCCGATCAGGCCGGTCTCGGCGAACTGGTCCAGCACCAGGTTGCGCCGCGACAGCGCGCGGTCCGGGTAGCGGCGCGGGTCGTAGTAGCTCGGCCCCTTCACCATGCCGATCAGCAGCGCCATCTCCTGCGGCTTGAGGTCCTCCATGCGGCGGCCGAAGTAGAACTCCGACGCGGCGGCGAAGCCGTGCACGGCCTGGCTGCCCTGCTGGCCGAGGAACACCTCGTTGACGTAGGCCTCCAGGATGCGGCTCTTGTCGTAGTGGGCCTCGATCAGGATCGACATCAGCGCTTCGTTGAACTTGCGCGTGAAGTTCTGCTCGCGGTCGAGGAACAGGTTGCGCACCAGCTGCTGGGTCAAGGTGGAGCCGCCCTGCACCGTGTGGCCCGCGCGCAGGTTGGCGAACGAGGCGCGCGCGATGGCGGTCAGGTCGATGCCGAAGTGGTGCTTGAAGTCGCGGTCCTCTACCGCCTGCAGGCCGGCGATCAGCAGCGGGGGCACGTCGCCCAGGCGCACGATGCGCCGCTCCTCCTGCTGCGCGCCGTACACGGTGGCGATCCGCGCGGGATCGAGGTGGGCCAGTTCCAGCGGCTTGCCGCTGCCCAGGTCCTTGACGCTGGCCACCTGCCCCTTGCCCAGCGCCACGCGGATGCGCTTGGGCAGCTCGCCGCCGTCCGGACCGGCGTAGCCGCGCGAGGCGATCACGTAGGCGCCATTGTCCTTGGCCCAGGTGCCGGCCACCTGGCCGTGGCCGTCGTTGCCGTAGCCGGCGAAGGTCAGCTCCAGCTCCAGCGCGGCCGGGGTCATCGGCTCGCCGGGTGAAAGCGGCAGCGGCCGCGCGTAGACGCGGGTGGGCACCGCGAACACCAGGTCGTTGAAGCGCTCCTGCACGCGCTTGTCGAGCACCAGCGTGTAGGGCAGCACGAAGCCGAACAGCAGACCCATGCAGACCCAGAACGGGATGCGCACCCAGGGCCAGACGGCACCGGCGAACGAACGGAAACGGGTCAAGAAGGCCAAGGAGGAAGAATCCTGAACAGGAAGGCAGGGCGATCATAGGGCCTGCCGACCGGCGGGCATCTGAACACGGGCCGCGGTTTGTGGCGGGGAGGAGGCCACCAGCAGGCGGCCAGAGGGCCTCGCACTCACCTCACTCATTGTAGGAGCGCAGTGCGCGACCGGCCTATTGCCCGGCGCGGCGGTCGCGCACTGGGTGCGCTCCTACAACAGCGTCTACAGGGATGCGGGTGTCCAGCAGGCGGCGTCGGGGTGGAATGGCCGGGGGGCGATGCCCAGCAGCCGTTCCAGTTCGGTGTTGTCGGCGACCAGGTCGGCTTCCAGCCGGGTCAGTGGGCCCTGCAGGCGCGGCACCAGGCGGCGACTCAGTCGCAGCACCGTCGCGGGAATCGGTACCGGCAGCGTGGACACCGGCAGGCTGCGGCGCACGCGGGCGAACATCTCGCCGGCGGTGATCCGCTCGCCGCCGCCCAGCGGCAGCACGCGGCCGGCCGCTTCGGGATGGTCCAGCGCGGCCACCACCGCCACGGCGATATCGTCGGCGTGCACCGGCTGCCGCAGGCCGCGCCCCGCCGGCAGCGGAAAGATGCGCAACCGCATCGCGCGGCGGGCGATCGGGGTGAGGCTCTTGTCCAGGCCGGCCCCATAGATCAGGGTGGGGCGGAACACCGTCCACAACGCGCCCTGGCGCTCGCAGGCGGCGGCCAGAGCCGCTTCCCCGTCCCGCAGGGATTGCGACAGCGCGCGTTCGGCGGGCACGGCCGAGGCCTGCTTGGATTCGGCGCTCATCGAGCTGGTGGCGATCACCCGGGTGCCGGGCGACAGCGGGATGGCGTCCAGCCACCGGGCGAAGGCCAGCAGCGGGCCGAAGCTGATCACCGCCAGCGGCCGGCCCAGGTCGGGCATGCGGTCCGGCAGTTCGCCGCGCACCCAGCGTACGCCGGGCGTATCCGCGCGCCCGCGCCGGCTGAGCGCGCATACGCTCTCGCCGCGCGCGTGCAGGCGCGGCAACAGGAAATGGCCGATCTGGCTGCTGGCCCCGAACACCACGATGGACATGCGGACCGGCCTCAGCCGCCAGACTGCAGGCGTGCCGTCAGCGCGGCCAGGCGTGGATTGCCCGGGGCCAGCTTGCGCGCGCTGTCCAGCGACTGGGCCGCGCCGGCGCGGTCGCCGCCCTGCAGCTGCTGCTCAGCCTGGTCCATCCAGGCGGCGGCCAGGCGCTGGCGCAGCTGGGCCTGGCCGGTATCCCCCGGCGACAGGTCGGCGAGATCGGCCAGGCGATTGCCCGCCGTGGCGAGGTTGCCGCTGGCGAGCGCCTGGTTGAACTGGCTGATGGCCAGGTTGGGCAGGGTTTCCAGGCCATGGCGGGCGGCTTCGTTGTTGCCGTCCATGGCCAGCGCCTGGCGGTACAGGTCGTAGGCGCTGTCGCCGGGCGGCAGCATCAGGTTGCCCTGCCGCGCGGCGGCGTCGGCCCGCTGGATGGTGCGCGCCAGCGCGGCGCTCTGCTGCGGGGTCAGCGGCGGATGCTGCAGGGCGTCGCTGTTTTCCGGGCCGATGTCGTCGGCCGCCTGGACGGCGGCATTCTTGCGCGCATCGCCGATGCGGGCGCGGGCCGCGGCCAGCTCGGCCGAATGGGGCGCCAGCGCGGCGGCCTGGTCCAGCAGCTGGCGCGCATGCGCGGTATCGCCGCCATCCAGCGCCGCGTTGGCCTGCACGACCAGCGCCTGCGCCACCTGGCCGAGCCCCGCCTTGGCGTCGGCGTTGTCCGGGTCGATGGCCAGGGCCGCCTTGAAACGGGCGAGCGCGGTGTCATCGCCCTCGCCGTCGATGCGGCCGGCGCGCAGCGCGTCCTGGCCCTGCTTGATGGCGTCGGCCAGCGCGCTGTTGTCCTGCTGGCTGGCCTGCACCAGCGCGGCGCGCAGCGCCGGCAGTTCGCCGTAGTTGGGCAGCAGCGCGGCCAGCCGGTCGACCAGGGCCGACGCGGCGGCGTGGTCGCCGGCATCCAGCGCCTTGTGCGCCTGGCCGGCCAGCGCGTCGCCCACCTTGTCCAGCCCGTGCGAGGCGACGGCGTTGTTCGGGTCGGCCGCCAGCACCTTGCGGTACAGCGCGCCGGCGCCGTCGTCGCCATCGAGCTTGCCGGCGTCGAGCGCCTGCTGCGCCTGCTCGACCAGGCGCTCGGTCTGCACCGAGCCGTTGCGGGCATTGGCCAGCGCCTGGGCCAGGCGATCGACGTCGCTGCCACCGCCGAGCAGTTCGCGGGCGGTGGCCAGCGCCTGGTCGGCATCGTCCAGCTTGCCGACCTGCAACGCGGCGTCGGCGCGGGCGATCTCCGCCTGCCCGACCTGGCGCAGGCCGTCGCGGGCGCGGTCGTTGTCCGGCGCCAGGGCGCGCGCCGCCTCGAACAGCTCGCGCGCGCTGGTGCCGTCATTGCCGTCCAGGCGGCCTTCCCGCAGGGCGGTTTCGGCGCGGCCGAGCACGCCATCCAGCTCGGTGCTGGGCACCAGTCCGCGCAGCTTGTCCTGCTCGACCCACAAGGCGGTGCCCACGCCGATCACCACCAGCAGCGCCAGCGGCACCAGCCAGCCGCGCTTGCGTGCGCGAGGCCGCGCGGCCCGTGGGGGCGCGGCGCGGCGCTGCTCCGGATCCAGCGTGAACCGGGGCAGGCCGTCGTCCTGGCCGGCCGGCGCGGGCGCGTCCAGGCTGTCGAGGTTGCCCAGGGTGGGCTCGGTACGGCCCTGTGACCCGTGGTCGTGCTGGTCTTTGCGTCCGTTCATGGGTTCGCGCGGCAAGGAGGAGGAATCGGTAGCAGCTTAGCATCGCGGCCGATGGCCGCCGGCCCGGGGCCACGGGGCGGCTTCGAACAGGCTCCTAGCCCGTGCCGACGCGGCGCGCGTCGACCACGTTGGGCAGGGCCGCCAGCCGCCCGAGCAGGCCGGAGAGCTGCTCGAAGTCGCGCACGCGCAGGGTGAAGCGCATCTCCACCTCGCCGGTGCGCGAGAACACGCGGCTGGATGAGGCGATGATATGGGCGCTGGCATTGCTGATGAGGCTGGTGACGTCCTTCTGCAGGCCCTTGCGGTCGTAGCCGTGCAGCTCGATGTCAACCTCGTAGGCCTGCGCGGCGGCCTTGCCCCACTCCACCTCGATCACGCGGTCGGGATCGCGCCGGGCCAGCCGGGCCAGACTGGCGCAGTCAGCGCGGTGCACCGACACGCCACGCCCCTTGGTGACGAAGCCGCGCACCGGATCGCCCGGCAGCGGCTGGCAGCAGCGCGCCAGGGTGGTGAGCAGGTTGCCCACGCCCTCGATGCTCAGCGCGCTGTGGTCGCGCGGCGCCTGGCGGGGCGGTGCCGGCGCGGCCGACTGGGTCACCGCCGGCGCGGGCGCCGCCGCTTCCTGCAGCACGCGGGCGACCTGGCCGGGCGCCACTTCGCCCAGCGCCAGCGCGACCAGCAGCTCGTCGTGGGTCTTGAGGTGGAAGTGCGCGGGCAGCTTGCCGAGGTCCGCCGCCGGCAGGGCCAGGCGCCTGATCTCCTTCTCGAAGATGGCGCGGCCGGCGGCCAGGTTGGCGTCGTGCGCGATGCGGCGGAACCAGGCACGCACCTTCTCCCTGGCGCGCGCGGTATGCAAATAGCCGTGGTGCGGCGAGAGCCAGTCGCGGCTGGGCTCGGCCACCTTGGCGGTGAGCACCTCCACGCGGTCGCCGCTGGCGGGCTGGAAGGTCAGCGGCACGATGCGCCCGTTGACCTTGGCGCCACGGCAGCGGTGGCCCACTTCGGTATGCACGTGGTAGGCGAAGTCGAGCACGGTGGCGCCGTGCGGCAGGTCCACCACCTCGCCCTTGGGGGTGAGCACGTAGACGCGATCTTCCAGCAGCTCGGTCTGCAGCTCGGCGGCCAGGTCGCCCTCGCTCTCGGTGCGCGGTTCGAGCAGGCGGCGCATCCAGGCGATCTTCGCCTCGAACTCGCTGTCGCCCGCCCCACCCTCCTTGTAGCGCCAGTGCGCGGCCACGCCGAGCTCGTTGATGCGATGCATCTCGTGGGTGCGGATCTGCACTTCCAGCGTCTTGCCGCGCGGACCGATCACCGCCGTGTGCAGCGAGCGGTAGTCGTTGCCCTTGGGGCGCGCGATGTAGTCGTCGAACTCGCCCGGCAGGTGCGGCCACAGCGTGTGCACCACGCCGAGCGCGGCGTAGCAGTCGGCCACGCTGTCGACCAGCACGCGCACGGCGCGGATGTCGTAGAGATCGGAAAATTCCAGCGACTTGCGCTGCATCTTCTTCCAGATCGAATAGATGTGCTTGGGCCGCCCCGCCAGCTCGGCGCGGATGCCGGCCGCATCCAGCGCCCCCTGCAGCGCGGCGAGCGATTCGCGGATGAAGTCCTCGCGATCGACCCGGCGCTCGTCAAGCAGCTTTGCGATGCGCTTATAGGTGTCCGGCTGCAGGTAGCGGAAGCTCAGGTCCTCCAGCTCCCACTTGAGCTGCCAGATGCCCAGCCGGTTGGCCAGCGGCGCATGGATGTCCCGGGTCAGGCGCGCCAGCGCCTGGCGCTCGCCGTCGGGCAGCGCGCTGGCCGCGCGCATGCGCGCCAGCTGCCGCGCCAGCAGGACGAACACCACGCGCAGGTCGCGGATGATGGCCAGCAGTAGGCGGCGCAGCCCCTCGGCGCCGTGGTCGGCGCCGTGCTGGGCATGCAGCGCCCACACCCGCTCGGCCGCCAGCTGGCCGCCGACCAGGCGCTGCAGCTCGGCCGGCAGGCGCGGCTCGCGCTCGGCCCACCAGGCCGGGTCGGCCTGCGCCGTCTCGAACCACAGCGCCGCGGCCTGAGTCTGCGCATCGCAGCCCAGCATGGCGAGCAGGTCCAGCACGTCCACGCACTCGGCCTGCTTCACCGGCAGCGCCGCGCAGGCGGCCAGCGCCTCGCCCAGCACGGGCGGGACGCTGCCGGCGCGCTCGCGCCATTCGGCGAGACCCGGACTGGTGGGGAGGGCAGCTTGGACCATGCCGCCATTCTAGTGCAGGCGCGCCGCGCGCCCCGCGCCCGCATGAACCGTGGGTTCATGCCGTGTATGCTGCGCCAGCGACGTCTCCTTACCCTTCCCGAGAGGATAGCCCCATGCGTCAGGTCCGCCTGTTGCCGTTGCTGATGAGTGTCGCCCTTGCCATCCCGCTGGCCGCCACGGCCGCCGATCCGTATGTGCCGCTGCAACAGCGCATGACGCCGGAGGAGTTCAAGGCGGCCGGCCTCGACAAGCTCTCGCCCTCGGAACTGAAGAACCTGGATGCCTGGCTGAGCGGCCATGGCAAGGTGGTCACCAAGCTGGTGGACCAGAGCGGCAAGCCGGTGTTCTATCCCGCCAGCGAGAAGGCAGGCCCGGTGAAGGCCCGTGTGCAGGGCACGTTCGCCGGCTTCAACGGCCACGGCGAGTTCGCGCTGGACAATGGCCAGGTATGGAAGCAGGCCGACGAAACCCGCATCGCCTGCGCCACCAGCACCAACCCGCAGGTGACCATCCGCCGCTCGCTGATGGGCAACTGGATGGCGGCAGTGGACGGCTGCGGCGATACCACGGCGGTGGTGCGCGTCAAATAGCCAAAGCGCCCTTGTGGGAGCGCACCCTGTGCGCGACTGGGGCGAAGCGAGAGGTTAGGGATGGGGGATGGATAGTGAGGGCGCCAAGTCCGACGACCTGGAGCCAGATTGCATGTATCGACAAACTTGCGGGCAGGCGCCCTCGCTACTCCCCTAATCCCTCGCTTCGCCCCGTCGCGCACAGGGTGCGCTCCCACATGCTGCTCTCTAGGGGAGACTTTCGAGGGCGCGGGTGAGGCGCTTGGCCGATACCGGCTCGGCGGTCTTCAGCTCCTGCGCGAACAGCGAGACGCGCCATTCCTCGATCAACCAGCGCAGTTCGTCCAGGCCTGGCGTGCCGGCGGCGCGGTGCTTGAGGTAGTCGCGCCAGAACGGCAGCACCTGCAGCATGCGCTGCTGGTCCTTGGCCGGGTCCTGGCGCAGGCGCTCCGCGCGCAGGCGCATCGCCTTCAGGTAGCGCGGATAGTGCGCGAGCCGCGCGGTGGGCAGTTCGCGCAGGAAACCCGGCACCAGCAGCGCCTCGAACTGCTCGCGCAGGTCGTCGTAGCTGGCGCGCGCGAAGCCCATCAGCGGCGGCTGCAGCCAGGGCTTGAGCTCGGCCTGCGCCTCGATGATCGGCTCGGCCAGCTTCAGGCGCTCCACCGCCGCGCCGAACAGTTCGCGCGCGGCCTGCGTGCGCAGGGCTTCGAACGCGCCGGCGGTGCGCACGTCCAATGCATGGCGCTGCAGCAGGTCGGCGAAGCCGCCTTCCACCAGGTCCTCGCGCAGGCCGTCCACGCCGCCGAGCGGGGCATACTTCAGCGCCAATGGATTGCCGATCGGCAAGCGCCGCCGCGCCTGCTTCATGTCGCTGGCCAGGGCGTTGCGCAGCAGGCGCACCACGCCCAGCACATGCGCCTCGCGCGCCTCGTCGCTGCGCTCGAACACGCGCAGGGCCACGGCGTCGCCCAGGTCCACCAGCGCCGGATAAGCCAGCAAGCCACCGGCCGAGCGCACCTGGGCGGGGATTTCCTCGAAATCCCAGCTGGCGATGTCCTCGCGCGTCAACTCGATATCGGTCTTGCGCGAGAACGCCTCGCGCGCCTGGCCTTCCCATTGCGCGCGGATCGCGGCGAGATCGCGGCCGGTGGCTAGCGTCTTGCCGTTCTCGTCATGCAGGCGGTAGCGCATGCGGAAGTGCGCCGGCAATTCCACCGCCTCGAACTCGGCGGCGCCCACCTCCACGCCGGTGGCGCGCTTGAGGAAGGCGGCCAGCGCGCGGGCCAGCGGCTCGTCGCGCGGCGCCTCGGCCTCCACGAAGGCGCGGGCGAAGTCGGGCGCGGGCACGAAGTTGCGGCGCAACGCCTTGGGCAGGCCGCGGATCAGCTCGGCGACTTTTTCCGCCAGCAAGCCGGGCACCAGCCATTCGCAGCGCGCCGCGGGCAAGGCGTTCAACATCGCCAGCGGCAGGTGCAAGGTCACGCCGTCGGCGTCGTCGCCCGGCACGAAACGGTATTCGAGGCGGTATTTCTGCGGCCGCTCCTGCGCCTGCGCCTGCGACGGCAGATCCAACGAGGCCGGGAATGCCCTGGGATCGAGCCCGGCCCCGCCGCTCATCACGTCGTCCAGCGACCAGCGCAGCGCGGCCTGCTCGGCGGGACGCGCCTTGCGGTACCACGCATCGAGCGCGCGACTGTCGGCGATATCCGGTGGCAGCTTGCCTTCGAAGAAGCCCGCCAGTTCGTCCTCGGAACGCAGCAGGCCCTCGCGGCGCTGCTTGGCCTCGATGCCGCGGGCGTCCTCCAGCACGCGCTGGTTGGCGCGAACGAAGTCGGCGCGCGCGTCGATGTCGCCACGCGCCAGCGCCTCGCGCAGGAAGATCTCGTGCGCCAGCGCCGGGTCCTGCTGCTGGAAGGTGCCCGGGCGACGCTCCACCAGGGTGAGCCCGAACAGGCTCACCTGCTCGTAGGCCACCACGTGGCCACGCTTGCGCGACCAGTGCGGGTCGCGCCACGCCGAGCGCAGCAGGTGCGCCGCCTGCTGCTCGATCCACAGCGGCTCGATGCGCGCGCACATCATGCCCCACACGCGCCCGCCCACGTCGAGGATCTGCGCGGCGAAGATCCAGTTCGGCGGCGCCTTGGCCAGCGCCGAGCCGGGGAATACCTGGAAGCGGCGCTCGCGCGTGCTGCGGTAGACGCCTTTCTCGTCCTTGTGGCCGACCTGGGTGGGCAGGCCGGCAAGCAGGCTGCGGTGGAGGGCTTCGTAGAGGCGGTCGGCCTCGCCATCGGCCTGGCCATGCGCGACATGGCTCCGTCCCCTGCCTGCCGGGGAGGGCTGGGCAGGGGCGGACTCTTGCCCCGAACGTTCCGGCAAGAGCTTGCCCGCTCCCGACTTCCCCCTGCGAGCCGGAGGTGGAGTCATTCGTGCGGCCTGGGCAGTGGCGTCCGCTTCACCGCTCTTCCACCCCAACTCCTGCACCACCAGCAGCAACTGCCGGTGCAGTTCGCGCCACTCGCGCATGCGCAGGAAGCTGAGGAAGTGGCGGTTGCACCAGTCGCGCAGCTTCGATTGCGTCAGGTCCTCATGCGCCTTGCCGTATTCGCGCCACAGGTTGAGCACACCCACGAAATCGGACTTGGGATCGGCGAACGCCGCATGCGCCGCATCCGCCTGTTGGCGTGCGTCGGCGGGGCGTTCGCGCGGGTCCTGGATGCTGAGGAAGGACACGATGGCGAGCAGGTCACGCAGGCTATGCAGCTTCTCCGCCTCCACCAGCATGCGCGCCAGCTGCACGTCGATGGGCAGCTTGGCCACGATGCGGCCAATCGGCGTCAGCCGCCTGGCATCGTCGATCGCGGAGATCTCGGCCAGCCGCCGGTAGCCGTCGGCCACCACGCGCGGATCGGGCGCCTCCAGGAACGGGAACTCGTCCACCTCGCCCAGCTGCAACGCGAGCATGCGCAGGATCACGTTGGCCAGCGAGGAACGCAGCAGTTCCGGGTCGGTGTAGGCGGCGCGGCCGTCGTAGTCGACCTCGTCGTAGAGGCGGTAGCACACGCCCGGCCCCACGCGGCCGCAGCGGCCCTTGCGCTGGTCGGCGGCGGCGCGGGAGATCGGCTCCACGTGCAGGCGTTCGAGCTGGCTGCGCTGGCTGTAGCGCTTGACGCGGGCCTGGCCGGTGTCGATGACGTAGCGGATGCGCGGCACGGTCAGCGAGGTCTCGGCCACGTTGGTGGCCAACACCACGCGGCGCTTCGGCCCGGGCTTGAACACGCGGTCCTGGTCGCCGGCGGACAGCCGCGCGTACAGCGGCAGCACTTCCGTCTCGCGGTACTGGCGGCGCGACAGCAGCAGGTGCGCGTCGCGGATCTCGCGCTCGCCCGGCAGGAACACCAGCACGTCGCCGCGCGGGTCGTCGTGGGTGATCTCGTCCAGCACCGCCGCGACGTGCTCGGCACTGCCCTGCTGCAGGTCGCCCGTCTTCTGTCCGCGCCGCGCCGCGACCTCGTCCACCGAACGCCAGCGCACTTCCACCGGATAGGTGCGGCCCTCCACCGACACGATCGGCGCGCCGTCGAAGTGCTCGGCGAAGCGCGCGGTGTCGATGGTGGCCGAGGTGACGATGATCTTCAGCGAGGGCCGCTTCGCCGCCAGCCGCTTGAGATAGCCGAGCAGGAAATCGATGTTGAGGCTGCGCTCGTGCGCCTCGTCGATAATCAGGGTGTCGTAGGCGGAAAGCCAGGGATCGCCCTGCGTCTCGGCCAGCAGGATGCCGTCGGTCATGAACTTGACCAGGGTGCGCTCGGACACCTGGTCGTTGAAGCGCACCTGGAAGCCCACCTGGTCGCCCAGCGCCGTGCCCAGTTCCTCCGCCACGCGGCGCGCCACCGAACGCGCAGCCAGGCGGCGCGGCTGGGTACAGCCGATCATGCCCGCCTCGCCGCGGCCGGCGGCCAGGCACAGCTTGGGCAGCTGGGTGGTCTTGCCCGAACCGGTCTCGCCTGCGATCACCACCACCTGGTGCTTGCGGATCAGCTCGACGATCTCGTCGGCGCGCGCGGTGATCGGCAGCGATTCGTCCAGCCGGATCGCCGGCTTGGCCCCGGCACGGACCTGGCGCCGGGCGCGCGAGGCCTCGACGTCGGCGGCCAGCGCGGTCAGCTTCTTCTCGTCGAAACGGCGCGACAGTTCGCGCCAGCGTCCGAGCAGGCGCCCGTAGTCGCGGCTGGAGACCTCATCGAGCGCCTGGCGCAGCGGACGCAGCCGCGCATCGGGGGCGGTAGGGGACACGGAAGGCGGATTCATCGGACTGCCTATGATAACCGGTGGCCGCGGCAGGTTGTCGCGCGCGGCTCGATAGACCGCCACGGCGCCCGCAACTGGATGCCATGCCTGCCGGCCATAGCCCGGAGCTATCGCCGGCATCGGCACGATTCATTTCCTCATCGTGCCCCGGCTCACTAAGCTGGACCCCAGGTTCCACCCACCATTTCCACAGGAGCAACTCATGGGCATTTCCATCGGCATCGCCAAGAAGGACCGGGAACAGATCGGCCAGCACCTCTCCAAGCTGCTGGCCGACACCTACTCGCTGTACCTGAAGACCCACAGCTTCCACTGGAACATCACCGGCCCGCACTTCAACAGCCTGCACACGATGTTCGAGACGCAGTACAACGAGTTGTGGCTGGCCGCCGACGAAGTGGCCGAGCGCATCCGCACCCTGGACGTGTTCGCGCCTGGCTCTTACAGCCAGTTCGGCAAGCTCACCACCATCAAGGAAGAATCCGGCGTACCCGACTGGAAGGAGATGGTGAGCCAGTTGGTCGAGGGCCACGAGATCGCCGCGCACACCGCGCGCGAGGTGATCAAGGCGGCCGACGCGGCCGGCGACGAGGGCACCGCCGACATGGTGACGGGCCGACTGAAGGAGCACGAGAAGACCGCTTGGATGCTGCGTTCGCTGTTGAAGTAAACGCGCCGGCCGTTTCCCATCGCGCCCGGCCATCCTCGCCGTCATTTCGGCCCGCGCCGGAATGACGGCGAGGGATGCCCCGGGCCCTTGGCGTTGCCGTAGACGCGGTCAGGGTCGCGCCTCCAGCACGAGATTGAACGGCGTCTCGGCCGCACGGCGGAATCGATGGAAGCCGCCGCCCTCCATCATCACCTCGCGCAGCCTGGCCTCGCCCGCCTGCGCGCCCAGCGCGGGGCCGTGGCGCGCCAGCGACACCGGCACGCAGATCTGCGTGGAGGCACCGAAATACACGCGCCCCACGGGATTGAGGTTGTCCTGCAACCGGTCGCCCGCGAATGGCTCCACCACCATGCAGCTGCCGTCCGGCTTGAGCGCCTCGCGCGCGTGGCGGGCCACGCCGACCGGGTCGCCCATGTCATGCAGGCAATCGAAGAAGGCGATCAGGTCGAAATCCCGTCCCGGATAGCCGGTCGCGTCCGCCACCTCGAACGAAGCGTTCGCCACACCCGCGGCCTTGGCGCGCTCGCGCGCCACGTCGATGGACGGGGCATGGTAGTCGTAGCCGACGAACTCGGCGGCGGGAAATGCCTGGGCCATCAGCAAGGTGCTGGCACCATGCCCGCAGCCCACGTCCGCCGCCCGGCCGCCGCGCCGGAGCTTGTCCACCACGCCGTCCAGGGCCGGCAGCCAGGCATCGAGCAGGTGGGCGTGGTAGCCGGCGCGGAAGAAGCGCTCGGTGCCGCGGAACAGGCAGGGATGATGCTCGCCCCACTCCATGCCCTCGCCGTTGCGGAAATGCGCCAGCGTGCGCTCCTTGGCGTGGAAGATCGCCTCGACGATGGCATAGGCGCCCGGCAGGTCCACCGGCCCATGGGGATCGGCCAGGCATAGCGCCTGCTCCTCGCTGAGGCCGTAGGTGCCGCTGGCCTCGTCGTACTCGACGTAGCCACCCGCCGCCTGGTTGCCCAGCCACTCGCGCACATAGCGCTCGTGCGTGCCGGTGCGCTCGGCCAGTTGCGCCGGCGTCAGCCGCTGGCCCGCGAGCGCCTTGTACAGGCCCAGCTCGTCGCCGACCTGGACGAGCGTGGCGCTGATCGCCGCGCCCAGGTCGCCAACCGCCTTGCCCAGGAAAGCCTGGAGCCGCTGTTCGTCGATGGCCATGGCATCGCGCCTCAAGGGCAGTGGAGTAGGATGGGTGCTCCTGCATACGCCACCGGCGGCTTGCATGCCTGTCCCATACTGGACAGCGCGAAAGCACTAGGCCGGTTGCGGGAGGCCGCCATGCCACCGTCGCGACGCCCGCCCGCAGGGGAAACCCGCAAGCCCGCCACGCGGCGCGTCGGCTTGCGCGCAACACTGTTGCGCCAGTTGCTCGACCAGTGCCTGCCCGGCGTGATCCTCACCGACGCCCAGGCGCGGCCCTGCTATGCCAACCGCGCGGCGCGCGAGCTGCTGTCCCGGCAGGATGGCCTGGCCGTTGGCCCGGCGGGGCTGATCGCGGCCACCGCCGCCGACACCCATCGCCTGCGCCATGCCCTGGCCCTGATGGCCGCCACGGGGGAGCCCCGCGATGACCAATCCTCCACGGTACGCTACCTGGGGCTGACCCGCCGCGCACGGCGCGCGACGCCCCTGCTGCTGCGGTTGTCGCCCCTGGCCGGCCCACCGCCACGGATAGCGGTCTTCATCACGGCACCTGAACATTTCCTGCCCATCCCGCGCGAGGCGCTCGCCGTGGCCTTCGGCCTGACACCACGCGAAGCGGCCCTGGCCGGCATGCTCGCCGATGGGCATGAACTGCGCGACTGCGCCCGCCTGCTCGCCATGGGCGAAGGCACCGCGCGTAATCACCTCAAGCATGTCTTCGAGAAAACCGTCAAGCACAGCCAGGCCGCGCTGGTGGCGGAACTGTGCCGCTGGGCGGGACCATGCCGCTGACGGCGGCGCGAGGCGCCTCCGCCCTGACCTTGCGCTGACCATCCCGGGCCGCCTCAGATTGAGCCGAATGCGCTCCATGGTTAAGCTCTTAACGCTTTTCCGCTTTTCGGCCTCGTGTGAGGCAGCCCACGGGGACCGTTTTGAGCGCGACATCGACTAAGAGTCCGGCTTTATATTGCAAGTACCTGGCAGGCGTTCAAGCAAGCCCCTGCGGGCCGAAGCTGTTTGCCCATGGGGCGGCATCGCCCGCCGCGCGGACGCACGTCCCCTCACGCCTCCTTGCCCTGCGCGCAAACGGCTCCCGGCGCGAGGCACCTGGGACATGAGGCCGGATTCCCAACGCGACAGCCGGCATCCGCTGCTTGCGGCCATCGTGCTCGCCCTGGTCGTGGCGGCCATGAACATCGGGTTGTGGTGGTGGAGCAACCTGCCGCACGGCCCGGAGGACTGGCAAGGCCCGATCGGCGGTTTCGCCCTGTCCGCCTTCCAGCGCTACCAGAACCCCCTGAAGAACGACTTCCCGTCCGACGACGAGATCGATGGCGACCTCAAGCTGATCAAGCGCTACAGCGCGCGCATCCGCACCTACTCGACCCTGCTCAATCCGCAGACCTACCGCCTGGCGGACAAGGAAGGACTGCAGGTGATGGCCGGCGCCTGGGTCGATCGCCGGCTGGACAACAACGAGAAGGAGATCGAGACGCTGATCGCCCAGGCGCGGCGCTACCCCAACTCGATCCAGCGCGTGATCGTCGGCAACGAGGTGCTGTTCCGCAACGACATCCCGCCCGAGCAGTTGATGGCCTATGCCGACCGCGTGCGCGCCGCGATCCACCAGCCGGTGTCGATCGCCGAGCCGTGGCACATCTGGGCCAAGTATCCCGAGCTGGCCGAGCACGTGGACTTCATCACCGTGCACCTGTTCCCGTACTGGAACGGCATCGCGGTCACCGGCTCGGGCCGCGGCCTGGAGGCCTTTCCGGCGGTGGCCGACGCGCTGGGCAGCTACGAGGCGCTCAAGAAGATGTTCCCCGGCAAGCCGGTGGTGATCGGCGAGATCGGCTGGCCCTCCAATGGCGACCGCTACAAGTACGCCGACCCCTCGGTGTCGAACGAGGCGATCTTCCTGCGCACCTGGTTCAACGAGGCGAAGAAGCGCGACATCGACTACTACGTGATGGAGGCGTTCGACCAGCCCTGGAAGGAGAAGCTCTCCGGCCGCACCGAAGCCTACTGGGGCATGTTCAACGCCGATCGCCAGCCGAAGTTCCCGTTCACCGG
The DNA here is from genome assembly GCF_022760995.1 of Dyella sedimenti. GTDB lineage: Bacteria > Pseudomonadota > Gammaproteobacteria > Xanthomonadales > Rhodanobacteraceae > Dyella > Dyella sedimenti. The sequence goes on along the minus strand of NZ_JAKWJO010000001.1, from coordinate 465,823 downwards.
CCCGGTGACCGAGGACACCGCCTGGCCCTGGAAGGCGCTGGCGGCCAGCCTGCTGGCGCTGCTGCCGATGGTCTGGTTCGCGCGTCACTACAGCCGCTTCAAGCTGATGGGCCGGCTGTTCTTCTGCGCGCTGATCCAGCTGGCGTGCGGTCTGATCGTGTGGTCGGCCACGCTGCCGTTCAACTTCTACCTGAGCTGGATCGACTGGACCATGCTGGTGCTGCTGTTCCCGGCCCAGATCGCGATCCTCGCCATCCTGCTCATCAACGGCTTCGAGTTCACCGAGGTGCTGTGGCGCCGCAGCTGGGTGCGCCACGCCGGCCTGCTCGCGCCCGATCCGGTGGAGAAACAGCCGTTCGTGTCGATCCACCTGGCCTGCTACAACGAGCCGCCGGAGATGGTCATCGTCACGCTCGACTCGCTGGCCGCGCTCGACTACGAGAACTACGAAGTCCTGGTGATCGACAACAACACCAAGGACCCGGCGATCTGGCAGCCGGTGCAGGCCTACTGCGAGAAGCTGGGCAGCAAGTTCCGCTTCTTCCACCTGGAGCCGTGGCCTGGTTTCAAGGCCGGCGCGCTGAACTTCGGCCTGAAGGAAACCGACCCGCGCGCCGACGTGGTGGCGGTGATCGACGCCGACTACGTGGTGCGGCGGGACTGGCTGGCCTCGCTGACCGGCTACTTCCACGACCCGAAGGTGGCCGTGGTGCAGTGCCCGCAGGCGCACCGCGACTTCGAGCACAACCGCTTCCGCCGCATGACCGCATGGGAATACGACGGCTTCTTCCGCATCGGCATGCACCATCGCAACGAGCGCAACGCCATCATCCAGCACGGCACCATGACCATGGTGCGCCGCTCGGCGCTGGAAGGCACCGGCGGCTGGTCGGAGTGGACCATCTGCGAGGACGCCGAGCTGGGCCTGCGCCTGATGCATGCCGGCTACGAGCTGGTCTACGTCGACGAGCTGATGGGCAAGGGCCTCACCCCGGCCGACTTCAAGGCGTACAAGAGCCAGCGCTACCGCTGGGCCTTCGGCGCCATGCAGATCCTCAAGGGTCGCTGGGACTGGATGACCAGGAAGGGCCCGCTCTCGGGTGGCCAGCGCTTCCACTTCCTCACCGGCTGGTTCAGCTGGTTCGCCGATGCACTGCACCTGATCTTCACCCTGATGGCGATCTTCTGGACGGCGGGCATGGTGGCGTTCCCCACCATCTTCAGCCTGCCGATGCAGCTGTTCCTGATCCCGGTGATCGGCTTCTTCTTCGCCAAGGCGATCTTCGGCATCGTGCTGTACCGCGCCCGCGTCCCCTGCGGCTGGTACGACACGCTGATGGCGTCGCTGGCCAGCATGAGCCTGTCGCATGCCATCGCACGCGGCATCCTGCACGGCCTCACCCGCGAGAAGACCTCGTTCGTGGTGACTGCCAAGAGCCGCCGCCTGGGCGGCAGCAACTTCGCCGCCTTCGCGCCGGTGCGCGAAGAGTTCCTGATGGCCATCGCCCTGCTCGGCTGCATCGTCGGCATGGCGCTGCGCTTCGGCACGCACTACGTGGAAGGCACGCTGTGGATGTTCATCCTGGCGGCGCAGTCGATTCCCTACGTGTCGGCGGTGATCGGCGCGTGGATCGCGCACAAGGCGGGCGACAAGACGGGCTGACGGTCCACGCGGCATCCCACCGCATGGCCGGCATGACGACAGGACCTTCGTTCATCGGCCTCCCATGAACGATCGGCTAAGCTTGGGCCGCACGTGTCGCCTGCGCGTGCAAGCCTTTCCTTCCAGGATGGAATCAGGACCGCATGCGCCGACTTCGACGCCTGACGCTGCTGCTGCCATTGCTGCTGGCCCCCTGGCTGGCGCATGCGGGCGTGCAGCTGGTGGTGGATGGCGTGGACGATCCGCTCAAGCTGGCGGTCAGCTCCGGCGTGGCCATCGCGCAGTACGCCAACCGCGACGTGACCGAGGCGCAGGTGCGTCGCCTCTACCAGCAGGCGCTGGACCAGGCCAGGAGTTCGCTGGAGCCCTACGGCTACTACGAGGCCCAGGTGCGGGGCCAGCTCGATCCGGTGGGCGAGAACTGGCGCGTCACTCTGCACGTGACGCCCGGCGCGCCGGTCACGGTCACGACGGTGGACCTGAAGCTCGACGCCACCGCCTCGGCCATTCCCGCGATCCGGCGCGCTCAGCGCGGCATCGAGAAGCTCAAGGGACAGGCGCTCGACCACGGCGAGTACGACGCGGCGCGCGACGCGCTGAGCGGCGCGCTCACCGCCAATGGCTTCCTCGATGCGAAGCTGCTTACCCACCGCGTGGAAGTGAATCGCGCCGAACGCAGCGCCGCCATTCACCTGGCCTGGCAGGCCGGCCCGCGCTACCGCTTCGGCGACGTGCATTTCGAGGGTTCGCAGTTCAAGCCCGGCTTCCTGCGGCGCTACCTGCCGTTCAAGCGCGGCGACTATTTCTCGCAGGACAAGCTGCTGCAACTGCAGCAGGCGCTGAACGGCGCCGACTACTTCGCGGTGGTCAACGTGCTGCCCGACGTGGACGAGAAGAAGGACGGCGAGGTCGACGTGAAGGTGGAACTGATGCCGGCCAAGCGCACCATCTATACCGGCGGCCCGTTCATCGGCACCGACACCGGCTTCGGCGTTCGCGGCGGCATGGAGCGGCGCTGGGTGAACCGCAGCGGCCACAAGTGGAAGAACGAGGTGGTGCTGGCTCAGAACCTCAAGACGCTGTCCACGCTCTACAGCGTGCCCCTGCCCGGCATCCACCAGCGCAGCCTCAACTACGGCGCCACCTACCGCGATTCGGACACCGACACCTCGCACTCCAAGACGCTGGAGCTGGTGGCCAACGAGACGCGCGAATGGCATGGCTGGGTGCGCACCATCGGCCTGCATGCGCTGGACGGCACCTTCACCGTCGGCCAGAAGAACAACGAGCCGGACACGGCGCCTGGGGTCGACCACGGCCGCAGCAACCTGCTCTATCCGGAAATCTCGCTGTCGCGCAAATCCGGCGACAACCCGATCTTCGTGCGCAACGGCTGGTCGCTCACCTTCGCCGCGCGCGGCACCGTGGGCTCGCTGCTGTCCGACGCCAACTTCAGCCAGGTGACGGCGGACGCGAAGTGGATCGACTCGTTCTGGGGCAACAACCGCCTGATCCTGCGCGGCTCGGCGGGCATGACCTGGACCAACGACTTCAGCGACCTGCCGCCGCAGTTGCGATTCTTCGCCGGCGGCGACCGCTCGGTGCGCGGCTACGGCTACCAGAGCATCGGTCCCAAGAACGCCTATGGCCGCGTGATCGGCGGCAAGAACCTCCTGGTCGGCAGCACCGAGGTGGAACACTACTTCACCCGCAACTGGGGCATGGCGGCCTTCGTCGATGCGGGCAACGCCTACGACGGCACCGACTACCGCCCCAAGATCGGCGCGGGCCTCGGCGTACGCTGGCTATCGCCGGTGGGTATGATCCGGGTGGACGTGGGCACGCCGGTGCACAACCCCGACAAGCACGGCCTGGAACTCCACGTCGTGATCGGCCCGGATCTCTGACGAATACGCGATGCCTACCGCCGCGCCCGCTCCTGCCCCTGCCGCCCCGCCCAAGCCGCGACGTCGCTGGCTGCGCTGGATCGTGCTGCCGCTGCTTGCCCTGGCCTGCCTGCTAGTGGTGGCCGTCGGCTGGCTGGCCGGCACCGCCCCGGGCCTGCGCTTCGCGCTGACGCGCGCCGAGGGCCTCACCCACGGCGCACTCACCGTGCAGTCGGCGCAGGGCCGCCTGCTCGGCCCGCTGGACCTCGCCGGCCTGCGCTATGCCGACGGCAGCGGACTCGAGGTGAAGGTAGCCAGGGCGCACCTGGACCTGCGCGCGCGGTCGCTGCTGCGCAAGCGGCTGCACGTGCTCGACCTGCAGGCCGATGGCGTCGAGGTGGCGCTGCCCAGGCCTGCGCCGGAAACGCCGGAAAGCGAAGGCGGTTTTTCCTGGCAGCCGCCGTTCGACATGCTGCTCGACCGCGCGCACATAGGCACGGTCAGGATCAGCCAGGATGGCCAACCGCTGTTCGCTTCGAATACGCTGGACCTGGCCGGCAGCTGGACCGGCCGCGGCATCGAACTGCACCAGTTGGCGTTGCGCGCCCCCGACGGCCATGTCGATCTGCACGGTTCGCTGGTGATGGCGGGCAACTACAACGGCGACAGCCGGGCCGGGTTCGCCTGGACCCTTGCCAGTACCACCTATGCCGGCGAACTGGCCGCCCACGGCGACGGCAAGCTCGCCCGGCTGGACCTGCAACTGACCCAGCCCATGCCGGCCCGTCTGCAATTGCAGCTGGCGCAAGATGGCGACTATGCATGGACGGCGCGCCTCGACGCGCCGCGCTTCGATCCCAAGCCGCTGCTCGGCAACGGTTCGCTCAGCGCTCTCGCGGTGGCACTGCAGGGCCGGGGCGATCGCCATGGCGGCACGCTCGACGGCACGCTTGGCCTCAACGATATCGCGCTGCGCCTGCATCCGCTCAGCGCGCGCTTCAGCGACGACTACGGCACGCTCACGCTGCAGCAGTTGCAACTGGGCTCGGCCCAGTACAAGGGCGATGTCAGCGCGCGGGGCACCGTGCAACTGGATGCCAAGCCGCTGTCGGCGGACCTCACGGTGGAGTGGAAGGACCTCGAACTGCCCGAGCAGTTGGCAGGGCAGCTCTTGCAAAGCCATGGCAGCCTGCATGCCAAGGGCAGCACCGACCGCTTCCACGCCGAGGGCGCGCTGGCCATCGGCGCGCCCGGCCAGCTTGCCGACGTGACGCTGGACCTGGATGGCACGCCCAGGCAGATCGACCTGCATGCGCTCACCATCAAGCAGCCACAGGGACAGCTGGAAACCAAGGGTTCGCTGATCCTGCAACCCGCGCTGGCCTGGCAGTTGCAAGCGACCGCCCATCGGTTCGATCCCGGCCAGTTGCTGGCGCAATGGCATGGCTCGCTGGATGCCGACATCGCCTCGCAGGGATCGCTGCCGCAGGACCACCCGGCGGACGTCACGCTGGAGATCCGCCAGTTGGAAGGCAGGCTGCGCGACCGCGCGGTGCACGGCGACGGCAAGCTGCACCTGGCGCCGGAAGAGGTGGTGGACGGCAAGCTGCACCTGGCTTCCGGTGGCAGCAGCGTGCAGATCGACGCCAGGCCGGGGGCCAGCAACAACATCGTCCTCACGCTCGCCGTGGCGTCGCTGGGCGACTGGCTGCCGGATGCCGCCGGACGCCTGCAGGGCAGCGTGCTGGTCACCGGCAGGCTGCCGAAGCCCGCGGCGGACGCCCATCTCGACGGCAGCGCGCTGAGCTATGCCGGACAGCGCATCGACCATCTGCGCCTGCTGGCCAACGTGCCGGACATCAGCCACCCCGGCGGCAAGCTCGACCTGCGCGCCACCGGCGTGGATGCCGGCGGCCTCGCCTTCACCCAGGTGAACCTGCGCGGCGACGGCACGGCCGAGCGCCACAGCCTCACCCTCGATGCGCGCGGCTCGCCGCTATCCACCGAGCTGGCCCTGAGCGGCGGCCTCAAGGGCAAGGCCTGGAACGGCAGCTTGTCCACGCTGAACATCGATCTGGCCGGCCTGCCCCGCTGGCGGCTGCAGCAGGCCACCGCGCTGTCCTACGACGATGGCGCGATGAGCCTCGCCGAGCTTTGCCTGACCGCCGGCGAGCCCCTGCTGTGCGCCGCTGCCAGGCAGGACAAGGCCGGCAACCTGGACGCCAGCTACCGGCTGCGCAACCTGCCGATCGCGCTGCTGCTGAGCGCGGCCAGCACGGCCAAGGTGCCGATGCGCGTGGAAGGCACGCTGGAAGGCGACGGCAGCATCCGCCGCAACGCGGCCGGCGCACTCGGCGGTTCCGCCTCCATCGCCTCCGCGCGCGGCTCCATCGCCTACGCCGACCATCCCGACGAGCCGCTGGTCACCTACGACAACCTCTCGCTGCAGGCGCAGCTCAGTCCGTCCAGCCAGCACCTCACCCTGCATGCCGGGCTGACCGACAACGGCCGCCTGGATGGCGACGTCACCCTCAGCGGCGCGCAGCAGGCCCTGGGCGGGCGGGTTTCCCTGCGTGTGAACAACCTCGCCCTGCTGGAGGTATTCACCACCGAGGTGGTCAACCCGAAGGGTGCCGTGCATGGCGACTTCACGCTGGGCGGAACGCTGTCGCAACCGGCCGTCCAGGGCCAGGCAGGCGTCAGCGAACTCGCCGCCGAGATCCCCGCGCTGGGCCTGAAGCTGAGCCAGGGCCGCCTCGCCGTGGCCACCACCGACGCCCGGCATTTCCAGTTGGATGGCGCGCTGCGCTCGGGCGACGGCAACCTGCTGCTGCAGGGTACCGCCACACTCGGCGACGACGCGCAAAGCGTGCTGACGGTGAAGGGCAGCCAGTTCAAGGCGATCGACATCCCGGCCGCCAAGGTGGTCGTCTCGCCGGACCTCGCCGTGCGCCATGGCGCGCAGGGGCTGGACATCACCGGCCGCGTCGGCCTGGACAGCGCCGACGTAAACTTCGACAAGCTGCCCGGCGCCGGCGCCACCAAGGCGTCGCCGGACGTGGTGGTGGTGGACGAGAAGCAGCAGGAGGAACAGGCCAGCCAGATGCCCATCACCGCCACCGTCACCGTCGACCTGGGCAAGAAGGCGCACCTGGTCGGCATGGGCCTGGACGGCAGCCTGCACGGCCAGCTGGTGGTGAGCGAGCGCCCCGGCCGCGCCACCACCGGCCAGGGCCAGATCCAGGTGGACGGCACCTACAAGGCTTACGGCCAGAACCTGCAGATCGAGCGCGGCCAGCTGCTGTTCGCCACCACGCCGGTCGACAATCCGGGCCTCAACATCCGCGCCGTGCGCAAGCTCAACCCCAACGCCACCATCGACGACGGCCAGCAGGTGGGCCTCAACATCGCCGGCACCGCGCAGCGCCCCGTGCTCACCGTGTTCTCGCAACCGGTGATGGAACAGTCCGACGCGCTGTCCTACCTGGTCACCGGCAAGCCGCTGTCGCAGGTGAAGGGCGGCGAAGGCAACATGGTGAGCGCGGCGGCGCAGGCGCTGGGCTCGGCCACCGGCAACCTGCTGGCCAAGAGCATCGGCTCGCGCCTGGGCGTGGACGACATCGGGGTCAGCAGCAGCGACGCCTTGAACGGCAGCTCCGCCTTCACCGTGGGCAAGTACCTGTCGCCACGCCTGTACCTGAGCTACGGCGTGGGCCTGTTCGATCCCGGCCAGGTCATCACCCTGCGCTACCACCTCAATGCCCGCTGGAACTTCGAGGCGCAGAACGCCACCGATTTCAGCCGTGCCAGCCTCAATTACCGCTACGAGCGCTGAGCCCCCCGCTCCTACAGGATGGCAAGGAGGAACCCGCCTCCCGCGGAGCCGGCCGGTGCAGTGTCGCCGCCCGCATGGCCCATAGGTCATGCCCATGCCCGGGCGGCATGGGACTATCGTTGTTCTTTTCCCTGACCTTAGGAGACCGCCCATGCGGCCATTTCGTTGGATCCTTACCGCCGCCGCGCTGACCACGACCTGCGCGCTGGCCGCCGCCCCGGCCGAGTCCGCCGCCCCCCAGGCCCGCAGTGCCAGTGGCATCGACCTGGCCGGCATCGACCAGGGCGTGCTGCCGGGCAACGACTTCGACAACTACGCCAACGGCAACTGGAAGAAGACCGCCGAGATCCCGGCCGACCGTTCCAGCACCGGCGTGTTCCTGCAGGTGTTCCTGAAGGCCGAGCAGCGCAACGCCGACCTGATCAAGGAAGCCGCCGCCAGCAAGGCGCCGGCCGGCAGCAACGAGCGCAAGATCGCCGACTACTACGCCGCGTACATGGACGAGTCGGCCATCGAGAAGCGCGGCCTCGAACCGCTGCAACCCGAACTGAAGCAGATCGACGCGATCGCCAGCAGGACCGACCTCGCCCGCGTGCTGGGCGCGGGACTGCGCGCCGACGTCGATCCGGTGAACGCCACCAACTTCGAGACCGAGCACCTGTTCGGCCTGTTCGTCTCGCATGGGCTGGAAGACGCCAGCCACAACATTCCCTACCTGCTGCAGGGCGGCCTCGGCATGCCCACGCGCGACTACTACCTGTCCAACGACAAGGCGATGGTGGAGACGCGTGGCAAGTACCAGGCCTACGTCGCCGCGCTGCTCAAGCAGGCCGGCATCGCCGATGCCGATGCGAAGGCCAGGACCATCCTCGACCTGGAGACGAAGATCGCCAAGGCCCAGGTCGACATCGTCGATAGCCAGGACATCCACAAGGCCAACAACCCGTGGCCGCTCGCCGACTTCGCCAAAAACGCGCCGGGCCTGGACTGGCATACCTACTTCAAGGCCGCCGGCCTCGACGGGCAGAAGATCATCGATGCGTGGCAGGTGCCCGGCATCAAGGGCCTGTCGGCGCTGACCGCCAGCGAACCGCTGCAGGCCTGGAAGGACTACCTCACCTTCCACGCCCTCAACGAAAGCGCCAGCCTGCTGCCCAAGGCCTATGCCGACCTCAGCTTCGGCTTCTACGGCCAGACCCTATCCGGTACGCCCAGGCAACGCGACCGCTGGAAGCGCGCCATCGCCAGTACCAACGTGTCGCTCGGCGACGCGGTGGGCCAGATCTACGTGAAGAAATACTTCCCGGCCTCGTCCAAGGCGCAGGTCGAGCAGATGGTGAAGAACATCCTGGCCGCCTTCGACGAGCGCGTGGACCAGTTGGACTGGATGACCCCGGCCACGCGCCAGAAGGCCAAGGCCAAGATCGCCAGCATCCGCGTGAGCGTGGGCTACCCGGAAACCTGGCGCGACTACCGCACGCTGGAGATCCGCCCCGACGATGCGCTGGGCAACAAGCAGCGCGCGGAGAAGTACGAATACCAGCACCAGCTCGCCAAGCTCAGCCAACCGGTGGACCGCGGCGAATGGTGGATGACGCCGCAGACGGTGAACGCGGTGAACCTGCCGCTGCAGAACGCGCTCAACTTCCCCGCCGCCATCCTGGAGGCGCCGTTCTTCGACCCGAAGGCGGACGCCGCGGCGAACTATGGGTCGATCGGCGCGGTGATCGGCCACGAGATCAGCCACAGCTTCGACAACCTCGGTGCCGAGTTCGACGCGCAGGGCAACCTCGCCAACTGGTGGACGCCGGAGGACCAGGCGCACTTCAAGGCTGCCGGCCAGAAGCTGGTGGCGCAGTTCAACGCCTATGAAGCCCTGCCGGGCCTACACGTGAACGGCCAGCAGACGCTGGGCGAGAACATCGCCGACGTCTCGGGCCTGACCATCGCCTACCTCGCCTACCACAAGTCGCTGGGCGGCAAGCCGGCGCCGGTGATCGACGGCCTGACCGGGGACCAGCGCTTCTTCCTCGCCTTCGGCCAGAGCTGGCGCGAGAAGATCCGCGATGCCGCCCTGCGCCAGCGCGTGATCGGCAATGAGCACGCGCCGGGCCGCTTCCGCGCCCAGACCGTGCGCAACCTCGATGGCTGGTACGACGCGTTCCAGCCCAAGCCGGGCCAGACGCTGTACCTGGCGCCGGCCGACCGGGTGAAGATCTGGTAAGCCCCGGGCCATGATGAAGAAGAGCCACGTTTCGCGAGAAACGTGGCTCTTTGCTTTCTTGAGTCGCGCACAGGGTGCGCTCCCACAGTGACAGTGGCTATCTGTGGGAGCGCACCCTGTGCGCGACTCGCCTGCTCAGCGAACTCCCAACCCCTCGATGCCGGCGATCTCCCGCCCATCGAAGCCGGCCCATTCGGCGAAGCGCCTGCCGCGCTCGGCATAGTCGTGGAACTGGTCGAAGCTTGGCGCGCCGGGCGACAGCAGGATGGTGCCGCCGGCGGGCGTCAGTGCGCGCGCACGTGCCACCGCACCGGCGAGATCGCCGGTTTCCTCGACGGCCACGCCCGCATCGCGCAGCGCCTTGGCGATACGCTGGCCGTTCGCTCCCTGCGCGATGAGCGCATGCGGCGCATGCGCCTTCATCGCCGCCACGAAGTCGCTCCAGTCCAGGCCACGGTCGTGGCCGCCCACGATCACCGTGACCTGGCGACCGGCCAGGCTGCCCAGCGCCGCCAGCGTGGCCTGCGGCGTGGTGCTGATGGAATCGTTGATCCACTCGACGCCGCCTCGCTCGCCCAGCGGCTGCAGGCGATGCGGCAAGGGACGGAAATCGGCCAGCGCGGCAGTGGCCGCGGCAGCATCGAAGCCCATCGCTTCCAGCGCGGCCAGCGCGGCGCAGGCATTGAGCGCATTGTGCTCGCCGGGCGCGCGCAGCCGGGTGATGTCGAATACCGGCTGGCCGCCGCGATGGATGAAGCCGCCCGCCACATGCCAGCCCTCCGCGTGGCCGAACAGCAGGCGCTGCGGATGCCCGGCGGTGCGCTCCAGCAACGAAGGCTGCGTGGCGTTCACCAGCAATCGCTCCGATACATCGGCCAGCTTGAGCTTGTCGGCGACGTAGCGCTCGCGCGAGCCGTGCCAGTCCAGGTGCTCCTCGTACAGGCTGGTGATGATGCCCAGTTCGACCGGCCCCGCCTCGCCGGTCTGGAAGCTGGAAAGCTCGATCGCCCACAGCTCGGCCGAGGCGTCCAGCAGTTCCAGCAGCGGCATGCCGATATTGCCGGCCAGCGCGGTGCGCACGCCGATGCTGCGCGCAAGATGCGCCAGCAAGGCCGTGGTGGTGCTCTTGCCCTTGGTGCCGGTCACCGCCGCCACGCGCGCCTCGGGCCGCTCGGCAAACCACAGCGCGGTGCCGGAGGTGATGCGCGCGCCGGCCTCGCGCGCCGCCAGCAGGGCCGGCTTGTAGGCGGAAATGCCCGGCGACTTCACCACGATATCGAACGCCGCCAGCGCGGCGGTGTCGGGCTCAATGGCACGCAGGTCGAGCGAGGAATCGAAGGCATGCGCCGCCGCCGCTTCGCCCACGCCGCAGAACAGCGTCAGCGGCTGTTGCGGCAGGCGCGCGCGGATCGCCGCGATGGCGGCCCGGCCCTCGCGGCCGAAGCCCCACACGGCGACCCGCCGGTCCGCCAGGTCGCCCAAGCGCAGCGGCGCCGGCTCACTCACGCGAAGAACGCCAGGGCCGGCTGCAGGCGCGCGGGTATGCGGTGCTCGGCGGAGGGCGCGAGCCACGGCTCCAGCGCCAGTTCCTTCTCGTCCAGCTGCGGCAGTATCTCGAGGCGGAAGCGCTCGACCAGGGCGTCGGCCTGCCACTCCGAGCGCTGGCTCAACGCAACCATGGCGGCGCGCGCCTCGGCACCCTCGCCCACGCATTCGAACGGCTTGTGGTCCTGGTATTCCAGCAACGCATCGAAGCCCGCTGCGAGGTTCTCGTCGTCGAGCAGGTTGCGCCCGAAGATGGACAGCAGGCGCGGCTTGGCCAGGAACGGCGCCAGCGCCAGGAACACGAAATGGCATTTCGGGCATTGCCCGCACCAGCGGTCGGCCGGCTTGGGACCGAGCAGCTTGAAGTTGCGGTTGCAGCTGGAGAACACGTCGAAGTACGGCGTCAGCCGGGCGAACACCCGCGTCACCGCCAGCTCCGAATACGGGCGCAGCAGTGAGCAATAGTCCAGGTCGGCGGCCACGTGCGCATGCAGCCAGTCGCCCAGCAGTTGCTCGAACTCGTAGCCCTTGCTCCACTGGTGGTTCACCAGTTGCCCCTCGTATTCCAGCGTGGCGGCCGAGGCCGAGCGCTCGTTGGCGAAGGCGATGCTGTCGTAGCCATACAGGATGGCGGCCAAGACGAGGATCGCCGAGTTCACTGCCGTCACCGGGATATGGCCGTTCCACGCGCCCAGCCGGTTCAATTCGAACAGCCCAGGCGCCAGTTCGCGCTGGATGTTGAGCATGGCCAAGCCGGTGCGCTCGGCGCAGGCGGCGATCAGCGGTGAGTTGCCGACCCACACGGCAGTCGCTTCACCGCCCATGGATTTGATGGCTTCCACCGCGACCAGCGAATCCTTGCCGCCGCCGATCGGCACCAGCGTGCGATGCGGCAGGCTGAGCGCCTTCGCCTCCGGCTTCGCGGCGCCGCCTCGCGGGAAGGCGATGCGGCTACGCAGGTCCAGGCCATTGCGGTAGGCGAACTCGGCCAGGCCATGCAGGTACAGCGCATCGAGCAGGTCGGCGGTGGCGTCGTCCAGCGGACCGCCGGCCACCTCGATGCGCGGCGGCACGCCGGCCTTGTAGTAGCTGACGCCGGCGATCAGGTGCAGCAGCTTCAGCGCTTCGTCGAAAGCGGCCTGATGATGGGCTGGAATGGGGGGCGCGTTCGGAAAGCTCACGCGCTCGGTCAGTTCCTCGCCATGGTCGAAGGCGTACACCAGCTCGGCCACGCCGTTGGCATAGCTGCACCGCACGAAGCGGAATACCTGGGTCAGGCGGGGTTGGATAGGGGTCGTCACGCCTCAGTCTCCATCGCATGCTCCCTCTCCCCTCCGGGGAGAGGGTCGGGGTGAGCCACCTAAAGGTGGTAAAGGTCCGGGGCTTGTCAGTGCCTGCAAGATCACCTCAAGTACGCCTTCCACGTTCATCAGTACGTCATTGTTCCAGAAACGCAGCACCCTGTAGCCCATGGCTTGCAGTTCCAGCGCCCTGCGCTCGTCGTAAATCACCTGCGCGCCATGTTGACCACCGTCCAGCTCCACCATCAGGCCAACATCCGGGCAAGCGAAATCGGCGATATACGGACCGATCTCGTGCTGTCGGCGGAATTTCCAGCCTTGCAGGCGGCGGTTGCGTAATCGATACCAGAACAACTGCTCGGCATCGGTCCGCGCGGCACGCAGGTCGCGCGCTCGGTCTACATGTAAACGCTTCATCCGTGAGCGTCCTTGGTTGATACGTCTCCGCGAGCACCCGCCCCTCACGCCGCCCCTCTCCCCCGGAGGGGAGAGGGAAAAGCGAAGTTATTCGAGGATGATCTCCTCGGCCTCGTCCCGCAGGTTGTACGGCGAGGACATCACCTTGCCATAGGCTCCAGCCTGGGCCACCAGCACCACGTCGCCTTCCTGCGGCTCGGGCAGGCGGCGGTCGGTGCCCAGCACGTCACCGCTTTCGCAGATCGGGCCGACCACCTGGAACAGCGCGGTGGCGGGTTCGTCCAGGCGGGTCAGGTTGACGATTTCGTGCCAGGCGTCGTACAGCGCGGGCCGGATCAGGCTGTTCATGCCGGTGTCCACGCCCAGGTAGCGGATGTTGCCGTTGCCCTTGCCCTTGGTCTGGGTGACGCGGGTCAGCAGCACGCCCGCGTCGGCGACCAGGTAGCGGCCCGGCTCCATCCACAACTGGTAATGCGGATAAGCCGCCTTCACCTCGCGCAGCACCTTGTCCAGCGCGGCGATGTCCAGCCGCGCCTCGCCCGGATGCGAGGGCACGCCGAGGCCGCCGCCGATATCCAGGAAAGTGACGCTGCCGATACGCTCGGCGATGCTGGCCAGCTGGCTGTAGACCTCGCCCCAGTGGCCATCGTCCAGGATGCCCGAGCCCAGGTGGGCATGCAGGCCGCGCACGATCACACCGTGCGTGTCGGCCAGCCGCAGGAAGGCATCGAGTTGCTCCACCGGCAGGCCGAACTTGCTGCCGCTGCCGCCGGTGCGCACCTTCTCGTGATGACCCAGGCCCCGGCCGAGGTCGAGCCGCAGTACGACTTCGCGGCCACGGAACAGCTCGCCCCACTGTTCCAACTGGTACAGCGAATCCAGCGACAGCGTGGCGCGCGTGGTAAGCGCCCAGGCGTAATCCTCGCGCGGTGCGAAGTTGGGCGTGAACAGCAGCGGCGCCGACGCGGGCACCACCGCCATCACCGCCTTCAGCTCACCCGGCGACACGCATTCGAAGCCAAAGCCTTCCTCGGCCAATGCCTTGAGGATGGCCGGATGCGTATTGGCCTTCACCGCGTAGTGCAGGCGATCCACCGCCGCCAGCGACTTCAGCTCGCGCGCCTGCTGGCGCACGGTGGGCAGGTGGTAGACATAGCGCGGCGTCGCCTGCGCGCCCAGCTTGAGCAACTCGGCACGACGCTCCTGGCGCCACCACGAGGCGGCCGGCGGCAACACTTCGCCACTGCCGTACAACGCCTGCCAACTGGGGCCGAACAATGCGCTGTCATCCGTGCGCAGCGCACCGGCGGTGATCAGCAGCTCGTGCAAATGCGGCAGCAACTCGTCCACCACGTTCTCATCCACCACGAAGGTGAGATTGAGGTTGTTGGACGACTGCGAAATCATGTGCACGCGCAGCTGGCCAAACTCGGCGAGCACGCTGGACAGCGTGTGCAGCATCGAGCGCATGCCGCGTCCCACCAGGGTGATGGCGGCGCACGGGGCAATCACCTTCACCCGGCAAACCTTGGCCAGGTCCCCGGCCAGCGCGGCCAGCGCGTCGGAATCGAGCAGGTTCTCGGTAGGGTCGAGCGAGACCGTTACGTTGGTCTCGGCCGAACCGATCAGGTCCACCGACAGGCCATGCTGCTTGAACTGCGCGAACACGTCGGCGAGGAAGCCGACCTGCTGCCACATGCCCACCGACTCCATCGACACCAGGGTGATGCCCTTGCGTGCGCTGATCGCCTTCACGCTGGGCGCATGCTCGCGCACTTCGGGACCGATCAGGGTGCCTTCCAGCTCGGGCCGGTTGGTGTCCTTGATCAGCAACGGCACGCGCGGCTCGCGCAGTGGCGACAGGCAGCGAGGATGCAGCACCTTGGCGCCGGTGGAGGCGATTTCCTGGGCTTCCTCGTAGTCCAGCCGCTGCAGTAGGCGCGCGCTGGGCACCTGGCGCGGGTTGGCGGTGAACATGCCCGCCACGTCGGTCCAGATCTCCACGCGCTGCGCCTTCAGCAAGGCGCCGAAGTACGAGGCGGAGGTATCCGAGCCGCCACGGCCCAGCAGCACGGTGCGCCCCTGCGACTCGCGCGCGATGAAGCCCTGCGTGATGAACACCTCGCCCAGCGCGGCGAGCCGCGCGTTCAGGGCCGGATCGGGCTTGCACTCGACCATCGCCGAAAGCAGCTTGGTGCGCTCGTTCTGGTTGGGCAGCGCGATGGCCGACAGGCAATCGCGCGCGTCCACCCATTGCGTGGGCAGGCCGCTATGGGTGAGGAAGGCCGCGCCCAGCGCGCTGGACATCAGTTCGCCATGCGCCTGCACCAGGGCCGACCAGGCCAGTTCGCCCATCAGGGCCGGGCCTTCGTCGGCAAGCTTCGCCAGTTCGGCGAGTCGATCACCGAGGGCATCCGGAACCGCCAGCTGCATGTGATCGAGCAGCTCGTAATGACGCTGTGCGATCGCCTTGGCCGCTTCGATGCGTTTGCCCTTGTCGTCCTGCGCGCACAGTTGTTTGAGTGCGTCGGTGATGCCGGTGAGCGCGGACACGACCACCAGCACGCGGGCGCCTTCGGCGCGACGGCTGGCAACGAGCTCACGGATGTTCTGCCAGCGCGGCAGGGTGGCGACACTGGTGCCGCCGAACTTCATCACGATCCAGGATGCGTCGGCGGGAAGCGACGCGGGGCTTTGCGGGTTCACGGGTGCCTTTGGTAGTGGCTTGGGGAAATAATCCGGGAAGTGTTGCGCCGCAGCAGGCGGAATGCAACTGCCGCGGGCGATGGACGTTTGGACGGCTAAATGCGGAAGCGCATGGAGTACGAAGAACTCCCTCTCCCTCTGGGAGAGGGTCGGGGCGAGGGTACGGGGCTTGCGCGGTGTCCAGCTTTCGCTCCGATCGCCCCCCTCATCCACCTGCCGGCACCTTCTCCCGGAGGGAGAAGGATTTCTTCGTTGCCGGCCTGGGAAAATTCGTGGCTTTACGCCACCACCACGGGGATTTTCCCGATGCGCGCCTGCCATTCCTTCGGGCCGGTCTGGTGCACCGAGGTGCCCGCCGAGTCGACGGCGACGGTCACCGGCATGTCCTTTACTTCGAACTCGTAGATCGCTTCCATGCCCAGATCGGCGAAGCCGACGACGCGCGATGCCTTGATCGCCTTGGAGACCAGATAGGCGGCGCCGCCCACGGCCATCAGGTACACCGACTGGTGCTTCTTGATCGCCTCGATGGCCGCCGGGCCGCGCTCGGCCTTGCCGATCATGCCCAGCAGGCCGGTCTGCGCCAGCACCTGTTCGGTGAATTTGTCCATGCGGGTGGCGGTGGTCGGGCCGGCCGGGCCCACCACCTCGTCGCGTACCGGATCGACCGGGCCGACGTAGTAGATGAAGCGACCCGTGAAGTCGACCGGCAGCGGCTCGCCCTTGTTGAGCATGTCGACCATGCGCTTGTGCGCGGCGTCGCGGCCGGTGAGCAGCTTGCCGTTGAGCAGCAGCACCTCGCCCGGCTTCCAGCTGGCGACGTCCTCACGGGTCACGGTGTCCAGATTCACGCGGCGGCCCTTGCTGGCGTCGTAGGTGAGCTTGGGCCAATGCTCCAGCGACGGCGGATCGAGCGCGACCGGGCCGGAACCGTCCAGGGTGAAGTGCGCGTGGCGGGTGGCGGCGCAATTGGGGATCATCGCCACCGGCAGGTTGGCCGCGTGGGTCGGGTAGTCCTTGATCTTCACGTCGAGCACAGTGGTGAGGCCGCCGAGGCCCTGCGCGCCGATGCCGAGCGCGTTGACCTTCTCGTACAGCTCGATGCGCAGCTCCTCCACGCGGTTTTGCGGGCCGCGGGCGATCAGCTCCTGGATGTCGATGTGCTCCATCAGCGATTCCTTGGCCAGCAGCATCGCCTTCTCGGCGGTGCCGCCGATGCCAATGCCCAGCATGCCCGGCGGGCACCAGCCGGCGCCCATGGTCGGCACGGTCTTGAGCACCCAGTCGACGATGGAATCGGACGGATTGAGCATGGCGAACTTGGACTTGGCCTCCGAGCCGCCGCCCTTGGCGGCGACGATCACCTCGACGATGTCGCCCGGCACGATGGAGACGTTGATGACGGCGGGCGTGTTGTCGCGGGTGTTGCTGCGCTTGCCGGCCGGATCGGCCAGCACGCTGGCGCGCAGCTTGTTGTCCGGGTCGTTGTAGGCGCGGCGCACGCCCTCGTTGACCATATCGTCCAGCGACATCGTGGCGTCCCAGCGCACGTTCATGCCCACCTTGAGGAACACGGTGACGATGCCGGTGTCCTGGCACAGCGGGCGATGGCCTTCGGCGGCCATGCGCGAGTTGATCAGGATCTGCGCCATCGCGTCCTTCGCGGCCGGCGACTCCTCGCGCTCGTAGGCGGCGGCGAGGCTGGTGATGTAGTCGACGGGGTGGTAGTAGCTGATGTACTGCAGGGCGTCGGCGACGGACTGGATCAGATCGTCTTGCTTGATGGTGGTCATGGCGGCTGCTTCGACTCCGGGGGATCACGGCGTCGAGAACAGGCTGTTGACGACGCACAACCCTTCTATTGTGCCGCAAATGCCGTACCACCTCGAAAAGCCTGCCCCGGCGGCGACTTACGCGCCGCCAGGGCGGAAGCATAGGCCAAAGGTTGTAGGCGCAGCTTCATGCGCGCCCGATCGAGCGGTGACGCCATGGCCGCAATTTCTTGCGCAACATCCGCCACTTCCCGGCTAGCGCGAACCGCGCTAGTTTCCGCGGGCCAGCGCGGATTTTTTCAGGGGGTCGCCTGGCTTGGGGAATTGAGATTGCATCCGTATGGCTTTACGGCTTCGCCCGAAAGCGCGGCGGCTTGCAGGTGCCGTCCCACGCCAGCCGGCAGGGGCCGTATCTACCCTGGAGAATCGAACATGCACCTGAACTTGCACCGCAAGGCGCTGGCGGCATCCCTCGCCCTGCTGCTCGGTGGTTTCGCATCCGCGACCATCGCAGCCACGCCCACGGACCTGGGCGCCAGCAACCCCAGCCAGACAGTCAACGTCACGCTGGTGCTCGGATTGCGCAACGCATCGTCACTGGAAAACTTCGTCTACGCCACGGTGACCCAAGGCAATCCGCAATACCACCGCTTCCTCACCACCGACCAGTTCGCGGACCGCTTCGGCGCCTCGGCAAGCGATATCGCCAAGGTGCAGGCCTTCATCAAGCAGCAGGGACTGACCCAGGTGGAACTGCTGCCCAATCACCTGGCGATCAAGGTGAGCGGTACCATCGGCCAGTTCAACAAGGCCTTCCAGACGTCCATCCACGACTACCGTGCCAGCGACGGCAGCACCTTCCACCGTCCCAATGCCACGCCCACCCTGCCCTCGGCGCTGTCGGGCACCCTGGTGGTCGCCTCCGGCCTCAGCAGCGAGGCGCGCTACCGTTCCCATCGCGTCAGCGCGCTGTTCCCATCGCAGGGCGACGGTTCCGCCAGCGTCACCGCCGACGTACTGGCCAAGGGCGCATCCAAGCCATCCAAACCGCCCAAGCCCAGCAAGCCGGCCTGCACCGGCAACGCGACGGCCACCTGCACGCCGGGCGAGTTCACCGTGGGCGACGTGGCCAACCGCTACAACATCAACCCACTGTACAAGGCCGGCGTGAACGGCCGGGGCGCCACGATCGGCATCGCCACCCTGGCCAATTTCGTACCGGCGGATGCGTATACCTACTGGAGCACCATCGGCCTGTCGGTAAAACCGAACCGCATCACCCAGGTACACGTCGATGGCGGTGGCCCGCTGAGCGGACCCGACGGCTCGGGCGAGACCTCGCTGGATGTGGAGCAGTCCGGCGGCCTGGCGCCGTGGGCCGACATCATCGTCTACGACGCGCCCAATACCGACGCCGGCTTCTTCGACGTGTTCAACCAGGCGGTGTCGGACAACAAGGTCGACAGCCTGTCGGTGAGCTGGGGTTCGCCGGAGGTCTTCTACTTCCCGCAGTCCAACGACGGCGTGGATTTCACCGACGAGCTGCGCGCGTTCCACCAGGTATTCCTGGAAGCGGCCGCGCAGGGCATCTCGCTGTTCGCCACCGCGGGCGATTCGGGTGCCTATGACACCGTGCGCGCGCTGGGCGGCTCGCTGAGCGATCCGGTGCCACCGCCGCTGACCGCCGACGCGCCGGGGGCCGATCCGTTCATCACCACCGCCGGCGGCACCACCGTGCCGTTCACCTACAGCTTCAGCGGCGGCCCGCAGGTGACGCTGACCAAGGAAAGCGTCTGGGGTTGGGACTATATCGCCAACTACTTCGAGTCCAACTTCGGCGTGGACCTCACCAGCGAAGTGTTCTCGACGGGTGGTGGCGGCGGCGTCAGCGTGTTCTGGCCGACGCCGCTGTACCAGCAGTTCACCCAGGGCATTCGCAAGAGCGAGAAGAACCAGCGGTTCTACCAGCCCGACTTCGGGATCGACTTCACGCTGCCAGCCAACTACCGCGGCCGCAACGTGCCCGACATCTCGCTCAATGCCGACCCGGAGAGCGGCTACAGCTTCGTCTCCTCGCTCGACGGCAGCGGCCTGCTGACCGGCGAAGGCGGCACCAGCTTCGTGGCACCCCAGCTCAACGGCATCTCGGCGCTGCTCAAGCAGGCCACGCATGGCCGCCAGGGCCTGTGGAACCCGCAGGTGTACGCGCTGCAGAACATCTTCAACTACGGCCCCTTCTCGGCCTTCAACGACGTCCGCGCCGGCGACAACTGGTTCTACAAGGGCGAGCCGGGCTATGACCAGGGCACCGGCCTGGGCACGCTGGACGTGACCAACCTGGCGTTGTTCCTGAGCGTGTTCTGATCCCGCAACGCCGCGCATGAAAGCGAGGTCCGGCGCCGCCAGGCGCCGGGCCTCGTCCATGGCGCGGGCGCGAGACTTGCCGGCGGAAGCCGCAACCGCCATGCTCGGCTGCATTTCCCGCAGCGGGTTTTCCATGAGCGACACCTCCACGCCCGGCGGCTACGTGCGCCGTCTCCGCCCGTGGGACGCGGCCATGATCGTGGTCGGCGGCATTATCGGCGGCGGCATCTTCCTCAATCCCGGCATCGCCGCGCAGCGTACCGAATCGGGCCTCGCGCTGCTGCTGACCTGGGTGGGCGCGGGGCTGCTCACCCTGATCGGCGCGCTGTGCTATGCCGAGCTGGGCGCGCGCCGCCCGCATGCCGGCGGCAGCTACATCTACCTGCGCGACGCGTTCGGGCCGCTGGCCGGTTTCCTGTTCGGCTGGACCATGCTGCTGGTGATCTATTCCGGCTCGGCCGCCGCGGTGGCCACCATCTTCGCCAGCTATGCGGCCGCCGTGTTCGGCCTGCCGGCGGCCATCGCCACGCCGCTGGCCGCCGGCGCGCTGGTGTTCGTGGCGCTGATCAACCTGTTCGGCCTGCGCCTCGGCGCGCAGGTGCAGAACCTGTTCACCCTGCTCAAGCTGCTGGCGGTGGCGGTGCTGGTGGTGTGCGGCCTGTTCCTGGCCGGCGCGGGCGGGCGCGGCCTGCTCGGTGCCGATCCGCAGTACGTCGGCGTGGGCTTCATGGGCGCGGCGCTGCCGGTACTGTTCGCTTATTCGGGCTTCACCTACCTCAACAACCTGGCGGGCGAGGTCACCGATCCCCAGCGCACGCTGCCGCGCGCCCTGCTGGTCGGCATGCTGCTGGTGATCGCGGCCTATGCGCTGGTCAACCTCGCCTACCTGGCCGTGCTCGGCCATGCCGGGCTCGCCGCCAGCCATACGCCCGCCGCGGACGTGATGCAGCGCGTGTTCGGCACCGCCGGCGCGAAGCTGATCGCGATCGGCATCGCCATCTCCACCCTGGGCTTCTGCAACATCACCCTGGTGGCCGGCGCGCGCGTGCTGCAGGTGATGGGCGAGGATGGCCTGTTCTTCCGCAGCGTGGGGCGATTGCACCCGCTGCACCGCACGCCCAACCTCGCGCTGCTGCTGCTGTCGGGCTGGGCCGTGGTGCTGGTACTGTCGGGCAGCTACGGCCAGTTGCTCGACTACGCCACCTTCGGCGACTGGCTGGCCTGTGCGGTCGGCGTGGGCACGCTGTTCTGGTATCGCCGGCGCGAGGGCGCGCAGGCTTCGTTCCGCGTGCCGGGCTATCCGCTGCTGCCGCTCGTCTTCATCGCCACGGTGGGCCTGGTGGTGGTGCAGAGCCTGCGCGCCAGCCCGATGAACACCGGCATCGGCCTGGCGATCATGGCCGCCGGCATCCCCGTCTACCTGGTGTGGCGACGCCTGTTCAGCGGCGCCGTCTCCTAAGGGCGGCGCCACGATGCCACAATGCATGGATAAAGAAGGAGAGTTCCAGCGATGGCGCATGCGCAAGACCCGATCCTGACGCCCCACCCGGGCAGCACCATCACGCCCGAGAAGGTGCGCGACGGGATCGACCTCCAGATCAACGGCAGGGCCTACCGCCATACCGGCGATCCGCACATGCCGCTGCTGTGGTACCTGCGCGACGTGCTGCGCCTTACCGGCACCAAGTACAGCGGCGAGCACGGCGAGGGGGGCTACGACCTGGTGCTGGTCAACGGCAAGCTGGCCTCCGCCATCGGCACGCCGATGGAGCAGTTGGAAGGCAAGTCGGTGCTCACGGTGGAGGGCCTGGCCGCGGCCGACGGCAAGCTGCATCCGCTGCAGCAGGCCTTCGTGGACGAGGACGCCATCGGCTGCGGCTATTGCACGCCGGGCTGGCTGATGGCCTCGCTGGACCTGCTCAACCGCCACCCGCAGCCCAGCGACAGCGAGATCGACCAGTTGCCCAACCTGTGCCGCTGCGGCTGCCAGACGCGCGTGCGGCGCGCCATCAAGCGCGCCGCCAAGGGAGGCCACGCATGAGCATGGACCGCGACGACGCCATGCGGCCTTCCCGCCGCCGCTTCCTGCAGGTGCTGGCCGGCACCGCCGGCGCGCTGGTGGTGGGCATCCCCTTCGCCGACGCCGTGGACGCGCCGGTACCGGCCGCCCTGACCGGCGACACCTTGTACGGGCTGGGCGCCTACGTGCGCATCGATGCCGACGGCAACGTCATCATCGGCGTGCGCGATCCCGATACCGGCACCGGCACCTCGACCTCGCTGTCGCGCATCATCGCAGACGAGCTCGATGCCGACTGGAACCGCGTCAGCACGGTGCCGCTGGGCCTGGGCGTGGACGACGACAACGGCAAGCCGCGCTTCGTCTACGGCCACCAGACCAGCGGCCTGGGCGATTCGATCCCGGCCGCCTGGGCCGACCTGCGCGAGGCCGGCGCGCTCGCCCGCTGGCTGCTGTTGCAGGCGGCGGCGCGCCGCCTGGGCGCACCCGCCGACCAGTTGCGCTGCGATGCCGGCAACGTGGTCGCGCCGGATGGCCGCCGCTTCGGCTACGGCACGCTGGCGGAAGCCGCTTCAAAGATCGCGCCGCCGGATACGCCGGTGCCGGTGAAGTCACCCGACCGCTACACCCTGATCGGCCAGCCCGCCGGCGACATCGACGCCCGTGCCATCGTCACCGGCCAGGCCGTCTACGCACTGGACAGCTATGTGGGCGACGCGCTGGTCGCCGTGCTCAGCCACTGCCCCTGGCCGGACGGCGGCGTGGACAGCCTGGACACCGCCGACGCGCTCGCGGTGAAGGGCGTGGTCAAGGTGGTGCAACTCAAGCCCGAGCCCGGCGTGCCGCTGGGCCAGACGGTACGCGCGCCCGCGGTGGCGGTACTGGCCGAGAACACCTGGGCGGCCCTGCAGGGCCGCGCCAGACTCAAGCTGCAATGGAAGCCCGGCAGCCAGAACGAGAGCAGCGCCTGGTTCGAGCAGCAAGCCACCGACCTCGTCAACGACAAGAACGCCGCGCCCACCGCGCGCGTGCGCGACGATGGCGACGTCGACACCGCCGCCAGGAAGGCCGCGCGCCATGTCGAGGCCACCTACGTGCAGCCGTGGCTGGCCCATGCCACGCCCGAGCCGATGAACTGCCTGGCGCGCATCGACAAGGACCACGCCAGCCTGGTGGTGCCCACCCAGTCGCCGCAGCAGGCCTGGCAGGTGGTGCAGCGGCTCACCGGGCTCCCGCCTGCGCAGATCGCGATCAGCGTGCCGCGCGTGGGCGGCGGCTACGGCCGCCGTCTCGACCACGACTACGTGGCCGAGGCGGTGATGCTGGCCAAGCAGGTCGAGAGGCCGGTCAAGCTGATGTGGACGCGCGACGAGGATCTGGCGCAGGACTTCTACCGCTCCGCCAGCATCCACAAGTTCAGCGCCACGCTGGACGGCAAGCGCCAGGTCGTCAGCTGGAACCAGCGCATGGCCAGCGCCTCGGCGCTGGCGCAGCGCGGCGTGCCGGACAACCGCCTGTGGACCTCCGAGGTGGACGCGCACCAGCTGCCCGCCGGCCTGGTGCCGAACCTGCGCAGCGACTGGTATGCGCTGCCCTCGGCCATGCCGCGCGGCCCCGCCCGCGGCATGCCGCATACCGGCAACGCGTTCGCGGTGGAAAGCTTTGTCGACGAGATCGCGCATGCCCTGAAGGAAGACCCGCTGGTCACGCGCCTGCGCCTGATCGGCGAGCCGCGCGTGGTTCCGCTCGGCGATGGCCGCACGCTGGACACCGGCCGCCTGGCCAACGTGCTCAAGCTGGTGGCCGACCGCATCGAGTGGAAGAACTGGCTGCGCACCGTCAATGGCCTGGGCATCGCCTGCTGGCATATCGGCGGCGCCTATGTCGCGCACGCGGTGGAAGCCTCGCTGCAGGGCGAGCGGCTCAACATCGAGCGCGTCGTGTGCGCGGTGGACGTGGGGCGGGTCATCAACCCCACCGGCCTGGAAGGACAGGTGGCGGGCGCCACGCTGGATGCGCTGTCCACCACACTCAACCTCTCGCTCAGCTACAAGGATAGCCAGGTCCAGCAGCACAACTGGAAGGACTATCCGCTGGCCAGCATGGCGCAGTTGCCCGACACCTGCGAGGTGATTGTGGTGCCGGGCGACCGCGATCCCACCGGCGCCAGCTTCCTGGCCATGCCTACCGCCGCGCCCGCGCTGGCCAATGCGGTGTTCCGCGTCAGCGCGGTGCGCGTGCGCCGGCTGCCGCTGCTGAAGGAAATGCTGCGCATGCTGTAGAGCCGTGGGCGAGCCCCCATCGGCGCTCATCGCACCGCCTCCACGGGGGGCGCCCCACAATGTGCTGCCGCCAAAGGGGGCGGCCCCATCCAGGAGTTCCTGCCATGAAGTCGCTGCGCTTGTTGTCCGTCGTCGCCAGCCTGGTGCTCGGCGCATGCTCGACCGTCAGCATCACCAACGAATGGCGCAATCCGTCCTGGCCGGGGCCGCCGGCTTCCAGCGTGATGGTGGTGGGTATCTCCCGCAGCGAGACCATGCGGCACATCTTCGAGGACACCTTCTCCCAGCAGTTGCAGGCCGCCGGCGTGCAGGCCACGCCCGCCTATACCCAGATCCCCTCGGGTCCCGATGGCAAGCCGGGCCTGCAGGAACTGGTCAGGCACAGCCATGCGCAGGTGGTGCTGGTCACCCGCGTGCAGCGGGTGGAGCAGAAGGTCAACGTCAGCCCGGGCGCTCCCGCCTACGGCCCCTTCTGGGGCTGGTACGGCGGTGCCTGGGCCACGACGCCCGACGTCACGCAGTACGACGTGGTGACGTTGGAGACCAGCGTGTGGGACCCGGCCTCGGAGAAGCTGGTCTGGTCGGTGACCACCCAGGCGGTCGGCACCAGCAACATTCCCAAGGCCACCATCCAACTGGCGCAGACGCTGATTCCCAAGCTCAAGTCCGACGGCATCCTGCGCTGAGCGCAGCGCCCGGCGGCTAGTGGAACTGGTCGCTGGCCGGCACCCAGCTGCTGTTGCCGTGTGCCGGCGCGACCGGTACCACGCCGGGGTCCGCCTGGCACCCCGGCGGCAGCGGCCCGCCTGCCACGCGCGCGGCCGCGCACTGCGCGCTGTTGTCGAGTTTGACGGTGGCGGCCGGCGGCGCCGTGCTGGCCGCCGGCGGCGGCGCCAGCGATTGGCTGGGCGCCAGCCTCATCTGCTGGTAGGCCGTGTCCTCCACCGGCTTGGGCGGCGGATTGCCGTCGCCGCAGCCGAGCAGGGCCATCGGGAACAGCGGCATCACCACGCACTCCACGCGCACTCCGCGCGGCAGGTTGAAGGTATGCCGCAAGGTGGTCTTCTCCACCGCGTGGCGCAGCGCGGTGTCGATCGAGCTTTCGCCCTCGGGCGTCCAGTCCTTCTCGAAGCGCGTGGGCTTGTAGCCGATGTTCGGCGTGCCATGCGACATGATCTCGGTGTCGCCATGCGGCCGCAACTGCACGTAGGTGCCGCTGGCGCCCTGCGGTGACTGGCCTTGCCCCGGCGAACCCTGGCCGCTGCCCTGCCCCGGCGGCAGGTTGAGGTTGAGGCCGCCAGCCTTGCCGGCGACCGTGGGCGACTGGCTGACGCCGTTGGGCTGCCCCGGCGTGCCGGTCTCGCTGCCGTTCGGGGTGGCGTTCGGCGCGCTGCTCGCGCCTTGCTCGGCCGCGCCCGCGCTGGCCGGGTTGCTGCTGGCGGCCGCCGGTGTGCTGGCGGCGCTGGATACCTGCGCCGTGCTGGCAGGCGTCGAGGCTGCCTGGGGCAGGTTGGGCGTGGGCGTCGATGGCGGCTCGGCGCTGATCTGCGGGCGCTCGATCACCGGCCTGTTGTCCACGGTGACCGCGGCGGGCGCCATGGTCTCCATCCGCGGCGCCTCGGGGCTCTCCAGGCTGGGCTGGGGGTTGGGAGGCAAGGGCACGGCCTCCAGCGCGGGTTCCTCCACGCGGATCGCCGGCGTCTCCACCTTGGGCTGCTCGCGCGGCACCACCGCCGTCACCGTGTCCGGCTGCGGCTGCAGGTTCACCGTGGGCGCGGGTTGCGCCGGCATCGGCACCGCCTGCAGCGCCGGTTGGGGCGGCGCGGCCGATACTTCGGGGCGCGCCACCGGGGCCACGCTGGGACGCGTATCGACCGGCGCGGGCTTCTCCATCGCGATAGTGGGCGGTGTCGGCACCGGCGCCGATGACGACGGCAGCTCGGGAATCGCCAGCGAGGCCGGCGGCGGCATCGGCTGGGTGCCCTCGACCTGCGGCTTGCGCACGGGCTCGGGCTGGAACTTCGGCGGCACCGGTGGCGCGACCGGCGGCGTTTCCAGCGCCACCTGCGGCGGCACCGGCGCGGTGGGCACCGGTTGCAACTGCTCGGCCGGGGCCGGCTTGGGGAGCGTCACCGGCGGCAGCGGCGCGGCGGTGATGGTCGGCCTGGGCGCGCTGGCCTTCGGCGCCTCGGCGATCACCGGCGTCTGCAGCGCGGGCACCGGGATGGGCGTCATCTCACTGCTGGCCCGCACGGAGGATGCGCTCTGGCGTGCCGTGCGTGGCGCGTTCGCCGCGTTGCCGCGATGCACCGGCCCCACCTGTTTCGGCGGCGTACCGCGCACGGGCGGCGGCGGTGGCGGCTCTTCCTTCTTCGGCTCGATCAGGCGCACCACCAGCGGCGGGCCCGATTCGTCGTGCTCCTCCATCTCGTAGGCGGGCCCGAGGACGGCGCCGAACAGAAAAACCAGGTGCACGAACAGCGCGCCGGCCAGGCCCAGGATGCGCAGCCAGCGCTCGCGCGGCCGCTCGGTGCGGCGGCGACGGTACACGGACGCGCTCTCCGCCGCCGACC
Source organism: Dyella sedimenti (assembly GCF_022760995.1). Lineage (GTDB taxonomy): Bacteria > Pseudomonadota > Gammaproteobacteria > Xanthomonadales > Rhodanobacteraceae > Dyella > Dyella sedimenti. Next base: position 439,235 of record NZ_JAKWJO010000001.1, on the reverse strand, counting down.
TTGGCGATGGAAGCGTCACTGTCAGCCGGCCCGCGGATCCCTTGTCCATGGGCAAAGTGTAGCGGGCGTGGCTGATGTCTTGAGTAGTCCTGCGCCTCACTGCGCAGGCTGGATCTCAGCCGCCGCCATGGGCCGCCCGCTCGCGCATCTCCTGGTCCACCGCGCGCGTGGGGGTGTCGACCGGGCAGCCCTGCGGCAGTGGCTTGTCGGCGCGATAGATGGCGATGCATTCGTCCTCGCTGGGCGGCTTGGGTGCCGGCGTGCCCGGCGCCAACGTGCTGGCCGGCGCCATGTTCAGGCGCATATCGCGGCTCTTGCTCGTTGGCTGCGGCGGCGGATCGCCACCGCAGCCGCCGGCCAGCGCCGCCAGCGAGATGCCGCAGTGGATGCGCACGCCCGGCGCGAGATGGAAGGTGTGCTGCACCGTGGTCTTGTCCACCGCGCGCTTGAGCGCGTCGTCGATGGCGCTGCCGCCGCCCTCCTTCCAGTCCTTGTCGAAGCGCGTGGGCTGGTAGGTGACCGGGCTACTGTGCTGCATCAGCTTGCCGTCGCCCTGCGGGCCACGCTGCACATAGCCGGGCGTCGCCGGCGCGGGCGCGCTGCTTGCGGCAGGCAGCAGGGGCTGGCCTGTGTCGCTGTAGAGCCGTACCGACGAGGCCGGCGCCGGCGCGGCCGTGGCGGCCGTTGCCGGCAGGCTGACGGTCATCGCGTCCTTGGCCGGCGGCTCCCGCACCGGAGGCGGCTTGGGTGCGGCCTGTGGACGCGGCGGCGTGACCTTCGGCGCGGCCGGCAGCACCACTTCCGGCGGCGGCGCACCCGCCGGCGACGTGGGCGTCGCGGGAATCAAGCGCACCAGCAAGGCGCCGTTGCGGGCGTGTCCGGCGAAGGGCTCGCCCCTGCGCCCTTGCATCTCGTACCAGGTCAGCCAGGCGAACAGGACGTGCAACGCCAGCACGATGCCCAGCGCCAGCCAGCGGCGCCCGCGTTGCGGCGGGGCCTTGCGCCAGCGCAGCTGATGCAGCAGCGCGCGCGTGGGTCCATCCAGGGGCGCCAGTCCGCGTGACTGTGGCCCGGGTGGTGTCCAGCGATGGTGTTCGACCTGCTCGGTGTGCTCGATGGGGATTCCCTTCTTGCTGCCGGGGAATGGCCGCACGAAAGGCGTCCTACCTCGCGTGCGTGGAGTGGAGACTTCTGCTGACAAGCGGGATGCTCCCTGGGTTCCCTTTCACCGCAGTGCGACTTGACCCTGCCGGCCAATAGGGAAACCCTAGGAAAGCGGTCGCCCCGGCCGCATCCGCCATGACCGCCCCCGCGTCCCGCACGCCTGGACGACCATGACGGCTCCGCCATCGTCAGCCGCTTGCGCGGCCTCGTGCGGCGCCGCAGGTCATCGTCGGCACGATCCCGCGCCCAGCATGGGAGGGTCGCCTCGTGTCGCACGCCACGGAAACCATCAGGAACATCGCGCTCGCCGGGCACGCCGGTGCCGGCAAGACCACGCTGTTCGAGGCCCTGCTGCATGCCGGCGGCGTCATCCAGGCCATGGGCTCGGTGGAGCGCGGCACCACGCTGTCGGACACCGACGAGCAGGAGAAGGCGCGCGGCCATTCCATCGATACCGCTGTCGCCTGCGTCCCCTTCCGCGATACGCGCATCAACCTCATCGATACTCCCGGCTATGCGGATTTCCGCGGCCCCACGCTGTCCGCCTTCGCGGCGGTGGAGACGGTGGCGGTGGTGGTCAACGCCTCCAACGGCATCGAGTACGGCACGCGTCGCATGATGCAGCGCGCCGCCGAACGCGGCCTGGCGCGCGTGCTGGTGGTCAACAAAATCGACGCCGACCCGGGCCGCCTCGCCGCACTGGTCGAGGCGCTGCGCGAGGAATTCGGCCCGCAGTGCCTGCCGGTGAACCTGCCCGCGCAGGGCGGCCAGCAGGTGCTGGACTGCTTCTTCCACGGCGAGGGCGCCACCGACTTCTCCTCGCTGGCCGAGGCGCACCAGCGCATCCTCGACCAGGTGGTGGAAATCAACGAATCGGTGATGGGCCACTACCTCGACGCCGGCGAGGACGACCTCAGCCCGCAGGAACTGCATGACGCCTTCGAGCAATGCCTGCGCGAGGGCCACTTGGTGCCGATCTGCTTCGTCTCCGCGCGCACCGGCGTCGGCATCCCCGCATTCCTGGAACTGGCCGATCGCCTGCTGCCGCATCCCGGCGAAGGCAATCCGCCGCCCTTCCTCAACGGCGAGGACGAGCGCATCACGGTCAATGCCGATCCGCGCCAGCATGCGATCGCCGACGTGTTCAAGATCGTCAACGATCCCTTCGTCGGCAAGCTCAGCGTATTCCGCGTGTGGCAGGGCACCATCCGCCGCGACACCCAGCTCTTCGTCGACGACAGCAAGAAGCCGTTCAAGGTGGGCCATCTGTTCCGCCTGCGCGGCAGGCACCATGACGAGATCGAGCAGGCCATCGCCGGCGACATCGCCGCCGTGGCCAAGGTCGAGGACATCCACTTCGACGCCGTGCTGCACGACTCGCACGACGAGGACCGCATCCATCTCGCACCCATGGCCCTGCCGCAGCCGATGTTCGGCCTGGCGCTGGAACCGAAGCACAAGGGCCAGGAGCAGAAGCTGTCGCAGGCGCTCGCGCGGCTGGCCGAGGAAGACCCCTGCTTTCGCGTGGAGCACCACAAGGAATTGAACGAGACCGTGGTGCGCGGACTCTCGGACCTGCACCTGAAGGTGATGCTGGAGCGCATGAAGGAGCGCTACGGCGTGGAGGTCCAGACGCATCCGCCGCGCATCGCCTACCGCGAGACCATCGCCGGCCACGCCGAAGGCCACCACCGGCACAAGAAACAGACCGGCGGCGCCGGCCAGTTCGGCGAGGTGTTCCTGCGCGTGGAGCCGCTGGACCGCGGCGCCGGCTTCGAGTTCGTCGATGCCGTGAAAGGCGGGGTGATCCCGGGACAGTTCCTGCCCGCCATCGAGAAAGGCATACGCCAGGCGATGGAGACCGGCGCCATCGCGGGCTATCCGATCCAGGACCTGCGCGTCACCGTATACGACGGCAAGTACCACCCGGTCGATTCCAAGGAGGTGGCCTTCATCAGCGCCGGCCGCAAGGCCTTCCTCGACGCCGTGGGCAAGGCGCGCCCGATCGTGCTGGAACCGATCGTGGACGTGGAGGTCGCCATCCCCGAGACCAGCGTGGGCGACGTCACCGGCGGCCTGGCCGGCAAGCGCGCGCGCATCCTGGGCACCGATACCCTGCGTGGCGGCGAACTGGTGATAAAAGCGCAGGCGCCGCTGGCCGAGCTGACCGACTATCCCACCGAGCTGAAGGCCATGACCGGCGGACGCGGCCGCTACAGCCTCGACCTGAGCCATTACGAACCGGTGCCGGCGCCGGTGCAGAAACAGCTGACCGAGGCCTGGAAACCGCACGCCGAGGAAGACTGAAGCTTCGCCGCACGACGCGCCGCATCCCGCCGCAAGCGCCCGCCTGGCGCTTGATGCACGGCGTGGCGGCGCCATCTCCTACCTGTCACGCGCATCGGCACCGGCCGGTGCTGGAGGAATGACATGAGCCGCGCCTTCGTCAAGGATGCGGACGAGTCGGTTGGCGAGCGCCAGCCGGACATCCCGCTGAGCGAGCATCCCAACTACGTCACGCCGAACGGGCTGGTCCAGCTGCGCGCGCGGCTGGTCGCCGTGCGCGAGCGCCGCGATGCCCTGCGCACGGCCGCCGACACGCTGCCGCAGCAGAGCGAACTGGCCGCGGTGGAACGCGAGCTGCGCTGGCTCAACGCACGCGTGGGCAGCGCCATCGAGGTGGACCTGTCGCAACAGCCGCGCGATCGCGTGGCCTTCGGCGCGCGGGTGACGGTGGACAGCGACGAGGGCGAGGCGCGCTACCGCATCGTGGGCGAGGACGAGGCCGACGTGGAGCACGGCCTGGTCAGCTACGTCTCGCCGCTGGCCAGGGCCCTGCTCGGCGCGCGCGTGGGCGACGAGGTGGTATGGCGGCGCCCGGCCGGCGACCTTGCGGTGGAAGTGGTCGCCATCGACTATCCCGACGCCCCGTCACGCTAAAAAATTGACTTGCGGGAGCGCACAGGGTGCGCTCCCACACACAGGGCTGCCTCAGCGCTTGGCCTTCAGCAGCGTGCCCGTGCACTTCTTCGAGCCGCAGCGGCAAGCCCACAGCTTCTTCAGGCGCGCGGTGTGCGGCACGTCCAGGGTGATGCCGTAGTCGTAGGTCAGCTCCTCGCCCGGCTTGATGTTGCGGATGGCCTCGATCAGCACGCGGTCCTTGCGCGGGTCGCCGTCGGCGCTCTCCTCGATCAGCGCCTGGCAGTTCGGCTCGCAGCTGTGGTTGATCCAGCGCGCCGTGTTGCCCTTGCGGTTGGCGTCGATCAGGTAGTGGTCGTTGAGCGTGAACAGGAAGGTGTGCCCGGTCTCGCCGCCGTCGCCGTACAGCACGTCGGCCTCGGCATGGGTCATCAGCGTGCCCTTGTACTCGATGATTTCCTCGCCCTTCCTGATCGGGGCGGCGGCAAAAACGCCATTGCCGTGGATGGGCGAGCGGCGGGCGACGATGCGACGGGTCATGGGCGGCACGTATGGAGGCTGGACACGGGATGATGCCTGTTGCGCTGCGCCATGGGAACCTCCCGGCGGCCCGGGACTCCATCAGCCGGATCGATGCCCCCGGTGACAGCCGGCAAGCTCATCCTGCTAAGATTCAAACAATCGTTTGAGGTGATCCCATGGGACGACTGCTTCGCTCGGTAGCGCTCGCTGTGCTGGTGGCTGGCCTGGTGGCCTGCGGGCCGCCGAAGAAGAGCGTGTTCCCGCCCACGGTGAGCATCCAGGAGATGACCACGCAGGCGGACGGGCAATGGCGCATCACCCTGCGCATCCAGAACAACAGCTACGGCGAGATGGATTTCCATTCGCTCGACGGCGAGCTGAAGATCGCCGAACTGATCCCGGTGCGGCTGCACAGCCGCTTCGACCTGGACATCCCCGCCTTCGCCGCCGACGTCACCCGGATTGACCTGCTGCCCACGCCGGAGATGGCCGCCGCGCTCAAGGCCGCCGCGGCCAAGGGCAGCGCCGGCAGCGTGCCCTACAGCGTCAGCGGCAGCGCCAACGCCAAGCCCGAGCAGGAAAAGGCAGCGCGCGACTTCAACTTCCACGGCAACGACTGGCTCTCGCCGGTGCCGGGCATCCCCAACACCTGGCGCTGATTTCCCGGCGCCCCGCATCACCACCGAAGGAACCTCGCCATGACCATCTACAAGGCCCCGCTCGACGACCAGCGCTTCGCCCTCTACGACGTGCTGGGCGCCGAAGCCGTCCTCACCCAGCTGCAGGGCGGCGAAGGCCATACGCGCGACCTGCTCGATGCCGTGCTGGAGGAAGCCGGCCGCCTCAGCGAGGCCGTGCTGGCGCCCACCAACGCCAGCGGCGACGCCGAGGGCTGCCACTACGACAAGGCCACCCAGACGGTGACCACGCCCAAGGGCTTCAAGGAGGCCTTCAAGGCCTTCGCCGAAGGCGGCTGGACCGGCCTGACCCAGCCCGAGCGCTTCGGCGGCCAGGCGCTGCCCAACGTGATGGGCACCGCCACCACCGAGATCTTCCAGTCCGGCAACCTGGCGTGGAGCCTGTACCCGCTGCTGTCCGAAGGCGCCTGCCACGCGATGGAGTTGCACGGCACCGAGGCGCAGCAGGAGACCTACCTCAAGCCCATCGTGGAAGGCCGCTGGACCGGCACCATGTGCCTGACCGAACCGCAGGCCGGCTCCGACCTGGGCCTGCTCAAGACCCGCGCCGAGCCCGCCGCCGACGGCAGCTACCGTATCACCGGCACCAAGATCTTCATCAGCGCCGGCGAGCACGACCTGGCCGAGAACATCATCCACCTCGTGCTGGCCCGCCTGCCGGACGCCCCGGCCGGCAGCCGCGGCATCTCCATGTTCATCGTGCCGAAGTTCAAGGTGAAGGCGGACGGCTCGCTGGGCGAGCGCAACCGCGTCGCCGCCGGCGCCATCGAGCACAAGATGGGCATCAAGGGCTCGGCCACCTGCGTGATGAACTTCGACGACGCCGAGGGCTACCTGATCGGCCAGCCGCACAAGGGCCTGGCCGCCATGTTCACCATGATGAACGCGGCGCGCCTGGGCGTGGGCGTGCAAGGCCTGGCACTGTCCGAGCGCGCGCTGCAGAACAGCCTCAACTATGCGCGCGAACGTCTGCAGGGCCGCTCGCTGTCGGGCCCGAAGTTCCCCGAGAAGCCCGCCGACAACCTGCTGGTGCAGCCGGACGTGCGCCGCATGCTGCTGACCCAGCGCGCCATCGTGGAAGCCTCGCGCACCCTGCTGCTGTACACCGCGCTGCAGACCGACGTGGAGGCGCGCGCCACCGACGAGGCCACCCGCAAGCAGGCCGGCGACCTGGTCGCCTTCCTGATCCCGATCGCCAAGGGCGTGGTCACCGAGCTGACCCAGGAAAGCACCAAGGAGGCGCTGCAGATCTACGGCGGCCACGGCTACATCGGCGAGAACGGTATCGAGCAGTTCGTCCGCGACGCCCGCATCATCACCCTGTACGAAGGCACCACCGGCATCCAGGCCGCCGACCTGCTGGGCCGCAAGATCCTCCAGTTGCAGGGCGCCGGCTTCAAGCTGTTCCTCAAGGAGATCCAGGCGTTCTGCCAGCAGCACGCGACGGACGCCGCGCTGGCCGGCCTGATCGCCCCGCTGGCCACGCACGCCAAGGAATGGGCGGACCTCACCCTGGCCCTGGCCCAGCGCGTGCAGGCCAATCCGGAGGAACTGGGTGCCGCGGCGGTGGACTACCTGTACTACTCCGGCTACGTCACCCTGGCCTACCTGTGGGCCCGCAACGTGGCGGCCCTGGCCGGCAGCAGCCAGCAGGAGTCGTTCAAGCAAGCCAAGCGCGACACGGCGGCGTTCTACTTCGCACGCATCCTGCCGCGCTGCCTGACGCACAAGGCGGCAATCGAGGCGGGCGTGGAGACGCTGCCGGCGATCGCCTGAGGCACACGCACTGACTCCCTCCCCTGCCACCGCAGGGGAGGGCTGGGAAGGGGTGCTCTTGGCCACCGTTACACCTCGTGGTGCAGCGCCTCCGCCTGCACCGCGCCGCGGGGCGCCAGTTCCACCAGGTACATCGCCGCCAGGATCAGTGCGCCGCCGCCCAGCATGCGCCAGGTCAGCGCCTCCTGCCCGGCCGCCACCGCGAAGCCGGCCGCGAACACCGGTTCCAGCGTCATCACGATGGCCGCGCGCGTGGACGACAGGTGCGCCTGCGCCCAGGTCTGCACCAGCATCGCGCCCGCGCCGGCGGCCAGCGCCATGTACGCCACCGCCAGCCAGGCGCCACCGCTGGGTGGTAGCTTCGGTCCGGATGGCCACGTCGCCAGCAGGCAGATCGCGGCGATCACCAGCATCTGCACGGTGGACAGCGCGAACGCGTGGCCCGGCCGCGACCACGCACCCAGCCCGACGATATGCACGCCGTACAACGCGGCCGAGGCCAGCGTGAGCCATACGCCGTAGCTCAGGCCCAGGCCGTGCAGCGCCAGCAGCGCGAGGCCGCCCACGGAAAGCAGCACGGCGATCCAGGTCACCGGCGGCAGGCGCTGGCGCAGCAGCACGGTGCCGATCAGCGGCGTGAACACCACATACATGCCAGTGGCGAAGCCGCTGATGCTGGCCGAGGTATGCGCCAGCCCGAAGGTCTGCAGCAGCTGGGCCACGCCATACACGGCGCCAAGCGCCACGCCCTGCATCCATTCCCGCCGGCCCAGTTGCCGCAGCGGGCGCAGGAACAGCACCAGCATGGCCAGCGCGGCGATGAGGAAGCGCACGGCGAGGAAATCCGCCACCGGCATGTGCGCCACCAGGTCCTTGATCAGGAAGAAGGTGGAACCCCAGACCGCGGTGACCGCCATCAGTCCGAGCATAGCCACGCGGGAACCGCGAAGCGGCATGCTCATGCGGCGCCCTTGCCGCTGGCCAGCCGGCGGCGCATCAGCCGCAGCCACTGGCCGGGAATCTTCAGCAGGAAGTGAGCCCAGATGCCCAGCCACACCAGCGCCGCGATCCACGGCTTGCGCGCGTCCGGATCGAACTTGCGGAACCAGCGCCACATGCCGCGGTGCTTGTGCCGGCTGACGAACACCGGACGATGCCGGCTGGAACTGCCCTTGCCGTGCAGCACGCGTACGTCGCCGGCCAGCATCACCCGGTAGCCTGCGTCGCGCGCGCGCCGGCACAGGTCCAGGTCCTCGCAGTGCAGGAAGTACGCCTCGTCGAACCCCGCGAGGACATCGAACACGTGGCGCGGCAACAGCATCAACGCGCCGGACACGGCCTCGGCCTCCACCAGTGCGCGCGGGATCGCGCCCTCGATATTGACCCCTTCCCCGCCATGCCCGAACAGCGTGCTCAGTGCGCGGCGCAGCAGCGGGTCGCGCCGGTACGAGGCGGGATCGGGCGCGCCGTCCTCGTCGCATACCACCGCGCCGACCACGCCCGCGCGCGGGTGCGCGGCGAGCGTCGCGAGCAGGCGCCGCAGCACCGTGGCATCGATCAGGCAATCGGGATTGAGCACCAGCAGGGATTGCCCGTGCGCCGCGGCGGCGCCGCGGTTCACCGCCGGGCCGAAGCCGAGGTTGGCGCGGTTGTAGATCACCTGCAGCCGCCCGTCGCCCTCGTGGGCGCGGGCGATGGCCTGCGGGATACCGTCGGACGAGTCGTTGTCGACCAGGATCATCTCCAGCGGGATGTCGCAGGCCAGGACGCGCCGCACGCAGTCGCGCAGCGTGGGGCCGCTGTCGGCGGCCACCACGATCACGCTGACCGGCAGCACGGAAGCAAGGGAAGCGGAGGTATCGGTTGTAGTCACTGCGGCAAGTATGGAGGTAGTGGCGGGGGTTCGGGAGGCGACGAACCCATGGATGGCGGCATCAGGACCGGCCGCGCCCCAGCACTTCGTGCAGTGAGACGGGTACGCCATCGGAGCCTCTCGCCAGCCAGGGCTGCTCGCCCTCCCAGCCACTGAGTGCCCATCCGGCCAGTCGATGGATGCGATCGGCCTGCCGGTCCCACAGCACCGTGCCGCGCCGGCCGGCCTGGCAGGCCGCGAACCAGCGGCCGCCGGGACCGAAGCAGCAGCGCGGGCCGGCCCGCTCGATGCTGCGTCCCTGCGCGAACACATAGCGCCCGCGTCCTCCGCCGTGCGCCTCGTAGCGCACGGCGGCTCCGGCGGGATCGGCGAGATTGCCGGCAGCGGCGTCCTGCCAGGAGGCCCGCGCCAGCTCGATGATGCGCGCCGGCGGACCGACCGGCGCCAGGGCCAGCTCGCTCCATTCCGGCGTCATCCTGCCGGCCGGCATGCGCCGCACCCGGTGGTCGAGCAGCGACTCCAACAACACCAGCAGGGAAAACCCCACCAGCGCGCCCAGCAAGGCGGCGCCCCAGGCCAGCAGATCACTGCCCAGCGCACGCTGCAGCGCGAACAACAGGCCCGGCAGGCCCCAGCGCAGGCCGTGCCTGCACAGCGTCGCGTACGACGCGATGCGGCGGTCGAACATCACCGCGCCCAGCGCCAGCAGCAACAGCAGCAGCAAGCCGGCCCACCATGGCGACAACGCCAGCAGCACGGCCCAGGATGCCGCCGGCAGCGTCCTGGCCAGCCAGCGCGCCACCGGGCCGGCCATGGCTAGGCCCCCATGCGGCCGCGCGGCATCAGCCGCACCACACCCGCGCGTTGCGGAACATGCGCATCCACGGCGAATCCTCGCCCCACTTGTCCGGATGCCAGCTCATCTGCACGCTGCGGAACACGCGCTCGGGGTGTGGCATCAGGATGGTCACGCGGCCGTCGGCGGCGGTGAAGCCGGCGAGGCCGCCGGGCGAGCCGTTCGGGTTGAGCGGGTAGTCCTCGGTGGGACGGCCACGGTTATCCACGTAGCGCAGCGCGGCACCCGCCTTGGACGGGCTGCAGTGGCTGGGGAAGCTGACGCGCCCCTCGCCGTGCGCCACCGCCACCGGGATGCGCGAGCCGGCCATGCCCTTGAGCAGGATGCTCGGCGAGTCGAGCACCTCCAGCGTGGCCACGCGCGCCTCGTACTGCTCGGAGGCGTTGCGCAGGAACTTCGGCCAATGCTGCGCGCCGGGAATGATGTCCTTGAGCTGGCTCATCATCTGGCAGCCGTTGCACACGCCCAGCGCGAAGCGCGTGTCGTCGGCGAAGAAGGTGCTGAACTCGGCGCGCAGGTAGTCGTTGTAGAGGATCGAGGTGGCCCAGCCGCGGCCCGCGCCCAGCACGTCGCCGTAGGAGAAGCCGCCGCAGGCGGCGAAGCCGCGGAAATCGGCCAGCTTGACGCGGCCGCTGGCGAGATCGGACATGTGCACATCCACCGCGTCGAAGCCGGCGCGGGTGAACGCGGCGGCCATTTCCACCTGGCCGTTGACGCCCTGCTCGCGCAGCACCGCCACGCGCGGACGCGCGCCCCTGGCGATGACCGGCGCGGCGATGTCGTCCTGCGGCTCGAAGGTGAGCTTGGGGCTGATGCCGGGGTCGGCGTCATCCAGCCGCCACGTGTTCTCGGCGTCGGCGCTGGCCGGGTTGTCGCGCAGGCGCTGCATGGCGTGGCTGGTTTCGTTCCAGGCCTCGAACAGCGTGCGCCAGTTCCACTTGAACAGCGTCTCGCCGTTGTGGAACAGCTTGATGCCGAGCTTCTCCTTCGGGCGGCCGATGCGATAGGCCATGCTGGTCAGCTCGTGCTTGACCAGCAGCGCCTCGAACGCCTCGCGGTTGGCGGTGGCGACCTGCACCACCGCGCCCAGCTCCTCGTTGAACAGGGCGCGCAGCGCGGCCTCGGCCCAGCCGTCCAACTGGATTTCCAGGCCGCAATGGCCGGCGAAGGCCATTTCCAGCAGGGTGACGATGACGCCGCCGTCGGAACGGTCGTGGTAGGCCAGCAGCAGGCCGTTGGCATTGGCCTCCTGCACTAGGTTGAACAGCGACTTCAGGCGCTTGGCGTCGTCCAGGTCGGGCGGCACGCCGCCGCCGCGGTTGAACACCTGGGTCAGCGCCGAGCCACCCAGACGGTCGCGGCAGGCGCCGAGGTCCAGCAGCCACAGCTCGGAATCGCCGCGGTCCAGGCGCAACTGCGGGGTCAGCGTGCGGCGCACGTCGGTGACGCGCGCGAAGCCGGTAATCACCAGCGACACCGGCGAGACGGTGCGCTGCACGGTGTCGCCATCCTTCCACACGGTCTGCATGGACAGCGAGTCCTTGCCGACCGGGATGGAGATGTCCAGCTCCGGGCACAGCTCCATGCCCACCGCCTTCACCGCGTCGAACAGCGCGGCGTCCTCGCCGGGATAGTTCACCGCCGCCATCCAGTTGGCCGACAGGCGCACCTCGCCGAGCGAGGCGATCGGCGCGGCCGCCAGATTGGTGATGGCCTCGCCCACCGCCAGGCGCGCGGCGTCGGCGCTGTTGAGCAGGGCCACCGGCGCGCGCTCGGCCATCGCCATCGCCTCGCCGGTATAGCCGTCGAAATCGGTGATGGTGACGGCGCAGTCGGCCACCGGCACCTGCCACGGGCCGACCATCGGGTCGCGGTGGTTGAGGCCGCCCACGGTGCGGTCGCCGATGGTGATGAGGAAGCTCTTGCTGCCCACGGTGGGCAGGCGCAGCACGCGCAGCAGGGCCTCGTCCATGCTGATGCCGGCCAGGTCGGGCACCAGGTCCACGCGCGGCTTCACGTGGTGGGCGTCGCGGTGCATGCGCGGCGGCTTGCCGAACAGCACGTCCATCGGCAGGTCGATCACCGTGGTGTCGCTGCGCGGGTCGTGCACCAGCAGGCGGCGCTCGGCGGTGGCTTCGCCTACCACCGCGTACGGGCAGCGCTCGCGACGGCAGTAGTCCTCGAACTCGGCCAGGCTTTCCGCGCCGATGGCGAGCACGTAGCGCTCCTGCGATTCGTTGCTCCACACCTGCATCGGCGACAGCGAGGGGTCGTCGCACGGCACCTTGGAAAGGTCGATGCGCCCGCCCACGCCGGCGTCGTTGAGCAGCTCGGGAATCGCGTTGGACAGGCCGCCCGCGCCCACGTCGTGCACGCTGACGATGGGGTTGTGCTCGCCGCGCGCCCAGCAGCTGTCGATCACCTGCTGCGCGCGGCGCTCCATCTCGGCGTTGTCGCGCTGCACCGAGGCGAAATCCAGCTCCTGGCTGGAGGTGCCCGAGGCCACCGACGAGGCGGCGCCACCGCCCAGGCCGATCAGCATGGCCGGGCCACCCAGCACGATCACCTTGTTGCCCGGCTGCACCTCGCGCTTCTGCACGTGGCCGGCGCGGATGTTGGCCAGGCCGCCGGCGAGCATGATCGGCTTGTCGTAGCCGCGGCGCACGCCGGCCTCGCCGGTCTCGTGCTCGTAGGTGCGGAAGTAGCCGCCCAGCGCGGGGCGGCCGAACTCGTTGTTGAAGGCGGCGGCGCCCAGCGGGCCATCGCGCATGATCTCGAACGCGGTGGCCATGTGCGGCGGCAGCGGGCGCTCCACTTCCCACGGACGCGGCTTGCCGGGGATGCGCAGGTCCGACACCGAGAAGCCGGTGAGGCCGGCCTTGGGCTTGGCGCCGCGGCCGGTGGCGCCCTCGTCGCGGATTTCGCCGCCCGCGCCGGTGGCCGCGCCGGGCCACGGTGCGATCGCGGTCGGGTGGTTGTGCGTCTCCACCTTGATCGCGTAGTCGATGCGCTCGTCATGCGCGCGCCACACGCCGTGCTCGTCGGGGAAGAAGCGCCGGCCCTCGTAGCCCTCGATCACCGCCGCGTTGTCCTTGTAGGCCGACAACGTATGCGCGGGCGAGCGCTGGTGGGTGTTCTTGATCATGGCGAACAGACTCTTGTCCTGCGCCTCGCCATCCAGCGTCCAACTGGCGTTGAACACCTTGTGGCGGCAGTGCTCGGAGTTGGCCTGGGCGAACATGAACAGCTCGGCGTCCGTGGGATCGCGGCCCAGCTCGGCATAGCGCTCGGCGAGGTACTCGATCTCGTCCTCGGCCAGGGCCAGGCCCAATTCCTTGTTCGCCTCGTCCAGCGCGGCCCTGGCGTCGCCGCCCAGGGCCACGTGCACCAGCGGGCCGGGCCGGCCACCCAGGAACAGGCCCCCGGCCTGGTCCAGGCGGGTCAGCACCGACTGGGTCATGGCGTCGTGCAGCACCGCCAGCACCGACTCGTACTGCGGCAGGTCGGCGGCGGGCAGGCCGGCGACCTGCCAGGCGATGCCGCGCTCGACGCGATGCACGTCGAAGCCCGCGCCATGCAGGATGTCGGTGGCCTTGCTCGACCAGGGCGAGATCGTGCCCAGGCGCGGCACCACCCACAGCGAGGCGGCCTCCGGTGCGCCGTCCTTCGCCTCGAGCACTTCCAGCAGGCGCTGGCGCTGCTCGCCCCCGGGCTCCTGCCCGGCGTCGATGAAATAGACGAACCACGAGGTCTGCACGCGGGTGCCACGGTGGATGGCTTCCAGGCGCGCGTTCAGGCGGTCCAGGCGAAAAGGCGAGAGGGCGCTCTGCCCGTCGAGTGCGATCATGCGGGGAACGGGGGGCTATGCGGAAACGGCTATTGTACCCCAAGGCACCCCGGCCTCGCCGCGCCGCAACATCGGGCCCCCTCCCAGCCTCCCCCGCGAACCGCAGGAAGGGTTGGGGAGGGGCCGTGGACAGGCTCAGACGCTGACGATCACCTTCAACGCCTTGTTCTGGGCCGCCTGCCCGAAGGCATGGTAGGCCTGGAGGATGTCCGCCAGAGCGAAGTGGTGGGTAATCAGCTGTGAAGGCTGCAGCTTGCCCGCCTGCACGCTCTTGAGCAGCATGGGCGTGGTCACCGCGTCCACCAGCCGGGTGTGCAGGGTGATGTTGTGGGACCACAGGCGTTCCAGGTGCAGCGACACCGGCACGCCATGCACGCCCAGCACGGCGATGTCGCCGCCGGGGGCGATCAGGCTCTCGCACAGGGTGAAGGTGGCCGGCACGCCCACTGCCTCGATGGCGCTGTCCACGCCCAGGCCGCCGGTCATCGCCATGACCTTCTCCACCAGCTGGGGATCGGCCGCGTTCAGCGTGTCGGTGGCGCCGAACTGGCGGGCCACGGCGAGCCGGTTGTCGTCCAGGTCGATCATGATGATGCGCGCGGGCGTATAGAACTGGGCGGTGAGCAGGGCGGCCAGGCCGACCGGGCCGGAACCCACGATGGCCACCGAGCCGCCGGGCTGCACCTTGCCGTTGAGCACGCCGCACTCGAAGCCGGTGGGCAGGATGTCGCTGAGCATCACCATGGCCTCCTCCTCCACGCCCTCGGGCAGGTGGTGCAGGCTGGTGTCGGCATGGGGAATGCGCACCTTCTCGGCCTGGGTGCCGTCGATGGCGTTGCCCAGGATCCAGCCGCCGGTACGGCAATGCGAGGGCATGCCCTTGCGGCAGAAATCGCACTTGGCGCAGGAGGTGATGCAGGAGATCAGCACCCGGTCGCCGGGCTTGAACTGGCTGACCGCCGGCCCCGCCTGCTCGACGATGCCCACGCCCTCATGGCCCAGGATGCGTCCTGGCGTGCAGGTCGGCACGTCGCCCTTGATGATGTGCAGGTCGGTGCCGCACAGGGTGGTCTTGAGCAGCCGCACCACGGCATCGCCGGGTTCCTGCAGCTGCGGTTCCGGGCGATCCTCCAGCGCGATGTCGCCCACGCCGCGATAAACCAGTGCCTTCATGGTGATCTCCTCTCGGTTCTCGATGATTCGGCGCCCACGCCGTTCGCGCAGATCGCTGGCGTGAGTGGGGAGAGGAAAGTCTAGGCCGACGCCTATCGAGGTTTCGCGAACAGGTCAAGACAAGGCACCCTGCTCCATGCTAGGCGCCATGCGCGGCTGGATCAGCCGCCGTCGGCCTCGTGCTTGCGCAGCAGGGCCAGCATCTGCTCGGGCGTCACGTAGCCGCCCAGCATGCTGCCGTCCTCGGCGATGATGGTCGGGGTGCCGGTGACGCCCAGCTTCACGCCCAGGTCGAATTCATCCTTCACCGGATTGGGGCAATTGGCCGCCTTCGGCGCCTTGCCCTGCTTGGCGGAGGTGAAGGCGGCCTTGCGGTCGGCCGCGCACCATACCGAGACCATCTCGTTGTAGGTCGGCGTGGTGCGCCCGGCCTCGTTGGTCACGCCCTCGCGCGGCCAGGCCACGTATTCCAGCGCGATGCCGGCCTTGTTGAACTCGGCCACATGCTCGTGCAGCTGGCGGCAGTAGGCGCAATTGACGTCGGTGAACACGGTGACCCGATAGCGCGGGTTGGCCGGCCCGAACACGATGCGGTCCGCCGCCGGCACCTTGGCCAGCTCGGCCTTGCGGAAGGCGGCCCAGCCGTCGTCGCTGACGTTCTTGTGGGCGCCCAGGTCGATCAGGTCGCCGTTCATCATGTACTTGCCGTCGGTGCTGACGTACACCAGTTGGCCCGAGGCGATCACCTGGTAGAAGCCCGGCATCGGCGCCGGCTTGATCGAGTCGATGCTCACCTTGGGCGCGAAGGACAGCACCGCCTTGCGCACGGCGGCCTCGGGCCCGGCCGCGGCGCCATCCGGCGCGGCGCAGGCATTGAGCGCGAAACCGCTGACGCACAGGGCCAGCAACCATTGCTTGAACATCGGGGACCTCGGGCGGGGGCGCGGCTTGGGGACCAGGGGAGGCTTATCTTCTCACAGCGTCGGCCAGGGGTTAGGGGCGAGTGGCGAGGGCGCAAGTCCGGCAGTCGGAGAAGCGACTTGATGCCGTAGCCAGGTTTCCGGGCCGCGGCGATGCAAGAAAAGCGTGCGGACTTGCGCCCTCGCTACTCATCACTCGTCCCTTCCTTCATCCCCTCGGATGATGCTGCGCATGCAGCCGCTTCAGCCCTTCCTTCGCCACCAGCGTGTAGATCTGCGTGGTGCTCAGCGCGCTGTGTCCCAGCAGCATCTGCAGCGCGCGCAGGTCGGCGCCGTGGTTGAGCAGGTGGGTGGCGAAGGAGTGGCGCAGCACGTGCGGCGAGATGCGCTTGGCCACGATGCCCACGCCCACGGCATAGCGCTTGACCAGGGTCCAGAACATCTGGCGGGTCATGCCCTCGCCGCGCTTGCTGAGGAACAGCGCCGCCGGCTGGCGGCCGCGCGCCAGCACCGGCCGCGCCGTGGCCAGGTAGGCCTCGATATGCCCGGCGGCCACCTCGCCGATGGGCACCAGTCGGTCCTTGCCGCCCTTGCCGGTCACCCGCACCACGCCCTGGCGCAGGTTGAGCGCGGCCAGCGGCAGCTCGACCAGCTCCGAGACACGCAGCCCGGAGGCGTACATCAGCTCCAGCATGGCGCGGTCGCGCAGGCCCAGCGTGGTGCCCACGTCCGGCGCGTCGAGCAGCCGCTCGATCTCCCGCTCGGCCAGCGCCTTGGGCAGGCTGCGCGGGGTCTTGGGCCGCTCGATCAACAGGGTGGGATCGTCGAAACCGGGCTCGGTGCGCGCCAGGTAGGCGTAGTAGCGCCGGAACGACGATTGCCGCCGCGCCAGCGAACGCACCGCCACTGGCTGGCTGCCGTGGTAGGCGGAAAGGTGCTGGCGCTGGGCGCTGCGCAGGCCGAGGCCGCGCTCGCCCAGCCAGCGCGCCAGTCCTTCGAGGTCGCGGCGGTAGGCGTCGAGCGTGCGGTCGGACAGCCCATCCTCGGACCATACCCGTTCGAGGAAGGCGGCAATGCTCAGACGATCGGCTTCGGCGATACTTGGGGAATCTTGCTGCATGGGGCGATGCTCGCCGCCGGCCTTCCTGCGTGCAAGCGCCATTGCCCTCCGCCGACGTGTTCCCGTGATGAATGCCCGCCCCGCCCCCGCCGCCACCTGCCCGCTCTGGCGCCGACTGGCCGCCCTGCTCTACGACCTGCTCGCCGTGCTGGCCATCGTGATGGTGGTCGGCTACGTGTGCCAGCGGCTGACCGGCGGCCAGCTGGTCAGCAACGATGGCGCGCGCATCGCCTGGTGGTACCAGCCGCTGCAAGGGCTGGTGGTGTCGGCCTATTTCCTGGCCTCGTGGCTGCGCGGCGGGCAGACCCTGGGCATGCGGCCCTGGCGCATCCGCGTCACCGATACGCAGGGCGGCCGCCTCTCGCCGGCACGCGCGCTGCTGCGCCTGCTGGCCGGCGCGGCGCCCCTGCTGCTGTTGGCGCTGGCGCCCTGGATCGGCGCGCGCGCGGCGCTGTGGGCGCTGGCCGCCGCCTGGGCGCTCTGGTTCGGCGTGGCGGCCTTCGATCCTCGCCAGCGCGCCCTGCAGGATGTGATCGCACGCACCGAATTGCGCAGGATCGGCTGAGCTTCACATCCGCGTGAGGTGTATTCCGACCACACTGCGCGTATGCCGACGCTTGCCTTGCCACGCCATACCGCCGCGGAACTTACCCGGATCAACCAGAAGTTCTACGAGTCGCTGTGGGGCGGCTCGCGGCTGGTCGATCCCGGGCGCTTCAACACCTGGCCGATGGTGCGCGAACTGGCCATGGCGCTGCCGCGACGCCTCGAGGTGGCGCCGGGGCTGCGTCCGCGCCTGCCGCTGGATGGCACCTGCTTCGTCGACATCAGCCAGAAGGCGCTCGCTGGACTGCGCGCCCTGGGCGCTAGCGCCATCCGGGGCGCCATCACCGCCCTGCCCTGCCCCGACGCCGGTTTCGACCTGATCTGCGCGCTCGACATCCTCGAGCACGTGCTGGACGACGACAAGGCGCTGCGCGAGCTGTCGCGCGTGGCCGCCGCGGATGCGCGCCTGCTGCTTTCCGTGCCGCTGCACATGTCGGCCTGGAGCGGGTTCGACGAATTCGTAGGGCACTACCGTCGCTACGAGCCGGCGCAGATCGCCGACCGCCTGGCCGCCCACGGCTGGAGCATCGAGCAGAGCGCCGTCTACGGCATGCAGCCGGCCTCTTCCACCCTGCTCGGGCTGGGCCAGTGGTATCTCACGCACCGGCGCGAGCGCGCCCTGTGGTGGTACAACCACGTGATCATGCCGCTGGGCCTGCGCCTGCAGAAACCGCTGCGCTGGCAAGGTGGCATGGCGGCCGCCGGCCCCGGCGTGGACGAGCTGCTGCTGCTCTGCCGCCGCGCGTAAGCGACTGATTCAAAAACCATGAGACGATGCGGCACCGCAACACGCCGCCAACAAACCGAGTAAGATATCGCCTCTCCGATGCTTCCGGTTTGTCCTACATGCTCTATCAGATCCATGAGTGGCAACGTGCCGTCCTCGGCCCACTGAGCCATTACGCCGAAGCCAGCGCGAAGATGTTCAGCGACCTCTCCAGCCCGTTCTCGCGGGTACCGGGAGCCCAGCGCATGGCGGCCGGCTACGAGCTGCTGCACCGCCTCGGCAAGGACTACGAGAAGCCCGCCTTCAACCTCCAGCAGGTCACCGCGCACGGGCAGGAAATCGCCGTGATCGAGCGCGTGGTGCTGGACATGCCGTTCTGCCAGCTCAAGCGCTTCAAGCGCTTCAGCGACGATCCGGAGATCATCGAGCGGCTGAAGAACGATCCGGTCGTGCTGGTGGTGGCGCCGCTGTCGGGCCATCACGCCACCCTGCTGCGCGACACCGTGCGCACCCTGCTCAACGACCACAAGGTCTACATCACCGACTGGGTCGACGCGCGCATGGTGCCGGCCAGCGAGGGCGCGTTCCACCTGGACGACTACGTGGCGTACATCCAGGCATTCATCCGCCATATCGGCGCCAAAAGCGTCCACGTCATCTCGGTCTGCCAGCCGACGGTGCCGGTGCTGGCCGCGGTATCGCTGATGGCCGCGCACGGCGAGGACACTCCGCTCAGCATGACCATGATGGGCGGCCCGATCGAGCCGCGCAGCAACCCCACCGGCGTCAACAACCTGGCCACCACGCACCCGCTGAGCTGGTTCAAGAGCAACGTGATCCATACCGTGCCGCTGAACTACCCGGGCCGCGGCCGCGAGGTCTACCCCGGCTTCCTGCAGCACGCGGGATTCATCGCGATGAACCCCGGCCGGCACGTCAATTCGCACTGGGACTTCTATGAGAACCTGCTGCGCGGCGACCAGGAAGACGCCGAGGCGCACCGCAAGTTCTACGACGAGTACAACGCGGTGCTCGACATGCCGGCCGAGTTCTACCTGGACACCATCTCCACCGTGTTCCAGCAGTTCCTGCTGCCGCGCGGCCTGTGGGACGTGTTCGGCGAACGCGTACGTCCCGCGGCGATCACCGACACCGCCCTGCTCACCATCGAGGGCGAGCTCGACGACATCGCTGGCCTGGGCCAGACCGAAGCCGCGCACGACCTGTGCAGCGGCATCCCTTCCAACCGCCGCGCGCACCACGTGGTGCAGGGCGCGGGCCACTACGGCATCTTCAGCGGCCGGCGCTGGCGCGAGAAGGTGTACCCGCAGGTGCGGGAGTTCATCCGCAAGGCGGAGAAGAGGTAAGTCACCTCGTTGGGAGGGGGCCTCCCGCTCTTCGCTCGTCATCCCGGCCCTTGCCCCCTTTTGTGGGGTGCGCCGGGATGACGCGCAAAAGAGTCGCTCTCATCTCCCCCCGAAGAACTCCCTGAACGCCTCCACCGTCCGGACCACCCCTTCGTCATCCACGTCCAGATGCGTCACCAGCCGCAACGTCGGCAAATAGCCGATGCTGATGCGCACCCCCGCCTCGCGCAAATGGACGTCCAATTCACGCAGGCGGTCGGCCGGTACGTCGATGAACACCATGTTGGTGAACTGGCCCAGCAGCCTGATGCCGGGGATGTCTGCCAGGCCGGCCGCCAGCGTCGCGGCGCGGGCATGGTCGTCGGCCAGGCGGGCCACGTGATGGTCCAGTGCATGGTTCGCGGCGGCGGCCAGCAGGCCGGCCTGGCGCCAGCCGCCGCCGGCGACCTTACGCCAGCGGCGGGCCTTGTCGATCAGCGCCGCCGAGCCCACCAGCACCGAGCCGACCGGCGCGCCCAGGCCCTTGGACAGGCACACCGAGACGCTGTCGAAATGGCGGGCGATCTCGCGCGCCGCCACCCCGCTGGCGATGGCGGCGTTGAACAGGCGCGCGCCGTCCAGGTGCAGGCCCAGGCCGCGCTCGCGGGCGAAGTCGTGGGCGGCCTTGAGGTAGTCCAGCGGCAGCACGCGGCCGTGCCAGGTGTTCTCCAGCGCCAGCAGGCGGGTGCGGGCGAAATGCGGGTCGACCGGCTTGATCGCGGCGGCCAGCCTGTCCAGCGGCAGCGTGCCGTCGGCGTCGTGCGGGATCGGCTGCGGCTGGATCGAGCCCAGCACCGCCGCGCCGCCGCCCTCGAACTTGTAGGTGTGCGCGTCGGCGCCGACCAGGTACTCATCGCCGCGCTCGCAATGCGACATCAGCGCCAGCAGGTTCGATTGCGTGCCGGTGGGCACGAACAGCGCGGCCTC
The DNA here is from genome assembly GCF_022760995.1 of Dyella sedimenti. Lineage (GTDB taxonomy): Bacteria > Pseudomonadota > Gammaproteobacteria > Xanthomonadales > Rhodanobacteraceae > Dyella > Dyella sedimenti. The sequence continues at coordinate 418,701 of NZ_JAKWJO010000001.1, read as the reverse complement.
GAAGCCCAGCTCGTCGGCCAGGCGCCGCTGCAGCGCGTTGACGGTGGGATCCTCGCCGTACACGTCGTCGCCCACGGGCGCATCCAGCATGGCCGCGCGCATGGCGGTGGTGGGACGGGTGACGGTGTCGCTGCGCAGGTCGATCGGTTCCACGGGGCTCGCTCACGAAGGAAAACAGGCCCGCAGCTTGCGCGCCGGACCTCGCCGCCGCAAGCCTCCTCCACTGCCCGGCGACACCGGCATCGGCTAGCCTCTGTGGCCAGGAGCGGACGTCGAGACGGCCGCTTGCCACAAGGAGCCTAGGCATGTCGTTCCTGCGCCTGTACCTGCGCGTCATCGGGCTGCTCGCGCCCGAGCGGAAGCTGGCGATCACGCTGGCGCTGGCCAACCTCGCGCTGGCCGGCGTGTTCTTCCTGGAGCCGGTGCTGTTCGGCCGGGTGGTGGACGCGCTGTCCGGCAGCGGGCGCCGGGCACCCCGGCTGATCGCGTTGTGGGCGGGCGTGGGTTTCGCCGGCGTGCTGGCCAACGTGTGGGTGTCGCTGCATGCCGACCGGCTGGCGCACCGGCGGCGCCTGGCGGCCATCGCGCTGTTCTTCGAGCACGCCGCGTCGATGCCCTTGTCGTTCCATGGCGAGTACCACACGGGACGGCTGTCGCGCATCATGAACGTGGGCGTGGGCAACCTGTTCAACCTGTGGTTGAGCTTCTTCCGCGAACATCTCGCCACGCTGCTGTCGATCGTGGTGATGGTGCCGGTGGCGCTGGCGCTGAACTGGAAGCTGGCGTTGCTGATGATCGCCCTGCTGGTGTGCTTCTCGGTGTTCAACGCGGTGGCGGTGCGGCGCACGCACCGGGCCCAGGGCGAGGTGGAGGAGCTGCACCAGGAAATCGCCACGCGCGCCGGCGACGTGTTCGGCAACGTGACGGTGGTGCAGAGCTTCACCCGGCTGGCCGCCGAGTCACGCGCGCTGCGCGAGCTGATGACGCGCACGCTGGACGCGCAATACCCGGTGCTGCGCGGCTGGGCGATCCTCTCGGTGCTCAACCGCGCGGCAAGTACGCTGACCATCGTGGCGATCTTCGCGGTGGGCGCGGCGCTGCATGCGCGCGGGGAAATCAGCGTGGGCGGCATCGTCAGCTTCGTGGGCTTCTCGATGCTGCTGATCGGCCGGCTGGAGCAGTTCGCCACCTTCCTCTCCAACCTGTTCTTCCAGTCGCAGTCGCTGCGCGATTTCTTCACCGTGCTGGACCGCAAGGCGGAGATCGAGGACCGCCCCGGCGCCATCGAACTGCCGCGCGTGCGCGGCGAGGTGGTGTTCAAGCACGTCAGCTTCGGCTACGACCCGGTGCAGCCCGCCCTGCACGACCTGAATTTCCGCGCCGCGCCGGGCAGCACCATCGCCCTGGTGGGACCGACCGGCGCCGGCAAGAGCACGGCGCTGAGCCTGCTCTACCGCGCCTACGACCCCAGCGCCGGCCGCGTCACCATCGACGGCCACGACGTGCGCGAGGTGACGCTGGAATCGCTGCGCAGGAACATCGGCGTGGTGTTCCAGGACGCGGGCATGTTCTACCGCTCGATCCTGGAAAACCTGCGCGTGGGCAACCCGGAGGCGGACGACGCGGCCATCGCCTCGGCCGTGGCGGCGGCGGAAGCGGCGGCCTTCATCGCGCGCAAGCCGGAAGGACTGGAAACCCTGGTGGCCGAGCGCGGCCGCTCGTTGTCGGGCGGCGAGCGCCAGCGCCTGGCGATCGCGCGCGCCATGCTCAAGGACGCGCCGATCCTGATCCTGGACGAGGCCACCAGCGCGCTGGACAACGCCACCGAGGCGCGCATCCAGCGCGCGCTCGACCGGCTCACCGTGGGCCGCACCACCTTCGTGATCGCGCACCGCCTGTCCACCGTGCGCCATGCCGACCTGATCCTCGTGCTGGACCAGGGCCGACTGGTGGAACAGGGCAAGTTCGAGGACTTGATCCGCCAGGGCGGGTTGTTTGCGCAGCTGGCGGAGGAAGGGAAGTTCGTGGCGGATGCGGAGGAGGATGGCTGATCCCCGCTTTTTTCCTGTGGGAGCGCACCCTGTGCGCGACTGGCGGTGAGCCTGGGGGCGGGAGATGGGTAGTGGGGGCGCAAAAACCCACTTCTGTCGCAACATGCAGGCTGGCCTCGGGTGGCCGGACTTGGCGCCCCCGCTACCCATCCCCCGCCCCCTAATGGCACCGCAGTCGCGCACAGGGTGCGCTCCCACAACAAAACTCCCACAAAGGGGAAAGGGCAGCGGCTCGCTACCCGTTCTTCCTGAAATACAGCCAGGCGATCACCGCCAGGATCACCGCGGGCAGCAGGTTGGCCACCAGCGGCGGCACGCCGTACACGGTGCCGAAGTTCACCATCGCCTTCTGCAGGAAGTACCAGCCGATCGCCAGCAGCATGCCGATGAACATGCGCTTGCCCAGGCCGCCCGAGCGCAGCGTGCCGAACGAGAACGGCATCGCCAGTAGCACCAGCACCAGCACGTTGAGCGGATACAGCGCGCGCCCCCAGAACGCCGACTCGTACACGCCGGGGTTCTGCCCGTTCTGCTCCAGGTAGGCGATGTTGCGGCGCAGGTCGCGCATCGGCAGGTACTGCGGCTGGATCACCGACTGCTCAAGCACCTGCGGATTGAGCTTGGAATCCCAGCGCTGGCTGGCCGTCGTGGTGGAGTGCGTGCCCTTCTCGTCCAGCGTTGTGCTGCGCACGTTCTGCATCACCCACTGGCGGCCGTCGTGCTCGGCTGTCTTGGCCCAGTCGAAGCGGGTCACCTGGCCGTCCGGAGTGAGCGCGAACACGCGCACGTCGTGCAGTTGCACGGTGGTGTGCGTCTCGGTGCGCTTGGCCGTCCAGCCCTTGGCGTTGATGACCAGGTTGCCGTCGCGCGCCCACAGGCCGGAAGCGCCGCCCAGGCCCACGTTGTTGGATTTCAGCCGCAGCTGCATCGCCTGCGCCTGCTGGTCGCCCCAGGGCGCCGCGGTCTCGCCGAGGATCACCACGCCGACCATCAGGATGGCCACCACGCCCACCGCCGAGGCGGCGATGCGCAGCTTGGACAGGCCGCACGCGCGCAGCGCGGTCAGCTCGTTGGTGGAAGCCAGGCCGCCCAGGCCCAGCAGGCCGCCGATCAGCGCGGCATTGCCGAACATCTCGTACAGACGTCGCGGGAAGGTCACCAGCACGTACACCACCGCGTTGGTCACGGTGTAGCCGTTCTTGCCGACATTGCCGAGTTGGCGCAGGAACTGGAACACCGCGTCCAGGCCGGTAATCACCAGCCACACCATCAGCATGGAACCGAGCACGGTGACGCCGACCAGCCAGTCGACGCGGCGGATGCGCAAGGCAGCCATCAGGCACCGGCCTTGCGCGGCTTGCGCGCGGTGTACTGGTTCTGGAACATGCGGGCGGCGACGCCGAACACGAGCAGGGTCACGATCCACATCGGGAACGAGTGGTGCCAATGGCCCTTGATGATCTGGCCGCGGCAGATCGCCAGCAGCAGGTAGTAGCCATAGAAGGTCAGCACCGCGAGGAAGAAGCGGCCGAAGCGCGGCTCGCGGGGGCTCTGGCGCGACAGCGGCAGGGCCAGCGCCAGCAGCACCAGGGTCATCGCCGGCGAGATGGTGCGCCAGGCGAACTCGGCGCGCGTGTCGGGATTGTCGGTCTTCAGCAACTGCGCCAGGGTCAGCGAGTGCGCGGGATCCTCGTTGTCGTCGTCGGACTGGATGCTGTCCAGCGAGGCGTCGTTGCGTTCGTACTGCATCTTGCGCCAGTTGTCCGCGCCCAGCGGGATGTCGTACTGGAAGCCGTCCCACAACGCCAGGAAGCGCCCGCTGCCGTCGGTTTCCTGGTAGAGCTGGCCATGCTTGCCGGTCACCAGCTTGATGTGCGGCACGTTGTCTCGGCCGATGCGCTCGGTGGCGATGAAGGTATTGCCCAGCGTGCTGCCGTCGCGGCTCAGCGCGTCGACGAAGATGATGCCGCCCTTGCCGGGCAGCTCGGTGAAGCGGCCCGCGTCGAGGCCGGCCGCGATCACCGAGCGGTTGGCCGCGGCCACCAGTTGGTCGGAGGTGCGCGCGGCCCAGGGGCCCAGCCACAGCGACACGGCGCCCACCAGGATCGCCACCGCCACCGACAGTATCGACACCGGGCGCAGCAGGCCCTTGGCGCCCATGCCGGAGGACGCCAGCACATGCATCTCGCTCTCGCGATACATGCGGCCCAGCGCGCTCAGCACGCCCAGGAAGGCCGACAGCGGCAGCAGCGTGGACAGGCCGTCGAGCATGTTCAGGCCCAGCACCTGGAACATCACGCTGGCCGGGAAGCTGCCGTTGGCCACCTGCTGCAGCACGTGCGCGAACGAGGTGCCGGCCATGATCGCCAGCAGCACGATGGCGGTGGCCGCCACGGTCTGCGCCAGCTCGCGCAGGAAATAACGATCGAGGATGCTCAGCACCGGTCCTCACGCACGCAAAGGCCCGCGCGGCACACTGGCGCGCGGAGGGGAAAATGGCCGTGAAGTGTAAGCGCTCTCGCCCCGCTCATGGGGACAGGTCCTCGACATGCGATAAGATGAAGGGCTTGGCGCCGCCCCCATCGGGAACCGGCAAACCCCAAGTCTAGCCTGTCCGGGCCTGCCCGGACCTTTCCGCAGGACACGACATGACTCTCCAGTTCAGCCTTGGCTCCGCCGCTCCCGAAACCGTCGACACCCCCTGCGTGGTGGTCGGCGTCTACGAGAACGGCGTACTCACCAGCGCCGCCGCCCGCGTGGACACCGCGGCGCATGGCGCGATCAAGCGCCAGGTGGAAAGCGGCGACATCACCGGCAAGGCCGGCAGCACCGCGCTGCTGTACGCGCCCGAGGGCGTCGCGGCCAGGCGCGTGCTGGTGGTCGGACTGGGAACGCAGAAGAGCTTCGATGGTGCACGCTATCAGAAGGTCAACATCGAGGCCGCGCGCGCGCTGGGCCGCCTGCCGATCGACGGCGCGGTGTCCTACCTGACCGAGGTGGACGTGCCGGGACAGGACGCCGCCTGGCGCGTGCGCACCGCCGCCCTCGCCGCCGACCACGCGGCCTATCGCTACACCGCCACTTTCAAGCCGCGCGAGAAGCCCGCGCAGCCGGAGCTGGCCAGCCTCGCCTTCGCTGCCGGCGAGGACGCCCAGGCCGGTCTCGCCCAGGCCGTGGCCATCGCCGCGGGCGTGCGCTTCGCCCGCGACCTGGCCAACCTGCCGCCCAACATCTGCAACCCCGCCTACATCGCCAGCCAGGCCGAGCAGTTCGCCGCGCAGCACGACAAGGTGGATTGCACCGTGCTCGACCACGAGACCATGGGCGAGCTGGGCTTCGGCTCGCTGCTCGCGGTGGGCCGCGGTTCGGCCAACAAGCCCAAGCTGGTGATCCTGCAGTACAAGGGCGGCGCCGAGGACGAGAGGCCCTACGCCTTCGTCGGCAAGGGCATCACCTTCGACACCGGCGGCATCAGCCTCAAGCCCGGCCCGGGCATGGAGGAGATGAAGTTCGACATGGGCGGCGCCGCCGGCGTGCTCGGCGGCTTCGTCGCCACGGTGAAGCTGGGCCTGCCGGTGAACCTGGTGTGCGTGGTGCCGGCGGTGGAGAACATGCCCGACGGCGACAGCTATCGCCCGGGCGACGTGCTGACCAGCTTGTCCGGCCTCACCATCGAGGTGCTCAACACCGACGCGGAAGGCCGCCTGATCCTGTGCGATGCGCTGACCTACACCGCGCGCACCTTCCAGCCGCAGGTGCTGATCGACGCTGCCACGCTCACCGGCGCCTGCGTGGTCGCGCTGGGCAAGCACGCCAGCGGCCTGATGAGCAAGCACGACGACCTCGCCGCCGAACTGCTCGCCGCTGGTGAGCACACGCTCGACCGCGCCTGGCGCCTGCCGCTGTGGGACGACTACCAGGCGCAGCTGGAATCGGGCTTCGCCGACGTGGCCAACATCGGCGGCAAGAACGCCGGCGCGATCACCGCGGGCTGCTTCCTGGCGCGCTTCACCGAAGGCCAGCGCTGGGCGCACCTGGACATCGCCGGCACCGCCTGGGACGAAGGCCGCAAGGGCCTGGCCACCGGCCGCCCGGTGCCGTTGCTGGTGCAGTGGCTGATCGACCGGACGGTGTAATCGACACGTCGCGCCACACCCACGCCGTCATTCCGGTGCAGGCCGGAATGACGACCATCGAAGGCTTCCGCCATGCCCCGCGCCGACTTCTACCTGATCGACAAGCCGCGCTTCCGCGAACAGCCGCTGCTGCTGGTGTGCGAGCTGGCCAAGCGCGCGTTCGCCGCGCAGCAGCCCACGCTGGTGCTGGCACGCGACTTCGCCCAGGCGGAGGCGATCGACGAGCTGTTGTGGGAGTTCGACCAGGACGGCTTCATCTCGCACCAGTTGGCCGGCGACGACGATGACGAACACACCGCCGTGCTGATCGCGCCGCCCGGCATCGAGACGGCGGACCGGCCGCTGGTAATCAACCTGCGCGAGGCCTGCGCCCCTGGCCGCTACGACCGCGTACTGGAAGTGGTGGCGGCCGACCCCGGCGAACGCACCGGCTCGCGCACGCGCTGGACCGAATACAGGCAGCGCGGCTTCGAGGTTAACAAGTTCGATATGTGAGGCGCCGCCGTTGTGGGAGCGCACCCTGTGCGCGACAGGGATGCTTGCCCCCCCCTTCGTCACCCGGTCGCGCACAAGGTGCGCTCCTACAGAACAGCTTCGTCGATCCGCGCCGCGAGCCGTTCGTTGATCGCATCCAGCAGTTGCTCGCCGGTCAGCGGCTTGCGCAGGAAGCCGTCCATGCCCGCCTCGCGCGCCTGCGCTTCCTCGTCGCCGCCCGAACGCGCGGTGATCGCCACGATCGGCACGCGCTGGCCCGGCTCCTCGCGCTGGCGGATCAGCCGCGCGATCTGGAAACCGTCGATGCCCGGCAGGTCCAGGTCCAGCAGGATCACGTCGCAGGGCGCCTGCGCCAGTTCCGCCAGCGCGGCCAGGCCATTGCCCACGTAGCGCACCTCATGGCCGGCGCGTTCGAGCAGGCCGCGGATCACCGCCGCGACGATAGCGTCGTCCTCCACCAGCAGCACGCTCAGGCAGCGGCCGGCCGCGCCCTCGCCGAGCAGGCTGGCCGAAGCGGCGGGCTCCTGCGCTAGCGACAAGGGCAGGCGCACGTGGAAGCTGCTGCCGAAAGCCACCTTCGATTCCAGCTCGATGCTGCCGCCCATCATCGCCACCAGTTCGCGGCAGATGGCCAGTCCCAGCCCGCTGCCGGCGCGCCGCTGCGGGCCGGTGACCTGCTCGAAGCGCTGGAACAGCCGCGCCTGGCTGGCCTCGGGAATGCCCGGGCCGGTGTCGATGACGCTCAGGCGCAGGCCGTCTTCGGTGCGCCGCACGCGCAGGGTGACGCCGCCGTGCTCGGTGAACTTCAAGGCGTTGTTGGCCAGGTTCAGCAGCACCTGCTTGATGCGCACCGCATCGCCGACCATGCGCGGCGGCAGGTCGGCGGCGATGTCCAGCTCGAAGCGCAGTCCCTTGGCGCGCGCCTGCCCGCGTTCGAGTTGGGCCACGTCCTCGACCAGCGCGCGCGGATCGAATGGCACGCTCTCCAGCTCCAGCCGGCCGGCCTCGATGCGCGCCAGGTCCAGCGCATCGTTGAGCAGCTTCAGCAGCATGCCGCCCGAACGCTGCATGGCCTCGGCGTAGTCGCGCTGCATGCCGTTCAATGGCGTGCTGAGCAGCAGCTCGGCCATGCCCATCACGCCGGTCATCGGCGTGCGGATCTCATGGCTGAGCGTGGCGAGGAATTGCGTCTTGGCCGCGCTGGCCTGCTCGGCCAGGCGGCTGCGCTGTTCGACCAGCTGGATCTGGTGGCGTTGCGCCAGGCGCCGCCGCCACGCCTGCAGCGCCAGCCACAGCAGCGTCGCCGCCAGCAGCACGTAGCCGCACCACGCCCACCAACGCAGCCACGGCGGCGCCTGCACGTGGATCGCCAGCGGCCGGGCGATCTGCACCTGGTGGCCGTCGGCATCCGCGCCCATCACGTCCAGCGTGTAGTCGCCATGGGCCAGCCCGGTGAGGTCGCGCGTGCCGCGATTGCCGGTGTCCACCCAGCCGGTGTCCACGCCGCGCAGGTGGAAGCGATAGCGGTTGGCGGACGGATCGATATACGAGGATACCCGCGCCTCGACGCTGAGCCCGCTGTCGCGCCAGCCCAGGAACACCTCGCCGGAGGCGGGCGCCGGCAGATCCTGCACGATGCCCCGGCGACGCACGGTGAGCTGGGTGATCGCCACCGGCGGCGCCGCGGTGCTCTCGTCGGGATGGTCGGGATGGAAGCCCATCACGCCGCCCAGCGTGGGTGCATAGATGACGCCGTTGAGCGCGCGGCTGTAGCCGCGCATGAACTCGCCGTTGCTGAGGCCATCCTGCAGGCCCAGTTCGCGGAAATGCCCGTCGGCCGGGTCGTAGCGCCACAGGCCGTCGCGGCCGAAGATCCATACGCGCCGATGGCCATCCACCACCAGGTCGACCACGTTGATGGAAGGCCAGCCATGCGACGCATCGACCTTGCGGTCGAGCCGCAGGCCGTCGCCGTCGTAGCGGTAGTGCTCCAGGCCGTCGGGACGCGCCATCCACAGGCCGTCCCCGGTGAAGTCGAAGGCGTCCACGGCCTGGCTGTTGTCCACCCCCGGCACCGGCTCGAAGGAAGTGCGACTGGCGTCCAGGCGCAACATGCCGCCGTCGCTGGCGTACCAGAACACGCCATGCCGCAAGGTGATCTGGCTGCCCCAGCGCGCCCGCTCCTGGGCCGGGCGAAACGGCACCGGCGTGACCGCCAGGGTGTCCTGGTCCACGCGGAACAGGCCTTCGCCGAAGGTGCGCGCGTACAGCTCGCCATCGGGCCCGAGTTCCACTTCCAGCGGATGCTTCATGCCCTGCTCGGCGCCCGCCACCTTGTCCAGCTTGCCGTGGTCGTAGCGGAACAGTGCGCCCTGGGTGGTGATCCACAGGCGCTCCTGCTGGTCCTGGGTCAGGGCCACCACGTCGCCGCGCAGGCCCGACACCACGTGCTCGACCTTGCCCGTGGCCGGCCACAGGCGGTCCACGCGGCCGCTGCGCTGGCCCACCCACACTGTGCCGTCGCTGCCGCGCGCCACCGAATAGGCCACCGAGTCGCGCAGGCTGGCCTCGTCGTCGGGAATGTGGGTGAAGCGGCTGACGGTGTTCCAGCCCGGGGCGAGGTAGCCCACGCCGCCGTCGAACAGCGCGATCCACAGCCCGCCCTCGTGGTCGGGCTGGATCTGCCAGACCCAGGTGCCCGGCAGGTTGCCGTACAGCACGGGCTGGTTGGTCACCGGCTGCACCGGCGCGCCATCCTTTTCCTGCAGGAACAGGCCGCGCTGGGTGCCGATCCACAGCCGGCCGGCGCGGTCGCGCATGCTGCTGAGCACATTGGTGTCGGGCAGCTCGTTGCGCCCGACCTGGTGCGCGACACCGTCATCGCGCACCACGAACAGCCCATGCGAGGAGGCGATGCGCACTTCGCCGGCATCGCCCTCGATGCGCCAGGCATCCAGCACGGCATCGGGCGGGTCCGCCTTGATGGGCTGGAAGCCGCCGGATGCATCGCGCCGGAAAACGCCGTTGTCGCTGCCGACCCAGAGCCGCCCGTGCGCGTCCACGTACAGCGCGCCGACCGTGCCCAGGGCCGCGGGGTCGCCGCCGGTCACCGCCACGTGGTCGAAGCCGCGTCCATCGGCGCGCATGCGGTCCAGGCCCGTCGCGGTGCCTACCCACAGCGTGCCATCGCCATCCTGCGCGGCCGACCACACCTTGTCGCTGCCCAGGCTCGACGGATCGTCGGGATCGTGCTTCCAATGGCGGAACGTGCCGGTGTGCTCGTCGTAGCGGTTGAGCCCCGCTTCCAGGCCGCCGGCCCACAAGTGGCCGCCGCGATCGAACAGCAGGGTGGCGATGCCGTTGTTCGACAGCGACTGCGGATCGCCCGCGACATGGCGGAACACCTTGAAGTCCACGCCGTCATAGCGCGCGATGCCGCTCTTGGTACCGAACCACATGGCGCCGTCCGGCGCCTGCACCACGGTGTAGACGCTGCTGCTCGGCAGGCCGTCGGCGGTGCCGTAGCGGCGGAATTGCGGCGTGGGCAGCGGCGCGGCAGGCGGGGGCGCGGCGGGCGTGGCGACCGCCGTGGGCATGCCCGCAAGCAGGAAGGCACTGAACAGCAAGGACGACAGCATGATCTCCCCCGAGAGGGCTCCGATGATGCCAGAGGCGCCGGGCCAGCACGAGCGCCCGCCATGTTTCACGCCGATGACGGCCGCCCCCCCCGGCGGCTAGATGCCCGGCCGGGAAACAATCCGTTTCCGCGCACGGCGCTGGCGCCACTCCCACGGATCGTCCAGACTCTCGGGATGCCTACGCCACGCCTGACAAGCCGGCTCGCGATGCTCCTGGCGCTCGCCCTGCCGCCGTTCGCCGCGCTGGCGGCACCCGCCGCCTACCGCTACGACACCACCCACAGCCAGATCGTCTTCAGCATCGACCACGACGGCTTCTCGCGCCCATTCGGCCGGCTGCACGTCGCCCGTGGCTGGCTGCGCTTCGATCCGGACGACTGGAGCCAGTCCGCCACCGAGCTGGACATCGACCTGGCCAGCCTGGACATGGGCGACAAAGACTGGAACGCCGCAGTGCTCAAGCCCGCGTTCCTGGATGCGGGCACGTCGCGCTACGCGCATTTCGCCAGCACCTCGGTGGAACGCAAGGACGACACGCACGGCGTGCTGCACGGCAATCTCACCCTGCGCGGCATCACGCGCGCGGTGGACCTGCCGTTCACGCTCAACCGCCGTGGCGGCACCATCTACGGCATGCATACCGTCGCCGGCTTCTCGGCCACCGCCATGCTCCGCCGCGACGACTTCGGCATCACCGCCAATGCCAACTCCATCGGCCACGACGTCAGCGTGTGGCTGGAACTGGAAGCCATCCAGGACGACAAGGCCCAAGACAACAAGGAGTCGCCATGAGCCTGCGCAGCACGACCCGCCGGTGGGGCGCGGTCGCCAAGTTCCTCCACTGGACCACCGCCCTGCTCATCATCGGCAACGGCATCTTCGGCCTGCTGCACGACCTGGCCAGCACGCCGATGCAGAAGATCAGCTGGCTGGCCCTGCACAAGTCGATCGGCCTCACCGTGCTGGCCCTGCTGCTGCTGCGCCTGCTGTGGCGCCTGGCCGACCGCAAGCCCGCCGACGAGCCCGCGCCGCGCTGGCAGCAACGGGCCGCGCATGCCGTGCACGGCCTCCTCTACCTGCTGATCGCCGCGCTGCCGTTGAGCGGCTGGTGGTTCAACTCGGTCACCGGCAAGCCGCTGCAGTTCTTCAAGCTGTTCAACCTGCCGGCGCTGGCCGCGGCCAACCCGGACCTGCGCCATCTCTCGCACAGCATCCACGAGAACCTGTTCTGGTTCCTGGTACTGGTACTGGTGCTGCACGTCGGCGGCGCGCTCAAGCACCACCTGCTCGACCGCGACGATACCCTGCTGCGCATGCTTCCCTTCCGCCGGCTGCGCAGCGACTCCCCCTCCCAAGGAGAACGCCGATGAAACGCCTCACGCTCGCCTTCCCGCTGATGTTCGCCCTCGCCCTGCCCGGCCTGGCCGGCGCCGCCGACTACGCGGTGCAGCCTGGCAGCAGGCTCGGCTTCACCAGCAGTTTCCAGGGCCAGTCCTTCGACGGCAGCTTCGGCCAGTGGACCGCCGCGATCAGCTACGACGCGGCCAAGCTCGCCGCCTCCAGGTTCGACGTCGAGGTGGACCTGGCCAGCGTGAAAACCGGCGACAGCGACCGCGACGGCGCGCTGCCCGGAGCGGATTTCTTCGACGTGGCGAAATATCCCAAGGCCCACTTCGTCACCACCGGCTTCCGCCAGAACGGCGCCCAGGTCGTGGCCGACGGCAACCTCACGCTGCGCGGCGTGACCAAGCCGGTCAGCCTCGACGTGACCTTCAAGCCGCAGGGCAGCGGCGCCACGCTGGACGTGGCCGGCTCGGTGAAGCGCCTGGACTTCGGCGTGGGCGGCGGCGAATACGCCGACACCTCGGTGATCGGCGCGGACGTGAAGATCAACGCGCACCTGGTGCTCAGCGCCAAGTAGGCTCCCTTCCTTATCCCTTGTGGGAACGCACCCTGTGCGCGACCAGCCCATCAAGAGCTTTCCCAGGTCACGCGCAGGGCGCTACAAGGGAAGATCTTCGCCCAGGAAGGCCCGGACGGCGCCGGCGTCGAACGGCCAGTCCAGTTCGCGGCCGTCGGTGGTGTCACGCAGCACGGGGACGCGCGCACCGTAGCGCGCCTCCAGCGCCGCGTCGTCGTCCACCCACACGCTGTCGAAGTCCGGCGCGCGCGCCTCGGCCATCACGGCCAGGGCCTGGTCGCACAGGTGGCAGTAGTCCCGCTGGTAAAGCATGAATCGCGTCGGCATGGCGGCGCACGATATCACGCTGCGGCGCGGCAAATTTCATCGCGCGGGCCGCGTAGAATAGATGGTTCTCCCCGCCCCTTTCGCGTGTCTCCATGGCTGTCAGCGTTTTCGACCTGTTCAAGATCGGCATCGGTCCGTCCTCCTCGCATACCGTGGGCCCGATGCGCGCCGCATCGCGCTTCGCCGAGCGCTGGCTGGAGGAGAAAGGCGTACTCGACCGCGTGGTGCGCGTACGCGCCGAGCTGTACGGCTCGCTGGCCATGACCGGCCGTGGCCACGGCACCGACAAGGCCGTGCTGCTGGGCTTCGAGGGCGCGCATCCGGACACGGTCGATCCCGACCGCATTCCCGAGACGCTCTCGCGCATCCGCGCCACTCATCGGCTGCGCCTGCTGGGCACGCACGAGATCGACTTCGACGAGAAGCGCGACCTGGTATTCAACAAGCGCCAGAAGCTGCCGTTCCATACCAACGGCATGCGCTTTTCCGCCTACGACGCCGAAGGCCATGAACTGGCCACGCGCGATTACTACTCGGTCGGCGGCGGCTTCGTGGTGAACCACGACGAGGCGGCCGAGGACCGCATCGTGGCCGATACCACCGAGCTGCCCTACGCCTTCTCCACCGGCGACCAGTTGCTGGAACTGTGCCGGAAGCACCACCTTTCCATCGCCCAGCTGATGATGGAGAACGAAAAGGTATGGCGCAGCGAGGCCGAAGTGCGCGCCGGCCTGCTGGCCATCTGGAAGGCCATGCAGGATTGCGTCAACCGCGGCCTGCGCTCGCCCGGCGTGCTGCCCGGCGGCCTCAAGGTGGCGCGCCGCGCGCCGCAGATGGCCGAGGACCTGCGCGCCCAGCCCGAGGCCGCGCTGAAGGATCCGCTGACCATTCTCGATTGGGTGAACCTCTACGCGCTGGCGGTCAACGAGGAGAACGCCACCGGCGGCCGCGTGGTCACCGCGCCCACCAACGGCGCGGCGGGCATCGTGCCGGCGGTGCTGCACTACTACCACCGCTTCTGCCCGAAGTCGGACGAGAACGGCGTGGTCGAGTTCCTGCTCACCGCCGGCGCCATCGGCATCCTCTACAAGGAGAACGCCTCCATCTCCGGCGCCGAGGTGGGTTGCCAGGGCGAAGTGGGCGTGGCCTGCTCGATGGCCGCGGGCGGACTCACCGCCGCGCTGGGCGGCAACGTGCTGCAAGTGGAGAACGCCGCCGAGATCGGCATGGAACACAACCTCGGCCTGACCTGCGACCCGATCGGCGGCCTGGTGCAGATTCCCTGCATCGAGCGCAACGCGATGGCCTCGGTGAAGGCCATCAACGCCAGCCGCATGGCGCTCAAGAGCGACGGCAAGCACCGCGTGTCGCTGGACAAGGTGATCGCCACCATGCGCGACACCGGCCGCGACATGAAGGACAAATACAAGGAAACCTCGCGCGGCGGCCTCGCCGTCAACGTGATCGAGTGCTAGCGGCCGGGCTGGGGAACGGGCGCGTCAGCTGGAAGGCATGGCGAGTCTGGCGCTGTCGGCGTCCACTCGCGCCTTGAGCTGGTCCAACTGGGCCGGCGTGAGCCTGGCGGCCGCCTGGGAAAGATAGTCGCCGGCGCTCTTGAGCTGCTGCTGGCTGTCCATGCGCTGGGCCAGGGCGATCTGGTACCAGCCTTCGGCGGGATCCGCCGCCACGCCGGCGCCGGTGACATAGGCCACGCCCAGGGCGAAGTGCCCCAGCATGTCGTCGCTGGCCATCGCCTGGCGCGCCAGCGCCACGCCGCGCGGCGCATCCACCGTCACGCCGTCGCGGCCGGTAATCAGGAAGTAGGCCAGCGTCCCCGCCGCCCGCGCACTGCCCGCGTCGGCCGCGCGCTGCATCCAGCGCACGGCGGCGGCCGGGTCCTGGCGGCCGAACAGGCCCGAGACGTAGAACTGGCCCAACGACAGCTGCGCGTCCGGGTCCCCTTTCTGCGCGGCAAGCAGCAGCCAGTGCTCGCCGGCCGGGATGTCCTTGGGCAGGCCCATCTCGCCTGACAGCCGTGCCATCGCCACGATTTCCATGCCCTTGGGCGCCCCTTTGTCGGCGGCTCGCTGGGCCCATTGCAGGGCTTCCTGCGTGCCGCCGGTGCTGAGCAGGGCCACGGCCAGCACCGCCATATGGTCGGGATTGCCGTCGGCGGCCACGCTCTTGCGCATCCAGTCGATCGCCGCCGGGACGTCCCGTCCGATGCCGGTGCCGGCCATATAGGCGCCGCCCAGCAGCCACGCGCCCTCGGCGTCGCCGGCCTGTGCCGCCTTGCGGTACCACGCGGTGCCGGCGGCCTGGTCCGCCGGCTTGCCATCACCCTGGAGCAGCCGCCCCAGGGCGACCTGGGCCGATGCATCGCCCGCGCCGGCGCGCTGTTCCAGGGCGGCGCGCGAGCCGTCGTCCGCGCTGGCCGCTGCCGTCGAGGCCAGCCACAGGACAAGGGTCAACCACGGCGCGGCACGAGCCATGAGGGCCATCTCGGCGTGAGGTGGGCCGATACTAGCGCCCCTGCCGGACCGCGCCAATGCGGCGATCGGCCGAGGCTTTTCGTCGGCGATTCAAGCACCTGCCCGGTCCGCCCGGGCCCCGCCCGTGACGCCCGGCAGGCTGACAGCGCCATGACCGGTCTGTCATCATCCGACTCTTGTGCCTTCGATCCACCTGGGGACCTGCATGTCTCATTCTCCCATCCGCCGCGATGTCGGCCCGTTCGCCCTCATGCTCACCGGCCTGGGTTCCATCATCGGCTCCGGCTGGCTGTTCGGCGCCTGGCGCGCGGCGGGCCTGGCCGGGCCAGGCGCAGTCTGGGCGTGGGTGCTCGGCGCGGCGATCATCATGACCATCGCGCTGACCTACGCGGAGCTGGGCGCGATGTTCCCCGAGTCGGGCGGTATGGTGCGCTACAGCCACTACTCGCATGGCTCGCTGGTCGGCTTCATCGGCGCCTGGGCCAACTGGATCGCCATCGTCTCGGTGATCCCGGTGGAGGCCGAGGCCTCGGTACAGTACATGGCCTCCTGGCCGTGGCAGTGGGCGCAGAACCTGTACGTGCACATGGCTGACGGCCACGGCGAGCTGACCCAGCCGGGCCTGGCCATCGCCGCGGTGCTGGTAATCATCTACTTCCTGCTCAACTTCTGGAGCGTGAAGCTGTTCGCGCGCTCCAACACCGCCATCACCGTGTTCAAGCTGGTGGTGCCGGCCGCCACCGGCCTGGCCCTGATCGCCAGCGGCTTCCACACCGGCAACTTCTCGGTGGGCATACACGGTGACGCACACGCGATCGACTTCGCCGCCGTGCTCACCGCAGTGGCCACCGCCGGCATCGTGTTCAGCTTCAATGGATTCCAGAGCCCGGTGAACCTCGCCGGCGAGGCGCACAACCCGGGCAAGAGCATCCCGTTCGCGGTGATCGGCTCGATCGTGCTGGCCACCATCGTGTACGTGATCCTGCAGATGGCCTACCTCGGCGCGGTGCCGCCGGAGATGCTGGCCAAGGCCGGCTGGCACGGCATCGACTTCCGCTCGCCGTTCGCCGAGCTGGCCATCATCGTCAACCTGCACTGGCTGGCCATGCTGCTGTACGTGGACGCCTTCATCAGCCCCAGCGGCACCGGCATGACCTATACCGCCACCACCGCCCGCATGATCTACGGCATGGAGCGCAATGGCACCATGCCCCGGATCCTCGGCCGCATCCATCCGAAGTGGGGCGTGCCGCGCCCGGCGATGTGGTTCAACCTGGCGGTGTCGTTCCTGTTCCTGTTCTTCTTCCGCGGCTGGGGCACGCTGGCGGCGGTGATCTCGGTGGCCACCATCATCTCCTACCTCACCGGCCCGGTCAGCGCGATGACACTGCGCCGCACCGCGCCGGAGATGCATCGCCCGCTGCGCATCAAGGGCCTGCCCATTCTCGCCGGCGTCGCCTTCATCATGGCGACCGAACTGCTGTACTGGGCGACCTGGCCGCTCACTGGCGAGATCATCGTACTGATGGTCGTGGCCCTGCCGGTGTACCTGTACTACCAGGCCCGCGCCGGCTGGCACGATTTCGGCCGCCAGCTCAAGGGCGCGCTGTGGCTGATCTGCTACCTGCCCGCCATCGCGGCGGTGTCGTGGGCCGGCAGCGCGCAGTTCAACGGCCACAACTACCTGCCCTACGGCTGGGACCTGGCGGTGGTCGCCGTGTTCGGCCTGGTGTTCTACCTCTGGGGCGTGAAGTCCGGCTGGCGCACGCCGTCGGTGGAGGAAGCGCTGGCGAATCCGACGCCACATCATTGAACCGGCGCAAGCCCTGAAAGCAAAAAACGCGCGGTGGCGAGCCGCGCGTTTTTTATTGGGCGACACGCTCACGCCAGCGCCAGCACATCCCCCAACAGCGCCTGCGCGGTCACTTCCGGGCCGGCGCCCGGTCCCTGGATCACCAGCGGCTGCGTGTTGTAGCGGGTGGTGCTGAAGGCGAACTGGTTGTCGGTGCCGTACAGGCGCGTGGCCGGATGGTTGGCCGGCACTTCGACCAGGCCCACGCGCGCGCGGCCTCGCTGGTTGAGGCGGGCCAGGAAGCGCAGCGCGCCACCACGGGCCTTCGCCTCGGCGAACCGCGCCGCCAGCGGTTCGTCCAGTTCCTCCAGGCGAGCCAGGAAAGTCTCCAGGTCCACACCGCGCAGGCTTTCCGGTACCAGGCTTTCCACTTCCACCTCGTCCGGACGCAGGGCGAAGCCGGCGCAGCGCGCCAGGATCAGCAGCTTGCGCGCCACGTCCTCGCCGGACAGGTCCGAGCGCGGGTCCGGCTCGGTATAGCCAAGCTCGCGCGCGCGGCGCAACAGCACGGAAAACGGCTGGCTGCCGTCGTACTGGTTGAACAGATAGGAGAGCGAACCGGAGAACACGCCTTCCAGCGTGAGCAGCGCGTCGCCGCAATGGCGCAGGCGGCGCAGCGTGGAGATCACCGGCAGGCCCGCGCCCACCGTGGCCGAGTCGCCATAGCGGCCGCCCTGCGCCAGCGCGGCCTGCAGGGCGCGCCAGCCTGCAAGGTCGCCGCCTGCCAGCGACTTGTTGGCGGTGACCACGTGGTAGCCGCGCCCCAGCCATTCGGCGTGGCGCGAGGCCAGCGTGCCGCAGGCGGTGGCATCGACGATCACCTTGACCAGGGCCTCATTGGCATCGAGCGCGGCAAGCAGCGCGGCATCGTCGCGCATGTCGCCGTGGCTCTTGAGCTTCTCGCGCAGGGCACGGTCGGCCAGGTGCTCGGCACGCGTCTGCTGCCGCCGCGAGTTGGCGGCGCCGACCAGCCGGATCGAGGCGGCGGCCGGCGTGTTGAGCAGCTTGAGGAAGGCACCGCCGACCACGCCGGTGCCCAACAGCACCGCGGCGATGGGCGACGCCAGCGGCTTCGCTACGGGGGCGGACTCCGCCGCCAGCACCGCGCTCATGCGCTCACCCGGCGTTTGGCCTCGGACACCGCCTCGGCGCGCGCCAGCGCGGCGTCGAGGTCGCGCAGCAGGTCGTCGCCGTCCTCGATGCCCACCGACAGGCGCAGCAGGCTGTCGGCGATGCCGGCCACGCGGCGCGCTTCCGGCGCCATCGAGGCATGCGTCATCGAGGCGGGATGCGCGACCAGGCTCTCCACCCCGCCCAGCGATTCGGCCAGGGAGAAATAGGCCAGGCCATCGATGAAGGCCTCGATCTGCGGCACGTCGCCTTCCAGCTCGAAACTGAGCATGGCGCCGAAACCCAGTTGCTGGCGCGCCGCCAGCGCGTGGCCGGCATGGCTGGCCAGGCCCGGGTAGTAGACCTTGCGCACGGCCGCATGGCCGTCCAGGCGCTCGGCGATGCGCACGGCGTTCTCCTGGTGCTGGCGCAGGCGCACGCTCAGTGTGCGCAAGCCACGCAGGGTGAGGAAACTGTCGAACGGCGCGCCGGTGAGGCCGTTGCAGTTGCCCCACCACTTGATCTGTTCGGCCACCGCCGGGTCGCGCGCCACCACCGCGCCGCCGACCACGTCGCTGTGGCCGTTGATGTACTTGGTGGTCGAATGCACCACCACGTCCGCGCCCAGCGCCAGCGGCTGCTGCAGCGCGGGCGAGAGGAAGGTGTTGTCCACCACCAGCAGCGCGCCCGCCGCATGGGCAGCCTGCGCCACGTGGCGGATGTCGGTGATGCGCAGCAGTGGATTCGAGGGCGTCTCCACCCACACCAGCGACGGCTTGAGCGCGAGCCCCTCGGCCAGCGCGTGGCTGTTGGTGAGGTCGACGAAGCGCACCTGGAAACGCCCCTTCTTCGCCCAGGCGTCGAGCAGGCGCCAGGTGCCGCCATAGCAGTCGTGCGCGGCCAGCACCAGCGAGCCGGCGGGCACCAGTTCCAGCGCCAGCGCCACCGCCGCCATGCCGCTGGCCGTCACCACCGCGCCCGCGCCCTGCTCCAGCTCGGCCAGCGCCTCGCCCAGCAGGTCGCGCGTGGGGTTGCCGCTGCGCGAGTAGTCGTAGGCGCGCTTGTTGCCGAAGCCGGCGAAGGCATAGTTGGTGGACAGGTGCAGCGGCGGCACCACGGCGCCGTGCTGGGTGTCCGATTCGATGCCGGCGCGCACGGCGCGGGTGCTGGTGCCCGTGGGGGCGTGGGAGGCGGGGGTGTCGCTCATGGTGGATCTCCGTGCGTGCGGCTTTTCTTGGTATCGGGTCAACAGCCGGCCAGCGCGTCGCGCAGCAGCGGCGCCAGGCGGTCGGTTTCCTTGAGGAAGGCGTCGTGGCCGTAGGGCGACTCGACCACTTCCAGCGTGGCCGGGCCATGCAGGCGGCGCTGCAGCTCGCACAGGTCGGCCAGCGGCACCAGGCGGTCGGACGGGAAGCCAATCAGCGTGGCGGGCGCGGCAACCCGCTCGGGCGTCACGTCGTGCAGGTCGATCGATTCGGACAGCGCCAGGAAGCGCTCCACGTCGAAGCGCTCGACGAAGCGGCGGCCGGCGTGCTCGAGATAGTCCTCGACCGGGAAATGGAAGCGGCCGTCGCGGAACTCCGGCGCGGCGTTGAAGCGGCGGGCGAATTCCTCGCTGCCGCGGTAGGTGGTCATGGCGAGCTGGCGGGCCAGCGCCAGCGCCTGCTCGGGCTGGCCGCACTCCAGGCCAAGCCGCACGATGCCGCGCTGCACCGAGCGCTGCGCGGTGGCCAGCGGATGCGGCCGGTGCGCGCCGGCCAGCAGCACCAGGCGATCCAGCGCGTACGGGTGGCGGGCGGCGAAGGCCAGCGCGGCCATGGCACCGTAGGAGGAACCGACGAAAGCATGCACGCGGCCGATGCCCAGCGATTCCACCAGGGCGGCCAGTGCGTCGGCCTGGTCCTCGCTGGACACCGCCTGCGCGCCGCCGAGGTCGGCCGGGGTCAGCCAGTCAATGGAGAGCACGCGGTAGCGGTCCAGGTCCAGCGGCAGGCCCGCTCCCACCAGCGCCTGCCACCAGCCGGCGGCGACCTCGCCATCCAGCGACACCACGTCGCGACTGGCCGAGATACCGCCCTGCACGATCACCGTGGGCGCGTCCGGCGCACCGCACCACAGGTAGCGCACGTCCACCTCGCAGGGAGCGCTGCCGTACTTGGGGGTGAGCGTCAGGCGGCGGGCGCAGCGCTGGGTGGTCAGGTCCGGCCGCATGGCCCCGATGGCCGCGACGGGGGCGGACACGGCGGGCGGAACGGGTTGCGGCTGGCTGGACATCTTGGCTCTTCTCCGGTCGGGCATCGACCTGCGGACCGGAGGGAGGGAGCGACGCACGGCCGGCGGACGCGGGCGGTGCGGATCTACCCTCATCTCGCGGGAGCGCCATTCGGCGCCGCCGCAGGAATTGGCACCGTTGCGGAAGATTCCGCAGGTTGCCCCGGCTTCAAAGGGCCTGTCCCTCCGCCGGTCTCGATGAGTGGCGGAAAGACTAGCGACCATCGCATGCACCTGTCAATAGACGTCTAAACGTCTAGGCGTATAGAGCCCGCAAAATCGGGACGGAACCGGCCGATCCGCCCGCAGGACCCCGCCTGCCGTCCCGCCGGAATGGGCTCGCCGCAGGGTTTGCGGCCGATCGCGTCGACTGCGACACTTCGCCTCCCTCGTCCGGGATCGATGCCCATGCCCCTGGTTGCCCACGCCGTTGTCGCCCTGATCGCCCTCCTGCACCTGTGGTTCCTGGTGCTGGAGATGTTCCTGTGGACCCGCCCCTCGGGCCGGCGCGCCTTCGATCTCAGCCAGGAGTTCGCCGAGCAGTCCCGGGTACTGGCGGCCAACCAGGGGCTCTACAATGGCTTCCTGGCCGCCGGCCTGCTGTGGGGCCTGTGGCTGGGCGCCGAGGGCCGGGCGGTCATCCTGTTCTTCCTGGGCTGCATCCTGGTGGCCGGCCTGTTCGGCGGCCTGACCGCCACCCGCAAGGTGCTGTGGGTGCAGGCCCTGCCGGCCCTGCTCGGCATCGCGCTGGTGCTGCTGGCCTGAGTACCATGGCTACCCTCTCGGGACATCGGATAACGCCGTGAGCCATCTCCCCCAGGAAGCGGTCGGCGACCGCTTCGATCCCCGGCTGATGCAGCGGGCGCGCGAGCTTAGCTGGGCCGCCCTGCATGGCATCCGCCAGCGCATGCGGCCAGGCATCGGCGAGGACGAGGCCAGGGCCATGGCCGCCGGGGTGTTCCGCGAACTGGGCGTGGAACGGCTATGGCATCCGGTGATCATCCGCATCGGCGCCAATACCACCCTGACCTACCGCGAACGCTCCGATCCCGGCGTGCGGCTGGGCGAAAACGACATCTACTTCATCGACCTGGGGCTGGTGTTCGACGGCCATGAGGGCGACGTGGGCGACACCTTCACCATCGGCCACGCACCGGAGCGGCAGGCCTGCGCCGATGCGGCGCGCGAATTGTTCCAGGTGGTGGCCGGGGCCTGGCGTGAGCGCGGACTCAGCGGCGAGGCGCTGTACGCCTTCGCCGGCCAGCAGGCCGAAGCCATGGGCTGGCGTCTCAACCACGAGGTGAAAGGCCACCGCGTCAGCGATTTCCCCCATGCGGTCCACAAGGCGGGCGACCTCGGCGAACTGGGCGAGCGCCCGTCCGGCGGGCTATGGATCCTGGAGATCCAGATCGCCCACCCGACCGAACCCTACGGGGCGTTCTACGAAGATCTGCTGACGGCCTGAACCCCTCATCTCTGTGGGAGCGCACCCTGTGCGCGACCGCGACGCCACAGGGGTGCGGGGCCGATACCCGGCTACCTCCCCTGCATCCAGCGCAGCAGGCTGGCGATGAAGCAGGCCGCGATGGCGGACAAGAAGTTCCCCGCCCGTGACTACCGCACCACCATCCACATGAGCGCAATCACCAGCACGATGGCGCCCAATGCCCACCATGCCCAGCGTTGGCCGGCCTGCCCCCAATAGTCCGTGAGAAGGCCGGCCAGAAAAGCAAGGAATTCGCCCATCGATCAGATGCCAGCGGAGGCCAGTTCGACCGCACTGCGCCAATTCAGCGCAGCGCTGCTGACGCGGACTTATACACTCGATCCTTGGATATTCCAGTGATGTAGGCCACGACCATAAACAGGCCCTAGAGCGAACCCGCGAGGATCGCCCGCAGCGCGGCCTGCGCCCTGGCGTTTTCCTCCGGCAGGCCGATGGTGATGCGCGCCCAGTGCTCCAGCGGCGGGAATGCCCGGCCGATGTCGATGCCGCGCTGCAGGAATGCCTTGGCCAGCTCGTGTTGCGGCCGGCCGGCATCGAAGAAGATGAAGTTGGCGGCCGATGCGCTGTGCGGCAGCTTCAACTCCGCCAGCACCGCCAGCCAGCGTTCGCGCTCGCGTGCCACGGCGGTGCGGCTGCGCTCCAGCAGGGCCGTGTCCCGCAGCGCCGCGCCGGCGGCGGCGATGGCCAGCCGGCCCAGCCCCTCGGCGCTGCCCGCGCCCTCCTTTGTCAGCGCGGCCACCAGCGCCGGCGGCGCCAACAGGTAGCCGAAGGGCAAGCCGGCCAGGCCGTGGATCTTGGCGAAGGTGCGGAACACCGCCACGTTGGCACCCTCGCGCACCAGGTCCACCGCGCTGCGCGTGGCGAAGTCCTCGGTGTATTCGAGATAGGCCTCGTCCACGATCACCAGCGTCTTTTGCGATACCTCGCGAAGGAAGCGCTTGAACGCCGCATCGTCGCTGACGGTGCCGCTGGGGTTGTGCGGGTTGACTAGGTAGACGGCGCGCGTCCTGGGATTCACCTTCGCCGCGATGGCCAGAAGGTCGTTGCCCTGGCTGGCGTCCAGCGGCACCGCGACGCTGACGCCGCCCACGCGCGAGGTGGCGTCGACCAGGGCCAGGTAGCCGGGCGTCGAGTAGATGAACTCGCCGCCGGGACCGCCCTCGGTACCCAGGTGCAGGCCCAGCGTATCCAGCACCTCGCCGAGCACCACATGGTCGGCCGGCAGCTTCTCGTAGGCGGCCACCTGCTCGCGCAAGGCGTGGGCGGCGCTTTCGTCGCCATAGCGCACCACCCGGCCCAACTCCTGCTGGATCGCCTGCACGGCCAGCGACGATGGGCCATAGGGATTTTCGTTGAAGCTGAGCCTTACCAGGCTCTGCCCTGTCGCCGTCGGCGCGGCGACCGCCAGCGCGGGACGGCTCCACTCGGGAACCAGCAGGGCCGCGCCCACGGCGGCGCCGGCTCCCTTGAGAAAGCTGCGGCGATCGAAGCCATGCTCGGACATGCAAGATTCCTCAGAAGGTGATGCCAAGGCGCGCATACCAGTAACCGCCGTTGAGGCCGTAGGGCGCGGTGTTGCCATAGTAGCTTTCGCCCAGCGAGGGATAGAACGCCACCGCCGACTTGAACGGACGCGCGTCGAACAGGTTGTTGGCGCCCACCGCCAGGTTCACCGCCGGGGTCAACTGGTAGTTGACTTCCAGGTCGGTGATCCAGCGCGCGTCGAACCATGCGCCGTAGGCCTCGCGGTAGGTGCCGTACTGCGTCTCGTGCAGCAGCACGCCGAGCTTGCCGAGATGCCAGTCGCCGCCGAGGATCAGCTTGCGGTCGGGGCTGCTCTCGGTGATCTCCGCCTGCGCCTCGGCATTGAGCAATTGGTAGGTGGGGCCGAGCGCGCTCAGCTGCGGCGGCGTGGGCACCGTGCTCAGCACGTGCAGGTGGTTGACGTTGCCGGTGAAGGTCCAGTCGACGGAGCCGTAGCGGCCCAGGTCCTGCCGCCATGACGCCGTGGCATCGATGCCGCGGCTGCGGATATCGGCGGCGTTGGTGAAGAACTTCACGCTGTCCAGGCCCGAGTAGCCGTAGCCGGTGAGGATCGAGGCCACCGCCGGGCCGGAGATATAGCCGGTCGCGCTGATGAAGTCGTCGATCTGGACCTGGTAGGCGTCGATGCTGAAATGCAGCGTGTCGGTGGGGTTATAGACCAGGCCCAGGCTGTAGTTGCGCGACCGCTCCGGCTTGAGCGGCGTGCCGCCCAGCGCCGCGGCCACCGGCGAGTTCGCGCGCAGCCACAGCGATTCCACGCTCTGGTAGCCGTTGCCGAGGTTCGCCGTGTTGTAGCCGGTGGTGGCGAAGCCCTCCTGCTGCAATGAGGGCGCGCGGAAGCCGGTGCCGATCGAGCCGCGCAGGGCAAGCGTCGAGGTCAGAGCGAAGCGGCTGCTCAACTGGCCGGACAACACATGGTCCGTATCGCTGTAATGCTCATAGCGCCCGGCCAGGTCCACGTGCCAGCGATCGGTGAGGTCGGTGGCCGCCTCCGCGTAGCCGGCATAGACGTCGCGTTCCAGGTTGACCGCATTGGCCGGCGTATAGCCGTTGAATGCCTGCAGGCCGCCGTTGCGCAGCACGCCGGCATACGGGCCGTCCGGGCTGGCATAGCCGCCGTTGATGTAGGAATCCGGCTCGCCCGCACCCAGTTCGTATTTCTCCCAGCGCTGCTCCAGGCCCCAGGACACCTGCAGCGGCGCGTGCAGTCCCACGTCGAACGCGCGCGTCAGGTCCAGGTTGGTGGTGAGCTGGTCGAAATCCTGCTCGCCGAGATAGAAGCTGGTGGGACTATCCGGTCCCAGCGAGGGATTGAGTGTGTTCTGCCCGTGCAGGCGGGCATGGTCGCGTCCGTAGGTGGTGCTGAGATCCCAATGCCAGCCGCCCCATTGCCCCTTGAGCCCGGCGGTGAACTGGTAGTCGGTCTCGTAGATGTGCCGGTAGGCCTGGAACCCGTTGGGATAGATCTCGGGCAGGTTGGAGACGCTGCCCTCGCCATAGGGCGTGCTCGCCGCCACCACGTCGCGATAGCTCAGGGTGGCGTTGGAATACAGCGCCACGTTGTCGCTCAACGGCAACTCCAGGTTGTAGCCGAGGTTGATCAGGTGGTCGTCGGTGGGCTGGCCGTAGCCCTTGTCGAAATGGCGCCGGTCCACACTCGCCTCGCGCGGATCGGGCGAGCCATCGGGCAGCGGCGTGTAGAACGGGTTGGAGGGGTAAAGCGTCGGATAGACCGGCAGCGGCGCCGGTTTCTGCCGCCGCGCATCCAGCGACAGGTTGAGGAAACCGCCGTCGCCCAGCTTGAAGCCCTTGTTGAACTCTTCCTGCAGGGTGGCGCCGCCGTCGTGGTAGTTCGCGCCGAAGGTGGTATCGGCCTCGCCGCCGCTGTCGTCGCGCTTCAGGATGATGTTGATCACGCCGGCGATCGCGTCCGAGCCGTACTGGGCGGCGGCGGCATCGTGCAGCACCTCGATATGGTCGATGGCGCTGACCGGGATCAGGTCCAGGTCGACCGGCGCGCTGCCTCCCGCGATCGAGGAAACGTTGTTGACGAACGAGGAGGTATGCCGACGCTTGCCGTTGACCAGTACCAGCACCTCGTCGCCGCTGAAGCCGCGCATGGTGAAAGGGCGCACCGAGGCCGAGGTGCCGTAGGCGTTCTCGGCCAGCGTCAGCGAGGGATCGAGCGTGGCCAGGATGTGCTTCAAGCCCACCTTGCCGGTCTTTTTCAGGTCCTCGCTGGTGAACACCGTGATGGGCACGGCGCTGTTGAGCACGGTGGCGTCGCTTTCACCGCGTTCGCCGGTGACCACCACCGTGCTGAGATTCCTGGCATTGCCGGCCTGGTCCTGCGCCATCGACACGGCAGGCAGCCAGGCCATCGCCACAGCCACCGCCAGCACCTTCAACCGCCTCGCCGCCAACGGCGCCCCATGAAAACCCCTGCTTTCCCGAGCCACGACACACCCCGTGCGCAATCGTTTATTTGGACGTCTAGACGGAAAATCGTTGCCGACATTCCGCATCGCACAAGGACCATAACATGACAGTTTTCCTTCAACTCAAAGCATTTCGTCATACCAACATGCCATTTTGGCCATGACGGCAGCCGGCCTGCGCGGACAGACCGGAAAATGCCGGCAACCCCTTGAAAGCCGCGAAATGGCGCGGAAAGCAGGCCCGGCCCGGGGCTTGGTACAATAGGCGGTTCGCCAACCCCGATGCCGCCATGTCCACGCACCTCGACGAAACCCGCCGCCGCCGCACCTTCGCCATCGTCAGCCACCCTGACGCCGGCAAGACCACGCTGACCGAAAAGCTGCTGCTGTTCGGCGGCGCGATCCAGATGGCCGGCTCGGTGAAGGGCCGCAAGGCCGCGCGCCATGCCACCTCCGACTGGATGGCGCTGGAGAAGGAACGCGGCATCTCGGTGACCTCCTCGGTGATGCAGTTCCCCTATGAGGGCCGCATCGTCAACCTGCTCGATACCCCGGGCCATGCGGACTTCTCCGAGGACACCTACCGCGTGCTCACCGCGGTGGACTCGGCGCTGATGGTGATCGACTGCGCCAAGGGCGTGGAGGAGCGCACCATCAAGCTGATGGAGGTGTGCCGCCTGCGCGACACGCCCATCATGACCTTCATCAACAAGCTCGACCGCGAGGGCCGCTCGCCAGTCGAACTGCTGGACGAGGTGGAGTCGGTGCTGGGCATCGCCTGCGCGCCGCTGACCTGGCCCATCGGCATGGGCAAGCGCCTGAAGGGCGTGTACCACCTGCTGCTCGACGAAGTTCACGTGTTCGAGCAGGGCAAGAACTTCACCCGCCAGGATTCGACCATCTTCAAGGGCCTGGATGCACCGGGCCTGGAAGCGGCCGTCGGCGCCGAGGCGCTGGCCGAGCTGCGCGAGGAACTGGAGCTGGTGCAGGGCGCCTCGCACCCGTTCGACGCGGAGCAGTACCTGGCTGGCAAGCTCACTCCGGTGTTCTTCGGGTCGGCGGTGAACAACTTCGGCGTGCAACTGCTGCTGGACTTCTTCGTCGAGCACGCCCCCGCGCCGCGCCCGCGCGCCACGCTGACGCGCGAGGTGAAGCCGGAGGAGGAAGCCCTCACCGGCTTCGTGTTCAAGATCCAGGCCAACATGGACCCCGCGCACCGCGACCGCATCGCCTTCATGCGCGTTTGCTCGGGCACCTACCGCGCCGGCATGAAGATGATGCAGACGCGCACCGGCAAGGAGGTGCGCATCGCCAACGCGCTCACCTTCATGGCCAGCGACCGCGAGATCGTGGAGAACGCCTATCCCGGCGACGTGATCGGCCTGCACAACCACGGCACCATCGGCATCGGCGACACCTTCACCGAGGGCGAGATGGTCAGCTTTACCGGCATTCCCAACTTCGCGCCGGAACTGTTCCGCCGCGCGCGTCTGCGCGATCCGCTGAAGATGAAGGCGCTGCAGAAGGGCCTGGCCCAGCTCTCGGAAGAAGGTGCCACCCAGTTCTTCCGTCCGCTGATGAGCAACGACCTGATCCTGGGCGCGGTGGGCATGCTGCAGTTCGACGTGGTGGCTTATCGCCTGAAGGACGAATACGGCGTGGATGCCAGCTTCGAGCCGGTCACCGTCACCACGGCGCGCTGGGTGCATTGCGACGATGCCAGGAAGCTGGAGGAATTCCGCGAGAAGCACGCCAACAACCTGGCCATCGACGCAGCTGGCGAACTGGTCTACCTGGCGCCTTCGCGGGTGAACCTGCAACTGGCGGAGGAGCGCTCTCCGGCGGTACGCTTCACGGCCACGCGCGAGCATGCGACCTCGGTCGACCTGTAGGCTCCGGATGGCCAGCTTCCGGCCCACGCCGGACTGGCGCCCAGACTGCTAGCCTAGCCCCTCCATCCGCAGGGACCGCCCCGATCCATGCCAATCGCCCAGGTCGCCTTCACCACGCCATCCACCGCCACGCCATGGGAACGCTGGCTGGTGTTCTCCCCCTTGGCGCGCATCGTCTTCTTCACCGTGCTCTATCTCGTGCTTTTCGCGCTGGCTTCGGCCACGGTGAACTGGCTGGGTTTCTTCGCCACCGGCACCACGCATCTGGCACACGCCTGGGCCAACCTCGCCGTGCAACTGGCCGCCACGATCCCGGCCTACCTGGTGCTGGTCAAGGCCATCGAGCGCCGGCCATTGCGAGAACTCGCCCCGCGCGACGCGGTTACGCTGGTCCCTGCCGGACTGCTGCTGGGCGCCCTGCTGTTCAGCGCGGTCGTGCTGGTGCTGTGGCTGGCCGGCAGCTACCACGTCAACGGCACCAACCCCGGGGCTGACTGGCTGCCCGGCGTGCTGACCGCCGGCATCGGCGCCGGCGTGGCCGAGGAAATCATCACGCGCGGCGTGCTGTTCCGCACTGTCGAGGAAGGCCTGGGCACCTGGTGGGCGCTGGCGATCTCCGCGCTGTTCTTCGGTGCCGCGCACATCTTCAATCCCGGCGCCACGCTGTGGAGTTCGCTGGCCATCGCCATCGAGGCGGGCGTGCTGCTCGCCCTGCTCTACCACGTCACCCGCTCGCTGTGGGCCTGCATGGGCCTGCACGCCGCCTGGAACATCATGCAGGGCACGGTCTACGGCATCCCTGTCTCCGGCACCGAGGCGCATGGCTGGCTGGTATCCAGCCGCACGGGACCGGACTGGCTGAGCGGCGGCGTGTTCGGCGCGGAAGCATCGGTGGCTGCCTTGGCGATCTGCTCGTGCGGCTCGGCGATCCTGCTCGCCATCGCGATCCGCCGCCGCTCGATCGTGCCGCCCCGCTGGCGCCGGGCGGCCCCTTGATCGTCATGCCGGTGAAAGCCGGCATCGAACGTTGCCGGTATCCGTAAAGGCGCTGTGTCCCGGCTTTCGCCGGGACGACAGGTACGGCTTCAGGCTGCGTCGGCCAGCTTCTTCCCGTGGTCCTTGCGGCTCACCGCCGCGCGCAGTTCGGCCGGATCGAAGTCGTCCACCGCGATGAACTCGGCCACCCCCTCGCGCACGCGCTTGAGCAGATCGTGCTCCGGCGCGGAGATCACGCCCGCCTGCAGCGCCTCGGCCAGTTGTCCGAGGTAGTCGTGCGACTTGAACTGGCCGGCCTTCTGCGCCTTGCCGAACTTGCGCTCCACCGGCTCGGCCGCGATCACGTCCGGCAGCAGGGCGTTCATGCGGCCGATGGTGTTGTTCGCGGTCGGCGCGAGGTAGGCCCATTCGGTGAGGCGGTCGCGCGCCTCGCCCGGCGCGGTGATGAGAGCGGCGACGCGGCGGCCCAGGCGGTCCGACGGCGGTACCTCGCGGCGCCCCAGCGGGAACACCAGCACGCGCAGCAGCCACGACACCGGCTTCACCGGGAAATTGCGGATCGCGCCGTCCAGCGCCATCTGCGTACGCCACATGCATTCGTGGAAGGCCCAGGCCAGCAGCGGACGATCCGCCTCCGGACGGCCGGTGTCCTCGTAGCGCTTGAGCATCGCGCTGGCGATGTACAGGTAGCTCAGCACGTCACCCAGGCGCGCGGAGAGCTTCTCCTTGAACTTCAGCTTGCCGCCGAGCACGCCCATGAAGGTGTCCGCACACAGCGCCAGCGCCGCCGAGTAGCGGTTGAGTTTGCGGTAGTAGCGGCGCGTGTACGCGTCGCCCGCCGTGTCGCCGATGCGCGAACCGGTGATGCCCAGCGTAAACGCGCGCACCGCGTTGGAGATGCCGAAGCCGATATGGCCGAACAGCGCGCGGTCGAACGTTCGCAGGCGGTCACCGTAGTCGGCGATCGACAGCGCTTGCATTTCCTTCAGCACGTAGGGATGGCAGCGGATGGCGCCCTGGCCGAAGATCATCAGGCTGCGCGTCATGATGTTGGCGCCCTCCACCGTGATGGCGATCGGCACGCCCTGCCAGGCGCGGCCGGCATAGTTCTTCGGGCCTAGCTGCACGCCCTTGCCGCCATGCACGTCCAGCGCATCGCCGGCGATCACGCGGCCCCACTCGGTGGCGTGGTACTTGGCGATGGCCGAGGGCACCGCCGGCTTCTCGCCGCGGTCCACCGCCGCCGCCGTGGCGCGCGACAGCGCGGCCGTGGCGTAGGTCAGGCCGCCGATACGGGCCAGCGCTTCTTCCACGCCCTCGAAGCGGGCGATGGACAGACCAAACTGCTTGCGCATACGCGCATACGCACCGGTCGCCGCCACGGCAGCGCGCACGCCACCCGTCGCGTTGGATGGCAGCGAGATCGCGCGCCCCACCGACAGGCATTCCACCAGCATGCGCCAGCCATGGCCGGCCATGTGCGGGCCGCCGATCAGCACCGACAGCGGCACGAACACGTCCTTGCCATGCAACGGACCGTTCTGGAACGGGATGTTCAGCGGGAAGTGGCGGCGGCCGATCTCCAGGCCAGGCGTGCTGCGCGGCAGCAGCGCCAGCGTGATGCCCAGGTCTTCCTTGTCGCCCAGCAGCTTCTCCGGGTCGTACAGGCGGAAGGCCAGGCCCACTACCGTGGCGATCGGCGCCAGCGTGATGTAGCGCTTGTCGAAAGTGAGCTTCATGCCCAGCGTCTCGATGCCGTCCACCACCTGCTTGCACACGATGCCGTAGTCGGTGATCGAGGTGGCATCGGAGCCGGCGTACGGGCCGGTGAGCGCGAAGCACGGGATTTCTTCGCCAATGGCCAGGCGCGGCAGGTAATGGTTCTTCTGCTCGTCGCTGCCGTAGTGCAGCAGCAGTTCCGCCGGGCCCAGCGAGTTGGGCACCGCCACCGTCGAGGCCACCGTGGCCGACATGGTGGCCAGCTTCTGCAGCACCGCCGAATGCGCCAGCGCCGAGAAGCCCAGGCCACCGTACTGCTTGGGGATGATCATGCCGAAGAACTTGTGCTTCTTGATGAAAGCCCAGACCTCCGGCGGCAGGTCGGCCAGCTCGTGGGTGATCTGCCAGTCGTCGATCATCCCGCACAGTTCCTGCACCGGACCATCGAGGAAGGCCTGTTCCTCCACACTCAGCTCGGGCCTGGGCTGCTTGAGCAGCTCGTGCCAGTCCGGCTTGCCGGAGAACAGCTGGCCCTCGAAGCCCACCGTGCCGGCTTCCAGCGCGGTCTGCTCCGTCTCGGACAGCTTCGGCGTCACCTTGGCGAACATCTTCAGCAGCGGCGCGCTGATCTGCTTGCGGCGGAAGCCGTCCAGCAGCAGCGGCACCGCGATGGCCAGCTCGATCACCAGCAGCACGAAGGTCGTCCACGGCGTGCCCGCGAGCACGCCGACCACGAGGGTGGCAGCCACCGTGGCAATCGCCCACGTACGCAGGCTGCTGCGGTGGTAGGCACAGGCGCCGGTGGCAATGAGCGCCGCCAGCAGGGTCAGGATCACGGACATTACTTGCACCTCGTTACGGATGACTGGGCGGATCTGGGAGGATTCATACGGCCACCGCATCGTTGCGGTCGGCCTGGGAAAGCTGGCCCACGAAGCGTGCGATCTCGCGGGTGAATGCGTCGTTGGCGTCGCCGGCCACCATGTGCGTGGCGCGCGGCAGCTCCACGTGCTCGGCATGCGGCACCAGTTGCAGGAACTCGCCAACCGTGTCGCGCGACACCACGTCGCTGCGCCCGCCGGACAGCAGCAGCACCGGCACGCGCACCTTGGCGGCAGCGGCCATCAGGCGCGGCTGGTAGCGCTCGCTCTCGCGCACCAGGCCGCCGCCCAGCAGGGCGGGATCCCAGTGCCAGCGCAGGCGCCCGTCCTCGCCCTGGCGCAGCAGCGGACGCAACTGGTCATCGCTCTTGCGCCCGGCACGATGCGGCAGGTAGCGGGCGATTTCCTCGGCCGCCTCGGCATAGCTAGCGAAGCCTTCCGGGTGCGCCTGCATGAAGGCGAGGATGCGTTCCACCCCGGCGGTCTCCCAGCGCGGGGTGATGTCGACCAGCACCAGCGCACGGAAGGCGTCCGGGTCGATCTCGCCGGCCAGCACCAGGCCCAGCAGCCCGCCCATCGAGGCGCCCACCAGGATCGGCTTGCGCAGCTCGGCATGCGCCAGCAGGCGCAGGTCGCCGATGAACTGCTCCATGTGGTACTCGCCATCGGGCGCGCGATCACTCTCGCCATGGCCACGGGCGTCGAAGCTGACGCAGCGGTAGCCCTGCGCCGCCAGCGCGGCGGCGGTGCCGCGCCAGGCGCCCCGGGTCTGGCCGAAGCCGTGCGCGAACAGCAGCGTCGGCGAACCCGACGGGTGGCACACCTCCACGGCCAGCGCCAGCCCTTCCGCAACCGGAACGTGGGCGAGATTTTTTTCGGGTGGCGGTATCGATACCATACGCACGAGTATGGATTGCGGCAAACCGCCACGTCAATATGCGGCGCCGCACGGCCTCCTCACCGATTCAACGACTTGCCGGCCGCATCCATACGGACCTGTCGACTGGGGTACCATGCGTGCATGAATGCAAGCGCCAAACCCGAACGTACCCGCCTGTCCGCCGAGGACTGGGAAGACGCCGCCCTCCGGCTGATCGCCGACCAGGGCGTCGGCGCCCTGGCCGTGGAGGCCCTTGCACGCCAGCTGGGCGTCACCAAGGGCAGCTTCTACTGGCATTTCCGTACCCGCGAGGCGCTGCTGCAGGCCGCGCTGGAACGCTGGGAGCAGTACGGCGAGCGCGAGGTGATCGCCCAGATCGAGGCCATGCCCGATCCCCGCGCGCGCCTGCCCGAACTGTTCCGCCGCGTCGCCCACGAACTGGCGCCCCACCGCGTCTACGCCGCCTTGCTCAAGGCGCTGGACCATCCCCAGGTGGTGCCGGTGATGGCCCGCGTGTCGCAGCGGCGCATGGAGTTCCTCACCACTATCTACCGCGAGGCCGGCCTGCCCGCCGACGAGGCGCTGAACCGCGCCCGCCTTACCTATGCCGCCTACGTGGGTTTCCTGCAGCTCAACTTCACGCTGGGCCTGCCGCGCATCAGCCACGACGAATTCGACGCCTACGTCGAGCACATGATCCGCACGCTCACTCCCGCCTGAACGGCGGCGCCGACGCCGGCACCCAGCGCCGCCCATCGGGCGGCGTTTTTCCTTGCCCATCCACGAGCAGTCCACCTACCCAAGTGGTCTGCCATGCCCTACCTAACTTTCGGCCAGGGCAACGATTTGTCCCGCGCCCAGTTGCCTTTGCTGCACCCCACCTTGCCATGCCAGTATCCGCAAGTTAGCGTTTTCGCTCTCTTTTATTCCAAGACCAGAGCGAGGACCCGATGTCGAGCAAGCTGGAAGCCCTACAGCGCTGGGTGGAAGAAACGGCCGCCCTGACGCGCCCGGCGCGGATCCATTGGTGCGACGGTTCCGATACCGAGTACCAGCAACTGGTACAGCAAATGCTGGCGACCGGCGACCTGGTCGAACTCAACCAGCAGACCCACCCCGGCTGCTACCTGCACCGCTCGCACCCGTCGGACGTGGCCCGCGTCGAGCACCTGACCTTCGTCTGCACCGAGGACCCCGAGGACGCCGGCCCCAACAATCATTGGATGGCCCCGGCCGAGGCGAACGCCAGGATGGACGCGCTGTTCGACGGCTGCATGGAAGGCCGCACCATGTACGTGGTGCCCTACTGCATGGGCCCGATCGATTCGCCGCTGGCCCGCTGCGGCGTGGAGATCACGGACAGTCCCTACGTGGTGGCGAACATGCGCACCATGACGCGCATGGGCGCGGCGGCACTGGAGCGCATCGAGCGCGAGGGCCTGGCCGCGGGCCACCCGTTCGTGAAGGGCCTGCACTCCATCGGCGAATTGGATCCGGAGCGCCGCTTCATCATGCACTTCCCCGAGGCACTGACCATCAAGTCCTACGGCTCCGGCTACGGCGGCAACGCCTTGCTTGGAAAGAAATGCCACGCCCTGCGCATCGCCAGCTGGCAGGCCCGCAGCGAAGGCTGGCTGGCCGAGCACATGCTGATCGTCGGCATCGAGAATCCCAGGGGCGAAACGCACTACGTCGCCGCGGCCTTCCCCTCGGCCTGCGGCAAGACCAACCTCGCCATGCTCATCCCGCCGGAGGGTTACCGCCGCGACGGCTGGAAGGTGTGGACGGTAGGCGACGATATCTGCTGGATGCGCCCCGGCGAGGACGGCCGCCTCTACGCCATCAACCCCGAGGCCGGCTTCTTCGGCGTGGCGCCAGGGACCAGCGGCGCCACCAACCCGAACGCGCTCTCGACCGTCGCGCGCGACACCATCTTCACCAACGTCGCCCTCACCGCTGACCGCCAGCCATGGTGGGAAGGCCTGCCCGGCACGCCCGCCGTCGATTGGCAGGGCCGCCCCTATGACCCCGCTAACGGCCCCGCCGCGCATCCCAACTCGCGCTTCACGGTGAGCGCCCGGCAATGCCCGGCCTGGTCGCCGCGCGCGGAGGATGCGCAGGGCGTGCCGATCAGCGCCATCGTGTTCGGCGGTCGCCGGCCCTCGCTGGTGCCGCTGGTGTTCGAGGCGGACGACTGGGCCCACGGCGTGCTGGTCGGCGCGGCGATGGGCTCGGAAACCACCGCCGCCGCCACCGGCGCGGTGGGCGTGCTGCGCCGCGATTCCATGGCGATGAAGCCGTTCGCCGGCTACCACTACGGCGACTACTTCCGCCACTGGCTGTCATTCGACCGGCCGGGCGCGAATCTCCCGCGCATCTTCCACGTCAACTGGTTCCGCAAGGACGAGCAGGGACGCTTCCTGTGGCCCGGCTACGGCGACAACCTGCGCGTGCTGGAATGGATGATCGACCGCATCGAGGGCCGCGCCGAGGGCGTGCGCACGCCGATCGGCACCGTGCCGGCGGATGGCGAGCTGAGGCTCGATGGCCTGGCGCTCGACCGCCATGCGCTCGATGCCTTGCTGGAGGTCGACCCCGCCGGCTGGAGCGAGGAGTTGGCCGCCATCGGCGACTACCTGCGCAGTTTCGGCGAACGCCTGCCCGATGAACTGCACGAACAGCAGCGGCGCATCGCCAGGGCGCTGGAGATCGCGGTAACCGCCTGACCGCTCCTGCCTTCCTGTGGGAGCGCACCCTGTGCGCGACGGCCGTGCCGGCCTGTCGCGCACAGGGTGCGCTCCCACAAACCTCTGCGTCCCTCTAAACCCTTCTCCCCCTCAGGCGCATCCAAGCTGGCAAGATGACCGCCGTCTGCCACGCCACCGGAAACGCCATGCCGCCGCCCGCCGCGGACACCAACGACACGGACGACGTCCGCGCCGCCGCCGCTGGCGACCGGCAGGCTTTCCAGCGGCTTTACCGGCAGCACGTGAACCGCGTGTACGGCGCCGTCTATCGCCTGGCCGGCTACGACCACGCGCGCGCCGAGGACCTGACCCAGGATGCCTTCGTGCGCGCCTGGCAGAAGCTGGACGGCTTCCGCGGCGAAAGCAGCTTCGGCACCTGGCTGTACCGGCTGGCCGTCAACGTGGCGCTGATGGATATCCGGGCCCGTGGCGCCGATCCGGTCAGCATGATGGCCGAGGACGACATGCCGGACCACGGCGAAACGCCATTCTGCGCCGCCGAACGCGAAGAACTGGAACGTGCCGTCGGCAAACTGCCGCCACGCGCGCGGGCCGTGCTGGTACTGCACGACATCGAGGGCTGGCGGCACGAGGAAATCGGCGCCGAACTCGGCATGGCGGTGGGTTCGTCGAAAGCGCAGCTGCATCGCGCGCGCGGCCTGCTGCGGAAAGCTTTGGGAGAACACTCATGAACGAATTCGAATGGCTCCGTCAGACCCGCGCCCTGCGCGAACCGGTGGCGCCGCGAAACGACCTGTGGCCCGGCATCGAGGCCGCGCTGGATGCCGCCGGCACGCAAGCCGTACCGCCCGCCCGGCGGCCACGCCTTCGCCCGCGCGAATGGCTGGTCGCCGCCAGCTTCGCCGGCCTCTCGCTGTTCGCCGGCAGCCTTGCCGTGCACCTGCGCGAGCGCCCGGTGACGGCGGCCAACGCCGCGTCCGTGGCGAACCCCGAGCGCTGGCGGCCGGCCGATCCCCGTCTTGCCGGCGCCGCGGTGGAACTCGACGCCGCCAGCATGGAGCTGCGCCAGGCCATCCAGCAGGCGCCCGATTCACCCGCGCTGCAGCGCCTGCTATACCGCACACAGAAGCAGCAGTCGCAACTGCAACAGATGGAACACCAGGCTGGCTGAGCCAGCGGAGCCTTCACCATGAAAACCGCACGCGTCATCCCCCTTCTGCTCAGCCTGTCGATCGGCCAGGCCTTGGCCGACACGCCCATCAACCTCAGCCACGACGCCACGCCCACCGTCCACGTGAGCATCAGCAACGTGAAAGGCGCAGTCACCGTCACCGCCTGGGACCGCAACCAGGTGCAGGTCGGCGGCCGGCTCGGCGACGGCGCCCGGCCGCTCGCCATCGAAGGCAGCGACAGCGACATGACCATCAAGGTGCAGCCGCTGGGCAAGTCCGGCTGGTTCAACTGGAACAGCGATACCGCGATGGGCTCCACCACGCTGGACGTGCGCGTGCCCAAGGGCGCCTCGCTGGACGTGGACGTGGTCAGCGCGCCATTGAGCATCGACGGCATCGTGGGCGGCACCATCAAGGCCAACACGGTGAGCGGCAAGGCCCGCGTCAACGCCCGCTCCCCGCAGATCGACGTGGACAGCGTCAGCGGCAGCATCGAACTGGCCGGCAGCGCCGACAAGGTCGCCCTGCAGACTGTCAGCGGCGACATCCTGGCCCCCAGCGTGGGCGGCGAGGCCGAGCTGCAGACGGTTTCCGGCCGCATCCGGGTCAGCGGCGGGCCGTGGCACAAGCTGAGCCTCAGCACCGTGTCCGGCGACGTGCAACTGGCCGGCGGGCTGGCGCCAGGCGGCAGCTTCAGCGTCGACAGCATGAGCGGTGACGTGCAGGTGCAGGTGCCGTCCGATCTCTCGGCCATCATCCACGCCAGCACCTTCAGCGGCGACCTGCGCAGCGACTTCGGCACGGTGAAGAAGCCCGAGCATGGCCCAGGCAGCGAACTGCAGGCCACCGCGGGCAGCGGCGACGGCAAGATGAACGTGGAGACCTTCAGCGGCGACCTGCGCATCCGCCGCCAGGACTGAGCGGTAACCGCCCCGAAACGAAAAACGCCGGGCAAGAGCCCGGCGTTTTGCTGCGGATGGAAAGCGACGCTTACAGGTCCTGGTGGTACTGCACGTAGGGCGTGCGCGACTGGTCCGGTTCCGGGCCCACCGGCGTATTCACGCCGCCACCGGACGACCACAGGTTCTGCGCGCCGATGCTCAACTGGCCCTGCCACGGCAGGCGGAAGGTGACGCCCAGGTCGATGCTGCTCCAGCGGCGGTCGGGGTTGTAGCCCGCGCCAGGGATGCCGGCCTCCGGCTGCATGGTGCGGCCGACGATGCTGCCGCTCAGCGGACCGCGGTCCACGCCGAAGCTCACCGCCTTCTGGTCCAGCGTGCTGATGCCAAGCAGGTTGCCCGGCAGCAGACGCACCCGGCCCACGCTGGCGCCCAGGTCGATGCCACTCTTGGCGTCCAGCGCCAACCGGCCGTGCGCATTGAGCTGGGTGCTGCTGTCGAAGCCCGGCAGGCCATTCACGCCGGGCACGGCGCCCGGCAGCAGCCGCGGCAGCGTGGCGTTGCTGCCCGGCACGCTGTCGGTGCCCAGACTGAGACCCAGGCTGTAGCGCCCGGCATTGTAGGTTGCACCCACTTCGCTGCCGATGATGCGGGGCGCCTGGTTGTTGGCCCAGTTGCGCTCGCTCACGCCGACATGCGCCTGCAGATTCGGGCCGATGCCGTACTGCATTGCACTGGAGGACACCGTGGCCGAGTCCAGCGCGCGCAACTGCAAGGGCGAGTCCGCCTGGGCCTGGACCGTGGCGAGCGGCTCGCTGTTCGACTGGAGGGAGAGCCAGTGGCCATCCGCGCCGCGCCACAGCGGCACGCTGCCCGGCTGGTCCGTCTGCCCGGCGGGCTGCATCAGCAGGCGGTTCGCCGTGTCGTCGCCGGCCACGGTCTGCCCTGCCGCGAGAAGCGGCATGGCGAGCAGCGGCAATGACAACAGCAAACGACGCATGTACGCGAAAACTCCCGCGAGACCCGTGGGACAGGAATGGTGTCGCCCCCTCCCAGAGACGATGGGAGGCAAGATACCACGTTTTACTTTTTACTAACACCCAGATGGAGGCTTTGCGGGGCTGTTCCAGCCCTCCGCAATCACGTTTTTTTGACATCCGCCAGATCGTTCGGTTCCCGCCAGTGAATCAGTCAGCGACAAAGCTGAATGGACTCGCTATATAGTCAGCTTTGTCGACAACGCACGGATCCGCCTGCGACCGATGACTTCGGCCCCTACCAGCACAGCCTCAGCGCCATGGCTGGCGGACAGCCATGTGGCCGCCATGCATGCTGCCGTGGAACGCCTGTTCCGCGCGACAGATGCTGCCAGCGTGCTGGAAATCTGCGAGGCCATGCTCGACGAACTGGGCGTGCAGGGACACCTGCACTGGCGCCTGCTGGGCGATCCGCCCGCCACGAGCGGCACCGCCCTGCAGATGGAACTGGCCGAGGACCCACAGGGCCTGCGCTCGCTGGTGCTGGAACTGCCCACCGGCGTCGTGCCCGACCCGCTGCATGACCAGTTGTCGTGGTTGGGGCGGCTGGCCGCCACGCGCCTGCGCCAGTTGGCCGAAACCTCGCGCCTGTACGAGGCGATCTCCCGCCTGGCCCTGGCCGAACGCCTGCAACGGGCGCTGTACGCCATTGCCGACCAGGCGGGCTCCGAGCACAACATGGCCGAGATGATGCACTCGCTGCATGCCATCCTCGGCAGCCTGATGTACGCGGAGAACTTCTATATCGCGCTGTACGACGCGGCCACCGACACGGTGCGCTTCCCGTACTACGTCGACACCATGGACACTGACCCGCCGCCGCCCGACAAGGGGGTTCCGCTGCAGGACATGCGCCACAGTCTCACCTGGAACCTGCTGCAGTGCGGCCAGGCCATCATGGGCTCGTTCGCCGAGCTGGCCGAGCAGTTCAAAGGCCGCTTCGTGCAGGTCGGGCCGGTGTGCGAACATTGGCTGGGCGTGCCGCTGGTGCGCGAGGGACGCGTGGTGGGCGGCATCGTGATGCAGAGCTACCGCGAGGACACCCACTACAGCCAGCACGACCGCGAGCTGCTCAGCTACGTGGCCAAGCACGTGCAGACCGCGCTGGAGCGGCGCGAGGCGCACGAGGAACTGGAGCGCCGCGTCTCCAGCCGCACCGCCGCGCTGCGCGAGGCCAATCGCGTGCTGCGCCAGCAGGTGCTGCAGCGCCAGCGCGGCGAGCGGCTGCAGGCCGCGCTGTTCCGCATCGCCGAACTGGCCAACGCCACGGAGAGCCTGGACAACTTCTACGCCGCCGTGCACCGCGTGATCGGCGGCCTGCTGTACGCGCGCAACTTCTACATCGCCCTGCTCGACGAGGAGCAAAAGACGCTCAGCTTCCCCTACTCGGTGGACGAGTACGACACCGTGCGCCTGCCCCGCGCACACGGCCGCGGCGTCACCGAATACGTGCTGCGGCACGGCAAGCCGCTGCTGGCCGACCCGTCGGAATTCGAGCGGCTCGAACGCGAGGGCGAGATCACCCATCGCGGCTCGCGCTCGGTGTGCTGGCTGGGTGTGCCGCTGATCTGGGGCGACCGCGCCATGGGCGTGCTGGCGGTGCAGAGCTATTCGCCCGAGCACACCTACGACG
Source organism: Dyella sedimenti (assembly GCF_022760995.1). Taxonomy (GTDB): domain Bacteria; phylum Pseudomonadota; class Gammaproteobacteria; order Xanthomonadales; family Rhodanobacteraceae; genus Dyella; species Dyella sedimenti. The sequence goes on along the minus strand of NZ_JAKWJO010000001.1, from coordinate 379,101 downwards.
TGCGTGACCAGGAGCTGCTGACCTTCGTGGGCTACCACGTGGCCAACGCGCTGCAGCGCAAGCACACCACCGAATCGCTGAAGCAGGCCTACGCCAGCCTGGAGCGCCGTGTCACCGAGCGCACCCGCGCGCTGGCCCTGGCCAACCGCGACCTGCGCGAGCAGATCGCCGAACGCGAGCGCGTCGAGCGCCGCCTGAAGTACGAGACCCTGCACGATTCGCTGACCGGCCTGCCCAACCGCACCCTGTTGCTGCAGCGCCTGGAGCAGGCCCTGCAGCGCTACCACGGCGATGCGCAGGAGCTGTTCGCGGTGCTGTTCATCGACCTGGACCGCTTCAAGGTCATCAACGACTCGGTAGGCCACCTGGTCGGCGACGACCTGCTGTTCCAGGTGGGCGGCCGCATCCGCGCCTGCCTGAAGACGCGCGACGTGGTGGCGCGCCTGGGCGGCGACGAGTTCGCCGTGCTGGCCGAGGGCATCGTCGATCCGAAGATGGCGCTGCTGATCGCCGAGCGCATCATCGACGAGTTGCAGACGCCGTTCCGGCTCGGCGCCAAGGAGATCTTCACCTCCGCCTCGATCGGCATCGCCCTGCCCAGCCCGCACTACCAGCGGCCCGAGGAACTGCTGCGCGACGCCGATGCCGCGATGTACCGTGCCAAGGACGAAGGCCGCCACCGCGCCGCGGTGTTCGACGACCGGCTGCGCCGCGAGGCGCTCTCGCTACTGGAAATGGAAGGCGACCTGCGCCGCGCGCTGAGCCGCAACGAGTTCGTGCCGTTCTACCAGCCCATCGTGGCCCTGCAGACCGGTCGCACGGTGGGCTACGAGGCCCTGCTGCGCTGGCGCCACCCCGACCGCGGCCTGCTCACGCCGGCCGATTTCCTGGCGGTAGCCGAGGAAAGCGGCTGTTCGGAAAGCATCGACTGGCAGATCTTCGACCAGGTCTGCGCCCAGGCCGAGGCGCTGGCCGGGCCGGATGGCTTCGTCAGCATCAACGTCTCCGGCCGGCATTTCCGCTCCGCCGACCTGGACCGCCGCATGCTGGACCTGATCCAGTCGCACCACCTGCCGCCGCGCTGCCTGCGCATCGAGGTGACCGAGCGCGCGCTGCTGGAGAACGCCATCCAGGTCAAGCGCATGCTCGACAACCTGCGCTCGCATGGCGTCAGCATCGCGCTGGACGACTTCGGCACCGGTTATTCGTCACTGAGCTACCTGCACCAGTACCCGATCGAGACGCTGAAGATCGACCGCTCCTTCATCGTCGAGCTGCCGCGCGAGGGTGGCCACGGCACCGCCGTGGTGCGCGCGATCCAGGCGCTGGCCAATTCGCTGCAGATGCAGGTGATCGCCGAGGGCATCGAGGACGAGGACCAGCGCCAGGCCCTGCTGCGCATCGGCTGCCGCTACGGCCAGGGCTTCCTGTTCGCCACGCCGAAGATGGCCGAGGTGTGGCTGCAGCGCGAGCACCATTTCGCGCTGCCGTAGGGCCGTGGCGTTGAAGCGGTGCATGCTGTCGCGACGACCATGGACCACGGCGACAGCTATCGGTCTCCGCCGGGAAGCTTGGGATAGAGGAAACGGGCTGCGTGTGGCCCGTCCCTATTTCATCGCTTTCGCGGTCACTGCGCCGTGGTCGGCGCGTTGGCCTGGGGACTGGCGCTGAGCAAGTGCTCGGCGTCGATGCGGTCGAAGGTATAGCGCTGCGCGCAGAACTCGCAGATCACCTCGATCTCGCCCTCGCGCGCTTCCAGCGCCGCCTCCACCTCGTCGCGGCCCAGCGAGCGCAGCACGGCCTCCACGCGTTCGCGCGTGCAACTGCAGCCGAAGGCCAGGGGCCTGGGCTCGAACAGGCGCACCGATTCCTCGTGGTAGAGCCGGAACAGCAGCTGTTCCGGCGGCGTGGCCAGCAGTTCCTGCTCGCCCAGGGTAGCGGTGAGGTGCTGGATGCGGGTCCAGGCGTCCTCGTCCTCCACCGCGTCATGGCCGCCTTCGTCCGGCAGCTTCTGCAGCATCAGGCCCACCGCGTGCTCGCCGTCCGCCGCCAGCACAATGCGCGCCGGCAGCTGTTCGGACTGGCTGAAGTAGTTCTCCAGCGCCGCGGCCAGGTCCGGATGCTGCAGGTCGACCAGGCCCTGGTAGCGCTGGCCACGCTCGGCATGGCCGATGGTGATGGCCATGATCGCGTTGGGCAGCTCGGCCAGGTTGAGCGTGTCGGGCAGCGGATCGGTCCAGCGCGCCAGGCCGCGCAGGCGACCCTGGTCGGTGCATTCGGCGAACAGCAGGCGCAGCGGCCCGCTGCTCTTGAGTTCCACCGACAGGGCGCCATCCAGCTTGATGTTGCCGGTCAGCAGCGCGCTGGCGGCCAAGGTCTGGCCCAGCACCGAGCGCAGGACGCCGGGATAGGCCGAGCGGCCGGCCACCTCGCGCCAGGCCGGCCCCAGCCGGACCAGCACGCCGCGCACCCCGGCGCGCTCAAGCATGAATCGATGCAGCACATCTTCGACAAGCACGGTTTCCACGATAGGGGCCTCTCAAGAGCAATGTCCCGATATGGGGGCGGCGGCACCGCGGCGCAACGATCCGCAGACCCATCGCAGGCCGCCTGTGACCGGCCCTTATACTGCCGCGATCTCGTCCACGCGCCGCCATGACTCTACGACGCCCGCTGCCCATCCGCCTGCTGCGCCTGTTCACCCTGCTCGCCGTGGGCTGGCTGGCGCTGAGCTGGCTGGCCGTGCTGGCGCTGCGCTTCGTGCCGCCCTGGACCTCGGCGGTGATGCTGGAACGCCGGGCCGGTGCGCTGCTGCATGGCGAAAAGGATTTCCGGCTCCGCTACCACTGGGTCGCGTGGGACCAGGTATCGCCCTATGTACCGCTGGCGATGGTGGCCGGCGAGGACCAGAAATTCCCGTTCCACCACGGCTTCGACTTCGATTCCATCCAGGACGCGGTGGACGCGGCCGACGAGGGCAAGCGCCTGCGCGGCGCCAGCACGATCAGCCAGCAGACCGCCAAGAACTTGTTCCTGTGGAACGGCCGCAGCTTCGTGCGCAAGGGGCTGGAGGCATACTTCACCGTGCTGATCGAGCTGAGCTGGCCCAAGCGGCGCATCCTGGAGGTGTACATGAACATCGCCGAGATGGGCGATGGGATCTACGGCGTAGGCGCGGCCAGCGAGGCGTTCTTCCACGCGCCGCCTTCGCGGCTGGGAGCGGCCCAGGCGGCACGGTTGGCGGCGGTGCTGCCCAGCCCGCGCCGTTACCATGCCGACCATCCCAGCCCCTACGTGCAGGGCCGGGCCAACTGGATCCTGCAGCAGATGGGCCAGTTGGGCGGTCCTGCCTATCTCCAAGGCTGGCAGCCGCCACGCGAGGTACGGCACCGCTGAAGCTCGCCGCCTGGCCGCCGCTGCACTAGCATGCGGCGACCATCCGGCCATCCAGCGCCCGCCATGCCACGCCTCACCGTCGTCGTGCCCGTCTACAACGAAGCGGCCGTGCTGCCGGCCTTCCATGCCCGGCTCCGTCGCGTGCTGGACGAACTGCCGCTGGATGGCGAGGTGCTGTACGTCGATGACGGCAGCCAGGACGGCAGCTGGCCGCTGCTCGAAGGCTTGGCCGCGGGCGACCCGCATGCCGGCGCCCTGCGGCTATCCCGCAACTTCGGCAAGGAAGCGGCGATGACGGCGGGACTCGACCGTGCCGACGCCGATGCCGTGGTGGTGATCGACGCCGACCTGCAGGATCCGCCCGAGCTGATCCCCTCGCTGGTGGAGCAGTGGCGGGCCGGCTTCGACGTGGTCTATGCCACCCGCACCACGCGGGCCGGCGAGACCCGCTTCAAGCGCTTCACCTCCGCCCTGTTCTACCGCGGCATGGAGCGGCTGTCGGACCTGCACATGCCACGCGACACCGGCGACTTCCGCCTGCTTTCGCGCCGCGCGGTGGAGGCACTGCGCCAACTGCGCGAACGGCAGCGCTTCATGAAGGGCCTGTTCACCTGGATCGGCTACCGGCAGACCGCGGTGTACTACCTGCGCGAGCCGCGCCAGGCCGGCCGCACCAAATGGAACTACTGGCGGCTGCTGCAGTTGGCCATCGAGGGCGTCACCTCGTTCTCGGCGGCGCCGCTGCGCATGGCCACCTGGATCGGCCTGCTGTCCTCCGCCCTGGCCTTCCTGTACGGCCTGTGGGTGTTCGGCAAGGCGGCGCTGTATGGCGATCCCGTGCACGGCTACCCCTCGCTGATGGTGGCGATCCTGTTCCTGGGCGGCGTGCAGCTGCTGGCGCTGGGCGTGATCGGCGAGTACCTCGGCCGCAGCTACCTGGAAAGCAAGCAGCGGCCGCTGTACTTCGTCGAAGCCGAGCGGTTGCCCACGCGGCACTGAAACCCATCCCCCGCGCTTCACATCCCCCCAACACCACTCGGCCACGGCGGCGCTAGACTGCGCCCATGCGGCCCGTCCACGGTCGCGTGGGAGGTTCAAGCATGCGCCAGGTCAAGCATTTGCTGGAAAGCAAGGGCAGCGACATCTACAGCATCGCACCGGACGCGCCCGTGCTCGAAGCGATCAAGCTCATGGCGGAGCGCCGCGTCGGCGCGCTGCTGGTGATGCGTGGCGAACGGCTGGTAGGCATCGTTTCCGAGCGCGACTACGCGCGCAAGGTGATCCTGCAGGGCCGCTCCTCCGCGCAGACCGCGGTCTCGGAGATCATGAGCAGCCCGGCGCTCACGGTGGGGCCGGATACCGACGTGTTCGACTGCATGCGCCTGTGCACGGACAGCCGCATCCGCCACTTGCCGGTGGTCAGCGGCGAGCGCGTGATCGGCGTGATCTCGATCGGCGACCTGGTGAAGGAAGTCATCGACGCCCAGGCCGAGCAGATCGAGCAGCTGCAGCGCTACATCACCAGCTAGCGACGACCGCTCAGGCCTCGGCCGGCCGCGCCGGCTGGGAACCATGCGGCTTGGAAGGCTGCTCCGGCAGCAGGTCGGGCGACCGGCCCGCACGCGCCGCCACCCAGGTGGCCAGGGCCGAGATGCCCGCGCCGATCGCCGCCATGCCGCCGGCAGCCATGCCCACCGCGCCCAGCAGCGTCACCCCGCTGGTGACCACCACATCGCCGAAGCGCCAGATGGCCGTCTCCACGAAGTTCTTGCCCTTGTAGCGCGTCTCCCGCGGCACGCGCGTGTAGAGCGCGTCCGTCGCCGGCTTGGTCATGCCGTAGGCGAAGCCGCGCGAGCCGGCCAGGGTTACCGCCAGCAGCGGTATCGTGGCGCCGAACAGGGTGATGTCGCCGGCCCCGGTCACCGCCAATGACGCCAGCAGGACCAGGTTGACCAGCGCGGGCACCACCAGCGCCCACGCCGCGCCGCGACGGATCAGCAGCCAACGCGTCAAGGTGAGCTGCAGCACCGCGCCAAGCAGGTTGGTCACCAGGTCCAGGTCGTTGTAGAAGGCGGTGCGCGCGATCCGGTCCGGCAGATGGACCTTGGTGTAGTCGGCGATCAGCGCGTAGGCCAGCGTGCCGATGCCATCGCCCAGCACCATCAGGATGGCCATGTAGCGCAGGAACGGACGCGTCCACAGCTCCTTGATGCCGGCCCACAGCGAGCCGCCGATCACCTCGTCGCGCCGCAGCGGCTCGCGGCAGTCGTGGCGTGTGGAGATCGTAAGCAGCAGGCCCAGCGCCACCAGCAGCATGCCCGCCGACAGCACCAGCAACGGCGCCACGCCGATGATCGTCACCAGCAGCTTGGTCAGGGTCGGGCCGAAGAGGGCGCCGGCCATGCCGCCCAGCGCGATCAGCGGGAACACCCGCCGCGCCTGCGCGCTCTGGAAGATGTCCGCCATGAAGCTCCAGAACAGCGACACCACGAACAGGTTGAACACGCTGACCCAGACGAAGAACACCACGCCCAGGGCGCGCGCGCCGATGCGGTCCTGCGCCAGGAAGGCCGGCACGAAGGCGACCAGGCAGGCGATGAAGAAGCTGTAGCACCAGCCGAGCAGGCGTTTGCGGGGGTAGTGCGCCACCAGCGCGCCGAACGCCGGGGTCAGCAGCAGCATCACGACGAACGTGCTGCCGTAGAACAGCGGCAGCGACTGCGAGCCGACCGCGCCGCTGAGCTGGTCGCGCACGGGCCGGATGATGTAGTAAGCCGTCATCACGAAGAAGAAGGCCACGGCCGACAGGGTCGAGGCGAGGCCTTCGTTCGCGGCGGCGGGTGGGGAGGCGTTCACCGGCGTTTCCAGCATGGGACGCGGACAGACTAGCATGGCCCCATGACGGTCCTGGCACAGGGGGAATGATGGCCTACGACTACATCATCGTCGGCGCCGGCTCGGCCGGCTGCGTTCTGGCGAACCGGCTCAGCGCCCATGCCGGCAAGCGCGTGCTGCTGCTGGAGGCCGGGCCGGCCGACTGGAACCCGCTGATCCACATGCCGGCCGGCATCGCGCGCCTGGCCAACAACCGCCGCATCAACTGGAACTACCGCACCGAGCCGGAGGCGCACCTGCAAGGACGCACCCTGTGGTGGCCGCGCGGCAAGACCCTCGGCGGCTCCAGCGCGATCAACGCGATGTGCTACATCCGCGGCGTACCGGGCGACTACGAACGTTGGGCGCAGGCCACCGGCGACGCGCGCTGGTCGTGGCGGCAAGTGTTGCCCTGGTTCCTGCGCAGCGAGGACAACACCCGTGGCGCCGGCGCGCTGCATGGCGTCGGCGGTCCGCTCGGGGTGAGCGACCTGCGCCATCGCAACCCGCTGTCCGATGCCTTCGTCGAGGCGGCATGCAGTGCAGGGTTTTCCCGCAACGACGATTTCAACGGCGAGCGCCAGGAAGGCTTCGGCCTGTACCAGGTCACCCAGCGTGGCGGTCTGCGCTGCTCCACCGCCACCGGCTACCTGCGCCCTGCCCGCGGACGGCCAAACCTCGAAGTGCGCACGCGGGCCGCGGTGGCGTGCGTGGCGATCCGCCAAGGGCGCGCGGTGGGCGTTCAGCTGCAAGGCGGCGGTCCGCTGCTCGAGGCCGGTGAAGTGATCCTGGCCGGCGGCGCAGTGAACACCCCGCAGTTGCTGATGCTTTCCGGTGTAGGCCCCGCCGACCATCTGCGCGAGTACGGCATCGCCGTGCAAGCCGACCTGCCGGACGTGGGCGCGAACCTGCAGGACCACCTGGACATCTGCACGCTGGATGGCAGCACGCGGAACATCACCTACGACCACCTCAACGAACTGGCTGCCGGCTGGCGCTTCCTGCGCCACCGCGATGGTCCCGGCAGTTCCAACGTGGCCGAGGCCGGCGGCTTCGTGCGCAGCCGCCTCGCCGATGACGAGCGCTGCGACCTGCAATTCCACTTCGTGCCCGCGTTGCTCGATGACCACGGCCGCCATCGCCTGCCCGGCCACGGCTATACGGTGCATGCGTGCTACCTGCACCCGCGCAGCCGCGGCTGGCTGCGCCTGCGTTCGGCCGATCCGTCACAGCCGATCGCCATCCACGCCAACTATCTCGGCGATCCCGAGGGGCACGACCTGCAACGCATGATCGAAGGCGCGCGCCTGTCGCGCGAGATCCTCGCGCAAGCCGCCTTCGCGCCCTATCGCGGCGCGCCGGTGTTTCCCGAGCGCACCCTGTCCAGTGACGCTGACTACGCGGACTTCATCCGCCGCAAGGCCGAGACCATCTACCACCCCGCCGGCACCTGCCGCATGGGCAGCGACGGCAACGCGCCGCTGGACAGCGAGCTGCGCGTGCGCGGCGTGGAAGGGCTGCGCGTGGTCGATGCCTCGGTGATGCCCAGCCTGCCCAGCGGCAACACCAACGCGCCGGTCATCATGATCGCCGAACGCGCCAGCGACCTGATCCTCGGGGCCTGTTCATGAAACTTTGCCGCAGGCCGGCTTGTCCCAACAGACCCGGGATGGAAATCCCTGCGGGCTTCACCGGGATTTTCCGGGAGGACTGGAGTACCCTCGCGCGGGCCTCATGGATGAACCGGCTCGCCACCCTCCGGCCAGGCATATGCGGGGCCGGGATCGTTCCACCGGCGCCGATGCGGCGCCTAGCAAGCGTTCCCATCGCATGACGTTCCGCACGATCTCCCTGCTCATCGCCGCATCGCTGGGCCTGAGCACCTCGCTTTCGGCCCGCACCGCCTCGGCGCCGCCCGACCCGGTCAGCGCCGCCGCGCCGGCCCAGCCGCTGCCGCCCGATCGCGTAAAGGAGGCCGTGTCGTCCTACCAGCAGTGGCTGGATCGGCTGGACCAGCGCAACGCCGTCGCCGGCCTGGCCACCGCCATCGTGCTGGACGACAAGGTGGTGTTCGAGGACACCCTCGGCTACGCCAACGCCGCCACGCGCGAACCGGTCACGCCAGAAACTGTCTTTCGCCTGGCCTCGCTCTCCAAGGCCTTCGCCACCGCGTTGACCGGCATGCTGGTGGAGGACGGCAAGCTGAGCTGGGACACCCGGCTCGCCGCCGTGCTGCCCTTCTTCAAGCTCAAGAGCGATGCGGCCGCCGAGCAGGCGACCGTGCGCGACATCCTCGGCCAGCGCCTGGGCCTGCCCAAGAACACCTACGACAGCATGCTCGAGGAAAACATCCCCTACGAGGAACTGGCACGCAAGCTGGACGAGGTCAGCCTCACCTGCGGGGTAGGCCAGTGCTACGGCTACCAGAACGTCGCCTTCAGCCTGATCGGCGACGTGGTCTATGCGCAGACCGGCGACTTCTTCAGCCATCAGGTCGACAAGCGGCTGTTCTATCCGCTGGGCATGAAGACCGCCAGCTACGGCCGCGAGGGACTGGAACAGAGCAAGAGCTGGGCGCGCCCGCACCGGGCCAACAGCCATGGCTGGATCCCCTTCGAGCCGAAGGACGCCTATTACCGGGTGGCGCCGGCGGCTGGCGTCAACGCCAGCCTGCGCGACATGGAGCAATGGCTGATCGCGCAGATGGGCGGCCGTCCCGACGTGCTGCCCGCGAAGCTGCTGGACATGCTCCACGCGCCGGAAGTGGCCACGCCGGTCGAACTGCGCTCCTCGCCCTGGCGCCGCGCGCGGCTCTCCGATGCGCACTACGCGCTCGGCTGGCGCGTGTTCGACTACGGCGGGGACACCCTGGTGTTCCATGCCGGGGCGGTCGAGGGTTACCGCACCATGATCGGTTTCTTTCCCAAGTACCACATCGGCGTGGTGACGCTGTGGAATTCCTCGGACCCGGTACCGTCCGGCCTCATGCCGATGGTGTTCGACAGCCTGCTCGGCCTGCCGCACGTGGATTGGGCGGGCATCGAAAGCGACGCGCCGGCGGCGGCCGCCAGGAGCAAGTCCCGCAACAAGCCGAAGACCGCAACCCGCATCCACACCACCCAGCGTTGAGCGCCGGACCGGAGCCGCGGAAAGCGAAAGCGCCGCATGGGGACCATGCGGCGCTTCGTGGCTCCGGGCGATGGCGCGGGCCCGCTGCGGCCCACCCGGCTAGTTGAGCTTGAACACGATGCGGCGCTTGTCCTGCGTCGCCACGGGCGTGCCGTCCTTGGTGGCCGGGTCGTACTTCCAGCGGCTCACCGCCTCCACCGCGGCGCGATCGAACACGTGGCGCGGCTCGGCATCGATCACCTTCACGTCATCGACATTGCCTTCGGGCGTGATGGTGAAGCTCACCTCCACCCAGCCTTCCTGGTTGGAGCGCACCGCCGCGGTGGGATAGCGCGGATTCACGTTGCGCACCAGCACCGGACCATGCGTCGCGCTGCCGGAGGATGCCGCGACCGCGGAGGCGGCGGCATTGGCGGGTGCCGACTGCTGCTGGCGCAAAGCCTCGGCCGCCTGCTGCTGGGCCTGGCGCGCCTGTGCCGCGCGCTGGTCGGCCAAAGCCCTCTGCTGCGCCTCGGCCGCCTGGCGTTCGGCGTCCGCCTTGTCGGCCGCGGCCTTCTGCGCCGCCAGCTGGGCCTGACGCTCCTTGTCGGCTTCCTGCTGCTGCTCGCGATCCTGCAGCTTGCGCTGGGCATCGAGCTTGGAACGCAGGATGGTCAGGGTGTAGTTGGCCGGATCGGCCTTGGCGAGCAGGTCGATCTGGCGCTGCGCCTCGTTGAAGTCGCGCTGGTTGATGGTCTGCTCGGCCACGCTCGCGCCCACCGGGAAGGTCTCGCGCAAGGCATCGCTGGCCACCTGGTTGCCCGGCTGCTTCTCCAGCACCTTGAGGTAGAACTCGAACGCGTTGTTGCCGGAGGGCGCCAGCAGGCGCTGGTCGTTGACCGCCTTGCGCGCCTCGGCCAGCAACTGGTTGAGGCTCATCGCCGCCACGTTCGCCGGCGGCGTCGCCTGCGCGCCTGGCTGGACGGGCGTGGATGGATGTCCGCCCGCATCGGCCTCCATCAATTCCTGGTGCGGCTTGATAATGAGGAACCACGAAGCCGCCGCCAGCACGGCGACGACCACGACGATGGCAATGGCAGCGGGCCGAACGGCCCCGCGCGCACGGCGGCGCGCATGAGATATGTATCGGGTATCCATGGTCTCTCACCGAGTTTCATCAGATACCCGCGCTTTTTCCCCCTGTGAATCCAGGAGCGGCGAGCCTCCCCAGGCTGGCCGCGGCGCGGATGGGGAAAAGGTAACCGTAATGCAGCACTACGGCAAATCGCCCGTAGCTTCGCGGCGTCCCATGGGGCGTCCCGATCGCCGTCAGACGTGGCGATTCGGCTGCCGGTGCGACGACGTGCCTCGGCTAAGAATTTTTCCTAGCCCGGAAACGAAGCGTCCCGGCATGGGCCGGGACGAATCGCTCTTTCGAAGGACTCCCCCCGCGCTGGGCACCGCGGGGAGAAAAGTCGATCTGGCTTGTTATGGGTGATGCTTACTTCTTGGCAGCCTTGGTGGCCTTCACCACCTTGGCGGCAGCGGCCTTCTTCACGGTGCGCTTGGCGGGGGCCTTCTTCGCCACCTTCTTGGTTGCGACCTTCTTCACGGCGGCCTTCTTGGCGGCCGCCGGACGCTTCTTGGCGACAGCCTTCTTGGCAACCTTCTTCACGGCAGCCTTCTTGGCGGCCGGCTTGCGGGCAACCGGCTTCTTGGCGGCGGCCTTCTTCACAGCGGTCTTCTTGGTCGCCTTCTTGGCGGCCGGCTTCTTAGCAGCTTTCTTGGCAGTGGCCATAGTTCGTCTCAGCTCCTCATCAGTTGGCAGTGGTTGCCCAGTAAAAGCATGTAGGAACGCCTCCACAAGCAAATCGCTATTGGTGGCGTGCCGAAGATTGTTGACCTGACGACGGGTGCGTTCGTCAGACAGGGGCCTCAGTACATGCAGGGGAATCGAGACCGTGATCTTGCGTACTGCGCCGGCCTTTTCTCCATGCTCGACATAAGGCTTGATGAATTTCGATGTTGCCATGGCACCCGTTCTCCGTGTTCCGATGCGAAAGCTATTCCTGAAGATTTCAACTGTCAATTGATTTTAGCCATGAAATCAATCCGTTTCACCCACCCCAGGGATGCCCCAAACCCCCACCGGACAAGGCCTCAAGGGGGTTCAAAGGCATTTTTGATTGGACGTCCATACTGCCAAAACATTATGGCCATGCATTAAATGCGAATTACAGAAAACCGCAAAAAACAAGGCATTTTCGCCACGCCGTGCCAATAAGGCCTCGCATGCGGCGTTCATCCCCGCAGCCGAGGCCACCGCATGGCCTCCGCGCCACCGCCCTCCGTCCAGAATGAACGAAACGCGACTGGATTCACGGTTTGGGAAGGATCGACGCATCGCGGGCTCCCCGACCCGCAATCGCCCTCCGGAACCGCCGACGGGAGCTTGAAGAGTCCTTCGGCATCCGGCCATGCGGCAAGTCGGCCCGGCGATTTGCGATGGCGCGATGGACGTCCATCGATGCGACTGGGGCCACCGGCCCGCCGTTCCGCCGGCGCCGGGAAACGGGACGTCGACGGGCCACATCCAAAAAGATGCCGGCCGTCTTCAAACGGCCGGCATCGGGGATTCGTCCCGCGAAGGACTTCAGTGGTCTTCGTTCTCGACCAGCTCGGCGTAGGCGTCGGCATCGAGCAGGTCGTCCAGCTCGCCACGGTTGCTGGCGCGGACGAGGAAGATCCAGCCGTCGCCGAAGGCATCCTCGTTGATGGTCTCGGGCTTGTCGTTGAGGGTCTCGTTGACCGCCACGACCTCGCCCGATACGGGACTGTAGATGTCCGAGGCGGCCTTGACCGACTCGACCACCGCCACGCCCTGGCCCGCCTGCACGCTGGCGCCGATTTCCGGCAGTTCCACGTACACCAGGTCGCCTAACTGGTCCTGGGCATGGTCGGAGATACCCACGCGCACCAGGCCGTCGTCTTCGACGCGGGCCCATTCGTGGGACTTGAGGAATTTCAGATCGCCGGGAATCTCGCTCATGATCGGATCCAGTCGTTGGTGTCGGGTCGTGGATGGAGCGGCCATTCTAATCGCTTCACCCGATAGGCAACACGGCCGCCGCACGGCCGCGCCGCTGGAAAGCTCAGATGCCCTCGCAGGGCTTGCCGTCGCGCACGAACGGGTACTTCACCACGCGCACGGGCACCTCGCGGCCACGGATGTCCACGCGCACCCGGCCCGGCTCGCCGGCCGGAATGCGTGCGAAGGCCACCGCCTTGTTGAGCGTGGGGGCGAAGCTGCCGGAGAGGATCTCGCCCTCGCCATGGGCGGTCAGCACCTTCTGGCCGTGGCGCAGCACGCCCTTCTCGTCCAGCACCAGGCCGACCATCACGCGCTTCACGCCAGCGGCCTTCTGCGCCTCCAGCGCCTTGCGGCCGATGAAGTCGCGGCCTTCGTCCAGCGCGATGGTCCAGCCGAGGTTGGCCTCCCACGGCGAGACGCTCTCGTCCATGTCCTGGCCATAGAGGTTCATGCCCGCCTCCAGGCGCAGGGTGTCGCGCGCGCCGAGGCCGCACGGCGCCACGCCCACGGTGGCCAGGGCCTGCCACAGGGCCACGGCATGCTCCTGCGGCACGATGATCTCGAAGCCGTCCTCGCCGGTGTAGCCGGTGCGCGCCACGAACAGCGGCATGCCGTGCGGTCCTTGCGCGGCGGCGGCGGCGAACTTGCCGAGCTTGCCGATGCGCTCGCGGTCCACCTCGGCCAGCAAGCCGATCACCTTGTCGCGGGCCCGCGGGCCCTGCACGGCGATCATGGCGAAATCCGGGCGTTCCCTGACCTCCACGCCGAAGGCCTTGGCCTGCCGCTCGATCCAGGCCAGGTCCTTGGCGCGGGTGGCGGCGTTCACCACCAGGCGGAAGAATTCCTCGCCGAGGAAGTACACGATCAGGTCGTCGATCACCCCGCCCTGCTCATCGAGCATGCACGAGTACAGCGCCTTGCCCTGCGCCTTCAGCTTGTCCACGCTGTTGGCCAGCAGGTGCCGCAGGAACTCCCTCACGCGCTCGCCGTGCAGGTCCACCACCGTCATGTGCGAGACGTCGAACATGCCTGCGTCGCGGCGGACGGCGTGATGCTCCTCGATCTGCGAGCCGTAGCTGATCGGCATGTCCCAGCCACCGAAGTCGACCATGCGCGCACCCAGCGCGCGGTGGGTGTCGTTGAGTACGGTCTTCTCGGTCATCGCGATCACGCCTTGGGAAAAGCGGCATTATCGCCGGGCGCACCGATACATTCCAAGCCACGCGCGATGCGGCAAGCATGCGCAGGCGTACCGGGAGGCGTCGTGCGGCGCAACATCGAACACCCGCACCGCCACATCCCCTCCACCGTCATCCCGGCGAAAGCGGGAACGGCAAACGGGGACGCCCGATGGCGATCAGCGCGGCCCCAGCCCGGCCAACAATTGCTCCACCACCTGCTCGGCCAGTTGCTCGGGACGCAGGCCCGCCGTGCGCAGATGCAGCTCGGGCCGCTCGGGCGCCTCGTAGGGCGAGTCGATGCCGGTGAAGTTGAGGATCTCGCCGGCACGCGCCTTGCGGTACAGGCCCTTGGGATCGCGCCGCTCGCACTCCTCCAGCGTGGTGTCGACGAATACCTCGAGGAATTCGCCTTCGTCGAACAGGCCGCGGGCGAAGCGCCGCTCGCTCTGGAACGGCGATATCACGCATACCAGCACGATCAGCCCGGCATCGACCATCAGGTGCGCCACCTCGGCCACGCGGCGCACGTTCTCCACGCGTGCCTCGGGGGTGAAGCCCAGGTCCTTGTTCAGGCCATGACGCAGGTTGTCGCCGTCCAGCATATAGGTGTGGTAGCCCAGCGCATGCAGCCGGCGCTCGACCAGGTTGGCGACGGTGGACTTGCCCGCGCCGGACAGGCCGGTGAACCACAGGCAGCGCGGTCGCTGGCCCTTGCTGGCGCTGCGCGCGTCCTTGTCCAGGTCGGTGTGCTGCCAATGCACGTTGGCGGCACGGCGCAGGGCGAAGTCGAGCATGCCGCAGCCGACCGTGGCGTGGGTCTGCCGGTCGATCAGGATGAAGCCGCCCAGGCTGCGGTTGACCTTGTACGCCTCGAAGGCGATGGCGTGGTCCAGGTCGATGTTGCAGTAGCCGACCTCGTTCAGGTCCAGCCGTCGCGCCGCCAGCTCGGCCTGGGTGTTGACGTCGACCTTGTGCTTGATGGAGGTGACGCGGGCATTGACCGTGCGCGCGCCGATCTTCAGCCAGTAGGCGCGGTTGGGCAGCAGCGGTTCGTCGCCCATCCACAGCACGTGGGCGGCGAACTGGTCGGCGACCGGCGCCGGGCGGGCGGCGTCCGCGATCACGTCGCCGCGGCTGACATCGACCTCGCGATCCAGCATCAGCGTCACCGCCTGGCCCTCGCCCGCCTCGGGCAGGTCGCCGTCGGCGGTCACGATGCGCTCGATGCGTGCGCGGCGCATGGCCGGCTGTACCACGACCTCGTCGCCGACCGCGACGCGGCCACCCGCCACGGTGCCGGCATAGCCACGGAAGAACGCATCGGGCCGGTTGACCCATTGTACCGGCAGGCGGAAGTCGGCGGCCCGGGTGGCCGCGGTATCGGCCGATTCCAGCAGTTCCAGCAGGCAAGGGCCGTCGTACCAGCTCATGCGCGTGGAACGCCGGCCCACGTTGTCGCCGCCCGGCGCGACCACCGGCAGGCAATCCACCCGGCCGATGCCGAGCTGGACGGCCAGCTCGCGGTACTCGTGGGTGATGGCCGCGTAGATGTCGTCGCGGAAATCCACCAGGTCCATCTTGTTCACCGCCAGCACCACCTGGCGGATGCCCATCAGCGCGCAGATATAGGTATGCCGGCGCGTCTGCGGCAGCAGGCCCTTGCGCGCGTCCACCAGCACCACCGCCAGTTCGGCGTTGGAGGCGCCGGTGGCCATGTTGCGGGTGTACTGCTCGTGGCCGGGGCAATCGGCCACGATGAAGCTGCGCCGCGGCGTATGGAAGTAGCGGTAGGCCACGTCGATGGTGATGCCCTGCTGGCGCTCGGCGTCAAGGCCATCGGTGAGCAGGGAGAAATCCAGCGCGTCGGGCGCATCCGCGTGCAGCCGGCGGCTGTCGCGGGCCAGCGCATCGAGCTGGTCGTCCGGCACCATGCCGGCGTCGTACAGCAGGCGGCCCAGCAGGGTGCTCTTGCCATCGTCGACGCTGCCGCAGGTGATGAAGCGCAGCAGAGGGGTGTCGGCGGCCTGTTCCCGGGTCGTCATCAGAAATAGCCCTCCTGCTTCTTGCGCTCCATCGAGGCGTTGCCGTCCTGGTCGATGATCCGACCCTGCCGCTCGGAACTGCGGGAGGCCGCCATCTCGTCGATGATCTTGTCCAGGGTATCCGCGCCGGACTCGACCGCGCCGGTCAGCGGATAGCATCCCAGGGTGCGGAAGCGCACCTGGCGCATCTGGACCGCCTCGCCCTCGCGCAGGGTGAAACGCTCGTCGTCCACCATGATCCACGCGCCGTCGCGCCGCACCACCGGCCGCGGCCTGGCGAAATACAGCGGCACCACGGGAATGCCCTCGCGGCGGATGTAGCGCCACACGTCCATCTCGGTCCAGTTGGACAGGGGGAACACGCGCACGCTCTCGCCCGCGTGGATCGCTGTGTTGTAGGTGTGCCACAGCTCGGGACGCTGGTGTCTGGGGTCCCAGCGGTGCTGGGCGTTGCGGAAGGAGAATACGCGTTCCTTGGCGCGCGACTTTTCCTCGTCCCGGCGGGCACCGCCGATGGCGGCATCGAAGCGGTACTTGTCCAGCGCCTGCTTCAGCGCCGCGGTCTTCATCACGTCGGTGTGCACGGCCGAACCGTGGGTCAGCGGGGAGATGCCTTGGCGCAGCCCCTCCTCGTTGACGTGCACCAGCACGTCAACGTCGCCCTCGGCCGCCACCCGGTCGCGGAAGGCGATCATCTCGCGGAACTTCCAGGTGGTGTCCACGTGCAGCAGCGGCATCGGCGGGCGGGCCGGATGGAATGCCTTGCGCAGCAGGTGCAGCAGGACCGAGGAGTCCTTGCCGATCGAATAGAGCATCACCGGCCTCTCGAAGGACGCCGCCGTCTCGCGGAAGATATGGATGCTCTCGGCCTCGAGCGCGTCCAGGTGGGACATGGGTGACATAGGAAGGAGGTTCACTGGCCTGTGGCTTGGACAGCCGCCATCGCTGGCAGTCATCCGGGGAAATCTAGCCGAAAACGCCGAGGCAGGCAGCGATACCGACCGCGAGGCGTGAAGTAACGCTTCAGCTTCGCATGCGCCGACAGGCCCGGCGAACGTCATCACCCGTCGTACGCGCCACTCCACTGAGAGCCTGTTTACGATCTCCGCGTAGCCCGCGTTGAGTCGGTGTGCCCGCCAGGGAGTCGTGCGTGGCGAAGCGCCTGACTGGCTGTCAGGTCGAGCCGCGCGCGGCTGCCTGGTGGGCACACCGACTCAACGCGGGCTACGCGGAGATCGTAAACAGGCTCTAAGATCGGCACCATGAGCACATCGACGGCGACAGGAAGCGCACAACTCGATGCCACCGCCACACCGCCACGCCTGCGCGTGACGGGGGATTGGACCCTTGCCCACTACGCCTCGCTCGAGCGCGCGATCGCCGCCCTGCGCGCCCCGCTGGACCCCGGCATCGCCATCGACCTGGCCGGCCTCGGTGCCCTGGACACCGCCGGGGCGTCCCTGCTGGCGGGCCTGCTGGGCGCCGACCGGCTCGGCAGCCTGGCCCAGGCCGATCCCAGCCTGCCGGCCGCCCAGCGCGCCCTGCTGCAAACCGTCGGCACCGCGATGGGGGCCTATAGCGAGGCACCCGGCAAGCAGCGCCACAACGCCCTAGCCGACCTGCTGGCCCGCATCGGCGCGGCGATGGCGAACGTGTGGCACCAGCAGATCCGGCTGCTTGGCTTCATCGGGCTCACCCTGGATACGTTCGTCCGCACCGCCTGGCGACCGGGGCGCTGGCGCGTGACCTCGCTGGTGGCGCACATGGAGCAGACCGGACTGGATGCCGTGCCCATCGTGGTGCTGCTCACTTTCATGGTGGGCGCGGTGGTGGCCTTCCTGGGCTCCACCGTGCTGGCCGACTTCGGCGCCACCATCTATACGGTGGACCTGGTGGCGTACTCGTTCCTGCGCGAGTTCGGCGTGTTGCTCACTGCCATCCTGCTGGCCGGCCGCACCGCCAGCGCGTTCACCGCGCAGATCGGCTCGATGAAGGCCAACGAGGAAATCGACGCCATCCGCGCGCTGGGCCTGGATCCCATGGAACTGCTGGTGCTGCCGCGGGTGCTGGCCATGCTGGCCACGCTGCCGATGCTGACCTTCCTGGCCATGATGGCGGGCCTGGTGGGCGGCGGCCTGGTCTGCGCCCTCACGCTGGACATCTCGCCGCTGATGTTCATCAACCTGGTGAAATCGGATATCGGCGTGCGGCATTTCCTGGTGGGCATCGCCAAGGCGCCGGTGTTCGCCTTCCTGATCGCGGTGATCGGTTGCCTGGAAGGCTTCAAGGTCACCGGCAGCGCCGAATCGGTGGGCGAGCACACCACTTCCAGCGTGGTGCAGTCGATCTTCGTGGTGATCCTGCTCGATGCGCTGGCCGCGCTGTTCTACATGGAGATGGGCTGGTGAACGCGCTGCCCAGGCCACACCCCCAGGACGACGTGATCCAGGTGCGCCACCTGGTCAACCGCTTCGGCGCGCAGACCGTGCACGAGCAACTGGACCTGGACGTGCGCCGCGGCGAGATCCTCGGCGTGGTCGGCGGCTCGGGCACCGGCAAGTCGGTGCTGCTGCGCAGCATCGTGGGCCTGCAGCGCCCCACCGCCGGTCAGGTCCACGTGTTCGGCAAGGACCTGCTGGGCCTGCCGCCCGGACAACGCTCGGCGATGGAGCGGCGCTTCGGCGTGCTGTTCCAGAACGGCGCGTTGTTCTCCTCGCTCAACATCGTGGAAAACGTGGCCATGCCGCTGATCGAGCATGCCGGCCTGTCCCGGCCCGAGGCGCAGGCACTGGCCGGCGTGAAGCTGGCCCTGACCGGCCTGCCGGCCAGTGCGGAGACCAAGTATCCCGCCGAGCTGTCCGGCGGCATGGTCAAGCGCGCGGCCCTGGCGCGCGCCCTGTCGCTGGACCCGGAGATCCTGTTCCTGGACGAGCCCACGGCGGGCCTGGACCCGATCAGCGCCGCCGCCTTCGACCAGTTGATCCTGACCTTGCGCAACGCGCTGGGGCTGACCGTGTTCCTGGTCACCCACGACCTGGACACGCTGTACACCATCTGCGACCGCGTCGCCGTGCTGTCGCAGAAGAAGGTGCTGGTGGTCGGACCGCTCGACGAGGTGGCCCGGTGCCCCGATCCGTGGGTGCAATCGTATTTCCACGGCCCGCGCGGCCGCGCCGCCGAACAGGCGCACGAGCATGAACCGTCCCCCGAGGTGAAGTGACATGGAAACCCGCGCCCATCATGTGCTGATCGGCCTGTTCACCGTGCTGGTGGTGGCCGCCGCCCTGCTGTTCGCCCTGTGGCTGGCCAAGACCAGCGCCGACCGCCAGTTCGCCTACTACGAGGTGGTGTTCAACGAGGCCGTGACCGGCCTCTCGCAGGGCGGCGCGGTGCAATACAACGGCATCAAGGTGGGCGACGTCACCCAGCTCAAGCTCGATCCGCAGGATCCGCGCAAGGTACTCGCCTGGATTCGCGTGGGCGGCGACACGCCGGTGCGCGAGGACACGCACGCCAAGCTGGCCCTGACCGGCGTCACCGGCCTGGCGGTGATCCAGCTCAGCGGCGGCTCGCCGCAAAGCCCGCCGCTGGTGGGCAAGAACGGCCAGCCGCCGGTGATCGTGGCCGATCCCTCGCCGCTGGCGCGCATCCTCGCCAACGGCGAGGACCTGATGGTCAACATCAACGAGGTGCTGGCGCGCGCCAGCGAGCTGCTGTCGCCGGAGAACATGGATCGCGTCTCGCGCACCCTCGACCACCTGGACAAGGCCACCGGCGCCATCGCCGACCAGCGCGACGACATCCGCACCTTGCTCAGGCAACTGGCCGAGGCCAGCAAGCAGGCCAACGACACCCTGGCGCAAACGCAACAGCTGGTACGCAACGCCAATGGCCTGATCGACAGCCAGGGCCGCGCCACCTTCGACAGCGCCAGGAACGCGCTGGCCTCGGTGGAGCGCATCGCCAACCATATCGACCAGTTGGTCAACGACAACCGTGCCGCCATCAGCGGCGGCATGCAAGGCTTCAACGAGCTGGGCCCGGCCGTGCGCGAACTGCGCGACGCGGCCAGTTCGCTGCGCGGCATCACGCGGCGCCTCGACGACAACCCGGCCGGCTTCCTGCTCGGCCGCGAGCAAAACAAGGAGTTCGTGCCATGAGGCTGCCCGCCTTTCTTTCCGCCGGCATGGCAGCGGCGCTGCTGGTCGCCTGCTCGGTGCTGCCCAAGGCCGAGTCGCCGGACATCTATCGCCTGCCCGCGACGCCGCTGCCGCATGCCCAGGCCGCGCCGGCCGGATGGTCCTTGCGCATCGGCACGCCGCAGGCTGAACGCATGATCGACAGCTCGCGCATCGCGGTGATGCCGCAGGGCAACGTGATCAGCGTCTACAAGGGCGCGCGCTGGAGCGACAACGCCACCACCCTGCTGCGCAACCGCCTGATCGATGCCTTCCGCGACGACGGTCGCGCGGCCTCGGTGAGCGACGACGACAATGCCCTGCCCGCCGACTACACGCTGACCGGCGACCTGCGCGCCTTCCAGTCGGAATACCGGGAAGGAGCCCCGGTGGTGGTGATCCGCTTCGACGCACGCCTGGTGCAGGCCAACGGCCTGCGCGTGATCGCCACGCGACGCTTCGACATCGTCCAGCCGGTCGGCGGCACGGCGGTGCCGCAGGTGGTGGCCGCCTTCGGCCAGGCCAGCGACACCCTGGCGACACAGGTGCTGGCGTGGACCCTGCAGCAGCCGCTGCGGCCGGCCGCCGGCCGCGACTAGTCGCGGCGGCGCGCCGGGTCGATCCAGCGGAAGGTCAGGTTGATCCGCGCGCCCACCGGCGCGCTCGTCCGCGGAACGCCATGCACGTAAAGCCGCTGCGTGTCGCCCGCCATGCGCAGCAGGCTGCCGTGTCCCAATGCGATGGCCTGGGTGTCATGCCGCGTGCCGCCCAGCCGTGGCTTGAAGCGGAAACGCCGCACGGCGCCCAGGCTCAGCGAGGCGATGACGGGACGGTCGCCCAATTCCGGCTCGTCGTCGCTGTGCCAGCCCATGGCGTCACGCCCGTCGCGGTAGAGATTGGCCAGCACGCTGTTGAAGCGGGCGCCGCAGGCCTGCTCGACACGCTCGCGCAAGGCGGCCAGCACCGGCAGCCAGGGATGCGGCTGGAAACGCGTGCGCGAATACACGTAGGTAGCCGCCGGGTCGCCGATCCAGCAGCTCAGCCTCGGCGAATCGACCTCGCGGCCATAGATGCGGATGCGGTGGGTTTCCCACGGCACCGCTGCCAGCAGGTCGGCGAGCAGTTCGTCGGCTTCCGGCGGCGCCAGCCATTGCGGCCACAAGGCCAGCTCGGCGCCAGGCAGCGGCAAGGCTTGCCATCCCGGCTCCTGCGACTGATCGAACAAGCCCACGGCCATGCCACGCTCAGGCGATGGCGGGAAAGGATGGCTCCACGTCCAGCGTCGCCGCGCAGATCGAGGCCAGCTCCAGCAGGCGCAGGTCCGCGCCACGCGCGCCCACCAGTTGCAGCCCGATCGGCATGCCATCCGGCAGGTAGCCCATGGGAATGCTGACGGCGGGGCATCCTGCCAGGTTGGCGAAGGCGGTCAGGTCGGCCTGCGAGTCGGGCACCGGCCCATCCAGCGGGAAGGCGCCCTGCGGCGTGGTGGGCAGCACCAGCACGTCGACCTGGGCGAACAGCCGCCGCATCTTGAGCGTGGCGGCGTCGAGCACCCGATCGGCGGCAGCGTAATCGGCGGCGCTCTTGCCGGCGGCATAGCCCAGCAGGCGGCGGAAATGCTCCGAGACGCAATGCCCGGCATCGGCCAGCTCGGCGGCGAAGGTGCCCAGCATCTCCGCCTCCATCAGCAGCAGGCCGGCCCGGCGCGTGCGGGCGAAATCCCAATCGGCGAAATCCACCGTACGGCGCTCGCCCAGCTCGCGCGGCCACTTGGCCAGTGCGGCCTCGAACACCTCGATCACTTCCGGCCGCACACCGAGCGCGGCCAGGTTGGGCAGGAAGCCTGCGCGCAGCCGGCCAGGCTCCCAGTCCGGCGGCGACAGCGCCACGCGGCGGCGGCGCGAGCGCGGATCGTCGGCATCGTAGCCAGCCAGCACCTGCAGCAGCACGGTGAGATCGTCCGCGCTGCGCGCGACCAGCCCCACCGTATCCAGCCGGCGGGCCGCCGGCACCATGCCGCGGGCGGAGATTTCACCATGCGTGGGCTTGAGCGCATAGACGCCGCAATAGCTCGCCGGGATGCGGATCGAACCCAGGCTGTCCGAACCGATCGCGGCCACGGCCAGCCCCGCGGCCACGGCCGCCGCCGCGCCGCCCGACGAGCCGCCGGCGGTATAGCCATGGCGGTGCGGGTTATGGGTGGGGCCGTAGTGGGGATTGTCGGTCACCGCTCCCAGCGCCCCCTCGTCCATGTTGGTCCGCCCCACCAGGATGGCCCCCGAGGCGCGCAGCCGCGCCACCACGTGCGCATCGTCCTCCGCCGGCCGGCCGCGGCCGCCCAGGCCGGCGCGGGTAGGCCAGCCGGCAACGTCGAAATTGTCCTTGAGCGCCACCGGGATGCCGTCGAGCCGCCCGATCACCCCGTCGCGACGGCGGTGCTGGGCGGCCAGCGCCTGCTCCTGCAGCATCGCCGAACCCACGCCGACATAGGCATTGAGTTGCGGATTGAGCCGCTCGATCGCCTCCAGGTAGGTCTCCGCCAGTGCCTGCGGCTGCACGCGCTCCACCGCCAGCCAGTGCAGCAGTTGGCACATCGTGGCGCGGCGCAGGTCCAGGTCGCTGATCGGGGGCTGCAGGTTCATGATGTCTTCCATGGGCTCGCTGCCAGCGATTATCACCACCGCAGATGAAGGGTATGCAAGGTCCCTCCGAATACCTCCGTTGCCCCCCACGGCCCGAACCCGGACAATGCCGGTTTGCCCGTTTCCATACGTCCGGGAACGGAATCGTGCCGCACTAGCCAGTTGGAGTCCGCCATGAGCGACCGCGAAACCATGGAATACGACGTCGTCGTCGTGGGTGCAGGCCCCGCGGGCCTCTCCTTCGCCATCCGCCTCAAGCAGCTCAAGCCCGACGTGAGCGTGTGCGTGATCGAGAAGGCTTCCACCATCGGCGCGCAGATCCTTTCCGGCGCCGTGATCGAGCCGCAGCCGCTGGACGCGTTGCTGCCGGGCTGGCGCGACAACCCGCCGCCGATCTGCGTGCCGGCCACCGAGGACGAGTTCTGGCTGCTCAGCAAGACCGGCGGCCACAAGCTACCGGTGCCACCGGGAATGAACAACCACGGCAACTTCATCGTGTCGCTGGGCGCGATGTGCGCCTGGCTCGCGCCACAGGCCGAGGCGCTGGGCGTGGACGTGTTCCCGGGCTTCGCCGCCGCCGACAACATCTATGCCGAGGATGGCGCCGTCGCCGGTGTGCGCATCGGCGACATGGGCGTGGCCAAGGACGGTTCGCACAAAAGCGGCTACACCCAGGGCATCGACATCAAGGCCAAGGTCACCGTGCTGGCCGAAGGCGCGCGCGGCAGCCTCACCAAGCAGCTGATCAAGCGCTTCAAACTGGACCAGGACAGCGATCCGCAAGGCTACTCCATCGGCATCAAGGAGCTGTGGCAGGTGCCCGCCGGGCGCGTGCAGCCCGGCAAGATCGTGCACAGCCTCGGCTGGCCGGCCGACAGCCACACCTACGGCGGCAGCTTCCTCTACCACCTGGACAAGGACCGCATCGCGCTGGGCTACGTCAGCGGCCTGGACTACACCGATCCCAACTACCAGCCGTGGGAGGCCTTCCAGCAGTGGAAGAACCATCCCATGGTGAAGTCGCTGCTGGAGGGCGGCAGCATCCTCTCCGCCGGCGCGCGCGCCATCGTCACCGGCGGCTACCAGTCGCTGCCCAAGGTGGAGATGCCTGGCGCCCTGCTGATCGGCGACACCGCCGGCCTGCTCAACGTGCCCAAGATCAAGGGCACCCACCAGGCCATCCGCAGCGGCATGCTGGCCGCCGAGCACCTAGTGGCGAACGACCTCGAGCCGGCCGGCTTCGATGCGAAGCTGCGCGGCTCGGAAGCGATGGCCGAGCTGAAGAAGGTACGCAACATCAAGCCCGCCTTCAAGAAGGGCCTGTGGTTCGGCATGCTGAATGCCGCCTGGGAAACCGCCGTCGGCGGCGCCTCGCCGTGGACGCTGAAGAACAAAGCCGACTGGTCCTCGCTGCACAAGCTCGGCCAGCAGGAGGAACCCAGGCGCGACTACGTGACGCGCGAACTGCCCCCGCGCGACCGCCTGGCCGGCGTCTACTTCGCCGCCACCGAGCACGACGAGGACCAGCCCATCCACCTGCACGTGGCCGACACCCACGTGTGCGTGACCCAGTGCGCGGTGGAATACGGCAACCCCTGCACCCGCTTCTGCCCCGCCGGCGTCTATGAGATCGTCGACGACACCAAGCCTGATGGGAGCAGCGGCAAGCGCCTGCAGATCAACGCCGCCAACTGCGTGCACTGCAAGACCTGCGATATCAAGGACCCCTACCAGATCATCAACTGGGTGACGCCGGAGGGCGGGTCGGGTCCGAATTACCAGAACCTCTGACAAGAGGACATGACGCTGTCCGCCCGACTCACCTGGCGCTTCAAGCGCCTGAATTACGCACTGCAGCGCTTCCGTGGCAGTGTGGCGCTGCGCGGCTGGAGGGGCACACTTGCTCGTGTTCGTCAGGAGTTCGAGCGACGACCGACGCTCGACGATTCGCTGCACGTCGAATCGCTGGACGCACCCTTTACGCCGTTCGCACTGCCCACCTCGGAGCAACCCCTGGTATCGGTGATCATCCCGATCCACGGCAAGGTGGCCTATACGCTTGCATGCCTGCGCTCGCTGGTGCGCAACGCGGCTGACGCGCCCTTTGAAGTCATCGTGGTGGACGACAAATCGCCGGATGATTCCGCCGCCCTGCTCGAGCAGATCGGAGGCCTGCGCCTGCTGCGCAACGAGCGCAACCTCGGCTTCGTCGGCAGCTGCAATGCGGGTGCGGCGGTGGCACGCGGCCAGTTTCTGATGTTCCTCAACAACGACACGCAGGTCATGCCGAACTGGCTGGACGGCTTGCTGTGTTGCTTTGGCGAGCATGCCGACTGCGGCATCGCAGGAAGCCGTCTGGTCTACCCCGATGGCCGATTGCAGGAAGCCGGCGGACTGGTGTTCGCCGACGGCAGTTGCTGGACATCGGGACGCTTCGAACAGCGCGACGCGCCCGCATGGCGTTTCCGCCGTGAAGTGGACTATGTCAGCGGCGCCTCACTGATGATCCGCCGCGACGTATTCGAGCGCATAGGCGGCTTCGACCAGCGTTACGCGCCGGCCTACTACGAAGACGTCGATCTCGCCTTCGCCGTTCGCCAGCAGGGGCTGAAGGTCTACTACGAGCCTTCCAGCACCATCATCCACTGCGAAGGCATCAGCGCCGGCACCGACCTGCACGCCGGCATGAAGCGCCATCAGGTGACGAACCAGGCGACCTTCGTCGCCAAGTGGAACGACGCACTGAACGACCATCCGCCCGTGGGCACTTCGCTGATGCGCGCGCTGCGCTGGCGACGCCGTGGTCGCATCCTGGTCGTCGATAGCATGACTCCCGAGCCCACGCGCGACTCCGGTTCGCTGCGCCTGAGCGCCATCCTGCGACTGCTGGACGAACAAGGCTGGGCTGTCGCGTTCCTGCCCGACGACGGACGCGCATCTGACGAGGAAGTCCGGGCCATGGGCGCACTCGGCACCGAAGTGCTGTGCCGCCCGTGGGTCTCCGACCTGCCCCACTGGCTACGCGCGCACGGTCACGAATTGCGCGCAGTGATTCTTTGCCGCCACACCGTGGCTGGACAATACGCCTCGCTGGTCCGCAAGTTGGCGCCCAAGGCTCGACTGCTGTTCGACACGGTGGACCTGCACTTCCTGCGCGAACAACGCGCAGCGGAACTCAGCGGCAGCGCCTCCATGGCCCGCCAGGCACTGGCATCGCGCAAGAGCGAACTGGCCTTGATCGAGCAGTGCGACGTGACCTTTGTGGTAAGCCCGCACGAGCAGGCGCTGCTGGCGGCGGAGGTGCCACAGGCGAAGGTGGAGTTGTTGTCGAATATCCATGAGGTGCACGGATGCCGTCAGCCACAGGCGCTGCGCCGCGATTTTGTGTTCATCGGGGGCTTTGGCCACCCACCCAACGCAGACGCCGTTCGCTGGATCGCCTCCGACATTCTTCCTGCGCTACGCAAGCACGCACCCGATGCCCGCGTGCACGTACTCGGCGATGTTCCCGACTCGGCCCGCGAAGAACTTCGCGCCCCCGGGCTTGAACTGCATGGACGTGTGCCCGACCTCGCTCCCTGGCTGGATGGCGCGCTCGCGTCGCTCGCTCCGTTGCGTTTTGGCGCCGGCGTGAAGGGCAAGATCAATATGGCAATGAGTTATGGCGTACCGGTCATCGCCACACCGCTGGCCGTCGAAGGCATGCATCTGGAGAAAGGTACCGACGTTCTGCTTGCCGAGACGGCTGAGGATTTCGCACAGGCGGCGCAAGAACTCCAACAGAACGCCGATCTTTGGAGCCGGCTATCGACCGCCTCCATCGATAACGTGAAACGCCATTTTTCATCCCGTCTTGCCTACGAGGCGCTGGAACGCGCACTCGGCAAGCGCTGAAGCGGTGCGCACCGTGCCCTCGCTCGCCACGCTCTCGGCTTTTCTTCGCGATGCCATCCAGCGGCATGGTGGGGGCATGGCTGGCATTCGCTCGATCGTGGCGCGAAGCTTCCGCGTCACGCGCGCGCTGGGCGTTCGTGGCCTGCTGTGGCGCCTTCGTGCGGCGCACAAGCGCAATGATCCACTGCCCGCGCCTCAAGCCATGAACCTGCGCGCCGCGGCGCCCCTTGCGGCGGTGGACGCCAGGATCGGCGTAATGGCGCATGTCTTTTATCCCGATCTGCTGGACGAGTTGGCGCAATATTTGGCCAATATGCCCCTGCCCTACACGCTGATGGTGTCGGTGGTGGACGAAGCCGCCCGGGAGAAGGCTCAGGCGCGCCTGAACGCACTCCCGCGTCTCCAGCAGTTGCATCTGCGCATCGTCCCCAATCGCGGGCGCGACATTGCCCCGTTCCTGGTGGCGTTCCGCGAAGAAGTCCTGGCGCTGGATCTCGTATGCCACGTGCATACCAAGAAATCACTTTACGGCGGCCGGGATCAGGCCGAGTGGCGGAACCATCTGTTTGGCTCGCTGCTTGGATCGCTCGAACGCGTATCGTGGATTTTTGGCATGTTCCAGGCCAACCCCGGCCTGGGCATGGTGTATCCGGAAAGCTTCGCCAATGTCCCGTTGTGGGGACATACATGGCTGAGCAACTCCCAATGGGGCCGCTCACTGGCCGAGCGCATGGGCTTTGACATCGATGCGGGCGAGTATCTCGACTTTCCCGCAGGTTCGATGTTCTGGGCGCGCACGCAAGCGCTGCGTCCCCTGTTTGAGCTTGGTCTTCGCACCGAATCGTTTCCGCCCGAACAGGGACAGATCGACGGCACGCTGCAACATGCGGTGGAGCGCCTGCTTTGCCTGGTCACCCGCCATCAGGGCCTGTTCGTGGGCGTGCTTCCTTCCGATGGCAGCCCGGCACTGATGCCGGAGGGCGAACGCAACCGGCAGCTCTACTTCGATGCGCCGTTGCGCCAGAAGATCGACTATTTCGCCACCGGCGCCCAGTGGGTGTCGTTCGACGTATTCGACACGCTGGTCGTCCGGCCGTTCCTCACGGCCCACGGGTCGCGCGACTTCCTTTCCCTGCTCGTGCAGAAACGTCATGGTCTGGAAAATTTTGGCCGACTCCGCACGCAAGCCGAAGCCAAGGCGCGTGCGCGCGCCGGCAAAGACGTCGACCTGGGCACCGTCTATGCAACCCTGCAGGAAGACACCGGCTTGGCGAGTGGCGTCGCAGATGCCATCCAGGCACTGGAGTTGTCTACCGAGCAGACCTTGCTGAAGCCACGGCGTGAAGTCGTTGCGACGCTGGAGTCGTTGGCTTCCGATGGTCGCCGCACCGTGCTCGGCGTTTCCGATATGTATATCGGACAGAAGGATCTGCGTTCTCTTCTGCCGGCCAGCGTGAACCACTCGCTCAGCAAGCTCTACGTCTCCTGCGACACGGGCTGGCGCAAGGACACCGACGAAGGATGGCGTGCCCTGGTCGCTACCGAACACGCGGACCCGAAGCGCTGGCTGCACGTGGGCGACAACGAACACGCCGATGTCATGCGACCATTACATGCAGGCATGCTGTTCCCGGTACACGTCTTGCGGCCTGCCGCTTACCTGGAAGTCGTACCGGGCTTGCGTGCCCTTCGACCGCTTCCGACCCAACGTGGCCAGTGGGCCGACGAACTTTGGCGTGGACTGATCGCCAATCATTTTGCGCAGTGTGGCGACCAGAACCCCGAATGGTTCGCGCGTATCGTGCAGATCGAACGCGCGGAAACACTGGGCTACACCGTTCTCGGTCCGCTGCTGGCGGACTACCTCGTGTGGCTCTCGCGCACCGCGCTGCAGCGCGATTCGAAAAAAATCCTCTTCTTGAGCCGCGAAGGCTATTTGCTGCATCGTCTCTATCAGCGCATGCAGCCGCGCGTGCCGGCTCTCGCCGGTGTCGATGGCCGTTATCTTCTGGTGTCCCGTCGGGGCGTGAACACGCCGTCGATTCGCGCCATGGACGATCTGCTCGCCGTATTCCGCAAGCCCTATACAGGCTCTTTCTTCGGACTGCTGGACTCCCGCCTGGGTCGCGCCGTGGCCGACGCCGCTCAGGAGGCGCTGGGCAAGGCAGCCCTGGAGGGCGAAGTCTACTTGCCGGAAATGGCTAGCGAACTGGTCACGCGCCTGCAACCCGTGGCGTCGACCCTTCAAGACATCGCGCGACGCGAGCGCGATGCCTATCTCGAATACTGGCATCGCCAAGTGCAGGCCGCCGATCGGCCGATCGTGGCCGACGTGGGATACGTCGGCACCATCCAGTCGCAGCTCTCGCGTATCACCGGCCAGACCATCGGTGGCGCCTATTTTGCTGTCGCGCAGGGCATCGATGCGGTAGTCACCGGCGAGTCGTGGGCTGACGCCCGCTTTGGTGACGCGCGCCGTGGCGAGGACAGCTCTCCTGTGACGCGACACCATCTGTTGCTCGAATCCCTGCTTACCTCACCCTCTCCTCAGTTCTCCCACTTCGAGCAGCATGGAGACGAGCTGGTTGCGCGTCACCGCGATGACCCGGCACACGGGCAGCGCTGGCCGCATATCGCCCAAGTGCAACGGGGCGCGGAGCAGTACATGGACGACTTGCTGGACGTCTTAGGCGAACATGCCCTGGAGGCAGATTTCGATCCGCTCGCCGTACAGGAGCCCCTTCGCTGTGTGGGGCAAGGGCGATGGCAGCTGGGCGCATGGAGCCAGGCGCTGGAGGTCGATGACGCTTATACCGGTCGCGGGCAGGTAGTCACAATTCCGCCCGTCAAATAGCGGCCGATATCAACGGAATCGAGACTGGGGAAGCCACGATGGGCACGGTATCGGTCACCATGCGCGCCCGCATGGTGACCCCAATCTGGTTAGAATGGTCGTTCAAACAAACGTTCAAGCGCCCCGCGGGCGTCGGCAACTCAAGGAATCGCTGATGAAAATCTTGGTTGGCTACAAGCGTGTCGTGGACTACAACGTCCGCATCCAGGTGAAACCCGATGGCACCGGCGTGGTGACGGATGGCGTGAAGCTCTCCGCCAACCCGTTCGACGACATCGCCCTGGAAGAAGCCCTGCGCCTGCGTGAAAAGGGCGTGGCCGAAGAGGTCGTGGTGGTGGGCATCGGCCCGGCCGACCTGACGGCGCACCTGCGCAACGGTCTCGCCATGGGCGCCAACCGCGCCATCCACGTGGTGACCACTGATGCCGTGCAGCCCCTCACCGCGGCCCGCATCTTCCAGAAGCTGATCGAGAAGGAACAGCCGGGCCTGGTCATCCTCGGCAAGCAGGCCATCGACGACGACGCCAACCAGACAGGCCAGATGCTGGCCGCGCTATGGGACCGCCCGCAGGCCACCTTCGCCAGCAAGGTCGAGATCGCCGACGGCAAGGCCACGGTGACCCGCGAAGTCGATGCCGGCCTGGAAGTGATCGAAGCCGAACTGCCGGCCGTGATCACCACCGACCTGCGCCTCAACGAGCCGCGCTTCATCAAGCTGCCGGACATTATGAAGGCCAAGTCCAAGCCGATCGACACCATCGAGTTCGGCTCGCTGGGCGTCGAAGCCAATGACCACCTGAAGACCACGCACTACGCCGCGCCGGCCAAGCGCAGCAAGGGCGTGATGGTGAAGGATGCAGCCGAACTGGTCGCTGCGTTGAAGCAGAAGGGGCTTTTGTGATCGTCCCTGATCAAAACCCGGCCATCCATGGCCGGACTTTTCAGTAAAAGCCTTCCTGTCTCACGTCTGAGGGAACACCCATGACCAAGATCCTCGTCATCGCCGAACACCTCGGCGGCAAGCTGAATTCCTCCACCGCGCGCGCCGTGAGCGCCGCCGCGGCCATCAAGCCCGAAGCCATCGACGTGCTGGTGCTGGCCGACAACGTCGACGCCATCGCCGCCGACGCCGCCAAGATCGAAGGCGTGAGCCGCGTGCTCACCGTCGCCCGCGCCGAGAACGCGCATCCGCTGGCCGCCGTGCTGGCCCCGCAGATCGCCAAGGCCGCCACCGGCTACAGCCACGTGTTCGCGCCGTCGACCACGTTCGGCAAGGACGTGCTGCCGCGCGTGGCCGCCCTGCTCGGCGTGGCGCAGGTCAGTGACGTGATGAGCGTGGAAGGCGCCCACACCTTCAAGCGTCCGATCTACGCCGGCAACGCGATCATCACGGTCGAAGCCGATCCCAACACCACCATCGTCGCCACCATCCGCACGGCCTCCTGGCCTGCCGCGGCGACGGGCGCCAACAATGCCCCGGTCGAAGCCCTGTCGGTGGACGTAACCCTGCCCTCACATACCCGCTTCGTCGAGCTGCAATCGGGCAAGAGCGACCGCCCGGATTTGCAGAGCGCCAGCAAGGTGGTCTCCGGTGGCCGTGGCGTCGGGTCTAAGGAGAACTTCGACATCATCTTCAAGTTCGCCGACAAGATCGGCGCCGCCGTGGGCGCCTCGCGCGCCGCCGTCGATGCCGGCTACGTACCGAGCGACCTGCAGGTGGGACAAACGGGCAAGATCATCGCCCCGGAGCTGTACATGGCCATCGGTATCTCCGGCGCCATCCAGCACCTGACGGGTATCAAGGATGCGGGCACCATCGTGGCCATCAACAAGGACGGCGAGGCGCCGATCTTTGAGGTGGCCGATATCGGGCTGGTGGGGGATCTGTTCAAGATCATCCCTGAGATGGAACAGGCATTGGCCTGAGCGTTATCGCGAACCGGCGATGTGATTAGAATGTGCCAGCCCAGCTGACGCCGTCTCTCATGCTGCGCAAGTTGCCCGCCTCATCAGGTAGTACTCGATGGCGGTTGGTCAAGATCAGGGCCATAGTGCGCCGATGGCACGTGTCAAGTAACATCGGCGGGGATTACAGGGCGGGAATCATCACCACCTAGCGATGCGGGATCGCATTATCCCACAGATAATCTGTGGCCATATGGTCACGGGCGCTTGTGCGTCGTCCGTGGCCCCTATGGCCGTCAACTATGAGTCAGGGAGAATATTTTGAGCCAGATTCTGGTAACCGGCGGCGCGGGCTTTCTAGGTTCCCACCTTTGCGACCGTCTCATCGAAGCCGGCCACGACGTCCTTTGCGTGGACAATTTCTTCACTGGCTCGAAGGACAACATCCGCCATTTGATCGGGCATCCCTCCTTTGAGCTGGTACGACATGACGTCACGTTTCCACTGTATGTAGAAGTCAAGCAGATCTATAACCTCGCTTGCCCGGCGTCGCCAATCCACTACCAGCACGACCCAGTGCAGACCACGAAGACCAGCGTCCACGGCGCAATCAATATGCTCGGTCTCGCCAAGCGTACGCATGCACGCATTTTGCAGGCATCGACGTCAGAGGTATACGGCGACCCGGAAGTGCATCCGCAGCCCGAGTCCTATTGGGGCCGCACCAATCCCGTGGGCATCCGCAGTTGCTACGACGAAGGCAAGCGCTGCGCCGAGACTCTGTTCTTCGACTATTGGCGTCAGCACCAGTTGGAGATCAAAGTCATGCGCATCTTCAATACCTATGGTCCCCGCATGCATCCAAACGACGGCCGGGTCGTTAGCAACTTTATCGTGCAAGCGCTAAAGGGGGAGCCAATCACGATCTACGGCGATGGTACGCAGACGCGCAGCTTCTGCTATGTCGACGACCTGATCGAAGGCATGCGCCGCCTCATGGACAGCGCGCCCGACATCACGGGGCCGATCAATATCGGCAACCCAGGCGAGTTCACCATGCTCGAGCTAGCCGAAAAAGTCATTGCCTTGGTCGGCGGGAAGTCAAAGATTACCCATATGCCACTACCCAGCGACGATCCTAAGCAGCGACAGCCTGACATCACGCAGGCGAAAGCCAAGCTTGACTGGACCCCCAAGGTCCCGCTTGATGAAGGCCTGAAAGAGACCGTGGCTTACTTTCGCAAGCGTCTCGGGGCGTGATCGAGCATGCTTCATCGCAATCTCATCGTCATTACGCCGGTGTTCGAAGACACCGAGGCATCAACCATTCTTTTCTCTGAGCTGGCAAAATCCTACGGCCGGGAAATCCATGTCGTGGCAGTCGACGACGGCTCGGTACGCCAGCCGCTCACATTGCAGGGCATGCTTGCAGTCAACCTGAATGGCACGGTGATACGCCTGAAGCGCAATGTTGGCCATCAGCGCGCGATTGCCGTGGGACTCGCGTATGTAGCCGAAAAATTCAGCGACATCGACCGCGTAGTGGTCATGGACTCCGATGGCGAAGACATGCCTGAGACCATCGAGAGCCTGCTAGCCGATCTTGATAGCGCCGAAGTAGACGTTGTTGTTGCACAGCGAAGGAGCCGCGTGGAAACGCTTCGGTTCAAGGCGTTCTACGTCGTTTACAAATGGCTGTTTGAGCTACTCACGGGCCGCAAGATCAGCTTCGGCAATTTCATGGCCATGAACGGCATAGCCGTGCGCCGCTTGGCATCCATGGGTGAGCTGGCGACGCATGTCGCAGGCACGGTACTGATGTCGCGCCTGCGCTGGCGTACCTGCGCCCTGGATCGCGGCCCGCGATACGCGGGCAAGAGCAAGATGAATTTCGTTGGCCTGGCCCTGCATGGCTTCAAGGGCCTGATGATCTTCGCGGAAGACGTACTTGTCCGCGTAGGCATCGCATGCGCTGTAGTTGCCGTGCTGTCACTTTTGGGGAGCGCCCTGGCTATTGTGCTCAAGGCGATGGGTTATGCGACGCCTGGCTGGTTCTCAGTAGCGCTGGGACTCATGTTGCTGGTTTTCCTCCAGACAGGCGCCATCACTCTGATGACGCTCATGCTCACAGGCATAACCCGCGGCAGCACCGTGCTGCCGCTGGACTATCGTCTCCTTGTAGACCAAGTGCTCGCAACACCCCATGGCAACCGCGATTTCTAACCTGCTCAGGCCGCAGCCGATTCGCTATGTCATCAACGGATTGACTGCGACTTGCGTAAGCTATGGCGTCCTTAGCGCCTGCATTCATCTGGCTCATATTCCTTCGGCTGGTATAGCCAACTTCATAGCGGCGATGGCAGGCATCACAGCGTCCTTCCTGGGCAGTCGATATTTCGTCTTCCCCGGCACCACCGAATCGGTCTGGCACCAACTGGCGCGATTCTGGTTACTGTACGCAATACTAGCGCTCATGCAGGCAGGTGTGTTGTTCATCTGGACGGACGTTGCCAAGCTCGACTACCGCGCCGGTTTCCTTATCGGCACGTTCCTGCAGATGGTTTGCAGTTATTTCGGAGGGAAGCATTGGGTATTCAAGCGATAAAAATCGGACGCATCGTCGCAGTCACCGCCATCTTCGTAGCCGTGCTGCTGGCCATGTACGTGATCCATTCGCTCTACCTGCAGGTGAACGTGGTTTTCTACAGCGCTATTCTCGATGGCGTCATCGCAACCGCACTCTGCAGCGTCCTGTTGTGGCTCGTCCCGTGGTTCCGCGTGCTCAGTCCCGTGGAAAAGCTTCAGCTGATCGTCATCTGGCTCTTGCTGGGTTACAGCTACGCGATCTCTGTCCCTACCGTCCTTGATCGCTCGTTGAGCTTTTACATACTGGAGAAGCTTGAACAACGCGGCGGGGGAATCCGGGAAAATGCTTTCGAGGACGTGTTTACGAAAGAGTACGTCAAAGAGCACCACCTAGTGGACGTGCGCCTCACCGAACAGCTTCAGTCGGGCACTATCGTCATTCACGACGGCTGTGTCCTGCTAACCAATAAGGGGCGCCGGCTGGCGCACATCAGCCGATTCTTCCGCAACAACCTACTTCCGAAGCATCGGTTGCTGATGGGCCAGTACTCCGACGCACTGACCGATCCGTTCCGCCAAAGCACGACTGACGTCGACTACCGTTGCGGGCAGTAGTCACTGAACCGCCACAATGGGGCGGCGCAGGCCGCTTCGCCACCACACGATGTCGAGGGCGAAAGGCATTATGCGCGTGAAGCATACCGGACGCGCGCCTGCCCGGTTTGCCAGGAGGTACCTGCCAGGCCCTTTCAAGCCTGCATCGGGTGCCCCTCGCTCATCACAAAACATGGCCAAACGCACGGCCTGAAGGTAATGCGCAAATGAAGATCACGGTTGTTGGAACTGGATATGTGGGCTTGGTGACAGGCGCCTGTCTTGCCGAAATGGGAAACGACGTTCTTTGCCTGGACGTCAATCCTGAAAAAATCAGGATTCTGCAAGAAGGTGGCGTCCCCATTCACGAGCCGGGACTCGACAAGGTCATCACCTCGAACGTGGCGGCAGGTCGCCTTCATTTCACGACGGATATCGACAAGGCCGTAGCCTACGGTGTTGCCCAGTTCATCGCTGTCGGCACCCCTCCGGATGAAGACGGCTCGGCCGACCTTCAGTACGTGCTGGAAGCTGCTCGGAACATCGGCCGGCGGATGACCGAGTACAAGCTTGTGATAGACAAGAGCACCGTTCCCGTCGGCACTGCCGACAAAGTACAGGCCACCATCGCCGAAGAACTCGCCAAGCGAGATGTGCAGATTGAATACTCGGTCGTATCGAACCCGGAGTTTCTCAAGGAGGGTTCGGCGATCGAGGATTTCATGAAGCCCGACCGGATCGTCGTGGGGGCAAACGACGCTCACAGCATTCGCCTGATGAAGTCGCTCTACGCACCCTTCCAGCGCAATCACGACAAGCTGGTAATCATGGATGTGCGTTCAGCGGAGCTGACCAAATACGCCGCCAACGCGATGCTTGCCACGCGAATCTCATTCATGAATGAACTCGCCCTGCTTGCTGAAAAACTTGGAGCGGACATCGAACTGGTCCGCCAAGGCATAGGCTCCGACCCACGCATCGGGTACCACTTTCTCTACGCTGGATGCGGCTACGGCGGCTCATGTTTCCCCAAGGACGTCAAAGCACTGATCAAGTCCGGCGAAGATGCCGGCCAAGGCCTGAAAGTATTGAAGGCAGTTGAAGAAGCCAACGACGCTCAGAAGCGCGCATTGACTCAAAAGATATGCAGGCGCTTCGGCGCGGATCTTTCGGGCCGGCATTTCGCGCTGTGGGGCCTGGCTTTCAAACCCAACACGGATGACATGCGGGAGGCTACCAGCCGCGTACTGATTGCCGAGTTGCTGGCTCGGGGAGCAACGGTTTCTGCCTATGATCCTGTCGCCGCCGATGAGGCGCGTCGCATCTACGGCGACACCAGCGGCTTGCAGTTGGCCGCACGGGCCGATGAAACCCTTAAGGATGCCGATGCCCTCGTCATTGTCACGGAGTGGAAGGAATTCCGGAGCCCCGACTTCACGCAGCTCAAGACACTCCTCAAGGCGCCCGTCATTTTTGATGGTCGAAACCTGTATGACCCGCAGGAAGTGAGCAAGCATGGCATCGAATACCACTCCATCGGCAGAAGACCATAACGAAGGCTGTCGATGCCTTCCGTCGCGCTCAAACGACTATAGGAAACCCTGACACAAAATACCCGCCACGACGAGCATGAGCGATGCATCGCTCATGCTCGTGGCGCCTCAGGGGGCCTCTGGTCGTAACGACGCTATATGATCTACCAGACTGGCATGTTCCCTATTCTCATCTTGTCGAAATGAGAGCGCCAGATACGCACTTGATTGACGAAAGAGCGCCGGCTCGAAATCAGAACAACGGAGTGTCGACGGAATGAACACCTTCAGCAGAAACAAGGCACAATCCGACGCCCTTGGCTCACGGACATTCCTTGTTCACTTCACAGTATTAGTCATCTTCGTCGTTATCTGCGGCGCGGCAAGTATTTGCCTTGGTAAGGACTATAGCTGGGACCTAAGGAACTACCATTATTACAATGCATGGGAATTTCTCCACAACCGCATCAATATCGACGTACTCGCGGCCAACTTGCAGGGTTTCCATAATCCACTGCTCGAGCTTCCCTTTTACTTTGCCGTCAGTGCGGGCCTGCCGGATTACTTCATCGGCTTTGCCATGGGTATTCCCTCTGCCATTGCGGGCTTCTTTCTCTGGAAAATAACCGGCCTATTTGCAGGCGATAAGACTTCTCACCGGATACTTGTAGCCCGAATCGTTGCCGTCGCCGCCGCCATAACAGGCGCAGCCGGCTGGTGCCAGCTTGGAACGACGTCTGGTGAGTGGCCTGTAAGCGCCCTATGCATTGCCGTGTTCTATCTGATACTGAGAACCATCAAGCAACGCCAGTTCTCGAAGTGGCTGTACGCCTGCGGGCCAATCCTCGGAGCGGCTTGCGCCCTCAAGATGACCGCCATACCCATGGCTATCGCTATTTCCGCGGTATTTCCATTCGCGCTCTGGACCTGCCGATCCCGCAATTACATTCGCATCTGCTTCGTCGCTGGATGCACCGGTGCCGTTGCCTTCATTGCTTTTGCGGCTCCATGGGGCATCGTTCTTCTGCATAAATATGGCAACCCGCTTTTTCCATATTTCAATGGTGTCTTCCACTCGACCTACATCGAGGATTCGAATTGGAGCGACACTCGCTTTCTTCCGAAAAATTTGAAGGAAGCGCTGGTAACGCCATTCCGACTGGCTGCAAAGAGGGAAGCCCGTTACGGTGACTCGCGAGTGCGCGACCCTCGTATTCTCATCGGAATCGGCCTTAGCCTGTATCTACTGATCAGACGCGGAACGAACAGCGCAAAACAAGATAAAGAGCAAGGCAGGCAATCGATCGAAAACGCGGTAATTATCTGCTTTGTGCTGCAATTGTGCCTTTGGATACATTTCTTCTCGTATTATCGCTATGCCATTGGCCTGGAGCTTTTTGTAGGCGTTCTCATTTTCCACTTTATTTCACCGGAGGGTTTACCGGAGCGCAAGGTCAGCATGCTTAGATATTTGATCCTGCTCCCCTTGCTCTTTACTTATTCACAAAATCTTGGCAAGGCCAGATTCAATGGCGGCCCTTATTTTCCGGAAAAGTTTCCCGCCATGCAGGCGGGCACTGTGGTCATTAACCTTGTGGCCACCGATCCCCCGCTTGGTTACCTCTCCCCCCTCCTGGGAGAGGGAGTTACCGTGGTGAAGCCGTATTCCAATCTGAGCTCCCCGACGCGGAATCTCAAGTTCCAGAAAGCAATTTCAGATGTTATTCATTCGGCGCAGAGGCCTATCTTTGCCTTTGCGAAGGACATCAACGGGGACATCGAACAGCGTTATCTGCGCGAACAGAACTTGAGCCCAGTCCAGCCAGCCAACTGCTTTTCGGTGGAAGGCCCAACGTTCTTGTTCAAAAATTTCCTTTGTGAGCTGCGCAAGGACAATCCAAAGAACTAGCTGACAGCAAGGGGGCGCCGCCCGTCAGATGCCCGCCATACGCCGGGACGGTATACTTAGTGAACGTAGGCTTGCGCACATCATCGTCCAAATGACGGCGATATGCGTCAATCCAGCAACCACTGGCTCCATTGACACCAATGCGAAGGACAACAATGCAGCGAGCGAACAATTTTGATGCGCTAAGATTAATCGCTGCTTCGGCGGTCATCTTCGGACATGCCCATCCATTGACGGCATCCCCCGACCTGGGGTTGCTCGGCAATTCCGTTCAAGCTACCGCCGTAAAGATTTTCTTCGTCATAAGTGGCTATCTGATTTACACGAGCTGGGACCTGCAACCCAATTGGCTTGCCTATCTGAGAAAGCGTGCCCTTAGGATTTTCCCAGCACTGATCGTGATCTGCTTGCTGACGATATTTATCGCTGGCCCGCTGCTTACTGAAATTCCGGTACTCCAGTATTTCGGATATCGCCATACATACTTCTACATGGCAAATGCCTTCCTCTACCCGGTATACGATCTCCCCGGGGTGTTCGGAAGCAACCAGTACCCAGTAGCAGTCAACGGGTCACTGTGGAGCCTGCCGGTCGAGTTTTCCATGTACTTGCTGCTACCGGTGATCTGGATCCTCCAGCAGAAGACCCGCTTGCGCGCTCTGTTCCCTGCTTTCACGTTACTACTATGCGCCACGAGCATCTGGTTCGTCCGCGTGGATCAACCGCAGAAGCACCCGGTTTTCTACGGTACCGACCTCATCAGCCTGCTTGATGTCGCACCGTTCTTTTTTCTTGGTGCAACAGCCCGTCACCTCAGGCTGGAAAAGTACCTGGAGCCAGGCTTTGGGCTCTTTCTCGTTATTGCATTTGCCTTGATACAACCCAGTTCCCGCATTGCGGCCGAAGTCTCACTTTACCTGTTGGTGCCTTACGTCACGCTCGCGCTTGCGCTTGCCTCCAACAAACTATTGTCACAAGCCGGGCACTTCGGTGATTTTTCCTACGGAATTTACCTCTACGGATTTCTTTTCCAACAAATTGTAGATGCCCTGAGCCATGGTCGACTTGGCCCCTGGGGAAACACGTTGCTCAGCTTACCGCCAACGGTCGCACTTGCCGTGCTCTCTTGGCATTTCGTCGAGAAGCCCATGCTTTCATTGAAGCCCAAGAAAAGCTTGTACAAAGAAAATTTTTCACTGATGGAGAGTAGTTCATGAGCGCGAGTAAGCCCCCTTCAGTTTGCCTGGTTACCGGAGGAGCCGGCTTCATTGGCTGCGCCATATCAGCGGAGCTCGGCGCGCGCTTTGATCACGTCGTAGCCGTAGACAGTCTTCATCCCCAAGTGCACAAGAGCGGCGCTCGGCCCGTCGCGCTTCACTCATCGGTCGAGCTGATTAAGGCTGACGTTACCGAGGTGTCCACGTGGGACAACGTGCTCGCAACGCATCGCCCCAACGTTGTCGTCCACCTAGCGGCGGAAACGGGCACGGGACAGTCGCTGACTGAGGCCAATCGGCATGCGCTCGTAAATGTTGTTGGCACTACTCAGATGCTTGACGCATTCGCTCGCCATCAACTGATCCCTCAGCGAATTGTGCTCTCAAGCAGCCGAGCGGTGTATGGCGAGGGCGCCTGGGAATCCGAGACCGGCGGCATCACCTATCCCGGGCAGCGCTCAGCTGCAATGCTCTCGAGTGGTACTTGGGACTTCCCCGGCTTAACCAGCCTCCCGTTTTCGGCGAACAAGACTGAGACCCGGCCAACGAGCGTCTATGGTTCCACGAAGCTCGCGCAGGAGCACATCCTTGAATCCTGGGCGCAGTCCTTCGGTGTGTCACTCAATATTCTTCGCCTTCAGAATGTCTACGGTCCAGGCCAGTCCCTGACGAACCCCTATACGGGGATTGTGTCGCTCTTCGCCCGTCTGGCCAAAGCGGGGAAGAGCATCCCGTTGTACGAAGACGGTGAGATGCGCCGCGACTTCGTTTTCATTACGGACGTCGCCGCTGCAATCGTGGCTGCCACGCAGGAACACCACACCGGGGTGCTTGCAGATATCGGAACGGGCGAGTCTCTCTCGATCCGGGAGTTGGCCGAGATCATTGCCTCTATCTACGGTGCCCCCGCCCCCCACGTGACTGGCCAGTACCGCAATGGCGATGTGCGCCACGCGGCATGCACAATCGATATTGCACGCTCCCAGATGAACTGGATGCCACAGGTTGACGTTCACACCGGCATTCAAAAGCTCTGCACCTGGATCGATGAACGCCCCGAGGAACTGCCTGCGCTATGAACGCGAAAAAAGCAAATCACAACATTAGGCATCTTCGTGTTCATTCGGTTCTGTACGGAAATGATCCCGAGCGAATCGAACAGACCGTAGCTCACCTCAACCGCGCGGCCGACCTCGCCATCTCGGGTGGCGCGGCGGCTTCGGTATCTCTGACATACGGCGACAGCTCTCCTTCGCCCGTCTTGTCCTCCGACTTTCTTGATAGGGTCCGCGCCAATTCGCCCGCATTGCGCAGCGTCGACTATGTGCACTTTGATGGCAATCTAGGGTCAGCCAAGGGGCACAACACCCTCATCGATGACGCAGAATCAAAAGCCCGCGAAGGTGTCGAGCTTGACGCCATCCTCATCATGAATCCGGATGTAATGCTGGCTCCCGACACGCTCATTGAGCTTTTGCGCCCTACGAGCAACCCGCGCGTGGGCATGGTTGAAGCTCGTCAGCTACCTATCGAGCATCCCAAAGAATATGACAGGAGCAGCGGCGAGACGTCGTGGGCGACAACGGCCTGCGCGTTGATTCCCATCAAGGTGCTTCGCGAACTCAACGGTTTCGACAACGAGTCGTTCTTTCTCTATTGCGATGACGTCGATTTTTCCTGGCGCGCTCGCCTGGCTGGTTACCAGGTCATCTATCAGCCGTCGGCTGTAGTCTTCCACGACAAACGGCTGAGTAAGAATGGGCAATGGGCGCCCACCGCTTCAGAGCAATACTACTCGGCAGAAGCTGCCTTGATCATGGCGCATAAGTACTCTCGCCCCGATATCGCAGAGAAGTTGTTCAAGAGCTTCAGCGAGTCAGATACGCCCCATCTCAAACGCGCCGCGGCTGAATACGCTGAGCGAAAAGCCAGCAACAGGCTCCCTACTCCCATCGATCCGGAAGGCCGAGTGGCCGAGTTCCTGGGCGATCACTACACGAAGCACCGCTACGCGCTCTGATATGAACACTTACGACAATCCGTTCCACCGCGACAATGTGTACGGCCACACCCTATCCTTGCTGCTTGAGCACTCTGGTGCTCACAACGGGGTACATCTCGACATCGGCTGTAGCTACGGCCGGATAGCCGAGCATATCCGCGACCAATTGGGGCGTGAGTACATCGGCTTCGATCTTGACGAGCAAGCACTCGGGTCTTTGGTGGAACGTGGTTTTCGGACTGAGCGCATCGATCTTTCCGACATCGATGCTGCAGAGCGGATCATCCGCACCACCATCGACGGGAGACATGTGGCGTCGCTTTCAATTATCGACACCCTCGAGCATGTCTTGAATCCGGACGCCGTCGTTTCGATGTTGCGACGGATCGCGATTGAGCATAGCGCCCCCTTGGTCATGTCCGTACCCAACGTTGCCCATCGCGACGTCGGCGCGAAGCTCGCCTTCGGCAAGTGGGATTACACGGACACCGGACTGCTCGACATCACCCATTTGCGCTTTTTTACCGAGACCTCGGTACGCGAGCTCATGCGCGGCGCGGGGTGGCATCTTGTGTCAACCAAGTACGTATTCGCGGCCAAGAGCGATCAGCATTTCCCGAATTTGCATCCCGCTCTCGCGGAGGCGACTCCGCTGCACGACTTGCTCATTGGATTGCGCAATCAGGTGGATGACTGCGCGAAAGTCAACCAGTTCGTCGGCTTGTACCTCCCTGGCCCGGCCATTCAGGGCGAAGCACCAAACAGCCGGGAATCTGAAAGCAAGCCGCCCTTCCTGTCAGTCATTACGCGGACGCAGGGCACGCGGCTGGACACCCTGAGGGACGTATTGCTGTGCCTGTCGGCGCAGTCGTCCCAGGACTTTGAAGTATGCATCATCGGCCATAAGCTTTCGCCCGAAGCGAAACTAGCGGTCGAGCGGGTAATCGATGACACCCATGCGGAGTTCAAGGCACGCATTCGCTTGATCTCCGTCGATGATGGCAACAGGACAAGGCCGCTGAATGTTGGCTTCGAAGCCGCCCGAGGCGACTACGTTGCCATCTTGGACGAC
Source organism: Dyella sedimenti (assembly GCF_022760995.1). Classification (GTDB taxonomy): domain Bacteria; phylum Pseudomonadota; class Gammaproteobacteria; order Xanthomonadales; family Rhodanobacteraceae; genus Dyella; species Dyella sedimenti. The sequence continues at coordinate 337,024 of NZ_JAKWJO010000001.1, read as the reverse complement.
GACGACATCGTCCTCGGTCATTGGGTGGAGAAGTTCGAAGCGGTCGCGGCAGCAAATCCAGGGCGCGTACTTCGGCTTGGCAACGTGGCGCAGCTTTGGCAGCCTGTGCATACGACGCACGGCTCCAAGACGGTGCGGTCCGTTGGCTCACCGGAGGCCTGCTTTCCGTTCGAATTCGATTTCTTCCAGCATCTTGTCGAGAACTCGACCCCACCAGTATCACTGGCATTTCCCCGCGCGTGCTTTGCCGATTTGCGCATTCGGTTCGACGAGTCGTTGACTACGACCGAAGACTGGGACTTCCTCATGCGCACCGCCGAGGTCTGCGGGGTGGCCAGTGACAAGGAGATCACGTCGATCTATCGCAAGTGGGACAATGCAGCGTCTTCCTACACCGTCCACTCGCAGGACGAATGGCGGAACAACCATTTTGCGATTTGGCGCAAGCTAGATGCGAAACCATTGCTTCTTGATAGCGGCAGCGCGACGCGGCTTCGTTATCTTGTCGATGACTGGAATAGAAATCACCGTGGACGAGTAGGACACGCTCCGGATCCGGAGCTCGACAGCACGCGCTACGAGAACGCGCTTCGCGAGCAGATTCACATCATGCTTCGCAGCAGGACGTGGCTGATTGGCGCGCCGTTGCGTTTGGCGGCGTGGCTAAGAGGAAGGCGATTCAGTTACCCCATGCTTTGGGCAATGCAGGCACCCCAGCTAGAGAATTACATCGCTCAAATTCGGACTTCGCGAAGCTGGCGCTTCGGACAATGGGTAAAGAAGCAAACGGGGCGCTGATTCACTGAGTGGATCATTCGGCACCTGGGGCACTGCCCCTATACTTGGCGACGCCGGGCCGCATGCGTGGGAGTTTGCATGCGGCTCATTTCCTCACCGAACATTCTTGGGCAGATCGAGAGTCGCCAGCATCTCGCGCTACCATGTAGGCTTGAGAGGGCATACTAGGCGGGAAACACCATCCCGGCCTAACATGCCAAACTTATCGGCATCGGCACCGATCAGTACTACGGCTATCCATGCAAGCCGCTCAGCTCGCCCCGGTGGGCACATTGATAGAGTTCCAGATCGAGTTCATTTGCGTTTTCGATGGCAACTCGCTCGCCAGCGCTCAGCGTGACCCGCTCACCACGGTATTCATTTTCCCGTGGGATGACGACACTTCCAGGGCGTAGATGCATCCATTGCTCTAAGAAGTTTCCCGTGACCTCAATCTCCTCTACAAGCCCTACATGCTTGAAATAGCGCTTGACGTTTCTGAGCGCGAGGCGAAGACGAAACTTCTCGTTTATCTGGCGGGTTGGCAGGCCTCTGGATAACTGCCACCATCTATTCGCCACGCGGTCACACCACAGTGGAAGCCTATCGTAACTGGCGCTCAAGTTTCGCACGACTTCGTTGTTGGTCTCGGGCGTTATGCAGCCCTCGACGAAGTCGATTAGCGAGAGGCGCTGTTCGTTCAACATCGCGTGATACGGCGAACTTGGAAACCGCATGTGGTGGTTATAGAGCGAGACTACCCGATCCACGGGATTCCGGATTACGGTCACATATTGTGGTGAGGCATCTCCCAGCAACTGGTGGATGCCAAACGAGAAGTGACCGAAGAACAATGTGTTCGACTCGCACCCACCATTGTCCGTCAATGCCGCGTAGTCCTCCGCCGAGTAAACGGCACGCACTTTCCCACAGCCCAACTTGGCCCCGAAAACCGCCGCCCTAAGCGACGTTCCCGCCGTCTTTGGAATATGAATGAAATATTTCATGGCTCTTACGCTTGGTTACGCGAACCTTAACGCAGTTGCATACATTTCGCCGACATGAGAATGTTACGAAAATGTGATGCTTAGCCAATTTTTCAGGTGAAAGCCTCTCTGAACTCTGGAGATTCCGTCTAGTACCTCACGTGTCCCCTGAATTGTCGGAATGACGAATGAGCTGAATGCGCTTCATAGGAATTCCCATCAGGCCGGTACTTACCTGGGATGCGTGACTGCTAATGATCAGCGCTTCATGTATCCACTGATGGATGATGTGCGATGCCTGACTTCCATCTGATACCGCTACGGAAACCGCGTATTCGCCAGCCGGCAAAATAGGCATCCGAAACTCAAACTCCGCAGTCAGTTTCTCGCCGGCCTCACAGACCAGCGACTCGCCTGCGTAGGTCAAGTAGGTATTGTCCCCAAACAGCGACTGTCCTTGCTTGTTCTTCAGCAGGAAGCCGACAATTACGTTACAAATGGGGCGCAATATGTCCACGTCCACGAGCAGAGAAACCAACTCTCCGCCAACCATCCATTGCAGCGGGTTCCCATCTTCATTCAAGAATCGCACGGAGGTGATCAATGCCCCTCCCTTGCCGAACGCCTCGGCATGGCTGTCGAAAGCCATGACCTCCAGATCGTTCCGCAAATTCGACGCCAGCACAAGGTCGCGCCGAGCATCGACGAAATCTTCCCTGCCCCCCCTCTCGGACTTGATCCTGGCAGACTGACTGACCCCATCCAGCCGGTCGCCCTGCACACTGTGATACATGTCCGCAAGGTAAGCCTGCGTCACCTGCTTAGGTCCGGCGTCGACTCGGACGTGGCCATCATGAAGCCAGATGGCCCGATCACACAACGCGGTGACGGCGCTGCTGTCATGGCTGACGAATAGTAGCGTGCCGCCGCTTTCCTTGAAGCGCCGCAGATATCGCATGCACTTCTGCACGAAGTATGCGTCACCCACGGCCAACGCCTCATCAATGACCAGAATGTCGGCATCCACATGTGCAATCACGGCGAAAGCCAGGCGCATGAACATCCCGCTGGAGTACGTCTTAACCGGCTGAAGCACGTATTCGCCGATATCCGCAAATTCGATGATCTGCTGGTATCGCTCTTCAATCTGTTCTGAGGTCAGACCAAAGATCTGGCCACTCATGAATATGTTTTCTCGACCCGTGAATTCAGGGTTGAATCCTGCACCCAGTTCGAGAAGGGCGGCTACCCTGCCCTTGACATCGCAGCTTCCGGCATTGGCTTCTAGTACTCCGCACAGAATTTGCAAGAGCGTGGATTTTCCCGACCCGTTCCGGCCGATCAGGCCAACCGTCTCGCCTCGGCGGACAGAGAACGACACCCCTTTCAATACGGGGTGTTCCCTATAGAAGTTCTTTCTGCCTCGAAACAACATCTGCCAGAGGCGGTGCGAGGGCTTCTCGAAAATCAAATAGCTCTTGAAAAGCTGTTGAACCTCAATAGCCACTTCAGATGACATCGGCGAACCCGTTTTTCGTGCGATGGAACCACCAGAAGCCAGCAATCAGCATGACGTAGGACACCAGGGCATATATCCCCAAAGCGGCCCAGTCGGGCATCTGTCCATAGAGGGTTATCTCCCTCAGCGCGGAAACTGGAATGCTCAGGGGATTGAGGCTCAACCAGGGTCGATACTCCTCTGGCACCATGCTCACTGGATAGAGGATCGGGCTCATGTACATCAATACCATGACGACGATGCCGGTCAACTGCGCGATGTCTCTCAGATATACGCCCAAAGAGGAGAGAAAAAAGACCAGGCCAAGATTCATCATCACAAAGGGGGCCAGGACCACCGGTAGAAGCAGCCATGTCCAAGTGATGCCACCACCAAACCACAACTGCCCCACGAGAAGAATCAACAGAGCAAGCGCAAGGTTCACCAGCGCGCTACCAACTGTCACCGCAGGCAGGACTTCCAATGGAAAGACGACCTTTTTTACATAATTACTATTCTGGATAATCAGCAACGGAGCTTTATTGATTACATCGCTAAGAAGGATGAAGAGCACCAATCCCGAGTAAATCAACAAGCTGAAATTCACGCTACCACTTTCGCCCCAACGCGCCCGCATGACCACGCCGAAAACGAACGAAAACACGGCAAGCAGCGCCAGCGGATTGATCATCGACCAGACGACGCCGAGCATCGATCCCTTGTAACGCAGCTCCACGTCACGAGACACCAGCCGCACATAAAGCGACCTGTTCTGCAGAAGCACAGAAAGAGGCGCGAGCAAGTACCACCTGGGCGCCACCTTGCCAACCGAGGCACCGTAGTTCATCCCAAAGCCACCTTGAGCTCCTCGCGGAGATCATCGATGTCCTCAACACCAACCGAGAGCCGGATGAGACCATCGGATATGCCCAACTGCTTTCGCCTCGTCTGCGGTAGTGATGCGTGCGTCATGATCGCAGGATGCTCGATGAGGCTTTCGACGCCACCGAGGGATTCGGCCAAAGCAAACAATTCGCAACGCTCAAGCATGCGCTTGGCCTTTTTCAACCCACCCTTGACCTCAATGCTGATGATTCCCCCAAACCCGCTCATTTGACGCCGCGCCAGCTTGTGCTGAGGATGGCTCTTCAGACCTGGATATATGGCATGTTCGACAGCCGGATGCTTTTCCAGCCATGTCGCAAGCTCCAGGGCACTCGCGCAATGGGCCTTCATCCGAAGATGCAACGTCTTGAGGCCACGCATGGCGAGAAATGCATCAAATGGCCCAGCAACCGCACCGACCGAGTTCTGCAAGAATGCCATGCGTTCGGCCAACTCGGCATTGCCGGTAACCACGATGCCGCCAACCATGTCGGAGTGTCCGTTGAGATATTTGGTGGCCGAGTGAAGCACTAGATCCGCACCCCATTCCAGCGGTCGCTGGATCATTGGCGAACAGAACGTGTTGTCTACGACCAGGATAAGTCCATGCTTTTTTGCAAAGGCAGCAATCTTCCCAAGGTCCACTAGCTTGAGCATCGGATTGGTTGGAGTCTCCGCCCAGATCATCCGGGTATTGGACTTCAGCGCCCCCTTAAGGGCGCCAATGTCATTGAGATCAACAAAGGAGAAATCCAATCCCGCTGAGCGACGGCGAACCTTCTCGAAAAGCCGGTAAGTACCACCATAGAGGTCATCCATGGCGATCACATGGCTTCCCGTGTCCAGCAAGTCCAAAACAGTGGCGGCAGCCGCCAGCCCGGAGCTGAAGGCAAATCCGGCTGAACCACCTTCGAGTGCAGCCACGCAGCGCTCATAAGCCATGCGCGTGGGATTTTGGGTGCGTGAGTATTCGTAGCCCTTGTGCACCCCCGGACTGCTCTGTACGTACGTGGATGTCGCGTAGATGGGCGTCATAATCGCGCCAGTGGCGGGATCCGGGTACTGCCCCGCGTGAATCGCTCGCGTACCGAGCCCAAGTGCTGGATTTCTCTTCTTCGTCGCCATGGCCACCACGTCGGAAAGCCGAGCCATAGGCTCGGTCAATGGTTTATCAAGAATACCGATAACTCACCCATTTTAGCCGGGAAACCCGGGGGGCATCGGCACCAGATGAACAGATCTGCAACTGATCCATATAACCCAGCGCCCCATAAGGCTTTCGGCCGAGTTTGCTCGAGTTTTCTGGCTTCCCAAAGCATGACAGAATATCGGGACATATTTTGCCCAGTCAGGACTTATGACGACACTGCTAGTCACCGGCGGAGCCGGCTTCATTGGTGCCAACTTCGTGCTTCAGGCTATTGCCCAAGGCCACAGAGTGGTAAACCTGGACAAGCTCACGTACGCGGGCAACCTGGATACCCTGGAGTCGCTGGACGGAAACGAGCGCCATGTCTTCGTGCAGGGGGATATCGGCGACCGCGAGCTGATCTCCAGTCTGCTGAAGGCTCATAAAGTGGACGCAGTCGTCAATTTCGCTGCCGAGTCGCACGTCGACCGCTCGATCGACGGCCCTGCCGCCTTCATTGAAACCAATGTCGTGGGCACTCTGGGCTTGCTCGAAAGCAGTCGTGATTATTGGCGCGGACTGGAGGGTGATGCCGCTCAGTCCTTCCGCTTCCTGCACGTATCGACCGACGAAGTCTACGGTTCGCTCGGCCCTGAAGGCAGTTTCAAGGAGACCACACCCTACGCGCCAAATTCGCCGTATTCCGCCTCGAAGGCGGCATCGGATCATCTTGTTCGAGCGTTCCACCATACCTACGGCCTGCCCACGTTGACGACCAACTGCTCGAACAACTATGGGCCTTATCAGTTCCCAGAGAAGCTGATTCCCCTGATCATCCAGAAGGCACTGGCTGGCGAGGCCCTCCCGGTCTACGGTGACGGCCTGAACATCCGCGACTGGCTCTACGTTGGCGACCATTGCACCGCAATCCAGCGCGTACTCGAGGCCGGCCGCGTCGGAGAAACTTACAACGTGGGCGGCAATGCCGAGCGCGAGAACCTGACCGTCGTGAAGACCATCTGCGCGCTGCTGGACGAGCGTCATCCGCTACCCGATGGTCGTCGCCGCGAATCCCTCATCACCTTCGTCAAGGACCGCCCGGGCCACGACCGTCGCTACGCCATCGATTCGTCGAAGCTGCAGAACGAACTGGGCTGGCGTCCTTCGCAAACCTTCGAAACGGGTATCGCGCACACCGTCGACTGGTACCTGGGAAACAAGGAATGGGTTTCCCGCGTCCTTGATGGAAGCTATCGCATGGAGCGACTCGGCTCATGAGCAATCTGAAGGGCATCATCCTGGCCGGCGGCGCCGGCACGCGGCTTTATCCCATTACCCAGGCGGTCAGCAAACAGCTGCTTCCCGTGTATGACAAGCCCATGATCTATTATCCGCTCGCCACGCTCATGCTGGCGGGTATTCGCGATGTGCTGGTGATCAATACCCCGCACGAACAGGCACTCTTTCAGCGCCTGCTGGGCGACGGTAGCCAATGGGGCATCAATATCACTTACGCCGTCCAGCCATCCCCGGATGGACTCGCACAGGCCTTCATCATTGGCCGCGACTTCGTCGGAAACAACCCTAGTTGTCTGGTGCTGGGTGACAACATCTTCTATGGCGTAGGCCTCACCGAGCGCATGAAACGGGCCGCATCGCGTGAACGTGGCGCCACGGTGTTCGGCTATTGGGTAAGGGATCCAGAGCGCTATGGCGTGGCCGAATTCGACCCTACGGGCAAGGTGATCGGCCTGGAAGAAAAGCCCAGCGAGCCGAAGTCCCACTACGCGGTGACGGGACTCTACTTCTACGACAATCGCGCACCCGTTTTCGCAGCGGACCTCAAGCCCTCTGCGCGCGGTGAACTGGAAATCACCGATCTCAATCGCTGCTATCTCGATGACGAGTCGTTGCATCTTGAGCAGTTGGGCCGTGGCTACGCCTGGCTGGACACAGGCACGCACGAGTCCCTGATGGAAGCCGGCGATTACATTCAGACCATTGAGAACCGACAAGGCCTGAAGGTCTGTTGCCCTGAAGAGATTGCCTACGTCAACAAGTGGATTGACGCCGAGCAGTTGCTTCGACTCGCGGCCCCGCTATCCAAGACGGGTTATGGGCAATACCTGCAGAACCTGACCAAACAAGGCCACGTTGGATGAAGTTCATCGAAACCTCCCTGCCGGGCTGCATCGCGATCGAACCACAGGTGTTCGGTGACTCGCGCGGCTTCTTCTACGAGAGCTACAACGAAGCGAAGTACCGCGAAGCGGGCATCGACAGAAAGTTCGTGCAATCGAACGTGTCGCGCTCGGCCCGCGGCGTGCTGCGCGGCCTGCATTACCAATGGCCGCGCCCGCAAGGCAAGCTGGTCAGCGTGCTCGAAGGCGAGGTCTATGACGTGGCAGTCGACATCCGCCGCGGATCGCCCACCTTTGGCCAGTGGGCTGGCGTGATGCTCACGGCGGAAAATCACCGCCATTTCTGGATACCTGAAGGTTTTGCCCACGGGTTCTGCGTGCTCTCCGCATTCGCGACGTTCTCTTATCAGTGCACCGACCTGTACGACGCCAAGGCGGACGGTGGCGTACGCTGGAACGACCCGGCCATCGGCATCGATTGGCCGGTGACGCAGCCCCTACTTTCGGACAAGGACAGCAAGACCCCGTTGCTCGCCGACGTTTCGCCAGATCGTCTGCCGGAGTACCGCGCTTGAAGACCCTGCTATTGGGCGCCAACGGCCAGTTGGGCCGCACCTTTCTCAGCCATGGCGGACTCGCCGCCCGTGGCGTGGTGACGGCAGCCACGCGTGATGGCAGGCTCGTGGACAATGGCCAGGGCGCCATGGCCGATCTGTCCGTGCCCGAGACCCTGGCGGCCCTGCTGGACGCCGAGCGGCCCGAGGTCATCGTCAACGCCGCCGCATACACGGCGGTGGATCGCGCCGAGCAGGAAGAAGCCGTCGCCACCCGCGTCAACGGCGAAGCCGTTGGCATGCTTGCGCGCTGGGCGAAGGCCCATGGGGCATTGCTGGTGAACTATTCAACCGACTACGTGTTCGCTGGCGACGCCCGCAGCCCCTACCGCGAAGATGCGGCCACGGAACCGGCCGGTGCCTACGGCCGCAGCAAGCGGGCCGGCGAAGAAGCGCTCTTTGCCAGCGGCGCGCCGCACTTCAATTTTCGCACGGCCTGGGTGTATGCCCCGGTCGGCCACAACTTCCTGCGCACGATGCTGCGCCTTGGCGGCGAGCGTGACGAGTTGCGCGTCGTGGCCGATCAGGTGGGCAGCCCCACCGACACGCAATTGATTGTCGAGGGCACGCTTGCCGCCATCGATCGCTGGCTGGCTGCCGACGCGGCCGCCCGCGGGATGCTCGAAGGAACGTATCACCTGACCGCCAGCGGCCAGACCAGTTGGCACGGGTTTGCCTCCGCCATCGTTGAGCAAGCAGTTCGATGCGGGCTGCTGCAGAAGGAACCCGCGGTACACGCCATCGATAGCAGCGAATTTCCTACGCCGGCAAAGCGGCCGGCCTATTCGGTGCTCGACAACTCGCGTTTCGCGCATACGTTCGGCTACGCCCTGCCCGACTGGAGGGTGGGCTTGCAACGGACGCTCGATGCGCTCGCTCAGGCAAGGGTCTGACCCGACATGATTATTCCTCTCATCCTCAGCGGCGGCAGCGGAACCCGGCTGTGGCCCATCTCGCGGAAGAACCTGCCTAAGCAGTTCCTTTCGCTCGCCGGCAGCGAGACCTTGTTCCAGCAGACCATTCAGCGCGCGATGCGCCTGCAGGGTGTGGCCACCCCAATTGTCGTGGCGAGCGACGATCATCGTTTCCTCGCTGCGGAACAGCTCAAGGAATTGAAGATCCAGGGTGCCGACATCCTGCTGGAACCCATCGCCCGCAACACGGCGCCCGCCATCGCCGTTGGCGCACTCCGCGCCATGGCGCGGGACGCCGAGGCCATCATCCTGGTGCTTCCGGCCGACCATCTGATCGGCGACGATCAGTCGTTCCGCGAAGCCGTTGCCAAGGCGCGGCCGTTGGCGACACAGGGCTGGCTGGTGACGTTCGGCATCCGTCCGGACCGTCCGGAAACCGGCTTTGGCTACATCCGGCGTGGCAAGCCCCTGGGCACCGAGACCTTCCAGGTCGAGCAGTTCGTCGAAAAGCCCAAGCTGGAGGTCGCCGAACGCTACCTGGCCAGCGGCGAATACGACTGGAATTCGGGAATGTTCATGTTTCGCGCATCGCGCTACCTAGAGGAGCTCGGCGTACATGCCCCCGGCATGCTCCAGGCTGCACGGGAGGCCTTTGACAAAGCAAACATCGACCTGGACTTCGTCCGCCTCGACGCGCAGGCGTTCTCCGCCGCGCCCAGCGATTCGATCGACTATGCGGTGATGGAGAAGACCGCGCGAGCGGCCGTGGTGCCGGTAGCCTGCGGCTGGTCGGACATTGGCTCCTGGGATGCGCTGTGGCTCGCCGCCGACAAGGACGCCAACGGCAATCACCTCGAGGGCGATGTCATCGCGCTGGACACCACCGGTAGCCTGGTGCATTCGCACGATCGCCATCTCGTCGCCACGGTTGGCCTGAAGGATGTGGTGATCGTCACCACGCCGGACGCAACCCTGATCGCTCGCCGTGACGCCTCGCAAGACGTAAAGAGGATCGTCGACCAGTTGAAGACGGCGGGGCGTACCGAGCATGACCTGCACCGCGTGGTCCATCGTCCCTGGGGTACCTATGACTCGCTGGAAAACGGTGATCGCTTCCAGGTTAAGCGCATTGTCGTAAAACCCGGCGCCGCGCTGAGCCTGCAGATGCACCACCACCGCGCCGAGCACTGGATCGTGGTGAAGGGCGTCGCCGAAGTCACCTGCGACGACAAGGTATTCCTGCTGGCGGAAAACCAGAGCACCTACCTTCCCCTGGGCAGCAAGCATCGCCTGCGCAACCCCGGCAAAGTACCCGTCGAACTGATCGAAGTGCAGTCGGGCAGCTACCTGGGCGAGGACGACATTGTCCGCTTCGATGACGTCTACGGCCGCATCTGAGCAGACACACCACGTTCGGTGAATGAAGAGGGCCCTGCGGAGCCCTTTTCTTAGAGCCTGTTCACGATCAGCCCGGACAGTTCGCGGGTCCGTGCTTCCATCAATGCGACATCGCCGCGCGACTCCACGTTCAGGCGCAGCAGCGGCTCCGTATTGGATGAGCGAAGATTGAAGCGCCAGCTCCCGAAGTCGGCACTGACGCCGTCGATGTATTCAATGACCGGCTGGAGCGCAGCGAAGTGTTGCAGCACCCTGGCCACGGTGGCCTTCGCATCGTCGATCACGAAGTTGATCTCCCCGCTGCACGGATAGGCCGCCATGCGCTCGGCCAGCATGTCGGCGAGCCCGATGTTGGTCCTGGAGACGCGTTCGGCAACCAGCAGCCACGGAATCATGCCGGAATCGCAATAGGCGAACTCGCGGAAGTAGTGATGCGCGCTCATCTCACCGCCGTAGATCGCGTCTTCGCTGCGCATCCGTTCCTTGATGAAGGCATGGCCCGTCTTGCTTTCGATCGGCACGCCGCGCGCCTGGCGCACCATGTCGACGGTGTTCCAGGTCAAGCGGGGGTCATGGATGATCTTTGCGCCGGGATGCTTCTGCAGCAGTTGGGCGGCCAGCAGGCCGACGATGTAATAGCCCTCGATGAACTCACCTTGCGCGTCGAACAGGAAACAGCGATCGAAGTCGCCGTCCCAGGCGATACCGAAATCGGCGCCATGCTGGCGCACAGCCTCGGCGGTGGCGGCGCGATTCTCCGGCAGCAGTGGATTGGGGATACCGTTGGGAAAGCTTCCGTCAGGTTCGTGGTAGATACGGATGAACTGCAGCGGCAGATGGGCGGCGAGCAGATCGATCACTTCACCGGCACCACCGTTGCCTGCGTTGACCACGACTTTCAGCGGCTGGATGGCCGTCGCATCGATGTAGCCCAGGAGATGCTGGATATAGGCCGACTTGTCGTGGTCGCGCGTGACCTTGCCCTGTTGCGGTCCGGGTGGACCGAACTCGTTCTGCTCGACCAGTTGCTCGATATCGCGCAGTCCTGTATCGCCGCTGATCGGGCGTGCGCCTTCTCGGACCAGCTTCATGCCGTTGTAGTCGATGGGATTATGGCTGGCGGTCACCATGATGCCGCCCGCGACCTGGCGGTGGAACGTCTGGAAGTAGACCTCTTCTGTCCCGCACAACCCGATGTCGATCGCGTCGCACCCTTCATCATTCAGGCCTCGAACGATCGCATCGGCGAACACGGAGCTGTCACGGCGGATATCAAAGCCGACCACGACGGCACCTTCGCCTACCGTGCGGGCGAATGCGCGCCCCAATCGATACGCGACGTCTTCATTGAGTTCGTCGGGGACGCGGCCACGGATATCGTAAGCCTTGAAACACTTCATGGGCGCAAGCCGGAGACGGGAAAACCCGGATTGTATCTTTCCGGGCTCCCACCCACGACGCCCGTACCGGCCCGCCAGAAGGCGGGCCGGTACGTCGGACGCTCACTCCACCGTCACCGACTTGGCCAGATTACGCGGCTGGTCCACATCGGTGCCGCGCAGTACGGCGACGTGATAGGCCAATAGTTGCAGCGGCACGGTAAACACGGCCGGGGCGATGAAGTCGCCGCCACCGTTGATGCGGATCGTGGCGCCACGGGCGGCGTTGCCTTCCAGGCTGGCGTCGCCGTCGGCGAACACCAGTAGCTCGCCGCCGCGGGCGCGTACTTCCTGCAGGTTGGATTTCAGCTTGTCCAGCAGGGGGCCGTTCGGGGCCACGGCGATCACGGGCATGTCCTCGTCCACCAGCGCCAGCGGGCCGTGCTTGAGTTCGCCGGCCGGGTAGGCCTCGGCATGGATGTAGGAGATTTCCTTGAGCTTGAGCGAGCCTTCCAGCGCCACCGGGTACTGGGCGCCACGGCCCAGGAACAGCGCATGCTGGCGGTGGATCAGGTGGGCGGCCAGTTCGATCACGTCGGGCTCGAGCTTCAACGCGTCCTCAAGTGCGCGCGGCAGATGCTGCAGCTGCGTGCACAGGTCCTGGTAGTGCGCCGGGTCCAGCCCTCGCTGCTGCGACAGATGCAGCGTCAGCAAGGCGAGCGCCGCCAGCTGGGTGGTGAAGGCCTTGGTGGAGGCCACGCCGATTTCCGGGCCGGCGCGCGTCATCAGCTTGAGGTCGGCCTCGCGCACCACGGACGATTCGGGCACGTTGCAGATGGCCAGCGTGCCGAGATAGCCGCGGCGGCGTGATTCGCGCATCGCCGCCAGCGTGTCGGCGGTTTCGCCGGACTGGGAGATGGCGACGAACAAGGTGCCTTCCGGCACCACCGCCTCGCGGTAGCGGTACTCGCTGGCCACCTCGACGCTCACCGGCAGGCGCGCGTACTCCTCGATCCAGTACTTGGCCACCATGCCTGCGTGGTAGCTGGTGCCGCAGGCGATGATGTGCAGGCCACGCACCTTGGCCAGCAGTTCGTCGCCGTCCACGCCGAAGATGTTCGGCAGCACGCCATGCGGGCCGATGCGCGCCTCCAGTGTGGCGGCCACGGCGGCGGGCTGTTCGAAGATTTCCTTCTGCATGTAGTGGCGGTATTCGCCGCGCTCCACCGCATCGGCGGACAGCTCGCTCTCGTGCAGGTCGCGCTGAACGGGCTGGCCTTCGAGGTTGAAGATCGCCACGCTGTCGCGCGTGATCTCCGCCACGTCGTCCTCGTCCAGGTAGATGATCTTGTTGGTCACCTGGATCAGCGCCTGGGCGTCGGAGCCCAGGAAATGCTCGCCGATGCCCACGCCCACCAGCAGCGGTGCGCCATGGCGCGCGCCCACCACCTTGCCCGGCTCCTTGCTTGAGATCACGGCGATGGCATAGGCGCCCTCGAGCTCGCGCACGGTCGCCAGCACGGCGTCGCGCAAGCCCTGGCCTGACGCCACATGCTCGTTGATGAGCGCGGCCATCACTTCCGTGTCGGTTTCCGAGGTGAATACGTGGCCGCGTGCCTGCAGGTCGGCGCGCAGGCTGGCGTAGTTCTCGATGATGCCGTTGTGCACCAGCGCCACGCTGCCGGCGACGTGCGGATGCGCGTTGGCCTCGTTGGGTACGCCATGGGTGGCCCAGCGCGTGTGTGCGATGCCGGTACCGCCCGGGAACGGATGGGCCAGGTACAGCGATTCCATCTCGCGCACCTTGCCCTTGGCGCGGACGCGGCGGATCTCGCCCTGGTCCAGCACGGCCAGGCCGGCGGAGTCGTAGCCGCGGTATTCCAGCGCCTTGAGTCCGGCGATCAGCAGGGGCGCCACGTCACGCTGGGCGGCGGCGGCAACGATTCCACACATGAGCTGTACTCCTTTCGAAACAGGCACCGACCTTCCGGTCGCGATCCGCGACTGTGCAGGCAGGTGATTTCAACAAACTTTCATGACGGCGGGCGGCACCAGGCCCATCGTGGGCACGCCGCCCGCGCCGGATCAATGCACCTTGCGGCGTAGATAGTTCAGCAGATCGATGCGGGTGATGAGGCCCAGGAACTGCTCGCCGTCCACCACGATGGCCACGTGGCCACGCTCGAACACCGGCAGTAGCGATTCGATCGGCGAGCGCACGTCCAGCATCTGCAGGTGGGTGATCATGGCGGTGGATACCGCGTCGCGGAACCGGCTTTCGTCGGCGTGCACGTGCATCAGCACGTCCGACTCGTCGAGGATGCCGACCAGGCGGCTGCCGTCCATCACCGGCAGCTGCGAGACGTCATACAGCTTCATGCGCGTATAGGCCGTCATCAGCAGCTCGTTCGGCCCCACCACCACGGTGTCGCGCTGGGCGAACGGCCGCAATAGCAGGTCGCGCAGGTCACCATGCTGCTCGCGCTCGAGGAATCCGTTGTCGAGCATCCAGTAGTCGTTGTACATCTTCGACAGATACTTGTTGCCGGTGTCGCACACCAGCGTCACCACGCGCTTCGGGCTCGCCTGTTCACGGCAATAGCGCAGCGCCGCCGCCAGCAGGGTGCCGGTGGAGGAACCGCCCAGGATGCCTTCCTTGGCCAACAGCTCGCGCGCGGCGAGGAAGCTCTCCTTGTCCGGGATGGCATAGGCTTTCTGCACGCGGGTGAAGTCGCTGATGGTGGGCAGGAAATCCTCGCCGATACCCTCGACCATCCAACTGCCCGATTTGGCCGAGAGCGTGCCTTCATTGATGTACTGGGCGAGGATCGATCCGACCGGGTCGGCCAGCACGAACTCCGTGGCCGGCGAATGCTCGGCGAAGAACTTGGACAGGCCGCTCAGCGTGCCTGAGGAGCCACAGCCGACCACGATGGCGTCGACCTTGCCGTCGAGCTGGTCGAGGATCTCCGGGCCGGTGGTGGCGATATGCGCCACCGGGTTGTCCGGGTTGCCGAACTGATTGATGAAGTAGGCGTTGGGCGTTTCGCGGGCGATGCGTTCGGCCATGTCCTGGTAGTACTCCGGGTGGCCCTTGGCCACGTCCGACCGGGTCAGCACCACCTCGGCGCCCATCGCCTTGAGGTTGAAGATCTTCTCGCGGCTCATCTTGTCGGGCACCACCAGGACCAGGCGGTAGCCCTTCTGCTGCGCCACCAGGGCCAGGCCCAGGCCGGTGTTGCCGGCCGTGCCCTCCACCAGGGTGTCGCCAGGCCGGATCTTGCCGGCCTTTTCGGCGCCCTCGATCATCGACAGGCCGATGCGGTCCTTGATCGAGCCGCCGGGGTTGGCGCTCTCCAGCTTCAGGAACAGCTCGCACGGTCCGACATCCAGGCGCTGCGCGCGTACCATCGGGGTACGTCCGATCAGTTCGAGGACACTCTGGTGGACCGTCATGGGAACTCCTTGCTGTAGGCTCCGGCCGCATCACAGCAGCCATCGGGGACCACGATGATACCCGAGCCACGCTGACGCCTTGGAGTGTTCGCCCGGAACGACAGCGGCCCCGGAACCTTTCCCTTGCGGGGAGGTGCCGGGGCCGCGTTCATGCGAAACCTTGCAGGTTCAGTTGATGCGGTGCACGCGGGTGTCCCACATGCGCTGGAGCCGCTCCTTCGCGTGGAGTTTCTCCTTCTTCATCCCCGACAACGTCATGTCGTCGATGGGAAGGACGCCGATCTCGGCATCGTGCACCTTGCTGTCGAGCTCCTGATGGTGCTGGTACAGCCGACGAAACTCCGCGTCGGCCTTCATCAGTGCTTCGACATCATCACGCTGCTGGTTTTCGAACATGATTCAACCTCCTCTGGAGAGAACGGCGGGCGCCTGGGAAAGGCATCCGCTGACGAAGAATCAGGCGCGCGCACCCCCGATCCATGCCGCTTGACCGGTCCATGGAGCGCGATGGAAAGGAAAGGATGAGCGCATGATTCAGGTCGGTGACCCAGGGTGCGGAGCTGCCCCCTGGGCATTCGACCCTACTCCCCGCCCTGGGGTCATGCAAGCGTCACAAAGCGGTGGAGACGCGCTGTCATCCCACGTACAAAAGCTGCCGAAACAGCCATTGCCTGAAGCCGGCACCGGCTTTCCAGAACGGGATCGGCCCGGGGGCAGGCCCAAAAACAGGAAGGCCGGCAGCATGGCCGCCGGCCTCCTGCTGGACACCAGGGAAGGAACGCCTTACTTGCCCTGATCCTTGTTGCCCGGGTTGTCCGAGCCGCTGTCGCCCTGCTGCATCTGCGAACGCAACGCGCGGGCGGCCTGCGCCGCCAGGTCCGCCTGCTTCTTGGCCGCATTGGCCACGCGGGCCTGGGCAGCGGCCAGCTTCTTGGCCTGCTCGGCCTCGGCCTGGGCCTGGGCGGTGGCCTCGGCGCCTGCCGCCATCTGGCGGGCGGCCTCTTCCTGGGCCATCTGGTACTGCAGGCGCTGGCGCTCCAGTTCCTTGCGCGCCTGGTCGGCCTCGCGGCGGCTGCCGTCGAGCAGGATCTGGTCGTGCTCGCGGTCGAGCTTGCCGATCTGCTGCTGGGCTTCCTGCAGTTGAGCGGTGGCGCGGGCCAGGTCCACCCGGCGCTCGGCCAGGTACAAGGCATGGGCGCGGTCGCGCGAGCGGGCCTGCGACAGTTGGTTCACGGCGTCGCGGGCGCGGGCCTGCTCGGCCTGGGCGTAACCGCCCAGCACGGGGTCGCCGGCCAGCTGGTCGAGGCTGTTGGAGAGACGGGCCACGTCCATGTCCTCCTTGGCGGCATGGGCGCTGGCGGTGGCGGCCAGGGCCAGGCAAAGCACGGAAAGTCGGAGAGTCAGGGATTTCACAGGTGGCCTCCCTGGTCATTGTTCGCCTGGGGCGGGTTGGGCTGGGGCGGGTTGCCGTTCTGCTGCGGCAAGGTCTGGAAGCCCTGGCCCTCGGGAACCGGCGCGGACAAGGAAGAACTGGACGGCGCCGGCATGTCGCCCGGCTGGTCCTGCGGCGGCAGGGCCACGTTCTGGGCCTGGTCCTGTTGCTGCTGCTCGGCCAGGGACTGCTCGATCTGGTCGCGCAACTGCTGGTTGGCGGCGGTCTTGCTCTGGATCTGCTGGCGGGCGGCGGCCAGGCGGGCCTTGGCGCGGGCCAGTTCGGCGTCGGCACGGGCCTCGTCCGCCAGCACGGCCGCGTCGTCGTACTTGCGGCTGGCCATGGCATTCTGGGCCTGCTGGAACTTGTTCTGGGCGAACCCGAGGTCCACCGGGTCGTAGTCGGCCGCGTCGGCGTCGCGCGCCGCCTGCAACTGGACCTGCGCCTGGTTCATGACGTTGTTCGGCGGCGGCGTGCTCGCGCAGCCGGCCAGCGCCAGCATGAACGCCAGCGGCAGGGCGAAAACCGCGGTCCGGGCGCCCTTCGGGCGTCCAGTCAGCGGGGAAAAGATGTGCACCATCACTCAGTCCTCTCGGAGTGTCGCAGCGTATTGTGGGCGGGCATAATCGACTTTAGCAATGCGCACGAAATTAGGGGATTCGAGTGGACATCGGTTACTTCCTCAAGCTAATGGTTGACAAGGGCGCGTCGGATATGTTCCTGACCACGGGCGCCCCTGTGAACATCAAGGTCGAGGGCAAGCTCTACCCGCTCGGCAATACCGGCCTGCCGAGCGGCATGGTCAAGAAGATCGCCTATTCGCTGATGGACGAGGGCCAGGTCCCCCAGTTCGAGCGCGACCTGGAGCTGAACATGGCGCTGGCGGTGAAGGAAGCCGGGCGCTTCCGCATCAACGTGTTCAAGCAGCGCGGCGAAGTGGGCATGGTGATCCGCGCCATCAAGAGCGAGATCCCCAGCATCGACCAGTTACAGCTGCCGAGCATCTTCCGCGACCTGATCATGGAGCCGCGCGGCCTGATCCTGGTGGTGGGCGCCACCGGCTCGGGCAAGTCCACCACCCTGGCGGCCATGCTCGACCACCGCAACCAGAATTCCTCCGGCCATATCCTCACCATCGAGGACCCGATCGAATACCTGCACCGCCACAAGCGCTCGATCGTGAACCAGCGCGAGGTGGGGCTGGATACGCACAGCTACCACGAGGCCCTGCGCAACGCCATGCGCGAGGCGCCGGACGTGATCATGATCGGCGAGATCCGCGACACCGACACCATGGAGGCGGCGATCGCCTTCTCCGAGACGGGCCACCTGTGCCTGGCCACCCTGCACTCCAACAACGCCGACCAGACGCTGGAGCGCATCCTCAACTTTTTCCCCGAGTCGGCGCACAAGAACGTGCTGATGAACCTGGCGCTCAATCTGCGCGCGGTCATCAGCCAGCGCCTGGTGGTGGGCAAGGATGGCCGCCGCCTGCCGGCCACCGAGGTGCTGCTCAACACCCCGCTGATCCGCGACATGATCCGCCGCGGCCAGGTGCACGACATCAAGGAGGCGATGGACCGCAGCCTGCAGGAAGGCATGCAGACCTTCGACCAGTCGCTCTACCGCCTCTACAAGGAAGGCCGCATCGAGCTGGACGAGGCGCTCAACAAGGCCGACTCCCGCGATGGCCTGGCGCTCAAGGTGCGCCTGTCCGAGAGCGGCAATACGGAAAGCGCCGAACTGGCAGGCAACGACCCGTACGGGCTCGGGTTCTGACCCGTCCGCCCCGTCGTCCGGCGAACGCCCGGACGACGGCGAGCTAGCCGGCGGGCGGCGGTGCGTCCGGCTGCGCTTCCGGCGCCGCCCGCTGGAATGCCTCCAGGGCCTGGCAGGCTTCATGGATGCGCCGGATCGTAGGGTAACCTTCCATCGGCAGCTTCCAGCGCACCGCGTTGTAGACCTGCGGCACCAGGCAGGCGTCGGCCAGGGTCGGCATGTCGCCATGGCAGAAGCGCCCGGTCGCCACATTGCCGGCCAGCATGGTTTCCAGCGCGTCCAGGCCTACCCCGATCCAGTGCCGTGACCAGACGCCCTTGGCCGCCTCGTCCAGCCCGAACTGCGTCGTCAGGTATTGCAGGACGCGCAGGTTGCCCAGCGGATGCAAGTCGCAGGCGACCACTTGCGCCAACGCCCGCACCCGGGCGCGCCCCTCCGCATCGGCCGGCAGCAACGGCGGCGTGGGCCGCGTCTCCTCCAGGTACTCGACGATGGCCATGGACTGGGTCAGCACCCGGCCCCGGTCGATCAGGCAGGGCACCAGTTCCTGCGGATTGAGCGCCTGGAACTCCGGCGCGTGCTGTTCGCCGCCATGGTCGAGCAGGTGCACCGGCCGCGTCTCGTAGACCAATCCCTTCAGATTCAGCGCGATGCGCACGCGATAGGCGGCGCTGGAGCGCCAATAGCCGTACAGCGCCAGATCCTGGCTCATCGTGCATGTCCTCCCGGAGAAATATCGGCCGCCTAGGATACCCGCCATGCGGTTTGCATCGCTGCGGACCGGGCGGGACAATACGCGATTCGTGCCCTAGGGCGCCCATTCATCGAACAAGCCAAGGGAGTTCCGCCGTGTCCGTTACCCGCATGAGCGATCTTGATCTGCGCGGCAAGCGCGTGCTGATCCGCGAAGACCTGAACGTACCGATCGAGAACGGCCACATCACTTCCACCCAGCGCCTGGATGCCTCCCTGCCCACCCTCAAGGCCGCCCGCGACGCCGGCGCCAAGGTGATGGTGATGTCCCACCTCGGCCGCCCGAAGGAAGGCCAGTTCGATGCCGAATCCTCGCTGGCCCCGGTCGCCCGCTGGCTGGGCGAGAAGCTCGGCCAGCCGGTGCGCCTGGTGGCCGACTACCTCGACGGCGTCGAAGTCGCCGACGGCGAGGTGGTGGTGCTGGAGAACTGCCGCATGAACGTGGGCGAAGGCAAGGACGACGACGCACTGGCGAAGAAGTACGCCGCGCTGTGCGACATCTTCGTGATGGATGCCTTCGGCACCGCGCACCGCGCCCAGGCCTCCACCCACGGCGTGATCAAGTACGCCCCAGTGGCCGCCGCCGGCCCGCTGCTGTCGGCCGAGCTGGATGCGCTGGGCAAGGCGCTGGAGCAGCCGGCCCATCCGCTGCTGGCCATCGTGGCCGGCTCCAAGGTCTCCACCAAGCTCACCCTGCTGGAGAACCTGATCGGCAAGGTGGACCAGCTGATCGTCGGCGGCGGCATCGCCAACACCTTCATCGCCGCCATGGGCTACCCGGTCGGCAACTCGCTGTACGAACCGGACCTGATTCCGGCCGCCAAGAAGGTCATCGCCGACGCCAAGCGCCGCAACGCCGACGTACCGATCCCGGTGGACGTGGTGGTCGCGCCGGAGTTCTCCGCCCATGCGTCCGCCACGGTCAAGCCGGTGGACGAGGTGAAGGACGGCGAGATGATCCTGGATATCGGGCCCGAGACCGCGCGCCGCTATGCCGAGCTGATCGCCAAGGCCGGCACGGTGGTGTGGAACGGACCGGTCGGCGTGTTCGAGTTCGACGCCTTCGCCAAGGGCACCGAGACGCTGGCGCGCGCCATCGCCGCTTCCCCGGCGTTCTCCATCGCCGGCGGCGGCGACACGCTGGCCGCGGTGGACAAGTTCGGCATCGCCGATGACGTGTCCTACATCTCCACCGGCGGCGGTGCCTTCCTGGAGTTCCTGGAAGGCAAGGAACTGCCGGCGGTGGCGGCCCTCAAGGCCCGCGCTGGCAAGTAATGCTCTGCCTATTCGACCTCGACGGCACGCTGATCGATTCGGAGGCCGGCATCCTCGGCTGCGTTCGCCATGCGCTGACGCAGTTGGGCGTGCCACACCCGGCCGAGATGCGCCACTGGATCGGCCCGCCGCTGCGGCACAGCTTCGCGCCGCTGCTGGACCACGACCTCGAGCGCATCGAGCTGGCGGTGGAGTACTACCACGAGCGCTTCCATGCGATCGGCTGGCAGGAGCACACCGTCTATTCCGGCATCGACATGATGATCGAACGCCTGCAGGCGGCCGGGCATACGCTCGCCGTGGTCACCAGCAAGCCGGAACGGCATGCGCGGCCGATCATCGAACACCTGCCGTTCGGCAAAGCGTTCAGCCGTCTATACGGCCCGGACCCGTCGAGCGCGCATAGCGAGAAGGCGACGATGATCCGTGCCGCGCTCGAGGATTTTCGCGCCAAGCCGGAAGAAACGGCGATGATCGGCGATCGTCATTTCGATATTGATGGCGCCGTGGCCAATCGCGTGCGCGGCCTTGGCGTGCTGTGGGGTTTTGGCAGCCGCGAGGAGCTGGAAAAAGCCGGTGCGCATGCCTTGGCGCGCGATCCGGCGCATCTGGCGGAGCTGCTGGCGGCGTGACTACGTAAACCCTGTGGGAGCGCACCCAGTGCGCGGATGAAACCGCTTCGTAGGCTTTTCGCGCACTGGGTGCGCTCCTACAAAAAGACGAGGCACAAAAAAACGCCGCGATGATCGCGGCGTTTTTTGTGGTCAAGGGGGCACGCGCTCAGCCGACCACGCGCTTCACCGCATCCACCACGTGGGCCACCGTGAAGCCGAAGTACTCGAACAGCTGCGGTGCGGGCGCCGAGGCGCCGAACGTGGTCATGCCGACCACCTCGCCGTCCAAGCCTACGTACTTGCGCCAGAAGTCGGCGGTGGCCGCCTCGACCGCCACGCGCGCGCGGCACCAGCCCGGCAGGACCGCCTCGCGGTATTCCAGCGGCTGGGCGTCGAACACTTCCGTGCACGGCATCGACACCACGCGCACCGGCACGTTCTGCTGGGCCAGCGTACGCGCCGCCTCCATCGCCAACTCCACTTCCGAACCGGTGGCGATCAGGATGGCCTTGAACCGGGTGTCCTGGGGATCGGACAGCACATAGGCGCCGCGGGCGATATCCGCCAACTGCTGTGCGTTGCGCTGCTGGTGCTTGAGGTTCTGGCGCGAGAACACCAGGCACGCCGGGTTACCCTTGCGCTCGATGGCGAGCTTCCAGGACACGGCGGTCTCCACCGCATCGCAAGGACGCCACACTTGGTTGTTGGGGATGTAGCGCAGCGAGGCCAGGTGCTCCACCGGCTGGTGGGTCGGGCCGTCCTCGCCCAGGCCGATCGAGTCGTGGGTATAGACGTGGATGGTATGCGCCGGGATCAGGGCGCTCATGCGCACCGCATTGCGGGCGTAGTCGGAGAACACCAGGAAGGTAGCGTCGTACGGGATGAAGCCGCCGTGCAAGGCCAGCCCATTGGCGATGGCGGTCATGCCGAACTCGCGCACGCCGTAGTAGACGTAGTTGCCCTTGGCATCATGGCCATTGCCGGCGTCGACGCTGCCCTTCCACTTGGTGAGGTTGGAACCGGCCAGGTCGGCCGAGCCGCCGATCAGTTCCGGCAGCAGCGGAGCGAAGGTATCGATGGCCATCTGCGAGGCCTTGCGCGTGGCCACTTCCGGGCCCTCCGCCTGCAGCTTCTCCACATAGGCCTGCGACTTGGCGGCCCAGTCGGCCGGCAATGCGCCGGTGATGCGGCGATTGAACTCGGCCGCCAGTTCCGGGAAGGCCGCGGTGTACTTGGCCACGGCGTCGTGCCAGGCCTGCTCGCGCTCGGCGCCGACCTTCTTGTGGTCCCAGCCGGCATAGATCTCGGCCGGGATCACGAACGGCTCGTAGCGCCAATCCAGCGCGTCGCGGGCGGCGGCGACCTCGTCCTTGCCCAGCGCGGCGCCATGGCTTTCTTCCTTGCCCTGCTTGTGCGGCGCGCCGAAGCCGATGATGGTGCGGGCGCAGATCAGCGTGGGCTTCTCGGACTGGGCAGTGGCCTGGGTGATCGCCTGCTTGATCGCCTCGGCATCGTGGCCGTCCACGCCGCGGATTACGTTCCAGCCGTACGCCTCGAAGCGCTTGGCGGTGTCGTCGGTGAACCAGCCGTGCACCTCGCCATCGATCGAGATGCCGTTGTCGTCGTACACCGCCACCAGCTTGCCCAGCTTCCAGGTACCGGCCAGCGAGGCGGCCTCGTGCGAGATGCCTTCCATCAGGCAACCGTCGCCGAGGAACACATAGGTGCGGTGGTCGACGATGTCGTGCCCCGGGCGGTTGAAGTGCGCGGCCAGCACCTTCTCGGCCAGCGCGAAGCCCACGGCATTGGCGAGACCCTGGCCCAGCGGGCCGGTAGTGGTTTCCACGCCTGGGGTTTCGCTGGCTTCCGGATGGCCGGCGGTCCTGGAATGCAGCTGGCGGAAGCGCTTGAGCTGCTCCATCGGCAGGTCATAGCCGGTCAGGTGCAGCAGCGCGTACTGCAGCATCGAGCCGTGGCCATTGGACAGCACGAAGCGGTCACGGTTGAACCACTTGGGATTGGCGGGATTGTGCCGCAGGAAGTCGTTCCACAGCACCTCGGCGATATCCGCCATGCCCATGGGCATGCCCGGATGACCGGAGTTGGCCTGTTGCACGGCGTCCATGGCGAGGGCACGCACGGCATTGGCAAGTTCGCGGCGGGTTGTCATCGGGAAAAGTCTCCGGGCTGGCGGCGGAAAAACCCGCATTGTCGCCGATCCCCCCATCTGCTGTCGCCCATCACAGGCCACGCGTGCGGCACCTGAACGGCGCCAACAATTAACCACTCCTTAATACTGGACTAACCGGTATTGAAACTCCCGGACCCTCGACCCATCTAAGCAACAGCACCGTCGGCACGAGGTGCCCAGCCGCCGCTGACCGAACCCCCGGCGCGACGGACTGGCCCCAATAAGACCAAGAGGAGTCCCCCATGAAAAAGACGATGTTTGCCCTTGCCTTTGCCGCCGCCGGTCTGGTGGCCCTCCCCGCGTTCGCCCAGGACAATGGCCAGAACGCCCAGCAGGGCTGGTACGTCGGCGCGAATGCCGGCTATGCCCAGACGCACAAGGGCCCGTATGACAATGGCGATTTCGCGGGTGGCGTGAAGGGCGGCTACCGCTTCGCCATCAACCCCGAAACCTCGCTGGGCGCGGAAGTCGGCTACGTCTACCTGGGCCGTTCCGACGCCCGTGGCCTCTATACCCAGAACTACGCCGGCTACAACGGCAACAACGACAAGTCCAAGCTGCAGGGCGCCACCGCCGGCCTGAACCTGCGCTACAACTTCAGCCCGAACTGGTACGGCGAGATCCGTGGTGGCGCGTTCTTCGCCAAGGGCGAGGGCCTGACCAACGACAAGCTCAACCCGCAGAAGGTCGACTTCAACAGCACCCGCTACTACGCCGGCGTGGGCGCGGGCTACAACATCTCGCGGAACTGGAGCGTGGGCGTCAACTGGGACTACTACGACGGCAGCCAGAGCGACAAGAACATCCACCTGCCGACCAACCTGTACAGCCTCAGCGCGGAATATCGCTTCTAAGGACGGTGTCAGCAACTGAGCAACAAAAACGGGCGCCTCGCGGCGCCCGTTTTCTTTTCCGTAGGAGCGCACCCAGTGCGCGACAAACCCACCGAGCGCTTGCACCCGCCTCCGCAGGTCGCGCACTGGGTGCGCTCCTACAGAGGGTGGTGTCGTGCCGCTTACTTGCCGGGCCACTGCCCCAGCGCGGCCAGGCCGTTTTCCTTGGCGCGCGCGGCGACGGTCTTCTGCGCCTCGGCGTAGTTGGCCTTCATGTCCTTGGACCACAGCTTCAGCGCGGCCTGCTGCATGGCACGGCCGTAGGAGAAGCTCAGCGGCCACGGGTGCGGGCCCATGCGGTTCATGGCGTTGAGGTGGGCGGTGGACTGCTCGTCGGTCTGGCCGCCGGAGAGGAACACGATGCCCGGCAGGGTGGCCGGCACGGTGGTCTTGAGCACGCGCACGGTGGCCTCGGCCACTTCCTCGACCTCGGCCTGCTCGTCCGCGTCCTTGCCCGGGATGACCATGCTGACCTTCAGGATGGTGCCTTCCAGCATCACGTTCTGCTCGTACAGCGCGTTGAACAGGCTGCGCAGCACGGCCTCGTGCACCTCATAGCTGACCTCGATGCTGTGGTCGCCGTCCATGATCACTTCCGGCTCGACCATCGGCACCAGGCCGGCTTCCTGGCACAGCGCGGCGTAGCGCGCCAACGCGTGGCAGTTGGCTTCGATGGCGGTGGAGGACGGGTTGTCCTCGCTGATGTTGATCACGGCGCGCCACTTGGCGAACTGGGCGCCCAGCTTGACGTATTCCTGCAGGCGCTCGCGCAGGCCATCCAGGCCCTCGGTCACCACATCGCCCGGGAAGCCGGCCAGCGGCACCGGGCCCTTATCCACCTTGATGCCGGGAATGATGCCGTTCTTCTTCATCACCTGAGTGAACGGCACGCCGTCCTTGGTGGACTGGCGGATGGTCTCGTCGTAGAGGATGGCGCCGGAGATGTGCTCGCCAAGGCCCGGCGCGGTGAGCAGCAGCTCACGGTAGGCGCGGCGGTTCTCCTCGGTGTTCTCGATGCCAACGGCCTCGAATCGCTTCTTGATGGTGTTGGTCGACTCGTCGATGGCGATGATGCCCTTGCCGGGCGCGACCATCGCCAGGGCGACGCTTTCGAGATCTTCGATGCTCATGACAACTCCGGATACTTAGGCGGTGTGGGCCGCACAAGGTGGTGCCACCCCGGGGGGCGGCCAGGCTGAAAGGCGGCGATTATAGGCCATCAGCCGTTCAGGGGGCCGGAGGTCGCCCCTGAACGGCCTGGTGGCACGGCCCGGGATCAGGCCTGGTCGTAGCCCGGCAGCTTGCAGGCGTTGACGATGGCCTGCTTCTGGGCGGCATCGTCCGGCAGGTTGAACGGCACGATGTAGTAGGTGTTGACCGGCTCATGCCCGGTGTTGTGCAGCGCCGGGCCGTAGCGGAAGTTGCCGACCACACTCTTGGCCACCGCATCCAGGTCGCTCTGCGGCACCACCTTGCGCACGGTCACGTTCTGGGGCACGCCGTCCGACCCGATCAGGAAGCTCACCGCCACGCAACCTGGCTTGTCCATGTTGCGGCCGCTGTTGGGAACGTCGGCGTCGACCTTGGTATTGAGCATGATCCAGTAGGACTGGATCTGCTCCGGCCCGACCATGCGCGCCTGCGACTGCGCGAGCAGCGGCGCCGCCCCGGTCATGGCCAACGCGAGCACCAGGGCCTGGCCAAAACGGCGTGACATCGTGTTCATGGAAAACCTCCTGCGCATGGGTGGGGTGGCGTCGGCCGGATTCTAGTCCCAATGGGCCTCGGCCGATGCCAACGGCACGCCTACAGGTCGCGCAGGCACTCCACCACACCCTCGGCGCCCACCGAAAGCAACTTCAGCGTATTGGTGCCGCCACCCTGGCCGATATGGTCGCCATGGGTCAGCACCACGCGGTCGCCCTCGGACAGCTTGCCCTGCTCGAACAACTGGCGCACGGCATCGCGCGCCGAGACGGCCGGATTCTGCGAGGCATGGGTGAACTTCACCGGCTGCACGTCGCGCAGCACCAGCATGCGGCGGCGGGCGTCGTCGAACGGCGACAGTGCGTAGATCGGCACGGCCGTGCGATAGCGCGACAGCCACTGCGCGGTGGCGCCCGACTCGGTCAACGCCACGATGGCGCGCACGCCGAGCTGGCTGGCCAGCACCATCGCCGCCAGTGCGATGGCTTGGTCGGTACGGTCCAGCAGGTGTCCCTGCGTGGCCGGGTCTTCCTTGGGCTCGAACTGGCGTTCGGCGCCCAGGCAGATGCGGCGCAGCGCGGCCACCGCCTTGTCCGGGTGCGCACCGGCGGCCGATTCCTCCGACAGCATCACCGCGTCGGTGCCGTCGATCACGGCATTGGCCACGTCGAGCACTTCGGCGCGGGTCGGGATCGGCGAACGCACCATCGACTGCAGCATCTGCGTGGCGGTGATGACCGCGCGGTTGCGCTGCACCGACTCGCGGATGATCTTCTTCTGCAGGCCCGGCAGCTCGGCGTCGCCGATCTCCACGCCCAGGTCGCCGCGCGCCACCATCACCACGTCGGAGGCGTCGATGATCTCGCCGAGTACGGGGATGGCGTCCGCGCGCTCGATCTTGGCCACCAGCGAGGCCTTGCCGCCGGCCTCTTCCAGCAGGCGGCGCGCCTCGTGCATGTCGGCGCCCGAGCGCACGAAGGACACAGCCAGGAAGTCGGCGCCGATCTCGGCGGCCAGCTTGATATCGGCGCGGTCCTTGTCCGACAGCGCGTTGACGGAAAGGCCGCCGCCCTGGCGGTTCAGGCCCTTACGGTCGGAAAGGCGACCGCCGATCAGCACGCGGCAGCGCACCTCGGCGCCGACCACGGATTCCACCGTCATCGCGACCAGGCCGTCGTCGAGCAGCAGCACGTCGCCCGCGGCGACGTCGTTGGGCAGGCCGTAGTAGCTCACGCCCACGCGGGTGTTGTCGCCCAGCGGCGCATTGGGGCTGCAATCGAGCACGAAGCTGTCGCCCACGCGCAGTTCGACCGGGCCATTGGCAAACCGTTCGACGCGGATCTTCGGACCTTGCAGGTCGGCCAGCACGCCGACTTCGCGGCCCAGCTTGGCCGCCGCATCGCGCACCGCGTTGGCGCGGGCACGGTGGTCGTCCGGCTGGCCGTGGGAGAGGTTCAAGCGAACCACATCGACGCCTTCGGCGATGATTTTTTCGAGCATGCCAGGCGCATCGGTGGCGGGACCGAGGGTGGCGACAATTTTTGTGCGGCGCAGCGGAGTGTCGGTAGTCATCGTTTCAAACTAGCAGAACTGGCGACGTACGCCAGAGGGTTTTCCGGCCGTTTTCCCACATCGTCCATACCACCCAAGTGGACTGCTGCTGGCATGCGGACCAGCCCACTCCACTGGTATTACGCTCAGGCAAGCAAGGACGACACGAGCGATGCACACTGGTCTGCTTGGCGCCTCCCGGGTGGTGTGGACACTGGTGTCATCGGTCGCGAAAAGCCACGCCATTCCAACGCCACGCGCGATGCGCCGCCATCGAGCCGCCACCGGCCGCGCGGAGGCCGCCCGAGAGGGCGCAAGCGTCATGCTGCATTGCAATAAAAAGAAAGGTTCGCCGATGTCGGGGAGGCGGGACATCGCCCGCCCTCCGCGCCGCGGGCCGCCGTTGCGGCGGCCCGCGCCCTCACCTCACTTCGAGAGCGTGAGGTTGAGCACTTCGGCCAGGCGGCGGCCCGCTTCGCGCAGGCGCAGCTCGGCCACCGGCCGTTCCTTATCGACATAGGCCTGGTCGATCTTGTGGCCGTCCGGATAGATGTCGCGCGAGATCTGGCAGGACTCTTCCGCCCACTGCGCATAGGCGTTGTCGAACGGCGGGATCGGCGCCGGCAGGCTTACCGGGCCGCGCGCCTCCAGCTCGTCGGCATAGGGCTTCCACGCCAGGCCACGCGTCCTGAGCAGACCCGAGTCCCACACGCTGTGCAGGTTGGTGCCCTTGTCCTCGAACTGCACCTGGTAGGCATTGCCGCCCTTGTCGTCGCGCGAGCCGCCGTGCAGCGGCTGGTGCTCGTCGCCGATGAAGTGCACCACGAACTTCAACGCCTCCAGGCGGGCCGCATCCGGCTGGCTCTTGTCGCCCAGCACCTTCACGTAGTGGTCGATGCCCTCGACCACGCACTGGCCGTCCTTGCAGTCGCGCGGCGGCGTGTAGTTGCAGTCGCCGGAGGTGAAGTCCACGTAGTGCAGCGCACGGGTCTGCTTCCACAGCGCATCCTTGCTGGGATCGTTGCGGATCTCGTCCGGCCAGCTGGCGATGTCGGCCAGCGACTTGGTGTGCTCCGGCGCCAGCAGGCGCTCCACCTCGGCCTCGGCGGCCGGGCTCAGGTGGCGCTGGGCCAGGTCGGCCACGATGCTGTGACCGAGCTGCCCCCAGGCATGGACCGCAGGAGCGAGGGCGAGAAGGATGAGCGCGGCGGCGACCGGACGGCGTGGGAACGGCATGGGTGAGGATCTCGACGGGAAAACGGCTGAGTCTGCCATAGGTGCGTGACAATCCGGCACCGCGGCTCAGCCACCGCCGGGCAAGGGCAACGGCTGGCCCGCCGCATCGCTGACCGTGACGTCCACCGCGATGCCCTGGCGCACGCTCTGGGTCACGATGCAGAAGTCCTCGAACTGCGCCAGCACGCGGTCGAGGTGTTCCAGTACTCCGGCCTGGTCACCAAGCCGCAGCCCGACATCGATATGGGTGATGCGCCAGCGGCCGTGCTCGTTGCGCGCCAGCGTGGCCTTCGCCTTGGCGCCCAGCGGACCCGGCGCGTTCCTGTACTTGCGCAGAGCGAACAGCAAGCTGGCGCCCAGGCAGTTGGCCACCGCCGCCGCCAGCAGGCGCGACGGGTTGGGACCGGCATCGTGGCCCAGCGGCGAGGTCTCGTCAGTGGCCAGGTCCGGGATGGCGGTGTCGTCGAAGCGGACCTTGAACTCGTAGTCCGCCACCTGCTCCAGGGTGATGCCGAAGGTCTGTTCCGCGTCGCTGCTCATGGGTTCGCCCCCGTGGGTGGGAAAGGAGCTCGATTCAAGCGCGTCGCGGGCTTGCTGAACAGTCCGCCCCGGCACACCGATCGCCGCAGGATGAGGCAACGGCCGGGTTCAGGCTAAAATGACCGCTTTACGGCGGCCCCCATGACCGCCATTTTCGTCACCTCACCAGGAGGACGCTGTCCCATGGCCATCAAGGTCGCCATCAACGGTTACGGTCGCATCGGCCGCAACATCCTGCGCGCACTGTACGAAGCCGGTCGCACCGACGAGATCCAGATCGTCGCGATCAACGACCTCGGCAATGCCGAGACCAACGCGCACCTGACCCAGTACGACACCGCGCACGGCAAGTTCCCGGGCACCGTGTCGGTGGACGGCGGCGACCTGATCGTCAACGGCGACCGCATCAAGGTCTGCGCCGAGCGCGACCCGTCCAAGCTGCCCTGGGGCCAGCTGGGCGTGGACGTGGTGCTGGAATGCACCGGCCTGTTCACCTCCAAGGCCAAGGCCAGCGCGCACCTCGCCGCCGGCGCCAAGAAGGTGATCATCTCCGCCCCGGGCGACAAGGACGTGGACGGCACCTTCGTCATCGGCGTGAACGAGGACAAGCTCACCTCCAAGCTGGAAGTGATCTCCAACGCCTCCTGCACCACCAACTGCCTGGCGCCGCTGGCCAAGGTGCTGCACCAGAAGATCGGCATCCAGCGCGGCCTGATGACCACCATCCACGCCTACACCAACGACCAGGTGCTGACGGACGTCTACCACTCCGACCTGCGCCGCGCCCGTTCGGCCACGCACTCGCAGATCCCGACCAAGACCGGCGCCGCCGCCGCGGTGGGCTTGGTGCTACCCGAGCTCAACGGCAAGCTGGACGGCTTCGCCATGCGCGTGCCGACCATCAACGTGTCGGTGGTCGACCTGACCTTCGACGCCGCCCGCCCGACCAGCAAGGAAGAGATCGACGCGGCCATCAACGAAGCCGCCAACGGCGCCCTGAAGGGCATCCTGGCGGTCAACACCAAGCCGCTGGTGTCGATCGACTTCAACCACAACCCGGCCTCCTCCACCTACGACGCCACCCAGACCCGCGTGCTGGACGGCACGCTGGTGAAGGTGCTGAGCTGGTACGACAACGAGTGGGGCTTCTCCAACCGCATGCTCGACATGACCCTCGCGCTGATGGCGGCGAAGTAAGGCGCGCCTTCGGTTCGACCGGGAGGGCCGGGGCATCCCGGCCCTCTTTCGTTCCGGGCATCGTGCGGTGGGATGTCGCGATGCGCGCGGATTACGCAGGAAGCTGATCCAGATCAGCGTCGCCAGTAACGGGAATCATCATCGTCTGGGTTCCCCGCTAGATACCACGGAGATGTCCCGATGATCCGCAAGACCCTTGCCCTCGCCCTGCTCGGCCTGTTCGCCGCCCCCCTGTGGGCCGCCGACTGCAGCACCACCATCGAGGGCAGCGACGCGATGCAGTTCAACCAGAAGAGCATCGAAGTGCCCAAGACCTGCAAGCAGTTCACGGTGACGCTCAAGCACACCGGCAAGCTGCCCAAGGCCTCGATGGGCCACAACTGGGTGCTCGGCCACAGCGCCGACGAAGCCGGCATCATCGCCGACGGCATGAAGGCCGGCGCCGACCAGAACTACGTCAAGCCCGACGACGCCCGCGTGATCGCCCACACCAAGCTGGTGGGCGGCGGCGAGTCCGACAGCGTCACCTTCCCGGTCGCCAAGCTCAAGGCCGGCGAGCAGTACGCCTATTTCTGCACCTTCCCCGGCCACGCCGCCCTGATGAAGGGCACGCTGACGCTTTCCAAGTAATACCGCCCTTCACTGTAGGAGCGCACCCTGTGCGCGACCGCTGCGACGGCATAACTTCCATGCAAGCCGGTCGCGCACTGGGTGCGCTCCTACAGTCGTTTCAGTTCAGGGCAGCGAGCGCGGCGTCGTAGTCCGGCTCGTGGGCGATCTCGCCCACCAGCTCGCTGTGCACGACCTTGTCGTGCTCATCCAGCACCACCACCGCGCGCGCCGCCAGTCCGGCCAGCGGTCCCGAGGCGATCGCCACGCCGTAGTCCTTCAGGAAATCGCGCCCGCGCAGGGTGGACAGGGTCACCACGTTGTCCAATCCCTCCGCGCCGCAGAAGCGCGCCTGCGCGAACGGCAGATCGGCGGAGATGCACAGCACCACCGCGTCGTCGAGCTGGCTGGCCTTCTCGTTGAAGCGGCGCACGGAGGTGGCGCAGGTCGGCGTGTCGACGCTGGGGAAGATGTTGAGCACCTTGCGCTTGCCGGCAAAGCTGGCGAGCGTCGCATCGGCCAGGTCCTTGCCGACCAGCGAGAATGCCGGCGCCTGCTCGCCTTCGGCGGGGAAATGGCCATCGACCTGGATCGGCTGGCCCTTGAGGGTGACTTGGGACATGGGGATACCTCACTGGTTGGGGCCTACAAGTAGAACATGGCCTTGGCCAGAAAGACGATGCCCGCCATCAGCGCCAGCACGATGCGATGGGTATGCCTGAAGCGGCAGGGATCGAGCCCGCCCCGCCCGCCGGCCCGTACCGTGCTGATGAATACCGTCAGCACCGCCAGCGCCAGCGTCACCTTGGCCAGCAGCAGCCAGCCGAAGTGCGTGCGCAGGCAGCTCAGCCCCGCGCAGCGTGTCGCGAACAGCGAAATGCCGCTGGCGTACAGCAGGGTCACCACCCATGGCATCACCCGGCGCGCCCGCCGCATCACGGCCTGCTCGATGCGCTCCATCGTGGCGTGATCGAACGTGCGGTGCAGCCCTTCGAGGATGAATACCTCGAACGCCGCCGCGCCCACGAAGACGATCGCGCAGGAAAGATGGACCAGCAACAGAACGGGGTACCAGGCGCCCATGTCGTCTCCGCAAGCGGTGCCCATGAGGCTGCTTCGACGACGACAACGCTCTGACCTGAGTCAGTTTTCGCGAAATTTATGGACGTCCAAACGCTGCGCGACATTCCGTCACCCGCCCTCTGGGAGTGGCTTGACTTGCGTCATCGTCACGGTTTGGCCGCGACGCCGAGCATGAGCGCATCGTCCAGGGAGATGCGTCATGAGCAGTACGCGAAAACTATGGCTGGGCCTGGCAGCGTTGCTGCTGGTGACCTTCGGGGTATTGTTGTGGATAGGCGACGAGGTGCACCAGCAGGCGCCGCCGCTGCCGCACGCCGTGCTGACCGTTGACGGCCAGACCCTTTTCACCAGGGCCGACATGGAGGAAGGCCGCGAAGTCTGGCAGAGCATCGGCGGCCAGCAGCTCGGCACCATCTGGGGCCATGGCGCGCTGGTGGCGCCGGACTGGAGCGCGGATTGGCTGCATCGCGAAGCCCAAGCCATGCTGGAGCTGCTGGCGCGCAACCAGGGCGCCGCCTCCTTCGACGCGCTGGATGCCGCGCAGCAGGCCGCGCTCAGGGTCCGCGTGCAGCAGGAGCTGCGAAACAACACCTACGATCCGGCCAGGGACACCATCACCGTCTCGGCGCTGCGCGCGCAGGCGATGGCGGTGGTGGGCGCGCATTACGAGAGCCTGTTCAGCAACGACCCGGCCACCGCCCATCTGCGCAAGGCCTATGCGATGCGCGACAACACCGTCGGCGACATGGAGCATCGCCGCATGCTCGCCTCCTTCTTCTGGTGGACCAGTTGGGCAGCGGCGACGGAACGTCCCGGCCGCACCATCAGCTATACGCAGAACTGGCCGTACGATCCGGTGGTGGGCAACACGCCGACGCCATCCAGCCTGATGTGGTCGGTGTTCAGCGTGATCTTCCTGATCTGTGGCATCGGCCTGCTGGCCTGGTACCACACCGCACAGAGCCACAAGGAAGCGCCTGCCACGCCACCGGCGCAGGACCCGCTGGCCGCCTTCAAGGCCACGCCGTCGATGAGGGCCACCGCCAAGTATTTCTGGGTGGTGATCGCGCTGTTCCTGGTGCAGATCCTGTTCGGCGCCACCACCGCGCACTACCAGGTGGAAGGCCAGGACGTCTATGGCTATGCGCTGGCCAACGTGTTGCCCTACAGCCTTACGCGCACCTGGCATACCGAGCTGGCCGTGCTGTGGATCACCACCGCCTGGCTGGGCACCGGCCTCTACATCGCGCCGGTGATCGGCGGCTACGAGCCGAAGTTCCAGCACCTGGGCGTGAACTTCCTGTGGGTATGCCTGCTGGTGATCGTGGTGGGCTCGTTCGCCGGCCAGTGGTTCGCGGTGATGGACAAGATGGGCCTGAAGTACAACTTCTGGTTCGGCCACCAGGGCTGGGAGTACGTGGACCTCGGTCGCTTCTGGCAGATCTTCCTGTTCATCGGCCTGATGCTGTGGCTGTTCCTGGTGGGCCGCGCGCTGTGGCCGGCGATCAAGCGCAGGGACGACACCTCCTCCATCGTGGGCCTCTTGTTCCTTTCCACCGTGGCGATCGGCCTGCTCTACGGCGCGGGCCTGATGTGGGGCGAGCACACCCATATCGCGATGGTCGAATACTGGCGCTGGTGGGTGGTACACCTGTGGGTGGAAGGCTTCTTCGAGGTGTTCGCCACCGCCGTCATCAGCTACCTGTTCGTGCGGCTCGGCCTGCTGCGCGCGCGCAGCGCCACCACCAACGTGCTGTTCGCCACCATCGTGTTCATGGCCGGCGGCGTGCTGGGCACGCTGCACCACCTGTACTTCACCGGCACCACCACCGCGGTGATCGCGCTGGGCGCCAGCTTCTCGGCGCTGGAAGTGGTGCCGCTGGCCCTGATCGGCATGGAGGCCTACGGCACCTGGCGCGCGCAGCACATGGCGCCGTGGATGGCGCGCTATCGCTGGCCGATCGTGTTCTTCGTGGCGGTGAGCTTCTGGAACCTGGTGGGCGCGGGCATGTTCGGCTTCCTGGTCAACACGCCGATCGCGCTGTACTACATGCAGGGTCTCAACCTGACCCCGCTGCACGGCCATACCGCGCTGTTCGGCGTGTACGGCATGCTCGGCCTGGGTCTGATGCTGTTCTGCCTGCGCGGTATCAAGCCGGAAGCCGCATGGCGCGAGGGCTGGCTGCGCAGCGCGTTCTGGCTGATGAACATCGGCCTGTCGATGATGGCGCTGTTCACCCTGCTGCCGCTGGGATTGATCCAGTTGCACGCGGCGCTGGAGCATGGCTACTGGTTCGCCCGTTCGGCCGAGGTCATGGACACGCCGCTGGTGCACCTGCTGGTGTGGCTGCGCGTGCCGGGCGACAGCCTGTTCGCGGTGGGCGCCGTCCTGATCGCGCTGTTCGTGGCCTCGCTGTGGCTGGTTCGCGGCAAGGCCCCGGCACCGGCCACGCAGGCCGTGCGCGACGGCCGATGAGTGGAACCGGGGCGTGCCGCACGGCGCGCCCCGATCCATCCCCTACACGTTTCGCATGATCGAGTTCTATACCCAGATCAAGTGGGTCCATATCGCCTGCATTACGATCAGCGGCACGCTGTTCGCCTTGCGCGGCCTGCTGGTGCAGCTGGGCCATGGCGGCGCCGCGCGATCGGCACCGGTGCGCTGGTTCAGCTACGCCGTCGACACGACCCTGCTCACGGCGGCGCTGATGCTGCTGACCATCCTGCCGCGCGCGATGTTCGCCAACGGCTGGCTGCTGGCCAAGCTGACGCTGGTGGTGGCCTACGTGGCGCTGGGCATGCTGGCGCTGGGCCGGGCACATACGCCGGGCGTGCGGCGGCTCTGCTATGCCGCCGCGCTACTCGCCTACCTGACCATCATCGGCATCGCCTGCGCGCACCATCCGCTGGGTTGGCTTTATCTCTGGCTGGCATGAACGCATGACCGCAACGCACCGCCACACGCTCGACGCCTGTTTCCTCGGTCCCTACGGCGAGAACGACACGCTGCTGGAAAAGCTGGTGGTGGAGTTCCTCCGCGACCACGTGTACTGGCGGCGCAATTTCCATCCGGAGGATCCGCCGGCCATCGCCACCCGCGCCGCGCACCATCCGGACTACCTGGCCTTCGAGGCGCGCATGCGGCGCGAGCTGCACCTGCTGTCGGCGGCCCTGAAGAAGTCGGTGCCGTTCCATAGCCCGCGCTATATCGGCCACATGACCTCCGACCTGCTGCTGCCCGGCCTGGCGGCGCACATGCTGGCCCTGCCCTACAACCCCAACAACGTCTGCGAGGACGCGGCGCCGGTCACGCTGGACATGGAGCTGCAGGTCGGCCTGCAACTGGCGCGCATGCTGGGCTTTCCCGCCGATCCGGCGCGGCCGGACTGCGCCTTCGGCCATCTCACCTCGGGCGGCACGCTGGCCAACTACCAGGCGCTGCGCCTGGCGCTGGCCCTGAAGGCGTTCCCTGTGGCCTTGCGGGCCGCCGGGGTGCCAGTGCTGGAACTGCCGCCGGACGACTGGCAGGCCTTCAACCTGCCGCGGAACGAGGCCATCGCGCTGTGGGAGCAATGGCAGGGCTGGCTCGCCGCGCAGCCCGAGGCGTTGGCCCGGCACTGGCGCGACAAGGTCGAGGCCGAGCGGATCGAGCAGCGCGGCCTGGCCGATTTCTTCGCCGGCCATCCGCAACTGCGCATGCCGCTGGTGATGGCGCCGGCCACCGCGCACTACTCGTGGAGCAAGGGCATGAAGCTGCTGGGCCTGGGCAGCCACCAGCTCCGCCTGCTGCCCACGCGCGGCATGCGCCTGGACGCCGATGCGCTGCGCGAGGCGCTGGCCGACAGCGTGCGCGAACGGCAGCCGGTGCTGATGTGCGTGGCGGTGCTCGGCAGCACCGAATACGGCACCATCGATCCCGTGCACGAGGTGCTCGCCGCGCGCGCCGACGCCGAGGCCCAGGGCCTGCATGCCGCCGTGCACGTGGACGCGGCCTGGGGCGGCTACCTCGCCACGCTGTTCCGCCATGAGGATGGCTCGCTGCGCTCCCGCGACGAGGTCGCATCCGGCTTCGAGCGCTTTCCCCTGCCCGAGGTGCATGCTGCCTTCGCCGCGCTGGGCGAGGTCGATTCCATCACCATCGATCCGCACAAGCTCGGCTACCTGCCCTACGGCACGGGCGCCTTCGTCTGCCGCGACCATCGCGCCATGGCGTTGCTGGCCGAACGCGCCGACTACGTGTTCCATGAGAGCGACGCGGACGACTACATGGCGCGGCACCGCCGCTTGGGCCAGTACATTCCCGAAGGCTCCAAGCCGGGCGCGGCGGCGGCCGCCGCCTATGTGACGCATCGCGTGCTGCCGCTCGACCATGCCCACTTCGGGCAGCTGACCGGCGCCACCATCCGCGCGGCGGAGGCCTTCCACGCGGCGGCCAGGCGCTTCGCCGACGACATGGCGGGCATCGTCCATGTACTGGTGCCGTTCGCCCCCGACAGCAACCTCGTCTGCCTGGCGCTCAACCCGCACGGCAATACCCAGGTGGCGCGGGCCAACGCCTTCGTCCATGCCGTGTACGGCACGCTGCGCAGCGACCCGTCCCAGCCACTGCAGGTCAAGGATTTCTTCGGCTCGATGACCAGCCTGCGGCCGGAACTGCTGGGCGCCGAACAGACCGCACGCATCCTCGCCGGCCTGGGCCTGGACGTCGCCACGCTGGGACAGGGCGAGGATGCGCAGCACCTGCTGATCCTCCGCCACACCCTGATGAATCCCTACCTCATCGACGAGGAGAACGGCATCAGCTACGTCGCCCGCTATTTCGACTGCCTCGGCCGGCAACTGCGTCCGCTGGCCCGCATGGCGTAACGTAACGGCCATCCCCATCGACGGAATCCGCCATGCGTTTCGCCCTGCTCGGCTACGGCCGCTTCGGACAAGCCTTCGCCAGCCTGCTGCGGGAGGCCGGCCACGATGTCCGCGTCTTCGATCCCCACGCCGAAGTACCTCCATCGCTGGCCTGCGCCTCGATGGCCGATGCCGTGCAGGATGCCGAATGGGTGGTGCTCGCCATGCCCGTGCCACGGTTCGCCGAGGTGCTGAAGGAACTGCGGCCCCACCTGCGCGAAGGCCAGGCGGTAATCGACGTGGGAAGCGTCAAGCAGCAACCCTGCCGGTTGATGGACGAGCTGCTGGGCGCGGCCATTCCGCACGCCGGCACTCATCCGCTGTTCGGCCCATTGAGCCTGGCCCGTGGCGAATACCCGCTGCGCGTGGTGGTCTGCGCCAGCCCCCTGCATCCGGAGGCCGCCGCGCGCACGCGCCGGCTGTGGGAGTCGCTGGGCTGCCTGGTGAGCGAGCGCAGCCCGGCTGACCACGACAAGGCCATGGCCTATACCCATGCCATGGCGTTCTTCATCGCCAAGGCGCTGGTGGAGATGGGCGTCGGCGAGGACCTGTCGCTGGCGCCGCCCTCCTTCCTGGGGCTGGCGAACATGCTGGCGGCCGTGCGCGGCGACGCCGGCCATTTGTTCGCCGCGATCCAGCGCGAGAACCCCTACGCCGCCGAGGCGCGCGCCGCCCTGCTCGACCACCTCGCCGAGATCCACCGACGCCTGTCGGTGGACGACGGCAACACGATGTCCATTCCGGAACCGCCCGAAGAAGTCCCATGAGCCACCATGACCTGCGCAGTTTCCTCGACCACCTGGAACGCGAGCGGCAATTGCTGCGCGTGATGGAGTCGGTCGATCCCCATCTCGAATCCACCGCCCTGAGCTTGCGCGCCCTGCGCGAGGATGGCCCGGCCCTGTTGATGGAGAACCCCACCGGCTCCCACCACGCGCTGCTCGGCAACCTGTTCGGGCACCGCCGCCGGATCGAGCTGGCCCTGGCGGGACGGCCGCTGGCATCGCTGCGCGAGCTGGGCCAGTTGCTGGCATCGATCAAGGAGCCGCGCTGGCCGGCCAGCCTGCGCCAGGCGCTGGCCCACTGGCCCGAGTTCGCGCAGCTCGCCCACGTGGCCCCGCGCTCCCTGCTCGAGGCGGCCTTCGAGCACGAGACGCTGCAAGGCGGCGAGATCGACCTGGCCCGCCTGCCCATCCAGCATTGCTGGCCCGGCGATGCCGGGCGGCTGATCACCTTCGGCCTGGTGGTCACCCGTGGCACGCGGCAGGAGCGGCAGAACGTGGCGATCTACCGCCAGCAGGTGATCGGCCGCAACCGCGTCATCATGCGCTGGCTGCCGCATCGCGGCGGCGCATTGGACTACCAGGACTGGCAGACCACCCATCCCGAGCGCCCCTTCCCCGTGCTGGTGGCGATCGGCGCCGACCCCGCGACCCTGCTGGCCGCGGTCGCTCCTGTGCCCGACAGCCTGTCCGAGTACGAATTCGCCGGGCTGCTGCGCGGCGATCGCACACGCACCTGGCGCAGCGGGTTGACCGGACTGGATGCGCCGGCCGGCGCGGAGATCCTGCTGGAAGGTTTCATCCATCCCCACGACACCGCGCTGGAAGGCCCGTTCGGCGACCATACCGGCTACTACAACGCCCAGGCCGAATTCCCGGTGTTCACCATCGAGCGCATGCGCCTGCGCCGCGGCGCGATCTATCACGGCAGCTACATGGGCCGCGCGCCGCACGACGAACCCTCGGTGCTGGCGATGGCGCTGAACGACGTGTTCGTGCCGATTCTGCAGAAGGTGTTCCCCGAGATCGAGGACTTCTACCTGCCGCCGGAAGCCTGCTCGTACCGCATCGCCGTGGTCAGCATCCGCAAGCAATACGCCGGCCACGCGCGGCGCGTGATGATGGGCGTGTGGTCATACCTGCGCCAGTTCAGCTACACCAAGTTCGTGATCGTCACCGATGCCGACATCGACGTGCGCGACTGGTCGCAGGTGATCTGGGCGCTATCCACCCGTGTCGATCCGGCACGCGACGCCATGATGGTGGAGAACACGCCGATCGACTACCTCGACTTCGCCAGCCCGGCGGCCGGCCTCGGCTCCAAGCTCGGCATCGATGCCACCAACAAATGGCCGTCCGAAACCTCGCGCGCGTGGAGCCGCCCGATCGAACCGGACGCCGCGGTGGCGCGACGCGTGGATGCCCTGTGGTCGGCACTGCGCCATACGGCGCCGACAGGCTCTTAGAGCCTGTTTGCGATCTCCGCGTGGCCCGCGCCGGGAGCTGTTTGCACGCAGGACAAGGAAGAGCGAGGGAGTGTACGTCCGTACACGACCGAGCGATGACGCCGGCCTGGGGGCAAACAGACCCGGCCCGGAGGGTTGAACCGGTGTGCGCGCCAGGAAGCCGCGCGCGGCTCGACCTGACGGCCAGTCAGGCGCTTCGCCACGCTCGACTTCCTGGCGCGCACACCGGCTCAACGCGGGCTACGTGGAGATCGTAAACAGGCTCTTAATGCGCGGACGGCCCCACCGGCGACGCATCCAGCAGCGCCAGCGCCTCGCGCACCTGGGCCTGCAGCGCCAGCCAGGAGCGTTCCCATTGTCCCTCGTGCACCTTGGCCAGGCCGAAGCGCTGCAGCATCCCGTGCAGTCTGGCCTGCTGGGCGCGCAGCGCCTCGACCTCGGCCAGGGCGCGCTCGTAGTCGTCCTTGCCCACCATGAGGATCTTGCGGTCGCGGCATACGCCGATGCACGGCTGCGGCGCCTCGATCTTGCCGCAGCCGATGCATTGCCAAGCCTGGATATAGTCGATCATCGCGCCGTGCCCTTGCCGTATCGGCGGCCATCGTGCGCCTCGGTGCCATGCCCTTCACTGACCTCCATCAGTGCGCCATCGCGACGATGCATCACGACGCGACGGCATGCCACAGGACGATGCATCCGCGCGCATGGGACCATGGCGCGCGATACGCATGGTTGAGAATCCACAGGGATCGACGTGACGCGCCCGCGCACTCCACACTGGATAGGCTGGCTGGCCATGGCGGCCATCTGGCTCGCCATCGTGTCCCCGGTCGTCTCGCAGGTCGTCGTGATCGACGCCATGCCGTCGATGTCCATGTCGATGGACTGCGAAGGCCAGCACGACCACGCGCCGCCATCCGCCCCGCATGCCGCCACGATGGAGAAGTGCGGCTACTGCGGCCTGCTCAGCCATCATGTCCTGCTGCCCGGCGCGATCGTGTCCGTGCAGGCCTTCCCGCTGCCGGCCGGCGTTCCGCTGCCCGCCGGCATCCGCTACGACACGGAACCTTCCGTCCTGGCGGCCGCACCGCGCGGCCCGCCGGTTTCCTCGCAAGGCTGAAACCGACTCCTCGCTTTCGCGGCCTGCGGCCGCAAGGCGTCCTGTTGCCTGCGATAACGGAATACCTCCATGTCACGACACCTTCCATCGGGAAGCGTGCGCCTTGCCGCGCTTCCCTGCCTGATCACGGCCGCGCTCTGCGCCACCTTCCCTGCCCTCGCCGACGATACCGTCCCGACCTTTCCCACCATCGTGGTCACCGCGCCCATGCAGGACAGCCCGCTGATCGTGGTCACCAACCCCAAGGCGCCGCGCCAGCCGGTGCCGGCCAGCGATGGCGCGGACCTGCTCAAGAGCATTCCCGGCTTCTCCACCATCCGCAAAGGCGGCAGCAACGGCGATCCGATGTTGCGCGGCATGGCCGGCTCGCGCCTCAACATCCTTGTCGACGGCGGCCAGATCGGCGGCGGCTGCCCCTCGCGCATGGACCCGCCCACGGCCTATATCTCGCCCCAGCTGTACGACCGCGTGACGGTCATCAAGGGCCCCGAGACGGTGCTCTACGGGCCGGGCAACTCCGCCGGCACGGTATTGTTCGAACGCGACTTCAAGCGCTACGCCCAGCCCGATGCCAGCCTGGAAAGCAGCCTGCTGGTCGGCTCCGCCGGTCGCAATGACCAGATGCTCGACGTGCGCGCCGGCACGCCGGACGTCTACCTGGGCATCAGTGCCAACCACACGCACGCCCAGGACTACGAGGACGGCGACGGCCATCGCGTGCACTCGGGCTGGGACCGCTGGAACGCCGACGCCACGCTCGGCTGGACGCCCGACGACGATACGCGCCTGGAACTCACCGCGGGCAAGGGCGACGGCCAGGCGGCCTACGCGTTCAGCGGCATGGACGGCGCGCGGTTCCTGCGCGAGAGCGCCGGGCTCAAGTTCGAGCACGAGCGGCCCGGCATGGTGTTCAACCGGATCGAGGCGCAGTTCTACTACAACCATGCCGACCACGTGATGGACAACTACACGCTGCGCCATCCCGACCCCGCCAGCATGATGCCCATGGCGATGGCCAGCGACGTAGCGCGGCGCACCACCGGCGGGCGCATCGTCGGCACCTTCGACTGGGGTGAGGCGTGGAACCTGCAGGCGGGCATCGACGGTTCCGGCAACGTGCACACCAGCCGCACCGGCGGCCCGGCCGGCGGCATGCTGCCCGACTACCACACGCTGCCGCGCCAGCGCGATGCGCGGATGCAGACCGTGGGTGCCTTCGGCGAACTCACCTGGCGGCTCGCCGAACGCGATCGCGTGATCGCCGGCACGCGGCTGGACAAGGCGCAGGCGCAGGGCTATGGCCTGTCCAGCGGCAGGATGATGGGCATGCCATCCATGACGGTCGATGCCACTCGCTCCGACACGCTGCCCTCGGGCTTCGTGCGCTACGAGCACGACCTGGCCAGTGCGCCCGCCACGTTCTATGCCGGCATCGGCCACGTGGAACGCTTCCCCGACTACTGGGAACTATTCGGCCGGCAGGCGGACAAGAGCCTGGACAGCTTCCGCCAGCTGCGCCCCGAACGCACTACCCAGCTCGATGTCGGCCTGCAATACCACGACGACCAGCTGAAGGCGTGGGTTTCCGGCTATGCAGGCACCATCGGCGACTTCATCCTGATGACCTACGGCAGCGGCATGAATCCCGGCTACGCGCGCAACGTCACCGCCCGCACCGCCGGCGCCGAGGCGGGCCTGGCCTATGCCTTCGACGGCCGCTGGAAGGGCGACGCCACGCTGGCCTGGGCCTGGGGCGAGAACCGCACCGAGCACCGGCCGCTGCCGCAGATGCCGCCGCTGGAAGCCCGCCTGGGGCTGACCTACGACACCGGCGCGTGGTCGCTGGGCGGCCTATGGCGCATCGTCACCGCGCAGCGACGGGTCGCGGTGGGCGAAGGCAATATCGTCGGCCAGGACCTAGGGCCCAGCGGCGGCTTCGGGGTGTTCTCGCTCAACGCCGGCTACCGCATCGGCCGCACCTGGACGCTCAGCGCCGGCATCGACAACCTGTTCGACAAGACCTATGCCGAGCACGTCAACGCGGCCACGGCCGGCCTGGTCGGCTACGTCAACACGCTGCGGATCAACGAGCCCGGGCGGACGTTCTGGTTGAAGCTGGATATGAAGTACTGATGTGGCCGTAAGAGCCTGTTCACGATCTTCCCGTAGCCCGCGCGGACATCGTGAACAGGCTCTTAGCCATGCCCCTCATGCATCGCGCGCCATCCTCCTGCCACGTCGGATCGCCGAATCGGCGCCCGCGTCCAGGATCAGCCCGGCGCGGCATTTCCGTCTGACGCATGTCAACGACGCGGATGGCTGCGACGTCCAGCATGCGACCCGCTTTCTCCACGCCGAGGCATGCATGGAACTGGTCTGTCCCGCCGGCAACCTGCCGGCCCTGCAAGCGGCGGTCGATGCCGGCGCGGACGCGGTCTACGCCGGCCTGCGCGACCAGACCAACGCGAGGGCCTTCCCGGGCCTCAACTTCAGCGACGACGAGTTGCGGCAGGGCATCGCCTATGCGCACGCCCGCCAGCGCAAGGTCTATCTCGCCCTCAACACCTACCCGGACAGCGCCCGCCTCACGCAATGGCACGCCGCGGTGGACAAGGCCGCGGCGCTGGGCTGCGACGCGATCATCGCGGCGGAGATGGCGGTGCTCGACCACGCCGCGCGCCACCATTCGCAGCTGGCGCGCCATCTCTCGGTGCAAGGTTCCGCCACCACCGCGCCGGCCCTGCGCTATATGTACGA
This sequence comes from Dyella sedimenti, assembly GCF_022760995.1. Classification (GTDB taxonomy): domain Bacteria; phylum Pseudomonadota; class Gammaproteobacteria; order Xanthomonadales; family Rhodanobacteraceae; genus Dyella; species Dyella sedimenti. The sequence continues at coordinate 293,957 of NZ_JAKWJO010000001.1, read as the reverse complement.
GCGCTTCGGCATCGCGCGCGCCGTGCTGCCGCGCGTGCTCTCCGTGCAGCAGGTGGAGCGCTTGTGCGAGAACGCGCCGGTGCCGCTGGAAGTGTTCGCCTTCGGCAGCCTGTGCATCATGGTGGAGGGACGCTGCCAGCTTTCCAGCTACGTCACCGGCGTCTCGCCGAACCGGCACGGCGTCTGCTCGCCTGCGAGCTTCGTGCGCTGGGAGGAACACCCGGACGGACGCCGCAGCGTGCGCCTCAACCAGGTGCTGATCGACCGCTTCGATCCCTCCGAGCCGGCCGGCTACCCCACGGTGTGCAAGGGCCGCTACGCGGTGGGCGGCGAGGTTTTCCACGCGCTGGAGGAACCCACCAGCCTCAACACGCTCGAACTGCTGCCACGCCTGGCCCAGGCTGGCGTGGCGGCGCTGAAGATCGAAGGGCGCCAGCGCGGCACGGCCTACGTGGCTTCCGTCACCCGCACCTGGCGCGATGCGATCGACCGCTACCGCACCGATCCCGCGCATTGGCAGGCGCGGCCCGACTGGCAGCGCGCGCTGGCCAGGCATGCCGAAGGCCACCAGACCACGCTGGGTCCCTATCACCGCCACTGGCACTGACCATGAAACTTAGCCTGGGTCCGCTGCAATACTTCTGGCCGCGCGAACGCACGCTGGCGTTCTACCGCGAGGCCGCGCAGTGGCCGCTGGATATCGTCTATCTCGGCGAGACCGTGTGCAGCAAACGCCGCGAGCTGGGCACGCAGGACTGGCTCGCGCTCGCCGCGGAACTGGCCGAAAGCGGCAAACAGATCGTGCTTTCCTCGCTGGCGCTGATCGAGGCGGAATCCGAGCTGAGCACGCTGCAACGGCTGGTCGACCAGGGCCAGGGCTGGATCGAGGCGAACGACCTGTCGGCGGTGCAGCTGTGCCGCCTGCGCGGCGTGCCCTTCGTCGCCGGGCCAACGCTCAACGTCTACAATCACCGCGCACTGGCGATGCTGGTGGAGGACGGGCTGCGTCGCTGGGTACCGGGCGTCGAGCAGGGCAAGGTACTGCTGCGCGAGTTGCGCGCCGCGATGCAGGCCGAGGGCCGGACGATGCCCGAACTGGAAGTGATCGCCTTCGGCCGCCTGCCGCTGGCCTACTCCGCCCGCTGCTTCACCGCGCGTGCACTGGACGTGGCGAAGGACCAATGCGGCTTCCGCTGCATCGCGTATCCGGACGGCATGCCGCTGGCCTCGCGCGAAGGGCGCCCCTTCCTGCGCATCAACGGCATCCAGATCCAGGGCGAGGAAATCACCGATCTCGGCCCCGAGCTGCCGGCGCTGCGCGAGCTGGGCGTGGACGTGCTGCGCCTGTACCCGCAGGCCGACGGCACGGCCGAAGCGGTGGCGCACTTCGATCTCGCCCGCCGCTCGCCCACGCCGCCGCCGCGCATCGGTACGCGCAACGGCTACTGGCATGGCGAGCCCGGCATGCCGGTCGAAGCTCCCTGACCTGCTTGGCTCCATCTCGCGAAGGCGTCGCCAGGACGGGGGACCCCCCCTGTTCTGCCTACATTCCCAGCGGCGATGGAATACGGCATGCCAAGTACAACGACTACAGCAAGCGTCAGTTGAGCGCCAAGACAATACCTTGATGGATCCGACCAGGATCTGGCACCCGATGCCTGCCGTACCCGGCCAGGCAAAAGAACCCGATCAACACGCCGGAGGCTGCCCCGATGAAAAAGGCATGCAGAACGTCCATCCCGCATGGCCCAGGCAATGGCACCGCTTCTCCATCGAGCCAACGTGGCTTCACCCTGATCGAGCTGATGATCACGGTCGCCATCGTCGGCATCCTGGCCACCTTGGCCATTCCCGCCTACCAGGACTACGTCATCCGCGCTCAGCTCACCGAGGCGCTGTCGCTGCTGCAGGGACTCAAGACCGACGTCTCGGAGTATTACGGCGCGCACGGAAGTTTCCCTCCGAACACGGCCGGCACCAACGACCCCAATGCCCCCTTCACCGGCACGCCCGTGGGACGGTACGTGAACTACCTCGCCATCGACAACGATCCCCAAGGGAACAAGCTGCTGGTCGCCTACCTGGGTGGAGAGGCCCATGCCAATCTGCAGGGAGGCGCCGTGGTGCTCATTCCCAGCGTGACCGGCGGCGCCATCGGATGGCAGTGCGTGGTCGCCGGGCCAAAGATCAAGCGCAGCCAGGTGCCCAGCCCCTGCAAGTTCGGCGCGCCCTAGCGCCGCCGCGACGGCGATCGCCGACGCGGCGCGTTCGATGCGCTACACCTTGGCGAACACCAGGCTGCCATTGGTGCCGCCGAAGCCGAAGCTGTTGGACATCACCGTATGCAGCTTCGCCTCGCGCGTCTCGCGCAGGATCGGGAAGCCCTCGGCGCGCGGGTCGAGCTGGTCGATATGGGCCGAGCCGGCCATGAAGCCGCCCTCCAGCATCAGCAGGCTGTAGATCGCCTCGTGCACGCTGGCCGCGCCCAGCGAGTGGCCGGTCAGCGCCTTGGTCGAGGACAGCGGCGGCAGCCCGGCGCCGAAGGCCTCGCGCGCCGCTTCCAGTTCCACGATGTCGCCCAGCGGCGTGGCGGTGCCGTGCGTGTTGAGGTAATCGACCGGCCGTTCCAGGTTGACCATCGCCATGCGCATGCAGCGCACCGCGCCCTCGCCCGAGGGCGCCACCATGTCGGCGCCGTCCGAGGTCACGCCGTAGCCGACCAGCTCGGCATGGATGCGCGCGCCACGCTTGCAGGCGTGCTCGTAGTCCTCCAGCACCAGCATGCCGCCGCCACCGGCGATCACGAAACCGTCGCGCGAGGCGTCGTAGGGGCGCGAGGCGGTCTGCGGGGTGTCGTTGCCATGCGTGGCCAGCGCGCCCATGGCATCGAACTGCGCGGTCATGCCCCAGTGCACTTCCTCGCCGCCGCCGGCGAACACCACGTCCTGCGCGCCATGGCGGATCAGGTCGGCGGCCGCGCCGATGCAATGCGCCGAGGTGGCGCAGGCGGCGGCGATGGAATAGCTCAGGCCCAGGATGCCGAAGGCGGTCGCCAGCGTGGCGGACACGGTGGAGCACATCGTACGCGGCACCATGCACGGGCCAACCCGGCGCACGCCCTTCTCGCGCAGCAGGTCGGCGGCTTCGATCTGCCATTGCGCCGAGCCGCCGCCGGAGCCCGCGATGACGCCGATGCGCGGATGGCGTACCTGTTCCAGTGCCAGCCCCGCATCCGCGATCGCCGAGCGCATGGCCAGGTAGGCGTAGGCGGCGGCGTCGCCCATGAAGCGCTTGAGCCGGCGGTCGATCAGGGCTTCCAGGTCGATCTGCGGTACGCCGGCCACTTGGCTGCGCAAGCCACGCGCGGTGTATTCCGGAATGGCGCGGATGCCGCTGCGCAGGTCACGCAAGGCCTGGCTCACCGTGTCGGCGGCATGGCCCAGGCAGGACACCAGCCCGTAGCCGGTGACCACCACGCGGCGCATCAGAAACCCTCCGTGGACTGGAACAGGCCCACGCGCATGTCGGTGGCCACATAGATCTGCCGGCCATCGACAAGGACGCGACCGTCCGCGGCCACCAGCGCCATGCGCCCGCGCATCACGCGGCGGATGTCCACCTCATAGCTCACCAGCTTCGCGCTGGGCAGCACCTGTCCGGCGAACTTCACCTGCCCCACGCCCAGGGCGCGCCCCCGGCCGGCCAAACCCAGCCAGGGCAGGAAGAAGCCGCTCAACTGCCACAGGGCGTCCAGGCCCAGGCAGCCGGGCATTACCGGATCGCCCTGGAAATGGCAATCGAAGAACCACAGGCCCGGACTGATATCCAGCTCCGCGCGAAGCGAGCCCTTGCCGAAGGCGCCGTCATGCTCACCGACGTGCGTGATGCGGTCGAACATCAGCATCGGCGGCGACGGCAGCCGGGCGTTACCGGAGCCGAACAGCTCGCCGCGCGCGCAGGCAAGGAGCTGGTCGCGGTCGAAAGAGGTGGGGCGAGTCATGGTGTATCCGCAGCGGGTGGAAACGGCAAGTCTGCGCGTCGCCCCAGGCCACAGCGCTGACACGGATCAAGCGGGGAAGGCAATTCGACTCAACGCGACCGTAGGGTTTCGCCTTGACGATCGCGATGCGCGTCGCGTGCCAACCGGGCGAGCCGCGCTCCCCGGTTGAGTGCGATGCGCAAGCCGAGCGGCACGGTCTCCCACGGCAGGCGTTCGAGCAGGTTGCGCGCGGTCAGGCCCAGTTCGGTGTCCCCGGTCAGCACCAGGGCGCGCTGGAAGAACAGGGTGTCGGCATCCTCCATGCGTCCCGCCAGCAGCAGCAGGTCCGCCGCGTTGCCGCGCACGCAGGCTTCCGGCGCGTCGTCCACCACGTGCAGGCGGTCGCCATGCAGGGCCAGCACCCAGCGCAGGCCCAGATCGCTCACCTCGATGCCGAGCCGCCGGCCCACCATGAAGTCGAGCGAGCCGTCGCGCAGGGGACCGCGCAGCACATGGGCCATGGCGGTTTCGAGCAGCGCATGCTGCCAGCGCACCGGCACCACGCGCAGCCAGGGCGCCAGCCGGCTCGGTGGCGGCAGCCGGCCCAGTAGGCGCGCGCCGGTCCTGGGCAAGACGGAAGACAGGAGGGACATGCCGCGCATCATCGGGGCGAGGCGCATGGCATAGCCCTGATCCGCATCAAGGCCATGATGAGTTTGCCCGCTCTCCACGCCCTGCTGCCGGCAGGCATCGGCAATTGCCAGATCCACCAGCCTGCGCGCCGTCGCAACCGGCACGCCGAACCGGAGCGCCAGCCAGCGTGCACGGACGCGAACGTACCGCTCGCGCGCGGGATCGCGCAGGGGCAGCCCCGCGCGCGGCTTCAGCAGGCCGACCGCACGGACCAATTGGCGCCTGGCGGCAAGCAACACGATCAGGCCATCATCGACATGGTCGATGCCTCGCCTGGCCCAGGCCAGCGCCACGCGGTCACGGTGCCGCCATATCATCGGCCCACCGCCTTGGGGGCTGCGCCATGTTCGCCGCCACGCTCCCGCTGGCGGCCAAGGAAACGCCGCGACCGCCACCCCGCACCCATGAACACCAGGCTCACCGCCAGCCAGGCGAGGCACTGCGCCAGCCCGGCGAGCCGGTCCAGCCACGCGGCGGGGTGCCAGGCCACCGCCACCAGCGGAACGGCGGCGGCAAGCTGGGCCAGCAGCGCGCCACCACGGTCACGCGCCGGCATCAGGCGCTGCACGCCTGGCAACTGGACACCCCGGCCGACCCGGCGGTGCAGTTCGATCCAACCCAGGAAGGCGACGATTTCCAGGGCCATGCCGGTGGTCAACATGGGCAACGCCACGCCCAGGGCCAAGACACCGGGCAGCCATCCCGCACGCCGGTCATCGATCAGCAATGCGGCGGCCAGCAACAGAATCGATGCACCGATGCGCCAACTCCACCACAGGGGACCACGGCGCGCCTTCGCGGTCCGTCGCTGCAACCACAGCACGCAGGCAGCGAAAGACATCCCATAAAGCAGCAGCGCCCCACGCAGCGCCACGTCGTCGTGGACGATCCGCCAAGCCGCCGCGATAGGCAGCGCCACCGCCAGGCTAGCCAGCCAAATGCCTTGTCCCCGAGCGGGAGGCACGGCGGCGCCCTGGAACATCGGCAGCACCACGCGGGCGACGCTGGCCAGCAACAGCACGACCCAGCCCAAAATGCCGAAGGAGGCATGCGCATCGGCCCATCCCGGCAAGGCCAGGGGAATGGCGCCGGTCCATGCCAGCGCGAGCAACCCGCCCAGCAGCGCCGTGCACGATCCGAAAAACAAAGCCGCGCCCATGCCGGCCCGCAGCAGGCGGGACGTGGCCGCTTCATACAACCCGGGCAGCGTCATGCCGGCCAGCAGCAGGAAGGCCATAGGCAGCACCATGGAAGCCAGCATGACGGCGTGGCGATCGTCGCGATCGAGGCCATAGACCAGCAACAGCGCGCCGGCATTGAGCAAGGCATGCAGCAGGCGGCCGAAGCGCACGCCACGGACCCGCACGCCAGCCGCCGCCGGCAGGAACTGCAGCAGGCTGCCGAACATCGCATTGCCCAGCAACCCCAGGGTGCAGGCATGCACCAGGGCCAGCGTGCCCGGATACCAACGCGAACGGAACAGCGCATCGCCCTCGCCCATCAGGATGATGCCGGCGAGCACGCCCCATGCCGGCATGGAGAGCAGGAAACGGCGCGGCAACGAAACCTCCGGCGCCTGGTCAAGCGCCAGCCGGGTCATCGCATCCGCAAGCGGTGGGACGGCGAATGGTGACGCGCGCGCCGCCCTCGGGCAGCGACACCACCTGGGCCTGCCATCCGCGTTCCGCCAGCGCGGCCAGCAACGGCATGGGGATGAGCGGCGTGAGCACGTCGATGGATTGGCCGGGGCGCAGCGCCTCGGCGGCGGCGATCGCCCGCTGCATGGGCTCGGGCGCCACCAGCCCTCGCAGGTCGAGCGTGGCAGCCTGCGCGTCGGCGCTGGCCGTCGCGCAACGACAAGTAGGAGATGGTGTCGGCATGCACCCATTCCACCGCGGGCACCGCATCCGCGTCGCTGACCTGGGTCAGCGCGCGGATGCGGACGGTCGCGCCGTGGCGATCAGAGCGCCTGCACGCCCTGCCATTCCAGTTGCAGCCAGACCTTGGTGTCGTCTCTGCTGAAGTGGTCCGCCTGGTAGTTGGCGACCTTCAGCAGGCCGGTCAGTCCTGGCACCAGCGGGAAGGTCAGCGAGGCGTTCCACTCGTCGCCGTAGTGAGAACTGCCCCGGTCGGCGTAGTAGTCGTGGTAGGACACGATCCATCCCAGCCTGCTCGCCCAGCCCTGGCGGCCGAACGTGCCGTTGAGCGCGGCGTAGTAGTCCTGCAGGCCGTCGACGGGCGTCACGGTGAACTGGTCGTCCCAGCCGTTGAACGCATGCAGCGTGGCCAGCGGCGTCTGCAACGCCGTGTGGCCGTCACCGCCCAGGTGTTCCCAGCCGAGCTTGCCGGTCACGCCCCATTGCGTCCATGCCGGCTCCACCAGCCAATAGCTGTGCGAGAAGGATTGCGGATTGTTGGCGTAGTCGTACTGCCGCGCGCCTTCCAGTGCCCAGCTGAAGCCGCCATCGGGCGTGGGCTTGCCGGTCCAGCGCACGCCGTAGGTGGCGGTGGAGGCGGTGTCGACATCCTTGTCCTTGTGCAGGTAGGCATAGCCGGTGAGCTGCTGCAGGCCGTGCGTCCACGCGACGTTGAGCAGGTGCGTGTTCAGCAGGCGATGGCGGGCCAGCACGCTGGTCGCATCCGGGCCGGCAACCCGGTTCACGCGGTCGAGCCAGTCGTAGCGTACCGTCCATGCCGAGGCCGGCTTCCATTGCATCGACACCGCATCATAGGTCTGCTCGAACTGGCGCCAGCCGACGTTGCCCACCCAGCGCTGGTTGTCCAGCAGGATTTCCTGGCGCCCCACCTTGGCGCCGAAGCTGTCGCCCTGCCAGTTCACCCAGGCCTGGTTCAACTCGGTGCCATGCGGATCGGTGACGCCCGGATACTGCGTCTGGCCGTTGGCGCCGCTGTTGTAGTGCTCGTTGGCGCTGGCGGTGCCGGCACCCTCCAGGAACCCGCTCCAGCCGGAACCGAAGTTGGCGCGCAGGCCGAGCCGCAGGCGCAGCGTGTCGGCATTGGCGTCGCGGCGGAACGCATCGTCGTCCACCTGCTCGTGGCGCAGACGCGCATTCCATTCGAGCTGCAACGGCGGCGTCGCAGCCGTGGCGGGCGGCTCGTCGGCCATCGCTGGCGCGGCCAGCAAGGCAAGCACGCTGGCCGCGACCAGACGCCGACGAAGGCTTGTCGTACTCATGGAAAAACTCCTGCTATGGCACTCCTCATCGAGTGCGCAAAGCTTCGTGAGCGACGTGCCTTATCCGCCTGACCGCAGTCAAGCCGCCAGCAGTTCGTTTGATGCTGTGACAACGCGCCGCGTGACGTGGTGGTACGCATCGCAAGCATCCCTCCCAGCCTTCCCCTGCGAGCAGGGGGAGGAGCAAAACAGGCACGTCTTGGCTCCCTCCCCTGCGCGCGGGGGAGGGTTGGGGAGGGGTGCTCTTGGCCGAGCAAAGACTTCGAATACGCCCAATACTATGGCGTGCCGAGCGCGTGCTTCACCGCTTCCACGAACGGCGGATCGAGCCGGCCGATCACGGTCGAGCGCGCCAGGATGCGGCCGTCGGCGTCCAGCAGGATCAGTTCGCTGGAATGGTTGAAGTCGCCATCGGGGAGCTGTCGATATTGCAGCCCAAGCAGGGCCGCGAGTTGCCGGGCCGCCTGTGGCTCGGCGCGCGCCAGCGTCCACGCCGGCGCATCGAGCTTGCGCCTGGCGGCGTATTGGCGGAGCGCATCCACGCTGTCGCGCGCGGGGTCGAAGCTCACCAGCAGCAGGCCAAGGCGATCGCGCTGCGGCTCGTCCACGGCGTTGCGCGTGGCGCGCATGGTATCCACGATCATCGGGCACACCATCGTGCAGGACGAATAGAACATGGAGATGACCTGGACCTGCCCGCGTCGCTGCGCCAGCATCGCTGTCTGGCCGCCCTGGTCGGTCAGGCTGATGTCCAGCTGGTAGATCGAATCCCTCGGCAGTGGCGTCGCCGCGAAGGCGTGGCCGCCGATCATCACAAGCAACAGGACGAGCAAGCGTTTCATGGCATACCTCACGGGGATCTGGCGCAGCGGAAACCGAGATTGACGGTGGTGTCCGACGCCTTCAGCGAGGACAGCATCGCCACCCGCATCAGCGTCGCGTAGTTTTCCTTTTCCTGCAGGCTGAGCGCGCCTGCACCGCAGAACTTGAGCTTGTCCGCGCCATCCTGGTCACGGCTGTCGCTGCCGACCAGCAGCGCGTTGAAATCGTCTACCCACTCCCATACCAGGCCATTGAGATCGCGCACGCCATGCACGTCGGGCGCGCCGCCCACGCTCGGCAGCGGTGTGGTCGATGGACGTCCATACCAGGCCAGCACGCGCTCGCGCCAGGCGGGATCGTTGCGCGCATCGGCGCGGGTGGCGTCGGCCGCGGCGGCGTATTCCCACTCGTACCAGGTGGGCAACCGCGCATGCTCGCTCTCGCAATAGGCCTGCGCCGCGAACCAGCTCACCCGGGTAATCGGTTGCTGCGGAAGTGCGCCGGTGCCGAGGGTATCGGCGCCGGACCAGTGCGCCAGGTAGTTGGAATCGGCGAATACCGGCGCCACCCGGTCGCGCCGCCACTGGGGATGCGTGGCGACAAAGGCCTGGAATTCCGCATTGGTGACCGGCTCCGTGCGCAGGCGGAACGGCGCGATATGCGCCAGCGCCGCCTTGCCGTCCGCCGGCACCACGCTGGCGAAATCGCCACCCGGCAAGGCGACGTAATCCGTCGCCGCTGCCGGGATGGCCAGCAACAGGCCGGCGAGCATCGCGGCCAATCGCTTCATGTCAGTGTCCTGTCGAAGCCGTCGCTGGCATGGCGCGGACCTTGGACACCTCTTCCTTGCTCACCTGCCCGCCCGGGTTGCCCCAGCTGTTGAGCACGTAGGTGAGGATGTTGGCAACCTCGTCGTCGGTGAGCTGGCCCAGCGGCGGCATCACCGAGTCGTAGTCCTTGCCGTTGACGGTCACCTTGCCGTTGAGCCCATGCAGCGGGATCGAGATCAGGTGATCCTTGGCCTGCCTGGCCAGGTAGTCGGACTTCGCCAGCGGCGGGAACACGCCCGCCATGCCCTCGCCCGTCGCCTGGTGGCAGACCGCGCAGGTGCCGTTGAACGACTGCTCGCCGGCCTTGAGCTGGTCCGCCTTGCTCAGCGGGCCGGTGGCAGCAGCCTTGGGCGCGGGCGCGGCGACGGCCTGGGGCGCCGTACCGTTGCCGGCATAGGGCGTATCCGACTGCTTGCCCGAGTAGATCGCCTTGTTCTCCGGCCCATCCACCTTGAGGATGCCCAGCGCGCCCTTGTTGAAGGCACGGAAGATGGAGTGGTCCACCAGCGTGTAGCTGCCCGGCACGTCGACGTGGAACTCGGTGATGGCCGAACCGCCGGCGGGAATCAGCGTCGTCTGCACGTTCTCCTGCGTGTGCGCGCCGCCCTCGGTATAGACGCGGTCGAAGATCTCGCCGATCACGTGGAAGCTCGACACCAGGTTCGGGCCGCCGTTGCCCACGAACAGGCGCACCGTCTCGCCCACCTTGGCGGTCAGCGCGTGGTCGCCGGTCAGCGAGCCCTCGCGGCCGTTGAACAGCACGTAGGTCGGATGCTCGTCGATGGCCTTGTCCATGTCGAAGGGTTGCAAGCCCTTCTCGCGGTACTTGCCGGTGGTGTAGAAGTCGCCCTGCATCACGTAGTACTCGTGGTCCACCTTGGGCAGGCCCTGCGGCGGCTCGACCAGGATCAGGCCGTACATGCCGTTGGCGATGTGCATGCCCACCGGCGCGGTGGCGCAGTGGTAGACGAACAGGCCGGCATTGAGCGCCTTGAAGGTGAACTGGCTCTCGTGGCCCGGCGCGGTGAAGCTGGAAGCCGCGCCGCCGCCCGGGCCGGTCACCGCGTGCAGGTCGATGTTGTGCGGCATCTTGCTGTCGGGCGCGTTCTTCAGGTGGAACTCCACCGTGTCACCCTGGCGCACGCGGATGAAGCTGCCGGGCACGGTGCCGCCGAAGGTCCAGAAGGTGTAGGTGACGCCTTCGGCGATCGGCATCTCCTTCTCGATCACCTCCAGGTCCACGATGACCTTGGCCGGATAGTTGCGATGGATCGGCGGTGGCACGTTCGGCGGCACGCCGAGTACGGCATGGATGGGATCGCCCTGCGGTGGCCCGAAATCGACGGGCACGGGCAGTGGCGCAAGGCTGGCGGCAGCCGGTGATGCCGTGCTGTCGGTCTTGCCGGCCAAGGCGACGACGGGCAGCAGGCTCGCGGCGATCAACAAAGTGGACATCAGTCGTGACATGGGGTTTCTCCCTTCGTTCCCGATGCCAGACTAGGTAGCGCCTCCAAAGCGCGCTTGACGAATGTCAGAGGGCTTTGCGGTAAGGGTGAAATGCGTCAACGCACCACACGAAGCGTGTCAATTGACGTGTTCGCCCCGCGCGAGCCGGCGCAGTGCGTCGCGATCGCTCAACGTGGCCGAACGCCCCACGATCTCGACCAAGCCTTGGCTGCGGAAGCGCCCCAGCACGCGGCTGACGGTTTCGGCGGCCAACCGCAGGTAGTTGGCGATGTCGCCGCGCGCCATGCTGAGGCGGAAATGCGTGCCGGAAAATCCGCGCGCCTCATAGCGGTCGCCCAGGTCGAGCAGGAAGGCCGCCATCCGCTCGTCCGCCGAATGGTCGGCGGCCAACAGGCTGGCCGTGCCCAGTTCCTTGCTCAGCAAGCGGAACAGGTGCTGCTGCAATGCCGGCATGCGCGTGGCGAGCGCGCTCATGGCGGGGAAGGAGAAGCGGCAGAACTGGGCGGCCTCCAGCGCGATCGCATCGCAGGGGAAACGGTCCGGATAGATCGCATTGAGGCCGATGACTTCGCCCGGAAGATAGAAGCCCAGCACCTGCTCGCGCCCGTCCTTGTCCACCACGCAGGTCTTTACCGTACCGGCGCGCACCGCGTAGATGGCCCGGAAGGCATCGCCCGTGCGGAACACATGGGCGCCGGCACGGTAGGGACCGACATGCTCGACCAGGCAGTGCAGCGCCGACAGCTCGGGCTTGCCGTAGCCGACCGAGAGGCAGGCGTCGGAGAATGCGCAGGTGCTGCAGAAATGGAATTCGTCGCCGTCGTCGGCGATGGGATTCGGTTGCAAGCCCAAGCTACATTCGGTCGATTTCCCCGGAAGCATCTCTAACCCCTTGCCTGCGTCGCGTCCTCCGTCAGATCGTGCGCGAATAACGCGTCGATTCCGCCGGATTGTTGAGATAGGCGTCGAAGCACATGGCGACGTTGCGCAATAGCAACCGGCCACGCGCCGTGACGCGCACGGCCCCGTCGTCCATGACCACCAGGCCATCGGCGGCCAGGGCCTGCAGACGATCCAGCTCGGCGGCGAAGGTGGCCATGAAATCGATGCCGTGCCGCATGCCGAAGGCCGCCATGTCCAGCTCGCCGTGGCACATCAGCTCGCCGATCACGGCGCGGCGGATCATGTCGTCGCCGCTTAACCGGATGCCGCGCGCCACCGGCAGGCGGCCGGCGTCCAGCGCGGCCTCGTAGCCGATCAGGTCGCGCGCGTTCTGGCTGTAGGTATCGCCGATGCGGCTGATCGAGCTGACGCCGAGGCCGACGATGTCGCAATCGCCATGCGTGGAATAGCCCTGGAAATTCCGTTGCAGGGTGCGGTTGCGCTGGGCGCGCACCAGCTCGTCGTCGGCACGGGCGAAATGGTCCATGCCGACATACACGTAGCCCGCGTCGCACAGGCGCTGGAAGGCGAGACCGAACAGCGCCAGCCGTGTGCCCGGATCGGGCAGGTTGTCGCTGTCGATCTGGCGCTGCGGCTTGAACAGCTTCGGCAGGTGCGCGTAGCCGTACACCGCCACGCGGTCGGGCGCGAGCCCGATCACCTCGTCCAGGGTGCGGTCGAAACCCTCCAGCGTCTGCTTCGGCAGGCCGTAGATCAGGTCCACGCTGGCCGAGCCGTAGCCCGAGGCGCGCGCGGCTTCGAGCACCTCGCGGGTCTGCTCCACGCTCTGGATGCGGTTCACCGCCGCCTGCACGGCCGGATCGAAATCCTGGATGCCCACCGAGATGCGGTTGAAGCCCAGTTCGGCCAGCGCAGCGATGTAGTCGCCGTCGGCGAAGCGCGGGTCGATCTCGATGCCGTATTCGCGCGGGCCCTGCCGCTGCAGGTTGAAGTGGCGTTCGAGCGTGTCCATCACCCCGGCCATGCGCGGCAGGTCGAGGAAGTTGGGCGTGCCGCCGCCGAAATGCAGCTGGCGCACGGGGCGCTCGCGGTCGAACAGCGGCCCCGTCAGCGCTACTTCCCGCTGCAGCAGCGCCAGGTAGTGGTCCGCCTTGGCCACGTCGCGCGTGATGATGCGCATGCAGCCACAGTAGAAGCACGGGCTGAAGCAGAACGGCACATGCACGTACAGCGACAACGGCCGTGAGGCCTCCGCCTCGTTCGAGGCCCTGGCCGCCTCCCGCAGCATGGCCTCGCCGAAACCGGTGTGGAACTGCGGCGCGGTCGGATAGCTGGTGTAGCGTGGACCGGCGACGTCATAGCGGGCAATCAGTGCCGGATCGAATTCGGGGGCGGTCGTGGTCGTACGCATGCGCGGCAGTATCCCCGGCCGCGTGTAAGCCGAAACTGACGGCGATCAGTAATCTGCGACATTCGGATTGAGTGGCGCGGCGCTGGTGCCAGCCGCCGCTCCCCCATCGTCCCTCACCGCTTCAGCGGCACGACTTCCTGCTCGATGGCGCCGAAGATGCTGGCGCCCTGCGCGTCGGTGACCTCAATGCGCAGGCGGTCGCCGAAGGCCAGGAATGGCGTGCTGGGCTGGCCGTCGCGCAGCGTCTCCACCGTGCGCTGCTCGGCCAGGCAGGAGGCGCCCTTGCTGGTGTCCTGGTTGGCAATGGTGCCCGAGCCGACCAGGGTGCCGGCGGTCAGCGGGCGCGTCCTGGCGGCATGCGCCACCAGTTGGGCAAAGTCGAACTGCATGTCCACGCCGCACTCGGCCTCGCCGAACCAGCGGCCGTTGAGCCAGGTACGCATGGGCAGGTGGAGCTTGTCGCCCCGCCAGGCCTCGCCCAGCTCGTCCGGCGTGACCAGCACCGGCGACAAGGCCGAGCGCGGCTTGGATTGCAGGAAACCGAAGCCCTTGGCCAGCTCGGCCGGGATCAGTCCGCGCAACGAGACGTCGTTGACCAGGCCCACCAGTTGGATGTGCAGGGAAGCCTGCGCCGGCGTCACCGCCATCGGCACGTCGTCGGTGACCACCACCACCTCGGCCTCCAGGTCGATGCCATAGTCCTCGCTGGGCACCACCACCGGGTCGCGCGGGCCCAGGAAGCCAGCGCTGGTGGCCTGGTACATCAGCGGGTCGGTATAGAACGACTCGGGCACCTCCGCACCACGGGCACGGCGCACGCGCTCCACGTGGGGCAGGTAGGCGCTGCCGTCGACGAACTCATAGGCGCGCGGCAGCGGCGAGGCCAGCGCGGCCATGTCCAGCGCGAAGGCGCCCTCGGCCTCGCCCGCGTTGAGTGCCTCAGACAGCGCGTTGAGGCGTGGCGCCACGTTGGACCAGTCGTCCAGCGCGGCCTGCAGGGTGGCGGCGATGCCGCTGGCCTTGACCGCGCGGGCCAGGTCGCGGCTGACGACGATGAGCGTGCCGTCGCGGCCGCCTTCCTTGAGGGAACCCAATTTCATGCTTTGCTCCGCGGGCAGCGCCAGGCGCCGCCCAGTCGTTCGGTGGATACGTGGAGGCGCCTGCTACCGGCCGGTGAAGTGCTTGCCGATGCCCTGCCAGCACTCGTAGTAGTCGCCCTGCAGCTGCGGCGCCTCGAGCGCCTGCCGGGTGGGATGGATCACCCGGCGCGTCTCGAACATGAAGGCCATGGTGCCGGCGATCACGTCCGGCTGCGAGAGATCCCGCGTCGAGGCCTTCTCGTAGGTCGCCGCGTCCGGTCCGTGGCCGCTCATGCAATTGTGCAGCGAGGCGCCGCCCGGCAGGAAGCCTTCCGCCTTGGCGTCGTAGGCGCCGGTGATCAGTCCCATGAACTCGCTGGCGATGTTGCGGTGGAACCACGGCGGGCGGAAGGTGTGCTGCGCCACCAGCCAGCGCGGCGGGAAGATCACGAAGTCCATGTTGCTCACCCCCGGCGTGTCGCTGGGCGAATGCAGCACCAGGAAGATGCTCGGGTCCGGATGGTCGAAGCTGATCGAGCCGATGGTGTTGAAGCGGCGCAGGTCGTACTTGTAGGGCGCGTAGTTGCCGTGCCAGCCCACCACGTCCAGCGGCGAGTGGTCGATGGCGGCGCGCCACAGCCCGCCCTGGAACTTGGCGACCAGCTCGAAATCCCCTTCCACGTCCTCGTAGGCGGCCACGGGGGTGAGAAAATCGCGCGGGTTGGCCAGGCCGTTGCTGCCGATGGGCCCCAGGTCCGGCAGGCGCAGCAGCGCGCCGAAGTTCTCCGCGATATAGCCACGCGCGGCCTCGTCCAGCAGTTCCACGCGGAAGCGCACGCCACGCGGGATCACCGCGACTTCCAGCGGTTCCAGCTCGATCACGCCGAACTCGGTGGCCAGGCGCAGGCGGCCCTGCTGCGGCACGATCAGCAGCTCGCCGTCGGCATCGTAGAAATAGCGGCCGTACATGGAACGGTTGGCCGCATAAACATGGATGCCCACGCCCGCCTGGTCCGCCGCGCCGCCGTTGCCGGCGACGGTGACGATGCCGTCGATGAAATCGGTCGGCTCGTCGGGCAGCGGGAACGGGCTCCAGCGCAGCTGGTTGGGGCTGGCCGGCATTTCGTCGAAGCGGTTGTGGAACCGCCCGGCCGGCATCGCCGCGAACGGATGGTGCACCGCCGCCGGGCGGATACGATACAGCCAGCTGCGGCGGTTGCTGTGCCGTGGCGCGGTGAAGGCCGTGCCGGAGATCTGCTCGGCATACAGGCCGTGCGCCACGCGCTGGGGCGAGTTCTGCCCTTCGGGCAGCGTCCCGGGCAATGCCTCGGTGGCGAATTCGTTGGCGAAACCGGATTGGTAGCCGCTGCTGGTCTTCTCAGACATGAGTCCGCCTTCTGTTTCTATAGACATCTCCCTCCGGGAGAGGGGCTAGCGTATCGCCACTTACAGCACGCCGCGCTTCATCTGGTCGCGCTCGATCGACTCGAACAGGGCCTGGAAGTTGCCTTCGCCGAAGCCCTCGTTGCCCTTGCGCTGGATGATCTCGAAGAAGATCGGGCCGATGTTGTTCTGGGTGAAGATCTGCAGCAGCTTACGCTGCTTGGTCTCTGGGTCGGCGTCGATCAGGATCTTGTTCCTAGCCAGGCGCGGCACGTCCTCGCCATGGTTGGGAATGCGCAGGTCCACCACCTCGAAATAGGTGTCCGGCGTATCCAGGAACTCCACGCCCTTCTCCCGCATCGCCTCCACCGTGTCGTAGATGTTGTCGGTGAACAGGGCGATGTGCTGGATGCCCTCGCCGTGGTAGGCATCGAGGTATTCGTTGATCTGCGACTTCGGATCGCTGGACTCGTTGAGCGGGATGCGCACGATGCCGTCCGGCGCGGTCATCGCCTTGGAGACCAAGCCGGTCTTGGCGCCCTTGATGTCGAAGTAGCGGATCTCGCGGAAGTTGAACAGCCGCTCGTAATAGTCCGACCACTTCTGCATGTTGCCCAGGTAGAGGTTGTGCGTGAGGTGGTCGATGAAGGTGAGGCCGAAACCCTTGGGGTGCAGGTCCGCGCCCGGCACCGGCTCGTAGTCGCCGTCGTAGATGCTGCCCTGGTCGCCGTAGCGGTCGACCAGGTACAGCACGCAGTCGCCGATGCCCTTCACCGCCGGGGCGTCCACCGCCTTGGTGGCCTCGGCCAGCTCGCCCACCGCCTCGCCGCCGTTGGCCAGCACGGTGGCATGCACCTCGGCCGCCGGCTTGCGGAAGCGGATGGCGAAGCCCGCCGCGCACGGGCCATGGAGCTTGGCGAACTCGGCGGCGTAGGAATCGGGGTCCTCGTTGACCAGCAGGTTCACGTCGCCCTGGCGGTACACGGTGATCGGCCGCGACTTGTGCTTGAGCACGGCGCTGAATCCCATGTTCCGGAACAGGGCATGCAGCTCCTGGCCGCGACCGGCCGGGGCGGCGAATTCAACGAACTCGAAGCCGTTGATGCCCATGGGGTTTTCGAAGGTGGTGACCTGCATGCCAGGATTGGGCTGCGCGCTCATGGGAATCTCCTGATGGACGATGCTCGATGGCCCTACGCCAAGCGTGCGACCATCCTGATAATCATCGCGTTATAGTTACATATGAAACCATATGCAAGGAGCATCGCAGCAGTGCCCGGCGAATCCCATCCCGACCATGCCCCGCTGGAGCTGGAGCACTTCCTGCCTTACCGGCTTTCGATCCTTTCCAATGCGGTCAGCCAGGCCATTGCCGACGACTACCAGCGCCGCTTCGACCTGAGCATGACGGAATGGCGGGTGATGGCCGTGCTGGCCCGCTTCGACGGGCTGTCGGCCCGCGAGGTGGCCGAGCGCACGCTGATGGACAAGGTGGCGGTGAGCCGCGCCCTGGCCAAGCTGGTGGAATCGGGCTGGGTGACCCGCGCCACCCACGACGGCGACAAGCGCCGCTCGGTGCTGGGCCTGAGCGAGGCCGGCTGGGCCGTGCACGAGGTAGTGGCGCCGATGGCCCGCGCCCACGAACGCGAGCTGCTGGCCAGGCTGGACGAGGAAGAGCGCGTCTGGCTGCTGCGCATCCTGGACAAGCTGCAGGCGACCGAACCGAAGTAGGGGGTTAGGGGTCAGTAGCGAGGTCGCCCAAACCGACCACCAACGGCGAGTGTGCGGCCCGCGGCATGCGCGTGCTTGCGCCTTCGCTACTCGCCCCTCATCCCTTTCCTCACTTCACCCCATGCATCAGCCGGTTGATCAACGGCGCCACCAGCAGCAGCACGACACCGGCGCCGGCCAGCAGCCAGAAACTGAAGGTGAAGCCCGAGAGCGCGGAAGCGACGGTCATGCCGGTCTCGCCGCTGACATGGCCGGCGAAGATGCCCGACAGGTTGTTGCCGATGCCGGTGGAGAGGAACCAGCCGCCCATGGCGAAGCCGACCAGGCGCGCCGGCGCCAGCTTGGTCACCATCGACAGGCCGATCGGCGACAGGCACAGCTCGCCCAGGGTCTGCAGCACGTAGACCAGCACCAGCGGCCAGAACGGGATCAGGTGCCGCTCGTCGACCAGCCGGGAAAGCGCGTACATCAGCACCACGAAGGCCAGCGCGTTGCCCAGCAGCCCCAGGCCGAACTTGCGCGGAATCGAGGGCTCCAGGCGGCGCTTGTCCAGCCAGCCCCAGCCCAGCGACACGAACGGCGCCAGCAGCACCAGCGACAGCGGCGCGACCGACTGGAACCAGCCCACCGGGAACTCCCAGCCGCCGAACATCCGGCGGTCCACGATGTTCTGCGCCAGGAAGTTGAACGAGCTGCCGGCCTGTTCGTAGAACATCCAGAACAGCACGTTGAACACGAAGATGATCAGCATCGCGATCACCCGGTCGCGCTGCACCCTGCCCTCGCGGAAACCCTCGACCAGCAGCAGCAGCGCCAGGCCCGCGAACAGCGCGCTGAGCATCCACTGCAGCACCACCGCGCCGGCCTTGGCCATCACCAGGTAGACCAGCGGGATGGCCAGCAGGCAGCCGGCCACCACGTAAGCCACGCGCAGGCGGCTGGCCTGCTCCGGCGCCGGGCGGCCCACGCCCTTCAACTGGCGGCGGCCGATCCAGAACCACAGCAGGCTGACCAGCATGCCGAGGCCCGAGGCCAGGAACACCAGCTTGTAGTTCTGCTGCATCGGCGTATCGGTGAAGCGGCTGGCCAGCCAGCCGGTGATCAGCGGCGACACCAGCGCGCCGGCATTGATGCCCATGTAGAACAGGGTGAAGCCGCGATCGCGACGCGGGTCGTCCACGCCGTAGAGCTGGCCCACCATCGAGGAGATGTTCGGCTTGAACAGCCCGTTGCCCACGATCACGGTGGACAGACCGAACAGGAACACCTGCTCGTTGGGCAGCATGATCATGAACAGGCCGGCCGCCATCACGGCGGCGCCCACCAGGATGGAGCGCTGGTAGCCGATGACGCGGTCGGCCACGTAGCCACCGAACACCGCCGCCGCATAGACCAGGGCGAGGTATGCGCCATAGGTGCGGCTGGCGAAGCCCTGTCCGGAAGGGTCGTCGTCGAAGAACGCCGCGACGATGTACAGGGTCAGCGCCCAGCGCATGCCGTAGAAGGCGAAGCGCTCCCAGAACTCGGTCATGAACAGCATCCACAGCGGGCGCGGATGGCCCAGGGTCTGCGGATAGACGGGCACGGTGGCCGTGGTGGTGGTGTCGCTCATGTGTTCCCCTGTGCGGCGGCCGGCAACCTTGCGCCGCCCGAAACTTCTTGCGAAAAACCAGACATCTAAGCGGGTGGCCGCGGCGGCGTCAAATGCGACGCAACATGGTTGCCGCGTCAGTTACCCAGTTCGGTGCGCACGTCCAGCAATTCCGGGAAGAATTCCAGGTCCAGCGCCTTCTTCAGGAAGGCCACACCGGAGGAACCCCCGGTACCGCGGCGGTGTCCGATGATCCGCTCGACGGTTTTCATGTGGCGGAAACGCCACAGCTGGAAACTGCCCTCCACGTCCACCAGCTGCTCGCACATGTGGTATTCCGGCCAATACGCCGCCCGGTTCTCGTAGATGCGCTTGAACACCGGCAGCAAGCCCTCATGCCGCTGATAGGGCCGCGACCAGTCGCGCTGGAGCAGATCCGCCGGTACGGCATGGCCATGGCGCGCCAGGTAGGCGAGGAACGCGTCGTACAGGCTCGGCGCCTCCAGCACCGCGCGCAGCGCCGCCTGCGCCGACGGATCGTAGGCGAACACCGGCAGCAGTTGCGCATCCTTGTTGCCCAGCAGGAACTCGATATGCCGGTATTGCAGCGACTGGAAGCCGGACGAGGACCCCAGCACGCCGCGGAATTCCAGGTATTCCGACGGCGTCAGCGTCTCCAGCACCGCCCATTGCTCGAACAGCTGGCGCTGCACCTGCTTGACGCGGGCCAGGATCTTCAGGGTGGGGTCCAGTTCGTCCCGCCGCAGGTGCGCGATGGCGGCCTCAAGCTCGTGGATGAGCAGCTTCATCCACAGCTCCGCCACCTGGTGCTGCACGATGAACAGCATCTCGTCGTGGTGCGGCGGGTCGCTCAGCGGATGCTGCGCGCTCAGCAGTTGGTCCAGCCGCAGGTAGCCGCCATAGGTCAGCCGCCCGTTCAGGTCGAGTTCGATACCTGCCTCGAGGTCGCGCTGGTTCTTGATCATGGCCCTGCCGCTTGCGATGGAATACACATGGTAACCGCTGCCGCAGAGGCGCCGTACCGGTGCGAATGCTGCGCTGTACCTTGCGGCGCAACATGTCCGCCTGTTATCAAATGCGGTCTTGCTCAGGGCCTTACGCGCGCCTGGCCCCACTGGATGGGCCGCCGCTTCCCAGCACCCCAGATCCCCCTTAACTCACTTCCGGGAGCGAGTTGTGTCCATCGCCGCCAAGTTCGAAATCGAATACCTGCAGTATCTCGATGCGGACGGCAACCAGGTCCGCGACGACCTGCCAGCCTTCGCCAAGGATCTCGACCATATGGTCGAGCTGTACAAGCTGATGATGTCCACCCGCGTATTCGACGCCAAGTCGGTCGCCCTGCAGCGTACCGGCAAGCTGGGCACCTACGCCAGTTGCCTGGGCCACGAGGCCGCGCACGTGGGCATCGGCAGCGCCATGAAGCCGGAGGACGTGCTGGCCCCGAGCTACCGTGAATACGGCGCGCAGCTGTACCGCGGCGTGCAGCCGCGCGAGGTCTACATGTACTGGGGCGGCGACGAGCGCGGCAACGACTACCAGAAGGAACCGGCGCGCCACGACTTCGCCTGGTCGGTGCCGATCGCCACGCAGTGCCTGCACGCGGCCGGCTCGGCGCTGGCCTTCAAGATCCGCGGCGAGAAGCGCGTGGCCGTGTGCACCATCGGCGACGGCGGTTCGTCCAAGGGCGACTTCTACGGCGCCATCAACATCGCCGGCGCGCAGAACCTGCCGCTGGTGGCGGTGATCGTCAACAACCAGTGGGCCATCTCGGTGCCGCGCAAGATCCAGTCCGGCGCGCCCACGCTGGCGCAGAAGGGCATCGCCGCGGGCCTGTACTCCATCCAGGTGGACGGCAACGACATCATCGCCGTGCGCAAGGCGATGGAGGACGCGCTGGAGCGCGCCCGCAACGGCCAGGGCGGCAGCGTGCTGGAACTGGTGACCTATCGCCTTTCCGACCACACCACCGCCGACGACGCCCGCCGCTACCGTGGCGAGCAGGAAGTGAAGGATGCCTGGGCGAAGGAGCCGATGAAGCGCCTGCGCGCCTGGCTGGTGGCCAAGGGCGTGTGGGACGACGCCAAGGAAGAGGCCTGGAAGGCCGAGTGCGACGACTGGATGGACAACGAGGTGAATGCCTACCTCGAGACCAAGACCCAGCCGGTCACGGCGATGTTCGACTACATCTTCGCCGACGTCCCCGCCGATCTCGCCAAGCAGCGCGATCGCGCCATCCAGCTCGACCAGAAGGGCCACTAAGCCATGGCACAGATCACCCTTATCGAAGCCGTCACCCAAGCGCTCGCCTATGAAATGGCCCACGACGACAGCGTCGTGGTGCTGGGCGAGGACGTCGGCGTCAACGGCGGCGTGTTCCGCGCCACCCAGGGCCTGCAGGAGAAGTTCGGCGAGCTGCGCGTGATCGACACGCCGCTGGACGAAACCACCATCGCCGGCGTCACCGTGGGCCTGGCCGCCCAGGGCATGAAGCCGGTGGCCGAGGCGCAGTTCGAGGGCTTCATCTACCCGATGATGGAGCAGATCGCCTGCCACGCCGCGCGCCTGCGCAACCGCACGCGCGGCCGCATCACCGTGCCGGCCGTGTGGCGCGCCCCGTGGGGCGGCGGCATCCGCGCGCCGGAGCACCACTCGGAAGCGAACGAGCACCTGTTCACCAACATCCCCGGCCTGCGCGTGGTGATGCCCTCCTCGCCCGCGCGCGCCTACGGCCTGCTGCTGGCGGCCATCCGCGATCCGGACCCGGTGATGTTCTTCGAACCCAAGCGCATCTACCGCCAATACAAGGAAGAAGTGCCCGACGATGGCGAGGCGCTGCCGCTGGACGTGTGCTTCGTGCTGCGCGACGGCACCGACGTCACCATCGTCACCTGGGGCGCCCAGGTGAAGGAAGCGCTGGAAGCCGCCGACGCGCTCGCCGCCGAGGGCGTCAGCGCCGAGGTGATCGACGTGGCCACGCTGACCCCGCTCGACTTCGACACCATCGCCGAGTCGGTGCAGAAGACCGGCCGCTGCGTGATCGTGCACGAGGCTCCCAAGACCGCCGGCTTCGGCGCGGAAATCGCCGCCCGCGTCGCCGAGGAATGCCTGTACGACCTGCTGGCCCCGGTCGAACGCGTCACCGGCTACGACACGCACATTCCGCTGTTCCGCCTGGAAATGAAGTACCTGCCGAGCACCGAGCGCGTGTTGGAAGCGGCCAAGCGCACGCTGGCCGCCAGCTGAGCCTCTTGCCCCTCCCCCTGCTTGCGGGGGGAGGCCGGGAGGGGGGCATCCTACGAGGCGAAGCGTTTCGTGATGGCCTCACCCCTCCCCGACCCTCCCCTGCCGTAAGCAGGGGAGGGGGTCAAGCAACGAATACCCCAAAACTTTTCGGAATTCCGAACATGGCCGACATCAAGACGTTCTACCTGCCCGACCTCGGCGAAGGCCTGCCCGACGCGACCATCGTCGAGTGGCACGTGAAGGAAGGTGACCAGATCAAGCTCGACGCCCCGCTGGTGTCGATGGAAACCGCCAAGGCGGTGGTGGACGTACCCTCGCCCTACACTGGCAAGGTCACCAAGCTGCACGGCGCTGCCGGCGACATCATCGAGACGGGCGCCGCGCTGGCCGAGTTCGAGCCCGACCCGAACGCCAAGCAGCGCGCCGAGGCCGAGGCCACCGGCCATCACCACGGCCCGAAGAAGGGCGCCGGCAGCCCGGCCCCGGACCAGGGCAAGAAGGTGGTCGCCTCCGACGAGGGCGGCGAGATCGACAGCAACGGCGCCACTGACCGCGAGGACGAAGGCACCGTGGTCGGCGCCATGGTCAGCGGCAATACCGTGCACGTCGAACAGGCCAGCAGCGTCGGCGGCGTGAAGGCCGTGCCGGCGGTGCGCGCGCTCGCCAGGAAGCTCAAGGTCGACCTCACCCGCGTGAAGCCGACCGGCGCCGACGGCGTGGTCACCCTGGCCGACGTGAAGAACGCCGCCGCCAACGGCACCGCCGCGCTGGGCGCCGCCCCGGCCCGCGGTGTACCCGCCTCGGCCGGACGCCACCTCGCGCCCGAGCTGCCCGAGCCGGGCCGCACCCCGGTGTCGCTCGCCGGCAAGCCGGTGCGCACGGCGCCACCCAGCGTGCAGGCCAGCGGCCAGCCGGAACAGTTGAAGGGCGTGCGCCGCAACATGGCGCGCGTGATGGCCGAAGCCCATGCCAACGTGGTGCCGACCACGCTGGTGGACGACGCCGACCTGCATGCCTGGATCGGCAAGCAGGACATCACCGCCCGCCTGATCCGCGCCATCGTCGCGGCCTGCAAGGCGGTGCCGGCGCTCAACGCATGGTTCGACGGCAAGAACCTCACCCGCACGCTGCACCCGCACGTGGACATCGGCATCGCCGTCGATACGGAAGAAGGCCTGTTCGTGCCCGCGCTGCGCAATGCCGACGTGCTCGACGGCGCCGGCGTGCGCGCGGCGATCAAGCGCCTGCGCGCGCAGGTGGAGGACCGCAGCATCCCGGCTTCGGAACTGGCCGGCTACACCATCAGCCTGTCCAACTTCGGCATGTTCGCCGGCCGCTATGCCACGCCGGTGGTGGTGCCGCCGTGCGTGGCCATCGTCGGCGCGGGCAAGCTGAGCCACGACGTGGTGGCGGTGATGGGCGGCATCGAGGTGCATCGCCGCCTGCCGATCTCGCTCACCTTCGACCACCGCGCCGCCACCGGCGGCGAGGCGGCGCGCTTCCTCAAGGCGTTGCTGGACGACCTGTCGCTGCCGAACTGAGCAGCCTCACTGGAAACGAAAAGCCCCGGCCATGCCGGGGCTTTTCGTTTGCGCGATCAGGTGACGAAAGCCGGGACCCGGCGGCTCCTAGGGGTAAGACCAGCCGCCAGACCCCGACTTCGTCGCGCGAAGCTTAGGAACAACGCGCTCAGTAATGCGCGATGAAGTACGCAGTGGTGTGATCCAGCGCTTTCCGCCAGCGCTGTTCGAGAGCCGCGTCATATTCCGGGTCATGCTCGGCGATGGCCTTGAGCAGGCTTTCGGTCCAGTACGAGTACAGCTCCGGCCTTACCGGGGCGCGGCCGTGGTGGCTGTGCACCATGGCCATTTGTTCCATCGTGCGCTGGGTGAGCTTGCTGCCCGCGGCAAAGTTGATGGCGGAGCTGATGCCGCGCCGCAGGGCGGGATGCAACTGGTTGAAGTCGGTATGCCGGAACATCCCTGGGATATCGGGATGGCTGGCCATGAAGATCTCGTAGAAGCGGGCGATGAAACCGCCGTGGCGCAGGCAGCGGCCATAGCTGGTCTGCAGGTCGTCGAAGTTTTCTGGCATGCCTGGCTCCCGCGTGGCGATCGATCTTCCGTGAGGCTTTGGCACGCTAGCATGCGATCCACGCATGCCCCAGGGGCATAAGGCCGCAATGCCACGACCGCGGTACGCCGCGCCAAGCCTTGACGGCGCATCGACCGCTTCGCCGCTATACGATGGCTCGCCACGCCATGGGAATCGGCACCATGCATCACAGCCGCTTGTGCACCATCGTCATCGACTGCCGCGCCGACGACCTGGCCGAGGCCGCTACCTTCTGGAGCCGCGCGCTGGGCAAGTCGCTGGTCACGCTGGACCAGGATGGCGACGGCCGCTACGCCGAGCTGGCCACGGCGGACGATGAGCCGATCATCCTGCTGCAGCGGGTGGAACACGAAAGCCGCGTGCACCTGGACATCGAGACCGACGACCTGGAGGCCGAGGCGAAGCGCCTGGAGGCGCTGGGCGCGCGCCGCATCGCCTTCGTGCGCGAGCGCTGGTGGGTGATGGAGGCGCCAAGCGGGCATCGCTTCTGCGTGGTGCGCCGGCAGCGCGATACATTCGGGCCGCACCTCAACCGCTGGGAGTGACCCGCATGACCGCGCCCGCCGCCACTGGCCGCCACGTTGGCTGACGCCCGCCGCCCGTGGTTGGCGCGGCTCGCGCCCGGGCTGGCGGAGCTGCAGCACTACCGCCGTGCGTGGCTGCGCGCCGACGTGCAGGCTGGCCTGTCGGTGGCCGCCGTCGCCCTGCCCATCGGCATCGCCTATGCGCAGTTGGCCGGCTTCGGGCCGGTCGTGGGCCTATACAGCACGGTGCTGCCGATGATCGTGTACGCCCTGTTCGGCTCGTCGGGCCAGCTGATCGTGGGCCCTGATGCCGCCACCTGCGCCATGCTCGGCGCCACGCTGATGCCGCTGGCGGCGCCCGGCAGCGACGACTACCAGGCCTACGCGATGTCGCTGACCCTCATCACCGGCGTGCTGTGCCTGGCGGCGGGGCGCTTCCGGCTCGGCTTCCTCGCCGATTTCCTTTCGCGCCCCATCCTGGTCGGCCTGCTCAATGGCGTGGCGATCAGCATCCTGGCGAGCCAGTCGGGCAAGGTGCTGGGACTGGCGCTGAAGGGCAGCGACACGATCGGACAGGTGCATTCGCTGCTGCTGCAACTGCCCTATCTCCACCTGCCGACCACGCTGCTTTCGGCGGGCGTGTTCGCGGCATTCTTCGCGGTGAAGCTGCTTTGGCCGCGCGGCCCCGCCGCGCTGGTGGCGCTGGCCGGGGCCACGTTCGCCTCCTGGACACTGGACCTGGCTGGCCGGGGCGTGGCGGTGATCGGCGCCATTCCCGCCGGATTGCCGCACTGGGTGTCG
The DNA here is from genome assembly GCF_022760995.1 of Dyella sedimenti. Taxonomy (GTDB): domain Bacteria; phylum Pseudomonadota; class Gammaproteobacteria; order Xanthomonadales; family Rhodanobacteraceae; genus Dyella; species Dyella sedimenti. The sequence continues at coordinate 268,165 of NZ_JAKWJO010000001.1, read as the reverse complement.
CCCTCGCTGCCGCACCAGTTGCTGGGCACGCTGGTCCCCGCCGCCGGGGCGCTGACCCTGATTACCTTCAGCAGCGGCATGCTCACCAGCCGCAGCTTCGCCGCCAGGAACGGCTACCACGTCGACGGCAACCAGGAGTTCTTCGCGCTGGGCCTGTCGCACTTGGCCAGCGCGGCGTGCCAGGGCTTCGCCATCAGCGGTTCCAGCTCGCGCACGGCGGTCAACGACGCGGCCGGCGGCAAGAGCCGGCTGGTATCAGTCGTGGCGGCGCTGGCCATCCTGCTGGCGATGCTGTTCTTCGGCGATGCGCTGGGCCTGCTGCCGCAGGCGGCGCTGAGCGCGATCCTGGTGGCGGCGGCGCTCAGCCTGATCGACCTGGGCGGCCTGCGCGAGCTGCGCCACTTCAGCCGCAGCGAACACCTGATCGCGCTCGCCACGCTGGTGGGCGTGGTGCTGTTCGGGGTGATGTCCGGCATCCTGCTCGCGGTGACCATCGCCCTGCTGTATTTCCTGTCGCAGGTGGCCCGTCCCGCCGAACAGCAGTTCGGCCGGATCGACGGCCGCGACGGCTTCTACGAGCTGGCGCATTACCCGGAGGCACGGGCGGTGCCGGGCTTGCTGATCTATCGCTTCGAGTCGCCGCTGACCTTCTTCAACGCCGACTACTTCCGCCGCCGCGTGCTGCGCCTGGCCGGGCTGCAGCATCCGCGCTGGGTGGTGATCGACGCCATCTCGATGACCAAGAACGACCTCACCGGCTTCCTGGCCATCGACGAGCTGCGGCGCGAACTGCAGCACGACGGTATCCAGCTGGTGATCGCCGGACGCACGCCGCAACTGGTGAAGAACATGACCCGCGCCGGGCTGTCGCCGGAGCACACCGGCATCCTGTATTTCCCGTCGCGGCAGGCGGCGCTACTGGCCTATCGCCAACGATTCGACGACGCCTCCCATCCCTCGCCTTTGTAGGAGCGCCCTGTGCGCGATCGGCTTGCCGCGGTCGCGCACAGGGTGCGCTCCTACAGGGGAAACGTTCCGGCTCAGCCGGCGCGCCGGGCGAAGATCAGGTGCAGCCCGAACGCCACGAACACCGCGCCAGCCAGCCCGTCGATCCAGCGCGATAGCCTCAGGTAGCCGCGCCGCATCGCCGGCAGCGCGAACACGCCGGCCACCAGGGTGAACCACAGCAGGGTCTCGATCACCACCATGCTCCACAGGCCCCAGCGCGCCGCCGCCCCCACGCCATCGCCCAGGAAGGCGGAGAACACGCTGCCGAAGTAGATCACCACCTTGGGATTGGACAGGTTGGTCAGCAGCCCCGCGCGCAAGGTGGCCCAGTCGCTCTGCTGCAATGCCTGCTGCGGCTCGCCGGCCACGGCCGGGGCGCGCAACACGCCGCGCAGCATCTTCAGGCCCATCCAGGCCAGGTAGAGGCCGCCGGCCACCGAGATCAGCCGTTCCAGCCAGGCCAGGCGTTGCAGCAGCAACTGCAGCCCCGCCAGCGCCAGCGCCGACCACACCAGCACGCCCAGGGTGATGCCGACGACGCCGAACAGGGCCTGGCGGCGCGCGCGGCTCACGGCGGTCTGCGACACGAAGAAGAAATCCGGGCCGGGGCTCATCAGGGCCACCAGGTGCACCACGGCGATGGTCAGGAACAGGCTCACACGACTCTCCACGGCGACGGAACGCGCTTCCGCGCGGCGACGCAGCTTGTCGCCGGCACGGTGGTTCCTCTAGGCTGAGCCGCTATTTTGACACGGCCGGAGCCTGTTTCCGGCCGCCCAGGGGATTTCCGGTTCGCCAGGACAGGCCCGGCCACGCCCGGCCTGACGACCGGCGTGCGCCTTCCCCGACCGATCACCACTTGCCTTGACCACGACGAACACGCCGATGAATCTCCGACTGCGCCTGATCGCGATGAACTTCCTGCAATTCTTCGTGTGGGGGTCGTGGCTGCTCACCATCGGCGCGTACTGGTTCCAGACCAAGCAGTGGTCCGGCGCGCAGTTCGGCGCGATCTTCTCCACCATGGGCATCGCCTCGCTGTTCATGCCCTCCATCGCGGGCGTGATCGCGGACAAGTACATCAACGCGGAAAAGCTCTACGGCATTTTCCACCTGTGCGGCGCGGCCATCCTGTTCTGCGTGCCGATGATGCGGTCGCCGGGCCTGATGTTCTGGGTGATGCTGCTGAACATGATGTTCTACATGCCCACCATCTCGCTCTCTATCACGGTGGCCTACAACGCGCTCAAGAGCGACGGCAAGGACATCATCCGCGACTATCCGCCGATCCGCGTATGGGGCACGGTGGGCTTCATCGCCGCGCTGTGGACGGTGAGCCTGCTGCACCTGGAAACCTCCTCGGGCCAGTTCTACGTGGCCTCCGGCGCGGCGCTGCTGCTGGGCCTGTACGCCTTCACCCTGCCGCCCTGCCCGCCGCGCTTCCAGCGCAGCGCGCAGCCGTCATGGCTGGACACCCTCGGGCTCACCTCGTTCAAGCTGTTCCGCGACGCGCGCATGGCGATCTTCTTCATCTTCGCCATGCTGCTGGGCGCGGCGCTGCAGCTGACCAACGCCTACGGCGACACCTTCCTGCACGATTTCGCCAGGATGGACGCGTACAAGGACCTGGTGGCGGTGCGCTACCCGGCCATCATCATGTCCATCTCGCAGATTTCCGAAACGCTGTTCATCCTGGCCATCCCGTTCTTCCTGCGCCGCTTCGGCATCAAGACGGTGATGCTGATCAGCATGCTGGCCTGGACGCTGCGCTTCGGCCTGTTCGCCTACGGCAACCCCGGCCCGGGGCTGTGGATGATCGTGCTCTCGTGCATCGTCTACGGCATGGCGTTCGACTTCTTCAACATCTCCGGCTCGCTGTTCGTGGAGGGCCAGAGCGACCCGTCCATCCGCGCCAGCGCGCAGGGCCTGTTCATGCTGATGACCAACGGCATCGGCGCGGTGCTGGGCAGCTCGATCAGCGGCCTGGTGATTCAGGCGTTCTTCACCCATCCGGACCAGGGCAAGGACTGGCACGGTATCTGGATCACCTTCGCGAGCTACTCGTTGATCGTGGCGGTGCTGTTCATGCTGCTGTTCAAGCACAAGCATGATCCGGCGCGGACTCTGGCCGCCAAGACCGTTCACTGACGCGCGAGCTTGCTGTAGGAGCGCACCCAGTGCGCGATAGGCGAGTGGAGCGAGAGGCCAGGCCGGTCGCGCACTGGGTGCGCTCCTACATGGTGTCTTGCCGCCCGCTACAATAGCCCGATGCAGATCGGCCCCTACCGCATCGACCCGCCCGTGGTGCTCGCGCCCATGGCCGGGGTCACCGACAAACCGTTCCGCCTGCTGTGCAAACGGCTGGGCGCGGGCCTGGCCGTGTCGGAGATGACCCATTCGGACCCGCGCCTATGGCAGACGCGCAAGTCGCGCCAGCGCATGGACCACGCGGGCGAGCCCGAGCCGGTCAGCGTGCAGATCGCCGGCTACGACCCGGCCATGCTGGCCGAGGCCGCGCGCTACAACGCGGACCACGGCGCGCAGATCATCGACATCAACATGGGCTGCCCGGCCAAGAAGGTGTGCAACGTGTGGTCGGGCTCCGCGCTGCTGCAGGACGAGCCGCTGGTGGCGCGCATCGTCAAGGCCGTGGTGGATGCGGTGGACGTGCCGGTGACGCTGAAGATCCGCACCGGCTGGGATCGACAAAACAGGAATGCGCTGACCATCGCCAGGATCGCCGAGGATGCCGGCATCGCCGCCCTCGCCGTGCACGGCCGCACGCGCGCGGACAAGTACGAGGGCGAGGCGGAGTACGAAACGATCGCCGCGGTGAAGTCGGCCATCCGCATCCCGGTGCTGGCCAATGGCGACGTGCTTGCGCCCAGGCAGGCAAAGCGCGTGCTCGACGCCACCGGCGCCGACGCGGTGATGATCGGGCGCGGTGCCCAGGGCCGGCCGTGGATCTTCCGCGAGATCGCCCATTACCTCGCCACCGGCGAATTGCTGCCCGAGCCGGCACCGGACGAGGTAGGCGCGATCCTGCTCCATCACCTGGAGCAGTTGTACGCCTTCTACGGCGAGCAGCAGGGCGTGCGCATCGCGCGCAAGCACCTGGGCTGGTATGCGAAGGACCGCCCGGAGAACGCCGCCTTCCGCGAAGTGGTGAACCGCGCCGAAAGCGCCGTCGAACAACTGCGCCTGACCCGCGAGTATTTCGCCGCGCTGGACGCCGGAGAGCGGCTGGCGGCCTGAGCGGTCGAATCTCTTCCCTGTGGGAGCGCACCCTGTGCGCGACCGCTGTTGCTTCCTTGTCCCGGTCGCGCACTGGGTGCGCTCCTACAGAGAGGGCAAGGCTTTGGGCCAAGTCGGTCCATCCCGCTGCAAGGGGCTTCACCGGACCGCAGACCCGGCCCGGTGAAGCAAAGGTCACTTGGAAAGCTCGAGCAAGGTGGAATTGATCCAGCCCTTGTTGCCCAGCTCGTCCTCGACTTCCCACATCGCGCCCTGCTTGCTGCCGGTGGGATAGAGCGTCAAGCCGGGCGTGACGTCGCGTACGGGCTTGCCCCCGGATGCCGTGGCGAGCAGGCGCCCCTTCGCCGTTACCGTCACCGACTGCCTGGCGTTGGCCTGGGCCGCATTGCCGGAGAGGCCGCCCAGCTGCGTCACCATCTCGGTGTAGGCCAGCAGGTAGGCCATGGTGATGACCTGGCCGATGGTGGTGTTGGCATAGCCGCCGACACCGGCGGCCCCCAGGCCGGAACCGCCGAACAGCGCGCCGCCCGCGCCAAAGCCGATGTCGGTTTTTTTCGCGCTGCCTTCGGTCATGGCCACCTGTTCGGAGGAGCGCACGTCGGTCAGGGTCAGCACGACGTCGGCGGTCTTGGTCGAGAAGTTGACGTTGCTGGCGATGGCGCCGGCGCTTCCGCCCACCAGGCCCCCGAGCAGGCCACCGATCGAACTGCCGCCCGCGTCGCGGTTGCTCGACACCAGGTCCGGCACCAGCACGTAGTCGGCCGCCTTCACCTGGCCCTTGCCGAGGTTGGACTGCGCGCGCAACTCGCCGCCCGAGGCCAATGCGCGTTCACGCAGGGCAGCATCCATGCCCGCCCCGCGGTCGACCAGGGTGAAGCAGCCGGACTTGCTGACGAATACCTTGATGAGCTTGGACGGCGCCGGCAGTTGCTGGCCGGTCCACCAGTTGTTGGCGGCCTCGGGCTCGTTGACCGCCACCGTGCCCAGCTTGCGGGTGCATACCGGGATCTGCGCCTCCTGCGCCTTGCGCTGATCGTCCACGCTTTGCGTGGCGCCCTTCATGTCCATAGTGCTGCAGCCTGCCGCTGTCGCCACAACACCGCACAGGGCCGCCATGGCTGCCCCGAGTTTCCCATTGCTTTTCATTCCCACTCCCTAACCTTGTCGAATCGAGTCCTTTCGAGGTCGCGTCTGCGGTGGTGGACTCGGAGAAAGACCCCGGACGCCGATGGCGGTGCGGCCGTGTCCCTTCGCCACAGATACATCGACACACGCGCCATCAAGCAGATTCGCAGCACGAGGCCGCCGTTCGATATATCCATCCGGCTCATATTCGTGTCGGCGCAATCGCTTTGATGACGTGGCGTGTTCCACGTCAAACAATTAACAATAAAGACGCAAACCCTTGCGCCCGGCTTCAGGGCATCATCCGGCTTTGCCTGCCGAAACGACCCTATGCTGCGATTCCGCCCCAACCGGATGGCACGGCCGAGGGCAGCGCTCATGGCGTTGATCGCCTGCATCTGCCTGCCGCTTGCCGGCTGCGAGGCCACCCTGTTCGCCGGGCTCAACGCCACCGACCAGCACGAGGACATCACGGGGCAGCACGGCATCGTGTTCGATGCGGCGCATGGCCTGGCCCTGGACGTCTACCGGCCCGCGCATGCGGACCACGCCCCCGTGGTGGTGTTCTTCTACGGCGGCAGTTGGGCGCATGGCGAGCGGGCGTGGTATCGCTTCGTGGGCACGGCGCTGGCGGCGCATGGCGTGCTGGTGGTGATTCCCGATTACCGCAAGGTGCCGCAGGTGCGGCTGGACGGCTTCATGCGGGATGCCGCCGGGGCGGTGGCCTGGACACGTGCGCATGCGGCGGCGCTGGGCGGCGATCCGGACGACGTGTTCGTGATGGGCCATTCGGCCGGCGGGCAGATCGCCGCGCTGCTGGCCACCGATCCGTCCTGGCTGGGCGCGCGGGGGATGCGGCCCGGCGACCTGGCCGGCTTGATCGGCCTGGCCGGCTGCTATGCCTTCGTGCCGATCACCGCCACGCGCGACCAGGACATGCGCGAGGCCTTCGGCGATACGCCCGCCGAGCAGCGGCGCGCCGAACCCATCGCCCATGTGCGCGGCGCCGAGCCGCCGATGCTGTTGCTGCAAGGCATCGACGACGACGAGGTGTCTCCCGCCAACGCCATCGCCCTGCATCGCGCCATGCTGCTGCGGAACGAGGAGGCAACGCTGAGGCTGTATCCCGGCGTGGGCCACGAGTCGCTGCTGTTCGCGCTGTCGCGCCCGCTGCGTGCGGATGCGCCGACGCTGGAGGACATCCTGGCGTTTATCCGGGACCATCCCCCGGCTCGTCCAGGAACGCCCGGATCGCTGGCCCCAGCGACGCGCTGAACGCCTCGCCGTGGCTCAATCCGGTAAACAGCCGCCACTCCACCCGCAGGCCAGGTACGCCGCGTAGCCGCCCGGCCAAGGACTGCGCGGGCATCGGCGCGGCCGGGGTCGATGGCGCGTCCCGGCGCTGCTCCGCCCCGCCGGCCATCAGCAGCAGCCGGGTCTTGGCGCGGGGTGCGCCGGCGACAAAGGCATCGGCTTCCTCGTCCATCAGCGGCGCCTGCCAGCCCAGCGCGGGGCTGGCCGCCGCATGGAAGGCGAACAGGCCGGGCCGCGTGTACAGCGCGTGCAGCGCCAGCAGGCCGCCGTAGGAATGGCCCCAGATGCCTTGCCGTTGCGGATCCACCGGCCATGCGGCGGCCACGCGCGGCATCAGCCGTTGCTGGACGAAATCGAGGAAGGCATCGGCGCCGCCGCCGCGCCGGCCAGGCACGCGCGGATCGAGCGCGGGCTGCCCATCGCGCCGAGGCGGGGTGTAGTCCAGCGCGCGCGCCGTGGCGTCGAAATAGGCGTCGGTGTCGTAGCCCACCGCCACCAGCAGCACGCCGCCGCGCAAGGGCGATGCATGGTCCGCCGCCGTCAGCGCGGCCATCGCGGCATTGCCGTCGAGCAGGTACAGCACCGGATAGCCGCCCGCCGGCGGTGGGCCGATGGCGACGACCTGGATGCGATAGCGATGCCCTTCCGGCCCCTCCATGGACAGGATGGCAAGGCGCGATGCATCGACGCCCACCGCCTCGGCCGGCGGCTGGGCAGCGGGCGGGCGCATGGCATCGAAGCGCTGTGCCAGGGCCAAGGGCATGAGCAATATGGCGACGAAGGCCGCCCCGAGCCGGCACCTTGCACTCATAGCTGCACGTTCACGCCCACCCACAGGCGGCGGCCGTCGTCGATATTGTTGTAGTCGTCATAGGCCAGGCGGCGGTCGGTGAGGTTGTACAGCGCCGCGTTCAGCGTGGTGCCGTGGTTGACCCGCCAGGACAGGCCCAGGTCGGCGGTGGCGTAGGAACCGTACTCGCGCACCGTGCGGCCGTCGGGCGTGGTGATCGGCCGGCCCGCGCTGCCGGTGCGCAGCTGCGCATTGATCTCCTTGCCATGGTAGTTGGCGGCGGCCCACAGGCTGAAGCGGCGGGTGGCGTTCCAGTCCATGCGCGCATTGCCCAGCCACTTGGGCGTGCGCGCCAGCGCGTAGCCCTTGTAGTCGCCGCTCTGCTGCTTGGAATCGGTGTAGGTGGCGTTGCCCTTGAAGGTCCATGCGCGCTGCGGCGACCAGTGCGCGGTGAGTTCGGCGCCGCGGATGCGCGCCTTGTCCACGTTGCGGTAGTAGTACACGCGATAGTTCGGGTCCTCGCTCCAGCGCAGGTAGTTGCCGTTGGCGTCCAGCGGCTGCACGTCCGTCACCTTGTCGTGGAAGGCGGTGTGGAACAGCGTGAGGCCGGTGCTGAAACCGGCACGGTTGTCCCATAGCGCGGCCACTTCGGTGCTGGTGCTGGTCTCGGCCTTGAGGTTGGGATCGCCGATGATCACCGCGCAGTTGCCGTTGGGACCGTAGCTGCAGCCCGCGCCGCCGGTGGTGTAGGCGTAGCCGGGCGCGATCTGGCGGATCTCCGGCGCGCGGAAGCCGCGCGACACGCCGCCCTTGAAGGTGAAGTCGTCGGTGGCATGCCATACGCCATACAGGCGTGGACTCCAGTGGTTGCCGTAGATCTCGTGGTGGTCCACCCGTACCCCGCCGGTAAGCGCGAAGCGCTGGGCCAGTTGCCATTCGTCCTCGGCGAAGGCGGCGCTCTGGGTGATGCTGAAACGCTCGTCGCGGCCCGTGCGGTGGCCTGGGTTCTGGTCGACCAGGCGGCCTTTCCGCCATTGCCCGCCCAGCACCAGGTTGTGCGCATCGCGTGGCAGCGACAGCTTGCCGTCGGCGGTGCGGTTGCGGATTTCCGGGGCGCGCGCATTGCGCAGGTAGTCCATCGCGCTGGCCTGGCGGGTGTAGCTGAGACGCCGCGCCGTTTCCTGGTATAGCGCCAGGTCGGACTGGCCCCACGACCAGCGCCCGGCATGCGACGCCGACCAACGGTTGCGCGGGTTGCGGTTGTAGGTGTCGGCGGCATTGGCGGCCAGCGTGTCGCCGCCATGGTTCTCGCGGCGCACGCTTTCATGGCTGGCCTCCAGCAGCACTTCCTGCTGCTTGCTGGGTGCGAGCGCCAGGCGCGCGGTGACGTCGCCCTCGCGCGAGCCGGGATAGCCATTGAGGATGCCGTCCTCCTGGCGCTGGTAGCGGCGGCCCCATAGTTGCAGCCCGATCTGCTCGCCGGCCAGCGGGCCGCCGAGGTAGAACTGCCCTTGCCAGGCATCGCCCGAGTCGCCGTGCTGCTGCACGGTGTAGTCCATGCCCAGCGAGCCGCCCCAGTGGCGGGGAACCTTGCGCGTGATGATGTTGATGACACCTCCCATGGCGTCCGAGCCGTACAGTGAGGACATCGGTCCGCGCACCACCTCGATGCGCTCGATCGCCTCCAGCGGCGGGATGAAGCTCTGCTCGAAACCCGAATTGCCGTTGGTGCGGCTGTCGCGCGTGCTCTGGCGCTTGCCGTCCACCAGGATCAGCGTGTACTGCCCCGGCATGCCGCGCATGAAGATGTCGCGCTCGCCGGCCGGGCCGGTGATGCTCACGCCCTCCACGTCACGCAGGGCGTCGGTGAGGTCGTGGAACGGACGCTTTTCCAGCTCCGGCCGGGTAATCACGGAAATGCTGGCGGGCGCGTTCTCGATCACCTGCTCGAAGCCGGCCGCGGTCACCACCACGGTTTCCATGTCCTTGGCGTCGCGATGGGAGGGTTCATGGCTTTGCGCCATGGCCGGTGCGGCGAGCGCGGCGCACAGGCAGGCCGCCAGGCGACGGCGGCTCATGAAAGAGAGGGATGGCGAACGGAGAGACATGGAGTGCTCCTTGCGACAGGCACAGGACGGCCCGGCCCGTGCGGAGACAGGCTGCGGGGATGGCATCGAAGGGAGGTCCGGCGGGGAACGGACCTGGCGCGCGGGTCATCGGCCCGTGATGGCTATTCCCTGGCCGGGAGATTCATGCCCGGCATCGCAAGAATATACGATCGAGAATGATTCTCATCAACCCATCCATCGCATGCATGAGCATTCCCTTACGCGGCATGAAGCCGCAGCGGCGTGAGCGCCACGGCAACACCAGGCCGGTGTACGGTAAATGCCCCACCCACTACGCCTGCCGCCGTGAACAGCATCGCCACCGGTGATTTTCCCTATATCCACGGTTTCTCCGCCGAGGAGCAGTCGCGCCTGGTGCGCCAGGCGCGCATGTTCGAGACCCAGCTGTTCAGCCATATCGACTACAGCGAGTCCTCCCGCCTGCTCGAAGTGGGCTGCGGCGTGGGCGCACAGACCGAGGTCCTGCTGCGCCGCTTCCCCAACCTGCATGTCACCGGCGTGGATCGCTCCGCCGCGCAACTCGCATCCGCCGAACGGAACCTGGCGGCCACGGCATGGTGCGAGGCCCGCTACACCCTGCAGCAGGCCGATGCCACCGACCTGCCCTTCGCCGACCGCAGCTTCGACGCCGCCTACCTGTGCTGGGTGCTGGAACACATGCCCAGCCCGGCGCGCGTGCTGAGCGAGCTGCGCCGCGTGCTCAGCCCCGGCGCGGTGGTGTATGTGACCGAGGTGCTCAATGCCTCGTTCTTCCTCGATCCGTATTCGCCCAACCTGCTGCGCTACTGGATGGCCTTCAACGACCACCAGTACGACAGCGGCGGCGACCCGTTCATCGGCGCCAAGCTGGGCAATCTGCTGCTGGCCGGCGGTTACCGCGACGTGCGGACCGAGGTGAAGAGCCTGCACCTGGACAACCGCCAGCCCGGCAAGCGCAAGCAGATGATCGCCTTCTGGGAGGAACTGCTGCTGTCGGCGGCCGACCAGCTGGTGGCCGCCGGCAAGGTGGACGCCGCGACGGTCGAGGGCATGCGCCGCGAACTGCAAGCGGTGCGCAACGATCCGAACGCGGTGTTCTTCTTCGCCTTCGTGCAGGCGCGTGCGCTGGTCTACTGAGCCGGCTTCGTCACGAAGCCGTAGTCGGCCAGCACCGGCTTGAGCGCGGCGATCCACAGCGCGTAGCCCGCCGGCAACATGTGCAGGCCGTCGGGGCGGAACAGCTCGGGGCGCGGCTTGCCCTGCGCATCGAGCATGACGGGCGCGATGTCCACGAAGCGCACCTCCTTCTGGCTGGCGGCCCAGTCGCGGATCTTGTCGTTGGCGGCCTTCATGGCCGGCCACAGCGCGATGCGGGCGAGGCTGGGCTTGATCGAAATGTAGACGATCGGCACGCCGGGCACGCCCTGGCGCACGCGCGCCACGAAGCGCTGGAACGAGGCGAGCACCTGGTCGGCCGTCGCGCCGTCGTTGATGTCGTTGTCACCGGCATACATCACCACCAGGCGGGGCTTGTACGGCCATACGATGCGGTCGGCATAATAGGTGGAGTCGGGCAACGCCGAACCGCCGAAGCCGCGGTTGATTACCGGAATGCCCGGGAAATCCTGCGCCAGCGACTTCCAGAACTGGATCGAGGAGCTGCCGATGAACAGCACCCCGCCCGGCGCGGGCGGATGGGCACGGTCGGCGGCGACGAAGGCGTCGATGTCCGGCTTCCAGTGGGAAGGCGGCGCGCTGTCGGCTAGGGCGCCGGACGACAAGGTGCCCAGCAGCAGGAAGGCGGCCAGGACACGCCAGATCAGTCGCTTCATCAGCTCTCTCCTCAAGGGGGAAGGTCGATTATGTCTGCCGCGGCAGGTATCGCCAAACGCACGGGCGGCCCCTCCTGGTCCCTCGGCGCCCTCCGTTCGTCCCCCGGCCGCCTCGGCTCGTCACTTCGCGCTTGTCCCGCCCGCGTTTCGGCGCAGGGTGGGAAGCCCGGCCCCAAGGAACCCGCCATGCGCCGCCGCGACCTGCTCAAGACCGCCCTCGCCCTGCCCCTGCTGCCCTGGGCCGTCTCGCCCGCCCTGGCAAGCGCCAGCGCCACCCTGGAACGCATGGCGGCGGCGGGCCTGCGTCCCCGCGTGCGTCCCGGCCAGCCGGGCTGGCCCTCGGCGGCGCAATGGGAGCAGCTCGACCGGGCGGTAGGCGGCCACCTGCAGGCCCTGCGCTCGCCCTTCGAAGCCGATGCGGCCCGCCAGGAAGCGCTGGCGCAGATCAAGAACCCGTACTACCTCGGCGACCATCCCGCGCTCACCCAGACCAGCGGCTGGGTGGATGCCTGGACCTCGCGGCCCAGCGCCTATGCGGTGGCCGCGGAGAACGCCCAGGAGGTGGCCGCGGCGGTGAACTTCGCCCGCCAGCACCACCTGCGGCTGGTGGTGAAGGGCGGCGGCCACAGCTACCAGGGCACCTCGGACGCGCCCGATTCCCTGCTGGTCTGGACCCGTCCCATGAACAAGGTGACCCTGCACGATGCCTTCGTGCCACAAGGCTGCGAAGGCATGCAAGCTCCATGTCCCGCCGTCTCGGCGCAGGCCGGCGCCATGTGGGTGGACGCCTACGGCGCGGTCACCACGTGGGGCGGCCGCTACGTGCAGGGCGGCGGCTGCATGACGGTGGGCGTGGCGGGACTGATCCAGAGCGGCGGCTTCGGCAGCTTCTCCAAGCGCTTCGGCACGGCCAGCGGCGGCCTGCTGGAGGCCGAGGTGGTGACGGCCGACGGCAGAATCCGGGTGGCCAACGCCCGCCGCGAGCCGGAGCTGTTCTGGGCGCTCAAGGGCGGCGGGGGCGGCAGCCTGGGCGTGGTCACCCGCCTGACCCTGCTCACCCACGAGCTGCCGGCCACCTTCGGCGCCGTGTTCGGCACCATCCGGGCCGATTCCGACGCGGCCTACCGCGCCCTGGTCGCGCAGGCCATGCGCTTCTACCGCGACGCGCTGTTCAACCCGCACTGGGGCGAGCAGTTGGTGTTCGGCAGCGACAACACGCTGCGGCTGTCGATGGTGTTCCAGGGGCTGGAACAGGCCCAGGCCGAACAGGTATGGGCACCGTTCCTGGCCTGGGTGCGCGCCCGCCCCGACTGCCGCTTCACGGCCGAACCCCGGGTGATCGCGATGCCGGCCCGGCATTTCTGGGACGCGGACTTCTTCCGCGCGCACATGCCCGGGCTGGTCGTGCCAGACGGCCGCCCGGGCGCCCTGAGCGACCATGTGCTGTGGGCCGGCGACCAGGGCCAGGTAGGCCAGTTCCTGCATGGCTACCGCTCGGCCTGGCTGCCGCAGTCGCTGCTCGACGCGGGCCGCCAGGAAGCGCTGGTCGATGCGCTGTACGCCGCCAGCCGCCAGTGGGAAGTGTCGCTGCACTTCAACAAGGGCCTGGCCGGGGCGCCGGCCGATGCGCTGGCGCGCTCGCGCGACACCGCGATGAATCCGCAGGCCCTCGACGCCTTCGCGCTGGCCATCATCGCCGGGGAAGGCGCCGCGGCCTTCCCCGGCATGCCGGGCCCCGGGCCGGACCTGCCGGCGGCACGCCAGGCGGCCGCAGGCATCGACCGCTCGATGGACGCCCTGCTGCGGGCCGCCCCGGACGCGGGTTCCTACGTCTCGGAAAGCAACTACTTCGAACGCGACTGGCAGCGCTCGTTCTGGGGCGGCAACTACACCCGGCTTGCCGCCGCCAAGCGTCGCTACGACCCCGCCGGCCTGTTCTTCGTGCGCCACGGCGTGGGCAGCGAAGCCTGGAGCGAGGATGGCTTCACGCCGCTGGCGGCCGGAAGCCTCAAGGGCTCCGCGTAGGCAGCTGCCCCTCTCCCGCCTTTCCCTGCAGGCGTTCGCTCCTCCCCGCCAGGGGAGGTTGGGCCGGTTGGCCTCCCACCACGGGCCGCCGCGACCCGACTGCGCTATGCTCCGCCCGCTCTGGCGGCCTCGTGGATGGGGGATTTCGCCCGGGAAAAGGCCGCAAAGCCGTCCAAATGGCTGAATCGGCATGAAATCGTCATGTCCGCCCTCCAAGCTGAGGCTGCAAAGCCGGGATGGGCCGTGTATCATGCGCCACCCCTTTTATCTCTTTATCCGTAAGGAAGGATATAAACCGCGATGAGCAACTTCCTCTTCACCTCCGAGTCGGTTTCCGAAGGCCACCCGGACAAAGTCGCCGACCAGATCTCCGATGCCGTGCTCGATGCGATCATCGCGCAGGATCCGCGTGCGCGCGTGGCCTGCGAAACGATGGTGAAGACGGGCGTGGCGATCGTCGCCGGCGAAATCACCACCAGCGCCTGGATCGACCTGGAAGCGCTGACCCGCAAGGTCATCGTCGACATCGGCTATGACTCCTCCGAGGTCGGCTTCGACGGCGAGACCTGCGGCGTGCTGAACCTGATCGGCAAGCAGTCGCCGGACATCAACCAGGGCGTGGACCGCAAGAAGCCGGAAGAACAGGGCGCTGGCGACCAGGGCCTGATGTTCGGCTACGCGACCAATGAAACCCGCGACTACATGCCGGCGGCGATCTACTACTCGCACCGCCTGGTGGAACAGCAGGCCAAGGTTCGCAAGAAGAAGAACTCGCCGCTGCCGTGGCTGCGCCCGGACGCCAAGAGCCAGGTCACCCTGCGCTACGAAAACGGCGTGGCGACCGCCATCGACGCCGTGGTGCTATCGACCCAGCACGATCCGGACGTGAAGCAGAAGGACTTGGTCGAGGCCGTCCGCGAATACATCCTCAAGCCCGTGCTGCCGTCCAAGCTGCTGCACAAGGGCACCAAGTTCCACATCAACCCGACCGGCAAGTTCGTGATCGGCGGCCCGGTGGGCGACTGCGGCCTGACCGGCCGCAAGATCATCGTCGACACCTACGGCGGCTGGGCCCGCCATGGCGGCGGCGCGTTCTCCGGCAAGGATCCGTCGAAGGTGGACCGCTCGGCCGCCTACGCCGCCCGCTACGTAGCCAAGAACATCGTGGCCGCCGGCATCGCCGACCGCTGCGAGGTGCAGGTTTCCTACGCCATCGGCGTGGCCGAGCCGACCTCGATCTCGGTCACCACTTTCGGCACCGGCAAGATCGCCGACGAGAAGATCGAGAAGCTGATCCGCAAGCACTTCGACCTGCGCCCGTACGGCATCATCAAGATGCTCGACCTGATCCATCCGATGTACCAGCAGACCGCGAGCTACGGCCACTTCGGCCGCACCCCGCAGGAAGTGAAGGGTCCGGACGGCAAGGTCTACTCCACCTTCTCGTGGGAAAAGACCGACAAGGCCGAGGCGCTGCGCGCCGATGCCAAGCTGAAGTAAGCCGCGCTTGCTTCACACGGAAACGGGCCGCGAAAGCGGCCCGTTTCCGTTGGAGTCGCTCGACACGCTCTTCTGTAGGAGCGCACCCAGTGCGCGACCGCTCGGGAGCCATGGCTCCGCTGCCCTGCAGGTTTTCGCGCACTGGGTGTGCTCCTATAAACGAGCGTCATCCCACCCATGAAAAACGGGCCGCCAGGGCGACCCGTCTCTTGCGTCCCGGTTGTCCCTTTTCGCCCTACTTGTCCGGCGAGGGACTGGCGGAAGCCACCTTCTGCGCGGTGCGCGGGGCGGTGGCGGGACAGGTCGCGGTTTTCTTCTTCTTCGAGCACGTGGCGGTGCGGGCCGCCACCGCATCGGCCTTGCCGCGGCGGTGATGGCGCCGTGTGGCGGGCGTGGCATCGGCCAGGGCAGCGGCTTTGGCCGACGACCTGGCCGCGCGCCCCTTGGTGGCGCCTACCGGGCCGGCCACGGCGGCGACCAGTTCCGGGGGCGTTTCGCGATCGTCGAAGCCGTCGTCGAGCAGGCGCGCCATCAGGCGGTCGCGCGAGGCGGCGGTATGGCCACCCATCACCACGCTGAACAGGCGGCGGCCGTCGCGCGTCGCGGTGGAAGCCAGGTTGAAGCCGGAGACGTTGGTGAAGCCGGTCTTGAGGCCATCCATGCCCGGATACTTGTCCATCAGGTTGTTGTGCCCGCGCACCAGCTGGCCACGGAAGGTGAATTCCTTGGTGGAGAAGTAATGCGCGTACTGCGGGAAGTCGTGGTACAGCGCCATGGCCAGCTTGCTCATGTCGCGGGCCGTGGTGGTGTCGTCCGGATCGGGCAGGCCGGAGGCATTGGCGAAGCGGGTGTTGCTCATGCCCAGCAGTTGCGCCTGGGCGTTCATCATCTCGACGAAATGGCCCTCGGAGCCGCCCAGGCCCTCGGCCATCACGGTGGCGGCATCGTTGGCCGACTTGGTGATCATGCCCAGCACGCAGTCCTCGACCGAGATGGTCTGGCCGCCACGCAGGCCCAGCTTGGTGGGCGCCTTGGAAGCGGCCCAGGAGGACACCGGCAGTTCCTGGTCCAACCGCACCGTGCCGCGCTCGATCGCCTGGAAGGTGAGGTACAGGGTCATCATCTTGGCCAGCGAGGCCGGATGGTTGGGCTCATCGGCATTGACGGCGGTAATCACCTGGCCGTCGGTCTCGTTGACCACGATGGCCGCATAGCCGGCGTGCGCCGAACCCGCCAGCATGGCCAGGCTGCACAGCAGCATGGTCAGCAGGCCCTTGAAGCAGTTCGCCCCCCTACCCGGCGTTATGGACTTGGTCGCCACTCCGATTCCTCGCTTCCGCCACGCCGCTTGCCCGTAGCGCACCCGCTACAGGCATAGACAATACTTGAATTAGCCAGCATAAGTCCATGTTTCCATGGACGATAAAACGACACCAACGCAATCGATGTCGTCTTCGCGCAGATTTCACCGTGAAGGTTTTGTCTACGGCGCAAGTGAGTTTGCCCGCAAAAGCCATCAGGTGAAAGGGTTTTGTTCAGCCAGATCACGCCCTTGGCGCTATCGGGACACGCTGACGGAGCCTGTCGGCATTCGGCCCGGCCGGTCCATCGCCTACAATGAGCGGATGTCCCTGATCCAACTCCAGCGCGTCGATTTCAGCATCGGCGGCCCGCTCCTGCTCGAACATGTCGACCTCGCCATCGAAGCCAACGAACGCGTCTGCGTCGTGGGCCGCAATGGCGAAGGCAAGTCCACTCTGATGAAGCTGATTGCCGGCGAACTGAAGCCGGACGATGGCGAGATACGCGTGCAGAACGGCGTGGTCGTGGCGCGCATGGCGCAGGAAGTGCCGCAGGACACCGCCGGCAGCGTGTTCGACGTGGTGGCCGAGGGCCTGGGCGATCTCGGCCAGCTGCTGGCGCGCTACCACCACCTGCTCACGGAAGGCGACATGGAAGGACTGGGCGAGGTGCAGTCGCAGATCGAGGCGCGCCACGGCTGGGACCTGGACCGCCGCGTCGCCGACGTGATCCAGCGCCTGGAACTGCCCGGCGAGACCGACTTCGCCGCGCTCTCCGGCGGCATGAAGCGCCGCGTGCTGCTGGCCCAGGCGCTGGTGCGCAAGCCCGACGTGCTGCTGCTGGACGAGCCCACCAATCACCTCGACATCGAGGCTATCGGCTGGCTGGAAACCTTCCTGCGCCAGTTCGAGGGCAGCATCGTCTTCATCACCCATGACCGCAGCTTCCTGCGTGCGCTGGCCACGCGCATCGTGGAGATCGATCGCGGCCAGCTCACCGACTGGCCGGGCGACTACGACAACTACCTGCGCCGCCGCGAGGAACGCCTGCACGCCGAGGCGCAGGCCAACGCGCACTTCGACCGTAAGCTCGCGCAGGAAGAGGTATGGATCCGCCAGGGCATCAAGGCCCGCCGCACGCGCAACGAAGGCCGCGTGCGCGCGCTCAAGGCCTTGCGCGTGGAGCGCGCCCAGCGTCGCGAATTGTCCGGCAACGTGAGGATGACGCTGGCCAACGCGCAGGCCTCGGGCAAGAAAGTGATCGAGCTGGAGCACGTGCACCAGGGCTATGGCGGCCGCGTGCTGATCGACGACCTGAGCACCACCCTCATGCGCGGCGACCGCGTGGGCATCATCGGCCCCAACGGCGCCGGCAAGAGCACGCTGCTGAAGATCATGCTGGGCGAGCTCAAGCCCGAGCGCGGCCACGCCACCCTGGGCACCGGCATCCAGGTCGCCTACTTCGACCAGCACCGCGTGCAGCTCAACGACCAGCTCAATGCGCTGGACAACGTGGCCGAGGGCCGCGAATACATCGAGCTCAACGGCGGCCGCAAGCACATCATCGGCTACCTGCAGGACTTCCTGTTTTCGCCCGAGCGCGCCCGCGCCCCGATCACCCGCCTGTCCGGCGGCGAGCGCAACCGCCTGCTGCTGGCCAAGCTGTTCGCGCAGCCGTCCAACCTGCTGGTGATGGACGAACCCACCAACGACCTCGACGTGGAAACGCTGGAACTGCTGGAGGAACTGCTGACCGACTACCAGGGCACGCTGCTGCTGGTGTCGCACGATCGCGAATTCCTCGACAACGTGGTGTCCAGCACGCTGGTGCTGGAAGGCGACGGCAAGGTCGGCGACTACGTGGGCGGCTACAGCGACTGGCTGCGCCAGCGGCCGGCCGCCGTCGCGTCCAGCGCCAAGCCCGCCGAATCGAAGGCCGGCGCGGCTGCCTCCCCACCGGCCGCCGAGGCGAGGAAAAAGCTCAGCTACAAGGACGCCCGCGAACTGGAGCAGTTGCCCGCGCGCATCGAGGCGCTGGAAACGGACATCGCCGCGCGCACCGAGGCCATGAACGATCCGGACTTCTTCCGCCAGGACAGCGCCACCGTGATGAAGGCCAACGAGGCGCTGGCCAGGCTGCAGGCGGAACTGGATTCGGCCTACGCGCGCTGGTCCGAACTGGACGGCTGAACGTCCATTCCGCACGGCAGCCACAGCCGGGCCAGCGCGCCGCCGCCCGTCGCGCGCGGCAGCAAGGCGACGCCTCCATCGTGCGCCTCGGCGATCTGCCGCGCCAGCGCCAGCCCGATGCCCGAGCCGCCGGGCTTGGTAGTGAAGAACGGCACGAACAGGTTGTCGCTGGGCGGCAGGCCGGGGCCATCGTCCTCCACCTCGATCAGCGCGTGCGCGCCCTCGCGGCGCCAGCGCATGCGCACGGTGCCCGCCGGCGCGGCTTCCACCGCATTGCGCACCAGATTGATCAAAGCCTGTTCCAACTGGTCCGGATCGGCATGCAGCGGCATCGCCTCGCCCTCCTCCACCTGCACGGCGAGGCGTTGTTCAAGCCGCGCGACCTTTCGCACCAGCACGCCCAGCTCGATGGAACGCTGTTGCAGCGGCGGCAGGCGCGCCAGCCGGCTGTAGCTGGCGAGGAAGCGCCCCAGCGATTCCGCGCGATGCGCGATGATCTCCACCCCTCCCTGGAAATCCGCGCGCCAGTCGTCCGGCAGGGGATCGCGCGCCAGCAGCGCGGCCAGCGTGCCCGCCATCGAGCGGATCGGCGCCAGTGAATTGTTCAGTTCATGGCCGAGCACGCGCAGCAGGCGCTGCCAGGCCTGGCGCTCTTCCTCGCGCAGCACGCGTCCCACGTCGTTGACCACCAGCAGTCGTCCGCCGCGTCCGCCGCTGCGCAGCGGCGCATGGCGGATCTCGTAGCGACCCATGCCGCCGGCAAAGCCGTGGCTGACCACACGCATCGATGGCGAAGCCAGCCATTCGCCAAAGCCCAGCTCGTCCGCGCTGCGGCCGAACAACTGGTCGCGGCTGCGATCCAGCAGGCGCTGCCCCGCGGGATTGACCAGGCGCAGGCGCAGCGATTCGTCAAAGGCGAACACCGCGCTGTCGAGCGCGGCCAGCGTCTTGCCGAGCAGGTGCGAGGATTCCTCGTAGGCGAGTCGTTCCTGCTGCAGGCGCTCGGCCAGCGCATTGACGTCGTAGACCACATCGCCCAGCACGCCGCCCTGCACGCCGCGCAGGCTGTAGTCACCCTCGCGCAACGCTTCGAGCAGGCCGGACAGCGTGTGCAGCGGATAGCTGATGCGCCGCATGTGCCGCCGCACCAGCCAGGCGGTCGCCACCAGCGCGCCGCCCCACAGCGCCGCGGCGGTGGGCCACGGATCGGGATGCCATAGCCAGCCCACCCCCGCCGCCAGCCAGGCCGGCAAGGCCGTCAGCAGGGCGCCGGCGCCGACGCGCCGCTCGAAGCGCGGCAGCCGGCCGCTGCGGGAATCAGCCGGCACCGCTTTCATCGGCCGCGTCGCGCAGGTCGTGCTTCTCCAGCCGCCGGTACAGCGACTGCCGCGTGATGCCCAGCGCATCGGCCGCGCGCTGCAGGTTGCCCTGGTGGCGCTGCAGCGCGCGCCTGACCAGCCAGCCCTCGGCCTGTTCCAGCGTCATGTCGTCGAGATCCGGAGCCGCTTCCAGCGGTGCACCGAAGGCGAGCGCGGCCGCATCGACCTGGTCGCCGTCGGCCAGCAGCGCCGCACGCTCCATCAGGTGTTGCAGCTCGCGCACGTTGCCCGGCCAGCGCCAGTCCAGCAGCGCACGCTCCGCCGAAGGCGCCAGGCGTAATCCGCAGCGGCCATGGCGCTGGCCGCTACGCGTCAGGAACAGGCGGGCCAGCGCGAGGATGTCCTGGTGACGCTCGCGCAGCGGCGGCAGGTGGATCTCCAGCGTGTTGAGGCGGTAGAGCAGGTCCTTGCGGAAACGGCCCGCCGCCACCTCGGCGGACAGGTCCGCGTTGGTGGCCGACACCAGCCGCACGTCCACGCGCTGCGTGCGCGAGGAACCGAGCCGCTCGAACTCGCCATCCTCCAATACGCGCAGCAGCTTGGGCTGCTGCGAGGCCGGCACGTTGCCCACCTCGTCGAGGAACAACGTGCCGCCATCGGCCAGCTCGAAGCGGCCGATGCGCTCACCCTTGGCGTCGGTATAGGCGCCACGCACGTGGCCGAACATTTCCGACTCGAACACGCTCTCGGCGATGCCGCCCATATTGACCTTGACCAGCGACCGCCCGGCCCGCGACGACAACCGATGGATGCGCTGCGCGATCACGCCCTTGCCGGTGCCGTTCTCGCCCAGCACCAGCACGTTGGCGTCGCTGGGCGCCACGCGCTCGATCAGCGCGGCCACGCGCCGCATCGCCGGCGATTCGGCGACGATGCCATCGCCTTCGTCGCCGCGCAGCAAGGCGTTTTCCGCCTCCAGCCGGCGCTGCCGTCGCGCGCCCTCGCGCAGGGCGATCTGCGCGCGCAGCACCGACAGCAGCCGCGCGTTGTCCCAGGGTTTCTCCACGAAGTCGGCGGCGCCGCGGCGCATCGCCTCCACCGTCAACGGCACGTTGCCCCAGGCGGTCATCACCACCACCGGCAGTTCCGGCGCCTGCTGGCGCAGTCGCGCGAGCAGGTCCAGCCCTTCCTCGCCTGAGGTGGTGTCGCGGCGGTAGTTGCAATCGATCAGCGCACAGGCGAAGTCCTGCCGGCGTGCCGCCTCCACTGCCGCTTCCGGGTCGGCCACCCCGACACTGGCGATTCCCTCGGACTTCAGCAGCAGGCGCAGGGCCTCGCGCACGTCGGCCTGGTCATCGGCCAGCAGGATGGTGGGCGGGGATGGGCGCGTCATGCCTTCACTCATCCGTGCAGTGTAGTGGTCACTCGTAGCGCAACGCGATGGCCGGGTCGATGCGCAGCGCGCGGTACAACGGCACCAGCGCGGCCAGCACGGACACGCCGATGACCAGCAGCAGCACCGGCACGAATACCACCGGATCATAAGCGCGCGTGCGCAAGCCCGGATCGGCCAGCACGTGCGACCACGGCAAGGCGAAGCCCAGGCCGATCAGCAGGCCGAAGCCCAACTGCCGGAACAACGGGCGGCCCGCATCGCGCAGGATCGCCCGATGGCCCGCACCGATCGCGCGGCGGATGCCGATCTCGCGCGTGCGCTGGGTCAGCGAGAACGCCAGCACGCCATACAGGCCGGCCGCCGCCAGCAGCAGCGCGATCGCGCCCAGCGCGGCGAACACATCGGTCATCACCACCAGCTTCACCCGCGCCGTGGCCATCACCTCCGCCTGGCTGCGCACCTCGTAGGCGGCCACTTGCGGGTCGACCGCGCGCACCGCCTCGGTCAGGCGCCGCGTGAAGCCACTGGCATCGGCATGCGTGCGTACCGCGATCCCCATGGCCCACAGCGGCGACTGCTTCGCCGCCTGGGGCAGCGGCATCAGCAGGCCGGGCAACGGTTTCTCCATGGCGCCATCCAGCAGCAGCGGCTCGATCACGCCGATCACCGTCACCGTGCGCGCCCAGGACTTGCCGGGGTACAGCACCAGCGACTGGTTCAGGGCATCGCCATGCGGCCACAGGGCGTCGGCCAACTTGGCGTCGATCACCACCACCGCCTGGCTGTCGGCGCGATCACGCGCATCGAAGAACCGGCCCTCGCGCAGGCGCACGCCGTAGGTGTCGAGGAAATGCGCATCGACGATGCCCATCTGCACCCTCGGCCAGCCATCCCCCGGCTGCGGCTGGCCGGGCCGCGAGACATCCTCATGGCTGCCCAGCACCGCGCTGGGGATGGTGTTGGACGCGGTCGCGGCGACCACCTCGGGATCGCCGCGCAGGCGATCGGCGAGCGTCTCGAAGAAATGGATGCGCTGCGCATCCTCGGCGTAGGACGAACGCGGCAACGCCAGGCGGGCGGTCAATACCTGCGTGGCGTGGGTCGCCCCGACCGACCGTTGCGCCAGCAAGTCGCCCAGCGCGCGCACGAACATGCCGGCGCCGACCAGCAGCACCACCGTGAGCGCGACCTGTGCCACCACCAGGGCCTTGGCCGCCCTGCCGAAGTCGCTGCCCGACCCCCTGCTGCCATCGCGCAACGCGTCCTGCAGGTCGGTGCGCGAGGCCCGCCACGCCGGCATCAGCCCGGACACCACGGTGCTGAGCACGGCCACGCCGAACGCGAAAGGCAGCACCCAGCCGCTGGCGTCGAAGCGATAGAACACGTTCGGCGGGTCGCCGGCGGCGACGAACGTATCGACCAGCCAGCGGTTTCCCCCGCGCATGATCGGCCAGGCCAGGGCCATCGACGCCACGCTGAGCAGCAGGCTCTCGATCATGGCGCCGGCCATCAGGCGCGCCCGGCCGCTGCCCAGCGCGCTGCGCAAGGCCAGCTCGCGGCGGCGATGCAAGGTCTGCACCAGTTGCAGGTTGGCCACGTTAACGCAGGCCAGCAGCAGCACCAGGCCGGTGGCGCCGAGCATCAGCCATACCCAGGCGCGCTCGTCCTCGGGCACGAAGCTCAAGGCCAGCGGCTTGAGGGTCAGCGCGCGCATGCGCCACTCCGGCGGCAGGACGCGCTTCAACTCGTCCGCGCTCGCCGCCAGCGCCGCTCGCGCCTGCGAAGGATTGCTCGATGGCGCCAGCCTGGCCACGCCCGAGAGGGAGTGGTGCTTGCCGCTGTCCAGGCGCAGCGGCAGCCACAGCGAACTGCACTGGGGAAAGCCGAAGCTGGCGGGCAGCACGCCGACCACGGTGGCCCATTCGCCGTTGACCCGCACATGGCGGCCCAGGACATGCGGATCGGCCTGGAAATCGCGCCGCCACAGGGTTTCACCGAGCAGCACCACCAGCGTGGCACCCGGCCGGTCATCGGCATCGGTCAGGCCACGCCCCAGGATCGGCCTCACGCCCAGCAGGTCCATCATCGAGGCGGTAAGCAAGGTGCCGTTCTGGTAGCTCGCCCCCTGTCCCTGGTCGAGGTTGGCGTTGATGTCCACATACGCGCCGAATGCCTCCACGCCACGCAGGTGGCCTTGCAGCAGCAGGTACTGGTCGCTGTCGATGTCGCCGATGCCGTAGCCGTTGTCGGGCGTCTCGCCCACCGCCACCAGGCGCTCGGCATGCGGGAACGGCAAGGGCTGCAGGATCATCGTGTTGACCATGCTGAAAAGGAACAGCACCACGCCCAGCCCGACGCCCAGCACTGTCATCGACAACAGCGCGTAACCCGGCCGCTTGCGCAGCCGCCGCCATGCTTCGCGAAACTCGCGCAAGATCATCCTCATTCTCCCCGTAGTGCGCGCATCGGCTGCACGCGGCCGGCGCGCATCGCCGGCAAAAGACAGGCCAGCAGTCCGGCTGCCGCCAACACCACGCATACCCCGGCCACCGCCATCGGATCGAACGTGCCGGCGCGCCCGAGCAGCAACATCAGCAGCGCGGACAACGCACGCGACACGCCCAGGGCGGCGCCGACACCGAGCGTCAGCCCTATCGCGATCTGGACGAGGCCGCCACGCAGCACCAGCCGCGCCAGCCGCGACGGCCGTGCACCCAGTGCGGCGCGCACGCCGAACTCGCGTTCGCGCGCCGCCACCGCCACGGCCATCACGGCATACAAGCCTGCTGCCGCCAGCAGCAGGGCCAGCGCGGCGAACAGCCCGATCAGCCACAGGCTGAGCCGCGCGGTCGCGGTGGTCTCGCGCACGATGCCGCGCATCGGACGCACGTTCGCGATCGGCTGCTCGGGCGCGATCTCGGCGATGGCCGCGCGCACGCCGGCGCGCCAGTCATCCGCATTACCATGGCCGCGCAGTGCGAAGCGCAGCGGTTCCATGTCGCGGAAGATCGCCATATCCCCGTCGGGCATCTGCGCCAATGGCAGGTACAGCACCGGCTGCCTCGGCTGCAGCGGACCCAGCTGCCAGGTGTTGCCCACCACGCCGACGATGCGCACGTATCCCACCGTGTCGCCCGCGCCCTGTATCTCGATCGTCTTGCCCAATGCATGGGCGCCATATCTGTCGGCCAGGTCCTGGCTGACGATGGCCACCCGCTCGCCGCCATGCGTGTCGCCCAGGGTGAAACCACGCCCCTCGCGCAGGGGGATGGCGAACAGCCTGAAGAAGTCCGGGCCGATGCCATGGTATTGCGCCATGAACTCGTCGCCGTCCGGCGTGTGCATGGAGGTCTGCAACTGACCCAGGGTGCCGTCGCTGGTGGGCAGGTTGGTGGTCACCGTGGCATCGGTGATGCCGGGTATGCCGCGCAGCCGTTCCACCAATCGATGCGACAGCGCCTCTATCGAGGCGGTATCCGGGTAATGGGCCTTTACCGGTGCCAGCTCGAAGGTGAGGATACGGTCGTCGACGAAGCCCAGGCGCAGCCGCGAAGCATCGTAGAGGGCATGCATGAACAGGCCGGCCGCGCACAGCAGCATGGCCGCCAGGGTGATCTGCGCCACCACCAGCATGTTTCCGAGGCGCCCGGTCTCCACGCCGATGCCGCTGCGCCCGCCTTCACGCAACTCGCCCACCGTAGTCGTGCCGCGGCTGCGCCACAGGGCCAGCACCGCCGCCAACAGGGCGCCCAACAAACCCACGCCGAAGGCGAGCAGCCAGGATCCCGCGCCGACATGCATGCGGCCGCTCCACAGCCATTCGGCGGGAATGAAGTTCTGCAGCCAGGCCAGGCCCGCCGTCGCCAGCGCCATGCCCAGCAGCGCGCCGCCGCCGCCGATCAACAGGCCCTCGCCCAGCGCCGGCAGCATCAGCCGCAGCACCGGCGCGCCGAGTGCGCTGCGCACGGCGGCATCGTGATTACGCGACAAGGCCCGCAGCAACATCAGGTTGGCCAGGTTGACCAGCGCGATCAGCAGCACCAGCACGGCGCTGAACAGGAACAGCAGCAGCATGGGGCGGGCATCCTGCTGCATGGCCGCCGCCAGGTTCTCGGCGCCAAAGCGGGGGCGCTTCCAGTTGCCGCCCATGCCCATGTCCCGGAACATCGTGCGCTCATGCGCATCGACCTGCGCCGATACCGCCGCCATCCCGGCGCCGGCGGCCAGGCGCGCGATCGCCATGTGACCGTTGTGGCTGTAGTCCCGGCTCGCCGCTGGCAACGCCATCGGCAACATCACGTCGCCCTTGCCCAGCACCGTGTTGAAGCCCGCCGGCAGCACACCGACGATGGTGCGTGCCACGCCCTCGACCTGCAGGATGCGACCGATTGCGCCGGGATCGCCGTGGTAGCCGCGTTGCCAGAAACCATGGCCGAGGATCACCGCAAGCGGCCCGCCCGGACGGTCCTCCTGCGCGTTGAAGTTCCGTCCCAGCACGGGTTGCAGGTCCAGCGTAGGCAACAGGTGCCGGTCGATATAGATCGCCGGCACCTGTTCCGGCATGCCGGCACCGGCGACGTTCACCACCAGGCCGGGGCGCTCCAACCCCAGCGAGGACACGCCCTGGAGCGGCCCCAGGTACTGGTACTCGTGCGGGGAGATGCCACCCACCTGGCCGTTGTCGCGCAGGAATCCCAGCACCGCCAGCCGCGAGGCCTGCGGCACCGGCAGCGGCCGCAGCAAGGTGTTCCCGATCAGCGCGAACACCGCCGCGCTGGCGCCGATGCCCAGCGCCAGCACGCCGGTGGCCAGCAGCAGGAAACCGGGCCGGCGCAGCATGGCGCGCCAGGCCCACCCTACCTCGCTTAGCCAGACGCTCACGCACCGGCCTCCACGCGGCGGCCGATCAGCGCGTCCAGCCGACGCTCGTCCTCGTGGCGCAACCGATCGAAGGTTTCCTCGTCCACCACGCGGCCGTCGAACAGGCGCACCTTGCGCTGCGCCAGCTCGGCGTAGCGCGGGTCGTGGGTGACCATGCACAGGGTGGCGCCGCCGCGATGCAGTTCTTCCAGCAGGGCCATCACCGCCTCGCCGTTGCGCGAGTCGAGGTTGCCGGTGGGCTCGTCCGCCAGCAGGATCGCCGGCCGCCCCACCAGCGCGCGGGCCACCGCCACGCGCTGCTGCTGGCCGCCGGAAAGCTGCGCGGGATAGTGGCGCATGCGATGCGCCATGCCCACGCGTTCCAGCGATTCGAGCACGCGCTCGCGGCGCTCGGCGGCGCCGATGCCGCCGCGGTAGGTCAGCGGCAGCTCGACGTTCTCCTGCACGGTGAGGTCGCCGATCAGGTTGAAGGCCTGGAAAATGAAGCCGATCTCTGCATTGCGGATGCGCGCCCGCTGCGCCGCGCCCAGCCCGGCGACGTCGTGCCCGTTGAGCACGTAGCGGCCGGCGCTGGCGGTATCGAGCAAGCCCAGGATGGACAGCAAGGTGGTCTTGCCGCAGCCGGACGGCCCGGAGATGGACACGTACTCGCCCCGCGCGATGCTCAAGTGCACCTCGCTCAGCGCGTGGGTCTCCACCTCGTCGGTCTGGAACACCTTGCGGATGCCGGTGAGCGCGATCACGTCGTTCGTTGTTGCCACGTCGAAACTCCCTTGAAGGTCACCGCACCCGGATGCGGTCGTATTTATCCCATGCCGAGGTATCGGACAGGATCACCTGGTCGCCTGGCGCGAGCCCGCGCAGGACCTGTATGCGGTCGACCGACGCCACGCCCATCTGCACCGGCACGCGCACGGCCACGCCGCTGGCAGGGTCGAGCCGGAACAGCGACATCGCGCTGTCGCCCTGCGCCTGTACCGGCCGGCCCACCGACAGGGCATCGTCGAGACGGGCCAGCAGGATGCGCCCGTCCACCGAGAGATCGGGTCGCGCGCCCGCCGGCAACGCGCCCTGCAGGCCCACGTCGACCTGCACGCTGCCCTCGCGCACCGCCGGATCGATGCGCTCGACGCGGCCGGCGATCACGCCGTTGTGCGTATCCACACTGACCGGCATGCCAATCGCCACGTCCTTGGCCTGCACCTCCGGCACGCGCAGGCGCGCCAGCAGTTGCTCGGGCTTGGCCACGCGGGCGAGGTTGGCGCCCTCGGCCACCTGCGCGCCTTCCTGCACCGCCACTTCCTGCAACACGCCGGCCACGCCCGCGCGCACTTGCAGGTTGTCGGCCTGGCGCTGGCGCAATGCCAGGTTGCTGCGCTGCTGCTGCAGGCGGGCCTCCACCACGGCCTGCTGCGCCTGCATGCTGGTCTCGAAGGCGGCCACGCGCTGCTGGTTGACCTGCACCCGGTACTTGAGCTGCTTGAGCGCGATCTGGCTCTGCTCGTACAGCACGTGCGGGATCAGGTGCTGCGCATCCGCCTTGCCGTCGGCCACCGCCTTGACCTCGGCGGCGGCATAGTCGGCCTGGGCCTGGGCCAGTTGCGCCTCCAGGTCCAGCCGTTGCGAGGCAAGCTCGGCGCGCTTGGCGCGCACGTCGGCTTCGGCTGCCGCCACCTGCGCCTGCGCGTTGCGCAACGCGTCCTCCACGCTGGGATTGGCCAGCTCCATCAGCACGGTATCGGGCCGTACCTGCGTGCCGGGCCAGGCCAGGATGCGCTCGACCTGCGCTACCGTGCCGGCCGCCAGCCAGCGGATTTCGCGCGGGGCCAGCACGCCGGTGGCGCGCACCTCGCGCAGCATCGGGCCGCGTTGCACGGTATCGATCCACACGCCGCCACGATCGACCTCGGGCAAGGCGGGTCCCATGCGCGCCAGCGCCAGCGCGGCCAGCGAAACGGCGGCGGCGGTGCCGCCGGCCAGCCACCAGCGGCGACGGCGGCGGCGTAGCTTGAATTGGGGATTGGCGATATCCATGCGATGGCTATCGCAAACCGCATGCCAACCGGACGCGCGGGGGGCAAGACGTGTGGAATCAGTCGTTTGGCGAGGCCGGTCCGCCGAAGCGCACGCGTGCGTGCGTCCATCCGCGGACGCCGCCGTCCGGAAATGGACGGCGGCGGCGGCGGTTCAACCGGTGTTCTGCAATCCCTGCGAGACGCCGTTGACACAGGCCACCAGGGCGGCGAGCAGCGCGTCGTCGCTTTCGCCGCCTTCGCGCCAGCGCTTGAGCAGGTCCACCTGCAGCAGGCTCATCGGATCGATGTAGGGATTGCGCAGGTCGATCGACACCGCCAGGCGAGGCTGGTCCTGCAGCAGGCTGTCGGCGCGCTTGAGCCGCAGCAGCCAGTGGTGCGTGCGTTCGAACTCCTCGCGGATCAGGCCGAAGAACGGTTCGTGCAGCGGCCCGGCCAGCCGGGAGAACGCCTCGGCGATGCCCAGGTCGCACTTGGCCAGCACCATCGACACATCGTCGATCACATTGGCAAAGAACGGCCAGTCGCTGGCCATCTCGGCCATCGCCGCCTCGCCATACTCACGTGCGCCGAACGCCAGCGCGCTGCCCAGGCCGTACCAGCCGGGCAGGATCGAGCGGCTCTGCGTCCAGGCAAACACCCAGGGAATCGCGCGCAGGTCCTGCACACCGCGCATGCTGCGCCGGCGCGAGGGGCGCGAGCCCAGCGTCATGCGCTCGATCACGTCGATCGGCGTGGCCGCGCGGAAATAGTCCACGAAGCCCTCGCGCTCGACGAAGGCGCGGTAGTGCTGGCGGCTGTGCGCCGCGAGCCGGCCCATGCATTCGCGCCACGCCTCCTCGCGCGGCTCATGCGTGCGCGGACGCAAGGTGGCGCGCAGCACGGCACCCACGGTCTGCTCCAGGTTGCGCAGAGCCAGCGCGCGGATGCCGTACTTGCGATGGATCACCTCGC
The DNA here is from genome assembly GCF_022760995.1 of Dyella sedimenti. GTDB lineage: Bacteria > Pseudomonadota > Gammaproteobacteria > Xanthomonadales > Rhodanobacteraceae > Dyella > Dyella sedimenti. The sequence continues at coordinate 239,134 of NZ_JAKWJO010000001.1, read as the reverse complement.
CCTGCTCGGTAATACGCAGCACGCCCGCCACCGAGCCGCGCGGCGAGGACATCAGCGCCGGCGCGATGCGCGCGCCGCCACGGCTGGCCGAGCCGCCGCGGCCATGGAAGAAGGAAAGGCGCACGCCGAACTCGGCCGCCACGTCCAGCAGCTCCACCTGGGCGCGCTGCAGGCCCCAGCGCGAGGCCAGCGTGCCGCCGTCCTTGCCGCTGTCCGAATAGCCCAGCATCACCCACTGGCGGCCGCCACGCGTGGCCAGATGCTCACGGTAGACCGGGTCCTCCAGCAGCGCACGCAAGGTGTCCGGCGCATGGGCCAGGTCGTCCACCGTCTCGAACAGCGGCGCAACATGCAGCGGTACGCGCCCGTCCCGCACCAGCCCGCCATGGCGCGCCAGCGCCAGCACGGCCAGCACGTCGGCGGCCGAGCGCGCCATGCTGATGATGTACAGGCCGATCGCCTCGGCGCCATAGCGCTCGCGCGAGGCATGCAAGGTGGCGAACACGTCGCGCAGCGCCGTGGCCGCCGCCGCCTCGCTGCCCTCCAAGGCAGCCTCGCCACCCGCATACGGACGAAGGCGGACAGCCTTGTCGGCCGCATCGCGGTCAGGCCACCCGGCATCGCGGAGCAGCAGCGCCAGCGCGTCGTCGTGCACGCGCGAATCCTGCCGCACGTCCAGCCGCGCCAAATGGAAGCCGAAGGTACGCACGCGCCAGATCAATCGCCTGACCGCATAGGCGCCGGCATGCAGGCCATGGTGGTCGATCAGGCTGTGGACGATCAAACGCAGGTCGTCAAGCAGGGCCTCGGCCGAGGCATAGGCCTCCGGATGATTATCGTCGTGGGTCGCTTCCAGGCGCGCACCGATGATGGTCAGCAAGCTGCGGTAAGGCATGTCCGCGTGGCGCGGGCGGATCTTGGCGGCGGCCCCGGGGAAACGCACGCGGTAGTCGGACAGGCGTTGCGCCAGCGCACTGTCGACGGCCACGCGGTCCTCGGTCTGGCTGAGCAGGCGGGCCAGGTTGGCGACATCCTCGATGTAGTGCTCCAGCACGTGCGCGCGTTGCGTGGCCAGGCTGTTGGCGATGGTCGCGGCGCCTACGTTGGGGTTGCCGTCCATGTCGCCGCCCACCCAGGTGGCGAAGCCCAGCAGGCGCGGCAGCGGCACCGCCACGCCGTAGACCGTCTGCAGCGCATCGGCCAGCGATTCGTACAGCGCCGGCACGATGCGGTAGATCGGGTTGGCCAGGTAGAAACCCACGTGGTGGTGCTCGTCCTGCACGCTGGGGCTGATCGGCGAGGCTTCCGCCGTCTGCCAGCCGGCGCTGAGCGCCATCAGGATGCGGTCGTCGTCCTCCTTGCGCTCCTGCGGCGTGCGCGTGGGGTCGAAGTTGTCGACCAGGGCGCGCACGATGGACTGTTCCTTCTCCAGCAGCGAGCGCCGCACCGCCTCGGTGGGATGCGCGGTGAAAACCGGTTCCACCTGTAACCGTTCCAGCCATTCGAGCAGCTCGCCGGCCTCCACACCCTGCGCCTTCAGGCGCAGCAAGGCATCGAGCAGCGACTCGGGCTGCGGCGCCCCACCCTCGCGCTGGTAGTCGCGGCGGCGGCGGATACGATGCACGCGCTCGGCGGTGTTCACCGCCTGGAAATAGCTGGCGAAGGCCCGTGCCAGCGATTCGGCGTGGTAGGTATCCAGCCCCGTCAGCAGTCCGGCCAGCACGTCCAGCGAGGCGTTCTCCTGGCGCCGCTCGATCGCCGCCAGGCGGATGCGTTCGACCTCGTCGAGGAACCCGGGCGACAGCTGCTCGGCCAGCATGTTGCCGACCAGGGTGCCCAGGCGGCGGACGTCTTCGCGCAAGGGGGCGTCGTGCGGGGCGAACTCCGGACTGCGGTGCTGGTTCATCAATGCCACGTTTCGGATGTCTGGACGTCCAAGACTACCCGAAGCCGCGGCATTTTGTGCATCGCCGCAAGATCGCGGCGACGGCGTCACCGCCTGCCGTCATCCCGGTGTCGGCCGGATATGACGGCGGCTCCTGGATTCAATGCGCTCCCGCCGCCGCGCCTGCCTCCGTCCGCGGCGGCTTCAGGTAGGTTGCCAGCCAGTCGTTCATCTCGGCCAGCATCTGCATGATCGATTCGCGCGCCCGGTAGGCGTGCGCCTCGTTCGGCAGCATCACCAGCCGCGCGGTGCCGCCCAGGCCCTTGATGGCCGCGTACAGGCGCTCACTCTGGATCGGGAAGGTACCGGAGTTATTGTCCTGCTCGCCGTGGATCATCAACAGCGCGTCCTTGATGTGGTCGGCATAGTCGAATGGCGACATCGCCAGGTACACGTCCTGCGCCTGCCAGAAATTGCGCTCCTCCGACTGGAAGCCGAACGGCGTCAGCGTGCGGTTGTAGGCGCCGCTGCGCGCGATGCCCGCCTTGAACAGGCGGGTATGGGCCAGCAGGTTGGCGGTCATGAAGGCGCCGTAGGAATGCCCGCCCACCGCGATGCGGTCGCGGTCGGCCACGCCGCGGCGCACCACTTCGTCCACCGCCGCCTCGGCGCTGGCCACCAGCTGCGGGATATAGGTGTCGTTGGGCTCCTTGCTGCCCTCGCCCACGATCGGCACCGAAAAGTTGTCCAGCACGGTATAGCCCATGGCCAGGAAGGCCTGCGGCCCCCAGTAGCCGATGCGGTTGAAGCGGTACGGCGAATCCTTGACCTGGCTGGCGGCGTCGGCCGATTTGAATTCGGTGGGATAGGCCCACATCAGCATCGGGCGCGGGCCGTCCTTCTTCGGGTCGTAGTCCGGCGGCAGGTACAGGGTGGCGGTCAGTTCCACGCCGTCCTTGCGCCGGTAACGGATCTGCTCTTTCTTCACGCCCTTGAGCTGCGGCAGCGGATCGGGGAAGCGGGTCAGGGCACGCAGCTTGCCGTGCGTGCCCAGATCATCCACGTAGTAGTTGGTCGGCTCGGTCGGCGACTCGCGCGAGATCAGCGCGCGCTTGCCCTCGTTGTCCAGCAGCACCTGCGGCGCCTCGTAGTACGGCGCCTGCGAATGGAACAGGCGCGTGGTCTGCCCGGTGGCGAGGTTGACCCTGTCGATGAAGGGACGATCGCCCTCCGGCGAGGCACCTTCGCCCAGGCGGTAGATGCTCTGGCCGTCGGCGGCAAGCAGCAGCCGCACCTCGCCATGCTCGTCCGGCGCGGTGGCCGGTGTACCCGGCGCCTTGTAGCGGTCCTCGGACGACCCGTCGTGGACCAGTGCCGGCGCCTGGTCCGGATGGTCGGGCGCCACGCGCCACTCCTTCACCTGGCGCGTCTTCCACCAGTACTCCCGCACCAGCGCCAGTTCGCCGGTGCCCCAGTCGATGCCGGCATAACGGCTGCCCAGCCGCGCCAGCGTCACCGGCGCTTGCCCGAACGGCGCGGCCTGCATGAGCACGAGGTCGCGCACGGACGCCTGCCGTGCCGGATCGCCGCCATCTTGCGCCTCGGCCCAGACCAAGGTGGCGGGCGCGTCGGCACGCCATTCGATATCGCGCACACCGGTCGGTACCGCATCGTTGCCGGTGGGCAAGCCCTCGACCAGTGGCAGACGGGCGATCTCCTTCACCTGCCTGCCGTCGCGGTCCAGTACCTCGATGCGGCGCGGGAAGCTGCCTACCGGCACCAGATAGGAGAACGGCCGTTCCACCCGTTCGCGCAGCAGGTACCGGCCGTCCGGCGACGGGCTGACCGACAGCGTGAGATCGGGTTCGCCCAGCGGCGTGGCCTTGCCGTCCAGGTCCACCAGCGCCGTCTGCGAACGCAGGTAGTACTCGAACAGGCGGGCATCGCCCTCGTCGCGCAGCAGGTCCTGGTAGGTGCGGATCGCCTTCACGCCATGGCCGGCCTGGGTCTGCTGGACATTCGGCCCGGTGGGAATACCGCTGGCCACGGGCGCCTCGCCCTGCCCTTCGGGCTGCAACTGCACCAGCAATTGCCGGCTGTCCGGCATCCAGCGGTAGCCGCGCCCCGCCACCGTGTTCAACGGCAGCGCGGTCAGTCGCCGCGCCGTGCACGAGGCTATGTCCACCACCCACAATTCGTTGCGCCCTTGCGTGACATCGACCTGGTTGAAGGCGAGATAGCGCTGGTCCGGCGACCAGCTGGAACTGGCGATGGACAAGGGCGACGGCAGGCCTTTCAGGCGAATCTCCTTGCCGCTGGCAACCTCCATCAGCCACAGGTCACTGCCGAAGGAAAAGCGGCTTTGCGCGTGAACGCTCGGATGGATGCGCAGCCCCGCCAGCTTCAACTCCGGCTGCGCGACCACGTGGATGCCCGGCAGCGCCGGCGTCTGGATCAGGGCCAGCAGGTCGCGATGCGGGCTGATCGACAGCTGCGGTGGCCGTGGCGCGTCCACCACCGCCTGCAGCGGCTTGGGCGGGAGCCTGTAGCCCCGGGCAGCGGGAGCGGATGCCGCGGCGGGCGCCAGCTGCGCCTGGACCGCCAGCGGCGGCATGGCGAGCCACAGGACAATGAGGACAAGGCGTCGAAACGGGAGCTTCATGGGTCGCAGGCACCGTGGTCGCATGAATTTACGACCATACCCGCACGGCGGGCCGGCGGCCTGCGCCATCAGTCATGGATGGAATCGCTTACCGGGGGGAACCTATCCCAGGCAACACCGGCGGCGCCTGCCGCTATAATCGCGAATCCCGTCGAGGGGCGCTGCGACCGGCCGTGCATCATCCGCACCATCCGGCCAGGCTCGGCGGCCTTTCCCGCAAAACGGCGCCCGGTCAACGATGCGGCCCCACGGCCGCAACACCCGGAGCCAAGCCATGAACGCAGTCACCAAAGATCCCGCCCAACAGGACTACAAGGTCCGCGACATCTCCCTCGCCGACCTCGGCCGCCGCCGCATCCGCATGGCGGAAGAGGAAATGCCCGGCCTGATGCAGATCCGCGCCCGCTACGCCAAGGAGAAGCCGCTCAAGGGCGTGCGCCTGTCGGGCTCCCTGCATTGCACCAAGGAAACCGCCGTGCTGGCCGAGACCCTGCGCGAGCTGGGCGCCTCGGTGCGCTGGGCCTCGTGCAACATCTTCTCCACCCAGGACGACGTGGCCGCCGCGCTGGCCGCCGGCGGCCTGCCGGTGTTCGCCTGGAAGGGCGAGACGCTGGAGGAATACTGGCAGTGCACGCTGGACATGCTCACCCATCCGGGCGAGCTGGGCCCGCAGCTGATCGTGGACGATGGCGGCGACGCCACCCTGTTCATCCACAAGGGCGTGGAACTGGAGGAAGGCAGCGACTGGGTCAACACCCCGAGCGGCAACCATGAGGAACAGGTCATCAAGGACCTGGTCAAGCGCACCGCCGCCGAGCGCCCGGGCTGGTTCAAGAAGGTCGCCGCCGACTGGAAGGGTGTCTCCGAGGAAACCACCACCGGCGTGCACCGCCTCTACCAGCTGGCCGAGAGCGGCAAGCTGCTGGTGCCGGCGATCAACGTCAACGATTCGGTCACCAAGTCGAAGTTCGACAACCTCTACGGCTGCCGCGAGTCGCTGGCCGACGGCATCAAGCGCGCCACCGACCTGATGGTGGCCGGCAAGGTCGCCGTGGTGTGCGGCTACGGCGACGTGGGCAAGGGCTGCGCGCACTCGCTCAAGGGCTTCGGCGCCCGCGTGATCGTCACCGAGATCGATCCGATCAACGCCCTGCAGGCCGCGATGGAAGGCTTCCAGGTCACCACCGTGGAAGAGACCCTGGGGCTGGGCGACATCTACGTCACCACCACCGGCAACAAGGACATCATCACGCTCGAGCACATGGCGGCGATGAAGAACAATGCCCTGGTGTGCAACATCGGCCACTTCGACAACGAGATCCAGATGGATCGCCTCAACGCGGCCGAGGGCGTGACCCGCGAAACCATCAAGCCGCAGGTGGACCGCTATACCTTCTCCAAGACGGGCCGCAGCATCTACATGCTCGCCGAGGGGCGCCTGGTCAACCTGGGCTGCGCCCATGGCCACCCGAGCTTCGTGATGTCCAACAGCTTCTCCAACCAGACGCTGGCCCAGCTCGACCTGTGGGCGAACAAGGACTTCTACGACAAGAAGGTCTACCGCCTGCCCAAGAAGCTGGACGAGGAAGTGGCCCGCCTGCACCTGGAGCAGATCGGCGTGAAGCTGACCCGCCTCACCCCCGAACAGGCCGCCTACATCGGCGTGCCGGTCGACGGCCCGTACAAGCCGGAGCACTACCGCTACTGAGCCTGGCCAACCGGCCAGTGCAAAGGGCCGCCCCAGGGCGGCCCTTTTTCATCATGCTGGCTCACCGTGGGAGCGCACCCTGTGCGCGACTATCTCTCCCGCCCTATCGCATCCCGGGATCGCATCCCAGCATTCCCAGCACGCCATGCAGGGCCGGCACATGCATCAGCCAGGGCGCCGACAGGGTCAGCACGCCCGCGCACAACACGAACAAGGCCGTACCGCGTCGCGGCCCCGGTTGCTGCAGCCAGCGGCCCACGCGCGCCCCCGACCAGGTCAGGGGCAGCATCACCGGCAAGGTGCCCAGCCCGAACGCCGCCATGATGAGGCCGCCGTCGAGCGCATTCGCCGACAGCCAGGCGGCGGCCAGCACGGTGGTGCTCAAGCCGCACGGCAACCATCCCCACAGCATGCCCGCGGCCAGCCGGCGCCTCATCGTGTTGGCCGGCAACAGGCGCCGGTGCAAGGGCTGCAGCCATGTCCATAGCTTCGCGCCCGGGCGCGCCAGGAAGCCGAGCCGGCCGCGCCGGTCCAGCAGGCGCAGCGCCATCATCACCAGCACCAGTCCCACCGCCATGCGCATGGCGACCGCCAGCCCATCGAGTTCGAACAGCCGCAGCACGCCATCGCCCAGCCCGCCCACCACCGCGCCCGCCAGCACATAGCCGGCTACGCGCCCGAGATTGAGCTGCAGGGCACCACCTCGTCCCATCCGGGTGGACCACGATGAAAACCCGGTGGCAATACCGCCGCACATCGCCGCGCAGTGCACGCCGCCCAGCAACCCGGTCAGGAACACCGCGGACAGCGCCAGCCCGTTAACCATGGCGCGGCTCCTCGCCCGTGGCCGCGGGCGGCGCATCGTCGCTGAGGATGTCCAGCGCCGGCGTGTCCATGTCGTCGAACTGTCCCTTGCGCACGGCCCATACGAACGCGCCGATGGCCACCGCCAGCAGCATCAAGCTCAACGGAACGAGCATCAGCAGGATGATCATGGCGACGCCACCTTGGAGGTCCGCCGCATCAAGCGCAGCGCATTGGTGGTGACGATCAGCGAGGACGCCGCCATACCCAGCGCCGCGAGCGAGGGCGTGGCTTGCCCCAGGATCGCCAACGGCAGGGCCAGCAGGTTGTAGCCGACGGCCCAGGCGAAGTTCTGCTGGATGATGCGCCGTGTCCGGCGCGCCAGCCGGACCGCCGCGGGAAGGCGCAGCAGCGACGGCGCGGTGAGCACCATGTCGGCGGCCCGCTGCGCCAGCGGAGCGCCCTCGCCCATGGCCAGGGAGACGTCCGCGCCCGCCAGTACCGGCGCGTCGTTCAGCCCATCGCCCACCATCGCCACGATGCGGCCCTGATCCTGCAGGCCGCGCACCAGGGCCAGCTTGTCCTCCGAAGTCTGCCGGGCATGCGCCTCGCCAATATCCAGCTGGTTCATCAGGCGCTGCACGGCCTCCATCGCGTCGCCGCTGGCCAGGTGGATCCGCAGGCCGAGCCGGCGCAGCGATTCCACCGCGGCGTGCGCATCCGGGCGCAGCGTCTCGCGCAAGACGAAGCGCGCGGCGGCATGTTCACCGTCGCCCAGCCACAACTGCCCGTCGTCTTCCCGCTGGGCCACGAATGGTGCGTGCCCGAGGCGCCAGATCCGGCCCTCGACTTGTCCGCTCAAGCCGCGGCCGCCATGCACGCGGACGTCGGTCGCCTCGATCCCTGCCTCCTTCAGCGCGAAGGCCGCGGCGATCGGATGCCGGCTGTCCCTCTCCAGGGCGGAGGCAATCGCCCTTGCCCGTTCCGGCGTCATGTCGCCGAACACCTGCACGCCGGCAAGCTCTGGCTGTACCCGGGTCAGGGTGCCGGTCTTGTCAAAGACGATGTCCGTTGCCCGCGCCAGGCTGTCGAGCCCTTCCGCGCGCAACGGCAGCACACCCAGCCGCGCCAGGGCGCCATGGGAGGCCGCCAGGGCGGCGGGCACCGCCAGCGAGAGCGCGCACGGGCAACTGATCACCAGCAATGACAGCATGACCTCGAAAGCGCGTGCCGGCTCATGGATGCGCCACCCGATATAGACCGCCACCGCCGCTACCAGCAGGGACGCCACGAACCAGCTGCCGATACGGTCGGCCATGCGCGCCAGCGGCGGCCGGTGCGCCTGTGCCTGCTCCACCAGGCGCGTCAGCTGCGACAGGCGCGTGGCGCTGCCCACCTGGGTGATTTCGATGCGTGCCGGCATTTCCCGGCACAGCGTGCCGGCATAGACCGCCGCTCCCTGCGTCTTGCCCACGGGATACGATTCGCCGGTGAGCAGGGCCTCCTCGAACATGGCCTGCGCATCCAGCAATACGCCGTCCGCCGGCACCGCCTCGCCGATCGCCACGCAGGCCACGTCGCCGACCCGCAGCGCCGTCAGCGGCACCGACTCGCGACTGCCGTCGCCCCGCTCGCGCACCGCCAGCGTCGGCCGTGCCCGCGCCAGGGTATCGACCTGCGAGCTGGCGATGCGACGCACCCGCTGTTCCAGCATCCTCGCACCCAGCAGCAGGAAGACGAACATCGCCGCGGCGTCGAACCACACGTGGGGCCCACCCCGCATCGTCTCCACCGCACTGGCGAGATAGGCCAGCAGCGTGGAGCTCGCCACCAGCGTATCCATGCCCAGGTGCCGCTGCCGTACCTCGCGCCAGCAGCCGGCGAGGAAAGGCCAGCCGGCATAGAACACCACCGGCGTGCATACCAGCAAGGTGACCCAGCGGAAGAAGTCGCGCGTCGCCCAGGCCATGTGGTGGTGGAAGTCCAGGTAGAGGGCTTCGGAGAACATCATGGTCTGCATGGCGCCCAGCCCCGCGACGCCCAGACGCAGCAGCCAGCGCCGGTGTTCCATCACCCGCTCGCGCTCGCGCGCGGCGCCTGCCGCCAGGTAAGGCCGGTAGCCCAGCATGGCCAGTTGCCCAAGCACCTCCGACAAACGCACCGTGGCGGGGTCCCAGCCGATGCGGATCCGCCCCGTCACCGCGTTGGCGGTCACGTCGAACACGCCCGGCACCCGTTGCAGGGCCCGATCGATCAGCCAGGCACAGGCCGCACAGCGCATGCCATCGGTCAGCAGCGTCATCTCAAGCCCACCGGCAACCGGCAAGGCATGCTCCCTCAGGAGATCGTCGCGATCCCAGCCGCCGAAATCGGCCTGCCCAACCTCCACCCGCGAACCACTGGCGCTGCGCAGCCGATAATAGTCGCCCAGATCCGAGGCACGGATCCATTGTGCAGCCGCCACGCATCCCTGGCAGCAGAATCCCTGGCCAACGCCGTCGATGACCATCACCACGGGGGCGTCGGGCAAGGACTCCCCGCAGTGATAGCAGGCATGCAGAGCGGCCTGTCCCGCGAGGTCGACGGCGCGATCCATGGCTACGGCATCAGTCGGATGGAGCGCGCGTTCGCCGTCCAGTGTCCATGCAGCAGCCAGGCCGCGCCCTCGGGAGCCAGTTGCACCGTCCATTCATGTTGGCCGTCCACCGGCCCCACCCCGCGCCAGCCAAGCTCGCTGGGACTGAGCTGGTAGGTACGCGCGCCCACTGCAGGGTCGGAAGAGGTAAGCGTCAAGGTCAGCTTGCCGCCCCGGGGGAAGTCGCCGTCCATGGGTACGGCCTCGATCATGTCACCCTTGCTGCGCAACACCAGGCCTTCCGTCTCGATATCGGCCGCCGCCGCGTTGGGCCTGGCCGTCACCAGCAGTTTGCCCACATGGGTGGCATGGCTGGTCATGTCCATGTCCTCCCTGCCCGGGCGCACCGCCGCGAACAACAGGGCGAAGCCTATGAACACCGACGCCAAGGGCAAGCCCACCAGCATCCAGACCATGGGTTCCCGCCAGGTGCTTCGTGTCTCGTTCATGGCATCGGTCCAAAGAAACTGCTCTTGACGTCGATGGCGGCGTCCACGTCGACGCCGCGCACGCTGAATTTCACGTCGTGCCGCCCGGTCACCTCGGGCGATGCGCTCACGGTGATCGGCACCGACAACACCTCGCCGCTATCCGCCTGCACGGTGCGGGGACCATTGCGCAGGCTGGTACCCGGCATGTCGGGCGCAATCACGTCGATGACGAAATGGTGGACCTGCTGGTCCTTGTTCACCAGCTTGAGGGTGTAGCTGTTCTCGATGCGGCCATCCGTATCCTGGCTGTACATCGCGTTGCGGTCGCGCAGCACCTCGGCGATCAGCGGACTGCGATGGGTCACCCCGTACATCCAGCCGCCGACCAGAACCAGCAGCAGGCAGCCGTAGATGACGATGCGCGGGCGCAACACCCTCGTCGCCTTGCCGTCGATCTGGTTCTGCGTGGCATAGCGGATCAGCCCCTGGGGATAGCCGAGCTTGTCCATCACTCCATTGCAGGCGTCGATGCAGGCGCCGCAGGCGATGCACTCGTACTGCAAGCCATTGCGGATATCGATGCCGGTGGGACAGACCTGCACGCAGATGGTGCAATCGATACAGTCGCCGAGCTGCTCGGGCAGGAACCGCGGCAGCGGCTCGGCGACGATGCCCGTGCCAGCCAAGGCTATGGTGCCGCCCGCCTGGGCCCGGTTGTCCGCCGCCGAGGGATGACGGCTGGCGCGGAACACGTAGTCGTAGGCGGCAAGCTTGTCGAGCAGGCCGCGCGTGCGCGCCAGCACGCTGGCCAATCCACGCTTGCGCGCGCCGCGTGGCTCGCCGCGCATGGGGTCGTAGGCGATGATCAGCGTGTTGCGGTCGAACATCGCACTCTGGAACCGCGCATACGGGCACATGTACTTGCACACCTGCTGGCGCAGGAAACCCGCGTTGCCCCAGGTGGCGAAGCCATAGAAAAGGATCCAGAACGTCTCCCAGCCACCCCAGTCGAACGGCGTCCGCCCGGCCAGGTCGGCGATTGGGCTGAAGAATCCGACGAAGGTGAAGCCGGTCCAAAGGGCGAACAGCGCCCAGAGCAGGTGCCGCGATCCCTTGCGCAGGATCTTCTCGCGGGTCCAGGGGCCGGCATCGAGCTTCATCCGCTTGTTGCGGTCGCCCTCGCACCAGCGCTCGATCCATAGCGACACTTCCGTCCATACCGTCTGGGGACAGGCGTAGCCGCAGAACAGGCGCCCCGCCAGGGCAGTGAAGAAGAACAGCGCCAGCGCAGCGATGATCAGCAAGGTCGACAGAAACAGGAAATCCTGCGGCAGGAACATCCAGCCGAAGACATGGAACTTGCGCGCCGGCAGGTCCAGCAACACGGCCTGCCTGCCGTTCCAGTGCAGCCAAGGGAACACGTAGAACATGCCGAGCAGCCAGATCACCGCCGCGACGCGGAACCGGTTGAAACGGCCCGATACCTCGCGCGGATAGACCTTGCGTTCGCTGACGTAGTACGAACTGCTGTCATCCTCGACGACATGCAGTGGAATGGGACGACTCATGGCGCTTTGCTGGTGAGTGAGGAACCGCACCTGGCAGACCTGCCAGGCCGCAGCAGGATCCAGGTAAACAGGCTGGACGACAGCGTCGCCAGCCAGATCAGGAAGAAACCCAGGGAATAGCCAAGCTCGCGGCCCAGCTTCAAGGAGGGAAAGGTGATGTCACGCAAGGCCACGGGATCGACGTAGGCGAAGAACACCATCGTGACGACGCCCGCGACGAAAAAACTGGGCCAGAGAATGGCGCCGGCGCACTGCAGCCATGCAGGCGCCGGCTTCTGTTCGGGAGGTTTGATGGCCCGGGCGGCCATTATTCGGCCACTACCGCGCCAGCCGGCGGCGGCTCCTTGTGCGGCGATAGCGTCCACACGTAGGCACCCACCAGCCTCGTACGGGTATCGCCCAGGATGGTCTTCCAGGCAGGCATCGTGCCTTGGCGCCCTTCGTTCAGCGTCTTGTGCAGCGATGCCAGGCTGCTGCCGTACAGCCAGTAGCTGTCGGTGAGATCCGGCGCACCCACTACTTGGTTACCCTTGCCCTGCGGGCCATGGCAAGCCACGCAGATACCCGCGAACAGCTTCTCGCCGCGCTCGACGGCATCCGCCGGCTGGCCAGGACGCGACAGTGACAGCACATAGGCAATGGTATCGTCCACCGCCGTCGCCCCGCCCTGCGCCGTCAGGGTGCTGGCCCAGGCCGGCATCGCCGCCTGCCGCCCTTCCTGGATCGTCTCCAGGATGCGGTTCGGCGTGCCGCCCCAATGCCAGACGTCGTCAGTCAGGTCGGGGAAGCCGATCGCGCCATGTCCACCGGAGCCATGGCAGGCCGCGCAGCGATTGATGAAGATCGCGCGTCCGATCGATACCGCATTCGGATCCTTGGCGAGCACATCGATGGACTTGCCCGCATAGAGCTTGAGCGTATCGTCCAGGCGCGCCTCCTCGGCGGCATTGTCGATGGCCCACTCGGACTTCGAGCTCCAATGCCCGAAGCCCTTGAGGTTGCCCACGCCATACCAGATGAGGTAACCCACCGAGAACACGATGGTGATGTAGAACAAGTTGATCCACCAGCGCGGCAGGGGCTTGTTGTATTCGGTGAGGTTGCCGTCCCAGACATGCCCGGTCTCGTCCGGCTTGGGGTCGTTCGGGCTGCGCTTGGTGTTTCCCTTGAGCAGCCACAGGCAGCCCAGCAGGTTGAGCACCACCAAGGCAACTACGTACCACGTCCATGCGGAAGTCATGCCGTCTCCTCCTTATCATCGTCCAGCGGCATCTGCGCGGCGGCATCCATGGCGGGCTTGTGCGACGGCAGCCAAAGCCAGATGCAGCCTCCGACAAAAAGCAGCAGCAATGCAGCGGTAATCAGGCCTGGCAACATGTCACTCCGCCCCCTCGGCTACTTGCATGTCCGCCTGCGAGACATGGGTACCCAGTCCCTGCAGGTAGGCGATCACGGCGTCGAGTTCGGTCTTGCCCTCCACCGCCGCTGGCGCGCCGGCGATATCGGCATCCGTGTAGGGATCGCCGATGCGCTTGAGAGCGCGCATGTGTTGCGCCACCTCGGCGCCATCGAGCTTGGCCTTGGCCAGCCACGGATAGGCCGGCATGTTCGACTCCGGCACCACGTCGCGCGGGTTGTTCAGGTGAGCGCGGTGCCAGTCGTCGGAATAGCCGCGCAGTCCCACGCGGGCCAGGTCGGGGCCGGTACGCTTGCTGCCCCATTGGAAGGGATGGTCGTAGACCGACTCGCCCGCCAGCGAATAGTGGCCATAGCGCTCGGTCTCGAAGCGCAGCGTGCGCACCATCTGCGAATGGCAGTTGTAGCAGCCCTCGCGGATGTAGACGTCGCGTCCCGCCAGTTCCAGCGCGGGATAGGGCTTGATGCCTGGCAGCGGCTTGATCGCCTCGGCCTGGAACATCAGCGGCACGATTTCCGCCAGGCCGCCGAAGGACACCGCGACAGCGATGAGGATGGCCATCAGGCCAATGTTCTTTTCGATTTTTGCGTGTGCGTGGCTCATGTCTGTTCCCTCAGGCACGGGCATCGGCGGCATCGGGCGGGAGCAGCGGCTGGGGTGCCGTGCTGACTGCCTTCATGCGGAAGGTCTTGTAGACGTTCCAGCCCATCACGAGCATGCCGGACAACACGATCAGGCCACCGCCCAGGCGGAACAGGTAGTAGGGCTTGGTGGCGTTGAGCGCCTCGACGAACGAGTACACCAGCGTGCCGTTCTCCGGATCGGTGGCGCGCCACATCAGGCCCTGCATGACGCCGGCGATCCACATCGAGGCGATATAGACGACCAGGCCGATGGTGTGCAGCCAGAAGTGGGTATCGATCAGCTTGGTCGAATACATCTTCGGCAGGTTCAGCAGGCGCGGCAGCATGGCGTAGATCGAACCGATCGAGATCATGGCGACCCAGCCCAGCGCGCCCGAATGCACGTGACCGATGGTCCAGTCGGTGTAGTGGCTCAGCGAATTGACCGTCTTGATGGACATCATCGGTCCCTCGAACGTGCTCATCATGTAGAACGAGAGCGAGACGATGAGGAACTTCAGGATCGGGTCGGTACGCAGCTTGTACCAGACGCCCGACAGGGTGAGGATGCCGTTGATCGCGCCACCCCAGGACGGGGCCAGCAGCACCAGCGAGAACACCATGCCCAGCGACTGCGCCCAGTCCGGCAGCGCCGTGTATTGCAGGTGATGCGGGCCGGCCCACATGTACACCGCGATCAGCGCCCAGAAGTGTACGATCGACAGGCGGTAGGAGTAGATGGGGCGGCCGGCCTGCTTAGGCACGAAGTAGTACATCATGCCGAGGAAGGCCGTGGTGAGGAAAAAGCCCACCGCGTTATGGCCGTACCACCACTGCACCATCGCGTCGACCGAGCCGGAATAGACCGAGTACGACTTGAACCAGCCTGCCGGGATCGCGATGTTGTTGACGATGTGCAGCAGCGCAATGGTGATGATGTACGCGCCATAGAACCAGTTGGCGACGTAGATGTGCTTGACCTTTCGCTTGGCGATGGTGCCGAAGAACAGTACTCCGTAGGCCACCCAGACGATGGTGATGAGGATGTCGATCGGCCATTCCAGCTCGGCGTATTCCTTGCCTTGGGTGAGCCCCAGCGGCAGGGTGATGGCCGCGGCCACGATCACCAGTTGCCAGCCCCAGAAGATGAACGAGGCCAGCTTGTCCGACAGCAACCTGACATGGCAGGTACGCTGCACCGTATAGAGGCTGGTGGCGAACAGCGCCGAGCCACCGAATGCGAAGATGACCGCATTGGTATGCAGTGGACGCAGGCGGCCGTAGCTGAGCCACGGTATGTCGAAATCGAGGCCCGGCCAGTACAGCTGGGCGGCGATGATGACGCCGACCAGCATGCCTACCACGCCCCACACTACGGTCATGACGGCGAATTGCCGTATGACCTTGTCGCTGTAACTCCCCTCGACGCCCACCATGAGGCCCACTCCTAGGCTTGAGATTGACTGAACGGTGGGAAGTCTGGGGGTGCCCCCTGGAGTGTCGATTGACATAGATCAAGGATGTTGGGCCGCTGGACGGAGCGGTTTGTCGCAGCCCTGGAGAACGCCCCGGGAAACAGCCCGGTACGTCAATATCTCTTTATCGCGAGAAAGAGATATATATAATGGCGCCTAGCCTCCCAGGGACTGTCGCCATGCCGCCTATCAGTTTCGAGTTCTTCCCACCCAAGACCGATGAACAGCGGGCGCAGTTGGATCAGGTCGCGACGTCGCTGAAATCGCTGGCGCCGGACTACGTGTCGGTGACTTTCGGCGCGGGAGGCTCCACTCTGAGCTACACCGGCGAGACGGTGCGGCGCCTGCACCAGACACATGGGCTCAACGTGGCTCCCCACCTGTCCTGCGTGGGGGGCACCCGTGCCGAACTGGCCGAATTGCTGGACAGCTACCGTACCGCGGGTTACCGGCGCATCGTGGCGCTGCGCGGCGACCTGCCGTCGGGCATGGCCTCGCCGGGCGATTTCCGCTACGCGGCCGAGCTGGTGCGCTTTATCCGCGAGCATTCGGGCGATCATTTCCACATCGAGGTGGCCGCCTATCCGGAAACCCATCCGCAGGCCGACGATGCGTTGGCCGACCTGCGCCATTTCAAGGCCAAGGTGGAGGCCGGCGCGGATGGCGCGATCACCCAGTATTTCTTCAATGCGGACGCCTATTTCCGCTTCGTCGACGACGCGCGGCGGTTTGGCGTCCAGATCCCGATCGTGCCCGGCATCATGCCGATCTCGAACTTCTCCCAGCTCAAGCGCTTCTCAGACGCGTGCGGCGCGGAAATCCCGCGCTGGATCGCCCGGCGCATGCAGGCGCACGGCGACGACGCCGCGTCGATACGCGAACTGGGCGCCGACGTGGTGGCGCAAATGTGCCGTCGCCTGCTCGACGGAGGCGCGCCGGGCTTGCATTTCTATACCTTGAACCGCGCCAAGGCCACGCGTGCGGTTCTGGACCGACTGCACGGTTGAGCCACGCGGGCGGGCGTAAGCTCGCTCGATGACGCTACGCCAGCTGACATGGCTGCTGTTGCTGCTGCCGATGGGCGCCCGGGCCCAGGACGGCATCCATCGCTGCATCGGCCCCGGCGGCAACCCGCTGTTCACCGACCAGCCGTGCGCCGCGCTGCAGGCCACGCCCGTGGCAGTCGCGCCGCCCGCCACCGACGCCCGATCCAACCCGGAGGATGTGCCCGCAACGGCACCTCCCCCGCCCGTGCTGTGCGCCGCCAGCGTGGATGCATTGCGTCGGAGCGTGCAGGAAGCCTTCGCCAGCCATAACCCGAACCGTTTGGCGGGCCTGATGCTTTGGAACGGCTATGGACATGATGCCGTCGTCGCGGACATCCGTTCACTGGATACCTTGATGCAGCGACCGCTGCTGGAAGTGGGCGAGGCGCCATCGGACTCGGCCATGCCTGGCGACGCGGGCGCTCCGGTGCAGCCGCCGGGCGATGATGCCTTTGCGCCACCCTCTCCTTCCGCCATCTTCAACCGCTCCCAGTTGGTCGTGCGCACCGCCGGCGATGGCGGTACCGGCACATCGCACGAAACCCGCTTCGGCATGGTGCGGCGCTCTGGCTGCTGGTGGCTGCGAGATGCCGACTAGGCGCGGCAACCTGGCCTTCCGCCATGCGGAAAATGGCCTCGGGTTATCATGGTGCGATTTCCCCGCCCCCGGAGACCCCACATGGCGCAGCAGTACCCCGACTGGATCTGGCAGAACGGCACGATCAAGCCCTGGCCGGAAGCGACCACTCACGTCATGGCGCACGCGCTGCACTACGGGTCCTCGGTATTCGAGGGCATTCGCAGTTATGCCACGCCCGACGGCGCGGCGATCTTCCGCCTGACCGACCACCTCAAGCGCCTGTACCAGTCCGCCAAGATCTACGACATGGCCCTGCCCTACACGCAGGATGAGCTGGCCACCGCGTGTCGCGAAGTGGTACGCAAGAACGGACTCAGCGCCGCCTACCTGCGTCCGGTGGCCTACCGCGGCCTTGGCGGCTTCGGCCTGTCGGCCGAAACGCCGATCGACGTGGCCGTGGCCGCGTGGGCAATGGGTCCCTACCTCGGCCCCGAGGCGCTGGAGAATGGCATCGACGCCTGCGTGTCGAGTTGGCAGCGCTTCGCGCCCAACACCGTTCCGGCCGGCGCCAAGGCCGGCGGCAACTATCTCTCGGGCCAGCTGATCGCGCGCGAGGCGCGCCGCCTGGGCTTCGGCGAGGGCATTGCGCTGGCCGCCAGCGGCCTGCTCAGCGAGGGTGCCGGCGAGAACCTGTTCCTGGTGTTCGATGGGGTGTTGCACACCACGCCGGCGAGCGCGTCGATCCTCACCGGCATCACGCGCGATACGCTCAAGACGCTGGCGCGCGAGGACGGCATCGAGGTGGTCGAGCGCGACATCCCGCGCGAATATCTCTATCTGGCCGACGAGTTGCTGATGTGCGGCACGGCGGCGGAGATTACCCCGATCCGCTCGGTGGACGGCAAGCAGATTGGCAACGGCAAGGCTGGTCGCGTCACGCGTCGCCTGCAGGAACTGTTCTTCGGCCTGTTCAACGGCAAGACCAACGACCAGTGGGGCTGGCTGGAACCGCTCTGACGCCGCGCAGAGTGGGGTCGGCCTGCGCCGGCCCCACCGGTTTGGGGCTCACCTGCCCGCCGGCTTGAATACCAGGCTGGCGATGGCGCCGTTGATATTGGTGCGCGGGCGCATCGAGACATCCCAACCGTACAGGTCGCACAGGCGCCGCACGATGGCCAGGCCCAGCCCGGCGCCGCTGCCGCCCGCACCCTCGCCGCGCACGCCGCGCTGGAACAGGCGCTCGGCATCCTCGGGCTTGATGCCTGGGCCGGTATCGATCACTTCGATGCGGTCGGCGCTGACTTCCACCGTCACCAT
Source organism: Dyella sedimenti (assembly GCF_022760995.1). Lineage (GTDB taxonomy): Bacteria > Pseudomonadota > Gammaproteobacteria > Xanthomonadales > Rhodanobacteraceae > Dyella > Dyella sedimenti. The sequence goes on along the minus strand of NZ_JAKWJO010000001.1, from coordinate 220,983 downwards.
GCCTTCGAGCGTGTACTTGATCGCGTTGCCGATCAGGTTGGTCAGCGCCACCGACAAGACCGATGCCGGCGCATTGACGCTGACCGCCTGTTTCACCACCAGTTCCACGTTGAGCGGCTTGTCGCGCATCTGGGGACGCTGGCTTTCGATCACGTCGGCGGCCACCTTGGCGACTTCGGTGGTCTCGCCTCGCGTCGGTCCACGCCGTTCGGCGCGCGACAGCAGCAACAGCGCCTCGATCAGCTCGGTGGCCTGGCGCGAGGCACGCTCGATGCGCTTCAAGCGCTCGCGCAGCTTGTCAGTCAGGTCGGGCGAACCTTGCAGCAATTCGGTGGTGCTGGAGATCACCGCCAGCGGGGTGCGCAGCTCGTGGCTGACGTCGGAGTTGAACTCGCGGTCGCGCTCGACCATCGCGGTCAGCCGCTGCGAATACTCATCGAGCGCCAGCGCCAGCTCACCCACCTCGTCATCGGCAAAATGGGGAGCCAGTGGCTCGGCCTTGCCGGTCTTGCGGAAATCGCGCAGGCGGCGCGCCAGTTCGCTGACCGGCTTCAGCACCTTGCGCGACAGCCACAAGCCCAGCACCAGGGACAGCAGGCCGAACACGAACACGGCCCCGATGACGCTGAAAAGCAGTTGCTGCTTGCCAAGCTCATCGCGCGACACATCGAACAGCATGAAGGTAATCACGCCGTCCTTGCGCCGCACCGCTAGCTTGTAATGGTGTATGCGCCCGTCGGAACCCGGCTCGTAGATGTCGTGGACGCCGGTATCCAGGTTCTGCCATGTCAATGGCGCCTTGTAGATCGTGCGATCGCTCCACGAGAACGCCTTGACGATGTCGAACGAAGGCGCGCGGTCCGGATGCGCCAGCACCTGCTCGTTGAGATGATCGACCTCATCCTGCAGGCTTGTCGTGATGAGCTGGTTTTCGACCCTGCTGCGGATATTGAGTGCCGCAAATGCAAACAACGCGCTGAGGCCAAAGCCGAACAGCGCGAACGAGACGACCAGGCGAAACCTGAGCTTACGCCTGGACTGCATCCGGCTCGACCATCCGGTATCCGATGCCGTGCCGCGTATGGATCAGCGGCTTGTCAAAGGGTTTGTCGATCGCGGCGCGCAGGCCATGGATATGCACGCGCAACGAATCGCTATCGGGCAGTTCCTCGCCCCACACGCGCTGCTCCAGATCCTGCCGGGTCACCACTGAGGGGCTCGCTTCCATCAGGGCCTGCAGCAGCTTCAGGCCGATGGGGTTGAGCTGGATCGACTTGCCCTCGCGGGTCACCGTGAGCGTGTCCAGGTTGTAGGTGAGATCGCCCACCTTGAGCACGCGGCTCTGCGGGCCCTTGCCTCGGCGCGCCAGCACTTCAAGGCGGGCGGCCAGTTCCTGCAGGGCGAAGGGCTTGGTCATGTAGTCGTCGGCGCCCGATTCGAAGCCGGTCAGCTTCTGCTCCAGCGCATCGCGCGCGGTCAGCATCAGGATCGGCGTCTGCTTATGCGCCTCGTGGCGCAGCTTGCGCGCTACGTCCAGACCATCCATGCCGGGCAGGGTCAGGTCGAGCACGATCACGTCGAAGTCATGCACGACAGCCAAGTGCAGGCCGGTGACGCCATCACCCGCGAAATCGACCACATGGCCTCGATCTTCAAGATAATCGCCGATGTTGGTCGCGATATCGCTGTTGTCTTCGATCACCAGTACGCGCATGCGTCCTCCATACGCAACCGGCATAGGGGCCGGTTGTAGCGCCAAGCTTAACAAGCTTGCGGCGCGAGAGGGGCGCCGGGCAGGCGGTAAGCTGAACGGCGAGCAAGCAGCAGGCAAGAAAAAAGCCCAGGCGGGTCGACATGTCGTCGTTCGCCTGGGCTCAAGCTACTGCCCCGATACCGTAATCTGCTGTCACCAGACCTTGCGGTGGAAGTGCCAAGCAAATTGCAGTGGATCCTTTATAGGGACGAAGCGGTTAGAGGGTAGTTAACCCGTACTCACTTCGGCGTTAACCCCACGCCAGTTCAATGACCACCCGTGGTGTTGCGGACTTGTTTGACGTCCTGCAGGTAGCGCTGCGCCTGGCCATTTTCTTGCTGGATATCGCGGTTGGTGCGGCAAATCGTCTTGGGAATGTTCGATCCCATCGGCTTGACCTGTTCGCAGATCTCGCGGTCGGCATCGCCACGCGTGAGGATGGCGTTGACCTCGGTCTGGTAGTTGTACAGCTGGATCTTGGAGGGCTGATCCATCGCATCGACCGTGCCGAACTTGTCGTACAGCGACTGCATGCCACCCAAGTCGCGATCGACCGTCTCGTGCCCGCCCTTGTCGACGAATTCGAAGCGCCCGCCCGGCGCCATCTGTTGGCGGACGCGGTCGGCCACGGCGGCGAACTCGTCCTTCGTCTCGGCCTTTACGTCAGGCTTGGTTTCCTTGGCCTGTACGGATGCCACTTGCAGCAGAACCAGCATCGCCGCCGACATCGGCAGCCAGAGTTTGCGTGTCATGAATGTCCCTCCCGGCGTCTGCCGTACCCCACCCCGAGGCACGCTCCGCAGAACACAGCCCATGGTATGCCTGCCCGTTCGAGGCGGTCAAAGCCTGGCGGGTTCGCGGGGACGCCTCAATCTCATGATTAATGAGAACTTTTGAGCAAGGACGCGCCAACCGCCGACAGGTAGGCCACGCGCGTCAATCCACGCGCTGGGGACGCCGGCGCGTGGCGCTTTTCGTGTTCTCGGTTTCCGATTCCAGCAAGCCGATGATCGCCCCGGCCACGTCCACGCCGGTGGTGGCTTCGATGCCCTCCAGGCCCGGCGATGCGTTCACTTCCAGGATCAAGGGGCCACGCCTGGACCGCAGCATGTCCACGCCGGCCACGCCCAGGCCAAGCGCCGCGGCGGCCTGCACCGCGATACGCCGCTCTTCCGCGCTCAGCGTCGCCGTGCTGGCGGTGCCGCCACGATGCAGGTTGGAGCGGAAGTCACCTGGGCTCGCGTCGCGCTGCATGGCGGCCACCACCTTCTTGCCCACCACGAAGCAGCGCAGGTCGCTGCCCTTCGCCTCGCCGATGAACTCCTGCACCAGGAAATTGGCATAGAGCCCGCGGAACGCCTCGATCACGCTCTGTGAGGCGCTTTTCTTCTCCGCCAGCACCACGCCGCTGCCCTGGCTGCCCTCGTTGAGCTTGATGACGTGCGGCGGATCGCCCAGCATGGCCAGCACGTCGGCGGTGTCGTCGGGGTTGTCGCCAAACACGGTTACCGGCATGTCCAGGCCCTTGGCGGCGAGGATCTGCAGGCAACGCAGCTTGTCGCGCGCGCGCAGCACCGCGTCGGAGGAATTGGGCGTGTAGATCCCCATCATCTCCAGTTGCCGCAGCACGGCCGTGCCGTAGAACGTGCTGGTGACGCCGATGCGCGGAATCACCGCATCGATGCCGCGCAGGGCCTTGCCCTTGTAGCGGATCGACATGTTGCCGGGCGCGATGCGCACGTAGCAGCGCAACGGATCGAGCACTCGCACCACATGGCCGCGTTCGCGCGCCACGTCGACCAGGCGCTGCGTGGAATACAGGCGAGTGTTGCGCGACAGGATGGCTATCTTCATGGAGCACCGGTCCACCCGGCCGCCAGTGGCCGTGGCTGTGTGTAGGAGAGACCGGGATCGACCGCGAAACGGCCCTGCAACGCCGTGCGTCCCAGCAACATGGGGAACAGCATATGGCGCCGATCGGTCAGATTCATGTCGACCTCGAAGTGCTGCCCGGCCAGCAGGACCTGGGTGCGGATGAACCAGCGCAGGGTCTGCCGGCCGCCGGTATCGGTCACCGCGCGCCGGTCGAGCGCCGGCGTCTCGCAGGCGACGCCGGTGCGATGCCGGCCGCCGATGCTGACGGCGAAACGCAGCCACGTCTGGCCATCGCGCTCGAAGCTCTCCAACGCATCCACGTGCAGGGAACTGCTGCGCGCCCCGGTGTCGAGCTTGGCCTTGAGCTGGGGAATGCCGAGCCGCGGCAACGCCAGACGCTCCCGCCAGCCGAGGGTAATCACATCCGCCATAATCAGCGCACGCCGCAGGGTTACGTGAAAGGGAACTCGGGAGAGGGGTCGGGGGCTAGGGAGTGGAGCGGGTGAAGGGAATCGAACCCTCGTCAGTAGCTTGGGAAGCTACAGCTCTACCATTGAGCTACACCCGCAACGCCGGGCGATGGTAACCCGGGACCCCGGGCTTTTGGAACCGCCCCGCACGGTGGAACCCGGCATGAACCGGACATGGCGGCCGGCTGAATCGTCAACGGCGCGAGTCCCGGCGGATTCTTGCCGATGTCGGACCCGCCGCCCACATAATGCACGCGTCATCATCCGCCGCTGTTGCGCGTTCTTGCGGATGGAAACCTTAGGTTCGCGCGACGCCCTCGCGCCCTGCTTCGGAGAATTCGATGCATGTGCTTTCTGCTCCCCTGATGTTGCCCAGGAGTCGGCGATGGATGGCGGTGGCCCTGCTTGCCTGCGCCAGCTTCCTTGCGCAGGCGCAAACCCAACCGCCGGTGGACGATGGCGCCGCGGCGGGCGATCCCCCTTCGCGCGTGGCGCGCCTGTCCTATCGCGCGGGCGACGTGGGCCTGCTGCCGGCGGGCGAGAAGGACTGGGGCGATGCCAGCCTCAACCGCCCGCTGACCACCGGCGACCGCCTGTCCACCGGCAACGGGGCGCGCGCCGAACTGGAACTCGGCGACGGCACGCTGCGCATGGCGGACGATTCGGATGCCGGCTTCCTCACCTTGAACGACCAGCTCACCCAGGTCGAGCTGACCCAGGGCACCCTCAACCTGTCGGTGCGGAACCTCGCCGATGGCCAGAGCTATGAGATCGATACGCCCACGCTGGCCCTGGTGGTGGACCAGCCCGGCACATATCGGGTGGACATCAGCGAGGATGGCAAGTCCACCCGCATCACCGATTTCGACGGGCGCGCCACGATCTACGGCGAAGGCGGCGCGCAGCGCCTGGTGACGGGCGGGCGCAGCTACGAGGTCGCCGACGCCTCGCTCAACGAGGTGACGATCAGCGACATCAGCGGCGGCGACGATTTCGACGCCTGGTGCAGCAGCCGCGACCAGCGCTATGCGCAAACGGCGTCGAGCCAGTACGTCTCGCCCGACGTCGTCGGCGCCCAGGACCTGGACCAGTACGGCAACTGGGAGCCCGATACGGACTACGGCCAGGTCTGGTACCCGGCCGCCGTCGGCGTGGACTGGGCGCCCTACCGCACCGGCCACTGGGCCTATGTCGGTCCGTGGGGCTGGAGCTGGGTGGACGATGCTCCTTGGGGCTTCGCGCCCTACCACTATGGCCGCTGGGCCCATATCCGCGGCCGCTGGGGCTGGGTGCCGGGCCCGATCGGGGTGCGCCCGGTCTATGCGCCGGCCCTGGTGGCCTTCGTCGGCGGCCCCGGCTTCAGCGTTTCCATCGGCAGCGGGCCGATCGGCTGGTTCCCGCTGGGGCCGGGGGAGATCTACAACCCCTGGTACCGCGTCAGCCGCGGCTATTACACCAACGTCAACATCAGCAATATCTACCTGCGCCACGACCGCGCGGAGATGATCCGCGCCATCGACGACCACTACCGCTATTTCCACGATGGCCGCGCGATGCCCAACGAACGCTTCGCCAACCGCGACGTGCCGCGGGCGTTCACGGCCATGGCCGGTCATGACTTCGTAGCGGCGCGCGACGCGCAGCGCCACATGGTGGCGGTCGATCCCCATCGTTTCGCCAGCGCGCCCGTGGCGCCGCGCGGCATCGATATCCGGCCCCAGCAGGCCAGCTTCGCGCCGCCGCGCCCGGCCAACCTGCGCAACCTTCCGGCAGGCGGGTTCCAGCGCGAGGTGGTGGCGCGCAGCGTTCCCGCCGCGCCCTTCGCGAACCGGGCCGCCGGCGTGGCCAGCGCTCCGCGCGCCAGCTTCCAGGGGCCGACCAACGTGCGCATGCTCAATGCCACCGGCCCCAGCGGCCGGCCCGGGAACGCCGCGCGGGCCATGCCCTCCCCGACCGGCGAGCGCGCCGCGTCGGCGCCGGGCGTGCAATCGCCGGTACGCGGCAACGAGTCGGCAGCGATGCGCCCGGGTGAGTTGCCATCGGCCCGCTTCGCACGGCCCCAGCCGGTCATCGAGCGCGCCGCCCCCGCCGAGCGTCCGGCCACCGACAACCAGCCGCGTCCAGGAGTGAGCTACATCCCCAATGCGGCCGAGGATCGCGCCGCCCGCATGCGATCGCAGCCGCCATCGTCGCAGAACACCCTGCCCAGTACGCCGCGCTTCGAGCGCGCGCCGTCTGGCGCGCAAGAGCCGCGCTATGCCCAGCCACCCCAACGGGTGGTACCGCAGCAGCCTCAGGGTCAGGGTTACCAGGGACCGCAGCGGGGCTATGAGCCGCCGCGCAATGGCTATGAGCCGCCGCGCGGCGGATACCAGCCGCCACGCGCCAACCCGCCGCCTAACGGTGGCCAGCGCGAGCCGCAGGGCCACGAGGAACACCACCCCGCACCGCCGCCTCGCCGGGAAGAGCAGCAGCACCCTTGAAACGAGGAAGGCCCGGCCATGCCGGGCCTTCCTCGTTTCGGCGCCTATGTGCCCGTCGACCGCCGCGCGGGGCGAAGAGCCCGTCCCGCCAGCGTTCAGGCAGACGCATACCGGTATTCATGCCCTGGCGGGCTAGAATAAGCGGATGCACATCACGCTCAATGGCAGCCCGCGCGACTGCGCGCCCGCCACGACCATCATCCAATTGCTGCAGGAAGCCGGTTATGGCGCCAAGCGCGTGGCCGTGGAAGTGAACCGCGAGATTGTCCCGCGCAGCCTGCATGCCAGCCATACGCTAGCCGAGGGCGACCAGGTCGAGATCGTCCACGCCATCGGCGGCGGCTGAGCCGCTTCCCTCATCCCGCGCCATTGCCCCGATGCCGCCAGCCGTTCAAGACGTCATGATGAATACCAAGACATACGATTCCGCCGATCCCCTCGTCATTGCCGGCAAGAGCTACGGCTCGCGCCTGCTCACCGGTACCGGCAAGTACAAGGACTTCGACGAGACCCGCCGCGCGACCCAGGCCGCCGGGGCCGACATCGTCACGGTGGCGATCCGCCGCGTGAACATCGGCCAGGACGCCAGTCAGCCCAGCCTACTGGATGCATTGCCGCCCGAGGAGTTCACCCTGCTGCCCAACACCGCCGGCTGCTACAACGCGGTTGATGCGGTGCGCACCTGCAAGCTCGCCCGCGAGCTGCTGGACGGCCACACGCTGGTCAAGCTGGAAGTGCTGGGCGACCAGCGCACCCTGTTTCCTGATGTGGTGGAGACGCTCAAGGCGGCCGAAACCCTGGTGGCGGACGGCTTCGACGTGATGGTCTATACCAGCGACGACCCGATCCTGGCCAAGCGCCTGGAGGAGATCGGCTGCGTGGCGGTGATGCCGCTGGCCGCGCCGATCGGCTCGGGCCTGGGGATACAGAACCGCTACAACCTGCTGGAAATCATCGAGAACGCCAAGGTGCCGATCATCGTCGATGCCGGCGTGGGCACGGCCTCCGATGCTTCCATCGCGATGGAACTGGGCTGCGACGGCGTACTGATGAATACCGCCATCGCCGGTGCCCGCGATCCGGTGCTGATGGCCCATGCGATGAAGCTGGCCATCCAGGCCGGGCGCGCCGCCTTCAAGGCCGGCCGGATTCCGCGCAAGCGCTTCGCCTCGGCATCGAGTCCGATCGACGGCACCATCGGCTGATTGCCTCAGCCTGGATCTTCGCTCCTCCCCCTGCCACGCAGGGGGAGACTGGGAGGGGGGTAACGCCCCCAACCCTCCCCTGCCCGCAGGGGAGGGAGCACGCTACGTTTACGGAATCGCCATGACTCACCACGACGACGCCAACCAGCCCGAGTACCTGCGCCGCATCCGCAGCTTCGTGCTGCGCGAGGGCCGCATGACGCCGGCGCAACAGCGCGCCTTCGACGAACACTGGACCCGCTTCGGCATCGACTACACCGGCACCGCGCAGGACTACGCGGCGCGGTTCGGCCGCACGGCGCCACTGGTGCTGGAAATCGGCTTCGGCAACGGCGAGGCGCTGGCCTGGGCCAGCGAGCACGACCTGGCACGCGACTTCATCGGCGTGGAAGTGCATGGCCCCGGCGTGGGCCGCCTGATGAACGCGCTGGCCGCGCGCGATGCGGCAAACGTACGGCTCTACAAGCACGACGCGGTGGAAGTGCTGGAGCGCGAAATCCCCGAGGGCGCCCTAACCGAGGCGCGCATCTGGTTCCCGGACCCCTGGCACAAGAAGCGCCACAACAAGCGCCGCATCATCCAACCCGACTTCGTCGCCCTGCTCGCCTCGCGCATGGCGCCCAACGGCCTGCTGCACCTGGCCACTGACTGGCAGCCCTACGCCGAGCACATGCTGGAAGTAATGGAATCCGCCCCTGCATGGCGCAATGCCATCGGTCCCGGCCAATGTGCGGAAAAGCCGGCATGGCGCATCGAGACCCATTTCGAACGCCGTGGGCTGAGGCTGGGCCATGGTGTGTGGGATCTGCTGTATCGCAAGGCCTAGGGCCACGCCCATCACTGCCGTCATTCCGGCGCAGGCCGGAATGACGGAGAGGACTCCTGCCACAACGCCTTGCCGGCATCCATGCCCCGTAATGCGGATACGGTTCACCAGCCCGCGCCTTCACCCGCTTATACTCATGCCCCAAACAGGGACGAGTCGTCGCAGCGTGAAGCTCCCACTGCCCACTTCCAGCCGTCACCGTGGCGCCCGCACCGGGAGCGCCGGCTAGTGGGACTCGCACTCACCCCCGAAATGGTGCTGGTGCTGGGGCTGGTGGCTTTCACCATGTTGATGCTGGTGCTGGAATGGATCCGCGCCGACATGGTGGCCCTGCTGGTGGTGGTGGTGATCGGCCTGACCGGCCTGATCCCCTCGGACCGGGTCTTCAACGGGTTCGCCGGCAACGCCGTCATCGCCATCATCGCGATCATGATCATGGGCGCGGGCCTGGACCGTGCCGGCGTGCTGACCCTCACCGCCAGCTTCGTGATGCGCATGGCGCGGGGCGTGGAATCGCGGCTCGGTGTGGTGATCAACCTGGTCACCAGCCTGTTCAGCGCGGTGATTCCCAGCCAAGCCCTGGCGGCCCTGATGATCCCGGTCACCAGCCGCCTGGCCGCGCGTACCGGCGTGCCGCTGTCCCGGCTGCTGCTGCCGATGGCGTTCTGCATCCTCACCGCGACCAACACCACGCTGATCGCCAACTCGCCGCTGATCGTGCTCAACGACCTGGTGGCCAGCGCCAACGCCAACCTGCCGGCCGGCGCGCATACCATTCCCAAGTTCGGCCTGTTCAGCGTCACCCCGGTGGGCCTGGTACTAGCCCTTACCGGCGTGGGTTTCTTCTATTTCTTCGGCAAGAAGCTGCTGCCCGAGCGCGAGGACGAGCGCCTGAAGGTGACGCCCGGCCGTACCGAGAGCTATTTCGCCGACACCTACGGCATCGTCGGCGAGACGGCCGAGCTGACGGTGACGGCGGAAAGCCCGCTGGTCGGCATGAGCATCGGCGAGGTGGAACAGCTCCACGGCGCGCCGCTGATCCTCGCCATCAAAAGCGGCAACGACGCCCGCATGGCGCCACCGGCGGACCATGTGATCTGGGTGGGCTCCGTACTGGGCGTGCTGGGTCCCCGTGAGCAGCTCAACCATTTCGCCAACAACCAGCTCTGCAAGCTCAGCCCGCGCATGCGGCAACTGAGCGAACTGTTCAATCCCACCCGGGCCGGCATTTCCGAGGCGGTAATCCCGCCCAGCTCGCGCTTCCTCAAGCAGACCGTGGGCGACCTGCGCCTGCGCAAGCGCTACGGCATCTCGGTGCTGGCGGTGAACCGCGGCGACCAAGTGTTCCGCGACGACGTGCGCTCGGTCAGCCTGCGCGCCGGCGACACCCTGGTGCTGCATTCGAGCTGGCGCGACCTGGGCCTGGCCACTGAGGACAAGGACCTCGTGGTGGTCACCGACATCCCCAAGGAAGAGCAGCGCCCCAACAAGCTATGGCAGGCGGTGGGCTTCTTCCTGCTGGCCAAGTGCCTGGCCCTGTTCACCCACCTCGACCTCTCCGTGGCCATGATGACCGGCGCCATCGGCATGCTGCTGACCGGCGTGCTGAACATGGACGAGGCCTACAAGGCCATCAACTGGAAGACCATCTTCGTCACCGCCTGCCTGATCCCCCTGGGCTGGTCGATGGACGCCACCGGCGCCGCCGCCTGGCTGGCGCAGGAAGTACTGCAGCACCTGGGCCACACCAACCATTGGATATTGCAGCTGGCGCTGGCCATCCTGACGCTACTGTTCTCGCAGGTCATGTCCAACGTCGGCGCCACCGTGATGATGGTACCCATCGCCATCAGCGTCGCCGTCGCCACCGGCAACAACCCCTCGGCCTACGCGCTGATCGTGGCGGTGTCCTCGTCCAACACCTTCCTGCTCAGCTCCGGCCACCCCGCGTTGATGATGGTCGCTGGACCTGGCGGCTATCGCGGGAAGGACTTCCTGCGGGTGGGATTGCCGCTCACCGGATTAGTGCTGGTGATTACGCTGGTGGCAATCAATTTGATGTATCGCTGATCAAAAAAGCAAAACAAAGTCAATCGACAAATAGCGCAGAACAGAACTTTGGCTGGTCAGTCGTCATCGAAAGTGTGATACAGTCCTTGCGCGTACCTTAACGGCTCAAGGTACGTGTCTCAAACAGGGGGCCCATATGTTTGGCCAGCGCGCGAACCAACGGTCCGCGCACAGGCGGGTGCGGCTGCTTTCTGGGTGGACATGTGAAGCCTGGACAAAAGGAATTAGTCGCACTCGTATGCTACGCATGGATATCGTCGGATCCTGTGGCGTTGCCGCGGGAGCATCAACTATCGCAATCTGCGTGCTGTACAAGCTAGCTGAACCACTTGGCTTGATCGATCGCCCAGACGAGCGCAAGCGGCATGCGGGAAACATTCCTCTTATCGGCGGCTTGGCGGCCTTTATCGGCATCCTCGCCGGTGCCTTCTGCTATGGCGAATTTCGCTCCTTTGGCTATTCCTTGCTTGGGACAGCCTCGCTGCTGGCATTCGTCGGCGCACTGGATGACCGCCACAACCTAAAGGTTCGCACGCGATTATTTGTCCAGGTCTCGACCATCTTGTTGATGATAGGACTGACGAATACTTACATCCGCTCCCTCGGCCATTTGTTCGGCCATGAGCTCACCCTCGGCGTGTTTGGCATCCCATTCACCGTGATTGCCGTGATCGGCCTGGTGAATGCGTTCAATATGATGGACGGCATCGATGGCCTCGCAGGGTGCGTCACCCTGGTGAGCATCGGCGCTATCATCGCGCTTAATGGGCAGCCCCATACCAGCCGCGCCACGGCCATGCTTGCGCTGGTGGCGTTCGCCACCCTGCCCTACCTTGCAGCGAACTTCGGCGTCGCTGGACGGAAAATTTTCCTGGGCGATGCGGGCAGCACGCTGGTGGGCTATATCTTGGCCTGGATACTCATCCAGCTCAGCCAGCAAAACAGCTCGCAACTCTCTTCCGTCGACGTGCTGTGGTGCGTGGCACTGCCAGTTCTCGATACGCTAGCCGTGATGTATCGCCGCATCCGGGCAGGCAAGTCGCCGTTCAAGCCGGATCGTGGCCACATCCATCACCTTCTTCTGCAGGCTGGCCTTGGCCCACGCGCCACGTTGATCGTGCTAATTGCGGCGGCGACAACGCTGGTGACCATCGGATCCCTGACTCGCAGGCTTGAACCGGGCAGCAACCTGCTCGCGTTCTCGATACTGCTGGTGGTCTATGTCACCGTGACATCGAAGGTGGCGCGCAAACTGGCGAACCGTGCCGGTGTGCCGGTCGTGCCGTCGGCCATGTCCACCACCGAAGAACCCTCGTTCGCCAGCACGCAGGGCTGATAACGCCCACCACCTCAGCCCACGCCATCATGGCGCCGGCGCAGGGCCTTGTACGTGATTGCCTCGGGCAGGCAATAGCTCCCGATAGACCGCCATGGTCTTCTCAATCACGATGCGCTCGTCGAATTCGGCGAGCGCCTTGACGCGCGCGGCGCGCCCCAGCCCGCGGGCAAGCTCCGGATCATCGTGCAGGCGAGCAATTGCCCTGGCCAGCGCTTGCGCATCACGCGCCGGTACAAGGAGACCATCCTCGCCGTTGCTGACCACTTCCCGGCATCCGGGCACATCGGTGGTCACCAGTGGCAATGCGCATGCCGCCGCTTCGATCAGTGATTTCGGCAAACCCTCGCGATAGCTGGGTAGCACCACCACGTCGACCGAGGCGAACAACGCCGGCATGTCGTCCACATGTCCAAGCCACTCCACCAGACCTTCAGCCACCCAGCCCCGCACTTCGTCGGGAGAAACGGCTGCCGGGTTGCCGGGATCGGGCGTGCCAGCCATAAGAAAGCGAATGGAGCGACCGTCTGCGAGCAACTGGCGCGCAGCCTCGATGTACTCGGCAATGCCCTTGTCCCAGAGCAGGCGTGCCGCGAGCAGCACTTTCATGGGCTCAGCCAGGCGATCACCCGATGCGGCCTGGAAGCGACTGCAATCCACGCCGGATCCGGCAATCAGGTGGATACGCGAGCGATCGACCAAATTGACCTGCTCGAACATCGCCACGTCATCCGGGTTCTGCAGGATAAGGCGCGCTGCACGCCCACCCAGCGCGAGGCGAAGCAGCCCCCTGACCACTGGCCGCAGCACGCGCGCGCGCGTGTCCGTGCTGGTGAATACGTAACCCAACCCGGCTACGGCATTCACCCGTGCCGGCACTTTCGCCAGACGCGCGGCCAGCGAACCGTAGACCGCACACTTGATGGTAAAGCCATGGATGAGCTGCGGATGCTCCGCTCGCAGCAGTTGCGCGAACCGTCGCAGGAAAGCGAGTTCGCGCAGCGGATTGAGGCTACGCCGATCGAGCGGCACCGGCTGCCAGCGCACGCCCAGCGCACGCAGCATGTCGCCGTAGGGGCCTGGCGGTGATACGAGAAGCACGTCGTAGCCCGCTCCTTGCAGCGCAAGGATCAGCGATCGCCTGAAGTTGTAGAGATACCAGTCCGTATTGGCGAACAGTACGACCTTGCAGCCCTTGGCTACGACGCCTTCTCGCATATCACCACCTACCACAGAACATCCAAACATCCAGCACACTCTATACGCCACCGGTCGCCGGGATAGCGATGGCGAACCCGCGAATGTGCCCTTGAGTACCCTCCGTTCACCTGACGCTACGACGCAGCACAGCCCGTCGCATCCCCTTCGTGCGTGTACAACACGCGCCCCTTGCCCGCTACCAGTCGAATGCTCCCCGCTACCGGCGCGCCATCGATGTCCGTGTAGATACCGGAGACCGGCACCGATACTGAGCTCGATTCAGGTAAGGCGAACATGGCCATGCCCCCGCTATAGCGACGAACGATGGCACCACGCACAGCCACCGCCGGTCCGCATGGGTCGCCGATACTGCGATCAAAACCCTTGAAGTCCGGTTGATAGCCGTAGGCGTCATCCTTACGCGACACATAAATGGCCGTGGCAGGGCCAGCCATTGTCAGGTAATTGGCCACGGCTGTTTCAATCGAGCTTCGATCAAGATCGTCGAGCTGATAAAGCAGATACATCCATTTGCCACTGGAGCCTGCATAAGCCACCAGCTTCGCAAGCAAAAGGGATTTGTGCGGGTCACGTAGCGCCAACTGGGCGCGCTCGTCGAGAATGCCGTCTACCGACTGCACCATGCGCTTGACGATGGGCGAAGCCGGATCGTCGCCATCAGGGGACAGGTCGGGGATGTGGTTGACGACGACCTTCACCCGATTCGCGTGCAGCTGGGCCGCGATGCGCTCAAGCCATTGCACCTGGTCCTGCGCATAGACCATGTCATAGGAAACGGGACGATATCGTTGGACAAAGCGGCCGGATGCATCCTTGCTCCCACATATGTGGCCGTCATTGTGGAACTGGAAATTATCCAGTGCCACCGCATTGGTACCTGCAGGGCGCTTGAGGAAGTTTCCCACCTGCCACGCAACGACGTCGGTATTCGTGACATCCAGGGCGATATTGGTGTCGCCGTACATGGTCGCCGGTGTGGCGCCATCACAGGTATAGGCCACCCACGCGGGGTGGGCTGACTTCCAATAATCCAGACCACGCTTCGCGTCCGGATCCCGGGAATATGGAAAGTACGCGCCAAGCACGACGCCTGGAGATTCCTGCAGGAACGCCGCACCGAGCGACGGGCCGGTTGCACCCCAAACGAAGACGTACTCGTTCGCGCGTCCCTTGACCTCTGAGGAAGTCATGTGACTGTCGAAGGTCAGAAACTTCTGTGGTTGCCCGGCATGCACAACTCCGGACACGCAAAGGGCCACCGCGATCAAGGCACCAGCACTACACCGCATCGCAACGCTCAGCCAGCGAGTTCCATCCAGGACAGGCCCGACCCAACGGAACGACCGGCAGGAAACAGTACTTACGTTGTCTTTCAATGCAAAAGTGGCAGACATCTGTTTTCCCTTGCGTTGGTCGCCATCATTCGTGCGGACCACCGGTTGCCGGAGGCTAGTCCTGACGCGCTTCGTTCCATGCCTGGAACATGAGCACGTCCCAAAGCCTGTATTGTTCGTTGACGCGCTCCGAAACGTGGTCCGACCACATGCGCCGTATGGGCATGGGATTCAGGTACCCCTCCTCCCGCAGCTTCTTCTCGTCCAATAGAGCCTCTGCCCAATCACGCAGCGGCCCCCTCAACCAGTCGCCGATGGGAACCCCGAACCCCTGCTTTGGCCGCTCGATCAAGGCCGCCGGCACGTACTTGTAAAGCACCTGTCTCAGTATCCACTTGCCCTTCCCATCGCGCATTTTCTGCGACAACGGCAAGCGCCACGAGTACTCGAACAAGCGATGATCAAGAAGTGGCTCGCGCGCCTCCAGGCTTACCGCCATGCTGGCCCGATCCACCTTGACGAGAACGTCGTCGGGAAGGTAACTCACCATGTCCGTGTACATCATGCGCTCGATGCGAGTTTCCAGCGCCGCGAACCGCTGTGGATCAGTCAACGCCGTCGGTGGCTCGCCGCCACAGCCAAGCACGAGATCAGCCGGCCGCTCCCAATGGGAAACCAAGCGTCGATACAAGGCATCCGACGATGGCATCGACAGCAACGTCGCAAGACGTTGTACCGTATCCTTGTGATGCTTTTCCCTTCGCGATGCTGGCAAGAGCGGGGCACCAATTCGCATCAGACCCGCCCAGAATCCCGCAGTTTCGCGTAACAAGGCCGCGGCACCTCGCCGAGCCGGCGAGGGAATCCCAGCTACGGATCGCCAGAGACTCTCGCACTGCGCATAGCGGGTATAACCGGCGAACAGCTCGTCACCACCATCGCCCGACAGGCTCACGGTCACATGGCGTCGTGCCATCATCGAGACGAGATAGGTGGGAATCTGCGACGAATCGGAGAACGGCTCGTCGAACATCGTCGGCAATAGCGAAACGACATCCAGCGCGTCGTTCGCCGTTACATAGAGCTCGTGGTGGTCGGTGCCCAAATGCGTGGCGATCGCCTTTGCGTGTCTGGCTTCGTCGTATGCCTCCTCGTTGAAGCCAATGGAGAAGGTCTTGACCGGCTGGCTAGCCTGCGCCTGCATCAGCGCCACGACTAGCGACGAATCAATGCCGCCCGACAAGAAGGCACCGAGCGGAACATCAGCTTCCATGCGCAGGCCAACGGCATCGCGCAACACCGTATCCAGCTCGGCAACGACCTCACCATCACCCAAGTTAAGACGATCCCGCGCACCCTTTTCAGCAGCTTCCCGCGCACACCAATAGGTCTTCAGATACTGATCGAGCGCTGCGTTATCCGGTGCCTTGCGAAACACGGTTACGTCCAGGCTAAGTGTCGAGCCTGGCATCAGTTTACGGATGCTCCGATAGATCGAGTGGGGCGCGGGAATGTAGTTGTGACGCAACTGCAGAGCCAGTGCCTCGCGACTGACCGCGTCATTGAAGCCGGGAACAGCGCGCAACGCCTTCAGTTCCGAGGCAAACGCGAAAACCGAGCCAATCCAGCCAAAGTACAACGGCTTTACGCCAAGGCGATCGCGGGCCAGCGTCAGCGTCCGTGTTTCGCGATCCCACAGTGCAAATGCGAACATGCCAATGAAGCGCATCAAGGCGCCTTCCAGACCCCAATGCTCAATGGCTGCCAACATGACTTCGGTATCGGAATGGCCCCGAAAATTGAAACCCGCCGACGAGAGTTCCGGACGAAGGCGATTATGGTTGTACACCTCGCCATTGAACACCATCACGTACCGGCCGCTGGCCGACGTCATGGGCTGATGCCCCTCAGGCGTAAGGTCCACCACGGCCAGGCGCCGATGACCGAGGCCAACCCCGGTCGCTTCCTCCAGAAAGTGGCCATCGTCGTCCGGCCCGCGATAACTGATGGCCCGCGTCATCTTCCGCAAGACGTCCGCGCCATTCCCTGCGCCAAAGCGATGCCCTGCGTCCCAAAATCCTGCGATGCCACACATGCTATTTACGAGCCTCTTGAATCAATGAAGCGTAGAGCTCCACGTAACGGCGATTCATGGCCGCCATGGAAAAGCGATCGACGATCCGTTGGCGAGCGCTCTCGCCCAATGCGCGTCGCCCAGCGGCTTCGAGTCGGGCAATGCGCGACCAGCCCGCCGCAAGCGCGGCATGATCTCTCGGCGGAACCACCACACCCGTTTCACCGATGATTTCAGGAACATCGCCGACATTGGTCGCTACACAGGGGACAGCGCATGCCATGGCTTCTCCAATAGCCATCGGAAACGCCTCGCCGCGTGAGGACAGTGCGGCGATATCCAGCGCCGCATTGACCTGAGCGATATCCGTGCGTCGTCCGCACAAGCGCATACGGTCACGAAGACTAAGGCGATCAATGAGCTCGTTTAGCGAGGCGTTGCTGGCATCGGCGCCATCCCCCACAAGCACGAACCGTACAGCAGGGTCCTGGTCGGCAAGTATTCGGGCCGCACGCAGGAAGTTCTCGTGATCCTTGACCGGATGAACGCGCGCGACCAGTCCAATGACAAGATCATCTTCCGTCAAGGACCATTCAGCCCTGATCTTCTCGCGCGCGACAGGGTCTGGTTTCAATGCTTCAACGTCGAAGCCATTGGGGATGACCTGAGTACGGAGCCGCTTGTAACCTAGGGCCTCATGCTGCAGGGAGCTTACGGTCGAGCAGTACAGGACCCGATCCGTATAGCGGGACAGGAACGAACCACCGTGTATCAACATTCGGGTCATTCGCTTCTCGCTATGAAGTTCATAAAGAGAATGATGAATTCCCCATACTCGCGAAAGGCCAAGCCCGGCGGTGGCGAGCGTTGCAGCGATGTTTCCGTGATACATCCAGCCATGGACCACCTCCGCCCCGGAGCGGACGATGATGGCACGCAGCCGGCGCAGGCCCCCCAGCCTGGGTCCGCTCGCCCGCATTCGGAGGTGGTGCAGATCAGCCGCATTGCCGACACAAGGACTCAACGTGCCGACGTCGCCCAGGGCAATGACCGTATGCTCGACACCAAGCTCACGAGAGCCTTCGAGAAATCGACACAGGATAGTTTCGGCGCCCCCCGTGTTGAGGCCTGTAATTACGTGAGCAATCTTCATCGAAGATACTTTGCGCCTCTCCTAAAATGCGGACTGACAAGCGATGGAGTGCAAGTCGCCATGGCGTCTTGCTGAAGAATCTCCCTGAGCATGGCAATTACCTCTTTCTCCGCCAACTCCGCGACACGCCCCTCTTTACATCTCGCTGACCCTGGCCCTTGTCTTGCGGTAGACAAGCCAGAGCAGGCCAAAAATAAATAGATTATCGATGGAAAAAACGAAGTCGAACGAACCGGTATTGAGCGGCAACGTTGCCACGTAGATCACCACAATGAGATAGCCCGCCGCCTCAAGCGTCTTCTGTCTCCCCTCAAAGCGTCTTTGCAGGAGACGCATGAGAACGCCAAACCCGAGGCCCCAGACAATAGGACCAAGCAGGCGGAAGTCCATCCACATCTGCCCGATCAGGCCAGGAGGGATATCTTCGGCATCGGCACCCACAAATGCTCTCGTGGATATGCGGACGATACGCTCGGGAAGTACCGACTCCTTGTCGAAGCCAAGCGTACCGAGTGGAATTCGCCTCATCACAGACAGCCAATGATCAATACCCAGTCGGGGCGGAAGGTCCAAAAACAAGAAGGTCGCCCAGGATGAATCGAGCGAAATTCCAAGATAGGAAAATCCCGTCAGGATCGCGCCACGAGCATCTGTTGCCTGTATGGCCTTCAGAGTATCGGCCATATCCCGATTGATACTGATCGAATACAGCACCGTCTTGCCGTAGATCAGCACCGGCATGAAGAACAGGAACATCAGTGCGATAGACTTCAAATACCAGCGCTTGTTTACAATCACCAAGGCAAAATATATCAGTAAGATATTGAGAGGAAGCGACCGCCTCGAGACGGTCATCAACGAGAAGCCGATCATTGCCACAAACGCGAGGACGAGGCCCAGCGTTCGCTTCTTGCTCTTGGGCCGTCCCGCCGCGTACAAAACCGGAATGATCGACAGGACGGAGAAGGTCGTGGTGAGCGCGAACAAGTTCGCATTCATGAATGTACGAGCCACGCCGCCGCCAGTTCGATAGGCCGCCAAAGTCTGATATGCCCCGATCAGCGAACCGCCATCCATCTCTCGCAGCAACAGAGCCGAACTGATGGCGCCCACAAGCATGGCCGCCGCGAGCCGCCACGGCACGACTTGCACACTTCTCGCATGACCCGAAGTTTTTTGGTCACCGGACCGACCGCGAAAGCTAAAATAGGCGAAATATACCGAGCCCACAAACAGGAAGCACAGGATTGCGGAAAGGCAAATATATTCCGGAGATATGTACTGATAGATCCTGTTAAAAAAAATGTTATCCGTATTGGGGATGCCGGACCGCCGTTCGATCAAGAGGGGGATTACCACGCCCGGAATCGTGTTCTGCAACGAAAAAATCAGGAAAAAGACGCTAAGGAGGTCCGCCCCCGTTCTCCTGGTACGCTTCCGCTCGATAAAAAGCAGAAGAAGATTCAGCAGAAGGAAGACCAAAGAGGCAAAGATCACAGACTGCCTCCAGTGTTCAGGCAAGGCAGACCTGAATGTTGTTCACGACGGGAAATCATGCATGTCCAAAACTCGTTGTTCTTCTTTGGGGACATTTTCCTTCGGGCACCAAATGCAGAGGGAGCTTCAATCTTTATCTTGCGCGGCAACATCGCTCAGTGCCCCGCAGCATCAGACACCAAGCCTTGGATGAGAGAACGCGTGGCATCGATCAGCGACTCGCGACCAAAGTGATCCGTGATTCTATCGCGAGCCCCGTCAGACATCGCTTGGCAATCATCGGAAAGGCGAGAACAAAGCGTCTCAATGCCCATCGCCAACGCCTTGGAATTCCCTGGGGGCACTATCACACCCGTTTCTCCAACGAGCATGGCGCTATCCCCAACGTCGGTGACAACGCACGGCCTGCCGCAGGACATGGCTTCCGCCACCACATTCGGGAAGCCCTCCCCCTTGGAGGAGGACACCACTATGTCCAGCGCGCTATAGGCTGCGGGCATGTCGTCGCAAGCGCCGGCCCAAATCACACGCCCCCGCAACCCGAGCGTATCGGCCAAACGGGCGAGCTCGGCTTGGTAGCTAGTTGCGCCATCACCGATGCAAACGAACCAGCAATCCTCCAATCTATCTTGCAGCCTCGCCACGGCATCCAGAAAATTGGCGTGGTCCTTCATAGGATCTAAACGGCCCACCAGTCCGACAAGCCGTGCACGTTGGGGGACATCCCATTTTTCCCTCATTCGTTCACGCCCGACCACATCGAAGCGAAAGCGGGCGGTGTCAATTCCATTGGGAACCACTTTCATCTTTTCGCGCGGGAACCCACGTGCGGCGTGATACTCCAAACCTGCGCTTGAGTTGGCGATAATCAAGGCAGCCATGCGCGAAAGACGGCACTGCATACGGAACGTCAGGTGTGAGAGCCAGTCGTAATGGACCAAATCGATATTAGATGCGCGAACGCCCCAGACGACTTTCGTATCCGGCCGCAAAATGCGAGCACCCAGTGACAACATGTTGGGAACAGGCAGGTAGCCATGAACGATATCCGGCTGCCGCTTACGGATCAGCCGACAAAAGCGCCAAAGAAATCCTGGCAAATCCCAGCGCCCACGCTTTGCCAAGTCAATGACCGAAACTCCCGATTGCTCAAGCTCTCGCTGGAATGCTCCGCCGGCATAGAAGCAGGCCACCTCGACGCGCCAACCTTTGCGGTGGAGCCCCGAGGCCAATAGAACAAGCTGTCGCTCGGCGCCCCCTCGGGCAAGTGATCGCGTCAAGAAGAGGATATAAGGCTTCTTTTCCATTTTAGGCCTGCCCTATATTCCCGCGAGCCCAAGTAGCCATATCCAAACACGCGACCATCAGTGCTCACCCACACCGGAGGGTTCACTGCCGTAGGCGCCGTGCCGCGCCAGCGCCTTCAATGCAAGGGACTTCCAGGATTGAAGAATGAGGTCTATCGCGTGCTCTTCTCTGATACGACTTGCCCTGTGCGCCAGCAGCCCCCGAAGTTCAGGACTGACCATGAGTTCGCCGAGCGATGCAGCCAGGGCCGAAACACTTCCGCTTTCGACAAGACGGCCATTCACGCCGTCCTGGATCAACTCGGCCGGCCCTGTTTCGCAATCGAAGCTCACACTGGGCAACCCGGTCGCCATGGCCTCCAGCAACGCATTGGGCATGCCTTCATAGCGGGACGACAGGACATACATGTCCGCCTGCTTCATCAGTCGATAGGGATTCTCGACAAACCCGGGCATGAGGACCCGCTGCTGCAGTCCCAGCTTCGAAATCTGCGCTGAAAGCGACGAACGCTCAGGTCCCTCGCCAAGGATGATCAAATTCCACAAGGGATGGCTCGATGCAAGCTGCGAAAAGGCATCGATCAAAAGGTCGTAGCCCTTTTCGATGCTCAGGCGCCCCACGGCAAGCAGCCATTGCTCACCACGTTCCCGCGGCAATTGCACACTGTCCGCAATGTTTCTGGAGCTGTCATCGTCGCCTCCTATCGGCGCGACAGGGTTGTGAATCACGGCCACCGACCGGTCCAATTGTGCCTGGAGATCCTCCGCCCCGCGTCGGGTCTGGGACACGACGGCGGAAGCGCGCCTGTACAGCGGCCGAAACAGCAGCCGCCACATGCCTCTGGGCGGCTGCCTCTTGAGGAAAGTACGCTCAGAGACGATCACGGGCAGGCCGAGACCGCGTGTTGCCAGCAACGTCAACAGGTTGGTGGTCGTCATGAAGCTGATGACGACATCGGGACGACAGGCCTTGACCGCAGCGCGCAGCTTACGGATGCGCTCTACGTTGCGCAGGACTGCGCCCAGGGCACCGGAGGATGGTCGAACAAGATCCAGGTCCACCCGCGCGATATCCGGGTGGAGTGCGTATACGTCGCGCTCACGGTTCCCCAGTGTGATCACCGTGATAACGGCATGGTCGCTCGCCCAGGCATTGGCAAGCGCCGAAAGGACGCGTTCCGCTCCGCCGCCGCCCAATGAAGAAATGACGAATGCCACCTTCACTTGCGCGGCCTCGTGGTGACGATGCGGCCGATGATTGCCGGGTTGACGCCCAGGTTCTGAATGACGAAGCGTAGCGCCAGGAAGCGCCACGCGATGATGGACAACGCAGAACCCACTGCCGCGCCAAGCGCCCCGAGCATGGGCACAAGGAAGTAGGACGAGACGCAGTTCAGGGCAATGCCGATGAGGATGAAGAAGGTCGCATGCTTCTGGTATTTCGTCATCGAGAGCATGAAGCCCACTTCACCCATCGCCGTGACGATGCAGTAGGCGAGCAGCAGTACCAGCATGGGCACGTAGGCCGACACAAAGTCCGCACCGAACAATCCCAATACCCAACGCCCGGCGACAACGAAAAAGAGCGATGCAAGAACAGCGCCCACGAAGCCAAGGCGAGCGGCCCGGCGAGCAATGAGCTGCAGGCCCCTGAGATCGTCGGCATCAAAACGTTCTGCAATGAGCGGTGCGAGCACGACGTTGGTCGCCTGTAGACCGTAAAGCGCGAAGCCGGCGATCTGTGCCGCCGCGTAATACGCGCCCACCTGGGCCGTACCAGTCAGCGCCCCCAGCACCAGCACGTCGAGCCGGTTGCCCGCCACCATTACGATGGAAAGCAAGGACAGATGCGCCCCCACATGCGTCCAGGTGCGCAACTCGTATTCCGGCTTCACCTTGCGACTGGGCGCCGGCCAGATGCGGGAAAGATGCCACGCGGAAACAACCAGCGCGATCAGCGCCGCCAATGCACTGGCCAGCATGGCGCCGGCCGCATTCAAGGCTTCGCGCGCCGCCAACGCCATGCAACCAAGCAGCACAAAGAAGACAGCCGGTCTTACCACGTTGACGTAGATGCCCGAACTCACCGCGCGCTTGAACGCACGATGCAGTGCGCCGCTCTGCTGTAGCTGGGTCAGCACCGGCATCGTCGCGAATGCGATGTAGAACGTGAGTGACCAGGCCGTCTCATGCTTGGCGTGTTGCCCATACACCACCAAGCAGCCGACTAGGCCGATCAAGATGCTCGCACAGAACACCAACGTCCCCACGCCCAACCGCAAGCCACGCGCCTTGCCCCATTCGCCACGCAGGCAATAACCCGGCAGAAAGCGCACGACGCTGACGTCCTGGCCCATCTGGGCCACGACCGACAGCACGCTGATCCAGCTGAGCGCGAGCGCAAAGATGCCGTATTCGGCCTGTCCAATCAGTCGAGCCACGACGAAATGCGTCACCAGCCCGAAGCCGGCACCTGCCACCTGGACGATGAAAGCGCCCGGCACGCCCTTCTTGAGCAACTTCAGACCAGCGGAGTGTGCCCCTACCGTAGCAGGCGCCTGGTTGAGCTCAGCTCCTGCCTCGGCAAGTTGCGGCTGCATCAAATACCGCTCCCTGACAAAAGGGCGACGAACAAGCGTTTGCCACCCTGCCGGACAACCCTTGGCCGGGGAGAAAGTCGCGTGGAACTGACCTGTTTTCTCATCGTCTCTCCGTTCGCCTTCGGTGCCGAACGCGCCCGCGCGGCCTGCAACCGCGCTGCTTCAAGCCAACTGATTCCTGTACCAGGACATGGAAAGCTCCAGCCCCTGTGCCACGCGATGAGCAGGTGCGAAACCCAGTTGATTGCGTGCCTTGCTGATATCGGCAAGGCTGTGGCGCACATCGCCCTGGCGAAATTCCCTGTGCACAGGCTTCAGTTCCTTCAGGTGCGCGTAATGCGGCGACAGGTTCATGTGAAGCTGTGCATACAATTCGTTGAGCGTGGTCCGATCGCCCACGGCGACGTTGTAGACCTGGTCCAGCGCGTCAGGATTCCGGGTCGTCGCCGCCAGCAAATTGGCCTGCACCACATTGGCCACGTAGCAGAAGTCGCGGCTCGTCTCGCCGTCGCCGTTGATGAAGACCGTTTCACCCTTGATGAGGCTGGCGATCCACTTCGGAATCACGGCGGCATACGCCCCGTTGGGGTCCTGCCGGGGACCGAAGACATTGAAGTAGCGAAGGCCAATGGTCTTGAGGCCATAGCAGCGGGCGAACACGCTCGCGTAAAGCTCGTTGACGTATTTGGTTACCGCATAGGGGCTGAGCGGATTGCCAATGCGATCTTCCACCTTTGGCAAGCCTGGGTGGTCGCCATATGTCGAGCTGCTCGCGGCATAAGTGAAGCTTTCCACGCCCGCGTCGCGGGCAGCGACGAGCATGTTGAGGTGCCCCGTGCAGTTGGCGTGATGGGTCGCCAGCGGATCCTCGATGGACCGGGGCACGGACCCGAGCGCCGCCTGGTGCAGCACGTGGTGCACGTCCGCGCAGGCCCGCTGGCAGTCCCCGACGTTGCGGACATCACCTTCGATGAAGCGGAAGCGGTCCCACGCCTCGGGTCCGACCAAGCACTCCACTTCATCGAGATTGCGCTGATGGCCAGTGGCAAAATTGTCCAGTCCAACGACGTCCTGGCCCAGCACCAGCAGGGCCTCGACCAGGTTGGAACCGATGAAGCCGGCCGCCCCGGTAACGAGCCAACGTTTGCGTGAAGCGCCGATACGGTCGCGAAGCTCCGATGGCAAGGCGCCAACCAACAGGGTCATCACAGCCTCCCGTCGGCCGCGCCGCGCGGCAGTACGTACTTCACGTCATAGACCACCGAGGCCGGCTTGCCTAAGCCACGGATAGCGTCCGCTCCCATGTCCACGAATTGCTTGTGTCCCACTGCCACCACTACCGCATCGTAGGTGCCCACAGCGGGCTGTTCGATGGGAGTGATACCGTATTCATGCCGTGCTTCGGCGGCATCGACCCATGGGTCATGCACATCCACCACGGCGTTGTATCCAAGCAGGGCCTGCACGACGTCCACGACGCGCGTATTGCGCAGGTCCGGGCAGTTCTCCTTGAATGCCAGGCCCAGCACCAGCACGCGGGCGTTGACCGGATTGATGCCCTTGCGAACCATCAGGCGAATCACTTCGTTCGCAATGTACGGACCCATGCCGTCATTGGTGCGGCGCCCGGCGAGGATCACGTCCGGATGGTGACCGACCTCCTGCGCCTTGTGCGTGAGGTAGTAGGGATCGACACTGATGCAATGCCCGCCGACCAAGCCCGGACGGAAAGGCAGGAAGTTCCACTTCGTGCCGGCGGCCTGCAGCACCTCGAGTGTATCAATGCCTAGCCGATTGAAAAGCATGGCCAGATCGTTGACGAGTGCGATGTTCAGGTCACGCTGCGTGTTCTCGATGACCTTGGCCGCTTCGGCGACCTTGATCGAGCTGGCCTTGTGCGTGCCTGCCGTGATGATGCTGCCATAGAGGGCGTCCACGAAGTCGGCCACCTCGGGCGTGGAGCCGGAAGTCACCTTCAGGATGGTCGTTACGCGGTGCGCCTTGTCGCCCGGATTGACGCGCTCGGGGCTGTAGCCCACGAAGAAGTCCTCATTGAACTTCAGGCCCGATACCCGCTCCAGGATCGGCACGCAGACCTCTTCGGTGCATCCCGGGTAGACCGTCGATTCGTATACCACGACATCACCGCGCTTGAGAATGCTGCCCACCGATTCGCTGGCGCGCACGAGCGGCGTCAAGTCAGGGCGCTTGGCGATGTCGATCGGCGTGGGCACCGTCACGATGAAGACGTTGCATCGCCGGATGTCCTCAAGCACGGCGCTGTAGCTCAACGAAGTCTCGGTCTCGGCAAGCTCAGCAGGCGACATTTCCAAGGTGGAGTCGCTGCCGTGCCGCAGTTCGTCGACGCGTGGGGCGCGGATGTCGAAGCCCACCGTATCGAATCGCTTGCCAAATTCCACCGCCAGGGGCAAACCCACGTATCCCAGGCCGATGACAGCGA
Source organism: Dyella sedimenti (assembly GCF_022760995.1). Lineage (GTDB taxonomy): Bacteria > Pseudomonadota > Gammaproteobacteria > Xanthomonadales > Rhodanobacteraceae > Dyella > Dyella sedimenti. The sequence goes on along the minus strand of NZ_JAKWJO010000001.1, from coordinate 195,318 downwards.
TCTTCGCGTTATCCAAATCGTGCATGATGCTTCCGTAGTTCCATCCGTGAAAGTTGAGCGGCAATGACGCCAAGCGCGTTAGTTGGCCGTCTTGTATTCGTAGTAACCGTAGGAGTAATAGCCGGAATTGCGGCGTTCCACGGCATTAAACACAGCGCCCTTGAGATTGACGCCATTCTGCTCGAAGCGATGCTTGGCCAAGGCGATTTCCCGCACCTGATTCAAGCCAAAGCGCACCACCAGTAGACTGGTGCCGACATGCTGGCCAATGATCGCCGCATCTGTCACCGCCAGGATAGGTGGCGTGTCGACGATCACCAGGTCGTACAGCGGAGAAAGCTTCCCGAGCAAGTCCCGGAAATTCGAGTGCATCAGCAGCTCTGAGGGATTCGGCGGTGCCTTGCCGCGCGCGATGAAGTGCAACCCATCCACGCCAGGCACCATGCGCAACACGTCCTCGAGCTGCAACTGGCCGGAAACCAGCTCAGACAATCCACGCTCAGCTCCGCCGCCAATGACGGTATGCAGGGCACCCTTGCGCAGGTCACCGTCGATAAGCAGTACGCGTTGCCCGCTCTTGGCGATCACCGCCGAGAGGTTGGATGAAACGAAGGTCTTGCCGGCTCCGGGACTGGCGCCGGAGATCATGAGGATGTTGTTCCTCGCCTCGATGCGGGCAAAATGCAGGCTGGTACGCAGGCTGCGCAGCGCCTCGATGGCGAGATCCGCGGGTGAGCTGACGGTAAGCAATTTTTGCTTTCCATCCGCACCACGGCGACGACCGTGCAGGAAGCTCTCGCGTTCTGCCAGGCTAATTGGAATCGAGGCATAGACCGCCAGGCCCAGCTCCTCGATGGCGGAAGGATCCTCCATGCCTCTGCTCAGCATCTGGCGTACGAAAACGAAACCCATGGCTAACAATGCGCCGAAGAACGTACCGCCAATGACAATGAATACCTTCTTCGGACGGACCGGCTTCATTGTGTTGGCGGCGGCCGTATCCACCACGCGGACATTACCGACCGTTCCGGCCCGCGCGATATCCAGCTGCTGCGCCTGGTTGAGCAATGCCGTGTAGGTGGCATTGAGCACCTGGACATCACGCGTCAATCGCAACAGTTCCTGCTGCGTATCCGGCAAGTTGCCGACCTGCTTCTCGAGGTCACTCTTCTGCCCCTGCAGCTGGCCGATCTGCTCGATCAATGCCTTGTAGGCCGGGTGCTCACGCGTGAAGCGGCGCTCCATGTCCGCCTGCTGCAGGCGCAACTGCTGGATGCTGGTTTCAAGCGCCACTTCTTGGTCTAGCAGACCCTTGGTCTGCAAGGTGATATCCACCGAGCGGGCCTTGGTTTGGAACGCGTTCAGCGCACTCTGCGCCCGCTCTAGATCCTGGCGAACCCTAGGCAACTGCTCACGGACGAACTTCAGGCTGTTTGCCGCCTCGGCCGAATTGCGCTCGACGTTCTGCTGTACATAGGCGCGGCTGATGTGATCCAGCAATGCCACAGCCTTGTCCGGGTCAGCGCTGTTATAGGTCAGCTGGATGATGCCGGAATCCTTGCCTTGCTCGGTCGCCTGGACATCCGACTGCAGCTGACTCACCACGGCCAAGTCGCGATGGTGCGTGACGCTGAAACGCATCCCGGGATTGGCCTTCAACTCGCGGACCTGCAGGTCGAACCCATGCCCGGACACCGGCTCGCCTACTCGACCAACTAGGATCTGCTCTCCATCATTAAAAAGCGTATAGGCGCCGTTTTCACCCGCGACCAGGGTGAGCGGCACTTCCTCGAAGCGCGCAGGCACCTTCAGCTGGAAAATGTCGAGCAGCGAGCCACCCCAGTCATAGCTGTTCATGCCCATGCTCGGAGGAGCCACGCCATCGGCAAGTGATGCGAGGTACCGGCGAGCAAGAAAGCCACCGATTATGGGAAACCGCTTGGGAGTGACGTCAATCTGCAGCCCAAGCTCCTGCACCGCCTTGCCCACAACCGATCGCGAGGTAATCAGCGCAATCTCGGTCGTGGCTTCGGAACTGGAAGCTCCCAGTGTCTGCGAGATGGCGCTGAGGCCCGGCAGGTCGGGCACCTTCTGCTCTACCTGCACGACTGCGTCAGCTTGATAGACCGGCGTGGCGAGGATCGCGTAGGCGACGCTGGCCACGAAACATACGCCCGTGACTATTGCGACCAGCCATCTGTTGTCGATCAAAGTACCAAGCAGGTCTCGCAGGTCGATTTCTCCGTCCTGCTGCACCGGATTTTGCGTAGCCGCCATGCTTAGGGTTTTCCAGTACGTGACGCCCCTGGGACGTCGATAAATTCAAAGGTAAGGCAACCAGCCACGCACAGCCCGATCGATCAATTCATATACGTGATCGAACGCCTCGCGTTGCTGGCGATAAGGATCGGGAATGTCCTGGCCCGCACCCCACCGGTCCAGCAGCATGACCTTGCCGCTGGCCTCGGGAGCCATGCGCATCAGCTGGGCGACATGCTCGCGCTCCATCGCCAGTACTAGATCGGCTTCCCGGAGCAACCCTGAAGTCGCCTGCCTGGCCCGATGGGCGCTGCCATCCACGCCGTGGTCCCGTAGGACGGCGAGCGCCGTGGCGTCCATCGGCTTGCCAACGAGCGCACCCAGCCCGGCGCTTTCTATGCGAGCACCCGAACCGGACAAATAGTGGCGAAACAGACATTCAGCCGTGGGACTACGGCAAATGTTCCCCACACAGACGATCAATATCCGTTTGAACACAGCACCCGACAATGACTTTGCAACTTACATCCACCGCCGCTGGACGCCTTCAAACCTGGCCTGCCTGCGTCAGCCCCCCGTCCAATGCACGATCCCCTCAATACGACTGTGCAGTATCTCGCAACACCCGAATCTCGTTACTCCATGAGATTTACCCTGCCAAGGCCATAGACTTTCACAGGCTCATGACAAGGCTTGCATTCAGCTTGCGATCATATACACAATCAAGACGTGCGTCACGGTTCCTTCACGCGAATCAACGCATTCAATTTTCGGTAAGCTTGTGTTTAGATTCGGCTCAACCACTACCTGAATGGAGCTCATGTGAAGAAGTTGCTCGCTGTTGTCTTGATGACGTGCCTGGTCGGCCAGGTTTTTGCGCAATCCGCCGGCAGCGCAACAACCCCGCAGCCGGCTCCGGCTTCGGCTGGTGCAGCTGGTGCGACCGATGCAGCCGTAGGTGGCCTGTCTACTACCACGATAGCCGTTGGTGCCGTGGCGGCGGCGGCGGTAGCTGCCGCTGTGGCCAGCAATGGCGATAGCCACCACAACCAGAACACCCCGCCGGGTGGCGGTGGTGGTACGGGCGGTACCGGCGGCACGGGTGGTACCACGGGTACTACCGGCACTCACTAAGGATTTTTCGCTGCATGTTCCCATCCGTGCCGGCCCCGCCCGGCACGGATGTTTTTTGTCTGTACTACACAGAAAGCAGAAGTCATGAATGTACGCCACGCCGCGGCTCTGGTGGCCGCGACCCTACTGCTGCATGGATGCGTCTGGGCACCCGGGCAACATATGTCTACCAGCGGCCTGATGCGCAGCGATGATGAGAACAGTCGCGTCGACATCATCCCCATCACGCCCAAGCAGCTGGCTATGGACCGGGCTGCCAGCATTGCCTATGCGTTGCCGCCGGAATTATTGTCGTACAAGCCTGAATCCTATCGCATCGCGGCAGGCGATACGCTCTACATCACGGTATGGGATCACCCCGAACTGACCTCGCCGGCCGGTCCTCAGCAGCAGACCCTGGCCAATGGTCGCCTGGTGCGCTCCGACGGCACCTTGTTCTATCCCTACGTGGGAGAACTGAAGGTAGCCGGCATGACCGTCGAGGAGTTGCGCAAGGCGATTTCGGACAAGCTTGCCAAGTATGTCGAGAAGCCCCAGGTTGACGTTAACGTCATTGGCTATGGCAACCAGCGTATTACCTTGCAGGGCGCTTTTGCCAAGACCGACCCGCAACCGATCACTGTCGTTCCCATCACCCTGGCGCAGGCGCTGGGTGCAGCGACCATTAATACGGGGCAGGCCAATCTAGCCGGTTTCGTGTTGACCCGCGATGGCCATGACTATCACATCGACCTGGATGCGCTGGGCAAGGGCAAGGATATCTATCTCAAATCGGACGATCACCTGTTCCTGCCGTACAACGATCGTCAGGAAGCCTATGTGATTGGCGAGGTGAATCGCCCTTCGGCGATCACCTTCAAGACCACCGATCTGACCCTGACCCAAGCCTTGGGCCGTGCAGGCGGCCTCAATCAGACCTCGGCCAAGGGCAAGGCCGTCTATGTGATCCGTGGCATCGAGGACTTGGAAAAAATCAAGGGCACGGTCTACCAGCTGGATGCGCGCTCCCCGGATGCCTACATCCTGGCCGACCAGTTCAAGGTGAAGCCTGGCGACGTGGTGTTCGTGGGTCCGGCCGGCGTCGCGCGCTGGAACCGCTTCCTATCACAGTTGCTGCCGCTGAGCGGCATTTTGAGCAACGCCGCCACCGCCACGTATAACGTCGATCACTGATGTTTCGCACGGCTTGCCTGATTACCAGCCTTGGCAGGCACGGCTGTCGCCGTCTGCCCGCGTTAGCCGCATGAAACCCGCGCGTCATTACATTGCCACGATTGCCCTCTGCGGCATATTGCTGCCATTGGCCGGCTGCAACAATGTCTCACGCAGCGCTGTCGATACCATCCGGCTTGCGTGGCAAGGACAGCCCCCATTGCACATCACGGCGGAACAAGTTGCCGCCAAACCCTATTACCAGATGCGCGCCACCACCGACCGAGGCGACGCACTCCTGGTCCTTGGCAATGTCGATGGCCAACGCCAACTCTGGTATGGCAAGGACGGCGTGGTGATCGTGCTGGTGCATGGCCGTGTGGTCCAGACCATCGGCCTTGCGCAAAATCTCGACGGTAGCCGCGTTGCATCGACGGCAAACCCCTTCGTATCGGGGCTACACAAGCTCACTATGCCCGTGGCCTATACGCGCGAGGATGACTGGTCGCCGGGCTATCGCTACGGCGTTCCCGTCCAGGCCACGCTGTCACCTGAGGGCTATATCGATATCGACATCCTCGGCACCTCCCATCATGTGCTGCTGATAACCGAACAGTTGACATCGGAGGTCACCAGATACCGCGCGGCTAATCGTTATTGGATCGATCCGCAGGATGGCTTTGTCTGGAAGAGCGAACAGCAGGTCTTGCCAGGATTAACGTTGACCTTGACCCAGTTGCGTCCTTACCGCGGAGGCGGGACGTGAAGGCTTCCGCTTTTTTTGTCGCCGCGCTGCTGGCCGTTTCTGGGAACCTGCCCAGCCGCGTGTCCAGCATGCAGATCCAGGCCAGCGGCGACGTGGCCACACCGGGAGCCATCGAGCTTTCCGAAAAAGCACGTCTGAGCGACGCGGCGCTGGCCGCGCATGTGCAAGCGGACGCCTATATGGTGGGCGCGGCTTGGCTGCGTCCCTCGCTGCAAGTGGAACAGCAACGGCAAAAAGCCGGCCTGTTATTCGACCTGGACAGCGTACGCCGCCAGGCGCTGAAGGACGGACAGGACGAACTAGCCACCCTTAGCCAATCGCTGGGTGCGTGGCTACAGGCCATGCCGGTCACCGGACGGCAGGTAGCCTTGCTCGATCCTCGCGCCGTCGAGGTAACGCCCATGGAAAATCGTCCCGTGGCCGAGGGGGATACGCTGTATTACCCCACCCGACCGGCCACCATCCAGGTCGTCGGTGCCGTAGCCCAGCGTTGCGAACTTCCTTTCGTAGCGCTGCGCGATGCCCGTGATTACCTCAAGGCATGCCCAACCTTGGTCGTGGCAGATGCGGACAGCATCTTCGTGATCCAGCCGGATGGCCGCGTGTTCCGCCAGAACGTAGCGCTATGGAACCGCAGTGCACCCATGCCTTTGGCGCCAGGCGCGGTCATCTATGTGCCGATCGGCGAGCATCGCCTGCATGGTGTAGCCCCCGGCCTGAATAATGAGTTGGCCGCGTTCCTGGCTACGCAGCCCATCGCTATACCGGAAAGCGCCCGATGATACCTCGCCGGACAGCGCATCTCGCCGGAAGGATTTTAATCAGGCCCCATGCCTCTCGGTCATGGCGGCGACGTTGCGGCTGCCTGCTACCGGTAGTCAGCTGCCTACTGATGAGCGTGTCCCATGCGGACAACGCACCGACGCAAAGCGACTTCGGTGGCGTAGGTTTGTGGCAAACACCGACCGCACGGATGGCCGACGAAGGCGAGATCGCCTTCACTGCCAGCGCCATGCATCCGTATGACCGCTACAACTTCTCCCTGCAGCCGTTGCCCTGGCTCGAAGGCATATTTCGCTATACGGCCGTCAGCAACCGGCTCTACGGCCCGACATCGCTCAGCGGCCACCAGAGCTACAAGGACAAGTCGATCGACGTCAAAGTGCGGCTTTGGTCCGAAAGCCGCTACCTGCCGGACGTCAGCGTCGGCGCACGCGATATTGGCGGCACGGGCCTGTTCTCCGGCGAGTACGTGGTAATGAACAAACGCTTCGGGCCCATCGACGCCAGCCTAGGCATGGGTTGGGGCTATGTGGGTGGCCGTGGCAACATCCACAATCCCTTCTCGATCTTTGGCGATCAGTTCAATGTACGACCCGGCGCACAGAGCGGGGGTGGCGAATTCAATAGCCATCAGTATTTCCGCGGCCCAGCCGCGCTCTTCGGCGGCATCGCCTACCAGACGCCATGGGATTGGCTGGTGCTCAAGGCCGAGTACGACGGCAACAACTACAAGCACGAGCCGCAGAACAACAACCAGCGGCAGGATTCGCCTATCAACATCGGCGCCGTGGTGCGTCCCGGGCGCAACCTGGACTTGAGCCTGGCGCTGGAACGCGGCAACACGGTGATGTTCGGTCTCACTCTGCACGCCAATGTGGCCGAGGGCACCGGTCCGGCCAAGCTCCTCGATCCGCCGCTACCCGCGCGCCGCACGGAAATGCCGACGCAGGCGCCGGCCGAGGTTGACTGGGCTAGTGTGGCGCGCGAGCTGCACGACAACGCGGGCATCGATGTCGCCAGCATCACCCGGCGAGGCAGCGAGCTGGTGGTGACGGGTGAGCAGCAACGCTATTTCTATCCGGCCAAGGCCCTGGGCCGCACGGCGCGTGTGCTCGACAACCAGCTCGGGCCCGGCATCGACTGGTTCACGGTGGCGGCGCAGGAAGAAGGCCTGACCGTCATCGAGAGCAGCGTGCATCGCCAGCGCTTCGACGAACTGCTCGACCACGATATTTCCCTGTCCGAGTTCCGTGGCAGCGTGGAACAGGATGCGCCCACGCCGCGCCGGGAAGACGTGCTCTACCAGGCGCCGCCCAAACGCCTGGAGCAATCGTTCTCGCTCAACTATGGCCAGAACCTGGGCGGACCCGATGCGTTCCTGCTCTACCAGATCTCGGCCAACTACAACGTCGATTACCACTTCACGCCGAATCTTTGGTGGAGCAGCGTGGTCAGCGTGGATCTGTTCGACAACTACCAGAAGTTCAAGTACGACGCGCCCAGCGAACTGCCGCGCGTGCGTACCGACATCCGCAAGTACATCACCAGCTCGACCGTCACCATGCCGATCTTCCAGATGACCGGCACCCGTCAGCTTGCCAATGACCTGTACGGCATGGCGTACGCGGGCATGCTGGAAAGCATGTTCGGCGGCGCGGGTGGCGAAGTGCTGTACCGCCCGTTCGGCGAGCGCTGGGCCATCGGCACTGACGTGAACTGGGTCAAGCAGCGTGGCTATGACCAGGATTTCTCGTTCCGCGGCTATCATGTGGTCACCGGCCATGTCACCGGTTATTTCGACTTGGGCTACAAGGATGTCACCGTGGCGCTGAGCGCCGGCCGCTATCTCGCCGGCGACTGGGGCGCCACGCTGGATATCTCGCGCGAGTTCCGCAATGGCGTGCGCATGGGCGCCTACGCCACCAAGACCAATGTGTCGGCGCAGCAGTTCGGCGAAGGCAGCTTCGACAAGGGCATCTATGTGTCGATTCCGTTCGACCTGCTGTTGCCGCGTTCCACGACCAGCCGCGCCACCTTCATATGGGATCCGCTGATCCGCGATGGCGGCGCACAGCTGAATCGCCGCTACTCGCTCTATTCGTTGACCAGCGATCGCGACCTGGATGGCTTCAACGCCAACCTGGACAAGATCACCGAGTAAGAGCTTGTTCAAAGTTTCCGTGTGAAGCACCTCCTCACAGCCTTACGAAGCAGGCTCTCAGTCGTCCAGCCACACGATGCCGTCGGCCACGCGTACGCCCACGGCGCGCAGGTGTTCACCGCGGCAGGGGCCGCCCACGCACAGGCCGTCGCTGTCCTGGAACGAGGCGCCGTGCGCGGCGCAGACCAGCAAACCATCCTTGAGCAGGAACTTGCCCGGCGCCCAGTCCAGCCGGCGGCCGGCATGGGGGCACACATTCAGGTAGGCGTGCACCGCGTCATCGCGACGCAGCACGATCACGCTTTCCTCGCCATCGCGCAGCGTGGCATCGACGGCGATCGCGCTGCCATCAGGAATATCGTCCAGCCGGCAAAGCGCCTGCTCGGGGGTGGTTGCATCCATCGGCACTTGCCTCTTGGGCCCTGAAGCCCCATCGTTACGCACGTAAGTCGTTGATTTTACCACACGGATTTTTAACATGCGCTTTTCGCTGCCCTTGCCGCGTCGCTCCCGCCATCCGCTGGTCCGTGCCCTATCGCTGCTCGTAGGCTTGGCGGTGGTCGGCGTGCTGATGGTGTTTGGCCTGGTCGTGGCCAGTGTGCTGCTGGTCGGCGGCGCCTTGGTATTCGGCCTGCGCCAATGGTCGCGCAAGCGTGGTGTGGCGTCGCCCGATGGCCGTCGCCCGCATCGCCCCGAAGTGATCGAGGGTGAATTCGTCGTGCTGCGCCAGACGCGCCACGCGGCACGCTGAAGCGAGTCTTACCTGTAGGAGCGCACCCAGTGCGCGAAGCTTGCCCAGCGATGAGGGGCTGTGTCGGGTCGTGATCGCGCACTGGGTGCGCTCCTACAAAGAAGAAACGGAACGGCGCAAGATCCGGATGGTGATGACGCCCGGGGCGGCCCTAGGCTAGCCTTATCGCACCAGGGATATCGCCATGAATGCCCGCCTCGCTACCGAATCCGTCCTGGAGCAGGTCCGCCTGTTGGTGGAACGAGCCAACGAGCCGCCGACCCTACAAGCCCTGGCGGACGCAGTGAAACTCAGTCCCAGCCATCTGCAGCGCGCGTTCCGCCGCCGCTACGGCATGAGTCCCGCCGAGTACCACCGCGCGCGCCGTTTCGGCCAGCTGAAGGCGGCGCTGCGCCATGGCGCGGCGGTCACCGATGCGGTGTACGACGCCGGCTTCGGTTCCGGCAGCCGCGTCTACGAACACAGCGACCGCCTGCTCGGCATGACGCCGGCCAGCTACCGCGCCGGCGGCGCGGGCGCGGAGATCCGCTACACCACTACCGATACGCCGCTGGGCCGCCTGCTGGTCGCCACCACCACGCGCGGCATCTGCTCGGTGACGCTGGGCGATACGGATCGGGAACTGGAAGCCCGGCTGGTGGGTGAATTTCCACAGGCCACTCTCCAACGTGTCGATGCGGGGCGCGAGGAATGGCTGGATGCCGTGATCACCCGCATCGCCAGCGAGCTGGGTTGGAGCCGGGGCGACGCGCCCGAGCTGCCACCGATCGACGTCGCCGCCACCGCCTTCCAGTGGCGCGTCTGGGAAGCGCTGACGCGTATACCCCGCGGCGTTACCCGCAGCTATGGCGAGCTCGCGGCGGAGCTTGGCATGCCGAAGGCGGCGCGTGCGGTGGGCCGCGCCTGCGGCAGCAATCGGCTGGCGCTGATCGTGCCGTGCCATCGCATCGTGCGCGAGGATGGCTCGCTCGGTGGATGGCGTTGGGGCGTGGAACGCAAGCGTGAGCTGCTTGCCAGCGAACGCCATGCCGATATCGCGCCGCCGGCCCGTGCCGCGAGCGCCTGATCGCCGCGAGGTACCTGGCTTGAGCTAGGCTCAACCCAGCCTTGCACAAGCCTCGCTACCGCCATCGCGCCGCCCGGTTTAGCGTCTACCACCTGTAGACTATGGTGGACATCAATCGCGATGCCTCCCCGCTTCCCGCCCATGACCGACACCACCACGCCATCCACCGCCGGCGCGGCGACTGTTGCCGCTGACGCTCGTCTTCTGGTGCCGCTGGCCCTGTTCGCGCTGTACGTGATCTGGGGCTCGACCTACCTGGGCATCCGTTTCGCGCTGGAAAGCTACCCGCCCTTCTTGCTGGCCGGTATCCGCTTCCTCGGTGCCGGCATCGCGCTGTTCGCCTTCCTGCGCATCCGTGGCATGGCCATTCCGACGACACGTCAATGGCGCAACGCGGCCATCACCGGCGTGCTGCTGCTGGGCTTCGGCAATGGGCTGGTGTGCTTCGCCGAGCAGCGCGTGAGTTCTGGCATCGCCGCCGTGGCGGTGGCCAGCATGCCGCTGTTCGCGGCGCTGTTCGCGGGCATGTATGGCGAGTGGCCGACGCGGCGCGAAACCGTGGGCCTGGTGATCGGCTTCGTTGGCGTGGTCGTGCTGAACCTGGGCAGCGGGCTCAGCGGATCCCGCATCGGCGCCATCACCCTGCTGGTGGCGGCGATGAGCTGGGCCTTCGGCTCGGTGTGGAGCCGCCGGCAGGATATGCCGCCAGGCCCGGTGAACACCGCCGCGCAGATGCTGTGCGCCAGCGTGGCGATGCTGCTGGTGGGCTTCGCCACCGGCGAACGGCTGCCGGCGCATCCCGCCGTGCGCGCCACGGTGGCCTTGGTCTACCTTGCGATCTTCGGCTCCATCGTCGCCTTCAGCGCCTATCTCTACGTGCTCAAGCATGCGCGCCCGGCACTGGCCACCAGCTATGCCTACGTGAACCCGCCGGTGGCGGTGCTGTTCGGCGTGCTACTGGCCGGCGAGCACGTGGGACCGTACGACCTGGCGGGCATGGCCATCATCCTGGCGGGCGTGGGAGTCATCACGCTGGCGCGGCAGAGGCGTTCTCGCTAGTTTCTCTGCCATCCCGAGCCGGATTGGTTGCGGTTTTCGACCATGGTCGGCTTGCCCGGTGCGCCGCACGGCGCACACCATGGCCCGGTCCTTGAGCGGGGAGCGCCCATGAACACGACGAACGACGGTCGTCTGGCCCACGCCGCCTTGCGCAGCGCCGCCTGGTCGGAGCGCTGGTTCCCTGATGCCTGGGTCTTCGCCGCGCTGGGCGTGGTGCTCGTCGCGCTGGCGGCGCTGGCCTTCGGTGCCACGCCCGCGACGGCCGTGAACGCGTTCGGCGACGGTTTCTGGAGCCTGATTCCCTTCACCATGCAGATGGCCTTCGTGGTGATCGGCGGCTACGTGGTGGCCACCGCGCCGGTGGTGGCGCGCTTTATCGAATGGCTGGCGCGCGTGCCGCGCACGGGGCGCGGCGCGATCTGCTACGTCGGCCTGGTGAGCATGCTCGCCTCGCTGCTCTCCTGGGGCTTCTCGCTGGTATTCGGCGGCCTGCTGGTGCGCGCGCTGGCCCGGCGCGAGGCGTTGCGCATGGACTACCGCGCCGCGGGCGCCGCCGCCTACCTGGGACTGGGCGCGGTGTGGGCGATGGGCCTGTCCTCCTCGGCGGCGCAATTGCAGGCCAACCCCAAAAGCATGCCGCCCGGCCTGGTCAACATCACCGGCATACTGCCCTTCAGCCAGACGATCTTCCTGTGGCAATCATTGGCGCTGACCGGCGTGCTGATCGTGGCATCCCTGCTGGTCTGCTGGTTCACCGCGCCCTCCGCGGGGAACGCGCGCACCGCGCAGGACTTCGGCGTGACGGAGACGGCCACGCCCGCCTTGCCGCCGCGCCAGCGCCCCGGCGAATGGCTGGAATACAGTCCGTTGCTCACCGTGCTGATCGGCGCCATGGGCCTGGGCTGGCTGGGCTATGCATTCGCCACCCAACCGATGGTGACCGCCATCGCCAACCTCAATACCTACAACTTCCTGTTCCTTACCGTGGGACTGCTGCTGCACTGGCGGCCGCGCAGTTTTCTCAACGCGGTGTCGCGTGCGGTGCCGAGCACGGCGGGCGTGCTGATCCAGTTCCCGTTGTACGGCGGCATTGCCTCTTTGTTGACGCATGCCCCGGGCCCCGATGGCCTAGCACTGGCACACCGGCTGTCGGGCCTGTTCGTTCGTATCGCCTCCACCGACACCTTCGCGCTGGTGATGGGCGCGTATTCGGCCATCCTCGGCTTCTTCGTGCCTTCCGGCGGCGGCAAGTGGCTGGTGGAAGCGCCGTACGTGATGCAGGCGGCCAACGACCTGCACGTGCACCTGGGCTGGGCCGTGCAGGTCTACAACGCGGCCGAGGCGCTACCCAACCTGATCAATCCGTTCTGGATGCTGCCATTGCTGGGCGTGCTGGGATTGAAGGCGCGCGACGTGGTGGGCTTCACCTTCATCCAGTTGCTGGTGCACGTGCCGCTGGTGCTGGGGCTGCTATGGGCACTGGGGTTGACGCTGGCGTATGTACCGCCGGTGATGCCTTAACCTCGTCGCGCACAGGGTGCGCTCCCACAGGCTCGCCATGACCATGTGGGAGCGCACCCTGTGCGCGACAATGCCTTGCCTACAACTCCCGCAAGGCCGTGGTCACCGGCAGCCGCGCCGCGCGCACCGCCGGATACAGGCCGCCGATGAAGCCGATGGCGAGTGCCCATTTCAGGCCGGTCCACAGCAGCGCGGGCGTCACCCTCAACTCGAAGCTCAGCTTGCCGACCGTGCCCGCCGCCAGCGTGGAGGCGCTGTAGCCGTTGAAGATCAGCCAGGCGAGCAAGCCGCCGACAAGACCGCCAACCAGCGCCAGCAGCATGGTCTCCAGCATCACCGCCACCACCACCGGCAGGCCGCGGAAGCCGATGGCGCGCAGGGTGGCGATTTCCCGCGCACGCGCCGCCACCGCGGCGAACATGGTATTGAGCGCGCCGAACATCGCGCCGATGGCCATGATGATGCCCACGGTGATGCCGATGATGCGGATCACCTTGGTCATGCCCTCCGATTGCTTGTTGAAGTAGTCGAGGGTGGTGCTGACATCCACCTTCAGCTGGGGATTGCCGTCGAGTTCGGCCTTGAAGGCATCGTAGGCCTTGGGATCGGTCAGCTTCACCACCACCGATCCCCGGCTGCTGCCGCGTCGGTAGGTGTCGGCCACCACGCTGGCGTCGGCCCAGACTTCCGAATCCATCGCATCGCCCGAGGCGAAGATGCCCACCACGTTCCACTGCTGGTTGCCCAGGCGGATGCCGCGGCCCGGCTCCAGGCCGGCGAACTGCCTGGCCGCGCCCTTGCCCACGATCAGCTCGCGCATGCCCGGCTGGAAGTTGCGGCCCTGGATGATCTTCACGTTGGGGCGCACCGCCCAGGCCTGCTCGCCGACGCCGCGCAACTGCACGCTGCCTTCGTCGTCCGCGCTGCCGCCCTTGAGCGGCAGGTTGGCCGCGACCACCAGTTCCGGCGAGGCGACCGGCTGGCCCTTGGCGTCCCTGGCGATGCCCGGCGCTTGCGGGATCAGCACCACGCTGTCGTGGTCGAGCACGGACATGACCTCCGACGCCGAGGAACCACGCATCACGATGGCGGTGTCGGCGCTGCCGCTCTTGCGCAGGGTTTCGGCATAGCCCTCGCCCATCGCAAGCAAGGCGACGAGCACGCCCACCACGCCGGCGATGCCGATCACGATGACCGCGGACGAACCCAGCCGCTGCCCGAGCGTGCTGATGCCCACGCGCGTCACCGAGGCCGCCTGGCGCCCGCGGCGGGTGAACAGCATCCATGCGGCGAGCAGCAGCGCGAGCACGGCCATGCCTTGCCACGGCAGCATGATCCACGCGACAAGCACCACGACGATGAAGGCCAGCAGGGCGATATTGATGAGTATGTTCATGGCGTGATCCTCAGCGTCCGGCCAATGCATCGACGATGTTCAGGCGCATGGCGCGCAGCGCCGGCAAGGCGCCGACCAGCAGGCCGATGGCGACCATCAGCAGCAATCCCAGCACCCAGCTGTTGCCGCCCACGCCACCCAGGTTGAGCATGCCGCCGCTACCCGCGGCGACGGCGGGGATGATCGCGGTCGCCAGCCCCAGTCCTACCACGCCGCCGATCAGCAACAACAGCACCGACTCGGCCAGCACGATGCCCAGCACCGCATGGTTGGAGAAGCCGATGGTCTTGAGCACCGCCAGTTCGCTGGTGCGCTCGCGCACGGCCTGCATCATGGTGTTGCCCGAGAGCAACAGCAGGGTGAAGAACACCGCGCCCATGATGGAGCCGACGATCAGCCCGATATCGGCCAGCTGCTTCATCCAGTTGGCGGTGGCGGCCTGCTCGGTCTGCGTGCGCGTCTCGTGGTCGGAATTGGCCGATAGCGCGTCGATGGCCTTGGCCACGCGGTCAGCTTGGTTCACGTCGGCCACGCGCGTCACGTACCAACCCACCTGGCCGCGGTTGAACGGCGTGGTCTCGTCGAAGTATTTCCAGTGCAGCAACAGCAACTGGTCGTAGAAGCCGCCGGCCTGCTTGTCCTTCGAGTGCATGATGCCGGCGATGTCGAAGGTCCAGTTCTTGTCGCCCTGGCGGTTGGGGAAGATGGTCGATTGCAGCGGGATCTTGTCGCCCACCTTCCAGTGGAAGCGCTGCGCCAGCTTCTCGCCCACCAGCACGCCGGTGCGCGTATCGTCGAAGGCCTTTCGCTCGGCCGCGCTCACCTCGATCTCCGGATAGAGATCGATGTAGTTCGGCTCCACCGCAAAGCTGAACACGGCATTGTGCGGATCCTGATAGGCGCCGCCGAACCAGTTGGCGTAGGTCACCATCTTCACGCCCGGCACCTGCGCGATCTGCGCCTCCAGCGATTGCGGCAGGGTCTGGATGAAGGAAAGCCGCGAGCCGGTCTGCAGGCGCTGCGCGCCGTTGGCGCTTTGCCCGGCCTGGTCGAACGAGGTGCGCACCGCGTCGAGCATGCCGAACAGCAGGAACGCCGCGGCGATCGACACCAGGGTGAGGATGGTACGCGCCTTGCGCCGGAACAGCGCGGCCCAGATGAGATGAAGGTATTTCATCACCGCCTCCCTCAGGCCAGCGCCTGTTCGACCAGGGTGCCCTTGTCCAGGTGCAGGGTGTGGTTGGCGTACTCGGCCGCCTTGGGATCGTGCGTGACCATCACGATGGTCTTGCCGTGCTCGCGGTTGAGCACGCGCAGCAGGCCGAGCACTTCCTCGGCGGACTGGCGGTCCAGGTCACCGGTGGGCTCGTCGCACACCAGCAGGGTCGGATCGGAGACGATCGCGCGGGCGATCGCCACGCGCTGCTGCTGGCCGCCGGAAAGTTCGCCGGGCTTGTGCGTGGCACGGTCGGCCAGGCCCACCAGTTGCAGCGCGATGCCCGCGTTCTTGCGCCGTTGCGCCGCCGACAGTTTGGTCAAGAGCAACGGCAATTCCACGTTGCGCTGCGCCGATAGCATCGGCATCAGGTTGTAGAACTGGAACACGAAGCCGACATGCGAGGCGCGCCACTTCGCCAGCGCGCCGCCGCCGAGCTGGTCCAGCCGTTGGCCGGCCACGGTGATGGTGCCGCCGGTGGGCGTGTCCAGGCCGCCGATCAGGTTGAGCAAGGTGGTCTTGCCCGAGCCCGAAGGGCCCATCAGCGCGAGGAAATCGCCTTCGCCGATGTCCAGGTTGATGTGGTGCAGCACTTCCACCTTCTGCCTGCCGCGCTCGTACACCTTGGAAAGGTTGCGGGTTTCGATCAGCGTGCTCATGCATATGCTCCCGAATCGTTGACGCGTCCGGCCCATCGCCAGGCGCCCGATCATCTGTCGCGGATGGATGGCCGGCTCACTCCTTCGGCTTGGCCACCCGCATGCCGTCCTTCAGCGATGCCGGTGGCGATGCCACCACGCCCTCGCCCGGCTCCACGCCGGATGGCAACAGCCGCAGTTCTCCCTGGATGGCGGCCGAGGGCGTCACCACGCGTTGCCGGACGCGGTTTCCCTCCATCACGAACACCACGCTGCGGCCATCGCGCTGCACGATGGCCGCCGCCGGCACCAGCACGCCTTTCGGCGCGGCCGCCGCTTGCGTCGCCGTGGCTTTCTGTTCCAGGAAGGAGACGCGCACGCCCATGTCGGGCACGATGCGCGCATCCTTCTGTTCCAGCGCCACGCGCACTTTTACCGTCGCCTTGCCACGGTCGGCGGCGGGCACGATGGCGATCACGTGCGCGGGGATGCGCCAGTCCGGATAGGCATCGAGCACCGCCTCGGCCGGCATGTCCGGTTTCACGCGGCCGATATAGGCCTCGTTGACGTCCACGTCCACTTCCAGCGAATCCATGTCCACCACGGTGCCGATGCCGGTGCGGGTGAAGCCGCCGCCCGCGGAGAATGGCGACACGATTTCGCCGACCTGCGCGTCCTTGGTGGTGATCACGCCGTCGAACGGCGCGTGGATCACGCAGTAATCGAAGTTGACCTGCGCCTCGACCACCTGCGCGTCGGCGGATGCGGCAACGCGTTGCTGCGACAGCAGCTGCGCGCGCGTGCTGTCGACCAGGGTGCGCGCCTGCTCGGCGTCCTGCCTGGCGATCAAGCCCTTGGCGGCCAGCGTCTCGGCGCGCACGGCATCGCGCTGGTTCTGCGCCAGCTGCGCCTGGTACTGGCTGACCAGCGCGTGCGCCGCGGCGGCCTGGGTACGGGCCGCCTCCAGCGCGGCCCGGTACTGAGCATCGTCGAGCCTGGCCACGATCTGGCCCTGCTTCACCCGGTCGCCCTCTTCGATCAATACCTGGGTCAGGGTACCGGTGATCTGCGCCGACACCGTGGCCTGCCGCCTCGCGGTGACATAGCCGGTGGCCTGCAGCACGGCGCCCGCGCTGGCCGCCGAGGCCGCCGGCTGGGCTAGCGCCATCCGCACCTCGACTGGACCCGAACCGGCCAGCCACCATGCGCCAAGGCCCGCCACCACCAGCACCGCCAGCACCACGGCAGCGATCCATGGCCACCGCCCTGGTCCCTGGCCATGATCCTCGCGCTGGTGTTTCTCGATGCGCAGTTCCTTCAGAAGATCCGCATTCGCCACACGCGCTCCCTGCCGGCCCCCGCCGGTTCCACGTTGGTGTCCACGATGCGTGAGCGGCCCCGCCCCCGCCAGAAGCCCCCATCAGCCATCGGCGGTGACAGCTGTCACCCCGCTGGCCGGCCCGGTTGTACTCGCAAGCCGGGGGCGAAAAAAGCTGACGCGGCAACTGAGTGTCACGGAGTGCTAACCTTGGCGGCCTATGTCCTACGCCATTACGCCACCGCCCCAGCCCAGCCTGCCCATCATGGGCAGCGACCAGCGCTTCCCGGTCCGCCGCATCTTCTGCATCGGGCGCAACTACGCCGAGCATGCCCGCGAGATGGGCGCCGCCGTCGACAAGGACACCCCGCTGTTCTTCTGCAAGCCGGCCGACGCTGTGGTCACCGATGGCGCCGACGTGCCCTATCCCCAGGCCACCAATGACCTGCACCATGAGGTGGAAATGGTGGTCGCGCTGGGCGCGGGCGGGCGCGATATCCCGATCGACCGGGCAGCCTCGCTGGTGTGGGGCTACGGCGTGGGGCTGGACCTGACCCGCCGCGACCTGCAGGCCGTGGCCAAGGCCAAGAGCCATCCCTGGGATGTGGCCAAGGGCTTCGACCATTCCGCGCCGGTGTCGGCCCTGCGCCCCGCATCCCAGGTGAGGCTGGATGACGATACCGCGCTCAGCCTTTCCGTCAATGGCGAGCCACGCCAGCAGGGCCGGCTGGGCGACATGGTGCACGGCGTGGCCGAGATCATCGCCATCCTGTCCGGCCTGTTCGAGCTGAAGGCCGGCGACCTGATCTTCACGGGCACCCCGGCCGGCGTCGCCGCGATCCACCGGGGCGACCGCTTCCATGCCGAACTGGCCGGCGTGGCCACGCTGGAAGGCCGCGTCGTCTAAGAGCCTGTCCGGGCTCGCCCCGGTCCACACGCGATCTTGAAGACACTGAACGCAAGGCGGACATCCGCCTGCGCGGGCCGGCCATCGGCCCTCACCACCTGTCGCAGCAGGCATCCGCTGCGCTAGAGTTCCATCGCCATCCAGCCCAGGGAGTGAAGCATGAGCATCATCAAAGAGTTCAAGGAATTCGCCATGCGCGGCAACGTCATCGACCTGGCGGTCGGTGTGGTCATCGGTGGCGCGTTCGGCAAGATCGTCACTTCGCTGGTGGACCAGATCATCATGCCCCCCATCGGCCTGCTCACCGGCGGCATCGACTTCTCGCAGATGAAGTGGGTAATCAAGCCCGCCGACAACAGCGACCCGGCGCACAAGGTGGCCGAGGTGGCCATCGGCTACGGCACCTTCATCAACACCCTGATCCAGTTCCTCATCATCGCCTTCGCGATCTTCATCGTGGTCAAGGCCATCAACAAGCTCACCCGCCGCCAGGAAGCCGCGCCGCCGCCGCCGCCGGCGGACGTGGTGCTGCTGACCGAGATCCGCGACCTGCTGAAGAAGTGATGGGACGGGGAGATGGAGGGATGGGGGAAAGGCCGCCTCCATCGCCCGCCCCCAATCCCCTCCCGTGACTTCCGGCCTAAGCGGCTGGCCTTCGGTACGCGATAATCCCGGGCTTCCGCCCAAGGAGTCCGCCATGCGCCTGTCGCCTTCCCTGCTCACCGCCAGCCTGATGCTCGCCATCGGCACGGCCAGCGCCGCCACCCCGACCACCATTCCCGCCGCGGCCGTAAAGACGGCCGAACAGTTGCGCGACAAGGCGATGAACGACGACACGGGCTACCGGATCGTGTCGTCGCTGACCACGGAAGTGGGCCCGCGACTGGCCGGCAGCCCGGCCGACGCGCGCGGCCGCGAGTGGGCCATCGCCAAGCTCAAGGCGCTGGGCTTCGACAAGGTCTATACCGAGGAAGTCAGCTATCCGTTGTGGCAGCGGCGCGGCGAGCACGCCGAGATCGTGGCGCCGTTCGCGCAGCCGCTGGACCTGACCGCGCTGGGCTATTCGGCCGGCACGCCCAAGGGCGGCCTCACCGCGCAGGTGGTCCGCTTCGACAGCCTCGATGCGCTCAAGAAGGCCGACCCGGCCAGCGTGAAGGGCCGGATCGTGTATGTCGATGCGCGCATGCAGCGCACCAAGGACGGCCATGACTATGGGATGGGCTCGGCCATCCGCACGGGTGGCCCGGTGATCGCGGCGAAGATGGGCGCCGCGGCCTTCCTGCTGCGCTCGGCCGGCACCGACGCCAACAGCCGCACGCCGCATACCGGCGTCACCGGCTTCAAGGATCCGAAGGATGCCATCCCCGCCGCCGCCCTTTCCAACCCCGATGCCGATCAGCTCACCCGCGTGCTCGCCTACGGCAAGCCAGTGACGGTCAAGCTCGATCTCGACTGCGGCTTCGCCGGCACCTACCAGGGCGCCAACGTGATCGGCGAAATAACCGGCAAGAAATACCCGGACCAGGTAGTGGCCGTCGGCGGCCATCTCGACTCGTGGGACCCGGGCACGGGCGCCATCGACGACGGCGCCGGCGTGGCCATCGCCATGGCCGCCGGCAAGCTTATCCATGACCTGCCGCAGCGCCCCGACCGCACCATCCGTGTGATTGCCTTCGCCAACGAGGAAATGGGCCTGTGGGGCGGCCGCGCCTATGCCGAGAAGCATGCCAGCGAAGTGGCCAGGTTCCAGTTGGGCACCGAGTCCGACTTCGGCGCGCGCAAGATCTGGCGCATGAGCGCCAGCGTGAAGCCGGAAGCGCGCGGCGCCATCGGGCAGATCGCCAAGGTAGTCGAACCGATCGGCGTGGCCTATGACGCCACGATGCCCGGCGGCGGCGGCTCGGACCTGTCGCAGATGCATGCCAAGGGCATGGCCGCGCTATCGCTGACCCAGGACGGCACCGACTACTTCGACTACCACCACTCCGCCAACGACACGCTGGACAAGATCGACCCCAGGGAACTGGCGCAGAACGTGGCCGTCTATGCAGCGTTCTCGTACATGGCCGCCCAGGCCGACGGCGACTTCGGCTCGGCCCCGGGCGCCTTCGCGGGCGACGGCGCTGAGGATTGAATCGTCTCCCATGGCAGAGGGCGGCCGACCGGCTGCCCTTGCACCCTGTAGGAGCGCACCCTATGCGCGACTAACCTAACGACGCACCTTGCGGTCGCGCACAGGGTGCGCTCCTACAGGGGGTGTTGCTGGGCCTTGACTGGAGTCCGCCTGCGCGAGAAGCGCTCGTTCAAGCGGTTGAGGTAGAGGTAGATCACCGGCGTCAGGTACAGGGTCAGCACCTGCGATACCAGTAGGCCGCCGACCACCGCCAGGCCCAGTGGACGTCGCGTCTCCGCGCCCGCGCCCAGGCCCAGTGCGATCGGCAGGGTGCCGGCGAACGCGGCCATGGTGGTCATCATGATCGGGCGGAAGCGCACGTGGCAGGCCTCGACGATGGCCAGGGCCGGCGCCATGCCCTCGTTGCGCTGCTTCTCCAGCGCGAAGTCGATCATCATGATCGCGTTCTTCTTCACGATGCCGATCAGCATCACGATGCCGACGAAGGAGAACAGGTCCAGCGGCGCGCGGAAGATCATCAGCGTCAGCAGCGCGCCCACGCCCGCCGAGGGCAGGCCCGAGAGAATGGTCAGCGGGTGGATGAAGCTCTCGTACAGGATGCCCAGCACCAGGTAGATCACGAACAGCGCCATCACCAGCAGCAGGCCCATGCCCTGCATCGAATCCTGGAAGGCCTGCGCCGTACCCTGCACACTGCCGGTGATCGATGGCGGCAGGTTCAGCTGCTTCATGGCGCCGTCGATGCGCGCCACCGCATCGCTCAGGCTCACGCCCGGCGCCAGGTTGAACGACACCGTCACCGCGGGGATCTGGCCCTGGTGGTTTACCGTGAGCGCCTGCGGCTTGCGCTCGAAGTTCGCTACCGCGTTGAGCGGCACCAGCGCACCGCTGTCGGAGGTGACGTAGATCTGCGAGAGCACGTCCGGGTCGTTCTGCAAGGCGTAGTACACCTGCAGGATCACCCAGTATTGCGAGGTGGAGCCGTAGATGGTGGAGATCTGGTTGGCGCCGAAGGCCGAACCCAGCGCGGATTGCACCTGGTTCATGGTCAGGCCCAGGGTGGCGAGCTTGTCGCGGTCGACGTCGACCACCACCGACGGGCCGTTGAGGTCCAGGTCGCTGGTGACATCCTGGAAGCCCGGCAGCTTGCCGAAGGCATCGATGACCTTGCCCGACCAGTCGTACAACGCGGCGGTATCGATCGACTGCAGCGTGTACTGGTACTGCGCCTTGGACTGGCGCCCGCCGATCTGGATCGCCGGCGGATTCTGGATATAGGCGCGGATGCCCGGCACCTGTGCGAACTTCCCGCGCAGCTCCTGGATGATGCCGTTGGGATCGAGCTCGCGTTCGCTGGCGGGCTTGAGCCGCAACAGCAGCGAACCGTTGTTGGTGGTGGTGCGCGCGCCGCCCGCGCCCACCGAGGACATATAGGCCTCGATGTTGGGATCGGCCGCCACGATCTTCGCCAACTCCTGCTGGCGCGCGGCCATGCCGGCCACCGAGATATCGTCCGGCCCTTCCACGTTGACGTTGAGCTGGCCCGAATCACCGGCGGGAATGAAGTCCTTGTCCACCACCACGAACAGCAAGCCGGTCGCCAGCAAGCTGCCCAGGAAAGCGGCCATGATGATGCGCGGATGGCTCACCGCTGCATTGAGCGTGTTCACATAGCTATGGCGTATGCGCTCGAACCCGGCATCGAACCATTGCACGACGCGCGCTTTCTTATCGTGTTCCACATGGCGCAGGAAGCGGCTGCACAGCATCGGCGTCAGGGTGATGGAGACGAAGCCGGAAATCAGGATCGCCACGCTCAGCGTCACCGCGAACTCGTGGAACAGCCGCCCGACGATGCCGCCCATGAACATCACTGGCAGGAATACCGCCACCAGCGACAGCGTCATGGAGAAGATGGTGAAGCCGATCTCGCTGGCGCCCTTGAGCGAAGCCTCGTAGGGATCTATGCCCTGCTCCACGTGGCGCACGATGTTCTCCAGCATCACGATGGCGTCGTCCACCACGAAGCCCACCACCAGGGTCAGCGCCAGCAGCGAGAGGTTGTCCAGGCTGTAGCCCAGCGCGAACATCGCGCCGAAGGTGCCCACGATGGAGACCGGCAGCGCCAGGCCGGGGATCAACGTGGCCGAGGCGTTGCCCAGGAACAGGTAGATCACCAGCACCACCAGCACGCCGGCCAGCAGCAGGGTGAATTGCACGTCCTCCACCGAGGCGCGGATCGACTCGGAGCGGTCGTACAGCACCGCCAGCTTGATCGAGGGCGGCAGCGTCGCCTCGAAGGTGGGCAGCACCTCGCGGATGCGGTCAATGGTGGCCACCGTGTTGGAGCCGGGCTGGCGCTGGATGGCCAGGATGATCCCGCGTTCGCCGTTGTACCAGCTCGCGGTCTGGTCGTTCTGCACGCTGTCCTCGGCGCGGCCGAGATCGGACAGGTGCACCGGCGCGCCGTTGCGATAGGCCACGATGATGGCGTTGTAGAGGTTGGCGCGCTGCAACTGGCCGTCCGAGCGGATCTGCAGCAGCTGGCGGCTGCCGTTGAGCGAACCGGTGGCGAGGTTCACGTTGGCCTTGGCCACGGCATCCTGCACCGTATCGATGCCGATGCCGCTGGCCGCCAGCTTCTGCGGATCGACGCTGATGCGCACGGCGTATTTCTGCGAACCGTAGACGTTCACCTGGGCCACGCCATCGATCATCGACAGGCGCTGTGCCAGCTGGGTTTCCGCGTAATCGTCCACCACCGACAGCGGCTGCGTCCTGGAGCGCAGGGTCAGGAACAGGATCGGCGCATCGGCCGGGTTCACCTTGCGGAAGGTCGGCGGCGTGGGCATGTTGGTGGGCAGCTGGCGCTGCGCGGCGGAGATCGCCGCCTGCACGTCCTGCGCCGCGCCGTCGATGCTGCGGTCCAGTTCGAAGGTGAGCGTGATCGAGGTCGAGCCCAGCGCGCTGGTCGAAGTCATCGACTGGATGCCGGCGATGGTGGACAGCTGGTTTTCCAGCGGCGTGGCCACCGCGGTCGCCATGGTCTCCGGTGCCGCGCCCGGCAGGCTGGCATTGACCGTGATGGTGGGAAAATCGACGTTGGGCAGCTCGTTCACCGGCAGCTTGGGATAGGCCGCGATGCCGAACACCAGCAGCGCGACCATCAGCAGCGTGGTCATCACCGGCCGCTGGATGCAAAGGGCAGGCAGGTTCATGCGCTAGGCCCCGTCGCCGTCGGCGACCACGCGCACGCGGGCGCCATCCACCAGCAGCATCTGGCCGTCGGTGACGACGCGCTCGCTGCCGGTGAGTCCCTTCTCGATCACCACGTGCGGTCCACTGCTGGGACCGGCCGTGACCATGCGCTGCTGCACCGTGCCGTCGGCGTTGGCGACGAACACGAAGCTGCCCAGCGGCGAGTTCTGCAATGCCACCGCCGGCACGGTCACCACGTCGCTCAGGCGCGTGGTAGGCAGCAGCACTTCGACGAACTGGCCCGGCGTCAATTGCGCGTCATCGTTGTGATAGCGCGCCTTGAGCTGGATGGTGCCGGTGGTGGTGTCCACCGCGTTGTTGATGAACTCCAGCTCAGCCTGCATCGGCGCCGACCTGGCGCCGGGAATGCTCGCCGTGACCGGCACCTTGCCGCGCGCCATGCTCGACTTGATGCCTGCCAGTCCCGTTTCCGGGATCGCGAAGGTGATGCGGATGGGGCGGATCTGGTTGAGCACCACCACCGAGGTATCGTTCGCTGTCAGCTGGGCGCCTGGATATACCAGCGGCGCGCCGGCAAGGCTATCGAATGGCGCCTGGATGCGTGCATAGCCCAGCTGCGTGCGCGCCAGTTCGACGGCGGCCCGGTCGGCCTGCACCATCGCCGTGTAGATGCCTTCGTTGGCCTTGTAGGTGTCGTAGTCCGACTGCGATACGTAGCCCTTGCCCAGCAGCGGCTGGTAGCGCTTGAGCATGGTCCGCGCGTTGTCCAGCTGCGCCTGGTCCTTGGCAAGGTTGCCCAGCGCCTGGTCGAGCTGCGCCTGCAGCAGGCTGGGATCGATGCGGATGATGGTGTCGCCGGCTTTTACCTGGCCGCCCGGCGTGAACAGCAGTTCCTGCAGCTGGCCGCTGACGCGCGCCTGCACGTTGACGGTGGAGAAAGCCTCGGCGCGGCCGATCACCTTGAGGGTGAGATCGAGGTCGCCACGGTGCGCGCTGGCGATCTTTACCGGAACCTCCGGCGGCGTCGCCGGTATCCTGGCCGAGGCGCGCTCCCTGCCACGGTACAGCGGTACGGCTACCACGGTCGCGATGACGACCGCCGCGAGCAGCCACCATTTCTTGCGGGACATCTGCTGCATGACTTCTCCGACCATCCATCGGCGCGGCACGATTTCACCCGCCGCGATCGCTACGCCGCGAGTGCAGCCTGCACCGCTCCAACGGTGCGTCTCATGGGCATTGTGCGGCAGGCCGCATCGATAACCCGCACGACCGACAGCACTTGGCAAACGCTTTATCTTGCGGCAAGCATTTTCCTGCGCATAGCCGCCAGGTCATGCGGAAGACGTCCAGCCGGCTGGACGCCCGCCGTTGTCATGCATGCGTCATCCGCGTGTCACCGCGGCTAAGAGCCTGTTCAAAATCCTGGTGTCATCCCAGCTACCCCCTTCCCGCCAACGTTCATCGGTCCACTCTGTGGGAGCGCACCCTGTGCGCGACCGCCTTTTGCCTCGGTCTCCATGTCCGTCATCCTGGCCCTTGCCTCCTTTTGCGGGTTGCGCCGGGACGACCAGCCACGAGGCGAAAGGCGTCGCGCACAGGGTGCGCTCCCACAGGGGCAGGCTGCGTGCCCCGACAAGGGACTCCCTACGGTCGCAGGGGAGGGGGTTAGGAGGGCACACCAAGATTTTGAATAGGCTCTAAGTCTTCAGGAGTCGCTTTCGCCATCCGACGGTCCGTTGCCGTCCAGCGCCTGCAGGTTGTCCTTCATGCGGGTCAGCACTTCCAGGGCCTGCTGCAGCTCGTCCACGGCAATGCCGCGCGTGGCGTCCTTGCGCAGTCCACGCGCGATCTCCTCCATGTCGGCGATCACCGCGCGCGCCTGGTCGGTGACGTACAGGCGCCAGGCGCGGCGATCCTTGGGATCGGGCCGGCGCTCGACAAAGCCCGCGGCCTGCAGGCGATCGATGACACGGCCGACGGCGATGGGCTCCATCTCCAGCAATTCCGCCAGCACGGTCTGGCGAAGCCCTTCGCGGTAATACAGCATCTTGGTGGCCCGCCACTGCGCGCGGGTCAGCCCGAATTTCACGGCGCGCCTGTCGAAGTGCTTGCGGAACAGCAAGGTCACATCGTTGAGCAGGTAGCCAAAGGAAATGTCTTCTGCCTTGGTCATGGATGCGCCGTCAGTCTTCGTCGCGTCAATACTATCCCTAAGCATATGTCGCAAGATTTCACGAATCCATACATTCCATGCCCATCGAGATCATCACCGCCGACATCACCCGGCTGAACGTGGATGCCATCGTCAATGCCGCCAACGGCAGCCTGCTGGGCGGCGGCGGTGTGGATGGCGCCATCCATCGGGCCGCCGGACCGGCGCTGCTGCAAGCCTGCCGCGAATTGCCGCAGGTAAGTCCCGGCGTCCGTTGCCCCACTGGCGAGGCGCGCATCACACCCGGCTTCCGGCTTCCCGCCCGCTACGTCATCCATACCGTCGGCCCGGTATGGCGTGACGGCCATTCCGGCGAACCGGAGCTGCTGGCCCGTTGCTACCGGCGGAGCATGTCGCTGGCCTTCGAGCATGGCGTGGATGCCATCGCTTTTCCCGCCATCAGCTGCGGCGTGTACGGCTATCCGCCGGAACAGGCGGCGCCGGTCGCGCTGCGCAGCCTGCGCGATGCCCTGGCGATGGGTCCGCCGCCACACGTGCTGCTGTGCTGCTTTGACGAGGCGATGGCCGCGATCTGGCGGCACGCGCTCAACGATGCAGCCTGAAGGGATACAGCGGCGGCAGCGGCGACGGCTGGCCCTCGCCAGGGTCCACCCGCCAGGCGAAACCCTCGCGGAACGCCGCCGCGAGCCGATCGCCCAGGCGGGGCGCTGGCTGGCCCGCGTAGTGCGCGCGCTGCAGCGCCTCGATCGCATGGCGCTGGTCCGCCGAGGCCAACGCCCCGGCCAGCTCGCCCAGGTTGCGCAGCGCCGGACGTTCCGCCCGCGCCCATGCCAGCAGGGCGGACGATTGGCGCGCCGCATCTTCAGTACGCGCCGTGTCCAGGAAGGCGATCCGCAGGTGGGCCGCGGTAGGCCGGGATGACACCTGCTTCGCGACAACGGCCGAGCCGGCACGGCGACGCCACCACCAGGCCAGTACCGTGACCAGCCACAGGCCGACGCTACCCAGCGCCAGCCAGCGCCAACCCGGCCATGCGCCAGACGCCACGGTGGCCGACGATACGGGTGCGGAGGGGATGGATGCCGGCTGCGCCGCGGATGTGCTGGGCGTCGCTCCCGTATCGGCCGCCGGCAAGACGGTGAAGGTCTGCGCGGGGATGCGCGCCACCTCGGCGCGGTCGGTCACCACGTTCCACCAGCGCAGCGTGGTTTCGGGAATGGTGAGGGTGCCAGGCCGGTTCGGCACCACGGCAAAGCCCTGCTGCCGGCGCCCCACCAGCCAGGCGCCGTCCACGCGCGTGCCGTTGACGGGCTTGTCCGGATACACCGCGGCGCCATCCAGCGCCGGCAGGCTGAGCGCCGGCAAGGCTTCGTACGGCAGGCCGGTGGCTTGCAGGTTCATCACCAGGTTGAGCGGCTGGCCCACGCGCAGTTGTCCCTGGGCCGGCCCGCCATCCAGGCTCAGCGTCAGCTCGCGCGCCGGCAGCCAGGCGCCGTTCGCCACCTGGGCCGGCGCCGGGCGCGCGTCGATGGCCACCGCCGGCGCGGAGGCGGACACGGGCCTGGCACGGCCGAAGAATGCATCGGGGTTGGTCATGTCGACCATGTCGCCCTGGAAGCCCACCGGCGGGATCTGCAGGTGGCCGGCGCGCTGCGGGGTAAGCGCATAGCGCCGCTCGATCACGTTGTAGCGTCGGCCGCCGCGCTCGGCCTGGTAGTTGATCTCGTCGCCCAGGCGACGTACGTCCACACCGGCCAGTTGCGGATCCTCCAGCGCGCCATCGCTGAGGTCGGTAGCGAAGTACAGCCGCAGCGTATAGACACGCTGCTGGCCGACGTAGCCCGCCACGGGATCGACGGCGGATTCGAGGAAGACGTCCTTGCCGGCGGTCGCCGCGGCCTGCGGATCGGGCGCCACGACCTCCAGTTGCAGCGGCGCGGTGGTGCCGCCGGCAAAGGACAACGGCGGGATGGGCAAGGTCCCCACATGCAGCGGGCGCAACGCCACGCCCACCGTCACCTGCGCCGAGCGCCGGCCGTTGACGATGCTGAGGCTGGTGTTGCTGGACGAGCCCAGCACGGCGAAGTCCTGCGACAACGCACTCAGGTCCGGCGTCTGCACCATGCCGCCGCCGTTCGCGCGCAGGTTCAGGGTAACCGTCTCGCCCAGTTCCACGCGGGTGCGGTCGAGCGTGGCCTGCACGTCGGCGGCCAGCGACAGCGCCGGCCACAGGCAGGCTCCTAGCCATAGCAGGATGAGCAGTGGGCGGGACTTCACGGCGAATCGTCCTCCGGTGGCGGCGTGCCATGGCGCTGCCTGTACTCGAGATCGAACTTGCGGCGCAGCAGCGCACCGGGATCATCCGGTACGCGCTGCAGGGCCTGCCGCACATCGGCGGGCAATTTCGACTGCGCGTCGTCTGGCGACATGGCGCCCAGCTCGTGGCTGGAAGGCGGATGCGGCTGCGACCGACCCAGGGCCTGGTCCATCTGCCGTTGCAGGGCCTGCCGGGCCTGGTCCTCGCGCTCGCGCTGCCGTGCCTGCTGCTCGGGCGTCTGCGCCGGAGCGGCGGACTTGTCGCCAGCCTTGTCGTCCTGTGCCGGCTTCGGTTGCCGGGCATCCTTGTCGCTGTCTGTTCCCTTGGCGTCGCCTTGCGCGTCGGGCGAGGGCTTGCCCTGGCCATCGCCCTGCTCCGACGCATCATGCTTGGCCGACTGACCCTGGGCATCGTCGGGGGGCGTGGTCGGCTTGCCCTGGCCCGGCTTGTCCTTGTCGTCCTGCGCCCCCTGCCGCTGGGGCGGCGGCGTTGGCTGGCGGCGCAGCCAGTCCTCCACCGCCTGGCGGTTGGCCTTCGCGTCCGCGTTGGCGGGATCGGCCTTGAGCGCGCGGTCGTAGGCTTCGATGGCGCCCTGGTAATTCCCCTGCCGGGCCAGCGCATTGCCCAGGTTGTATTGCGCATCCGAGCCGGGCAGGCCATGCCACGCCTGGGTCGCCGTGGCATAGTCGCCGGCCCGGTAGGCGGCCGCGCCGCGCAGCGAAGGGTCCCGCGCCAGCTGTTGCGCCTGCCGGGCCTGCCCCCGCTGCAGGGCATCGGCCGCCTGCTGGTCCGGACGCCGCCACAGGCTGCTCCAGCCATCGGCGCGCGCCGTGCCGGGCAGGGCCGGCAGCAAGGCCAGCGCGGCCAGCAGCAGCCAGCCGCGGCGGAAGCTCAGCGCGGCCAGCGGCAGCAGGGGCAGCAGCAGCCAGGGACCACGGTCCTGCCATTCATCGCCGTGCAGCCCGGATGCCAGCATCGCCGCACCGTCCGCCTGCAGCTCGCCGCGCAAGGCGTCGACGTCGCGCCGGTCGTCCGTCATCGCCACGTAGCGTCCCCCGCCGTCCTCGGCGAGCGAACGCAGCGCCGCGTCATCGCGGCGCGCCATGGCAAGGCCGCCCTGGGCGTCGCGCTGGAAGCCTTCGTCGGACAACGGCACCGGCCCGCCCTGGGTCGTGCCCACGCCGAGCACCGACACCCGCACGCCGGCGGCACGCGCCTTGCGGGCCGCCGCCATGGCCTCGTCGTCCGCGCCGTCGGTCACCAACACCAGCGAGCCGCCGCCCGCCTTGGCATCGTGGATCAGCGCCACCCCGCGTTCGATGGCTTGCGCCGCGTTGTCGCCATCGACCGGCATGGTGTCCGGGGCCAGCGCATCGAGCAGATCGTTCAGGCTGGAAGCATCGCTGGTGAGCGGCGCCACCACGAAGGCGTCGCCGGCATAGGCGATCAGGCCGTTGAGTCCGTCATGGTTGGCGGCGAGCAGGTCGCGCGCCTTGTAGCGCGCGCGGTCCATGCGCACCGGCGCCACGTCGCGCGCCAGCATGTGCCGCGAGAGCGACAGCGCCACCACCTGGGCAGCGCGCTGGGCGTACATGGGCTGCGCCACGCGGCTCCAGGTCGGTCCCGCCATGGCGAGCGTGGCAAGCGCCCAGCCTGCCGCAAGCACCCAGGCGAACAGGAAGCGGCGACGCTCGCGCCCCTGCACCACATGGGGCAACAGCGCGGCGTCGACCAGCCGCGCCAGCTGCGCCTGTGCCGGACTGCGGCGCGTCGCCAGCAGCCACAGCACAGGTAGGGCCAGCAGCGCGAGCAGCCATCCAGGGCGCAGGAAATGGAACTGCTGCAGGAGCACGCTCATGCCGGCAGCTCCCTGCGTCGCGCTGGCGGCACCAGCGCGATGAGCCAGGCCAGCACGCCCAGCGCAAGCGGCCAGCGGAACAGTTCATGGCGTGGCCGCAGCGAGGGCCCCTGCTGGGGCATCGGTTCCAGCCGGTCGATGGCGCGATAGGCATCGGCCAGCTGACTGGCGTCGATGGCGCGGAAATAGTGGCCGCCCGTCTGCGTGGCGATCGAGCGCAGCATGCCTTCGTCCAGGTCCGCCGAGGGGTTGACCGTATGCGTGCCGAACAGGTCGGGGACACGCATTTCGTTGGCGCCGATGCCGATGGTGTAGATGCGCACGCCGGCTACCTTGGCCGCATGGGCGGCATCGAGCGGCGCGATGCTGCCGGCGTTGTTCACGCCATCGGTCAGCAACACCAGGACGCGCGCCTGCGCCGGCAAGGCCGCCAGCCGCTTCACCGCGACCGCGATGGCGTCGCCGATGGCGGTCTCGGTCCCGGCCAGCCCCACGGCCGCGCCCTGCAGCTGCGCGCGCACGGCGTCGAGGTCATAGGTGAGCGGGGTGACCAGGAAAGCGCGGCTACCGAACAGGATCAAGCCCATTTCATCGCCACTCCGGCGCGAAATGAAATCGCCCGCGATCGCCTCCACCGCGCCGAAACGGCTCACCGGCTGGCCGCCCAGTTGCATGTCGTCGGTGCGCATGCTGCCGGAAAGATCGACCGCCAGCATCAGCGCGCGCCCGCTGCGCTGCTGCGCCTGCGGCGACCCCACCCATTGCAGCCGCGCGGCCGCAGCCAGCAGGCACAGCCAGGCCAGCGACAACAGCCAGAAACGCCAGCCCAGGCCACCACGGCGCTCGACCGCGGCGAGCTGCACGCTGGGATGGGGCAGGTGCAACGCCAGCCCGGGCGGTGGCGGCCGCAGCCAGCGCCAACACAGCCAGGGCAGCGGCAACGCCAGGAAGACCCAGGGCCAGGCAAGCTCAGGCATGGCCGGGCTCCGGCGCAACCGTGACACCGTATACAGCCGTGCGCCCGGCATTCCCACGGCGCCAGGCGAGCCGCAGCCACTGGCGCACCGCCTCCACCGTGGCAGCCACGTCGAAGGAGACGCCAGGCCGATACAGCGACGACTCCAGCGCCATCAGGCGATCGATCACGGCCGGATCCGCCGTGACCATCGCCAGCGTATGGCGCCAGGCATCGCCCTGGCGCTGCGCGGCACCGGCATCGAAGCGCAAGGCGACCCGGCGCAGCAGCTGGTGCAGGGCAGCGGCCAGTTGCGCCGGCTGACCGCTCCAGCGCGACACGATCGCATCCATTTCCGCCATCACCGCCTGCTCGGCCGCTCGCCGCCGTCTCCGATGCCGCCACCAGCCTACGGCAAGCAACGCCAGCAGCACGATCAGCGTGGCCAGGATCCACCAGCCAGGCGCCGGAGGCCACCATGATGGCGCGGGCGGCAAATGGATGTCGCGCAACGTCGGCCCCTGGGCCTGGCTCGAGGCGAACATCATCGGCGCATTCCGGGAGCCAGCAACGACAGCACCGCATCCAGCGGATCGCTCGCCGTATCGATGATGGCATGTGGCAATCCCAGCGACCTAGCCAGGGCGCCGAGGCGAGCTTGCCCGGCACCCAAGCGCTGCTGGAATTCCCGACGCTGGCGTTCTCCCAGCAGGACGACTTCGCACCGCTCGCCGTGATGCTCCAGCGGATAGCGTCCCGGCGGCGGCAAGCCCAATTCCAGAGCGTCGGCGACCACCAGCACGCGCACGCACGCCTTGCGCGACATGTCGCGCAAACGGCCGTGCGCCGCCTCGTCGCAGCTCAATCCATCGCTGACCAGCAGCACCCGGTTGGCCCCACGCATCAGGCGGGCAGCCCGCTGCAATGCTTCCGACAAGGCCTCGCCCTGTACGGGCAAGGTCCGCCCATCCCATTCGGCAAGTGCACCGCAGACGGCCAGCGCGCCGCGCACGCCCGCCTGCGGCCGCAACAGCTGGTGGCCATGGCCGAATTCCATCAGCCCGACCCGTTCCCCGGCCCGCACCGCGTACCAGGCCGCCAGCGCCGCCGCACGCGCCGCCTGTACCGACTTGAAGCGCGCGCGCGTGCCGAAATGCATGCTCTCATGGGTATCCAGCAGGATCAGCAGGCGCCCTTCGCGCTCTTCCTGGAACAGCTTGGTATGCAGGCGGCCGCTGCGCGCGGTGAGTCGCCAATCCAGCCGGCGCACGTCATCGCCCGGCTGGTAGACGCGCGATTCCGCGTAGTCCATGCCCCGCCCATGCAGGCGGCTGGACTGCTGTCCGGCCCGCGCGGCGCGGCTTTCCAGGCGCGGCAAGGCGGCCTTGGCGACGCGGCTGCGCAGCGCCACGAGTTCGGCGAGACGGACCCGCGTCAGTCCATCGCCATCGACCGGAGGGTTCGGTACAGCGCTCACGGCAACGGCACGAGATCCAGCACACGGCGGATGACCTGGTCGGGACGCACCCCTTCGGCCTCCGCCTCATAGCTCAGCAGCACTCGATGCCGCAGCACTTCATGGGCGACCGCGTGCACGTCTTCGGGCAAGGCGTAGTCTCTCCCCGATAGCCACGCATGCGCCCGCGCGCAGCGATCGAGCGCGATGGTGCCGCGCGGGCTGGCGCCCCAGGCGATCCAGCGCTTCAGCTCGGGCCCGTAGGCCTCGGCATTGCGGGTGGCCAGCACCAGTTGCGCCAGGTATTCCTCCAGCGCGGGAGCCACGTGCACGCCCAGCACGGCATCGCGGGCATTGAACACGTCCGCCTGGCTCAGGCGATGCCGCTGCACCGGCGCCGGGTGCAGGCTGCGCCGCGCCTGTTCGCGCGCCAGCCGGAGGATCGCCAGCTCCGACGCCGCGTCGGGGTAGCCGATGGTCACGTGCATCACGAAGCGGTCGAGCTGTGCCTCCGGCAGGGCAAACGTGCCCTCCTGTTCGATCGGATTCTGGGTAGCCATCACCATGAACAGCTCGGGCAGAGGCCAGGTATTGCGGCCCACGGTGATCTGCCGTTCGGCCATGGCCTCCAGCAGCGCCGATTGCACCTTGGCCGGAGCGCGGTTGATTTCGTCCGCCAGCACGATGTTGTGAAACAGCGGACCACGCTCGAACTCGAAACCTCCCGTCTGCGGCCGGAATATATCCGTGCCGGTGAGATCGGCAGGCAACAGGTCCGGGGTGAATTGGACGCGATGGAAATCCGCCTCGATGCAACCGGCCAGCGCCTTGACCACCGTGGTCTTGGCCAGGCCCGGGGCGCCCTCCACCAGCAGGTGCCCATCCGCCAACAAGGCCACCAGCAGGCAGTCGATCAAGTGCGGCTGGCCAATCACGCTGCGCCGCAGTTCATCGCGGACCTGCAGGAAGGCTTGCTGCAAATGGGTTACAGGCGGGGTATCGGGCATATCCATCGGTCGTTCCAACGTGAATCGCGCTAACACAGACCTTACCGCGTCCCGGAAGTTTAACTCCCATGACTTCCGGCCATCCCGCGCTGGGCACGAAAAAGGGCGGCCTGGGCCGCCCTTTTTCACCGCACGCCTCGGGGATGCTTATTGCAGGCTTTCGCTGAGGATGCGCGGCGTCACGAAGATCAGCAGCTCGGCCTTGTCGCTCTCACGCGAGGTGCTGCGGAACAGTATGCCCAGGCCGGGGATATCGCCCAACCCAGGTACCTTGTTAGCCGTGTTCTGCTTGGTGATCTCGTAGATGCCGCCCAGCACCACCGTCTGGCCGTTGTCCACCAGCACGGAGGTATTGATCTCGCGGGTGTCGATCTCCGGCACCTGGCCGCTGCCCGGCACGGTGATGAACTGGTTCAGCGCGTCCTTCTTCACGTTGATCATCAGGAACACGCGGTTGTCGGCGGTGATGGTCGGGGTCACCTTCAGCTCCAGCACCGCGTCCTTGAACTGCACGGTGGCGGTACCGCTACCGGCCGCGCCGGTGGCGCTGTTCTGGTAGGTCACATAGCCGATTTCCTGGCCCTGGCGGATCACCGCCTCCTGCTGGTTGGCGGTAATCACACGGGGGCTGGAGATCACCTCGCCACGGCCTTCGGTCTGCGCCGCCGAGAGTTCCAGGTCCAGGGCGTAGTTCTTGCCGAGGATGCCCAGGGCGAAGCTGCCGGCCGGCGACGTCACCGGCATGTTGACGTTGAGGCCGCTGGTCGTGCCATCCACTCCAGCCGTGCCGCCCGTGGAGAGGGTCTGGCCGCTCGGGTTCACCTTCTTGCCCTGCAGGCCGAACTTGGCGCCCAGGTCGCGGGTGAAGTTGTCGGTAGCGATCACGATGCGCGACTCGATCAGCACCTGCTGCACCGGGCGATCCAATACGGCGATCAGGTCACGCAACTCGCGGATCTTCTGCGGGTTGTCGTTGATCAGCAGGGTATTAGTGCGATCGTCGAACGATACGCTGCCGCGAGCCGAAAGGAAGCCACGGGACGCATTGGCATTGGTACCACCGCCTCCCGTACTCTGCATGCTGCCCTGGGTCAGCAGCTTGGCGATGTCCTTGGCCTTGCCATAGCTGATCGGCACGTAGTCGGTAACCAGCTCGGCATTGTCCTCGGCCTTCATGCGAGCGTCGGCAATGCTCTGCTCGTACTTGGCCAGTTCTTCCTGCGGCGCGATCCAGATCACGTTGCCATTGCGGCGCTTGTCCAGGCTCTTGGCGCGCAGCACCACGTCCAGCGCCTGGTCCCACGGCACGTTGATCAGGCGCAGGGTCACGCTGCCACCTACCGTGTCGGAGGCCACCAGGTTCAGGCCCGAGATATCGGCCAGCAGCTGTAGGGCCGAGCGGACCGGAATGTCCTGGAAGTTGAAGGTCACGCGGTTACCGGTATAGACCGGCTCCTGGCCCTTGGCCAGCTTGGGATCGACGGCCTTGGGATCCTTCTTCTTCGGCGCGATCTCGATCACGTACTGGTTGCCGCTCTGGTAGGCCGAAGTGTCGACGTCGCCCTTGATCGCGATCTCCATGTGCGCACCGCCGCGTACGCCTGCCTTGGTGGCGATGGACTGCACCGGCGTGGCGAAGTCGAGCACGTCCAGGCGCTGGGCAAGATTGGCCGGCAGGTTGGCGTGGTCGATATCGACCATCACCTTGTCGCCCTGGTGCTTCATGTCCGCACTGGCGCCCGTACCGCTGAAGTCGATCAGCACGCGGCCTTCGCCATTGGGTCCGCGGCGGAAGTCGATGTTGGATACCGCCGGGCCGTTGGCCTGCGATGGCAGCGCCTTGGACGGGTCGATGGTGGCAGCCGTGGTGGTGGTCTGGGCATCGGTGCCATTGTTCACGGTCAGCACCAGGCTGTTGCCTTCCACGTGCGAGCGATAGGTGGAGTCGCGCAGCAGTTCCACCACCACGCGGGTGCGGCCGCCCGCCGACACCGCGGAAACGCCCGTGGTCGAGCCCTTGCCGATGTCGATGTGCCGGGGCGCGGCATTGTCGGTATCGGCGAAGTCCACCGCGATGCGCGGCGGATTGCCGGTGGTGAAGATCTTCGGCTCGGGCACCGGTCCCTGCGCGAAGTTCAGGCGCAGCTCGATTCGGCCGCCCGGCAGCGTGTCGTAGCTGATGTCCTTCAGGGTGCTGGTGGCAGCGAGTGCCGCGTTCGACCAGGCGGCGCCCAGCGCCAACAGGCCCACCACTATGTAACGGCTAGCCTGGCGCATCACGCGGCCCCGAACAGTTTTGGTTTGGTTGGTCATTGCATCAGCCCCTGTTTCTTATTTCTCGCTGAGCGCGATGCTGGCGGGACGTTCCATCCAGCCACCATTTCCGTTGGAAACCAGTTCTTCCAGGTCGATATGGTCCTCGCTGATCGCGGTGACCCGACCGTAGTTCTGGCCCATGTATTCATTGCGATGGACGCGATGGATGACGCCGCCCGGATCCTTCACCAGTACTTCCATGCTTTGTCCGGAACCGACCGTACCGACCATCTTCAGGCTGTCCAGCGCGAACATCTCCAGCGGCTCCTTGGCACGGTTCTGGTCCGGCCGCGGACCGTTGCCGGCATCGCTCTGCAGCTCGGCCGTGCTCGGACTGAACGGGTCGCGCTTGTCCTGGTCGTTGTACTGGAAGGTCTCGAAGGTCTTGATGACAGGCAGCGGCGGGATCGGCGCGCCCTTCTTCTGCTTTTCCTGCGCGACCCACTGGTGCAGGTCGCCCTGCCCGCTGCACCCCGCCAGGGTGAGGAGGGCGCAGAACACCAGTGCAGCTTTCGCCATGACGGCAGGCTTGATGGCAGCCAGCTTGCTCATTTGCGGCCTCCCGTCTTGGCCGGCTTGGCCGGTGCCTTGCCGCTCGCCGACTTGGCATTGGCCGCCTTGGCCTCGGCGCTCTCGTCTTCTTCCAGGTAGCGGTACGTCTTGACCGTGCCTTGCAGCACCAGCTGGCCGCCGGTGGCGGCGCCGGACTTCGGATCCTTGGCCTTCGGCGTCAGCGAGACATCGTGCATGGTCAGGATCACCACCCGCGGCAGCGAGGCCACGCCGCTGATGAAGGTGCCGAACTGGTGGTAGGTGCCTACCATGCGCAGCTGAATCGGCTTCTCGGCGTAGAAATCCTTCGGCGATTCCGGCCCCGGCTGGAACAGCTCGGTCTCCAGGCCCGCCGACAGCGCCGTCTGCGAGATGTCCACCAGCAGCTCGGGCATCTCGGTCTTGCTGGGCAGCTGGCGCAGCAGCTGGCGCAGCATGTCCTGCATCTCGTCGAGCTGCTGCTGCAGCGCTTCGAGGTTGACCGATTTGGCCTGCTTCTCGGAAAACTCCTTCTTGAGCTGCTCTTCCTTGCCGGCCGCCGTCTGGAGCTGGTCCTGCTGGTCGCTCACATAGAGATACCAGCCCAGGAACATCACCAGCACGAACACCAGCGCGGTGAAGAAGATCTTGATCGACTGGGGCCAGCCACCGATGTTGTTGCGGTCGAGGTTCTGCAGGTCGTTGAGGAACTTCATGGCTTGGCCCCCCCGTTGCCTGCCGTGCCGGCGGGCTTGACCTCGGTCGTGGCAGTGGCCGTGGACGCGGGTTTGGCCGGCTGCTCGGCGGCGGCCGGATGCGCCGCCGAGCCCGCCGCGGCCGGCGTGGCGGCCGGGACCGGCTTGGAAGCGGGCATGACCGGCGTACGGTCGCTGTCCGAGCCATCGCCGCTCTCATCGGATTTCGGGCGGCTCAGCGCCACGTCCAGGCCGAACGTATACGGCATGCGGGTATCGCCGTGGGTGTTCTCGGTCTTGCGCAGGTCGGCATGTCCCATCCAGGGCGAGGACTCGATATTGCGCATGTACTCGGCCACGCTGGCGTTGGACTGGGCCACGCCTTCCAGGGTCATGGAATCGCCCACCTGCTTGAGGCTGCCCAGGCGCGCACTGGCCGGGATGGTCTTCACCAGCTCGTCGAACAGGTGGACCATCTGCGAGCGGTTGGCCTGCAACTGCTCGATGATCTGCTTGCGGGCCAGCAGGCGGTCGCGCACCTTGTCCAGGTCCTTGATCTTGGCCAGCCGCTCGTCGAGCTGCTTGATCTCGCCCTGCAGGTAGGCGTTGCGATCGTTCTGGTTGTCGATGCGCTGGCCCATCCAGAACGCCCACACGAACAGCACCAGCAGCGCCGCCACGAAGGCCGCGCCCAGTTGCATGAAGAACTCGCGCTCGCGCTGCTTGCGGCGCTCGGCGCGCCACGGAAGTAGGTTGATGTGTGCCATCAGTCGAAGCTCCTGAGGGCAAGGCCGACGGCAATCATCAGAGCGGGGGCGTCCTGGGCCAGCGACTGGGCCTGCACGCGGGGCGACAACGACATGCGCGCCAGCGGGTTGGCCACCACGCACGGCACGCCCAGCTGTTGCTCGAGCATGGGGCCGAGGCCCTCGATGGACGCGCAGCCGCCCGCCAGCACCACCTGGTCGACCTTGCTGTATTCGCTGCCGGCGAAGAAGAACTGCAGCAGGCGGCTGATCTGCTGGATCAGCGACTCCTTGAACGGTTCCAGCGCCTCGCTCTCGTAGGAATCGGGCAGGCCGCCCTTGCGCTTGGCCCGGCCGGCTTCCTCGTAGGAAAGCCCGTAGCGGCGCATGATCTCGTCGGTGAGCTGCTTGCCGCCGAACACCTGTTCGCGCGAATAGATCGTGCGCTGGTTGCGCAGTACCGACAGTGTGGTCATGGTGGCGCCGATGTCGACCACCGCCACCAGCGCGTCACGCCCCACGTTCAGCTGGTCGGCCACCATCGCGAAGGCGTTCTCCATCGCGAAGGCCTCCACGTCGATCACCTTGGCGGTGAGCCCGCCGAGGTCGAGCGCGGCCACGCGCATGTCCACGTTCTCGGTACGCGAGGCGGCGAGCAGCACGCTGTTCATTTCCGGGTTGTCGCGCACCGGACCCAGCACCTCGAAATCGAGGCTGACTTCCTCGATCGGATAGGGAATGTACTGGTTGGCCTCGACCTGGATCTGGCCTTCCAGGTCGTCCTCGGACAATTCGCTGGGCATCGGGATGATGCGCGTGATCACCGCCGAACCGGCCACCGCCGCCGCCGCGTGCTTGAGCTTGGAGCCCGAGCGCGCCAATGCGCGGCGAATGGCCTCGCCCACCGCCTCGACCTCGACGATGTTCTTTTCGACCACGGCATTGGGGGGCAGTGGCTCGACCGCGTAGTGCTCCACGCGATAGCGACCGCCGGCCTGGCTGAGCTGCAGCAGCTTGACGGCTGTCGAACTGATGTCGACACCAACGAGCGGCGGCTTCTTGGGTGTAAAGAGCCCCACGATGTTCCCCCTTGCCCCTAGGCGCCCACGCCTGTTTTAGGCGGGATGCGCTTCGGCATTAAATCCAAAAATTAACGTATTGGCAATGGCCTACGAGCGTTTTCTCGACTCATTCGCGTGACGGCATCCACACTTGAGTCATCCGGCCAATGGCCTGCTTCTTGCTGTGACGCCCTCGGTTCATGCCGGGGATACTGCAACATCTATACTCTGTGTTGTTTTGACTTACGTCTCGCAAACATCCACATCATGCAAATTCTGAAGCGGTTGCTGCGCTGGGTCCTGATCCTGGCTTTCACGGGTTTGCTGCTGGGTGTCGCGGCGATCGGCGTGGCTTATTGGCTGATTTCCCCTCGCCTCCCCTCGGTCGCCGTCCTCAAGGACTACCACATGCAGGTGCCGCTGCGGGTGCTCACCGCCGACGGCAAGCTGATCGCGAGCTTCGGCGAGACGCGGCGCATCCCCGTCGCCATCGGCGACGTGCCCGAGCGCCTCAAGCATGCTGTGCTGGCCGCCGAGGATGCCGGCTTCTACCAGCATCCGGGCGTGGACTGGCATGGCATCGCCCGCGCCGGCTGGCACGTGATCATCTCCGGCGGCGACAAGGGACCGGGTGGCTCCACCATTACCCAGCAGGTGGCGCGCAACTTCTTCCTGAGCCCGGAAAAGCTCTATTCGCGCAAGCTGACCGAGATCTTCATCGCCCTGCGCATGGAGAGCGAGCTGACCAAGGACCAGATCCTGGAGCTCTATCTCAACAAGATGTTCCTCGGCCACCGCTCCTACGGCGTGGCGGCGGCGGCCTCGTACTACTACGGCAAGAGCCTGGATCAACTGAGCGTGGCCGAATGCGCCACCCTGGCCTCCACCTTCCAACTGCCCTCGGTGGTCAACCCGCTGAACAGTCCCAAGCGCATGCTGGCCCGCCGCAACTGGGTGCTGGGGCAGATGCTGGAGAACCACTACATCAGCAAGGCCGAGTACGAGCAGGCCATCGCCGAACCGAACAACGCCTCGCCGCATGAGCCGCCGATCGAGGTGGATGCTCCCTACCTGGCCGAGATGGTGCGCCTGCAGGTGCTCGACCGCCTGGGCAATGACGCCCTCACCGAGGGCTACGTGGTCAAGACCACCATCCTGAGCGATCGCCAGCAAGCCGCCGTGGACGCGGTGCGGGCGGGCCTGGTCGAGTACGACCACCGCCATGGCTGGCGCGGCCCCGAGGCCCACCAGGAACTGGCCGCCGAGGCCAGCACCGAGGACCTGGACCGCGCCCTGGCCGGCTATACGGACATTTCCGGCATGCAGCCGGGCATCGTGACCGAGGTATCGGCCGGCGAGGCCGGCATCTACCTGGCCAGCCGCGAGCCGGTGAAGCTGGGCCTGGACGCGATGGCCTGGATCCATCCCAAGAGCGTGTCCGCCCTGCTCAAGAGAGGCGACATCGTGCGCCTGGCGCGGGACGAGAAGGGCAGCTGGCAGCTGACCCAGATCCCGGCAGCCCAGGCCGCCCTGGCCTCGATCAGCCCGGAGGACGGTTCGCTGCAGGCCCTGGTCGGCGGCTTCAACTTCCTGCGCAGCAAGTTCAACCGCGCCGTGATGGCGGCTCGCCAGCCGGGCTCGAGCTTCAAGCCGTTCATCTATTCGGCGGCGTTCGAGCGCGGCTTCACCCCGGCCTCCATCGTCAACGACGCGCCGCTCGCCCTGCCCGACCCCTCGCGTCCGGGCGGCCTGTGGACGCCCTCCAACGACGATGACAAGTTCGACGGCCCGATCCGGCTGCGCGAGGCGCTGGTGCAGTCCAAGAACCTGGTCTCGGTGCGCCTGCTCGATGCGATCGGCGTGCGCTACGCCCGCGACTACGTGACCCGCTTCGGCTTCAGCCTGGATTCGCTGCCCAGCAACCTGTCGATGGCGCTGGGCACGGCCTCCGTATCACCGATGGGCATGGCGCGCGGCTATGCGGTGTTCGCCAATGGCGGCTACCTGGTCACGCCGTACTTCATCAGCGAGATCGACGACCGCGACGGCAAGCCGGTCTACCAGGCCAATCCCGCCAGGGCCTGCCGCACCTGCGCCGAGCGCCTGCTGGACACCCGTCCGCCGGGCCCGCCGCCCGCCAACGGCGCCGCCACGCCGGTCAACGCGGTGGCCGCGGCCACCGCGTCGGGCGCACCGGCCGTGCCGGGCAGCGTCGCCGGGGTCGGCGACGCCGTGCTGCCAGCCGACGCGCACGGCGAGGGTTCCCACCCGCCCGTGCTCGCTCCCCAGGTCATCGACGTACGCAACGACTACCTGATCACCTCGCTGATGCAGGACGTGGTCAAGCGCGGCACCGGCGCGGCGGTCGCGGCGCTGGGGCGTGACGACCTGGCCGGCAAGACCGGCTCCACCAACGACCACCGCGACGCCTGGTTCGCCGGCTTCAACGGCGCCCTGGTCACCACGGTATGGGTGGGTTTCGACGACTTCAGCTCGCTGGGCAAGGGTGAATTCGGCGCCAAGGCGGCCCTGCCGATCTGGATGTCCTACATGGGCGCCGCGCTGAAGGGCCAGCCATCCTCGCTCTTGCCGATGCCGCCCGGTATCACTACGGTACAGATCGACCGCTCCAGCGGCCTGCCGGCCGATGCGGGCGATCCGAACAGCATGCCCGAGATCTTCAAGGTCGAGGACGTGGACCGGCTACGCAATCAGGCCAACCAGCAGCAGGAGGACAAGGACCAGCAGCACGCCTACGACATCTTCTAATCGTCGGCAGCCGCAGGCTCCGCCCCTTGGCTGCCGCCCGCGTTCGCCCATGGCGAACGCCAGATTGCCGGAGGAAACAGGCATGGCACGCGGCCAACACCATCGCATCCACGCGCAGGACCGTCTTCAGCGCAATCGTCTGCGCGTCGCCCAGGAGGCGGCGCGGCTGATGAGCGAACACGGCATCCGTGACTTCCACCACGCCAAGGTCAAGGCCGCCGAGCGGCTTGGCATCCTCGATGCGCAGGCCCTGCCGCGCAACAACGAGATCGAGCAGGCGCTGCGCGAACATCAGCGCATCTTCCACGCCGACACCCATCCGCAACTGCTGCAGGAGCGCCGCGAGGCCGCGGCCGAGGCGATGCGCTTCCTCGAGCGCTTCGAGCCGCGCCTGGTCGGCGCGGTGCTCGAAGGCACGGCCGACGCCCATTCCGCCGTATGCCTGCATGTGTTCAGCGACACGCCGGAAGCCGTCGTGCTGTTCCTCGAGGAGCGCGGCGTGCCGCTGACCCAGCAGACCCGGCGGCTGCGCACCAAGCGCGACGAGCAGGCCGAATACCCCGTGCTGCTGTTCGCCGCCGACGGCCTGCCCTTCGACATCACCGTGTTGCCGCACGACGCGCTGCGCCAGCCGCCGCTGGACCGGGTCGACGAGAAGCCGATGCGGCGCGCCTCGCTGGCGGCCGTGGAGGAGCTGCTGGCCTCGGCTGAAAATGACGATGAGTTCGAGCGGATGATGTCGGCGGCGTTCAGGTAAGCGGGATGGGGATGGATAGCGGGGCGCCCAGACCGGCGTCCAGAGGGAGCATCGTTGCCGCGACAAATGTGCTTTTCATGGCGTGGCTTCGTGGTCCCCCAGATGGTCGGTCTGGGCGCCCCCACTACCCATCCCCAAAAAGAAACGCCCCGGCAAGCCGGGGCGTTTCTTTTTACCGCAACTTCGAACGCGCTCAGCGCTTGTCCGCCGCCACGTAGTCGCGCACGTTGGCGCCGGTGTAGATCTGGCGCGGACGGCCGATGCGCGAGCCTGGGGTCTCGTGCTGCTCGATCCAGTGCGCGATCCAGCCGGCGGTGCGCGCGATGGCGAACATCACGGTGAACATCTCGGTCGGGATGCCGAGCGCCTTGTAGATGATGCCCGAGTAGAAGTCGACGTTCGGGTACAGCTTGCGCTCGACGAAGTAATCGTCCTTCAGCGCCGCCTCTTCCAGCTTCATCGCCACTTCAAGCAGCGGGTCGTTGACGCCCAGCTCGCCCAGCACCTTGTGGGTCATCTCGCGGATGATCTTGGCACGCGGGTCGAAGTTCTTGTACACGCGATGGCCGAAGCCCATCAGGCGGAAGTTGTCGTTCTTGTCCTTGGCGCGCTTGACGGCGGTCTCGACCTTGTCGGCCGTGCCGATCTCCTCGAGCATCTTGAGCACCGCCTCGTTGGCGCCGCCATGCGCGGGGCCCCACAGCGCGGTGATGCCCGCGGCGATGGAGGCGTACGGGTTGGCGCCGGTCGAGCCGACCAGGCGCACCGTCGAGGTGGAGGCGTTCTGCTCGTGGTCGGCGTGCAGGATGAACAGGAGGTCCAGCGCCTTGGCGGCGACCGGGCTCAGTTCCAGCGGCTCGCTCGGCACCTCGAACATCATGTGCAGGAAGCGGTCGACGTACTCGAGGTTGTTGCGCGGATAGCGGAACGGCCAGCCAATCGAGTAGCGGTAGCAGGCGGCGGCGATGGTCGGCATCTTGGCGATCAGGCGGATCGCGGCCAGCTTGCGGTCCTCGGCGTTATCCACGTCGATGTCGTCATGGTAGAAGGCCGACAGCGAGGCCACCGAGGCGGCCAGCATGGCCATCGGGTGCGCGTCGTGGTGGAAGCCCTTGAAGAAGTCCTTCAGGGACTCGTGCATCATCGTGTGATGCGTGATCTGGTCTTCGAACTGGGTGAACTGGCCCTTGGAGGGCAGCTCGCCGTTGAGCAGCAGGTAGGCCACTTCGAGGAAGCTGGACTTCTCGGCCAGCTGCTCGATCGGGTAGCCGCGGTAGAGCAGCACGCCCTCGTCGCCATCGATGTAGGTGATGGCGCTCTTGGTGCTGGCGGTGCTGCCGTAACCCGGGTCGTAGGTGAAGTGGCCCGTGTCCTTGTACAGCGTGCCGATGTCGATGCATGCGGGACCCAGGGTGCCGCTGAGCAGGGGCAGTTCGCTGCTGCGGCTGGTCGACTCATCCACCAACTTGACGATCTTGGAATCGGACACGGAAAACCTCCTTCACGAAATGTCGTCGCCGGCGTCTCGGGTCGACCGAGGTGACCGGCGAGGTAGGATTGGTGTCGCATGGGGGGGATGGCTGCGACACCTCGCCGCCCATTATCGCATATCGTTCAGCCAACATGCCCTAGCGGATGGTCGGATGCCAGGCGCAAAAAAACACGGGGCGAGCCTGGGCCCGCCCCGTGTGGATGCGTGCGATCGCCGTGTCGCCACGGCAGCCGCAGGCTGCCTCGCGCGATTACTTCTGCGCGTAGCGGCGACGGAACTTGTCGACGCGGCCGCCGGTGTCCAGCGACTTCTGCTTGCCGGTGTAGAACGGATGCGAATGGCTGGAGATATCCACCTTGACCAGCGGGTACTCGTTGCCGTCCTGCCACTTGACGGTTTCCTTGGTGGCAATCGTCGAACGCGTCAGGAACGCGAAGTCGGACGACAGATCCTGG
Source organism: Dyella sedimenti (assembly GCF_022760995.1). GTDB lineage: Bacteria > Pseudomonadota > Gammaproteobacteria > Xanthomonadales > Rhodanobacteraceae > Dyella > Dyella sedimenti. Next base: position 151,247 of record NZ_JAKWJO010000001.1, on the reverse strand, counting down.
AACACCACCGGGCGATAATTCGGATGGGTATCGGGCTTCATGACTGACTCAAAGCGGTGGGTGAAAAGAGCGGTATTTTAACCATGGGCCCAAGCCATTGGCAAGTAGCTCAGTGACTTGGCGCGGGGACGCTGTTTCAGGCGCCCAGTGCCCGGCGCACCATGGCCGCGAAGCGCTCCTGGTCCACCGACATCACGATGCGGGCCTGGGCCGGCCGGCCCAGGCGGTCGGTCCAGTCCACCACGGTGGCGCCGCGGGTCAGGCGACCGTCCAGTTCCACCGCCACATGGCGTTCTTCCGCGCGCGTGACGATGGAGGGATCGATCGCCACCGCCATGGCCAGCGCATCGGCGGCGATCACGCCACGGCGGCCGCGCTTGGCGTTGAAGGCACGCGCCGTGCGGAACACCTGTTCGAAGAAGGTCGCGCGCCGGTCGCCTGCCGCCAGCCAGCCATTGAATGCCTCGTCGTCGAAGGCATGGCGCAGCACCACTTCCCAGTCGACCAGGTCGAAGCGCGAAAACGCCTCGAACACCACGTGCGCCGCCTCCGGATCGAAGCCGATATTGAACTCGGCGGGGATCTTGCCGGTGTTGCCCAGGCCGGTGACCGCGCCGCCCATGATGACCAGTCGCTGCACGCGCTGCGGCAGGCTCGGATCGAGCCGCACGGCCAGCGCCAGGTTGGTCAGCGGCCCCAGCGCCACCAGGGTCAGGCCGGGCTGCTCGCGGGTGAGGCGCAGGATGGCGTGCACGGCGTGCTCATCGGCGGCCACCGCCTTCGGCTCCGGGAAGCCGACGTCGCCCAGGCCATCGGCGCCGTGCACGTGCACCGCGTCCTCTTCCGGCAGGCGCACCAACGGGCTCGGGCAGCCGGCGAACACCGGCGTGGCTACGCCCACCAGGTCCACCAGGGTGCGCGCGTTGCGCACGGTATGGCCCAGGCCCACGTTTCCGGCGCCGATGGTCAGCCCCAGCACGTCGGCATGCGCATGGGCCATCAGGATGGCCAGCGCGTCGTCCACGCCGGGGTCGGTGTCGATCAGTAGCTTCATGGGGGGATGGGGATGGGGATGGGGATGGGGATGGGGATGGGAAAACGTGGCGCCGCGGCGTTCCGGCGTTTCCGGTTCCCTATTCTCCATTCCCTATTCCCCGTCCTCAAGCGTGGACATAGCGTGCGGCGCCGCCGATCCAGCGCGCGATGAGCCGCTCGGCCTGCCGCGGGTGATGGGCCAGCAGATGAGCGCCCACTTCCTGCACGGCGGGAAGCAGGTGGGCATCGCGGGAGAGATCGGCGATGCGAAAGCTGAGCTGGCCGGTCTGGCGCGTGCCCAGCACCTCGCCGGGACCGCGCAGCTCCAGATCCTTCTCGGCGATACGGAAGCCGTCGTTGGTGTCGCGCATCACTTGCAGGCGCTCGCGCGCCAACTGGCCGATCGGCGGCTGGTACAGCAGCACGCAATTGGACGCCACCGCGCCGCGCCCCACTCGCCCGCGCAGTTGGTGCAACTGTGCCAGGCCCAGGCGCTCGCTGTTCTCGATCACCATCAGGCTGGCGTTGGGTACGTCCACGCCTACCTCGATCACCGTGGTGGCGACCAGCACCGACAGCTCGCCCGCCTTGAAGGCATCCATCACCGCCTGTTTTTCCTTGGGCTTCATGCGCCCATGGATCAGGCCCACCCGGCAATCGGCCAGCGCGGCGGACAGTTCGGCGTGCGCCACCTCGGCGGCCTGCGCCCGCAACTGCTCGGATTCCTCGATCAGCGTGCATACCCAATAGACCTGCCGTCCTTCGCGGCATGCCGCATGGATGCGCTCGATCACTTCCGCGCGGCGCGCGTTGGAAATGGCGATGGTCTGCACCGGCGTGCGTCCCGGCGGCAATTCATCGATGGCCGAGGCGTCCAGGTCCGCATAGGCGCTCATGGCGAGCGTGCGCGGGATCGGCGTGGCGGTCAGCACCAGTTGGTGCGGCACCAGGCCCGAGGTGCTGTCCGCCCCCTTGTCGCGCAGCGACAGGCGCTGCTGCACACCGAAGCGGTGCTGCTCGTCCACGATGACCAGGCCCAGCTGCGCGAAGGCCACGCCTTCCTGCATCAGCGCATGCGTGCCGATCACCACGTGGGCGCCGGCGGCCACGCGCTGCAGCACCTGCTGGCGCGCCTTGCCCGCCACCTTGCCGGCCAGCCAGGCCACTTCCACGCCCAGCGGCGTCAGCCAATGGCGGAAATGATGGAGATGCTGCTCGGCGAGCAGTTCGGTGGGCGCCACCAGCGCCACCTGCAGGCCCGACTCCACCGCCGCCAGCGCGGCCAGTGCCGCCACGATGGTCTTGCCGCTGCCCACGTCGCCCTGTACCAGGCGCAGCATGGGGCGCGCCTGCGCGAGGTCCGCGGCGACTTCCTCGCTCACCCGCCGCTGCGCGCCAGTGAGGCCGAACGGCAGGCTGGCCAGCAGGCGCTCGCGCAACTGGCCGGTACCGCGCAGCCGGGGCGCATGGCGACGGCGCACCGCGGCGCGCATGCGCTTCAGGCTCAGGTGCTGGGTCAGCAATTCCTCGAAGGCCAGCCGCTGCTGGGCCGGATGCCGGCCCGCGGTCAGCTGGCCCAGGTGTGCATCCGGTGGCGGGCGATGCACGTACAGCAGCGCCTCGCGCAGCGAGGTCAGGCCATGCTCGGCGCACAATGGCGGAGGAATCAGTTCCAGCTCGGCGTCGGGCGGCAGCAGCGCCAACGCCTTGGCGATCACCCCGGCCAGCCGTTTCTGGCCCAGCCCTTCGGTAGTGGGATAGACCGGCGTGAGCAATTCATCCACGCTGGCCGGCTCGTCGCCCTGCAGCCGCTGGTATTGCGGATGCACCATTTCCAGTCCCTGCGGCCCCTGGCGCACCTCGCCGTAGCAAAGCAGGCGCGCGCCCGGCTTGAGCTGTTCGGCCTGGGCGCGATGGAAGTGGAAGAAGCGCAACACCAGGGTCTGCTGCGAGTCGTCGCCGATCGCCACCTTCAGCTGCGGCCGGTAGCGGAAACCGCGCTCGACCGCCTCGACCACGCCCTCCACCTGGGCGCGCTCGCCCGGACGCAGGTCGGCGATGGCCGTCACGCGTGTCTTGTCCTCGTAGCGCAACGGCAGATGGAACCACAGGTCCTGCACCCGCTCCAGCCCGAGGCGCCCCAGCGTCTCGGCCAGGGCGGGCCCGACGCCGGGCAAGGCCGATACCGGCGTGGCGCCGGGATCGACCGTGGGAACCGTGTGGGGAAGCGCGTGGCTGGGCGGCATCGGCCAAGCCTAACCGAGCCCGCTCCCGCCGCGCAGCCGATGAACCCTCATCGGCTGTCGGCGCCGGGCGGCGCGATGGATCAGTCGAGCACCATGATGGCATCCACTTCCACGTCGGCCACCTTCGGCAGGGCCGACACCTCGATGGTGGAGCGCGCCGGATACGGCGCCTTGAAGTACTGCTCCATGATCTCGTTGACGGTCGCGAAATGGCCGAGGTTGGTGACGTAGATGCCGATGCGCACGATCTTCTCCAGCGAGCCGCCCGCGGCCTCGGCCACCGCCTTGAGGTTGTCGAACACACGGCGAGTCTGCGCGGCGATATCGCCCTCGATCATGGTGCCGGTCGCCGGGTCCAGCGGGATCTGGCCGGAGAAATACACGGTGTTTCCGGTGCGCACGGCCTGCGAGTACGGGCCGATGGCGGCGGGCGCCTTGTCAGTGGCGATGATGTCTCGGGACATGGATGAGCCTCTTGGGTTGCCTGAGCTTCCCAGTCTAGAGCGAGAGGCGGCCGGAGAGGAATGAGGCGACGACGTATCCCGCCGCGCTCAAAGCGGATAGCGATACGCCCCGCTCACCACGCCGGTGCGGCGCACACGGCGGATCACCTCGGCCAGGTGCTTGCGGTTCTTCACTTCCAGCGCGAACAGCAGCGTGGCGGCGGCGGCGTCGCGCTCGACGTATTCCACGTTCTCGATGTTCGAGTTCGCCGCGGCGATGGCCGCGGCCACGGTGGCCAGCACACCCGGGCGATTGATGACCTCGATGCGCAGCTCGGCGCGGTAGTCGCCCTGCACGTCGCGGTCCCATTCGATGGCCACGCAGCGCTCCGGCGACTTGCGCAGCTCCACCACGTTCGGGCATTCCACGCGGTGCACCACGATGCCCTTGCCCGAGGAGAGATAGCCGATGATCTCGTCGCCCGGCAGCGGGTGGCAGCAGTTGCTGAAGCTGAGCACGCCGCGTTCGGCGCCGGTGATGCGGATCTTTTCCGCCGCGTGCGGCGACTGCTGCACGTCGGTGGATTTCTTGCCGCGCGCCGCCACCAGCTGGGTTGCCACCAGGTGCGGCATGCGGTTGCCCAGCGCGATGTCGGACAACAGTTCTTCCAGCCGCTTGAGCTTGGAGGTTTCCAGGAAGCGGTCGAGCACGGCCGGCGGAATCGCATCCAGGCTGGTGCCCAGCGCATCGAGCGCGCGGTCGAGCATGCGGTGGCCGAAATCCACCGCGTCCTCGTGCTGCAGGTGCTTGAGGTACTGGCGGATCGCCGTGCGCGCCTTGCCGGTGACCACCGATTCCAGCCAGGCCGGATTCGGCACCGCCGAGGGCGCGGTGATGATTTCCACCAGTTGCCCGGATTCCAGCCGCGTGCGCAACGGCAGCAGCTTCTTGTCCACGCGCGCGGCCACCGCGTGGTCGCCCACGTCGGTATGCACGGCATAGGCGAAGTCCAGCGCGGTGGCGTTGCGCGGCAACGCCAGGATGTCGCCGCGCGGGGTGAACAGGTAGACCTCGTCCGGGAACAGATCGATCTTGACGTTCTCGATGAACTCCGACGAGGAGCCCGCGTGCGCCTGGCTGTCGGCCAGCGTGGACAGCCACTCGCGGGCGCGCGCCTGCGCGCTGTTGGCCGGGCCGGAGTCGGTCTTGTAGGCCCAGTGCGCGGCCACGCCGCGCTCGGCCACCGAATCCATCTCGGCGGTGCGGATCTGCACCTCGATCGGCGCGCCGAACGGCCCCAGCAGCACGGTGTGCAGCGACTGGTAGCCGTTGGCCTTGGGAATGGCGATGAAATCCTTGAAGCGGCGGTCTACCGGCTTGTACAGGCCGTGCACGGCGCCCAGCGCCATGTAGCAGCTCATCGCCGAGTCGACCACCACGCGGAAGCCGTACACGTCCATCAGCTGCGCGAAGCTCTTGTGCTCATTGAGCATCTTCGAATAGATGCTCCACGGCGACTTGATGCGGCCCACCACGCGCGCGGACAGATGATCGGCAGCAAGGCGCTGGGACAGCGCCGTCTCGATCTTGCCCATCGCCTCGCGGCGGTTGCCCAGCGCGGCGCGGATGCGTTCGCTGATGACGCGGTAGCGGTCGGGGTACAGCGCGCGGAAGCCCAGGTCCTGCAGCTCGGCCTTGAACTTGTTCATGCCCAGCCGCTGCGCGATGGGCGCATAGATCTCCAGCGTCTCGCGCGCGATGCGGCGGCGCGACGGGGCATCCTTCGCGCCCAGCGTGCGCATGTTGTGCAGGCGGTCGGCGAGCTTGATCAGGATGACGCGCAGGTCGCGCGCCATCGCCAGCAGCATCTTGCGGAAGCTTTCCGCATCGGCCTCCTGGCGGCTGGAGAAGCGCATCTTGTCCAGCTTGGTGACACCGTCGACCAGCTCGGCCACGGTCTCGCCGAACTCGCCGGACAACTCGGTCCGGCTCAACGCGGTGTCTTCCAGGGTGTCGTGCAGGATCGCCGCGATGATGGTTTCGGCATCCAGCCCCAGCTCGGCCAGGATGCCGGCCACGGCCACGGGATGCGTGATGTAGGGCTCGCCGCTCTTGCGGGCCTGGCCCTCATGCGCCAGCGCGCCCACCTGGTAGGCGCGCACCACGCGCGCCACCTGCGCCTCGGGCAGGTAGGCCACGCGCTCCTTCAGGGCCTGCACATACGGCGGCAGCGTCGACGTATCCAGAGGGGAGGAGTCCGTGACGGCCGGCATGAATGTTCGGTCCCCGCTCAGGCGACCGCCTCGTTGCGTCGCGGGGTAGCGAGAGTGGCGGCATGCAGGCAACAGCGCAAAGCGCCGGATGAACCGGCGCGGTGGAAACGCTGGCTACAACCGCCGCCGTCCATCAGTCGTCTCCGCCCTTGGAGAGGTCGTCGTCCACCTCGGCGGCGGCCCACTCCAGCGCCTCGCGCTCGGCGCGCTCGCGCTCGGCCTTGTCGATCTCGTCGATGGTCGCCTGGTCGATGCGGCGGTCGGCGATCTCGCGCAGGGCCAGCACGGTCGGCTTGTCGTGGTCGGGGTTGACTGCCGGCTCGGCACCCTTGGACAGCTGGCGGGCGCGCTTGGTCGCCATCAACACCAGTTCGAAGCGGTTGTCGACCACCTGCAGGCAGTCTTCGACGGTAATGCGGGCCATCTGAAATCCTTAGGGAATAAAGCGACTTATCGTGTGCCAGTGTAGCCTCAAGGCCGCTTTGCTGGCAATGCAGCAAGCCGTATCATGCCCGGTTCACGCGGCCTCCAGCTTCTCTTCCCGAGACTTGGAGGGATCTATACACAAATAAAAAACCCGCAAGTACAATATTGCGCTTACCCTTGCCCCAGGACAGTCGCCATCATGCCGTCGGCCCTTCGCTCCCTTTTCGTCCGCAGCCTGCCCCTGGTGGCCATGGCTCTGCTGGCCGGCTGCACGATCGCCAAGCCACGCACCGACGATCCGTACGAGAAGTTCAACCGCAAGGTCTATACCTTCAACGATTCGCTGGACAAGGCGGTGATCCGTCCGGTGGCGGTCGGTTACCGCAAGGTGACCAATCCGACCATCCGCCGTTCCGTGAACGATTTCTTCACCAATATCCACATGCCGATCACCGTGGCCAACGACCTGCTGCAGGCCCGCCCGGTGGACGCCATCACGGGCAGCGGCCGCTTCCTGGTCAACCTGACCCTGGGCATCGGCGGCTTCTTCGACCCGGCCAGCCAGCTCGGCATCCCGTTGAAGGAGACCGACTTCGGCATCACCCTGGCTCGCTGGGGCGTGCCCGATGGCCCGTACCTGATGCTGCCGTTCTTCGGCCCGACCACCGGGCGCGACGTGTGGCGCCTGCCGGTGGACAGCTACTTCTTCGATCCGCTGAGCTATTTCGAGCGCAACAACCATTACGAGTACGGCCAGCAGTACCTGCCCGAGCTGCTGTACCTGGTGTCGATACGCTCCAGCGCGATCGATGCGGAGAGCTTCCTCAACTCCGCCTACGATCCCTACGCCTTCATCCGCGACGCCTACCGCCAGCAGCGCATCTACCAGATCTACGACGGCAATCCGCCGAACGAGGTGATCGAGCAGTTGCAGGGCCTGAAGGACAAGAACTTCGATCCCGACCAGTTGCTGGACGAGCAGCAGAAGTGGGAAAGCAAGCAGAAGTCCGCGCAGGAGCAGAACCCGGCACCGGCCGAGCAGCACTGAACGGCATCTGCCGTTCCACCACGAAAAAGGGGCCTCTCGGGCCCCTTTTTCGTGGTCTGGGCCGGCGGGCGCTCAGACCAGCAGGCCTTCCACCTCGCACACGCTGGCCAGCAGCCGCATGCCCTCGGGCAGGTGGCGCACGTTGAGCTTATGGCCCCGTCCGGCGGCCTCGGCCAGCACCGCCAGCACGCAGGCCAGACCGGCGCTGTCGCTGCGGGTGACCCCGGACAGGTCCAGCGTGCCGCGCCCGCGCGCCACCGACGCACCGATGGCCGCCAGCGCGGCGGCGGCATTGGCGAAGGTCAGCTCGCCGCTGACGCGCACGCTGCCGGGCGTGCCCTCGTCAAGGACCGGGGGCGCACCGGCCGTGCTCATCCCTGCGACGCCTTGGAGTCCTTCTCCATCGTCTCCAGCGCCTTCTCGCCCTGGGTTTCCAGGTTGGTGATCAGCTGGTCCATGCCCACCTTGCGGATCTCGGCATCGACCTGGTTGCGGTAGTTGGTGATGTAGGAGATGCCTTCGATGATGACGTCGTAGGCCTTCCAGGTGCCGTCGCGGTCCTTGCGGAAGGCATAGTCCACGGCCACTGTCTTGCCGTCGTCGAGCACCACCTGGCTGCGCACGATGGTGCGCTTGTCGTTGAGGTCGCCGCTGAACGGCAGCACCTTCACGCGGCCGCGGGTGTAGTCGAGCAGGCCCTCGGCATAACGGTGGGTGATGGAGTTGTAGAACGCCTTGGCGAAGCGCGAGCGCTGCTCAGGCGTGGCCTCGCGGGCATGCTGGCCGAGCACCAGGATCGACGCGTAGTCGATGTCGAAGTGCGGCAGGAACACGCTGTCGATCACCCCGATCAGCTTCTCGTGGTTGTTCCTCAGCTCCTGCTGGTGGCCCTCGATGGCCTTGGCCAGCGCGTCGGAAATGGACTGCACCACCTGGGCCGGGCTCTGCTGGGCGGCAGCGGCCTGCGGGGCATCCTGGGCAAGCGCCGGGGTCGCGGCGATCACGCTGCCGAAGGCAAGGGCGGTGGCAATGGCCAGACTGCGCAACATGGGGGACTCCTGGACGTTGTATCGAGTGGAATATCGGGCCGGGGCGCGCCGGATCAATGCTTGCCGCCGTCGGCATCCTTCTTGTCGCCGGACGAGGAGGACGAGCCGCTGACCAGGAACTTGCCGATCAGGTCCTCGATCTGCATGGCCGACTGGGTCAGCACCAGCTCGTCGCCGTCCTTGAGCATGTCCGGCGAGCCGCCGGGCTGGATGGCAACGTACTGCGTGCCGATCAAACCACTGGTGAACACGGCGGCGGCGGAGTCGTCCGGGATCTGGCTGTATTTCTTGTCGATGGCCAGGGTGACTTCGGCGTCGAGCTTCACCGGATCGGCCTTCACGGTCTGCACGCTGCCGATGGCCACGCCGGCCATCTTCACCGGTGCGCCCACCGACAGCGCGCCGATGTTGGAGAAGCGCGCCTTGACCCGGTAGCTGCCGGCCAGGTTGTCGGCCGCGCCGCCGGCGCCGAAGAACTTGCCAAGCATCTCTTCCAGTTGCTGCGCCGGGCGGGTCAGCGCCAGCGTGCCGCCATCGGCCAGCACCTTCTTCGAGCTGCCGTACTGGATGCCCACGTACTGGTCGCCCAGCAGGCCGCTGGTGAAGATGGTGGCGACCGAATCGTCCGGGATCTGGCCGTAGCGCTGGTCGATGGCCAGCTTCACGTCGGCCGTTTCCTTGCCGGGTTCGAGCGTGATCGAACGCACCTGGCCGACGCGCACGCCGGCCACCTTCACCGGCGCGCGCTCCTTGAGCTGGCCGATGTTGGCGAAGTGCGCCTCGACGGTGTAGCTGGGGCCGCGGCTGGTGTTGGCCACCGAGGTGGTCTGGGTAGCGAGATAGCCGAGCGCGGCAAAGCCGAGCACGATGAACAGGCCGGTGCCGACGGCATAGGACGGTCTCTGGCTCACGGCACGATCCTCGATAGGGGGTAAGGGATGATGGTCATGGCGGCGCTCACATCAGGAAGGCGGTGAGCACGAAGTCCAGCGCCAGGATGGCGATGGACGAGGCGACCACGGTGCGGGTGGTGGCATAGGCCACGCCCTCGCTGGTGGGCGGCGTGGTATAGCCCTGGAACACGGCGATCAGCGACACCACGGTGCCGAACACCACGCTCTTCCACAGCACGCCGTTGATCACGTCCTTCACCACCTCGACGGTGGCGGTCATGTTCGACCAGAAGGTGCCGTTGTCGATGCCCAGCCAGGTCACGCCGACCAGGTGGCCACCGAAGATGCCCAGCGCGCAGAACACGCAGCTCAGCAGCGGCATGGCGATCACGCCGGCGATGAAGCGCGGCACCGCCACGTAGGCGACCGGGTCGACCGCCATCATCTCCATCGCGGCGATCTGGTCGGTGGCGCGCATCAGGCCGATCTCGGCGGTGACCGAGGTGCCGGCGCGGCCGGCGAACAGCAGCGCGGTGACCACCGGGCCCAGCTCGCGGTAGATCGCGATCGCCACCACCGTGCCGGTGGCCGAGGTGCCGCCAAAGATCGACAGCACGTCGTACAGCTGCAGCCCCAGCACCATGCCCACGAACAAGCCGCAGACCATGATGATGATCAGGCTCATGGCGCCCACGAACCAGATCTGGCGCAACGTCTCGCGATAATGGCGCAGGCTGCGCGGCACGGCGGCGAGCATGCGCAGCAGGAACAGCCCGCATTCGCCGATCTGCGCCAGCGAGCGCAGCACGATGTTGTCCCGGCTCATCGGCACGCTCATGGGTTACTCCGCGGAAAGCCGAGCGAAGCGGCATAGTCGCCCGCCGGGTACTGGAACGGCACCGGGCCGTCGGCCTCGCCGCCGAAGAACTGCCGAGTCCACGGCGAGCCGTCGCCGGCGATGGTGTTCGGATCGCCCTGCGCCACCACCTTGCCGTTGGCGATGAGGTAGATGTGGTCGGCCACCTGCTTGATCGCCTCCAGCTCGTGCGCCACCAGCACGCTGGTGATGCCCAGCGTCTGGTTTAGCGTGCGGATCAGCTTGAGCACCTGGTTCAGCGCGATCGGGTCCAGGCCCACGAACGGCTCGTCGTACAGGATCAGCATGGGATCGAACACGATCGCGCGCGCCAGCGCCACGCGGCGCGCCATGCCGCCGGACAACTCCGAAGGCATCAGCCCGGCCGCGCCGCGCAGTCCCACCGCCTGCAATTTGGTCAGCACGATGTTGCGGATCAGCACTTCCGGCAGGTCGGTGTGCTGGCGCAGCGGGAACGCCACGTTCTCGAACACGTCGAAATCGGTCAGCAGCGCGGAGTTCTGGAACAGGTAGCCGATGCGCTCACGCAGCTCGAACAGCTTTTCCCGCGAGATCGTCTGCACGTTCTGGCCATCCACCCATACCTCGCCCGCGTCGCCGCGCATCTGGCCGGTGATGTGCTTGAGCAGGGTGGTCTTGCCGGTGCCGCTGGGTCCCATGATCGCGGTGATCTTGCCGCGCGGGATCGCCACGTCCAGCGCGTCGAACACCTTCTTGCCATTGAGCACCGTGGTCAGGCCACGGACGCGCACCAAGGCGCTGTCGTCGGGCTTGGCGCTAACGGAATCGGTCATGGGCGGGTGGTGGCCTGGGAAAGCCGCCACGTTAGCCGAAGATGCGTGCGAAGGCCATGCAGCAGCCGACGTGGCGTTCGGTAATGGCTAACGAAACAAGGGCTTGCGAATTCCCGGCTTCTCTATTGGGAGGGAAAGACGCCTAGGCCAGCAGCTCGGCGATCAGCGCCTCGTGGCGCTGCCATTGCAGTTCGCTGCGCTGGCGCACCGCGCGCACGATGGCCTGCAGGTCGCCCAGCGCCACGTCGAAATCGTCGTTGACGATGATGTAGTCGAACTCGTGCGCATGCGCGATCTCATCGCGCGAGTTGTGCAGGCGGCGCGCTATCACCTCGGCGCTGTCCGAGCCACGGCCGCGAAGGCGGCGCTCCAGTTCGGGCCGCGAAGGCGGCAGGATGAACACGCTCACGCAGTCCGGCTTGGCCTTGCGGATCTGCCGCGCGCCCTGCCAGTCGATCTCCAGCAGCACGTCGCGTCCCTGCCCCAGCAGCATATCCACCGTAGTGCGCGAGGTACCGTAGAGGTTGCCGTGCACCTCGGCATGCTCGAGAAAGACGCCCTCGGCGATCTCACGCTCGAATTCGTGGCGCTCGACGAAGTAGTAGTGGCGGCCGTACTGCTCGCCCGGACGCGGCGGGCGCGTGGTGTGCGAGATCGACAGCGAGATGGCCGGCTCGCGCTCCAGCAGCGCATTGACCAGGGTGGACTTGCCCGCGCCGGAGGGCGCGGCGACCACGAACAGGGTGCCTTCGGCGCTCGACGGCGGGGGGGTGTCGGTAGTCATTCGATGTTCTGTACCTGTTCGCGCATCTGCTCGATCAGCACCTTCAGCTCCACTGCCGCGTTGGTGCTGCGGCCGTCCACCGCCTTGGAGCCGAGCGTGTTCGCCTCGCGGTTGAACTCCTGCATCAGGAAGTCCAGGCGGCGGCCGACCGGCTCGGCGGTGCTCAGCACGCGTCGCGTCTCGGCGATATGGGTGCTGAGGCGGTCCAGTTCCTCGTCCACGTCGCTGCGGGTGATCTGCAGCACCAGTTCCTGTTCCAGGCGGCCGGGATCGGCCGGCTGCTTGAGGTCCGCCAGGCGCGATTCCAGGCGGGCGCGCAGGCCCTCGCGGATCTGCGGCATGAACCCGCGTACCTCGGCCACGATGCGCTCGATGGCGTCCAGGCGCTCCTTCAGCAGGGCCGCCAGCTTGGCGCCCTCGCGCTCGCGGGTGGCGGTCAGCGCGTCCAGGGCGCGCTCCAGCACGTCCAGCAAGGCCGCCTGCAGCACGTCCGGGTCCACCTCGGCCTGCTGCAGCACGCCGGGGAAGCGCAACAGCTCGGTGAACTCGATGGCCATGCGCGGGAAACGTGCTTCCAGGTCCAGCGCCAGCTCGGACAAGCGCGCCAGAGCGGCGCTGTTCACCTGCAGCGAATCGGCGCGGGTCTCGCCGCGCAGGCGCACGGTGACGTCCACCTTGCCGCGCGACAGGCGCGCGGCGATGCGCTCGCGCAGGGCCGGCTCGAATACGCGCAACTCGTCCGGCAGGCGCGGGCTCAGCTCGAGATAGCGGTGGTTGACCGTGCGCAGCTCGCAGCTGAGCGTGCCGGCGGGGCCGGTCGCCTCGGCGGAGGCATAAGCCGTCATGCTGCGGATCATCGGGAACCTGCGGTATCGGGAAAGGGGGCAATGGTAAACTTTCCCGCCCTGCCTTGCCCAATGGCCCCGCCTCCCATGAATGCCCCCCGCCGTCCCAGCGGCCGCGCCAGCGACCAGCTGCGCACCGTCACCATCGAACGCCACTACACCCGCCACGCGGAGGGATCGGTCCTGGTCTGCTTCGGCGACACCCGCGTGCTGTGCACCGCCAGCATCGAGGACCGCGTGCCACCGTGGCTGCGCGGCAAGGGCGAGGGCTGGATCACCGCCGAATACGGCATGCTGCCGCGCGCCACCAACACCCGCATGCAGCGCGAGGCCGCGCGTGGCGGCCAGGGCGGCCGCACCATGGAGATCCAGCGCCTGATCGGCCGCAGCCTGCGCGCCTGCGTGGACCGCCAGGCCCTGGGCGAGCGCGTGGTCACGCTGGACTGCGACGTGATCCAGGCCGATGGCGGCACCCGCACCGCCGCCATCACCGGCGCCTACGTGGCCCTGGTGGACGCGGTGAACCTCCTGATGAAGCGCGAGAACCTCCGCCGCAACCCGGTGGTGGGCGCGGTGGCGGCGGTCTCGGTGGGCATCTACCAGGGCGTGCCGGTGCTGGACCTCGACTATGCCGAGGACTCCAACTGCGATACCGACATGAACGTGGTGATGAACGACGGCGGCGGTTTCATCGAGGTGCAGGGCACGGCCGAAGGCCATGCGTTCCGCCGCGACGAGATGGACGCCCTGCTCGTGCTGGCCGAAAAGGGCATCGGCGAACTCGTCGCCGCCCAGCGTGCGGCGTTGGACCTGCCATAAGCCGGCGGATGATCGTGATCCGTCCGCCACGCCTGGATGAGCTGGCCGCCATCATGGCCGTCCATCGTGCCGCGTTCGGGCGTGACGACGAGGCCGCACTCGTGGGCCGGCTGCGCGCCGATGGCGACGATGCTTTCGAGCTGCTGGCCGAGGCGGACGGCGCGGTCGTCGCGCACGTCGCGTTTTCGCGGTTACGGATCGAGCATGGCGACGACGGCCTGGCGCTCGGCCTGGCGCCCGTCGCGGTGTTGCCGGCATGGCAGCGCCGTGGCGTGGGCAGCACGCTGATCCGCCATTCGCTGGAGGCGCTGCGGAAGCAGCCGATGCGCGCCGTGATGGTGCTGGGCGACCCCGGCTACTACGCCCGCTTCGGCTTCACGCCTGCCTCCCGCGCCAGCCTGCACGACACCTACGGCGGCGGCGATGCCTTCATGGCGCTCGCCCTGCACTCCGGCGGCCTCGATGGCTATCGCGGCCGCGTGGACTACGCCCCCGCCTTCGACCTGCTCACGGACTAGACCATGACCCCCATCGTCCTCGCCAGCAGCAACCCCGGCAAGCTGGCCGAATTCAACGACCTGCTCGCCAACAGCGGACTCAGCGTCGTACCCCAGTCGGCGTACGATGTCAGTGACGTCGAGGAAACCGGTCTCACCTTCGTGGAGAACGCGTTGCTCAAGGCACGCCATGCGTCGCGCATCAGTGGCCTGCCCGCACTCGCCGACGACTCCGGCCTGTGCGTGGAATACCTGCGCGGCGCACCCGGCCTGTATTCGGCCCGCTACAGCGGCACGCACGGCGACAATGCGGCGAACAACGCCAAGCTCCTGCAGGAGATGAGCCATGTGCCTGCCGAGCAACGCGGCGCCTTCTTCATCAGCGTGCTGGTACTGGTGCAACACGCGGACGACCCTGCCCCGCTGATCGCCGAAGGCCGCTGGCATGGCCGCGTGCTGACCGAGCAACGCGGCATCCACGGCTTCGGCTACGACCCGCTGTTCCTGCCCGATGGCGAGACGGTGAGCGCGGCCGAACTGTCCCCCGGGCTGAAGAACCGCATCAGCCATCGCGGCCGCGCGCTGGCCGACCTTCGCCAGCGCCTGGGCGCGCCACACGTCTGAAGCCATGCCACTGATCGCACCGCCGCTGTCGCTGTATGTCCACATGCCGTGGTGCGTGAAGAAGTGCCCATATTGCGACTTCAATTCGCACGGCGTGAAAGGCGAGCCGCCGCCGTACGCCGAGTACGTCGAAGCGCTGCTCGCCGACCTCGATGCCGATCTGCGCGACTTCGGCAGCGCGGCGCACGGTCGTTTGGTGCACAGCATCTTTTTCGGCGGCGGCACGCCCAGCCTGTTCGCGCCGGAGCTGATCGACCGCTTCCTCGACGGCGTGCGCGAACGGCTGCCGCTGGCTGATGGCGCCGAGATCACGCTGGAAACCAACCCGGGTACGGTCGAGCACGGCCGTTTCGACGGCTATCTCGCGGCGGGCGTCAATCGCCTTTCCTTCGGCATCCAGAGCTTCGACGACGACAAGCTGCGACGCCTGGGACGCATCCATTCAGCCAGCGAGGCCGAAGCGGCGGTGAAGTCGGCGCAGGACGCCGGCTACGCCAATATCAATCTCGACCTGATGTACGCGCTGCCGCAGCAAACGCTGGAGGGTGCCCAGGCCGACGTGGCGCGCGCCGTCGCGCTCGGCCCCACGCATGTCTCGCACTACCAGCTCACGCTGGAGCCCAACACCGCCTTCGCCGCCAACCCGCCGCCGCTGCCCGATGACGACCATGCCTGGGCCATGCAGGAAGCCTGCGAGCACCAGTTGGCCGAGGCCGGCTACCGGCAATACGAGATTTCCGCCTACGCGCGGCCGGACCGCCGCTGCGCGCACAACCTCAACTACTGGCGCTTCGGCGACTACCTGGGCATCGGCGCCGGCGCCCACGGCAAGCTCACCGACGTCGCCGCCGGCCAGGTGCGCCGACGCTGGAAGACGCGCCATCCCAAGGCCTACCTGGCCGCGCCGGGCGCGCCCGGCCGGATCGGCGGCGACGGCCCGGTGGCCGCCGACGAACTGCCGTTCGAATACATGCTCAACGCCCTGCGCCTGGTCGACGGCGTGCCGATGGCCGACTTCGCCGAACGCACCGGCCTGCCCGCCGAACGGATCGCCGCCGCGCTGGCCACCACCCGCGGGCGCGGCTGGCTGGACGACGATCCGGCCCGGCTTCACACCACGCCGCTGGGCCAGCGTTTCCTCAACGACGTGATCGCCACCTTTCTCGACTGACCCGCGGCTCGACTGCGCACGCTCAATCCAGGCCCAGCGTCGGCGTTCGCGTGACGGCGGCCAGGAAAACCCGCACCCTCTCGATAATGTCCTGTCCTGCGGGCAACGGCAGCGGATCGTCCACCACGCGGCCATCGGGCCGATGCACATGGGCGTGGGCATGGACGCCGGGATGCGCGACCGGCGCGGTATCCATCCGCCACAGGGCGCCCTCCCAGCGCCATTCGAACGACCAGGCCACGGATGACAGGATGCGCACCAGCACCTCCATGCCCTGCCGCCCGTGGAGGGCGATGCCATCGTGGTTCAGCGCCATCCGTCCTTGGAACGCCGAGGGCAGCGCGGGACGCAGCGCGGCGGCCAGCGCGGCCAGTTCCGATGCCGGTGCCGGCACGCCCCGTCCGCCATTCGCCAGCTGGCAGCGCCAGGCCAGGATCTCGCGCAGCGCATGCTCCCGCTCGCGCATCAGGTGGATGGCGAGCCAGGCCTCGTAGCCGGGATGCTCGGGCATCTCGCCCTGGCGCACAGCCTCCAGCAATTCGTCCGCATCCACGTATCCCACATCGGCGAGCAGGCGCTTGTGTCCCTCGCGCACGTCGTACATGCGCCGCGAAACGTCGGCGATGGTGGTGGCGGTCTCCGGTTCCATGTGTTCGAAGAAGGCACTCATGGATTTTTCCCCTCACATGTTGGCGTTGCCGCCGGCCGCGCCATCGAGGCGCACCATGTCCGGCGTGATCTGGGTGAAGGCCAGCACCTGGCCACCGTATTGCCGGGCGAAGGCCTCGGCGTCGGCACGCTCGGCGAAACTGGCCAGGGTCGGCCCCATGCTGCCGCTGCGCCGCGAACCGCGCACGTAGTAGGCATGCGTGGCATCGATCCAGTGCTCGTGGGGATGGTTCCAATCCGCCTGGGCCATGTCCTGGGTATAGCTGCCGGCCACGGCGCGCACCTGCTCGGGACGCAGCATGATCGACAGCAGTTCCAGCGTGTCGCAGAAATAGTCCGTGTTGCCGTCCGCATAGCGGATCTGCCCCTTGGGGCCGGGATAATCGGCCAGCAGCATGCCGTCCAGTTCGCAATGGGCGTCGGCGCGCGGCTCGAGCGGGCCAAGGCTATCGGCATGCGGTGCACAGGCCGCCAGCAGCGCGACCAGCGAGAAGGAAAACAGGCGACGCATCGGGTTCATCGGAATCTCCAGAGTGCCAGGCCCAGTGGCGCGACGATCCACGCCGCCATGGCGCCATACAAGGTGGCCGGTGCGTTCCAACCCTGCGCCAGCAGCGTGCCCAGCCCGAACGAGCTGCGCAGCGCGTCGGCGCCGAACACGTTGATCACGCGGAACACATCGGCCGGGTTGAGCAGCAGCGCATAGGGCGCCCACAGCGAGGCGCTGTGCCCCGCCGAGGCCACCAGCACGCCCAGCAGGGTGAGGTCGAACACCAGCACGAAACCGAACCACAGCGCGATCGCCGCGCCGGTGGCGCGGGTGCGGTCGCGGGCCACGGTGGACACCAGCACCGCCATGCTGAGGAAGGCCAGCCCCAGCAGCAGGGCCGTGCCCACGAAGCGCAGGTAGATCGCCACGGCGGCGGCGTCCATGCCCCTGGCCAGCGGCACCAGCGCGGCGCCGAAGCCGATCAGGGTGGCCATCGCCAGCGCCGCCGCCAGGCCGAGGTACTTGCCGACCAGCAGTTCGGCGCGCCGCACCGGCAGCGACAACAGCAGGTCGAGCACGCCACGCTCGCGCTCGCCGACCACCGCGTCGAAACCCAGCAGCAGCGCGATCAGCGGCACCAGATAGATCGCCAGGCTGGTCAGGCTGGCCACCGTGGCGGCCGTGCTGCGCAGGCCGACCACGCCGCTCTGCGCGCCACCGAAATAGGCGATCAGCAAGGCGAAGGCGCCGAACACCACGGCCACCGCCAGCACCCAGCGGTTGCGCAGGCGGTCGCGCCACTCCTTGGCGGCGATCGCCCACACCAGTGGCCACTGCCAGTCGGGTCGCCGGCTCATGCGCGTCGCTCCGCGCCGGCGGCGCGCTGGTGGTACAGGAACACGTCCTCCAGGGTGGGTTCGGCCAGTGCGTAGTCGAGCAACGCATCGGCCAACCCATCCAGCACGCGTAGCACGGCGAGGCGACGCGATGCCGGCACGGCCGCCTGCAGTTGACCGTCGGCCCGGTCCATCGGCTCGAATCCCGCCGCGCGCAGGGCGTCACCGACGCGCCCGCGCGCCTCCTCGCGCGGCATCACCCGCAACTGCGCCGGCAGCGCCGCCACGGCGGTCAGCGCCTGTACGGTGCCCTGCGCCACCAACTGGCCGACAGCCATGATCGCCAGCCGGTCCACGCGCGACTGCACCTCCGCCAGCAGGTGCGAGCTGAGGATGATGGTCGCGCCGCCCTGCTTGAGCTCCTGCAGCACGCCGTAGAAAGCATGGATGGCCTCCGGGTCGAGTCCGTTGGTGGGCTCGTCCAGCAGCAGCAGGCGCGGCTGGCCCAGCAGCGCCTGGGCGAAACCCAGGCGCTGGCGCATGCCCTTGGAATACTCGCGCACGGCGCGCCGCATCGCATGCTCCAGGCCCACCCGCCGCAGCAATCCCTCGCAGGCGGCCGGATCGGCGGACTTCAGGCGCGCAAAGAAGCGCAGCGTTTCCAGTCCACTGAGGTTGTCGTACAACGCGACGTTCTCCGGCAGGTAGCCGATGGCGCGTCGCACCTCGCGCGCCCTGGGGCCGTTCAACGGCTCGCCGAACAGGTGGATATGGCCCTCGTCCGCGCGGAGGATGCCCAGCATCATCTTGAACAACGTGCTCTTGCCCGCACCGTTGTGGCCGGCCAAGCCAAGCGTCTCGCCTGGTTCGCAACGCAGGCTGACGCCATGCACCACCGGGGTGCCACCGTAGCGTTTCACCACGCCTTCGAGTTCAACGACCACTGCGTTCAAGCCACTGGCTCCAATCGGCGTGATGGGGACGCATCGCCGGATGCGCGTCGATGATGGTGGCCACCCGCAACAGCGGGAACTGGCGCGCGGCCAGCCCCAGCGCCTGCAAGGCGGGGCTGCTGTCGAGCAGCTTCACGAAGGGATAGCGCGACACCAGGCGGTCGGTGATCTCGTTCGCCTCGAACGGCACGTCGCCGTAGCCGTCCGCGTCGGCGTCCCAGCCGAGGTAGTTGCTCCAGTAGTTGCCCTCGTGCGTGCCCCAGTGCACGTCGCGCGTAGCCACGTAGCGCACCTGCTCGCCGTTGCCGATGAAGTCGTTGCCGTCCACCTCGTTGTGGTACGAGCCAGCCCACAGGTGCACGCCGACCGCGTTGCCCACCACCAGGTTGTCGCGCAGCGTGACGTATTCGGCGTCGTAGACGAACAGGCCCACGTCGTTGCCGGCCGTCACGTTGCCGCTGACGGTCGAGTCCTGGATGGTGCGCAGCATGATGCCGTGGCTGCTGTTGCCCCAGGCCCTGTTGTTGCGCACGACGATGTCGCGCACCTCCATCAGGGCCAGCCCGCCGATGTTGTGGAAGCTTTCGTTGCCCTCCCACAGATTGTGGTAGGAATTCATGTAGTGCGTGCCGTAGCGCGCGTCGTGGATACGGTTGCCGACGAAGCGCGCATGATGGGACACATCCACGTAGATGCCGTCGCGCACGAAGCTGATGTGGTTGCGCTCGATCGCGGCGCCCTCGGTGTTGTACAGCTCGATGCCGTTGCCGCGCTGCGATGAGAATTTCTCGCGCATGCCGGTGATGAGGTTGTCGGCGATGACGACCTGATTGCTTTTCTCGATCCAAAGGCCGAACAGCACGTGGGCGAAATCGCAATGGCTCACCACGGCGCGGTCCGAGCCGGGCTGGATGTAGATGCCGGCCTGCTGCAATCCCAGGTCATCGCCGCTGTCGCGCACGATCAGCCCGTCGATATGCACGTCCGGCGAGGCCACGCGGATGACGTCGCCATGCCCGCTGCCGCTGATGGTAGGACGGCCGATGCCGACCAGGGCCAGCGGCTTGTCGATGCGCAGGTTTTCCTCGTACATCGCCCGCTCGATCTCGATGACGTCGCCCGGGGCCGCCTGCGCGATGGCCTCGCCGATGCGCTGGCCCGGATGCACGCGCACCGTTGCGGCTCCGACAGGTGCGACGGCGGAGGCAAGCAGGGCGAACATGGCGAGCCGTTTCATTCGACCAGCGTGATCGGAATGAAGTGGCCATCGCGCCCGATCGGCGTAAGCGGCAGGCCGGCCTTCTCGCGGCGCTTGCGCTCCATGCTGAGCGGCGGGCAGGCATGGTCGTCGTGGTACAGCACCAGGCAGTCCAGGCATTGCATGCATTCGGTGGGATCGATACGTCCCTGCGGATCGATCGCCTGCGAACCACAACCCGCGGCGCAGGCCTTGCACGTGCTGCACTCCGCCTTGCGCTTGAGGCCGAACAGGCGCCACCGCGACGGCAATGCCAGCGCGGCACCCAGCGGGCACAGGTATTTGCAGAACGGCCGTTCCATGAACATCGACAGCGCCACCAGCACCGACCAGAACAGCACGAACGGCCAGCTGCGATTCCACACGTGCACCATGAAGGTGGTCTTGAACGGCTCCACCTCCGCCATGCGCTCTGCGAGCGCCATCGAATGGAAGGAGGCGGCAACCAGCACCAGCAGCACCACGTACTTGAGCCAGCGCAGGCGATGATGCCAGCGCGGCGGCAACGCGAACTGCCAGCGCCCCAGGCCAAGACGGCGGGCGCCGCGATAGAGCAGCTCGCTCAACGAACCGTAAGGACACGTCCAGCCGCAGAACACGCCCCGCCCCCACAGCGCGATGGTGATGGCGATGAAGATCCAGAACAGGAAGATCAGCGGATCGCTGAGGAACAGATCCCAGCGCCAGCCGTCGAATGGGGCGTGGATCAGCGTCAGCACCTGCACCACCGAGGGCTGGGCCAGCTCCAGCGTCCCGACGAAGCCCAGCGCCAGCACCCATGCGACCATGTGTGGCCACAGGGTCCAGCGCTTGTCCGTGCGCCGGGCGCGCGCCGCCCAGTGCATGCGCGACGCATAGAACGCGCCCACCGATACCAGTAGCGCAAGGAAGGCGGCGATGGTTCCCTTCTTGGCCGTCCAGGCCTTCACCCAGGCAGGCGTGGGCACCTCGATGGCAGGGCGGCCGCCCTGCAGGTAGCGGGCGGGCGTCCAGTAGGAGGCATTGAAATTGGCGTACTCGGCCGTGCCCTGCTTGCCGGCGTGCTTGGACAGGAAGGCCAGCTTCCACGGATACGCCGCGGAGAACGAGGTGCTGTGCAGGATGAAGATGCCCGACTCCTCGTAGGCGGGGGCGCCGGCGACGTCGAGGTGGTAGAGGTTGCGGTAGTCGGCGTCGGTGAACTGGTAGCTGTCCTCGTCCTGGCTGAGCTGGATGCGGTCGAAGGTGCCACCGCGCACGAAGGCCGAGCCCTTGAACGAGCTACTGCCACCGTTGATCACGAAGAACGCGTGCTCGCCCGGCTTCAGGTCGACCAGAAGGCGCTGGTAACCCGACTCGCCCAGCAACCGCTTGCCCACCGACGGCTCATTGAGATAACCGAACCACAAGTCGACGAAGGGACGCGCGGACGGCGCCTCGCCCACCTGCTCCGGCATCACCTTGAGGTGACCCACGCTGCCCTCGGCGACCAGCCCCGCCCAGTCGGCCGGCGCGGCGGCCCCGGTGAAGCGTGCCTGCGGGCGCTCGACCGCGCGGACCAGGCCCACCTGGCGCGCCACCGCATAGCTGCCGCGCCCCACCATCTGGTTCTCGGCCAGCACGGTGACGGTAGCGCCACTGATGGCTTCCATCGGCACATTGGTGCCATCGGCCCGGCCCAGTTCGAAGTGCGAGCCGGCGGGCTTGCCCACGTACTGCGCCACGTAGTCGACCAGCTTTTCCTCCGGGATCCCGGCCAGCAGGATCGGCTCGCTATGGCGCAGGATGCGCACGCCGGCGATGCGCCCCTGCGCGTCCATGCCCATCAGGGTGACGATGGGCTTGCCCGAGTAGCCGACCACATCCGGCGTGGTATCGGTAGAGAGGAACACGTAACCGACCACTTCGTCATGCCCGTCGCGCCGCCTCAATCCTTCCACGTAGGCCGGCTGGCCCTTGCGCAGCGAGAACCGCTCCGCCTGGGGCAGCACGCTGGCGCAGGGCGCATAGCGGCACAAGTCCGGGCTGGCGAACAGGGCGGCCGGCAGCTCGGCCTCGTACGAGCCCGCGCGCGCCCGGCCACCGGACAGCAGCCACATCATCGCCAGCCCTATGCAAAGCCATCCCGGCCGGTGCCGGCGCGACACCGCCGGACCGGGTCTACGGTTCAAGGCTTGCCCATCCACGGGAGGTCTCCGCTATTGCGCCCGGCTGACCATGTAGTCGACCGCGGACTTCACCTGGTCGTCGCTGAGGCTGGGGTTGCCGCCGTGGGCCGGCATGGCGCCCTTCTCGCCGGTGAAGCCCTGCAACGCATGCGCGTACAGCACATCCTTGCCCTGGGCGATGCGCGGCGCCCAGTCTGCCTTGTTGCCGATCACCGGCGCACCCACCGCGGGGCTGCCGTGGCACATCACGCAGGTGCCCTGGTAGACCTTCTCGCCAGGCGAGGGCGCGGCAGCGGCCGCCGCCGGTGCATCCGCCGCGGGCGTGGGGGCCGGCTGCGCCGCGGCGGCCGGCGCGGACGACGGCTCGGCCTGCGGGGCGCCCTGCTGGCCGGAACCGCACGCGGCGAGCAGCGCGGCCGCCACGATGGCAAGCGGACCGCCTGGATATCGGACTTTCATGGATGGCATTCCCTGATACGGATGTGGGTCCAACCGCGCAGAGAAGCGCATCGTTGGACGACACAGGCATGAGAACAGCGCCTAAGGCAATTCACCTTGACGTGCGTCAGCCCTGTGGCAATCCGCGCGGACGGTTTTTCCCAAAAGGGTGTCGGCGCCTGACCTGCGTCATTCGTCGCCCGGGTGACGCCACCTAGAGTCCCCCATCGTCCGGAACAGACGTGACCAACGAGGGATGCGCACATGAGCGGGAAAGTGACGAACGACGGCTACTCGGCAGCCGACCCAAGCCGAAGGAAATTCCTGGGCACCACGGCCATGGCGGGACTGGCTGGCACGGGCGCCGTGCTCGGCTTGACGGCCTGTGGCGCCCCGTCGCCGACCACCGGCGGCCAGGCGTCGCTGCCGGCGGCCGCGCCGGCGCCCTCCGCCGGGGCGAACCCTTACGAGGTGCCGCCAGGCAAGCTCGACTCCTACTACCTGCTGTCCTCCGGCGGCCATTCCGGCGAGGTGCGCGTCATCGGCTGCCCATCGGGCCGCACCATCAAGCGCGTCCCCGTGTTCAACATCGATCCGATGGTGGGCTGGGGCATCACCAATGAGTCCCGCGCCATCATCGGCACGCGCCCCGATGGCCAGCTCAACTACTGGACCGGCGACACCCACCACGTGCACGGCTCCTACGAGAACGGCACGTACGACGGCAAGTACTTCTACGTCAACGACAAGCTGCACTCGCGCGTGGCCCGCATCCGCGGCGACACCTTCGAGACCGACAAGATCGTGGAGCTGCCCAACGTGCAGGGCCACCACGGCATCTTCCCCGACAAGCGCGACCCGGTGGACGCCTCGATCAACCACACCACGCGCGTGTTCGCCGGTGCCGAGTTCCACATCCCGCTGCCCAACGACGGCCGCGACCTGAACTCGCCGGAGAAGTACGGCTGCCTGTTCTCCTGCATCGACGCGCACACCATGGAAGTGCGCTGGCAATGCCGCATCGACGGCAACATGGACCTGGTGGCCACCAGCTACGATGGCAAGTTCGCCGCCTCCAACCAGTACAACACCGAGAACGCGGTCCACTACGAGGACATGATGTCCGCCGAGCAGGACGCCTGCGTGTTCTTCCACATCGCGCGCATCGAGCAGGCCATCGCGGCCGGCAAGGCCACCACCATCGGCACGTCCAAGGTGCCGGTGGTGGACGGCCGCAAGGAGGCCAACGCCGATCCCAGGACCGCGCTGACCTGCTACGTGCCGATCCCCAAGAACCCGCACGGCGTGAACGCCAGCCCGGACGGCAAGTACTTCGTCTGCTCGGGCAAGCTCTCGCCCACCTGCTCGGTGATCGACCTGTCACTGATCGAGAAGTGGTTCGACGGCGAGCTGGCCAAGCCGCGCGACACCGTGGTGGCCGAGCCCAACATCGGCCTGGGGCCGCTGCACACGGGCTTCGACGGTCGCGGCAACGCGTACACCACGCTGTTCCTGGACAGCAAGATCGCCAAGTGGAGCATCGAGGCCGCCATCGCCCAGTTCAAGGGCGACGCCAACGCCAAGGTGCTGCTGGACGCCATCGACGTGCAGTACCAGCCGGGCCATGGCTTCGCCTCGATGGGCGAGACCAAGGAGGCCGACGGCAAGTTCTACAACTCCGGCAACAAGTTCTCCAAGGACCGTTTCCTGCCGGTGGGCCCGCTGCACGTGGAGACCGAGCAGCTGATCGACATCTCCGGCGACAAGATGAAGCTGATCGCCGACCACTCCGCCTATTCCGAGCCGCACGACGGCATCATCATTCGCGCCGATGTCGTCAAGACGCGTCAGATCTACGACCTGGACGAGTTCCCCAACGCGGTGAAGACCAAGGAAGAGAGCACGGTCGAGCGCAACGGCAACAAGGTGCACATCCGGCTGATCTCGCAGGCGCCGGCGTTCTCCATGCGCGAGTTCACCGTGAAGAAGGGCGACATCGTCACCATCACCCTGACCAACCACGACAAGGTGGAGGACCTCACCCACGGCTTCGGCATTCCCAAGTACAACATCGCCTTCATCGTCAACCCGCAGGAGACCAAGTCGGTCACCTTCGTGGCCGACAAGCCGGGCGTGTTCTGGTGCTATTGCCTGCACTTCTGCCACGCGCTGCACCTGGAGATGCGCTCGCGGCTGATCGTGGAAGGCTGACGCCTGCCACCACCAGGTGCCGCCCCGGCGGCACCCCTCCCTTTCCGCGGCGGGCACATCCCGTGCCCGCCCGCTCCCTGGAGCATCGATGCAGGCCCGCCCGCTCACCCTGGCGATCCGCGCGGCGGCGGTGCTGGCGGTCATCGCGCTGCTCGCCGGCACGCTGCTGTGGCTGCGCCCGCTCCAGCCCATGCAGGGCGAATACCTGGTGTTCGGCACGCGCGCGCGCATCGAGCTGCGCACGCGCGACCGCGACGATGCCGATGCGGCCCTGCAGGACATCGGCCGCCTGTTCGTGCACGACCATCGCACCTGGCATCCCTGGGAACCGAGCGAGCTGACCCGGCTCAACGATGCACTCGCGCGCGGACAGTCCTACCGCGTGCCACCCGACCTCGCCGATCTGGTCCGCCGGGCCAAGACCGGCTATGCCCAGACTGACGGACTGTTCAATGCCGCCGCGGGGCGGCTGATCGGCGCCTGGGGCTTCCATACCAGCCGCTATCCGGTGCAGACGCCCGCCCCTTCGGACGACACCCTGAAGGCATGGCTCGTGGCGCATCCCGGCATGGACGACGTGCGCATCGCCGACGACGGCACCATCAATGCCACCAATCCGGCCGTAGCGCTGGACATCAACGGCTTGTCCGAGGGCTACGCCTCCGCCCAGGTCAGCCAGTTGCTGGCGCGGCATGGCATCCACGACGCCCTGGTCTACCTGGGTGGCTTCGTGATGGCGCTCGGCCATGACAACCATGGCCGTCCCTGGCACGTCGGCGTGGGCAAGCCCGGCGGCCTGCTCGGCAGCATCGACCTGGCCGACGGCGAGGCGCTCGCCTCCTCGGGCGACTACCAGCGCCACCGCGTCGAGGCGGCCGACCTCGGTCACATCGTCGATACCCGCACCGGCCGGCCGCAACGGGCCAGCGCCGCCGCCAGCGTGCTCAGCGACGCCCCGGTGTTCGCGGACATCGCCGCCACCGCCCTGATGGTGGCCGGACCGGAAGGCTTCGCGCGGCTGGCCGGCCATATGCAGCTCAATTGCGCCGTGCTGGTGGGCCACGACGGCCGGATCTACATCACGCCGGGCATGCTGGCCCGGCTGCACGCCGACCTGCCCGCCGGCTCGCTCAGCCTCATCCCGCGGGCGTCGCTCGACTGCCGCCGCGGGGCCGCCGGGCCGGAACCCGCGGCGGTGCTGCCCGCCGGCCTCTAGGGATGCTCCGGTCGACTAGCACCGGCGGCAGCGGATCACGGCCACCGCTTGCGGCCCGTCACGTTCCGCCATGCCGGGACTTCCGCCGCACGGCCTCCCCCGTCCAGCCGATGGCGGGCCTGCGGGAAGCGACATACACTCGGTCCATTCCGGGGGGAACTGACAGGGTCTGTCATGGATGTCGAACAGCAGGGTCGACGCCAGCCATTCGTGTCCGAGCGGGACCTCCGTCCCGACCATGCTGGCTGGGCGCCGCGCGCGCGCCGGCTGATCGAGGAAGTCCACGCGCTGTGCACCAGCTGGCTGGAGGCGCCCCTGCGCGCCTGCCTGTCCGACGCCGAGCAGCGCCTGTACGCGCAGGCCGAGCGTTCCCGCAACCACTTGGAACAGCAGCAATGCCTGTATAGCCGCCAGCTGATGCAGCAGCAGCGCGGGACGGTGGAGCGGCGCTTCCTGCAGGGCTTGCGCGAGCATTTCAGCCGGCTCGGCGTTCCCGTCGCGGCGCCGGACGATACCGACACGGCGCGGCGCCCGCTGGCGCTGCTGGAACAGACCGAGCACGAGCAGGCCGTGGCGCTGGACAAGCTGGTCGCGCGCGGCGAGGCCCGCCTGGGTCCCCCGCTGTTTGAGCTGGGCTACCGTTTCGCGGTCCTGGTGAGCCAGCCGCCACTGGAAGGCGAAGCGCTGCCGCTGGGCCCGCAAGCGCTGGCGGTCTCCTTCCGCGATGCCTGCGCGCCGCTGGAGCTGCCGGTGGAGCATCGCCTGCTGGCCCTGCAGAGTTTCGACGGCATGGTCGTGCAGGCGCTGGGCACGCTTTACGACACGGTCAACGAACACCTGCGCGCGGACGGCATCCTGCCGCAGCTGCGCGCCTTTCCCGCGCCGCCCCGGATCCATGGCGAACGGCCGGCCCGCGGCGCGGCGGCGGAACCGGCCACCCCGGCCTTCGCGCGCCATGCGCCGGCCGCCGCCGCGGAAACGGCCCCCGCGCGCAGCGACAACATCGCGGTGCTGGACAGCCTGCGCGAATTGCTGGCCCAACATCGCGCCGGCCAGGGCGCGCTGAACTACCAGCCCGACGGACGGGCCGCCTCGGCGGAAGAACTGCAGCTGGCGCTGGACGCCCTGCAGTTGCACGTCAGCGACGTGACCGACCAGGCCCGGCGCGAGCTGCTCAGCGCCCAGGCCCTGCGCGAGGAACTGCTCGCCCAGCTCAACGCCGGCAAGCCAGCCGGCGCCGCGCCGATGCGCCTGAGCGACGAACAGGGCGACACGGTGGAACTGGTGGCCATGCTGTTCGACCAGTTGAGCCAGCAACTGCATCGCAAGGGCAACGCGCACTCGCTGCTGGGCGACCTGCAGCTGCCGCTGCTGCGCATGGCGGTAGCCGACGAGGGTTTCTTCAACCAGCGCGAGCATCCCGCGCGCAAGCTGCTGGGCATGGTCACCGAGGCCGCCAACGACTGGCTGGACGGCCCAGACGGCGCAGGCGACCGCACGCTCGCCGCCAAGCTCAACCAGTTGGTGGACCGCGCGCGGCGCGAACCGCCCAGCACCGGCCTCTACACCAGCCTGCTGGCCGACATCGAGCATCACCTGACCCTGCTTAACCGCAAGGCGCAGATCGCCGAGCGCCGCCAGGTGGAGGCGATGCAGGGCCGCGAACGGCTGGAGCAGGCACGCCGCCGCGCGGCCGCGCTGATGGCCGGGCGCTTCGAGCGCTGCCACCCGCGCGGCCTGCTGCGCACCCTGCTGGAGCGCGCCTGGTCCGATGTGCTGGCCCTGACCCTGCTGCGCCACGGCGAGGACAGCGAAGCCTTCGCCCTGCGCCTGCGCGTCACCGACCAGTTGCTCGGCCAGTTGCCCGTGCCCGATCGCCCCCTGCTGCAGGCGGAGGTCGAATCGGGCCTGCAGCAGATCGGCATGCACGCGGAAGAAGCCGTGCAGGTGGCACAACGCCTGCTGGGCATTCCCGCCGCCGCGCCGGTGGCCCAGGAAGGCGCCACGGCCACCGAGCTGGCGCTCAGGCTCAAGCAGCATCAGCGCCTGGGCGAGCACGCCGCGCCGGAGCCGCCGGCGCCCGCCACGACGCCGGCTCCGCCGCCGCCGGCACCCGAATCGCCGGAACGGCGAATCCACCAGCGCCTGCGGCAGCTGCCGTTCGGCGCCTGGTTCGAATTCATCGACCCCGGCAACGGCAACGTCACCCAGCGCAAGCTGGCATGGTACTCGCCGGTCACGGGCAACAGCCTGTTCGTCACCCGGCGCGGCTTGCGCAGCGAGGAGATGACGCTGGAACAGCTGGCGCACGAGATGGCCTGCGGCCGCGTACGCGAAATGCCGCAGGTGCGCGAGAACCTGCTCGACCGCGCCTGGCAGGCCCTGGCCCATCACCTGCGCCCTGTCACCCGCGCGCCTGCGGTGCCCGTACGCCATGGAGCCTGACGTGACCGAGAACATCGCCTCCATCGACCAGCGCCGCGCCCTGCGCAAGCACGCCAACTTCACCGCGGTGGTCACCGATGTCATCAGTGGCCAGCCCATCGGCCACCTCGGCAACCTCTCGGCCAACGGCATGCTGCTGATCAGCGCGCAACCGCCGCGCGCCGAGGCGATCTACCAGGTGAGCCTCTCCCTGCCCGGCCTGGGCAGTGCGCCGCAGGTCATCGAGGTCGGCATCCAGGAACAATGGCACGAGGCGGCGGCCAGCCCGGGCCAGGTCTGGGCCGGCTACCGCATCGTGGCCATCGACGACCGGGACGCCGCGCTGCTGGATGCGTGGCTGGAGCAGCCGGGGCAGGGTTGATTCCGCGAGGTCGCGCTTCCCGTCTCCGGAAGTGGGGCGGCTGGCAACCCTGGGGCCCGCGCGCCATCATGTATGACCTCTTCTTCCCCCCTGCCCGACGCAGCATGCGCCGCAGGATCGTACGGAGCCGCCATGCACGATCGTCTCGCCTCGCTCTATCCCCAACACCTGGCCACCCTGCGCGAACGCGCCGACAAGGCGCTCGCCGTGGGCGGATTCGATCACTTGGTGATCGCGGCGGGC
Source organism: Dyella sedimenti (assembly GCF_022760995.1). Lineage (GTDB taxonomy): Bacteria > Pseudomonadota > Gammaproteobacteria > Xanthomonadales > Rhodanobacteraceae > Dyella > Dyella sedimenti. The sequence continues at coordinate 122,155 of NZ_JAKWJO010000001.1, read as the reverse complement.
ACGCCGCTGCGCAAGTTCCTCGACGACCAGGACTACCCCTTCGTTGCCAATCCGCATTTCCGCCACTGGCTGCCGCTGACCGGCACCCCGGGCAGCTGGATCGTCTACACGCCCGGCCACAAGCCCCGGCTGGTGTTCCTGCAGCCCGAGGACTACTGGCACGTGGTGCCCGCCGCGCCCAGCGGCTACTGGGTGGAGCACTTCGACATCGAGATCGTGCGCGACGCCGCCGATGCGGTGGCGCTGCTGCCCGGCGCCAGCGCCCGCCGCGCCATCATCGGCCCCGAATGCCCGGCGGTGCCGGGCGCCGAGGCCAACAACCCGCAGGCGGTGATGGATTACCTGCACTGGCACCGCTCCTACAAGACGCCCTACGAACTGGAACTGATGCGCGAGGCCAGCCGTATCGGCGCACGCGCCCACCGCGCCGCCGAGCAGGCCTTCCGCGCGGGCGAGAGCGAGTTCGGCATCCACATGGCCTACCTCACCACGGCGCGCCAGATCGATGCGGAACTTCCCTACGCCAGCATCGTGGGCCTCAACGAGCACGGCGCGGTGCTGCACTACACGCATTTCGACCGCAAGGCGCCGGCGCAGAGCCGCTCCTTCCTGATCGATGCCGGCGCCAGCGCGGCCGGCTACGCCAGCGACATCACGCGGACCTACGCCGCCTACGGCCATGCCGAGTTCCAGGCCCTGGTCGACAGCATGGAAGCGGCCCAGCAGGGCTTCGCGGCCAAGGTGCGCGCCGGCCAGAGCTATCCGGAACTGCACATCCATGCGCACCACGTGCTGGCCAACGTGCTGCACGAGCACGGCATCATCCGCATGAGCGCGGAAAGCGCGGTGGCTTCGGGCGTCACCGCCGCGTTCTTCCCGCACGGCCTGGGCCATCCGATCGGCCTGCAGGTGCACGACGTGGCGGGCTTCCAGCAGGGCGAGCACGGCGGCACCATCGCCCGCCCGCCGGGCCATCCCTACCTGCGCATGACCCGCGTGCTGGAACCGGACATGGTGGTGACCATCGAGCCGGGCCTGTACTTCATCGACATGCTGCTGGAAGAACTGCGCGACACGCCGGCGGCGGCCGACATCGACTGGGCCAGGGTGGACTTCTTCCGTCCCTACGGCGGCATCCGCATCGAGGACGACGTGGTCTGCACCCACGGCGCGCCGGAAAACCTGACCCGCGATGCGTTCGCGCTGACCTGATCCCGGGAGGGCGCCGAGGGCTTGTTCAACCTCTCGGCATGGCCACGGAGCTCCCTCCCCAACCCTCTCCTGCACGGCAGGGGAGGGGCAGCCTGGGCACGCCGGGATGGTTTGGGCCGGCCCCATCCCGCAGAAACGGCACCCGTCGCGCCAGCCCTTGCGGCCATCCGCCGCTGCGGCAACCCTCCGCACGACAACTTCACGCCGGTTGCGTATGCTCGCCCCAGGTAGAGCAAGGGGCTTGTCGCATGTCCATGCCGTCCGTCAATCCGGTGCGCGTCGAGTTGTCGCGGCGCCCCCTACGCCGGCTGGCGGGCGAACTGGTCCTGCTGGTGCTCGCCAAGCTCGTGCTGCTCACCCTGATCTGGTGGGTGGCCACGGCCCACTACGCACGCCCCGACACCCGTCCAGCCACGATCGAGCACCTGCTCGCGCCGGCCTCCGCTTCCACTTCTCCGCACACGGACAGCCCATGATCATCGATCCCGATGTCGTCACGCTCTCGCGTCTGCAGTTCGCGCTGACCGCGCTTTACCACTTCCTGTTCGTGCCGCTCACCCTGGGCATCGTGTGGATCCTCGCCATCATGGAGAGCGTCTACGTGATGACCGGGCGCGAGGTCTGGAAGCGCATGGTGCAGTTCTGGGGCGTGCTGTTCGGCATCAACTTCGCCATGGGCGTCGCCACCGGCGTCACCATGGAATTCCAGTTCGGCATGAACTGGGCCTACTACGCCCACTACGTCGGCGACGTGTTCGGCACGCCGCTGGCCATCGAGGGCCTGATGGCGTTCTTCCTCGAGGCCACCCTGGTCGGGCTGTTCTTCGTGGGCTGGGACCGCATCTCGCGCGTGGCGCACCTGCTGGTGACCTGGTTCCTCGCGCTTGCCACCAGCCTCTCGGCGCTGTGGATCCTCGTCGCCAACGGCTGGATGCAGAACCCGGTCGGCTCGGCCTTCAACGCGGACACCATGCGCATGGAGGTCACCTCCTTCGCCGACGTGCTGTTCAACCCGGTGGCCCAGGCCAAGTTCGTGCACACGGTGAGCGCGGGCTACGTGCTCGGCTCGATGTTCGTGCTGTCGATCAGCGCCTGGTACCTGCTGCGCGGCCGCAACGTGGACTTCGCCAAGCGCTCGATGACGGTGGCGGCCAGCTTCGGCCTCGCCGCCGCGCTGTCGGTGGTGGTGTTGGGCGACGAATCCGGCTACGCGGTGTCGGAAAACCAGAAGATGAAGATGGCCGCGATCGAGGCCATGTGGGAGACCGAGCCGGCGCCGGCCTCGTTCACCCTGTTCGGCATCCCCGACGTGGAGAACCACACCACCCACTACGCCCTGCGCATTCCCTGGGTGATGGGCCTGATCGGCACGCGCTCGATCGACAAGCCGATCCCCGGCATCGCCAACCTGGTGGAGGACGCCAAGGGCCGCATCAACAACGGCATCCTGGCCTACGACGCCATGCTGGTGCTGCGCCAGGACAAGGACAACGCGCAGGCCAAGGCCATTCTCGCCGCGCACGACAAGGACATGGGCTATGCGCTGCTGCTCAAGCGTTTCATGGATGACCCGCGCCAGGCCACGCCGGCGGATATCCAGAAGGCCGCCGACAGCACCATCCCCAACGTGCCGGTGCTGTTCTGGGCGTTCCGCCTGATGGTGGCCTGCGGCTTCTACTTCATCGCGCTGTTCGCCGTGGTGTTCTGGCAGGCCAGCAAGCGCCAGTTGGACAAGCGCCGCTGGCTGCTCAAGCTGGCGCTGTGGAGCCTGCCGCTGCCCTGGCTCGCCGCCGAACTGGGCTGGGTCGTGGCCGAGTACGGCCGCCAGCCCTGGGCCATCGAGGGCGTGTTGCCCACCGCGCTGGGCGTATCCAGCGTGACGGCGGGCCAGGTATGGACCTCGCTGGGCGGCTTCGTGCTGTTCTACAGCGCCCTGGCGGTCGTCGACGCGGTGCTGATGGTGAAGTACGCCAGGAAGGGACCGGATGGCCTGGGGCTGTGGCCGCCGGCCGAACCCGAACCGCCCGTCGCCACTGTCGCCGCCCACGCGGGCGTCTGAGGAGCACGCCATGTTCGATTATGAAAGCTTGCGGGTGATCTGGTGGGCGCTACTCGGCATCCTGCTGATCGGCTTCGCCGTCATGGACGGCTTCGACTTCGGCATCGCCGCGCTGCTGCGCGTGCTCGGGCGCAGCGACGACGAGCGGCTGGTGCTGCTGGAAACCATCGAGCCCACCTGGGAAGGCAACCAGGTATGGTTCATCCTGGGCGGCGGCGCGGCATTCGCGGCATGGCCGGCGCTGTACGCGGTGTCGTTCTCCGGCATGTACCTGGCGATCTTCCTGGTGCTGCTGGCCTTCATCCTGCGCCCGGTGGGCTTCAACTTCCGCGGCAAGGTCCGCGATGCGCGCTGGCGCAGCCTGTGGGACTGGGTACTGACCGCCTCCGGCGTGGTGGTCATGCTGATCTCGGGCGTGGCCTTCGGCAACCTGTTCCTCGGCGTGCCGTTCCAGTTCGACGACAACCTGCGCATGAGCTGGCACGGCAGCTTCTTCGAACTGCTGCACCCGTTCGCCCTGCTGGCCGGCCTGGTCTCGCTCGCCATGCTGCTGGCCCACGGCGCCTGCTGGGCCGCCTACCGCGCCGACCACGTGGTGGCCGACCGCGCCGTGCGCGTCGCGCGCTGGACCACCCTGGCCTACGCGGTGTGCTTCGTGCTGGCCGGCATCTGGCTGGCTTACGGCGTGGCCGGCTACGCCATCGTCGGCCCGGTGGTGACCGACGGCGTCTCCAATCCGCTGCACAAGCAGGTCGCCCACGGCAGCAGCTGGTTCGCCAGCTACATGCAATACCCCTGGTTCTGGCTCGCTCCCGTGCTGGCGTTCGCGGGCGCCATCGGCGTGCAGCTGAGCGTGGGCAGGAAGAACCTGGCCTGCTTCATCGCCAGCAGCCTGATGGTGGCGGGCACCATCCTCTCCGCCGGCTTCGCGCTGTTCCCATTCCTGCTGCCCTCGCGCCTGGACCCGCGCTCCAGCCTGACCATCTGGGATGCCTCCTCCAGCCAGGGCACGCTGGGCCTGATGCTGGCCATGGTGGTGATCTTCATCCCGCTCATCATCATCTATACCGGCTGGGTCTACCGCGTGCTGCGCGGTCGCGTCACGCTGGACCACGTGCGCCAGTCCGGCCACGGCTACTGAGAGAGGAACGACATCATGTGGTATTTCTCCTGGATCCTCGGCCTCGGCCTGGCTTGTACGTTCGGCATCCTCAATGCGATGTGGTACGAGGTGCATGCCGATGACGAGGCGCATCGGCGGAAGGGGCCGAGGTCATAGGGAAGTAGCGCGATACGCGCTGCCGAAGTCTGGCGCATCCACGCGCGCCTCTCTGTAGGAGCGCACCCTGTGCGCGACCGCCTTCCGCCTCATGGCTCGCCATCCCGGCCTGCGCCGGGATGGCGAGCGGGTCCGCGCACAGGGTGCGCTCCTGCAAAGAAGTGCTGAACGCCTGCCGCGCAGGCAAACATCCCCACTTCCCCATCAACGCCCCGCCAACACCGCCTCGATCTCCTCGGCATCCTTGGGCACGTCGCACGTCAGCACCTCGTGCCCCTCGCGCGTCACCGCCACATCGTCCTCGATGCGGATGCCGAGGCCGCGCCAGCGCGCATCCACGCTGAAATCCCCCGGCGGCACATAGATGCCCGGCTCCACCGTGACCACCATGCCCGGCTCGAGCAGGCGCGGTTCGCCGTCCACCCGGTAGTCGCCGACGTCGTGCACGTCCAGGCCAAGCCAATGGCCGGTCTTGGAAGGAAAGAAGCGCTTGTAGCTGCCTTCGGCGATGGCGTCGTCGGCGCCGCCCTTGATCAGGCCCAGCGCGCACAGCCCTTCCGCGATCACCCGCACGGCGGCCTCGTGCGCGGCATTGAAGGCACGTCCCGGCAGCACTTCGTCGATGGCAGCCAACTGGGCGGCCAGCACCACTTCGTACAGCGCGCGCTGCTCGCGGGTATAGCGTCCGCCGACAGGGAAGGTGCGGGTGATGTCGGAGGCGTAGCAGTCCACTTCCGCGCCGGCGTCCACCAGCAGCAGGTCGCCGTCGCGCAGGGGGGCGCGGTTGGCGGTGTAGTGCATCACGCAGGCGTTGGTGCCGCCGGCGACGATGGGCGGGAACGCGGGCACCGCGCCGTGCCCGCGCATCACGCGCAGGATCTCCGCTTCCACTTCGTATTCGTGGCGTCCCGCCACGGCCGCGCGCATGGCGGCCAGGTGGGCCTTGGCGGCGATGGCGGCGGAATCGCGCATCAGTTTCAGTTCGCCGCGCGACTTGTACAGACGCAGGTCGTGCAGCAGGTGGCCCAGCGATACGAATTCTTTGGGCACCACGCCGCCGCCGCGCAGCTGGCGCAGGCGGCGCATCCAGCCCAGCAGGCGCGCGTCGAATTCCGGCTCGCGCCCGAAATGGCAGTACACGCGCGCCCTGCCCTCGATCATGCCGGGCAGGATGTCGTCGATGTCGTCGATGGGAAAGGCGTCGTCCATGCCATAGCCGCTGACGGCGCGGTCGGTACCGATGGATTCGCCGTGCCAGCGCTCGTGCTCCTCGTCGCGCTCGCGGCAGAACAGCACGGCCTCGCCGTGCCTGCGTCCGGGCAGCAGGGCGAGCACCGCCTCCGGCTCGGGAAAGCCGGACAGGTAGTGCAGGTCCGAATCCTGCCGGTACGGCCAGTTGGCGTCGGCATTGCGCACCCGCTCGGGCGCGGCGGCGACCAGCAGCACCGCGTCCTCGCCGGCCATGCGCATCAGCTGGCGGCGGCGGCGGGCGTATTCCTCGGCGGAAATGCTCAATGCACGGAACCGCCCTGGATGGAGGGACGCCGGGCGCACTCGGCGAACAGCAGCATCGCGGCCATGCGCACGAATTCGTGCACTTCGATCAGCGCGTCCTCGTCCTCTCCCTCGTCGCCGAACTCGAACGAGGAAGCGGCGATGGTGCCCAGGTCGCGCAGGATCTCCTGCGCCTCGTTGGACAGCTTGCCGTGGGCGTCAGCGCCGGCCAGGCCGAAGCCGCCGAGGAAGCCCCGGCACCAGTCCACCAGCGCCTCGGCACGCTCGGTCAGCGGACGGTCATCGGCGGGCAGCAGGGGTTCGAAGCCCAGCTCGGGATCGGCCAGTTCGGCCTCGCTCTGCCTGACCATGCGGTCGAGCACGACCTGGTCGCGCCCGGCCGGCGCCACCTCGGCCTCCAGCTGCAGCACCTCGGCCAGCGACCGCTTGCCCACCTGGCCGCCGCCGGCCAGGAAGCCGCACAGCGAGCCATGCAGGTCACTGGCCTGCACGCCCAGCTGCAGGTGGACGACGGTGTCATCCAGTTCGTCGTAACCGATCAGCTCGTCGGCGGCCATGGCGGTACTCCTCGAAGGCAAGCGTGAAGTTTAATGCAGGGGGTAGCCGCCTGCTGTTTTCACCGGGCCTCCTGCTATAGTTTCCGCCCATGAGCGCGCCCGATCCCGTCAAGCCAGATCCCGTCAAGCAGGAGCTTGCCGCCCTCGGCGCGCAGGTCGATCGCCTGATCGAGACCGTGCGCCGTCTCAGCGAGGAAAATCGCAGCCTGCGGCACAGCCAGGAACAGCTGGCGAACGAGCGCGCGGGCCTGATGGCGCGCAACGAACAGGCGCGCAGCCGCGTCGAGGCAATGATCCAGCGACTGAAGGCGCTCGAGAACAATGGCTGAAAGCAGTGTGGGCACCGCCAACGAACCCGTCGCACTGCGCCTGGTCGACCGCGAATTCCTGATCGCCTGCGCGCCGGAAGAGCGCGAGGGCCTGCTGGAATCGGCGGCCTATCTCGACCGCAAGATGCGCGAACTGCGCGCCAATGCCAAGGCGCCGGGCTTCGACCGCCTGGCGGTACTGGCCGCGATCAGCGTCACGCATGAATTCCTGGCCCTGCGCAAGCAGGGCGGCGGCGACCCGGGCGTGGCCGATGGGCTGGCCATCCTGCGACGCAAGCTTGAAGCGGCACTGGACGCCCCCATAAAATAGCCCTCGGCGTTTTCTGCGGTGTGCGCCAGCACACTCTTACATTTGCCTTGTTCCTAAATACGGCCCCGGGTCGGCTTTTCATCGGCTGTTGTGCATGTCCGCCGCGTGCGGAAAGCCTTGAAGCCATGTCGCCCTCCCACCTGATCCATCGTGGATCAAGGTCGTTCGGTGGGCAGCGGCATCGCGGTTAACGCCACCTCATTCCCCACGCACGGCGCCATGACCGGCGCCGTGCGGCACGGGCCGCTCGCAGGACGTCGCGGGCTTGCACAGCAGGAGACGCGAACGTGGACGCCACCGCCCAGCGACGCGAACTACGCCGGCAACTGGCCGGGCAGCGCCGCGCGCTGACGCCGCCACAGCGCATCGCCGCCGCGCAGGGCCTGCGGCGCAGCCTGGAACAGTTGCCCGAATACCTCACCGATACCCGCGTCGCCGGCTACTGGGCCTGCGACGGCGAGTTGCCACTGAACCTGGTGATTCCCCCGCTGGCTACGCGCGGCCAGCAGTTCCTGTTGCCGGTGGTCGGTCCCGGGCAGCGCCTGCGCTTCGCGCCCTGGCAGGCCGGCGAGGACGTCAGGCCCAACCGCCACGGCATTCCCGAGCCGGCCGACCCGCGCGAGCTGCTGGAACCCTTCCAGCTCGACCTGGTGCTGGTGCCGCTGCTGGGCTTCGACCGCCGCGGCCACCGGCTCGGCACCGGCGGCGGCTACTACGACCGTGCCTTCGCCTTCCTCAACGAGCAGGCGCGTCCCACCGAGCCGCTGCTGGTCGGCGTCGCCTATGCGTTCCAGGAGTTGCCGCAGATCGATGACGAACCCTGGGACGTGCCGCTGGACTACATCGCCACCGACCGCGAACTGATCGATTGCCACGCCACCGGCGAGGACGGGGAAGCCCACGCATGAGCAGGTCCACCCAGCACTGGCTGATGAAGTCCGAGCCGGACGCGTTCTCCATCGACGATCTCAAGCGCAAGGGCCAGGAACCCTGGGACGGCGTGCGCAACTACCAGGCGCGCAACTTCATGCGCGACGGCATGCGCGTGGGCGACAAGGTGTTCTTCTACCATTCCAACTGCGACGAGCCCGGCATCGTGGGCATCGCCGAGGTGGCCACGGACGCCTACCCCGATCCCAGCCAGTTCGATCCCAGGAGCAAGTACTTCGACGCCGCCAGCTCGCGCGACAACCCGCGCTGGACGCTGGTGGAAGTCAAGTTCGTGAAGAAGCTCAAGCGCACCATCACGCTCAAGGAGCTGCAGGCCGATCCCGCGCTCGCCGAGATGCCGCTGGTGCGCAAGGGCAACCGGCTTTCCGTCATGCCCGTGAGCGCTGCCGAGTGGCGGCATGTCCTGGCGATGGAATGATTCTCCGAACAACCCTCAACTTTCCCGAGCCCCCATGTCCGCCAACGAAAAACGCCAAGCCGGCGAAGCCGCCATCCGCTACGTGGAGGACGGCGCCATCGTCGGCGTCGGCACCGGTTCCACCGTGGCCTACTTCATCGACGCGCTGGCCGACCTGAAGGACCGCATCCAGGGCGCCGTGTCCAGCTCCGAGCAGTCCACCGCGCATCTCAAGCGCCTGGGCATTCCCGTGCTCGACCTCAACGCCACCGGCCCGCTCTCGCTCTACGTGGACGGCGCCGACGAGTGCGATCCGCACAAGCGCCTCATCAAGGGCGGCGGCGCCGCGCTCACGCGCGAGAAGATCATCGCCGAGGCCAGCGCCAAGTTCGTCTGCATCATCGATTCGAGCAAGCGGGTGGACCTGCTCGGCACCTTCCCGCTGCCGATCGAGGTGATCCCGATGGCGCGCAGCCTGGTGGGCCGCGAGATCGCCAGGCGCGGCGGCAACCCGGTGTGGCGCGACGGTGTGGTCACCGACAACGGCAACTGGGTGATCGACGTGCACGGCTGGCAGATCGCCGACCCGGTGGCGCTGGAAAGCGACCTCAACCAGATTCCCGGCATCGTCGCCGTGGGCCTGTTCGCGCGACGCCCCGCCGACGTGGTGCTGGTGGGCGACAAGCTGCTGTAATCCGGCGCATCGCCCTGCGGGGCAAGTTTGCGGAAGAGAACAAAAACGCCTCCCGCTTTTCCGGGAGGCGTTTTTTTGTTTCAGCCACTCAACCCGCCATCACGGCCAGGCATTCACCAGGTTGGCCGCATTCACCGAACCGATGCCGGTGGCGAAATCCCAGCCGGTACCGGTGCCGTAGGCCTTGGCATAGCTGGAACTGGAGGTGGACAGCACGCCATTGGTGCCCGACGGGCGATAGCAGTCGTGCGTGCCGGTGCAGTTGACGTCCATGTCGCCCTGGGTGACGTCGTAGAAGATGCAGTTGCCGCCGGCGGCATTGCCATTGCTGGCATTGCACGACGCGCTGCCGCCGCTGCCGTACTCCGTCGCCGCCAGGGCATACAGGGTGGGATTGGGATTGCCCACGCTGCCGCCGATCTTCTGGTTCACTAGTGCCTGGATGCCCGCCATGATCGGCGAAGCGAACGAGGTGCCGCCCGCGCCGGCCCAGCCGCTGGGCGCTCCCGTGCAGGGCGCGCCGCCGCCGGCGGTATGGGTGTAGCAATAGACGTAGTAGTGGCCCCACACGCCGTTGGCGGCGAACAGCGAGACATCCGGGATGTCGCGCACGCCGTCGCCGGGATTGCCCAGGAACCCCGACTGCCACGAGGGCTTGGCCGTGCCCTTGCAGGAGCCGCTCACCACACCGCTGGTGCTGGCCGAGCCGCTGGCACAGCCGCTGGGGCCGCCGCTGCCCGACGCGGTGGTCAGGTAGTAGGCCTTGCCGGTCGCGCTGTTGCAGAAGCCGTTGCTGCCGTAGGGCGTGCCGTAGCCGCTCTTGGTGCTGATCAGCACGCTCGCGCAGGAGTCGTTCCAGGGGATCTCGGGGATATAGGACAGCGCCGAGCCGTAGGTGGAGCCGTTGCTCGAACTCCAGTACGTACTGTTGGTGCCCGCGTAGGTATCGCCGAAGTCGGTGCCGCCCACCGCCACGTTGTACGGGGTGGAGGCAAAGCCGCTGACGCCGATGCCGTGCGTCGCCTTGGTCTCGTCCGCGTCGCAGCTGGCCGCGCCCTCGTCGCCGGAGGACACGAACACGGACACGCCTTCCGCCGCCGCCTGCTGGTAGGTGGCAATGTAGGCGGCATTGGCCGTGGCGCCGTTGTAGGCCTCGCACTCGCCGTAGCTCACGCTCATGATCGACGGCGGCGTGCCGGACGCGTTGATGAGGTTCTGGATCGCGATCAGGCCGCCGAACGTGGTGGAGGTGTCCTTGCACGAGGCCAGCTCCAGCGTGGCGCCGGGCGCGGCGGCGCCGGCCCACTCCACGTCCAGCTCGGCCTCGCCGTCGTTGCCGGTCACCACGCCCGGATTGGTGCAGTTGCCCGGATGCACCTGGGTGAAGGTGCCCGCGGGCAGCCCGAAGGTGGAGCGGAAGGTGCTGATGTCAGAGGTCGAGTACACATTGGTGTCCTCGATCAGCACGATGGTCTGGCCGGCGCCGTTGATGCCCGCGCTGAACAGTGGCGTGAAGTTGTAGATCTTGGCCAGGTCGGCCGGCACCACCGCCTGGTAGGTACTGCCGCTGCTGGTGAAGGTGTAGTCGCCGCGCGGCTTGACGTTGGTGTGCGGCCGGAAATCGTGCAGCGACACCACGCCCTGCACCACCGAGGCGAGGGCCGCCGGTATCTGCGGGTCGCTCATGTTGGCGATGTGCTCGGCGCTGTCCACGCTGAGCCGGTGGATCTCCGTGTGGAACGCGCTGCGCACCTGGCCGGCGGTGCCGGAGAAGTCGATCAGCAGGCCGCTGGGATACACCTGGTTGACGCTGAAGCCGTGCGACTTCAGCCAGCCGGTGACGGCGTCGATGTCCAGCTGGGAAGGACCGTATTGCTGGCCGAACTGCTCGGCGGTGAGCCACTTGCGGTAGTTCGGCGAGCCCTTGGCCTGCTGTTGCTGCATCAGCTGTTCCAGCGCCGCCTCGCGGTCGGCGGGCCGCTTGAGCAGGAGCTGCAGGTGTTCCAGCGGCAGGCCATCGTCCGCCAGGCCGCGATCGTTCTGCGCGGTGGCATAGGGCGATACGTTGCCGGGCAGCGGCACGCGGTCGTTGTCGTTGGGCGCCCGCGTCACCTGGGGCGCGGAGAGCAGGCCGATGGTGGCCGCCTGCGCATGCACTGCGAGGGTGCCTCCCAGGCCGGCCGCCAGCAGCGTCAACAGCGTCTTCGCGGTCGTCCGACCGCATAGCGTTCTGAATCTCACGTCGCTTCCTCCCACGAAAAGGTTTCGGAAAGGTCGTCCGGACACACGATGCCGACACCCCCACATGCCGGAGGCGGCCCATGGACCCACGCAAGAAACTGCTCGCCGTCTCCCCATGAGACACGGCCGGAACACGGCCGGACGGCTCTTCCAGCGATAGTCCACCAACCCTTACGCACGCCTTTCGGCAAGAATGGAACATCGACGGGAAATCACCGATCCGTGGCATGCATCACATCGCCCGGCATCGGCTTGCCCGCATGAAATCGCGCAAGTCAAGCAAGATATTGCAGGCCCTCGCCCGCCCAGCGTCAGCCGGCCCCGGTCTGGTCGTCCTTGTCCTCGATGATCGACTCGTAGGACACGCTCACCGTGATGCGCGGCGGTTCCTTGCCCGCATGCAGCGTGCGCACCTGGTCGATCAGCGCCTTGTCGGCCAGGGTCATGCGGTCGAGCATGCGCAGGTGCTGCAGCCAGCTTTCGATCAGCAGCACCTCGCGCCAGAGCTCCTCGTTGCGCACATCGCGGAACAATCCCCAGTACTTGCCGCCGTTGCGCAGCCGCAGGTGGCGCAGCGGGTTGGCCAGCGCCATGAAGGGGGCCGTCCTTTCGGCAGGGATCAGGTACTCGATGGCCATCACCACGTCGCCCTGCTGGTGGTCGAACGCCAGGATCGGCGGCGCCGTCTTGCTGCGCATCGTCAGCCGCATGCTGGCGGCGTCCACCTGGGGAAACTGCGAGTGGTAGAGCAGCAAGGTGGAAACCGCCATCACGGCCGCGGCGGCGAAAATGGCGCCGGAGACGCTCATGGTCTCGGCCAGGTGGCCCCACAGGAAGGAACCGATCGCCAGCCCCCCGTACAGCGCCGTTTGGTACAGCGCCAGTGCGCGCCCCTTCACCCAGTCCGGTACCAGGATCTGCACATTGGTGTTGTACTCGGTGAGCGCCGTGATCCAGCAGGCGCCAGCGACCGCCAGCGCCGGCATCAATATGGTCAGGCTGCGCGCAAAGGCCAGCAGCACCAGCATCGTGGCGAGCGTGCCGGCGGCGGCGCTGATCAGCCGGCTCGATCCCAGCACGCGCCGCAGCGCCGGCACCAGCACGCTGCCCAGGATGGCGCCCGCGCCGATCATGCCCAGCATGTAGCCGTACAGCGCCGCGTCGCCGCCGGGATAGGCGCGTGCCACCAGCGGCAGCAACGCCCAGATCACGCTCGCGGCCAGGCCGAACATGAAGGAGCGCAGCATGGCCAGCCGCGTCACAGTGGAATTCCAGGTGAAGCGCATCGCCGCCACCACGCCCTCGCGGATGCCCTCCGGCGGCAACGCATGCACGGGCGCCTGGCGTCGCCATTGCCACAACGCCGCCAGCAGGCCGAGATAGCTCAGAGTGTTGAGCAGGAACACCCAGCTCGGCGCCAGCACGCTCAGCATCAGGCCGCCCAGCGCCGGCCCCAGCGCCCGCGCGGCGTTGAAGTTCACGCCATTGAGCAGCACCGCCGTGCCTACCATGCTGGCCGGTACCTGTTCGCCCACGGCTGCCTGCCAGGCCGGCGCGGTGATGGTGCTGCCCAAGGAGATCCACAGCACCGCCAGGTTGAGCGCGACGGGATCGAGGTAGCCGACGAAGGCCAGCACGGTCAGGCACACCGCGCCGCCCATTTCCACTACCTGCCCCGCCAGCATGATCTTCCGCCGGTCGTAGTTGTCGGCCAGCACGCCGGCGGCGATCGACAGCAGCACCAGCGGTGCCGCCGAGGCCACCTGCACCATGGCCACCATGATCGGTCCCGCGTGCGCCGCCGTGATTACCCAGGCCACCGCCACCGACTGCGCCCAGGTGCCGAGGTTGCCGACCAGGTTGGCGATCCAGATATTGCGGAATGCCGTCACGCCGAGCGGCGCCAGCAAGGGGGATTCGTGGTTGGCGCCCGCCTCCGGGCGAGGCACGGCATCCACTTGAGGCGAGGTCGATTGCAGCATCCTGGGGCAACACCCGTGCGGGCGCGATGGGGTTCAACGCGCTAGGCGCCCGCAAGGTTCCGGTTTTCCCCGTTCTTTGCGCGTGAACGCGGGCCAGCCCGCTGGGCGCCGCATGCCGTTATCCCTTCTTGAAGATCGAATCGATGCCCCAACCCGTGCGCGCATCGCGCGCGGTGATGCCGAACCGTGCCCTGACCGCGCGCTGGAACTGCCGGCTGTTCGAGAATCCGTAGCGATGCGCCGTCGCCGCAATGCTCTGCTTGGGATGGCGGCAGATATCCCTGAGCGCCGCGTCGAGACGCTGGTCGCGTATGTAGCGATGGATGCCGCCGAGGTCCGCGAAAAGCCGGTACAGCTTGGCGCGCGAGATGGCGAAGGTCTTTTGCAGATGCTCCGTGCCCAGCTCCGGCCTGGACAGGTTTTCCCTGATGTAGCCCATGATCGCCTGCCGCGTGCGCTCGAACGAATCCGACGGCGAGCCATGGTGGGATTCATGGTTGAGGCAGCGGATCAACAGCTCGATGGTTTCCTCGACGATCGGCTTCATCCGTTCCCCCGGCGCGGCAAGCTCCACGTCGAACAGCCGGTTCAACAGTTCGCATAGAAGGCGGCACGACAATGATTGGCGAGGCACCACGCGCCCGTGGATCTTGCCCTTCACCCCGCTCAGGTGGCGCCGCGGCATCAGCAGATGGATCTGCTCGGCATCGTCCATCCACAAGTCGGTATCGCCGGCCAGGTCGCAGAGGTAGACGTCGCCCCTGCCCAGGTCGAGCACGCTGCCGTCGAAACGGCCGTGCACGTCGCCGCGGACGACGAACTGCACCAGGATGCATTCGTCCAGGTGGCGCTCCACCGGCGAATCGCCGCGCCTGCGGTAGCGAACCCTGCTCGAGGTCGATCGTGCGGCGAACACGTCGCCCACGCGGAACACCAGCATCGAGGCCGACAGCATCGCGTCCTCGCACGCATGGACCTCGCTGACGGCACGGATCCACTTCCTGTAGATCTGAAGGCGGAGGGGCGGTTCTATCAACGACGTCGTGAAGGCGGTTTGCTCGATATCCAAAACACGACACATGGTGACTCCACGAAGAAGCATCATCTCCGCCAGGCCTGTTCATAGGCAGAAAACATGCCAGGCTTTATGAGCCCTCGCGCAAGGCACGTGGCTGGATCGGCCGCCGGATACCCGTTCGCCCGCACGGATGACGGTACGCATGGCCGCCATGGCCGGAAGGGAGACGAATTGACGCTTTGGATGATGCGAAAGCGACACTTCGTCTATGTCACGTGCGGACCGTATGCCAGTCGCCAGATGGCCGCATGCATCCATGGACGCACCTATCGATGCATCCGGCAAGGCTTGCTGGCTTCCCCCTCTACCTCGGATGAGACAAGGTGACGCGTTAACACGTTTAGCGGCCACCTACTGAGATTTATTGCCGCAAAATACCTTCTCATTTCTGTGAACCACTTCTCGGCATGAAAATTGATTGATGATTCTTGGATAACCGGCGCCGCGATACATACGCCTGGGCACGGTACTTCCGGCTCCGGTCGGCCGGAACGAAACCCAAGGAAACGATCGCCATGCCGCCATGCGGAACAGACAAGCAGATGCCGAGATGCAGGCAATGAAGATCGGTCGCCCGGGGCACGCGACGCCAGACAAGCGTTCCCACCGCCGCCGCGTGGCGTGGCGCAGCATCACCGTGGAGAACCATGCCGATCTCGTCGGCGCCTACGGCGAACGCTTCGCCTACGGCCTCGTCGACGAGATGGCAAGGCGCATCGAGGCGATCGACATCGATGGCATCCAACATGCCGAGGCGGATGCGGTACATGGCACGCTGTCGGTGAAACTGGCCTCGCACGCCGACGATGACATGGACATAGCGGCGATTGACGAAATGATCCTGGTCGCCGCCACCATGCGTCCCATCGTGATCGACGACATCGGCGCGCTGCCCAGGGTGAGCGTCGCCGACATGGTGGCGCCGACCCGGGCCGCCGCAGGCGGAACATCCAGGCCGGCCCGGCCCGGTTTGGGCAACGGATCCCGCAAGGGTTATGCCGCCTGCATGGAAGATGCCGTGCGATGCCACCACGCCTGGGCGGACGGCCGCATTGCACTGTTTGCGCAGCCGGTGAAAGCAACCCACGGCTCGGGCGTGCTCTATCGCGAATGCCTTGCACGCAAGGTGGATTCCGCGAGCGGCAGCGTCGAGGCGTTGCCCTGCCACTTCATTCCTGCGCTGGAAAAGCTCGGCATGACGCGCGGGTTCGATCGCGTCATCGTCAGAAAGACCATCGAGCTCCTGCGCCGGGTCCGGTCGGTGCGCCTGGGCTGCAACGTCTCCGCGCTGAGCGCCACCAACGATGCCTGGTGGTCGTCCACGTTCCAGTTGCTCAAGGCCTCGCCCTCGCTGGCATCGCGGCTGGTCATCGAACTGACCGAAACCGCCGAATGTCCCGACATGGACGAGGCCATCGCCTTCTGCGAAGCATTGCGGTCGTTCGGCTGCAAGGTAGCGGTGGACGATTTCGGAGCGGGCTTCAGCTCGATGGGATTCGCCCTGCGCGTCAAGCCGGACATCGTCAAGGTCGACATGACGATCATCCGGGAAACCCGCCATTCCGGCGGCATACCGATGCTGCGCAACCTGCTCGACCTCCTGGGCAACATCGCGCCCGACGTCATCGTCGAAGGCATCGAAAGCGACGACGACGCGCGCGTGGCCATCGAGGCAGGGGCGAAATGGCTGCAGGGCTACCATGTGGAGGGCGTCTCCGCGTCGGCCATCGACCGCGCATGGCTGCGTCCGGACTACGCCCTGCTGCTGGAAAGACTGGAGGACATCGCGCGGACCGAGTCGAAGGCCGCCACGCCGGGCGAACGCCTCGGCGAATTCGTCGCCCTGGCCCGCAACGTCATCGAGGACCGGATGATCGGCCTGGGCGCGGCCGAGGCGCGCTCCATCATGGAGTGCTACACGGAAGAACTGCATCGCGGCATCTCCGGCCTGCCGCAATTGCGCCAGGAGCGGCGCGGCCGCCTGCGCCACGCCATCCGCTATTTCCTGGACGAAACGGTGAAGGCGTCGATCAAGTCCATCGGCCGGCGACACGGCAGCGCGCTTCGCTCGCAATGGATCAAGCCGCGCGCCACGCAGGCATGAGGCCCGCCTGCGTCGGTTCCGCGGCGGACCGGCGCATCCTTTCGCAGGACTTGAGATTCAACCGAAGCCCCAGGCCGCAAGGCCTTTTGTTCCCACCGCCCCCTAGAGCACTACGGTGGAACGGCCCCGCACACGCGGGGCTTTTTTTCTCCGCGCAAAGGCCCCATGCGACGCGTGCGCGAGACGAAGTGGCGGTAGCGACGATCAATCCTGCAACGGACTGACGCATGCGTCGCGCATCCTGGCGAAATCCTCCCGGGGAAACGGTTCCCGGCGCTGGCACGCTTGGTGCTAGCACGTGGAGACGGTATCGCACGAGCTGTCAGGACCGAAGGAGGCAAGCCGTTCAACCCAAGGAAGCGCCGCCAAGTACAGACCGGTGTTCCGCATCCCGGCCGCGGGACCCAGCGTATCGCCACGCCGGGAGGCAGCTCGCGCACCGGCATGGTCGTGCGGTCCACATCGGCACCGGTATCGATCTGGTCATCCGCGCTCGATGGCTGCCATCACCTGCAAGACATCCACCATGCCATGGCCGCGCGCTCCAGTCGCGGCGGCGACGTCCCTGTCGCCGACCGAAACCGGGCAATCGGATGACATGGCAAACAAGCACCTACGCAACAGGGGAATCCCATGCAGAAACTCAAGCTGAAGCAACCCACGTCCACCATCCTGGCAGCTTGCCTGGCCCTCGTGGCCTCCGCCGCCATGGCCGACACCAAGACCAGCGACATCGGCGTCAGCGCCAACGTCGCGGCCAGTTGCAGTATCTCGGCGCTGCCGATTGCGTTCGGCGCCTACGATCCGCTCAACACCAATAGCGCCACCGGCGCCGACGTGACGGCCACCACGACGGTCACCACCACCTGCACCAGCGGTGCGACGCCCACGCTGACGCTGAACGAAGGCGTCAACAAGGACAGCACCTCGTCCCTCGTCCCCGGACGAACCGGTGCGCCGCATGGTGAATGGCACCGATGGCACGTTCATGAACTACGGCCTGTATAGCGACACGAACCACGAGACGCCGTTCAAGGGCACCACCGGCACGGCGGTCGCCGCCGATGGCACGGCCCAGACGACCACCGTCTACGGCCTTATCCCGAAGGGACAGGCCATGACCGTGGGCGCCTACACGGACACCGTCACGGCCACGGTTACGTTCTGACCGATGCCGATGACACCGCTGGGCCGGGCCATGCTTGGCCTGGCGCTTTTGCTCGCCGGGCCCGCGTCGGTGGACGCGGGCTCGTTCCAGGTGACGCCGGTGAACGCCATCCTCAGCGACGCGCACGCGGTGGAGGCCTTCACCGTACGGAACACGGGGGCCGAGGCGACCATCGTCCAGGTGGAACTGGTCCGCTGGAGCCAAGACCACGGCAAGGACGTGCTCGAACCGGCCGGCGAACTGCTGGCGACGCCGCCCCTCTTCAGGATCGGCGGCGGCGAGGCGCAGGTCGTTCGCGTGGGGCTGCGCCATGCGGCGGCCGGGTCGACCGAGCTGGCCTACCGCGTGATCCTGAGCGAGGTGCCGCCGCCACCGCCCCCCGGCTTCCGCGGGCTCGCGGTGGCCCTGCGCCTGAGCGTCCCGCTGTTCATCCAGCCCCCTACCGACATGATGGCGCCCGCGCTGGACTGGGGCGTCACGGTGGACGCCGGGGGCGGCGTCTCGGTGACGGCGGCCAACAGGGGCAATGCGCACGCCAAGGTAATCGGCCTGGCGTTGCGCGGGCACGATGGCGCCGCGCCGCTGGCCGAGGACAAGTCGCTCCACTATGTGCTCGCGGGACAGGCCGCCACATGGGCGATGGCCGCATCGCAGGCCGTGCATGCCGGCGACGCGCTCGTGCTCGACGTGCGTACGGAAATGGGAGAGAAGCACATCGAGCTGGCGGCCCGGGGCGATCGCTAGCCGCGCCCATGGCTGCCGAACGTCCCCCGGCCGGACCGCCGATCGAGTGTGCAAGGGAGCCCAGGCATTCGTCGTGGCGGCGGCCCGCGGGTGTCGCGCCGCACCGGCGGCGGCCCATCCGGTACCGCCGCAGGACGATCCATGCGGCCATCCTGCTGGCGCTGCTGTATCCGTATGCATGGGTGCCGGCCTCACCGGCGCAGGCCGATGTCCCGGTCGATGTGGCCGCACGCGCCGATGGCCGGGTGTTCCTGCTTCGCGCCGCGCAGCCGATCGGCTTCGAGCTGGCCGCATGGCACGATCCGGAACGCTTGCGCCTGTCGCTGCACGGTACCTCGGACATCCGGGGGCTAGGCAGCTTCTTCGCCGACCGCGCCATCGATACCCGTGTGGTGAAGTCGGTCGAGGTACGCCGCACCGGTCCGCGCGATATCGAGTTGTGGATCGCGCTGGCCCATCCGCTTGCGCCCCGCGTGTATGGCGTGGCCGCCGCGGGCGATGGCGCCTATTGCCTGGTCGTCGACCTCGGTGCCGCCGAGCCCCACGTACAGCCCTTCGAGTGCCGGACGGCGGCGCGTGCCGCCAAGCCTTCTCCCACGCTCTCCGAGGACATGTACGGCGTCACGGTGAACGGCAAGGACGCCGGCGCCGCCGTGGTGCTGAAGGATGCGGACGGACAGCTCTGGCTGCGCCGGTCCGACGTGGCGGCCTGGCGGCTGCGCGAGCCCGCGGGCGTCGCCACGATGGAGCACGACGGCGACAGCTACGACGCACTGGCCTCGTTCGCGGGCGTCACCGCGCAGCTCGACCCACGGACTGCCAGCCTGGCCCTGGGCGTGGCGCCCGGCGCATTCACCGCTACCGACGTGCGCATCCGCCAGGCGAATTCGGCCATGCCCACGCCATCGTCCTATGGGGCTTATCTCAACTACGACTTCACCGCATCGTCCGGCACCGGCGGCGTGGCGCGCGGGGGGCTGCTGGACCTGCACGGCTTCGGTCCGCAAGGCAGCGTGTCCTCGTCGATGCTGTGGCAATCGGCACCCGGCATGGCCTCGCATGGGATTCGCCTGGACACGGTGTTCGAGAAGGACGATCCGGCGGGCATGAGCACCTTCCGCCTCGGCGACGGCATCACCGGCGCCAGCGACTGGGCGATGGCCACGCGCTTCGGCGGCATCCAGTGGGCCACGGATTTCGCCACCCGGCCGGATCTGCTCACCATGCCGCTGCTGAACATGCAAGGCCAGGCCGCCCTGCCTTCCACCGTGGACCTGTACCTCAACCAGGCGCTGCTGCTGCACCAGAACGTTCCGGCCGGTCCGTTCGACCTGCAGGACCTGCCGGTCATCACCGGTACCGGCGAATTGCGCATGGTGGTGCGCGATGCGCTCGGCCAGGAACACACCGTGGTGCAGCCGTTCTATGGCGATGCGCGCCTGTTGCGCACCGGCCTGCAGTCGTATTCCTACGAGGCGGGCTTCGAGCGGCTCAACTACGGACTGATCGGCGACGACTACGGCAAGCCGTTGCTGGTCGGCACCCATCGCTATGGTTTCAGCGATGACTTCACCGGCGCCATGCATGGCGAATGGCTGCCGGACCGGCAGACGCTGGGCGCCAGTGGCATATGGCTGCTGCCGGCGCTGGGCACCCTGTCCGGCTCGGTTGCGCTCAGCCATTCCGGCCTCGGCGAGGGGCAATTGCTCGCCCTGGGACTGGACCACCAGGGCGGCCGCTTCAACATCGGCGTGCGTGCCCAGGTGATGTCCCCGCGCTTCACCCAGCTCGGCATGCAGGCCGGCGCACTGGCCGCCAGCGCCATGATCAGCGGCTACGCGGCGCTGACCCTGGCTGCCGGCAGCTCGCTGGCGTTCAACCTGACGCGGCAGAACCAGCGCGGCGCGCCGGACCTCGACCTGGTCGGCATGAGCTACAACCAGTCGTTCGGCCGCTACGGCTCGCTCCAGAGCTCGCTGATCTATACGCCGGGCCAGGGCGATCCGATCGCCCAGGTGATGTACACGCTGCCGCTGGGCGGCCGGTCGGTCGCCTCGATGGAGCTGCAGCACCAGGGCTCGGGCATCCTGGCCCTGGCCCAGCTGCAGCAGAGCGCGCCGGTCGGCCCCGGCATCGGCTACCGCCTGATGGCCAGCACCGAGGAGGCGAACCGTGGCGAGGCCGACCTGTACGCCAACAGCGACCGGGCCAGCTATGAGTTCGACATCGCCCATGCCGGAACCGGCGATGCCTATCGCGCCTCGGTGTCGGGCAGCATCGCCTTGCTGGGCGGCGCGCTGCACCTGGCGCGCCAGATCACCGACAGTTTCGGCGTGGTGCAGATGCCCGGCTTTCCCGGCGTGCGCGTCTACGACGAAAACCAGCTGATCGGCCGCACGGACAACCAGGGCAATGCCTTCGTGCCCACGCTGCGTCCCTACCAGGTCAACCATCTGAGCATCGAGCAGGCCGACCTGCCGTTGGACGCCGACGTGCACGGCACCAGTTTCACCGCCACGCCCTACGCCGGCAGCGGCCTGCTGCTGCGCGTGCCGGTGGCGCGCGTTTCCAACACGGCCTACCTCGTCACCCGCGCCCACGGCGGGCCGATACCGCCAGGCAGCGAGGCGCGCATCGCGGGGCACGCGGAAACCTACCCGGTAGGTTTTGGCGGACTCGTCTACCTTCCCACGCTCGGCAGCGGCGATGCGCTGGACATCCGCTGGCCCGACGGTTCGTGCATCGCCCGGCCGGCCGCCCAGGCGAATCCCGACGACAAAGACGCCACGCCACGGCTGGAGTGCCCATGATGCCCAGAACGCTTGCCCTGATCCCCTGGCTGCTGGCCGTTCCCTGCGCCACCGCCACGGCGGCGACCTGCACGGTCAGCACCGCCGGCGTGGCCTTCGGCAGCTACGACCCCTTCGCCTCCCAGCCACTCGACAGCGTCGGCAGCATCACCGTGCATTGCGATACGACCACCAGCTACAGCGCCACGCTGAGCCCGGGCAATGGCAGCTTCGGCAACCGCCTGATGAAGGACGGCTCGCATACGCTCGCCTATAACCTGTACGTCGACACTACCCGTGTCACCGTCTGGGGCGACGGCAGCGGCACGACGTCCGTCCAATCCGGCACCAGCGACACGCCATTGCCCGTGTATGGCCGCATCCTCGCCGGGCAGAACGCCTATGTGGGCGCCTACACCGACACGATCGTGGTGACCGTGACGCTCTAGGAGCTTGTTCAACATCTCGGTGTGGCCACAGAGCACCCCTCCCCAACCCTCCCCTGCGGTGCAGGGGAGGGAGCCAGAGTGTGCATGTCTTGACTCCTCCCCCTGCGTGCAGGGGGAGGTTGGGAGGGGGTGGCCATGGCACCGAGATGTTGAACAGGCTCCAAGAGCCTGCTCACGATCTCCGCTTGGCCCGTGCCAAACAAAGCCGCCGCCGGCCTCGCCTATACTGGCCGGCGAGTCACGTCTTTACCGAGATTGCCGATGCGTTCGCTGCCGCCGCTCAATCCCCTGCTCGCCTTCGAGGCCGCCTCGCGCTACCTCAACTTCACCAAGGCGGCGCGGGAGCTGAACGTCACGCAGGGCGCGATCAGCCACCAGATCGCCGTGCTGGAGGAATATTTCGGCGCGCGCCTGTTCGAGCGCAAGAGCAACCAGTTGGAACTGACGCCGAGCGCGGCCGCCTACGCCGACACGCTGCATGCGGCGTTCGACGACATCCGCCGCGCCACCGCCAGCTTCAGCGCCTCGGTATCGGAACACACCACGCTGACCATCAAGGGCTACCCGCTGCTGCTCAGCCGCTGGCTCACCCCGAAGCTCACCGCCTTCAGCCGCCAGTTCCCGCAGATCGACGTGCGGCTGGTATCCATCTCCGGGGCCAGCCTGGTCGATTTCGACAACCAGGACATCGACATCGGCATCCGCTACGGACGCGGCCACTGGAAGGGCCTCAGCAGCCACCTGCTGTTTTCCGACGAGCTGGTGCCGGTCTGCACCAAGGCGCTGGCCCGCTCGCTGCGGCTGAAGACGGCACGCGACCTGGCCGGCCAGCCCCTGCTGCAGACCCACGCCCGCGCCAGCGACTGGCCGGACTGGTTCCAGTGCGCCGGCATCGACGAGCCGACGATGCTCGACCATCTCGCCTCCTTCGAGGACCTGGGCATCGTGCACCGCTTCGCCATCGAGGGCAGCGGCATCGCGATCCTGCAGAAGGCCTACGTGGAGGAGGACCTGCGCGAGGGCCGCCTGGTGATTCCCTGCGGCCCGGTGTTGCGGCGCGAGCTGGGCTATCACCTGGTGATGCCCGCCAACACCCCGAAGGACTCCAAGGTGATGGAGTTCGCCCACTGGCTGCTGGCCAACCTCGCCTAGCGATCGGCCAGCAGGCGCCGCGCCAGCGTCAGGTGCGGCAGGTCCACCATCTCGCCGCCGAGCGAGAGCGCACCGGCGCCGGGATGCGCGGCGAACGCCTCCACGATGGCCCGAGCACGCGCCAGCGCCTGCTCGGAGGGCTCGAAGGCGCGATGGATCGCATCGAGCTGCGCCGGATGGATCGCCATCATGCCGGCGAAACCGTCCTGCGCCGCCCGCGTGGCCACCCGCGACAGGCGTTCGAGATCCCTGAAATCCGGGTGCACCGTCTCGATCGCCGCCACGCCCGCCGCATGCGCGGCGAACAGCGCCAGCGAACGCACCAGCTCATAAGGCGCGGTGAAGCGGTCACCGCCTTCGCGCGTGGCGATGGCGCCGATGGCCGAGGACAGGTCCTCCGCGCCCCAGGTCAAGCCGAGCAGGCGATGCGAACGCTCGCGGTAGGTGCCCAGCTCGAACACCGCCGACGGGGTTTCGGTGCCGATGGGCAGCACCGGCAGATGCTCCAGGCCATAGCAGGCGAGCACCGCATCCAACTGGTCGATCGAAGTGCGCCCACCGGCCTTGGGCAGCATGAGGGCGTCCGGCGGATGGTCGGCCAGGCACGCGATGTCCTGCGCCGACATGCCGCCCTGCAGGGGATTGATGCGCACCAGCAGCGGCTGGCGCCGCGTCTCGCCGGCCAGGAAGGCGGCCAGCGTGGCGCGTGCGGCGGCCTTGCGGTCTAGCGCCACCGAGTCCTCCAGATCGAGCACCACGCTGTCCGCGGGCGACTGCACGGCCTTGGCCATGCGGTCCGCGCGATCGGCGGGCACGAACAGCAGCGAGCGCAGCTTCATGTCCCGCTCCGGTGCAGCATGGCCGTGCGCAGGCATTCGCATACGACCTCGTCGCGCTGGTTGAGCAGGCGATGCCTGAACACCACGATGCCCGCGTGGGGACGCGACCGGCTCTCGCGCAGTTCCGTCACCTCGGTTTCCGCGCGCAGGGTGTCGCCGATGAACACCGGGTGCGGCGTCCTGACCTGGTCGTAGCCCAGGTTCGCCACCATGGTGCCCAGGGTGGTGTCGCCCACGCTCAGCCCGATCATCAGGCTGAAGGTGAAGGTGCTGTTGACCACGATGCGCCCGAACTCGCTCTGCCGCGCGTACTCCGCATCCAGGTGCAGCGGCTGCGGGTTGTGCGTCATGGTGGAGAACAGCAGGTTGTCGGTCTCCGTCACCGTGCGGCGGATCGCGTGGACCAGGCGGTCGCCTTGCTGGAACTGATCGAAATAGCGGCCGGCCATCGCGTTTCAGCCCAGGTGCTGGCGGAAGAAATCCAGCGTGCGCGACTGCGCCAGGTCGTAGGAAGCCTGGTCGAAGGTCGGCCGCTCCTCGCAGCCAAAGCCGTGCGCCGCGCCGTCATACACGAAGATCTCGATGCCCGGCTGCGCCGCGCGGATCGCCTCCACGTCCGACATCGGGATCGAGTGGTCCTTCTCGCCGAAGTGCATCTGCACCGGGCAGCGCGGCACCTCGTCCTTGTTCAGCACGATGCCGCCGCCGTACCACGCCACCGAGGCGGCGAAGGCGTCGCTGCGCGTCGCGCCCCACCAGGCCACGCGGCCGCCCCAGCAGTAGCCGATCACGCCGACCTTGCGCGCGCCGAACCAGCCGCGGGCCGCCTCGATGTCCAGCACCGACGCCGATTCCGGCACCTTCGCGCGCAGGGCGAAGCCATGCTGCAGGTCCTCCTGGGTATAGCCCAGGTCCAGGTGGCGCTCGGCGCGATCGAGCAGGGCCGGCGCCAGCACGGAGAAACCCGCCGCCACCAGCTGCGAGCAGGCGTAGCGCATATGGCGGTTGACGCCGAATATCTCCTGCAACACCACCAGGCAATACGGGGAATCTTCCGGCCCGTCCTTATAGGCGTCCATCTCGTGCCCGTCGGCAGCCTTGAGCGTGATCCACTCAGCCATTGCGAACTCCTGCGTTGTCGTGCGCCCGTCGATCGGGCGCACAGGGAAAACCACGGGCGTCACCGCCCTTAGAGCCTGTTCACGATCTCCCCGTAGCCCGCGTTGAGCCGGTGTGCTCGCCAGGGAATCGAGCGTGGCGAAGCGCCTGACTGGCCGTCAGGTCGAGCCGCGTGCGGCTTCCTGGTGGGCACACCGGCTCAACCCTCCGGGCCGGGTCTGTTTGCCCCCAGGCCGGCGTCATCGCTCGGTCGTGTACGGACATACACTCCCTCGCTCTTCCTTGGCCTGCGCGCAAACAGCTCCCGGCGCGGGCCACGCGGAGATCGTGAACAGGCTCTTAGAACTTGAACGAGATCTCGCCACCCAGCACCGTGGCGTTGGGATAGCGCTTGGCGCTGAACACGCCAGGATGGATCAGGTACTGCGCGTCAGGCGTCAGGAACATCCACGGGGTCAGCTGGATGCGATAGGACAGGTCCACGTACTGCTCGGCGCCCAGATAACCGAAGTCTGGCTTGGCCCGCACTTCCGCATTGAACTTGCGCTTGTTGAGGAACGACTTGGCCCAGCCCAGGCTCAGCACGTCGTCCGGCCGGCTCGCGAACGGACCGAGGAACACCATGCCCAGCGAGTCGTAGCTGGTGATCTGCGAGGTGCTGTGGTTGTCCGAGGTGAGGTTGCCGAACAGCACCAGGCCGCGGCTGTTGTCCCCACCGACGTTGAAGATCATCTGGTCCAGCGAGATCCAGCCGCTGGAGCGGCCCGTGTGCTGGATCTTCGGATTCACCACGTCGGGCGCGCTGCTGGTGTCGTAGTAGGCGCCGATCTTGTAGTGGCCCGGCAGGTTGTCCGAGCCCAGGCCCGGGGTCCAGCCCAGTTCCGACAGGGAGATCGCGCCGGTCGAACCGTGCGTGTCGAGCCGGAAGCCCTGGCGCGAATCGGTGAAGCGCGTCGGGTTGACGTCGAACACCGCCACCTTCAGGTACAGGTCCGGATGGAAGAACCAGGTGACGCGTCCGCCCAGCTGCGCGCCCGGCGGGTTCTGGAAGCCGCTGGAATCAGCCGCCAGCGAGTTGGGATGGCCGCAGAAGCCCTGGTTGAGGAAGCTGCACAGCAGCGGGTTGTAGTCGAACTCCGCCGCGGCGGGGAAATAGCCGACCTGGTAGCTCATGCGCCCATCGAGAATGGTCTGCTTGAAGCTCATGTTGGCCAGGCGGAAGTTCTCGCCTTCGCCGAAGTTGCTCTCGATGGTGACGCGCGTGCCGGCGTACAGCGACGCGTTGGAGCCGTAGCGGTCCGACACGGCGAAGGTGAATATGCCGTTGTCGATGCCCATCAACTTCTGCATGTCGAAGTTGGCGCCGAGGATGATCTGGTTGTTGGTCGAGGTGCCCTTCTTGGCGCCACCGTGCGCAATGTCGGCGGACTGCACCTGGTAACCGGAAAAGATATCCACGCCGGCATCGCGCCAGCGGCTGCGCACGCCGCCCCAGTCGCCGGTCATGCCCTGCTGGTGCCACCAGTCCTGCATGTTGGTGTTGGGCGGCGGCGAGTCGATGCGTGCCTGCGGCTGGTCGTTCTGCGCCGAGTCGGCGGCCTTGGTCGTCTGTTGCCCGTCGTCCAGCGGCGAATCCGCCGCCTGTGCCGCCGAAGCGAATGCCGCCGCGAGCGCCAATGCCCCGATGGTCGTGCCGATGGCGCGCCGCCCTGGCGGATGATCCTGCTTGAACATAATGTCCTCCCCCCCTCTGTGTGTGTCGTGACTGCTTGGTTGGCGATCCCCACCTTCGCCGTGCCCAAACACACGCGCGCTCCTCCGGGGTTGGCCAAATTTTTGACGTGCGGACCCTGGCAGGGTCGAGCCCGCCTAAGGTTGGAACTGGAATACCCGGTGCCGCCCTGCTGGCTGGCGCCGGGGACGTGGCTAGCTCTGGCTCATGGCAGCGAGTGCCTGCTCGGACTGGCGTTCGTAGTAAGACCACAACAGGCGCAGCAGGCGCGGATTGAACGTGCCGCGTGCGCAATCGGCCGCTTCCTCCTGGCTCAGCGGGATCGCGCCGCCGAGGATCTCCGCCTCGACCTGCTTGCGTGCGTTTTCCTCGAAGAAGGTGCTGCGGAAGAACGCGATCTCCGCGCTCTCGCCCACCACCACGCTACCGTGGCCGCGCATCTGCACCGCCACGTTCTTGCCCAGCGCCTTCGACAACGAGGCGGCCTGCGGATCGGAAACCACCAGGCGCGGGTCGTTCCACACCGGCACGCCGGTATAGAGGAACGCGCCGTGCAGAAACACCGGGATGACATCGCGCCCGGCAATGCCCAGCAGGGTCGAATGCTGCGCATGCAGGTGCGTCACGCTCATGATTTCCGGGCGGTCGCGATGGATCTGGGTATGGATGCGCCATTCCAGCGGGATCTCGCCGCCAGGGTGTTCCAGGATCTCGCCGTTGATGTCGAACACGAACACATCCTCGGGCTTGACCAGGGCCTTCTCCGAACCGGCGCCAGGGCTGAGCAGGATGCGATCGGTGCCGGGCACGCGGATCGAGACGTGGCCGAACATGCCGATCGAACCCTGCAGGTTGAGCATGCGGCACATCACGGCGGTCTTCCGGCGCAGCTCGGCTTCGGTTTCGATCGGGGCGGCGTCGGCGTGCGTATCAGTCATGAATGTTTCCTCGGCAACAACGGATATGTGGATCAGGGTCGCGGACGGGAGCCGGCCGCCGTCTCGTGCAGGCGCAGGCCCTGGAAGCGGCGGTGGCACAGGTACAGCAGCGCCAGGGCGCCGATGCCGCCGATCGCCAATGGCACCAGCGGCACCAGGAACAGCTGCGCCAGCGGCGTGTGGCGCGCGATCAGCCAGCCGCCCACGACGGGGCCGGCGGTCGAGACGATGCGGCCGATGGCGCTGGCCCAGCCCGCGCCCTTGGAGCGGATGCTGGTGGGATAAATCATGCCGGTGACGGCGTTCATGCCCAGCTGGCTGCCGAGCACGCAGGCACCAGTGAGGAACACCACGCCGGTCAGCGCGGCATGCGACAGGCCCGCGGTGCCGATGGCGGCCACCACCGGGCAACCGATCAGGAAGTAGGCGGCGATCGCCACCACGCCCCAGCGGTCGATCAGCCGGCTGATCACCAGGCCGCCCACGATGGCGCCGACGTAGTACGCCGCCTGGGTCACCGCGGTCTGGTCGCTGGTCAGGCCGGCGGCGCGGAACAGCGTGGGCATCCAGCTGTTGACGAAGAAGTTCACCACCAGCGCGGCGGAGAACAGCACCCACACCAGCAGCGTGATCCAGCCCAGCCCGTCGGCGAACAGCAGCTTGGGTGAGAAACTGTTGGCGCCCTGGTTCGGCGTGGAAACCACCAGTTGTGTCTGCGGCGTGATGCCGAGGTCCGGGCGCAGCTGGGCGGCCAGCGCCGTGGCCCGCGCGCTCGCACCTTTCTTGGTCACCAGGAACTTGATCGACTCGGGCAGCAGGAAGTACAGCACCACCGCCAGCAGCAGCGGCGCGATGCCGCCCACGAAGAAGAAGGCGCGCCAGCCGAACGCATGCTGCAGGGTGGTGGCGACCACCGAGGGCAGGATGCCACCCACCGCCAGGCCCATGAACATCACGATGATCAGCGTGGCGCGCAGCCGCTTGGGCGCGAACTCGGCATTCAGCGCCACCGTGTTCGGTAGCAGGCCGCCCAGGCCCACGCCGGAGATGAAGCGCAGCGCCAGCATCACGTGCAGGTCCGGCGAGGCCACGATCAGTAGGCTGAACAGGCCGTACACCAGCGTGGAAAGCAGGATCGCCACGCGCCGGCCGAAATGGTCGCCGACATAGCCGAACAGCGGGCCGCCCGCCGCCATGCCGATCAGGCCCGCGCTGAACACCGGCCCCAGCTCCGACGGCGGGAAGTGCCAGGAGCGGATCAACTCCGGCGCCGCATACGACATCGCCGCCAGGTCGAAGCCGTCTGCGCACTGCACCAGCAGCGACAGCACCACGATGCGGATCACCAGCGCGCCGATCTTCTGGCCGTCGACCAGCGTGTCTATTTCGATGGATGGGGCAGGCTTCATCGGTTTCTCGTCCTGGCTGGCCGCGCGCTGCGCCAGGGACGCACCCTGCAGGGCCTCGACCGGGTTGGCTCGGTAGGTATTCATGCCGTCAGCGCCGTTCGCCCAGGAAATCCCAGACATTGCCTTCGATGATCGCGCGGGTGACCTCCTCGGGCAGCTCCGCTTCCGCGATCGCCACGATCGGGTCGACCTCGCCGAGCCCGAACGGATAGTCCGTGCCCATCAGCACGCGGTCGGCGCCGTGCTTGTCCACCACCAGGCGCAGGCTGGCCGTGTCGAAGGTCAGCGCGTCGACGTAGATCATCCGCGCGTAGTCGCTGGGCTTGCGGGAGATGTTCTCGCGCATTTCCGCGCGCACCGCATAGCCCTTGTCCACGCGCCCCAGCACCAGCGGGAACGCGCCGCCGGCATGGGCGAAGCAGATGTGCAGGTCCGGCAGCTTCTCCAGCACGCCGCCGCAGATCAGCCGCGTCATTGCCAGCGCGGTCTCCAGCGGGTTGCCCACGATGTTGGGCAGGTAGTAGCGCGCCAGCCGCTCGCCGCCGATCAGCGGCTGCATGGGATGCACGAATACCGCCACGCCCAGGTCGCGGCAGGCTTCGAAGAACGGCAGCAGCAGCGGATCGTCCAGGTCGCGCCCGGCCGGGCAGCTGCCGATCTGCACCGCGCGCATGCCAAGGTTCCCGCGCAGGTGGCGCAGCTCCTCGATCGCGCGGTCCACGTCCTGCAGCGGCACCGTGCCCATGCCGGCGAAGCGGTCCGGGCGGCTCGCCACCAACGTGGCGATGTGCTCGTTGAGATAGCGCGCCACCGCCTGCCCCGCCTCCGGCGCCGCCCAGTAGCAGCTCAGCATCGGGATCGGCGAAATCACCTGCAGGTCCACGCCCTGGCGGTCCATGTCGACCAGCCGGCGGTCCAGCGACCAGAAGCGGTCGTCCAGCTTCATGATGGTGGACTCGCCCATCATCAGCATCGCCGAGCCGTCCGCCTGCGGCACCAGGCTGGGCCAGCGCCCGGGACCGAACTGCGCCTTCCAGTCCGGCAGCTTGTCCGATGGCGGGATGATGTGGGTATGGAAATCGACGCGCATGATCGGGAAAGCCTCTACGGAAATCAGGGCGCCATGTGGCGGGTAAGGAAGGCCAGCGAGCGTTCGCGCGCCAGGGCGGCGGACTTGGGCTCGTAGAAGCGCCGGTCGTTGCAGCTGAAGCCGTGCTCGGTACCGGGATAGAGGTACATCTCGATCTCCGGGTGCGCGTGGCGGATCTTCTCCACGTCGTCCAGCGGGATGTAGATGTCGTGCTCGGCGAAGTGCAGCAGCACCGGCGCATGCAGCGTCTCGTCGGCATGGCCGGCGATCTGCGCGCCGTAGTAGCCCACCGCGCAGGTCACGTGCTTCAGGCGCGCCGCCGCCAGGTAGGCCAGCGAACCGCCCCAGCAATAGCCCAGCGTCGCCACCTTGCCGAACGGCGCCACTGCGTCGATCGCCGCCTGCACGTCCAGCATGGTCTGGTCGAGGTTGAGCTTGGCGCGCAGTTCGCGGCCCTTCTGCATCCCGGCTTCGTCATAGCCCAGCTCCACCCCGCGCTCGACGCGGTCGAAAATCGCCGGCGCGATGGTGTAGTAGCCGTCACCGGCGTACTGCTCGGCCATCGCGCGGATATGCGGGTTCACCCCGAAGAATTCCTGCAGCATGACCATCGCGCCGACCGTCGGCCCCGTGGGCTTGGCCACATAGGCGGACAGCTGGTGTCCGTCGCTCGCGGTGATATCGATGTACTGGCCCATGCCGTTGCTCCTAGACGAAATCGCTGTCGATGGGCTGCGCGAAGGACAGCCCGGAAATGCCCGCCTTCGCGTCGAAGGCGCTGGTGACCCGCTTGCCGATCAGGTCGCGCAGGGTCTCCGAGGTGCCGCCGCCGAGCGTGCCGTAGCGCGCGCCGCGATACAGGCGCGAGACCACGCTGTCGTCGGTGAAGCCGAAGCCGCCATGGATCTGCAGCGCCTCGCTGGTCACTTCCAGCGACATCTCGTTGCAGCGGATCTTCGCCGTGGCCGCCAGCAGCGCGTCGGGGAACGGGTTGGCCGAGAGGCAAGCCCGGTAGAGTAGGCCACGCGCCGCCTCGATGGCGATGAACATGTCCGCCAGCTTCCAGCGCATGCCCTGGAACGCGCCGATCGGCCGGCCGAAGGCCTTGCGCGACTCGGCGTAGGACACCGCCTCGTCGAACGCGCCTTCGGCCAGGCCCAGCGAGATGCTGGGATTAAGGCAGCGCTGCGTGTTGAACGCCGACAGCAGCGACTTCAGCCCCGACTGGCGCACCACCAGGTGGTCGAGCGGGATCTCGCAGTCGGTGAAGGTGATCTCATGCAGGTTCTCGCCGCCCAGCGTATGCACCTTGGAGGTCAGCGTCAGGCCCGGCGTGCCCTGCTCGATCAGCGCGCAGCCGATGCCGTCGAGGCCCGGCTGGCCATCCACCCGCGTGAACACCACGAACAGCCCGGCCTCCTCGGCGCGGCTGATGAGCGACTTCACGCCGTTGAGCACCACCTTGTCGCCGCGGATCTCGGCATTGGTGGTGTAGCTGGCCACGTCGGTGCCGGCGTGCGGCTCGGTCAGGCAGATCGACAGCACGCAATCGCAGGTACACACCGCCGGCAGGTACTTCTGCTTGATGCGCTCCGGCGCGAAGGCGGAGATCACCCGCGTCTGCGTGCCCACTTCACCCAGCACCGCCATCGCGGTGATGTAGCAGCCCTTGGCGATCTCCTCCAGCACCAGCGCGGTATCGAACACGCCCAGCTCCGAGCCGCCGTACTGCTTGCCCACCGCCATGCCGAGCACGCCGATATCGGCCAGCTTGCGCATGTTCTCCCAGGGGAATGAGCCATCCAGCAGCGCCTTGCCACGCGCCTTGAATTCGCCCTGCACCAGTTCGCGTACCTGGCCGATGCGATCGCGCTGCGACTTGCTCAGCGTGATGCCGATCGGCGTGGTGGTGGGACGATGTGTGATGACGTTAGACATCGCGGCTTGCCACTCCCTCGACGAGACTTCCGATGCTGGTGAACACCTCGGCACCCGCCTTGCGCAGCGCCGACGTCTTCGATTGGATGGTGCCGCGCCCGCCCTGGATCAGCGCGCCGGCATGGCCCATGGTCACGCCCTCCGGCGCGGAGGCGCCGGCCAGCAGCACGAACACGGGCTTGTCGAATGCCAGCCGCTCCATCTCCGCGGCCAGCTCCTCTTCCTCGGTGCCGCCGATCTCGCCGAGCACCAGCACCGCGCGGGTCTGCACGTCCTGCTGGAAGAACGGCAGCAGCTCGGCGAAACGCAGGCCCTTGACCGGGTCGCCGCCCACGCCGATCCAGGCGGACTGGCCGATGCCGCGGCTGGCCAGCCGGAAGCAGGTTTCATAGGAGAGCGTGCCGCTCTTGGACATCACGCCCAGCGGCCCCGGCGTCAGCGAGACATCGGGAATGAAGCCCAGCTTCATGCGCCGCGGAATCGCCAGGCCGGGCGTGGACGGACCGATCCAGAACGCACCGCGTTCCTTCACCATCGCATAGGCCTTCAGCGCATCGCGCACCGGCACGCCTTCGGACGGCGACACGATCAGCTTGATGCCGGCGTCGAGCGCCTCGCTCACCGCGCTCAGCACGCCCATCGGCGGCACCAGCGTCACGCTGGCGGTGGCGCCCGTGGCTTCCACCGCCTCACGGCAGTTGCCGAACAGCGGCGTGTCCGAGCCCTCGCGGCGACCGCTGGCGCCGGCGATACCGCCGACGATGTGGGTGCCGTAGCGCTTCATCAATTCGGTGTGGCGGCTGCCCATGCGCCCGGTGGCGCCCTGCACCAGCACCTTGGTATTCGGATCGAGCTGGAAAGCGCTCATGCCTTCACCCCCGCCTGCTCGACCGCCTTGCGCAAGGCTTCATCCAGGTCCAGTTCCACGTCGATGGGGCGGCCCGATTGCTCGATCAGCTGCTTGGCCGCCGCGAAGTTGTTGCCGATCAGGCGCGCCACCACCGGCACCTTGATCTCCGGTACTGCGTCGAGCGCATCCAGCAGCAGCTGCGCGAACTCGCCCAGGTCGGTGATGCCCGCGAACACGTTGACCAGCACCACGGCGATGTCCGGCCCCTGCGTGAACTGCTTCAGCACCTCGATCAGCCGGGTCGGGCTGCCGCGCAGCTGGCCCGTGCGCACGTCGCAGAAGTTATACGGACGGCGTCCGGCCTGCAGCATCTCGTCGATCAGCATCATGCTCAGGCCCGCGCCGGTGGTCAGCAGGCCGACCTGGCCGTGCGCGTCGATCTGCACGTAGTCGAAATCGTGGTCGAGCTTGAAGTTCGACTCGCGATAGGCGGCGGGCCGCGAGCGCACCACCGCCTCCAGCGCCGGCTGGCGCGGCAGTGCGTTCTCGTCCACGCCCAGCTTCATGTCGCCCGCCACCCAGCCACCATCAGGCAGCACGAACAGCGGGTTCACTTCCAGCAGGCTGGCGTCGAATTGCAGGAAGGCGCGGGCCAGTTTCTCGACGGCGTCGCCCAGCGGACGCTGCAGCGACGGCGGCAATTGCTCCACCAGTTGCCGGCCCGCCGCCACCAGGGCGGCTTCCTCCGGTGCGGCCACCGCGCTCAGCATCGCGTTGCCATGCTGTGCATGCGCCTCGATGTCCACGCCGCCCTGCGCCGAGAGCATCACGCGGATGCCGCGCTCGGCGGCGTCCACCATGAAGCTCAGGTAGACCTCCTGCACGAAGTCCACCTTCGACTCGATGCGGAAGCCGGCCACCTTGTGGCCCTTGATGGAGGTGTCGGCATGCTTGCGGATGAAGTCGGCCACGTCGGCCGACGAGGAGGCGAAGCCGATGCCGCCGGCCTTGCCGCGTCCACCGACACCCACCTGCGCCTTCACTACCCAGGGACCTTCGCCTTCGAGCGGAAGGCTCTCGATCGAACCGCTGTCGGCGAATACGCCCGCCGGAATCGGTATGCCCATGCTGCGGACCAGCTCTTTCGCGTCGTGCTCAAGTAAAAGCAAGTTCGGACCTATGGCGTTCTATGTGTTGAAGCGGGAACAGCGTCCGATGCCTGCGGCAAATCGTCATCTATTCCTGTTGTGGCGCTGGACCTTAGTCAAAGCATCA
Source organism: Dyella sedimenti (assembly GCF_022760995.1). Classification (GTDB taxonomy): domain Bacteria; phylum Pseudomonadota; class Gammaproteobacteria; order Xanthomonadales; family Rhodanobacteraceae; genus Dyella; species Dyella sedimenti. The sequence goes on along the minus strand of NZ_JAKWJO010000001.1, from coordinate 87,955 downwards.
CGCCTTGCACACGGACGATTTGGCATGGAAGTATGAGCAAAGCTAATCGAGCGACACGCCAAGCACGGTTCGCGAAATCAACGCAAGAGCGGGTGCAGCAAACGCGCTTCACGCCTGTTTGCGCGCCATGCGCACCATCCCCGGCGGGCGGTTTGTGCAGGGCGGCATGAGCCTCGCGGGAAAGCGAGGCCGCATCGAGGGGAGAAAAAAGTTTCTGCCTGCCACTGGCGATGCCGGAAAGGCCAGACCTCACGTGTCCCCAATGAGAGGAACCGAATAGGCAGGCAACACTCGCCACGGCAAAGGGGCAACGAACGCTGCGCAAGCCCGCAACCTCGCCCAACCCTCCTCCCTGCGGGAGGAGGTGCCGGTAGGCGAACGGGGGAGCGGGCGGAGCGAGTCATCGACCATGACGGCCCGCTCTGCAGCCGCAGGGGCGGGCGGGAATGATCGGCTACATGGCAATCCTGGACAGGCTCTCTGCGAAGCCTGTCGCCACGGCGGGCCTTACTTCCTGGAGCGACCGCCATTCACCGGCGGACGCGGGGGCGCGACGCCCGTATGTTCCGGATCCCTCGCGAAGCGGTTCGTCGTCTTGTAGCTCTTTACCAGCGGATCGGCGGGGCGGCTGCGCTTTTCGCCCGTTCCGTTGTAGACGTCATGGATACGCGCCAGGGAAAGGGGTTTGGATGGTGGATTCATGAAAGTACTCGCGAAGGGATGCACGGAATCATGGAAGGGACCCGCCCTTCCCGAAAGGACTGCATGGACGTCCATGCGGCTGCCAGGACTCTAATGCTTGCAGTGATACCAAAGCGCCTCGATACCCGAGGGTGTTGCCGATACCTTCGCCCTGCTGACCGTCACGAGCTTCTCTTTGATCAGGCGGCGAAGATCCTGGAAATGCCCGATGGCATCGAGCGACAGCGGGCAATCGCGCGCCACCTCCCTCAGCAAGGCCCATTGCTCGGACGTCAGATCCAATAAACAGCTCATGTTGCACTTGCCTGCGGCCAAGGGACGCATCTCCAGCCATGGGTACACCATGCCGCCCCGGCCGTGACCTGGCACCAGGGACAATCCACCTTACTCGCTTGTGGCCAGCCGATTGTTATGTTTTCAAACGGATTGGCCACGAAACCGGCGGTTGTCGCCACCACGGCGAGACGGAAAGCCTCTGCCAACCCCGTGGTGGAGGCTGGGAGGCTGCCTGGCGTCACGCGGGGATTTGAACAGCCCCTTGTCCGGCCGCTTCCCATCACCCCGCAGGAAGGTCCGCGCCGCCCACCGGGTGGACGGTCGCTGCGCGAAAACCGCATGGCCGGATACGTCGCAAGCCGGCGCCCAGCACGCCTGCCCTATGTGCGCCGACCCAAGCATGCGGCGCACACCTACAAGGTAGATCAGTCATGCCTGACCTGTTTTTCGATATCGGCTTGCTCGTTTGTAGGCGCTGGCCCACTTGGGAGGAGACCAGGGCGACCTGACAATTCCTATGGTTGCCGTCAGTGCGTTTGTGATGACGGCGCCCTTCTCGCAGGTGCCGGCCATCGGTGCTCGGGGAGCCCGGCTTTCGTAACGCGGAAAGCCTTCCACAAAGCAGACCAGATCTTCCATACCCAGGACGTTTAACTCATGAACAAGACCTTCCTATACGCGGCGCTGGCGACCGTGTGCGGCTTCGCTGCGCTGGCGCCCCGCGCGACCCTTGCCGCGGATGGCACCCTCACCTTCAGGGGCAACATCAGCGCCACCACCTGCGACGTCACCGGCGGCACCGGCACCAACGGCGGCAGCGGCGACGTCGTCGTCACCCTGCCCACGGTGAGCACCAACGCCCTCGCCGCCCCCAGCCAGACCGCGGGAGCCACGCCGTTCTCGCTGACCATCGGCGGCACGGGGGCCACCAACTGCACCAACGGCAAGGTCGCCTCGCTGGCCTTCACCTCCAGCAGCGCGCTGATCGACGCCTCCACCGGCAACCTGAAGAACACCACCGGCGCCAGCTATGCCACCAACGTGGAAGTCGGGCTGCTCAACGGCGGCAACCAGCCGATCAACCTGTACACCAGCGCCAATGCGCCGACGGCCACCATCACCGGCAACACGGCCACCCTCGACTTCATCGCGCAGTACGTGGCGACAGGCGGTGCCGCGACGGAAGGCACGGTGGACACCAACGTGGAGTACTCGGTGACCTACAACTGACCCACGGTCGCGCCTGGACCCGGCGGGGCCCCAGCCTCGCCGGCCTTTGCTCCCCGATGTCGCTGCGGAACGAACCTTGACTACCCTTGCTCGAACGGCGTGCGCCCTCGCCCTGGCCTGCCTCGGATGGACGGGCGCGGCGCAGGCGGCCATCCAGGTCGTCGGCACCCGCGTGATCTATCCGGCGGACCAGCGCGAGGTGACGGTCAGCCTGCTCAACAACAACACATCGCCGCGCCTGCTGCAGGCCTGGGTGGACAGCGGCGACAGCACCGAGACCGCCGACACCACCAAGGCGCCCTTCCTGGTCACGCCGCCGATGGCGCGCATCGATCCCGGCAAGGGGCAGTCGCTGCGGGTGATCCATACCGGCGCCAACCTGCCGCAGGACCGCGAATCGGTGTTCTGGCTCAACGTGCTGGAAATTCCCCCGCGTCCCAAGGCGCAGGAGGGCGAAAGCCGGAACTTCATGCAGTTCGCCATCCGCACGCGCATCAAGGTGTTCTACCGCCCGAAGGGGCTGCCCGGCAGCGCGGCCAAGGCCTATGAAACGCTGCACTGGCGGCTGGTGGCGCAAGGCAACGGCTACGCGCTCGAATGCACCAATCCGTCCGCCTTCAATGTGTCCCTCGGCGCGGTGCGACTCAAGGAGGCGGCCCAGGTCCGCCAATCCATCACCGGCGGCGGCATGTGTCCGGCCAAGGGATCGCAGCGTTTTCCCGTGGAGGGACAGGTGTCCGGCGACCGGGTGGTGCTCAGCGTCATCAACGACTACGGCGGCATCGATGAACAGGAAGCGATGTACACACGCTGACGCCACGCCCACGCGGGCGCGGCCGACGCGCTCGGGCTAGAGCGCCACCAGCGATCCCACCCCGCACATCACTCGCCATGGCCACCGGCCAGGGCAACGCACACCCCTACCCAACCGACTACGTCCCCACCGAAAGCCATTCGCCCGAACAGTTCCTACTCCCATGCCCGGCTCCCTTCGCCCATGCCATCCCCGCCTCGACCGCCTGCCCCGCAGGCGGATCGCCGTGCTGGTATGGGCGATGCTAGGCCCGTGGCCGGCCTGCGCGTTCGCCGCGACGTCACCGGGGGCCACGCTCGATCCCGACCACGTCGATTTCAACACCAGCTTCGGCAACCTGCAGAACGGCAAGGTGGACATCTCGCGCTTCGAACGTGCCGGCTCGGTGCTGCCGGGCACCTACCGCGTGGACCTGTTCGTCAACGACGTTCGCCTGACGCGCGAGGACGTGGCGTTCCGCGACCGCCCCTCGCACGAAAGCGCCACGCCCTGCTTTCCGCGCGCGCTGGTCGAGAAGATGGGCGTGGACATGGAACGGCTGGCCATGCCGGCACCGGAAGCCGGCGGCGACTGCATCGATCTCGCCGAGGCCGTGCCGGGCGCGCAGGTCGGCTTCGATCCCGCCACGCAGCGGCTCGACGTCTCCATGCCGCAGGCCAGCCTGAACCGCCGGCCGCGCGGTTACGTCGGCCCCGAGCTGTGGGACCGCGGCATCACCGCCGCGACGCTGGGCTACAACCTCAGCACCTACCAGACGGACTACGACCACGGCGGCAGCCAGCGCGGCGCCTTCCTCAGCCTCAACGCCGGCTTGAACCTCGGTGGCTGGCGCCTGCGCAACCAGGCCACGGTCACCTGGGCCAGCCACGCCGGCCGCCACTGGCAAAGCATCGGCGCCTATGCGCAGCACGACCTCACGCGGCTGCGCTCGCAGCTGACCGTCGGCGACAGCTTCACCACCGGCGAGCTGTTCCAGTCCACCGGCTTTCGCGGCGTGAGCCTGGCCAGCGACGACCGCATGCTGCCCGATTCCATGAACGGCTACGCGCCCACCGTGCGCGGCATGGCCGAGACCCGCGCCCGCGTCGAGATCCGCCAGAACGACTACCTGATCTACGAAACCACGGTGGCGCCGGGCGCGTTCGAGATCAACGACCTCTACGCCACCGGCTACGGCGGCGACCTGCAGGTCAACGTGATCGAGGCCGATGGCCGCGTGCGCAGCTTCAACGTGCCTTATGCCGCCGTGCCGCGCCTGCTGCGGCCCGGCCTGTCGCGCTACTCGGCCACCCTTGGCCGGGTGCGCAACGTAGTCGTGGCCGGCAGCCTTCCCAACTTCGCCGAGGCCACCTATCAGCGTGGCCTCAACAACTGGCTCACCGGCTACGCGGGCGCGCAGGCCACCAACCAGCATCTCTATCGCAGCGCCTTGCTGGGCGCCGCGGTCAACACCAAGGCCGGCGCGGTTTCGCTGGACGTCACCGGCTCGTGGGCCAACCCGTTGCGAGGCAGCGGTACCTGGAGCGGCTACAGCGTGCGCACCACCTACAGCAAGAGCATCCCCTCGCTCAACACCGATTTCGCGCTGGCCGCCTACCGCTATTCCAGCCGCGACTACCTGGATCTCACCGACGCCGTGTCGTTGCGCGGCAGGCGTTACACCACCCCGTCCTACGGCATGGTCCCGGCCAGCTTCCGCGCGCGCAACCGCTTCCAGCTCACCCTCAACCAGCGCCTGGGCCAGCGCGCCGGTGCGCTCTATGCCAGCGGCTCGTACTACAGCTACTGGAACGGCCAGCCCAACATAAGCACCTACCAGCTCGGCTACAACAACCGCTTCCGCAGCCTCAACTACAGCCTCACCGCCAGCCGCACGCTCGACGGCTACGGTCGCAGGGACACGCAGTATTTCCTCAGCCTCAGCATGCCGCTGGGCTTCGTCGGCAGCGCCCACCCACCCATGCTCAACGCCAGCGCGGTGGGCGGAGGGCAGCAGGGCGGTTCGCTGCGCGCGGGTGTGAGCGGCACGGCAGGCGGGCTCAACCAGTTCAACTACAACGTCAACGCCACCGAAAGCCGGCACAATGCCGACAGCGTCGACGCCAGCCTCAACTGGCTGACGCCCTACGCCATCCTGGGCGGCGCGTACAGCTATTCGAGCCAGACGCGGCAGGTTTCGCTGAATGCCTCCGGCGGCATCGTGGCGCATGCGGGCGGACTCACCCTGGCGCAGCGCATGAGCGACACGCTGGGCGTGGTGGAGGCCAGGGACGCCAGCGGCGCGCGGCTGGCCAACGGCCTGCAGGGCAAGGTGGACTATCGCGGCTACGCCGTGGTGTCCGACCTGATGCCCTATCGCCTGAACGATGTGATGCTCGACGCCAAGGGCAGTTCGATGGACGTGGAGCTGCAATCCTCGCGCGTGCAGGTGGCGCCGCGCGCCGGCGCGGTGGTGCCGCTGAAGTTCGACACCCGCACGGGCCGCCCCGTGCTGATCCGGGGCCGCCGCTCCAACGGCGAGCCGCTGCCCTTCGGCGCGCAGGTGCTCGATGCGCAGGGCCTGGACATGGGCGCCGTCGGCCAGGGCGGCCAGGTGTTCGTGCGCGGCAGCGACGAAGGCGGCGCGCTCACCGTGCGCTGGGGCGAGGACGCCGGCCAGCAATGCCGGCTCGACTATCGCCTGCCGCCACGCGATGCCCACGCTTCCACCAACAGCTTCACCGCGATGGAGGCGGAGTGCCGATGAAACATCATTCAGCCATGCTCTGGTTACTCGGCCTGCTGGCCAGCCTGCTGCTCCCCGCGATGGCACGGGCCTTCTGTCAATCCAACCAGCTCAACATCGGCTCGGGCAGCACGACGCTGACGAGTCCGGCCGACCGGCAGATCGGCCAGCAGATACCCAACTGGACCGGCAGCGTGACCAACCAGAACGTGTTCCAGATGGATGTGGCCCTTGGCGTGGGTTCCGGCTGCAGCGGAAGCCCGGGCGCCGACCTCGCCTACGCCGATCCCCTGGGCGTACCCACAGGCATGACTTATACGGACCCGTCGACCGGCAAGAGCTACACCGTCTACCGGACCAACGAGGACGACATCGGCTATATCGTCGGTATTCGGGATTACAAAGCGCCGGCCTCGGCCGAGATGCCCCTCAATGCCGCGGGAACCCAGACCTACCCGTATTCGGGCAGTTCGACCGGCGCCCAGTCCACCATCGGCTACCAGGCCCGCGTGCTGCTGATCGTCACCAAGCGGCTGAGGAACGGCTCCCACACCATCTCCCCCATGCAAATAGCCAAGCTCTGGGTCAAGAACAGCGCCGGCAATACCGTGCCGTCGGCGAACTATCTCGTCCTGAACCAGATCACCCTCAGCGCCAACGCCTCCGGCTGCACCGTCAACGCTCCCCAGGACCTGGTGATCGACATGCCGGACGTGGCCATCGGCACCACGGACCTGGCCCAGGTCTCCAGCGGTACTTTCGTCGTCTATCTGATGTGCGATGCGGGCGTGACCGTGTATGCCACGCTGACCGACATGAGCAACCCCGGCAATACCAGCACCATTCTTCACCCCAACGCCAATGCCACGGCCCAGGGCCTGGGCATCCAGTTGTACAAGAAGGGCGAAAGCGTGCCCACCGCCTATGGGCCGGATTCCTCCGCGCCCGGCAATACCAACCAGTGGTTCGTTGCCGGCAGCGCCAGCGCGCCCGGCACGTCCTACGGCATTCCGTTCGTCGCCAAGTACGCGATCCTGCCCGGCTATGGCTTGAACAACATCAAGGGCGGCTATTTCGAAGCCGCCGCATCCATCACCTTCTCCTACCAGTAGGGCGGCCCCTCGACCGGCGCCTACCAGTTCCAGCGCAGTCCCAGTTGGCCGTCCCAGCCGTTGAAGCCGGTCGCCTTCGGCCCGAAGCCATGCTCGTAGCCGGCGCTGGTGTAGAACGACAGCATGCGGTCGAGTTGCAGGGTGACGCCGCCGTTGAACTGCCACCAGTTGCCTTTCATGTCGGAGTGGAACGGCACATCGCCGTCCTCCGACGAGAATGCTGCGACCGGTTGCCCGCGAAATTCCCGCCACACGTTGAATCGCAGCCAGCTGGTCAGCTGCCGCTGCTCGTCGCGGTTCTTCGCCTGCTCCAGCGCAAGGGTATCGGCCCAGCGGACGCCGACGCGCGCGGCCAATGAGCTGATGTTGCGCAGGGTCACCTGCGATGCCGGGTCGGCGGTATCGATGCTGTCGAACTTCTGGTACAGCACCTGGGCCTGCGGCTCGATGGCCTGGTTGCCATAGTGGAAGGGATAGCCGCCCTCCGCCGATGCCGCCCAGCCGAATCCATGCTTCTGCAGGGCCAGCGCATCGACCGACTGCGCCTTGTACTTGTTCCAGGTGCCCTGCCAGACCAGGTCCACGTACGCATCCTGCGGCCAGAAATGCGTCCAGTAGAGGCCCAGGGACGTACTGGTGATGCTGTCGGAACCGGCGGTCTCGCCGCTGTAGTTGGCCACGTCGCCGAAGATACGCCCTTGTGCGAGGTACACGCCCGCATGATCGCGCTGGGCATCGTCGTGTTCCTTCGCGTAGACGTCCGTGCCGACCTGCAGCGCGTAGAAATCGTAGTCGTACTTGGGGCCGTCGCCGTAGATGCCGTTGGCATCGCCATTCACGTTGCCGGAGCCGCCGATGGCGCGGAACCAGGCGCCGCGCAGGAAGCCGCCCTGCTGCATGCCTGGCTGGCCCGCCAACTGGTTCTCTTCGCCCACGCGCTCGTGCAGGCTGTCCAGCAGCGACTGGTTGTAGCGCAGGGCCATCGCCGGCAACGCCGCATACAGCGAGGTTTCCGGCCGGTATACCGGCACCTCGGGCTCGCGTCCGCCGGGGATGTATTCGTTGGGGCCTTCCGGCTCGCCAGGCTGGATGGGTTCGAACGGCTCGTCGGGATCGCCCTTTCCCCCTCCCAGCCCGCCATTGGAAGGCTCTTCCGAACGCAAGTACCACGAGTCGAGATCCGATCCATCGAACGCGCCGTGGTACAGCACGTATTCGTAGGGACCGGCGAACACGGGACCGGCGAGCGAGAACGCGCCGCGCGCCGTGGTGGCGCCATTGATGGCATTGACCACCATGATGCCGTTGCCGGGGGTGAGCGCGCCGCGCCCGCTGGCATTGAGGACCTGCAGGGTCGAATGGCCGCTGGCCGTGCCGCCGTCGATGACCAGCCAGTCCGAGGGCGAGCCATCGCCATTCAACACCGCATTCAACGCAACATTACCGCCCTGCCCGACATAGCTGGCCGCCGCCAACTGGTTGCCGACCGTGGCGCCCGCCACGCGGGCGAGGCCCGCGTTGTAGAGCGTGCCGTTGACGGTGAAGATGCCGCCGCCGCTGCCGGCGAACGCGGGAACCGCATCGGCCACCGCCAGCGTGCCGCTGTCGTAGACGGAGCCGGCCACGCTGCCGTAGCCACCGAAGGTACCACCCGGGGCGATCTGCACCGCGCCGCCGCCGCTCAGCGTGGCGCCGCGATGGGAGGCATCACCGATGGCCAGCGTGCCGGCATTCACGTAGGTGGTGCCGGTGTAGGGATCGTCGATAGTAAGGATGGTGGCGCCACTGCCGGCTTGCACGACATTGCCGCTGCCCGAGATCAGGCCATCGAAGGTGACGACGTCCGAGCGGTCGAACGCCAGCGTGCCGTTGTCGGCGACGTCGCCCACGATGCTGCCGCTGACGCCGCCGTTGCCCAGCTGCAAGGTGCCGGCGCTGATGGCGGTGCCGCCGGTGTAGGTGCTGTCGCCGGTAAGGATGGTGGTGCCGCTGCCGGCCTGCGTGACGGTACCGCCACCGATGATGCTGCCCGGTAGGGTGCTGGTGTCCGAGCGGTTGAACACCAGCGCCGCGTTGTCGACGATATCCCCGGCGATGCTGCCCGAGGCGCCGCCGTCGCCGAGCTGCAAGATTCCGGCGGCGATGGTGGTGCCGCCGCCATAGCTGCCGTCGCCGGTGAGGATCAGCGTGCCATCGCCGGTCTTGGTCAACGCACCGCTGCCGCCGATGGGCGAGGACAGCGTGAATTGCGTCCCCGCCGCGGTTTCGAACGTACCCCCCGCCGCGCCCAATGTGGTGTCGCGCGCGCTGGCGAACGTGGCCGTGGTGCGCAGCGTGCCGCCATCCAGGCCCAGCGGCGCGCCGGCGGCGCCGAGGTTGTCATCGGCGGAAATCTGCAATACGCCGCCCTGTACCTGGGTGCCGCCGGCATAGCTGTTGGCGGCATTCAACACCAGAGTGCCGAGGTCGGTCTTCACCAGCGAAGAGTTGCCGGTCAGCACGGCATCGATGGTGGCGGTATAGCCGGCGCCATCGATGGTGCCATCGCCCACCCGCACGATGGTGGTGCCGGGTGCGGGCGGCGGATCGGCGAGCGTGATCGGATCGCCCTGCACCAGGTAGCCGTCACTGGCGAACTGCATGCCCGAGACGTTGACGCTGCCCAGGCTGTCGTCCACGTTCACCGTGCCCGGCGTGGCCATGAATACGGCGAAGCTCTTGTCGGCGAACGGTGCGTTGGGATGGCCGGCCACCTGGGTCCAGTTGTCGTTGCCGGCGGTGTTCTGCCAAATACCGTTGCCGCCGTTGACGGCGCCGTTGTTCTTGGGGCCGTTGTCGCCGTCCCAGAAGTTGAAGGTGAGCCCTTCGGTGTTGACCAGATTGACCTGGTTCGCCACCGAGGTCTGCACATAGAACCCGGACGAGGGAATGCTGCCTATCGCCAGGCCGTTGTCCACCAGTGAACCGCCGTAGGCGAAGATCCGGTACACACCCGGGTCGAACGAGCCACCCGGCGAGGTCACCACGTTGAGGGTGCCGCCCAGGGTGAGATCGCCCTGCACGCGGGTCAGGTCGTTGAAGGCACCGCCCTCGACGTTGGCCTGGCCGAAGCTGTATTGCAGGCTGGCGCCGCCGCCGAGCGAGAGGCTGCCCTGGATGGCGAGCGTACCGGGCGCGGCGCCGACGTCGCCGGGCGACAGCGTGCCGCCGTCGTTCACCGTCACATCGCCACCGAGGGTGCCGCGACCGCCCAGCGTGGCGCCGCTGGCCACGGTGGTCGCGCCGGCACCGGTCTGGACGCCGTTGATGTAGAGCGCGCCGGCGTTGACGCTGGTGGAACCGGCATAGCTGTTGCCGGCGGTGAGGATGGTGGTGCCGCCGCCGTTCTGCGCGATGCCGCCGCCGCCGGATACCAGCCCCGCGAAAGTGACCGCGTCGGCACGGTTGAAGGCCAATGTGCCGTTGTCGACGACGTCGCCCACGATGCTGCCGCTGGCGCCGCCATCGCCCAGTTGCAGCGTGCCCGCGCTGATGAGGGTGCCGCCGGCATAGGTGTTGGCGCCGGCAAGGATGGTAGTGCCGCTGCCGGCCTGTTCCACCGTGCCGCTGCCGCTGATGACGCCGGCCATCGTGCTGCTGTCCGAGCGGTTGAACACCAGCGCCGCGTTGTCGGTGATATTGCCGCTGACGCTGCCCGAGGCGCCGCCATCGCCCAGTTGCAAGGTGCCCGCGCCGATGGTGGTGCCGCCGGTATAACTGCCGGCGCCGGTGAGGATCAGCGTGCCGTCGCCGCTCTTGGTCAGCGCACCACTGCCGCCGATGGGCGAGGACAGCGTGAATTGCGTACCCGCGGCGGTTTCGAACGTACCGCCTGCCGCATTCAGCGTGGTGCCGCGCGCGCTGGCAAAGGTGGCCGTGGTGCGCAAGGTGCCGCCATCCATGCCGAGCGGCGTGCCGACGGCGCCGAGATTGGCATCGGCGCCAATCTGCAGCACGCCATTCTCGATCGAGGTGCCACCGGTGTAGGTGTTGGTGCCGCCGAGTACCAGGGTGCCCAGGTCGGTCTTTACCAATGAGGAATCGCCGGCCAGCACGGCATGGATGGTGGCGGTGTAGTTCGCGCCATCGGGCGCGTCGTCGCCGACCCGCACGATGGTGGCGTTGGGCTCGGCCGGCGAGCCGGCCAACGTGATCGGGTCGCCTTGCACCAGGTAGCCATCGCTGGCGAACTGCATGCCCGACACGTTGACGTTGCCCAGGCTGTCGTCCACGCTCACCGTGCCCGGCGTGGCCATGAACACCGCGAAGCCCCTGTCGGTGAACGGTGCGTTGGGATGGCCGGCCACCTGGGTCCAGTTGTCGTTGCCAGTGTGGTTCTGCCAGGTGCCGTTGCCGCCGTCGATGACGCCGTTGTTCTTGGGACCGTTGGCGCCGTCCCAGAATTCGAAGGTGAGGCCTTCGGTATTGACCAGGTTCACCTGGTTGGGCACCGAGGTCTGCAGGAAGAAGCCGGCGGCCGGCACCGTGCCCAGCACCATGCCGTTGTCGGCCAGCGCGCCGCCATAGTTGAAGACGCGGTAGACGCCCGGATCGAACGAGCCGCCTGGCGACGTGGTCACGTTGAGCGTGCCGCCCAGGGTCAGGTTGCCCTGCACCTGCGCCAGGTCGTTCAAGGTGCCACCTTCCACGTTGGCCTCGCCGAAGCGGTATTCCGACGTCGAGCTGTTGCCCAGGGTCAGGTTGCCCAGGATGGTGAGCGTGCCCGGCGTCGTTCCGGTGCCGCCCGGCGTGAACGTGCCGCCGTCGTTCACCACCACGTCGCCACCCAGCGTGCCGCTGCCGCCCAGCGCGGCGCCGCCGGCCACGGTGGTGGTGCCACCGCCGCTTTGCACGCCATTGACGAACAACGCGCCGGCGTTGACGTTGGTCGGCCCCGCATAGCTGTTGTCGGCGGTGAGGATGGTGGTGCCGCTGCCATTCTGTGCCACGCCGCCGCTGCCGGACACCAGGTTGGCGAAGCTCACCGTGTCGGAGCGATCGAAGGCCAGCGTGCCGTTGTCCACCACGTTGCCGGAGGGAAGGCTGCCGCTGGCGCCGCCATTGCCCAGTTGCAGGGTGCCGGCAGCGATGGTGGTGCCGCCCGTATAACTGTTGCCGTCGGTGAGGACAAGCGTGCCGGCGCCGCCCTTGGTGAAGGCCCCGGCGCCGGTGATGCCCTGGCCCAGCGTGCTGGAGACGCCCGCATCGGTGACGATGCTGCCGTTGTTGGCGGTGATGGATATCGCGCGGGCGGCGCCGAGGTCGAAGCTGCTGGTCAGTTCCAGCGCGCCGCCGTCCAGCACGATGCCGCCGGTGGCGGCGCCCAGCGCGCCATCGGCGGCAACGGCGACGGTGCCGCCGGTGAGGGTGGTGCCGCCCTGGTAGCTGTTCGTGCCGCTCAGGGTCAGCACGCCCATGCCGGTCTTGGCCACCGACCCCATGCCGCTGATGGTGCCGCCATAGGTGCCATCGTCCGGCTGCTGGAACACCACCCGGCCATTGTCGGTGATCGTGGGCGGCAGGCTCTGCGCGCGGCCGAGCAGCGTGCCCTGCGCGAATACCAGGACCGAGCCGTTGAAGGCGCTGTTGTTGCCCAGAAGCTCCAGCGTGCCGTCCTGCACCTGCACGTCCAGCGGCTCGTTGCCGCCGTTGTTGCCGACCGTGCCGGTCAGCGACCAGGTGCCGCCGCCCTGCTTGATCAGCGACTGGAAGTTGGTGATGTCGCCCGTCAGGCTGTCGCTGGTGCCATTGGCGCCTTGCAGCGTGAGCGTGTTGGTGCCAGTGCCACCGGTGAAGTTACCGGTAAGCAGCGAACCGGCCTCCAGTACCAGCGAATCATTGCCGCCCGCGAACGCGATGTTGCCATAGACCTGGCCGCTGCTCCGGTCGTAGAACACCACGTCCGCGCCGGCCCCCTGGTTGCCCAGCACGCTGCCGCTGTTGGTGCCGCTGACCGTGCCGTAGTTGTCGATGATGTTGGGCGCGCCGACCTGGGTGTCCTGGAACCAGATGGCCGCGCTGTTGCCGCCGCTGAGCGTGCCGTAGTTGGTGATGGTGTTGCCTTCGCCGAAAACGTTGACGGCTTCGGCGCTGTTCTGGCTGCCGTTGGACGACACCACGCCTCCCGCCTGCACGGTGAGCTTGCCGTTGGAGCCGAACTCGATGGTGTTCTTGCGGCCGCCCCAGTAGCTGTCGCCGTCCGTGGCGCTGTTCTGCACGGTGCCGCCGATCACGATGACGGCGCTGTCGCCCAGGCTGATGGCGCTGGCATTGCCCGCCGTGACCGTCGCCCCGCTGTTGACGGTCACGCTGGCGCCGCTGGCCGTGCCCGGCCCGGTGCCGATGGCGGTCGTGCCGAGATTGGTGGTGCCCGTGCACACCACGGTGGGCAGCGCGGTGCAGGTCGCCAGCGCCGCCGGCGCATACCACGCGCCCGCCATGGCGAAGCCAATCGCCAGGCTGGCAACGCGTTTCCCCGATCCATGCCTGGCCATGCATGCCACGACGGAAGCTCCAGCCACCGGATCGCGGGCGAACAGGCCACGCCACAGCGCATGCCTGGCCAACGTGCCATACGAACGCGAACCGCCACCGCAGCTTCCTACCCGGCTGACAGGACTCATCGACTTGTCTCCGCATCAGTGGTCGTACAGGCCCGCACGACGACCAACGACAAAGGGCTTCCCGCTTCCCGTGAAGCCTGCACCCAGGCGATGTGGCAGGGGCGTGAATTTTTTCTGAAACGAAATCGCCGTGGCGCGTCGCCATGAATCCATTCGGGGCGTCCGCTGCATCCAAGCCTTCGACATCCAAGGAGCAGCCCGTGATCTCTTTCGCCTCAACCTCGCCGGTCCGTCGTCTCGCATGGGCCTTGGCCGCCCTGCTTTCCACCGCCGCCAACGCCGCGCCAGCCGCGGCAAGCCTGCCGGATACGCCCGCGGGCAAGCTGGGAGGCGAACTGATCCAGCACATCAATACCGATGACGCCACGCATATCCGCGCCTGGGTGGCTCCCCTCCTGACGCCGGCCATCGATGCCGGCGACCGGGATGATTTCCTCGATGGGCTGGCTTCCGCCGTGCGCGACAGCGGCGGCGTGTCCCTGGCCAACGTGCAAAGCGATCCGCGCTCCAACAGCGTGATCCTGGCCCTGAAGGGGCGCCGCGCCGGCCAGGTCGTGCTGGTCATGCTGGTCACCGATCCGGCACAGCCGGGCAAGCTGGTCCAGGCGGGGCTGTTGCCGGCGGACGACCCCGCGCTCTACGCCGATTGGCCCAAGGGGCCGATACCGCGCGACGCCATGCTCCGCCTGCTCCATGGCGCGCTGGACACGCTCGTGCGCACCACCGATTTCTCCGGTTGCCTGACCGTATCGGATGGCCACCAGGCCTTTTTCGACGAATGCCGGGGACTGGCCGAGCGCAACTTCGGCGTGCCGGTCGATCACCAGACCCGCTTCCATATCGGCTCGATGGACAAGATGTTCACGGCGGTGGCGATCGCCCAGCTGGTCGAGGCCGGCAAGTTTCCCTGGGACGCCACGTTGGCCCAGCTGGTGCCGGAATATCCCGACCACGAGGCGGCGGCGAAGATCACGGTATGGCAACTGCTGCACCACACCTCGGGCCTGGGCGAGTTCCTGGTGCCGGAGTTCTTCGAGCATCGCGAGCGGTTCGTCCACCTGGCCGACTACCTCGACCTGATCGCCCGCCAGCCCAAGCTCGGCCAACCCGGCGGGCCATGGAACTACAGCAATGCCGGCTATGTCCTGCTGGGCCGCATCATTGAAAAAGCCTCGGGCGAGGATTACGCCGACTACATCCAGCACCATGTGTTCGCACCGGCCGGGATGGACGCCAGCGGGTTCGACAGCCCCGAGGACGTCGTGCCCGGACTCGCGGTGGGCTACTACCACCCCGGACCATTCGCCACCGATTGGAAAGCCGCCTGGATGAAGATCGCCCAGGGCAACTCGGCCGGCGGCGGCTATTCCACCAACACCGACCTGCTGCGCTTCGCCAGGGCGTTGCGCGAAGGCAAGCTGGTCAAGCCGGCGACCCTGGCGAAGATGTTCGATGGCGAAGCACCGGCCGGTCCCGGCGGCTACGCCGCCGGATTCGGCGACCGCCTCTCGCACGGACGGCATATCCGCGGCCATGCCGGCGGCATCGAGGGCACGGATGCGAACCTCGCGATGGTCTGGGAAACCGGCGCGGTGGTGGTCCTGACCAGCAACGAGGGGCCATCGCAACACTGGCTGTTGTCCGAGCGCATCGCCGACCTGCTTGCCGCCGAGGGTGCTTCGCCCTGAAAGTCCCGCGGCCCATCCGCATCCGTCCACTTCCGGAGCCAGACCATGGAATCCTCCCTGTTCATTCCCTTTGTAGTGATGGGCGCCCCCGTGCTCATCGTCCTGATCGTGCTGCGCTATCGGTACCGGCAGACGCAGTCGCGCTACCAGACCTTGCTGGCCCTGGCCGACAAGGGCGTGGAACTGCCGCCCGAGCTGTTCACCGAGCCGCATGTGGTCTATTCCGAACGGCGCCGGGCGCTGGTGCTCATCAGCGGCGGCCTGGGGTTGATGGCGACGCTGCTCGCCTTGCCAGGCCATTTCGACGATGGCCACAGCATCGGCAGCCTGTGGGGCCTGGGCCTGCTGCCGCTGATGACGGGTCTGGGCTATCTCGCCAGCTGGTGGTTGAACCGGCGCGGCGGCGGGCATGATTGACAGCGCCGCCGAGGCGCGCATCGACCAGGCGCTGGTCGCCCGGTCCCTGCTGGGCGACCGGCGGGCGTTCGAGCAGCTGCTGCGACGCCACCAGGGCACGGTGCGCGCCCAGCTGCGCCGGCTGTTGCACGGCGACCACGCGACGGCCGACGACCTGGCGCAGGAAACCTTCCTGCTCGCCTGGCGCAAGCTGGAGCAGTTCCGTGGCGACGCGCGTTTCTCCACCTGGCTGTACCGCATCGCCTATGCGTGCTTCCTCCAGGCCTGCCGGCGCAAGCCGTTGCCCGGCGCGCCGGAAGACCCACTGGAGCAGTTGCCGGCACCGCCGCAGGCGCCCGAGCTGCAATGGGACATCGAGCGCGCGATGCGGCGCCTGTCCGACGGCGAGCAGGCGGTACTGCTGCATTGCGTGCAACTGGGCCTGAGCCATGAGGAAGCAGCGTATGTATTGGCCATGCCGCTGGGCACGGTAAAGACCCACGCGAACCGCGGCAAGGCAAAACTCAAGGCATGTCTGTCGGCCTGGAACACGGCCGGCGGCAAGGAGATCACCCGATGAACGATCCGAACACCGACGACGCCATCGATAGCCTGCTGCGCCGATCCTTCGACGGCCCGGTAGCCGACGATGGCTTCTGCGATCGCGTGATGCGGCAGCTGCCGCCGCGCCGTGCCCGGCTGCGCTGGCCACTGGCAGCGGGCATCCTGTGCGGCATGGCCACCTGCTGGCTGAGCCTGTGGCTCGCGCCATGGCTGCACGTCGCGTGGCAAAACTGGCAGGGCAACGAACTGACACCCGCACTCCTCGCCCTGCTGCTCGCCGCCACGGTCATGTCGCTGCTGGCCGCCTGCTGGGCCTTGGCCGAAGCCACGGAACGCTGAAGCTCAAGCCGTCGCCGCGCGCAGCCCGGCGATATCGCGGCGTGGCGGCGCGCCGAACATGCGGGCGTACTCGCGACTGAATTGCGAGGGGCTTTCATAGCCCACCTGGAACGCCGCCGTCTCCGCATTGGCGGTGCCGGCCACCATCAGCCGACGCGCCTCCAGCAGACGCAGCTGCTTCTGATACTGCAGCGGCGTCATCGCGGTGATGGCCTTGAACTGGCGATGGAAGGCCGAGGTGCTCAGCCGCGCCATCGCCGCCAGCTCGCCGATCCGCAATGGCTCCATGAAACGCTCGCGCAGGTGATGGATGGCGTTGATGATGCGCTGCGCGTGGCCATGGCCCAGCGCCACCCGCGCCACCTCGCCGCCATGCGGGCCACTCAGCAGCCAGTAGCAGATCTCGCGCATGATCGATGGATAGAGCACGGGAATCGCCTTGGGCGTTTCCAGCAACCGGACCAGGCGCAGCACGCCGTCGGCCAGCGCCCCCTGGAAATCGGTGACGAAAATACCCGAGCGCAGGTCGCCGCCGGCTTCGATCGGAGCCTCCAGGCTTTCCAGCACTTCGCGCATCACCCCCAGGTCGAATTCGACGACGGCGCTCAGATAGGGCTTCTCCGGACTTGCCTCCACCACGCTGCCCAGCGCCGGCGTCTCCATGCTGACCACCAGGGCCTGGCCTTCGCGGTAATCCATCCGCGAGCCGCCGACGTGGGTCCACTTCGCGCCCTGCGCCACCACGCACAAGGCGGGCTTCTGGATCAGGTGCGAGGGTCGCCTGGGATGGTCCGCACGGAGCACGACAAGCCCGGGCACCGCGGTGACATGCGGCCCATCGCCCGCCTGCGCCGCCGTATAGCGAAGCAGGATTTCCGCCAGCGCACTTGGCATATAACCTCTCCCCGGCTTATGTCGCGGCCTCCATCATCACATAAGACCGTATCAGGATCGGGCAAGAAAACGCCGCGACCTGACATTCAGGACATGGCAGGCAGCCGGTATCGTGCAACCAGTTCACCCCACGGAGCACATCATGCCCACCTCTTCCAATCCTTCCAGGATCGCCATCGTGACCGGCGGAAGCCGCGGCCTCGGCCGCAACACCGTCATCCATCTCGCCAGGCGCGGCGTCGACTCGATCTTCACCTACCACAGCAACCGCAAGGAAGCCGACGCGGTGGTGGCTGCCGTCGCCGAGACGGGACGGCGCGCCATTGCCTTGCCGCTGGATACGGGCAACACCGCGCTGTTCGCCGACTTCGCGCTCGCCGTGCAAAAGGCTCTTGCCGAACTGGGCGCGGAACGGTTCGACTATCTCGTCAACAACGCCGGCACCTCGCTGCACAAGCCGTTCGAGCAGACGACGGAGGATGAACTGGACGGCATCTATAACGTCCATTTCAAGGGCGTGTTCTTCCTGACGCAGAAGCTGCTGCCCCTGCTCAACGACGGCGGCCGCATCGTGAACATTTCTTCCGGCCTGGCGCGCTTCTCGTTCCCGGGTTCCTCGGCCTACGCCTCGATGAAGGGCGCCGTCGAAGTACTGACCCGCTACCTCGCCAAGGAACTGGGGCCGCGCGGCATCGCCGTGAACACCGTGGCGCCGGGCGCCATCGCCACGGACTTCAGCGGCGGCATCGTCCGCGACAATCCCGAGTTGAACCAGCAGATCGCCGGCTTGACGGCCCTGGGCCGGGTAGGCGAGGCGGACGACATCGGCCCGATGATCGCCGCGCTGCTGTCGGAGGACAATCGCTGGGTCAACGCGCAGCGCATCGAAGTGTCGGGCGGCATGCTGGTCTAGCCCACGCCGGTCATCCATCCGTCGAGCGCGTCAGCGTGTCCCAGGCGGCCATGTCATGGGCCATGGCCGCCATCTTCTCGCGCACCAGCATCAGCGCATCGCTGCCCAGCAACAGGTGCGCGGGCGGTCGCGTTCGACAGCGATTGCCTGGCGATGGCTTCCCGTTCCTTGCGAGTGGCGCCTGACGCCGCCAGGATGGCCATGCCGGAAAAGACGGCGTAGATGTATCGCGCGAGTGCGGCGGCATCGGCCTTCTTCGGCAGGTCCCCTTCCTTCCTCGCCTGCTCGAAGCGCTGTGCGGCTGCTCGCCATCGCCAAGGACCTCGGCGTCACGCCCGGCGAAGTGGCCATCGCCTGGGTGGCGGCCAAGGGCTCGTTGCCGATCATCGGGCCACGCACGCTGGACCAGCTCAAGAGCAATCTCGCCGCGACGAGGGTGGCGCTGTCCCCCGGGCAGCTGGCGCGTCTCGACGAGGTAAGCGCCCCGCCGCCGGTATCCCCCTATACGGTGCTCAACGACCCGTCGACCCGCCAGCGCTTCACCGGCGGCCAGCTCGAGCAGTTCGATGCGCCCAGCGAACCCGTGGCTTGATCGGGCGCCCGCTGGCGCCGCCGGCACGCCACGCGGCAGGCATCCATTGGAAGACGCGCGCCGGCGTCCTACCATCCGCGAGGATGGACACCGCCTTGTTCGCGACCGCGACAAGCAGCGCACGTCTCCCTTCTCGGGCTGCCGGATACGCCGATGGTCAGGTTGAATGAAATCCGCCGCAACGAAGTGGCCGTCGAGGTGCCGACCCCCGACCATGCCGGACTCGTCTTTATCGGCATGATAAGGACACCCTGGACTTCACGGCTGGATTGCCCGCGCATGGGCCGCAGCGATGGTCCGGTGTGCCGCATCGAGATTCATGAACCATGGGTGGCCGCGCTCGATGGCATCGAGGCCTACGGGCGGCTGGAAGTACTGTACTGGCTGCACCAGTCGCGACGCGACCTGGTGCGGCAAAGCCCGGCCGACGACGGCGTCACGCGCGGCACCTTCGCACTGCGCACGCCGGTTCGCCCCAACCCCATCGGCACGTCCATCGCCACCCTGGTGTCGCGCGAAGGCGCGGCGCTGCTGGTGCGTGGCCTGGATTGCCTCGACGGCACGCCGCTGCTCGACCTCAAGCCGGATCGCTCGCTGTTCACGCCGATCGCGCCAGCACAACCCGGCGACTTTCAGACCGGATGATCCTCTTCGCCCGATGCCAGTAATGCGGCGACCTCCGGATGCCGCATGAAGCCGGCTGCAAAGGCATAGGCTTCCGCCGCATCGGCGGGGCGGGGCGAGACTGGCAGGTCCACCCTCGCCGTGGCCGGCGCGCCGCCCAGCACCACGATGCGATCGGCCAGCAGCGCCGCCTCTACGGGATCATGGCTCACGCAAAGGATGGCCAACTCGCGTTCCGCCGCCCATTGGCGCAGGACGTCGCGCAGCCGGGTGCAGGATGCCATGTCCAAGCCGGTGAACGGCTCATCCATCAGCAGCAGGTCGGGCACGACCGCCAGGGCACGCGCCAGCGCCACGCGCCGTTGCATGCCGCCCGACAACGCGTCAGGGCGCTTGTACCAGTGCTCGCACGCCAGCCCCGTGCGCGCCAGCCATGCCGCCGCCTGCTCGCGCGCGTGCGCCTTGCCCGCTCCCAGCGCGCGAACGCCGAAACCGGCGTTGTCGAGCGCCGATTGCCATGGCACCAGCCGCGCATCCTGGAACACCATGGCCACGCGCCCATCGATGCGGCGGCGTCCGCCATCGAGCGGCACCAGGCCCGCCATGGCGTTCAGCAGCGTGGTCTTGCCAATGCCCGACAGGCCCATCACCACCGTAATGCCGCGCCTGGCCAACGCCAGGTCGAGGCCATCGAGCACGATGCGTCCACCGAGCCGCACGCACGCCTGCTCCAATGCAAACCTCATGGACGGGAGCGCCCTGCCGCGGGCCGGATCGCGAGGGCCAACAGCGCATCGGCGCCGAGCAGCAGCGCCAGCGCCACCACCACCCACGCCATGGTATCGACCATGTCCAGTTGCGCTCGCGCCGTCGCGATGGCGCCGCCGATGCCGTCACCGGCATCGATCACTTCCGCCATCAGCGCGATCTTCCAGGAGAATCCCAGCGCCGTCGCCAGGGCGGGCGCCACCGCCACGGCAAGCTGCGGCACGCGGACCTCGAACAGGCGCTGCCGCCACGATGCCCCGAACGCCGTGGCCAGTTCCTCCAGCGCGGGCGAGGTGTCGTGCAGGCCCGCCATCGTGGCGGCGAACACCACCGGCGCCACGCCGACCGCCACCACGAATACGGGCGTAGCGCCCTGTGGCCCGAACCAGAACAGCGCCAGCACGATCCAGATGATCGGCGGCATGCCCAGCGCAATGGTCGAGACGCCTTGCAAGGTGGCGCCCAGGTCGCGCCACGCACCACCGGCCAGGCCGAGCAGCAGGCCCGCCCATGCGCCAACGGCAAAGCCCCCCAGCGCATGCGCCGCCGTCAGCGCCACCGGGCGCCACAACGCACCATCACGCACCAAGGCCAGGCAACGCCACAGCGTATCGGCCGGGCGCGGCATCACGAACGGGCCGCCGCGCACGAATGCCGCCTGCCATGCCAGCAGCAAGGTGAGCAATCCCAGCACGGCAAAAACGATGCGGCGTGGGACGGGCGCCATCACAGGTCGAGATAGAACCCAGGATCGGGCAGGCGTCCATCCAGCACACCGGGCGAGAGCGACAGCAGGGTGCGATAGAAACCCTCCAGTGCCGCGCGCGCCTGGCTGGCCGGCATCACGCGAATGGCCGCGTGATCGAGCGAGGCGAGGAACATCGGCGGTCGGTACTGCATGTATTTCTCCGCGAGCGCCGCCGCGCCGTCGCGGTTGGCATCCACCCAATCCTTCGCCTGCGGCAACCCTCTGCGCAAGATGGCCGCGAGCTCCGGCGTTTCGTGCAGCAGGCTTTCATGCACGCCCACGCCGATCATCGGGATGCCGTCGCCGCCCTTGTGGGCGATCCACACATCCTGCAGGTTGATCGCGCGATACAGCTTGCGGCCATGCATGCCCGCCATCATGATCGCGGCCGTGGCGGCCGGCTCGGACAGGATGGCGGTTTCCACCTGGCCCGCGGCAAGCATCTGCATCGCCTCCATCGGCATGCCCACGTAGCTGAGCTTGAAATCCCTGGCGGGATCCATGCCCTCCATGCCGGCTACCGCGCGGAACACCAGGTCGGGCATGTCGTTGCGGAAGAATCCCAGGACAGGCTTGCCCGCCAGGTCAGCCAACCGCTTCACCGCCGGATCGCTGGAAACAATGGTGAGGTGTCCCATGCCCAGCACCGCCGCCAGTTTCACCGGCATGCCGCGATTGGCCAGGTTCGCCGGCACGTGCGTCGGCGTGGTGAACAGGCGGGTACGACCGGAGGCAAGGGCCGCGCGCAGCACGTCCGGGTCGTGCCACAGCCGCAGGCTGGCGCCCGGCAGAGCCGTGTTCAACGCGCCCGCATCGAGCAGGCGCGCCATCAGGATCGACGCATCGGTGGGCGCGCACAGGATGTCCTGGTTCGCGACCGGCATGGCATAGCCGCGCGGCGCAAGCCAGCCCGCCCCCAGCGCGGCCAGCAACCCGCCCAGCACCCGGCGACGCGCAGGCAGCGCCAGAGGTTTGTCGTCGTCCGCGCGCATCACATGCCACCTCCCACGCTGAGGCCCACGGAAAGCGTGGCGACCCATCCCTCGCCCAGCTGCGGGCCATGCAGGTTCTGGTACACCGGCGCGCCGCCTTCCAACGCCACGTGAAAGCCATGCCAGCCCCAGCGGCCGCCATCCACGGACACGCCGCCGAGCAGGTTGATCCTCTGGCCGCCGTAGAACAGCGGATTGGTGCCTTGCATGAGACCGGAAATCTGCGGATCGGCGCCGCTGATGCGACCCTGCGTGGCGCCCTCCACGCGCGCGGTCAGCGAGATGCCCGGTGCGATCAGGTAACCCGCCCACCCGGTGAGCGCATTGAGGTTGCCGTAGCGATAGCCCTTGTTGTTCTTGTCCAGCGCGAAGCGCCCGCGATACGCCGCCCCCCACGACCAGCGCGCCTCATGCCCGGTATAGGTGATACCTGGCAGCACATCGTAGGTGCCCGTGCCCAGCTGCATGCCGTAGCTGCCGCGCATGGTCATGAACATGCCCATGGGACTGAGCATGCTCACCTCTTCCTTGTCGCTGCCGGTGGGCAGGCTGACACCCAGGCTCAGGTGCACGTGGTTGCCCGCGTCCTGGTAAACCCGCCATAGCGAGCCGATCATGGTGTCGCCGATGCCGCTGGTCGAGGCGGTGCTGAAGCCCGCCACGTTGGTGCCGGTGGCACCCGCGAACGTCTTCATGGTCATCGACTTGTGCTGGTACGACGTCATGGCCATCAGGTTCAGCCAATCGGTGATGCCCACCATCGCGCTGAACATGTGCATCTGCACGCTCATCGAGGTCGGCACGATGCGGTAGTCCTCGGGCATCATCATGCCGCCCGGTCCCATGCCCATGCCCATGCCGGGCATCATCATGCTGGTGCCCGACGGCACCGTGGTGGCGATGGTCTCGGGAGACACCTTGTCGGTACCGATGTAGTTGTCCTGCATATGCATGAACATCGGCCGGTAGTTGAAGACGGCCTGCCCGGCCCCGACCATGTTGGCCCCTTCCACGCCCGCCGGTACCGGCGAATGGTCGCCATGACCGTGGTGATGGGGCATCGCCATGCCATCATCGCCGCCATCCAGCGTCGCTGCCGGCGTCACGTCCTCCGCCCACGCCCCGCCGCAGGCGAAAGCCGCGGCCAGGCCCCAGCACAGCAACCACCGTGCGTTCCCCGAAGCACGTTCCGTTCTCATCCTCGCCCCCCTCAGATGGTGGATACCTTCCAGGTGTTCGAAGCGTTATGTAGGAGTGTATATAGCGGCCAGCGCGTGCGCGCAATGAGAGGAATGGACTAGCCCTGCACCAGGGGATAGGCCTCCCCCCGCGTACCGCCCTGCAAATTTGTCGAACGTGGTTCGCCTCCTGTTTCCCGAACCAAAAACAAAAGGCCCGCCATGAAGGCGGGCATCATGCGCATGGGGCTAGGATTGTTCGCCCCATCCATGGGGCTCACCCCTCCGCGCTGCGCGCTTCGGGGCCAGCGCTGCGCGCTGTCCAAATTTGCTCCTGCAAATTTGTCGAACGTGGTTCGCCTCCTGTTTCCCGAACCAAAAACAAAAGGCCGCCATGAAGGCGGGCATCATGCGCATGGGGCTAGGATTGTTCGCCCCATCCATGGGGCTCACCCCTCCGCGCTGCGCGCTTCGGGGCCAGCGCTGCGCGCTGTCCAAATTTGCTCCTGCAAATTTGTCGAACGTGGTTCGCCTCCTGTTTCCCGAACCAAAAACAAAAGGCCCGCCTTCATGGCGGGCCTTTTGTTTTTGGCTGGGAGACTAGGATTCGAACTAAACAGCTATCCATCTGTTTATAGTGGATAAGTTCTGAACGGAATTCTGGTTGCCCCGCATTTTACCCCATCCCCGATAGGAACCAGACAGGGCAATTGCATGCCAAGCGGACGTGGAATCGCCTTTGATTTGGACGTCTATTTAAAGTGATTTGAAGGCATTAAAAACTGTTATTTTTCCACGCCAAATCAAACACTTGCATAGCAAATTGAAAGCCGTCAAACTCGCCATCGCCACATAATATGGAGGGCACAGATGGAAGAAAGTTACACCTACAGCAATGCATTACTTAGACGCCGCGAAGTACTTGGCCGCCTGAAGATCTCCAGCACAACGCTATGGAGATGTGTCCAACGGGGCGAGATTACTCCCCCGCTTAAGTTGGGCCGATCAGCGTACTGGCCTGAAAGCGAGATCGAGGATCTCGTTAAAAGCATGATGGCGAACAGATCACAACTGCGTAGCCACTGATCATGCTGAAGGGTGCTCGATACACGATGATGCCCGAGCCACTAAATACTCTCAACGCGGGCTTGTTCTAGCCCCCCCCTAACGAACTCACCGACTGACGGAGATCAACCTCTGGATCAGATTGAAAAGTTATACCCAATATATAGGAAAAACATATGAATAATGACGAATTAATTGATACAAACTATGATAAAGATACAGTACTACTGACTCACCCATTCCAACAAACAGATCCAAAGATCATCAAAGCACGTGATGGGCTCTTATCCGCGGGCCCTTATCGAAACTGGGGCACACTGACATTCCAATACGAATTATCGGACAAGCACGCGAAGCAGTTCGCGTCAGATCACTGGCGGAAGACCCAGCGCGAACTACTTGGACGCAACTGGATCAGTAAAGGTATCCAGCCGTTGACGGGACTCGTGATCATGGAGAAGGCCATGATCTTTGCGCGAACGACCCGAGAGTTTGGAAGCTGCCACTTCCACTACCTCATCCATGATCACCCAGCACTGGATCGAGACAACAATCGAGCAGCGGCTCAACTGGAAACGGCGTTCGTTGCCGCCGCACGAACACTCACCCATAGGAACCGTCGCTGGCAGCTTGTTAGCAAGCACGGTGCAGTGGTTGATCCTGTGTGGGATCAGGCCGGTATATGCGGCTACGTGGCGAAAGAAGCAGCATCACGGAACTGGAAATGGCACGACCGCGTTAGATTCCTATGTCAGGATGGCGCCATCTAGCTGTTCAAGTGAGGTAGCGGGAGCTCGCCAGATCCCGCTGCAGGCCCGCATATGATCGGATCGCCGGCCGTGGAACTGAGGGATACAGGTATCAACGTGCGTCGCCGCAATACGGATACGTTGGTATATATATTGCCCAAAGCCCACGCCCGCCCTGATGGCCATCCTCTGCAAGCTCCATATTTACCAATGCCTTCGCGATGTGCGTTGGCACGATAGAACGGGTCAGAGCCTGCGCGTTACCACGACGCTATCAGGATCGATAATCGCGGAGTCGGCCCATGCATTAGTTGGCCGGCTTACCCTGCGGCGCTCTCGGCCAGCGAGCACTGCACCTTATGGTTGTGCCATGTCGGCCGCCCATTGGCGCTCCAGCTTCTTCGCGAAGGCGACCAGACTTGAGCCGCAGGCAGTACACCAATCATGTAATTGAAGCGCGTCCAGTCTGATGTTGCCGCGCTCAGCCATCGAAACATACGACTGAGAACGCCCAAGCCGCTTCCCGAGCTCCGCTTGAAGAAGATCAGCCCCCTCACGCATTTCGATCAACGCTCGCAAGACCGCCGAATATTCTGGCCGATGCAGACTCTTGGGCGCGGCGGGAGATTTGGGGCGAATCTTCTTGGCCTGTGGCATCGGGTTGCCTCACAACTGTGAGAGCAACCTAAAGCTAAGCCTTTGATATGCCGACTCTTGATATCAAATGTTTTGATATTAGAGGCCGACACGGGTAGCCTTGAATGGAGGGGCAATGCACCGACTCCTCTAAATCAGAGAAATGGGCACGCACAGGGGTTGAGCGACATGTCAGGGGGACAAATGTTTCGTCGAGAACGACTTGCAGCGGTGACCGCAATGTGGGTGATTGCGTTATCCGCACTAAGTGCATGTGGCAACGCCGAGTCTTCCGCTAATGGGGCTCAACAAGCATCCATGGCGGAATCCAGCGGCTGGGCATTGTCCGCGGATCAATTTCGACAGCGCTGGAATCAATTGACGAAGCCGGTGTATGCACTATCCAACTTTGCCGGGCAGAAGGCCTCGTTCTCCGACGGTGTCGTGACGTACATGAGTAACGGCATGATTACCCTAGAGACTGATCATCATCAGGCCGTGGGGAGTGTCTGCGTCATCGCATACATGGCGGCGTACGGAGCGGACCATGATGAGGCGCACGCGATCGTCAACGCAGCTATAGATGATGGGCATTCCGCGGAGGCATCGGGTCAGGGCTTCGCTGGGTATAAGACCTTCAATGGCCATATGATGGGTGTCACCCTGTCTCCAACTGGAAAGGTGACCTGCACATATCTCAGAGATAAGGGCTGAAGCACCCCTCTCGTACGGAACAATACCGACAATAGTCTGGTGTGTGGGGCAGCCGTTGTCAGTCCTGTGCGCGGGCAGTTTCGAGCCAAACTGCGCCCTGACAAAGGCACAGCAGGCCTAAACTAGGCTGTCACGTCGAACTTACCGGCGGGAGAAAATCGAATTGCAAAGAGCCCGCGCCCGCCACAAGTTTGGTGTTTGGCGGGGTTGGCTTTTCGGTACCGTTTTGGCGAAAGATACCTAGCCCATTTTGCCGGGCGCACATCATTGTAAGGTCCGCCTGAGATCGGAGGCGGACCGGCCATTATTATTCTGTTGCTGACGGCCCAGCGGATGGCGCGGTGCTAGCCGTCTTCCCTTAATTTCCCGGATTCTTTCAGTCCCCATGCTTCCCGCAGAGGGTAGAGGAAGTTGGGAATGACCTCGGCACGTTCAACGGCTCCATCAAAGTCCGCAGTTGCGACGTCCCCACTCCGCTTTATCGGAACGTGGATCTCCTCGTACTCGCCCTTCGCCGTTGCCCCGGTTAGTGCTATTGCTTCGCCCGTGATAGGCATATCGGAGATTGCTGTCAGGCCCCCACCGATTGGCGCCGATCGATACCACATCTCGCCGATGAAGAAAATTCCTTGGAAGTCGGGATCTATCCGTGCAAGGTCAGCCATAGCGTGCCAAAAAATGTACTTCTCGATGCGGTCGGCAAAGTACACGCCGGTTGCGGCAGTGATTTGGCCGTTGCCATCGGTTTGAAAGTACATCGTCTCGTGGTGACCGTCTCGATTAAACACTTTGCTCGCCATTAGGGCGAACGATTGGAGCCTCGTCCGCAACGGCAAGCTAGCATCTGCGTATGCCGCCGCTGACCTATCAACAAACAGAGCTTCGACTTCTTTCTTCAGTTGCGCTAGTTGCTCAGGAGTTCGGGACACGCGCCCCCGTCGAAAGCTACAAACCTTGCCAGTACTAAGCTTGATGTACTCCCGCCGAGAAGCAGATGACAGGTTGGGCAAAGAATCGTAAGCGAAGGCGGATACATCCTGCCCACAGGCGCTATCGAATGCGTCCACCGCCGATCTTAAGACGGAAAATCCATGCAACAGCGCATCGGTCAACTCGTAGTCCGGAAGCGTATTTGCGACCCACTTTCTATCGATGACAATCGCAGACTCATCCACGATCGACTCTGGCGCCATTCGAAGCCACGCCCGCCACAACTTGTTCTGGCTAGCGAAAAGGAGGCCCTCACATGGGGGCTCGATGCTCGGCCCATTCTCGAGATACGAAAACATGATACTGGCGCGCAGTTGACTGTGGATCGCGAGATCACCCTCCTTTTCAATTGTGTTGCGTGCGTCAACCAGCCATTTCATTAGGGGACTGCTTCCACAGACATCTAGAACAAACGTCTTATACAGATCGTGATAGCCGGGAATCTTGGCCTTGTTCTTCTGTATGAGGAACGTAACGGTGCGTGCCGTCGTAATGGCATTGTTGATGTTGAGACGAAACAATTCAGGCTCGAAGTACGTTTGATCAGCTTGACCAATCAGTTGAAATAGATCGCCCAAGCGCTTTCGCCACGGAGAAATACCCATCAGTGCCCCCTGCCTGCAAACAGTAATGTCGTGCCCGGACGATGTCCGCCTCCTCGATTATTCAATCATATGGTTCAGGCTGGTTCTTGCAGAACACGGTAGACCGTGGCAACGCCAACATTGAAGCGTTCGGCCAACTGCGCTACTGAGAACTTTTCCTCCAGTCGCAGGGTACGGATGCGCAGGCACTGATCTTTGGTAAGCGCACGTTTCCGCCCAAAGGCCACGCCTTTTTGCTTGGCTTTGGCAATTCCATCCGCCTGCCTCTCGGCTCGAATGTCGTTCTCGAATTCAGCAAAACTGGCTAGCAGAGAAAACATGAGTTTCCCCTCAGGAGTGCTGGTGTCGATCGACTGATCAAGCACCCGCAAGACGACCCCCTTTCTCCTTAGCAATTCAGCAATTTTGGCCAAGTCCAGTACAGAGCGGGCCATACGGTCCAGCCGGGATATGACCAACGTATCGCCATCCCGAAGGAACTGGAGGCATGCCTGAAGCTCAGGGCGGTTGTCGGCTTGCTTACCGGATCGCTTTTCAGAATAGATACGGGTGCAGCCGACTCCGTTCAGCTTGTCCAACTGAACATCCAGAGATTGGCCGACGCTGCTGACGCGGGCGTAACCTACGATTTCGCTCATTATCAAATCTCCTAGATGATTTGATAATATCATTCTGATAGGAGTTTTGATAGATGTTCCAAATGCTATCGCAACGTATACAAAATGATAGGCCTCCAGTCAGAGTTGGCGCGGCCGATCTTTAGGTATACAAGGTGTTACGGGGACTCAGGGGGAACTGGGTGACAATTGCAGCTTGCTACGTTTCGCCTGAAGGCGTGGTTTTTGGTGCCGATAGCACAACCACTTGGTCGGCCACTTCAGGCCATCACTTCTTTAATCACGCCCAGAAGCTGTTCGAAGTTGGGACCAAAAGCACCTTGGGAATGGTGACTTGGGGCATGGCCAGCTTTGATGACACGAGTTTCCGTACCGTGATCGCACAGTTAGCCGACAAACTCGTCCAAAACCCTCCTGCCAGCGTGCAGGCGGCTGCCGACGAGTGGATCAATGAGGCTTGGCCGGTCTTTACCGGGATGCAGGCATTTGCCCGTCTGCAACAACTGAACGGAAATGCGAACCGTACACCTGACCAAGACGAAGAGTGGGGAATGCTCAGCCACGGATTGGTCGTGGGCTTCTGTATCGGCGGTTATTGCTTGCCGGATCACTGTCCCAAGGCATATGAGATTGTGTTCGATCCCCTTGGCGCTCGGCCGGTACCAAGTGAGATCGCCAAGAATACCCACCGCTGGTGGGGCGTTCCTAATATAATCAACCGCTTAATTTATGGGTATGACTGGAATTTTCGGCAAGCAATCTTGTCTAGTGGATTCTGGAACGGGACCGATGCCGACTTTGATTCCGTAGCCGCGCAACAGGCACTGGAGCACCCGGTGTTACCCATAAGAGAAGTGGTGGACTTCATTCATTCCTGCATCCGCAGCACCGGTAAGGCGATGAAGTTTTCAAACTTTCCGCAAGTGTGTGGTGGTGCCCCAGAGATTGCACTGATCACAACAGACAGACAATTTCGGTGGGTTCGCCATAAAACTTGGGATACTGCCATCGAAGATGGGGGCTAGCATGAAGACACACACTCAACCGGAACGAAAAGGCGAGCACCGGGAAACCGTCTCCGAGGCGGCACGTGAGCTCCGCGATTCATATAAGAAAACTGGGGCTTACAGCGCACAGAAGATGCAGCTTGTTTTTGGCGACCCTCGACGGAGCGTCGCTGGCAAGGCGTTTGACCAACGCTGCGCCGCTAGTCTTCGAAAGTAAGAGCCTTACCACGCTCTCATGAAGGCCACGGGTGCTCGCCGCCCGTGGCTATTATTTTATTGGAAGCAACAAATTAGGGCGGCGATGCAATCGCCTTTCGCCCAACACTTGCCTTCAATCAGGCCCCTTGAAGCAAGAACGTCGGATGGGCGTGCTTGCTTAGAAGATCAAAGACCGAGATCGTCTTCACACCATGGGCGCTAGCAGCATTGGGTAACGGAATGCGCTTTTGGGCTGCCGGCGACACGGACTCATGGGATACCACGATATGACCATGCGTCATTGCAGTAGCCACTAAGAACGGGTCCGCATTCTTACCATCAGCAAATTCTGCCCGCGCCTTATCTGTATATTGAGGCGTGGAAGCCGCCCAATTCATAAGTTTGGCGTAGTTAGCCATCACCGCCGCATCAGCATCGTCAGGAATGAAGAAGGTACTGGGCAAGGATTGGCACCACACCCGCGCCGCATCATCTGGCTTACCAGCGCAGATCTCCGACTTCACCTTGTTTACGCTGAAGACCAAGCCATTGCCATGGCAGTCCTCCAGCCACGTCCAGAACCCTGCGCAGAATTCGAACCTGTAATGGAAATTCTTGGCCTGAATTAGCACGTTGGCGTCAAGCAAGTACGCTTCCATTAGAGCTCCCTGCTCAGCGCAACTACCGTGTCGGGCTTAATGTTGAGAAGACGGGCAGCATCACGAAGCATCGTATTGCCGTTCATCGCTTCGCCAACGATCACCTTCGTGAAACGGCGACTGTTCCGAGCAGGGATCGTTGCCCACGGGTCGCCACCGCCGCCCTCATCCTTCCTGACATCAACAGCCAGTCGCGCGACCTCAAGGTACTGATCGCGATTTATCTTATTGAGATCGAATAGCCGTCTCGCGGTCGCCACTCTACTGATTCGGAAATACCGCGCCATTGCATCAATGCTATGGGTTTCATCCCACATGCGAACGACATCATCCGTCCTTGCCAGCAGCTCACCCGCGATCTTATTGCACGCAGCCTCGACACCTTCTGGATTGTGGGTGGCGTCCGACACACCGCTGACGCCAAGCCAGATGTGCGCGAGCTCATGAGCGAGAGTGAAGCACCAAGCCGTCTCGGCATCACGCCCATTTACAAAAACAACTGGGGCATGGCGATCAGCCAATGCGAACCCACGGAACTCAGCGACGGACAAGGGCTTCTTCGTATTAGACCTAACAATCCCACTCTTCATTACTAGAATGCCGATATCCTCCGCCCTTCCAGCGAGCAGCGAGAAGTACGCGCCCGGCGTGCGGCTCTTCGCCCGATCGATATCAGTCAGTCGAAGATGGGTGCGGATATCTTCGGCAATGAGCTGCAGGTTTGGGCGGCCCCCCAGCCAAAAACTGCCCACGAAGGCCCGCGCGTCAGCTCCTTGGTCAAACAGGTAATCCTTGAACCAATCCTGCTTTCCTTCGACATCACGTAATAATTCGAAGAAATCGGCACTCAATGGATCTGCGTGCACGGTCTGACGCAGGTCGGGTATTGGTGGATTGGCGATCGCAGGGGGCTGATCCAAGAACAGGAAGCCCACCGGGACCCTTATGTGCTGGGCCAACCGTTGTAGCTGGGGGAAGGTGAGCTCGCCGGAAACAATGCGCTCACGATCCTTCTGTCGCTTTACCAATAGCTGGGCCAGCGACTCTACCGATTCCCCGGCTTTGGCCGCGGCCCAAGAGAGTACGTTTGGCGATATACGCAGTGCGTCCATGGTCGCCATCGTCAGCCACGTTCCGTGGGAAATATATCATCGCCCCACTGCAGCAGGGCGCGTCCCTTGGCTTGTACCGTTATCCAGCGGTCAAAATGAACCATGACTTCCCCAAGCCATGAGCAGGAGCGGTCCTCGCTCTTCGCAGTGATATTAGCTCAATATCGCTACTGGCTCCCCTGCCAGCGAGTCCAAAATATCGGCCCAGTCCTGCAGCATAGTCCGGCGATCTTCAAGGTAGGGCTCCGTGTTGTAGACGCCCCGTATTTTGTCCGGATCCTTATGGGCTAGCTGCCGCTCGATGTGATCGGATACATAGCCCTTCCGATTCAAGGCTGAGCTCACCACATGTCGCAAGCCATGCATTGTCTGCCGGCCGGCGTAGCCCATTCGCTCAAACATGGCTTTAACCGCCCCGTCACTGAGGGGCTTGCTCGGATCGTTCCTGCCGACGAAGACATGCTCGAAAGTTCCACTAATCCGATGCAGATCCTTCAGTGCTGCCACCGCCTGCCTTGAAAGCGGTGTGACGTGACGATAGCCGCGCTTCATTTCGTCTCGTCCCTTTTTGATGTTCCATAGACCCTCATCTAGGTCCACTTCCGACCACCGCAATGTACGTGTGACGCCGGGGCGGCTCGCCGTCCACAGTGCAAGGTAAGCTGCTCCCTTCACAAGGGGAGATGCACTTACTTCCTTCATGGCAGCGAGAAACGCGGGTAATTCTTCGTACGGGATGTGAGCATGAGGCTCGGACTCTGCATTGATTATGGTAATCGCATGCAAGTCACGGACAGGGTCAGCCGTTGTCCATTCCTTTGCTCGAGCGTACTGAAAGATCGCCTTGAGCCATTGCCTAGCTTTTTTGGCAACGTCGGGAGCTCCCCGATCGTCGATCTTATGAACGAGGTCAGCCAGCATGCTGGTTGTTATCGCGTCGAGCGGATGCCGCCCAAGCGCAGGCAAAAGATCGAGGTCTAGATAAGCTCTTACCTGCTGTGCAGTCCTTGGCTTCCATGCCTTCGTTCTGAACTCGTACCAGTCATTGGCAGCCGCCTCGAACGTGTTGGCGCGAATTTGCTTCGCTGCACGTTTTTCCTGCCGCTTCTTTTCTTGAGGATCTACGCCGCCATCCAAAAGAACCTGCAGCCTGCGAGCCTCTGCACGAGCAGCAGGCAACAACATCCGAGGGTACGGTTTTCCTACCGTGACCTCATCACTCCTACCGTCATAACGGTAACGAAATTTCCAGTACTTGGCGCCATTGGGCATGACCAACACGTACAAGTTGTTCAACTCGTCGGCCAGCCAGTACTTCCTTTCACGTGGCAACGCGTCTTTGATGCGCTCGTTGGTTAGGCTGCCTGCCATGGGGTATTCCGCTATTAAAAGTTCCGCGCATTCCATTACTTACATGCTGGCGCACCACTTCGAAGTCGCCAATTGCGGGGTAATTTACTATGGACGCGGGCTTTACCCCAAACCCTACCCCGCAAGATCCGCGTGATCTTAAGCGATCTCCTGAAACGCCCTGAAATCCAAAAACCATAAAAAAACCCGCCACTTGGGCGGGTTTTTCTTTCTGCTGAAACGTTTCGAAATGTCGTGAAACGTTGATTTGGCTGGGAGACTAGGATTCGAACCTAGATAAACGGAGTCAGAGTCCGTTGTCCTACCGTTAGACGATCTCCCAAAACCCTGCGGAGCGGTGCGCTCTGACTTGATGCACCGAACCGTCGAAGCAACTCTCCGAGGAGGATTAGCGCTTCGAGAACTGGGTAGCGCGGCGGGCCTTGTGCAGACCGACCTTCTTGCGCTCGACCTCGCGGGCGTCACGGGTCACGAAGCCGGCCTTGCGGAGCGACGACTTCAGGTTTTCATCATACTCGATCAGGGCGCGGGCAATGCCCAGGCGGATCGCGCCAGCCTGGCCGGTGATGCCGCCGCCGGAGACGGTGACGTTCACGTCGAACTTGTCGGTCGCCTCGATCAACTCGAGCGGCTGGCGCACGATCATGCGCGAGGTCTCGCGACCGAAGAACTGGTCGAGGGTCTTGCCGTTGACGGTAATCGCGCCGGTGCCCTTGCGCAGGAACACGCGGGCGGCGGAGGTCTTGCGGCGGCCGGTGCCGTAATTCTGCTGGATCGCCATGATGAGTCCTTAGATTTCCAGCGCCTGCGGCTGCTGAGCGGTATGCGGATGTTCGGCGCCGCCGTACACCTTGAGCTTGCGGTACATCTCGCGGCCGAGCGCATTCTTCGGCAGCATGCCCTTGACGGCGATCTCGATGACGCGCTCCGGATGGGTCGCCAGCAGGTCCTTCAGACTGGTGGTCTTGAGGTTGCCGACGTAGCCGGTGAAGCGGTGGTACATCTTGTCGTCCAGCTTGGCACCGGTGACGGCCACCTTCTGCGCGTTGACCACGACGATATAATCGCCGGTATCGACGTGCGGGGTGAATTCCGGCTTGTGCTTGCCACGCAGGCGGCGGGCGATCTCGGTCGACAGGCGACCGAGCGTCTTGTCCGTGGCGTCAATCACGAACCAATCGCGCTTGACGCTTTCCGGCTTGGCGCTGAACGTTTTCATTTCAGAATACCTGGGCTGCCGCCGCAAGGGCGGTACACGTAATCGGTGGAACAAAGGCGCGAGATGATAACGGAGTTTTCATCGATCGCGCAAGCCCACCGACCGGCGGGCTGCGAGCTGGCAATGATAGCATGCCTGCCATGGCGCTTGAAAAGCCCCCCCTCACCCGAAGCCAAACCATCGCCGCGCTGGCCGACCAGTGCGTGCAGTGCGGCATGTGCCTGCCCACCTGCCCCACCTACGGCCTGGACGGCACCGAATCGGAATCGCCGCGCGGGCGCATTGCCATGGCGGCGGCGCTGGCCCGTGGCGATGCCGAGCCCACGGCCACACTGCGCATCCACCTGGACCATTGCCTGGGCTGCCTCAACTGCGAACGCGTCTGCCCCGCCCAGGTGAAGTATGGCGAGCTGCTGGTCGAGACGCGGGCGCTGATCGGTCCCCGGCCAGGGCGCCCGCGCGCCCTGCTGGCCATGCTCAAGCAACCCACCCTGCTGCGGCTGGCCGCGCGCCTTGGCTCCGCCGCAGGGCTGGCGCGCTGGAAGCGGCGGCTGGACGCCCGGCTGCCCGCCGGCTCGGCCTGGCGCGCCGCCCTGGGGACGCTGCCCGAGGCCACGCCGGTCACGCCCCCGGTCGCCGCCGACTCGGCCGATGGGCAGCCAACGGTGGCGCTGTTCCCCGGTTGCGTGGCGAGCGTGGAGGATGCCGAGGCTGAGGCGGCCGCCCTGCGCCTGCTGCGCGCCGCCGGCTACCGCGCGATCCGCCTGCCTGCCTTCTGCTGCGGCGCCATCGACCTGCACGGCGGCGAGATGGATACCGCCGAGCGCCTGGCCGAGCGCGTCCGCGAAACCTGGCGCTCGTCCGGCGCCGAGCATCTTGTATCGGTGACGCCCGGCTGCCTGGGCACGCTGCGCCGCGCCCTGCCTGGCGTTCCCGTGGCCGATCCGGCAAGCCTGCTGGCCGAGCGCGCGGACCGGCTGCGCTTTCGGCCGCTGGCACGCCGCGTGGCGCTGCACCTGCCCTGCACGCAGGTCAACGTGGCGCGCAGCGAGGGCACGCTGCAGTCGCTGCTGCGGAAGGTGCCGGAACTCGACTTGCAGGTGGCGCCGCGCGCACCCTACTGCTGCGGCGCGGCGGGCTCGCACATGCTGGAATTTCCCGGGCGCGCCGCGCGCCTGCGCGAGGCCACGCTGGATCAGGTCGCCGCCTTGGCGCCACAGCAGCTCGTATCGTCCAATATCGGCTGCCGCCTGCATCTCGCCGCTGGCATGGATGATGGGGGCCGGCGCTGGCCGCATATGCATCCGCTGACCCTGCTGGCGCAGCAACTGGAGGATTCGCCATGAACGCACGCACGCTTTCCCCGCTCGACCGCCTGCTCGCCGGCATCGAACGGGCGCTGGAAACCGTGGCCGGCTCTCCGGAGGCGGCGCGTCCGTCGCCCGCCGAGGCCTTCGACGAGGCGGACATGGGCGATGCCGAGCGCCGCCATGCCGCCGGGCTGATGCGCATCAACCACACCGGCGAGGTCTGCGCCCAGGCGCTGTACGACGGCCAGGCCGCCCTGGCGCGCGACGAGGCCAACCGTGCCCACCTGCTGCACGCCGCCGCGGAGGAAACCGACCACCTGGCCTGGTGCACCGAACGCCTGAAGGAACTGGACAGCCGTCCCAGCCTGCTCAATCCGCTGTGGTATGCCGGCAGCTATGCCATCGGCGCGCTGGCCGCCCTGGCCGGCGACCCGGTGAGCCTGGGCTTCGTGGTGGAAACCGAACGCCAGGTCGAAGCGCATCTGGAAGAACACCTCGACAAGCTGCCCGCGCAGGACGAGCGTTCGCGCGCCGTGCTGATGCAGATGCAGGCCGACGAGATCCGCCACGCGCATGACGCGCGGGAACGCGGTGGGATCGAGCTGCCGTTTCCTGTCCCCGAGGCGATGGCGCTGGCATCGAAGGTGATGAAGATCGTGGCGTATCGGGTTTAGCGCGGCAACGCGTGGAGACATCTGTGGGAGCGCACCCAGCCCAATAAAAAAACCCGCCTTCCGGCGGGTTTTTTCCTACATCAGGTTGCGGCCGTGGAAGAGTTCCTCGATCTCGCGGCGCAGCAGCGATTCGATGCGCTGGCGCTCCTTGAAGGAGAGGTCGTCGGCGTGGGCCTCGAACAGATACGTATCCAGGTCGAAGTCCTTGATGTGCATCTTGGTGTGGAACATGTTCTCCTGGTACACGTTCACGTCGAACATCTCGTACTTCTGGCGGATGTGCTTGGCCAAGTAGTCCTGCACGGAGTTGATCTTGTGGTCGATGAAGTGCTTCTTGCCCTTCACGTCGCGGGTGAAGCCGCGCACGCGGTAGTCGGCGATGACGATGTCGGACTCGAAGCTGTCGATCAGGTAGTTCAGGGCCTTCAGCGGAGAGATCACGCCGCAGGTAGCCACGTCGATGTCCGCGCGGAAGGTCGCGATGCCGTTGTGCGGATGCGTCTCCGGATAGGTGTGGACGGTGATGTGGCTCTTGTCCAGGTGGGCCACCACCGCGTCGGAGATGGTGTCGCGGCCGAGCTTCTCCACCACCGGCTCCTCGGAAATGAGGATGGTCACCGAGGCGCCTTGCGGATCGTAGTCCTGGCGTGCGATGTTGAGGATATTGGCGCCGATGATCTCCGCCACGTCGGTCAGGATCTGGGTCAGGCGGTCGGCATCGTACTGCTCGTCGATGTACTCGATGTAGCGCTGTCGCTGCTCTTCGGACACCGCGTAGCAGATGTCGTAGATATTGAAGCTCAGGGCCTTGGTCAGGTTGTTGAAGCCCTGCAGGCGCAGGCGCGGAAGGGGTTTCACCACAGCGACTCTCCATGGCCGGTCGGCGGCCAGCAGCAGAGGGCGGGTTAGCTACAAGGGTCCCCGCTGGATAATTGAACGTGGAGGCGGGAAGCTTCCACGACCCTTGTGACCGGATCGCGACAAGGGGATCGCATCCGAAAGACCGTGAAGTATGCGGCAAAAAAAGAGAAAACTGAACCTTCGGCAGGTCCGGTTAGTTTGCCATAATGCCCTGCGGGGTAAGTTTGGACAGACGGGGGGACGCTCGCGGCCCTCGGATTGAATCGACGGGACTCATCGTGGCGCAACTCAAATACCAGCTTCAGCAAGCTTTCGAACGTTCCCAGGCACCGGCCAGCTTTGCGCCGGATCCGGCCTCGATGGAGCGCTTCCTGGCGCTTTGCCACCGGCGCCGCTATCCCGGCAAGACCGCCATCATCCGCCCCGGCGACCCCGCCAACACCTTGTACTACATCGTGGACGGCTCGCTGGCCGTCTGCACCGAGGACGAGCAGGGCCGCGAACTGATCCTGGCCTATCTCAGTCGCGGCCAGTTCATCGGCGAGATGGGCCTGTTCGTGGAGCAGGCGCAGCGCGAGTCCATGGTGCGCACCCGCACCGCCTGCGAGATGGCCGAGATCAGCTACGAGCGCCTGTTCCAGCTGATGGAAGGCCCGCTGCGCGAGGAATGCCCGAAGATCCTGTTCGCCATTGGCTCGCAGCTGACCCATCGCCTGCTGCGCACCTCGCGCCAGGTCAGCCGCATGGCCTTCATGGACGTCACCAACCGCATCTCCAGGACACTGCTGGACCTGTGCCAGGAACCGGACGCGATGACGCATCCAGACGGCACCCAGATCCGCATCTCCCGCCAGGAGGTGAGCCGCATCGTGGGCTGCTCCCGCGAAATGGTCGGCCGCGTGCTCAAGCAGCTCGAGGAACAGGGCATGATCGACGTGGCAGGCAAGACCATCGTGGTGCGCGGCACGCGCTGATTCCGGCCTCCATGGGTGCCGCCTTGGCCATCGGCCGGGACCCGGCGGCTTGCCGGCCACTTCCCTGCCGGGCCGCGCAGGCTCTTTACGACCCGGCGACACCGTCCTTGCCGCCCTGATAGACCATATATACATCCGCCCGCTCGTAGTGCGAACCCGGGCGCACCGCGGGCTGCATCACGAAGCCGGCCTGCTCGTACATGCGCAGCGCGGTCTTGAGCCGGCTGTTGGATTCCAGGAACAGCTCGCGTCCACCGCGACGGTGGAATTCCTCGATGGCGGCGGCCAGCAGGCGCCGGCCCGCCCCCATGCCGCGGAAGGTCTCGTCCACGCCCATCTTGGACAGCTCGTAGACGCCCGGCGATTCCTGCAGCAGGGCGCAGGTGCCGATCACCTCGTCCGCCAGGCGGGCGAAGAAGATCGCCCCGCCCGGCGCCAGCACATGGCGCTCCGGGTCGCCCAGCAGCTCGCGGTCGATGTCCTCGATGCGGAAGTGACGCTCCAGCCACTGCGCATTGAGCCGGTAGAAGTGCTCCTTCAAGGCGGGCTCGTACGGCACGATCTCCAGCCGGGCGGCGGTGAGCGCCGCGTGCTCGGCCAGCATCGCCTCCACCACCGGGCGCTCTTCCAGGGCCCGTTCGGTGGCCGCCAGCGCGGCCAGCAAGGCCGACACCCCTTCCTCGCCCAGCGAGCGCACGATGCCCCGGCGCACGGCCACCCAGATCGGCCCCAGCGCCGACAGGGCTTCCTGCCCCCGGCCGGTCAGCGCCAGCAGGCTGCGGCGGCCGTCCTGGGCATCCTTCCTGCGCTGGACCAGGCCTGCGTCCACCAGCTTGTCGGCCAGCTGGCTGACCGCCGAATGGGTTTGGCCGATGGCCGCGGCCACGTCACTGACGGTGGTCTCGCCGTGTTCCCACAGGAAGCGCAGCACCGGGAACCAGCGCGATTCCACGCCGGCCCCGCAGGCGCGATAGACCTCGTCGACCGCCGCATAGAAGTGGTCGCTGAGCGACTTCAGCCGGCTGCCGAGCGCCAGTTGGGCGAGCGAAGGGAGGTACATGGCGAATCCCTGCGGTACTTATGTAAGCCCTAACGTAATTCCGCGACGGGACGCAGGCAAGCGTCTCGGCCTTTGCTGTGGGAGCGCACCCTATACGCGACTCCGGACTGCCGCGGGCGTCGCGCACAGGGTGCGCTCCCACAGCAGCATTTTCAGAACCAGTCGACGCGGGTCACCGTGCGCCCCAGCGCCCTTTCCAGCTTCTTGCAACGCTTGGGCGTGCCGTTGACCAGCACGGCCTCGGCGGCGGGCTTGAGCATGGGGGCATCGACCGGCGAATCGCTATAGGCCACATGCCACTCGCCGACGCCCAGGGCGGCCAGTTCCAGCGGCTTGCGGCGACCGACGTTGTGCAGCTTGACGCGCATGCCCAGCAGGCCCGGCCGCAGCCGCGAGGCGAGCACCTCGACGTCCTGGATGCCGAGCTGCGCGAGGATATGGCTGACCAGCACATGCTCGCAGCCGGTGACCACGATCACGCGATCGCCGGCCGCCTGGTGCCGGCGCAGCGCATTGAGGCCATCGCGGCAGAATTGCCTGGGCCGGCGCACCAGGCTGGCGGCGAAAGCTTCCGCCGCCGCCCGGTAGGCCTGCTCGCCCATGCCCAGCAGCGCCACGTGCACGAGGGTGTGCATGGCGCGCCGGCGCGAGAACGGAACGACCATCAGCAACCATGGCAGCGCCAGCAGCGCGCCGGCCTTGCGCAGCGACGAGCGCTGGTACCGTTCGCGCATGAACAGGGAAAAAGCGTCGCCATGGATCAGCACGCCATCGAAATCGAACAGCACGACGCGCGGGGCGGCGACGGCCGCATCCGCCGCCGTGGACAGCATGGAATCGGTTTCCCCTGGGGACATGGAACTTACTTCGTGTCGAACAATCGCTTGAGTTCGGCGCCCGGGTCGCTGGCGCGCATGAACGCCTCGCCGACCAGGAACGCGTTGATGCCGGCATCGCGCAACGTGGCCACGTCATCGGGCGTATGGATGCCCGATTCGCTGACCAGGATGCGGTCGTATTCCATCAACTGCTGCAATTCCAGCGAGGTGTCCAGCGAGGTATGGAAGGTGCGCAGGTTGCGGTTGTTCACGCCGATCAGCGGCACCGGCAGCGCCAGGGCGCGTTCCAGTTCCTCCGCGTCGTGCACTTCGCACAGCACGTCCAGGTCCAGGTCCGCCGCCAGAAGCGACAGCTCCAGCAGGGCCGCATCGCCCAGCGCGGCGACGATCAGCAGGATGCAGTCGGCGCCGATCACCCGCGCCTCGTACACTTGGTAGGGATCGATCACGAAGTCCTTGCGCAGCACCGGCAGCGTGCACGCGGCGCGCGCCTGCTGCAGGAAATCCTCGCTGCCGTGGAAAAAGTCGCGGTCGGTCAGCACGGACAGGCAGGCCGCCCCGCCCCGCTCGTAGCTGCGCGCGATCTCGGCGGGATCGAAGTCCGGCCGGATCAGCCCCTTGCTCGGGCTGGCGCGCTTGACCTCGGCGATCACCGCCGGCAGGCCGGCCTCGATCTTGGCCTCGATGGCGGAGGCGAAGCCGCGGGTTTCCGGCAGGTCCGCCACGCGCGAGGACAGTTCCACCAGCGGCAGTTTGGCGCTGCGCTCGGCCACTTCCTCGGTCTTGCGGGTCAGGATGCGTTGGAGGATATCGGTCATGGGAAAAGCTTGCGGGCTGCGGTCATGAAGATGGCGTGAGCGTCAGGTCGCTGCCGACAGGCGTCGCGTGGCCGCCACGAAGGCGTCCATTTTCGCACGGGCGGCGCCGCTGGCGATGGTCGCGCGAGCCAGCCCGATGCCGGCGCCGATGCCGTCGACCACGTTGGCCGCATACAGGGCCGCGCCGGCATTGAGGCAGACGATGTCGTGCGGCACGCCACGGCGGCCTTCCAGCGCCTCCAGCAGCATGGCGCGCGATTCCTCGGCGTTCTCCACGCGCAGGTTGCGGCTGGAGGCCATGGCCAGGCCGAAATCCTCCGGCTCCACCTCGTACTCGCGCACCTCGCCGTCGCGCAGCTCGCCGACCAGGGTGGCGGCGCCCAGCGAGATCTCATCCATGCCGTCGCGCCCCCATACCACCAGCGCATGCCTGGCGCCCAGCGCCTGCAGCGCGCGCACCTGGATGCCGACCAGGTCGGGATGGAACACGCCCATCAGGATGTTCGGCGCGCCGGCGGGATTGGTCAGCGGCCCGAGGAT
The DNA here is from genome assembly GCF_022760995.1 of Dyella sedimenti. GTDB lineage: Bacteria > Pseudomonadota > Gammaproteobacteria > Xanthomonadales > Rhodanobacteraceae > Dyella > Dyella sedimenti. Next base: position 46,720 of record NZ_JAKWJO010000001.1, on the reverse strand, counting down.
GTTGAACAGCGTGCGCACGCCCATTTCCTTGCGCACCGGCGCAACGACCTTCATCGCCGGATGGTGGTTGGGCGCGAACATGAAGCCGATGCCCACCTCTTGCATGCACTGCGCCACCTGCGCGGGCGGCAGGTCGATCACCGCGCCCAGCGCCTCCAGCACGTCCGCGCTGCCCGACTTCGACGACACGCTGCGCCCGCCGTGCTTGGCCACGCGCGCGCCGGCCGCGGCGGCCACGAACATCGACGCAGTGGAGATGTTGAAGCTCGACGCGCCATCGCCGCCAGTGCCCACGATGTCCACGAAATGCTCGTGCGGCGGCAGCTCCACCTTGGCCGACAGCTCGCGCATCACGCGTGCCGCGCCGGTGATCTCGCCCACGGTCTCCTTCTTCACGCGCAGGCCGGTGATGATCGCGGCGGTCATCAGCGGGCTGACCTCTCCGCGCATGATCTGACGCATCAGCTCGATCATCTCGTCGTGGAAGATCTCGCGATGCTCGATGGTGCGCTGGAGCGCCTCCTGCGGCGTGATGGTGACGCGGCGGCCCACCGGGTTCTGCAAGGCCCCGCTCATGCCGCGAGCTTCAGCGGCAGGCCCAGGAAGTTGCGCAGCAGGTCGTGGCCGTACTGCGTGAGGATCGATTCGGGATGGAACTGCACGCCCTCGACCTTCAGCGTCTTGTGGCGCAGGCCCATGATCTCGTCGATGGAGCCGTCCTCGTTTTCCGTCCACGCGGTGACTTCCAGGCAATCGGGCAGCGAGGACTGCTCCACCACCAGCGAGTGGTAGCGCGTGGCCTCGAACGGATCGGGCAGGCCGGCGAACACGCCCTGGCCGCGATGGCGCACCGGCGAGGTCTTGCCGTGCATGATCCGCTTGGCGCGGACCACCTTGCCGCCGAAGGCCTGGCCGATGGCCTGGTGGCCCAGGCACACGCCGAACACCGGGATCTCGCCCGCCAGCTCGCGCAGCACGTCCAGCGACACGCCCGCGTCGTCCGGCGTACCCGGCCCCGGCGAGATCATGATGTGGCTGGGCCGGAGCGCCCGGATGCCCGCCACGTCCAGCGCATCGTTGCGCACCACCTTCACCGCCTGCCCCAGCTCGCCCAGGTACTGCACGAGGTTGAAGGTGAAGCTGTCGTAGTTGTCGATCATCAGCAGCATGGGTGTCAACTTTTTGATTTATCGCCAGAAACGGGGGGGGTGGGAGGTTCTGCCGGCCCGTATGGGATGGGGGAATGGAAGGACCATTGTGCTCAAACCCGCGCCGCACTGCAGCACCCGGGGCGCCCCAACCCTGGCCGGCAGCGCTCCGGAAGGACAGGGACAACCCGGCAAGACGGCCAACCGGCGAGCCATCTCGCAGTTCGCCCCGCATCCTTCACATTCCCACCATGCGCCGCTGGCATACTTTTTGTCTTGCCAGACCGCGGGGGAGTACGTCATGCACGTCATCGCCGAACTGGAGAAACGCCTGCGCGATTCGCGCCAGCTGCTGATCCTGGAAAGAGAGCACCTGCAGCGCGTGCGCGACGCCGGCCTGGACAGCAGCGCCGCCGAATGGCTGCTGGAACTGCGCAAGCGCTATATCGAGCGGCTGGAATCCCGTCACGACCATATCGTGGCGCGGCGCGTGGCGGCCCATGCGAACGCCAATGTGCCGCTGTCCACGCTGGCCGGCGAGGAGGCTTTCGTGCCCGAGGCCACGCCGCCGCTTTCCCTGCGCTAGCGGGACCGGGGCGCTTCCAGGCCAGGCAGGCGCCAGGCCCGGCGCAGGCGCGCGTACTGCTCGCGCGGCAGCAGCACGAACACCGGCCGGCGCTCCGGCCTGAGCCAGGCCAGCAGGTGGCGCATCGCCGCTTCCGGCATGGCGGTGCAGCCGGCGGTGGCGTCGGTGGGCGAGCGCCAGACATGGGCGAAGATGCAGCTGCCCGCACCGGCCTGTCCCTGCGCGTTGTGCTCGATCACGAAGCCCACCGTATACAGGCGGTCGCCACCCAAGTGCAGGTCGCGCCGCATCGGTTCGCTGGAACCGGCCACCGCCTGCTCGCCCACCTCGCGGGTATCGACGATGCGGTTGTAGTAAGGCGAGCCGCTGACGTCCATGCAGTAGTCCGAGACCTGCAGCGCGCGATAGGGCAGGCGCGTGTCCGCGCGGGCGGCGTAGCCGAACGCCTCGCCGATGCGGTACACGCCGGCAGCGCTGCGCCCATCGCCTTCCCGCTTCTGCGGGCCGTCCGCCTGCGGCGGGTTCAGGCCCAGCCCCCAGGCGGCGCCGGCACGCCCGATCACCACGTCCTGTGCCTCGCCCACCGGATGCCACGCGCCGCGTAGGCGCTCGAAGGCGCGCAGCACACCGTGGTCGGCATGCCAGTCGGGCGTCACCACGACCACCATCTGGCCCGCGTCGCGCCAGCCGGCATCGTCCTCGGCAGCCACGGCTCGGCCGCCCACCATGAGCAACAGGAACGCCAACCACGCCGCCCATGTCGCTCGGCCTTGTAGTGCCTTCTCGAACCATGCCATTCCGGTTTCCTTCATGGACAAGACGATTCAAGGACGGACATGCACGATGGCCGTCATGCGATCGACGTAGGAACGCCCGTCGTCGAACACCAGCGGCAGCAGCGGCGTCACCGAGACGGCGTTGAGCTTTACCTGCCGCAGGTCGCCATGGCCGTCGCGATAGGCGATGCCGGTGGTGTCGTGGATCACGTAGGGCTGGCCATCGATGCGACCGATCACCATCATCACGTGGCCGGGGATATACACCAGGTCGCCCACCCGCAGGGCGTCCACCGCGTTCATGCGCGCCGCGTGGCTGTCGCCGTCGCCGAAGGCCTGGTGAGCCAGCGCGGGACTGGCCGCCTGGCGGCCGGTATCGCGCGGCATCTGCACGCCCATGCTGCGATAGACGTCCGAGACGAAACCGCTGCAATCGCGCGCGTCGTAGTCGTGGCCCCAGCCATAGCGCTCGCCCAGGAACTTGAACGCCTGGCGCAGGATGTTGGCTTCGGTCAGCGGCAGGTAGCGGTCCGCCGTATCGGCCTGGCGCGGCAGCAATGCCGGCACGATCTCGAGCCCGCCATCGGCCGTGCGCGTGGGCAGTTCGATCACATAGGACGTATACGGCGACTGGCCATTGACCGGCCGGTCGGCGGGATGGTCCGCCAGCGGTGCCGAGACACCCATGTCCAGTGGCAGTTGCGATACGGCCGGCCGTTCTCGGGTATGCACGGTCGCCACGCTGGCGCCGGTGACCACGCGTCGTGGCGAGGCATCGACGTAGCCGAACAGCTGGGCCGCGCCGCCTTCGGCGATATTCTCCCGGCGCGTCCAGGCGGCATAGCGCGGGCTCAGCACGAACAGCCACTGGCCATCGCGGCTCGCATGCACGATCGCCACCGGCGTGCCGGGAAACTCGGCGGTCTGCTGGAAGCGGTCGATATCGGCGTCGCCCTTGACGGTGAACACGCGCAGCTCGGTAGGAAAGCTGCGCAACGCGGCGCGGCGCACCACCAGGCCATAGCGCGTGGGCTGGCGCGCCGGCACGCGGTCGAGCGCGAGCGCATCGACGAACCGATGCAACACCGCCTCGCCCACCGGGTTGCCCTGCCCGTCGAACAAGGGACGCCGGGGCAGCTGGGAAACGCCATCGATCCACGCCAGCACCTGTTCGCGCGTCAGCATGGACGGCAAGGCATGCAGGTCGTGCATGGAGGGATCGCGTCGGTAGAGCTGGTCGTTGCGTGCCGCGATCGCCGCCTCGTCCAGCAGCACGCGGTCGGGCTGGGCCAGCCGGCGTATCCAGAAATCCGGGGTGAGCATGGCCTCGTCGGCGACGCCGACCACGCCGGACGGCGGCACGATCAGTGCGGCCTCCGACGCCTGCGCCACCGACAGCGAGGCGAAGCACCACGCCACGATTTGGAACCATCGCATGCGCAACCCTGCATTTCCTCCGGCATGGACCACATCGCCGAGCATATCGCCTGCCGCGCCCCTCGTGGCCACCGGCCTGTACGATGGCCGCGTCACATCGGGGAGGATGGCCATGGGTAGCTTCGGCAGGCGAATCCGCGCTTTTGCGCTGGCCACCGTGCTCGGCGGCGGGCCAGCGGGCCTCGCCCACGCGGAATCGCCGCCCAGGCTATCGCCGGCACGCACCGCCGCCGAGGCGGGCCTGGTCGATATCCGCACGCTGGCGCCCGACATCGCCGAGGACATCAAGTACGCCGGTAGCGACAACTTCGTGGGCACGCCGGTGGACGGCTATCTCGCACCCAAGTGCCTGCTGCTGCGGCCCGCCGCCGAGGCACTGGCCCGCGTGGAGCGCGACCTGCGCGCCGAGCATCGCCGGCTGCGGCTGTTCGACTGCTATCGCCCCGCGCGCGCCGTGGCGCATTTCGTGCGCTGGGCGAGCGACCTCGCCGACCAGCGCACCAAGGCCGCGCACTATCCGCAACTGGACAAGCGCGCCCTGCTCGGCGACTACATCGCCCCGGTCTCCGGCCACAGCCGCGGCGCCACGGTGGACCTCACCCTGCTGCAATGCGACGCGCACGACCGGCATTGCACGCCGCTAGACATGGGCACCGGCTTCGACTATTTCGGCACGCTGGCCAACACCGATTCGCCGCAAGCCACCGCCGCGCAGCACGCCAACCGCGCCCTGCTGCGCGCGGCGATGGAGCGCGAGGGCTTTCGCAACTATGCGATGGAGTGGTGGCACTACACGCTTGTATCCGAGCCGTCGCCTTCGGTGATCTACGACGTGCCGGTGGAATGAAGGCACCGGGTCGCGCACAGGGTGCGCTCCTACAACGGTGCCTTGTAGGAGCACCCTGTGCGCGACCAGGCCAGCCTCAGCGTCCGCCCAGCGACGGCGGCGGAAACGCCAGCACGCCTGCCGTGTAGCTCTCCACCACCAGGCTGAAGGGACGGTTGTCCTGGTCGAACAGCACGGCGCGATGCTGCAATACATAGTGCGGAATGGCGAGCGCGCCCTGCGGGGCCGGCAGCGGCGCGCCGGTCTCCCAGCCAGCCGGCAGCGGCGACCACAGCAGCTCGGCGGACAGCGTCTGCCGGCGGAAATGCAGCGGCTGCACCACCTTGCCGAACGGCATGTCGGTGGTGTCCAACTGCTGGTTCATGGCCTCGGTAAGGCGCGAGGGCACGTACCAGTTGTCCGCCTCGGACAGCACATGGGCGCCGCAGGCAAGTTGCACGCGGCGGTAGCGGACCGGCTCGTCGGCGCCGATGCCGAGTTGCTCGCGCGCGCCCGCCGGCAGCGGCTTGTCCTCGCCATGCACGCGCTCGGCCACCACGTTCGCCTCGGGCGCGAGGCGGTGCGCGCCGCACCAGCGCTCCAGCGTCAGCGTGGCGCTGGGATGGCTGAGCAGGTCGGCGTTGAGGGTCTGCAGCAAGGCCAGCACTTCCAGCCGCGAGGCGGCATCGTCGCGCCAGGCCGGCGCATCCGCGTGTACCGGCGCGACCAGCAGGCTGCCGCCCAGGCCCAGCGCGCAGGCCGCCGCCGCGCCGCGGTGCATCGCCTTCATGCTCACAGGCCCTTGGCCGCCTGGGCCACGGCGCGGAACAGCGCGCGGCCCTTGTTCATGGTCTCCTCCCACTCGGAGGCGGGATCGGAGTCGTACACAATGCCGGCGCCGGCCTGCACGTGCAGGCGGCCGTCCTGGATCACCGCGGTGCGGATGGCGATGGCGGTGTCCGCGTCGCCCCACCAGCCGATCCAGCCGATGGCGCCGGCGTAGATGTTGCGCTTGTACGGCTCCAGTTCCTGGATGATCTCCAGCGCGCGGATCTTCGGCGCGCCGCTGAGCGTGCCGGCCGGGAAGGTGGCCTTGAGCACGTCCATGTAGCCCACCTCGGGACGCACGTCGCCCTGCACCTGCGAGACGATGTGCATCACGTGCGAGTAGCGCTCGACCACGAAGGATTCGCTCACTTCCACGCTGCCGGTCCGGCTGATGCGGCCGATGTCGTTGCGGCCCAGGTCGATCAGCATCACATGCTCGGCGCGTTCCTTCGGATCGGCCAGCAGCTCGGCCTCCAGCGCCTGGTCCTCATCCTCGGTGGCGCCGCGCTTGCGCGTGCCGGCCAATGGGCGCACCACCACCTTGCCATCCTTCAGGCGCGCGAGGATCTCCGGCGAGGAACCGACGATCTGGGTCTGCCCCAGGTCCACGAAGTACATGTAGGGCGAGGGATTGAGCGCGCGCAGCGCGCGGTACACGTCCACCGGGCGCGCATTGAAGCGCACGCTCAGGCGCTGCGAGGGCACCACCTGGAAGATGTCGCCGGCGCGGATGTATTCCTTGGCGCGCTCCACCATCGCCTCGAATGCCTCCTTGGTGAAAGAGGACTTGAAGTCGCCCTCGTCCAGCGCAATGCCCTGGTTGAGCTGCGGGTATGACGCGCCGCCCTGGCGCAGGCGATAGACCAGCGCGTCCAGCCGGCGCTGCGCCTCGGCGTAGGCGTGCGGCTGCGAGGGATCGGCGTGCACGATCAGGTACAGGCGGCCCTTGAGGTTGTCGAACACGGCGACTTCCTCGGCCAGCATCAGCAGCACGTCGGGCGTGCCCAGCTCATCGGCGCGGTCCCACTGGGCCAGGCGCGGCTCGATGTAGCCGATGGTCTCGAAGCCGAAATAGCCGACCAGGCCGCCGCTGAAGGCCGGCAGCTGCGGCAGGCGCGGCACCTGGTACTGCTGGCGCAGCCGCTCGATCTCGCCCAGCGGGTCGTCCAGGTGGCGGCGCTCGGTGACTTCGCCGGCGTCCTCCACCTCCAGCTCGTGGCCGCGCAGGCGGTACACGCGCTTCGCCGGCAGGCCGATAATCGAATAGCGCCCCCAGGTGGCGCCGCCCTCGACCGATTCGAACAGGAAGGTATACGGGCCGTCGGCCAGCTTCAGGTACACCGACAGGGGCGTGTCGAGGTCGGAGAACACCTCGCGCACCAGCGGGATGCGGGTATGACCCTGCGCAGCCAGCGCGTCGAATTCGTCGCGGGAAATCACGTGGGGAAAGTTCCGGATGGCCAAACGTCGTTGCGGGTCCACGGGAGCGCCACGCCGGCCTGTGCCGGCAGGATGGCCCCCGGGGCCTCGGGGACCGGCATTGTAGGCATAGTCGCGCGGCGAACCGAAATCGGCGGGCGGCTTGTCCCCCCGCCGCGGCCCCCCTACCCTTGCCCCATCGGTGCATCACGCGGCACCCGCAGGGGGAATCGATGGGTATGGACCACCGTTGCCTGGTACTTTCCGGCCGCCTGCTCGACGGGCAGGATCCCGCCGCCGTGCAGGCGCGCATGGCCGCCGCCTTCGGCATGGACCCGGCCGGCTTCCGCGAGCGCGTGTTCGAGCGGGCCCCGCTGGTGATCCGCCGCGGCCTGGACGCAGCCACCGCCGACACCCAGGCCGCGCAGTTGCGCGCCATGGGCGCGGATGCGAGCGTGTGGCCCGACGATGGGCACCTGGCCTGGCTGCGGCGAAACGGGCACGTGCACGGCCCGCTGCCGGAACCGGCGCTGGAGCGTTATGCCGAACCCGGCGACCAGTGGTGCCACGACGGCGGCCAGGCCTGGTTCGACTGGATGCCCCCGGCTGGCGCCAGCGAGCCGCCGCCGCTGCCCCATGCGGGCGCCATGCCCCCGCCACTGCCTCCCCCGGCCGCCAGTGCGCCGCCAGCCATGCCGCCGGCCGCGCCGGCACCGGCCCCGCTTTCCGCCTTCGCCGTAGCGGCCGCGCTGTTCGGCCTGCTGGCCCTGCTGCTGCGTCCGCTGGCGCCGGTCGCGGTGCTGCTGGCCCTGGTCGCACTGGCCTACCTGTGGCGTCGCCCCCTGCTGCGCGGACGCGCCTACGCCGTAGCCGCCCTGCTGCTGGCCGGTACCGCCCTGTGCCTGTGGTTGGCACGCCCGGCGCCCACATCGGCCGCCGCGATCTATGTGCCGCGTCCGCTGCAGCCGCTGTCAGCCTCGGCAACGGCCTCCGTCGCCGATCCGGCGGTGCAGTGCGCGGCCAGGTCCCCCGAGCCGAAGAGCGACGAAGACCGTTTCCTGCTCACCGGCCAGCGCCTGCCGACCGGCCGCGCGCAACGCAAGGGCGATACCTACGTGGCCGAGGCCGCCGTGACTGTCGATGCGCAGTGCCAGCCGAACGACTTGCAGCTCTACGTATTCCATCACGGCGTGCTGATCGGCACGGTGCTGGACAAGGCGGCCGGCCTGGCCAACACGCGCCTGGCCGATTTCAGCCTGGTCGACGACCAGCACCTGCGCATCACGCTGGCCCAATGCACCGACCAGCCGGCGGACTGCGCGGCGACCACGGTACGCGAGTTCGCCGTGATGCCAGGCGGCGGCGGCTGGACGCTGGGCGAGATGAAGTAGCCGCGCCGCCCCAGTCGCGCACAGGGTGCGCTCCCACAGGGTTGCCGTCGAAAGAAATAAGCGGGACGCTACAGCCGCTGCCTCGGCATGCCGCGCAGCTGCAGCGTGAAGGCCACGCCGCGGCCGTCCGCGAGATTGCTCGCCATCGCCACGCCGCCATGGCGCTCGGCGACCAGCCGCACCACGTACAGGCCCAGCCCCAGGTGCGGTGCGTCGCCCGGCGTGGCCTTGTCGCGCAGGCTCACCAGCGAATCGAACAGGCGGCCCTGCATGGCGGCCGGCAGCGGCGGCCCCTGGTTGGCCAGTTCGATCTCGGCGCCATGCTGCGTGGCGCGCAGGGTCAGGCGCAGCCAGCCCTGCTCGGGGGTGAACGACAAGGCGTTGTCGAACAGCTTGTCCAGCGCCTGCGCGATCAGTTCAGGCGCGCAATGCATGACGACCGGCGCGGCCGGCAACACCGTTTCGAGCCGCCGCGTGCCGGCCAGCGGGCGATAGGCCTCGCTGCAGCCACGCACCACGGCCACCAGGTCCACGTCCTCCGGCTCCGCCGCGGCGATGGCGCGCTCCATCCGGCTGGCCTCGCTCATCGCGCGCACCAGCGTGCCCAGGCGCGCCACGCCATCGCGCGCGCGCAGCAAGTACGGCTGCGCATCCGGCGGCATCGCGTGCTGGGCCTGCAGCGCGTGCTCCAGGTTGTCCAGCGAGGACTTCACGATGGCCAGCGGCGTATTCAGCTCGTGCGACAGCTTGGAGGCGAGCGTGCGCAGGTAGTCGGTATACCCGCCCACCACCTCGAACAGGCGCGCGAAGCTGCGGGCGAGGTCGCCGATCTCGTCCTCGGCGCCGGTCATCGGGAAAGGGCCGTCCAGACGTCCATCGTTGAGTTGCGCGCGCTCGGCCGCGTCGCGCAGCCGGCCCAGGCGGATGCTCAGCCGCGTGGCGAAGATCAGCAGGATCGCGCCGGCGACCAGCAGCACGCTGAAGCTGGTCAGCAGCAGGCCCAGCAATGCGCGGTTGGCCAGCAACGGCACCGCACGGCTGGCCTGTTCCAGCAGCAGCACGCCGCGTACCTGACCCTCGCGCTCGATCGGCACCGCGGCGGCCAGCACCACGCTGCCGCGCGCCTCGCCCTGCCGCCACAGCGTGGCCGGCCTGCCTTCGCTGGCCTGGCGCACCTCGTCCACGTCCAGCCGCGGCACGTCCTGCGTCCAGGGCTCGGCATCCTCGACCTGGTTGGCCAGCAGCGATCGGTAGACCAGCGCCGCGAACCAGCCCGGCTGGTCGCCCGCCGTAGCGGCCGGCGTGGCGAGATGGCCGGTGCGCGCCAACAGCCAGCCCTGCGGCGCCAATACGCGCGCCTGCACGCCATCCAGCGCCAGTTGGCCCAGCTCATGCGTCAGCGGCGGCGAATAGGTCACCAGCGGACGGCTCTGTACCGCCATGGGGTCACCACCGCTGCCGGCGTCGTAGATCGCCAGCCCCAGCGCATCCAGCCCCAGGTTGCGCGGCACGCGCAGCTCCACCCGATAGCCGCTGCCATCCTCCTGCCATTGCGCGGTGAGCAGCGACGGCAGTCCATCGACGGGCGGATCGAGCGGCCGCGCGGTGAGCAGGCCCGGGGCCGCGCTGGCCAGCAGGTAGCGACGCGACTGCCCGCCCTTGCCCAGGCTCAGCACCAGGTGGTCCGCGCGCAATGCGCCGGGATCGTCCGCGTCGGCGCGCGTGCGCTGGGTGGTGCGCACGTCGACGTAGAGATAGAGCCAGTCGGCATCCTCGGCCAGCAGCAGCTTGCCGCGCTTGTCCAGCGGCTGGCTCCACGGCGTGAGCGGCGCCCAGTCGTCGCCGTAGCCGTCGACGGTGATGGGATTGGCCGCCTCCTGCACATACCACAGGGGGCCGGACGGCGGCAGCGGCGCGTCGGTCACCACCAGGCTGCGCGCCATGGCGCGGGCCGAGGCGGTGAGCGCCTGCGCCTGGCCCTCGCGCAGCAGCGTCTCCATCTGGCGCACGTACAGCCAGCCCGCCACGGGCAGGGCCAGCGTGCACAGGGCGACGAGCAGCAGCTTGCGGCGCAGGGTCATGGCGGGACGATACCGAAAAGCCTAGGGCTTGGCGGTACCGTCATGGCCGGGATGGTCCACCGCATAGCGCGACTGCTCCGCCACCCGGCGGAACAACGCCAGCAGGGCGGCCCTGTCGCCGTCGTCGTGGGCGAGCGTCATCGACCAGCTGAAGCGGATGCCGGAGGCCAGGCCCGGATCGCAGAACACCACCACGTCGTCCTTGCGGTCGGTGCCCTCGTACAGCACGCCGCGACAGGCCAGCGCCGGATTGTCCAGCGCGAACGTGCCCGCCTTGCCGCCCGGGTCGCGGTCCAGATAGTGATGGCGGTCGTCCTGCACCTCGGCCTCGAGAGAGGAGAGTCTGGACGGCCATACGTTGAGCACCATCACGCGCTCCGGCTCGCCGGTCCATTCGCCCCGGTAGAGCACCTCGTTCACGCCGATGGCCTTGGCGTAGAGGCAGCAATCCTGGGTCCAGCCCTCGGGCAGGACGGTATGCACGGTCCAGCCCGGAACGTCGCGGTCCGGCTTGCCGGCGACCGTGACGTCCTTGCCGGGCATGGCGGCCTGCGTCGCGAACGACGCCAGCAAGCACAGCAGCCAGGCGAACGCACGCCTCGTCACGGCTTCCATCGATAACCCACGCCGTGCACCGTCTCGATGGCGTCGAAGTCCGGCGCCACGGCGATGAACTTCTTGCGGATGCGCTTGATGTGCGAGGTGATGGTGGCGTCGTCCACCACCAGCTCGGCCTCGCGCATCAGCTGGTCGCGGTTCTTCACATGGCCAGGGAAGCGCACCAGCGTGTGCACCATCCAGAACTCGGTGACGGTGAGCGGGACCTCCTCGCCGTTCCAGGTGATGCGCATGCGCTCGGATTCGAGCTTGAGCGGGCCGTGCTCGATCACCGTCTCGCTGGAGGCGGGCACCTTCAGCGACTCGATACGGCGGAACAGCGCGGCGATGCGCGCGGCCAGCTGGTGCAGGCTGGTGTCCTTGCTCAGGTAGTCGTCCGCGCCCAGGCGTAGGCCGGAGATCACGTCGAAATCCGAGTCGCGCGCGGTGAGGAAGATGATCGGCAGCGTGGCCGACTTGGCGCGCAGCTCGCGGCACAGGTCGAAGCCGCCCTCGGGCTCGTCGCCCAGGCCGATGTCGATGATGACCAGCTCGGGCAGGCGCATGGCGAAGGCGTTGGAAGCCTCCTGCCGCGAGCCGTAGCCGCGCGTGTCGTAGCCGAAGCGAGTCAGTGCCTCGACGTAGTTGGCGCGGATCAGCGGTTCGTCCTCGACGATGGCGATGCTGCGGCCCATGGTGCACTCCCTGGTGGCAATGGCGCGCAGGGTGCGGCTTGCGCCCCGGCTACGCAAGCCGTGCGCGCCGCTTGCCCGCGTTTCGCCATCTGGCGCCGGCATGGCGCCATCGCACCCGCATGAAGTTGCGCCAGGCAAGAGCCTGCCCGCCCCGTGCCCGATCTTGCCCGCGTTTTGCCATATCCGGGTCCCGGCGCATGCCCCCGGCTCGGGCCGAATGAAACCGCACTTCGCAGGAACCCGAACCATGCGTCCCACCAACCAGCCCCCCGTCGACCCCAATGCCGAACTGCGCGGCTTTGAACCGCTACGCGTGGTACTGGCGCTGGGCGCGCTGCTGCTCGGGCTGGTCATGAGCCTGCATTGAGGAGGCCTTCATGAACGGCGATACCGAACTGGACGATCCCTTCCTGTCAGCTGCCGTGGAAGGCTTGGAGGCGACCGGTGCGCAGGGAAGCGTGCCGGCCGCCGGGGCCGAGGAACCCGATCCGGACTGGCAGCCGCTCTGACGCCCCTGGGCATTTCGCCACTCGTCCCACCCTTGGCACGTTCCACCCCGCCCTCGCGGCGGGGATTTTTTTGGCCGGCCGGCTGAATGAACTTGCGGGGGCCGGGGGACGCAGGGAACCAAACGGGACGCGGCCGGTCCCAAGTTCCGGTGGCGCGGGTTCTTGCCGTGGACCTGCCCGCCTGTGGTCTCCTCACACGTCGTTCCGACGAACTTCTCCCGGCGCGGAGTGCGCCGGGATTTTCTTGCCCCGAATCCGCTCAGCCGCCCGCCGCGGCCAGGTGCTGGCGCATCTGCGCGATCACGGCCTGGTAGTCGGGCGCGTTGAAGATGGCCGAGCCGGCCACGAAGGTATCCGCGCCCGCCGCCGCGATCTCGCCGATATTGGCCGGGCCGACACCACCGTCGATCTCCAGCCGGATCGGCCGGCCGCTCTCGTCGATGCGGCGGCGCACCTCGCGCAGCTTGTCCAGCGCCGAGGGGATGAACTTCTGCCCGCCGAAACCCGGGTTGACCGACATCAGCAGGATCAGGTCGAGCTTGTCCATCACGTAGTCCAGCCAGCCCAGCGGCGTGGCGGGATTGAACACCAGGCCGGCCTGGCAGCCCGAGTCCTTGATCAGGCCAATGGTGCGGTCGACGTGCTCGCTGCCTTCCGGATGGAAACTGATCAGAGTGGCGCCGGCCTTGGCGAAGTCGGGCACGATGCGGTCCACCGGTTTGACCATCAGGTGCACGTCGATCGGCGCGCTGATGCCATAGTCGCGCAGTGCCTTGAGCACCATCGGGCCCATGGTGAGGTTGGGCACGTAATGGTTATCCATCACGTCGAAATGCACCCAGTCCGCGCCGGCGGCCAACGCCTTGGCGGTGTCCTCGCCGAGCCGGGCGAAATCGGCGGAGAGGATGGAGGGGGCGATGACGCTGGTCTGTCTGCTCATGTTCATGATTCCTGTAAGGGCGCACCCTGTACGCGACCTGGGACGACCGGCGGCTGCGGTCGCGCACAAGGTGCGCTCCTGCAGGTCGACGCCGAGTTTATTTGAAGCCGCGTTCGGCCTTGATCCGCTCGTAGGCGGCGTTGATCTCGCTGGCGCGTGCCTCGGCCTGCTTGCGCATGGCCTCGGGCAGGTCGCCCAGGCGGTCGGGGTGGTGTTCGGAAATCAGCTTGCGGTAGGCGCGCTTCACCGCGCGGTCGTCCACGTCGCGGGAAATGCCCAGCACGGTGTACGGATCCGGCCCCTGCGTGCTGCGCCGGGGCGGCGCGTAGCCGCCGCCGTGCGAACCGGGGCCGCGCGCGTAGCCGCCAGCATTCCAGGCATAGCCCTTCATCGCCATCAGCGCCATCAGCTCCATGTCGCTCACGCGCAGGGCGAAGGCGAGCTGGCGCAGGATGGCCATCTTCTCCGGCGAGGGGTTGCCCTCGGCCAGCACCGTCTCGATCACCACATCCAGCACCGGGAAGGCATGGTCGCGGCGCAGGCCCACCCAGCGACGCAGTTCCTCGATGGCGAGGGTGACGTTGAATTCCGGCTGCTTGCCCTGGTTGAAGGCGGTGATGGCCAGCCGCCGCTGCTCGTGCTCCAGGCCCATGCGCTGCATCAGGCGCTCGGCCACGGCGATCTCCGCCGCGGACACGCGGCCGTCGGACTTGGCCACCGCGCCCAGCACGTTGAACAGCGGGCCGACGTAGCCGCCTTCCTGGGGCGTGGCGCGGCGGCGCTGGCCCCGGCGCAGGCTGTCGATGATGAAGCCGGTGATGCCGCCGACCACGGCGCCGGGCAGGCCGTGGCCGAAAATCAGTCCGAGCAGGGCGAGCCAGAGGGTCCAGGTGAAGGTCATGATGGCTTGGGTCGGCCTCTAGGGTTGCGGCGTCTGCGCGCTGTACCAGCGTGCCAGTTCGTCGAGGTCCGCGTCACTGACCGGACCGATCGCGGCGCGCATCAGCGGCGCGTTGCGCCGGCCGTCGCGATATTGCCGCAACGCCTCGCGCAGGTAGTCGAGCCGCTGCCCGGCCAGGTTGGGCGCGCCGGGGATCTGCGCCATGCCGGCCTCGCCATGGCAGGCCGCGCACAGGCCCAGGCGGGCGGGCTTGGGCGGCGCGGCGGCGTACGCGGGCGACGACGCCAGCACCGCCAGCAACAGCCCGCCGGCGCGCGGCATCCAGCGCCGGTGCGGCCTGGCGATAAGGCGGGGCGTCGGGACCATGGACGGGCCTGGGCTCAAAAAGCGCCGATTCTAGCAGCCGCGCCGCCATGCCCGGCGCGTCGCCCCGGCGTCACCGGCTACAATCGGCAGCTTGATCGCGGCCCGGCGTGGGCCGCCCGTTTTTCCGTCCTGGCCCGCCAGGCCGGCCAGCCAGGAGCCCATGAACGTGCCCACCACCCTGCTGCAATCGAACCTGCCGGGCCTCGAGCTGATCCATCGCGGCAAGGTGCGCGACGTCTACGCGCTGCCGGAGAACCGTCTGCTGATCGTGGCCAGCGACCGTCTCTCCGCGTTCGACGTGGTGCTGCCCGACCCGATCCCGGGCAAGGGCGAGATGCTGACCCAGATCTCCAATTTCTGGTTCGGCAAGACCGCGCACCTGGTGCCCAACCACCTGCTCGACGTGCCGCTGGCCGAGGTACTGCCGGCCGGCACCGACCTGAAGCTCTACGAGAAGCGCGCGGTGGTGACACGCCGCCTGAAGCCGGTGCCGGTGGAGGCGATCGCGCGCGGCTACCTGATCGGCTCGGGCTGGAAGGACTACCAGGCCACCGGTTCGCTGTGCGGCATCCGGCTGCCGGCGGGCCTCAAGCAGGCGCAGCAGCTACCCGAGCCGATCTTCACGCCCTCGACCAAGGCCGCCGTGGGCGACCACGACGAGAACGTGAGCTTCGACGCCGTGGTGGCCACGGTGGGCGCGGACCTGGCCGAGCAGGTGCGCGAGGCCACCCTGTCCATCTACCGGTGGGCGGCCGCCTATGCCGCCGAGCGCGGCATTCTCATCGCCGACACCAAGTTCGAGTTCGGCACCGACGAGCAGGGCAAGCTCTACGTGATGGACGAAATGCTCACGCCCGACTCCTCGCGCTTCTGGCCGGCCGATTCGTACCAGGTCGGCATCAGCCCGCCGAGCTACGACAAGCAATTCGTGCGCGACTACCTGGAAACGCTGGACTGGAACAAGACCGCGCCGGGCCCGCA
Source organism: Dyella sedimenti (assembly GCF_022760995.1). GTDB lineage: Bacteria > Pseudomonadota > Gammaproteobacteria > Xanthomonadales > Rhodanobacteraceae > Dyella > Dyella sedimenti. The sequence continues at coordinate 31,239 of NZ_JAKWJO010000001.1, read as the reverse complement.
CGTGCCCGCCGAGGTGATCGCCGCCACCACCGCCAAGTACGCCGAGGCCCTGCAGCGGCTGGCCGGCATCACCCTGGAGTGACCCTCATGCAGCCCTGGCTGGACAGCTACAGCGCCGATCATCAGCACCCCATCAACCGCTTGCTGCACTGGATCTGCGTGCCGCTGATCGTATGGTGCGCGATCGCGATGATGTGGACGATTCCGGTACCGCCGATGGTCGGCCGGCCCGGTTTCTGGGCCGTGGCCGCGCTGGTGCTGGCCTTCGCCTGGTACTGGAAGCAATCGCACCGGCTGGGCGCCGCATTGCTCATCGCGCTGGCGCTGCTGTGCGTGCTGACCGAGTTCGGCTATCGCCAGTTGGGTCCGCATACCCTGCTGCTGACCGCCATCGGCGTGTTCGTGGTGGCGTGGATCGGCCAGTTCGTCGGGCACGCCATCGAAGGCCGCCGGCCCAGCTTCCTCACCGACCTGGCTTACCTGCTGGTGGGCCCGGCCTGGCTGATGGACAAGCTGCTGCGGCGCGCCGGCATTTGATGGCCCGGTACGCACCCGTCGTTCCTTCGCAAGCCGGCATGGCGGGCAAAGACGGGGAAACCCCATGACCACCCTGCTCACCCTGATCAGCACCCTGCTCTGGTGGGTGCTCTACAGCAGCATCGGCGCGCTGTTCTTCGCCATCGTCGCGTGGTCCGTGCTGCGCTGGAGCGAACGCTGCCCGGTGGTGTTCAACCGCACCTATCTCGCCTGCCTGGTGTGGAGCCTGGTCGGGCTGCTGCTGGTGGCGGGCGTGGCGCTGCACGAGGGCCACGCGAGGCCACCCTATGCGCCGCTGCTCGCCTCGCCGCTGCTGCGCGGCGCGCTGGTGGCGGACATGGCGATCGGCGTGCCGGTGCTGTGGCGGCTGATCCCCCGCGTCGACGCGCACCGCATCCGCCTGGCCAGCGCCTGCATGGCGGTGGCGGCGATGACGGCGGTGGGTTTCGGCATCGCCACCAGCCTGGCCGGCTGAATCGACGCATCACGGTCTCCGAACATGGGACCGGCGCAAGCTATAACCGCCGGCCAGCCGCCGAGACGCCCGCATGACCCTGCGCAGCCTGTTCATCGACTTCAACAGCTACTTCGCCTCGGTGGAGCAGCATGAGGAACCCGCGCTGCGCGGCCGTCCGGTCGGCGTGGTGCCGGTGGACGCCGACACCACCTGCCTGATCGCCGCCAGCTACGAGGCCAAGCGCTTCGGCGTGGGCACCGGCACGCTGGTGCGCGAGGCCCGGCGGCTGTGCCCGGGCATCGTCATCCGCGTGGCGCGCCCCGAGCGCTACGTGGCCTGGCACAACACCCTGAAGGATGCGATCGACCGCGCCATCCCCATCGCGCGCATCGGCTCGATCGACGAGATGGCCTGCGAGCTGGTGGGACGCCAGCGCCAGCGCGCCGTGGCCGAACAGGTGGCCAGGCAGGTGAAGCGGGAAATCGCCCAGGTCGCGCCCGGCGGCGCCATCCGCTGCTCGATCGGCATTGCGCCCAACGATTTCCTCGCCAAGACCGCCTCGGACATGCGCAAGCCCGACGGCCTCACGGTGATCGAGCAGGCCGACCTGCCGCACGTGCTCCACGATCTCGCACTGCGCGACCTGTGCGGCATCGGCCCGTCGATGGAGCAACGCCTCAACGGCCTGGGCATCGCCACGGTCAGGCAGCTCACCGAGGCACCCAGGCACCTGCTGCGCCATGCCTGGGGCAGTGTGGAGGGCGAGCGCATGTGGGACCTGCTGCACGGCGCCTGGCTGCCGACCGCGGATACTGCGCGCAGCTCGCTGGGGCATTCGCACGTGCTGGGCCCGGAATTGCGGCATCCCGCCGGCGCGCGCGCCGTGCTGAAGAAGCTGCTGGTGAAGGCGGCCATGCGGCTGCGCAAGCTGGACATGCTCAGCGGCGCCATGGCGGTGCGCATCCGCTACGTGGGCCACGACGAGCGCTGGGAAGGCGACCTCGCCTTCGATCCCACCGACGACAGCCGCGAGCTGCTGCGCATGCTCGCGCTGATGATCGATGCGCCCGGCCACCGCTCGCGCCTGCTGCCCGGCCCCGCGCACGCCGCGCCATTGTCGGTGAGCGTCACCCTGCACCGACTGGTCGAGCGCGCGCAAAGCACCGGCTCGCTGTTCGCCCCGCCCGCCGCCACGCGCCAGGTCGATGCCGTGATCGACCGCATCAACGCGAAGTTCGGCTACAACAAGGTCTATTTCGGCAGCATGCAGGCGGCCATCGACCACGACGCCGCGCCCATGCGCATCCCCTTCAACCGCATTCCCGACAGCGCCAGCGAGAACGAGACGCGCAAGGACGACGCGCAGCACCACGCACTATGGTTGCAGTCGCTCAACCGGGCCAAGGTGCTGGCCGAGCATGCCCACCGCCAGGAGCGGCAGGAAAAGAAGCCCGGAAAACCCATCGACGGATGAAGGCGCGCGTCAACGCCCGTCGTCGCGGATGGCGCTGACCTTGCCGTCCACCACCACGACCGTGATAAGGCGGCGGCCGTCGCGGTATTGCCACTGCTCGCCAGCCTGCGTACGGCTGCGCGTCCGGCGCACCCCGCGGCCGCGCGCCTGGCGCGAACTGTCCACCGTGGCGGCGCGCGAGCGATAGGCTGGCTTGCCGAGCAGTTCCATCACCCGCGCCGCGCTGTCGCCCACCACCAGTACCTGGCTGCCCACCCGCAAGGTGCCGCTGCCCGCCTGCGCGGCCAGCGCCCACAGCATCAACACCACCACCCAGCCGCATCCACGCATGCCCCGCATCCTTGTCCGTCGCCGCGCCTCATGCGCGGCGACGCCACCTTAGTGGCGCGGGTGATCCCGTCGGCAGGCGTGCATGCCGCACGGCCGCGTAGGCCATGCGCTCAGCGCACGCGGTCCTGGATGTCGGCGACCTTGCCGCTGATGATGGTGACGATGACGATGCGGCCATCGTCGCGCAGGTATTGCCACCGCTCGCCCTGGTAGCCGCCGAAGTCGCTCTCCACCGGCTCCTTGTAGTCGGGCTTGCCCATCAGCTGGATGGTGCGCACGGCACTGTCGCCCACGGTGAGCACCTCGGAACCGACGCGGTAGGTATTGCCGGCGTGCGCCGCCAGGCTCAACGAAAGCAATGCAATGGCAAGACAACGGCGCATGATGAACTCCTTGTCGGGGCGGGATGAGGCACGGACAGCCATCCCGGTTCGACGTCGCGAGGGGGAGGAGGAACTTCCGATGTGGTGTGTATCACATCATGGCGGCCGCGGGCACCTGTGCAGGAATGCACCCCGCACCGGGCCCGGCTCAGCCGTGCGTGGTGCCGGCCAGGCAGTGCATGTCCCGGTGGATGCCGTGCAGCCGCGACAGCTGCACCTCCAGCACGCGCGCGGCCTCGTCCGAGGCGTGCGCCGCCTGCCGCTCGAACTGGTGCAGCAAGCTGCATTCGTTGCGCGCCAGGCAATGCACCCAGGCGGCATCGCGGTTGGAAGCCAAGCCGGCGGTCATCTCCGCCAGCGCGTTGCGCACCGCGCCCGCCAGGGTTCCATGGTGGGCCGGGGTGTGGCCGCCGGCCTGTACCTGGGCCTGCAGGTCGCCGATCAGGGCATCGAGCGTCTGCACGTTCTCCGCCAGCAGAGCCTGCAAGCCGGGCTCGCGCACCTGCGTGAGGGCACGCCGGTACAGCTCGCGGTCATCGATGCCGCGACGGATCAGGGCGTTGTAGCGCGGTACTCGAACCTGCGACACGAAGTCGCCTCCTGCATCTTCGAAGCTTGCGGGTGCATCCTCGGCCCTGGCCGCTTAGTAGAAGGTTAATCCGGGCAGCGGCGTCCACGCCCGCTCAGCCTTCGTTCTATCGCCCCAGATCGAGCAGATCGAGCGGCTGGCCACGCGCGCCACGGATGCCCTGCTGCAACTCGGCCAGGCGCTGCACGGCCGGGCACAGCGCCTGGACCTGTGGCTGAAGCGCCCGCATGCGCTGCTCCAGCCGCGGGCGCAGCTGGCCGGTGAGGTCGGCGGCGGTGTTGCGCAGGTTGGCGGCCGCCTGCACGTCGCCGGTCATGGCGGCGTTCATGGCCTGCTGGCCCAGGTCGTTGGCCAGCAGCGGCAAGAGGTCAGCGGCCAGCTGGTTGGCGTACTGGTCCGCCAGGTTGCCCTGCCAGTCATGCGTGCTGTTGCTGGCGGCGATGCGCTGCTTGAGTTCCGCGGCGCGCGTGGCGATGCGCCGATCCAGCTCGGCACGGGTACCCTCGTCGAGCGACAGACGGGCGCCTTCGTCGTGCATGGCCGAGGCCAGCAAGTCCACGCCACGGGCGGCCACGGCCTTCACGCGTGGCACCAGCTCGCGCAGCTCGCGCTCGAACACGGCCAGGCGGTCCTGGTCCTCCGCCCGCAGGCGCACGGCGGCGCCATCGGTCAGCAGGCTGCCGTCGCGCAGTTCCACCTGGCGGGGCTGCGGTTGCGGGCGGTCGAACAGCAGGCGATCCGGCGCCACCGTCAGGTCGTAGCTGCTGATGGCATGGCAAGTGGTGGCCAGGTCCTGCGCCGACAGCGGCAGGCTGGCGGACATCAGGGACAGGATCAGCGACAGGCGGCGCGCAATCATGGCATTCGCGGGAAAGCGGAGGACGCCGCAGCGATACCCCGTGCCGCGGCAACCCTTGCTGAACCGTCCGGCCACAGGTTTCAGCGCGGCCGGCGAAACCCCGCACGCACCTGTGGCCGCCCCAGGTACCAGGCCAGCCACAGCAGGACCGGCACGGCCACGGCCTTCAGGGCCAGCGCCATGTAGAAGCTGCGCCGCACATGGTCGAGCGCCAGCCGGGAGGCCTCGTCCAGCGGCGCCTGGTCGTTGGTGAGCTGGACGGCCTGGCTGAACTCGCGCCACTGCGACAGCAACAGCAGCCCGCCCGCCAGTCCCCAGGCCAGCGCCAGCAGCACCGAAGCCAGTTGCAGGGCCGAGCGCGCCCACGCCTGGCGCAGGATGGCCCCGGCGCAGATCACCACCAGGGCGAAGGCGGCCATGAAATAGCCCACGTCCCAGGCCAGCATCTTGTGCAGTTGGGCGATATCGCCCGTATTGGCCGTGGGTAGCTGCGCCAGCGTGCGCCACAGGCGCTCGGCGTGCAGGGTGTACTGGAGGCAGCCATAGGCCGCCAGCAACAGCAGCAGCCACGCGACGATGCGCCATGGCGCAAGGCCCTCGCCGGGGGTGCGCCGGGTCGTCAGCAGCATCGGGACACCGCCTTGGGCACAGCCAGGGCGGCCGGCATCATCGACAACGGGGACAGGCGCATGGGGTGGTACTCCGGGCGAAAACCGGGCAAGTGTACGCGCAACCCAAACGAAGGGCGCCCTGCGGCGCCCTTCGCGTGCCCGGCGGCAACGGCCATTACTTGCGGGTGATCGAGAACTGCCCCACCGAGATGCCAAGATTGATGCCCTCGCCGCTGCCGTGCAGGGCCAGCGACGTGGTGCCCTTGGTCAGCACCTGCGCCTCGCCGCTCTTGACCACGCCGGCCTCGGCGCCGGCCTGCGCGTAGTCACCGAACACGTCGTCGATGCTGCGCACATGGCTGATGTCGCCCTTGCCGTTGTCGATGCGGTACTTGCCGGCAGTCAGGCCGCCGCCGTTCACGCTGATCTTCACGTGGGCGCGCTGGCCGTTGTTGCACACCACCGTGCCGCTGCCCTCCGCATGCTTGTAGATCACCGACCAGCCCGAGAGGCTGAAGGACAGGGTGCACTTCACCTCGGCCTCCGCCGCCTGCGCCTTCGTGGCGGGGAAGGCCGTCATGGCACCGGTGCAGGCCACCGCCAGGGCGGCCATGGCAAACGTACGCTTCATCATCGTCATCTCCTTGCTGTGAATGAAAACGTCGAACGGCCGCTTTCATTGTGACCCGCGATCCTGAACGCAGCAGGACAAGCGGCCGCTGGGGTCCATCCTCGGCAGTGCCCGTGAACGCCATGTGGAAAGCGCGCATTCCCGGGGCTGGCCAACACCAGCGAGGTGCCTTGGCGCGTCCACATACCGGCGACCGCCATCCGCCGACCCATCGCCGGGCCCCCGGAGACAACGGTACGGGTCAGCCCGCGTTACTCCCTTGGGGTCGCCTCGTCGTATCCTGTTGTCACACTAACGTCATGCCAGGCCGGCGCCACGCCCCGGCGACCGGCCCTGGCCCGCACAGGAATGCCCGCGTGAACTACGCCACTTCGTTGCCCTGGACCCTGGAAAGTCTGGACTTCAGCCGTATCGAAACCCAGCGCGTACGCCAGAACGAGGACCTGTTCTTCCTGCTGTGCAGCGCCTCCTTCGTGGAAAGCGGCTCGGATCTGTACACCCACAACCTGGTCGACTACTTCGCCGGCGACGAGGAACTGCAGACCTGGCTGAGCCAGCATTGGGAGCACGAGGAGCTGCAACATGGTCGCGCCCTGGCCACCTATGTCAAGGCGGTATGGCCCGAGTTCGACTGGGAACGCGGCTTCGCCTCGTTCTGGAGCGAATACGGCGCGATGTGCACCAACGAGCAGCTGGAACCCAGCCGGGGCCTGGAGCTGGCGGCGCGTTGCGTGGTGGAGACCGGCACCGCCAGCCTTTACCGCGCACTCAACGACATCACCGACGAGCCGGTGCTCAAGCAGCTCACCAACCACATCAAGAGCGACGAGGTGCGGCACTACAAGCACTTCTACCAGCACTTCCGGCTGTACCGCGAACGCGAGGGCCTGGGCCGCTACAAGGTGTTCCGCGCCATCCTGCGCCGCGTCAACGAGATCAAGAGCGAGGACAGCGACGTGGCGCTGCGCCACGTGTTCAACCAGTGCTATCCGCAGCACAAGGAAAACGAGGCCGAGTTCCGCCGCGTCACCGGCCGCGCGCAGGCGCTACTGCGCCGGAACATCCCGGCCGAGATGACGGTGAAGATGCTGCTCAAGCCGCTGGACCTTCCCGCCCGGCTGCAGAACGCGATGGAAAAGCCGCTGGCGAAGATCGCCGAGAAGCTGTTCCTGCACTGAAGGCGGCGCCGCGTACTACTTCGCCGGCCGCGGTGCTTCCTCCACCTCGCGCGGCTTGCCCTGCTGCGGCGAATCGAGCTTGGCGATGTCCACCGGCCGGATCTGCTTGATGAAGCACGGCGGATCGCCCGGGCCGGTCAGCACGCGGTCGAAGCGTGCCGAGACTTCGCTGACACTGGACGTCAGGCCGATGTGGTTGGTGAACTGCAGGTTGCGGCACTTGCCGTCCAGGTCCAGCAGCCAGGCCTCGTTGGAACGGGTATAGACGGCCAACTGGTCGTCGCCGAGCGGCTCCCACGACCACAGGCTGACGTAGTGGAAGCTGTTGACCGGCGCGCCCGCGGCGGCGGCGTAGGCCTGCTGGCGTGCCTGCAGGCGCGCCTCGTACTGCTTGCCGACGCTGGCGCAGCCGGCCAGCAGCGCAGCGATGGCAAACGTGGCGAGGAAGGGTTTGACTGCCATGGACTGGTATCTCCGTAAGAGCTGCCCGTGCAAACGCACGGGCCCGCCAGGGGGTGGACGCGGTTACTTCTTCTTGGCGGACTTGGCCACCGGCTGCCACTTGGCGGGATCGAAGCCGCCCACCTCGTACACCAGGGTTTCCTTCTTCTCGCCGTCCTGCAGGGTCACGTCGATGGTGATCTTCTTCGCCTTCTCCAACTGGGCGATGAAGCCCTTGTCGTCGTTGAACAGCAGCGCCGGCTCGCCCGTGCTGGGCGCGAACGCCTTGATGCCGCCCGGCTTGCCGTCGAAGCTGGCCTTGAGAGTGCAGTTGGCCTTGCACACGAAGCCGTGGCCGCTGCTGAACAGGAACGCGCTCTGGCCCCACTCGGTGTGGCGGCGCAGCACCAGGCGCACGCGGTCGTCGCCGGCGGGCTGGCTGCTGTAGATGGTGGCGGTGGATTGCGTGCCGCCGGCCATCGGCGAGACCTGGTACAGCCATAGGCCGGCCAGGCGGTTCTTCTCGCTGTTCTCGGTATAGCGCTTCTCGATCGCCGGCAGGCTCTGCTGCACTTCCTGCGCGGCGGCGCTGCCGGGATAGCGGCTGACGATCTCTTTGCCCATCGTCACCGCCATCTCGTCGTTGCCGATGCGCACCAGTTGCCGATAGGTGTCGAGCTTCTGCGCGGATGCGTCGGCTGGCGCCTGGGCGGGCTGCGGCGCCTGGGCCTGGTCGCCGGACTGGGAGCACCCCGCGATGGCGAGCAGCGTGGCGGCGACGAGTCCAAGGCGTGGCAGGTTCATGGGCAGGCATCCGATGGCGTGAGGGCGCCTAGAGTGAAACGCAGGGCGGCCTTGCGCAACTCCCAAGGGAGTGAACGTCGCCCTGTGGGAGCGCACTCTGTGCGCGACCGTGGCAAAAGCAGGGATGACGCCGTCGCGCACAGGGTGCGCTCCCACAGCCCTGGGCGTCAGACGCCGAGGGACGCCTCGCCGAAGCGCTCGCGCAATTGCGCGCGGTAGCGGCGGCTGCAGGGAAGGCTGGCGCCGTCGCGCATGGTCAGCCGGGCGTCGCCGGTGTCCAGCGGCTCGATCTCGGCCAGGTAGTCGAGGTTGACCAGGTAGCTGCGCTGCACGCGCACGAAGCGCGCCGGGTCCAGCCGCTCCTCGATGCCGGCCATGGTGGCGCGCAGCGGGTAATCGCGGCCGCGCACATGCAGGTTGACGTAATTGCCGGCAGCCTGCAGCCATTCGATCTCGCGCGCGGCGATCAGGAATTCCTTGCCCAGCTTGCGCACCAGGAAGCGCTCGGGCCGGTCCACCGGCTCCACCGGCGGCCCCTCGTCCGGCTCGGCCAGCAGCGTGGCCTCGCCCTGCAGGCGGCGCAGGAAGAAGCCATAGAAGGAAATCAGCGCGATGAAGAGGGCATAGGTGCGGAAATCCTTCAGGTACTCGTAGAACAGCTCGACCGGCCAGTCGCCGAAGTCGTAATGGCTGCCCAGCGCCAGGTAGGCCAGCGTGCGCAGCCCCACCATGCCGAGCACGTGTACCAGGCAGAAGGGAACGGTCAGCAGCAGATGGACCTTGAGGTTCCGCCGCCAGGTGTCCAGGCGAACCGGCCAGCGCCTGGTGGCCACGACCACCAGGGGAACCAGGGCCAGCATCACCAGGCTGCTGCTCGATTCCCAGATCCACGGCTCCAGGTTGGCGACCACCCGGCGGTGGTACACGTGGTCGAACCAGGACACCAGCCCGTTAAAAAGTGTGTTGGCGGTGAGCGTGACGACCCAGAAGCCGACCTCGAAAGGCCGCCGCCAGCGCTGGAAGTCCTGGTAGTCGAAACCCGCCCGTGTCGTCATGCCGGCGATTCTACGCAGACGGGGCCGCCTTCCCCCGTGCAATTCGTCCCGCCACCCCTCCATTCGTCCCCGGGGGCCGGCCATCAATCACTTGGCGGCTGCCGTGGACGCTTCCGTGCCCGACCATGCAGTTCTCCCTTTCCCGGAGTTCCGCCATGAACCGCCGCCACGATATCGATGCCTTGCGCGTGCTGGCCTTCGGCCTGCTGATCCTCTACCACTTGGGCATGCTGTACGTGGCCCCGGCGCAGGACTGGGCCTTCCATCTCAAGAGCCGCTATCTCGCCAGTTGGCTGGCGTACCCCATGCTGGCCTCCGGCTTCTGGCGCATGGACCTGTTGTTCCTGATCTCGGGCCTGGCCGTGCATTTCCTGCGCGGCCGCCTCAGCCTGCCCGCGCTGGCCTGGAAGCGGACGGTGCGGCTGCTGTTGCCGCTCGCGTTCGGCATCGCCGTGGTGGTGCCCATCCAGCCCTACGCGCAGGGCGTGGCCAATGGCCTGGTGGCGCCGGGCTTCGGCCATTTCCTGCTGCGCTACTGGACCGGTGGCCCCTGGCCGGCGGGTGCCTTCGACGGCTGGCAGTACGGCTTCACCTGGAACCACCTGTGGTACCTGCCCTATGTATGGGCGTACACCCTGCTGCTGATCGCGCTGCTGCCCGCGCTGGAGTCGCCGTGGGGCCAGCGGGCGCTGTCCGCGCTGCGCCGGCTGCGTGGCCCTGCCCTGCTGGTGCTGCCGGCCCTGCCGCTGCTGGCCTACGGCCTGTGGCTGGGCGCGCGCTACCCGACCACCCATGCCCTGTTCAACGACTGGTACGCGCATGCGGGCTATGCCACGGTGTTCCTGTACGGCTACGTGCTCGGCACCGACCGGGGCCTGTGGAGCGAACTGGCCCGGCTGCGCCGACATGCCCTGCTGCTGGCGGCGGCGAGCTTCGCGCTGCACTACGCGATCAACCAGGCGGGCAGCTGGCTGCCCCTGCCGGTCCACCCTGCGGCGCACTTCCTGATGTACGCCCTGCGCTTCGTCTATGCCTGGGCCGCCATTGCCGCCGTGCTCGGCTATGGCCACCAGTACCTCAACCGCCCGTTCCGCTGGCTGCCGTACGCCCGCGAGGCGGTGTTTCCCTGGTACGTACTGCACCAGAGCGTGATGCTGGCGGCGGCCCACTGGCTGCTGCCGCTGGGGCTGGGTCCGGTGCTGGAACCCGCCCTGGTGCTGGCCGGCACGGTCGTCGGCTGCGCGGCGCTGCATGAACTGGTGATCCGGCGCTCGCCCTGGCTGCGCCCGCTGTTCGGCCTGGATGCGCGGCCCAAGGTCCGCCGCGCGCGGGAGCCCTCGGCAGGCCTGGCGCGGGCATGAGCGATGACGGCAGCGGGACGCTCAGGTCTCGCTGCCCAGGGTGGAGTCCAGATGCTCCACCCGGTGGATGTCGCCCAGCCAGACGTAGCAGTTCCAGTACGGCACGTCGGGGCGTTCCAGCCGCACCACCCCGTTGATGCCTTCCTTCGCCTGGCTGTCGCGGAACACCTGCACGTTGGGGCGCTCGCATACCACGCCGTCATAGCTGCTGCCGTCGTTGAGCACCAGCACCACATGGCCGTTGGTCGGGAGTTCCTCCACCAGCGCCTCCAGATGGCGGATCTGCATGGGATCGGTATAAACGCTCTCGGCAAATTGGCCCATGGCTCACCTCGCCTGTCCGCTGTGTGTCACCGACGCTAGCACCGTCGGCGCAAGCCCCGGTCAAGGCGGGGGAACAGCGGCGTGAAACCCGGGCCGGCTTGCCGCCACCCTTCAGCCGCCGATAATGCGGGGTCTGCCCAAGGATGCCGCCCCCGATGCCCTCTCCCACCGCCCCCTCTCCGGCGGATGCCTTGCGTTCACACCCGGCCTTCGTCCAGTTCTGGCTGGCGCGCATCTGCTCGGGCTTCGGCTTCCAGATGCTGTCGGTGGCGGTGGGCTGGCAGATCTACGCCATCACGGGCCGGGCGCTGGACCTGGGCCTGATCGGGCTGGTGCAGTTCTTCCCGTCCGTGGTGCTGGCGCTGCCGGCCGGCCACGTCGCCGACCAGTTCGAGCGGCGGCGCATCGTACTGCTGGGCCAGTGGGTGGACATGCTGGCGATCGCCGTGCTGGCCGCGATCAGCCTGGCGCACCTGGCCCACGAGGCCATCATCCTGGCCCTGGTGTTCGTGATCGGCGTGGCCAAGGCGTTCGAGTTCCCGGCGATGCAATCGATGCTGCCCGCCCTGGTGCCCTCGTCCACCCTGCCGCGCGCGATGGCCTCCAGCGCCGCCGCCGGCCAGGCCGCGATGATCATGGGTCCGGCGGTGGGCGGCCTGCTCTACGTGGCCGGCGCTGGCACGGTCTATACCGTGTGCGCGCTGCTGTACCTGGCGGCGGTGCTGCTGATGGCGCACCTGCGCTACGAGCACGCGCAGCCGCGGCGCGAGCCGGCCACGCTCAAGAGCCTGTTCGCCGGGGTGCATTTCATCCGCCGGCGCCCGGACGTGCTGGGCGTGATCTCGCTGGACCTGTTCGCGGTGCTGCTGGGCGGCGCCACCGCGCTGCTGCCGATCTTCGCGAAGGACATCCTGCACACCGGCCCCTGGGGCCTGGGCCTGCTGCGCGCGGCGCCGGCGGTCGGCGCGCTGCTGATGTCGCTGTGGCTGGCGCACCACACCATGGAACGGCGCGTGGGACCCATCATGTTCGCCTCGGTGGCCGGCTTCGGCGTGGCCACGCTGGTCTTCGCCGTCTCCGCCACGCTGTGGCTGTCGCTGGCGGCCCTGTTTGCGCTGGGCGCGTTCGACATGGTCAGCATGGTGATCCGCGGCGCGCTGGTGCAGTTGGATACGCCCGACGACATGCGCGGCCGCGTCAGCGCGGTCAACGCCATCTTCATCAACACCTCCAACCAGCTCGGCGAGTTCGAGTCGGGCCTGCTGGCCGCCTGGCTGGGCGCGGTCAACGCCACGCTGATCGGCGGCGTCGGCACGCTGCTGGTGGTGGGACTGTGGATGGCGCTGTTCCCGACGCTGCGGCGGCGCCAGCGGCTGCACGCCGAGCCGGAACTCGCCCTGGCGCCTGCGGGCGCCGACACGCCCTGAACCGCCCGTCGGCGCAGGTCCGTCAATTGACGGACATCATGGCCGAGCCCGGGAGTGTCCCTAGCATGGGGCGGTTTTCCCCTGCATGGATGAGCTACACCCCATGAACGTCGATATCGTGGTGGTCGGCGCGGGCCCCGCCGGCCTGTGCATGGCCAGGTCGCTGGCCGACACCGGCCTGAGCATCATGGTGGTCGAACAGCAACCGCTGGCGGCGCTGCGCGAACCGCCATTCGATGGCCGGGAGATCGCCCTGACCCAGCGCTCGGTGCGCATCCTGCGCGAGCTGGGCCTGTGGGACCACCTCGGCGCGGCCGACGTCTCGCCGCTGCGCAGCGCGCGCGTGCTCAACGGCGGCTCGCTGCGCGGCCTCAACGTGGTGCCCAGCACCACCGGCGAAGCCGAGCTGGGCTTCCTGGTGCCAAACGACCGCATCCGTCGCGCCGCCTACGCGGCCATCGAGGACGTGCCCCACCTCACCCTCGTCTGCGACACCGCGGTCAGCGCCCTGTCGATGGCCAGCGAACTGCCCCGGCTGACGCTGGGCAACGGCACCAGCGTGGAGGCCCGCCTGGTGATCGCCGCCGACAGCCGCTTCTCGCAGCTGCGCCGCGACGCCGGCATCGCCGCGGACATGCACGACTTCGGCAAGAGCATGCTGGTGTGCCGCATGGCTCTGGAAAAACCTCACGGCCAGGAGGCGCTGGAATGGTTCGACCACGGCCAGACCCTGGCCCTGCTGCCCCTGCACCATGGCGAGGCCTCGGTGGTGCTGACCCTGCCGGGCCAGGCGATCAAGTCGCTCCTGGCGATGGACGAGGAGCACTTCGGCGAGGAGATGCACCGCCGCTTCCAGGGACGCTTCGGCCGGATGCGCCTGACCAGCACCCGGCATGCCTATCCCCTGGTCGCCACCTACGCCCGCCGCTTCGTGATGTCGCGCCTGGCCCTGATCGGCGATGCGGCGGTGGGCATGCACCCAGTGACGGCGCATGGCTTCAACCTGGGACTGCTGAGCGTGGAGACGCTGGCCCGGGAGATCCGGCAGGCGCACGCTGCCGGAGAGAACATCGCCGCCTATGACCTGCTGCGTCGCTACCAGCACGCGCACCGGCTGGCCACTCGCCCGCTTTACCTGGCCACGCTCGGCATCGTGAAACTGTTCACCGACGATCGCCTGCCCGCGCGGCTCATCCGCGGCGCGCTGCTGCAGGCCAGCCAGGCCACGCCCCCGTTCCGCCTGACCCTGGCGCGCATGCTCGCCGCCGACGGGCACGGTCGCTGCTCGGTACCTGCCGCGTCAGCATGAACGAGCGGCAGGGATATTTACGCACCGCTCACGTTCACGCTGGCAACGTCAATGCTTACTGCAAGGAGGACGCCATGAGCCGACACTACGACATCGAAAACAGCATCAACGGCGTCCGCGAACGGGTGAGCGACCGCGTGCGCCACTATGCCGACCAGGCCGCCGACCGCGCGGGCGATCTGATCGAGCGTGGCCGCGAGGCGCGCCGCCGTTTCGGGCACAACCGAGGCACCTATGCGCGGCGCCTCGGCCACGCCGCGGAGGATTTCGCCGACGAGGCGAACTACCAGTACCGCCGGCTGCGTCGCCATGTGTCGCGCCACCCGGTGGCCACCACCGCCATCATCGCCGGCACGGTGGGCGCGTTCTTCCTGCTGCGCCACCTGTTCCGCGGCCAGGACGAGGACTGAGGCTTGGCCCCGGTCCACGATAAAAAAACCCGCCGGAAGGCGGGTTTTTTCTTTCTCGCCCCGAAGGAAGCCCGGCGTCAGTGCGCGACCGGGGGCTGCGGCTTCTCCGTCGCTGCCGCCGAGGCCGCGGCGACGTTGGAGAAACGTCCGCCGTAGGGCAGCACTTCCGCCGCCAGCTTGGCATCGCCCTTGATGAGGCCCACCGCGTCGAACAGGATGTGCGCGGTTTCGTCCAGCTGCGGATCGGCCGCCTTCTTGGCGTCCTTCTCCTGCTTCAGCTCGGTCTTCAGGCTGCGCTCGTTGGCGTTGAGGCCATCGTCCAACGCCACCTCGTCGTCACCGTCCACATCGCCGTCGATGGCCTTGTGGCGGGCGCGGAAGTCGGCCTGGATGGCATCCAGCTCTTTGCGCTCGGTCTCGCGCTGGGCGAAGTTGAGCGAGATGGTGGTCTTGTCGCGCATCTTGCGGTACTGCGCCAGCTCGTCGAGCATCAGCTTCCAACCCGGCGCGGTGGCCGTGCGCGCATCGTGCTTGGCCTGCAACTGGCCCAGGTAGGCCTTCAGGTTCGCCACCGGCTTGTAGTCGGCCGGCGCGATCTGCGTCCACGGCAGCGCGTTGTCGTAGGTGGATTCGCCGAAGTCCTTCTCGTCACCGTTCCTGGGAAACTGGATGTCCGGCGTCACGCCCTTCAGCTGGGTGGAGCCACCGTTGATGCGGAAGAATTCCTGGATGGTCATCTTCAGCTCGCCGAACTGCGGCTTCTCGCTGTTGTTGCGGGTAAAGCGGTCCAGGTCCACCAGGTTCTGCACGGTGCCCTTGCCGAAGGTCGGCTGGCCGACGATCAGGCCGCGGCCGTAGTCCTGGATCGCCGCGGCGAAGATCTCCGAGGCCGAGGCGGAACCGCGGTTGACCAGCACGGCCATCGGGCCGCTCCAGGCCATGCCCGGCTCGTCGTCGCCCTGCACCTGCACCTCGCCGCGCGCATCGCGCACCTGCACCACCGGGCCCTGGTCGATGAACAGGCCGGTGAGGTCGTCGGCCTCGGCCAGCGAGCCGCCGCCGTTGTTGCGCAGGTCCATCACCACGCCTTCCACGCCCTCGGCCTTCAGTTCACCGAGCAGCTTGGCCACGTCGCGGGTGGCGCTCTTGAAGTTCTTGTCGCCCTCGCGGCGGGCCCCGAAGTCGGAGTAGAAGCTGGGCAGGTCGATCACGCCGATCTTGCGGGTGACGCCGGCGTCCTTGATCTCGATGACCTTCTTCTTGGCCGCCTGTTCCTCGATGCTCACCTTCTGGCGCACCAGGGTGACCAGCTCGTGCTTGCCGTCCACGCCGGCGTCGGCCGGCAGGATCTCCAGCCGCACGGTAGTGTCCTTCTTGCCGCGGATGCGCTTGACCACGTCGTCCACGCGCCAGCCGATCACGTCGACCATCGGGCCGCTGGTGCCCTCGCCGATCGCCACGATGCGGTCGCCGACGTGGACCTTGCCCGACTTGGCGGCCGGGCCGGCCGGCACCACCTCGCGGATCTGGGTGTATTCGTCGCGTGTCTGCAGCACCGCGCCGATGCCTTCCAGCGACAGCTTCATGGCGATGTCGAAGTTCTCCGCCGCGCGTGGACCGAGGTAGTCGGTGTGCGGGTCGGTGGATTCGGCATAGGCGTTCATGAAGGACTGGAACGCGTCCTCGCCGTCCAGTTGCCGCACGCGGTCGATGTAGCCGGCGTAGCGCTTGTCCAGCGTCTTGCGGATGTCGTCGTCGTTCTTGCCGGCGAGCTTCAGGCGCAGCCAGTCGTTCATGGTGCGCTCGCGCCACAGCGTGTCCAGCTCGGCCTGGTCCTTGGGCCACGGCGCATTCTTGCGGTCGTAGTTGTAGCTCTCGCTGGTCGAAAAGTCGAAGCCCTTGGCGAGCAGGCCGCGCGCATAGTTCATGCGCTCGATGGCGCGCTGCACGTAGAAGTTGAACAGCGAGAACGGGCCGGACAGGTCCTGGTTCCAGATGGCGTCGTCCAGCTGCGTCTTCAGCGGCTCGAACTTGGCCAGGTCCGCCTGGGTGAAGAACACCTTCTCGCCGTCGAGGCTGTCCAGGTAGGCCTTGTAGATCTTCTGCGACATCGCATCGTCAAGCGGCTGCGCGTCGTAGTGGAAGCGCGTGAGGAAGCGCGCGGAAAGCTGCGCCGCCTGCGCCTGGGTGACGGTGGCCTTGAGCGGCAGCGTGGAGAACTTGCGCGGCGCGTTGTCGTCGGCGAGGTCGGCGGCGGACTGCGCGTGGACACCGACGGCGGTGACGGCAAGGGCTAGCAGCAGGGCAAGCGAGGGGCGCAGTTTCATAGGGCCTTTAGACGTGCTGGGTGACGCCCGCGGCATGAGCCTGCAGGTCGGCATGGTAGGACGAGCGCACCAGCGGACCGGAGGCGACGTGATGGAAACCCATCGCCTCGCCGGCTTCGCGCAGCGTCTCGAATTCGTCCGGCGTCCAATAGCGGATCACCGGGTGGTGGTGCGGCGTGGGCTGCAGGTACTGGCCGATGGTAATCATCTCGACGTCATGCGTGCGCAAGTCGCGCATGGTTTCCAGCACCTGCTCCATCGTCTCGCCGAGGCCCAGCATGATGCCGGACTTGGTCGGCACGTCCGGGTGCTGCGCCTTGAAGCGCTTGAGCAGGTCCAGCGACCACTGGTAGTCCGCGCCCGGGCGCACCTCGCGGTAGAGGTGCGGCACGGTTTCCAGGTTGTGGTTGAACACGTCCGGTGGGAAGTCCTTGAGCACTTCCAGCGCGCGCTCCATGCGGCCCTTGCCGCGGAAATCGGGCGTGAGGATCTCGATCCGGATGTCCGGGCTGGCGTGGCGCACCGCGCGGATGCACGCGGCGAAATGCTCGGCGCCGCCGTCGCGCAGGTCGTCGCGGTCCACCGAGGTGATGACCACGTACTTCAGGCGCATGTCGCGGATGGTCTCGGCCAGCCGCGCCGGCTCCAGCGGATCGGGCGCGGCCGGGCGGCCGTGGGCCACGTCGCAGAACGAGCAGCGGCGGGTGCACACCTCACCCAGGATCATGAACGTCGCCGTGCCCTTGCTGAAGCACTCGTGGATGTTCGGGCAGGAGGCCTCCTCGCACACTGTGACCAGCGCGTTCTCGCGCAGGCGTGCCTTGAGCTGCTGCACGGCGTTGCCTTGCGGCAGGCGCACGCGGATCCAGCCCGGCTTGCGCAGCATGGGCTTGGCCGTGTCGAAGCCGGCACGGTTCAGCGCGATCTTGTCGTTGCCCAGCTGCTTGTCGGGCGCGCCGGCGACGACGCTGATCGGGATGGCCTTGGAGGTGGACATATCGCTCATGTAGGCAGACTCAGACCGCTACGCGAGCGGGTAGTTCAGGGAGGATGGGGGCGGCCGGCTCGGCATCGAAGCCGAACTGGCGGCAGAACTCCTCCACCAGCGCGTCCTCGACGTCCGCCAGGCGCGACGGACCACCCAAGTCTAGCACCTGCGTGACGGCCAAGCCCTTGTAGCCGCAAGGATTGATGCGGTGGTAAGGCTCCAGGTCCATGTCCACGTTGAAGGCCAGGCCGTGGAAACTGCAGCCCCGGCGCACCCGCAGGCCCAGCGCGGCCACCTTGGCGCCCGCCACGTACACGCCGGGAGCGCCCTCCACGCGCTCGGCGCCGATGTTCCAGTGCGCCAGCGTGTCGATGATGGCCTGTTCGATCTTGTGGACCAGCTCGCGCACGCCCACCCCGGCCCGGCGCAGGTCGATCATCGGATAGGCCACGATCTGGCCGGGACCGTGGTAGGTGACCTGGCCGCCGCGATCCACATGGATCACCGGGATATCGCCCGGCGCCAGCACATGCTCGGTCTTGCCGGCCTGCCCCAAGGTGAACACCGGGTCGTGCTCCAGCAGCCACAGCTCGTCGGTCGTGTCGGGGCCGCGGTTGTTGGTGAACTGGCTCATCGCCTCCCAGGTCGCTTCATAGGGCTGGCGACCGAGGCGACGGACTTTGAGCGGGAGGGACATGGCGGGACCTTGGGGAAAGGGATGCCTGGGACAGGTGCGGGCGGTCGGTGGGGAAGCCAAGTGGCCGGCGGTGGGAGGCTAGAGGTTAGGGGTGAGTAGCGCGGGCGCAAGCTCTCACCCTCGGCCAGGCCGAAAGGCATGGGCTGGCACCCTCGCTACTCACCCCAAACCCCTGAACTCACAGCGTGTAGCGGATATCGGGATCGGCGCGCAGCACGGCGTGCGCCAGGTCGTACTGCTCGCGGGTATCGCAGCGGAAGCTCACCGTCACCGAGATGAAGTTGCCTTCGCGCGAATGGCGGTGCTTGACCGTCTCATGCAGCACGGCCACGCCGATGCCGGCCAGGATATGCGGCACGCGGGCCTTCAGGTCCGCGCTGGCATTGCCCATGGCGGTGATCTCGAACTCGCCCGGAAACTGGAAGCCCTGGCCTTCGTGCTGGGGCTGGATGGAATCGACGTCGCGCATCGCGGTCACCTCCTCACTTCTGGTCCGGCTTCTTGTCGCTGTGGAACCACAGCAGGATGCTGTCCCACAGGCGGCCGAAGAACCCGGCCTGGGGCGCATCGGCCAAGGCGATCAGCGGCACGTTCTGTACCGGCTGGCCATCCTGGGTGATGCGCAGCGTGCCGACCTGCTGGCCCTTGGTGAACGGCGCGACCAGCGTGGCCGGAATGTCCATGGTGGCCTTGAGCTTGTCGTAGTCGCCGCGCTTGACGGTGACCAGCACATCGCTGTCCACGCCCAGCGGCAACTGGTTGGCCTGGCCCTTCCACAGGCGCGGCGTGGTCAGCGCCTTGCCGGCGTCGTACAGCTTGTGGGTCTCGTAGAAGCGGAAGCCGTAGTTGAGCAGGGCCATGGCCGAGTCGGCGCGGGCCTTCTCGCTGCTGGAGCCCATCACGATGGCGATCATGCGCGAGTCGCCCTGCTTGGCCGAGGCGGCCAGGCAGAAGCCGGCGGCGGCGGTATGGCCGGTCTTGATGCCGTCCACGGTCGGGTCGCGCCACAGCAGCAGGTTGCGGTTGTGCTGCTTGATGCCGTTCCACTCGAACTCCTTGATCGCCGAGATCGCGTAGTCCTCGGGGAAATCATGGATCAGCGCGCGGGACAGGATCGCCACGTCGCGCGCCGTGGTGTAGTGGTTGGCGATCGGGTAGCCCGAGGCGTTCTGGAAGTTGGAATTGACCATGCCCAGCTGCTTGGCATAGGCATTCATCAGGTTGGCGAAGGCGGGCTCGGAACCGGCGGTGTGCTCGGCCAGGGCGATCGCCGCGTCATTGCCGGACTGGATGATCAGGCCATACAGCAGGTCCTTCAGCGGCACCTGGCTGTTGAGCTTGAGGAAGCTGGTGGAGCCGTCGGTGCCCGCGCCGCCGCCGCGCCAGGCGTTCTCGCTGATGGTGACCGGGTCGGTCATCTTGATCTTGCCGTTGGCGATCTCGGCCGAGACCACGTAGTCGGTCATGATCTTGGTGATCGATGCCGGCTCCAGGCGCGCGTCGGGATCCTTGGAGGCCAGCACCTGGCCGGTGGCGTAGTCCATCAGCACCCAGGCCTTGCCGTCCACGTCCGGCGGCGGCGGCACTGGCGCCTCGGGCATCACCGGGCGCGGTACCGGCGCGGGCTTCGGCGGCAGCTGCTGGGCGACGGCGGTGCCGACGACCAGGGCGGCGACGGCAAGCGAGGACAGGGTACGGCGGATCAGGTTCATCGTTCGGTTCAATCCAATGCTGAAAGGCGGCGCCGAAGGCGCCGCGAGAATGCCAATGCGTCAGTCTACCGCGACCTGCGGCCGGGGCAGCCCCATGCCCTCGATGCGCGAGGTGACATCGTCGGCCTGGTCGACGCTGGCGAGCGGCCCCACCCGCACGCGCCGGATGGCGCGGCCGTTGATTTGGGCATCCACCACCTGTACCGGCGCAAAATTGGCCGCGCGCAACTGCCGCGCCACCCGCTCGGCATTGCCGACGTCGGAGAATGCGCCCACCTGCAGGTAAATCCCGGGCCCGGGACTGGCCGGCCTGGGCGGCGATGGTGGCGGCGGCAGGGCCTGTGCGGTCAGCGGCCGCGACGGGTCGATCGCACGCACCTCGACCAGGCCGGTGCCCTTGGGCCAGACGCCGATCTTCACCGCGGCGGCGAAGGACAGGTCGATCAGGCGGTTCTCGTGGAACGGGCCGCGGTCGTTGATGCGCACGATCACGCTCTTGCCGTTCTCCAGGTTGGTCACGCGCGCATAGCTGGGCAGCGGCAGGGTCTTGTGCGCGGCGGTGAACTGGTACATGTCGTAGTCCTCGAGGCTCGAGGTCTTGTACCCGTGAAACTTGTTGCCGTAGAACGAGGCGATGCCGCGCTCCACGTAGCCGGCGGGGCTGGGCAGCACGGTATAGGTCTGGCCAAGCACGGTGTAGGGCGACTTGTTGCCGTACAGCGACAGCGGCTCGACCTTGGGCACCGGCTCGGGCAGCTTGCTCACGTCCGGCGGCGGACCGCCGGGCACGCTGTCGGCGCCGTCGCGGTAGCGGCTGCTCTGCGGACGGCTGGTGTCGTCGTAGACGCCACCGCGCGAGGCGCTGCTGCTGCCGCCCCGCGACGGCCCGCCGCCCTGGCCAGCGGCGGGCCGCGTCTTGCCGCCGCTGCAACCGGCCAGCAAGGCGATCAGCAGGAGCGGCAACGCCAGCCGCCAGTTCATGGCGCGGTGTCCGTGGCGTTCGCCCCGGCGATGATCGCCTGGGCCAGCTGGTGCACCGCCAGCGCATATAGCGGACTGCGGTTATAGGTGGTGATCACGTAGAAATTCTGGAAGGTGAACCAGTATTCGGCGCCGTTCTCGCCATCCAGCGACTGCAGGCTGGCGGCTTCGCCGGGATTGAGCGGCTGCACCGGCGCATAGCCCCACGCCTCCAGCTGTTCGAGCGGCCACTGTGGCCGGGCATCCTTCACCGTGATGGGGCGCGCCGCGCCATCGGCCTGGGCGCGCGCCGCCACCGGCCCGCCCTGCTGCCAACCGTGCCTGGCGAAATAATTGGCTACGCTGGCGAAGATGTCGGGCAGCGAGTTCTTCAGGTCGATGCGGCCGTCGCCGTCCGCGTCCACCGCGAAGTCGCGGATGCTGGACGGCATGAACTGGCCCCAGCCCTGGGCACCCGCGTAGGAGCCGGTGAGCGTGTCCAGCGGGCCCGCCAGGCGGTTGTCCGGCAGCTCCAGCAGGGTCTTGAGTTCGCCCCGGAAGTACGCGGCGCGCGGTGGGTAGTACAGGCCCAGCGTCACCAGCGCGTCGAGCACCTTGTACTTGCCGGTGATGCGGCCGTAGGAGGTCTCCACGCCGATGATCGCCACGATGTATTCCGGCGCCACGCCGTACTGCCGGCCGATGCTTTCCAGCAGGGCGCGGTGCGCGCGGTAGAAGGCGATGCCGTCGTCGATGCGCTGGGTCGTGAGGAAGATCGGCCGGTAGTCCTTCCACGGCTTGGCCTCGGCCGGGCGGCTGATCGCATCGAGGATGCTCTGCTGTTTCCTGGCGCCGTCCAGCAGTGCGTTGAGGGACTGTGGATCCTTGCCGGTGTCCCTGGCGACTTCGCCGACCAACTGCTCCTGCCCGGGATGGGTTTCAGCGAGGACCGGCAAACATGCCGTGGCGAGGAGGAGGCCCAGCGTGGCGACGAGGCGGCGAGTCGGGAGCGACGCGGGAATCGAGGGCATGTATGACTTCGCTGTCATGAACGGCTTCGATGCGAAGCCTAGCATGCAAGCACGCGAAAACCGGCTCTTCCGGCGCGCCATTCCCGCGTCGCGGACGGGCACGCTTCAGTCGTGCACCTTGCGGTTGGCATGGATCGACATCAGCACGCCGAAGCCGGTCAAGAGCGACACCGCCGAGGTGCCGCCGTAGCTCACCAGCGGCATCGGCACGCCCACCACCGGCAGCATGCCGGCGACCATGCCGCCATTGACGAACACGTATACGAAGAAGCTCATGCCGATGGCGCCAGCCAGCAGGCGCGAATAGGTATCGCGCGCCTCCATGGCGATCCACAGGCAACGGCCGATGATGAAGGCGTACAGCAGCATCAGGGCGGCCACGCCGACCAGGCCGAACTCCTCGGAGAACACCGCGAAGATGAAGTCGGTGGTGTGCTCGGGCAGGAAATCCAGCCGCGACTGCGTGCCGTGCTGCCAGCCACGGCCGAACATGCCGCCGGAACCCACCGCGATCTGCGACTGGATGATGTGCCAGCCGTTGCCCAGCGGATCCGACTCGGGGTCCAGCAGGGTGCGCACGCGGTTGCGCTGGTACTCGTGCAGGAAATGCCAGGCCACCGGGACCATCGCGCCCACCGCCGCCAGCAGGCTGCCGATCTTCCACCAGGCCATGCCGGACAGGAACAGCGCGAAGGCGCCCGCCGCGGAGACCAGCAGGGCGGTGCCCAGGTCCGGCTGCTCGGCGATCAGGCCGGCCGGTATGGCGATCAGCAGGCCCACCGCCACGATGTCCTTCCAACTCGGCGGCAACTGGCGCGGATGCAGGTACCAGGCCACCATCATCGGCATGGTGAGCTTGAGCAGCTCCGAGGGCTGAAACGACAGCACGCCCAGGTCCAGCCAGCGCTTGGAGCCGCTGCGCACCTCGCCCAGCGTCGCCACCACCAACAGCAGGGCGACGCTGCCGGCGTACAGCCAGGGCGTCCAGCTGCGCAGCACCGAAGGCGGGATGCGCGAAATCAGCAGAAGCAGCGCCCCCCCCATCACGAAGCGGCCGGCCTGGCCGACGATCATGGTCATGCTGCCGCCGCTGGCGCTGTACAGCGTGGCCAGTCCCACACCGGCCAGCAGTAGCAGGCCGAAGGCCAGCGGCAGGTCGATGCGCGGCCGCGTCATCATGCGGCGCAGGACCCGCTGCAGGCGAACCTGGAGAGCGTCGATCATGGGTTGCCTCCATCCTCGGGCGTGGCGGTGCTGGCGCTGTCGGCGGGCATGGCGGACAGGTCGGCGGGCGTGGCCACGGGGGTATCCTCGGGGACATCCGGGACGCTTGATGCCGGGCCCGGCGCGGTTTCCGGCGTGGCCCTGGGTGGCACCGACCCGCCCGTCGCGACGATCCAGGCCTCCATCACCTTGCGCACGATGGGACCGGCGTCGTCCGCGCCCCAGGCACCGGCTTCCAGCATGGCCACCACCGCGATGCGCGGCGCATCGACCGGCGTGTAGGCCATGAACCAGGCGCGGTGGCGCGCGGCAAGGTACGCGGTGTTCTTGTTGGTGTCGTAGTCGTTGCTGCGGCGGGAGAAACGCTCGGCGGTGCCGCTCTTGCCGGCCACCACGTAGGGGAATCCGATAAAGACGCGCTTGCCCGTACCCCCCGTCACCACCGCTTCCATGCCCTGGTTCACCACGTTCCAGTCATTGGGCTTGCGGATCAACGAGGGGCCAGCGGGCGGATTGGGCAGCGGCACCGGCCGTTCCTTGACCGCGGAAGTGGCCATCACCAGTCGCGGCGCATACGGCACGCCATGGCCGGCGAAAGTGGCGATGGCGTGGGCCAGCTGCAAGGAAGTGACGTTCCAGTAACCCTGGCCGATGCCCGCGATGATCGTTTCACCCTGGAACCACGGGTATTTGCTGCGCGCGGCCTTCCATTCGCGCGAGGGCAGGATACCCTCGGCCTCGCCCAGCAGGTCGATGCCGGTCTTCCTGCCGAAGCCCAGGCCGCCCATCCAACTGGCGAGCCGGTCGATGCCCATGTCCAGGGCGAGCTTGTAGAAGTACGTGTTGGTGGACTTCTCGATCGCACGCACCATGTTCACCGTGCCATCGCCGCCACGGGTATCGTCGCGATAGCAACGCTGCTGTCCAGGTATGCAGAACTCGCCCGTGGACAGCACCGTGTCCTCGGGCCGGCGGATGCCCAACTCCAGGCCGCCCAGCGCCAGGAACGGCTTCACCGTCGAGCCCGGCGGGTAGGCGCTCTTCAACGCGCGGTTGAGCAGCGGCTTGTCCTCGGCATTCATGTAGGCGGCGTAGTCGGCCTTGCTGATGCCGTTGACGAACAAGTTGGGGTCGAAGCTGGGCACGCTGACCATCGCCAGCACCTGCCCGTTGCGCGGGTCGATCGCCACCGCCGAGCCCGGGCGCCCGTCGAAGGCTTCCGTGGCGGCCTTCTGCACGCGCGCGTCGATGCTCAGGTACAGGTTCTTGCCGGGTACCGGCGGATGCGTCTCCAGCACGCGCTGCACGCGCCCGTCCGCATTCACCTCGACCAGCTCGTAGCCCGGCTCGCCGTGCAGCACGTCCTCGTAGGAGCGCTCCAGCCCGCTGCGGCCCACATGGCTGGTGCCCTTGTAGCGGTCGGCATCGAGCCGGTTCAGGTCGTCCGCGTCGATGCGTCCCACATAGCCCACCACGTGCGCGAACAGCGGCCCGAACGGGTAGCGGCGGGTCAGGTAGGGCACCACGTCCACGCCGGGAAAACGCCAGCGGTTGATGGCGAAACGGGCGATCTCGTCCTCGGTGAGGTGCAGCTTCAGCGGCACGCTGTCGAAACGGCGGTTCTGCTTGAGCTGCTTCCGGAAGGTCTCGATGTCGTCCTCGCCCAGCGGCACCACGTCGCGGATGGCCGACAGCATCGCCTTCATGTCCGGCACCTGCTCGGGCACCACTTCCAGCCGGAACGCCGGCACGTTGTCGGCCAGCAGCACGCCGTTGCGATCGTAGATCAGGCCACGCGCCGGCGGGATCGCCCGTGGTTTCACGCGGTTGTTGTCCGAGCGCAGGGCAAACTCGTCGTGGCGCTGCACCTGCAGGTAGTAGTAGCGCGCCACCAGGGCGCACAACCCCATCAGGATCAGCAGGAAGCCGACCAGCGCGCGCACGCGGAACAGGCTGCTTTCGCCGCGGGTATCCTTGATCGAGCGCCGATGCCTCGCCATGGCGCTACTGGATGCGCAGGCGCATGCGCAGGTCGTCCATGAGCAGGAACAGGAACGGCCACAGCGCGGCGCCGATGAATGGCGAGATCCACCAGTTGGCCGGCGGCAGCGATTCACCCGCGAAGGTGCGCACGATCAGCAACAGCACGCGATCGTTGAGCAGCAAGGCCAGCACGGCCAGGGTCTGCTGCCACATCGGGAAGAAACGCAGGCGAGAGCGGAAGCGCAGGGCGATGAACACCAGCGCGCACAGGCGCATGGCCTGCTCGCCCAGCAGCACGCCGTCGAGCAGGTCCGCGCACAGGCCCACCACGAAGGCCAGGCCCAGGGTCACGCGCTCGCCCGATTCCAGCGACCAGTAAAGCAGGAACAGCGCCGGCCAGTACGGCTTGAACGGCTGCAGCGGCGCCGGCAGCGGCACCATCATGGACAGCACGGAAAACGCCAGCGTGCCGGCAAACCACAGCAGGCTGATCCTGGGCTTGCTCATGGCTGCACCGGTGGCGTGGCGGCGGTCGAGGCGGGCGGGGCCGCATCGCGCGGCGGCGTGGCGCTGCTCGACGGCGAGGCGGGTGGGGCCAGGTCGGCCGGCGGCCCGGCGGGCGCCACCGGCTCGGGCGGCCCCACCGGCTCGGCCAGGTCATGCAGCAGCAGCACGTCCTCGCTGCGGTCCAGGTCCGCCATGGGGCGGGCGCGGCCTTCCAGGAACATGCCGGAGGCCGCCGGCTCCACGCTGCGGATCTCGCCCACCGGGAAGCCCGGCGGGAAGCGGCCGCCCAGGCCGGAGGTCAGCAGCTTGTCACCCGGATGCACGTCGGCCGCCATGGAAATGTTGGGGAGACTCAACAGGTCGCCGTCGCGCGAGCCGTAGGCGATGGTGCGCAGGCCGGTGCGCTCGACCACCACCGGGATGGCATGCTCCGGATCGGTCACCAGCATCACCAGCGACGTACGCGGCATCACCTGCACCACCTGCCCGATCACCCCGTGGGCATCGATCACCACCTGCCCGCTCTTCACCCCGTCGCGGGCGCCGACGTTGAGCATCATGCGGTGGCTGTAGGCGCCCAGGTCCACGTCGATCACGCGGGCCAACTGTACATTGAGCTCCAGGCTGTGCTGGGTGTCCAGCAGCTCCTTCAGGCGCTGGTTCTGCTCGGCCACCGCCGCCATGCGGTTGAGCTTGGCGTTGGCCAGCAGCAGGTCCTCGCGCAGGCGCTGGTTCTGCTCGGTGAGCATCTTGCGGTCGGAGAACGCCACGCTGGCCGCGCGCATGCCGGTGGCCGGCAGGCTGGCCAGCCGGTAGATCGGCTCGACCAGCACCGAGGTGGTGTAGCGCAGGCGCCAGATCCAGCCGTTGCGATGGTCCAGCACCATCAGCACCATGGCCAGGGCGAGATAAACGATGAGCCTGAGCGTGCCGGCGACCGTGCCGGCGAAAAGGGGCGAGGATTCCTCGCGCGCGAGCGCCATGGCCCCTGTGGCTTATTCGGGAGCGAAGAAATCGCTGCCGTGCTGATCGATCAGCTCCAGCGCCTTGCCGCCGCCACGGGCCACGCAGGTCAGCGGCTCGTCGGCCACCTGCACGTGCAGGCCGGTTTCCTCGGAGATCAGGCGGTCCAGGTCGCGCAGCAAGGCGCCGCCGCCGGTCAGCACGATGCCCCGCTCGGCCACGTCCGAGCACAGCTCCGGCGGGGTCTGCTCCAGCGCCGACTTCACCGCCGCCACGATGCCCGACAGCGGCTCGTGCAGGGCCTCCAGCACTTCGTTGGAGTTGATGGTGAACATGCGCGGCACGCCCTCGGCCAGGTTACGGCCGGAGATCTCGATTTCCTTCACGTTCGTCTGGGGGAAGGCGCAGCCGATTTCCAGCTTGATGCGCTCGGCGGTCGATTCGCCGATCAGCGTGCCGTGGTTGCGGCGCACGTAGTTGATGATCGCCTCGTCGAAGCGGTCGCCGCCCACGCGCACGGACTGCGAGTAGACGATGCCGTTGAGCGAGATCACCGCCACCTCGGAGGTGCCGCCACCGATGTCCAGCACCATCGAGCCGCGCGCCTCGTGCACCGGGATGCCGGCGCCGATCGCGGCGGCCATCGGCTCCTCGATCAGGAACACGTCGCGGGCACCGGCGCCTTCGGCCGATTCCTTGATGGCGCGGCGCTCCACCTGAGTCGAGCCGCAGGGCACGCAGACCAGCACGCGCGGGCTGGGCCGCAGCATGCGCGAGCGGTGCACCTGCTTGATGAAGTGCTGCAGCATCGCCTCGGTCATCGAGAAGTTGGCGATCACGCCGTCCTTCATCGGACGCACCGTGGCGATGTTGCCCGGCGTGCGACCCAGCATGCGCTTGGCCTCGCTGCCCACCGCCGCGACGGCACGCGGGCCGCCCGGGCCGCGGTCCTGGCGGATGGCCACCACCGACGGTTCGTTCAGGACGATGCCCTGGCCCCGCACGTAGATGAGCGTGTTGGCCGTGCCGAGGTCGATCGAAATGTCGTTGGAGAAAAATCCGCGAAACTTCTTGAACATGGGTCCGCCGCGCGCCGGCTCTGGTTAAAAAGTAAGCGCGCCAGTCTAGTCAGCAAACCCCCGGATCGCAAGGACAATCTCGTTAAGAAAGCCTTTGCGTACGCGGTGATATGCGCGTTTTCGAAATACCGTCTCGCCATCGCCGCGCAGGGGAAAGTCGCGGCCAGGCCCTGATGCCGGTATCATCGGGAACTTTGAGCCGGACCGTCGCCACGCCGTCCGGCCTGCCCGTCCACTGCCAGGGAACTGCCTCGCGCCATGTCTGCCGTCATCTGCGGATCGCTTGCCTACGACACCATCATGGTGTTCCAGGACCAGTTCAAGAACCATATCCTGCCCGACCAGGTGCATATCCTGAACGTCTCGTTCCTGGTACCGCGGATGCGCCGCGAGTTCGGCGGCTGCGCCGGCAACATCGCCTACAACCTCAAGCTGCTGGGCGCCGACCCGCTGCCGGTCGCCACCGTCGGCCAGGATTTCGGCCCGTACCGCGCCCACATGGAGAAGTTCGGCATCCGCCTGGACTACGTGCGCGAGTTCGCCGACCAGTTCACCCCGCAGTGCTTCATCACCACGGACCTGGACAACAACCAGATCACCGCCTTCCATCCGGGCGCCATGCTGAGCGCGCACACCAACCACGTGCGCGACATCCCGGAGATCAGCTTCGCCATCGTGGCGCCGGACAGCCGCGACGCGATGCTGCAGCACGTGGACGAATTCGCCGCGCGCAACGTGCCCTTCATCTTCGATCCCGGCCAGGCGATGCCGCTGTTCGATGGCGCCGAGTTCCGCGCCATGATCGAGAAGGCCACCTACGTCATCGTCAACGACTACGAATCGCAGCTGCTGCAGCAGCGCACCGGTTGGAACGCGCAAGACATCGCCTCGCGCGTGACGGCCTATATCGTGACGCAGGGCCCGCGCGGCTCGCTGATCCATACCGACGGCACCATCCATGAAATCCCCGCCGCCCGCGAACGCCAGGTGGTCGACCCGACCGGCTGCGGCGACGCTTATCGCGCGGGACTGATCTTCGGCATCATGAAGGGCAAGGACTGGCCGACCGTCGGCCGCATGGCCTCGCTGATGGGCGCGCTGAAGGTGGAACACCCCGGCACGCAGAACCAGCGCTTCGACTATGCGCAGTTCACGGCGGAGTTCAAGGAGCAGTTCGGCTACGGGCTGGACTGAGCTCGCGGTCTACATCCCGCAACGGGCCGTCATCCCAGCGTGAGCCGGGACGACGGGGCCTCGCACCCGCACCACCCTATTCCACGCGAAATCCCATCGTGGCGTTCACCGCCTCCCGCCAGCCGCGATAGAGGCGGGCACGCTCCGCCTCCGGCATCGCCGGCATAAAGCGCCGGTCCACCTGCCATAGGCCGGCAATTTCCTCGCAGTCCTGCCAGAACCCGACCGCCAATCCCGCCAGGTAGGCCGCGCCCAGCGCCGTGGTCTCCTGCACCCGCGGACGCAGCACCGGCACACCCAGCATGTCGCTCTGGAACTGCGCCATGAAGTCATTGGCGATGGCGCCGCCGTCGGCGCGCAGTTCCTTCAGCGCCATACCTGCATCGGCCTCCATCGCCGTGAGCACGTCGCGCGACTGGTAGGCCATCGACTCCAGCGCCGCCCGTACGAAATGCTCCTTGCGGGTGCCGCGGCTCAGGCCGAACACCGCGCCGCGCACGTCGCTGCGCCAATAGGGCGCGCCCAACCCGACGAAGGCAGGCACCATATAGACGCCATCGCTGGACGCCACTCGCTCGGCATAGGCCTGGGAGTCGCTCGCCTTGCCCAGCATGCGAAGGCCGTCGCGCAGCCATTGGATCACCGAGCCGGCCACGAAGATGCTGCCCTCGAGGGCATAGTCCACGCGATCGCCCAATTGCCAGGCAATCGTGGAAAGCAGGCCATGCCTGGACGGCACCGCCTGCCCGCCGGTGTTCATCAGCATGAAGCAGCCGGTGCCATAGGTGTTCTTGGCCATGCCCGGCGCGAAGCAGGCCTGGCCGAACAGCGCAGCCTGCTGGTCGCCGGCGACACCCGCGATGGGCACGCTGGCGCCGAAGAATTGCGAGGGCGCCGTATTCGCGTAGACCTCGCTGCTGGAACGCACCTCCGGCAGCATCGCGGCGGGAATATCCAGGATCGCCAGCAGGTCGTCGTCCCAGCGGCGGCGATGGATGTCGTAGAGCAGGGTGCGCGCGGCGTTGCTCGCATCGGTGACATGCGCCGCCCCGCCGCTGAGGTTCCAGATCAGCCAGCTGTCGATGGTGCCGAACAGCAGTTCGCCACGTTCGGCGCGTGCCTGGGCGCCTTCCACTCGATCGAGGATCCAACGCAGCTTGGTAGCCGAGAAATAGGCGTCGATCAGCAACCCGGTACGCTCCCGCACGAGCGGCTCGTAGCCATCCCGCCGCAACCGTTCGCAGATATCCGCGCTCTGCCGCGACTGCCACACGATGGCGTGATGGATGGGCTGCCCGGTAGCGCGATCCCATACCAGGGTCGTCTCGCGCTGGTTGGTGATGCCGATGGCGGCGATCTCGCCGAGCTCGACCTGGGTATTGGCCAGCAGCTCCGTGACCGTGACCAGTACGCTGGTCAGGATCTCGCGCGGATTGTGCTCGACCCAGCCAGGCTGCGGGAAAATCTGCGCGAACTCGCGCTGCGCCGAACCGACGACCGAGCCTGCGCGATCGAACAGGATCGCACGGGAACTGGTGGTGCCTTGGTCCAGGGCCAGGATGTAACGCCGTTCCACGCTACCACGCTCCACACACCCGTGATCGAGGCGCAAGCGTAGCAACAACCGGTACGCTGGGACGACTCGCCGGCTCAGTGGTCGGCCGCTCTCGCTCCCGGTTGCATGATGCGATCGATAAAGGCCAGGGCCAGCGCGGATACCACGAACGCCAGATGCAGCAGTACCTGCCACATGATGGTCTGTGGATTGAGCGAATCCGCCTTGATGAAGGTAGCCAGCAGGTGGATCGAAGAAATGCCGATGATCGCCATCGCGAGCTTCACCTTGAGCACCGTGGCGTTCACATGCGACAACCATTCGGGCTGGTCCGGATGGCCGTCCAGATTCAGGCGCGACACGAAGGTCTCATAGCCGCCCACGATCACCATCACCAACAGGTTGGAAATCATCACCACGTCGATCAGGCCCAGCACCGTCAACATGATGGTGGTCTCGGCGCTTTCCGCGCCTGCACCTTCGACGACATGGCCCAACAGCGTGGCATCCGCCAGGTGCCACAGTTCGCGCAGGAACTGCACGACATAGATCGCCTGGGCCACGATCAGGCCCAGGTAAAGCGGCAGCTGCAGCCAGCGCGAGGAAAAGATCAGATAGGGGAGCGGACCGAGGCGGCTCTTGCGGGGAGTCGTCATATGCGTCACGGCAAGGAAGGGATCGCCGATGATCGCAAATTTTTACGCGCTGTGGCAGCGCAGCCGGTCGAACCATTCAGTCCACGGCCAGAGCAAGCCCAGCCGTCGCTGCCGACATCGGCCATGCCAGGCGAGGGTAACGTGTCCGCACCCGCCATCGTCGCGCCCAAAGAGAAACGCCTT